>NZ_JABUOU010000002.1 GCF_013344475.1 Martelella limonii | reverse complement strand
AAATCTGCAAAATCGAAACAGGGCGTTTCGGACAATGCAGGTAAGAATATGAAAAATAAGCGGAAATCCGGAAGTGAATAACCCCTTAGCAGGGGAGCGCCTTCGACCACTCGGCCACCTCTCCGGTTCGGCCCTGATAGGCGGTTTTTTCGCGCCGATCAAGACATTCGCCGCATTTCGCAGGAAAAAATGCCAGCGGCTTGTCGAGACGACCGGAGGTCGCAAGGACAGAGGCCGAGACGGCATTCAGGGCGTCTGCCGGACAGCCCCTCCCGCGACCTGGACGGCGCGGCTGCCAGCGCGGATGGCGGCGGCGAGCGCTTTGGCCATGTCGTCGCCGGAAAGCCAGCGGTCAACGAAGCCGGCGTTGAAGGCATCTCCCGCGCCGGTAGTGTCGGTCACCGGGACATTTTCTGCCGGATTGTGCAGCATGCCATCGGGTGTTCCGGCATAGGCGCCCTCGCCCCCCGCCTTGATGACGACGGAAGGGAAATGAGGTTGCAGCGCCGCAAGCATCGCCCCGGGCACGCTTTCGCCCGTGATCTCGCGGGCCTCTTCGAGGTTCGGCAGAAACAGGTCCACGCCCCGACAATTGGCGACAAGCGCCTGGTCGCCGATCAGCGCATCGTCCCAGCTCGGATCGAGCGAGACCGTAAGGCCCGAAGCCTTCGCACGGGTGACGAGGTCCGGCATTTCTGCAAGCGTGGCATATTCGGCGATGTGCAGGTGGCGGGCCTTCGGCCAGGTGAGCGCGGCATCGAGCGTCGCCGGCTCGGCCGGGCCGGCCCTGCGGGTGAGGAAGGCGCGCTCGGAGCCGATCACCGAAGCAACGGTGATCTGCGGTCCGGCATCGTCCGCGCGCTCCAGAAAGGCAAGATCGACGCCGCTCTCGCCGAGCTGGCCTTCGACCACGACCGACATCGGGTCATGGCCAAGCCTTCCGACAAGCGCCGCATGGCGGCCGACATCGGCGAAATGGGCGGCCGAGATGAACGCCCCGCCGCCGGCGGCAATCGTCAAGGCGTCGGCAAAGACTTCACGGCCGAGCACGGGCAGACGCGAAAGCCCGGTGAAGATCAGGTCACAATAGATCCGGCCGACGCAGAGTACCGCCGACCTTTCAGCATTTCCGGATGTCATCGGCGGCCCAGGCTCTTCTCGGTCTTGGCGTCGAACAGATAGAGCTTGCCGGCCGCCACGGTGCAGATGACGGCAGAGCCGACCGCAGGCGAGATCGTCCCGGGCGATGTCGCAATCACGGTCTGATCGCCAACGGAAAGATGCACCATGGTCTCAGGACCGAGCGGTTCGACAGCCTCGACCTTGCCCTCCAGCGTCAGGATCGCATCCGCGGGTACGGCGCCATCGACCACGGCGGTGAGATCATGCGGACGGATGCCGACCAGCACGTCCCGGCCCTCGGAAATCGCACTGCCGGCCGCGCCGAGACTGGAGGCCGGGAGCATGTTCATCGAAGGCGAGCCGATGAAGCGGGCGGTGAACACATCGGCGGGGTTCTCGTAGAGGTCCACCGGCGTGCCGGTCTGCAGGATATTGCCGTCCTTCATCACCACGATCCGGTCGGCCATGGTCATCGCCTCGATCTGGTCGTGGGTGACGTAGACAGTGGTGGTCTTCAGCTCCTGATGCAGTTTCTTGATCTCGATGCGCATCTGGGCGCGCAGCTGGGCGTCGAGGTTCGAGAGCGGCTCGTCGAACAGGAAGGCGGATGGATTGCGCACCATGGCGCGGCCGATCGCGACGCGCTGGCGCTGGCCGCCGGAAAGCGCCGCCGGGCGGCGTTCGAGATAGTCGGTCAGGCCCAGAATGCGGGCGGCATCATCGATGCGGGCATTCTTCTCGTCTTTCGAGAGCTTGGCCGTGTAGAGCCCGAAGCCGATATTCTGGCGCACCGTCAGATGCGGATAGATCGCGTAGTTCTGGAACACCATCGCGATATTGCGGGCCTTCGGCGCGCGCTCGTTGACGACATCGCCGCCGATCCTGAGCGTGCCGCCGGAGATTTCCTCAAGTCCCGCGATCATCCGGAGCGTGGTCGACTTGCCGCAGCCGGACGGGCCGACGAACACCACGAACTCGCCATCGGCGATCTCGAGATCGATGCCGTGAACCGCCTCGACCTTGTCGTAACGCTTCACCAGTTTTTCCAATGCGATTGAAGCCATTATGCTTTTCCCCTCAACCGTTCGAAGCGTCTGCCGAGCTCGGCGCTGGCATCGCCAAGCCTTTTCGCCTGCCCTTCGCCCTGTTGCTGATAATTCAGGAGCTGCTCGCGATAGCCGGCGATGGCCTTGGCGAGCGGCTCTTCCGCCGGGCCGCCAAATCGGGCGCGGACGGCGACGAAATATTCGGGCGAGACGATCTCGCGGAAGGCGGCCTCGTCGAGCGCGGTCTCGCGTCCGGCATGGGCGGAAAACGCCGTGCGGAACGGCGCGTAGCCATCGCTTGCAAGCGCGCCTGAAGCCGCAACGACGGCGCGGGCGACATCTGCGGCGATCTCATGGGCCTGGCGGAACGACAGTTCCTCGCGCCGCACCAGCGAATCCGCAAGCTCGGTGATGGTGATGCAGGAACGGTCGAGATTGGCCGCGACCCGTTCGCCGTTGACCTTTACGGCCGCCATCATGCTCGCCATCAGGTCGAGCACCCGGAAACCGGTCTCGAAGGCCTGATAGCCCATCGCCTGGGTCTCGCCCTCGCTGTCGTTCATGTCGGTGAAAGGGGTGTTGTGCATCACCGTGAGCACCGTCTGCGCCCGGCCGACGGTCTGGCTCGCCAGATGGCGCATATGCTCGATCGGCACCGGATTGCGCTTCTGCGGCATGATCGAGGAGATCTGCACCAGCGCGTTCGGCACATAGAGCTGGCCGACCTCGAAGCTGGTCCAGAACTGGAAATCCTGGATCAGCCGGCCGAGATGCAGGAACATCAGCTCGAGCGCCGAATAGGTGCCCGTGATGTAGTCGACGGCGGCGATGCAGCTATAGGAATTCTGCAAGGGTGCCGAAAAGCCCAGAAGCTCTGCCATCAGGTGCCGGTCGATCGGGAAACCCGATGTAGTGATCGCGGCGGCGCCCATCGGCGACAGGTCCACGGTCTTGCGGGCCGCAAACAACCGTTCGATATCGCGTGAAAGCACCTCGATCGCGGCGCCGAGATAATGGCCGAACGTGGTCGGCTGGGCCGGCTGGCCGTGGGTATAGGCGACGATCAGGGTCGCTTTCTCGCGATCCGCCGTCTCGATCATCGCCGAGATGAGGCCGAGCGCCTTGTTAAGCGCGACGTCGATGTAACGGCGCAGGCCCAGCTTGAACAGCGTGTGGTCGATGTCGTTGCGCGAGCGGGCGGTGTGCAGCCGGCCGCCGAGGTCGGGTCCGAGCCGGGCCTTCAGCTCCTTCTCGATCAGGAAGAAAAAATCCTCGACCTCGCCGGTGTATTCCAGCGCCGCGGGATCGACCTCGGCATCGATCGCGACGAGCGCGTCGGCGATCCTGCCGGCCTGTTTGGCGGTCAGGATACCGGTCTCGGAAAGCATCACCAGATGAGCGCGATCGATCGCGCGGAAGCCATCGACGAAATGCGTTTTCGCGCCGTCGAACAAGGGCTTGAGTACGGTTTCCTTGTAAACCGGATCAGGAAAGCGGCTGGTATCTCCAAGGGCCGGATTGAGGGCTCGTTTGGTGTCGGTCATGGTTTATCCCTTCACGCCGGCAAGCATGACGCCGCGGACGATGAAGCGCTGGAAGATGAGAAAGACGAGGAGCGTCGGAATGGTGGCAATCGCGGCGCCGGTCATGATCAGCTCCCACTGGATCTGCGCCTCGACCGCAAACGACGACAGGCCGACCGGCAGCGTGTATAGCTCGCTCGACGTGGTCACGATCAGCGGCCAGAAGAACGCCGTCCAGTTGCCGAGGAAGGTGAAGATCGCGAGCGCCGAAAGCGCGGGCGCGACCAGCGGCATGGCAATTCTCCACCAGATGACGAATTCATTCATGCCGTCAATGCGGGCGGCCTCCATGAAATCGTCCGGCACGCCCTCGAAGAACTGGCGCATCAGGAATGTGCCGAAGCCCGTCATCATGCCGGGAAACATGATGCCCCAATAGGTATCGAGCCAGCCGAAATTCGCCGACATCAGGTACCACGGGATCACCAGCATCTCGGTCGGGATCATCAGGGTGGAGAGGATCGCGAGGAAGATGAAGCGCCGGCCGCGAAAGCGGAACTTTGCGAGCGTGTAGCCCACGAGGCTGTCGAAGAAAACGTTGGAGAGCGTGACAAGGGTGGCGATCATCAGGGAGTTGAAGAACCAGCGGCCAAAGCCTGTCGACGTCAGCACCTTGATGTAGTTGGAAAGGGTCGGATCCTGCGGGATCAGGCGCAGGTCGTAGACCTGGCTTGCGGGCTTCAGCGAGGTCGCGAACATGAACAGGATCGGCGTGATCATCACCAGCCCGCCGATCAGGAGCAGCGTCCACATCAGCACATAGCCGGGCCTGATCCTCGGGCGATAGCGGTTCGCCGCATCGTATTTGGCGATATCGGTCATGACTTGTCCCTCAGGATCCAGAGCTGCAACAGCGAGATCACCAGCAGGATGAGAAAGAGAACCACGGTCTGCGCTGCGGCATAGCCCATCTGATAGGACGAGAAGGCCGACTGGTAGATCATCATCACCAGCGGCTTGGTCGAGCCGAGCGGGCCGCCGGGATCGTTCGTGGTCATGTTGTAGACCTGGTCGAAGATCCTGAGGAAGCCGATCGAGGACAGCACCACGAGAAAGACGGTGGTGGGCTTCAGGAGCGGCAGCGTGATCTTTCTAAGGATCGCCCATTCGCCAAGCCCGTCAATGCGGGCGGCCTCGTAGAAGGTCGTCGGAATGGCGCGCAGGCCCGCCATGAAGATGATGATCTGGAAGCCGAGCCCGGCCCAGATCGCCGTCACCATGATCGAGGGCAGCGCCTGCGACGTCGAGCGCAGGAAGGGCTGCTGCGTCAGGCCGAGGTTCGACAGGAGATCGTTGATCACGCCGATCGGGGCCGGCTGGTAGAACCAGCGCCACACCCAGGCCATGGCGGCGGCCGTCGTCAGGAACGGCAGGAAATAGAGCGCGCGGATGAAGCCGTGGCCGAAACGGACGCGATCGAGAAAGAAGGCGATCGAGAACGACAGCACCAGCGAGATCGGCGTGCCGAACACCAGATAGGCGAATGTGTTCTTGAACACCTTCCAGAAATCCGGGTCGGCGAACAGCTTCTGGTAATTTGCAAAGCCAATGAATTTCGGCGGCTTCATCAGGTTCCAGTCCGTCAGCGACAGCCGGAAGGCGTCGATGGTAGGGTAGAAGCGGATGACGCTGTAAAACAGCACAGGAAGCGCCAGGAAGGTCCAGACCCAGATGAGGCGCTTGGTCTTCATCGAGAAGCGGTCGGAAAACCCGCCGCCTTCGGGGCGGCTTGGCGCCGCCCCTCCCGTTGATGGTGATTGAGCGGACATCAGCCGTCTCACATTGCTTCGTCGATGATCTTCTGTTCCTGCGCGGCCGCTTCCTTGATGCTGTCGGCCGGCGACTGGCCATCGAGGATCACGCGGTTGACCATGTCGATCGCGACCTGACGCTGGGCCGATTCATCCACGAACAGCGTGGTATGCGCATAGTCGAGGCCCTTCAGGAACGGTCCGTAGATCGGGTTGGACGTGTTCTTTTCCGTGAGCGCCACTTCGCGGCGGGCGGGTAGTTCGCCAACCACATCAAGCCAGATTTCCATGGCTTCCGGCGAGGTCAGATAGGTCAGGAACTTCTTCGAAGCTTCCAGTTCCTCGCCCTTCACCTTGGCGCCGATGCCATTGGCGAAATAGCTCGAATAGTTCGAACGCATGCCGTCGGCATTGGCAGGCAGCTCGGTGACACCCCATTCGAAATCCTCGATCTGGCCGAAGGAGCCGAGACGGAAGGTCCCGTCAATGGTCATGCCGGCGCGGCCACCCTTGAAGGCTGCCTGCCCCTCATCCATGAAGCCCGACTGGCCGACCTTCTCCTTGGTCTGCAGATCGGTGTAGAAGGCGAGCGCCTCGGTGCCTTCGGGGCTGTCATAGGTGACCTTGCGGTAGTCATCGGTATAGGGCACGCCGCCATACTGGCGCACCAGCACTTCGCGCCACCACTGGTGATCCTGCCCGGCCATGTCGAGCGTCATGCCTTCGACCAGCATGTTGCCGGCATCGTCATGCTTGGCAATCGCCTTGGCGGCGGCGACCAGCTCGTCCAGCGTCTGCGGCGGGTTTGCCGGGTCGAGACCGTTCTCCTCGAACAGCTTCTTGTTGTAGAACAGCGCGAGCGAGCGCACCGCCGTCGGCAGGCCGTAATATTCGCCGTCGCGCTTCATCGCTGTCACGATCGGAAAGAACTCGCTCTCGATCTGGTCCTGCGGGAACATGTCCTGCGGCAGCGGCTGCAGCAGATTGCCGGTAACGAACTTGTCGAGCCAGCCATAGAACAGCTGCATCACGTCCGGCCCCTTGCCGGCCATGTTGGCGGCAACGATGCGGGTCTGGTAATCGGCGTAGGGGAAAGTGACCTGCTTGACGGTGATATCCGGATTGGCGGCCTCGAATTTCTCGATCAGCTGATCCATCGCGTTGACGCGGGTCTCATAGATATACTGCCAGTATTCGATCTCGACAGCGCTGGCCGGCGCGGCCGCATAGAGGCTGGTACCGGACATCAGCCCGGCGAGCAAAAGTGCCTTGCGCATTAATCTCTCCACTTCCCTCCAAGGCCGTATCGACCCCGAGGGCTCTTGTTCCCAAAAAGCCGTCACCCCTGTCGGCTGCGGCCTGTGTCCATGTCTTGCCGGACCCCGCTGTTACGGTAGCCCGTCAGCGCCTGATGCCGGCGCCCACACTTTACGGTCGCGTGAGATCGCGCTCTTGTCAATAACATAATCTAATTGAATTAATATATTGACGATAGAAACGTCCCGCAGCAGACTGAAAGCAATCAGAGAGCGGAACGCAATGAACGAAAAGTCGCGCGGACAATTTGCCATCGGCAACAATCCGGAACGCAACAGGGAACACAACCGGCGCGTGGTGCTCGACCTGGTGCGCCAGCACGGCATGCTGGGGCGCATGGAAATCGCGCGCCAGACCCAGTTGACCGCCCAGGCAGTCGCCAACATCGTGGATGACCTCGTGGGCTCGGGCCTTCTCATCAGCACGGGCCGGCGCCGCTCGGGCCGCGGCCAGCCGCCGATCCAGTTCGCCGTCAATCCGGAAGGGGCGGCCACCATCGGCGTCGAGATCGCGACCGACCAGATGGTGGTGACCGTGCTCGATCTGACCGGCGTGCTCCGCTACAAGCGCATCATTGCGCTCTCCGACACATCGCCGGAAAGCTGCCTGCCGGTTTTCAGCCTCGAAGTTGACCGCGCGCGCAAATCGATCGATTCACCGCTTCTTGGCGTCGGCGTGGTCATGCCCGGCCCGTTCGGCATCGAGGGCATGAGCTTTGTCGGCCCGACCACGCTGCCCGGCTGGAGCGGCATGGATGTGAAGGCCGCGCTGACGGAGGCCTGCGGGGTGGAAGTCGCTCTCGAAAACGATGCCGCCGCCGCCGCCGTTGCCGAGCGGCTGTTCGGTGCGGGGCACGCGATATCGCATTTCTGCATGCTCTATTTCGGCACCGGCATCGGCCTTGGCATGATCCAGGACGGCGCGCCCTATCGCGGCGCCTTCGGCAATGCCGGCGAAATCGGGCATGTGCCCGTGGTGCCCTCCGGCCGTCTCTGCCCCTGCGGCCAGCATGGCTGCCTGGAGCGCTACGCCTCTCTCCACGCGCTTCACGAGAAGTTCGACGAAAACGGCAGGAAACGTCCGCAGATAGCTGAAATAGAAGATCTTTTTCTTGCACGCGACGAAGTGGTTGAAGCCTGGATCGGCGAAGCCGCCGCGCATCTTTCCACCGTCATCGGCCTGGTCGAAAACATCTTCGACCCGGAAACGATCATCTTCAGCGGCGCTTTTTCCGACACCCTCATGGACGCGTTGATCGCCCGCCTGCCGCCGCTTCCGCCCTCCGTTGCCGCCCGCACAGGTCGCACTGTGCCGCGCGTGATGCGCGGCCAGACCGGACAGTATACCGCAGCGCTTGGCGCCGCCGCCCTGCCGCTCTTTGAAATTCTCACGCCGAAACTCGAAACATCGCCATCGGAACAACAGGTGGCCTGAAGGGAACTCACATGCTCACGCCGCGCCAGCGCATCGAACAGGACATGGCCTCCTCTTCCCACGTCACCCTCTTTCGCGCGCTGACCCGGCTGACCTCGCCGGTGACGATGATGAACACCGGCGCCCACCCTGATGACGAACAGTCCGGTCTGCTCGCCTGGCTCAGTCTCGGCCTCGGGATGCGGGTGATCGTCGCCTGCTCGACGCGCGGCGAAGGCGGACAGAATGTGCTGGGGCCGGAACGGCTTGGCGCGCTCGGCGTACTCAGGACGCGCGAAATGGAAGAGGCCGCCCGCGTGCTCGATGCCGATATCCACTGGCTCGGCCATGGGCCCGACGACCCGGTCCACGACTTCGGCTTCTCCAAGGATGGCGATGCCACCTTCGCCCGCTGGGGCGAACAGCGCACGATCGAGCGGCTGGTGCGTGCCTACCGCACCGAACGGCCCGATATCGTGATCCCGACCTTTCTCGACGTGCCCGGCCAGCACGGCCATCATCGCGCCATGACGCGCGCCGCGGAGGCCGCCCTCGCCCTCGCCGCCGACGAGACCGCCTTTCCCGAGCATTTCGCGGAAGGGCTGGCGCCATGGAAAGTAGCAAAATACTACCTGCCGGCTTGGTCCGGCGGCGGCGGCACCTATGATGACGACCTGCCGCCTCCACCCGCAACGCTGACCATCGACGTCCGCGAGCGTGACCGCGTGACCGGCGCCGATTATGACCGCATCGGCGAGTGGTCGCGTTATTACCACGCCTCGCAGGGGATGGGCTGGTGGCCGGAGCGTCCGGACCACGTCTGGCAGCTCCATCTGCTGCGCGGCAACAAAGCCGGCCACGAAGAAGACCATATCCTGGACGGCCTGCCCGCAACGCTGGCAGCCCTTGCCGAAACTGCGGGCCCGCTGCAAGACGCCCTCGCCGAAGCCGACGCGGCAATCGGGAAGGCCATCGCCGCCTTCCCGGACGCCGGAGCGGTGCAGTCCGGCCTTGCCGAGGCTGCCTCAAGGATCGAGGCGGCAGAGGCTGAAGCCGATGACGACTTCCGCGCGCTCCATGGCCACCGCCTCACGCGCAAGCGCGCCGAAATCGACGCGGCGCTGTTCGAGAGCGCGCAGATATTCGAGCGGGCCTATGGCGAGGCCGACTACCTGACGCCCGGCGGCGCGGCAACGCTCACGGTCGTGCTCAAGGAGAACGCGACCGCGGAGATCACCCCCAACCTGCCGTCCGGCGTGCGCGTGAGCGGGGACGCGGCAAAGGACGGAATCCACCGCTTCGAAATCACCGCAGATGCCGATGCCGCGCTATCGAACCAATACCCGCCGCGCTGGTCGTCTCTGGGCGGAAACGGCCCGGTATCGGTGACGCTGACAGCGGTCATTGCCGGGCGGAAAGCGACCCGCGCGCTCGACCTGGAAGCGGCCTTTCCGATCGCGCCGGCACATTCCGTGACGCTTCTTCCAAACGCATTTATCGTTCCAGTTCAAGAGCTTCCGAAGAACCTCTCATGCAAGTCCGGCGCCGACCTCACGCTTCACTTTAACGCAGAAGACGGGTTCAACATCACAGCCGAGGGAAACAATTTTAAACTTGAAATACCTTCGGACACGCCGCGCGGCCTCACCGTGCTGACACCCGAGATCGAGGGCAAGCCTGCCGCCAATATCACCACCTTCAGCTATCCCCATATCGGCCGCAACCGCTTCGTCCGGCCGGAGGTGCTGAGCGTATTGACCCTCGATCTCAAGCTCCCCGAGGGTGCGAAGATCGGCTATGTCGGCGGCGGCGCGGACAATGTGGGTACCTGGCTGAAGCGCATGGGGCTCGACGTCACCGAACTCGATTCCGACGCGCTTTCCGGCGAGCTCGGCCGTTTCACCACCATCGTCATCGGCATCTTCGCCTTCGGCACCCGGCCGGATCTTGCGGCTGCGACGAAGAAGCTCCATCGCTTCGCGGAAGATGGTGGTCACCTTGTTACCCTTTACCACCGCCCCTCCGATGGCTGGACCCCGGAGACCACCCCGCCGCGCTTCCTCAAGATCGGATCGCCGTCGCTGCGCTGGCGGGTGACCAACCCGGAGGCAGAGGTGGACGTGCTTGCCCCGGACCACACGCTCCTTGCCGGGCCGAACGTGATTGGCCCCGACGACTGGGCAGGCTGGCACAAGGAGCGCGGGCTTTATTTCGCCGCCGCGTGGGATGACGCCTATGAACCGCTTCTCGCCATGCACGATGCCGGTGAGAAGCCGCTGACCGGCGCCCTCGTCTCCGCCGTGATCGGCAAGGGCCGGCATAGCCATACCAGCCTCGTGCTCCATCACCAGATGGATCGCCTCACGCCCGGCGCCTTCCGGCTGATGGCGAACCTCGTGCAGCCGGCGTGATGCCGTGAGCGCCGAGCCCGCTCGCCCAGGCCGCGATGACCGGAATGAAGCGGGCCTGGGCATCGCCTGGCTCCTCGCCGACATGACGCTCGTGACCTTCATGAGCGCGCTGGTGAAGGCGAACAGCGTCGCCTATCCGGCGATCCAGCTTGTGTTCATCCGCGCGCTGGTCGGCCTCGTCTTCATCCTGCCGCTGATCGTGAAGAACCGCGCGGCGCTCTCGGACATGCGCTATCCGCTGCGCAACGCGTTCCGCGTCACCTGCAACGCGATCGCGCTGACGTCGAACTTCCTCGCCTTCGCCATGCTGCCGCTGGTGATGGTGAACGCGCTCGGCTTCACCCGCCCGCTGGTGACGATGGGACTTGCCGCCCTGCTGCTGGGCGAGCGGATCGGCCGGCTGCGCTGGCTTGGCGCGGCCCTTGCCTTCGGCGGCGCGTTGATCATCGTCGCCCCCGGGGAGATGACCTTCCACCCAGGCCTGCTGGTGGTCCTCGTCAGCATCGTCTTCGGCGCGATGGCGACGATCCAGACGCGGCGGCTGAAAGATGAAAGCACGATCGTGATGATGGTGTTTTATACGGTCGGACTCGTGCTCCTGACCGGCATACCGGCCGCGATCTTCTGGCAGCCCGTGCCGCTTTCCCACTGGCCGGTGCTGGCGCTGATCGGACTTCTGGCGCAGGCCGGGCAATATTGCTGGCTGAAGGCCTATCAGAAGAGCGATGCAAGCGTACTCGCCCCCTTCGGCTATCTCTCGGTGTTCTTTGCGGCCGCCGCAGGCTTCTTCTTCTTCGGCGAGGTGCCCGCACCGCGCATCTTTATCGGCGTCGCGGTCATCCTCGCCGCACTGCAGGGAACGCGGTGGCTCGACCGCCGGCGGCAGGCCTGACGAAGAAAGGCTGCGATCGTTTCAACGACCGCAGCCTCTGTCATGATGGCCCGCCTCCGGGCCTGTCGCTTGCCTGCCTCAGGCAACCTTCAAAGCGGCCTCGGCAGGCTCTAGCGCATAGCCGAGCGCTGCGGCAACGGCGGCATTGGTAACGCGGCCACGGTGGACGTTGAGCCCGTTGCGCAGATGCCGGTCTTCCGAAAGCGCGGCAAGCCCCTTGTCCGCCAGCATCAGGCCGTAATGGAGCGTGGCATTGTTGAGCGCTGCCGCAGATGTGGCCGGCACCGCGCCCGGCATGTTGGCCACGCAATAATGCACCACATTGTCGACCACGAAGGTCGGTTCGGAATGGGTTGTGGCGTGGGAGGTATCGAAACAGCCGCCCTGATCGATCGCGACATCGACGATGACCGCGCCGTTCTTCATACCGGGCAGCATCTCGCGGGTGACGAGCTTGGGTGCGGCAGCCCCCGGGATCAGCACCGCGCCAATCACCAGATCGGCGGCGAAGATCTCGTTCTCCAGCGCTTCAGTGGTCGAATAGAGCGTCTTCACCCTGCCCCGGAACAGATCGTCCAGCACGCGAAGGCGCGGCAGCGACCGGTCGAGGATCGTGACATCCGCGCCAAGCCCCGTCGCCATATGCGCCGCATGCAGCCCGACCACGCCTCCGCCGATGATCACCACCTTGCCGGGCTGAACGCCGGGCACGCCGCCCAAAAGCACGCCAAGCCCGCCATTGGCCTTCTGCAGCGCGGTCGCGCCGGCCTGGATCGAAAGTCTTCCTGCGACCTCCGACATCGGCGCCAGCAGCGGCAGTCCGCCACGCTCATCCGTCACGGTTTCATAGGCGATCGCGGTGACGCCGGAGGCGAGCAGGCCCTTTGTCTGCTCCGGATCGGGCGCCAGATGCAGATAGGTGTAGAGCATCTGGCCTTCGCGCAGTTGCGCCCATTCCGAAGGCTGCGGCTCCTTGACCTTGACGATCATGTCCGCGCGCTGGAAGACGGTCGCGGCATCCGGCGCAATCGCGGCACCTGCCGCGCGATAGGCGTCGTCACCCTGACCGATGCCGGCCCCCGCCCCGGTCTCGACGATGACCTTGTGGCCATGCGCGACATATTCACGGACGGAGGCCGGCGTCAGGCCGACGCGGTACTCATGATTCTTGATTTCCTTGGGACAGCCGACAAGCATTCTCGATCTCCTCGCTCCAGATGGTTCAGCCGAGGCGAGATAAAACTACAATACAACCGCAATGTCCTTGCAATCTTCGGCTTGAATTATCACAATTTTGGTATATTTTTCGAAAATTGATAATAATAATCGTAGGGTGTTCGAAAGATGGATATCGACGAGATTGATCGTGCGATTTTGAAGGCGCTTCAGAAAAACGGCCGCATCACCAATGCGGACCTCGCGGAAACGGTGGGCCTGTCGCCTTCCGCCTGTTCGCGGCGTCTCGACATACTCGAAAAAAGCGGCGTGATCGAGGGCTATACGGCCAGAATCTCGCCGGAGGCGCTGGGCTACAAGATGGTGGCGATCGTGCAGATCTCGCTCTCCGGCCAGTTTGCCCGCACGCTTGCCGAATTCGAGGAGGCCGTCGAACGCTGCCCGAACATCATCGTCTGCTACATGGTATCGGGCGCCTATGACTATACGCTGCGGGTCGCTGCAAAGGACCTCAAGGACTATGAGCGCATCCACCGCGACTGGCTTTCCGCCCTGCCGCATGTGGTGCAGATCAACTCGTCCTTTGCGCTGAGGCCGATCATCGAGCGCATCAATGTCGGGGTCGACTGATCAGGCCTCACGTGTCTTGACCAGAAGCAGCCAGTTCTCGCCTTCCGCCTTCCAGTCGTCCGTGGTCACGATCGGGAGACGGTCGCGCTCGACAAAGCCGAGCCGATCGTAGAACCGCCTTGCGGGCTGGTTGCCGTCGGAAACGATCAGGGCGAGGTCGCGCCCGCCCGACATGCCTTCCGCCCTTTCCATCAGCACCTTGCCAAGACCGCGACCGCGATACTCGGCATAGGCTGCCAGGACATGGATGTAGAAACAGCCGATGGCCTTCTGCTTCAGCGCCTTCAGCGGCTCGAACACGGGATGCTCGGCCTCGCCGGTCGGCGTTTCGCGATCAAGCGGATAGGCGATCATCAGGGCCGTCACATCGGACCCGAGCGTTGCCACCGTGCCATTCTTCCAGTTGACCGCCTGGCCCTCGTCCCGCACGCTGCGCCGCCCGGCCTCCCAGGGATCGCCCGCGCCGCCCTCCAGTCTTGCCCAGCGCCACAGCGGCACGCCGTGATCGGCGATGTTGATGAGGCGCACCATGTCCGGCGCATCCTCGGGTGTCGCCTTCCTGATCATGAAACTGGAAACCAAACCACCCCTCCCCTTGTTGACGACGGGCCGGTCTCCCGCCTAGCCTGTCATGACACGTTCACGAACTTGCATTTCATTCCGTCCTCATTGTCAACCGCCGAAGGCCTCAAAGCCGTTCGGCAACCGCTGAATAAACGGAGCTGTCCATGCCCGCGCCCTTCGAACTTTCCCCGATTTCCCGCCGCACGCTTCTGCGCGGCATCACGGCGGCTTCCGCGATGATCGCCCTGCACCCGTTCTCCGCCCGCGCCGCCGACAATCAGGCGCATCTGAGGCTGATGGAAACCACCGACATCCATGTCAACGTGTTTCCCTATGACTACTATGCCGACAAGCCCAACGACACGATGGGCCTGGCGCGTACGGCCTCGATCATCGACGCAATCCGCGCCGAATCGACCAATTCCATGCTGATCGACAATGGCGATTTCCTGCAGGGCAATCCGATGGGCGATTACATCGCCTATGAGCGCGGCATGAAGGACGGCGACGTCCATCCCGTGATCAAGGGCATGAACGTGCTGAACTACGATGTCGGCACGCTCGGCAATCACGAGTTCAATTACGGCCTCGACTTCATGGACAAGGTGCTGGCGGGCGCGAACTTTCCTTATGTCTGCGCCAACCTGACCACGGGCGAACTGGCCGACGATCCGACCAAAGACGATCTGATGTTCAAGCCCTATCTGATCAAGGAACAGATGATCACCGACGGCGCCGGCAACAAGAGCCCGGTGAAGATCGGCTTCATCGGCTTCGTGCCGCCGCAGATCATGGTCTGGGACGAGAAGAACCTGAAGGGCAAGGCCAATACCCGCGATATCGTCGAAGCCGCGCAAGCCTGGGTGCCGGTGATGCAGGAAGAAGGCGCCGAGATCATCGTGGCGCTGTCGCATTCCGGCATTGACGGCACCGGGCCGCAGCCGCTGATGGAAAACGCCTCGCTCTATCTGGCAGGCGTCGATGGCATCGATGCCGTCTTCACCGGCCACCAGCATCTGGTCTTCCCCGGCACGGAGGATTTCGCCGGCATCGAGGGCGTGGATGTCGACAAGGGCACGCTGAACGGGAAGCCTGCGGTGATGGCAGGCTTCTGGGGCTCGCATATGGGCCTGATCGACCTGCTTCTGGAAAAGGATGGCGACAGCTGGAAGATCGTCGATTTCACCACCGAGGCCCGGCCGATCTATCACCGCACCGAAGACCGCAAGGTGGTGGCAGATGTCGAAAGCGATCCGGCGGTGATCGCCGCCGCCGAAGCCGATCACGAGGCAACGCTCGCATATGTCCGCACGCCCGTCGGCAAGACGTCGGCGCCGCTGCAATCCTATTTCGCGCTGGTGGCCGACGACCCGTCCGTGCAGATCGTCTCCAAGGCGCAGACCTGGTATACCAAGGACATGCTGAAGGACAGCGAATACAAGGACTTCCCCGTCCTTTCTGCAGCCGCACCCTTCAAGGCCGGCGGCCGCGGCGGACCGGACTATTACACCGAGGTTCCGGCCGGCGACATCGCCATCAAGAATGTCGCCGACCTCTATCTCTATCCGAACACCGCCCGCGCCGTGCTGATCAACGGCGCGCAGGTGCGTGAATGGCTGGAAATGTCGGCGGGCATGTTCAACCAGGTGGAGCCCGGCGCCAAGGATGTGCCGCTGCTCAACCCCGACTTCCCCTCCTACAATTTCGACATCATCGATGGCGTGACCTACCAGATCGACCTGTCGAAGCCGGCGCGCTACGCCAAGGATGGCAGCCTCGCCAATCCGGACAGCCACCGCATCGTCGACCTTGCCTATGACGGCAAGCCGATCGACCCCGAGATGCAGTTCGTGGTTGCCACCAACAACTACCGCGCAGGCGGCGGCGGCAACTTCCCGGATATCAATTCGGATGTGATCGTCTTCGTCGGCCCCGACACCAACCGCGACGTGCTCGTCCGCTACATTGTCGAACAGGGCACGATCAACCCCTCCGCCGATGCCAACTGGACCTTCAAGCCAATGCCCGGCACCACGGCGGTGTTCGAGACCGGACCGCGGGCGGCGGATTACATCGCCGACGTGAAGGGCGCGAAGATCGAAACGGCGGGCGATGGCGAGAACGGGTTCGCGCTTTACCGGGTGGTTCTGTGATCGGTTAATGCTGCCGCAAACGAACCGACAGGGGCCGGCCTGAGGGCCGGCCTTATCGCCGGCCTCAGACATCCACAACTTGGTCGGCCGTCGCGCATCATTCTTGCTGCGGGACGCAGACGACTTCCTCCGTCACGAGCCTGACCACGGTGGAAAAATCAATGAAGTTCTGATGATCGGGGTCAACGCGATCACGGAAATTTTCGGACGCCATCATCGTATCCATCGCGTTTTGATCATCGAAACAGGCTTCAACGATGGCATCGTAGGCCGGCTCGGCTTCCGTTGCCTCGGGGAGTGGACACGACACCACGAAGCGCTGGATTTTTCCGGCCTCGGGGATCGACAAAAGAAGAGGCGTGTGGACGTCCCGACAATGGTTTCGAAAAGCTTCGACACTCATTCCCTGCCTGCGTTTGAATGCGATGATGAGCTTGATCATGACGGATACCTTTGTGGTGGGGGCGCGTTTGGCGCTCCGATCGGCAACACAATAGACAGGGGAACCGGGACGAACTATATGTGATCGTCCGCAAAAATTTCGAGTTCGTCCCAATGTCCGTCGACCCACTGTCAGACGTGTTATCGGTGCTGAAACCGCGCAGCTATATCGCAGGAGGTTTCGACCTCGGGGGCGACTGGGCGATCCAGTATGCCCCTCACAAAGGGGTCAAATATTACGCCATCGAGTCTGGCGCTGCGTGGCTGGCTGTCGAAGGACAAGCGAAGCCTGTTCGCCTCGAAGCCGGAGACTGCGTGCTGCTGCCAAACGGGAGACGATTCTTGATCGCCAGGGATATGGCATTCAAGGTCATCGAATCTGTGGAAATTCCTGAAAGTGACTGGAACGGCGGGATCGCCACCCTGAATGGCGGGGGCGATACCATGATGCTCGGCGGCTATTTCGAGTTTTCCGGCGCTCATACCGAAATGCTGTTTGGTTCCATGCCGACCGTCGTTCGCTTGCGCGATGAGGACGATAAGGTCGGTTTGCGCTGGGCGCTGAGCCGGATGCGTCAGGAACTATACCGGCAGCAGCCAGGCCGCAGCCTGATCCTGCAGCATCTCGCACATATGATGCTCGTGCAGTCGCTCCGGCTATATCTGGCTCAGGGCGCGTCGCAGGGTGTCGGATGGCTCTTTGCCTTGAGCGATCCGAAAATATCGGCTGCTCTTGCGCAAATGCATGCAAACCCGGGAGAGCGGTGGACGCTGAAGGGACTTGCCAGTGTTGCGGGCATGTCACGCTCAAAGTTCGCATTGCGCTTCAAGGCCGTTTGCGGGGCGTCGCCAATCGACTACCTGACGCGCTGGCGCATGTTCATTGCAGGCGAACGCCTCCAGCATGGAACAGAACCCATCGTCGCGATCGCGTTGTCACTGGGCTATCAGTCCGAGGCGGCGTTCAGCACGGCTTTCAAACGGACCATGGGCTGCACGCCCCGCAGCTATGGCAGGGCAGTCTCCGCTCCACGCCCGTAGTCTCCATTTCGGAGGTTCGATCGTTCTTTGGCTGCCATAATGCCCGGCCGGTGAAAGCTTGAGCCACCTCCTGCCCCTGAAGCCTCCTGACCGGTTCCCACCCATTGCGGTCGAGCGCCCGCCAAAGCAGAAGTCTGCGTTCAGCCGGCGCCAAGTGCACGCCCGAAACGAGGGCGCGATGCAGAAGGGCTGCAAGGGGGGCGTGAAGGCGACATTCTAGCATAAGGCACAGTTGGCCGAGTTCGGCACCTTGCCGACGTTGAAAGAGCCCCAGATCCTACGGAAAGAGGCGGCGAGAATCCTGGCCTCTGTTACCATTCGTCGGATCTTGGTGTCCGTCCCAAGGTACGTTTGAAGGCATGAGCAAAGGCGCTTTGGGAACTGTAGCCGACCGCGGCGGCAACCGTGGCGACTGTCTGGTTCTCTTTGAGCTTTTGCTGCGCCAGGACCATGCGCCAGCGGGTGAGGTAGTCGAGAGGCGGCTGACCGACACGCTCGGTGAACCGTTGCGTGAATGCCGAGCGTGACATGCCGACCTCCGACGCCAGTATTGGAACTGTCCAACGGTACGCGACATCGGCATGCAGCAATCTGAGCGCCTTGCCGATCCTCGGGTCAGCCAGCGCGGTGATCCAGCCGACACTGTTCTTGGGACTGGTGGCCACGAAAGCGCGGATGGCCGCAATGACGAGAACTTCCGCCAGTCGCTCGGCGGCGAGCGAACTGCCTAGTTCCGCGCAGGCCACCTCCGTCCTTAGAGCATTCAGCGTTCTCGCGACAGCCTCGGCGGTGGACGATGTCGGATCGACGCGCAGAAACTTCGGCAGCGCGTCCAGAACGAATGCGGCGCTGCCATCGGCAAAGCCACTGCCGCCGCCTATCAGCGCCGTTTCGTTTGCAGCGCCTAGTCGCACTAGGTCTTGTCCCGGCGCAGCGAAGAGCGTCATTCCATCCATCGGTTCGACCGCCGGGTCACTCGCCACCGTGTAGCGCGTGTCGCTGAGAAGAACCAAATCACCTTCCATAAGTGCTTGCGGCGAATGCTTCGGAAGCAAAAGCCAGCATCGACCTCGCGTGACGGTGACGAACTTAAATCGCATTCGCCCGTCGAAGGCCAGTGCCCACTCTCCTGATGCTTCGAGTCCGGTCCCGCGAACGCTCCGCGCACCTAGAGCCGCAAGAACCTCGGAGAACGGATCGGCAATTATTCTGGCGGATCGCGACAAAGACATGGCTATTCGAGCATAGATCATCCGATCTCCGCTGCATAGAACTTGCTTCTCATTGCAAAAGACGGAGACCTATAATGACCACAGAGAACAAGATCGTCGCCATCACCGGAGCCGGACGCGGCATCGGCCGGGCGACAGCTATTCACCTTGCAGCGCGAGGTGCGCGTCTTGTGCTCGGTGCACGAAGCGAAGCGGAGATCGCCATTGTAGCAGGAGAGATCGAGGCTTCAGGCGGCGAAGCCGTTTACCGGGCCATTGACGTTACCAGACCTGTGGATCTGGAGGCTTTGGTCAAACTTGCTTGCAAGCGCTTCGGGCGGCTTGATGTCATCATCAACAATGCGGGTATCGGTCCGCTCTCCCGTTTCGAAGCGCTGAAGGTCGATGACTGGGACGCCATGATCGACGTGAATCTGAAGGGGGCGCTCTACGGCATCGCTGCGGCTTTGCCCGTGTTTAAACGACAGGACACCGGCCACGTCATCAACGTCGTGTCAACTGCTGGGCTGAAGATCGTGCCGACGATGGGCGTCTACGCCGCGACCAAGAATGCACTGCGGACAGCCACAGAAGCCCTGCGCCAGGAATCGGGCAAAAACCTGCGCGTGACGGAGATATCGCCGGGTTTCATCGACACGACTTTCGCGGATGCCGCAATAGCCGATCCTGACATCAGAGCAGCTATTCTTAGGCGCAAGGAAGAGCTCGCCATTTCCCCGACAGCGATCGCACGGGCGATAGCCTTCGCAATAGAACAGCCCAGCGACGTCGAAATCGGCAGCATCGTGGTGCGTCCGACCGCACAGGATTGACATTGTGGGAGCGTCTCGGCTTTGCCGCACAGAGCTCTCCGACGGATCCGGAACGACTACTAAAACCACCGGAGGCTCGCGACAGTTATGCACTGCGATTTACATTGATAGTGCAGCCCTGGCCGCTATTGGCGCCCAGGAGACTTGATGCCGCAGCCTGGCTATGTCCGATTTCGGGAGCGCGCGATGAAGACCTCCACGTCCGAAATGAAGGCGCAAAGCAGTCTTCGTCTGCCCCCTCACACGACATTCCAGGGCCGCCCCCAAAAAAACCTCACCCCTCCCGCAACATCTCCCACACAGCCGCCACAAGCTGCTTCAGATTATACGGCTTCGGGAGGAAGCCGAATTTGGCGTCTTCGGGGAGGTTCTTGGCGAAGGCGTCGTCGGCGTAGCCGGAGACGAAGATGAATTTCAGCTCGGGATATTGCTTGCGGGCCTCGCGCAGCAGCGTCGGCCCGTCCATTTCCGGCATCACCACGTCGGAGACGACGATGTCGACCGCGCCGCCGAGCTTTTCGAGGATGTTGAGCGCGTGGACGCCGGTGTCGGCCTCATGCACGGTGAAGCCGCGCATTTCCAGCATCCGCTTGCCGGAGCGGCGAACCGCATCCTCGTCTTCCACCAGCAGGACGACGGCGGACTGGCCGGTGAGGTCTTCCTCTGCCGGCGCGTCATTGTCGCTTTCATTGCCTTCCGAAAAGGCGCCCACGATCGGCTGGCCCTTATGATCCTTCGGCGTCGTCAGCGTTTCGGCGGCCGAGCGCGCGTGGCGCGGCAGGAGGATGATGAAGCGCGTGCCCTTGCCGACTTCCGAGACGGCGGTCAGATAGCCGCCGGACTGGGTGACGATGCCGTAGACCATCGCAAGGCCAAGCCCGGTGCCCTTGCCGACATCCTTGGTGGTGAAGAAGGGTTCGAAGATCTTGTCGAGCACTTCCGGCGGAATGCCGGTTCCGGTGTCGGCGACCTCGACCATGACGAAGTCGTTTTCCGGCACCTCGCGCAGTCCGAGGCTTGCGACTTCGGAGGCAGGCACGTTGCGCGTCGTCACCGTCAGCGTGCCGCCATTGGGCATGGCATCGCGGGCGTTGACCGAAAGATTGGTGATCACCTGCCCGAACTGGCCGGGATCAGTTTTCACCGGCCACAGATTGCGGGCGAAATCGGTCGTCAGCCGCACATCGGAGCCGCCGGTCAGCCGCTCGATCATCATCCGGTTGTCGCCGATGACGTCGTTGAGATCCACCACTTCCGGCCGCATGGTCTGCTGGCGCGAGAAGGCCAGCAATTGCCGCACGAGGCCCGAGGCGCGGTTGGCATTGCGCTTGATCTCCACCAGATCGGCGAATTCGGGATCGGCGGCGCGCGACTGCAGCAGCAGGTGGTCGGCCGATAGCAGGATCGCCGTCAGCACATTGTTGAAGTCATGGGCGATGCCGCCTGCAAGCGTGCCCACCGCATTGAGCTTCTGGGTGCGGGCCATCTGGGCTTCCAGCGCCTTCTGCTCGCTGATCTCGATCGCATAGACCAGCGCCTGCGCCTCCGGCGCCGAACCATTGGCCGCATGGACGAAGAAACGGAAATGGCGGCTGTCGTCGCGGAAGTGGCGGGCTTCGAAGGGTGCGATATCGCTCTTGCCTTCGCCGGCGGCTGCGAGCGCATCCTCGAGCCGCGCCCGGTCGGTTGCATCGATCAGGCCGCCGACGCGGGCGCCGGCACCGATGTCCTCGCGGCGCACCAGATCGGCAAACATCGTCAGGAACCGGGTATTGGTGTTGATCAGCCGGCCGTCGCGATCGACGGTAGCAATCGCCATCGGCGTGTCGTCGAAGAACCGGCCCTGCGCGACGTCCGGGGCGCCCTCGCCGGCCTCACGCCGCACGATGACGGCGCGGCTTTCGCCCTGCTGCCCGTCGCGGCCGCCCAGGGCCTCATGCAGCATCACGACCGGCATGGTGTGGCCGGAGGCCTGGCGCAGATTAACCTCGACCCGCTCGCTCACCCGTTCTCCGGGCGCGGGATCAAGGCCTGCAAGCAGCAGCATGCCTTCACCGGTCGCGAGATCGGAGAGCGAGATCCGCCCCGGCACGAAGGAGGCGAGATCGACGCCGAGCCAGGCGGCCAGCGTCGCATTCATGTAGCGCACCTTGTCGTCGCCATCAGCGGCGAGGAAACCGACGGGGGCGTGATCGAGATAGTCGATCGCCTTTTGCAACTCGCGGAAATAGCGCTCCTGCTCCTGACGCTCCTCGGTAATGTCGGATATCTGCCAGATATGGTAATTGCGGGTATGGGCGCGGCTGTCGGCAACCGGGAAGAAGCGCGCCTTGACGCGGTACCATCGCGGCCCCTCGCCGGCCGAAAGCGGCTTTGCCAGACGGAACTCTTCCTGGCCGTCACGTCCGGCACGGACAGACTGGCTGAGACGGTAAAGCACTTCGGAGCTTTCGGGCTCTTCGGACAGAAGTTCCTCGAGCGTCGAGGGATCGCTCGCACCCGTCAGCCTGCCATAGGCGGCATTGGCATAGACCAGCCGCCCACGGTGATCGGTGATCACGACGGCCTCGGGATACTGGTCGAGGAACGGGCGGGCAAACATGTTCTGGCGGCCGGTCGGGAAAATCTCCACCAGCCCCATCAACGCCGAGAGCACGAAGAACACGCCAAGCACGGCAAAGAGGCCGAGGATCGCCATCAGCAGATCGCCGGGCAGGTAGCCGCGATACTGATAGGCGAGCGCCACGATCGTCGCCAGGATCAGAAGCACCAGCGCCAATCTTGAAATGATGCCGGCGCCGAAGCCGCGCTTCATGGTGGTTTCACCCCCCGTGTCGCCGTTTTGCCCTGATGTCATGGAAACCTCGTCGTCGCCCCGGCGCGTGCCGCGGATGGATCGTTCGTGCCCGATGCAACAGGATCGGCCAATTTCGCAAGCAAATATAGCGACAAATGCTTAATTTTGGGTATTGCCGCCGGGTTTGCCGGGCCTTGCCGGGCGGTTCTGGTGATATCCCTAAAAAAGGCGGGATTTCAAACTTCAAGCCATGCTAGGTTTGCGGCAGGGTGCGCCGTAACGTTTTCACGAATCTGAAAGGCTTAGGATGGGCGATATGGACTTCAGCAGTGTGATCTTTGGCTTCCCGCTGATCTGGATCGGGTTGATCATTCTGATCATTGTTGGCATCTGGATATTAATGCACAATCGCCCGCCATCCCCCTTCATCAAGGGCGGCAAGAACCGCAAGCCGCGGCTCTTCGTGGTCGATGCCGCAGCCGTCGACACGCGCAGGCGCGTGGTTCTGATCAGGCGCGACAACATGGAACATCTGGTGATGATTGGCGGGCCGAACGACATCCTGCTCGAGACCCGCATCCCGGCGCCTACCGGCGCAGCGCGCCCGCAGCCTGTGGCGAAGCCGGTTGAAAGCGCTGCGGAAAAAGCGACAGACACATCAGCCGGGCAACCCGCCGACGCAAAGTGATCAGGCTCGGCGACCCGACCCAGGCAATCCTGCGAATCAAAAGGCCGCGTCCTCGGGCGCGGCCTTTTGATGTGTCCTGCTATTCGTCGCGGTAGACTTTCTCGCGCCGCTCGTGGCGTTCCTGCGCCTCGATCGACAGCGTGGCGATCGGCCGCGCATCGAGCCGGCGAAGACCGATCGGCTCACCCGTTTCCTCGCAGTAACCATAGGTCCCATCATCGATCCGGCGCAGCGCTGCGTCGATCTTGGAGATCAGCTTGCGCTGGCGATCACGGGCGCGAAGCTCGATGGAACGGTCGGTTTCAGAGGAAGCCCGATCGGCGAGATCGGGATGGTTGGCACTTTCGGCAGCCAGGTTTTCGAGCGTTTCGCGGGCCTCACGCAAAATATCGTTTTTCCAGCCGATCAGCTTGGCACGGAAATACGCTCGCTGGTTGGGATTCATGAACTCTTCATTATCGGAGAGAACATAGCTACTAAGATCAATGTTCTTGTTCAAAGCCATTCTCCTGAACAACACCCCACGGGCGGTGTATATCCCAATCAAACGCGAAAGTTCAAGCCTTTGCTTCAATTTTAAGCATGTAAAAAACTGTTGAAAATTTAGGCCCTGCCTCAAATCGTCGCACAGCCGCAATCCGCGTATCGCGTGCATCGGCGCACGGCGAAACCGCTCTTGTCCGACGGCCACACCGGCCCCGGATCTTCATCTGCCAGTCGGACATCTCCGCGCAAAAAAGGGTGAGGTCTTGTCAAAAAATCATGGTAAAGACATGGTCGAATTTTGAATGTCAGCGCAGCCATCGCGCCTTCGCAACCGCTTCATGCCGCTTTGAGATCGAGAATGTCGACCATCAACCCGCACCCCGACCGGATCTATCTTTTGCGCCACGCCCAGGCCGTCTGGCCCGAGCCTACAATGCGCGATTACGACCGTCCGCTGTCGAAGCGAGGCGTTGACGACGCCGCCGAACTTGGCGCGCAGATGAAGGCAAACGGTTACGTTCCGGAACTGATTCTGTCGTCTTCGGCGATGCGCTGCCGGCAGACGGCGGACGCCGCCTACCGTGCGCTCGGACGCGCGCCCACCTGCCGTTTCGTCGACGATTTCTATCAGGCGGCGCCGGTCACCTATCTGGAAGCGCTCGCCGACAATGCCGATGCCCGCACGGTGATGGTCTGCGGCCACAATCCCGGCATCGAGGAAACGCTTCTGATGCTGGTGGGATCCGATGCCTTCAACCGCGCCTGCCCATATGGCTACCCGACATCGGGCCTGGCCGTGCTTGACCACGCGGGCGACTGTGCAGGCGCGGACCGGCCGCAATGGAACCTCGCGGCTTTCCTTTCGCCGAGTTGAGCTTCGCCGGATGCTTTGAACCTTGCTGCGGCCTGCCTATATTGCGGGTAAGACCCCGCGAAAGGAAGCCGATCTTGACGCCGATCCATACGTCCCTTGGCGACAATGCCAGACTAACGCTCGACAACATCAAGGATCGCGCTTCGGACCTTGTTCAGCCGACATTGCGGCTCGGTGTCACCGGCCTGTCGCGCGCCGGCAAGACGGTGTTCATCGCCTCGCTCGTCCATAACCTCCTCCACAATGGCCGCCTGCCCTTCTTCGAAGCGATGCGATCCGGCCGGATTTCCGATATTCGCCTCGAAGACCAGCCGGATGACCAGATCCCGCGCTTCGACTACGAAACCCATATCGACCGGCTGGTGGATGAGCGCATCTGGCCTGATTCGACCAGGGCCGTTTCCGAGCTGCGCCTGACCCTGCACTACCAGAGCGCAAGCCGCTGGAACCGCATGTTCTCGCGTGGCAAGATTGCGATCGATATCGTTGATTATCCTGGAGAATGGCTGCTTGACCTGCCGCTTCTCGGCCAGGATTTCAAAACCTTCAGCAAGGAGACGGAGGCGCGGGCGCAGACCGGCGCCAGGGCAGAGCTTGCCGCAGACTGGCTGAAGCTTGCGGGCGCGCTCGACTACAATGCCCCAGCCGACGAGAAGACGCTGAAGGCGCTTCACGAGAGCTTTGCCGCCTACCTCACCGCCTGCAGGGCTGATGAGCATTCGCTCTCCACGCTGCCGCCCGGCAGGTTCTTGATGCCCGGCGACCTCGAGGGTTCGCCTGCGCTCACCTTCGCCCCGCTTCCAGGCCTTTTAGACCAAAGCTACCGGCGCGGATCGATCGCTGCCCAGATGGAGCGGCGCTACGAGGCCTACAAATCCCATGTGGTGAAACCCTTCTTCCGCAATCACTTCGCCCGCCTCGACCGCCAGGTGGTGCTGGTCGATACGCTGCAGGCGCTGAGCCGAGGCCCGGATGCGATCGCCGATCTGGAGCGGGCGCTGTCGGAGGTGCTGGCCTGCTTCCGGCCCGGCCGGAATTCCTGGCTTTCCTCGCTCGCGCGCCGGCGGATCGATCGCGTGCTGATTGCCGCCACCAAGGCCGACCACCTGCATCATGAAAGCCATGACCGGCTTGAAAAGCTGACGCGAAGGCTCGTCAACGATGCGATCAGGACGATCGGCATTTCCGGAGCCGGCATCGATGTGATGGCTCTCGCCTCCGTGAGGGCAACGCGGGAGGCGACCGTCGAATCGGGCGCGCATATTCTCCCCGTCATCGTCGGCACCCCGATAAAGGGTGAGAAGATCGGCGGCGAAACCTTTGACGGAAATAAGAAAACGGCGATCTTCCCTGGCGACCTTCCCGCCAATCCGGAAGCCTTTTTCCGAATGCTGAAACGCGGCGGCGACCTACCGGAAGGTCTTGCCGACATCAATGCCGTCCGGTTCCGCCCGCCGGAGATCGACATTGAGGCGAGCGAAGGTGGCCCCTCGATTCCCCATATCCGGCTCGACCGGGCGCTGCAATTCCTGATCGGAGACCGGCTGGCATGAGCGCTGACGACAACAAGCCGCGCCGCCCGGCGGTATTCGATATCGAAACCCCGACGCCGCGCGAGACGGAAGAGCGCCGCCCACCGCGCCATTTTGATGCGCCCGACATCCATGTGACGCCCGATGACGAGGACCCGTTCCTCGGCAATCCGGAGCAGATTGCCGCCGATGAACTGGAGCCGCCGGTGGCGACGATGAAGAAGCGCGGCTTCTCGTTCGCAAAGCTTGCCGGCATCGCCTTCGGCATCGTGCTGTCGCTTGCCATCGGGCTCTGGGTCGATGACCTCGTGCGCGCGCTGTTTGCCCGCGCACCCTGGCTCGGATGGCTCGCGCTCGGCGCCTTCGTCGTCGGCGCGCTTGCAGCGCTGGTGGTCGCGGCACGGGAAGTCATCGCGATCATGCGGCTTGGCGCAATCCAGCATATCAAGTTGAAGATGGCGGATGCCCATGCGGGAAGCGATGCCAGCGCTGCCCGCCTCGCCGCGCGCGAACTTGCAGCACTCCTGGCCGCAAAACCGGAAACGGCGCGCGGTCGCAAGCGCCTTGCCGAGCTCGAAAACGAGGTGATTGACGCACCACAACTGGTGGAGTTCTGCGAGCGCGAGATGATGGCGCCGCTCGACCTCAAGGCCCGGGCGCTGATCCTCTCCGCCTCCAAGCGCGTCTCAGTGGTGACCGCCATCAGCCCGCGTGCGGCGGTGGACATTCTCTACGTGTTCTACGAATCGATCAGGCTGATCCGCAACATGGCGGAACTCTATGGCGGTAGGCCCGGCTCCATCGGCATGTTCCGCCTGATCCGCGACGTGCTCTCGCATCTTGCCGTCACGGGCTCGATCGCGGTTGGCGACAGCCTGATCCAGCAGGTGCTGGGCCACGGTCTCGCCTCCAAGCTCTCAGCCCGCTTCGGCGAGGGAATGATCAACGGCCTGATGACGGCACGCATCGGCATCGCCGCCATGGATCTCTGCCGTCCGATGCCGTTTCATGCCCTCAAGCGTCCGGGCATGGGCGATTTCATCGGCGACCTGGCGCCCGGCGAGAAACGCGACCTTTCGAAGCCCTAGGCGTCGACATCACAACCAATGATTGCGCCTGAACGAAAGATTAACCATTCGCCGGCATGATGGCGGCTGAGTACCGAATCCCGTCCAGCGTATCGGAACAGCCGTCATGCGTTATCGCTCCCTCCTCCTCGCGGCCGCGCTCATCGCGACCGTACCGGCCGCCGCCGCGGCGGAATCCGACGATGACGCGTTCTTCCGCCAGGTCGCCGGCAAATGGACGGGACCGGGCCAGATCATGGAAGGCAAGTTGAAGGGCACGCATTTCAAATGCATGCTGGACGGCGCCCCGGTGACGGGCAAGGAAACCGGATTCACGCTGGACGGCAAGTGCCGCGCGGGCCTGTTCTCGCATCCGATGAAGGCCGTTTTCATCCGCGACGGCAACAGCTATCGCGGCCAGTTTCTGGATGGAGAAGATGGCGACGGCCTGGCCGTCACCGGCGGATCCATCGAAGAACGGACGGCGGTGATCGGCCTGAAGCGGGAGAAGGTGGAAGGCGCGCTCGTGACAAATCTCGTCGGAGAAGACGATCTCAACATTACCCTGCTCATCAAGGGCGGCACGCGCTTCGTTCCGGTCATCAGCCTCACGCTGCAGCGCAAGGGCGACCCGATGACGGTCGGCGCGATCAAGTAAGGCGTAGAGGAAACCGGCAGAGCGTCGCCCTGCCCGTCCCCAAAAGACAGATCCCGGATGAAGCGGTCAGGCCTGGCTGTCAGGTACGCGCACCGTCAGGCCGTCGAGTTCGGCCGACATGGTGATCTGACAGGAAAGCCTGGAATTGGCGCGGACATCGACTGCGAAGTCGAGCATGTCTTCTTCCATCGGCTCAGGTTCGCCGACCTTATCGGTCCATGCTTCATCCACATAGACATGACATGTGGCGCAGGCGCACGCACCGCCGCATTCGGCTTCGATGCCGGGCACGCCATTGCGCACGGCATTCTCCATCACCGTGGAACCATCCTGCACGTCAAGGTCGTAGACCGTATCGTCATTGCCGATGAATTTCAGTTTGAGCATTTTTGAGGGCCTTGGTCTTTTCGGAAGAACGTCCTGCGCTAAGTGGGCCATAAGGCAGAAGCAGTCAATATCGCGGGCGTCGATATGGCGATACGATGCCCCAAGATGCGGCGCAGTGCTTTCCGTTTTGCGTAAGCCTCAGAAAAGGCACATTATGGTTAATATTTGCTAAATGTCGGAATTTGATCGGTTTTTGCTGGCATAAACCGGTGTCTCCCCCCGTCGGCCAAGGTGGCGCTCGCTTGGCTCGCTTTCGATATGTTGTGCGGGTTTGACGAATGTGCGATTAAAAGGCGGGGATAATCCTTTGAAATAGAAGACATTTGCCCGCGTTTACTGGCCTTTTGGACCACCATAAGGCACCGTCGGAAGACGAAAATGTCTGCTGTTTCGCGAATATGTTCCGGGCCTCACAAGCGCCGCTTGTTGCTGGCCGGGAATGGAAAATGAGTATTCGGGCCGGGTTTTGCGACCATGCAAAGCCGGATCCTGTGTGTTGAGAGGCGTATCATGGCGAACCAAACTGGCGGCTCTTCGCTCGACGATCAGGCACTGCATGCGCTGGAAGATGCGCTTGCGCTCGATGTCGAGGAATTGAGCCCAACCGCCGGCGCAGACAAAAAGAAGCCGCGGCTGAGCGCCCCCTCGCAGCGGCATGAACGCGCCAGCGCCGCAACGACCCAGCCCGAGCGCACGACGCCTGCCAAGCCCCAGGCAGAGCGCGCTACCGCTGCACGTCCTAAGTCGCCTGAGTTCCGCCCGGCCAACGATCCCGGCATCGGCTCGACCCAGCGCGTGATGCGCGCCTTCGAGCGCAGGTCGACCGTCAGGGCGCTGCGCAATTCCACCATCATGTCGGCCGGCTGGCTGGCGCTCGGTATCGGCGGATCGCTGGTCGCGTTCGGCAGCGAACTGTTCCGTGCCCGCTCCTTCTCCGATATCCTGTCGATCGACGGCATCGGTCTGGCGGCAGCTCTGACCGTCGCCCCGATCTTCGTGTTCTACGCCTTCAACCTGATGCTGGCCCGCGCCCGCGACATGCAGGAAGCTGCCCGCTCGATGGCCGAGGTGGCTCTGAAGCTCTCGGATCCCGACGAGAACGCCGCCCAGCAGGTGCGCAATGTCAGCCAGGCCGTGCGCCGCGAAGTCTATGCCATGAATGAAGGCATCGAGCGCACCATTGCGCGTGCGTCCGAGCTCGAAAACCTCGTTCATTCCGAAGTCAACGCGCTTGAACGCAGCTATGCCGAAAACGAGATGCGCATCCGCAACCTCGTGCAGGAGCTTTCGTCCGAGCGCGAAGCCGTGGTCAACCACGCCGCCCGCATCCGTACCTCCCTGCTCGGCACCAACGACCAGATGAAGGCCGACATCGCGGCCGTGATGAACGAACTGACGCAGACCGTCGGCACGGCCGGCGACGGCGTTGCCAAGATGCTGGAAACCCGCGCAGCGGTTCTGACGGAGAGCACCAGCAGTGCCGCCCAGTCGCTCGGCGAGCTGCTGGAAGAACGCTCGACCACATTGCGCGAGGAATTCGACCGCAGCTACGGCCAGCTGACCGAACTCTTCGACGATCGCTTCAGCGATCTGTCGTCGCGTCTCGATGAGCGCGGCCGCACGCTGATCAACGACTTCCACGCCAGCGCCAGCGCAGTGAATGAAGACACCGAGAAGCTGACCGCCGCCCTTGGCGAGCGCGGGGCGAAGCTCGAGGAAATCCTCTCCGAACGCACAGCCACCCTGCGCGGCGTCGCCGAGGAAAGCGAGAGCGCGATGAATGCGGCGCTTGAACGCGTCGTCGGCGGATTGACGGAAACCATCACCGAGACCGAAGCGCGTTTCACCAGCAAAATCAACGATGCCAACGAAGAAGCTGCCAAGCGGTTCGAAGAGCGCAGCCAGTCTGTCGACCAGCGACTCGAAGCCACGCTTACCCGTCTCGGCAACGACATCGACGGCCGCCTCGAAACCTTCACCGGCAGCCTCGTTTCCAGCGGCAATGCGCTTGAAGACCGGCTCAATGGCGGCATCGAGCGGATCTCGCATTCGCTCTCCGAAAGCGAATCGACCATCGGCAACATGCTGGAGACCGCGTCGGAGCGCCTTCAGGAGCGCATGACGGACGAGACCCACGCCCTTGCCGCAGCGCTTTCCGCCAACGTCGAAGCGCTCGACCAGACGCTTGAACTCCGCAGCCGCGAACTCGGCCAGACCATTGGCGCCGAGCACGACCGCCTCGACCAGACCTTCAATGCAGCCGGCAATCGTCTCGAAACCAATCTCGCCCGCCTGAACGAGCAGCTCGCAAGCGGCGAAGCCAATATCAGCGCCTCGCTGAAGGATGCCGGCGACCGCCTTGGCGAACGCATGAACGATCAGGCAATCATGCTCACCACCACGCTTTCCATGAGCGAGGAAGGCCTGGCGCAGACGCTTGAGAGCCATTCGGCCCGCGTCGAAGAAAGCATGCGCACCGGCAATGAACGCCTGAGCGGCACGCTGACGGGCATCTCCGAACGTCTCGACGCCCAGCTCGAGCGCTTCAACACCCAGGTGGGCGACAGCGAAAGCGGCATCGCGGCCACATTCCAGAACGCGTCGCAGCGGCTGAAGGAAACGCTCGACGAGCACCAGCTCGATCTCGCCGCCACGCTCTCGGCGAGCCAGGCGACGTTCGGCCTGACGCTGGAAAACGAGGCCAGCAAGTTCAGCGACACGATCCGCGTCAGCGAAGAACAGCTCGATGGAACGCTCAAGACCGCAGCCGACAGGCTGGAAGAGCGCCTTGCCCGCTTCAACGCGCAGATCGGCGACAGCGAAACCGGTATTACCGCATCGCTGTCGGCAGCCTCCGAGCGCTTGAGCGATACGCTGAACGAGCAGACGATCATGCTTGCCACCGCGCTCTCGACCAGCGAGGAAAGCCTTGGCCAGACGCTCGACAGCCACTCCAGCCGCCTTGAAGAGACGCTAAGCGCCGGCCAGGGCCGTCTCGGCGTTGCCCTTGAGCAGGCAACCGGCGAAATCGGCAACCGCCTGGAACACTTCGCGGAACGCATCGGAACCGGCGAGGCCGGCATTGCGGCAGCTCTTTCCGGCGCGACCGAACGCCTCGATTCCCGGCTGCAGGAAACCTCCTCGCAGCTTCGCAACACGCTCTCCGCATCGGAAGCCTCGCTGCGCGACGCCTTCGATACCCATGCCGAACGGATTTCCGGCACTGTGAGCCAAGGCGAAACGCGCTTTGCAAGCGCCGTCGAAAGCGCGTCCGAGCGTCTCGACCAGCATTTCGCCCGCCTCGACCAGGGTCTGGGCAATGGCGAAAGCAGAATCGCAACCACGCTTGGCCGTGTCACCGAACAGCTTGACGAGCGCTTCAATGACCATGCCCTGATGATGGCGACGACGCTTTCGGCCAGTGAAGAGACCTTCGGCCAGACCATCGAAGCCAATACCGCCCGTCTGACGGCAGCGCTTGAGGCCGGCCAGAGCCACCTCACCGGCGCCTATGAGGGCGTTGCGAGCCGGCTGCAGTCCGCACTTGCCAACCAGAGCAGTGCGCTTGACAGCAAGGTCAACGAGATCGACAGCCGGATCACCGAAACCTTCGCCGCCCGCGAAGCCGGTATTCGCGATGCCTATCGGGATGGTCAGAGCCGCCTGGAAGACAGCCTGCGCGACAATGCGGGTGCGATCGGACGCGCCTTTGCCGATGCAACCGCCGACGTCAACCAGACGCTGACGGATCAGACCACCAATATCTCCGCATCGATCGCTGCATCGACCAGCCTTCTGGAAATGACGCTTGAAGGCCGTCAGGAAGCCCTGCTCGACACCATTGAAAAGGCAAGCGTCTCTATGGACGACCGCCTGCGCGGTTCTGCGGGCGCCATTGCCGAGAAGGTCTCCACCGCTGCGGGCCTGATCGTTCGCTCTGCCGATACCATGACGGGCCGTGTCGAAACCTCCTTCGGCGCACTCAACGAAACGCTCAATCGCCACGGCGAAGCGGTCGAAAAGGGTGCGCTGCGCATCGAATCGCTTGCAGAAGATGCCGGCAACCGTCTCGACACGACATTGTCGGGCCATGCCACCGCAATCGAACGCGCAAGCGAGGAGGCCCGCAACCGGATCGACACGACATTGTCCGGCCATGCCTCCTCCTTGGAGCGGGCAAGCGAGGACGCCCATGCGCGCATCGACACGACGCTCTCCGAGCGTGCCACAGCCATCGAACGCGCCAGCGAGGATGCACGCAACCGCCTCGATACGACGTTGACGGGTCACACGTCATCGTTCGAGCGTGCCAATGAAAACGCGCATGAGCGCCTGAACGCAACGCTTTCCGGTCATGCCTCCGCTATCGAACGCACGACCGAAGAGGCGCGCAATCGCCTCGACGCCACGCTGTCGGGTCATGCGGCGGCCATCGACAATTCGGGCAATGAAGCCCGCGCCCGCCTTGAAAACACCTTTGCCGAGCAGCGTTCCGCTTTCGATGCGACGGCAAACGATGCCGCAGGCCGGATCGGCGCTGCAGCCGAAGGCATCAACGCCCGTATCGCCGAAACGCTCGACGCGAACACCAAGCGCCTAGAACAGGCCGGCGAGACCGTTTCCGATCGCCTGCATGAAACCATGCTGACGCATGAAAACGCATTCTCGATGATCAGCGGACAATTCGACGAGCGCCTTTCGGGCATGCTGGACGAAAAGACCCGTGGCATCGAAAACACATCTGCGAGCGCTGCGGACCGGCTTGCCGAGACGCTGGACGCCCGCAACAGCCGGATCACCGCAACGCTGGAAGGCAGCCAAGGCCAGATCGAAGATCGGTTCGGCCGCCTGGAACAGGCGCTCGACCACGGGATCGGCAATCTCAACACCGCGCTGGACCGCCGTGCCGGCGAGCTTGCCGGGCGTCTGCGCGAAACGGTCGCCGAAGCCGCAGGCGACATGAGCCGCAACGCCGAGGAAGCCCGCCAGAAGCTCGAGACTGCCGGCAATGCCTTTGCCGAACAGATCACCAGCAGCGTCGCCACTGCCCGCGACGGAATGGAGCACTCGGCAAACGCGATCTTCGAGCGCGCCCGCGCGCTTCAGGATTCGCTTGCAGAACAGGCTTATGCCGCAAATGCCAGCGCCTCCGACAATGGCGCCCGCATCAGCGAACTGCTCTCGGCCACCAGCGCACGCATCGACAGCCAGATCGAGACCATCCGCTCCACCATGAGCGAGGCGGAGAACCTGCTTTCCGAGCGCAGCGACCGGATCAACGCCGGCATCACCAACGCCGCCGGCGCCCTTGCCCAGTCGATGGGCGAGAGCGAGCAGACCATGACCGAGCGGGCTGCGGCCCTTCGCGATAATCTCGGCGCACAGATCGCCTCGCTTCAGGAAGTCATGGCGGCGGCCGACCGCGCGCTTGCTGCCCGCAGCGAAGCCGTCACCGCAGCGCTCGACGAGCGTTCGCGTGACCTCAATTCGATGCTTGCCGGTCGCACGGCCGAGCTTAACGCCCTGATCGACGAAAAGGCACAGCCGCTGATTGCCCGCTATGGCGAAACCGGCCGGCTTGCCGCAGAGGAAATCCGTCAGGCCGCCGACGAGACCAGCCGTCAGCTGCGCGAGGAAAACAATGCGCTTGCCTCCAATGTTGAGGCACTGGTGCGCCATCTCGGCCAGAGCCATCAGTTGCTCGCGGGCGTCATCAACCAGGCGGCCGAAAGCCTGTCCTCTGTCGACGAAAATCTCAACCAGACCGCAAGCCGGATCAGCGAGACGGCGGAACGGACCGCATCCTCGATGTCGGCCGCGGGCACGCTTCTCGGCAACAAGGTCGACGCGCTCGACGGCAGCGCAACAGCATCGCTTTCAGCCGTGCGGGCGCTCGTCGAACAGATCGAAAGCCATGCCGGCATTCTCGACCGCGCCTCGAACCTCATCGGTTCCGCACAGTCGGATCTCGCCAACACGCTCACCGAGCGCCAGGAAGCGCTGGGCCTTCTCTCCGGCGGCCTTGCCGAGCGGTCTCAGGAAATCGAGCGCGGCCTGAAGGCTGTCGCCGCGATGGTCGCATCCACCATGGAAGAAACCGGCCGCGAGGCCGATGCCATGTCGAAGCGCGTCGGCGACACCATGCGCAGTTCGGTCGAGGACGCCGCCAAGCGCTTCTCGGGCGCCACGCGCGAGATCGAACAGGCGGCAGCGACGATCCGCGCCGAGCTGGAAGATACCCGCTCGGCCGTCAAGCGCAGCATTCACGACATGCCGGAAGAAGCCCGCGAAAGCGCGCAGGCCATGCGCAAGGCGGTTGAAGACCAGATCCGTGCCCTGCAGGACATCTCGACGCTGGTATCCTCCTCGCGCAGCCAGCTTGCCACGCCCGCACGCCCCGCAGTAGCGCCCGCAGAGGCCCCGCGCCGGGATGAAAGCCTGCAGCCCTACTCGTCGCCGTCCGCGGGCAGCTTTGCGAGCGAGCGTCCCTACGGCGCCATCGACAGCAAGCCGGCAGCCGCACCGGTGCAGCCCCAGCGTCAGGCCGTCACCCGCACCCCCGGCGCGGCAGCGCCTGGCGGCGAAGGCTGGATCAGCGACCTGCTGCGTGCCGCCGCCCGCGAGGAAGCCGGCCAGAGCGAAACCCGCAAGGCAGCCGAACGCCGCCCCGCCGCCGCCGATACGCTGAATGCCCTTTCGGTGGATATCGCACGCGCGGTCGACCACGACATCGCCGCCGATCTCTGGCGCCGCTACCAGCAGGGCGAACGCGAGATCTTCTCGCGCCGGCTCTATACGCTGAAGGGCCAGCGTTCCTTCGACGAGATCAAGACGCGCTATGAGGGCGACCGCGAGTTCCGCGCTTCGGTCGACCGTTACATCGCCGATTTCGAGAAGATGCTCTCCGACGTGATGCGCAACAACCGCGACCGCAACGTGGTTCAGTCCTACCTCACCTCGGATACCGGCAAGGTCTACACCATGCTTGCCCATGCCGCTGGCAGACTGCGGTAATAGCGCGCGTCGAACGTAACAAGGCGGCCCATGTGGCCGCCTTTTTTTTCGAAGAGGTGACAGCCTCAGGGGGGTTGATTGATGCCGACACCTGCCGAGGCGTCATCGTCGGACTTGCCCCGAGCATCGACGGTGAGCATGCACGTGGATGCAGCCTTCATTTCTTGATGCCGTGCATATATCTGTCTTGCCGCGGGCCGAGTGAGAGGATGATGCCCGTGAGGGCGAACAGGGTTGCCACGGCGCGAGCAAGCTCATGTGACCGCCAGCAGTCTAGGCCCTGCACTCTTGGACCCCTTGTCACCCGCCTGCCCTGACGAGCCAGCCGTCTTGAGAATAGCCCCGTCACACAACATCCCGGCTCCAGGGTCACTCGGATCGACCGCAGCATGCCGCGGATGAGGCCTGCGATAGACGGATGCTCTGGAACTCTGCCTCTTCAAGCAGGAAGAACGCCACCTCAGTTTCCGGCGGCGGTGATCAGCTTGTCGGGAGAAACCCGTTGCCTATCACGGACATCCCGCGCTTTGGCCCGCGCACGCCTTCAGGGCTGGCGTATCAGCCCCAGGCGGCGTTCTCGGCAAACGCAGAGACCATCTAGATCTCGCGCAGCAGCCTGACTGCAGTGGATGAGGGAATGGCGGCGCCGTAGAGCGGGCCGGTGGCGTAAGCGCAGCCTGATTCCATGAAGGCCGTGGCATCGCTTTCGCTGCTCAGATCGGAAATCCCGATGGCGGTGCCAAGCTTGTCCCCAAGCTCGGTGAACGCCCGGATGATATCCGTCTGCGGCTCCTGGCTGATCTTGAAGATCTGGCTGTCGATATAGGTCGCGTCGAACCGGAAGTTCTTCAGGAGCGTCAGCGAACCATGGCCGTTGCCGAAGCCGGAGAGTGTCACGCCGGCGCCGATCGAGCGCAGATACTGAAGCGCAAGCTTAGCCTGTTCCGGCGCGGACTGGACGATATCTTCCGGTATGGAGAACACGAACTGGCGCGGCGCGGCCTCGGATTCGCGCACGATGCTTTCCAGCTCGATCAGCGTGCTGGTGCGCAGCATCTCGTTGCAGTTGAGTTCGATCATCACGAAGGGGCGGACATTGGCTGCGGCTTGCTGCCAGGAGGCAAGATCGTTCGCCGCCTGCCGGGCGGTGTAGAGGGTCAGCTCCGCCGCACGTCCGTTTTCGCGGCTGAGTTCGAAAATCTCGCCGGCGCTGACATCGCCGCGCTGCGGATGTTTCCAGGCCAGCATGCAGCGGAATCCGGCAAGCTTCTGGCCTTCGAACTTGACCACCGGGCGATAGAGCACCGCCATTTCCTGACGGTCGATTGCGCGGCCGAGATCGGTTTGCATCTGCTTGCGCTCGTCATCGAGCATTCTGAGCGCCGGGCGGTAGGTTTCCACGGCATTGCCGCCCATGCGCTTGGCCCGCAACATGGCGAGGCGTGCATCCTCGAGGAAGGCTTCGGCGGTCTCGTGGTCGTTGTGCCAGGAGGCGATGCCGATCGCTGCCGTCAGCGTGATCTCGCGGTTTTCGAAGGTGATCGGCACGTCGATCGCCGACGTCAGCGCGTCGGTGAATTCGGCCACCGCATCGGCATCATGCTGCGATTGCAGGATGATGGCGAAACTCGTGCCCCAGATGCGCGAGAGCGTGTCCTCGGGCTTCAGCAGCCGCTGAATCCGGCGGGTGAGCGCGATCAGGATGTTGTCGCCGGCGGCAAAGCCCAGCGTCTCGTTGATTTCCTTGAACCGGTCGATATCGGCGACGATCAGTGTCGGGCGGAAATGGGGAGACGCCTCGGACATGGCGATCAGCGATTGCAGCCGGTCGATCAGGATGGTGTGATTGGGCAGGCCGGTCAGATTGTCGATCACCGCATCCTGCAGCAGGCGCTGGGTCGAGACCTTCTGGTCGGTCTGGTCGCTGAGCGTGCCGACGCAGCGGATCACCTCGCCGTCCGTGCTGAGCACGGGCCGGGCGCGGATCATCATGAAATGATAGTGGCCGTCATTGGCGCGCACCCGGAATTCCAGCTTCAGCCGCCCGCGACGCCATTCGAGGAACATGTCGAGCGTGGAGCGGAACCGGTCGCGGTCGGCGGGATGCAGATATTGCAGCCACGTGCGCGCCGGACCGTTGAGCGCGCCGGGGGAGAGGCCGAGCTTGGGTGCGAAATCGGGTTCGGTCACGATCCTGTCGCGGCCCACATCCCAGTCCCAGACCGTTGCGTCCGTTCCGAGGAAGGCAAGTGCCTGGCGCTCGAGATCGGAGAAAAGCCCCGGCTGGTAAACGCCGCCCGCAAACGAATGCTGGATCACCGTAAAGCCGAGCAGCAGCACGATCAGCACCATGCCGCCGTCAAGTGCGGGCTGGACGATGTCGTTGTCGATCCGGCCGGTGATCGTCATATAGGCGGCAAACAGCCAGGCGACGATCAGCGCCCAGGCCGGCACCAGCAGGATGGCGCGGTCATAGCGCCTTATGCTGAGATAGAGCATCAGCACGATGCCGGCGATCACGGTTGCCGCGAAGGAGACGCGTGCAATGCCGGCAGCAGCCGACGGGTCGAACAGCGCGACGCCGAACAGCGCCATCAGCAGCACGCCCCAGGCCGCCATGCCGTAGCCGAGCTGCGCATGCCAGCGGGCGAGATTGAGATAGGTAAACAGGAACACCACCAGCGAGAACGCGATCGCCACGTCCGCACTTGCCCGCCATATTCGTTGATCGCTTGCCGATAACGGTATGATCTGGTTCAGGAAATTGAAATCGATCGCAACATATAGCAGCACCGACCAGGCAAGCATTGCCGTTGCCGGCAACACAGAGGTGCCCTTGACGACGAACAGGATGCTGAGGAACACGGCGAGAAGGCCAGCGATGCCCAGCACCACGCCGTGATAGAGCGTGAAGGCGTTCTCGGTGTCCTTGTAGGCCTCGGGCTCCCACATGTAGAGCTGCGGGAGTTCGGCCGTGTTGAGCTCGGCAACAAAGGTGATCACCGCGCCCGGATTGAGCGTGATCGAAAACACGTCGGCGTCGTCGCTCTTCACCCTTGTCAGCGCAAAGCCCTCGCTCGGCGTGATCGCCTCGATCCGCGACGATCCGAGATCCGGCCAGAACAGACCGGAATCGGCGAGCCGGAAATGCGGTGCGACGATCAGCCGGTCAAGCTGTTCGTCGGACACGTTGGCAAGCGAAAAAACCGCCCAGTCTCCGCTATGCGATCCACCATTGGCGCGCACCTCGATACGGCGGCGGATGCCGTTGGTGTCGGGAACGGTCGAAATCTGGAAGCTCTCCCCCTGGTTGGGGTAAAGCTCGACCTGATTGGTGAGATCGATAGCGACATCGCCGCGCGAAACCTCGACCGGTTCCAGCGCCAGGGCCGGAAGGGCACACGCGATCATGACGAAGAATGCGAAAAGATGCGCCAGAAGCTGTCGGCCGAACCGGAAGGGAATGATTGGCATGGGTGGTCTTCAATTCCCTTTGCGGACGTCTTCTTCTTTGATCAGGGCGAAGAGCTGATGATCCTGCCACTGGCCGTTGATGCGCAGATATTTGTGCAAGTACCCTTCCTTCCGGAACCCGGCCTTTTGCAGCAGCGAAGCGCTGCGCATGTTGGTGGGGATACAGGCGGCCTCGATGCGGTGCAACCTCAGTTCATCGAAGATATAGCGAATTACGAGTTGAAGTGCGGCGAACATATGACCTTTGCCCGCATATTGTTCGCCCATCCAGTATCCGAGCATGCACATTTGCGCGACGCCCCGGCGGATAAGGCCGATCGTGATGCCGCCGATAAGTCTCTCGGGATCTTTCTGGAAGATGAAAAGCTGGATACTCGACCCTGCGTCGAACTCCAGGTTTACGCGCTCTATACGCTTGCGGAAGCTGTTCCGCGTCATCTCCTCGGCGCTCCAGACGGGCTCCCAGGGCTGCAGAAAATCACGGCTTTCGGTTCTGAGCTTGTGCCAGGCGCCGTAATCCGATGCTCTCGGAAGCCGGAGCATGTGGCTTGCCGATTGCAGCGCAAACCTGTGACGCCGGCGCGCGCGCGGCGAAGTCAGCAACGCAAGCACGCAGGCTACTCCGGCGGCTTCGAGACGGGGGCGCGTGAGCTTTCGCGCCATGTCGGCTTACCGCCCAGCATTCACCGCCTGCTTCTGATTGAAGGAAAGGCTGCCCGCGATCTCTTCCAGGGAGGCGAGGTGCTCGAGCGGACCGATGGCGGAAAGGGTCGGAGGCGCATCGTAGAAACAGCGTCCGGCAAGATCGGTCAGGCGTTTCGGGGTGATGTTCTCGATGCGAAGCATCATCTCCTCGTTCGGGATCGGCCGTCCCCACAACATCACCTGGCGGGCGATCTGTCCGGCGCGCGCCGACGCGCTTTCCTGGCCCATCAGAAGCTGGGCCCTGATCTGCTGGCGCGCCCGTTCGATCTCGCTTTCGTCGAACCGATCGGCGGCGCGCTGCAGCTCATCCACGATCACCGGCATCAGTTCGGGAAGCTGCTCGCCGCCCGTTGCCGCGTGGACGGCAAACACGCCGGAATCGGAAAAGCCCCAGTGGAAGGCATAGACTGAGTAACAGAGGCCACGGATTTCGCGCACTTCCTGAAACAGACGCGATGACATGCCGCCGCCAAGGATATTGGCGAGGATCTGCGAGCAGTAGAAGTCCTGCGCGTGATAGGCAGGGCCCTCGAAGCCAAGGATCACCTGCGCATCCGAAAGCGTGCGCAACTCGCGCACTTCGCCGCCGGTATAGATCGCCGTTTCCATCTGCGGCGGCGTTTCGGGCTTGCGGGGAAGCGCCGCGAAACGATCCTCGACCATCCGCGCAAACACCTGATGGTCGACCGCGCCGGTGGCGACGATGAAGATGCGGTCGGTGGTGTAGTTTCGGGCAAGGTAGCGGCGGATGTCATCGGGCGTGAAGGCCATGACGGTGTCCGGCGTTCCGAGGATCGGGCGGCCGATGGTCTGGTCGCGGAAGGCGGCACCGGCGAAATTGTCGAAGACGACATCGTCCGGCATGTCGCTCGCCGCGCCGATCTCCTGCATGATCACGTTCTTTTCGCGCGCCAGCTCGTCTTCATCGAAGGCGGAGCCGGTCAGGATATCGGCAAGGATATCGACGGCGAGAGGGAGATGGTCTTTCAGAACGCGGCAGTAATAGGACGTGGTTTCGGTCGATGTGGCGGCGTTGACCTCGCCCCCCACATTTTCGATCTCTTCCGCGATCTGGCGCGCCGTACGGCGCTTGGTGCCCTTGAAGGCCATGTGTTCCAGAAGGTGGGCGATGCCATGCTCGTCATGCAATTCGTTGCGGGAACCGGACTTGATCCAGGTTCCGATCGCGACGCTCTCGATATGCGGCATGTTCTGGGTAACGACGGTCAACCCGGATGAAAGCCGGGTGTACTCTACTGTCATGCGGTCCTGCCTTCGTGTTGTTCAGTGCTCAGCCTCAAGCGATTCCCTGGCGAATGAACGCCTCGATGGCATCGAGCTCGGGAGAAAGGACACTGAAACGCTCCTCCTTGTCCATCAGGCCAGCAAGCCACGCGGGAAGCGCCGGGTCAATACCGCTTGCAGATTTTACGGCGTCGGGGAATTTTGCCGGATGCGCGGTCGACAGCACAACCATCGGGTTTTCGGTGCGCTGATGGTCTCTGGCTACGGAAACGGCGACGGCCGTGTGGGGATCGATCAACACGCCGGTGTCCCGCAGGGAGCGCTCGATCTCGGCGGCGGCGGCCTTCTGGTCGGTGCGGCCGGCGGCAAACAGCTTGCGGATCTCGGCAAGCGTCTTTTCCTCGATATCGAAGGCTCCGGACTGCTTAAGGCTCGCCATGGCGCGGCGCACATAGTCGCTGTCGCGACCACTGGCCTCGAACAGAAGACGCTCGAAATTCGACGAGATCTGGATATCCATCGACGGCGAGGTGGTTGCCTCCACGCCCCGCATCTCGTAGCGCCCGGTCTCAAGCGTGCGGGCGAGAATATCGTTCTCGTTGGTGGCAATCACCAGCCTTCCGACGGGCAGCCCCATCTTCGAGGCGACATAGCCCGCGAAGATATCGCCGAAATTGCCGGTGGGCACAGTGAAGTCGATCGCGCGGTCCGGCGCGCCAAGCGCGATGCCGGCGGTGAAGTAATACACCACCTGCGCCATGATCCGCGCCCAGTTGATCGAGTTGACGCCGGAAAGCTTCACCTCGTTGCGGAACACGGTATCGGCGAACATCGCCTTCACCAGGTTCTGGCAGTCGTCGAAATGGCCTTCGACGGCGATGGCGTGAACATTTTCGGCGCCAAGCGTGGTCATCTGCCGCTGCTGGACGGGCGAAACCTTGCCGTGGGGGAACAGGATGAAGATGTCGGTGCGGGTGCTTGCCGCAAATGCATCGATTGCAGCGCCGCCGGTATCGCCCGACGTTGCGCCGACGATCGTTGCCCGCTGGCCACGCTTGGCCAGCACATGGTCCATCAGCCGGGCGAGAAGCTGCATGGCGACGTCCTTGAAGGCCAGCGTCGAGCCATGGAACAATTCCAGCGTGAAGCGGTTGGCGCCGCTCTGCACCAGCGGCGTCACGGCCTCGTGGCGGAAGGTCGCGTAGGCATCATCGATCATCGCCTTCAGTTCGCCGTCTTCGATCTCGCCGTCGATGAACGGCTTGATGATGGCAAAGGCGATATCCTGATAGGACTTGCCGCGCAGCGCGCGTACGCTGTCTGCGGGCAGATAGGGCCATTCGCGCGGCAAATAAAGCCCGCCATCCTCAGCAAGGCCGGCCAGAACCGCATCTGAAAATCCGAGGACAGGCGCCTCGCCGCGAGTAGAAATATAGTCCACGCAAAGCCCCTTTGTGCTTGCCAGAATCCGGAAATTGTCTAGCTTGTGGCAGGCTTTGGCCTTACCTGTTAAGACCGTTCGGACGGAGATGAGGGGGCGGTCAACCAGACAATCTGTGTTGGCGCTGATATAAAACAAAGCCGGAGGGGTTGCAAAGCCCTTGAGAGAGGAAAGGAAGTTTAGCCGTGTCATTTCGCACTACCCGCCGCGTGGCGGCCGTTCTTGCCGTTTCGGCATTGGCTGCCTGCTCTACCACGTCGTCCGAGCCGGAGGCGACGCCCGCGCGCCCGGTCACGCCCGGCGTCAACCTGACGGCGCTGACGAAGCTCTGCCCGCCGGTGATGCTCGATGACGACGTGGCGTTCCGCCGAATCTATGCGCCAGCCAATTCCGATGCGCCGGAAAATCTCGTCTATCAGGTGTCGCTCGGCGAGTTCAGCCGGACCTGTGGTCCCGCCCCCACGGGCGACAAGCTGATCGAGCAGATCTCCGTTGTCGGCCGTCTCGTCGGCGGCCCCAAGGCAAAGCCCGGCTCCTATACCGTTCCGGTTCGTGTCGAGGTGGTGGATGGCGACGTCGCAGTCTATTCGGAGGTGATCCAGCAGCAGGTGACTCTGCCAGCAGACGGCCTGTCCACGCAGTTCCTGTTCCGCGCCGACAATCTGCCCGTGCCGCTGACGGCAAGCCCGAACACCGCGGTCCGCATCGGAATCGCGAAGTAAGCCTTACGGCAGGCGCCGGAGAGAGCGCGGTCGGCGAAAGCGAATCAGCGGCCAGGCAGAAATGAAGGCCGTTCAAAGCGTTTTCGCGCGTCCGGTCGGGCTCCAAGCCTCGTAGGTCTATTGATGAAGGACCGGGGGTCTTCGGAGCGCCCGGTCCTTTCAAGTTCCGCAAAAGGCCGATTCCCGTTTTCAGCAAACGGGGATCGGCGTGCCGTTGCTTCGGTTCAGGCGGCCTTCGCCGTCGGCCGCCGACCGTTCATCAGCGAGATGATGTAATCGATCTTGGTGACGATATCCGGCGTGAGGACGAAGGGATAGAAATCCCTCTGCCCCATGGAGCGATGGATCGCGTTCATCGCGATGGTCAACGGAATCCATGCGGCGGCAAGACGTTCGCCATCAGCGCATTTATAGGGGTCGCCCAAAGGCGCAAGCTTGGCGTCGTCGACGGCAAGGCCGAACGACCGGGCCGTTTCCAGCGTGTCCACGATATGAAGCGCATGGGCAAAGCTTTCCGCGAAATCCTCCCAGGGATGGGTGGAGGCATAGGCGCTGACATGATGCTCCGGCCAATCAGGCCTCGGCCCGTTTTCATAATGACGCTGGAGCGCTTCCTGGTAGTCTTCGCGCTCGTCGCCGAAGAGCTGACGATAGTCTTCAAGACGTCCGCCGTCGCGCACCAGCCTGTCCCAGATATAGTGGCCGACCTCATGGCGGAAATGACCGAGCATCGTCCGGTAGGGCTCGTTCATCTGGTCGCGGATGATTTCGCGCGTGACGTGGTCGGCTTCGGCAACGCGCAGCGAAATCAGACCGTCCTCGTGGCCGGTCATGGCAGGCGTAACCGTCCCGTCCGGTGAAACCGTGTCTTCGAGGAAGTCGAAGACAAGACCGCTTTCAGGGTCCTGCTTGCGCGTCGGCGTCGCAACGTTCCAACGCAGCAGCGAATAGAAAAGATGCCGTTCGGCGGCGCAGATGCGGCGCATGCGGTCAAGCCCGATCTCCGTCGTGGTATCGGGAATCAAATTGTTGTGACGGCAGGAAACGCAGAAGGTCTCGTCCTCGCCTTCATCCACCAGCCAGTTGCAAACGCCGATCTTTGTGTTCTCGCAAAGACGGAACTTCCTGCTCCGGTCATTCGCCTTGTACCAGATATCACCCTCAGCCTGTTTGAGGGCATAGATGGCCAGATCGCTCGGTGCAAAGCCCAGGCGATGGCCGCAAGCCACGCAGGTGTCATTGTCGAAATAGACAGTCTGTCCGCAATGATCGCATTCGAAGAGTTTCATGGGGGCCTCGCAATTTGTGGTCGCACATCACGACCGACGCCCCTAAACGGTGTATAGGGCCGTTTTGTTTCAGGCGTGCCCGATATTTGTCGACAGCGACGATGGCCGCACGCCCATCGAGAACAGGGCACGCTCATATTTGCTGTCGAGATCGGAATCGAACACCATGTCTTCAATCGCCGGGCAGGTCAGCCAGTCATTGTTGGCGATCTCGCTTTCAAGCTGGCCCGGACCCCAGCCGGCATACCCCAGAAGCAATGCCGCCCGCTCCGGCCCCTTGCCGGCTGCAACTGATTTCAGCACATCGAGCGTACCTGTCATCGCCAGTTCGTCGCTGACCGGAATGCTGCCATCGCCCGAATAGTCATAGCTGTGCAGAACGAAACCGCGACCGGGCTCCACCGGCCCGCCGGAGAGCACCAGGAAATCCGCGAGCGCGGGCACGGAAAGCTCCGCTCCCTGATCCAGCAGAGCAAGCTGCTGCAGCACTTCCGGAAAGGTCACGTGCTGGGCGCGGTTGATGATGAAGCCCATCGCCCCTTCATCCGAATGCGCGCAGATATAGATGACGCTGCGTTCGAACGCGCTTTCCGCAAGCTGCGGCATAGCGATCAGGAACTGGCCGTCAAAAGGTCCGCGTTCACGTCCGTTCGCAAGGTTCTCAAGCAAATCGTTCTCCCGCGATGTCTTTGGATCGCATTTCAAATTCGTCGTCGGCATCAGATCAAGATGGGGCAATGTCACGCGATGTTCAAATGAAATTGTCCGCATTTCGGAGCGAAAGCCATATCGCCGCCGCATCCGGCCCGCTAAAGGAGTGATATGAACATTCGCTGCACCCTCGTTTTTACCGCTCTTGCGCTGTCGATCCCTGCCGGATCGGACGCCCATGCCGGCGCAACCCCATGGGCCGAGGACACCGGCGGGCGCATGCGCCTGATCGTGACCGCGCCCGATGCCGACGGAAGGATCCGCGGTGCCTTGCAGGTGGAGCCCGCCGATGGCTTCATCACCTATTGGCGCGAACCCGGTGAAAGCGGGATACCGCCGCAGATTTCGGTCAGCGCGGACAGTGACGTCAGCCTTGAAAGCATCGCCTATCCGGTGCCCAAGCGCATCGAACTGACCGGCGTGACCGATATGGGTTATGACGGCCCCGTGACCTTTCCGCTGATGCTGAAGGCAAGCCCCGGCACAATGCCGCAACTGGACGTCAGCGCCTTTATCGGGCTTTGCAAGGATATCTGCATCCCTTTCCAGGCGTCCTTTCATGTCGGGAAAGAAACCTACAAGGCAAGCGCGGTCGACACTGCGATCCTCGCCGTTGCCGCGACCACGCTTCCCGAAGCCCCGTCCGATGATTTTCGGATCGCAAGCGCGGTCATCACCGGCGAAGCGCTGACGCTTGCCCTCACCCTGCCCGATCAGACGGCGCCGGAAATCACGCTTGCAAGCAGCGACGGCTTCATCGTCAAGGCGCCTGAGGGCAGCTTTCAGGACGGCCGCTACGTGATCACCATTCCCGCATCTTCATTGCCGGATGGCGCGGAATCGCTCGAGAGCGAATGGCTGATACTGGTCAAGACCGGGGACCGGGCGCTGGAAACGCCGCTTGTCTTTGAGCATGACGCGCCCTAACTGTGTGCATGCAACGCCACCAAGGAGTTTCATCATGACCATTTCCAAGGGCGACGCCCTTCCCTCTTCCACCCTGCGTGAATTGACCGACAACGGTCCGGAAAAGGTGTCGACCGACGACATCTTCAAGGGCCGCAAAGTGGTGCTGTTCGCCGTTCCCGGCGCCTTTACCCCGACCTGCTCGATCAACCATCTGCCGACCTATCTCGAAAATCGTGACGCGATCCTTGCGCGCGGCGTCGATGAAATCGTGGTTGTCGCGGTCAACGATCCGTTCGTGATGGGCGGCTGGGCGAAGGCCACCGGCGGCGCGGGCAAGATCCGCTACCTTTCGGACGCGGATGCGTCTTTCACCAAGGAACTGGGGATGGAAACGGACATCCCCGGCCCTGGTCTCGGCACACGCTCGAAGCGATATTCGATGCTGGTCGAAGATGGCAAGGTTAAGGAACTCAACGTCGAGGAAAATTCCGGCGAAGCCACGGTCTCGGCGGCAGCCACTATTCTCGGCCAGCTCTGAGCGCCTGAAATCGAGGGCCGCCTGCAACGGGCGGCCTTCACGCCGGTGCGCCGCCGCTCCGGCTTCCGGTCGCAAATAGAAGGTGCAGCGGCATTTCCGCCTGGTTGACCAGCGCCTCCGCCGAACGTCATACGCCCCTAGAAAACAGAATATATCTTGCCATGCGTCTCTGCTACGATGCGCCCGATCGGAGATATGGATGGTTGGTGTGACGGTCACATCGCTGAGACGGGCGGCAACGGCAGTGCTTGCCGTTGCGCTGGTGGTCTCGACACCCTTTGTGGTGCCGAATGGCCTTGAGGCCGTGAAGCTTCTTGCCATGCACAACAATCCGGTCGAACTCACCGAATACCGTCTGGAGAAGCTGCGGCCTACCGATTACGACCGCGCGATCGCCGAAGCGCTGGCAAGCGACGATGCCGGCCTCGCCGAAAGCATCCTCGACCTTGCAGACAGCCGCGGCATCCGCATTGACGGCGTGACGCGCGAGCGGGTGGAGATGGCGGTCTCCGAAGAGGCAAGCCTCGGCAACCAGATCCAGGAGCTCTGGGACGGGGCCATTACCGGACGCCCGGACAGCGCAATCGGCATGGTGGGCGCGGTTGCGACCGATCTGACCACGGTCGGCGACGTTCGCGACATCATCATCGAGGGCGGCGCCTATCTTCAGGGAGAAGATTACGATTCCCTGATCCTTGGTCTTTCGGTTGCCGGCCTCGCCGTCACCGGCGCGGTCATCCTTTCGGGCGGCACGGCATCGGCTTCGAAGGTGGGAACCAGCGCGCTGAAGGCTGCCGGCAAGGCGGGCGCGATCGCCACGCCATTACGCCGCTCTTTCACCAGGCTTTCAAGCCAGGTCGTCAGCGGACCGGCCTTGCGCAAGACGATGCCGCTTCTGAAGCGCGGCAATATACCCGCTGCAAGGCGCGCCCTTCAAAGCTCGCTCAACACCAAGCCTCTTCTGAAGATGCAGGACGCGGCCATGGAAGTCGGCACGGTGATGGGCAAGAACGGGTTCAAGGCCGGTACCGACATGCTGAAGGTTGCAAGCACGCCGGCGGACCTCACCAAGCTCGGCAAGCTCTCCGCCCGCTTCGGCAAGCGCTTTCGCGCCATCGTCTTCCTGCTGGGCTCGGGCGCCATCACGCTGACGGGACTTTTGATCACGGCAGCAAGCTGGACCACCACCTTCGTGCTGTGGCTGGTGGGGGCCGCCTATTTCAGCTACCGCGCCGCAAGGTTCGGCTGGCGGTTCCTGTTCTATCCCGCAGGGCGCATGATCGGGCGGCTGATGGCCTAGCCGCGGCCCACATGCAATCGACAGGCGTCGGCGCCGCTCGCTCAGATCTTCATATCGAAAACGAGAATGCCGGAAATACCGCCGACGGCCGCCGCGACGATCTTTGCGCCGACCGCCTGATGGTCGGGATGCTCCAGATAGGCATCGCGCGCAGCAGCATCTTCGAAGGTTACGACGAAGCCGTCGGCGTAACCGCTATCGAGACCTTCCGGCGAGACATTCGCGCCCGCCTTCACATCGACGATGCCGGGAATGACCCGTTTAAGCGCGGAAATCTCGTCATAAAGCGCCTGTTTCTCGTCGCTTCCCGTTTCCTGCGGGAAACGAATGAAAACACAATGCATGATCATGATTTTGTTCGGAGGGCCTCAGCCCCCTCGCCCCTGTTTGAACGGTTCCATCCCCTCGCGCGCCAGTTCGTCCGCGCGCTCGTTTTCTTCGTGGCCGGCATGGCCCTTGACCCAGTGCAGGGTCACCTCATGCCGGTTGCGCTCGGTTTCGAGCGCCTGCCACAATTCGGCATTCTTCACGGGCTTCTTCGCGGCGGTTTTCCAGCCGTTCTTCTTCCACCCGAAGATCCACTTCGTTATCCCGTCCTTGACATAGACGCTGTCGGTATAGAGTTCCACCGTGCACGGTTCCTTGAGCGCCTTCAAGGCCTCGATCGCCGCCATCAGTTCCATGCGGTTATTGGTGGTCAGCTTCTCGCCGCCATTGAGCTCACGGCTCTTGTCGCCATAGCGCAGGATCGCGCCCCAGCCGCCAGGTCCGGGATTGCCCGAGCAGGCCCCGTCCGTAAAAATCTCGACCTGTTTCTTCACGACCGCTCCACACCGTATTCGCTGGCGCTCGTCACCGCGCGGTGGAAGCGCAGATAGCGCAGATATTCGAGCGGGTCCTTCTTGACCACCAGGGCGCCCGCAGGCGTGTTGAGCCAATCGTAAAGCCGCGTCAGGAAAAACCTGAGCGCCGAGCCGCGACAGAGCAGCGGCAGCGCCTCGATCTCATCATCGCCGAGCGGCCTTACGCTCTGATAGCCCTCGATCAGAGCGCGGGCCTTGGTCACGTTGAAGGAGCGGTCCTTCTCGAAACACCAGGCATTGAGGCAGATCGACAGGTCATAGGCGAGAAAATCATTGCAGGCGAAATAGAAGTCGATCACGCCCGAAAGCTGATCGCCGATGAAGAAGACGTTGTCGGGAAAGAGATCGGCATGGATCACGCCTTCCGGCAGGTCCACTGGCCAGCGGTCCTCAAGCGTGGCGAGTTCCATCGTGATCTCGCTTTCAAGACCGGGCTGCACCTCGTCGGCGCGCGATGCCGCCTTGTCCCAGAGATCGACCCAGCCCTTCAGCGCCAGCGCGTTCTTGCGCGACAGCGCGAAATCCTGACCGGCCACATGCATGCGGGCAAGCGCTGCGCCAAGTTCCCGGCAATGCTCTGCCGCCGGCTTCCTGAGCCACATGCCTTCCAGAAAGGAGATCAGCGCTGCGGGACGCCCGCAAAGCCTGCCATAGGGCTCGCCGTCGCTTCGGGCAAGCGGGAGCGGGCAGGAAAGCCCGCGGTCGGCCAGATGCTGCATCAAGCCGAGGTAGAACGGCAGATCGCCCTCATCCACCCGCTTTTCATATAGCGTCAGAATCAGTGGGAAACGGTCGGTATGCAGCAGGAAGTTGGAGTTCTCGACGCCCTCCGCGATGCCGCGATAGGACAGGAGCTCCCCGACGTCATAGGCTTTGAGAAACTGCCTGAGATCGTCTTCATTGATATCGGTATAGACGGCCAAATGCTTATCGTCCGTTGACGAAGGCCATGTCCTCGACGGTCAGTTCGACGTCGCGGAGCTGGCGGTTGACGAGAAAGTGTTCGTTTTCGATCGTGGTTTCGGCAAGTTCGATCGTGGTGTCGAATCGCTGCCGGAATGCCTCGATGATCTCGTTGACCACGACTTCGGGCGCGGAAGCACCGGCGGAAAGGCCGAGCGTGCGGACGTCGCCGATCGCTTCGAAATCAAGCTCCGAGGCGCGCTGGACCAGCATCGCTTCTTTGGCTCCGGCCCGTTTGGCGACCTCGACGAGGCGTTTGGAATTCGACGAATTCGGCGCGCCGACGATGATGAAGAGGTCGCAGCCGGGCGCTGCCGCCGACACCGATTCCTGCCGGTTGGTGGTGGCGTAGCAGATCGAGTCGGCTGAAGGCGCCGTGAGGTTCGGAAAGCGTTCACGCAACGTTGCAATCACGTCGGCGGTATCCTGCACCGAGAGCGTGGTCTGGGTGACATAGCCGAGATTGTCCGGATCCGCCGGCTGATAGCGCTTTGCGTCTTCCACCGTCTCGACCAGCGAGACGGCGCCGTCCGGCAACTGACCCATGGTGCCGATCACCTCCGGGTGGCCGGCATGGCCGATCAGGATCACATGGCGGCCGAGCCGTTCGTGGCGCATTGCCTGCTTGTGCACCTTGGAGACCAGCGGGCATGTGGCATCGAGGTAGAAAAGATTGCGGCTCTCGGCATCCTCCGGCACGGATTTCGGCACGCCATGGGCGGAAAACACCACAGGCTGCTCGCGATGCTCGGCCGGAATCTCGTCCAGCTCCTCGACGAAGATCGCGCCGCGCGCCTCAAGCCCTTCGACGACGTAGCGGTTGTGCACGATCTCGTGACGCACATAGACCGGCGCGCCATAGCGCTTCAGCGCCAGCACGACGATCTGGATCGCCCGGTCGACGCCGGCGCAGAAGCCGCGCGGGCCGCAAAGGCGAATAGTCAATGGGGTCATGGTCATCTCGCTCAAATCAGTTCTGGCAACTGATACCAATGATGACGGTCCTTTGTCCAATGCCCGTTTGCCGCAGAGGTCGAGGGCAGCGCGACAACCGGTATTCCATCGATCCCGCGCGGCTGGAGCCCACAGGCAATCCGGTTGTCGCCGAAATAGATGCGGGCGCCTGCGAGGCTGGTGAAGGCGACAAGACGCGGCCGGTAGGTTCTGATCTTTTCCTCGAAGGCGGGAATGTCGAATCCTGATGGCGTCAGGGCCTTGTCCATGCCGCTTTCCACCTGGTTCAGATCGGTCAGCCCGATGCCATAATCCAGAAGCTTGCGGAACTCGGCCGGGCCCACCCGCTCCGGCGTCAGGCCGATTTCGTGGAGGGTCAGATAGAACCGGTTCGAGGGATGGGCATAGAAGGAACCCGTGCGGGCAGAAACAAGGCCCTTCGCCGTGCCGCAGAAGACGACGGAAAGCCCTGGCGCCAACAGGTCACGCATGCCGGCGCCGGCCGCGCCAGGCCATCAGCGCGACGATCACCGCCAGCACCGTGGCAAGGCCGTACCATGTGATGGCATATTGCAGATGGTCGTTCGGAAACTCGATCCGGGTGACGCCGCCGACCGGCAGACCGCCCGGATTTTGCGTATCGTCGGCATCGACGAAGAACGGCAGAACCTCGCCTCCGGAAAGCCCCGTCGACTGCGCCATGGCATCGAGGTCCTTCCAGTAGAAGATGTTCTGCGGAATATCGTTTTCCGGAACCGCGAAGGAAGGCTTGCCGTCGAGCCGGTTGCGGGCGAGGCCCGTGACTGTCACGTCACCCTTGATCTGTCCTTCCGGCCGCGTTGCCGCTTCCTTGTCATCAAACGGCACGAAGCCACGATTGACGAACACGGCGCGGCCATCCTCAAGCCTGAGCGGCGTATAGACATAATAGCCGGATTGGCCTTCATGGGTCGCGAAGAAATGGCGTTCGCGGTCATGCTCGAACCGCCCAGTGGCAGTGACCGGACGATATTCGCGTTCGTCCTGCGGCAGCGCTTCGACGGCTCCAAGCGGCAGCGGCGCTTGCTCGACGCGCGCATCGACCGAGGCGATCAGCGCCTCCTTCCAGTGCAGGCGGCGGACCTGCCAATTGCCAAGCGAGATGAGGGCGATGAAGGCGAGTGCGGCCAGAACCAGCCCGATGACCCGCATCAACGACAGGCGGCTAGACATCGTCACCCTTCGGACCGATCTTTCCTTCTGCCGCGCTGTGGCGGTATTGCAGGACGATCAGGACGCCCTTAAAGGCCCTGAGGGCGGCAAGCGAAAGCCCGACTGCCACAGGTCCCCAGACGAGGATATGGACCCAGAACGGCGGCGAATACGTGATCTCCGTCCACAGCACAAGCGCGATCACCAGAAAGCCGACGGCAAGCATGACGAAGATCGCCGGTCCGTCGCCGGCATCGGCGAAGCTGTAGCTCAGCCCGCATTGCTCGCATTCCGTCTTCAGCGACAGGAAACCTTCGAAGAGATGGCCCTCGCCGCAACGCGGGCAGCGCCCCTTAAGGCCGGACAGGACAAGCGGGGCGAGCGGATTCGAATCAGCGGGCATGGCAAACTTTCGGCAGTCGGAAAGACAGGTCTTCAGTTGATGACGTCGTGCCACTCATCATGGTGGCGGACGCTGAGCGCCTTGAAGAAGGGACAGAGCGGAATGATCTTCCAGCCGCCCTTGCGGGCTTCGTCCACGGCATGCTCGGCAAGCACCTTGCCCACGCCCTTGCCGCGAAGCGCATCCGGCACGCCAGTATGATCGATGATGATCAGCCTGTCAGAGGCGCGGGAATAGGTCATCTCCGCCTCGTGGCCTTCAACGACGGTATAGTAGCGACCACCCGAAGCGGTCTTTTCTTCCTCTATCGACATCAAGCGCACTCCCTAAAAAATCCGCCGCCCGGTGGGCGGCGGAATGATATCCAGAACTCAGTGGCCGGTTTCTGCCAGCGGTGCGCCCCACCCGCCCCAGATATAGATGGTGAAGAACAGGAACAGCCAGACCACGTCGACGAAATGCCAGTACCAGGCCGCCGCCTCGAGGCCGAAATGGCGCTCCGGCGTGAAGGAACCCTTGGCGGCCCGGATCAGGCAGACGATCAGGAAGATCGTGCCCACGATCACATGGAAGCCATGGAAACCGGTCGCCATGAAGAAGGTTGCGCCATAAATGGAGTTCTTGAAGGCAAACGGCGCTTCATAATATTCATAGGCCTGAACACCGGTGAAGATAAGGCCGAGCAGGACGGTCAGCGACAGCCCCTGGATCAGGCCCTTGCGATCGCCATGGATCAGGGCGTGGTGTGCCCAGGTCAGCGTCGTGCCGGACAGAAGCAGGATCACGGTGTTGTAGAGCGGGAAGTGCCACGGATCGACGACCGCGATGCCTTCCGGCGGCCAGGTGCCGCCCGTTGCTTGAACGCGCGCTGCCTGGATGGCTTCGCCGGTGAACAGGCTCGCGTCGAAGAACGCCCAGAACCAGGCCACGAAGAACATCACCTCCGAGGCGATGAACATGATCATGCCGTAGCGCAGGTGGAGCGAAACCACCGGGGTATGATGGCCTTCGCGGCCTTCCTTGATCGTGTCCGACCACCAGCCGAAGAGCACGTAGAGAACGACCGCGAGGCCGATCAGCAGGATCCACGGCTGGGCAAGGTTGAGACCGAGGATTTCGAAGGTGCCTCCGCTCAGATAGCGCATGTAGCCGACGCCGCCAAAGGCCATCAGGAAGACGCCGATGGAGGCAACCAGCGGCCAGGGGCTCGGATCGATGATATGATAATCGTGGTTCTTGTGATGCGCGTCTGCCATTCCTGGTCCCCGTTTCCTCTCTCCCTGAAGCTCCCGTCGGGCGCCGCTTCAGTAAACTCTCTGGCAAATCAACCGAAGCTTTCAAAGCATTTGGTCCGAATTCACCGTCTTAATCAATCCCCGCCTCAAATAATCGGCGGCTCGTTACGAAGGTTCCGCGACCGCCTTGACGGCCGCAACCGGTTTCTCGTGCTCGAAAAACGTATAGGACAGCGTCAGCACCCGGATATCCCGCGTTTCCTCGGCATCCGCGAATGCCGGATCGACAAAGAAGACCACCGGCATTTCCAGCGTCTCGCCGGGCTGAAGCACCGTCTCGGTAAAGCAGAAGCACTCGACCTTGTTGAAATAGGCGCCAGCCTGCAGCGGCGTCACGTTGAAGATGGCCTGGCCACGCACAGGCTCGCTGCTCTTGTTGCGGGCATGGAACATCACCTGCACCGTCTCGCCGATCTTCGGCGAGACCGATTTCTGCTCAGGCGTGAACTCCCAGTCGAGACCCGGTGCGACATTGGCATCAAAGGTCACCTTGACCGTCTGGTCGAGCACGACATTCGAATATTGCTCCACGCGCTGGGCCGTGCCGTTATAGCCGGTGACCTGACAGAAGATGCGGTAAAGCGGAACGGCGGCAAAGCTCATCGCCGTCATGCCCACGACGAAAGTGAGGCACATCAGCACGATGGCGCCGTTGTTGCGTTGCCGCTTATCGCTCACGTCAGTCATACCCTCTCCCCCCAACGGATCGCTCACGAAGCGCCGAGCTTCACCATGGTCATGATGTAAAACAGGGCCACAAGGCCGAACAGCACGAAGCCAAGCGCGATATTGCGCGCGCGCCGGGCCTTCTTCTGCTTTTCGGTCAGCTTGACGGTCTCGATCATCCTATCACCCGATCATCAACATTGCGGCACGATCGACGATCAGAGCGGCGAAGATCGCTGAAAGATAGAAGAGCGAATAGCCAAACATCTTCTTGGCCGGCACCATCTTCTGGTCGCCCTCGGCCATCGCGCGCACCTTGAGCGAATGATAGACGAAGTAACCGCCGAGCGCTGCAGCGAAGACCGCATAGAAGGGGCTTGCAAGACCCGTGAACCACGGCGCGACGCCGGCAATGGCCGTCAGCACCGCATAGACAACCATCTGGTTCTTGGTGGAAGCCTCGCCGGCAACGTTCGGCATCATCGGAATGCCAACGTCGTCGTAGTCGCCCTTCTTGAAGAGCGCGAGCGCCCAGAAATGCGGCGGAGTCCACAGGAAGGTGATCGAGAACAGGATGACGCTGTCGAGCGAAATGCCGCCGGTGACGGCGGCCCAGCCGATCATGGGCGGAAATGCGCCGGCTGCACCGCCGATCACGATGTTCTGCGGCGTCGCCCGCTTCAGCCACATCGTGTAGAACACGGCGTAATAGAAGATCGTGAAGGCGAGAAGGCCGGCCGCGAACCAGTTGATCGCAAGGCCAAGCGTCGCCACGGAGAAGCAGGAAAGCGCGATGCCGAAGGCCAGCGCTTCATCCCGGCGGACCTTGCCCGCGGGAATCGGGCGCTTTGCCGTGCGCGACATGATCGCGTCGATATCGGCGTCGTACCACATGTTCAGCGCACCGGCGGCGCCTGCGCCAACCGCGATGCAGAGAATGGCGATCGCGCCCATGACCGGGTTGATCGGCCCTGGCGCCAGGAACAGGCCGGCAAAGGCCGTGAACACGACCAGCGACATTACCCGGGGCTTCAGCAGCGCGAAATAGTCGCGTCCGGTCGCTTCCGAAAGCACGAGATCGCCGCCGAGTTCATTGTCGATTGCTGTCATTATCCGCTCTCATTTCAAAAAGGCCCGCGCGCCGGAAGCGGCGCGCGAGACCAGTTTCTTTCGCTCCGCTTAGCGGATGCGCGGCAGTTCCGACCACTGGTGATAGGGCGGCGGCGATGAAAGCTGCCATTCCAGCGTGGTGGCGCCCGGGCCCCAGGGGTTGTCGCCGGCAACGCGCTTCTTCGAGAAAGCCTCGACGATGCCGATCAGGAAGATCACGACGCCGATCGCCGAGATATAGGAGCCGTAGGACGAGACCGCGTTCCACCCGGCAAAGGCATCCGGATAGTCGATGTAACGGCGCGGCATGCCCGACAGACCGAGGAAGTGCTGCGGGAAGAACACGAGGTTCACGCCCACAAACATCACCCAGAAGTGCAGGTTGGCGAGCTTTTCGCTGTACATGTAACCGGTGATCTTCGGGAACCAGTAGTACCAGCCGGCGAAGATCGCGAACACGGCGCCGAGCGACAGCACGTAGTGGAAGTGGGCCACCACGTAATAGGTGTCGTGCAGCGAACGGTCGAGACCGGCATTGGCGAGCTGAACGCCCGTCACGCCGCCGACGGTGAACAGGAAGATGAAGCCGATCGCCCAGACCATCGGCGCGCGGAACGAGATCGAACCGCCCCACATCGTCGCGATCCAGGAGAAGATCTTCACGCCCGTCGGCACCGCGATCACCATGGTGGCGAACACGAAGTAGCGCTGGGTGTCGAGCGACAGGCCGACCGTGTACATGTGGTGCGCCCACACGATGAAGCCGACGGCGCCGATCGCGACCATGGCATAGGCCATGCCGAGATAGCCGAAGACCGGCTTCTTCGAGAAGGTCGAGATGATGTGGCTGACGATACCGAAGGCCGGCAGGATCAGGATGTAGACTTCCGGATGCCCGAAGAACCAGAACAGGTGCTGGTAGAGAATCGGATCACCGCCGCCATCGGGCGAGAAGAAAGTGGTGCCGAAATTGCGGTCCGTCAGAAGCATGGTGATGCCACCCGCCAGAACCGGCAGCGACAGAAGCAGCAGGAAGGCGGTGACCAGAACCGACCAGGCAAACAGCGGCATCTTGTGCAGCGTCATGCCCGGTGCGCGCATGTTCAGGATCGTGGTGATGAAGTTGATGGCGCCGAGGATCGAGGAAATGCCGGCGACGTGGAGCGCGAAGATCGCAAGGTCGACCGCGGGTCCCGGCATGCCGGTCGTCGAGAACGGCGGATACATGGTCCAGCCGCCACCGACGCCGTTCGAGCCTGCAGGGCCTTCGACAAACATCGACAGCAGGAGCAGGATGAAGGCCGGAACGATCAGCCAGAACGAGATGTTGTTCAGACGCGGAAACGCCATGTCCGGCGCGCCGATCATGATCGGGATCATCCAGTTGGCGAAGCCGCCGATCAGCGCCGGCATGACCATGAAGAAGATCATGATCAGGCCATGGGCCGTGGTGAACACATTATAGAGATGCTTGCCCTGATCGATGGCAGCGGCGCCCGCATCGCCATAGACCATGGCGGCGAGACCGTTGAAGATCTGGATGCCGGGCTCCTGAAGCTCCATGCGCATGGCAACCGACAGAAGGCCGCCGATAATGCCCGCACAGATCGCGAAGATCAGATAGAGCGTGCCGATATCCTTGTGATTGGTCGAGAAAAACCATCGCGCCGCGAAGCCGGGCTTATGGTCGTGATCGTGAGCGTGTGCTGCTTCCGCCATATCGCCCTCCTCAATTCTTGTCGGCGAGCATGACGGCGTTTTCGCCCTGCTCTTGATTGTCGATGCTTGCCATCAAGGCACGATTGGCAGCTTCCACGTCGGTTGCGGCGGAAGCCTGCCAGGTGGTGAACTGCTCCGGCGACACCACGCGGATCGCAATCGGCATGAACGCATGATCCTTGCCGCACAGTTCCGAGCACTGGCCGTAATAGATGCCTTCTGCTTCGGCCTTGAACCAGGTCTCGTTGAGACGGCCCGGCACGGCATCGACCTTGATGCCGAATGCCGGCATGGCGAAGGAGTGGATCACGTCGGTGGGGGCTGCAGTGACCAGAACGCGCACGGTGGCGCCCATCGGAACGACCATTTCATTGTCGACGGCCAGAAGGCGCGGATATTCGGCGCGGTTTTCCTTGCCGTATTCGGCGCGCTGCTCATCCGTCAGCATGTAGGACGAATAGGAAATCGCACCATCCTCGATCTCGGGATAGTCATAGCTCCACAGCCACTGGGTGGCGGTTGCCTTGACGGTCAGATCGGGATCTTCCGGAAGGGTGAGCTGGTTGGTGAGCAGGTTGAACGAGGGAATGGCGAGAAACAGCAGAATCAGCACCGGCGCCACGGTCCAGACCACCTCGATCACGGTGTTGTGGCTGGTGCGGGACGCTTCAGGGTTCTTGGAAGCACGGAACTTCACCATCACCAGAATCAGAAGCGCCAGAACGAAAAGCACGATCGGCACGATAAACCAGAGCGTATACTGCTCGAACCAGGTAATCTGATGCATGATCGGCGACGCCGCCGGCTGCAGTGTCATCTCCCACGGCTGCGGCTGCGCCGCAAAGGCGCTCCCGCTGCCCGCAAGACAGAGAAGACCTGTCATGCATGCTCTGGCTTTATTCTTCACGTTGAATTCTCCCACCAATGTCTGGCTGAAACCAGACCGGATCCCTGTTCGACTGCCTCTGAAAGATCAAAACCGCGCGCATCGCGTGGCGGCCATGATATCATCTCCCACCCGGGGCGCACCCCTTGCCCGGCGATCCAATGACATCATCGACCCGGTTTTTCTCCCTCAGTCACAATTATGCCATAGCATTTGCTGATTTGAAGCGTCAAATTGTCAGCTGCGGCATAAGTTCACAGTGATATTTCGCCGCCCTTTCCCAGGTCAAGTCCTTCTTCAGCCGTTGAAAATTTCTTTCGAACGCGGCACAAAGCCGGTTGTGGTAATTAAGACCGTCCTAATCAGCCGAGGAGCCCGCCCAATGCCTGTCGTTCTTGCAAATCATGCGTATCGCAAGGCAGGCGCGCTCGCCCTCGCCGCGTTGCTGTGTTCCACTGCCCTTCCGGCAAGCGCGCAGGATAGCGGCGCTGCGCCTTCGGCCCGCACCTCCCGTCCCGTCGAGGAACCCGCGACAGGGACGGATCAGGCCGCACCGGAAACCACCGCGGCAGAAGAAACGCCTGAGGCGTCTGTTGGAGAAGCCGAGCCGCAAACAACGCAGGCGCCCGAGACTGAGGGCGCAGCGGATGCGACGCCCGCGCCTGCAGCTGATGAGCCCGGTGCTGCGACAAGCGATGCCGATGCGCAGGCGAGCGAGGAAGAACTGGCTCCGCTGCCGATCCCCGCAGAGGACACAGTCACGGAAAACGTGGTCCGCGAGAATCACGGCGCATGGTCGACGATCTGCGACCAGCCGCCCGGATCGAGCGTCGAGCAATGCGCGCTGATGCAGAACGTGATTGCCGAGGACCGTCCGGAAATCGGGCTTTCGATCGCCGTGCTGAAGACCGCCGACCGCGAGGCAACGCTGTTGCGCATCCTCTCCCCGCTCGGTGTCTTCCTGCCGTCCGGCATGGACATGTTCGTCGACGGCGTGAATATCGGAAAGGGTTACTTTACCCGATGCTATCTCGACGGCTGCTATGTCGAGATCGACATCGACGAGGATCTGATGAAGATCATGCGCGCCGGCCGCGAGGCGGTTTTCACGCTCACCTTCTCCGTCGATCAGGACACGATCGGCATTCCGGTCGACCTTACCGGCTTCGTCGAGGGTTTCGACAATCTGCCCTGATATCGCCCGGCGATCATTCCTATATGGGCGTCATGAACGACAAGAAGACGGAAACCACCATGACCGACCGCGACCTCCTCAGCCATTTCGATGCCGATGAAGCGACAATCCGGAGGGTCGTGGAAGACACGCTCCACGATGCCGATGACGGCGAACTCTATGTCGAATATTCCCAGAGCGAATCGCTCTCCTTTGATGACGGACGCCTGAAGAGCGGCTCGTTCAATACCGGCCACGGCTTCGGGTTGCGCGCCGTCGCGGGCGACGCCAGCGGCTTTGCCCACGCAGGCGAACTGTCGCTGGGCGCCCTGAAGCGGGCCGCCGAAACCGCAAAGGCCGTCACCAACGGCTATGCGGGCACCTATGCCGAGCCGCCGCGCGGCACCAACACGCGTCTTTATTCCGAGGAAAACCCGATCGGCGCGCCCTCCTTCGAGGAGAAGGTCCAGCTGCTCGGCGAGATCGATGCCTATTTGCGCGAACGCGATCCGCGCGTGCGGCAGGTCTCCGCCTCGCTTGCCGCAAGCCACCAGATCGTCGACATATTGCGCGCCGACGGTTACCGCGCCAGCGACGTGCGGCCGATGACGCGGCTCAACATTTCGGTGATCGTCGGCGATGGCGACCGCCAGGAAACAGGCTCCTTCGGCATCGGCGGACGGCATGGCTTTGCCGATCTGTTTGCCCGCCAGGACTGGCAGTCTGGCGCCGAAGAGGCGCTGCGCAAGGCCTTCGTCAATCTCGAGGCGATCGAGGCGCCGGCCGGGACCATGGACGTGGTGCTCGGCAATGGCTGGCCGGGCGTGATGATCCATGAGGCCGTCGGCCACGGGCTCGAGGGCGATTTCAACCGCAAGAACCTCTCTGCCTTTTCAGGCCTTGTCGGCGAGATGGTGGCGGCACCCGGCGTCACCATCGTCGACGACGGCACGATCGAAAGCCGCCGCGGTTCGATCTCGATCGATGACGAGGGCACGCCCTCCGCCTATAATGTGCTGATCGAAAACGGCAGGCTTACCGGCTACATGCAGGACCGCATGAATGCACGGCTGATGGGCGTTGCCCCCACCGGCAACGGGCGGCGGGAATCCTATTCAAGCCTGCCGATGCCGCGCATGACCAACACCTACATGCTTGCCGGCGACAAGACCAAGGAAGAGATCATCGCCTCGGTCAAGAAGGGCATCTATGCCGTCACCTTCGGCGGCGGGCAGGTCGACATCACATCGGGCCAGTTCGTGTTCTCCTGCACCGAGGCCTATCTGATCGAAAACGGCAAGATCGGCGCACCGATCAAGGGCGCGACCCTGATCGGCAACGGACCGGAAGCGATGAAGCGGGTCTCGATGGTCGGCAACGACCTCGCGCTCGACAATGGCATCGGCAATTGCGGCAAGGCAGGCCAGTGGGTCCCCGTCGGTGTCGGCCAGCCGCATCTCAGGCTCGACCAGATCACCGTCGGCGGCACGCAGGCATGAGGACAGCCGCGCCTTAGCGGCTTTAGCGGCTTTAGCGGATTGTTTACGGCTTTCGGGCTCAATGCGCCAATGTATTGCGTAGCCCGTTCCCCTCTCGGGGCATCATTTTCATCCGAGCATGTCATTCGCCCCTATCGGGCGGATGACAATCGCGTGCTGGCCGATATCTGGCATGCGGCCTCCGCTATCTCGCACCACTTCCTGCCAGAGCATCTGCTCGAAACGCAGAAGAAGCTGGTTGCGGAAAAATACCTGCCGGAAACGGAAACCTGGGTCGCTGTATCCGGCGAAACGCCGATCGGCTTCGTCGGCCTGATCGACAGTTTCATCGGCGGCCTGTTCGTGTCGCCGGATTGTCAGGGCGGCGGCATAGGGTCAGCGCTCCTCGACCATGCCTTCCGCCTCAAGGGCCATCTTCTGCTGGAGGTCTACGCCGCCAACCACCGCGCGCTTGCCTTCTACCGCCGTCACGGCTTTTGCGGCATCAAACGGCGCGCGACCGACGACAACGGCCTGCCCTTCCCACTGATCATGATGCAGAAACCGGTTCCGACAAGCTGGCAACGGTCGGAGGCAAGCGTCCTTGCGCGCGAGACCGGATCGCTTTGCGGCAGTGACCGTCCCTGAGGGACAGATCCCGGATTCTACGCCTTCACGAACTCCCTGAGCACGCCGACGATCAGCGCGTGATCGTCCTTGCTCGCAAGGCCGGAGACCGTGATGGCGGCCACGACGCCGACGCGCCTGATGCGCACCGGAAAGCTGCCGCCATGGTCGGCGTAATCGGAAAGGCTCAGCCCGAGCTCCGGCCCGATGGACCGGCCCTTGCGGCGATGTTCCAGCTCGATGGCGTAGGACGAACGGTGAAAATGGAAAACGGTGTTCGACTTGCGCCTGGCCCACAGATCATTGTCGGGAGCAGAACCGGGCAGCGCCGCGTGAAACAGCGTCCTGCTCGGCGTGCGGATATCGATCACCACCGGGGCTGCGTGCGCCATGGCGCGATCAACCAGCCGCTGACCGAGATCCCATGCGTCTTCCTCGTCAAAGCGGCCAAAAACAAGCGTCCGCTCTTCCTCTGCCACCTGATCTTCCAGTTCCCGCGTCATCTTCGGCCTCTTTCTTAAGGATACATGCGAACCTTGTGCCAGCCGCCCTCGGCCGCATTGCGGCGGAATTCGATGCGGTCGTGGAGACGGAACTTGCCGTCATGCCAGAACTCGATCGAAACCGGCTTCAGCCGGAAACCGGACCAGTATGGCGGGCGCGGAATTTCGCCGACGCCGTAGCGCGCCGTCGTCTGCGCAACCGCCGTTTCGAGCGCGAAGCGGCTTTCAAGCGCACGCGATTGTTTCGACGCCCAGGCGCCGATGCGGCTGCCCCTCGGGCGCGACTGGAAATAGGCGTCCGCCTCTTCTTCGGATACGACCTCTACCGGGCCCCTCAACCGCACCTGGCGACGCAGCGTTTTCCAGTGGAAGCACATCGCAGCCTTTGGCTGGCCGAGCAGCTCCCGGCCCTTCTGGCTTTCGAAATTCGTGTAGAAAACGAAGCCGTTCTTGTCGAATTCCTTCATCAGGACCATGCGCACATTCGGCAGGCCATCCTCATCGACGGTGGCGACCGCAACAGCGCTCGGATCGTTCGGCTCGCTTGCCTCGGCGTCCTTCAGCCATTTGGCGAACAGTTCGAAGGGATCGCTCTCCTTGGTGAAATCGGCCTTGCCGCCGCTCCCGTCAACCATTCTCGTCACTCCCGGATCGTGTCTTGTCTGCCGCAGGCACTGCCGCATCGTCTTCGGATTTCTGCGTAAGGCCTGAGGCATGGTTCGAAATCAGCGAAGCGCAAACCGCGCCCCGTTGCAAGGCGCTTTTACATCGCGAAAGCAGGTGACACAAAGAAAGGCCAGCTTGAACCGTTTAGCCGCCTATGCCATAGGCAGAAACCAAATGAGTTTCAAGGAGCATCGACACATGGCGGAAGCAACCGGCCTCATGAAAGGCAAACGCGGCATTATCCTCGGTGTCGCCAATAACCGTTCGATTGCATGGGGCATTGCCAAAGCGTGTCATGACGCCGGAGCCGAAATTGCACTGACGTGGCAGGGCGACAACCTGAAGAAGCGGGTTGAGCCGCTGGCAGCAGAACTGAACGCCCTCATGGCGGGCCACTGCGACGTTACCGATCCGGCCAGCATCGACGACGTGTTCGCGAAGCTTGAGCAGGAATGGGGCAAGATCGATTTCGTCGTTCACGCCATCGCCTTTTCCGACAAGGAAGAGCTGACCGGTCGCTATATCGATACCTCGCGCGAGAACTTCGCGAAGTCGATGGATATCTCGGTCTATTCCTTTACCGCCATTGCCCGCCGCGCCGAGAAGATGATGAATGACGGCGGATCGATGATCACGCTGACCTATTACGGCGCCGAAAAGGTGATGCCGCATTACAATGTCATGGGTGTCGCCAAGGCGGCCCTTGAAGCGAGCGTGCGCTATATGGCCGTCGATGTCGGCGGCCGCGGCATCCGCATCAACGCCATTTCGGCAGGCCCGATCAAGACGCTTGCAGGCTCCGCGATCGGCGACTTCCGCTACATCCTGAAGTGGAACGAGTACAATTCGCCGCTGAAGCGCAACGTCACGATCGACGAGGTCGGCAACACCGCGCTGTTCCTGCTGTCGGACCTTTCCACCTCGATCACCGGCGAGGTGCTTCATGCCGATTCGGGCTATCACGTCGTCGGCATGAAGGCCGTGGACGCGCCCGACATCTCGGTGGTCAAGGACTGACGATCAAAGGCGCGGCCATGACCGCGCCTTTTTCATTTTCGCGCGGGACAATCCCCGCCGCTCCTCCCAAAAGTGTGCAAAACACAAAAACCCATCTGAATTTTAGCATCGCACTGTAATGAAATTTGATCAGGTGATGCAAAGCCATAACGGGACCTGAACATTGCAGATCTATGTCATCCGCCACGGCCAGACCGACTGGAACGCCGCCTTCAGGCTTCAGGGCCAGAAGGACATACCGCTGAACGAAACCGGTCGCGGCCAGGCAACCGGCAATGGCAAGCAGTTGGCAGAAATCCTCGGCTCGGAAACGGGCCTTTACGATTTCGTCGCAAGCCCGCTTTCCAGAACCCGCGAAACCATGGAGCGGGTCCGCGCCTCGATGGGCCTGACACCGGAACTCTACCGCACCGACGACCGGCTGAAGGAACTCTCCTTCGGCGACTGGGAAGGCCGGACGCTGAAGGAAGTCGGAGACATCAGCCCTGCCCTTCTCGAACAGCGCGAGCAGGACAAGTGGGCCTTCGTGCCGCCGGGCGATGATGCCGAAAGCTACGAGATCCTCTCCTGGCGCGTCGGCGCATGGCTCAAGGACGTTGTCGGTCCGACGGTTTGCGTCGCCCATGGCGGTGTCATCCGCGCCCTGTTCCGGATCGTCGGCGGCGCAAGCACGCACGAAGCCGCCGAACTGCCGATCCCGCAGGACAATATATTGAGCGTCGATCCCGAAGCCGGCACGATCGGATGGGTTGTCTAGGATTTTCCACATCCGAGGGCTACGGCCTGAATGAAACGTCACGGCCCTCGCCGGGTGGGGAACATGGCATGCTTCCTGCGCGCCGCAGGCATGGCCCCGCACGTCGGATGATCGACGAACGCGGCCCCCGGTCTTTCCCTGGATGAGCAATTGCTATAGAGCCGTGCCAAACGAAAAGGCCGGCGCCGGCGGAGGTTTTTGATGTCGCACAACACATTCGGGCATATGTTCCGCGTCACCACCTGGGGCGAAAGCCACGGGCCGGCGCTTGGCTGCGTGGTGGATGGCTGCCCGCCCGGCATCGCCTTCACGCTTGAAGACATCCAGACCTTCCTTGACCGGCGCAAGCCCGGCCAGTCGCGGTTCGTGACCCAGCGCCGCGAGGCCGATGAGGTGAAGGTGCTGTCCGGCGTTCTGCCGCAGGATGACGGCGTCACCTTCATCACCACCGGAACGCCGATATCGCTGATGATCGAAAACACCGACCAGCGCTCCAAGGACTACGGCGAAATCTCGCGTCAATACCGTCCCGGCCATGCCGATTATACCTATGACGTGAAATACGGTCTGCGTGACTATCGCGGCGGCGGACGTTCTTCCGCGCGCGAGACGGCAGCGCGCGTTGCAGCCGGCGCCCTCGCCCGCAAGGTGCTGCCCGATGTCAGCTATCGTGGCGCGCTGGTACAGATCGGCAAGCACAGGGTCAACCGCGCCAACTGGAACTGGAACGAGGTCGACAACAATGCCTTCTTCTGCCCGGATGCCGAGATGGTGCCCGTATGGGAAGCCTATCTCGACGAGATCCGCAAGGCGGGCTCATCGGTCGGGGCGGTGATCGAGGTTGTCGCCGAAGGCGTTCCGGCAGGCCTTGGCGCGCCGATCTATGCCAAGCTCGACCAGGAGATTGCCGCCGGCCTGATGTCGATCAACGCGGTCAAGGGCGTCGAGATCGGCGAAGGCTTCAATTCGGCCGAACTGACGGGTGAGGAAAACGCCGACGAGATGCGGATCGGCAATGACGGCCGGCCGCGCTTCCTGTCGAACCATGCGGGCGGCATTCTCGGCGGCATATCGACGGGCGAGCCCATCGTCGCACGGTTTGCGGTCAAGCCCACCTCCTCGATCCTGACGACGCGTCAGTCCATCGACCGGGACGGGAAGGAAGTCGAGTTGCGCACCAAGGGCCGCCACGATCCCTGCGTCGGCATCCGTGCCGTGCCGATTGGCGAGGCCATGCTTGCATGCACCATCGCCGATCATTATCTGCGCGATCGCGGCCAGACCGGCCGCCTCGGCTGAGACGGCCGCGGACGGAGATTGCCTTTGGCGCGCCGTTCTGAAACAGTCGGGCGTCAGGGAGAAACGCATGGCCGACCAGAGCGATCATCAAAGATATGGTGACAAGCGCGAACGCGCGCTGATGCCCGCGATCATCAACGGGCTGAAATGCCGTTGCCCCAATTGCGGCAAGGGCAAGCTGTTCGGCCGCTTCCTGAAAACGGTCGATGCCTGCGCGGAATGCGGCACCGAAATTCACCACCACCGCGCAGATGACCTGCCGGCCTATCTTGTCATCCTGGTTCTCGGCCACTTCATCGTCGGCGGCTACATGGCGGGAGCGGAGCTGATGGATGTGCCCGACTGGGTCCATCTCGCCATCTGGGTGCCGCTGACGGCCATCGCCGCCTTTGCCATGATCCAGCCGATAAAGGGCGGCGTCGTTGGCCTGCAATGGGCGCTGAAGATGCACGGCTTCGACGGCAAGGGCGAAGACCGGCCCGCCGACTACTGATCGGCGATGCAGGCCCTGTTCTTGCCTTCCCGCTTGGCGCGGTAAAGCGCCAGATCGGCGCGGGCGTAGAGTTCGGTCTGCTCCTCACCCGGCACCACGGGAGCAACGCCTGCAGAGCAGGAATAGGAAAAATCCGGATGCTCGGGAAAGGGCCGCATCGCCCTGATCTGTTCAAGCATGCGGTTGACGATGACGGCGGCCTCTTCGCCGGATGTCGCAGGCAGCACCAGGCCAAATTCCTCCCCGCCCAGCCTGCCGAAGCAATCCGTCCTACGCACCAGCGCGGAAATTTCGCGCGCGAAGTCGATCAGCAGGCGATCGCCCGCAAAATGGCCGAAACGGTCGTTGACCTGCTTGAAATTGTCGAGATCGAGGATTGCGAAACAGCCGGGTTTCTGGAGGGTGAAGGCCGTTCCTCTTGATAACATGTCTGCCAGACGCTCCATCACGAACCGCCGGTTGGCAATGCCTGTCAGGTCGTCCGTCAGAGACCGGCGGAGCGCCTGATCCCGCTCCTGTCGAAGCGACCGTCCCTGGGCGCGCAGCGCGGTGATGTCGCTGGCGATGCAGATCATCCAGCCATCCTCGTCGACGCTTTCCGTCATCCACAGCCAGCGCCCGTCATGAACGTCCGTCTCGAAGGCGCGGAACGGCACCTTGCCGCGTCGCGACAGCGTTCCTTTCAGCCAGCTTTCGAAGTCATCCGTCGCAACCACGGTGCCACGCCGCTCTCGATGGTTGCGGCGCATCATCTCTCCCCACCAGGGGTATTCATCCGCAGTCAGAAAGAATGCATCGCGGTAACACTGGTTCGCGTAGACCAGAATGTCGTTCTCATCGAACACAGCAAAAAAAAGATCCGCCGTATCCATGAAGCGTATGATTTTTCTCAGCTTTGTCTTCATGTCAGCGCGATCGTTGGTTGATCGGTCGTCGTCATGGGCGAACCTCTGTCATAGTAGCCATCAAATTTCGCGATAAGCCACGACTTTTGACAGTCAGTTTTGCTCGCTTGCCGGCACAGCCAGCCAGATGACGTGCTTTGCGCCACGTCGCTTTGCGTTAGCCCTCACCATCTTTAATTCGGTCGCGAATCCGGCCTTCGCCATTCTTGCAGTAAATCGAGGATCAGGCGCCGAAGACCAGACCGACAGCACGCCCCCGCGCTTCAGCGCCTTGCGCGCGCGGCCAAGCCCACCGAGATCATAGAGCTTGTCGTTGCTGCCGCGCGTCAGACCATCGGGACCGTTGTCCACATCGAGCAGAATGGCATCGTATGCTTCCCTAGACGATGATATCAGTGATACGACGTCACCGGTGTGGATTTCGACACGCGGATCGTCGAGCGCGCCGGAAAACACCGACGCCATCTCCCCCCTCGCCCACTTCACCACGGCCGGCACCAGTTCGGCGACGATAATCCTTGCATCCGGCGGCAGAACGGCAAGCGCAGCGCGCAGCGTGAACCCCATACCAAGTCCGCCGATCAGAACGACGGGCTTCTTTCGTCCGGCGAGTTTCTCGCATGACAGCTCCGCCAGCGCCTCTTCGGAGCCCGACAGCCTGCTGTTCATCAACTCGTTGGCGCCGAGCATGATGGAGAATTCCTCGCCGCGCCGTTTGAGGCGGAGGGTCGTCGTCTCTCCGGGTATGTCGGCGGTATCAAGTTCTACCCAGGGAATCATTGGCGCCATCCGGTTCCGTGCACCAGACGAGCTGGCCGATGGCTCCCTACCTCGCCCAAAATCGCCGAAACTGCAACGCATCTGCCAAGAATTGCCCCAAGTTTGGCTTTTCAGAAAAGGTTGTATTGACTTTTACGCCAGGATTCGTAGTGTCCCGCCAGATTTTGCTGTGGCCTTCGGCCCGGCGAGCAGGCGAAGCTTTCCTACCGAAAGCTTCTCGATTTTCAGATAAAGTCCGGGCGTACCGGTTCCGTTTTCCGATGAGGATAGCGGATTGCTCTTGAAGGCGGAATAAAATGGCAAAGGCAACAACGATCAAGATCAAGCTGCTGTCGACGGCAGACACCGGCTTTTTCTACGTTACCAAGAAGAACAGCCGCACGATGACGGATAAGATGGTCAAGACCAAATACGATCCGATAGCGCGCAAGCACGTTGAATTCAAGGAAGCCAAGATCAAGTAATCTTGCGCAGTTCCTGAGTTTTTTGAAAACGCGTAGGCTCAGGCCCGCGCGTTTTTTTTGCGTTTCTGGCCTGCATCATCGGCAGGCATGACTGGCTCGCCCCTTCCGCAATCCGCATGAGTGCGGAGATTTGTCTGCCAGCCACATCGGCGGCAGGGTCTGCGACATTCAGACGTGATCGTCCGGTTGCTTGACGGCTTCTGCCGTCGCCGCGTCCTTCTGTTTCGCGGCTTTCCGCTCGGCACGGCGTTCCGCCTTCTTGCGGCGACGTTCCCGGCGCGCGTGGTTGAAGGCGATCAGCCGGGCGCGTGAGCCTGCCACCATGCCGCCGAGAAACGCCCTGCCCCTTCCCACTTCACGCAATTCCTGGGCATAGGCAATGGCAAGGGCGTTGCGATAGCTCTCGAGACCCTCCGTCAATGTTACCTGCACCCTGCGCATGACCGACACCCAGACCGGCGAGACCAGCAGCGTGATTGCAGTTACCGCGATCACCAGCCGGTAGAGATCCTCGCTCAGCGCGCTCGCGGCAAGGCCTGCAGCGGCAAGCACGAAGGAGAATTCCCCAAGCTGCGCCATCGACAGGCCGGCGATCAGCGCGGTCTGCGGCGAGGAGCCGGTCCAGCGCAGCAGCATTACGTTGAGGACCGATTTCACCGCCACGACGGCCACGGACGCCAGCAGCACGATGGCCAGATGCTCCCAGATGAAACCAAGATCGATCAACAGGCCGATCGACAGGAAAAAGATCACCAGAAGGACGCTCTGGATCGGCTCGACCACCGGAATGACCCGGCTGCGCAGGGTCGAATTGCCAATGCAGATACCCGCCAGGAAGGCGCCATAGGCCGGAGACAGGCCTGCGACGCCAGAGATCGCGGCGGCCGAGAAGCAGAGCGCGAGCGCGCCCAGCGCCAGCAGTTCGACCTTGTCTTCCACCTTGGCGGCAAACGGCACTTTCAGCTTTCCGAACCGGCCGAAATACCAGAGCAGGCCCGCCATGATGCCCACCGCGACGAAAACCCTGACCGCCGTGGTCATGATGTCGAAACCCTCGCCGCCGAAGCTCGAGACGAAGATCAGCATCGGCACCACGGCGATATCCTGCGCGATCAGCACACCAACGGCGATCCGGCCCGCATCGCCGCGCAGCGCGTCCATCTCATCCAGCATCTTCATGGCCACAACGGTGGACGAAATCGCGATGACGAAAGACAGAATGACAATCTCGCGCGTCGTCACATCAAGCACCAGGCCGATCATGATCGCCAGCAATGCAGCGCTGACAAGCTGGCCGCCGACGACCAGCAGCGCCTGTCGGAGCGACATGACGAAGGCCTTGATGGACAGTTCCATGCCGATGAAGAACAGCAGCACGACGACGCCCATCTCGCCAAGGAACGCAACGCTGTCGTTGTTTTCGATGAGGCCCATGCCAGTGGGCCCGAGCAGGATGCCGGCCAGAATGAAACCGACCAGCGGCGGCTGCCTGAGCCAGAGAAAGCCAAGGCCCGCAAGCGCTGCGATGGCGATCACAAGAGCGACGGCCGCGAAATTGCCGCCGTGAGAGCCCGCATGGGTCACGGCTTCTTGGACAACCTGCTCCATCAAATTCCTTTCAAACCTGCTGATAGAACAAACATAGGGCCGAACCCGCAAAAAGCTCAAGCGCCATCAGGCTCTCAAAAAAAATAGTCGCGTTACGGAAGCAGGAGCCGCCGCGCCGGTAACCATTTATGCTGCTGTTTTTGCTGATCTAGTCGTCCGCCGAAGAAAATCCGACCTGCGCGCCGTGCCGCCGTTCCGCCACAGTTTGTGCACCGCTTCAACAAATTCGCTTTGCGCAGGGGAAAAATCGTCATATATTCGTAACCATAAATGGAGGAGACGATATGACCTTTTCACGTTCCCTGCATACGATCCTGATCGGCGCCGCCTTCATCTTCATCGCGGCCATGCTGTTCATCTGAATGGATCGTCAAGCGTCGGCTTGGTTCTTCAAGGAACCGGCGCCCCTTGTTTAGCGTTATAGATTTTGAGTTCGCGGTGCTGCCTTCGGGCGCGCCGCGATGCCTCTTTTTCCGCCGCAATTTCCTGCGACGGTCTCTAAAACCGCAAGGGAGAATATCGATGTTCGACAGCAAGACTTCGGCGAGTGACCTGATCGACCGCCTCGGCTTTTCGCAGAAATCCCCCGTTGAGCGCGCGAGCGCCGCAGTGCGCGATGAGGTCGGCGCGCTCGCGAAGACCGCCCGCACCCACCCCGCAGCCAGCGGATCGGCCGTTGCCCTTGTGGGCCTGATCGCGTTCGGATTGGGCTTCCTCTCCGGTCACAGCACAGCCGGCGAAGGCTCCGTGCCGAAGAAGCGCCTGTTCAAGGAACGACACAGCGTCGGCAAGCCGGTAAACCACAAGCGCACGCCCTATTATGCGATGAAGAGCAAGCGTCGCGCCTCCGTTTGAGGTCCAAAGGCCGCCATCCGGAGAATACCGGTCAGGCGGCTTTTTTCTTTGGCTGACATCAATGGCACGGGTTGACGGTGCAGCGGCGCGTCTTAGCACCAGTTCTCGTCGATCCAGCGGGTCGGCAGCACGTGCTTGTAGATTTTCTTCCAGGCCTTTTCCACCGGCCATTCGCCGATCGCAGCCTCGTCAGGATCAGGCTTTCCCGTAAACGCCACGATCCGCGCGGTGCTCGGAAGCTTCGGCACCTTGAAGAAGTTGAGAGGCCAGGTCGGGACGAGCGTGTGCTTGAAACTCACGCACCATTCCTTCGGCCAGAACTCCATCCGATCAATGACGGCCGAGATGTAGACCTGCTCGATGCGATATTTCCGGCAGATCCCCTCGCCGTCCGCCTCGAAGTCATCGAAAATATGGGTGTGATCGCCGATATGCCAGCGGAACACCGAGGTATTGCCGATCCCCTGCCCGAGCTGCGTCCAGTTCTCGCAAGCACAGAACGCGCCGGGCTTGTAATCGAACATGCAATCGATGCTGCCGGTGATGACCACGTCAAGATCGAGAAACAGGACATCGCCCGAAAGATCGAAAAGGGGCGCCTGCCACAGCGAGATCTTGCGCCACGGGGTCCAGGCGACAGATTGCGGAATGACGATATCGGGCAGCGGTCTGGTCTCGACCGCCTGATCGATCCCGCTCGCATCTTCTGTAAAACAGATCAGCCGTGTCGGGCGACTGGTGTTGCGCCTGATCATAGACCACAGGCGGTTCACATAGTCCGCCGGGTAGCGCGTTCCCCACTTTATGCACACGATGGTCTGCACGATCAGTTCCTCGAAAGTTCGGCGCCTCCAAGGACTGGAGTGCCCCATGCGAAATACTTGTCAGCCATGGATGGAATGTGGCACATCCAACGCCAGCCGATCCGTGCTCTCGCCTTTTTTTTTTGCAAAGGTCTGGCGGCAATTGCCGCCTGCCTCTTGTTTGCAACCCTTTTTAACTTCACTTTCCTGCTGAGCAAGCGCGAACTTGGCAAAACACGACAACTTGTCCGCATTCATTGAAAGGCCACTCTTTTCATGAGAAGCCCGTCTCCGAAAATCCTGCAGCTTCTCCCGGCTCTCGGCGATGGCGGCGTCGAGCGTGGAACGGTCGAGATGGCCGGTTATCTGTCTCAAATGAAGATCGAAAACTGGGTCGTCAGTTCCGGAGGTCCCCTCACCGAACAACTCGCCGCAACCGATGCCCATTATATCAACCTCGATGTCGGCAGGAAATCGCCCTTCGCGATCCTTTCCAACGCCAGAAGGCTCGCGCGCATCATCGATGAAAACGGGATCGATCTGGTGCATGCGCGAAGCCGTGCGCCGGCCTGGGCGGGATGGCTTGCCTGCCGGCAATCGCGGCGCAAGCCGCGGTTTCTCACCACCTTTCACGGCGTCTACAGCCACGGCAACCGGTTCAAGCGCGCCTATAACAGCGTGATGCTGAAGGCACCGGTGGTTGTCGCCAATTCGGGCTTCATCCGCGACCATATCGTATCTGTCTACGGATTTCCGCTGGAACGGATCATCGTCTCCCAGCGCGGGGTCGATACCGCCATCTTCAACCCTGACCTCGTCAGCGCCGATGAGCGTTCAAGGGTCAGGGCCGCGCTCGGTGTTGCGGGCGATACGCCACTTGTCACGATCGTCGGGCGGATCACGGACTGGAAGGGCCATCGCTACATGATCGAGGCGATGGCGCTCTGCGAAAACAAGGCATTCAGGCTGGCGATCGTCGGCTCCGGCAACCAGGGCATCATCAACGAACTTGAGGCGAAGGTGAAAGAGCACGGCCTTTCCGAACGGGTGACGATCACCGGCAGCCGCAGGGACATTCCTGCGGTCATGGCGGCTTCGGACCTTGCGGTTTCGACGTCTACCCGCCCGGAGGCCTTTGGCCGCGTCGCGATCGAGGCTCAGGTGATGGGAACGCCCGTGATCGCCACCGCCCATGGCGGCAGCCTGGAGACCATCATCGAAGGGAAAACCGGTTTTCTGGTGCAACCGGCAAATGCAAAGGCGCTTGCCGAGGCCATCGATGCAGCGCTCGCAGACCCGGCACGCCTTCGCGCCATGGGGCAGGCAGGCCGCGCCAATATCCTCGAAAACTTCACGGTCGAACAGATGCTGGAAAACGAATTCGCGGCTTATCAAGCCCTGCTGGAAGCCTAGATCGCCACCAGACCTTCCTTCTTGATCTGGCGGATCGTCAGCATCGTGCGCACGGTGTCGACATGAGTATTGGCGGTCAGCACCTCGATCACGAAATCCTGGAACTGCATCAGGTTCTCGCACACGCAGTGCAGCAGGAAATCGGTTTCACCGGAGGTCATCCAGGCCTGGCGCACGATCGGCCAGTCCTCGGTGGCCCGCGCAAATGCCTTGAGCTCGACCTCCGACTGATGCTTGAGGCCGACCATGCAGAAGGCGACGAGATCATAGCCGAGCTTCGGCCCGTGCAGCATCGCAATGTAGCCTTCGATGATTCCCGTTTCCTCCAGCCGGCGCACCCGGCGCAGGCACGGCGGTGCGGAGATGCCGACGCGCTCGGCAAGCTCGACATTGGTCATGCGGCCGTCGCGCTGGAGCTCACGCAGGATTTTAAGATCGACGGAATCGAGATCGGCGCGCATTCATGGCTCCTGAGGCGGGAAAACAGGCGTATAAGCAATTTTATTACAACATGCAGCCAGATTCTTTCAACAGAATGAAATCGGCTGTTGGTAGCGCGCCGCGCGACCTTGAAAGAAAGCCCCTGGCAGCCATAAATGGGGCAAGACTTGCAATTAGAGCGGCGTACCGTCATCGGTGCGCTCAAAAGGATTCAGACATGGCAGACCACCATACGCAGGTGCTCATCATCGGTTCAGGCCCGGCCGGCTATACCGCCGCCATCTACGCCGCGCGCGCAATGATGAAGCCGGTGCTGATTGCAGGCCTCGAGCAGGGCGGCCAGCTGACGATCACCACCGATGTCGAGAACTACCCCGGTTTCGCCGAGCCGATCCAGGGCCCGTGGCTGATGGAACAGATGCTGGCGCAGGCCGAGAATGTCGGCACCGAAATCATCAACGATATCGTGACGAAGCTGGACCTCTCGAAGCGCCCCTTCACGGCAACCACCGATTCGGGTGAGGTCTGGACCGCCGAGACGGTGATTCTCGCCACCGGTGCCCAGGCGAAGTGGCTTGGCCTGGAGAGCGAGCAGACTTTTAACGGGGGCGGCGTATCAGCATGCGCGACCTGTGACGGCTTCTTCTATCGCGGCAAGGATGTCGTGGTCGTCGGCGGCGGCAATTCCGCAGTCGAGGAGGCGCTCTACCTCGCCAATATCGCAAAGTCCGTGACGGTGGTTCACCGGCGCGACAGTTTCCGCGCCGAACGCATTCTTCAGGAACGCCTGTTCGCGCTCGAAAATGTGAGGGTCGTCTGGGACCATGCGGTGGAAGATATCGTCGGCACCACCGCCGTGCCGCCGCTGCCGCCGTCCGTCACCGGCGTCGAGGTGAAGAACGTCAAGACCGGCGAAAAGCAGACAATTCCGGCGGATGGCGTGTTCATCGCGATCGGCCATACGCCCCAGGTTTCCCTGATCCGCGACCAGCTGCGGCTGAAGCCGAATGGCTATCTGTGGACGGAACCGGGCACGACCAAGACCAGCATCGAGGGCGTTTACGGCGCCGGCGATGTCACCGACGACAATTACCGGCAGGCGGTGACCGCCGCCGGCATGGGCTGCATGGCGGCTCTCGAGGCTGAACGTTTTCTGGCAGCGCTGAAAACCGGCACCCTGGCTGCCGCGGAGTAAGGTTTATGAAAAGCACGAGCATGCCTCTGGACTGGGACAAGCTCAGGATATTTCATGCCGCGGCGGAGGCAGGATCGTTCACGCATGCCGCCGACAAGCTCCATCTTTCGCAGTCGGCGATCAGCCGCCAGGTCTCTGCGCTGGAACAGGATGTCGGCGTCAAGCTGTTCCACCGCCATGCCCGCGGCCTGATTCTGACCGAACAGGGCGAATTGCTTTACCGCACGGCCAATGACGTTCTTCTGAAGCTCGAGGGCGTGCGTTCGCGCCTGACGGAAACCAAGGAGAAACCCTCCGGCAAGCTGCGCGTGACCACCACCGTCGGCCTCGGCCAGGGCTGGCTCACCGACAAGGTGCAGGAATTCCTGCAGCTCTATCCCGACATGCAGATCCAGCTGATTCTCGACAACGAGGAGTTGGACGTGAACATGCGCCATGCGGACTGCGCCATCCGCCTGCGTCAGCCTCAGCAGCCGGACCTGATCCAGCGCAAGCTGTTCACCGTGCACATGCATGTCTATGCCTCGCCTTCCTACATAAACCGGCATGGCGAACCCCAGGCGCTGGAAGATCTGGACAATCATAGGATCATCACCTTCGGCGAACCGGCACCGGCCTATCTGCTCGATGTCAACTGGCTCGAAATTGCCGGCCGCTCGCCCGACAATCCCCGACCGGCGCATCTGCAGATCAATTCGCTGACCTCGATCAAGCGCGCGGCGCTTCTTGGAATCGGCATCGTGATGCTGCCGGATTATATCGTCGGCCGCGACCCGGGCCTGCTGCAGCTCGTCACCCATGCAGATGTGCCGAGCTTCGACACCTATTTCTGCTATCCCGACGAACTGAAAAACTCCGCCAAGCTGAAAGTCTTCCGCGATTTCATCGTCGCCAAGGCCCGCAACTGGAGCTTCTGAGACCTCTGCCGCCAGAGGTTTTCACTGCTGCTTGCGAAAGCCACAAAAAGGCTGCCCTTTGGCTTGCATTTTATGACTATATTTTAGGCTAAAATCGAACCCGCTCCAATTTTAAGCAAAACTTGCAGCATTTTTCGCCAATCGCATGGCAGCCATGCACAAAAATGCATTGTCCAATGCCTAATCGGAGAGCATATAGCACGCAGCTGATGCAGGTGGTGCCCAACTTCTCCCTGGTGCACCGCAGCAGCTGTTCCCCTCTGGAGGTTTTGAGAGACCTTCTAACTCAAAGGGCCCCGGTTTTCCGGTGGCCCTCTTTTTTTGCCTGTATTTCTGTGGTGTTTTTTTTCGCAACGCGCGATGAAAACTATTGCATTGCGCACAAAAAAGAACCATATCAAATAATAGCTGATGCGTTTCGATACGGCTTGCGAGTCGTATTGCAGCAGCTGTTCCCCTCTGGAGGTTTTACCTTCACACTTACAAGGGCCCCATCTGGTGGCCCTTTTTTTTATGCTCTTTTCTGTGTTTTGCTGGCGTTTAACATGCGTAAACGCTTTTTTTCGGTTTCTGCGCTAGAGCGGTTGGTGTAGCGCTCGGGATATCGCGGGACTTTCAGAAAATTGCGTCGACACCGGGCTTCCGCTACAGATTGAGCGCGCGACCCGCCAGGGGAAGGAATTCGATGGCTAACCTTTTTGATCCCATTACGATCGGCGATGTCACCATCGAGAATCGCATCATCATGGCGCCGCTGATGCGCAACCGGTCCCCGGAATCGGTCCCCAACGAACTCAATGTCGAATATTACCGCCAGCGCGCCAGCGCCGGCCTGATCATTTCCGAAGCAACCGCCATCACCGAACAGGGCCAGGGCTATTCCAACGCGCCGGGCATCTACACCGATACCGCCGTCGAGGGCTGGCGCCACGTCACCACCGCCGTTCACGAGGCCGGGGGCAAGATCTTCTGCCAGTTGATGCATGTCGGCCGGGTATCGCACAAATCGCTGCAGCCCTTCGGCGACCCGCCGGTGGCCCCTTCGGCCGTCCAGGCCCGCGCCAAGACCTTTGTCGTCTACTCGGATCAGACCAGCGATTTCATCGAGACATCGATGCCGCGCGCTCTGAAGCCCTTCGAGATTTCCGGCATCATCGACGACTATCGTCGCGCAGCCGTGAGAGCCATGGAAGCGGGCTTCGACGGCATCGAGATCCATGGCGCCAACGGTTATCTGGTCGATCAGTTCCTGCGGTCCGGCAGCAACCAGCGCACCGATCTTTACGGCGGGCCGATCGAGAACCGGGCGCGTTTCATGTTCGACATCGTCGGCGCGATCTCGCGCGAGATCGGCGGCGGGCGCACCGCAATCCGGCTCTCGCCGGTGGCGCCCTCCAACGACATTCAGGACGACAATCCGCAGGCGCTGTTCAACTATCTCGCAAGCCAGCTCAGCGCCTATGATCTCGCCTATATCCACATCATCGAGGGCGCGACCGGGGGCGATCGCAGCTACTCCCAGGGCCCCCGCCCCTTCGATTACGAAGAGATGCGGGAAACCTATTACCGCACCGATGGTTCCGGCGCCTGGATGGTCAACAATGGCTATGACCGCCAGCTTGCGATTGACGCCCTGGAGAAGGAGCGTGCCGACCTCGTCTGTTTCGGGCGCGCTTTCATCGCCAATCCGGATTTGGTGCGCCGCCTGCGGATCAATGCGCAGCTGAATGCGTTGGATCAGAGAACGCTTTTCGGTGGCGAAGCCAAGGGCTACGTGGACTACCCCACGCTCGGCGGCTGACGCCACCGTCCAAAGCTTTCGTGGGACACACTGGCGCCCTGCGGCGCCATCACGGGGACGACTGATCGATGCTGAATTTTTTGCGCGGTGAAATCCTGCTTCTGCAGGCGCTGCCGGTGGGGGCCATTGCCTTTTTCGTTGAACATGACGTGATGCATGCCGGGCAGGTTTTCTCGCTCATTGCCGCAGGCCTTCTCGTCGTCTCCATCGCCTGCGCCTCGATGCGGGTGGCCCACCACGCCGAAATTCTCGCGGCCAAGGCCGGCGAACCTTACGGCACCATGATCCTGACGCTCTCGGCCGTCACGGTCGAAGTGCTGATCCTGATCATCATGATGACCGAAAGCGGCCAGCCGACGCTCGTCAGAGATACGATCTATGCCGCCGTTATGCTCGACATCAACGGCATCCTCGGCCTTGCTGCGCTCCTCGGCGGGCTGAAGCATGGCGAGCAGCCCTATAACGACGACTCGGGCAAGACCTATTCGGTGATGATCCTGACGGCCATGGGCATATCGATGGTGGTTCCCGATTTCATTCCGGAGGCGAGCTGGACCTATTATTCCGCCTTCACCATCGTTGCCATGCTCTCGCTTTACGCGCTGTTCCTGAAGCTTCAGGTTGGCCAGCACAGCTATTTCTTCTCTTACCGTTACCCCAAGATGCGCACCAAGCCGCAGGAAGAACAGGGCCATGCGGAGGAGCAGGGCTCGACCGCCAAGTCGGTTGCGATCATTCTCGTCGGCGTTGCGGTCATCGGCCTTCTGGCGGAATTCATGTCCGCCTTCCTCAATGACGGTCTGGAGGGAACCGGGGCGCCGCTTGCGCTGACGGCCATTCTGGTCGCCTCGATCGCCGCCGGACCGGAAATCCTGACCGCGATCCGCGCGGCACTCAACAACCGCATGCAGGCCGTGGTCAACATTGCACTTGGCGCTTCGCTCTCGACCGTCATCCTGACCGTGCCGGTGATCGAGGCGATCGCCCTCTATACCGGCCAGCCCTTTACCATGGCGATGACCCCGGTTCAGATCACCATGGCTGCGATTACGCTGATCGCCGCCGCCATCAATGTGAATGACGGCGAGACCAACGCGATCGAGGGCATGACCCATTTCGTGCTGTTTGCGACCTTCATCATGCTTTCGATACTGGGGCTCTGACGGGCAACGCGCCCGGAGCAGGTCGCTTCGGCGTCACGCCAATATCCTCGAGTGCCTGCCCGAGGGCGCTTTCGAGCGGCGTGCGCGGCTCGTGGCCGAGGACGGATACGAGCTTTTCGCTGGTCATGTGCAGCGGCTCCCTCCACAGATAGCGCACCTCCAGCAGTTCGCGCATCAACGTCACGAATGGCGCAAGCAGCGGCACGACGAACCAGGGAAAGCGCGCGATCTTCAGCTTCGGATCGCCGGCGACGCGGCGGATCGCTTGTCCCATCTCCATCCCGTCGGCGTCGTAAAACCCCTCGAAATGAAAGTTCGCGAAGGGGGGAAGCTGCCCTGCCCTGTCGTTGAGTGCTGCGAAGGTTTCGGCAAGATCCGGCAGATAGGCCCACTGATGGCCAACGCCCTTCCTTCCGGGATTGGTGATCCGGGTGAGCGGCGCATGCGGCTTGACCACCTGTCCGAACCAGCTGTTGCCGGCCGCATCCCCGCCGAAAAAGTCACCCGCGCGCACCAGGATCACCTGGGTGCCGCCATCGGCCGCCTCCCTGAGGCGCCTTTCCATCGCAATCCGGATGCGACCCTTGCGGGTGGTGGCGTTCTGCGGGCTGTCCTCGCGCGGGGACGGAAACACATCCCGCCCGAAATTATAGATCGTTGCGGGAAACAGAATGCGGGCACGGGACATCCGCGCCGCGGCAATCGTGTTCTCCAGCATCGCAGGCGCCAGCGACTTCCAGTTCTGGTAGCCGGGCGGGTTGACGCCGTGGAAGATCAGCTCCGCGCCCTGCGCTGCCTTCTCCACGTCTTCGTGGCGCATCGCATCGCCTTTAAGCCATTCATAGTCCGTCCGCTTTTCAGACAATCGCGACGGATCGCGATGGAGCGCGCGGATATGATAGCCACGCGCAAGCAGCGCCCGCGCAACCGCACCGCCAACACCGCCTGTCGCCCCCAGGATGAGCGCCACAGGCTTTCGGGTCATTTCGGTCATTACATTCTCCTTCTGTTGAGGTCGAGGAGAATATCAGCGCAGTAACACCTAAACGGAATTGTATAAAAATGTGCGCCTGATATACATAAATCCATGAACACACAGAGCTGGGATTTCTACCGCACCTTTCTGGCCGTCCTGGAAACCGGCTCCCTGTCCGGCGCGGCCCGGCTTCTGGGTCTGACCCAGCCCACGATCGGGCGCCATATCGAGGCGCTGGAGCGCGAGGCGGGCCAACAGCTCTTCACCCGCTCCCAACGCGGGCTGGAACCGACCGACACGGCCCATGCGATGAAGCCCCTCGCCGAAGCCATGGCCGCCTCGGCGGACGCGATGCGCAGAGCCGCCTCCGAAACGCGTGACGCGATTTCCGGCAGCGTCCGCATCAGCGCCAGCGATGTCGTTGCAATCGAAGTGCTGCCGGAGATTGTTGCCCCGGTAATGGCCTCTCATCCACGCCTCGCCATCGAACTTTCGGTCTCCGACGCGCTGGAGGATCTCCTGAGCCGCAAGGCCGATATCGCACTGAGGCTGGTGGAGCCCACCCAGGCCGCTCTGGTGGTGCGCCATGTCGGCAAGATCGAGATCGGCTGCTTTGCCCGCAAGGATGTCATCGCCCGCCACGGTACGCCGCAGTCCACCGAAGATCTGAGGCACCTGCCCACGATCGGCTTCGACCGCGAACTCGGCTATGTCCGCGATGTGCTGAAGGCCTTTCCAGAGCTTGCCCTCCCGGACTTCAACCTGCGCTCCGACAGCAACCTTGCCCAGCTCGCAGCCATCCGCGCCGGCTGCGGATTCGGCCTTTGCCAGCGACCGCTCGGACTGCGCGATGCCCGGCTGGCGGAAGTGCTTGAAGGTCAGATCCCGTTCGCGCTGCCGGTCTGGGTTGCCATGCATGAGGATCTGCGACGCTCGCCGCGCTGCCGCGTGGTGTTCGACGCGCTGGTGAAGGGCATGACGGATTATATCGGCCAGCAGAACTAACGCATCGGACCCAGATCGACGTCCAGTTCTCTAATTGGCGTCGGAGGGCAGGTAGCGCTCGACCGTCAGGTGCCATTGCTCGGTCCCAAGCGTCTTCAGGATCGCGATATTGATCGCCTCGCGCGACGGATCGCCCTGCGGCACGATCAACCCGTAATTCTGCTGGAAGAATTGAAGATTGGTCAGATAGAGCGCGCTGTATCCCTTCAGCGCCCATTGCAGGATCGCGCGGTCGTAGACGAAGGCGTCGATATCATGGCGGTCCAGCGCATCGAGGCCCTCATCGACGCTGTTGAACGTTGTGGACGTGATGTTGAGCAGGTCAAGCTCGGCGGCCGCGGCCGATTCGCTTACCGTTCCGACGTCAAGGCCCGACAGATCGCCGATATTGTCCACGAAATTGGAGTTGAGCGAGGATGTCAGTCCTGCTGCAAGCTGTGCGGTGGTGATCGCGGCGAGGATCAAGGCCGCAAACATCCAGAACATCGCAAGCAGCCTGCCGAGAAACGTGACCGGCGCCTTGTCGCCGTAACCGACCGTCGTCATCGTCACGGTTGCCCACCAGAAGCCGGAGAAGACGCCGCGGGCCGGACGCGGTTCGAACTGTTCCGGATTGGCCCGGCGCTCCAGCAGCCAGATCAGCGCGCCAATGACGAAGACCGGACCGGTCAGAAGACCGAGCATGTAGAGAAAGGCCGGTGAGGACAGCAGCTGGAACATGATCTTCGGTCCCAGCTTGTCGACGATCCGAAGCGCGATACCGAGGTCGCCGCTGTAATAGGGCAGCGTGAAATCGATGACCGCCTCGTCATCCGCATTGATCGGAACCGCGCCGAGCGCCATGTCGATCTGGCCACTTTCGACGGCAGCCACCATCTCTTCGGGACGAATTTCGACCGGCCGATACGTGGTGCCGAGCCGGCGTGTGACGGAGTTGAGAAGATCGATGCCGAGGCCGTACCAGCTTCCATCCCTGTCCCGCATCACATAGGGCGGAAGGGCGTGCACGCCGACGCGGAGCTCGGAGGGCTGCGGTCGCGGCTCGGCCGTCTGGGCATGCGCTGAAGACAGCGTGACGGCAAGAGCGAGCGCCGTCAGCATCATCTGCACCGTCAGCTTGAAACGGCGAAACAACCCGATGACGACCTGGAAATGTGACATGGCTTCCCGTAAGCGTTGAACCCCTTGTCGCCATTACCGTTTCCCGACAGGGGCCGCAACGAAAAAGGGCGCGCCCGGCAGGCGCGCCCTGATCGTTTTACTTGCAGGCGTTGCAGAACCGCTGGATGCGGATGCAGGACTCTTCGAGTTCCGCCTCCGACGTCGCGTAGGAGATGCGGAAGTTCGGGCCGAGACCGAAGGCCGAGCCATGCACGACGGCAATGCCTTCCGCTTCCAGAAGCTCGGTCACGAAATCCTCATCGGTTTCGATCACCTTGCCGCCCGGCGACGTCTTGCCGATCAGGCCGGCGCAGGACGGGTAGACGTAGAACGCGCCCTCCGGCGTCGGGCATTCGAGGCCTGGCGCCTGGTTCAGCATCGAGACGACGAGATCACGGCGCTTCTCGAAGGCTTTCCGGCTTTCGGCGATGAAATCCTGGTTGCCGTTCAGCGCTTCGACGGCGGCCCACTGCGCGATCGAGCAGGCGCCCGAGGTCTGCTGGCTCTGGATCGTCGTCATCGCATTGATCAGCTCTGCCGGACCGGCAGCGTAGCCAATACGCCAGCCCGTCATCGCATAGGCCTTGGACACGCCATTCATGGTCAGCGTACGGTTGTAAAGGCCGGGCTCCACTTCCGCCGGCGTCACGAACTTGAAACCGCCGAAGGTCAGGTGCTCATACATGTCGTCGGTCAGGATCCAGACCTGTTCGTGCTTCATCAGCACGTCGGTGAGCGCCTTGAGCTCGTCATGGGTATAGGCAGCACCCGTCGGGTTGGACGGCGAGTTGAAGATGAACCACTTTGTCTTCGGCGTGATCGCCTTCTCGAGATCCTCGGCCTGGAGCTTGAAGCCGTTTTCCTGGGTGGCCGAAACAAACACCGGCGTGCCGCCGCAAAGCGACACCATTTCCGGATAGGACACCCAGTAGGGCGCCGGAATGACGACTTCATCGCCCGGGTTCAGCGTTGCCATGAAGGCGTTGAACAGGATCTGCTTTCCGCCCGTGCCGACGATGGTCTGCGCGGCCTTGTAATCGAGATTGTTCTCGCGCTTGAACTTCGCGGCAATCGCCTCGCGCAGCGGCTGGATACCGGCAACCGGCGTATACTTTGTCTCGCCGCGATTGATGGCTTCGATCGCAGCCTTCTTGATGTTGTCGGGTGTATCGAAATCAGGCTCGCCCGCGCCAAGGCTGATGACATCGCGGCCTTTCGCTTTGAGTTCGCGTGCTTTCTGTGCCACGGCGATGGTGGCGGAAGGCTTCACACGAGAAAGGGCGTCAGCAAGAAGGGCCATTTTCAATGTCCTGATTATTTGATTGAACCATGGAAATGCGTCAGTCGGACGGTCACTTCCAAGAGTTTGGTCTAAACGCAATTTGCCCGACGTTTCAAGCGCTATCGTCCGCATCATGCCGATTCCCGGACAAGCAGGCGTCGCCGCGATGCCCAAAATCCGCAGTTCCACCTTGAATTGCGTTTTTGAGATCGACACCCGGGTCACAATTCAACCGCAAAATGGGTCTTGTTCAACCCATATTCATCCAGAAGTGGTCGTAATTACATGGCCTTCTGGGAATGCGCTGAAACTGTGCCGAAGGAGAAGGCAGATGAGGATGGTTCACAAGGCGGCGAAGCGCGTCGTCAGGGCTTTCAAACGCAGGTCTTACCTGCTTGCTGCGGGCTTTGCTGTACTTGCGCCGGCAGGCGCCTTCGCGCAGGAACGCCTTCAATCCGCGCCGCTGAGCGCCGACACTGCACAGGACATGCTCATGAGCGGCTATTTTCCGTTTTCCACCTCCGCCGGCAGCGACCTGCTGCAAGGCTTGATGACTCACACTGCCGCACGCGATCTCATGATTGCCATGATGTTTGCGGTCTGCCTCGCCATGGTGTTTGCCGCTTCCTATCTGTGGCGCGAAAATCTCAATCACCTGAAAGCCGATGCCGAGCGCAAGGAGCGCAACCGGCTGGACCGTCTCTAGGCGTTCGCGCCCGGCGCGTTCACGCCCTTGTGTTTGACGCTCCCCTTGCGCTTCGTGTGACGGGCCATATGTCGTTGAGAACAGCAGGAGGAGACTTCCATGAAAGCCACCCCCGCATTCGTCTTGCAGATCGCCACTGTGATCGCTGCGCTTGCTCCCCTTTCCGCCCTGGCCGACCAGCCTGACCTGAAGGTCGAACGCGTGGCAGAAGGCCTCAGCCACCCCTGGGCTGTCGAGGTCCTTCCAGATGGCAGCTATCTGGTGAGCGAGCGGCCCGGCCGCCTGACCGTCATCTCCCCATCCGGAGAAAAACAGCCGATTTCCGGACTTCCGTCCCTCTACGCCGCCGGACAGGGCGGGCTTCTCGACGTCGCGATCGATCCGGGCGCCGTCAACGGCTTGCGCATATTCTTCACCGCTTCCGTTTCCGGCGAAGGCGGACAGGGAACGGCGGTGTTTGCCGCCACCCTCGACCGGGAGGCCGCGCGGCTTCAGGATGTTGAGCAAATATTCGCGATGAACCGGTTTTCCGGCACCAATCGCCATTTCGGTTCGCGCATCGCGATCGATGCGTCCGGCGACCTGTTCTTCGGGATCGGGGACCGGGGCGAAAGCGAACGTGCCCAGGACCCCGGCGACCACGCGGGCTCGATCCTCAAGATCGCGCGCGACGGCAGCGCGGGTGACCCTGCCGCCAGCGGCTGGCAGCCCGAGATCTGGTCGATCGGCCACCGCAACCCCCAGGGCATCACCATCGATCCGGTCACAGGCACACTCTACACCGTCGAGCACGGCGCGCGTGGCGGCGATGAGATCAATACGCCGGAGCGAGGCCGCAATTACGGCTGGCCGGAGATTTCATACGGCGTCCATTACTCCGGTGAGAAGATCGGACAGGGCACTGAGGCCCCCGGGCTCGAACAACCGGTCTACTACTGGGACCCCTCGATCGCGCCGGGCGCCATCGCCGTCTATCGCGGAGACATGTTTCCCGAATGGGACGGCGATTTTCTGGTAACCGCGCTCAAGGACGAGTTGCTCGCACATATCATCCGCGACGACACCGGAACGGTGACCAGCGAGGAAAGGTTGTTCGAAAGGGAATACGGGCGGCTGCGCGACGTGACCATCGCACCTGATGGATCCCTGCTGATGGTCACCGACGAAGCCGACGGGGCACTGTTGCGGGTCTATCGGGCCGATTAGCCTCAGCGCTCGACGGCCTCCGTCGTGCCCATGGCGGGCCGCCATATCTCGGGCCAGTTTTCCGGCCCGACATCGACGCCGTCACAGGCCGTCTTCGACCGCTCGAGCGTCAACGCCAGCGGATTGCCTGTCGCCTCCGCATTGATCGTCCAGTAATGGGCAAGCCCGCAATCGCCAAGGCCGCGCCCGAGATAGACCGATGACAACGTCTTGGAGGCGAGGTCGAAATTGACGTTGTAGACCGTATCCAGAACCGTGATCCCGGCATCGCTGACATTCGGAAACTCGGCGCGGTGGAACTCCTGGTCGCGGCCGACGAACAGCTGATAGGGCTGATTATAGGCGCCGGCCGGCCCGCAGGGCAAAAGCATGATCGTGCTCTTGCCGGTATCATAGGCAAAGGCATCGGCCTGATCGATATGCGACTGGTCTGTGAAGCAGACGCTCTCCGGATCGCTCAGATTGCGCAGGATCGACGGCGGCAGCTGATCGTAGCTTTCGATCGACCAGATTGCGACGCGTTCCGGCGGCGGAGCCTCTCCGACGGAAACAAGCGCATCACTTCTGCCCGCGCGCCCCTGCCATTCATCGATGAAGCGCGCGGCATCCTTGAGCCCGGAAAGCGAAATGCGCGACGAATGGCGGCCGATGACGCCATCGTAGCGGATGATTGCCTCATGGCCTTCCGTCATCTGGCGAAAGAGCGCCACCAGCTTGACCGGGTCTTTGATGGCAAAGGCGCCCAGTTGATCGTCGCGGACGAGATCACTGACATTTGCCGAGAAATCCTCGACCCCGTCGACATCGATCGCCAGCCTGCCCTTGTCATCGCCGTTAGGCAGGAAGCCTGGCGGGTAAGGGAGACTGAGGACAAGAGGCGCGGACGGCGCAACCGTTCTCTGCCACTGGATTGCAAGCGGCGCAGGGCCCGTGCCGGCAACGGGCGTCAGGGAAATATTGCAGAGATAGGCGTTGTTGCAGCTGATGGCCCAGCCTTCAATCTGGCGATACTCGAAAGCCTCTGCTGCGGGAACCGTAAGCACGCAACAAGCAGTCAAGGACGCAAGGGTGCGTATGAGCATCTCATGACGCATGGCGTTCTCCTGATTTACCTCAATGGTCCGCGCACCGCCGACGCGCTCTTCTGGCGCGGCCGACCTGCCCGCTCCTACACCAGCTTAGCCGATAAAATCCAGAGCCTTGCAGGGAATGTCACAGGCTTTGACATGCAGGCGCGCGATCAGGCGGGCGATCAAGTTGCGAGAGTATATCCGGATTTGCTGTTCTTCTAATCATGCGATTAGAAAACCCAAATACATCAACCGCTGCCGTTAACCGCCCTCAGAGCACCCCCATCCAAAGTTTCGCTTGCCAAAAAACATGAAAGACAGCATTCTGTTCATGTTCGGGCATTTTGCGAGCACGGGAAGACCATATAAGCTGATGCGCGCCGGGAACGCCAAAATTTTTCCGGGCGGACCTTGATTTGTTTTGGCCTGCTGTCGCTTTCCATACAAATCGAAGCCCCGCGATAAAAGGTACCTTTCCTCCAAATTCGAGAAACGCCTGCGCTGCCCTCCGGGGCAAAACGAGCATCGAAATATCTGCCCGCCTTAGAGGGGATGGGCGAGAAAAGGACCTGGAAGCATGGCCGAAACTGGCACAGTGAAATTCTTCAATACCGACAAGGGCTACGGCTTCATCAAGCCGGATAATGGCGGCGCGGACATCTTTGTCCACATCTCGGCCGTGCAGTCATCCGGGCTGACGGGGTTGTCGGAAAACCAGAAAGTCAGCTACGACACCGAGCCCGACCGCCGCGGAAAAGGCCCGAAGGCCGTCAATCTGCAGGTTACGGACTAAGATTTTCAGGAGATCCGGCGCATCGCTCTGCGCCGGATCTCCTTTAACACTCAAGGCCCGCCATGGCCGGTGCGGCCCGCCCGTCATTCTTTCGGCAAGCCATGTTATTTGCCGGCACGACCCGCTTTGGCAAATCCCATTCGCCTGATCAGTGCGTCAAGTTCCTCGCATTGCGCGGTGGAGAGCACCCGCTTCGGGATCATGTGGTAGATGCGGGGCGCCTGATAGATCAGGAACAGGCTGTCGTTTTCCGCCACCCTGACCGTTTCCGCCCAACGCAGCAACTGCACCCCCCGGGCGTTGGCATAGCTGATACCGTCATCATCCCACCAGACCCCTTGTTCAAGCGCGATCGAGGGCTGCATGCGGATCGCCTTGCGGGCGCGCATGCGTCCGAGCGGCCAAAATCGCACGAAGGCAATCAGGACGAGGAGGCAGACAAAGAGGATGGCCGATAAGGCAATCACGGGCGTGGGAAACCGCGGCAGGAAAGACCATCCCGCCAGTTCGATCAGCGCGAGGAAAACGGCAAGCCCCGCCCCTGCGGTGAAAAGCGCAAGCGCGCCCCTCAGCGAGAAAAGCCAGCGCCGGTAATGCAGGCGCATGCCGGCCGCGATATCCTCTTCGCTGTAGGCAAACCACAATGCCCCGTCCGGCGCGCTGATCTCGGCCGCGAAAGTCGGTGCGGGCTGAAGGCCTGGCGCGGGCAAGCGGGTGCGCACCTTCCGCAGGCCCTGACGATCCAGCAGCCTTCCAAGATCCGCGATTTGCTGCGGCGACATCGCGCGCTTGGGGATGATGCGCATCAACAGCGTCCCCTGCCTGAAGACAAACACCGCGTCATTTTCCGCAGCAAACAGCAATTCCTGCCATTCGACCCGCACGGCCGATCCGCCGATGACCACAAAGACCGCGTCGTCATCCCACCAGCAGGCGATCGGATGGTGCAAATCCTTCTGAAGCCGATATTCGCCAGGCGCAGAAAACCGGTTGAAGAGCAGGATCGAGATCGCCGATACCAGATAGATTGCCGGAAACAGCGCAGATCCCCATCCGATGACGGTCAGCGCCATGTCGCGCTGATCCTGCATGAGGATAAGGACGGCCAGAGCCGGGAACAGGAAACAGGAAACGGCAAAGCTTGCCTTGCGACCGGAGATCATGGACCGGAACCAGAGCGCCCAGTTGGCACTGCGGATATCATCCAGCGTGGTGGTGAAGGTGACGGGGTGTTCGGCGGTGGGATAGGCTGGGCTCGGCATTCGGAAGTCCTGTCGGGGTTCTCAGGCGGTCGCAGTATCTGAAATTGCCGGATGGGTTGCATACTTTCAGATACAGAAAAACCCGGCCTTGCGACCGGGTTTCATTCGTTCCAGACATGTCGCCCGATCAGCTGTCGAGGAAGCTGCGGAGCTTGCGGCTGCGGCTCGGATGCTTCAGCTTGCGCAGCGCCTTCGCTTCGATCTGGCGGATACGTTCGCGGGTGACCGAGAACTGCTGGCCGACCTCTTCGAGCGTGTGGTCGGTGTTCATGCCGATGCCGAAGCGCATGCGCAGCACGCGTTCCTCGCGCGGGGTCAGCGAGGCGAGAACACGGGTGGTGGTCTCGCGCAGATTCGCCTGGATCGCGGCATCGATCGGCAGCAGCGCGTTCTTGTCCTCGATGAAGTCTCCGAGATGCGAATCTTCCTCGTCGCCCACAGGGGTCTCGAGAGAGATCGGCTCCTTGGCGATCTTCAGCACCTTGCGAACCTTTTCGAGCGGCATGTTGAGCTTCTCGGAAAGCTCCTCAGGCGTCGGCTCGCGGCCAATCTCGTGCAGCATCTGGCGCGATGTACGGACAATCTTGTTGATCGTCTCGATCATGTGCACCGGAATGCGGATCGTGCGGGCCTGGTCGGCGATCGAGCGGGTGATCGCCTGCCGGATCCACCATGTGGCATAGGTCGAGAACTTGTAGCCGCGGCGATACTCGAACTTGTCGACCGCCTTCATCAGGCCGATATTGCCTTCCTGAATGAGGTCGAGGAACTGCAGGCCGCGGTTCGTATATTTCTTGGCGATCGAGATCACCAGACGAAGATTGGCTTCCACCATCTCCTTCTTGGCGATGCGGGCCTCGCGCTCACCCTTCTTGACCATGTGCACGATGCGACGGAACTCGGCGATCGAGATGCCGGTTTCGGTCGCAAGGCTCTGGATTTCGGTCCGAAGCGCCTTGATGTCGGTGCCATCCTGGCTCGCGAATTCCTTCCAGCCCTTGCCGGCAAGATTGCCGATCGACTTCATCCAGTTCGGATCAAGCTCGGCGCCGTGATAGTGCTCGAGGAAGTCGTCGCGCTTGACGCCGCGATGGGTCGCCATGCGCAGAAGCTTGCCTTCGTTTTCAACGAGACGCTTGTTGATGTCGTAGAGCTGTTCGACCAGAAGATCGATGCGGTTCTGGTTGAGCGACAGCGACTTCACGGCGCCGATCAGGCCTTCCTTGAGCTCCTTGTAGCGGCGCTCCTGGGCATTGGTCAGCGTGCCGGTGGCGGCAAGACGCGCTTCAACCTGCTGGTCCTGCAGCTTCCTGAGCTTCACATAGGTCTCGGCGATCAGGTCGAGCGTGTCCATGACCTGCGGGCGCAGTTCGGCTTCCATCGCAGCAAGAGACAGGTTGGATTCGTCATCCTCCTCGTCTTCTTCCTCCGGCGCCATGCCTTCGCCCCCGACATCGGTGACGTCGTCTGAACGCTTCTTGCGGGCCTGTTCCTTTTCCTCGGCCTTCTTGCGGTCGGCCTCGATCTTCTCCGGGCTCTGAAACTGCGGTGCAGCCTTCGCCTCGGGACCGGAATAGGTGGTCTCCAGATCGATGATCTCGCGCAGCAGCGTCGTGCCTTCATTCAGCTCGTCGCGCCAGATGATCAGCGCCTGGAAGGTCAGCGGGCTTTCGCAAAGTCCGGCGATCATCGTCTCGCGGCCGGATTCGATCCGCTTCGCGATTGCGATTTCGCCTTCGCGCGACAGCAGCTCGACCGAGCCCATTTCGCGCAGATACATGCGGACCGGATCGTCGGTGCGGTCCGTCGGCTCTTTCTTCTTGGTCTGGGCGACAGCGGAACCGGTGGTCGTGGCGACCTCGGTGCTGTCGCTGTCATTGTCGCTGTCGTCGGAACTATCGTCGGAATTGTTGTCGTTATCGTTGTCGACTTCGTCTTCGTCCTCAACCACATTGATGCCCATATCGGAGAGCATCGCCATGGTATCTTCGATCTGTTCGGAGGTGACTTCCGACGACGGCAGGACCGAGTTCAACTCGTCCATGGTGACATAGCCGCGCTTCTTGGCGGCCTTGATCATCTTCTTGACGGCGTCATCGGAAAGGTCCAGAAGAGGGCCGTCGGTACCGCCTTCGCGTTCGGTTTCGGCTTCTTCGTTTTCCTTGACTTTTGTAGCCATAAATACTGCTTCCCTGACGCTTTGTCGCTGTTGCCAAGCGGCATTACCTGCAAATGATTAAGGAGCCCTTTTTGGGGGCCTTGCCGGCATCAAAAAACTCGGACACGAACAGGACACGCTCCATCCCGGCGGCTATTTCACCCCCGGTGGATGCTGTCCAGATCATGAGATTGTGCTGCTCACTGCCATTCGAACTGGTGATTCCCAGATTTTCGCCATCCGTCAAGCGTCAATTCCGTGTTTGTGCGAATTCATGCCGAAAATTCGCCTCGTGAAACGCTTCTGCCGATGTCTGCGCCGATGCAGTCACTCTGTCAGCCCATAAAGACGTAATTTAGAATGCTTCCCGGCAAATACAAGAGGCGGTCTGAAGGAATCAGTACGGGGGCCGTCTACGCCTGATGTTCTCAGGCGCCGTTGCGTGCCTTTCCGCCCCGTCCCGACATCAGCCCGAAACCGTCGATCTCAGCTTCCTGGTTGTCGATCCGCGCGATCTCGTTCTGCACGGAGATCAATGCGGGCATGAGTTCGGCCAGAAGCTCGGCATTGCCCTCCTCCGTCGCTTCCGCAATTTCGCGCTCGAGCTCGCTCTTCTGGCGGGCCAGAGACCGTGCGCGATTATGGAGCGCGAGCGCCTGCTGATAGATCTCGCGCACATCCTCAAGAGCGGCATCGGGACCGGCGATCCAGTGGACATTGCGCCCGACATGCGCGGAAATCTGGCTGACGACGCTTGCAAAACCCTGGGTCTCGAGCTTCAGCCTGAGCTTCTCGCGTCCCATGTCAGGCCGCGAAGCTTCCGCGAGAAAGACCGGCCAGAACGCGCGCATTTCGCTGGCGTCGAAGGAAAGCGCCGAGATGCTGTCGAAATCCTCGCGCACAAGCTCGGGATGCGAGATCAGGCAGAACACCAGCTGGCATTCGCGGAAGGTGAGATTGGTCGTCACCGGGCGCAGGCTGGCAAGCGGAGACCGCGACAGCCGGTCGGATGCGGACAGAATGCCACTTCCGCGCTGGCCGTTGAACCGCCCCTGCCCTTTCGGCGCGCCTGAAAAACTGCCGCCACCGCCGCCACTGCGGGACGGGCCGCGGAACCGCTGATAGAGGCGGTTGCGAAAATCCTGCTGGTAGTGGCGGCGCACGCTTTCATCCGCGATCGTTGCGACAAGCGCGTTGACGCGCGCCTCTATCGCCGCGCGCCGCTCCGGGGTCTCGCCCGCTTCCGGCGCACCAGCCTCACGCTCGAAAACAGTATCGGCCAGCGGTCGGGCCTGGGCGAGCACGGCGTCAAAGGCCTGCCTGCCGCCCTCGCGCACCAGATCGTCGGGGTCCTTGCCCCCGGGCAGAAGCGCAATCCGCAGCGAATGGCCGGGCTTCAGCAGTGGCAGGGCCAGTCCGGCGGCGCGCTCGGCCGCGCGAATGCCGGCGCCGTCGCCATCGAAGCAGAGCACGGGTTCGCTCGTCATCCGCCAGATCAGTTGCAGCTGGTTTTCGGTGAGCGCAGTACCAAGTGGTGCGACGGCGTTCTCTATGCCCGCCTGATGAAGCGCGATCACATCCATATAGCCTTCGACCGCGATGATCGTCTTCGCCCCGTCGGCGCCTGAGAGCGAACGGCGGGCGCGGGCAAAGTTGAACAGCACATTGCCCTTGTGAAACAGTTCGGTCTCGTTGGAATTGAGATATTTCGCCATCGCATCGGCGCGCATGGCGCGACCGCCGAAGGCGATCACCTTCTCGCGCGATGACAGGATCGGAAACATGATGCGGTCGCGGAACCGGTCGTAGGAGACCGCGATGTCGGGCCCGTGGACGACCAGCCCGCAGGCCTCGATCTCCTGTTTCTCGACGCCCTTCGACGCCAGGAACTCCTTCAGCGCATTGCGGCTTTCGGGCGCATAGCCCAGACGGAACGTGTCGATGGTCCGGGCCGAAAGGCCGCGTTCACGCAGATAGGCCCGCGCCTTTGCTCCCGCACCGGTCTGGAGCTGATCCTGGAAGAAGGAGGCCGCAAGCTCCATCACATCAACGAGGGTGCGCCGCTTTTCCTCCCGCCGTTCGGCCATCGGATCGCGTTCCGGCATCGCAACGCCCGCCATGTCGGCGATGCGCTCCACGGCCTCCGGAAAGGCCATGCCGTCGAGTTCCGTCAGAAAGCGGAAGTGATCACCCGTCACGCCGCAGCCGAAGCAGTGGTAGCGGCCCTTGCGGTCTTCGCAGTGGAAGCTCGGCGATTTCTCGCCGTGGAACGGGCAGCAGGCCCAATAGTCGCCGCGCCCGACATTGGTCTTCTTGCGGTCCCACGTCACGCGCGTGCCGATCAGCGAGGAGATCGGCACGCGGTCGCGGATTTCATCAAGAAAGGATGTCGGAAAACGCATCAAAGCCTCATCTGGCCGAGGGCCCGGTCCCCCACTATATGGGTATCCGTCCGGCAAATGTCAGTTCAGTTCGGAGACTGGTTGTTATCCCCGATATCCACATGGCTGCAGGGCCGCCGGAGTCAGCCCGGCAACCAGTTGCCGATCCGCTCCACCGCCTCGACGATCTCGGCCTCGGTCCCGGCATAGGAAAGCCTGAGAGAGCGTCCGCCGGTTTCAGGGTCGAAATCGAGGCCCGGCGTCACCGCAACATTGGCCTCGTTCAGGATCTTGCGGGCGAAGGCAAGGCTGTCATTGGTATAGCGGGAAACGTCAACATAAGCATAGAACGCGCCATCCATCGGCGAGGCGATCGGCAGGCCGATCTCCGGAAGCGCGCGGTTCAAGAAATCGCGGTTGGCGCGGTAGATATCGCAGTAGCCGTCAAGCTGCGCGCGGGCCGAAAGGGCTGCCTCGGCGGCAATCTGGGAAAGGTCGGGCGCGCAGATATAGATGTTCTGCGTCAGCTGCTCGAACACCCGGACCAGTTTTTCCGGAAGCACCATCCAGCCGATCCGCCAGCCGGTCATGCAGTAATATTTGGAGAACGAGTTGATGACCACCGCCTCGTCGGTAAACGACAGCGCGCTTGTCTCTTCGCCGGAAAACACCAGACCGTGATAGATTTCATCGGAGATGAAGGCCGTGCCGCGCTCGTGGCACCAGTCGGCAAGCCGCTTCAGGGCCGCACGCCCGGTCACGGTTCCGGTTGGGTTGGCAGGGCTTGCCAGCAGCACGCCCGCAAGCTTCACGCCATGAGCTTTCTCGGCTTCTTCGAGCGAGCCCGGCGTCAGCGTAAAATCGTGCGCGGCATCGGCATCGACCTCCACCACCTTCAGGTCGAGCGCCTTCAGGATGTTGCGGTAGGCGGGATAGCCCGGCCGGGCGATCGCCACCGCATCGCCGGCATCAAAGAGCGCGAGAAAGGCGAGGTTGAACCCCGCCGACGATCCGGTGGTCACAGCAATGCGCGCCGGATCGACAGCGATCCCCATCCGGTCGCGATAATCGGCCGCGATCGCCTCGCGCAGGCTGTCCCTTCCAAAGGCGTCGGTATAGCCAAGGTGACCATGCTCCAGTGCCTTGCGGGCCGCGATCAACGCTGTGTCCGGCGCCGGGTGCGAGGGCTGGCCGACCGCCATCGAGATCACCGGCCGCCCGGCGCGCTTCGCCCGGTTCGCCTCTGCCAGAACATCCATGGCCAGAAATGAATCGATGTCGCTGCGCTTGGAGGGCATATCTTGGTCCTTTGCGAGAATGCGTCATCGGGATGGACCAATACCGGCCCGCTCGCAATGGTGCGATGTAAAAAAACGGGAAATTGAGCGGTGTCGCGCCCTAATTGAACCGTCCGCTATAGACAATGCCCGCTTTTGCGCACAATTGGTGCCTAGAGCAGCCAGTCAGGTTGCATGAAAACCTGGGACGGTTTCAGCCTGGAACGGCGGGCGCGAACCATGATGCGGAAGGGGAGAACATGTCTTCGAAGGGACTGACACTCGCAGTGGGCGCGATCTTCGCGACGGCGATCGCAACGGCTGCGGCCACGACGGCGGCGATCTACCATTTCGCACCACCCCAGACGATGGCAGAGGCCCCGTTGCCCGAGAAGATCGCAGCGCCGCTGCCCGAAGCCCCTCAGATCGCGGAAGATGATGCCGCCTTCGGCGCACGCGTCCACGATTATCTCGTCAGCAATCCCGAAATCCTTCTCGATGTCCAGACCGCGCTTCAGCAGAAGCAGGCGGAAGAGCAGCAGGCGCAGGCCTCGCAGGTGATCGCCGCCAATCAGGACAAGCTTTACCTTCCCGACCACGACACCGTCCTCGGCAATCCGGATGGGGCAATCACCGTCGTCGAGTTCTTCGACTACAATTGCGGTTACTGCCGGCGCGCCATGTCCGACATGGACGACATCATCGCGAAAAATGACGACGTCCGTTTCGTGCTGAAGGAGATCCCGGTGCTCGGGCCGGAATCGGAAGCAACGCAGCGCATCTCCTACGCCTTCTTCAAGGCAGCCCCTGACAAATATGAGGAGTTCCACCGCGCGCTCATGGGCTCCGGCGCACGCGCGACGGAACAGACCGCCCGTGCCGTCGCCGCCTCGCTCGGCGTCGATGATGCAGCCATCGATCAGGCGATCAAGGATTATCCGGCCGAAGCGGCACTTGAGGAACATTTCGCTCTGGCAAGCGCGCTCGGCGTTTCGGGCACGCCGTCCTATATCGTCGGCGATACCATGCTGCCGGGCGCCATCGGCGCCGACCGGATCCAGCAGACCATCGACAACATCCGCGATTGCGGCAAGGGCGTATGCTCCTGATCATCCTCTGAAAACGTAGCTTAACCACGCCCTGTTGACGTTAAGGCTTGGGGCTTTTCCTGTAAGACGTGAACGTCTATAGGAGAAGGCGAAACCGGAATTGACCATGACGCGCCAAATATTCGTCCTCAACGGGCCCAATCTCAATCTGCTCGGCCAGCGTGAGCCCGGCATCTATGGTGCATTGTCGCTTGCATCGATCGAGACCGCGTGCCGCGCTCTGGGCGAGGAACTCGGGTTTCAGATCGACTTTCGCCAGTCCAATCACGAGGGCGTTCTGGTCGACTGGATCCACGAGGCCAACGAAAAGGCGGCCGGCGTCGCCATCAATCCCGGTGCCTACGGGCACACATCCATTGCGCTCCATGATGCCATCCGCGCCATTGCCGTGCCGGTGGTGGAGCTCCATCTATCCAACATCCATGCCCGCGAGGCGTTTCGCCACAAGAGTATGATAGCGCCCGTCGTAAAGGGTGTTATCTGTGGTCTTGGGCAAGACAGCTATCTTCTGGCGCTCCGCGCCCTGAAAACCCTCACGGAATAAAAAGAACAAAGGAATTTATCCCATGGCAGATGAGAAGAAGTCGATCGACGCGAAGCTTGTGCGCGAACTTGCGATTATCCTGAAGGATACGGATCTGACGGAAATCGAAGTGGAGCAGGATGACCTGCGCATCCGCGTCGCGCGCGAACTGATTGCAGCGCCCCAGCAGACCATTGCCTACGCAGCCGCGCCTGCTCCCGCTGCAGCAGCCCCCGCTGCACCCGCCGCCGCACCGGCGCCTGCAGCTGCCACCAACCGCGACAACGCCCTCAAGGCACCGATGGTCGGAACCGTCTATCTGGCGCCTGCGCCGGGCGCCCGCCCCTTCATCGAAGTCGGCGCCAACGTCAAGGAAGGCCAGACGCTTCTGATCATCGAGGCGATGAAGACCATGAACCAGATCCCGTCGCCCAAGAGCGGCAAGATCGTGGAAATTCTCGTGGACGATGCCCAACCGGTCGAGTTTGACGAAGCGCTCGTCGTTATCGAATAACGGGACAGAGCTCATGTTTTCCAAAATCCTGATCGCCAATCGCGGCGAAATCGCGCTTCGCGTGTTACGCGCCTGCAAGGAACTCGGCATCGCAACCGTTGCCGTGCATTCCACTGCCGATGCGGATGCCATGCATGTGCGCCTTGCCGACGAAAGCGTCTGCATCGGCCCGCCGTCATCGCGCGAAAGCTACCTCAACATTCACCAGATCGTCGCTGCCTGCGAGATCACCGGTGCGGATGCAGTGCATCCCGGTTATGGCTTCCTGTCGGAAAATGCCAAGTTTGCCGAGATCCTCGAGGCGCACGGCATCACCTTCATCGGCCCGACCAGCGAACACATTCGCATGATGGGCGACAAGATCACCGCCAAGACCACGGCCGAATCGCTGGGCATTCCGGTCGTGCCGGGTTCGGGCGGGGCAGTCGACACCGAAACCGACGCGATCCGCACTGCCGACGAAATCGGCTTTCCGGTGCTGATCAAGGCCACCGCCGGCGGCGGCGGTCGCGGCATGAAGCTTGCACGTTCCAAGGACGACCTGCTCGAGGCCTGGAGCACGGCGCGCGGCGAAGCCGCTGCCGCCTTCGGCAATGATTCCGTCTATATGGAAAAATACCTCGACAAGCCGCGCCATATCGAAGTGCAGGTGTTCGGCGATGGTGAAGGCGCGGCCGTTCATCTTGGCGAGCGCGACTGCTCGCTGCAGCGCCGCCACCAGAAGGTCTGGGAAGAGGCGAACTCTCCGGCTCTCAACGTCGAGCAGCGCATGACGATCGGCGAAATCTGCGCCGATGCCATGCGCAAGATGAAGTATCGCGGCGCCGGCACGATCGAATTCCTCTACGAAAACGGCGAGTTCTACTTCATCGAGATGAACACCCGCCTGCAGGTCGAGCATCCGATCACCGAAGCGATCACCGGCATCGACCTCGTGCACGAGCAGATCCGGGTCGCCGCGGGCGCCGGGCTTTCGGTCAAGCAGGAGGATATTTCCTTCTCCGGTCATGCGATCGAGTGCCGGATCAACGCCGAAAACGCGGCGACCTTCCGGCCGTCACCGGGCACGATCACGCATTTCCATGCGCCGGGCGGCCTTGGCGTCAGGATCGATTCGGGCGTCTATCAGGGCTACAAGATCCCGCCCTATTACGACAGCCTGATCGGCAAGCTGATCGTGCACGGTCGCACCCGCGTCGAATGCATGATGCGGCTCAAGCGTGCGCTCGACGAATTCGTCGTCGACGGCATCGACACGACCCTGCCGCTTTTTCAGGATCTGATCGCCAACCAGGACATCGCCAATGGCGACTATGATATCCACTGGCTGGAAAACTACCTGGAAGCCAAGGCGGCGAAAACAGAATAGCTGAGGAGCCATGGAAAGAGGCGGAAAGAAAGGCAGCGGCATTACCCCCGAACTGCTTTTGAATGCTTACAGCATCGGCCTCTTTCCCATGTCCGAATCCGCGGAGGATACGGAACTGTTCTGGGTGGAGCCGGAGATCCGCGGCATCATTCCGCTGGATGGGCTCCACGTCTCCCACAGCCTGCGCAAGATATTGCGCAGGTCACCCTATGATATCCGCTTCAATCATGATTTCGACGGCGTCATGGAGGCCTGTGCGGCCCCTGCCCCGGATCGTCCGCAAACCTGGATCAACGCCGAAATCCGCTCGCTCTACAACGCGCTGCACCGGATGGGCCACGCCCATTCCGTCGAGGCCTATGAGAATGGGGAACTGGTGGGCGGTCTTTACGGGGTTTCGCTGAGGGCCGCCTTCTTCGGCGAAAGCATGTTCTCGCGCCGGCCCAACGCCTCCAAGATCTGCCTTGTGCACCTGGTCGAACGGCTGAAGGAAAACCGGTTCCAGCTGCTCGACACGCAGTTTACCACCGACCACCTGAAGACGATGGGCGCGATCGACATCGAAAAGGACAGATACATGACGCTGCTGAACGCAGCGCTCGTGTGGCCCGATCAGCCGTTCCCGTGAGGGGTCAGGGTGCCGGCACTTCCTCCGCCGACACGCAGTCGGTCAGCCAGACATCATAGATCGGGTCTTCCACGGCATTGAGCGCGGGCGAATCTGCAAACATCCAGCCCGAGAAAATCCTGCCGATATCATTCTGAAGCGAAACCTTGTCGACCTGGACGAAGGCGTCGATCTGCTGTTCCTCGGTCTCGTCGCGCGAATAGCAGACCTGCGGCGTCACCTGAAGGCGGCCGAACTGCACGGTTTCGCCGACATAGGCATCGAAGGTGTAGGTGCGGCCGGTGATCTTGTCGATCCCGCCGAAGACGGCAACGGGATTCTCAACGCGGGCCGCCAGGGCGGGCGTGGCAGCAGCAATTGCCGCGACGGCGAGGCCAAAGGCGGCGACATGATTTGCAAACCCGTATTGACGCATTAATGATCCCTCTCAAACAAAGGCGCGAAGGCCTTGCTGCGCCTTCAAATCCCTACTGGGTCACACTCGGGCTTCACCCGAGTGTGACGCGGAGAGAGGGAAAGCGCTCGACAATGTCCACGACATCGAAGCACCGTCTCTCACCCATGCAGAAAGGCGGTACCGCAAAAATGCGGCGAAACGCGGGTCAGTTGCCGGGCGTCCAGGCGTCGTAGTCGCCGGTGACCTCGCGGCGCTTGCCTTCGACGGCAAGAGAGCCCTGCGGACGATAGGCAAGCGCGGTGCCCGTCAGGTTCGGGTTATGCGGCTTTTCCCATTCGCGCGCCTTGTAGTTCTGCTCGGGCGGCGGAACATCGGTGCGGTGGTGCATCCAGCCGTGCCAGCCGGGGGGAATGCTCGATGCATCGGCATAGCCCTTGTAGACAACCCAGCGGCGCTTCAGGCCATAGGTGGACATGCCGCCTTCGTAATAGATGTTGCCGAACTGGTCCTCGCCGACCTTCTTGCCGAAACGACGGGTGAATACGTCGGTTCCGATGGTCGAACCATTCCACCAGGTGAACATCTTGGTCAGAAAGCCAGCCATTTTCTTTCCTTCGTCCGGCCGAAACGGCCCGTTTGCATTAACCCGTGTATGGCGCGTCAGGCCGATCTTGTCCAGAGCCAGGCCCCGTCTCAGGCGCCTTTCAGCTTCATTTTGAATCCGTGATGCGACTGCCGGAAGCCGAGCCGTTCATAAAAGCGGTGGGCGTCCTCGCGCGATGTGTTGGACATCAGCTGCACCAGGCGGCAGCCCTCGATCTTCGCCTCGTCGATCGCGGTTTCGATCATCTTGGCGCCGATGCCAAGGCCGCGCCATTCTGGGTGAACCTGCACCGCCTCGATGGTGAGCGACGCCCCACCCCTGCCCGTCAGCGTGCGGATATAGGTGGTCTGGAAGGTACCGACGATCATGTCATCGAGTTCGGCCACATAAAGCGTATTGCTGGCCGATGCCTTGATCGCCTCGAAGGCATCGCGGTAATCGTCATAGGCCTCGTCGGAGGTGGTGTCGCCATGTCCGCCAAGCGTATCGGCCGCAAAGATCGAAATCAGCACCGGCAGATCGTCGAGACGCGCCTCGCGGATCACGAGATTTTCCAGATCAGCCACTTTCTCAGCCATGGGCAAGCTCCTTCTCCATCCGGATGGCCGGAATGCCGGAATTGGGCGCACCGCATTCATTGTGCCGTCCGACCTCGCGCATTCCATGCGCCTCGTAAAAGCGGATCGCAGGGGCGTTGTCCGGAACGACCTCGAGCGCCAGGCGCTTCGCATTCGGGAAACACGTCTCGATCTCGGCAAACAGCTGTTCGCCAATGCCCTGCCGCTGCAAGCCCGGCAGCACGTAGAGCTGGCTCAGATTGACCACGTCTGCATTGTCCTTCGACGGCGAGGCAAAGGCCATGCCGCCGATCAGGGCGCCGCTGTCGGCCACCAGAAACTCGCCATGGGGCTTGCGCAGCCGCCGCAGCATAGCCTCGGGTGACAGCCAGCTGTCGATGATCGTCTCGACCTTTTCCGGCCCGAGGATCGCGTCATAGGTGGCGTGCCAGGTTTCGGCTAGCAGGCTGCAAACCGCCGGGATATCGCCTTCCATCGCAGTGCGGACGAAGAACATCCAGCTTACTCCGTGACGCCGAGCTTTTCCTTGACGAGGGCCTGAACCGCCTGCGGATTGGCCTTGCCGCCGGATGCCTTCATCACCTGACCGACGAACCAGCCGGCAAGCGAGGGCTTGGCCTTGACCTTCTCGACCTGGTCCGGATTGGCGGCGATGATCTCGTCGACGATCTTCTCGATCGCGCCGGTATCGGTCACCTGCTTCATGCCGCGTTCCTCGACGATCGCCTTCGGGTCGCCGCCCTCGTTCCAGACGATCTCGAACAGGTCCTTGGCGATCTTGCCGGAGATCACGCCTTCCTTGAGAAGGTCGAGAATGGCACCTAGCTGCTCCGGAGAGACAGGCGTTTCGTCGATGCCCTTGCTGGCCTTGTTGAGCGCGCCAAGCAGATCGTTGATCACCCAGTTTGCGGCGGCCTTGGCATCACGGCCTTCTGCGAGCTTTTCGTAATAGTCGGAAACGGCCTTCTCGGAGACCAGCACCGAGGCGTCGTAGACCGACAGGCCGAGCTGATCGACGAAGCGGGCCTTCTTGTCGTCGGGGAGTTCCGGCAGGTCCTTCGCCAGTTCCGCGATGAAGGCGTCATCGAATTCGAGCGGCAGCAGGTCCGGATCGGGAAAATAACGGTAGTCCTGCGCATCTTCCTTCGAGCGCATCGAGCGGGTCTCGCCCTTGATCGGATCGAACAGGCGGGTCTCCTGATCGATCGAACCGCCCTCCTCCAGGATATCGATCTGGCGGCGCGCCTCGCTTTCGATCGCCTGACCGATGAAGCGGATCGAGTTGACGTTCTTGATCTCACAGCGCGTGCCGAATTCGCCGCCGGGCTTCCTGACCGAGACGTTGACGTCGGCGCGCATCGAGCCTTCGTCCATGTTGCCATCGCAGGTGCCGAGATAGCGCACGATGGTGCGAAGCTTGGTCATGTAGGCCTTGGCCTCGTCCGCCGAGCGCATGTCGGGCTTGGAGACGATCTCCATCAGGGCGACGCCCGACCGGTTCAGGTCGACGAAGGAGAACGAAGGGTGCTGGTCATGCATCAGCTTGCCGGCATCCTGCTCCAGATGAAGGCGCTCGATGCCGATCTCGATATCCTCGAAATTGCCCTGTTTGTCAGGCCCGAGCGAAATCGTGATCGTGCCTTCGCCGACGATCGGATCCTTGTACTGGGAAATCTGGTATCCCTGCGGTAGGTCGGGGTAGAAATAGTTCTTGCGGTCGAAGATCGAGCGCTTGTTGATCTTGGCCTTGAGGCCGAGACCGGTGCGCACGGCCTGGCGCACGCATTCCTCGTTGATCACCGGCAGCATGCCGGGCATGGCGGCATCGACCAGCGACACGTTGGCGTTCGGCGCCTTGCCGAACGTGGTGGATGAACCGGAAAACAGCTTTGACTGGCTGAGCACCTGCGCATGCACCTCCATGCCGATGATCACCTCCCAGTCGCCGGTGGCGCCGGGGATCAGTCGTTTTGGATCGGGCGTGCGAGTATCGACTAGGGTCATGGTCAGCTCATCGTTCATTCACGGAAATATCGTTCGTGAGGTAGAGCAATTGCAGCAAAGACGCAAGCGATTGGGTGGCCGCAAACGCGGCGATTCCTTGACCTTCAGCGCGTTCCAGCCTATCTGCAGGATGCACAAACGGAGTGTTTATGTCCAACCGTCTGGAATCCCGATAAGGGCCCTGCCCGCCTCTGCCTGACATCAGGCGAAAAGCGTGCAGCGGCCAAAACCCTTGAACTCCGCCGATCATGCGATCTGCGGCAATGGTTTTCCGTACCCTTAGAGCGCCGAGCGTCCGTCAGGACGCACAAAGAACGATGCAACTTATTGAATTTGCACATCGTTCTTTTTGAAAATCGATTCCGATTTTCAAGCCGATGCTCCGGGCACTGCTTTTGGACATCAAGACAATGGACATTTCGCGCGAAGAACAGCGCATACTCCACCTGCTCGCCCAGGGCGGCAGGATCGAACTCATCCGCAATGAAGCCAGAAAGATTGAACGGGCCGCGTGCTACACGCGCGATGGCTGGTTCTACCCCGGCGTGAGCCTGACACTTTTTCGCAAGCTGAAGGCGAAACGGGCAATCCGATCCCGCAACGGCGGCCCCTATATGGTGACGCGACGCGGGCTGGAGCTGGTCAGAAGCCAGTTGGATAACAGATGAAAACGAGGGGCGCGGCATGGCTGCGCCCCTTCTGACACGCTACTTCAGCATATCCTTGACCACGCCGGAGGCCTTGGAGAAGTCCATCTGGCCGGAATAGCGGTCCTTCAGCGTTTCGATACACTTGCCCATATCGCGAAGTCCCTGCGCGCCGGTTTCTTCAACCACGGAGGCGCAGACTTCACGGATCTTGTCCTCCGGCAGCTGCGCCGGCAGGAATTCACGGATGACCGCCATTTCCTGGCGCTCCTGGGCGGCAAGGTCGGGCCTGCCTTTTTCTTCGTAGAGACGGGAGGATTCCTTCCGCTGCTTCAGCATCTGGAACAGGATACCCGTGATATCGTCATCGCTGACCGGGTCCTTTCCGTTGGCACGATGGGAAAGATCGCGGTCCTTGATGGCCGCGTGAACCAATCTCAATGTGCAGAAGCGAACCGGATCTTCCTCCTTGGAAGATTCTTTCTGTGCAAATGCGAGTTTATCGCGCAACATTCATTCACTCCTGGCAACGCCATATATGAAGACCGCCATCGACCCATGCCGATTGGCGGCGGCGTTTACCGAATACCGGGTCTGTGATCAAATCAAAACTTCGGGATCGTCATTTATTTTCAGCAGATGCCACAACTGTGCAGGAAGAGCAATTGACCCGCAAGCAGGGTTTCACTATTTTCCCGCAACCGCATCAAAAAGTGGCCTACCTGAACGCAGCCCGTCCGCGAACCCTTTGTCTCGGGCATATATAGGGTCAGGTACGGGCCCATTCAATCGGCCTTGAGCCGGCGACTTAGCAAGGGATGATCATGACTGCCCCATGGACACAGGAAAAGCCGACGGCCGCGCTCGTGCTCGCCGACGGTACGGTAATCTACGGCAAGGGCGTTGGCGCCACCGGCAATGTCGAGGCCGAAGTCTGCTTCAACACCGCGCTGACCGGCTATCAGGAAATCCTGACGGACCCCTCCTATCTCGGCCAGATCGTGACCTTCACCTTTCCCCATATCGGCAATATCGGTGCCAATGGCGAGGATATCGAGGACTTGACGCCGGCTGCCCGCAAGGGTGCGGTCGGCGCGATCTTCAAGGCGGACATCACGGCGCCGTCCAACTACCGCTCCGCAGAAGACCTTGACAGCTGGCTGAAGAAGCGCGGCGTCATCGGCATGTCCGGCATCGACACACGTGCACTGACGGCCTGGATCCGCGAGCATGGCGCGCCCAACGCCGTCATCGCCCACGAGCCTTCCGGCAATTTCGACATCGAAGCGCTGAAGGCCAAGGCCAAGGCCTGGAGCGGTCTGGAAGGTCTCGACCTCGCCATCGAGGCGACGTCCGGCCAGTCTTCCAAGTGGGACGAAAAGCCGTGGGTCTGGGACGAGGGCTACGAGACGCTTGCCGAGAATGATGCCAGCTATCACATCGTCTGCATCGATTACGGCGTGAAGCGCAACATCCTGCGACTGTTTGCCGGGCTTTCCTGCAAGGTGACCGTGGTTCCGGCCAAGACCCCTGCGGAACAGATCCTGGCGCTTTCGCCCGATGGCGTATTCCTGTCCAACGGCCCGGGCGACCCGGCTGCGACCGGCGCATATGCCGTTCCGGTGATTCGCGACCTGATCGAAAGCGGCCTGCCGGTCTTCGGCATCTGCCTTGGCCACCAGATGCTGGCCCTGGCGCTCGGCGGCAAGACGGTCAAGATGCATCAGGGCCATCACGGCGCCAACCATCCGGTCAAGGATCACACCACCGGCAAGGTCGAGATCGTGTCGATGAACCATGGTTTCGCCGTTGATTCGGCATCGCTGCCTGCGGGCGTCGAAGAGACCCATGTGTCGCTGTTCGACAATTCCAATTGCGGCATCGCGCTTGCCGGCAAGCCGGTGTTCTCTGTCCAGCACCACCCCGAGGCCTCCCCCGGGCCGCAGGACAGCCATTATCTCTTCCGCCGCTTCATCAATCTCGTGCGCGAGAAGAAGGGCGAGGCGCTTCTGGAAGAGCGCGCCTGAGGCTCGACATCGACACTTGCCTCGGGTCACCCTCGGGCTTGACCCGAGGGTCGAGGCGGCGTTCTCCATAAGGACTGGATGCCCTTTTAAAGCATGAGCATGGCTGATGGGCGGATGGAAAAGCCGCTGGAACTCCGGTCAAGAGTGCCAGCGTTCCGCATCGCGTCAACCTGCCGACTTCTGCCGCTCCATCTCGGCGATCTCGTCGCCCTTTCGGTGGCCATAGCGCAGGCTCCAGGAGATCATCAGGGCGAACACGATGATCCACATCGCTTCCGAGACCACCAGAAACACATCGACCGGCAGCAGCGGTATCAGCAGCGCCCGCACGCTCGCCTCTCCGATCAGCACCACTGCCCAGGCAAGCGTCATCCGGCGCATCAGGGCCCGGTATGGCGGCGACACCTGCCACAGGCGTTCGCCGCTCGCACGCTCCTCGCCGCCCTTTTCCGTGGCGAAGTGGAACACCAGCGGGCGCGGCATCAGCAATGAGGCCGCAAACACCAGTCCGATGAAACCGGTGATCAGCGAATTCTTCAGGAGCGCCAGATAGGCGCTGTTGAAATAGAGGCTGCCGATCAGCGAGGCGAGCGTCGCCGCGAGCGTGATCACGCTGACGGGCGCAAGCTTGCGGCTTCTGATGTAGGAGAGCGCAATCACCGCGATCGGGAAGATCGAGCCGATCGCCAGCGCATGAACGGTCGAAAGGCCGAAATGGCGGGCGATCAGAAATGCCACATAGGGCAGCACCGCCCCAAAGATGATGTCGTTGCGCATACACGTGCCCCGATTCGCATGACCCGAGGCATCATTGCCGCGTTTTCGGGAAAAAATCTCTAAAAATCGCCGTCGAAGATCAGGATCACATAGGCGAAGAACACCGCCAGATGGACGACGCCCTGCAGCGAGTTGGTGCGGGTGCCGACGAAGGTGACGATACTGATGGCAAGCGACATCGTCAGCACCACCACGCCTGCGGGCGTTAGCCCCAGCTCGATCGGAAGGCCGACGAAATAGGCCGCGATCAGCACCGCCGGCACGGTCAGGCCAATGGTCGCGAGCGCGGAGCCGAGACAGATATTGACGGCGCGCTGGAGCTGGTTCTTGCGCGCGGAATCAAGCGCCGCCAGCGCCTCCGGCGTCAGGATCATGATCGCGACGATGAAACCGCCAAGCGCCACCGGCGCGCCGACCTGGGCAATGCCGAAATCGACATAGACGGCGAGCTTCTTCGACATCAGCACCAGCGGCAGCAACGCGGCCAACAAACCAGCGGCGTGAAAGCCCGCGCTTTTCGGCTGAAGGTCGTGATGATGATCGCCGGACTGATCGTCGTTCAGGCGCGGCTGCTGGAAGCTCACTGGGTTCTGCACGGTCTGAAACAGCAGAAACACCCCGTAAAGCACGAGCGAAATCAGGATCTGGGATACCGTTTGCAGATTGGAAAGCCCGCCGCCAGGCGCAGAAGACGTAAAGCTCGGCAGGATCAGGCTGGTGATCGCCACCGGCAGAAGCACGATCAGATAGGCATTGGCGCCCGACAGATTGAAGACCTGAAGCCCGTGGCGCAGCCCGCCCATCAGCAGGCTGAGACCGACCAGACCGTTCAGCACGATCATCAGAACCGAAAACATGGTGTCGCGGGCAAGCGTCGGCGTATTGTCGCCGGTCAGCATCACCGCCGTGATCAGCGCCACCTCGATGCCGATCACCGATAGCGTCAGGATCAGCGTGCCGAGCGGTTCGCCGAAGATCGCCGCCAGACATTCGGCGTGATGCACCACCCGGAACACCGCCATCAGCATCACCACGAAGATCACGCCGAGCACGATCAGAGCACCCGCCGTGCCGATATAACCCGGCTTCAGGGATGCCCCGAACGCGGCAAGCAGCGCAAACGCAGCCCAGATGAGCGCAATCGGCCATTCGCGCCAGATTGCCGTGTTTCGAGAAGTCACAGGCGGGCCTCGCAGATGATGATGAATGCGCCGGAAGAAGGCGCTGCCAATTCAACATTTTATGAGGCTTGACGCAAGTTTCCTTGAAAGATCTTGCTTATTTGTATCGTCGGGAGAAATGCACGCTCAGTGCGCAGCAGCCTGACGGGCCTTGGCGAGTTCGGCAAGGTCCGCGGCCTTCAGTTCCACCGATTCGCCGCAGCCGCAGGCCGAGGTCTCGTTTGGATTGCGGAACACGAAACCGGTGCGCAGCTTGGTGACCTCGAAATCCATCTCGGTTCCCAGCAGATAAAGTGCTGCAGCCGGATCGACCCAGACTTTTGCGCCGGAGTGCTCGACGAAATCGTCCTTGTCGTTGCGGTTTTCGCCGGTGACCAGATCGACGGCATATTCCATGCCGGCGCAGCCGCCCTTCTTGATCGACACGCGCAGCCCCAGCGCTTCCGCGCCTGCATTGCCGGTGATCTCGTTGATGCGCGTCGCTGCCGCATCGGTGAGCGTGATAACCTGAAAGCCCATTTTCATTCTCCATCAACATCCGGGTTCAAGGCCCGGCGTTATCGGTGCATTGCATCAGTACGCGGCGGCGGCGTCAATAGCGCGCCTCCTACCTGTCAGGCGGCGGGAGCATGAGCGCCCGTGTCGAAGCGCAACCGCGCTAACTGCCGGACACCCACTCCTCCCCCTCGGCGTCATCCTCGGGCTTGACCCGAGGATCCAATCCCGTCTCAGCACGAGCGGAGTGGCAGGCCGCATTACGCCTTGCAGCGCCTCGCTCTAACAAACCAGCGCCTTACGCCCGGCCCGGTGGTTGGATCCTCGGGTCAAGCCCGAGGATGACGCTGCGGGTGGTGGGTGGCACTGTGCCCTGCTCCAGTTCGGCGCTCCCAAAAGCAACACGACCTTTCCGTCGTCATATCTCCACCCTTGAGGGTGGATTTGATAGCCGCTCGCAGATGCGCCAGCAGACGTTACCTCAATACCAGCCGACAGCCACCTTGGCCTCTTCCGACATGCGGTCCGGCGTCCACGGCGGATCGAAGGTCATTTCGACTTCGACGCCCGAGACGCCCTCGACGGCGCCGACGGCGTTTTCGACCCAGCCCGGCATTTCGCCGGCAACCGGGCAACCCGGCGCGGTCAGCGTCATGTCGATCTTCACCAGCCGGTCGTCATCGACGTCGATCTTGTAGATCAGGCCGAGTTCGAAAATATCGGCGGGAATTTCCGGGTCGTAGACCGTCTTCAGCGCGGAGACGATATCGTCGGAAAGCCGCGCAAGCTCCTCCGGCGGGATCGAGGAGCCGGGTTCAACAGCGGTCTTGTCTTCGGTTTCAGCAGTCATCAGCGCCCCCTATCAGGCAAGCCATTCTCAGGCAAAGAAAGTGCGCGCATAATCCAGCGCTTCCACCAGCGCGTCCACTTCCGCGCGGGTATTGTAAAGGCCGAACGAGGCCCTGCAGGTCGATGTCACGCCAAAACGCGTCAGAAGCGGCTGGGCGCAATGGGTGCCGGCACGAACGGCGACGCCGCGCCGGTCGATGATGGTCGAAATGTCGTGGGCATGCACACCTTCGATCGCGAAGGAAAAGATACTGCCCTTGGCCTGAGCATCGCCGATCACCCGCAGCGCATTGACGTGGCCGAGCTGTTCCTTGGCATAGGCCGTCAGATCCGCCTCATGGGCCGCAATCGCCGACCGGCCGATGCCTTGCATATAGTCAAGGGCAGCGCCCAATCCAATAGCCTGGACGATCGGCGGGGTGCCCGCCTCGAAGCGGTGCGGCGGATCGGCATAGGTCACGCCCTCCATCGTCACATCGGCGATCATCTCGCCGCCGCCCTGGAACGGGCGCATCTCGGACAGCCGGTCATAAGTGCCGTAAAGCACGCCGATGCCGGAGGGGCCGTAAAGCTTGTGACCGGTCATCACATACCAGTCGCAGCCGATATCGCGGACGTCGACAGGCATGTGGACGGCGCCCTGCGATCCATCGACCAGAACCGGAATGCCGCGCTCATGGGCGATCCGGGTCACTTCCTTCACATCGACAATGGTGCCGAGCGCGTTCGACATCTGGGTGATGGCGACCAGCCTGGTCCGGTCCGTCAGGCATTTCTCGAAGTCCTCGATGTGGAACTCGCCATCGTCATCCACCGGCGCCCAGACGATCTTCACGCCCATGCGTTCGCGCAGGAAGTGCCAGGGAACGATGTTGGAGTGGTGTTCCATGATCGAAAGGACGATCTCGTCGCCTTCCTTCAGATGCGCCATCGCCCAGCCATAGGCGACCGTGTTGATCGCCTCGGTGGTGTTGCGGGTGAAGATCACCTCGTTGAGTGAACCGGCATTCAGGAAGGCGCGCACCTTCTCGCGCGCCGCCTCATAGGCGTCCGTTGCGGCATTGGAAAGGAAATGCAGGCCGCGATGGACATTCGCATATTCGTTGGAATAGGCGTTGGTGATCGCGTCGATGACCGCCTTCGGCTTCTGCGCCGAGGCGCCATTGTCGAGATAGACCAGCGGCTTTCCGTCATGGACGGTGCGCGACAGGATCGGGAAATCCTGCCGGATCTTGTCGACGTCGTAGGTCGAAACTTTAGTGTCCATAGCTGATGAACTCCATCAATGAGCCGTCCGGATCGCGGAAATAGACGCTGTCGCCTTTCCCGCCCGCTCCGTTGCGGCTGACCGGGCCAAGCTCCACATCGACGCCTTCCGCCTTCAGATGGGCGATCGCATCGGCGATCGGGCCATCCCAGCGAAAGCAGAGATCGCTGTTGCCGGGCTGAACCGGAATTTTCGCCACCGGCGCGGCATTAACGCCCGCGCCGTGAACATTGAGCTGCTGATGGCCGAGCCGGAAGGCACATGGCCCTTCAGCCCCGCCGATCACCGTCGCCCCGATCACTCTCGTGTAGAAGTCGCGCGCCCGTGCCCAGTCCGAGACATGGATGACGCAATGATCGAGGCCGACCGGCAGATCACGCATGGCCGTCGAGCCAGTCCGTGATGATCGCCTCGACGGCTTCCGTCAGCGCTTCGTTTTCGAGTTCTTCGACCACTTCGTCGACGAAGGCGTTGATCAGCAGGCCTTCGGCAACCTTCTTCGGAATGCCGCGCGCCATCAGGTAATAGAGATGGTTCGGGTCAAGGTCGGTCACCGTCGCGCCATGGCCGCATTGCACGTCATCGGCGAAGATTTCGAGCTCGGGCTTGGCATGGAACGACGCGAAATCGCTCATCAGCAGCGTGTTGCACGACATCTTGGCATCGGTCTTCTGGGCATCGGGGGCAACCCGGATCAGGCCCTGGAAGACGCCGCGCGCCTTGTCGAACACGACATTGCGGATGATCTCGGTGGACGTGGTGTTCGCCACGTTATGGCCGAGATCGAAGGTGATGTCGGTATGGGTCTCGCCGCCGAGCAGATTGACGCCGCGCAACATCAGGTCGGCGCCCTCGCCCTTGACGGTGCAATCGATTTCGTGGCGCACCAGCTTTCCGCCGGCATTGACGATCAGAAGCTTGAGCTTTGCGTTTTCGCCAAGCTCGATCTTCAGCTTGCCGAGATGGATGTCTTCCACGCCCTGCTGCTGCATCACAACATACGTGACCTCGGCATCCTTGCCGAGCGAGATCGCCGTCAGATTGCTCACCAGCGCGGCATCGCCATCGGGCGCGATATGGCGCTCGATTACCGTGCCGGTCACGCCCTCGGCAAAGGTGAGGCGGTTGCGGGTATGCACCTGGCCACCACCATGAACGGCCTGCAACTCGATCGGCGCGGCAAGCGTCTCCGCGATATCCAGAATGAAACCGTCACTGACGAGTGCACCGTTGATGCGGCCGATCGCATCATGTTCATGCGACAGCGGGAAGCGCACCGACTGATCGCCATCGGCAAGCGCGTCCGAGACTTTCGAAACGGCAACGCCATCGATGTCGTCGGCATCGCTGGCGCGGCCCTGCACCAGTTGGAGAACCTCGCTGCCTTCCAGCAGCGCCTTGACCGGATTGACCGCCTCGCCGCTATCGTCCGGCACCGTGCGGAGCAGGTTGCGCAGGTCGGTGTAGTGCCACGCCTCGATGCGGCGCGTCGGCAGACCCTTGTTGCGGATGTCACCGGCCAGCCGATCGCGTTCCATCGTCACATCGGCATTACCGGGCAACGATCCGGAAAGCCTGCCGAAGGAGGCGAGCAGCGCTTCCTCGGCGGCCGTCAGCGTTATCTTGTTTTGCATGTTCATCATCGCGCTCCCGCCTCAGGCTGCCTCGCCGATGATATCGGCATAGCCATTGGCTTCGAGTTCGTGGGCAAGTTCCTTGCCGCCGGTCTTGATGATCTGGCCCTTGTAGAGCACGTGGACGGTATCCGGAACGATGTAGTCGAGCAGGCGCTGATAGTGGGTGATCACCATCACGGAGCGATCGGGGGCTCTCAACGCATTGACGCCGTCGGCAACGATCTTCAGCGCGTCGATATCGAGGCCCGAGTCAGTCTCGTCCATCACGCAGAGCTTCGGCTCCAGGAGCGACATCTGCAGGATTTCCGCGCGCTTCTTCTCGCCGCCGGAAAAGCCGACATTGAGCGGGCGCTTCAGCATCTCGTAGTCGATCTTCAGTTCGGCAGCGCCTTCGCGCACCTTGCGGATGAAGTCCGGCGTCGAAAGCTCTTCCTCGCCACGCGCCTTGCGCTGCTCGTTGATCGCGACCTTCAGGAACTGCATGGTGGCAACGCCCGGAATTTCGACCGGATACTGGAAGGCCAGGAACAGCCCCTTGGCCGCGCGCTCGGCGGCATCGAGCTCCAGAATGTTCTCGCCGTTGAACAGCACCTCGCCTTCGGTGACCTCGTAATCCTCGCGGCCGGCAAGGATATAGGACAGCGTCGACTTGCCCGAACCGTTCGGGCCCATGATCGCCGCCACTTCGCCATCCTGAATGGTCAGGTTCAGCCCGCGAATGATCTCGGTGCCATCCTCGGCAATGCGTGCGTGCAGGTTCTTGATCTCAAGCATCTTTCGTTTCCTTCCGTCAGCGGCGGCGGCGATATCGCTCGGGCCCCTTTTATTCTCTGCGTCATCCTCGGGCTTGTCCCGAGGATCTAATCACGTCTCAACACGAGCGAAGTGTCGGGTCGCACTCTGCCTTGCCAGTCCTCACTCGAACAAACCAACGTCTCATCCTCTGCCCGGTGGTTAGATCCTCGGGACAAGCCCGAGGATGACGCCTGAGGGTGGGCCGGTGTTGTCAAAACTGACATTGTCTGCGCAGCGACGTCGCTCGTTCAGCTGTAGTCTCCATACTTCCGCATCCCAGGATGCGGTTTGTAAACATTCTCGATTTCATCAATGCGCTCGAACAAATCCAGCCAGTTCGGATTCAACTCTTCAACAAGCCCGATCTTCCAGTCTCGTCGATACCGTTTCAGGGACTTCTCCCGCTGAATTGCCAGCACGATGTTCGGGTGCAGTTCAAACCAGACCAGATTTTTCACCCTATATTTCGACGTAAACCCTTCGTGCGTTTCGTTTCTGTGCTCAAAGACCCGTCCATGAATGTCGCTCGTGACGCCGGTGTATATTACGCCGCGCGGCTTGTCCGACATCATGTAGACATAGCCTGTCATCGCACGTCCACCTCTCCGCTCGACATCCTCGGGCTTGTCCCGAGGATCTAATCACGTCTCCATACGAACGGCGTTTCGGGTACCATTCAGCTTTGCCAGTCCTCGCTCGAACAAACTCACGCTTCATTCCCGGCCCGGTGGTTGGATCCTCGGGTCAAGCCCGAGGATGACGGCTGAAAGAGTGGCTACCCAACGCTCCCTTCCAGCGAAATCCCGATCAGCTTCTGGGCCTCGACCGCGAATTCCATCGGCAGCTCCTGAATGACCTCGCGCACGAAGCCATTGACGATCAGCGCGATCGCCTCTTCTTCAGGGATGCCGCGCTGCATGCAGTAGAACAGCTGGTCCTCGGAAATCTTAGAGGTGGTGGCCTCGTGCTCGAAGCGGGCGGATGAATTGCCGGCCTCGATATAGGGCACGGTGTGAGCGCCGCACTTGTCGCCGATCAGCAAGCTGTCGCACTGGGTGAAGTTGCGCGCGTTTTCCGCCTTGCGGTGGGCCGAGACCTGGCCGCGATAGGTGTTATTGGAAACGCCCGCCGAAATACCCTTGGAGATGATCCGGCTCGATGTGTTCTTGCCGAGGTGGATCATCTTGGTGCCGCTGTCGATCTGCTGATGGCCGTTGGAGACCGCGATCGAATAGAACTCGCCGCGCGAATTGTCGCCGCGCAGCAGGCAGGACGGATATTTCCAGGTGATCGCCGAACCGGTTTCGACCTGCGTCCACGAGATCTTCGAATTGGCGCCACGGCAATCGCCGCGCTTGGTGACGAAGTTGTAGATGCCGCCCTTGCCTTCCTTGTCGCCCGGAAACCAGTTCTGGACGGTGGAATACTTGATCTCGGCATCATCCATCGCGATCAGCTCGACGACGGCCGCGTGCAGCTGGTTCTCGTCGCGCTGGGGCGCGGTGCAGCCTTCCAGATAGGAGACGTAAGACCCTTCTTCGGCAATGATCAGCGTGCGCTCGAACTGGCCGGTGTTCTTCTCGTTGATGCGGAAATAGGTCGACAGCTCCATGGGGCAACGCACGCCCTTGGGGATGTAGACAAACGAGCCATCGGTGAACACGGCGGCATTCAGCGCCGCATAGTAATTGTCTCCGCGCGGCACAACCGAGAACAGATATTTCTGAACCAGTTCCGGATACTCGCGGATCGCCTCGGAGATCGACATGAAGATCACGCCGGCCTTGGCAAGTTCCTTCTTGAAGGTGGTGACGACGGAAACGGAATCGAACACGGCATCGACGGCAACGCGGCTCTTGGGCTGGTGCTGCTTGTCTTCGACGCCGGCAAGAATTTCCTGCTCCTGCAGCGGAATGCCGAGCTTAGCATAGGTTGCCAGCAGTTCCGGATCGACCTCGTCCAGCGTCTTCGGGCCGGTGAAGGATTTCGGCGCGGCGTAGTAATAGATGTCGTTGAAATCGATCTTCGGATAATTCACCCGCGCCCAGCTCGGCTCTTCCATGGTGAGCCAGCGGCGATAGGCCTCAAGACGCCATTCCAGCATCCATTCCGGTTCGGATTTCTTGTGGGAGATGAAACGTATGATATCCTCGGACAGGCCCTTGGGCGCCTTGTCCACTTCGATCATCGTCTCAAAACCGTATTTGTACTGATCGACATCGATCTCGGCGACCTGATCGACGGTCTCTTTTACGGCAACCATATTGTCACTCCACTCTAACCGGATTCAAGGTCCGGCGGTTCGCATTCCCAAGCGGGTTCACCGCTCTATTTAATCAGACTGCGCAGCATTTACACCCCGCGCGGCCTGTCATTCATCAATTATTCATACAGCAGCAACCGGCAATCTTCGCCGCGCCGCGATCCGGGCGAAGGCCGCAATCGCCCTATCGACCGAAGCTTCATCCGTTTCCCAGCCCAGCGAGATACGCAAGGCGCCAAGCCGCGGATCAAGCCCCATCGCCTTCAGCACGTGGCTTTCGCCAACCTTGCCGGAGGAACAGGCAGAGCCTGCGGAAAGCGCGATGCCTTCCAGATCGAACGCGATCTGACCGGTTTCGGCCTTCAGCGCCGGCAGCATGAAGCACGTTGTATTGGGCAGGCGCGGCCCGCCTTCGCCGATGATCACCACATCCGCTGCCGCCGCCCGCATGCCTGCTTCGAGCCGGGTGCGCAAGGCCTCGATGCGGCCATTGCGTTCGGCAGGATCGCGCGAGGCGAAAGCGGACGCTGCGCCAAAGCCCATGATGCCGGCGATGTTCTCCGTGCCAGACCGATGCCCCTTTTCATGTCCGCCGCCACGGATCAACGGCGCGGGCATCAGCGTCTCTCCGCGTGTGACCAGCGCCCCGACGCCCTTGGGTCCGCCGATCTTGTGCGACGACAAGATCAGGAAATCGGCACCAAGCGCCTCAATCGAAACGGGCAGGCGCCCGACGGCCTGAACCGCATCGACCACGATGAGCCCGCCATGGGCATGGACAATGCGCGCGGCTTCAGCCACCGGCTGGATGATGCCGGTCTCGCTGTTGGCTGCCATGATGGCGACCATCGCGGGGCCGGCCGAGCGATCATGCGTGGCAAGCATTGCCTCAAGCGCATCAAGCCTGACAATGCCATCCGGGCCCACCGGTACTTCCTGGCGCGCGTCAAAGCGGCCGCCTTCGCGGACGGCGGGATGTTCGATTGCAGAGACGAAAAGTCCGCCGAGACGAACGGCGCTGCGCCCCATCCGGAAGTCCGGCGTCAGCACATGGTTTGCGGATTCCGTCGCCCCTGCCGAAAAGAAGACATGGGCCGCATCAGCGCCAACGAACTCTGCCACCTGGCGGCGCGCCGCATCAATGGCCGCACGCGCTGCCCGCCCCTCGCGATGGACGGAAGAGGCATTGCCCTGCAAAGCGAGGCCATCCAGCAGCGCCGTGCGCGCTTCAGGCAGAAGCGGCGCGGTCGCATTCCAGTCGAGATAAATCCGTTCGGCGTTGGTCATTGTCTCAAATTACCTGTCCGATATCTGCGGCAGGCGTATTTTCCTTGAAATTCACCAGTGGCTTGCCCTATTTGGACCGCAGAACAGACGATAGCTTATTTTCGAATGGTTCTAAACTGTTTGTAAAAAATATGACCGATTGAGTCAAGTCAACGTGACGCGCGCAAACAGACGAAAAATTCGAACCCCAGAATTCCGGAGAGCCAATGCCTGAAGTGATTTTCAACGGACCGGCCGGTCGCCTTGAAGGCCGTTACCAGCCATCCAAGGAAAAGAATGCGCCGATCGCGATCGTGCTGCATCCGCACCCCCGCTTCGGCGGCACCATGAACAACCCGATTGTCTACGAACTCTTCTACATGTTCCAGAAGCGCGGATTCACAACGCTGCGCTTCAATTTCCGCGGCATCGGCCGCAGCCAGGGCGAGTTCGACCACGGCTCCGGCGAATTGTCGGATGCGGCAGCAGCGCTTGACTGGGTGCAGAGCCTGCATCCCGATTCCAAGACCTGCTGGGTCGCCGGCTATTCGTTCGGCTCGTGGATCGGCATGCAGCTTCTGATGCGCCGTCCGGAGATCGAGGGCTTCATGTCGATCGCCCCTCAGCCCAACATTTACGATTTCTCGTTCCTCGCGCCCTGCCCTTCCTCCGGCCTCATCATCCACGGCGATGCCGACAAGGTGGCTCCGCCGCGCGATGTCAACGGCCTGGTTGAAAAGCTGAAGACCCAGAAGGGCATCCTGATCACCCAGAAGACGGTGACGGGTGCCAACCACTTCTTCTCCGGCAAGAATGAAGAGCTTCTGGGCGAATGCGAGGACTATCTCGACCGCCGCCTCGATGGCGAACTCGTGCCGGAACCCGCGCCGAAGCGGATCAGGTAATTGCCGACGCAATGACGCTTGAAATGGCCGGGGATGACCCGGCCGTTTTCGTTTTGGTGAGGATCAATACGAACCATGGAGCAAGCACATGCCTGAGATCGTGCAGCTGAAAGCGTTGGAAACCGCGCTTCATCAACCGGATATCCGACGCGATTCCACAAGACTCGCAGCCCTTCTTTCCGAAGACTTCACCGAATTCGGCAGTTCGGGAAGGCGCTTCGACAGGGTGGCGATACTCGCAGCGCTTCAAGCAGAGGAAGAGAACGACCATACGGTGGAAAGCGACAGCTATCAGCTCTATGCGATCAGCGATGATGCGGCGCTGCTGACCTATCGATCATTCCACCGGTTTCCCGACGGTTCGACAACGGCCCATTGCAACCGCAGCTCTCTCTGGCAGAGGATCGACGGAAACTGGCGTATGCGGTTTCATCAGGGAACGCCTGCAGCGCGGTGAAAAAGCCCGCCGCCTCTACCGGCGTACGCTGCGCGCCGCATGACCGGGCGGCCGGTCCGTTCGCGGACGGCACCGGGATGGCTTTTCCAAAAGCAGGTGCACATCGACAGAAAACCGTGCTAAAGCCCGCGCGTCTTTTATCCATCAATCGAAGTAAGCCCCATGTCGACGTTCAAATCCGAATTCCTGCACACGCTGTCAGAGCGCGGTTTTATCCATCAGATTTCCGATGAGACCGGCCTAGATGACCTTCTTTCGAAGGAGCAGGTGACGGCCTATATCGGCTTTGATCCGACGGCGCCTTCGCTGCATGCCGGCTCGCTGATACAGATCATGATGCTGCACTGGTTCCAGAAGACCGGCCACCGGCCGATCTCGCTGATGGGCGGCGGCACCGGAATGGTCGGCGACCCCTCGTTCAAGGACGAAGCCCGCAAGCTCATGACCGTCGATACCATCGCGGACAACATCGCCTCGATCCAACGCGTCTTTGCCAACTACATCGATTACGACAATGGCAATGCGCTGATGATCAACAATGCCGATTGGCTGCGCGACATCAATTATCTCGAATTCCTGCGCGATGTCGGCCGTCACTTCTCGGTCAACCGCATGCTGTCCTTCGACAGCGTCAAGACCAGGCTCGACCGCGAACAGTCGCTGTCCTTCCTCGAATTCAACTACATGATCCTGCAGGCCTACGATTTCGTCGAGCTTTACAGGAACTATGGCTGCCGGCTGCAGATGGGCGGCTCAGACCAGTGGGGCAACATCGTCAACGGCATCGATCTCGGCCATCGCATGGATGCACCGCAGCTTTACGCGCTGACGGCCCCGCTTCTGACGACCTCGTCCGGCGCCAAGATGGGCAAGTCTGCCAATGGCGCCGTCTGGCTCAACCCGGACATGCTGTCGGCCTATGATTTCTGGCAGTTCTGGCGCAACACCGAAGATGCCGATGTCGGCCGCTTCCTGAGGCTGTACACGACAATGCCGATGGACGAGATTGCGCGGCTTGCTGCCCTTGGCGGCGCCGAGATCAACGAGGTCAAGAAAATCCTCGCGACCGAAGTCACCGCCATCCTTCATGGCCGCGCGGCGGCGGAAGAGGCCGCAGAGACGGCGCGCAAGACCTTCGAGGAAGGCGCGCTCGCCGAAAACCTGCCGACGATCGAGGTCGCCAAGGCCGAGCTCGACGGCGGAATGGGCATCCTCACGCTGCTGGTTGCCGCAGGCCTTGCAGGCTCCAACGGCGAGGCACGCCGCCACATCAAGGGCGGCGCTGTGAAGGTCAACGACACGGCCGTATCCGACGAACGCATGGCGGTCGGCGCCGATGCGCTGTCGCCGGAAGGCGTGGTCAAGCTTTCGCTCGGCAAGAAAAAGCACATTCTGGTGCGCCCGGTCTAAGCGGACGCAGCCGGGCTCAGTTTGGTAAATAACCTGTCCTACCCCCTCGGGTCATCCTCGGACTTGATCCGAGGATCCATGAAGCCCGGCAAAGGGTTGCAACAAGTCTTGGGAAGCTCAACAACTTGAGCCGCCTGGATGCTCGGATCAAGTCCGAGCATGACACCTGTGGGAAGGGCAGTGGAGATATCGCCCCGCGCAGCTAGGTGTCTGTCAGCAATCTGTGGACGGCCGCAGCCGCCCTTCTTGGCGCGCACCCTTGCCCCTACTGAAACTCGAAAATCCTGCGGAACACGCCGGGCGCGATCGCCGACAGCGGATTGACGATCAGCTCCGGTTTCTCGGTCTTGCCGGTCAGGCGGAAGGTGATGCCGAACAGGCCCTTGTCATTGCCATTGCCGAGCAGCGGGCCGAGCAACGGAATTTCGGCGAAGATGCGGTTGAGGCCATAGGCGGGCATGAAGGTACCGGTCATGTCGATATTGCCGGCGGCATCGCGTACCACGCCCTTGACCGTCGCCCCAACCTGATCGCCGCGCACATAGGCATCGGACACCCGCACCACGCCATTGGAGATCTCGATCACCGCCTGGGCGCGCTGGAAACGCTGGTCGGTCTCGTTGATCTGGTTTTTGTAGGCGGCATTCAGGCTCTTGCCGTCGCCAGTGGTGGGCGCGGTGAGGATCTTCTTCAGCTGCTCGTCCTTTATCAGCTGGAAATCGGCCAGGGTCGCCATGCCCTGCCAGCCGGTTTCGGTCTCGATCATGTCGAAGTTGAGCTTGCCGCCCGTCATCTTCTGGTAGATGCCGACGAAACGCAGCAGGGCACCGGCACCCGAGGTCTGCAGCGATACCGACGTCTGGCCGCCATCCGGCGCGACAGTGAGCGTCATCGGCTGGGAGGATGCGGTCGTCGCCTTCAAGACGGCGTTGGTCATCGTCCCCTTGCGAACCGTGATATCGCCATTGACACCGGAAAGCTCGCGGTCGTTTTCGCCCGAAACGCGGGCAATATCGAAATGCACATCGACATCGCTGCCGCCGCTCTTTCCCTTGCCGCCCGCAGAACCGCCCTTGCCACCCTTTACCAGCTGGTCAAGCAGCGGCTTTGCCGAGAAGGAACGGCCGGTCAGCGTCACGGCAAGCGTGTCCTTGCCGCGCTGCACCCCGACATTCAGGCTGTCGCCTGCTGATAGCGCGACCCCCGTCAGCGTGGCCGACAGAAGACCGACCTTGTCGATCTTCACATTGCCGCTCGCCCCCAGTCCGCTTCCCGAAAGATGCAGTTTGTCGAGACTGGTCAGACCATTCTCGCCGGGCTTGAGGTTGAAGGAAAGGCTTGCCGCAACGCCCGGCGGCTTCTGCCAGCCGATGAATGGCAGGGACAGCGTGGCCTGCTGCAGGTCGACGGCAATCAGATTACCCTCTTCCGCGCCCTCGACCGTCACCGCGATCGGGCCGCTGACATAATCGTCGAGCCCCGGCGCGAACTGATTGCGCTCAGCGTCATTGAGATTACCGGAGACCCAGAGCACCGATTGCGCCGCCTCTCCTTCAAGCGTCGTACCCGGCTTGGTGATCGGCATGCTCCACTGCACCTTGAGCGGCACGCCGTCGGCATTGGCATTGCCTTCAAAGGCAACCCGGCTCGGCACAATCTCAACGAGACCATCGAGCTTGTCGATCTTGAAATTGTTGATCGGCTTGTCGATGGCGCCCTCGGTAATATCGGCGACCACATGCCAGTCGGGATCAAGGTCCACGTCCGGCTCAAGCGGGAAGGTTGCCTTGACGTTGACCTCAGCGCGGCCGGAAAAATCCTCCGGCACGAAGTCGGTCGCCCTCAGCGCATTGAAAGGCGGCTCCGCGGCAAGCGTGACCACGTCACGGGCCGTGCCGGAGATCATCACATCGACGGTTCCCATCAGCGGCTTGGTATATGTGTCGGCGATCGCGAACGTGCCCTCGTCGAGCTTGACGCTGTTCGTCTTGTCGACGCTGACCGTTCCATCCCTGATTTCGACGTTGACGCTTCCGCCCTTGATCGCGACATGGGCATCGCTGCGCTCCACATCCGGCATCTTGTCGCTGATCGTGATCCGCGTGTCGTCAATATCGAAAGCGACCTTCAGTTCGGTCTCGTCGAGCTGGACGGGAATCCCCGGCCCCTTGATTCTGCCCGCCGGCAGGAACATGGCGATATCGCCATTGGTGATCACGCCGCCATGAAGGTTGCGGCTTACCCACTCCCTCGGCTTCTTGGCGATCCAGAACGGCCAGAGCTGCTTGACCGCCTCGGTGTCCATCCGCTCCACCCGCGCACCGAAGCTGAGTTCGGGGCTTGCATCGCCGAACACCGCCTTGAACGAGCCCGCCATGATGCCCTGCGGAGAAGTGACCGAGATATCGTCGAGCAGCAGACGCGCCATCGAGCCGCGGTACTCGCCGCTCGCCTGGGCATCGAAGAGCAGTGGCGGCAGTCCCGGCTCGCGCGATTCGAAGCGGCCGCCGCGCACCAGCACATCAAGCGCATAGCCATCCTCGACCCCCGGCTGCTGCTGATCGAGATCAATGATGCCCGCCGTGAACGGAAATCTGCTGCCATCGAACTCGAACGAGGACTCGTCCATCTCGATCGAGCGCTTCTGCGGATCGTAGACGAGGTTGAGGTTGGCGTCGTTGAAGGGACGCGCAATCGAATCCGCGACGAAACGGCCGGCGCTGACATCGATTTCGGCAGCGATCTTCGGATCACTGCCTTCGCCGGCACGCCGAAGCGACAGAAGCAGGTCCGTCGTTGCATCCACGCCCATCAGCGGCACGCCGGCGCGGTTGGCGCGTAGCAGGAAGGGTGTCATCGCCAGATTGGTTACTTCGGCCTGAAGGCTCTCGGTGCGGCCATCGGCCTCCATCGCCTCGGCCGACACCGAGGCCACGGTGCCATCGAGCGAAATCTGGCTGTCGACACGCAAGATGCCGTCGGCGAGCAGGTTGAGATTGATTTCGCGGATATCGACATCGACCGTCTTGCCGGGCGAGGCGCTGCCAACCGGAAAGACGATATCGGTCAGGTGGATCGACCGCGTGTCGGCGGCCTCGAGAATGCTGCGCGCGAAATCCGTCTGCTGGAACGCCTTTTCCACCAGGGCGGGCAGGCTGTCGACGCGGTGCTCGGTGAGGCGGAACGTACCCGTGGATGGAAGAGCGGAGGAATCGAAGTTGATATGGTCGACGGAAACGGACTTGACGGCGACCTGCCCCCTGATCAGCTTCATCGGATCCACGGAGAAATCCAGTGTTCCGATCGATGCGATCTGCTTTTCGCCAGGACCGATCAGATCAACGCCGGCAACGCCGAGCTGGAAGTCGAGGTTGCCGCTGAGGCGCAGCTGCGCGGAACTGACGCGGGCATGATAGCCGGGCGGCGCGACGGCAGCGATCTGCTCATTGGCCTTTTCGGCAAGGAACAGGTCGATCGACCCGCTCTCGATCACATAAAGCGCGATGGCGAGGATGCCGGCGACGATGACAGCGAAAACCGTGAGAAACTGGAGGCAATGGCGCCGGAAGCTGCGGCGCCGCCCGGAGCGCACGAGCGTCGGTTCGTGGGTCTGGGCCGACGGCATCTTGTGAAGCGAAACGCTTTCGCCGCGACCAAACCGTGTGCGCTCGCCACGGACCAGGGTTTCTTTTTGCTTTTTGTCGCCCAAATTCGCTCCGTAAGCGTATAAGCTTCGCCTTGAAATCAACCGCCCGATGCGAATCTCCAGCCGCACTATTACGGCGAAGCGTATCGCTTGCAACCGGGCTATTCGGCGGAATGTATGCCGGTTAGTATTTGAACGCTAAATGAACAAAGGAGTGAGATTTTGACCGATCTGAAGGAAGGGGACAAAGCCCCGGATTTTTCGCTGCCGGTTTCTGACGCGGAGACCTTCAGCCTTGCCGACGCCAAGGGCAAGAAGCTGGTGCTCTACTTCTACCCGAAGGACGACACAAAAGGCTGCACGGTGGAAGCGATCGCCTTCACGGCACTCGCCGAAAGCTTTGAAAAGGCGAACACAATCGTGCTCGGCGTATCCCCAGATGGCGTGGCGAGCCATGCGAAGTTCGCAAAGAAACACGCGCTCTCCGTCATTCTCGGCGCCGATGAAGACCACAGCGTCGCAGAGGCCTATGGCGTCTGGAAGGAAAAGAGCATGTACGGCAAGAAATTCATGGGGATCGAGCGTTCGACCTTCCTGATCGATGCCGATGGCAAGCTCGAAAAGATCTGGCTGAAGGTCAAGGCCGATGGTCATGCAGAGGCCGTGCTTGAGGCGGTGACAAACAAGTAAACTGCGCAAAAGCGACAAAAAGGGCATTTCAACGCTTTGAAATGCCCTGTATATCCGGGTTTTCTTGACTCTTCGGCCATTTGATACTATCGAGCCCACCATACGCATGACGATGGTGAAAGCGCCGTCGTATTTGTCACGAAAACACGGAACCCGTTTCCCTTTGACCTCATTCTCCGATCTTGGGCTTAGCCCCAAAGTACTCTCCGCTGTGACCGAGGCTGGCTACAGCGTGCCCACGCCCATTCAGGCGGGAGCCATCCCGCATGCTCTGGAACGCCGCGACGTATGCGGCATCGCCCAGACCGGCACGGGAAAAACCGCCTCCTTCGTGCTGCCGATGCTGACGCTTCTGGAGCGTGGCCGCGCGCGGGCCCGCATGCCGCGGACCCTGATTCTCGAGCCGACCCGCGAGCTTGCTGCCCAGGTTGCCGAGAATTTCGACAAGTATGGCAAGAACCACAAGCTGAACGTCGCTCTTCTGATCGGCGGCGTCTCCTTCGAGGAACAGAACCGCAAGCTCGAACGCGGCGCCGATGTGCTGATCTGCACCCCCGGCCGCCTGCTCGACCACACCGAGCGCGGCAAGCTCCTGATGACCGGCGTCGAAATCCTCGTCATCGACGAAGCCGACCGTATGCTCGACATGGGCTTCATTCCCGATATCGAGCGGATCGCCAAGCTGATCCCGTTCACCCGCCAGACCCTGTTCTTCTCGGCAACGATGCCGCCGGAGATCCAGAAACTCGCCGACCGGTTCCTTCAGAACCCGGCCCGCATCGAGGTGGCTCCGCCCTCCTCCACTGCTGCGACCGTCGTGCAGAAGCTGGTTGCCACCAAGGGCAAGGACTACGAAAAGCGCGCAGCCCTTCGCGCCGTGATCGACGCCCAGACCGACCTGAAGAACGCGATCGTGTTCTGCAACCGCAAGAAATCCGTCGCCGACCTGCTGCAATCGCTGCAGCGCCATGATTATGCCTGCGGTGCGCTGCATGGCGACATGGACCAGCATTCGCGCACCACGATCCTGCAGAACTTCCGCGACGGCAAGCTGCCGATCCTGGTGGCCTCCGATGTGGCAGCGCGCGGCCTCGACATTCCCGATGTCAGCCACGTTTTCAATTATGACGTTCCGATCCATGCGGAAGATTACGTCCACCGCATTGGCCGTACCGGCCGCGCCGGGCGCAAGGGCGCGTCCTTCACGCTTGTCACCCCCAAGGACGCCAAGTTCCTGGACGCGATCGAAAAGCTGATCGACCGCAAGATCGAATGGCTTGATGGCGACGTCTCCTCGCTCGGAGCAGACGACGAGGCCGAAAAGCCTGCAGCGCGCACCCGCAAGGGCAAGGCGCGCAAGCCTGAAGCCAGGCAGGACAGCAAGCCGGTTCAGGAAGAAAAGCCGGCCGCCGCCGCACGCGAACCCGAGATGAAGAAACCCGCTCAGGATACCAGGCCCATGCAGGACAAGAAGCCCGCCAGCCAGGACAAGAAGCCTGCCAATGACGACCGCCGCCGCTCGCGCCGCCGCGACCGTGACGACGATCACACGCCTGTCGGCTTCGGCGACGATATCCCGGCCTTCATGCTGATCGGCGCCAAGGCCTAAGCCATCAAGGTCTGAAGCAATGAATAAAGAAGAACCGCTCCCGGTTACCGGAAGCGGTTCTTCGTGTTTGGAGCGCTTGTCACCCTGAAGGGCGGCATGCTCGGGCATGACCCGAGGAGTGCGGCAGGCTTGAACAGTCGCGTAAGATGGCGTTGAAATTCGATGCCCGCCGGTATCCATGCGAGGCTATCCAGTATGACGCCTCACGACGCGGCTGGCGGCCACCAGAGGCTCTGAAGCCGCGGCCTGTCGGCAGTCCGAGCCTCATCCGGATGCGGCTCATTGCTGATCTGACCCGGCTGGCAGGCACTGCCGTCTAACAGTGCGCGACAAGCCGCTCAGCCACGGATCCGGCCGTTTTTCCTATACCCGATGATAGCCGCGCCTGTAATAAAGCAGCGCCTCGTCATCGTCTTCCATCCGGACATCCACCACTTCACCGATCAGGATCCAGTGCGTCGACATCGGCTTGGCCTCGACGAGGCGGCACTCGAAGCTTGCCAGCGCATCGGCAAGAACCGGGGCGCCCGAGGCGCCGATCTTCCATTCGGCAAGCGCAAACCGCGCCTCGTCCGAAAGACCTGTAAATCCGGCAAACGCATCGGCGAGCGGACGATGGCGCGTCGCAAGTGCATTGAGCGCGAAATTGCCGGTTTCGGCAAATACGGCGTTGTGCGGGTTCATGCGGTTGACGCAGGCAAGCACGGTCGGCGGGGCGTCGGATACCGAGCAGGCCGCCGTCGCCGTGACGCCGCGCATCACACCGCCATGGGCGGTGGTGACGATCTGCACGTGCCCGGCATAAAGCGCCATCGCATCGCGATAGGCCTTGGCAAACTGCGGTCCCTCATCCATGGGAAGCACCGCGCTGATGCATGGAAAAAACTGTCAAGGACACATCCCTTTGATCTTCAGTTGGGCTACTTACGGCGTTGCCCCTGCATCTGGCAAGGGTTATGACAGGGGCAATGTGCCTGTCACGGAAAGAGAACGCGCGATCATGAAGTCCTTTCACGCCTGTCTCCTTGGCGTTGCCGTCTCGGCCCTCGCCCTTTCGCCCGCTATTGCAGCCGATCCGCTGAAGATCGGCATTGTTGCTCCTGTGACCGGCGACTACGCGATCCTCGGCCAGCAGACGCTGGATGGCGCAGGCCTTGCCGCACGCAATCACGATATCGTGCTGACGACGGTGGATGAAAGCTGCACGGACGACAGCGGGACCGCGATCGCAGACGCGCTGACGGCTGAAGGCGTCGACATCGCGATCGGTTTCTTCTGCAGCGAGACAATCCGCGGCGCCATGCCGGCGTTGAAACAGGCCGGCATTCCGGCGATCACGCTATCGGCCCGCTCCATGCCGCTGATGGCGACCGCGCTCGAAAACGGCTGGCCGCTGTTCCGGCTGGCGCCGAATGATCAGGACGAGATCGACGCGATCGTGAAATTCATCATGGGCGAATGGAGCGACAAGCCCGTGGCGCTTCTCGATGACGGCACGATCTATTTCCGGGAGATGATCAATTCCGTCCGCAATGCGCTGGAAGAGCGCGGGCTGAAACCGGTTCTGACGGACACGTTCCGCCCGGCGCAGGAGCAACAATTGTCGCTGGTGCGCAGGCTTGCGCAGGCGGGCGCCAACCACGTGCTCGTCGGGGGCACCCGCAGCGATGTCGCCATCCTTGCCCGCGATGCCCGCCAGGCAGGCGTGAATCTCACCCTCCTCGGCACTGAGGCAATGCGCGCCCAGCAGACGGACGTGCCGCTGGAGCCCGGCGTTCTCGCAATCGCGCTTGTCGAATATGGCGAGCTTCCGCCATCGGCAGCGCTCGTCGAGCAAGCCGAGAGCGTCAACATCATACCGGAAGGCTATGTCGTGCCGGCCGCGGCCGCCGTCGATGTTGCGGAAGGCGCCTATGCCGCAGCGGGTGGCGACCCTGCGCGGCTTGCAGCCATGCTTGCGACCCAGACGTTCGACACGCCCATGGGCCCCGTTGCCTTCACCGAAGGCCATGAACTTGCCGAAAATCCGTATTTTCTCATGCGCTGGCAGGGTCAACAATTCGTGCCAGTGTTCGATTCGGATCGATAAAAACAAAAGACCAACGAGGATATTCCTGTGAAACGCCCCTTGCGCATCGCCCCTTCCATTCTTTCTGCCGATTTCTCGAAGCTGGGCGAGGAAGTGCGCGCCGTCGTCGATGATGGCGCCGACTGGGTACACCTCGACGTCATGGACGGACATTTCGTGCCCAACATCACCTTCGGCCCGCCGATCATCGAAAAGCTGAGGCGCCATACCGACGCCGTGTTCGACTGCCACCTGATGATCGCACCGGCAGACCCCTATCTGGAGGCCTTCGCGAAGGCCGGATCGGACCGGATCACCGTCCATCAGGAGGCAGGTCCGCATCTGCACCGCTCTCTGCAGACGATCCGCAATCTCGGCAAGAAGGCGGGTGTGGCGCTGAACCCGGCAACGCCGGTGTCGATGATCGAAAACCTGATCGACGATCTGGACCTCATCCTGGTGATGACCGTCAATCCGGGCTTTGGCGGCCAGGCCTTCATTCCGGCCATGCTCGACAAGATCCGGCAGGTGGATGCGCTGATCGGCTACCGGCCGATCGAGCTGCAGGTCGATGGTGGCATTGCGCCCGACACGGTCGGCGCCGTCACCGAAGCCGGTGCCAATGTGCTGGTCGCTGGATCGGCAATATTCGGGAAGGCCGAGGGTGGCAATTACCGTGTCCCGATGGAGGCACTGCGCGCCGCAGGGCGGTGAGCCTGCGCCCCGGGCCCCGCCAACTGGATCATTGCGCAACGCGTGCCATACGCGTTGCCAAACCGCCGGATGCGCTCCGGCCTGAAACAAGGAGCCGCTCATGACAAGGCTTACCCGTCTGCTCGGGGCAGCGTTCGCCACCGGGCTTACCGCGAGTTTTGCAAGCGCCGGCGATTTTGCAACCTTCACGCCGCTCGGCTTTTCCGAGGATGGCAAGGTCTTCGCGTTCGAGGAATTCGGCCAGGAGGACGGCTCCGGTTTCGCCTATTCCAACATCTTCTTCATCGACACGGAAAAGGACGCCTATCTGGACGGCACGCCCTTCCGCACGCGGATCAAGGAGGATGGCGCATCCATCTCCGCGACACGGGCCATCGCCGTCAGCGAGGCCCTGCAGCTGATCCAGGATTACAAGCTGCTCGATCATCCGGGCTGGCTTGCCGCCTTCAATCCCGTCAGCGAAGAAAACGACGATCACGGCCGCATCCGCTATCGCGCGCATCCCAATCTCTCGCCCGTCAGCGAGATCACGCTCGAAACCTTTCCGCTGAAGCCGAACCCCCGCTGCGCCGACATCACGCCGGACGCCAAGGGCTTTCGCCTCACCTATCGCAGCCCGGAAGGAGCAGCGCAGGAGATCCACGAGGATCAGCGCCTGCCCGAAAGCCGCAGCTGTCCGCTCGACTATCGCCTCGGCGGCGTCATGACCTATGCCGGCGGCGGGCCGGACGGCGTGCATGTTGCGCTCGTCCACGTGCTGTCTCAAGGCTTCGAAGGACCGAACGCGCGCTGGATCGCAGTGCCTTTCCGCCCCTGAAAACTGCTTAGAAGACGCATTTTGGCCGCGCAAAGATTTCATTTGTGGCTGAAATGGTCTATGCGCTGTGCCAGATCAAAACGTGAAGGACGAAGCCTCGATGATACCGCGTTACTCCCGCCCCGAGATGACGGAAATCTGGTCGCCGGAAACGAAATTCCGCATCTGGTTTGAGATCGAGGCGCATGCCTGCAACGCGCTCGCCGAAATCGGCGTCATTCCGGAAAGTGCTGCTAAGACCATTTGGGAAAAGGGCAGTGCCGCGACCTTCGATGTCGCCCGGATCGACGAGATCGAGGCTGTCACCAAGCACGACGTCATCGCCTTCCTGACGCACCTCGCCGAAATCGTCGGCCCGGATGCCCGCTTCGTGCACCAGGGCATGACCTCTTCCGACGTGCTCGACACCTGCTTCAACGTTCAGCTGGTGCGCGCATCCGACCTCCTGCTTGCCGATCTCGACAAGCTGCTGGAAGCGCTGAAGCGCCGCGCCTTCGAGCACAAGGACACGATCACGATCGGCCGTTCGCATGGTATCCATGCCGAGCCGACAACCTTCGGCGTCAAGCTTGCCCAGGCCTATGCGGAATTCTCCCGCTGCCGTGACCGGATGGTCGCTGCGCGCGAGGAAATCGCCACCTGCGCGATCTCCGGCGCTGTCGGCACCTTCGCCAATATTGATCCGCGCGTGGAAGAACATGTCGCAGAAGCCTTGGGACTGAAGGCCGAGCCGGTTTCGACCCAGGTGATCCCGCGCGACCGCCATGCAATGTATTTTGCCACGCTCGGTGTCATTGCCTCTTCGGTCGAGCGGCTTGCCACCGAAATCCGCCACCTGCAGCGCACAGAAGTGCTCGAGGCAGAGGAATATTTCTCGCCGGGCCAGAAGGGCTCTTCGGCGATGCCGCACAAGCGCAATCCGGTTCTGACCGAAAACCTCACAGGGCTTGCCCGCATGGTGCGCTCCTTCGCGATGCCGGCCATGGAAAACGTGGCGCTCTGGCATGAGCGCGACATTTCCCACTCCTCGGTCGAGCGCATGATCGGCCCGGATGCGACAGTGACGCTCGATTTCGCGCTGGCGCGACTGACCGGCGTGATCGACAAGCTGCTCATCTACCCCGATACGATGATGAACAATCTCAACAAGTTCAGGGGTCTCGTCCATTCCCAGCGCGTGCTTCTCGCCCTCACCCAGGCGGGTGTATCGCGCGAGGACGCCTATCGTCTGGTCCAGCGCAATGCGATGCGCGTCTGGGAAGAAGGCAAGGATTTCCTTGAGGAGCTGCTCGCCGATGAAGAAGTGCGCGCCGCCCTCCCGGAAGAGGTGATCCGCGAAAAGTTCGATCTCGGCTACCACACCAAGCATGCCGATACGATCTTCAAGCGCGTGTTCGGCGAAGCGTAACGCCCCGCTCAGCAGCTGACCAGAAACCAAGACGGCCCTTCGCGCATGAAAGCCTCAGAAGCAGACATCATCCTGATCCCCGGCTACAAGAATGCCGGGCCCGGTCATTGGCAAAGCCGTTGGGAGCAGAAGCTCTCGACCGCCCGCCGCGTCGAACAGGCCGAATGGACGAAGCCGGTGAAGGAAGACTGGGTGGCAACCCTCGCGGAGGCGGTCAACGCCTCCGAGAAGCCCGTTGTGCTCGTTGCCCACTCGCTCGGCATTCCGACCGCGATCCATGCTCTTCCAATGTTCGAAAAGCCGGTCGCGGGCGCTTTCTTCGTGGCGCCGCCGGAAGTCGACAACCCGAAAATCCGCCCGAAGCACCTTCAGACCTTCGGTCCCTACCCGCGTGATCCCCTGCCGTTTCCGAGCATCGTGATTGCGAGCCGCAACGATTCCTTCGGTTCGTTCGAACACGCCGGCGATATCGCCAATGCCTGGGGCTCTGCCTTCTTCGATGCAGGAGAAGTCGGCCACATCAACGAGGAAGACGGGTTCGGGCCATGGCCGGAGGGCACGCTGATGTTCGGCCGGTTCCTTTCTCGTCTCTGAAAATGACAGGTTGGGAAATTAGACCTTTACTTACCAAAGCATGGCCTAATTTTGGCATTAACCCGCCGATTTCCTTATCCCTTTCAAAACCCAATTGACTTTCATCGGTCAACGGGCACACTTTCTCTGTTGGTCTATGATGACTTTGGAATCCCGATCGGCAAGAATGGCAGCATTCGGGAGCGCGGGCCGGCCTTGTGTGGCATTCGAATAGGAATCGCTAGCCTGCACCGGCGAGGTACGCCCTTCAGCAAGGGGACAGAAGTTGGCGGAGGACGATAAGTGTTTCTGGAGTTCTGGTGCAATCGCATCGGCGGCGATCGAGAATTCGGCCGTCGCGATGGTTGCGCTTGATCTTCAGAGCTGTTCCATCCTCGGCATCAACAATAGCTTCCAGGCGATAGCCCCCGGCAGGTATTTGATCGGCGCGAACATCACCGATTGGGTGCATGATGATGACCGTCCCTTGCTTCATGCGCTGCTGTCGCCTGACCCGGACCATGGGAAATCCAGTGCGCGTGAGATCAGGTTCGGCCAGCGCCCGGGCGGCCCCTGGCGCTGGATGCTTTGCAGCCTATCTTCACTGCCATCCGAACATGACAAACGGCGCGGGCTGCTGAGTTGTGCCAATATCGATGGCTCGAAGGTCAGGGAAATCGAGGCCAACGAGCGCGGGCGCCGCTGGGATTTTGCCCTTGTGAGTTCAGGACTAGGCGTGTGGGACCACGACTACCGCAACAGCCAGTTCTTCTACTCGCAGACATGGCTCAGCATGCGCGGTTTCCCCAGCGGCGGCCCTCCCCCCTTCTCCTCCACAGAGGAATGGTTGGAATCCGTCCATCCCGACGACCGCGCCTTCGTGGCCAAGGCGATCGCGCATCAGAAAACCGGTGATCCGCAATACATGAATTTCGAGTATCGCGAGCGCCATGCGGATGGCCACTGGATATGGATCGAATGCCGCGGTGATGCGGTTGCCTATCTGCCAGATCACACTCCGGCGCGAATCGTCGGCACCGACCGCGATATCACCGACCGCAAGAATGATGAGCTCCTGCTTGCGCGCACCCGCCAGCGTCTGGAGCTGGCGCTGAGCACGTCCCGCATCGGCGTATTCGAGTTCAACCAGACGAGCGGCATCGTCCACGCCGACGCCCGCATCGGGGAAATCTACGGACTGGACGACCAGCCGTCAGTCTTCGATGTCGAACGCCTCAGCAGTCTGGTGGACGCCGACGACGCAGAGCGCATTCGGACAAATTCACTCTCACTCGCGCCCGAGGACGAGCCGCTCTCCGATGAGTTCACGATCATTCGCGAAAGCGACGGCGTCGTTCGCCATATCCGCTGCCTGATCACCAAGCGGATCGACGAAGAGGGCCAGAACTACATCCTCTGCATCAACTGGGACGTCACCGACGAGGTGCGTCTGCGCCAGGACCTGACGACCGCCAAGCAGCTCGCGGAGGCGCGAAATTTCGAACTCGACCGCGCCAAGTCGGACATCGAACAGGCCGCGCTCCACGACTATCTGACGGCCCTGCCCAATCGCCGCTTTCTCGACGACGAACTCAGCCGCCGTGTCGATATGATCGCCTCGTCGAACAGCAAACTCGCTCTCGTCCAGATCGACATCGATGATTTCAAGGCGGTCAACGACACCTATGGGCATGGCGCAGGCGATGCGGTGCTGCGTCACGCCGCCAAGGTGCTTCTCAGCGCCAGCCGCCACAACGACTTCGTCGCGCGCATGGGTGGCGACGAATTCGGCCTGCTCATCAACCTCGGTAACGGTGCAGGCGGCGTCGAGCAGGTGGCGCGACGCCTGCTCCTGGAAATGTCGAAACCGATCGAGTTCGCGGGCGAACGTATCCGGGTGGGCGCCTGTATCGGTATCGTGACGGCAGATGACTGCGGCGATGATCTGTCGGCGGGCACGATGCTGAAAAACAGCGACCTCGCCATCAAGCGCGCCAAGCAGATGGGCCGCAACCGCATCGCCTATTACACGCCCGATCTGAAATTCGCCGTCGCCGTCAACCGCACGCCGACGGACCGCCTGATGCAGGCTGTGGAAGACAATGATTTCATCCCCTTCTACCAGCCGCAATATGATGCGCGGACGCTGAAACTCGCAGGCGTGGAAACGCTCGCGCGCTGGCGCCACGCCGATGGCAGCTTCGGACCGCCGGCAGAGTTTCTCTCGCTGGCCGAAACGCTGAACCTGATGAACATGATCGACACCAGCATCATGGGGCAGGCTGTAGGCGATTTCCGGCGCTGGAGCGAGCTCGGCCTCGACCCCCCGCGCATGTCGCTCAACCTGTCGCCGCGCCGCCTCAGCGATCCCGCACTGGTTTCAACGCTGGAGACGTTCGATCTGCCAACCGGAAAGCTGACCTTTGAATTGCTGGAATCGATATTCCTTGATGAGCCTGACGATATCAGCGCATACAATCTGAAGCAGTTGAGACGGCTGGGCATCGGCATCGATGTCGACGATTTCGGGACGGGCTACACGTCGATCACGGGCTTGCTCAAGGTCGCGCCCAACAGCCTGAAGATTGCCCGGGAACTGATCATGCCGCTCACCCGCTCGCCGCACCAGCGTGCCATTGTGAAATCAATTGTCGATATTGCAAAGACGTTGAAAATCAAGGTCATCGCCGAAGGCGTAGAAACGAAACGCCATGCCGAAATCGTCACCGAACTTGGCTGCGACGTGCTCCAGGGATACTGGCTGAACCGTCCGATGGCGGCCGACGCCTTCGAAACCGTGCTGCGCCGTCAGATGGAAGCGGCTTGATGGAAGAGTGCTGTGCGGGCCGCGCTCGTCGAGAGCATGTTGCAGTGAGTCAGGACCATCTCACGTCAGCGAACTCGCCATAGGCGAACTTGCCATCACACCATGAGAAAGGGCGGCATCGCGTGTTCAACAAGCGCGATGCCGCCCCGGATCTTATACCAGACGGCTCTGTTCCAGAGCAGCCTCGATGAAGCTTGCAAACAGCGGATGCGGCTCCAGCGGGCGGCTCTTCAGCTCCGGATGATACTGGACGCCGATGAACCAGGGATGGTCGGCATATTCGATCGTTTCCGGCAGAACGCCGTCCGGCGACGTTCCTGAGAACACCAGGCCGCAGGCTTCGAGCTTGTCGCGATATCCGAAATTCACCTCGTAGCGGTGACGGTGACGCTCGGAAATCTCGTTCGAACCGTAGATCTCGGCGATCTTGGTATCTTCGCCGAGCCGCGCCTTGTAGGCGCCAAGGCGCATCGTACCGCCCAGATCGTCGCTGTCGGAACGCTTCTCGAGCGTATTGCCCTTCACCCATTCGGTCATCAGACCGACGACCGGCTCCGGGGCGTTGCGGTCAAATTCGGTCGAGGAAGCATCCTTGATACCGGCAAGATTGCGCGCGGCTTCGATCACCGCCATCTGCATGCCGAAGCAGATGCCGAAATAGGGCACCTTGTGCATACGCGCAAACCGGGCCGCCTGGATCTTGCCTTCCGAACCGCGCTCGCCGAAGCCGCCCGGCACCAGAATGCCGTGAACCTTTTCCAGATAGGGCGACGGGTCTTCCTTCTCGAAGATCTCGGATTCGATCCATTCGAGATTGACCTTCACCCGGTTGGCGATGCCGCCATGGTGAAGCGCCTCGATCAGGGATTTGTAGGCATCCTTGAGCCCGGTATACTTGCCGACGATCGCGATCGTGACCTCGCCTTCCGGCGTGCGGATACGCTCCCCGACTTCTTTCCACGCATCCATGCGCGGGACCGGAGCCGGGTCTATTCCGAAGGCATTCAGAACTTCGTCGTCAAGACCCTCTCGGTGATAGGCGAGCGGCACATCGTAGATATTGGCGACATCGAGTGCCTGGATGACGGCGGACGAGCGCACATTGCAGAACAGCGAGAGCTTGCGGCGCTCGGCTTCCGGGATCTCGCGATCGGCGCGGACCAGGAGGATATCGGGGTGGATGCCGAGGGCCTGCAGTTCCTTCACCGAATGCTGGGTCGGCTTGGTCTTCAGCTCGCCGGCCGCCGGAATGTAGGGCATCAGCGTCAGATGGACATAGACGGCATTGCCGCGCGGCAGATCATTGCCGAGCTGGCGGATCGCCTCCATGAACGGCATAGCCTCGATATCGCCCACCGTGCCGCCGATCTCGCAGAGCACGAAATCGAAATCGTCATTGCCCTCAAGCACGAAATCCTTGATCTCGTTGGTCACATGCGGGATGACCTGGACGGTCGCGCCGAGATAGTCGCCGCGGCGTTCCTTGTCGAGAATGTTCTTGTAGATCCGGCCGGTGGTGATGTTGTCGGTCCTGGTGGCCGAGCGGCCCGTGAAGCGCTCGTAGTGACCGAGATCGAGGTCGGTTTCCGCCCCGTCGTCGGTGACGAACACTTCGCCATGCTGGGTCGGGCTCATCGTGCCCGGATCGACGTTGAGATAGGGGTCGAGTTTCCGAAGACGGACCCTGTAGCCCCGTGACTGCAGCAATGCACCGAGAGCTGCTGCGGCAATGCCTTTTCCAAGTGAGGAAACCACGCCGCCTGTGATGAATATATATCGCGCCATGGGCTTATTCCGATACCGTTTCCGGACCGATTCTGCCAGAGCCTATTTCAAAAAAGCGCCCGGAGCCGGTCAATTGTCAAAACAATACCGCTTCGTCCGCGCTTGCGCGGGACGAGCGGCTACAAAGAAAATCCGGCGGAAAACCGCCGGATGATGTCAGTTCTGTTTCGGCGCTCAGTTGCCGGTCGGAACGCCGGTGGCGTTCGAGTTCTCTGCCGGCGTGCTGACGGCCGGAGCCGACGCGTCGCCGTCCGTCGGAACGCCGCCCGTTTCGGACGTTGCCGGGCTCGTGGTCGAGATCGAGCCGCCAAGCTGGTCCAGAATCCCCTGGCCATCGGTTTCGGCGTTCTGCTCGATCCGGTCCAGAATATCGGAGGGGTTGCCCTGGTAACGGGCAAGAATGCCGAGCGCGAGCGAGGTCACGAAAAACAACGTTGCAAGAATGGCCGTGGTACGCGTCAGCGCATTGGCCGTGCCGCGCGCGGTCATGAAACCGGAACCACCGCCGATGCCGAGCCCGCCGCCTTCAGACCTCTGGATGAGGATCACACCAGCCAGCGCAACGACGATTATCAGGTGAATTACGATCAGTACCGTCTGCATGAATGTCCAATCCGGCCCCGCCATCAAGGTCCGGGCCCGCTAGAATAACTGGCGTCTCTCTACATGAGGCGGACGCGCAATCCAACCCCTTTTTCTGGCCGTTTTGGCCGAGATCCGAACTCCGGCATAAAGATCAGGAGGTCAGGATATCCTCATAGGCCCGGTAGATGGCGAGAAAATCGTCCGCTTTCAAGCTGGCGCCCCCGATCAGCGCGCCGTTGACATTGGCAACGCTCAGCAGTTCACGCGCATTCGCAGGCTTCACCGAGCCGCCGTAAAGCAGTCGGAAACCCTCGCCTGCCGCGCCGAAGCGCTCGACGAGGTCCGCGCGGATGGCGGCATGGACGTCCTCGACCTGTTCCGGACCCGGCGTCTGGCCGGTTCCGATCGCCCAGATCGGTTCGTAGGCGATCACCGTATTCTCCGGAGTCGCATCATCGGGCAGCGACTCGACAAGCTGGGTCTTCATCACGTCCATGGTGCGCCCGGCCGCATGTTCTTCGCGCGTTTCGCCAATGCATATGATCGCGGTCAGGCCCTGATCATAGGCAGCCCGCGCCTTTTTGGAAACGGTGTGGTTGCTTTCATGATGCTCGGCGCGGCGCTCGGAATGGCCGACGATGACGTGGCTCGCAAAGCAGTCGGCAATCATCTCGGCGGAGATGTCGCCGGTATGGGCGCCCGAACGCGCCTTCTCATGGCAGTCCTGCGCGCCGATCAGAAGCTTGGTATCGACGGTCAGCGTGGTTGCGACATAGATGAGCGTTGCGGGCGGGCAGATCAGCGCGTCGAGCTTCTCGGACAATGCGCCGCTGACCCCTTCGGAAATGGCCCGGATCTGATCGAGCGAGGCGCGGGTGCCGTTCATTTTCCAGTTTCCGGCAACCATCGGGCGTATTGCGGCAGTCATTGTCATGTCTCTCCCGTTTCAAATGATTTCAGAACGCTTTGTGGCCGGGCGATCCGGCATGGTCTACCGTTTTCTTACCTTTCAACGCCATCGTCAAAGGAAGTTTCGCTGCGCGCTGTTTGACTCAGGGCCCAATCGCGGCTTTATAAGCGCAAACAGGCTATCCACACCCTGCCGGCGACAAATGGGCGCAGCATCGCTTCCCGATCAAAACTTTGCCAGAATGACGGGGTGATTCGCCCAGACCGCGCCAGCAGTGGCCGCAACCGACCTCAACAGGCTGCCAGACACGATGGACAACAGCAAAGACCTCTTCGCCGATATCGGCGGCAGCAAGCCCGCAGCGCCGGAACCATCCGCGCCAGCGACACCTGCTGCCCAACGCTCGCAGCCGCTGGAAACGCCTGCCTCGAAATCCATCGACAACAGCGGCTATGGCGCCTCCTCGATCCGTGTGCTGGAAGGCCTAGAGCCCGTGCGGATGCGGCCGGGCATGTATATCGGCGGCACCGACGACAAGGCGCTTCACCATCTCTTTGCCGAAGTCATCGACAACTCCATGGACGAGGCGGTGGCCGGCCATGCGGATTTCATCGACGTCCACCTCGATACCGATGGCTTCCTGACCGTGACCGACAACGGCCGCGGCATTCCGGTCGAAAACCATCCGCAGGTGCCGGGCAAGTCGACGCTCGAAGTGATCATGACCAAGCTCCATGCCGGCGGCAAGTTTGATGGCAAGGCCTACGAGACCTCCGGCGGCCTGCACGGCGTCGGCGTGTCGGTGGTCAACGCACTGTCCGACCTTCTCGAAGTCGAGGTCGCGCGCGACCGGAGGCTCTACCGCCAGCGCTTTTCACGCGGCGTGCCCCAGGGCGGGCTTGAGGATTGCGGACCGATCCAGAACCGGCGCGGCACCCGGATCCGGTTCCATCCCGATGCCGAAATCTTCGGGCCGCGCGCGAAATTCGATCCGGCCCGGCTGTTCCGCATGGCGCGCTCCAAGGCCTATCTCTTTGGCGGCGTGAAGATCCGCTGGTCCTGCGATCCTTCGCTTGTCGAGGGCAAGGAAGACCTGCCGGAAAAGGCCGAGTTCCATTTTCCGGGCGGGCTGAAGGATTATCTCGCCGCAACCATCGGCAAGGACTTCACCGTCACCCGCGAAATCTTCGCAGGGAAGACCGAAAAGACCGGCGGGCATGGTGCCGTCGAATGGGCCGTGGCCTGGTATGGCGGCGATCCGAACGTCCATTCCTATTGCAACACCATTCCCACGCCGGAGGGCGGCACCCATGAGGCGGGCCTGCGCCAGGCGCTGATGCGCGGCCTCAAGAACTATGCCGAGATGATCAGCAACAAGCGCGGCGCCCAGATCACCACGGATGACGTGATGATTTCAGCTGTGGGCATGCTCTCCGTATTCATCCGCGAGCCGGAATTCGTCGGCCAGACCAAGGACAGGCTTGCAACCGGCGAGGCCCAGCGGATCGTCGAGAACGCGCTGCGCGATCCCTTCGACCTCTACTTATCGGCAAATCCCGCGGAAGCGGAAAAGCTGCTGGACTGGGTCATCGAACGCTCCGAAGAGCGGCTGCGCCGGCGCAAGGAGCGCGAGGTCAACCGCAAGACCGCCGTCAAGAAGCTGCGCTTGCCCGGCAAGCTTGCCGACTGTTCGCAGAACACGGCGGCAGGCGCGGAACTGTTTCTGGTCGAGGGCGATTCGGCCGGCGGCTCCGCCAAGCAGGCGCGCAACCGTGCCAATCAGGCCATCCTGCCCTTGCGCGGCAAGATCCTGAACGTTGCGAGTGCAGGCCGCGACAAGTTCACATCCAACCAGCTTCTGGCCGACCTGATCCAGGCGCTCGGCTGCGGCACGCGCTCCAAATATCGCGAGGAAGACCTGCGCTACGAGCGCATCGTGATCATGACCGATGCGGACGTCGATGGCGCCCATATCGCCTCGCTGCTGATCACCTTCTTCTACAGCGAGATGCCGGAACTGATCCGCCAGGGCCATCTCTTCCTCGCCGTGCCGCCGCTCTACAAGCTCACCCAGGGCGGCAAGACCGCCTATGCCCGCGACGACCGCCACCGCGAGGAGCTGATGCAGACGATGTTCACGGGTCGCGGCAAGGTCGAGATCAGCCGGTTCAAGGGTCTTGGCGAGATGCTGCCTAGCCAGCTCAAGGAAACCACCATGGACCCGAAGAAGCGGACGATGCTGCGCGTCGATATCGACGAGATCGATTTCGAGGGCACCAAGGCGGCCGTGGAAGACCTGATGGGCACCAAGCCGGAAGCGCGCTTCCGCTTCATCCAGGAAAACGCAGCCTTTGCGGAAAATCTGGATATCTGACGGCGGTCCGCCAACTGGCGCGGGATGTCACACGCCTGATAAGCCCTCGTGGCAGTAGCTCGATGACGGTCAAATCCGCCGTCTGAAACGAGGTGCTGCCATGAAATCCCTGCTCTCCACCACTGCGCTCTTCCTCGCGCTCGCCGCCTTCGCCAATGCGGCCGACGGCGGCCGGATGATCGCTGTCGATTGCCCGATCAATGATTGCGACAGCCCCGTTCGCCTGACCTTTGCGGGCGAATATTCCATCGACACCGGAACGATGATCGACGGCGTCGAATTCGGCGGCATTTCCGGGATCGACTACGACGCGCGAACCGGCCGGTACATCGCTATCTCCGACGACCGCTCGCAGAAGGCCCCGGCGCGCTTTTACGCGCTCGCGATCACCGCGTCTCAGGATGGCATCGCCGATGTCGCGGTGCTCGACACCGTGACGTTGCAGGATCAGGATGGAACGGCATTTGCGGAAAAATCCGTCGATCCCGAACAGATCCGCATTCTCGGCGACAGGCTGGTCTGGGCAAGCGAGGGTGACGGCAAGGCCATGATCCCGCCCTTCATCCGGATCGCCTCGCATGATGGTGCGTTCGAGCGGGAATTCAGCCTCCCGGAGGGCTTCGCGCCGAGCGCAAACCAAACAACGGGCATTCGCAACAACAATGCCTTCGAGAGCATCGCACTCCTTCCCTCAGGCGACATCATCGTCGCCAACGAGGCAGCGCTCTATCAGGACGGCCCCGCCTCGTCGCTCACAACAGCAAGCCCCACTCGCTTGGTGCGCTATGACGCTGCGAGCGGCCAGCCAGTGGCGCAATATGTCTACATGATCGACCCGATTCCCCACGCCCCGGTCAATGGCGGCGAATGGAACGACAATGGCCTCTCCGACATGCTGGCCCTTGATGATACCCACCTGCTGGCCGCAGAGCGCAGCTTTGCCGAAAATCGCGGCTTCACGATCCGCATCTTCATGGTCGATCTCGACGGCGCGACAGATGTACACAACATCCCTTCGCTTTCTGAAACCGACCAGCCGGTGGTCCCCGTCGCCAAATCGATGATCCTCGATCTCGGCGCCATCGGGATCGCGCCCGACAATATCGAGGCTATGACGCTCGGCAAGGCGGAGGATGGTTCACCGATGCTGGTGCTTGCTTCGGACAACAATTTCAATTCCGACCAGAAGACCCAGTTCCTGGCCTTCACCATCGAAGCCCTGCCGGGAGAGGGGACAGTCCTCAAACACTGACCGGAAACGGAAAGGGGCGCAGTCTGCGCCCCTTCTTGATGTGAATTTTATGGTTAACAAACAATTAGATAAAGGCCACTTTAAAAGTATCGCGCAAGATACTTAAAGCACTTTCTCGCAAACTGGCCGAAATGGGAGGGAGGCCGCGCTTGCCGGGGCCTCTGCGGCTCATTATAGTCATGGTGCCCGAAAAGAAAAAACTCGGAGAAACAATGACTTCGCGCCGCAACTTCATGATCGCCTCGGCAATCGGCCTGGCAAGCGCCACGGGGCTTGCCAAAGCGCAGAGCCGACCCGGAACCGTGACCTCCAAGATGCCGAGTGTAGCGCTGGAAAGCAACCCGCAAACGAGGATCGACCGGCCGCAAGGAACAGGCGAGTTCGCCCTTGCGCTTGGCGGCGGAGCGGCCAAGGCCTATGCCCATATTCCCTATTTGCAGAGCCTCGACTCCCTTGGCATTCGTCCGAAGCAGATGTCCGGCACCTCGATGGGATCCATCATTGGCGGGCTGTATGCAGGCGGCATGAGCGGCACCGAGATCCGCGAATATGCCATCGACCTCCTCACCCATCGACGCTCCCTGATCAAGCGCCTTCTGGTCGACACCGGCGACACCTGGGGATCGCTGCTGAACCTGATGCGCCCGGCCGTGATCGAGCCTGAAGTGCTGTTCAAGGCGCTTATGCCGGAGGAATTGCCGGAGACGTTCGACAAGCTCGGCATTCCGTTTGCAATCGTGGCGACCGATTTCTACCAGCAGAGCGAACATGTGATGCGCGACGGCCCGCTGCTCTCCGCCATCGCCGCCTCTTCCGCCCTGCCGGTGCTGCTGACGCCCGTCAGCCGGGATGGCAGGGTTCTGATCGACGGCGGCTTCGTCAATCCTACGCCCTTCGACATTCTGGATGCCGACCGCTATTTCACCATCGGCATCGATGTCACCGGCTCCACGATCGAGGACGATGGCGCGATTCCGGGCTCGCTTGAGACCTGGGCCGGCTCGTTTTCGATCACCGAACATTCGATCGTTGTGGAAAAGCTGAAGAATGCAGCGCCTGATCTTTTGGTAACGCCTGATGTAGGTCGATATAAACCGCTGGATTTCTTCAACATCGAAGCCATTCTCGCAAGCGTTGACAAGGAACAGGACGCCTTCAAGCGTCAGATCGAAACGCTCGTCGAGCACAACAATTAAGAACGGGTCGCCCGCAATGCAGACGCAAACGCCAGGAACCGCGCGCTGGTTTGATATCAGCTTTTTCGCCCTCGCGCTCGGATTGGCGTTCTTCGCCGCTTCGCTCACCCCTTCCCTGATCCCGCGCGCCTGGCCGTTGCAGGGCGTGCTGGCGGGGCTTGTGATGGCGCTCGGCTACATGATCGGCCGGTTTTTCGTGACGCTCTGGAAGAGCCTGCAATTCCCCGAACCGCGCGGGCGCCTGCGCATCGGGGTCCAGGCTGTGCTGGTGGTCATGGCGCTTGCACTCGTGATCTTCTGCCTTTCGATGTTCACCGCTTGGCAGAATTCGGTGCGCTCGCGGGTGGATATGGAACTGCTCGAAGGCGGCACGGTGCTCGGCATCGTCGCGATCGGAATTGCCGTCTTCTTCATCCTGTTTCTGATCGGCGCGGCGTTCCAGAAGGCTTTCGATCTCGTCCGGTTCTGGCTCTACCGGGTGATGTCGCCGCGGGCGGCCAACCTTCTCGGTATTGTCGCCGTGCTCCTCGCCATCATCGTTGCGAGCCGCGACTGGGTGGTGCCGGCGATCTTCGATTTCCTCGACCAGAGTTATGAAACAGCGCAGGACCTGTTCGAAACGGCTCCGCCCGCCCCCACCGATCCTCAGATTGCCGGCGGTCCCGGTTCGCTCGCCAGCTGGGAGGCGATGGGCCAGCCTGGCCGCAACTTCGTGACCAGCGCCGCCTCGGCCGAAGATATTGGCACCTTTACCGGACGGGAGGCCGAACGCCCGATCAGGGTCTATGTCGGCAGGTCCCAGGCCGACGACCCGCATGAGCGCGCAAAGATCGCACTCGAGGAGATGATACGCCTCGGCGCCTTCGACCGGCGCTATCTGATGATCGCAAGCCCGACGGGCACGGGCTGGCTCGATCCGGGCGCGCATGATACGTTCGAATACATGCACAATGGCGACGTCGCGACGGTCGCGGTGCAGTACTCCTTCCTGCAATCGCCGCTGGCGCTGATCTTCGAAACCGATACGGGTCTGGAGCAGGCCACGGCCACCACCGAGGAATTCTACCGCTACTGGCGCACCCTGCCGGAAGACAGCAGGCCGGAACTCTACATGCATGGGATCAGCCTTGGCGCCTGGTCGTCGATGTATTCCTTCAACGTCTTCCAGATGCTGGACGTGCCCGTCGCCGGCGCGCTCTGGGCCGGTCCGCCCTTCCCCTCCTATCTCTGGCGCCACACGGTTGCGGCCCGCAATGCCGGTACGCCCTACGTGCTGCCGGAGATCGACGACAACGCCGTCGTACGGTTCTCCTCCCAGTTCAGGACGCCGGAGCAGGAGGGCGATGACTGGGGCAGGATCAGGATCAACTTTCTGCAATATGCATCTGATCCGATTGTGTTTTTCGAGCCGAATTCAAGCTTTCGCGAACCGGAGTGGATGCGCGAGCCGCCCGCGCCCGACGTCTCACCCTATCTGAAGTTCGTCCCCGTCGTCACGCAGTTCCAGCTTGCACTCGACATGGCGCTTTCCAAGGCATTGCCGGGTGGTTTCGGGCACAACTATCTTGCCCGCGACTATATCGACGCCTGGGTGGCGGTATCGCCACCGGAGGACTGGTCGCCGGAGCGGACCGAGGCTCTGAAGGCCATCTGCAATCTGGGCAAGGACACCGGCTGCGCGGTGCAATAAAAGGCGACGCACAAAGGCAGCCCACTTTTGAGAACGCAGTCTTAAAGAAGCAGCTTTCAGGGCTTTCATGGGACAACCCGGCGGATGAACCGCTCAGGACATTCACCGGTTTGGTGCTGCTTTGCAGCGAAATGCGTGTTTTCCGCCACACTCGCCTAATCAAGTGATCTGTTCCCGTGATTGTGAACACGCGCCGCTATGAACCGAAAGGTCGGTCGGATAAAAGCCCTAATTGATAGACGCATTACAAATTCAAGAGGCTTGAATGCTCGTTGATAAAACGATGTCGCGCCGGACATTTCTTCTCGGCGCCGTTTCGACCACCGCTGTGCTTGCCGGCTGCGTTAGCCAGCGCGATATCACCCCGATCGTGCCGCCTGCCCCGACCAAACCGCCTGTACAGGACGGCCCCTATACCGTCGCCGAGCTCGAAGCCATGTATGGCCCGGTTGAAGACAACGGCTATATGATTCCGGCCGTGCCCTATCAGCAGATCGACCCGATATACTATCGTCAGCGCGTGATCGACCCGACCGGCGAAGCGCCCGGTACCGTTGTCGTCGATACACCCAATCGCTTCCTCTATCTGGTTGAACCCGATGGCACCGCGATGCGCTATGGCGTAGGCATCGGCCGCGCTGGCTTCTCCTGGGGCGGCAATGGCGTGATCAAGTGGAAGCAGGAATGGCCGAAGTGGTTCCCGCCGGCCGAAATGATCGAACGCGATCCGAAGCTCAAGGAATATTCGGAAAAGAACGGCGGCATGCCAGCTGGTCTGATGAACCCGCTCGGCGCCCGCGCGCTCTATATTTTCGAAAACGGCAAGGACACGCTTTATCGCGTCCACGGCAACCCGGACTGGACATCGATCGGCAAGGCGGTTTCGTCGGGCTGCATCCGCATGATCAACCAGGATGTCATCGACCTCTATAATCGAGTCGACAACCTGCCGACGCCGATCGTCGTCTATCAGTAAGACACGGATCCCCGGCTTGCCGGGGAACCCATCGGAGGCGCGCTACTTGCTGTCGTAAGCGGCGCGCGCCTCTTCGATATGCGCGATATTGTCGCGCACCCAATCCCCGAGATAAAGCACCGGATCGCTCAGCGAACGCCCAAGTCCGGTCAGCGCATACTCAACCTGCGGCGGGTTCGTCGGATAGGTCGTGCGGCTGATCAGTCCGTCGCGCTCCAGCGCCTTGAGCACACGCGTCAGCATCTGCTGCGAGATCCCGTCGATCCGGCGCTTCAGGGCATTGAAGCGGCAGGGACCGTCGATCAGCACGATGATGATCAGCATCGACCATTTGTCGCCGACGCGCTGCAGGATCGGTGCAACATTACGACACCGCTCCAGCACATGGCGGGTTTCCGGGCGGGTTTCCGGGCGCGTTTCCGCCCGTACTGCGGATGCCAGTTCTAGCCTTGCCTCGGGCAAATTTTCGGGCTTTACCCGCACTTGCACGCTGGGCTTTTTATCGGTGGCAGTCATATCAAAGTGACCTGGTCAAAATCATGTGCGCTCTTGCACGACTGTATGCAGTCACTTATTTTTATCAAGTCATTTTTTGTGACCAACTATGGTTGCATTCCTCCCAGGACGATGACACCCGGAAACGGGACATGACATTTCAGTTCGCCGCAGACGGCGGCAAGGAGACTTATTGTGAAACTCAACATCATTATCGGCAGCACCCGCCCCGGCCGCGTCAGCCCGAAGATTGCAAAATGGGTGGAAAGCGTTGCCCGCGAACACGGCAAATTCGAAGTCGAGCTCGTCGATCTTGCCGATTTCAACCTGCCCCTGCTCGATGAGCCGGCGCATCCGCGCATGCAGAAATACGAGCACGAGCACACGAAGAAGTGGAGCGCCAGCGTTTCGGCAGCCGACGCCTTCGTGTTCGTCACGCCGGAATATGACTACTTCCCGACCGCAGCGCTGATCAATGCCATTCAGGCCCTGTCGCTCGAATGGGGCTACAAGCCGGCAGGCGTGGTCAGCTATGGCGGCATTTCCGGCGGCCTGCGCGCAGCCCAGGAACTGCGCACCCTTCTCGGAAATCTCAATGTTCACGCCATTCCGCAGGTCGTGCCGGTTCCGCTGTTCCCGAAATTCATCGACGAGAACGGCACCTTCACGGCGGTCGAAGAAATGAACGCTGGCGCCAAGGCGATGCTCGACGAGCTCTACAAGTGGACCGGCCCGCTGGCCGGCATGCGCAACCAAGGCTGATTCGTCATGCAGCAGCGTCATTCTGCCGGTCTGGCGCTGGCTGCATTGTCAAAAAACGCAAAAACTTCATACAGCCGAAGCAAATTCGACATAAATGAAGTGGATACCCGCGCCCGCCGCTTGAAACCGGCGGGCGTTTTGTCATTCTTCAGCCCGTCGAGGAGACCCGGGTTGGAGGCGTGAGAATGGACATTCGTCGCATGAAAGTCTGGCTGATGGGATCCGATGAGGCCCTGCCCCTCGAACCCAGCGAAAACCGGCCTGACTGTCTCTGTCTTTCGGTCGCAGGTGAGACCGATCTCGCCGGCCGGGTTGAAAGCCTGCGCACCCTGATGCCGTCGCTGCCGATCTTCCTGATCTGCGAACCCATCTCGAAAGCCTATAACATTGCAGATTTTTCCGAGGCCGCGAAATGCGCGCCGGATGGCATTATCCTGCGCGGCGTGGAAAGCGCTGCCCGCATCCAGATGGCGGAAACACTGCTGCGCGTGGCCGAAGCGCGCCAGGGCCTTAAGGAAAACGCGATCGCGCTGATCGCCATGATCGGCGACAATGGCGGCGGCCTTCTGAATGCCCGCCATTTCGTCCACAAGGCAGGCCGCCTGATTGCGCTCGGCTACGACGCCGAACCGCTTGAGGGCGATCAGGGCGGCGCTGACATCGTGCGCCACGGCGCCGTCGCTACCATGCTGGCCGCGCGCAATCTCGGCATTCCGGCAATCGATTTCACCGGCACCGCGAGCGCCGCTGCCGCTTTCCGCACCGCATGCGACACGGCCGCGCGCACCGGCTTTGCTGGCAAGCTTGCCCGCAACCCGGAACATATCGGCATCATCAAGACCGCCTTCGGCACGGCCTGAAAGCTTTTCTCAGCGGCTTGTCGGCCGTTTCAGCTGGAACGGCTCGCCGCCATCGGCGTAATCCATATAACCCATACGCGCGACCGGGCGGACCTTCTTCATATCCAGAAGTCCGTTCTCGCTGATCGCTTCATCCCGGATGTGGATTCCCACAACCTGGCCGAAAACCATCCGGTTCGGGCTGTCGAAACCTTCGAGCGTCGGCGCGGCCATGGTCGTCGTCAGGCGGCATTCCAGCACCGCATAGGCTTCCGCCACATAAGGCGCATCGACGAGGCGGCCGGCAAGCGCCGTCAGGCCCGCGGCTTCGAACTCGCTCTCGCCGCGGGCAAGGGGCGCGGAAGTGACGTTCATCTTCTCCACGAGGTCGCGGCTGACCAGATTGGCGGTGAAGACGCCGGTCTCGACGATATTGGTGAAGCTGTCCTTGACGGTATCAGACGAGAACATGACAACCGGCGGGTCTGAAGAGACCGCGTTGAAAAACGAATAGGGCGCAAGATTCAGCGCCCCGTCCCTGCTTTTGGACCCGATCCAGCCGATCGGCCGGGGGCTGACGATCGCCTTGAACGGATCATGCGGCAGCCCGTGAGCATTGGACTCGGTGGTGTAGAACATGATCAAAATTCCCCTTGCCATGTCACGACGTCTGAAAGCTCCGGCCGCACGCGTTCGAACGGCGCCTCGGTGCGGGTGCCGATGTGAATGAAGCCCGCAACCTTTTCATCCGGCGCGATGCCAAGGGCTTCGGTGGCGCGCTCATCGAAAGCGTACCATTCCGTCAACCAGGTGGCACCGTAACCGAAGGCGTTGGCGGCAACGACGAGATTGTAGCAGACCGCGCCCGCAGACATGACCTGTTCCCATTCAGGGATCTTGGGGTGGACCGCTGCCCGGCTGACGACGGCGATCACCAGCGGCGCCCGCGCCAGACGGTCGCGCTCGAGCTGAAGCCGTTCCGGCGAGGACGCGGGGTCATCCGAGTTTACGATTTCCGCCAGTTTGTCGCCCGCGTCGTGCCGCGCCTCTCCGGCAAACACGATGAAGCGCCAGGGCGCCAGCTTGCCATGGTCGGGGATGCGGGACGCGATCGTCAGCATTTCCTCGACCTCCTGTCTTTGAGGACCGGGTTCTGCCAGTTGCAGCACGGGGGTCGAGCGGCGGGTCTTGAGGAAGTCGACTAGGGTTTCGTTCTTGGCAGTCACGGCAGGCCTCATCGGTCAAAAAATCACGCGGCGCTCTTGAAAACGCCACGATAATCAGGTCACAACGCAGTCGAGCCATGAAGTGAACATTTGCATTGAGCAAGTCAACCGGCGAGCAGAATGTATCCGCACAGAACGCCCCGACGCCCGATCCTTCAGACTGCAGTGCTTGTGCTGGCGGGGCTGATCGCGACGGCCCCTGCAAGCCTTGCACAATCGACGCCGTCCGTTCACTCCGACGATCCCTTCTCGATGATGCGCGGCACGCAGGAACCCGGCGAAAAGCGCCCGGTCAAGCTTGAGGCCCGCCTCGCCGAAGGCGGCAACGTCATGCGTGACGGCCTTTTCTGGCGGGTGTTCACGACCATTCCCGATACCGACGGCCATCTGAAACTCGTCGCCTCGGCCGAGGGCGGCAGCAAGACGATAAACCTGTCTCCCGGCGACTACTTCATCAACTGCGCCTTTGGGCGGGCTTCGGCGACGCGCAAGGTGCGCATCACCCACGAAGCCGGCGCCGGCGAGCAGATTTCCTTCGTGCTGAATGCGGGCGGACTGATGCTCAATGGCCGTCTCGGCGACAAGAAGCCGGCAGACAACACGCAGCTGACATTCGCCGTTTTCGAGGATCGCAACGAAAGGCGCGATCTGGTCGCGGAAAATATTGCTCCCGGCAGTATCCTGCGCCTGCGCGCCGGAACCTATGATGTCGTTTCGACCTACGGATCGCTGAATGCGGAGACCCATGCCCGCCTCAAGGTCAAGGCGGGTGAGATCACCGATGCCAAGCTGAAGATCAACGCAGCCGAGGTGAGCCTCCGGCTTGTCGGCAGCAAGGGCGGTGAAGCGATGGCCGATACCGCATGGACGGTGCTTGGCGCCTCGGGCGATGTCCTGACCGAAAGCAGCAGCGCGATGCCGACGATGATCCTTGCCGAGGGCAGCTACACGGCGGTCGCCCGCAACCAGGACAAGCTGTTCGAAAAGAACTTTACCGTCACCTCCGGCGAAGGCCAGAATGTGGAGCTCCTGCTGTCCGACGATCAGGCCAATACCGATGGTGAAGCCTACGACTGACGGCATGCCCGCGGCAGCAAGGCATCGCCGCGCGGACGCGCCGGATCCTGGCGGCATCCCCTTCCTTCCTCACGGCGACTGTACTAAAACCGTTGGCTGACTGAGGGGAGGCTCGCGTGCTGGTCTATATCATCAATCTGCCGAAGCACACCGAAAGGCGCAAGCATCTCGCCGAACGGTTTGCCGCCGCCGGGCTTGAACCGATCTGGGTCGAGGCCGTGGACGGTCACGCGATTGCGGATGAGGAAATCGCGGCGCGCGCGGCCTATCCCAGGGCCGGGAGCTATGCTCTCTCGCGCACCCAATATGGCTGCTATCTCAGCCACCTCAAATGCTGGCAGGCGTTTCTGGCAACGGATCAATCGCATGCTGCGATTTTCGAAGACGATATCCATCTGGGAGAAGGTTTCGGGAGCTTTCTCCATGAGGCGCAGAGGCATTTCCCCGCCGATGGCGACCTCGTCAAGCTGGAGACCTGCCTCCAGCTGGTGCGGATGCCGGCGCGCCCGATCTCCAAGATCAGCGACCGCGACCTCTACCGGCTGGCATCGCGCCATCTGGGAGCAGCCGCCTATATCGTCAGCCGCAAGGGCGCGCGCAAGCTGGAGGAAAACAGCGACAAGTTTTCCATGGGCGTGGATGCGATCCTCTTCAACCCGAGGCCTTTGCTCAAACATCCGATGGTCGCCTATCAGGTCGATCCGGCGATCTGCATCCAGGATGACATCGCCTATCGCTGCGGCCTTCCGCAGCTCGGCTTCTCTTCGGCCAACCCGGTCCCGAAAAGCAAACGCTCCTACGGCACCAGCAGGGTCCAGCACTGCCTTTATCTGTTGCGCGACAGCTTGCGCCGGCTGAAGCTGCGGATGGGCTACCTCACTGCGGGGTGCCGGAAGCGGCTTGTCGACTTTCGCTGACTGCGCGTATCGCCTTGCAAGCGCCCGGTGAGCGCTATAACACGGCAAAGCAATTTTTCAGGGCGCCCCACCATCGCCGGGCAAGGAATGCCGTGCACACATTCGTCATCAATCTCGACCGCGATACAGCTCGCCTTGCAAGGCTTGAAGCTCTGTTCGGGGACCGTGGCCTTGCCTTCACCCGCGTTGCGGCAGTGGATGCGAAGACGATGTCCGCAGCCGACATCGCCGGGCATTGCGCCTATCCCGAACCGGTGAGCATCCGGCTTCTGCCGGGAGAGGTCGCCTGCTATCTCAGCCACATCAAGGCCTGGCGGATGCTGATCGAGAGCGGCGAGCCGCATGCCGCGATCTTCGAGGACGACATCGACATCAGCGACGACGCCGCCGGCATACTTTCTGCGATCGGCGGATGGATGACCGACGAAGCCGATATCGTGAAGCTTGAGACCAGCCTCAAGCCCGCCGAACTTGGCCGCCACGTCACCGCGCCGCTCGGCGACCGCGAGCTTCGGCGGCTTGCCGGTTGCCACATCGGCGCTGCCGGCTATGTGATCTCGCGCGGCTGCGCCGCGAAGATGATCCGTGAAAGCGCGCAACTGAAAATGGCCGTCGACACCATGCTGTTCGATCCGCGCGGCGGCATCGCGGAGACGCTGTCGCTCTTCCAGCTCTCGCCTGCACTCTGCATCCAGACCCGCCTTCAGGATGACGACGAGACAAAAATCGAAAGCAACATCGCGGCGCGCGCGGACCAGAAATCCTACGGAACCAATTTTACCGACATTCTCGTAAACCGGGTGAAGGACAGGGCTGGCTATGCCGCGCGGCGGCTGCGCAATCTGGTGAATGGCGTCAGAACCCGCATGGTTGCGTTCAAGCCCTGAGCCTGCAAACAGGCAAGAACGGCCAGAAAGCCTTGCCCGACGGCTTCATCCCCTGCCCTGCACCGTGGATCCAGGCGCTCAACTGATTGAATGTCCTGAGCGCCGCTGCAAACGATTGCCGTGCTTTATGGCTCCTCATGTCAGGCACGAGGATGACACCGAACTCATGACATGTTTGCCAACAAATTGAAGGCGGGGCCGATGACCCCGCCTTCCCTGTCGATTACCCGCGTTTGCGCAGCAGGTCCGGAGGCGTTGCCTCTTCGATCAGCATTGCGAGGGCGTCACTCAGCGACATTGACTGCTGGTCGCGCGATCCGAGGCGGCGGATATTGACCGTCTCCTCTTCCGCCTCGCGCATGCCGCAGACCAGGATGACCGGCACCTTGGCAACCGAATGCTCGCGGACCTTGTAATTGATCTTCTCGTTGCGGAAGTCGGTCGAAACCGAAAGTCCCGCATCCCGCAGGCGCTCCGCCACCTTCTCGCCGTAACCATCGGCCTCGGAGGTGATGGTTGCAACCACCACCTGCTGGGGCGCAAACCACAGCGGCATGTGGCCTGCATGGTTTTCGATCAGGATACCGAGGAAGCGCTCGAGCGAGCCGCAGATGGCGCGATGCACCATGACCGGCTGCTTCTTTTCCGAGCTCGAGTCGATGTAGAAGGCGCCGAAACGCTCCGGCAGGTTGAAGTCGACCTGCGTGGTGCCGCACTGCCATTCGCGGCCGATCGCGTCCTTCAGCGTGTACTCGAATTTCGGCCCGTAGAAGGCGCCCTCGCCCGGCAGGATGCCGGTCTTGATGCGGCCGCCGGACTGTTCTTCGATGGTCTTGAGAACCGAGGTCATGATCTCCTCGGCATGATCCCAGCTCTCGTCCGAACCCACGCGTTTTTCCGGGCGGGTGGAGAGCTTCACCACGATTTCCTTGAAGCCGAAATCCTCATAGACCGACAGGATCAGGTCGTTGATCTTCAGGCATTCCTCGGCCAACTGGTCTTCGGTGCAGAAGATATGGGCATCATCCTGGGTGAAGCCGCGCACGCGCATTAGCCCGTGCATCGCGCCTGAGGGCTCGTAGCGATGGACGACGCCGAATTCCGCATAGCGGATCGGCAGTTCGCGGTAAGACTTCAGACCATGCTTGAAGAGCTGGACGTGGCCGGGGCAGTTCATCGGCTTGAGCGCGAAGACGCGCTTGTCTTCCGCTTCCTCATCCGCGCAGGCAACGGCGAACATGTTTTCGCGGTACCATTCCCAGTGGCCGGAGGTGCGCCACAGCGAAGTGTCGAGCACCTGGGGTGCGTTGACCTCCTCATACTCCCCGGCGAGCCGGCGGCGCATGTAGGACGTCAGCGACTGGAACATGCGCCAGCCCTTGGAATGCCAGAACACGACACCCGGGCCTTCTTCCTGGAAATGGAACAGGTCCATCTCGCGGCCGAGGCGGCGGTGGTCGCGCTTTTCGGCTTCTTCCAGGAAGGTCAGATAGGCGTCGAGATCCTTCTGTTCGGCCCAGGCGGTGCCATAGATGCGGGTCAGCATCGGGTTGTTGCTGTCGCCGCGCCAGTAGGCACCCGCCACCTTCATCAACTTGAAGGCATCGCCGATCTGGCCGGTAGACGCCATGTGCGGGCCGCGGCAGAGGTCGAACCAGTCGCCCTGCGCGTAGATCTTCAGGTCCTGGCCTTCCGGAATCGCGTCGACGAGCTCGACCTTGTAGGCCTCGCCCTTTTCGGCAAATACCTGACGCGCCTTGTCGCGCGGCCAGACCTGCTTGGTGAAGGCTGCGTTGCGCTTGATGATCTCGCGCATCTTCTTTTCGATCTTCGGCAGATCTTCCGGCGTAAACGGGGTCTCGCGCGCGAAGTCGTAGTAAAAGCCGTTCTCGATAACCGGACCGATGGTCACCTGGGTGCCGGGCCACAGTTCCTGCACGGCTTCCGCCATGACATGGGCGGCATCGTGGCGGATCAGTTCCAGCGCGCGGTCATCGGCGCGGGTCACGATCTCGATGCGGCCTTCGGTGACGGGGTCGGAAAGATCGCGCAGCTCGCCGTCAAGGGCGATCGCGACGGCCTTCTTGGCCAGCGACTTGGAAATCGATTCCGCGACGTCGCGGCCGGTGGTTCCGGCGGCGTATTCGCGCTTCGAACCATCCGGAAAGGTAAGGGAAATCTGCTCGGACATGTCATGCTCCTGAAAACCAGTCCCGCCAACGAATGCGGGTGGACACTCTGCCGCTCGCGCGGCCTCTCAAACGAGGCTGCTCAATAAAGAAAAAACGGCCCTGCGTAAAGCCGCACGACCGTTTCAATAAAATCATGAATGCTGCGTCAGAACTTGACGCCGATGCCTGCCTTGACCGCATGCGTGTGCATTCTCAACTGGGTGTCGACGCCCGCAAACGAGGCAACATCAGCGAGCGCATCCTGGTCGGGGTAGGCAGTATAACGGTATTCGAGCCGCCCGAAGACGTTGTCGGTAAAGGCGTAATCAAGACCGGCCCCCACGGTGTAGCCGTAGAGCGTATCGGTCAGGGAGGAACCGAGCGCGCGGAAATAGGCATTGGCAAGCGCCCCGCCGCCGGTGACATAGACCAGCGCATTGCCGACATTGTAGCCGACACGGCCGCGCAGACTGCCGCTCCAGTCGGAGCCGACATCGAGATCGATACCGAGGCCCGACGGGACGCTGTCCTTGCCCCAGCTGTAGTCCGCGTCTGCTTCAAGGCCGATGACGACATTGCCAAGCTGCTTGTTGTAGCCCGCAAACAGCGTCGCGATGGCCCCGTTGAAACCGAAATCCTCGGAGCCGAGACCAGACAGCGTGCCACGCGCGCCTGTCCAGCCATAGCCGCCCCCGATACCCGCATAAGCGCCATCCCACTGCAGAGCCGGCTCACTATAGGCCGGCTGATAGGCCACAGGCTGCAATTGCGGGCGCAACGCCAGATCGGCGGCATGTGCCGGAACGGCGGTAATGGCGATGACGGCGGCGAATGGTGCAACGACCCTCTTCATGGACCCCTCCATGGTTGAATGTGACCGAGCACTACCGCAGGGAGGGTTAAGAAAGCGTCATTCTATGGTTTACATAGCCTTAATGCATGCAACTTTTCATTGTTGTGCTCATTCTCCGTTGCGCGCGGTTTCGAGCTTCATGTAGTCGAGTGGCAACTGCGTCGAGAACTTGATCTGCTCCATGGCGAAGGACGAGGACACATCGCGTATCTCGATCTTGGCGATCAACCGCTTGTAGAAGGCATCATAGGCGGCGATGTCCGGCACGACCACGCGCAGGAGATAATCGACCTCCCCGCTCATGCGATAGAATTCAAGCACTTCGGGGAAATCGCCGATCACTTCGGAGAACCGTTTCAGCCACTCGACCGAATGGGTATTGGTGCGGATCGCGACGAATACCGTGACATTGGCATTGACCTTTTCCGGATCCAGCAGCGCCACGCGGCGCTTGATCACGCCCTCTTCTTCCATCTTCTGGATACGGCGCCAGCAGGGCGTGGTCGAAAGGCCGACCTTCTTGCCGATATCGGCAACCGCGAGTGTGGAGTCCTCCTGAAGAAGACGCAAAATTTTCCTATCCAAACGGTCCATATCCGCTCCATATAAAATATTTTGCTCTTATACCACGATTTTTGACGCTGAAAAGTGGCAATCAGCTCAACCGCCATAAAGCCTGACTGCCGCCTTCAGCTCGGGCAGCACCTCCTCCTCAAACCACGGATTGCGCTTCAGCCAGGCAGTATTGCGCCAGCTTGGATGCGGTAGCGGCAGGATGCGCGGAGCGGCATTGGCGAAATAACTCGCCCGCCAGTTCCTGACCGTTTCCGTCAGCGTCTTGCGGCTTGCTTTCCCCATATGCCATTTCTGGGCATACATGCCGATCGCCAGAACCAGTTCGACCTGCGGCATCGCCGCCATGGTCTGTTCGCGCCATTGGGGCGCGCATTCCCTGCGCGGCGGAAGATCGCTGCCGTTCTTGTCATAGCCAGGGAAGCAGAACCCCATGGGCAGGATCGCGAAACGGGCGCTATCGTAGAACGCCGCGCGATCGATCCCCATCCAGTCGCGCAACCGGTCGCCGGAGCGATCATTGAAGGGAATGCCGGTCTCATGAACGCGCAGGCCCGGGGCCTGGCCCGCGATCAGCACCCGCGCCGTCTCTGACAGCACCGCCACCGGGCGCGGCTCATGCGGGAGCGGCGCCTTCTCCTTCGGACAATCGCGACAGATCCGGCAGGCCGCAATCCGCGCGGCAAGTTCGCTCTGCTCCGTCAGTGGACATCTCCGCCGTTTCACCCCAGTTGCGGGATAGATGTATTACCGCAATCCTAAAAAACACCCCTAACAAATCCTTTACGAATTTCTTAAGAATTCGTTCGTATTCTCGGTTGCAATCGAGGATGGATGCGATGACGAACCGTGCCAAGCTGATTGTAAGCCAAGACACAAACGGGGAATTCCACGCAGCGCTGCAGAGCCTGCAGAAGAGCGCGCCTGCGGTGACGATCATGCTGGCGCTTGCCGGCTTCGGATTTCTTTATCTCGGCCGCGACCTGATCTTCGTGGTCTGGGCGCTGGCGGCGCTGATCCTCCACGCGATTGCCTTCATGACCGTTCGCCGCGCCGCGATCGAGGGTCGCGATACTGCAAGCGTCCGCAAATGGAACGCGCGCGTCATCGGGGCCTACTGGCTCGCCGGCGGCGCCTGGGCCCTTCTTGCGGTCCTCGAATGCAAGGCCTGCACCGGCACCGCCTTTCCGTTCTTCAAAGCATCGATGGTCATCGTCGCGCTGTCGATGATGGCGCTTGGTGCCGTTGCGCTGCCGCGTTCGGCCTGGCACGTGTTCATGCCGGCAGTCGCAGCCTTCGCCATCGCCGCCTATCGCAGCGGCGCGGTGTTCGATATCGGCCTTGCCGCAGTCCTTGCCATCGTCATGCTGTTCATCGCCTATTTCAACCATCATCTGGCGAAATCCGAAAAGGCGCTGAAGACCAAGGAAATCGAGAAGGACGCGCTGACCGAACGCCTGACCGAAAGCCTGGCAAAGGCAAAGGCAGCAGCCGCAGCGGCGGAACAGGCCAATCAGGCCAAATCGACCTTCCTCGCGGCCATGTCCCATGATCTGCGCACGCCGCTCAATGCCATCATCGGCTTTTCGGAAATCATGAAAACCGAGATGATGGGCCCGCTGCCGAACCCGTACTACCGCGAATATGCCGCCGACATTCACCAGTCCGGCCGTCACCTGCTCGACATGATCGACAGCGTCCTCGACCTGTCGCGGCTTGAAGCCGGCGGCTACCGTCTCAACGAGAAGCCGGTCTATCTGGTCGATGTGATCGATGCCTCGCTGGCGATGATCGGCGGGGAAGCCGCACGCCGGACGATTGCGCTGAAATGCGATGTCGCACCCGGATTGCGGCCGCTGTTTGCCGATGGCAGGGCCGTGAAACAGATGCTGATCAACCTGATTTCGAACGCCGTCAAATTCTCCGCCGCCGGTTCCGACGTTCTGATCCTTGCCGGCGAAACCGACGATGGCGGCCAGTATCTCAGCATCCGCGACTTTGGCTGCGGCATGGACGAAGATGCGCTGGCGCTGGCCACCACCGCGTTTTCGCGCGGCGCGGGAGCCCGCCATACCGAAGGGTTCGGGCTTGGCCTCTCGATCGTCAAGCAATTGGCGGAGGCCCATCAGGGCGAGCTCATCCTGCAGTCGGCGCCCCGCGAGGGCACGCTTGCGACCCTGCTGTTTCCGAAAGCCCGCGTCAACGCGATGCCGGAAGCCGCGGTTCAACATACCCCCACCGGCCTCTCGCTGCCGATCTCCGCCGAAAGGCACATGCCGTTCCAGCCGGACAGCATCACGCTTGATCCGCCGGCAAGCATTGCCGAGAGCCGCGACGCGCGCGACCGGCTGGCCGCGTCGCTGAAACGCCGCGCCCGCAGGATCGCCAATGACAGCCCGCGCGGCCCACGCGCAGACGATCAGGCCGACGCGAAGCTCGAAGCCGAGATCATCAGCGCGCTGATGGCGGAAGACCATACCGAAGGACGCAGCGCCGCCAATGCCGCATGATTTTCCAATACCCACATTCGAGACCGAAAGACTGAGACTGCGTCCGCTCGTTGAGGAAGACTGGACCGGCTATTTCGCCTTCCTCGCATCTGAACGCGCTATCCACATGGGCGGGCCGCACGGCGTTGAAACGGCATGGTCGTTCTTCTGCAACGATATCGCCCAATGGCATCTCTATGGTCACGGCGCATTGATGTTCGAGGACCGGTTATCGGGCGAAACGCTGGGACAGGTCGCCATCTGCAAGGGGCCGATGTTTCCCGAACTCGAACTCGGCTGGTTCCTCTACGAAGCGGCCGAAGGCAAGGGCTATGCGGTGGAAGCCGCCGCCGCGATGCGGGACTGGGCAAAGGAAAGGCTCGCGCCCGAGAGCCTCGTCAGCTACATCGATCCGGACAACACGCGTTCGATCCGGCTGGCCGAGCGGTTGGGCGCGGTTCTTGATCGCGATGCCCGAGCGCCCCATGAAGCGACGCTGGTCTACCGGCACATCTGACTTTAGAAGAACACCACGTAGACCGCATAGATCACGTTGCATGTGATCAGGCAGAAGGTCGCGAAGGATCCGAGGTCCTTGGCATGCTTGCCCTCGATCGAGCGCTCCGGCGACACCCGGTCGATGATCTCCTCGACGGCCGTGTTAAGCGATTCGACGGCGAACAGGACGAACATCAGCATCACGAAGATCATGAACTGGAGCGCGCTCGCTCCCGCGATGAAAAACACCACGAGGCCGAGCACGAATCCGATCAGTTCGTGACGGAAAGCCTCTTCCTTCAAAAGCCTTGTGAAGCCGTGGAACGAATATCCGCCGGCTGCGAACAAGTGGCTGAAACCCTTCTTCTTTTCGATCGGGGCCATACGTCGTCCTTCGTCGCTGCCGTTTCATTGCGGGAGAAGCTGCCACACGCCTGTGACAGGCCTGCGACAGCAAGGATCAATGGTCGCGGCCGGAAACGCCCGCTTCCTCGAAGGTCGCCATGCCAGAATGGCAGGCGGCCGCAGCCTTGACAAGGCTTGCCGCAAGCGCAGCCCCCGTGCCCTCTCCGAGCCGCATGCCAAGCGCCAGAAGCGGCGTCTTGCCGAGCTTCTGGATCAGCTTGAGGTGGCCGGGTTCTGCCGAAACATGGGCGATCATGCAATGATCGATCGCCGAAGGATTGGCCGCCTTCAGGACGGCGGCTGCAGCGGTTGCGACATAACCATCGATCAGCACCGGCACCTTCTGCATCCGCGCGGCGATGATCGCGCCAGCGATCGCGGCCAGTTCGCGTCCGCCAAGGCGGCGCAGCAGTTCGAGCGGATCGGAGAGATGGTCCTTGTGCACGGCGACCGCCCGTTCCACCAGCGCGAGCTTTCGCTCATATGCCTCGCCCTCGACCCCCGTGCCGGGACCAACCCAGTCGGCCGCAGTGCCGCCATAAAGCCCGTAGCACATCGCCGCCGCAATGGTGGTGTTGCCAATGCCCATTTCACCAAGACACAGAAGATCGACACCGCCCGCAACCGCTTCCATCCCATAGGCCATGGTAGCCGCGCAATCGCGCTCCGATAGGGCAGGCTCGACCGAGATATCTCCGGTCGGATGGTCAAGCGCCAGGTCGAAGATCTTCAGGCTGAGGTCCACGCTCGCGCAGATCTGGTTGATCGCGGCGCCGCCCTTGGCGAAATTCTCGACCATCTGCTTGGTCACCTCTGCCGGATAGGCGGAGACGCCGTGCTTCGCGATCCCGTGATTGCCGGCGAAAACTGCTACCATCGGACGATTGACGGCGGGCGGTCGCCCGCTCCATGCTGCAAGCCACATCGCGATCTCCTCGAGCCGTCCGAGCGAGCCCGCGGGCTTGGTAAGCAGAGCATTGCGCTTTCTCGCGGCAGAGAGTATCTCTGTATCGGCCTTGGGCAAGGCTTCCAGCAAAGTGCGAAAATCTTCGAAAGGCTGTTCGGCGCTCATTGTGCTTTCCTGTCTTTACTGAAAGTGTATGCCCACGCTCATATTTTCAGCTTGTCCCGCAATCAAGCCTTTGCAGCGAGCAAACGAGTAAAAGCGATGAAGCCGAAGCTTCTCATCACGGATCTTGCAAGCGCCGTCACCTTCCTTACGAGGCTGCGCGTTCCTCCATTCTTGTTGGGAGAAACGCCGGCCGGTGCGCGCGCTGCATGGGCGTATCCGCTTGCCGGTGGCATTGCAACCCTGCTTCCGGCGCTCGTGCTTGCGGGGCTCGTTGGGCTTTCAACGCCGCCCCTCATCGCGGCTCTGCTTTCCGTCCTGATCTGCGTGATGATCTGCGGCGGCCTGCATGAGGATGGGCTTGCCGATACCGCCGACGGGCTTTTCGGCGGACGTGACCGGGACGCGATGCTGAGGATCATGCGCGACAGCCATTCCGGCGTTTTCGGTGTGGTGGCGATCGTCATGTCCGTATTCCTGTTGGCCGTCACGCTCGCGGCGCTCGTGCTTGCCTATGGTCCGATCGCAGCCGGGCTTCTTTATATCGCGGGCGCCGTTGCCGGCCGCGCCTGTCTCGTGCTGCAATGGAGCATCCTGCCATCGGCGCGAACGGATGGGGCTGCCGCCACGCTCGGCCGTCCGGGGCGGGATGGCGCTCTTCTTGCCTTTGCGGTATCGCTCTTCGTCTGCACCGTCATCGGGCTTGTGACCGGCACCGTCCTTGCGGTCTCGACCGCGCTTCTGTCAGCCGTTGCCGCAGCATTGCTTCTGTCCGCATTCGTCAGCCGTCGGATCGGCGGCCATACCGGCGATACGCTCGGGGCGACGGCACAGGTCAGCCAGATCGTTTTCCTCCTCGCCCTTGTCATCGCCGCCTGAAGCCCGATATCCCAACGGTGATTTCTGATCGGGAGTGAATGCATTGCGGCTTTTCTGGATTTTGATCGCCATCGTGTCGGTCGGCATGATCCTGTTGATGGTGACAGGTGCCGATGGCACGACGCTCGGCGTCGACAGCGACAATTTCGCAACGGCGCTGTGGCTGGTGCCGATCCTGTTGCTGGTGTCGGCCGGCATCCTGCAGAGCCGCCGCGACCTCGGCTTCGTGTTCAAATCGCTGCTGGTCTGGGCGGCGATCCTGCTGCTGGTTGCAGCAGGCTACATCTTCCGCAATGACTTCCGCGATGTCGGCGCGCGGCTATCAGGCGGGCTTATCCCCGGCATGGCAACGGTCACGCGCTCGGCCGACGGCCGCGAGCAGGTTATCCTCAACAAGCGCCGCGACGGCCATTTCTCGGCCGATGTCGTCGTCGACGGGACATCGATCCCGATGCTGGTCGATAGCGGCGCAAGCCGGGTGACGCTGACCGCCAAAGACGCCGAACGAATCGGACTGAAGGCTTCCGACCTGAGCTACACGGCGATCGTCACGACCGCCAACGGCACCGCCATGGCCGCGCCGATCACGCTCGACGAAGTCTCGATCGGGCCGATTACGCGGCAGAATGTAAAGGCGATGGTGGCAACCGAGGGCAGGCTTCGGGAAAGCCTGCTCGGCATGAGTTTCCTGTCGACCCTGACATCGGTCGATATGCGCTCCGACGAACTGCGGCTGACGGAATAAAGCTTTGCCGGTTTGGCCTTGCGCTATCAGAAGAACGAGTAGAAGAACCGCGCTGAAATGATCAGCAGGAAGATGCCGAAGCCGGCTTCGAGCGTGCGCTTGCTGAGCTTGTGGGCGACAGTGACGCCGAGCGGCGCAATCAGCATCGTGATCGGGATGATCAGCGCGACGGCCACCCAGTTGATATAGCCGGTCGAGAATGGCGGCAGACCCGCCTTGCCCCAGCCGCCAATGACATTGCCGATAAAGCTCGGCAGCGAGATCAGGACACCGACACCCGCCGATGTTGCGACCGCCTGATGGATCGGCCGGTTGAACAGCGTCATGAATGTGTTGTTGAGCGTGCCGCCGCCAATGCCGACAAGCCCCGACAGCAGGCCGATGAACCAGCCATAGATGAAGAGCGCGGGATTTTTCGGCAGGTCGTCGCCAATCCGCCAGTGGGCGGACTTCGGGTAGAGCATCTTGAGGCCGATCAACAGCGTCAGGACGGCAAAGGTGCCGCGCAGCAAGCTGCCGGGCGCATAGGCGATCACCAGGGTCGACACGATCGCGCCGAACGGCACGGCGATCAGCCAGCGCTTCAGAAGCGCCATATCGACTGCGCCGCGTTTATAGTGCGACTGGAAGGAGCGCAGCGAGGTCGGAATGATGATGGCAAGGGAGGTGCCAACGCTGAGCTTGATACGGACGCTGTCATCGACGCCGAAAAGGGCAAAGGCCTGATAGAAGACCGGCACCAGTACCGCACCGCCGCCAATGCCGAAAAGACCCGCCAGAAAACCGGCCACGCCACCTGCAAGCGCCAGCAGACCGGCAAGTTCAAGAAGTTCGGAGAGCGGGGGCATGGTGTTCCTTTCGAAAGGATAGACTTCTTTCCAAGGCAACACGGCGGCTGGCAATGTGGGAAGGCGTGAAATGACGCGAGTCTTCCTACACCATCGGGATCAGGTCGAAAAGCTCAGATCCGCGATCTGCGGCGGCAGCGCCGATCCGTCGGGCAATGTACTGCAGAAACACGAAAGCCGGCTATTGCCGGCTTGAGAACGGGGCAAGCTCAGCGCCCCGCACACGCGGCGCTGATCCGCGCGCCGCAGCCGGGGAGAACCCCTCAGCCTTCCAGATCGACGTCGAGAATTGCCATCGAGAAATTGTAGGAACGGTCGCCGTCCTCATCGTCGAGATAGATCACGCCGATGAACTCCTCGCCGTTGTAAACCTCGCAGGAATCATCCTTGCGCGGACGCGTCCGGACGGCAAAGGCCGGACCGAAGAGACGTTTGAAATAGGCGTCGAGCTTTTTGATTTCTTCTTGCTTCAAGGTATTTTCTCCGTCTTTGCGTGTCGGCGGCTTTTGGCATGCACGCCGATGAAACGCAAACGTTCGCGTCAATGATTTGTTCGCCGGAACTTTCTATTCCTCGGAAATGATGAGTTGATCCATGGCGCGCGCCGGATCGGAGCAGCCTGCCGTGCCGACAACCTTGGCGGGCACGCCTGCCACGGTCGAATTCGGCGGCACCGGCTTCAGCACCACGGAGCCTGCGGCAATCCGCGAGCATTTGCCGATCGTGATATTGCCGAGCACCTTGGCGCCCGCGCCGATCAGCACGCTGTCGCCGATCTTCGGATGGCGATCGCCGGTTTCCTTCCCGGTCCCGCCAAGCGTGACGCCCTGCAGGATCGAGACATCGTCGCCGATCGTCGCCGTCATCCCGACGACCAGGCCTGTCGCATGGTCGAGGAAGATGCCCTTGCCCATTTTCGCGGCCGGATTGATATCGGTCTGGAACACGCTGGAGGAGCGGCTCTGCAGATAGAGCGCAAGGTCCCTGCGTCCCCGGTTCCAGAGCCAGTGCGCAAGCCGATGGGTCTGGATCGCGTGGAAACCCTTGAAATAGAGGACCGGCTCCATGAAGCGCGTGCAGGCGGGATCGCGGTCATAGACGGCCTGGATATCGACGCGCAGGATCTCGCCCCATTCCGGCCAGTCGCGGCGCATTTCCGCGAAGGTCTGACGCAGCAGGATCGCCTGCACATCCGGATGGTCGAGCCGCTCGCAGATGCGATGCACGACGCAGTCTTCCAGCGATTCATGGTTGAGGATGGTCGAGAACAGGAACGCCCCGAGGATCGGGTCCCGTTCCAGCGCATATTCGGCTTCAGCGCGAAGGCTGGCCCAGATCGGATCCACGGCCTTGAGGCTGGTATCCTGGCTCATCTTTTCGGAATGCGCGGCCATCGCGGCCTCCTCTTCTTCCGGTCTGTCCGGTCGTCGCACCCGGCGGCTACACCGCTGCGGACGTATTGGGCAGGAATATAGATCAGTGCGCCTGAATTACCAATGCGGCCCGTTTCAGTTTTTCGTGTCCGCCATCTCGCCCAGAAATTCGAGCGCGGCCTGTTTGAACACCTTGTCGCCGACGGCAAGCATGTGATCGCGATTGGGAATGTCGAGCGCGCGGGCATTGGGCATCAGATCGGCGAGCGCCTGCGCAGAGCCTGCAAGATCGTCCTTGGTGCCGACCCCGATCAACGCCGGCGCGGAAATCTCCGCAACATCCTCGCGGCTCACCAGTTCGCGGGACGTCTCGATACAGGCGGCAAGCGCGATCCGGTCGCTCTTTGTCTGATCGGCGAAGGTGCGGAACATGCGCCCGCGCGCGTGGGTGACGTCATCGAGCGACGGCGCGCGCAGCGCCGCAGCGATCGGGTCCCAGTCGCCCGCTCCATCGCAAAGCGCGATCCCGAGACCGCCGAAGATCAGGCTTCTGACCTTTTCAGGATTGGCGAGCGCCAGAAAGGCGGAAATCCTGGCACCCATGGAATAGCCCATCACATGCGCGCTTTCGATGCCGAGATGATCGAGCAGCGCCGCTGCATCGCCGGCCATCAGGCTCGGATGATAGCGGTCCGGATCATGCGGCTTGTCGCTCTTGCCATGGCCGCGATTGTCAAGCGCGATCACCCGGTATCCGGCCTCGCCGAAAGTCTTCAGCCAGCCCGGATGCACCCAGTTGACCGAGGCCGTTGAGGCAAAGCCATGGATCAGGAGAATCGGTTCGCCCTCGCCGACATCGAAATAGGCAAGTTCCAGTCCGTCATGCGTGAAACTGGCGAAATCGGGAAGATTGAAATTCATGGCTGCACCGCGGCTGATCATTGTCAGGAAGAGCCCCGCGAAAAGCCGCTGAAGCAGCCAATCGGGTACTACACATTTGCGGCAAAGAGTTATAGTGTCCGCGCCGAAAGCTCAAGGAACCGGAGACAATTATGGCTGGTCACGCGATCGCGCATTTCAAGAACGACGAGGGACATCGCTCCATCGAGATCGGGGTGAAGGAATTCATGTGCGTCGGCGCATCGGCGCCCTTCGACCATCCGCACATCTTCATCGACATGGGTGATGACAGCGAAGCCGTCTGTTCCTACTGCTCGACGCTCTACCGCTTCTCCCCTGCCCTGCACGGCGAAGAGACCAACCCGCCCGGCTGCGCCTATCAGGTCGACGCCGCCTGAGGCCAAGCCCGTCGCGCGCCGCAACGGGCGACGCGACCGGAGAGTGCCATGTCTGTTGATCATGTCGCCATTATCGGCGCGGGGATTGCGGGGCTGACCGCAGCGCTCGCGCTGGCCAGGCACGGCATTTCCAGCGAAATATTCGAACAGGCTGAAACGCTTGCCGAAGTTGGCGCCGGGCTGCAGATTTCGCCCAACGCCGCGCGCTGCCTCGACAGGCTTGGCGTGCTTGCCCTTCTGGAAAGCCAGTGGCGTGAACCGCAACAGGTGACACTGGCTTCCGGCATCAGCCTTCGGACGATTACCGGTGTGCCGGTCGGAGAAGCCCGCCGGCGCTGGAAGGCCCCTTACGGCGTTCTCCACCGCGCCACCCTGCAGACAGCGCTGACGAAGGCCGCCGCCGACGCCGAGCTCGTGACGCTGAGGCTTGGCCAGCGGATAGAATCGCCGGCAGCGCTCCGGCACAACGCCGAGCGCGCCCCGGATGTGATCATCTGTGCCGACGGGGTGTGGTCCAGAAGCCGCAACTGGATTGAAGGCGCGCCAAAGGCGCAGTTTTCCGGCAATGTCGCCTGGCGCTTCGTCGTTTCGGCGGAAGACATGCCCGCATTCTTCAACCGGGACCATGTCAGTGCGCTGATGGGCCCGATGGCCCATGTGGTGGCCTATCCGTTGCGCGATGTCGGCGGTTTCAACATCGTGGCAATCGCCTCCGGCAGCAATCCGGGCAAGACCTGGACGGGGGAGGCGCATGGCAGCTGGCGCCGCGCGATCGACAGCTATTTCTCTGACTGGCACCCTGCGCTTCAACGGCTGTTTGCAAGCGTCGATCCGGTCGTCTGGCCGCTCTACGAGGTGGGCAACGGGCGCTGGCACAATGGCCGCGACACCGTGCTCATCGGCGATGCCCTTCACGCCATGATGCCGTTTTCGGCGCAGGGCGCTGCGATGGCCATCGAAGACGCATTCGAGCTTGCAGCCTTTCTTGCGGAGCGCCCGGCCGCAGAGGCATTCACGGCCTTCGAAGCGCACCGCCGGCCGCGCCTGCAAAGACTTGCGCGCCGCACCGGCCTCAACAAGTTCGCCTATCATGCACGCGGCCCGTTCCGGGTTGGGCGCGATGTTGTATTGTCGCTGCGTTCTCCCGCATCGCTTGCAAGCGAACTGGACTGGCTCTACGGTTACGAGGCCTATGGCCTCGGCAACGGATGAAAAGCTAATTTAGAAGCTCCATGACGCGGTTTGTTCATCTCGCCTTCAGCCAGGGAACGATAGACTTCATTTTGCCATTACCTTTGCGTTAGCTGTGGCCTCAACACTCATTCGGGGAGCAAACATGAGAGCAAGCGCCGTTTTGAAATCCGCCGGCATTGCGCTGGTGGCGGCGTTGATGTCGGTTCAGGCGCATGCGGCCAATTCCGCCTTCGCCACGTCCAACGTCAACCTGCGCGCCGGACCTTCAACATCCTATCCCAGCATCACCCTGGTTCCGGCGGGCGCGAGCCTTGTGAACAATGGCTGCCTTGCCGATTACAGCTGGTGCGACGTTTCCTATGCGAATTATCGCGGCTGGCTCGCTTCGCAGTACATGCAGGTGGTGTACCAGAACCAGCGCCAGACGCTCTCGCCTGCGATCGCCTTTGCCTCGGGCGTTGCGATCACGGCCTTCACCCAGTCCTACTGGAACAATTATTACCGGAGCTATCCCTGGTACAATACCTGGGGCCGCTATCCGCCCTACCCGCCGGTGCGCCCCTATTATCCGCCACCCGGCTGGCGCGCCCCGCCCGGCTGGGGTGGCCCGCCACCCGGCTGGAGGGCGCCGCCCGGTTATCGTCCGTCCTGGGGTGCGCCGCCGCCGCCGGCCTATCGGCCGCCACCGCCGGCATACCGGCCCCCGCCGGTCAACCGTCCGGGCTACCGACCCCCGCCGCCCGGTTACCATGGCGGTCCGCGTCCGGACTATCAGCGTCCGCCGATGCCTGACTATCATGGCGGTGGTCCGCGGATGGAACGGCGTTGAAACAGCAAAGCCGGCGATCGGGAACGATCGCCGGCTTCTTCATGTCAGATGCTTGACCGCGACAGGCGCAAGGCGAGAGCATTTTGAACGTCAGGCGGAATCACCCGATGCCCGAATAAACGCGCCAAACGAATCGACAGGCCAGTTCCCTGATTCGATGAAACGTGCAAACGCTCTAGGCAGCGCGGGCGGCCGCAAGCCCCTTCTCAAGGTCGGCCATCAGATCCTCGACATCTTCGAGGCCGATCTGAAGCCGGATCAGCGGACCGTCCGACGGTGCCTTGCTGACGGTGCGGCCGGACAGGTTGACCGGCACGGCGAGCGACTCGTACCCGCCCCAGGAATAGCCGATCCCGAACAGTTCAAGCGCATCGAGAAATGCATGCTGACGCTTGCGGAAATCGCCTTCCTTGGCGGAGAGCACGATGGAAAACAGCCCGCTTGCGCCCTTGAAGTCGCGCTTCCAGAGATCATGCCCCGGAAAGGACGGCAGACCCGGATGGAGAACGCGCGAAACGCCCGGCTGACCTTCCAGCCAGGATGCGATCGCAAGTGCGCTCTTCTGGTGCTGGGCAAGGCGAACGCCCATGGTGCGCAGACCGCGCAGGATCTGGTAGCTGTCATCCGGCGCCGCGCACATGCCGGTCCAGGTATAGTGATCGAGGAGCTGTTCGTAGCATCGTTCATTGGCCGAGGCCGTGCCCATCAGGATATCGGAATGGCCGGAGGGATATTTCGTGGCGGCCCCGAGCGAGAGATCGACACCGAAATCGAGCGGCTTGAAATAGAGCGGCGTCGCCCAGGTATTGTCCATCGAAACCAGCGCGCCCCGGGCGTGGGCGATGTCGGACAGCATCCGGATATCCTGGATCTCGAAGGTGTTGGAACCCGGCGATTCGGTATGCAGGAGCCGGGTGTTGGGCTTGAACCGGGTCTCGATCTCGGCACCGATCGCGGGATCGTAATACTCGACCTCGATCCCCATCGCCGAAAGCACCTTGTCGGCGAAGCGGCGGGCGGGATCATAGACGGAATCAACGATCAGCAGATGATCGCCAGGCCGGAGGAATGCAAGCCAGGGCATTGTGATCGAGGCTAGGCCCGAGGGATAGAGCAACGTGCCCGCCGCATTTTCCAGCATCGTGAAAGCGGCCGTTGCGGCATCGGTGGTTGGGGTGCCGTGGGTGCCGTAGGTGTATTTCTGGAAGCCTTCCACCGTCGTCTTCGCATCGGGAAACAGCACGGTCGATGCGTGCACCACGGGCGGATTGACGAAACCGTGGAAGGAATGCGGGTCATGCCCGCAATGGGCGAGCGTGGTATTGTCTCCGCTTTGCGGCGCTTCGTGGTTTTTTCGGGCCATGTTGTCCATTCGCGGCTTTTTCAAAATTCTCCCGTTGTTTTGGAAGGTTGAGCATCGGCGGTCAAGATGCAAATCCCCCTGCCGCCTATACTCGACGCGACCAACAAATAGCGGATTCGACTGCCCTATTAGCCAGCAATCATGCGCCCAGATTTTATTCCACTGCTTAAATATTAGACTAAAGTGGACGTTTTCCCCGAAAACCGCCCATTTTTGAAACCCGAGTATTGACCATACGGAAAATAACGACTGAGATAAGTGCGCCCGCCCCGAGGGGACTGCGGGCAGTGGTCGCTTCTGCCTGTTGCTGAACTGGGCGGGCGGCAACTTAAGATTTCAACGATAAACAAAGGTTGGGAAAATGAAAAAGACGATTCTGTCAGCCGCGATCGGCGCAGTAGTCTTCGGCCTCGGCGCACAGGGCGCATCGGCCACGACACTTGAGGACGTCAAGTCGAAGGGAACTCTGACCTGCGGCGTGAGCACGGGTCTGCAGGGCTTTTCCGCGCCCGACAATGAGGGGAACTGGTCCGGTCTGGACGTCGATTATTGCCGCGCCATCGCTGCAGCGATCTTCGGCGATGCCTCCAAGGTGAACTTCGTAGCGCTGACCGCAACCGACCGATTCCCGGCGCTGCAGTCCGGCGAAGTCGACGTTCTGAGCCGCAACACAACCTGGACGCTTTCGCGCGACACTTCGCTCGGCCTCGATTTCCGCACCGTCAACTATTATGACGGCCAGGGCTTCATGGTCCCGAAGGATCTCGGCGTATCGTCGGCCAAGGAACTGTCGGGCGCTGCCGTCTGCGTCCAGTCCGGCACCACCACCGAGCTGAACCTTGCCGACTACTTCTCGGCCAACGGCATGGAATACAACCCGGTTGTTTACGAACAGCTCGAAGACGTCAACAACGCCTTCAACCAGGGCCGTTGCGACGTTTACACCACCGACCAGTCCGGCCTTTATGCGATCCGCCTGACGCTGACTGATCCGGACAACTATATCATTCTTCCGGAAATCATCTCCAAGGAGCCGCTCGGCCCGGCCGTTCGCCAGGGCGACGACCAGTGGGGCGACATCGTGTCGTGGGTTCACTACGCCATGCTGAACGCCGAAGAATTCGGCATCACGTCCGAAAACGTCGATGAGATGGCTGAGACCTCGGACAACCCCAACATCAAGCGTCTGCTCGGCACGGAAACCGACAGCAAGCTCGGCGCCGACCTCGGCCTTGATGAGAAGTGGGCGTACAACGTCATCAAGCACGTCGGCAATTACGGCGAAATCTTCGACAAGGACGTGGGCGCTGGCAGCCCGCTGAAGATCGAGCGTGGCCTGAACGCGCTTTGGACCAATGGCGGCCTGCAGTACGGCCCGCCGATCCGCTAAGCCGGACATCTGAACTTGAAAAATCAGGCGCATGGCGGTTATCCGCCGTGCGCCAAATAAAATAAGAACCCATCTGGGCATCAACCTTTCGGGTAAACCGGGGAACACATGGCTGACACGACAAGCAACGCTTCCTTTGGGGAGTCGCGGGCTGCCGCACTTCTGTACAATCCGACCTTCCGGGGTATCGTCTATCAGGCGGTAACGGTCATTCTGGTCGTGCTTTTCGTCTTGTGGGTGATCCACAATACCACCACCAACCTTCAGAACGCCGGCATCGCTTCCGGCTTCGGCTTCCTCGACAGCCGCGCCGGCTTCGATATTGCCCAGACGCCGATCGCCTATAACAACGACATGACCTACGGCCGCGCGCTTGTCGTCGGCATTATCAACACGATCTTCGTGTCGGTTGCAGGGATCATCACGGCCACCATTGTCGGCTTCCTCGTCGGTGTCGGACGGCTCTCCTCGAACTGGCTCGTCGCCAAGCTGAGCCAGGTCTATGTCGAAATCTTCCGCAACATTCCGCCGCTCCTGGTCATCTTCTTCTTCTACACGGGCGTCCTGTCGCTGCTGCCATCGGCGCGCGACTCGCTCGAGCTGCCCTTCGACATCTACCTGAACAATCGCGGTGTCGCCTTCCCCAAGGCCGTCTTCGGACCCGGATCCTGGCTGATGGGCGTGGCCCTGCTTGCAGCGATCGCCGCTGTCATCGGCCTCTCCATCTGGGCCCGCAAGCGCCAGATGGCCACCGGCCAGCAGTTTCCGGTGGTGCGCACCGGCATCCTGATCCTGATCCTTCTGCCGCTCATCGCCTATTTCGTCTCGGGCATGCCCGTCACCCTGGACATTCCTGAAAAGGGACGGTTCAACCTCTCCGGCGGCACCGTGATCGGCCCGGAATTCATGTCGCTCTACCTGGCGCTGTCGCTTTATACCGCAGCCTTCATGGCGGAAATCATCCGCGGCGGCATTCTGGGCGTTGCCAAGGGCCAGACCGAAGCCGCCAACGCGCTGGGTCTTCATCCGCGCAAGGTCACGCGCCTCGTGGTGGTTCCGCAAGCGATGCGCATCATCATTCCGCCGATGACCTCGGAATATCTGAGCCTTACCAAGAACTCCTCGCTCGCGGTTGCGATCGGTTACGCCGATATCGTCGCCGTCGGCAAGACCGTGCTCAACCAGACCGGTCAGGCCGTGGAAGTCGTGGTGATCTGGATGATCATCTATCTGACGCTGTCGATCCTGACATCGATCTTCATGAACTGGTTCAACGCCAAGATGGCACTGGTGGAGAGATAAGATGGCGCAAGATCTCGCTTATGTCCGCACCGAAATGCAGGAGCAGAAACCTGCGCCAAAGAAGGAAGGGACGGCGTTTCAGTGGGTGAAGGCCAATCTCTTCGCCACGCCGAAAGATGCGCTGCTTTCGATCTTCGCCATCATCTTCCTCGTGTGGGCGATCCCGCCCATGGTCGAGTGGCTGCTGATCAATGCCGCCTGGACCGGCACCGACCGCGCAACCTGCGCCACGATTGCCCAGGGCGGGGTGCGCCCTGATGGCTGGAGCGGCGCGTGCTGGGCTTTTATCGGCAACAAAATGGACCAGATCCTGTTCGGCCGCTATCCCGATCCGTGGCTCTGGCGTCCGGTTCTGGTGGCGGTGATCTTTACCGCACTTCTGATCCCGATGCTGATGCCGAAGGCGCCGCACAAGGGCTGGAACGCGCTGGCGCTGTTCATCATCCTGCCCATCGTCGGCTTCTTCATCATCTATGGCGGCGTATTCGGCCTTCCGGTTGTCGACACGTCGGACTGGGGCGGGCTGATGGTCACGCTGATCCTGTCCTACTTCGCCATCGCCGTATCGCTGCCGCTCGGCATTCTTCTGGCGCTCGGGCGCCGGTCGAAGCTGCCGGTGGTGCGCACGCTCTCGATCATCTTCATCGAGGTGGTGCGCGGCGTTCCGCTGATCACCATCCTGTTCATGGCAAGCGTGATGCTGCCGCTGTTCCTGCCGGAAGGCATGACCATCAACAAGTTCCTGCGCGCGATCGTCGGCGTGTCGCTGTTCATCTCCGCCTATATGGCCGAGGTCATCCGCGGCGGTCTTCAGGCGATGCCGAAGGGACAGTTCGAGGGGGCCGCCTCGCTCGGCCTCGGCTACTGGCAGACCATGCGGCTGATCATCCTGCCGCAGGCGATCAAGCTGGTCATCCCGGCGATCGTCAACCAGTTCATCTCGATCTTCAAGGACACGTCCCTGGTCTCGATCATCGGCATGTTCGACCTGCTCGGCATCATCAAGTTCAACTTCACCGATTCCACCTGGGCTTCGCCCGTCACCCCGATCACCGGTCTGATCTTTGCCGGTCTCGTCTTCTGGGTCTTCTGCTTCGGCATGTCGCGCTATTCCAGCTTCATGGAGCGCCATCTCGACACCGGACACAGAAGCTAGCTTATCAAGGGCGCAATCATGACAAATGTAGACACCGTCGAAACCCCTCACATGACCATCTCGGATACCGAGGTTGCGGTCGAGATGATCAATGTCAACAAGTGGTATGGCGACTTCCACGTGCTGCGTGACATCAACCTCAAGGTGATGAAGGGCGAGCGCATCGTCATCGCCGGGCCGTCAGGCTCCGGCAAGTCGACCATGATCCGCTGCATCAACCGGCTGGAGGAACACCAGAAGGGCAAGATCGTCGTCGACAACATCGAGCTCACCGACGACCTGAAGAAGATCGACGAGATCCGCCGCGAAGTCGGCATGGTGTTCCAGCACTTCAACCTGTTCCCGCATCTGACGATCCTGGAGAACTGCACGCTCGCGCCGATCTGGGTGCGCAAGATGCCGAAGAAGGAAGCGGAAGAAATCGCGATGCACTACCTGACGCGGGTGAAAATTCCCGATCAGGCCAACAAATATCCGGGGCAGCTGTCGGGCGGCCAGCAGCAGCGCGTGGCGATTGCCCGCTCGCTCTGCATGAGCCCAAAGATCATGCTGTTCGACGAGCCGACCTCCGCGCTCGACCCGGAAATGATCAAGGAAGTGCTCGACACCATGGTGGGCCTTGCCGAGGAAGGCATGACCATGCTGTGCGTGACCCACGAAATGGGCTTTGCCCGCCAGGTCGCCAACCGCGTGATCTTCATGGACCAGGGCCAGATCGTCGAGCAGAACGCGCCGGCCGAGTTCTTCGACAATCCGCAGCACGAGCGCACCAAGCTGTTCCTGAGCCAGATCCTGCACTAGGTTCGGGCAAAGGGATGATGGTGAAGGCCGACCTAGCGCCCTGCCTCAAAGCGGTGCCCAGTCCATCCTCGCATTCAGCGTCATCCTCGGGCTCGACCCGAGGATCCAGGAAACACGACGGGTGAATGTCAAAGGGTCTTGTCGATCAAGGCCCTAATCCGCCTGGATGCTCGGATCAAGTCCGAGCATGACCCTGGTGGCGAGGCCGATGCATCCAACAAGCCGCGCGTCTCCGGCTGGTCTGAGACGGCCTCTGCGGCCTACCCTTTGGCGGGCGCGTGACTGCCTTCGCCTCAAGACGGTCGGATCGCCACCACAAGCGCGGTCATGGCCAGCGCGAAAACCGCGATCTTCCAGAAATCCATGCGCTTCTTCAGACCGGGCAGCCCGAGCGGTTTGATGATCTGCACCGCCATGGCGGCAATCAGAAGCAGCGATATCAGCTTTGCCATGTCTCTCCCTGTCCGCCGGTTTCGGCGGGCTCATCCCTCTTACAATGGCAGCCCTGCTGCGTCACCCGCCGCGGGCACATTTGTTCGGTGCATTTTGCAGCGCAAGTGATAAAATCGGATCGGAACAAGTGCGGTGATGTTGCGTTGCAACCTTATCTGACAAATCAATTTTGAATGACCAGGCGATTTGATGAAACGAAATCTCTTTCCGGTTTTCGCGTTGCTCCTTGGCACGCTCTTCCTGTTTCTGGGCAACGGACTGCACGGCCTTCTCCTTCCGCTTCGCGGCGCAGCAGAGGGCTACAGCGACACCGCGCTCGGCTTTATCGGTACGTCATGGGCGTCCGGCTTCGTTCTCGGTTGCATGTTTGCGCCGCGGCTGATCATGCGGATTGGCCATGTCCGCGCCTTTTCCGGCTTCATCGCGATCATCTGCATGGTCGCACTGACGACGGGCATCTTCGTCGATGAATATGCCTGGATCGCGCTCAGAGCCGCCACCGGCTTCGCCATGGCCGGCACGCAGATGATCATCGAGAGCTGGCTCAACGAGCGGGTCGACAATTCGAGCCGCGGCGTGATCTTTACCTTCTACACCGGCATCACCCTATTTGGTGTCGTGGGCGGTCAGCTCGTGGTCGGCTTCGGCAACCCGAACACGCCGATCCTGTTCATGGTCGCGGGGATTTTCTACTGCATCGCCATGTTGCCGACAACGATCTCCAATGCCGCCTCCCCCCGCCCCCTGCAGGCCGTCAAGATCGACATCAAGCTGCTTTACCGGAACTCGCCCGTGGCCTGCATCGGCGTTCTCCTGACCGGCATTGCCAATGGCGCCTTCGGCACGCTGGTTGCCGTGTTCGCCACCCGTGCGGGGCTTCCGGATGCCGAAGTCGCGTTTCTGGTGACGGGCGCCATCCTGGCCGGCGCGATTGCCCAGGTGCCCTTCGGCAAGATTTCGGACATGACCGATCGCCGCTACGTGATCATGGGCCTTGCCGGTGCGGCTGCCCTTGCAGCCCTCTCGATCTTCCTCTTCAAGCCCGGTGCGCAGATCCTGATCGGTCTCGTCGTGATCTACGGCGCAACGGCCAACGTGCTCTACCCCGTCACCGCGTCTCATGCCAACGACTTCGCCCGGCCGGAAGACTATGTGAAGATTTCGAGCGGGCTGCTGTTCCTGTTCGGCATCGGCACGATCATCGGCCCGACGCTCGGCGGCCCGATCATGTCTGCCTATGGCCCCTACGCGCTCTTCATCATCACCGCATCCGCCCATGTCCTGATCCTCGCCTATGCGCTGCTGCGTTCGCGCCTGCGTGCGCCGGTCCCGCTCGCAGACCGCGAGGCCTTCATGGCGATGCCGGATGCCGGTACGCCGGTCTCCACCCGTGAGGGGGTTGCGCTGCGCACGCCCACCCGGGATTATCAGGACGACGAAAACCAGGGTGAAAAGGAGGAGCAGAAGAATGTGGGATGACGACGGTCGCGCCGCGCGCAAGAAGGAGAGCTACATCATCGGCACCGATCTGGAACCCCATTCCATCGAGGCGCTGAAGGGTTTTATCGGCGAACTGGAAGCCGAGATCGAACGGATCCAGACCGCAATCCGGCAGAAGGGCAGCGACCGGCAGGCGGCCGAAAGCTTCTTCCGGAAATAGCCGGTCCGGCGCCGGTAACGGTTTGTTAACCTTTCCGGTGTTTTATTGGGGATAGCCGCAATGCGGTATCGGAACCTCTGTCTTTATTCCGATCATCACCCTCTGACTCCAGAGCCGCCCCTTCGCGGCTCTTTTTTTCTGCCCGGGGGCACATTGGCGGTGGGTATTAACCCTTTATTAAGAAACGCCTTGCGGATTTCAGCTACGGGTATAATTGTTTTGAGCAGTGTCCAAGACCTGCCAATCATGCAGGCTGTGTAGTTTGAGTATGTTGATGACCAGTTCCGGTGCGAAACCCATCGATTTTGCAGGACGAGCGGCGAGCTCCCCGCAGTTTTACGCGCTTTATGCCGAAGGCATGAAGCTTGTGGAAACAACGGCCGCCTATCTCGATGGTCCGGGCCGCGCCGCATCGAAAATGCTGAGCCCGCTCGGGTCTGCACTCTATTCGACGGAATCGATCCGGCTGACGACCCGACTGATGCAGCTTGCCTCCTGGCTTCTGCTGCAGCGCTCGCTCAACACCGGCGAAATGTCGCTCGATCAGGTGGTGCAGGAGCGCCGCAAGCTGCGCCTTGGCGATGGCGAGGACCGCCTGCCCCAGGGCTGGAACGAACTGCCCCCCGGCTTCCGCGATCTCGCCGTACAGACCGAGCGTCTGGAAGCGCGTGTGCGCAAGCTTGATGACAGCCTGATGAAGCGGGCGGCCGCCGAAACGCCGGCGATGCCCGAAAACCAGGTGATCGCCCAGATCGACCTGTTGCAGACGGCTTTCGCGCGCCGTTAAGCAGAGCGCTGCCCCTGTCAGATATCTTTGACGCCGGGCTACGACCCGGAAGCCGCCACTCATGCGGCAAAAGCCCACCAAGACAATGATGTGATAGAGGGTCGCTGTGCGTTGAAAAGGCTGCGGCCCTTCGTCACACCCATCGGCCAGACAACAAAAAACCCGGCGCAAGCACCGGGTCTTTCGAAACAATTTCTCGGGCAGCAATCAGATGCCGAGACCGCCGAAGCGCTTGTTGAACTTCGACACGCGGCCACCGCGGTCGAGCATCTGCTGCGAGCCGCCGGTCCATGCCGGGTGCGAGGTCGGGTCGATGTCGAGGTTCAGGACATCGCCTTCCTTGCCCCAGGTGGAGCGGGTCTCGTATTCGGTGCCGTCGGTCATGACGACCTTGATCGTGTGATAATCGGGATGAATATCAGCCTTCATAACTCTCGTTCCTGCAAGCTCGTTTCAGGTCTGGCAGCCATTGCGCCGGCCGGGCCTATTGAATAAACAAAGCCGTGAGACCTCAAAAGGCCACGGCTGTCGAAAGGTTGCGGTCGCTATACAGGAACGTGAGGCGAATAACAAGAGCCGCCGAAATCATAATCTGCGTGCGCGCAAACGAGGAAATTCCATTGAGCCGAAATGAGCCTGAAGGCAGCCGCCAAATGCGGGCGCTCAGCCCGCTTGCCAATCTGTTTCCCTACATCAAGGCCTATCGCGGGCTTGTTGCAGGCGCACTGACCTTCCTGCTCACCGCCTCCCTCGTCACGCTCGCCCTGCCGATCGCCGTGCGCCGGGTGATCGACCACGGATTTTCCGATTCGGATGCCCAGCTGATCAACAACTACTTCATCGTTCTCGGCCTGATGGCGCTTGCGCTCGGGATTTCGAGCGCGCTTCGCTACTTCTTCGTGATGATTCTCGGCGAGCGCGTGGTGACGGACCTTCGCCGCGACGTCTTCAACAATGTCATCCGGCTTTCGCCCGCCTTCTTCGACGTCAACCAGTCCGGCGAGATCGTTTCGCGGCTGACGGCCGATACGGTGCAGATCAAGTCGGCCTTCGGCGCCACAGCGTCGATCGCGCTGCGCAACATGATCATGGGCCTCGGCGCGCTGGCGATGATGGTCTACACCTCGCCCAAGCTCTCGGTGATGGTGATCGCCGCAATCCCGATCGTGGTGCTGCCGCTGATTGCGGCTGGCCGCAATGTCCGCTCCCGCTCGCGGATGGCGCAGGACGAGCTCGCCGATGCAACCGCCTTTGCCGGGGAAGCGATCGGCGCCACCCGCACGCTCCAGGCCTTCACCGCCGAGGACATGGCCGGCCGGCGCTACGGCGCTGCGGTGGAGAACGCGTTCGCCGCCGTGCGAAAGACGCTGAAGGCGCGTGCGGGCCTCACCGCCGTCGCGATCAGCCTCGTTTTCTGCTCGATCACCGCCATTTTGTGGTTCGGCGCGCAGTCGGTGCTGGCCGGCACCATGTCCGGTGGCACGCTCGGTCAGTTCCTGCTCTATTCGGTGCTCGCTGCCGGCGCGCTCGGCCAGTTGTCCGAAGTCTGGGGCGAGCTTTCGCTGGCGGCAGGCGCTGCCGAACGGCTGGGCGAGTTGCTGCACGAACAGCGCCAGATCGCGCCGCCGGAAAACCCGGTTGCCCTGCCCTTCCCGGCAAACGGCGCTATCCAGGTGAACGACATCGCCTTCCGCTATCCAAGCGGCGGGGCGAAGGCCGGCGCGCTGTCCGGCGTCACGCTTGCCGTCGCTCCCGGAGAAACCGTTGCGGTTGTCGGCCCCTCGGGTGCGGGCAAGAGCACGCTGTTTTCGCTGCTCCTGCGCTTCTACGACCCCGACAAAGGGACCATCACACTCGATGGCGTCGACCTGCGCGATGTCGACCCGGAAGCGCTGCGCGAACGCTTTGCGCTCGTCCCGCAGGATCTCGCGATCTTCGCCGCCAGCATCCACGACAACATCGCCCTCGGCCGTCCCGATGCGACCCGTGACGAGGTACGCGCCGCCGCCATCGCCGCCCAGGCCGATAGCTTCATCGAGAAGCTCGAGGCTGGCTACGACACCATGGCGGGCGAACGCGGCATCACCCTTTCCGGCGGCCAGCGACAGCGGATCGCGATTGCACGCGCGATCCTGCGTGATGCGCCGGTGTTGCTGCTCGACGAGGCGACCTCCGCGCTCGATGCCGAAAGCGAGACGCTGGTGCAGCAGGCGCTCGGCACGCTGATGGAGGGGCGCACCACGCTGGTGATCGCCCACCGGCTCGCGACCGTTCTCTCCGCCGACCGGATCGTGGTCATGGATGAGGGCCGGATCGTGGAGGAAGGCCGTCACGAGGCGCTGGTGCAGAAGAACGGCCTTTATGCCCGCCTCGCCCGCCTTCAGTTCAATGCGACGCCGGAACGGCGTGCAGGCTAGGCTACGCTTTCCTGCGCGGCGCCGATGGCATGAAGGTCGCCAGAAAGATCAGCGCGATCCCCGCCCATACCAGCGGCGCGGGCCACTCGCCGAAAACCACGAGGCCGATCAGCACCGCCATCGGCAGTGCGGTATGGAGCGCTGGCGTCAACTCCACCGCATCCGCCATCGAGAACGCCCGCAGCATGCAGTAATTGCTGACATTGACGAGCGCTGCAGAGATGAGGAACAGGCCAAAATCCTCAAGGCTCATGCCCTGCCACATCCATGCCGCCGGAACAGCCGCGATCGCGGCCATCAGCGCATACATCCAGAACAACGCCGGGACGGTCGCCTCGCTCATCGCCACCTGCTTCAGCACGACATTCTTGAGCGCAAGCGCAACCGCGCCGCCGATCGCCACGAGACCGGCAAGCTGGAATGCCTCCGTGCCGGGCCGGAGAATCAGGAAAGCGCCGCACAAGCCGAGGCCGACGGCGAGCCAACGCCGCCAGTCGGCCCTTTCCTTCAGAATGAAGATCGCCAGCGGAATGAAGAAGAAGGTCTCGAGCTGCAGCAACGAGGCGGCAACCGTGAATGGCAGCAGCGACAGCGACGTCACGATCAGGAAGCTGACGACGACGCCGATCAGCGCGCGCAGGAGAAGAAGCCGCGGCGCGCGGATCGTGAACCCTGCCTTCCCCTGGCTGAAGGCGACCGGCAACATCATCAGGCAAGAAAGTCCGTATTGCATGAACATCACCACCACCGGCGCGTGGCGGTCTGTGAGCGTTTTTGCAAAGGTATCCACCAGAGTGAAGGCGATAACGCCGCCGATCATCAGAAAGATCGCGACAAGTCGGTTGTGCTGGTGTCCGGAGGACATGGCTTCTCCTGTCAGAGCTGTTTTCAAATGCTTCCTAGAGGAGCCCTCGTCCGCTTGGCAGGAAGAACAGCGCAGAAGAAGCGCGACGGCAGGGCGCACGCGCCTCGCCATCCTTGCGGAAGCTTGAGAATAGAAAAGCGTCGTCCGGAAGGCAAGGCTTCCGCACCACGCTTCACCCGAGGAGAAATGTGATTTGTTCAAGGCCAGGGAACCGTGTGGCGCCCATATCCGTTTTTATCGGCGGAACGATCATGTTCCGGAGGAACACATCATGAGCAGCACGTCAGACAAGATCAAGGGCAAGGCAAACGAAGTAGCCGGCAAGGCGCGCCAGAGTGTTGGCGAAGCCACCGGCAACAAGGAAACCAAGGCCAAGGGCGCCGCACAGGAAGCCAAGGGCCATGCCCAGCAGGCCAAAGGCAAGACCAAGGACACCGTAAAGAAGGTCGTCGACAAGGCCTGAGCCCGACAGCCTTTCAAATGAAAACCCGTAGTTCCTGCCGGAACTGCGGGTTTTCGCTTTTCTGGAGCAGCCTGAACCGCCGCGCTATCGCTCGGTCAGCTTGAACTCGATGCGGCGGTTCTGGGCGCGGGCCTCGGCATCTTCGCCGCTTGCGATCGGCTGATATTCGGCAAAGCCTGCGGCAACGAGACGGTTCGCCGGAACGCCCTGCGAGATCAGGTAGCGCACCACCGCATTGGCGCGGGCACTGGAAAGCTCCCAGTTGTCTGCAAACTTTCCGCCGGGTCTGATCGGCACATCATCGGTGTGGCCGTCGACGCGCAGCACCCAGTTGATGTCGTCCGGAATTTCCGGAACGATCTCCAGAAGCGCGGTCGCAAGCTTGCCAAGCTCCACCCGGCCGTCATCGTTGAGCTCGTCGGACCCCGAGGTGAACAGGACCTCAGACTGGAAAACGAAGCGGTCGCCGACAATGCGGATATTTTCGCGGTCGGAGAGAATCTGGCGCAGCCGCCCGAAAAAGTCCGACCGATAGCGGTTGAGCTCCTGAACCTTCTGGGCAAGCGCCACATTCAGCCTGCGACCGAGATCGGCGATACGGGCCTGGGAGGCCTCGTCCTTCGCCTCGGACACGTCGAGCGCCTCCTCGACAGCGGCAAGCTGGGCGCGGAGCGCTGCGATCTGCTGGTTCAACAGCGCGATCTGGTTCTGGGCGCGGGCAGAAAGCTGGCGTTCGGCCTCGAGGTCCTGCGATAGCGAGCCGATCTGCGCCTGGGCGCTGTCGCTCGCACCGGCTCCGGCATCGAGAAGCGCCTGAAGCCGCGTCCGCTCCGCCTGGGCGGAAGTGAGCGAGGCCTGCAGCGAGGCAATCAGGTCGTCAGCATCCTGATTATTGCCCTTTTCAAGCGCGAGCAGCTGCGTGAGTTCGGCGATCTGGCTGTTGAGCCGGTTCAGCACCTCATCCTTGCCGGAAATCTCGCGCGTGAGGATGAACTGCCCGATCACGAACACGGTGAGCAGGAACATGATCGCGAGCAGCAGCGTGGCGAGCGCGTCCACAAAGCCCGGCCAGTAATCGACGGTGCGATTGGATCGGCGGTTGCGGGCAAGCGCCATGATCAGCGGTCCCCGAGCTTGTCTGTCAGGCGCTGCAGGGTGCGGCGCAGCTCCTGGGCTTCTTCCTGCTGTGCCTCGATCCAGTCGCGCAGCATCTGCTGTTCGTTGCGCATGTTCTTGACGACGCCCTGAATGCCTTCGGCAAGCTGTGCCATCGCCGGAACGGAGCTGTTGCCGGCGCCGTTTTCAGCAATCCGCCGAAGTTCTTCAACGATGATTTCGATCTGCTCGCTCGAGCCGCCGGCAACGCCCTCAAGGGCGGGCGCGAGGTCGGACGTCACATCGGTCATCGACGACAACCAGTTCTCCAGCTCCATGTAGAAACGGTTCTGGGCGCGGCCTGCCTGAAGATCGAGAAAGCCGAGCACCAGCGAACCGGACAGACCCAGAAGCGAGGAGGAGAATGCCGTGCCCATGCCCGAAAGCGGGCCGGCAAGGCCTTCCTTCAGCGCATCGAGCACATCGGAGGAATCGCCGGAATTCGGATCGAGGTTCTGAATGATGTCGCCGATCGAGCCGATGGTGTTGAGAAGGCCCCAGAACGTGCCGAGAAGGCCGAGAAACACCAGCAGCCCAACAAGATAGCGCGAGGTGTCGCGTTGTTCGTCAAGACGCGTCGCCACCGAATCGAGGATCGAGCGGAGCGATGTAGTGGAAAGCGCCATGGTCTGGCGGCTGCCGATCAGCGCGCGCATCGGCGCCAGCAGCTTCGGATCCTGGCCGATACGATCGGCACTGCCTGCCGCGCGGAAGGAGTTGAGCCACGTGACTTCGCGGCGCAGCGCCAGCACCTGGGAGAACACCATCAGGATGCCGATCAGCAGGACGCCAAGGATCAGGCCGTTGAGGCCCGGATTGGTCATGAAGGCGGTATGGGCCTGGCGATAGAGGATCGCGACGCAGAACCCGATCAGGATCAGGAAGATGACCATCGTCCAGACGAAGGTCATCGGGCTCGACATCTTCAACGCGTGGACCTTGCGCTTCGGTGCGCGGTGGTCATCATGCTCGAGTTCGAAATCCGACATAGTCGCCAAATCCTTCCGCTTAACGCCAGACTCCGGCTTGCCCGAAAGCGGCTTTTCCTTCAGTCCCGCCATGCGCGGCCCCGCTCGAACAGACGTCAAACGGTGGCGAACAGCAGCGGGCTCTGCAAAGCTCTATTCGAAAACGGCGGCGATTTGAAGGGTGCGGCGCGCAAAACCGCGCAGCATCACGTTTCGAGGCGGCGCTGCAACTGGTCGTAGAGTGCGATGCGCATCATCTCGTTCCCCGCGATGACGCTTCCGGTTTCCAGGCACTGCTGGCCGCCCTTCATGTCGGACACGAAACCGCCTGCCTCGCGCACCAGGATCAGGCCTGCGGCCATGTCCCAGGAATTGAGACCCTCTTCCCAGAAACCGTCCATCCGGCCCGATGCAACATAGGCAAGATCGAGAGAGGCGGCGCCCAGACGGCGAATGCCGGCAACCTCGCCCATGACATGGCGCAGTTCGACAAGGAACTTGCCGTGGTGGCCGCGGCCGAGATGGGGAACGCCGCAGCCGATGACGGCATCGGTGAGCTTGCGGCGCGCCGAAACGCGGATGCGACGGTCGTTGCAAAACGCGCCGCCGCCCTTTTCCGCAACGAACAATTCATCGATCGCGGGATTGTAGACGACGCCGGCAACGATCTCGCCCGAGCGCTCAAGCGCGATCGATACCGCGAACTGCGGAATGCCATGCAGGAAGTTTGTGGTGCCATCGAGCGGATCGACGATCCAGCGGTGCTGGCCGTCCGTGCCCTTTTCCTCGCCGCTTTCCTCACCGAGGAATCCATAGGTGGGGCGGGCGCGCATCAATTCGGTATGAACGATCTTCTCGGCCTTCATGTCTGCCTGAGACACGAAATCGGAAGGTCCCTTGACCGACACCTGCAAGTTCTGAACCTCCCCGAAGTCACGCGTCAAAGAGCGGCCGGCCTTGAGCGCTGCCTGCACCATGACGTTGAGAAGAGCTGAACGAGCCATCGGGCAATTTCCTTGGTTCTTGACGCCACGCGCCTCAATCGGCGCATGGTGCTTTTATGACACGGCGGTTCATGATCACAGAATGCGGTGAAATTCAAGGCCTGTAGTGCTAAATGGCATCACCGGACATGGCCTGATCGCCGCTTCGATCAGCCGCTCTGGCGGGAACAGAGAGTACCTCTGTCCGGTTCCGCCCGGCATTCTTGGCCTTGTAGAGAGCCCTGTCAGCGCAATCAAGCGCTGCGGAAAGTCCCGTTTCGCCAACCGAATAACCGGCGACGCCCGCACTGACCGTCACGGAAAAGACCTCGCCTTCAAAGGCAAATTCCAGCTTTTCGATCGACATGCGGATCTGCTCGGCAACCCTGCGCCCGTCAGCGCATCCCGTCGACAACAGGATGACGGCGATCTCCTCGCCTCCATAACGAACTGCAAAATCGGAACGGCGGATGCGGCTGAGAACGGTGGCCGCGACTTTTTTCAGAACTTCGTCGCCGCGCCGGTGACCGAAGCGGTCATTGACCGCCTTGAACCGGTCGATGTCGATCATGATCACACAGCCCTCCTTCTTTTCAGAGGAAGTATCCCGATCGATCGTGTATTCGAGCCCGGCCAGCGCCCTGCGGTTGAAGAGGCCCGTCAACGGATCCCTGCTGGCGATGAATTCCACATCCTGGAGATAGAAGGTGGCGCGCCGGGTCGATTCCAGCGCTGCGCCCAGCAGGATCGTGCCGACGAACTGGATCGCCAGAAGCGGCATGCCGATGATCCGGAAAAGTTCAAGCGCACGCTCCGAACCGGTGGCCATGACGGACAGAAGATGCAGCGTACACAACGCACCCAGCAGCACGAGCGAACGAAAGTTCAGCTTTTTCGGCCCGAACAGCGAAAAGAGAATGCCGACGCCGCCGGCGATCGCGATGCCGATGACGCCGGAAACCATACCCTCTCCGCCGATCGCAATCCTTACGGCGGCAACGCAGAGTATCGTAATGACCCCGGCGATCGGCCCGCCGAAAGGCGCAGCCAAGGTCAGGAAAATTGCACGGGCATCGAACACATAGCCGGTCTGCGGTTCGATCGTATTGGCCATCGCGGCGATGGCGCCGCAAGAAAACACGATAGCGCTAGCAAGTCCGCGAAAACGGACCGCGTGTATGCGGCGTAGAATGAAGTTGTATCCGAGCACGATTAGCGCGCCGAGCCCGAGGCTGGCGATCAGATCGCTGACGATATTAAGCTGCCCCAAGCAAGATCCTCCGGCGATTGCTGTCGCAAGCTCGTTCTGCGGTCGCAACACTCAGAGCGGAAAATACACAATCCCCGGCGCAAGGCATAGTTAAATTGCCTGCGTTAGTCACACGCTACGGAAGAGCTTCAGTAGCGCTGCGCCAACGCACGCGAGCGCCGCACTGCGGAAGTGCGCATGTCCGGATCCAGCCCGTCGAGGACGGCCTCCATGTCGGGCTCGACAAGGCCAAGTCGGCGGGCGCTCAGATAAAAGGTGGCCGCGGTTTCGGGGTCGGCCTCGACGCCAATGCCCTTGCTATAGAGATAAGCAAGCCGGCTTGCGGCTGCGACATTGCCGTTGAGTGCCGCGCGGCGCAGCCAGTCAATGCCCTTTTCGAGGTTGCGCGGCATGCCCTGGCCATTGATCAGGGCAAGGGCGAGATCGAGCTGGGCGGTATCGTGATCGCCTTCGGCCGCGCGCCTCAACCAGAAAACGGAAAGCGCCTTCTTTTCCTCAGGCACGTCTTCCAGAGCCGGATAGAGCTGCGACAGCGCATATTGCGCGTCGGCAATGTCGGCTTCGGCGGACGCCTCGAACCATGGCAGGGCGCGGGTAAGGCCTTCCTTGCCGGGGTTTTCGTCGATCAGCAGGCTTCCATAATTGAAGGCGGCGAGCGGATCGCCGGCCTCGGCCGCCTGGCGGATCAGATCAGCACCCTTGTCGTGGTCGGCCTCTTCTCCAGAGGTCAGAAGCGCCATGCCATAGCGGTTGAGCGCGAAGGGCAACCCGCTTTCAGCCGCCATTCGATACCACTCAAGCGCCGTCCCTGCCCTGCTCTCGGCAATCAACCGCCGCTCGACGAGCTCACCGACTAGCGTTTCGGCGCGCGCATCACCCCGACCGGCACGCGCGAGCGCAGCCTCGTAGGCGGCGTTGTAAAGCCCGCGCTGGTAGGCGCCATAGGCCAGATCGACAGGCCCGTCATAGGCAGGTTCAGGCGGAGGATCGGGAAGATCGCCAACCTTGGCACCGGCAGGCTGGAGATGGTAGGGCGCCGGCCGTTCCGGCGCGATGCCCGGCGGCAACAGCCGTCCGCCGCCGAACAGCGACGACCGGTCGCCGGACACAAGTTCCGGATCTGTCGCAAACCGCCCAAGCGCCGAGGCATGGCTGATGCCGGGTGCAAGCGACAGGAGAATGATGGCGGTGACGAGCGGACGCAAGGTCATGCCCCTTCTAATAATCCAACCGTGGCGCTTTTTCGTCGAGCAGTGCGTTGAGTTCGGCCACCATGGCCGCAGGGCCGGACGGCGCATCGAAAACGGCCTTTCCGACGGCCACGAACTCGGCAGAGGTCAACGCAGCATCGACGACACCCTGAGGGTCAGTACCGGCCATGACGATACAGGGAATCTCGATCATCGACGCCCACCACTCGCCAAGATCGAGGTTTTTCGGATGCGGCGCGCCATGGGTATCGCCGTCGAGCTTGCCGAAGAACACGTAGTCGGGGTTCGCCTCACCGGCATCGAGTGCGGAATGGCGATCCTTGAAATCGCCGCCGCCCACGATCATGCGCGGGGAAAACCGTTCCATGGCATCGGCAAGCTCGCCGGCGTCCACATGAACGCCATCGGCCTTCGCACGGCCCGCCACCCGGGTGTCGCCCGCAACGAGCGCTGCGGCGCCATGATCCTGGATGATCGGCACGAGCTTTTCCGCGCGCTTCTGGAAATCTTCAACATTCTCCCCGTATTGCGGGATGATGACCGAAGCGACATCGCCGCCGCGCAACGCCTGGGACAGTTGCTCGGCCTGTTCGGCGACGTCTTCGATTTGCGGCACGATCAGCACCAGCCGGCAGCGATCCTGTTCATCAGTCATGTCATTCGATCCTTTTCAGGCCCGGAGCCGGGCCTCGCCAATTTGGGATAAATCCGTTAAAGCTCAGTTTCAACAGGTGCTTTGCTTTCATGCTTCCCGATCCGATCTTTTATGCGGCGGCCATCCCGGCCGTTATTCTCGTTGGCCTTGCCAAGGGCGGCATGGGCGGCGCGCTCTCGCTTCTCGGCGTTCCGATTCTCACCTTCGTGGTCGAGCCTGCCACAGCCGCGGCGATCATGCTCCCGATCCTGATCATGATGGATATCGTGGCGCTCTGGACCTGGCGCCAGCACAATCACTTGCCGACGCTCGCCGTGCTCCTGCCTGGCGCGCTGATCGGCACGGCGCTCGGCTGGATCACCTTTTCAACCGTACCCTTTGCGCTTACCCGCATGCTGGTCGGGCTTGCAACCGTGGTGTTTGCCGGAAAATATTTCTATGACCGTTTCAAGCCGGGCGAGAAGATCGAAAAGCCGCCTGCGCCACAGCGCCCCGTCGCGGCAACCTTCTGGGGCACGATTTCGGGTTACACCAGCTTCATCTCGCACTCCGGCGGCCCGCCCTTTCAGATCTACGCCCTTCCCCTGAAGCTAGACCCGCGCACCTATACCGGCACCAGCGTGCGGTTCTTCGCGATCGTGAACTTCATCAAGCTGCCGCCCTATTATCTTCTGGGGGAGCTTGCGGCGCCCAATCTCGCGGCATCCGCAAGCCTGCTGCCCTTCGCGGTGATCGCCACCATTCTGGGCGCAATGATCATCAAGCGCATGCGGATGGATGTGTTCTACCCGCTGATGTACGCCATGGCCGGCCTTGCCGGGCTCAAGCTTGTGTTCGACGGTTTTTGAGAAGCTTTGTCGCCTTCACGCGGCGGGCCGGCGGCGGATATAATGCCCCCGTAAAATGGCGCCTTGTATAGGCAGATCCCCGGAACTGCCCCCGGGGATCGAGGCGGCCGATGCCGCAGTAAAGGATGCGTTGGAAAGGCTTGGTGCTATTCGTCTTCCGGCGCGCGGATCATGCCGAGCGCGATCATGTAAGTATCGAGCACGGCCTCTTCTTCCATGCGCTCCTGCTCGTCCTTCTTGCGCAGTGCGATGATCTTGCGCAGCGCCTTGGTATCGAAGCCGGTGCCCTTGGCCTCGGCATAGACGTCCTTGATATCGTCGGCGATCGTCTTCTTTTCTTCTTCAAGACGCTCGATCCGCTCGATGATCGAACGCAACTGATCGCGCGCAATGCCGTGTGCGTCGTCGGCCATGCTCAACTCCTTCGTGTCACTGAAAAATGCTTGGGCCCTGCCTGCCGAAAACCACGGGTGAGGTCAAGGCTGATTTTGGCGGATGCCCGGTTGTTCGCTTAATCGCGCGGCCTGGCCTTCTCGAAGACGGCCTTCTGATCCGCCGTCGCCTCGCCCTGATGGCGCGCCTTCCACTCATCATACGGCATGCCGTAGATGATCTCCCGGGCCTCGTCCTTGCTGATCTCGATATGGTTCTCGGCAGCGGCCTCGCGATACCAGTTGGCAAGGCAGTTGCGGCAGAAGCCCGCAAGGTTCATCAGGTCGATATTCTGAACGTCGCTGCGCGCATCGAGATGGGCGACAAGCCTGCGGAACGCAGCCGCCTCCAGATCGCGCTTCTGCTCTTCGCCAAGCCTATCCATGCTGTTCTCCATCATTCGTTCATACCCGCGAGGGGAAATGCTGCCGGACATGCATTGTCTCATCGGCATTCAAAGCGGCGAAAATAGGAGCAAGGCGCTTCGCCCAGAGCGACACACCCTCAGGATCGCAGATCAGATCCTGGCGCACTTCCACCAGCGCATGGGCAATGCCCTTGGTCATGCAGTGCCGGTTCATCGTATCCCCCCGCAATGCGCCGTCATAGGGTTCGTTGTCGCCAACAATGATACCATCGATCTTCGCAAGCGCTTCGATCAGCGCGTTCGGCGCCCGCGAATCGCCATCCCAGAGAATACCGGCATGCCAGGGCCGCGGCACGCCCCTCCAGAGGGGGGTGAAGGAATGAAGCGAAAGCACCAGCGGCGGCCCGCCCGCAGCGGCAGTCGCCTTCCCGATCACACCGTCGCAGGCATTGTGATAGGGACGGTGAAAAAGATCGATCCGCCGCGCGCGATCCTCGCGCGAAAGCGGGTGGTTTGCCGGAATGATCGCGCCATCGGAGATTTTCATGATCAGCGTCGGATCGTCCTCGCCGCGGTTGGGATCGATCAGAAGCCGCGAGAATGTCGACATCACCGCCGGACAGCCGAGCTGTTCGGACAGGCGGCGCGTCAGGTCCGCAATCCCGATATCATAGGCGACATGGCGCGCGAAAACCGAGGGATCGAGGCCGAGGGCATCGTATTCATCCGGCACGTCGGACATGGCGTGATCTGCCAGCAGCACGATACCACTGTCATAATTTCCTTCTAAAATTTGGAATGCTGGCATGTTCGGCATGGATATCCAGTCGGAATTTGCGATAATGGGTGATGGCACACACCGCCCGCTGTCGGCAAGCGTGTATGCTGCCATTTGCCTCGCCTCGTGCGGGGCTCTATGATAACGCTGCAAATCGATTGAATGCGTACCTTGAAGGGACGCGCCACGAGATCAGGCCCCCATGCTGTCACTTCCGAATATCGTTTCCGCTGCCACCTCCCACAAGACAAGACGAGCCGCCAGCCGGCTCCTTTCCGGATTCGGCATTGCCGCAACCGGTCTTGTCGCCGCGGCCTTCTGGTCACCGGGTGAGGCGCATGCGGAATTTCGCGTGTGCAACGACACGCCAAATCTGGTCGGCGTCGCCGTCGGCTACCGGGCGGAAGAGGGATGGACCTCGGAAGGATGGTGGCAACTCCCGGCCACCACCTGTGCCACCGTCGTGCCCGGACCGCTTCAATCGCGCTATTACTATCTCTACGCTGAAGATGCGTCCGGAAGCGGCCGCTGGACCGGCTATACCAATATGTGCGTCGCCGAAGAGGAATTCGATATCACCGGAGTCCAGGACTGTTTCGCGCGCGGTTACCAGCAGATGGGTTTTAGCGAATACGACACAGGGCGGGAAGAAAGCTGGACTGTTCAGCTCTCCGACAAGCCCTCCACCCAGGAAAGCCAGAATTGATGAGACGTCACAGAAAAGTAAAGATCCTCGCCACGCTTGGCCCGGCCTCATCCGAGGAAGACCAGATCGAGGCGCTGCACAAGGCAGGCGCCGATCTGTTCCGAATCAACATGAGCCATGCCAGCCACGACCTGATGCGAACGCTGATGAAGCGCATCCGCAATGTCGAGGCCCGCTGCGGCCGTCCGATCGGCATTCTTTGCGACCTGCAGGGCCCCAAGCTGCGCGTCGGAAAGTTTCTCGACGGCAAGGTCGAACTCGAGATCGGACAGACCTTCACGCTCGACGACCGCGACGAACCCGGCAATGAAAAGCGCGTCTTCCTGCCGCACCCGGAAATCCTGCAGTCGGTTCAGCCCGGCCACCGCCTGCTGATCGACGACGGCAAGCTGCAGCTGCGCGCTGAAAAATGCGACGGCAAGAGCATCGAATGCACGGTCATCGCCGGCACCACGATTTCCGACCGCAAAGGCGTTTCGCTGCCCGATACGCTGCTCTCCGTCGGCGCGCTGACCGAAAAGGACCGCGCCGACCTCGACGCCGTTCTTGAAACCGGCGATGCCGACTGGGTGGCGCTCTCCTTCGTCCAGCGCCCGGACGATCTTGCCGAAGTGCGCAAGATTGCGCGCGGCCAGGTGGGCCTGATGTCGAAGATTGAAAAGCCCCAGGCAATCGAGCGCATCGAGGAAATCATCGAAATGAGCGACGCGCTGATGGTGGCCCGTGGCGATCTCGGCGTCGAAATGCCGCTCGAGACCGTACCGGGCCTGCAGAAGAAGCTGATTCGTCTCTGCCGCGCCGCCGGCAAGCCGGTGGTGGTCGCGACCCAGATGCTGGAATCGATGATCACCTCGCCGGTTCCCACCCGCGCGGAAGTTTCCGACGTCGCCACCGCCGTCTTCGAAGGCGCCGATGCGATCATGCTGTCGGCTGAATCGGCCGCCGGTGACTATCCGTCGGAAGCGGTCTCCACCATGGCCTCGATCGCCCGCACCATCGAGCGCGAGCAGCTTTACCCGCAGATCCTTTACGCCCAGCGGCCGCAGCCGGAAGCAACCGGCGCCGATGCGATTTCGCTCGCCTCGCGCGAGATTGCCGAAACGCTGAAGCTGACCGCGATGGTCTGCTACACCGCATCTGGCACCACCGGCCTTCGCGCCGCACGCGAGCGGCCAAACGTGCCGATCATCGCGCTGTCGCCCGTGGTCAAGACCGCCCGCCGCCTGTCCGTGGTCTGGGGCCTGCACTGTGTCGTCGCGGACGAGCCGACGGATCTGGAATCCATGGTCGATGGCGCCTGCCAGATCGTGGTTGACGAGGATATCGGCAAGCCGGGCGACCGGATCATCATCTCCGCAGGCGTTCCGCTTGGCACGCCGGGCGCGACCAACATGCTGCGCATCGCCTATATCGGCATGGATGGCCGTTCGGGCGTCTGATGCCCTTGAGGCGGCGGCGTTAAGGCCGCCGTTTACTGTCGTGGTGGCAAAGCAGGAGGCTTTGGCCTCCGTTTGTCATTGTGCCGTCGCCTTGTGTCATGCTCGGACTTGATCCGAGCATCCAGGCGGCTCAAGTGACTGTCTTTGTAAAGGGCTATAGTGACTCCCTGCCGGTGAGCCTGGATCCTCGTGTCAAGCACGAGGATGACGCGGAATCTGCGGAGACATTTATCAGCAAACTGGCGGCGGCGTTTCTTTGCAGCGCGGCTTGCAACTGGCTTTGCGGAGAGACTGGAAGGGCTTCCGGAAGCTGCTGGCCTCCGCAATAAACAGAGCCCCCTACAGCAATCCCAGCTCCGCAAGTTCTGCGCGCAGATCCTCAGGCATGTCATTGCCGCCATCGCCGAAATCGAGGTCGCGCGGGGCGTCATCGGCATTGAGATAGCGCCAGCCCTGGAAGGGTTTGCGCGGCACCGGCGCGGTGTCGATCACCTGCGGGCCGAGGATCAGATCGCAACGCTGAATGCCCTCGCCATCGGTGTGATTGGCGATATCGAGCAGAACCTGACGCGCCCGGATCTGTCCGTTGATGACCCAGTAGAGCGAGCCGCCATCGAGCAACTCATCGCGACGCTTCGGCGTCATGCGTGTGGTGTGAATGCTGTGCGGCTCCTGGCCGAGCGCCATGGCAGCCATAGAACGGCGCGACACCCATTCGCGCAGATCATCGATGCCGGTGGCACCGACGCAGAGTTTGAGGAGGTTGAGGCTCATGCCTCCATCAAACGCCAGCGGCGGTCTCAGTCAAGGCAGAATGTCGGCGGTTCTCAGCAATCCACCACATTGACGGCAAGCCCGCCGGTAGAGGTTTCCTTGTATTTCTCGTGCATGTCGTTGCCGGTCTGGCGCATGGTCTCGATGCAATTGTCGAGCGGCACGAAATGGCTGCCATCGCCCTTGAGCGCGAGCGACGCCGCCGTCACGGCCTTGACCGCGCCCAGCGCATTGCGCTCGATGCACGGCACCTGAACGAGGCCCGCGATCGGATCGCAGGTCATGCCGAGATGATGCTCAAGCGCGATCTCGGCGGCGTTTTCCACCTGTTCCGGCGTGCCGCCCATGGCGGCCGCAAGGCCCGCTGCCGCCATCGCGGAGGCGGAGCCGACCTCCCCCTGACAGCCGACCTCGGCGCCGGAGATCGAGGCATTGGTCTTGATGATGCCGCCGATCGCAGCAGCCGTCAGCAGGAAATCTCGGATCGCGGCCTTGCCCATCGGCTGTTCGAACTCAAGAAGGTAGCGAAGGGTGGCAGGGACCACGCCGGCAGCGCCGTTGGTCGGCGCGGTGACAACGCGCCCGCCGGCGGCATTTTCCTCGTTGACGGCCATCGCAAACATCGACAGCCAGTCATTCGCCATCATCGGGTCGAAACGGTTAAGGCGGCGCGCTTCGGAAAGCTTCTCGTGAAGCCGCCCCGCGCGGCGCTTGACCCTCAGCCCGCCCGGCAACTCGCCCTCGCCCTTGAGACCGCGCTCGATGCAGCCATCCATCGCGTCCCAGATCTGGTCAAGACCGGCATCGAGCGCGCTCCGCGACATCCGCGCTTCCTCGTTGGCACGCTTCATCGCGGCGATGCTGAGGCCGGAGCGGTTCGCCATCTCCAGCATCTCCCTCGCCGAGGCGAACGGAAAGGGCGTACCATCCTCCGCCTTCTCGGCCGCGGGAAAGGACTTCTGCTCCTTCCAGGCCTGAAGCTCGGTATCGGTCAGGACGAAGCCGCCGCCAATCGAATAGTAAACCTGCCTGAGCAGCACCGCGCCATCGGCGTTGAGCGCATAAAACGCCATGCCATTGGCGTGCCCCGGGAGAGCTTCCTTCTTCTCGAAAATCACATCCGCATCGCAATCGAAGCGATAGGCGGGGTGGCCGGGCGGCTCGACGGCGCCTCTTTCGCGGATTTCCCCGATGATCCGATCCATCGCATCGGGATCGACGGTTTCCGGCTTTTCGCCGGCAAGGCCCAGAATGACCGCGCGGTCGCTGGCATGCCCGACGCCGGTATAGGCGAGCGAGCCGTGCAGGCTGACCCTGAGGCCAGACACCACGGCGCCGGCGGGCCGCGGCCAGTCATTGGAGGCGATGAGTTCAAGAAACCGATTGGCAGCCGACATCGGACCCATGGTGTGGGAGCTCGAAGGGCCGATCCCGATCTTGAAAACCTCGAAAACCGAAAGAAACAAACCGCTACCTCCAAACACACTGCGCCCGGCAGGATGCCATATTCGGCGACCAGCGATCGCCGCGCATGTTCCGGACCGACATGGCCCCATGCGTCTACGACATCAAGCTTCAGGAACAGAAGAATAGGAAGAAGCGGAAACGAAAACAACGGCGGCCCGGTGGGGCAGCGCCGTTGTTTTCTTCAAATTCCGGGCCGATCAGACAGCGAGGATAAGATAGGCAAGTCCGAGAACAGCACCAAAGCCGATTACAGCCCTGAAGGTTACACCCCAACAGGATTTGTGTGCGGTATCTTCCATGATTACTCCGATTGACATATCCCGGCACGCGCTTGGGAGGATGCGTGCGGATGGTTACCGCTTTATTAAACTGTCACAGAAACTGCAATGGGTATCGCAAGAAATTTCTGAAATGGCCGCTTGCAATGGTTAAGGACAGCAGCCAAAACGATAACGTCGCGATCGAGAATGCTGCCGCGGGCGGACCGATCGGCAAGCGCCGGCTGAGGGTGAATGACGACACTTGATTTCTACGCCCTGATCTTCTTCCTGGCCTGCTGGTTCGTATTCGACAGCGTGGTGAGCGGGAGGTTCCGGCTGTTTTCCCGCAAGAGCCTCACCGAGGTGATCTCGATCCACCGCAAGCGCTGGATGATCAACTCGCTGACGCGCGACCTGAAGATCATCGATACCCAGATCATGGCCGGGCTGCAGAACGGCACTGCCTTCTTCGCCTCCACATCGATCTTTGCAATCGGCGGGTGCTTCGCGCTGATGGGCAATGCCGATCAGGCGCAGTCGCTGTTTCGGGACCTGCCCTTCCTCGCCTCCGGCACGCGCGCCGCCTTCGAGATGAAGGCCGGCGGACTGGCAGTGATCTTCGGCTATTCCTTCTTCAAGTTCGGCTGGTCGTACCGGCTGTTCAACTACAATACCATCCTGTTCGGCACCCTGCCGATGTCTGAGGAGACCGAGCGGGACAGAGGGCGGGCCGAACGGCTTGCCGTCAAAATCGCCGAGCTCAACATCATCGCCGCCCGGCACTTCAACACTGGCCTGCGGGCGATCTTCCTGTCGCTCGGCTATCTCGGCTGGTTCCTCGGCCCCTATGTCTTCATTGCGACCACCGCATTCGTGTTTATGATCCTCGCGCGCCGCCAGTATTTCTCCGACGCGCGCAAAACAGTCATTGCCGCCCTGGAGGGCGGGGAGGAAATATCTTGAACAGCAGTTCCCGCCGGATCCACGTCATCGATGCCGCCCGCGGCATCGCATTGCTGGCGATGGCGATCTACCATTTCACATGGGACCTCGGCAATTTCGGTTATGTTGCGCCCGATCTGGCGACGACCGGCGGATGGGCGATCTTCGCGCACATGATTGCCGGCAGCTTCCTGTTTCTCGCCGGCTACAGCCTCTGGATGGCGCATGGCCGGGATTTGCGCCTGCCGTCATTCCTGAAGCGGCTTGCACTTCTGGTGGCCGCAGCCATCGCCATCACGGTTGTATCGGTGTTTGCGACGCCGGACGCCGTCATCTATTTCGGCATTCTGCACGCCATAGCCGCCGCTTCTGTGATCGGGCTGTTGTTCCTGCGCGTGCCTGCGGCGATAACGCTGATCGTTGCGCTTGCCGCGGTCCTTCTGCCGCATTTTGTTAAGTTCGATGCGCTCGACCCCCGGTATCTCGCCTGGATCGGCATGGCGGCGCACCCGGTGTCATCAAACGACTACGTGCCCCTTCTGCCCTGGATCGGCCCGTTCCTCGCCGGCATTGCAGTCTCGAAACTGTCGCTCACCTGGCTGAAACGGCAACGTCAGCTGCCGCAGAACGAGAATGTTCTGACCTTTCTCGGACGCCACAGCCTGATCTTCTATCTGCTGCACCAGCCGATCCTGTTCGGACTGGTCTACCTTGCCGCCGTGGTGATGCCGCCCGACGCTTCGCCGTCCTATCTTTCGAGCTGCCAGGTCACCTGCGAGCGCAATGAAGATGCGGCATTCTGCACCTCCTATTGCGCCTGCACGCTCGACACGCTGAAGAAGGAAGGCCTTTTCATTCCGCTGATGCGCAATCAGACGACGGAGAAGGACTCGGTGGCACTCGGCCGGATTTCGATGATGTGCAGCATCCAGTAGGCGCTGGAAATCAGGTGCCGACGCCGATTTCGGCAAGCCGGCCGAGACAATTTTCCTCGGCCATGTCGAGCGCACCCATCATGTCGTCGATATCGCGGCGCTTCTGGCGCAACTGCTCGCGCCAGGACTTGATCGCTTCCATGGTGCGCTTGAGTTCGGCCGTTTCCGCAGGAAGCGTGTGAAACAGGTTGAGCACGTCCTTGATTTCCGAAAGTGTCAGGCCAATGCGGCGGCTGCGCAGGATTTCCCGGATCAACAGCCGCTCGCCCTCACTGTAGAGACGCGTGCGGCCGCGCCGTTCGGGCTGCAGCAGCCCCTCGTCCTCGTAGAAGCGAAGGGTTCGGGTCGAGACCCCGAATTCGCGCGTCAATTCCGAAATTGAATAATGCCGTCTCTGCACGTTGCGCCCCGAAAAATTCATTTAAGCAGGTTCAAATGTAAGTGTAGAGATAATTAGATGTTAAACCACCACGTGGCGATACCCAAAAACGAGAAAAACCCTATCACATCCGTAGTCGTGGTCACAAAAACGGACGATGATATGGCAGGGTCGGCGCCGGCGCGGTCGAGCAGCAGCGGAATGAGGATGCCGGCCATGGCGGCGGCAAACATGTTGATGATCATCGCGGCCGCCACGACGCCGCCGAGCTGCGGATTGTCGAACCAGTAACCGGCAGCAATTGCAATCAGGATCGCGAAGGCGATGCCGTTGAAAATCCCGACGCCCGCCTCCCTTCGGATGATCCGTGCGGCATTGTAGATGTCGAGATCGCGGGTCGCAAGCGCGCGCACCGTCACCGTCATGGTCTGCGTGCCTGCATTGCCGCCCATGGAAGCGACCACCGGCATCAACACCGCGAGCGCGATCATCTGGCCGATCGATTCGTCGAACAGGCCGATCACGCTTGCCGACAGGAAGGCTGTGAACATGTTGATCAGCAGCCAGCCGAAGCGGGACCTGACGGCGCGCAGGATATTGTCCGAGAGCTCTTCGTCGCCGACGCCGCCCATGCGCTTGATGTCTTCATCGGCCTCCTCATGGATCACGTCGACGACGTCATCGATGGTGAGCACGCCGACGAGGCGGTCATTGTTGTCGACCACGGCGGCGGAGAGAAGGTCGTACTGCTCGAATACCTGCGCGGCCTCTTCCTGATCGAGCTCGGCTGCGATCGGGTGGTTGGTATCGTGCATGATGGTTTCGATCTTGACCTGACGCTTGGTGCGCAGGATCTGGTCGAGATAGACGGCGCCGAGCAGGCGGAAGGTCGGATCGACGACGAAGATCTGGGAGAAACTGTCAGGCAGTTCCTCATCCTCGCGCATGTAGTCGATGGTCTGGCCGACGGTCCAGAAGGGCGGCACGGCCACGAACTCGGTCTGCATGCGCCGGCCGGCCGAGCTTTCGGGATAGTCCAGCGAACGGGCAAGGCGGATACGCTCGGTGAAGGGGAGCTTGGAGAGGATTTCCTCCCGCTCCTCATCGGCAAGGTCTTCCAGAATGTAGACGGCGTCGTCCGAATCAAGTTCGGTCAGCGCGTTGGCGAGTTGGTCTGCCGGCAGCGATTCGATGATGTCGAGACGGATGGCCTCGTCGACCTCGGTCAGCGCGGTCAGGTCGAAGTCGGCGCCAAGCAGGCGGACGAGCTCGGGGCGGCTCTCGTAGGGCAGCGCCTCGATGAGGTGGCCGGTTTCGGATTCGTGGCGGCCGGCGATCTGCTCGCGCAGGAAGTCGATGTCGGAATCGTCGATCGCCTGCTCCACGCGGGCGATGAAGTCGGCACTGACGGCGCCTTCCTCGTTATAGATTTCCAGCAGCGCTTCACGGGGTTCGGACTGCCCCGGCAATACTTCGTCCAGATGGCTCATTTTTGGATGACCTTTCTGTCTGCAACGCTGCCCTGCCGATGCGGTTCCCCGGCGCCCATCTCTTAGTGGGTTTCACAGCGAAATGGAAACGTTGACTGACAACCTTTTGATGACGCCGATGTGAAATCTTGGGTCGGAGAATCGATTGAACGGCAAATCGGATATTTGCTAAGCTCCGGCGACAAGGGAGACATCCGGATGGATCAGAAGGAAAAACGCGCCTCGAAGGCAGCCGGTGGCTGGCCGGCTCTGATTGCGTCCGGCAGGTCATTGCTGTCGAGCGGTGCGCCGCTTTCGGGCGTACGAGCGTTGTCGAAGGCCAACCAGCCGGATGGCTTCGACTGTCCCGGCTGCGCCTGGGGCGATCCAGAGCATGGCTCCTCCTTCGAATTCTGCGAAAACGGGGTGAAGGCAGTCTCCTGGGAGGCCACCGAACGGCGGGCGGACCCTGAACTGTTCCGGAAGATGAGCGTTCGCGAACTGCGCAAGCTCGACGACTATACGCTCGAAAACCATGGACGTCTCGTTCACCCGATGCGCTACAATCGCGCGACCGATCACTATGAGCCGGTCTCCTGGGATGTGGCCTTCGCCGAGATCGGCGCGCATCTCAAGGCTCTCTCAAGCCCCGACGAGGCCCAGTTCTATACGTCCGGCCGGGCGAGCAACGAGGCCGCCTATCTCTATCAGCTGTTCGTGCGGATCTTCGGCACCAACAACATGCCGGACTGTTCCAACATGTGCCACGAGGCCTCCGGCGTAGCGCTCGGCCAGGCGATCGGGGTTGGCAAGGGCACGGTGCGGCTTGAGGATTTCGAGGAAGCCGACGCAATCTTCGTCGTCGGCCAGAACCCCGGCACCAACCATCCGCGCATGCTCGGTGATCTCCGCCGTGCGGCCGAGCGCGGCGCTCGGATCGTGGTCTTCAACACGCTGAAGGAGCGCGGGCTGGAGCGATTTGCCGACCCGCAGCGCAAGCGAGAGATGATCGTCAACGGCAGCGCGGCCATCGCCAGCGACTATTTCCAGCCCCGTCTCGGCGGTGACATGGCCGTGTTCCGCGGCATGGCGAAGGCCGTGCTTGCGGCTGACCGCAAGGCGCGCGCCGAGGGCAGCAAGCCGCTGATCAACGATGCCTTCATTGCCGACCATACGGAGGGTTTCGACGCCTATGTCGCAGCCGTCGATGCCACGACATGGGAAGCGATCGAGGATCAGTCCGGCCTGTCCCGCGCGGAGATCGAGAAGGCGGCTGCGATCTATCTGTCGGCAGACAAGGTGATCTGCACTTGGGCGATGGGCATCACCCAGCACCGCCATTCGGTGATCACGATCCGCGAGATTGCAAGCTTCATGATGCTGCGCGGCCATATCGGCCGCAAGGGTGCGGGGCTCTGCCCGGTGCGCGGCCATTCCAATGTCCAGGGCGACCGCACCATGGGCATCAACGAAAAGCCGCCGGCAACCTTTCTCGATTCGCTGCAACGCGAATTCGGCTTCAACCCGCCCCGCAAGCACGGCAACAGCACGATCGAGGCAATCGGGGCGATGATCTCAGGGCGGTCGAAGGCCTTCATCGGCCTTGGCGGCAATTTCGCCCGTGCGGTGCCTGACAGCGGGCTGATCGAGGAGGCGCTGGACGGTCAGACCCTGACGGTGCAGATCGCGACCAAGCTCAATGCGAGCCACACGATGCCGGGAAAGAATGCCTATCTCCTCCCCTGTCTCGGGCGCACGGAAATCGACCTCAACGGCAAGAAAGAGCCGCAACTGGTCACGGTCGAGGATTCGATGAGCATGGTGCACGGCTCTGCCGGGATCAATCCGCCGGCGGGTGAGCAACTGCGCTCCGAAATCGCAATCATCGCCGGCATCGCAAACGCGACCGTCGGCTCTGCGATCGTCGACTGGCTGGCGCTTGCCGAGGATTACGACCGGATCCGCGACCTGATCGAAAGGACGATCCCGGGCTTTCACGATTTCAATAATCGGGTGCGCAAGCCGCGCGGCTTCGATCTCGGGAACGCGGCCGCGAGGCGGGAATGGAACACCCAAAACGGCCGCGCCAATTTCTTCACCGGCGCCCTGCCGGAAAAGACCGAATATCAGGCGCGCGCGGATGCGCCCGACCGCTTCGTCCTGCAGACGATGCGCAGCCACGACCAGTACAACACCACCGTCTACGGCATGGATGACCGATATCGCGGGGTCTACGGCGAAAGACGGGTGGTGTTCGTGCACCCGGACGATATCCGCGGCCTTGGCGCTGCGGCGCATCAGCGAGTGGACATTGCCGGACCGGACACCGGCGGCGTCACCCGGGTGGCGAAGGGCTTCAAGCTGATCCCCTACGACATACCACGCGGTTGTGTTGCGGGCTATTTCCCCGAACTCAACGTGCTGGTTCCGCTTTCAAGCTATGGCGATGAAAGCGGAACGCCGACGTCGAAATCGATACCCGTCCGGCTCTCCCTGAGCCGCCCGGGAGAGATCGCCTGATGCCATCCATGCCGCAGGAGGCCATGGCCCTTGCCGAGCGGCTTTGCGCAGGGGAGCGGCTTGCCGGTGACCGGTTGGCGGCAACGGTTCTCGCATTGGCGCTGCTTGATCTGGCGCGCGACAGCCGCACGGCTGCCCGCCTTGCAGAGAGCGCCCACGCACTGGTGCTGAGAGCGGTAACGACGCTTGCCGCAGAGCCTGCGCTGCTCGATCTCAGGGCCCGCGACCAGCGCACGATGCGGCAGCACTACGTCCCGACAATCCTGGCGATGAAAGCGCTTAACGATTTTAAAGCAAGCAATACCTTAGAATGATGGGGTTTGACTAAGACCCGACGCGAACTTATCAGAGGGTGGGTCAAAAAATTCAAATTCGAGGGATGCGCCCCCTCGCGGGATCAGGGACGATACTGAAGCGAGCGGCCATTTTGGCTGCCTTACGGGGGCGCGTGCACGACAGGGGTATCAAAATGCGAGTGAGTGCCGATGCGTTTGAGCGGACAGCACCCCCATGGGCAGGCTGAGCGACGTTTATAAACAGCGCGATCCGGAGCCGAATATACGGCTGCTGACGATCCTGACTGTTCTTTTCTTTGCGACGCTTGTGATCGGCACAGGTGCAGCGGGCCTGTTCCTGCGCGAATCCATCAAGGAGGAGCGGCGTGCGCTCGCCCATGATCGCATCGAGAATTTCTCGAAGGCGCTGGAGACCATCTTCCAGTTTACCGCACATGGCGCAGAAACGCTGACGACATCGCTGGAGAACAATAACGGCCCGGATATCGCCCGTTTCAAGCGACAGGCGGCAACCTTTCTGGCCGCGTCCCCCTGGACGAAGGCAATCATCCTGCGGCGCCCGGAACAGTCTTTCGTCATACCGCAAGACGCCAGCGAAGACATGCTCGGGCTTCCGGTCCCTCCCGGCGACGTCAACGACGCCAAATTTTTCGGCCCTTACACTCTGGCTGACGGCGAAGAGGGGCTGATCTACCGGATCCGGGCGGGAAGCGACATCCTCGAACTGGTGATCGGCGTAAGATCGCTCGTGAAGGAAGTCGGCCTGCTGGAGCTCGGCGGCTCGACGCAGCTGTCCGTGCACACCGACGGCACAGCAACGGACACGGCGGTTGCCGGCAATGCGAACCTCGAAGAGGACGAGACAGTCGGCTCGAGCTTCGACATCGGCAATTCGAAATGGACGATACGCGTCCGCCCTGCGCCTCTCGATGAAGGGCCGAATGACTGGATCCAGATTCTGTTGATGTTCGCCGCCGTCCTGGCGCTGGCGTTCCTGACGCCGTTCATCGGTCTCATCCTGCTGCTCAGGGCGCGCCTGCGGGACGAGCGGCGCCTGAATGATAGCATGAAGGCAATTGATGATCTGTCACGCCAGCTCGACGTCGCCCTCCAGGCCTCGAATATCGGGCTTTGGGAACATGATCTGGAAACGGGCCAGCAGATCTGGGACGACCAAATTTTGAGGATCTACGGCATCGAGGGCAAAGGACATGTCTACAGCTTCGACCAATGGCTGACCTTCCTGCATCCCGATGACCGTCCGCGTTTCCGAACCTTCAAATGGATCGAGGACGGCGAAACAGGCTTTCACCACGAATATCGTATCATCACGCCAGCGGGCGTTGAAAAGACGATACGCTCGGCTGGAAACTCGTTTCGCGATGCCAGAGGCCACAGAAAATTCGTCGGCGTGAACTGGGACTTTTCGCGCGACAAGAAATTGCAGGCAGCGTTGGAGGAAGCGCGCGCCAAGGCTGAAGCGCAGAACCTCGAACTGGAGCAGGCGCGACAGCAGATGGAAAAGATCGCGCTCGAGGATCCGCTGACAAATGTCGCCAATCGGCGGCATTTCGAAGAGAAACTCGATACGCTTCAGGCCGAAGGGCATATTGTGCCGGGAACGACGATCATCCTGATCGACCTCGACGGCTTCAAGACGCTGAACGACACGATGGGCCATCTTTTCGGCGATGAAGTCTTGCGTTTCGCAGCCGGGACATTCTGCGAGAAGCTCGGTCCGGGCTCTTTCCTTGCACGCACCGGCGGCGACGAATTCGTGATCATGATGCCGCCCGGAAGCGATGTCGATCAGTTTTCTCGGGACCTGGCGACGGTTTTTGCAAGACCGGTCCAGATCGACGACCGCGTCTGCCGGGTCGGCGTCAGCATCGGTATCGCCGAAGCCGATGACGATACCGCATCCGCGCGCGACCTCCTCGTGAAAGCCGATCTCGCGCTTTACGAGGCGAAGAACAGAGGTCGCGGCCGCACGGTGCGCTACACCCATGAGCTGATGGAGCAGACCTTCGCTCTGAAACAGCTTGCGGACGACCTGCACGAAGCGCTCGACCGGGACCAGATCACGGCATTCTACCAGCCCATTTTCGACACCAGGGACATGAAGATCATCGGGGTGGAGGCTCTGGCGCGGTGGCACCACCCCAAGCGCGGCCTGATGGAACCCAAGGGTTTCATCGACGTTGCCGAGCAGATGGGGCTTCTGCATCGCATAGACGATATCGTGTTCGGCAAGGCGATCTGCATGATGCGCCGCTGCGAGGCTGAGGGGATAGCGCTGCCGGTTCTCTCGGCAAATGTGTCCGCGCAGCGCCTGCAGGACCCAGGCCTGATCAGCGCGCTCGACGCGATCGACCTGCCGGCAGGCCGGTTTCATTTCGAACTGCTGGAATCGATTCCCTTCGACGATGGCGACAATGCGCTCCTGAAGGTCGTGAACATGATCCGGGCAAAGGGCTTCGGCATCGATCTCGACGATTTCGGCTCCGGCTACGCCTCGCTTGTGGGGTTGACCCAGGTGCGACCGGACCGGCTCAAGATCGCAGGTCAGCTGATCGAGCCGATCCTGCGTTCGCCCGAAAGCCTTCTGATCGTCGAAACGATCGTCCAGATTGCCGAATCCTTCGGCATCGACGTGATCTGTGAAGGCGTGCTTTCCAAAGAGCATCGTGAAAAGCTCGACATGATCGGCTGCCATATTCAGCAGGGCTTCCACTTCTCGCGGCCCATGGATGAGCGCCAGATCGTTGAATTCCTCGCGCAAAACCAGCGTTGACAGCCAGATCGGCCTCCAAAGAAGCACACCAGAATTGTTGAAGTCGAGATATGCGTCACGCGCATACCTTCCATGCCGAGTTCGCACTCCCCAAATGATCAAGGTCGCGCTATATATTCATCAACACGGTGATTGAGAAAGTTCGAAACGAACTGATCCTCACCGGCCCGGAAACGGGCAAGAAATTCGAAGCCGCGTCCTCCTCCTCCCAAACGCGCTTCGATGGGCTGATGACGCTCCTCCTCCCAGTCGTCAGCCAACGCAAATGACGCTCACCGGATCCTCCTCCCCCGGTGGGCGTTATTTTTTTGCGCGAAACTCAACCGCTTCCAATCCTTCTTTTCCCAATTGCACGCGAGCTCTGCTCGATGGCGCATTCTGTGCCTGCGGTTCCGCAAGTCTGTTGCGGTGGCTCTCCCTGTACGGGCACTATCTCGACAGCCTCAAAATTACGCACAGAGATCGGCTGCTCGTACAATGAGCAACACCGCGCACAAATGCATGGCAGTTGCATAAAACTTGCACAACAATATATGGCCAAATCCGCTATATCGGCATCACACAACAAATTCGGGGCAAAAGCTCCCAATGATTGCCGAGGAAACACCCATGCATCCCTTCGAATTCACCATGAAATGGTTCTCCTACCGACGCACCCGCGCTCAGCTGCGCAACCTGTCGGAAGCAGAACTCAAGGATATCGGCCTTCTGCCGTCCGATATCGATCGCGTTTCGGCGCGCGCTTTCCGCTAAGCGGCAGAGCGAACAGCCCTGTTTTGCGGCGCCTTCGGGCGCCGTTTGCGTTTCAGGGGCGTACCGCCTCGGACGCGGCCTTGCTTGCCATTGTCCGGCAACCGATTATGTTTGTGCGGATTTCAAACCGGAACGTATCCATGACCGATTTCCCGCGCTTCACCGAGCTTGCCAAAAACCTGCCCGCCACCGTTCCCTTTGTAGGACCGGAAGCGCTGGAACGCACACGCAACTATCCGATCATTGCGCGGCTGGGTGCCAATGAAAGCGGGTTCGGGCCCTCCTCCACCGTGCTTGCCGCAATGCGCGAGGCCGCCGGCGAAGTCTGGAAATATTCCGATCCCGAACATCTTTCGCTGCGCCAGGCGCTTGCACACCATCACGGCTGCAGCGTCGACAATATCGTCGTCGGCGAAGGCGTGGACGGTCTTCTGGGCATGACGGTGCGCCTGATCGTTTCGCCGGGAACGACTGTCGTGACCTCTCTCGGCGGCTACCCGACCTTCAACTATCACGTGGACGGTTACGGCGGAGCGCGCATCAACGTGCCCTATACCGGCGATCGCGAAGACCTGGACGGACTGCTTGCCGCCGTGAAGGCCCATGATGCGACCATGGTCTATTTCGCCAATCCCGATAATCCGATGGGCAGTTTCTGGCACAGGGACGATGTCATCCGCTTTGCGCAAGCGCTGCCGGAAACCTGCATGCTGGTGCTCGATGAGGCCTATTGCGAATGCGGCCCGGTCGAAGCCTTCCCCGAGATCGATCAATTCCTGGACCGGCCCAACATCCTGCGTTTCCGCACGTTCTCGAAGGCCTACGGGCTGGCAGGCGCGCGCGTCGGCTACGCCATCGGCGCGCCGCAGACGGTCCGCGCCTTTGACAAGATCCGGAACCATTTCGGCATGCCGATCCTGAGCCTTGTCGCGGCCGAAGCAGCGCTTGCCGACCAGGCCTATCTCCAGGCCGTCATCGGTCGCATCCGCACATCGCGTGAAGAGATTTCGGCCATTGCCACGGAAAACGGGCTCAACCCGCTCGCGTCCGCCACCAATTTCGTCTCCGTCGACTGCGGCCGCGACGGGACTTACGCGCGCGCGATCGTTGACGCGCTCGGCGCCCGCGGCATCTTCATCCGCATGCCCGGCGTGTCGCCGCTGAACCGCTGCATCCGGATTTCGACCGGTCCACACCGCGACATGCAACTGCTGGCAGAAGAGTTGCCGGCCGTCCTGAGCGCGCTCGGCTGAAACCGGGATACGCTCCTGATGGCATCGGCCAGCGTTTTGGATCGGCGACACCTGCAAGGTCATGACATTCATGGTGTTCGTGTCGTAAAACACTGTTCCAGACGATATAGATCGAACTGAAGCAGTGAAAAGGTCGCGGGTCCGGCGCAAGCGGGAGCCGCAAGACCGGCAGATGCAAGGGTGGAAACATGCAGGACTACGAACCGCTGGCAGCAAGGATCATCAGCCCAGAGCGCCAGCAGCCGCAGAGCTTTACTGATGCGCGGGAAGCCGTCGAGGCGCTGAAGGCGCTTTATGCACGCAACACCCGATTCCTGATCGACGCCTTCGTGGCGCTTGCCGGCGGCGCGCCGATCGAAGGCCGCTACCGCGCCTTCTATCCGCAGGTGAGCATCGAAACCGGCAGCTACGGCCTGACCGATTCCCGGCTTTCATACGGTCATGTCACCACGCCTGGCGAATATGCCACGGCGATCAGCCGTCCGGACCTGTTCGAGGACTACCTCGTTACCCAGTTGTCGCTGCTGATCAAGAATCATGGCGTCGCTGTTACCGTCGGCGAATCCGAGACGCCAATCCCGCTCCACTTCGCCTTTGGCGAAAACACCCATGTGGAGGCCGATCTCGCAGCGCTGTCCGACGTGCCGCTGCGCGACATTTTCGACACGCCCGACCTTTCGACCACCGACGACATGATCGCAAATGGCGACTTTGAGCCGGAACCCGGCAAACCGCAGCCGCTGGCGCCGTTCACCGCACAGCGCGTCGATTATTCGCTCGCCCGCCTCAGCCATTACACGGCAACGAGCGCGTCCCATTTCCAGAATTTCGTGCTGTTTACCAACTACCAGTTCTATGTCGACGAGTTCTGCGCCTTCGCCCGCGAGGCGATGGCGAATGGCGGCGATGGCTACACCGCCTTCGTCGAACCCGGCAATGTGATCACCCGCGCGGGCGCGATCGAGCCTGACGAAGGCAGCCGCCGCATGCCGCAAATGCCGGCCTACCATCTGAAGCGCGACGACAATTCCGGGATCACCCTGGTCAATATCGGCGTCGGCCCATCCAACGCCAAGACGATCACCGATCATATTGCGGTGCTGCGCCCGCATGCATGGCTGATGCTCGGCCATTGCGCCGGGCTGCGCAACAGCCAGAAACTCGGCGACTATGTGCTTGCCCATGCCTATGTCCGCGAGGACCACGTGCTCGACGACGATCTGCCGGTATGGGTGCCGATCCCCGCTCTCGCAGAGGTTCAGCTGGCGCTCGAGGAAGCGGTGGCGGAAGTCACCGGGCTGGAAGGTTACGAGTTGAAGCGGGTGATGCGGACCGGTACGGTCGCCACCATCGACAACCGAAACTGGGAGCTGTCGCCCCAGAGCGGCCCGGTCAAACGGCTGTCGCAATCGCGGGCGATCGCGCTCGACATGGAATCGGCAACGATCGCGGCCAACGGCTTCCGCTTCCGGGTGCCCTATGGCACGCTGCTGTGCGTTTCAGACCGCCCGCTCCATGGCGAGCTGAAGCTGCCGGGCATGGCGACGGCCTTTTACACCACGCAGGTCCGTCAGCACCTCCATATCGGCATAAAGGCCGTGCAAAAGCTGTCATCCATGCCGCCCGAAAGGCTGCATTCACGCAAGCTCCGAAGCTTTTACGAGACCGCATTTCAGTGAGGAAAACGCCACGCGGGCCGTTGTGGCGCGTGTGGCTCCCATCCGCTCGGAAGCCTCTCAGATGAGGGTGCTGTGCTGAGGCACCAGAACGTGCAGCGCGCGCGGATGCTGTTCGATCACGGCATGGTCGATGACGTCCATCAGATCGCCATCAAGCGACTGGTCCATGTTGGTATCCGAAAAATCGATGGTGATCCTGTCGACTTCGAACAGGATGGTGTTGTCGCGCTCTTCGAGATGACCGGTCAGATAGTCGAAGGCGACGCCGACCACATTGTCGAACTCGCTTGCCTTGACCAGATAGACGCCGAGCTTGCCGCCTTGCGGACGGTCCGAAAACGGCACGGCGTTGTGATGAATGCGGTTGTTTGAAATGCCGAGAAGCGCATATTCGCCCTCGCCCTTCCCGCGCTCGCTCTCATAGGTGACCTTGAGCTCGGACAATTCCCGCATCGTGTCGAACCAGGCCCGGGTGCTTGCCGAAATCTTTCCGAGACGCGAATCGTAATCGATCTTTTCGCGGTTCTTGATCATCGTGGCATGAAGACCGGCGGAAAACTGATGAATGAAGGGGCGACCGTTGATCGTCGGCATGTCGACCCGCGCCGTCTTGCCATTCGCAAGCTCGTAAAGCGCTTCCTCAATGTCGAGCGAGATGTCGAGGCTGCGGGCAAAGAGGTTCATCGTGCCGGCGGGCACGACGCCGAGAAGCTTCTCCCTGCCATGGAGAAATCCGGCAGCAAGCGAGACGGTGCCATCGCCGCCGCCGACGATCATGCCATCAAAGTCCGGCGTCTCGGCGGTTTTCTCGATCGCCTTCTTGACCTCGCTGCCCTTCACGATCTCGCAATCGAACTGATGGCCGGCATCCTCGAAGATGGTTTTCGCCAGCGCGTGAAACGCGTCCATGTCGGTCGTCTTGAACGTTCCGCCATCGCGGTTGAAGATGCCCTTGAGGCGCATGGTTTTTCCTTGAAAAGGTTGCAGCCATTAAACGCCGGGCGCAACACTATGGTTCCTGCCCGGCGCAAAAGCAGCAGTCCGATTGGAAGACTGCGATCACATGTTGGGGTAGACAGGCCCCTCGCCGCCCTGGGGCGGCGTCCACACGATGTTCTGGTTCGGGTCCTTGATGTCGCAGGTCTTGCAGTGGACGCAGTTCTGGGCGTTGATGACGAAGGTCTGCTCGCCTTCCTTCTCGACCCACTCATAGACGCCGGCCGGACAGTAGCGCGTGGAAGGACCGGCATAGACCTCGAGCTCCGAACGCTTCTGAAGCGCCATGTCGCGCACCTTGAGGTGGCAGGGCTGATCCTCCTCGTGATTGGTGTTTGACAGGAACACGGAGGACAGCCGGTCGAAGGTCAGCACGCCGTCCGGCTTCGGGTAGTCGATCGGCTTGTGTCGTGAGGCAGGCTCCAGCGCCTCCGCGTCGGTCTTGCCATGCTTGACCGTGCCGAACAGCGAAAGACCGAAGATGGAGTTCATCCACATGTCGAAACCGCCAAGCGCGATCCCCACAAAGGTTCCGAATTTCGACCAGAGCGGCTTGACGTTGCGGACGCGCTTCAGATCCTTGCCGATGATGCTTCCGCGCCAGTCCGCTTCGATCTCCGCGACCTCGTCGTTGCTGCGGCCGGCAGCAAGGGCCTCCGCCAGGCGCTCTGCGGCCAGAATGCCGGAATGGACCGCATTGTGCGAGCCCTTGATGCGGGGAACGTTGACGAGACCGGCCGAACAGCCGATCAGCGCGCCGCCCGGGAAGGACAGTTTCGGCACTGACTGATAGCCGCCTTCCGAGATCGCCCTGGCGCCATAGGAAAGCCGCTTGGCCCCCTCGAAGGTCGGCGCGATCGCCTGATGGGTCTTGAACCGCTGAAACTCCTCGAAGGGATAGAGGTAGGGGTTCTTGTAATTGAGGTGCACGACGAAGCCGACCGCGACCTGATTGTCTTCAAGGTGGTAGAGGAAAGAGCCGCCGCCGGTCTTGCCATCGAGCGGCCAGCCAAAGGAATGCTGGACCAGGCCGGGCCTGTGGTTCTCCGGCTTGACCTGCCAGAGCTCCTTGAGCCCGATTCCGTATTTCTGGGGCTCGCGATCCGCATCGAGCCGGTATTTATCGATGATCTGCTTGGCAAGCGATCCGCGAACGCCTTCCCCGATCAGCACATATTTGCCGAGAAGCTCCATGCCGCGGGTGAAGTTCGGACCATGGCTGCCGTCGCGTTCGACGCCCATGTCGCCCGTGGCAACGCCCCGGACAGCGCCGCTTTCATCGTAGAGGACCTCGGCTGCGGCAAAGCCCGGATAGATCTCGACGCCAAGCGCCTCTGCCTTTTCGGCAAGCCAGCGACAGACATTGCCGAGGGAGACCACGTAATTGCCGTGATTGCTCATGAGCGGCGGCATCAGAAAGTTCGGAAGCGATATCGAGCCTGCAGGGCCGAGCAACAGGAACTGATCCCTGGTTACCGGCGTCTTGAAGGGATGCCCCTCCTCCTCTCGCCAACCCGGCAGGAGCTTGTCGATGCCGGAGGGATCCACCACAGCGCCCGAGAGAATATGCGCACCAACCTCTGCCCCCTTCTCCAGAACGACAACGCTCAGCGCCTCGTCGATCTGCTTGAGCCGGATCGCGGCAGCAAGTCCGGCGGGGCCGGCGCCGACGATGACAACGTCAAATTCCATGCTCTCGCGTTCGGGCAGTTCTTCGGTCATGCGTTTCCTCTTTCCCTGCTGACAATGGCCAGTGGCACAAAGTATCGTAACGATTGCCGGATTTTCCAGCAGCAATTCGCTGAAATCCGAATAAAACCGATTCAGGAGAGCGGGCGTCCTGCGCCGGCGCGTTCCACATAGCGCCAGACATTGCCTGATGGCGCCCGATAGTGATTGAATCACGGCCGCGCGAAAGGCTATGGTGCGCCGGCCCGCCCCAAGGCAGATCAAAAGGAGTTCACCATGGATCTCGGTATCGCCGACAAGAAAGCCGTCATACTCGCCTCATCGCGCGGACTTGGCGCAGGGATTGCCGAGGCGCTGGCCAAGGAAGGCGCCCATGTTCTGCTGTGCGGGCGCACCGAAGACCGCCTTGCCCAGAACTGCAGGGTGATCAACGAGACGACGCCCGGAAAGGCGGATTACGTGATCGCAGACCTTGCGGATGAAAACGTGGTGGAAACGCTTCTGGCTGCCATCGACGAGAAGCTGGGCGGGGTCGATATCCTCGTCAACAATTCGGGCGGCCCAACGCCTGGCGGCGTTGCCGACATGACGCCGGAAAAACTTGACCGGTTCTTCAATTCCATGGTCGCACCCATCATCGCCCTGACCAGCCGGCTGGTGCCGCGCATGAAAGAGAAGGGTTGGGGCCGGATCCTGACCGTGGCTTCCGGCGGCGTGCAGGAACCGATTGCCAATCTCGCGCTTTCCAACACCCTGCGCTCGGCCCTTGTCGGCTGGAACAAGACGCTGGCAACCGAGGTGGCCTCTTCCGGCATCACCGCCAACCTGTTGCTGCCGGGACGCATCCATACAGACCGGATCGACGAACTCGACCACGCCAATGCCGAACGCAGCGGCAAGAGCCTGTCGGAGGTTCGCGCCCAGTCGCTGGGCTCGATTCCCGCAGGCCGCCTGGGCCGCGTGGAAGAATTTGCGGCGGTGGCTGCTTTTCTGTGCTCGCAGCCCGCAAGCTATGTCACGGGCAGCCTGATCCGCTGCGATGGCGGGGCGACCAAGAGCGTATAGCGGGCGAAAGCATGATGACGATCGCCAACAGCCTGACAGCGCGGGAAGCTGCCGCCCTCCTTGCCTTCTACGCCGATGCGGGCGTGGACGTGCTTCTGGAGGACAGTGCCGTCGACCTGACGGCCGCAGCCATGGAGCGGGAAAAAGCGGCCGCCGCAGCGCCCCGCCCGCAGGCGAAGGCGGAAGCCAAGACGCGCGCGCCAGAACCTTCCCGCACGGTGCAGGCCGCCATTCCCGACGACAAGGCGGTCTCCGAGGCGGGCTTTGCGGCTGGAAGCGCACGTTCACTCAGTGAACTCGCCGAGACCGTCCAGAACTTTTCAGGCTGCAATCTCAGACACAATGCCCGTTCAACCATCGTTCTGCAGAAAATGCCCGAAACCGGCATCATGGTCGTCTGCGGATTCCCGACCGGTGAGGATGACAAGGCCGGTCAGCCGCTGTCCGGCCCGGCAGGCGCGCTGTTCGAGCGCATGCTGGCCGCCATCGGTCTCTCCCGCGATGATGTCGGCGTGACGACCGCCCTTCCCTGGCGCACGCCCGGCGACCGGGCGCCGACCGTCTCAGAGACCCAGATCTGCCAGCCATTCCTCGAACGCCAGATCGCGCTCGCTGAGCCCAAACTTCTGATAACCCTCGGCAATTTTGCCTGTCGGATGGTGATCGATCCAAGCAAGACGGTGTTCGACCTGCGCGGAAGCTGGCATCACAAGGAGATCACAGGGCAGAGTTTCGAAACGCTCGTCACCTTTTCGCCTTCGGAACTTCTTGCTGCGCCGATGAACAAGAAAGCAGCGTGGCTCGACCTGCAGGCGCTGCGCGAGCGCATAGGGTGAATGCTCAAATCCTGATCAGTTTATTTCCGGTTAACGCCGACATGCACAAAACGCATAGCAGCCCACCAGCCGCCCCCATTGCTGCCGAAGCGCGAGTCTGAGATAAAAAAACATGTCTTGGGAGGACCATAAGGAACCAAGGCAGATGAAACCCTCAGACGATATGGACGCCACTCTGATGCAGAATACACGCCTTTCTCTCGAGCTCGGACGTTCGACCAATGGCTATCACGGCCAGCGCGGCATTGACCGGGCAATTGCCAAGGGCTTCTCCAAGTTCATCGGCCACCACGATGCCCGCACGCTGCGTCCGACGTCGCGCGCGCTCGGTGCTTAAGGCGACAAGCTTCAAAGCGAATATTTTAGCGATTTTGATGATGAACGAGCCGGTGTAACAGCCGGCTCTTTTTTTGTCCGGCTAGCCCTCGAAAGTGATTTCGACGGTCGTGCCTGCGGATATGGCAGTATCGATGGCAAAGCCCAGGCCGAGCGCTGCCGCTGCCTGCTGGGCCTCCACGAGCCCGGTATGGGAAATGCCAAGCGCAAGTTCAGGCTGACGGAAGACGGACTCAAGTTCCTGTTCGCCAAGACCGCGACCGATATCGGCGAATCGCGCGACGAACCCGCCGGGCCCCATCGGCGCCAGCGTGATACGCGCCTCGCAATAGGGTGGCGTTACGGCGATGGTGCGTTTGACGAGCTTCACGAACATCAAGGTCAGCATGTCTTCATCAAGGTCGACCAGCAGGCCCGTGTCCTCGACCTCCGTCGCCAGAAGCAGGCTTTCAGCCAAAGCCTCGTCGCGATAGCGCTGGATAGCCGATATCAGGCATTTCGCCGGCGAGATCTGCGGCAGGTCCTGGTGCCGCTCCTTGCTTTCGCGTGCCGACTGGAATTCTGCATAGATATCGCGACGCGCCGGATCGAAGCTGATGCGCGGGCGCGCCTCAACCGTTCCCGGCTTCACGGAATTCATGTTAGCGCTGTCAGAATTTTGTGGCTGGGACGTCGCGACAGGTTTCGCGGTTTCCGTCCGTGCAGCTACCGCTGACACGCCCGGCGCAATCAAAGCTTCAGCGGCCGGGGCCGGCGTGCGCAGGGCCTCATTGATCTCCGCCTTCTGACGATCCTCCTGCCTCGATGATTTCGCGGCGGCGCGACGGGCATGATTGTTCCACGGCATGCTGCCGGCAAGGGGCGACGCTGCCTGCGGCGGAGATGGCGCCGATGGCTCAGTTGGGACTGGCCTTGCAGGATGGCGTGACACGGCGTCAGGAACCGCATCTTCGGGCGCTTTCGCGGGAGCAGGCGTCACGGGCGCGTCGTCAACCCTCGGCATGCGCGGACGCGCCGGGCTGACGGCAGCAACCGCTGGTGTTGCGACCACGCAAATGCCGTCACGATTGCGCATGCGGGCGAAGGAGAGATTGATCGGCAACACCTTGCCTGCCGGGACGACGGACCGGACTTCCTCAAGACGGTTTCCGGGCTCATCGGCAACGACACGCGCGATCGCGACATCGATGCCGGCCGCTGCATCGGCCCCGAACAGGCTGGTGATACGACAGCCGAAGAGGCCAGCCTCATCCCTGTCAAACAGTGCAAGAGCAGGACCGTTCGCGAGTTCGATCATACCGGCAGAATCAAGCAGCAGGACGCTCTCAGGCGCCTGGTTCAGCGTCTGCGCCACCGGTGTCATTTTCGCCTTGCGCGAGAACTCGGAATTCATTTATGCGCACCCGCCTGTCGTGTATTGCCGGTCAAACACTGGCCCGACCTGATCGGCACCCGCTTCATGCAGGAAATACCAAAAGCAAAACCCAAACTATTTCTATTACATTAGAAGGATTGGGTAAATCGTGTCTTAACCAGTGTTTGCCGTGGAAATGCGGTTTTTTAGTATCGCGTGCTCCTGACGAGAGGGCAGGCAGCGGCAATTCAGGTTAGCGCGACCGCCCCACGGCTTGAAACACAACGTCAAGATGATGCGACTTCACGGCCTGCCAGCGGCAATACTCGCTGATAAAGCTCCGATCCACGCTCATCTCGCCTTCGAAGGGACGCACCTGCCAGCCAAGCACGCCGATCTCCGCGGCCTTGTGCAGAATGCGCTGCAGATGCGTGCGCGATATGAACATCTGCTCGGACAACCGGCGCGCATTGATCGGCGCAATCAGATAGTGATCGCCCGAGGGCAGCTTGTCGCCGATCTGCGAGACGATATGGTCCATGACCATCCCGCCCGAAATCGTGTTCTGCAGCAAAGCCAGACGCTTTGGCGGCTCGCGCCAGCCGACGTCGTGAAGGCAGGCCCTTGCAAGAGGTGGCTGGAGCGCAAACAGGAGCTCCGGCTTCTCCGTCAGCACCTGCGCGCGGTTCTGTCCATCGATCCGGTCGAGCAGCTGCAGGTTCAGCGTCATCCACACGGCCAGCGCGCCAATCACGATCTCGGTTGGCTGCCAGTAGCGCGGACGCAGCCGGCGGCTGGCCGGGTCGACGCGCAGGAAACCGTATTTGAAGGACTCCTCCATGAAGGCGCGAATGGTGTTGGGGCTGGCGACATTGTAGACAGACAGAACATCGATCAGGCCATTGACGGTGAGACCGTCCTCGCCGCCCCAGTAAAGCGCCATCGCCATTTGCGAGATCAGCCATTTGCGCTGTGACGCAAGGTTTACGCCAAGCCTCTGATTTTCATGATAGACTCCGGCAAGAGCCTCACCATAATCTGCGAGAGAAGGCAGAAAGCTCGGATGGGTGGCGATGGTATCTATTGCAAGCGGCATGGGTATCCAAGTTCAGAGCCTTCGCCCCGAATCATGGGACAATTACGAAATCGATCGTTATTTTTGGTCTCCGAAAGATAACATGCGCAAGGCGTCAACCGCAATTTACGGGCTGGCGGTTGCGGGTCAGGGCAGAACACCCTATAGGGCCGGGCTAAGCCACGGGCCGGTCTCCAAGGAGAGCCACCGTACCCTGTCACGATCGGAGCACGACGATCATGTTTGCCAGCCTCTTCTCCATCGCCAGCCTCATGCTCTCGACCTTCCTGATGATGGTCGGCTATGGCCTGATGAATTATCTCGTGCCCGTGCGCTCGGTTGCCGAAGGCTGGTCGCCGCTGCTGATCTCGCTGATCGCGACCGGCTACACCGTCGGCTTCACACTGTCCTGCATCGTCACGCCGACGCTTGTGTTGCGCGTCGGCCATGTGCGCGTGTTCGGCGCCCTGATCACGCTGCTGACGGCGGCGATCCTGGCAAGCTCGCTGGTTGTCGTATGGCAGGCATGGGCGGTGTTCCGCGCCATCGCCGGCTTTGCCGTGGCAGGTTGCTACCTGGTGATCGAAAGCTGGCTCAACGAGCGCGTCACCAATGAAAGCCGCGGATCGATGTTCTCGGTCTACATGATCGTGACGCTTTCCGGCGCTATCGGCGGACAGTATCTCGTGCCGCTCGGCGATCCGGAAACGACGACGCTGTTCATCGTCTGCGGCATCGTGTTTGCGATCTCGATCCTGCCCACGGCGCTTTCGACGGCCCAGTCGCCCGCACCGATCGCGCAGGTCCAGCTCGGCCTTGGCAAGCTCTATCGCCGGTCGCCGGTTTCCTTCATCGGCGCAATTCTCGCCGGGATCTTGTCGGGCACGTGGAGCAGCCTGGGCGGCGTCTACACGACCGGCAGCGGGCTATCAACGGCGCAGGGCGCAACCCTGCTCGCCGCCGTTCTCGCGGGTGGCGCGCTGGGACAGATCCCGATCGGCAAGATTTCCGACATGACCGACCGCCGCTATGTGATGATTGCATGCGGCGTCGCAGGCCTGATTGCCGCTTTCGCGATGTTCTTCATGAGCCCGGCAACGCCGAACCTTCTCTATTTCACCGCATTCATCGTCGGATCGATGCTCTACCCGATCTATGCGCTCAACGTCGCGCACGCGAACGACCGTGCCGATCCCAGCGAATATGTCACCATTTCGAGTTCGCTGATGGTGCTTTACGGGCTGGGAACGGTGGCGGGACCGCTGATCGGCGGCTCCGCCATGGAAATTGCAGGACCGAACGGGCTGATGCTCTACCTTTCCGTCGGCTTTGCCATTTACGCCGCCTATGCCGCATGGCGTGTCTGGCGCGGCAATCCGATGGTCACCGCAGAAGAGCGCTCCGACTTCCACGCGATCGCCGTTCCGATGCGGGGTACGGACCCCGCCGGCAGCCTGGCGGTGGATTATGACGAGGAATACAGCGCGCCCTCGACCCATGACGACCATGCCAGAACAGGCTGAGGGTCAGCCCGTTCCCGACAGCCGATGGCCGGGCGTCAGTTCGGGTTCTGCGTGGTCGTGACGCGGCGCAGTCGGCGGCGCTCAAGCCCGAGGCGGTGCTCGCGAAAGATGATGAATATGCCGGCGCCGACAACGAAGACCGATCCGGCAAGCGTGTTCAGCGACGGCACTTCTCCGAAGACGAAGTACGAAATGACGATCCCGAACAGGATCGAGCTATATTCGAACGGTGCGATGGTGGATGCATCGGCGAAGCGGTAGGATTCCGTCATCATGATCTGCCCGACGCCCCCGAACAGGCCGGCGACGATGAGCAGCAGGAGCGGTTTCATCCCAAGATCTGCCCAGCCGAATGGCAGCGTTGCAAGCGAGATCAGCGCGGCGAAGGTGGAAAAGTAAAGCACGATCGTGGGGCCGTTTTCGGTGACGAGAAGCCTGCGCACCTGCACCATGGCGAGGCCGCCGAGACAGGCGCCGCCAAGCACCATGACAACGGCGAGCGCCTCGGTTTCGCCGAACCCTCCCTGCCGGAACAGCGTCAGCTTCGGCCAGGAGATGATCAGCACCCCGAAGAGACCGATGGCAACGGCCGACCACCGGTAGACCCTGACAACCTCACCCAGAAGAATGGCTGCGAGAACGACCGACATCAACGGCATGGCATAGCCAAGAGCGATCACCTCCGGCAGGGGAAGATGCATGAGGCCGTAAAAGCCCATGCCCATGGAGGTGATGCCGATCAGGCTGCGCACGAAGTGTCCGAAGGGCCGGCTGGTCTTGTAAGCCCCCTTCAGTTCACGCCGCCAGGCCAGAAAAACGATGATCGGCACGATCCCGAAAAGCGATCGGTAGAAGGTCACCTGCCCCGGCGCAATGCCGCTCCCTGCGAGCTTGATGCAGGTCTGCATGCAGAGAAAGGCGAGAATGGACGAGAGCTTGAGGAGAATTCCGCGCAGGGGATCGTCAGTCTGGTGGGGCATTCACAGGGTTCTTCAGGGTTGAGATGACATAGCGGGCTCCATAAGCCAGATAGGGCGCCAATGCACAACTTCTCTCTGTGCGCCGAGAAAATTTGCATTTTCGGGCATTCGGCGCTTTCTTAGCGCTCGAATTCGCGCAGGCGCGCGACCAAGCGAAGAGGCTATGATGCGCAAAGACCGAACCGTCTATCTGAAAGATTACCGTCCCACCGATTTCATCATCGAAACCGTGGATCTGGCTTTCGAGCTGGGTGAGACGCTGACGACGGTTGCAAGCGAAATCAGGATGAAGCGCCGCCCGGGTGCAGGCGCAGATGCCCCACTCGAGCTTGTCGGCGACGGTCTGCAACTCGCGGGGCTTGCGCTGGACGGCAGGCCACTTCTGCCGGAGCGCTACGAGTGCACCTCCGATCACCTGAAAATCCTCGACCTTCCGGCCGAAGACGAATTCACGCTCACGATCAGGACGCATATCAATCCGACGGCCAATACCCAGCTTCTGGGGCTCTACCGCACCAACGGCATCTACTCGACCCAATGCGAGGCCGAAGGTTTTCGCCGGATCACCTATTTCTACGACCGGCCCGACGTGCTTGCCGTCTACAGCGTGACAATCATCGCCGACAAGGCGCGCAACCCGCTGCTCCTGTCCAATGGAAATCTCGTGGAAGAGCGCGATCTGGGCGACGGACGGCACATGGCGAAGTGGGACGATCCCTTCCGCAAGCCCTCCTACCTGTTTGCGCTGGTGGCCGGCGATCTGGCGATGATCGAGGATCATTTCACCACGATGTCCGGACGCGATGTGACGTTGCGCATCTATGTCGAACACGGCAAGGCCGGGCGCGCCGGCTATGCGATGGACTCGCTGAAGCGGTCGATGAAATGGGACGAAGAGCGCTTCGGGCGCGAATACGACCTCGATATCTTCATGATTGTCGCCGTATCCGATTTCAACATGGGCGCGATGGAGAACAAGGGCCTCAACATCTTCAACGACCGGCTCATCCTCGCCGATCCCGAGACCGCGACCGATGACGACTATGCCCGCATCGAAGCCGTCGTGGCACACGAATATTTCCACAACTGGACCGGAAACAGGATTACCTGCCGCGACTGGTTCCAGCTGAGCCTGAAAGAAGGCCTGACGGTTTTCCGCGAGCACGAATTTTCCGCCGACCAGCGTTCCAGGCCGGTGGTCAGGGTGGACGAGGTGAAGTTTCTGCGCGCGCATCAATTTCCCGAGGATGGCGGACCGCTTGCCCATCCGGTGCGGCCGACCCAGTATCTCGAGATCGACAATTTCTACACCACGACCGTTTACGAAAAGGGCTCCGAAGTCTCGCGCATGATCGCGACAGTGCTGGGCGAAGAGGGTTTCCGCAAGGGGCTCGACCTGTTCTTCGAACGCCATGACGGCGGCGCGGTGACGATCGAGGACTATCTGACGTGCTTCGAGGATGCGACGGGCCGCGATCTTTCGCACTTCTCGCTATGGTATCATCAGGCCGGAACGCCTCTCATTGCCGCAAGCAGCGCCTATGACGAAGCTTCGGGACGGCTGTCGCTGACGCTTTCCCAGACCACGCCGCCGACGCCTGGCGAGCGGGTAAAGAAGCCGCTCCACATTCCGCTGCGCGTCGGCCTCATCAGCCCGAATGGCGATGACATGGAACCGTCATCGTCAAGCGGCGGCGAGCGCACGGGCGATGTGCTGCACCTGACCGATACGGAGCAGACCTTCGTGTTCGAAGGGATCGGCGCAGCACCTGCGATCTCGCTCAACCGCGACTTTTCGGCGCCGGTCAGGGTGCGCTTCGATCAATCGCGCGAGAACCGGCTGCGGATCGCCGGTGCGGAAAGCGATCTGGTGGCCAGATGGGACACGATCAACGCCTTGGCGCTGGAGGTGCTGAGCCGTGCCACGGCCGCCATTCAGGCCGGAGACCCGGTCGACACCGATTCCGAACTCAGCGATATCCTGATCGCCACGGCAGAAGACGAGCGCCTGGAACCGGCGTTCCGCGCTCTTGCCCTGACCCTGCCAAGCGAGCTCGATATCGGCCGGGAGATCGCGAGCGACGTCGATCCCGAGGCCATTCACCTCGCCCGCAACGCGGTGTTCTCCGCGATCGCATCATCGGGTCGCGCGACCTTCCAGCGACTTGTGGAAAGCTTGCGGGAAGATGGCCCCTTCAGCCCGGACGCGGACAGTGCCGGCCGCCGCGCGCTGCGCAACGCGGCGCTGGCCTATCTGACCGTTGCCGATCAATCTCCGAAGGCTGCGGACGACGCCTATCGATCAGCGACCAACATGACGGACATGATCGCAGCACTTCGCATCCTGGCCCATCAGTTCCCCGACAGCACGGAAGCCGTGGAGGCGCTTTCGAACTTCCGCAAGCGCTTCGATGGCGAGCCACTGGTGCTCGACAAGTGGTTCACCGTGCAGGCGACGATACCCGGCGCAAAGACGCTTGACCGTGTCGCCGAGTTGATGGGCGATCCGGGCTTCGACGAAGGCAATCCGAACCGCGTGCGCGCCCTCGTTGGCGCCTTCGCGACGGGCAACCCGACAGGGTTCAACCGCCCCGATGGCGCGGGGTTCCGGTTCTTCGCAAACTTCATCCTCGCCACCGACCCGCGCAACGCCACGCTGACCGCGCGGATGATGACGGCGATGCGCTCATTCGAGGCGCTTGAGCCCGGCCGCCGCAAACTGGCCCGCGCTGAGATTGAACGCATAGCGGAGCACGAAGACCTGTCTCGCAACCTGAGGGATATCGTTGATCGCATGTTGAAAAGCTGATCGCGGACTTGCAAAAAAAAGCATTTGGAGTCCTTGCCTTTTCGGCTTCCGTTGTCAGCGGCCGCCGTTTTCGGCAGGGCCTTCCAGGCCTGATCACAAAAAAGTCTTTTTCTCCTTATGGTTAACAAAAGGTTCCGGCCGGGTGCTGGACAACGCGAATCACGTTTGATTCACTAGGGCAGATTCGCAAAGGCGGTTTGCCGAATCAGACGAGGGAATCAGACCAATGAACAGATCGGACATGCGGGATCATCCCGCAGTCAACGGGAAGTTGCGCGCTCAAGCAACCGCGCAACAGGCTGTCGCAGCGGCACATCAGGCGGGTTTCACCGGCCTTGATGGCTTCGCCAGCATCAACAGACCGATGATCGAAAGGGTCCTCAAGAAGTCCATCCCGCTCCTGATCATAGCCTTCCTCATCAGCGTTGCAGCAGCGCGCGGCCTTTCGCTGATGTCGACCCACGCCCGGATGGAAGATGCCGTCCGGCAGGCCACGGAGTTGACCGCCGCGCTGGGCCTTGCGGCGCTGGAAGATGAGCCGCAGCTGTTTTCCCCGGAAAGCGCGACGGCGACGCGCGATCGGCTTGTGACACTCGCAGCGGCAGGCGCGGATACCGATCTTGTCGTCATCGACACGCAGGGCGCCGTGCTGGCCGCAACCGGCGACAGCGCGACGCTGACCGGCCGGTCGCTCGCCTCGGTCTTCCCGCAGCTGACCTCCGCACGGCATCACCCCTCCACCAACGGCGTGGTCGAAACGCAGATCGACGGCGTTCCGTATCTGGTGTCGATGCATCTGGCCGGCAATGAAGGCGGCATGGTAATCGCGCTCCATTCCATGAAGAAGATGAATGCGCTGTGGCGGGCCGAGATCAACCTCAACGTGACGCTGTTCGCGGCGATGGCGCTTCTACTGCTGGTGGTGGTCTATGCCTATTACGCCCAGCTTAACCGCGCCGATGCGACAGCCGACGTGATGGCCGAGGCCGAAGCCCGCCGCGAGGCGATGCTCGCCAACGGTGAAACCGGCCTCTGGTCATTCGATCCGCGCGGAAGGTTTGCCCTGCTGGACGGCTCTTCTTCATCCTCGCTCGGCTTCGGCGCAGCACCGCGGCAGCTCAGCCTTCGCCAGTTGCTGGCGCTCGTGCATCCCGATGACCGCGCCGGCTTCTTCCGGCGGCTTCATCCCGCCGAGACCGGATTGATCGAGGCCAGCGCCCGCATCCGCAAGCGCGACGGCCAGTATATGCGCGTCGATATCCGCGCCCATGCCGGCTTCACCGGTGACCGCATCACTGTCAGCGGCATTGCAATTCGCACGGCGAGCGAAAGCCGACGCGAGATCGAGACGGCAACCCGGCGGGCAAGCCTTTATCAGGCGGCATTCGACGCCATGCCGCATGGGCTGGCAGTCTGGAACAAGGATGGCCGTCTGGAACTCGCCAATGCCAGCTTTACCTCCGCCTACGGTCTTGGCGAGGGCGGACGGCGCGACAGCCTGACGGAAGACGATGCCATCGTGGTGCGCCGCACCTGGAATGACGATGCCGTTGCAAGCGAAATCCGGACACCGCTCGGCCAGTGGCAGTCGGTCAGCGAAAACCAGTTCGGCAGCGGTTTGCTGCTGACGGTCAGCACGGACATCACCCCCTTCAAGACCCACGAGTGCCACCTGCAGGGCGAACAGGCTCGGCTGCGCGAGAAGATCGCTGCACTCTCGGCCGCGCGCCGGCGGCTCGAGCTGAAATGCGCAGCCCTGCACCGCGCGCTCGGCTTTGCACCGGTCGAAGAGCATCAAAACGCGCTCTTGCCGGCCGGAGAGAAGGACGCGCCGCGCCAGGGCACCATCATTCGCAAGACAGTCGCCTGAGGGCTATTCGCCCTCAACCGGCAGCAGCGTCTGGAATATCGAACGAACGCCACTCGCCGTGTCGGCAATCAGGGCTTCAAGGGTTTCGATGTCAGGGCAGTCCGCAAGCTTGCAGAGGCGATCGAGCAGGCCTGCAGGCGCAGATCCCGGCTCGAACCCGATGGTCAGGCAGGCCCGTGTCAGCTGGGCAATATCGGTGTAAAGCGCAAGCGCCCGCCGGCATGTCTCCAACTCGCCCGGCCCCAGCAGATCCGGTCCGAACCGGGCCAGAACATCATCCGTTGTCATGGTCTCCCTGCCGCCGCACTTTTCACGCGGTTGTCCCGATGCGAGATGGCAGAATTGGGCGAGAAACTCGATATCGACCAGACCACCAGGTATCAGCTTCAGATCCCATATGCTTTTTGCAGGCTTGTCGCGCTCGATGCGCGCCCTCATCTCCGCAATCTCGCGCGCGAGCACGGTGCGATCGCGCGGATTTACAAGCGCCCGGTCGATCACACCGCCGACATCGTCCATCAGCGATGCGTCGCCGCACAGCGGATGGGCCCGCGATAGCGCCATATGCTCCCACGTCCAGGCATCATTGGTCTGATACTTCTCGAAGGCCGCAAGCCGCGTGGCAAGCGGCCCCGCATTTCCGGAAGGCCGGAGGCGCATGTCGACCTCGTAAAGCACGCCCTCCGCCGTCGGTGCGCTCAGCGCTGCCACAAGACGCTGCGTGACGCGCGCGAAATAGCGCGGCGCATCAAGCGACCTCTGGCCATCGGAAGAACCGTGGGGGTCGTCGCAATCGTAGAGCACGATCACATCGACATCGGACCCGGCGGTGAGTTCGGCGCTGCCGAGCTTGCCCATGGCCAATACGCAAACGCGCTGGCCGGACAGCTTGCCATGAGCCTGCGCGATTTCGGAAACCACGCCCTCCAGCGCCTCGTCGATGACGAGCGTTGCAAGAAGGGTCAGCGCCCTGCCCGCAACGAAGCCGCCAATCGAGCCGGTCAGCAGGCGGATACCGATGAGAAACCGCTGTTCGGCCGCGAATATCCGAAGCCTGTCGAGCCTTTCCTCGTAGAGTTCGGCACCGCTCAGGAAGGCATCGAGGCGCTGCTTGAGGTACTCCCGCGTCGGGATTTCCGTCATCAGCGCCGGATCAAGCATGCCATCGACGATATGGGCCCGCGCTGCAATGATCTCCGCAAGGCGCGGAGCCGCCGACATGATCTCGACGAACAGAAGCAGAAGGTTGGGATTGCTTCTCAGAAGCGAAAACAGCTGAATACCGGCCGGCAGACCGGCAAGAAAACGGTCGAAGCGCAAAAGCGCCTCATCCGCCCGCCGGCTGGCGCCGAAAGCGGCGAGAAGATCGGGCATGATTTCTGTCAGGCGCTGCCTGGCCTTGGTGCTCTGAGTGGCGCGGTAACGACCGTAATGCCAGGTGCGGATGATACGGGCGATATCGGCGGGGCGCTCGAAGCCGAGCTTGGAAAGTGTCTCGAGCGTGCCTGGATCATCGTCTTCGCCGGTAAACACCAGATTGCCGGTTTCACCCGAAAGCGTCAGCTCGCGCTCGAACAGGCGCGCATAACGTTTCTCGACCGTCTTGAGTGTTTTGACGAGCGCTGCGGCGAAGTCCTCGACGCTTTGATATCCGCTCATCCGTGCGATCCGCAGCAGTTCGCCGTCGTCGTCCGGCAGCGTGTGGGTCTGTTCGTCCCGCACCATCTGGATGCGATGTTCCACATTGCGCAGGAACCAGTAGGCCGATTTCAGCTCCTCGGCGGTAACCTGATCGATCCATTGCGCCTGGTAAAGCGCGTCGAGCGCATCCACCGTGCGACGGCAGCGCAGGTGCGGCATGCGTCCGCCGGCAATCAGCTGCTGGGTCTGGGCAAAGAACTCGATTTCGCGAATGCCGCCACGGCCGAGCTTGACGTTATGGCCATGAACGGCCACCAGCCCGAAGCCCTTGTGGGCATGGATCTGTCGCTTGATCGCGTGAATGTCGGAAATCGCCGCATAATCCAGGTATTTGCGGAAAATGAAGGGCACCATTTCGGACAGAAACGCCTCGCCTGCGGCAATGTCACCGGCTATCGGCCGGGCCTTGATGTAGGCTGCACGTTCCCAGTTCTGTCCGCGGCTTTCGTAATAGATCAGGGCGGCTTCGACCGGGATGGCGAGCGCCGTGGATCCAGGATCGGGCCTCAGCCGCAAATCTGTCCTGAAGACATAGCCATCGCCGGTCCGCTCCTGAAGGATACGCACCAGCCGGCGCATGAGCCGCGGGAAGAGTTCGCGCGCATCGTCGGGATCGGTAATGATCTCTGCCTGCGCATCGAAGAACACGACAATGTCGATGTCGGAGGAATAGTTGAGCTCGCAGGCGCCGAGCTTGCCCATGCCAAGCACGACGATTCCGGAACGCTCGGAAGGATGCTCCTGCGAGACGAGCCGGATCTTGCCCTCGCTCGCCGCGGAGGCAAGAAGGTGATCAAGCGTGGCGGCAACCGCAGCGCCTGCAAAACGGCTGAGCAGCTTGGTGATGGTCTCGGCGGACAGGATGCCGCCAAGGTCGGCAAGCCCCGCCAGAAAGGCAATCCGGCGCTTGGCATCGCGAAGCCGCTTCATGATCACATCGTCACGGCCGGGCCCGTTTTCCGTTATCCAGGCGGTGCGCGCCCTTTCGATCTCGGTCTCGATCTCCGGCAAAACCGGCTTTTCGACATCCGCGAGCAAGGCGGGATGAGAGCGGAAGGTATCATGGAGGAAGGGCGACAAGGTGAATGCTGCCGCCAGGAAGCCGGCCAGCGGCGCCATGTCATCGGTTAATATGGCCGGAAGGTTGTGAGCGGTCACGGCATCCGCAATATCCCGACTGGCGCCTGCGGCCTCGGCATCGCCGAGAGCAGAAATCCGCCCTTCGCCTATGTCAGCCAGTCGCCTGCTGATCTCCTCCATCTTTTCCTCCACCGCATGTTGTTTTCTCCGGCTTAGCATCGAAGAGGCGGCAGCAAAAGCTGCTCAACGCTTGCGGTTGCTGGCGAGCGGAAAACGAAGAAGGGCGGCAAGGCCGCTGTATCCGGGAACATGGTTCTCCGCCTCGGCGAGGACGAAAGTGCCGCCATGCATATCGGTAACGGCCTCGACCATGGAAAGGCCAAGCCCGGTTCCGGGCTTCGAACGGCTTTCATCCAGCCGGAAAAACCGCTGTTTCACGTCATCCATCCGGTTGGCGGGAATGCCTGGTCCATTGTCGGCGACCGTGACCACCACGTCGCTTCCCTCGCGTTTGAGCGAAAGAAAGATGCGCGGTTGGTCCTCCTTGTCGGAAGCATATTTGATGGCGTTGTCGAGGAGGTTGAAAAGCGCCTGGCCGATCAGTTCGCGATTGCCGTGGACGAAAAGGTCCGGTTCGTTCTCGACATCGAGAACCATGCCCGCCTCCTCTGCCACAGGTCCGTAAAGTTCCGCGCTGTCCTCGACAATGGCAGACAGATTGAGTGGGGACATTTCCGCCGCCACGGCGCCCGCCTCGACCCGCGAGATCATCAGCAGCGCATTGAAGGTGCGGATCAGCTGATCGGATTCAGCAATGATGCCCTCAAGCGATGCGCGACGCTCTTCCGGATCCTCGGCAGCAGCAGCATCGGCAGCCTTGTTGCGGAGGCGCGTGAGCGGCGTCTTGAGATCGTGCGCGATATTGTCGGAGACCTGACGCAATCCCTCGTTCAGCCTGACGATGCGATCGAGCATGAGATTGAGCGAATTGGACAGGCGGTCGAATTCGTCGCCGGAACCGGCAACCGGCAGGCGCTGAGACAGATCGCCGGCCATGATCTTGCTACTGGCAGCAGACATGCGGTCGATGCGGTTGAGTGCATTGCGACCGATGGCAAACCAGATCACGAGCGCCCCCACGCCCATGATCAAAAGCGCAAGCAGCAAAGCCTGACGGACGATCTTATGGAGCCGTTGAGGGTCGCCAAGATCCCGTCCGATCAGCAGCTTCATGCCATTGTCGAGTTCGATCACATAACCGATGGCATGGCTGAAGCGGTCGCCGCCGTTGGTTTCGGCAAAGCCCTCATAGCGAAACGGCTTGTCCAGCCAGCCGGTTTCTTCGAGTATTCCAGGCTGCAGCGAGGCGACATTGCTTGCCAGGATTTCGCCTTGCGGGCTGGCGATGACATAGAGGTTGGCGCCGGGCTGGCGGGCGCGCCGCTCGATCATGTTAAACAGCAGCCTGATCCCGCCCTTTTCGAAAGCCTGGTCAAGCTGCGCGATCTCGTGATGGAGCGACTGTTCCATCTGGCGCTCAACGAGTTTCTCCGAGACGGTGGTAACATAGAAAACCATGACCGCCGCGCAGAGGCCGAACAGCAGGATATAGACCGCTGAAAGCCGAACCGCCGTCGATTTCAAAAGAAGCCTCAGCCGTCCCTTCATCCGCTAAACGCTAACCATCGTGCTTGATCATGTAGCCGGAACCGCGGATGGTCTTGAGCAGCGGCTTGTCGAAGTCCTTCTCGATCTTCGCGCGCAGCCTCGACACGTGGACGTCGATGACATTCGTCTGTGGATCGAAGTGATAATCCCAGACATTTTCCAGAAGCATGGTTCGCGTCACCACCTGGCCGGCATTTTTCATCAGATATTCAAGCAGCCGGTATTCGCGCGGCTGAAGCGTGATCTCGCGGCCGGCTCGGCGCACTTCATGCGACAGGCGATCAAGCTCAAGATCGCCGACCTTGTAGAGCACATCCTGATCAGGCGCACCCTTGCGCCGACCCAACACTTCCACCCGTGCAAGAAGCTCACTGAATGCATAGGGCTTCGGCAAATAGTCGTCACCTCCGGCCCTCAGGCCCGTGACCCTGTCATCCACCTGCCCCAGAGCCGAGAGAATCAGGACAGGCGTGTTGATCGAGCGGGCGCGCAGCGCCGAAATCACCGAAAGTCCGTCGCGGCGCGGCAACATGCGGTCGACGATCAAAACGTCATACTCGTTCTCGCTCGCCATGAACAAACCGCTTTCGCCATCGCCCGCATGTTCGCAGGAAATCCCGGACTCGCGAAAAGCCTTGGTCAGGTAGGCCGCAGCCTCGAGGTCATCTTCGATTACAAGAACGCGCATGGCGGCGACCATATCGCCATTGGCATCCGCGTGACAAGCAGGCTCTGACGGCACGTGCGAAAGCATTGGGGATCTCCTCGAAGCCAGAGAAGCGCATGCTTGCGCATGCGCCTCCTGAATGCCGGGCGGAATTAGCCGGCGTCCTCGGTTTCGGTTTCCGTCGGCAGGGCGGTGAACATGTTGCCATTCTCGGTCTCGACCTGGAACAGCGCCTGTTTGCGACCCTTATCGGCGGCGTCCTTCACCTGCTTGAGGATGTCCTCGGCGGAGCTGACCTCCTGGTTGTTGACGCTCAGGATCTTCTGACCTTCCGTCAGACCCTTCGTGGCGGCGGCCGAGTCAGGGTCAACAGCCGTGACGGTCACGCCCTTGCCGTCATCGGCGGGACGGACTTCAAAGCCAAGCTGCTTCATAAGAGAGCTTTCGACAGGCCCGCCCGTACCTTCTGCAGACGCGATGTCTTCATCAGCCGGGAACTCGCCGAGCTTTACCTCGATGGTCTGCGACTTGCCGTCGCGCCAGACAGACAGATCAACGGTCTGGCCAGGCTCCATCATGCCGATCATGCGGGAGAGTGAACGCGCGTCCTCGATCACGTCGCCGTTCACGGCGGTGATGACATCGCCCTGCTTGAGGCCGGCCTTTGCTCCGGGGCTATCGTTGGTCGGCTCGGAAATGAGCGCGCCTTCCGGCTTTGCGAGACCGATCGATTCGGCAATATCTTCGGTGACCGGCTGAATGCGGACGCCGAGCCAGCCGCGCTCGACGGCGCCATCCTGAATGAGATCCGTGACCACGTCCTGGGCGAGATGCGACGGAATTGCAAAGGCGATACCGACATTGCCGCCAGACGGCGAGAAGATCGCGGTGTTGACGCCAACGACCTCTCCACTCAGATCGAACGTCGGGCCACCCGAATTGCCGTGGTTCACGGCAGCATCGACCTGAATATAGTCGTCATAGGGACCAGAAGAGATATCGCGGCCGAGCGCCGAAACGATGCCCGAGGTCACAGTACCGCCGAGGCCAAACGGATTGCCGACTGCGACGACCCAGTCGCCGACACGCAGATTGGAATCATCGGCAAATTTCACATAGGTGAACTCGCGGTCGGCATCGACCTTCAGGACGGCCAGATCTGTCCGCGGGTCGGTTCCGATCAGCTTGGCATCGTATTCAGTGCCATCGTCCATGCGCACCGAGAATGCGTCGCCTTCGCGAACAACGTGGTTGTTGGTGACGAGGTAGCCGTCTTCGGATACGAAGAAGCCCGATCCCTGAGCAACAGGACGCGGGCCACCCTTGCGGGCCTGCGGAGGGGGAGCCGGCTCATTCGGAGCGCCGAAATCCTTGAAGAAACGCTTGAGGGGGTGGTCATCGGGAAGGTTGTCGAATCCGCGTCCACCGAAACCGAAGCCGAAGCTGCCATCCTGCTGCGCCACTGGCTGGACATTGCTTTCGACGACGACAGACACGACCGCCGGCGACACAGCTTCCACGACGTCTGCAAAGCCCGGAATCTCGGGCGCCTGAACATGAACCGGGTCAGCAAGCGCTTCCGTCGCTGTCAGCGGAACGCTGGCAGTAAACAGCGCAGCGGCAAAACCAGCAGCGACAGAGGCTTTCAGAAGTGACCTGTACTTATTCGGTCCGGTGGACTGATGGAACATGGGGTATCCTCTAGGGTCGATGGTTGAGGGTAGTCAAATCGAATAGAGGGGAGCTTAAAAGACCGTACCTTACAGCGCTCTTTCCGCTAAATGACGGATTGTTAATGGTCTTTGCCATCGGAAAGAAGCCGTTCGAGCCGCTCTTCTTCTTCCTGCGTAAGCGGCTTTTCCGTATTTCCGCGCGACCGGGAAAGCACCCAGAGACCGCACACGCCGAGCACGATCAGAAGGATAGGAGCGCCCCAGAGAAGATAGGTCCGCATCGAAAGACGCGGTCTCAGCAGGACGAACTCGCCATATCTGGAAACGACATAGTCGATCACTTCCGCATTGCTATCACCCGCAGACAGCCGGTTGCGCACGAGAAGGCGCAGATCGCGGGCAAGATCGGCGTTCGAATCGTCTATCGACTGGTTCTGGCAAACCATGCAGCGCAACTCGCTGGAAATTTCGCGCGCGCGCGCCTCCAGCGAAGGATCGGCAAGCATCTCGTCCGGTTCCACCGCAGCGGCAGCGAACGGCAACAGCAGAACCAGAAGCGAAAGCACGGCGCGCATCACTCCGCTGCCTCCACGCGGGGTGCCGAAGGCATAGGCCTGCGGCTGCGGGTGGGAACGCCAACCCGCAAACGCCGGTCGGAAAGCGAAAGCGCGCCGCCAGCTGCCATCGACACGCAACCGAGCCAGATGCAAAGGATGAACGGCTTCCACCAAACCCGCACGACCCAGGAGCCATCATCGCGCGGATCGCCAAGCGAAATGTAAAGTTGGCTCAGCCCGAATGTGATGATGCCGGCCTCGGTCGTCGGCATGTTGCTGGAGACGTAAACACGCTTTGCCGACTGCGTTTGCGCAATCCAGTCGCCCTCTCCCCGCTTGATCGAGAACCCGCCCTGATCGTCGATGTAATTCGGACCACGCACCTCTTGGGTTCCGTCGAACCGGACCGTGTAACCGCTGAGCACAACCGTTTCACCCGGTGACATTTCGAGTACGGTTTCGGTTTCGTAGAGCGACACGGCCATGATGCCAAGTACGCTCACGCCCAGCCCGAGATGTGCAAGCGCTGCGCCAAAAGCCGAGCGCGGCAGGCCGGTGAAACGCGGCCATGCTCTGGCAAACGGCATGCGCAGAAAACCGGCGCGCGCCCAGATATCCGCTATGGCGCCAAATATCAGCCAGAAGGCGATCGCAATGCCCGCAATCGCCAGAACCGGACCCCCGCTATGGAAATAGAAGAAGGCAGCGGCAAAGATCAGCGCCAGAACGGCAGCGACAAACAGGCGCTCCGATGCAGCCTTCATATCTCCCCTCTTCCAAGAAAGCATCGGACCAAATGGCACCGCCAGCAACAGCGGTATCATCAAAAGGCCAAAGGTGAGGTTGAAGAAGGGCGGCCCGACCGAAATCTTTTCGCCCGTAAGCGTCTCCAGCAGGAGCGGATAGAGCGTACCGATCAGCACGGTTCCCGTCGCAACCGTCAAGATGAGGTTGTTGAAGACCAGCGCCCCTTCACGCGAGATCGGTGAAAACAGGCCGCCCGCTTTCAGGAGCGGCACGCGCCAGGCGAACAGCACCAGCGCGCCGCCGATGAAAAAGGCAAGGATCGCCAAAATGAAGATCCCGCGGGTCGGATCGGTCGCAAAGGCGTGTACGGAGGTCAAAACGCCCGAGCGGACGAGAAAGGTTCCGAGAAGGGACAGCGAAAAGGTAAGGATCGAAAGAAGGACGGTCCAGATCTTGAGCGCCTCCCGCTTTTCCATGACAAGCGCCGAATGCAGCAACGCCGTCCCTGCTAGCCACGGCATGAAGGATGCGTTTTCAACCGGATCCCAGAACCACCAGCCGCCCCAGCCAAGCTCGTAATAGGCCCAGTAGGAGCCCATCGCTATGCCTGCGGTCAGGAAAACCCAGGCAAGGAGAGCCCAGGGGCGCACCCAGAGAGCCCAGGCCGAGTCGATGCGACCACTCATGAGGGCAGCCACGGCAAAGGAGAAACAAACGGAAAAACCCACATAGCCGAGATAAAGTAGCGGCGGGTGAATGGCGAGACCGATATCCTGAAGGATTGGATTGAGTTCCCGCCCCTCTGCCGGCGCCGGAAAGATCCGGTCGAAAGGGTTCGACGTCAGAAGGATGAAAAGAAGGAACGCGCTGGCGATCAGCGCCTGGACGGAAAGAACATTGGCACGCAGCTGCTCGGGCAGGTTCCGCCCGAATGCCGCCACCAGCGCGCTGAAGAACGATAGGATCAGCAACCATAGCAACATGGAGCCTTCGTGATTGCCCCACGTGCCGGAAAACTTGTAGATCAGCGGCATCAGCGAATGGGAATTCTCCCAGACATTTCGAACCGAAAAGTCGGACAGAAGATAGCTTCTGATCAGAATGGCAAAGGCGAACGCCACAAGCGCGAAGAGAGCCAATGTCCCGCTGCGGGCAATACCCATGAGCGCAAGATCGTTGCGCCTTGCGCCGAGCAACGGCAGCGTCGCCGTCAGCAGTGAGACGGCGAGTGCGAGGATCAGCGCATAGAGTCCAAGTTCGACAGTCATGGCTTGCCTCCGTCCTCCCCTTCCCAGACCCCTTCTGCTTTCAGACGATCAGCCACTTCCTTGGGCATGTAATTTTCATCATGCTTGGCGAGCACCGTTTCGGCGACAAAAACCCCGTCCGCGCCCATCCTGCCTTCTGTGACAACACCCTGGCCTTCACGAAACAGGTCTGGAAGAATGCCGCTGTAGACCACCGTCACCGAGGCACTTCCGTCGGTGACGGCAAACTTGACATCAGTCCCCTTGTTCCGCTCGACCGACCCTTCCTCGACGAGACCGCCCAGTCTGATACGGGTATCAGGCCCGATAGTGGCCGTATTGAAATCAGAAGGCATGAAGAAATAGGAGACGCTCCTGCTCAATGCAAAGAGCACGAGAATGACCGCAAGCGCGATGACCGCCACGCCGCCGCCGATGACGGCCAGCCTTTTTTGCTTCCGCGTCATGATCGGCTTCCAGAAAGAGAAAGTTCGGCGGCCAGAGCTTCGATTTGCCCCGCTTTCGCGGTGCCCTTGCCGAAGAAGGCCAAGGCTTCATCGACCGCAGCCTTCGCCGCGTCAGTGTCGCCCAGCACGGCATATGACCGGATCAGGCGCATCCACCCATCAACGTCATCCGGCTCATCGTTCAGACGCATCGCAAGCCCTTGCACCATGCCCTCGATCATCTCCGCACGCTGTTCCCTTGATAGCGATGCGGCGGCTTCGATATCCTGCTCGCTCGGGCCGATACCCTGCGCTTCGTCAAGCCGGCTTCGGTTGAAGGTGATGTGCTTCATGACGACCTCGCGCCCTCCCGCATTTTCCGGCAACGCCTCCTGAAGGGCGACGAACCGATCGAGCGCAACCCGATGGTCGCCCGCCTGTTCATCGGCGAGGGCAAGATAGAAGCGGGCATCGAGATTGCCTGGCGAAAGCGCCTCTAGCTGCCGGAATACCGCCGAGGCTTGCCCATCCACGACACCTGCATTCAAGGCAACGAGTGTCTGGCCAAGCCCCATCAACCGCTCCACGCTGGGACCGCCGGTTCTGATCGCGTTCTCGTAGGCGTCACGCGCCGGCTGCAGCCTGTTGTCGCGGAGATAGACAGGCGCGATTACATCCCACCCATCAACGTCGTCGGGATTTTGCGCAAGATGGCGCTCCACCTGCGCAATCAGCACGGCAAGCTCCGGTTCAGGGGCATTCAGTCGGGCAGACAACGGAAGATCTGTCGCGCCGGGCGTACCAATAAGCATGTACAGCGATCCGGCAGCAGCAAGAACGGCCAAAACGCCAACCGCTAAAGCCCATGGATGGCGCGACAGGCCGTCCGCATGACGTTCTCCCGCCGTCTTGCGCAGCGCCTCCGCGGCGATCAGGCGCCGCCCGATCTCAGCGCGCGCTGCGCCGTAGGCCACATCGTCCAGTGTGCCGAGTTCATGCTCGTGCTCGATCTCGCGAAGCTGGGCGCGGTAGACCGGATCTACCCCCTGCCCACCCGCGTCTGCACGTTGTCTGCGCCGCAAGAGCGGCAATGACACCGCGAAGGCGACAAGAACAGTCAATAAAATGGCGGCGGTCACAAACATCATGCGCTCTTCGTACGTTACCGCTGGAGAAATTCCAACACTTCAGAGCACCATGCCATTCGCCTGCCACAAAACGCCGCATGAAAGCCGGATCCGGCAGTTCAGTTGAGAAGGCTCCAGGAGCCGCCGGCATCCCGACAGGCCGCGCCGCGTCCGACATACTCCGATCCGCCAGCAAGGATGCGCTGCGTATACTGACGACAGTTCTGATCACCGACCTGATAGGGGCTCGCTGCGGTCACGCTGCCACGGGCATTCTTGCCCTGCCAGTCTACGGCTTCTCCCGCCGGAGCTGCCGCAAGTGCATACTGCTCGGCCTGCAAGGCGTTCGCCTGATCAAAGGCCGACAAAGAGGCGCCGCTTCTCTGCACCAGACCGCCCCCGAGCGCAGCTGCCTGCGGTGTCGACTGCTGAGCGGGAATTGGGGATGAGAGGGTTGGAACGCCACCGGTCGTGGAGCAGCCCGAGATGATGGAAACAAGAGCAATCACATGCCATTTTCTAATCACGAGATGGTCCGCCGTTATGATTATGGTCAATGAAGAAGAATCAGAATCATGAACATCGAAGCCGCCCTGCGGCGACCTGCGTCCAGCTTGGGCTAAGTACCGATTGTGGCCATAATTCGCTTTATCTACCCTGAAACAAAACTATTTTCTATTCTTGGCAGGCAAAACAACTTTCGCATGCAGACCGGAATGCTCGAGGCCCGTCAGCTCAAAACGCCCACCATAGGCCTGGACGATGTCGTCGACGATTGACAATCCCAAGCCGGAGCCAGCCCCGCTTTCGTCGAGCCTGTGACCACGTTTCATCGCACGCTGGATCTCTTCCGGCGTCAGCCCGGGGCCGTCGTCTTCAACCGTGATCTCTGCCCAGTCTCCTTGGGTCAACGCGTCCGTCAACCGGCGGGCGCTGACCTTGACTTCGTAATCCGCAAAACGGGCAGCATTTTCCAGAAGATTGCCAACGACTTCTTCCAGATCATGTTGCTCCGTCGCAAGAACAAGCCCGTTTTCACACGAGAAATCGAAAGATGTTTCCGGATTAAGTCTGCGCATCACCCGCACCAGCCGCTCCAGCACAGGCTCGGCTTCACAACGGGTCAGGACCGATTCGGTCTGGGCCGCGATTCTCGCCCTGTTGAGATAGGCCTGAACCTGAGACTGCATCATCACGACCTGCGATGCGATAAGCTTGCCTTCCTTTTCGCTCATGCCCTGCGCCTCGTTCAAGAGCACGGCGATTGGCGTCTTAAGGGAATGGGCGAGGTTGCCGACCTGCATGCGAGCGCGTTCGACGATCGCACGGTTGTTGGAAAGAAGTGCGTTGATCTCGTCGGCGAGAGGCTGAATTTCGACAGGAAACTGGCCGCGCATCTCACCATCACCCTTGTCGGAAATCTGGCTGAGGGCGACCCTTGCACGGTCAAGCGGGCGTAGCGCCCAGAGAATGATCAGTCCATTCAGCAGGATGCTCGCGATGCCGAACAGCGCGAGCGCAAGATATAGCCTGCGGGAAAACCAGCGCACATCACTGTCCACCGCATCGCGGTTGCCTGAAACCCTGATCCGCGTTGCACGATCATTCTCGTCCATCACGACCACGGTTTCGATGACGGAAACATCATTGTCGTGATCGTCGCGAACGATATAGGTTCGGCGATAGTCGCCGCCATAAGGCACTTCGCTTTCAGGCGTCACAGGCAGATCGAGTGCTCCGAGCGACGGCGATTTCAGAGGCGACTTCGACTTGTCGTAGAGTGGATCGACGATCCAGTACCAGCCGGTCTGGGGCTGCTGGTAGTTGAGGTTTCCAAGCTGTGGCGCGCCCTTGAGCTCACCCTTGTCGTCGATCGAAACCGAGTTGATGACATTGAACATTTCGGCCTGAAGCAGCTGCCTGAAGCCACGTTCAGCCGCATTGCGATAAAGCGCCGAAATCACCACCGCAATCACCAGCAAGGCGATGACGAACCAAAGGGTCGTCACCGCCAGCGAACGCAGCGTGAGGGACTTCCAGAGCCGCATCAAGGCGCCTGCATACGGTAGCCGAGGCCGCGAATCGTCTCGATCCAGTCAGCCCCGATCTTCTTGCGCAACCGGCCTACAAAAACCTCGATCGTGTTCGAGTCGCGATCGAAATCCTGATCATAGAGATGCTCGGTAAGCTCGGTCCTTGAAACGACCTCGCCCTGATGATGCATCAGATAGGACAGAAGGCGGTACTCGTGCGAGGTCAGGCGCAGAAGTTCACCGTTGACTGTGGCTTTCGACCCCTTCACGTCGAGTTCGATCGGTCCGCAACTGATCGTCGCTGTCGCATGGCCTGCTGCACGGCGGATCAGCGCCCTGATGCGCGCCATGACTTCTTCGATATGGAAGGGTTTGGTCACATAGTCATCAGCGCCGGCGTCGATGCCAGCCACCTTGTCGCTCCAACGGTCGCGCGCTGTCAGGATGAGAACGGGCATATTGCGTCCGGCCTGGCGCCACTTGTCGAGAACGGTCACGCCATCCATTTGCGGGAGGCCAATATCGAGAATGACCGCGTCATATGGCTCGGTCTCGCCCAGGAAATGGCCCTCCTCGCCATCATGGGCGCAGTCGACCACATAGTCCGCATCCCGCAACATCTGGGCAAGCTGACGGTTCAGGTTTTCATCATCTTCGATCAGGAGAATTCGCATTGCAGTCGTCCGCTCTGTGAGCCACCGGCCCGATTCTGTCAGCTTGCCGGCACGCGGCGGGTAATCTTGCGAGGCGGCTGCCCGTCATTTGCAGGCACGATTACCGTCACCATGCATGAATTCGAACCGTCCGGCGCGGGAACGGCCGAAAGCAAGTCGCCGCCAGTGCTTGCGGCGACCTGCCTTGCAGCGGCAGCACAGTCGGCGGCCATCGCAGGCACGCCGTGGGCGCCGAGCATCAGCCCAGCCAACGCCAGAATGTATATACGGTTCAAAGACATCAAACCTTCTTCTTCGCCCTTACTGTTTCCATCCATCAATCCTCATAAGGATATGCGGCTGAACTGCAAATGAATAGCCCCACAGAATTGCGTCTCATCAGGTTTTCGTCTGCTTTCGTATGGCCGCCCAAAGACAGAACTTCGGACGGTCATATATCTCAGCGCGTCAGCGCCGACCTTGCCGAAATTCGTCCAATCAGCGCCAGAACCCCGCCCGCAGCGCCGGCGATGGTTGTGATCGAGGCGGCCAGTTCGGTCTGCATACCTTCATCGAGATAGATGCCGGCAAGCTGCAGAAGCGGAGCGGCGACGGCCAGCAACGCGCCCCAGACAGTCTTGGAAAGATACCACTTCTTCGCGTCATCCATAGCGTCATCCTTTCGTTTCAATATGGGAGGAGGAATTCTTTCTGGACCGGAATGCCATGCGGCACCTTGCGGCCCATTTGGCGGAGCCTCACCGTCATCGCGGTTGCAGGGGCTCCGAAGTCACTCACCTGGGAGCTTTCGGGATAGTTCAGATTGGGCTCGGAAACCTCGAAGCTTCGCACCAGCAACGCCCCGTCGAACACTTCCACGAGATAGCGTTCGCTGTCCTCGTCCAGCGGGATCTCAGCGGCCGCCCAGTCGTCCGCGTCAAGCCTGGAGCGGCGTACCCAGTCAAAGCGCACATCGCCTGAGCCAAGCCTTCGTGCACGAAGATGAACGGGAGAAAGCGGGGTTTGCGCCCTCAACCCACCCGCGAAGGCGTAAGGCGCATGCGGGTCTTTCTGGCCGTAGGCCTGCTCCACCATGTAGTTGCGGGAAAGTCCGACATGCCGCGCGTCGAGCCCGAGAGGTATTACGGCATCGCCGAGGACGACCGCATCGGCGCCGGTTTCACTTCCCGCCCACATCGCATCCTCCGTGCCATGAAGCCCTCGCAGCAGCCCGCTCAGCCGCCAGCGACCTGGCGCAGTCTCGCTTGCGTTCAAGAAGCCGATGATTTCGAAGACGCCGTTCTGCGCGCGCAAGCAGATCCGGTTTGCCCCGCTGAGCACCGCCTCCCTCGAGGCCGAGGAAAGCCCGCCGAAATCGAGATCGATGACCAGATCTGCGCCAAAATCAAAGCGCCCGCTCACTCCGGATGAGAGCGCTTCTGCCAGACGCGCCGTCCCCGCAGGGCGTTCCACGATCACATTGGCCGTATACCCTTCCGCCGTCGCCGACGAGGAAACGAACACGCGGCGCCATGGCCGTGCGAACACCGCGACGCGCGCAAACCGCTCCGCGTCTGCGTTCCCGTCGCGAGGAAGATCGAGTAGCAAGACCCGAGGCGCAAAACCGTCTGTCCCGCCCGTGTTCGCGCGCGCAGCGGCCGCAAGCGGCAAGGAAGCGCCCACCATCGGTGCAAACGAACGCGCCTCCACCGTGAGGGCCTCCCCAAGCTCGACGCGTGAAATGATGAAGCGTCCTGCCGGGCCGCCATCGACGGTGAAGACGTCCCCGATTTCGAGCGCCCTCGTCTGCGGTGAGAGATCGATCGACACCGTGCGCTGCCCAACCCGGTTCTCGCGCAGCATTTGTCCCGCCAGCGAAAGCGCCGTCGTTTCGCCCACCACGGTCGGCAAGCCGTATCGCAGAACACGATTGTTTGCGGCGACGATTCGGCTCGATCGCACGCTCGCCTGCTCATAATCGATCGCCGGGTCAAAATAGGAAACCACCGCCTCTCCCGCGAGATCGCTCTCATGGCTGCGCAGCTCCCGGAAGGCGCCTGCATCCTCTCGCTCCGCCGTCACGTCGATCAGAGTCGGCGGCAGGCTTGCCTGCAGGCGCGAACGGAAATGAAGCTCTCCCTCGCGTTCGATGACATCGGCTGAATAAAGAGAAAGAAGCGGCTCCAGCAGGTTTCGCGCGCTGTCGATGTCAGCCTGCTGATAGCCCGTCAGGTCACCATTAAGCATGCGCACATCGCACGCGTCGAAGCCGTGATCCAGCAAAAGCGCACGCACCGTGTCGGCAAGGGTCGATGCCCCCAACCGGCCATTCAACCAATGGCCCGTATGCCAGTTCGCACCGTCGCTCCAGAGTGCGGTGTTCCGAGGGAAGGCCGGATAAGGCCTTGCATCCCAGCACCACAGGAACACGTGACCGGGGTCGACCGGCGTTTCGGCCGTTTCCGACCGGGCGAGCTGGGCCTCCAGAAACCGGCGCTGCTCGCTATCCGACCTTTCTCCCGACGAAAAATAGGGATAGGCCGATTCTGCAGACTTCGGATCCGCAAACACATTGGGCTGCCCTGCCCCCTTGTCGACAGCGCCGCAGCCGAGTTCGGAAAACCACACCGGCTTGGACATCGGTGACCAGGGCGACGGCGTTGCCGATTCGATGCCGCCGACCCGGTTGTAGTGAGGGTTGCGCCACCAGTTCTCGATATCCTTGTAGCGATAGATCCATGGCTTTCCGGCAAGTCCGTCGGTGATCGGGGTGCGCACGCGCGCCGACCGATCGGCAGCATTTGCATAGTACCAGTCAAACCCTTCGCCGGATGTGATCTGGCCCATAAGCGCGGCAGGATCGTTTGCGACCTTGAAACCATCCGGGTTTTCCGTACCAAGGTCACTGTCGCGCCAGTCCGAAATCGGCATGTAATTGTCGATACTGACGGCCGCGATATTGTGATGCGCCCAGAGCGGATCGAGATTGAAATAAACGTCCCCGCTGCCATCATCCGGATGATATCCGAAATATTCGCTCCAATCGGCGGCGTAGGTCACATGTGCGCGCACGCCTAATATGGCGCGCACATCAGTCGCAAGCGCAATCAGCCCCTCCACGAATGGAAAGTCATCATTTTCGTCGCGAATGGACGTCATGCCCTTCATTTCGGAACCGATGATGAAGCCGTCGACGCCACCAGCGGCATCCGCCACATGGGCACAGTGCAGGATGAAACGGCGATAGCCGGTATCGTCGCCGGCAAAATTCACCCGGCCGCCAACTCTCGTGAACTGCGCGGAAACGGCATCGCCGAGGAAAGCATCAACCTGGCTGCGGGCAGAAGCGCTGCGATCAGTGGTTCCCGGCTGGCCTGCGGCCGGATGGCAGGTGATCCGCCCGCGCCACGGATAGCGCGCCTGCTCGGCGCCGCCATGCGGATCCGGCAGACCGTTGCCAGCCGGCACATCCATCATCAGGAACGGATAGATATAGACGGCGAGACCGCGCGCCTTCAAATCGCGGATCGCTGCAATCAGTCCGGCATCATTCGGCGTTCCACCATAGGCCGGGCCGCCGTCATGCGATGAAACGATATGAGCATACCCCCGGTCGAAGCCAGAGACCCGCCACGGCGTGCTTTCCTCTTTTCGGAAGGGCGTTTCCACACCGGGGACGATCCGGCAGTGGCCCGCCCGCAAATCCGTGCCGAACCAAGCCACGACCAGGGCGACCCGTTCCAGATTGGGGCAAAGCGCCATCAGTTCGTCGATAGAGGCCTCCCAGTCCGTCGCCCGCGTCAGGGTATTCCGGTTGATGATGCGCTGCTGCCCGCTGCCGAGAGCCTCTGTCACGGGAAACGGGCACAGTCCGTGCTCGGTTGCGCCGGGAATGATCGCCATCGCCCGTATCTGGCTTTCGAGCGCGCCGGTCGGTTTCAGCACTTCGAATTGAAAGAGCGGAATCCTGTTGCCGAAGCCGTCCAGTGGCAAGCGCTCGAAGACGACATAGCACAGGCCTCGATAGGCCGGTGCACGGCCAACGCCCTGCTTGGCCTCGATCAGCGGATCCGGCAGTTGATTGTCGGAGCCTTGATAAAACCGCATCCCGATGTTTTCGAGATCGAGTTCGCGGCCGTCGGCCCACACGCGGCGGATCGCGGCAACGGGGCCCTCGCAGATGCCAAAGGCGAAATTGCCGAAATAGGCGAAGCTCTCCACCGAAGAACCCGATGCCTTGCCGCCGGCGCGCTCCTCCGTCACTTCCTCTTCGAAGCGGGTTGCCCAGATCAGCGTGCCGCCGATCCTTGCGGTTCCGTAGACCCGCGGAATGGCGCCCCCCTCTTCGGCCCCGCCGATCCGGGCACTCGAAAGGTGTCCGCCCTTGACCTTCTGCCCGCCTGAAAAGAGCACGCCGTCGAGCGCATTGCCGGCAAGCGCGCCGATCGCTCTGCCGGCAACGGCGCCGAACGGCCCCAAGAGACCGCCGAACACGGCACCGGCAGCCTGAAACACGATAGTCGCCATCGGGAAACCTCAATCTCGGTCAGGAAAACGGAAAACGCCGGCGATCTTGCGCCGCCAGGCCGGTACAAGAGCGGAGCGGATCACCCCTGCCTGCTCGTAAGCGTGAATGAAATGGTCGGCATCGCTCAGTATGCCTGCATGTTTGGCGGCAAACTGCGCGCGCCAGCGAAAGAGAAGAATATCGCCGGGCCGCATCGCACTCGGCTCGATCGCTGGCCCGCAATAGCGAAGCGCCGCCGCCAGAAGGCGCTCCTCGCCGCAACGTTCCGCCCAATCGGCCGCGTAAGGCGAAGGTGCCTCAGGGGCGCTGCCATAAAGCGTCTGCCAGACGCCGCGGATCAGCCCAAGGCAATCGCAGCCGACGCCCATCTCGCTCGCCTGGTGACGATAGGGCGTGCCCAGCCAGCGCTCCGCGGCTGCGACCGCGTCTTCGCCAGGTCCGGTCATTTGTAGATTGCCCGTCCGTCATGCTCGCTTTCGCCGTTCACGTAGGAATACGCAAAGTCGGCGCCCGGCACATGGGGAAAGCCGCGGAAGTTGAGATGATTTCCGAATTTCTCCCGGCAGGCGGAAAAGGACTTGTCGCAGCCTGCCGTCAGCCTGATCGCATCGCCCGGCGCCGGCATGGATTCCAGCGGAAGCCAAAGCTCAATGCTCATCGCCGCAGCGGCCCCGTGATTGTTTTCGATATCCACCCTCAGCCCTGAAAGCGGGCCCGTTTCGAAGGTGAGAACGCCGAAGGTGAAGAAGCCTCTGGCGAATTCCCCGCTCAACGAAACCGTCAACTGGGTGTTACTGCTTACCGCCGCGATCGTCCCGGTGGCGGTGAGCCCGGCGGCGGTCATATCGACGCCACACCGGCGGTCGCCAAGCGCGGCATCGCAGCGCCGCGAAAAGCTGCGTCCCTGCGGTTGGGAGAGACGATGTGAAACGGACCTGAGTTCCGCCGTAAATCCCCCGCCCTCGCGCGTCACTTCACCGATTTCGTGAACATGCATGCGCTGGTGCTGCGAGGGATCACGCCAGTTCACCAGATAGGCCTCGACCCTTGCTCCATCATAGCGCCCCGCAGAAAGTGCTTCCTCCGTGATCGCCCCGCTGGAAAAGCCACCCGCCAACTCGCTCGTGTTCGCAGCAAGCCCTTCCTCCATCTCGACATTGGATGCCGTAAAACCGCTCGCTGCCAGAAATGTCGTCTCGGCGAATGCAAGGTCGTGGTCGTGTTCGGTGAACCCCAAAACCGTCCCATCCTTCAGCACAACCCGCCAGCAGGAACAGACGGTGGTTGCGTCGCCTTCCAGATGCGCCTTCAGCCCCGTTTCTATTTCCCTCACGGCTTCACCTCCACCAGCGGTATCGATGGCACGCTACCGGCGTTGAACGTCTTCATGTTGATGTCGATGCGGTCGATATCAAACCGCACCGGCACGTCGAATTCGTAGCCGGCAAACACCGACGCCCCGCTTGGCGGAGGGCTCGCAAGCGTCACCAGCCCGGTCGTGCGGTCGACCGAGAAGCCGCTCACCTCGTTCCCGTTCACGGAAACCTTCACGCTTTCGGCAACCGGCTTGGTGATCGCGCGGGCGAGAGATGCTGCGCTGTCGCCGTAGGTCTTGATCAACTGAAATTGGTTCGCCGCACCGTCGCCGGTTCCGATCCACTGGTCGCCGGCGTCGGGCTGCGAAAGCGGACCGCAGGACTTGAAATCGACGGGATCTCGAAACCGGAAACCGTAGAGCTGCCCGCCGCGCGCCTCGAAGAAGCCCATCAACTCGTAAAGATCGGAGACCGATCTCAGCGCCGACCCCGCGTCATAGGACCGGCGGGAATCGCGCCAGCGCTGGTTTCTGGCCTCATGACCGTTGGAAAGGTTGACGATGTCGGTGCGCCGGACAGGACCGCCGCTGACGGACAGCGAAAGCCTGAGCGGAAATCGCACCTCATGAAAACTCGCGCTCATCTCCGCCTCCTCAGATATTGCGCTGGCCGGAACGCACCGTCCGCGCCAGCATGGCCGATATCTGCCCCTCGCTCTTGCGGAAGCTCTCCGCGTCGGGGGTGGACACGTTGAAGACGATCCGCGCGCCGCCGCCACCGCCGCCTGCAGCAACGCCAAGCGCGCCATCTGGACCGCGCCTGAGCGGCAGGATCGCCTCGCTTCCCGCTTCGCCCATCAGTCCCAGCCCGCCATTCATGCCGAAATAGGTCGGCGTCGAAACGATCCCGCCCGAGGCGAATGGCGTGACCCGGCCTGGCACACCGCCCTTGGCATGCGCAACGACGCGCACCAGCCCTTCCGTCAAAGAGCCGAGCTGGCTGGAGATCACGCCTTCGAGGGGTTTCAGCGCCGCATTCAGCGCCAGGTCATTCAACCGCCGGCCTAAATCGCCAAGAACGGTCTGCAAGCCCTTTCCGCCGATGGTGGCATCCTTCAACGCACCCGTCAGCGCATGGGAAAACCTGTCGGATTGCGTCTCCAGATCGACCAGCACATCATGCAGGGCGCCCGCGCCTTCACGTGCGCGCTCCAGATTTGTCTCTTCAATGTCCATGAAACCCTCTCAATTGTCGGGAAAACGGATCAAAAGCTCATCGAGCGTTGCCCGGCTCGGATAGGCTTCCGCCGGAGAAAGCGCCCCGGCCATCGCCGCAAACTCCATCGGCGACAGTGCCCAGAAAACCTCGGGTGAAAGCCGCAGCGTGCAGAGACCGGTATGGATCGCCGCCCGCCAGGGGAACGGGTCGGCGACGGGAGGTGCCGGCTCTGCCGCTGCGGCTACGAAGGGTCCGCCTTTCGCGGCGCTTCCCCTCCGGTGAAGGTGACGGTCAGAAGCTCGCCGACGAGGCCGGCATAGGCGGCAATGCCCCCCTCGATCCCCAGCGCTGCAACCTCCTCGTCGTCAATCGCGTTTCCGCCGCCTCTGAGACCCGCTCCGATGATGGCGATCAGATCGCGCGCCCTCAGCCTGCCAGAAGCAAGCCGAGCGCCGAGATCACCGAGGCCATCGGCGGCAAATGCCGTTTCGAGCTCTGCAAGGGCCCCAAGCGTCAGGCAGAGGATCCGGCGCTCGCCATCAAAGACCGCTTCCACCTCTCCGCGATGCCGGTTCGCGCGCGCCCGCATCATGCGATCGCCCCGAAGCTCACCGCGCCGCCGGATTCCAGCGCGATCTCGAACTGGACCTCGCCATTGTGCTGGCCGGAGTACTCGAGTGCGGATATCTGGAACGGACCGGCGATCATACCGAAACCCGGGATCACGATCTGCGCCTGCACCAGCGCTCCCGCAAAGAAGGCCGCCCGCACCGTTTCATCGGACGCCTGGTCCTTGAATATCCCCGAGCCCGACATCGACGCGCGCTGGACACCCGCCCCGGCGAGCAATTCCCGCCACCGGCCGGCGCTTTCGGAATCGGTGATATCCACCGTCTCCGCATTAAAGGCGAGGCGGCGCGCGCGCAGGCCCGCGACAGTCTCGTAGCCGCTGCCATTATGCAGCTTCAAAAGCAGGTCCTTGCCTTTCTGGGCAGTCATGGAACTCTCCGTTTTCAATCAAAAGATCACACCGGTTCGGTGACCGCGCGAAACCGCATTTCGGCGAGGAAATAGCCGGTCCGCGCCACCCTTTTCACTCTGGTCGAGCGATATGCGAGGTTCACCAGAACAGCGCCGTCGAGCGAAGGGGCCGCATCGTCGAGCACCGCCCTCACCCGCGCCTCGATGTCCTGCGCCAGCTTTCGCCCATGCGCCTCCGACCAGATTTCGAGCGTCAGAAAATGCTCGCAAAGCCTTCCGTCCGCCGTGGAGAGATCCACGGTTTCGCAGTCGCCGAAAACGATTGCCGGCAACTGCGGTCGCTGCAGCAGCCGGTCGAAAATCGCGTTCGGGCCGATCAGACCCGTCAGTTCGCCATCCCCGGAAAGCAGAGCGTGGATAGCGGCCAGGAGCGCGTTCTCTTGAGAACTCATGGCGCAACCTCCTCACAACGGCAGACGAGATAGCGTCCGCTCTCGTCGGGGTCGCGCCAGCCCTTGATCGCGAACATCCGCGCACCGCGGCGAAACCGCATGCCGGGCGTTAGATCGTCGCGTTTTCGGATCCAGATTTCATGCGTCAGCCGGAACACCTCGCCATTGGCTTCCTCGTCGAGCGCAATCGAAACCGGCTCGATCCGCGCCCAGAGCGCGTCGCGTGTTGAAAACGTCTCCGTCGCACCGCCCTGCCCGTCCCGCACAATCACCGGCGACAGCAGTTCCAACCGCGCCGAAAAGGCGCCTGGATCGAACGTCCGCATCAGAGCCTCCAGGCCTTGAGCGGCGCAACCAGCCGGTCGTAGCCTTCAGGCGCTCCTGCCGGCTGCTGATCGGGACCAACCGCACCGCGAAACACGAACATGTGGGCCACATGTCTGAGGATCGCCTGTTTCGCCACCTCCGGCACCGCCGCCGCCCCACCGAAACCTGCGATAAAGTCGACCTCGATGCCGTTGGTGCGCGCGCGCCATCCGCCCATGCCCGGCAGGTAAAGCCGCGCCGGACGCGCCCGTCCGTCGAGCCGCGCTGCGTCAAGCGCCACCTCGGTCGCCTCGCCGTCGCCATCATAGGCCGTGACCTTGGTCACAGCCTGCACCGGCCCGTGCGCCAGCGAAATCATCCCGCTCTGGGGCCAGCTGTCGCGATAAAGCCGCCATGTCTGCGTCACCAGCGAGAGCCCGGTGACGCTCTCCAGATATTCGCGGGCAGCAACGATCAGAGCCGTCACGACGTCATCTTCTTCATTGCCATCGAGGCGCATGAACATCTTGGCCTCATCGAGGCTAACCGGCTCTTCGCCCGGCGGCGTTATCAGTGCATAGCTCATCGTCAAATGTCCTTCGGCCACGAAAAAGCCCCGGCGCAACCGCCGGGGCTGTCTTGTCACAGACGTTTCTGCGTTCGGGGCATCCTCGGATCTGACCTCAGGATCGGCCAGAAAACCCGCCCCTCGAAGGCAGCCGCCCTTACGCCTCGCCGAACTTGATCAGCTTGATCGCCTCGAAGTTCTGCACCCCGCCGCCAACGCGCTTGGTGGTGTAGAACAGCACATAAGGCTTGGCAGAATAGGGATCGCGCAGCACCCGCACGCCGGTACGGTCGACCACCAGATAGCCGGCGGCGAAATCGCCGAATGCGATTGACGTTGCATCCACGCCGATATCCGGCATGTCCTCGGCTTCGGTCACCGGAAAACCCATCAGGGAGGCGGACTGACCAAGGCCCGCCGGCGGCTGCCAGAGATAATTGCCGTCATCGTCCTTGAACTTGCGGATCAGTCCTTGCGTCTTGCGGTTCATGACGAAATGCGCATTCTGGCGATGCGCTGCCTTCAGCGAATAGATCGTCTCGATCAGCGTGTCGGAAGGATCGGCAGGCTTGAACGCTCCGTCGACGCCGGTCGCCACATAGCCGATCTTGCCCCATTCCCAGGCATTCTCCGCCACATTGGTGTAGCTCAGAAACCCCTTGGGCATGGTCGCGCTGTTGCCGTTGATGAAGGCGTGGCTTTCCTGCTCGGCAAAGGCGATGTCGATCTCGCTCGCAATCCAGCTCTCCACATCAACCGCAGCATCGTCCAGAAGCGACGCGCTTGCAGCCGGCATTGCGTAGAGTTCCATCGTCGGAAACGACAGCTCGGAAATGTCGGGCGTCGCCGTCTGGTCGCGGTCGGCGATCTCGCCCACCCAGCCGGCGGTGAAGCCCGATGCGATGAACGGCTTCTTCAGCACCGCCCCCGAAACCTGGCGCACTGTCGCAAGCTTGCGGATCGGCGATACCGCCGTCAGCCGGCGGCCGATCTCGGTATCGGTTTCATCCGGCACCAGATAGCCGCCATCGCTTTCCGTGGTCGAGATCGCCTTCGCTTCCAGCGCCCTCAGGCCCTGCTCGTCGCCACGGCGGATATAGTTTTCAAACGCTGCCTTGTGCTCGCTTGCGGCAAGGCTGTTTGCCCGACCGAGCGAGGGACGCGCCTTCTTCAGCTGAATCTCGTCGATCAGCCGCGACTGGGCGTCCATCGCCCGGTTGATGCGCTCGACCTTGTCGCGTGTCACCGCGTCCTCGCCCATCTTGCTCTCGATTTCGCCGAGCCGGCGGTCATTGGCTTCCTTGAAGGCTTCGAAGCTCGACATGAAGTCCTCGAAAGCCTGGTTGATCGTCGCGCTCTTGATCTCGGGCGCGGTCCTCATCAAAATCCTGGTCACGGTCGTGTCCTCTCGGTTCATTGCGTTTATTGCAGCACCCTCCGGCGCCGCACTCTCATCAGTGTCGGGACGCCATCATTGCGCTTGCCCGCTGCATCAGCGTCACAAGCCGCTCGTCATCCGTCCCACCGGCGCCACTGGCCGCATCTTGCCTGCCAATCAGCGCCTCATAGCCGCCGGCCAGAAGCCGGCGCGCCGCCTTTCGGGAGAGGCCGGCATCCCGCGTCAGCCATCGCTCGAATTCTCGAATTGTCGGAAACATGTCACCTGCCTGCTTCACATTGGCGATCCGCGCCGATGGCAGCATCGGAAAGGTGACGATCGAAATTTCCCACAGGTCCGCCTCCAGCACCCGGCGCACGCCGGATTTCGCATCGGTGCGCGCCCTGACCGTCTGAAACCCGATCGAAAGCCCATCCAGGCCTCCGGCCTTCATCAGCGCATGCACCTCGCGGGCCCGTGCCACATCGGCCGACAGCACGCCCTCGACATAAAGCCCGCGGCCGTCCTCGCGGATCTTCGTCCAAGCCCCGATCGGCTCGCACGGATCATGCTGAAACAGCATGCGCACACCGCCGGCGCCGCGCTTCTGCAGCGATCGCGAAAACGCGCCGCGCTCGATCATGTCCTTGCCGAGATCGATCTCGCCAAAGAGGCTCGCATAGCCCGAAAACGAGCCATCGCCCGCAAGATCGGTCAGCGACAGGTCGGCATATTTCAGTTCGTCGGCCAGCATGGTTCCCATATCCACTCCTTCGGAAATTGCCTTCGCGGGTCAGTAGCCAACGGCCTCGCGCTTCTCGGCGTCAGAAAGAAAATCGGCAGACGCCATCCGGGCCCAGAGCGCGTCGCGCTCGGCCGAAAGCGCCGTCACCTGGTCGAGATCTGCCTCGAGCCGCAGACCCTCGCCATAAAGCGGCTGCAGCCAGCTTGTCAGAGCCGCAGAAGTGCGCGCGATCAGCGGCAGCACCGTCAGACGGTAGAAGGCGCGGTTCGCCTCCTGGTAGTTCGAATAGGTGTTGTCGCCGGGAATCCCGAGCATCATCGGCGGCACGCCGATGGCGAGCGCAATGTCGCGCGCTGCCCCATTGCGGGCCTCGGTGAAATCCATGTCGCGTGGCGTGAGCCCCATCGCCTTCCAGTCGAGCCCGCCTTCCAGCAGAAGCGGGCGTCCTGCCTTCACCGGGCCGGCATAGCCCTCCTCCAGCTCCTGCTTCAGCCGCTCATACTGCTCTTCAGTCAGGTTCCCGCCATCCTTCGGCTGATAGACCAGTGCGCCCGAGGGACGCGCCGAATTGTCGAGGAGCGCCTTGTTCCAGACCGACGAGGCATTGTGCAGGTCAAGCGCCATCTGCGCGGCGGCAAGGGGCGAAAGTCCGCTGTGATCATCAAGCGGATGAAAAAGCCGCATGTGCAGCACCGTCAGGCCCTCGGCCGGATAGCGGCTGACATGCGACCCGGCGCGATACTCATAAGCCTCCGGCCAGCCGTCCCGCCCCTCGATCACCCGCACCCGGTCGGGTCGCAGCAGGTGCAGTTCGCGCAGAGCGTCGCCGATCAACACCGGCTCGACATAGGCATTGCCGGACAGGAGCAGATGGCCGTAAAGCGCCTCGAAGAAATCCGATCCGCTCATCCGCCCGTTCGGTCGCTTCAGCAGCGACAGAAGCGGGTGATCGGTAATGAGCGTGCCATTCTCGAAAAGCTGCCACGGCATCGCCGCAGACGCCTCGGCGATCAACCGGATCGCGCGGTGCGCCACCGGGTTCTTCATGAATCCCTCGCGCGACAGCGATGCATAGGACCGCCCGGTCCAGCGCGCCTCGCCGCTGATCTGAAGCGCGGAAAGCATTGCCGGCGCCGCCTTTCTTTCAGACGCGGAAACCACGCCCGCCGGCCGCCGGCCCGGCAGATGGAACGGCATCTTCATGCCTCACCTCTCTGTTTTCAAAACAAAAAAAGCCCCGGCAAGCCGGAGCTGAACTGATCGAAAAATCTATCCATCACGCTATGCAACCACAGATACAGGTTGCGAAGGATCGCGTCGTTTCCCCGCACATCCTGGATGCTCCTGTCGAGCAAGAGCATGACACATGCCGGGGTTGCGCATACCCTCTAAGCCTCTGGTGCTGCTTCGCCACCGAATGATAACACCTTCAGATGGCGTCACTCTCGGGCTTGACCCGAGGGTCCAGGCGGCGTTCTCAGGCTCGCGCGGATATCACGCCCAACCGCCCTGACACCTACCCCGCAAACAGCGACGTCCTGACCGCCTTGTCGGCATCATAATCCGCCGCAATCCGCATTTCCCGAAGCGGGCGAACCGTCGCCGTCGACTTCTGGTAGATCGGATGCGCCCGGTAGGCCGCAAGCGCCGCTTCGTCCTCGAACTCACCATAGACGATGAAATCCACCTGGGCGTCATAGAGATCGGTGCGCGTATTGCGGCCGATTTCCAGCACCGTCGCATGCGGATTTTCCGTCAGCATCGAAAGTCCGGCCTCGATCGCATCCGCATCGCCCCCTTCGGGAACAGAGAAGAAAACAATGTGTCGTATCATGCCGAGACCCTTGCGCTGTTCGGGCTCCGGCTAGCACGCTCGATTGTGACGCGCAAGCCGCACAGCGCCCGGCTAGACGCCCCTGACCCTCGGCATGCCGTTGCCCTCCAGAAGCAGCGCGGTCAGCGCCCAGACCAGCGCATCCAGCCGGTCGGGCGAGCGCCCCGCCGAAAGTCCGTCCGGGCCAAAATCGCACATCTGGTCGACAAGCCGCGCGAAATGCCCGGCATGGCGCACACGTCCCTGCTCATAGAGTGCCGCAACTGGCTCCGCGCGCAGAAACTTGCCGCGCTTGGCCCTGACGGTGGCAACCGGCAGGCGCTCGTCCACGCTCCTCAGCATCGCCGTCACCATGTCGCCGCCCTGGTTGATCTCCGCCACCACCCGGTCGGCATCGAAACGGCGATAGGCCTCGACCACCGCCCGCGCCCATTGCGCCGGCGTCCCGCCTTCCACAGAACAATCGGCCAGCACCAGGGCGCCGCCATTTTCCATCGCGCCCGCCACCACTATGCCGCAGACCGAGTTGCGCCCGGACCCCGCCGGCGGATCGACCGCCACCACGATCCGTCCGGATGCCATGGCGCGCCGCGCCACGATCGTTTCCAGTTCGCTGCGGCGCCACAGCGCATCCTCGCGGTCCTCGATCAGTTCGCCGTCAAGCTCCTGCCGCCCGAGCCGCGTTCCGCCATACCGGTTCGAAAGCGCCTTGATGAAGCCCGGAGCCAGATTGGCGCGGTTATCGGCAGTCGCAATCCGTGCCAGCACCGTGTCGTCCTCCGCCATCAGCTGTTTCAACAGCGGCACCGCCCGCGGGGTCGTCGTCACCATCTGCCGGGGTGCGTCGCCGAGCCGCAGTCCAAACTGCAGCATGTCCCAGCATTCCTCGCCATAACGCCACTTCGCCAGTTCGTCGCACCAGGCATAGTGAAACTGCGGGCCGCGCAAGGCCTCCGGATCTTCCGAGGAAAACAGATGCGCCACCGCCCCGTTCGGCCAGATGAGCCTGCGCCGGGTGATCTCGAAATCCGGCTTCATCCGCCGTGCCACCCGGCAGATGCCGGAAACGCCGTCGATCATCACCTCGCGCGCATCGCCCAGCGTCTCCGCCACCAGCGCAATCCGCAACTCGCTGCGGGCGCCATCCGAAATCGCCAGTTCATGCACCCATTCGGCGCCTGCGCGGGTCTTGCCCGAGCCGCGACCGCCCATCAGGAGCCATGTCCGCCAGTCATCGGCAGGCGGCAACTGCTCGGGCCGCGCCAGAAACCGCCAGTCCTTGGCAAGAAAGGCTGCATAATGAAACGGATCAGCTTCCGGCAGCGGTTTCGCGCCCGGCAAGCTTTCGTTCCGCCAATTCCTCGGCCCGCTGTTCGATGAGGTCGAGGAAGTGGGCTTTGGCATGATCGTAATCCCTGAAATTCAGTTGACGCTCTTCCTCGTCCTTGCGTGCGGCGGCAAGCCGCCGCTGCAACTCGTCCGCCTTTTCCAAAGTCCGGATGATCAGCGCGATCGCATCGGTCGCCGCCTTCACCTCGGCGCGCTGATCGGCCTCGTCATTCTGGCTCGCGCGCTTTGCCGCCCGCATCCTCAGTCGCTTGAAGAAAGTATATTGCGCCCGCATCTCCGCGGTCAGATCATTGAGCAGCAGCCGCATGTCGTCATCGCCGCCTCCGCGGCGCGTCTTCGGCTCGATGAAATGGTAACCCGCCTCGGCGCGCGCCGTCCCGCCATCGAAATGTTGACCGCCCTCATAGCGCGGATTGCGCGGCCAGAGGCCGAACAGCGAAATGTCGAAATGGTCAGCCACAGCAAGCTCCTTCCGGCAGGCTCAGACAAGCCGGCCGTTCGACCATAAAAAAAGCCCGGTCGAAAAACCGGGCCAGTCTGAGTGACGAATGAGTGAGACGGGAGCTGCAGGATCAACCCGCACTTTCCCGACCGTATTGAGAACCTATCAAACCACCGTTACGGCGTCAAGGATTATTTTCCTATTTTAGGTATTATTTCTTATTCTGAAATTGATCGAAGACGCCTAGCCGGTCTTTTCGCCGGTCAGAACAGGCCATTCGATCAGGTAATCCTCATAATCCTCGACCGCCACCTTGAGCTCGCTGATTGTCCGGTCGCGCGCCGAAATCCCGGCCTGGTGCACCGTCTCGCGGTCGCCGGAAACCAGGTAATGCCACCAGTAGAGATCCTGCCCCTCATGGACAAGCCGATAGGCGCAGGTCGGCGGCAACCACGCGATCTCCTCCACGCCCTCGAGGTCGAGCTGGATGCATTCCGGCACCGTCTTCTGGCGGTGCTCATAATCAGAACACTGGCATGAATGGCCATCCAGAAGCCGGCATGCAACCGAGGTGTAAGCCACCTCGCCCGTTTCCCAGTCTTCCAGCTTGTTCAGGCAGCACAGCCCGCAACCATCGCAGAGGGATTCCCATTCGCGATTGTCCATCTCGTCGAGTCGTTTGACCCGCCAGAACGGTTGCACCGTTTCGTCAGCCATCATCCATCCTTTGCGCCGCTTGCGCCTATATGCGCTGATCGGGCTTTGCCTTCAACCCATGGCGGCCTGCGTAAGCAAGAGACGACTTAAACAAAGGTCTTATCACTATCGGTCAATTGCGACAATTCGCCCACTTGCTAGCATCCGGCCATGCGCTCCGGAGGACGAGCGTGTCTGCGCCGAGGAGGGCGCAGCCCTTTTCAAGACTTGGGAGGAGTCTGAATGTCTCGCTTTATCATGAACCGGCGCAGCCTGCTCAGAGCAGGTGCTGCAGCCGGCATCACCCTCGCAGCCCCCATGCATTTCGTTCGCGGCGCCTACGCTCAGGACATGATGTCCTGCAACATGCCGACCGGCAGCAATGTCGTGCTCGGCTTCAACGTGCCCCAGACAGGCCCCTACGCCGATGAAGGCCTCGATGAACTGAAAGCCCTTCAACTCGCCGCCAAGCATCTGAACGGCGAAGGCGACGGCGGCATGCTCGCCACCTTCTCGTCCAAGACGCTGAAGGGCAACGGCATTCTCGGCAAGAAGGTCGATTACGTCACCGGCGACACCCAGACCAAGTCGGATGCCGCCCGCGACGGCGCCAAGCGCATGATCGAAAAGGACGGCGCGGTGATGATCACCGGCGGTTCCTCGTCGGGCGTGGCCGTTGCCGTTCAGAGCCTCTGCCAGGACATGGGCGTCATCTTCATGGCAGGCCTTACCCACTCCAACGACACCACCGGCAAGGACAAGCGTCGCTACGGCTTCCGTCACTTCTTCAACGCCTACCAGTCCGGCGAAGCGCTCGGCCCGGTGCTTGCCGCCGAATACGGCAAGGACCGCCGCGCCTATCACCTGACCGCCGACTATACCTGGGGCTGGACCCAGGAAGAATCGATGAAGAACGCCACCGAGGCGCTTGGCTGGGAAACCGTTCAGACGGTCAAGACCCCGGTCGGTGCGGGCGACTTCTCGCAGTACATCACCCCGGTTCTCAATTCCGGCGCCGACGTGCTGATCCTCAACCACTATGGCGGCGACATGGTCAATTCTCTGACCCAGGCCGTCCAGTTCGGCCTCAAGGACAAGCAGGTCAACGGCAAGAATTTCGAGATCGTGGTCCCGCTGTTCTCCGACCTGATGGCAAAGGGTGCCGGTTCCGCCGCCCAGAACATCCTCGGCTCGGCCAACTGGCTATGGTCGCTCGAGGATGACGGCACGAAGGCGCTGGTTCAGTCGTTCGGGGCCGAATACGGCTTCCCGCCGTCCCAGGCCGCACAGACCTGCTACGTCCAGGCTCTCCTTTACGCCGATGCCGTCGAGCGCGCCGGAACCTTCTACGCCCCGGAAGTCATCAAGGCGCTGGAAGGCTTCGAGTTCGACGGTCTCGGCAACGGCCCGACGCTCTACCGCGCCGCCGACCATCAGTGCATGAAAGACGTTCTCGTGGTCCGCGGTAATCCGAAGCCGGAAAACGAATACGACCTCCTGAAGGTGGTAGAGATCGTGCCGCGCGCCCAGGTCGATTACGACCCGTCGATCTTCGGCGGCGAGCTTGGCCCCGATACCGCCAAGCAGTGCTGAGTTCGGGCAGTTGAACAACGGGCCGGGTGCTGCAATCGCCCCCGGCCCCACGCATCTCAACAGCGGATAGCGGGTCATGGACGCCATCATCATTCAAATTCTGAACGGTCTGGACAAGGGCGCGGCCTATTCGCTGATCGCCCTTGGCCTGACCCTGGTCTTCGGCACGCTTGGCGTGGTCAATTTCGCCCACGGCGCACTGTTCATGCTGGGCGCCTTCTGCTCCGTGGCCTTCAACGCGCTGATCACATGGCCGGTCCAGCCGCCAAAGGCGGAAGGCGCGCTGTTTGCGCCGCGCCCGATCCCCTACATGGAATATGCCTTCGGTGACACGGGCGCTGCAATCATCAACTGGTCCGTGCCGCTGTCGATCCTGCTTGCGATCCCGGTGATGCTGCTCTTCGGACTCGTCATGGAACGCGGGCTCATCCGGTTCTTCTACAAGCGGCCTCATGCCGACCAGATCCTCGTCACCTTCGGCCTTGCCATCGTGCTCCAGGAAATCATCAAGCAGATCTTCGGCGCCAACCCGATCCCTCAATCGGCACCTTCTGCCTTTGCCGGCACCGCCAATATCGGCGCTTGGATCGGCATGGCCGATTCCTTCATCGTCTATCCCTGGTGGCGTCTGATCTATTTCGTCACGGCCCTCCTCATCATCGGCGCGGTCTTCGCCTTCCTGCAATTCACGACCTACGGCATGGTGGTCCGCGCCGGCATGCGCGACCGGGAAACCGTCGGCCTGCTCGGCGTCGACATCGAAAAACGCTTCACCGTCGTCTTCGGCATCGCCGCCGTGGTCGCGGGCCTTGCGGGCGTGATGTACACGCCCATCCTGCCGCCGAACTATCACCTCGGCATGGATTTCCTGGTGCTTTCCTTCGTGGTCGTGGTCGTCGGCGGCATGGGTTCGCTGCCCGGCGCGATCATCGCCGGCTTCACCCTCGGCATTCTCCAGTCCTTCGCCTCGATGAACGAGGTCAAGGCCATCATCCCCGGCATCGACCAGGTCATCATCTACCTCGTCGCCGTCATCATTCTCTTGACCATGCCGCGCGGGCTCATGGGCCGCCGCGGCGTGATGGAGGAATAGATCCGCATGTTCGCCAACCTCTCCCGCAACGACTGGCTGCTGTTCATCATCTTCTCGGCGATCGTGCTGGCAGCGCCCATCCTGTTCATGCCGCTGGGTGCGGCCTATCCGGCGCTCCTGCAGAAATTCGCGATCTTCGGCATCTTCGCCATCGGCTTCAACATCCTGTTCGGGCTCACCGGCTATCTCTCGTTCGGCCATGCCGCCTTCCTCGGCGTCGGCTCCTATGCCGCGGTCTGGTCGTTCAAGCTTCTGACCATGAACGCAATCCCCGCAATCATCTTCGCGATGATCTGTTCCGGCCTGTTCGCCGCCGTCATCGGCTTCGTGACGCTGCGCCGCTCGGGCATCTATTTCTCGATCCTGACGCTCGCCTTCGCCCAGATGAGCTACAACCTCGCCTATTCGGTGCTGACCCCGATCACCAATGGCGAAACCGGCCTGCAGCTCTCGCACAATGATCCGCGCATCCTCGACCGGATGTTCTCCGAGGCCGGCGCAGGCCTGCCCTCGCCCGAATTCTTCGGGCTCGAGCTGCAGGGCTATCCGGGTTTTTATTTCTGCGCCATCGCGCTCCTGATCTGCTTCTACCTCACCATCCGCATCTTCCGTTCGCCCTTCGGCATGATGCTGAAGGCGGTGAAATCGAACCAGAACCGGATGATGTATACCGGCTTCAACACGCGGCCCTATCTGCGCTCCGCCTTCATCATTTCCGGCATGTTCGCGGGCCTCGCCGGCGCGCTGATGGCGGTCACCGATCCGCTGGCGGGCGCCGAGCGCATGCAGTGGACGGCCTCGGGCGAAGTCGTGCTGATGACCATTCTCGGCGGCGTCGGCACGCTGGTCGGCCCCGTGATCGGCGCCGTGATCATCAAGTATTTCGAGAACATCTTCTCGTCCTTCAACGAACAGGCCCTGCACCAGACCTTCTCCTTCCTGCCGAACGCGATCGAGACCCCGGTCGTCAAGTTGATCTCCCTGTTCGTCGGCGAAGGCTGGCACCTCACCCTCGGCCTGATCTTCATGGCGATCGTTATCTTCCTGCCCGGCGGCATCATGGAAGGCGTCAAACGGGTCCGCGCCCGCATCGGTGGCGGCGGCTCCGGCAAGGCGCAGGAACAATCCGTCGCCGAAGTCCAGCCAGCGGAGTAGCACCATGGCCGACAACAACATCGTTCTCCATGTGGATGACGTGCACAAGACATTCGGCGGCCTGAGGGCGCTCTCCGATGTCAATCTCGAGGTCGAAAGCGGCAAGGTCCACGCCATTATCGGCCCCAATGGCGCGGGCAAGTCCACGCTTCTCAACGTCTGCATCGGCCGGTTGAAGCCGACCCATGGCAGGGTCGTCTTCGATGGCAAGACGCTGACCAAACACCCGCCCCACGAGATCAACCAGATGGGCGTCTCGCGTGTTTTCCAGACGCCCGAGATCTTCCCGGACCTGACGCTTCTCGAAAACGTCATGATCCCCGCCTTTGCAAGGCGGGACGGTGCATTCCGGCTCAATGCGATCCGGGCGCTGGCCGGGGAGAGACAGGTCCGCGAGGAGGCCGAGGCGACGCTTGAAGACATCGGCCTTTCGGCGCGCCGAAACCATGAGGCTGGCTCGCTGTCACGCGGCGACAAACGCCGCCTGGAGCTTGCCATGTGCCTGATCCAGAAGCCCAAGCTTCTGTTGCTGGACGAGCCGACCGCCGGCATGGCCCGCCACGATACCAACCGCACCATCGAGCTTCTCCAGCGGATCAAGGCGCGTGGCATGACCAAGGTGATCATCGAGCACGACATGCATGTTGTGTTCTCCCTTGCCGACAAGATTTCGGTTCTTGCGCAGGGCCGCATCATCGCGGAAGGTTCTCCCGACGAGGTGCGCGGCAATCCGAAGGTCAGGGAAGCCTATCTCGGGGAATCAGAGACATGAACATGCTGCGCAACAATTTCGGCGAGGAGCAGAACCGGATGGCCACCGAAAAAGGCGATGCATTCTTCAGCGTCCGCGACATTCACGCCTGGTATGGCGAAAGCTACATCGTCCAGGGCGTCTCCTTCGATATCGCCAAGGGCGAGGTGCTGTCGCTCCTCGGCCGCAACGGCGCCGGCAAGACCACCACGCTCAGGACGCTTGCCCGCCTCGACAATCCGGGGCTCAAGAGCGGCGAAATCTGGCTCGACGGCGAACCGCTCCACAACAAGCGCGCCTTCCAGGCCGCCAAGATGGGCGTCCAGTTGGTTCCCGAAGACCGCCGCATCATCGGCGGGCTGACGGTCGAGGAAAACCTGATCCTTGCCCAGGTCTCCGGCGAAAAGGGCTGGACCATCGAAAGGATCTACGACCATTTCCCCCGTCTTGCCGAACGCCGCAAGCAGGACGCCGTCACCATGTCCGGCGGCGAACAGCAGATGCTGGCCGTTGCCCGCGCGCTTGCCCGCGACATCAAGATCCTGTTTCTCGATGAACCCTATGAGGGCCTCGCCCCCGTCATCGTCCACGAGATCGAAAGCATCGTCCGTCAGATCCGCGACCTTGGCATCACCACCATCATCGTCGAGCAGAACGCGGTGGCAGCGCTCCGCCTCTCCGACAAGGCGGTGATCATGGACACCGGTCAGATCGTCTTCTCCGGAACCGCGGCGGAAGTGCTGGAAAATGCCGAACTGCGCGAGGAATATCTGGCGATATGAGGCAGCAGGCTTGGCCTGCCCTCCCCGGTTTACCCCCTTCCTGCGCCCGCCAAATCCACCTGCGTCATCCTCGGCCTTGTGCCGAGGATCTAATCACGTTTGTCGCGAGAAGAGTTGGCGGGTCGCCACACACAACGGCGCCACGGGCAGCGCTCAACGACACGCCTGTCGTGTGGTGATGTGCTTAGATCCTCGGCACAAGGCCGAGGATGACGCCGAGAGAGCGGAGAGGCCGATACCCACACCGGTGCGATCAGAACGTCTGTCACCCGCTGCATTACCCCGCTCCCTTCGCTATGGTTAACATCTTTATAACGTTTTCTCCCTAACCTGTTGTCGTTAGAAGACATTTGTCGGGGAGTACGACCTTGGTCGATCGGTATCGGGAACTTGAAGGGCTGAAGAATACGCGCAATCTCGACGTCGTGCTGATGGCGACGGTGTCGGGTTTCGGTTCGCTCGACAATCCGAGCGCTGCCGAACGCCGGCGGTTCGCCGAACTCTTCGCTCCCGTCTACGAGGCCTCGTCGGTGGAAGCGCGCCGTCAGGCGGTGGCCGCCCTTTCCTGCCATGCCAACGTGCCGCAGGATGTCTGCCGCTATATCGGCAGCCGCGAAATCGCGATAGCCGCGCCGTTCCTTGCCCGTTCACCCGCGATCACCGATGACACGCTGATCGCGCTCATCGAAACCACCACCGAAGAACATATCCGCGCCATCATCCACCGCGCGGACCTGTCGCAGAAGGTCATCCAGGCGCTGATCGGCGCACGGCGTGCCGAAGACCGGCAGGAGCCCGAGGGCAATTTCGACAATATCGACGCCGGCACCCGCGATGACAGCGAGGTTCTGCGCCGCACGCTGAAGGCGATGGCGGCCGGAACCGACGACACAGACCGGCTCGGACTGGCAACGCTGAGCGAGTTGCAGACCGCCCTTCTCGTCCGCTTCGCCCGACGCGCCGAAAAATCCTTCTTCACCGAAACCTTCACGCGCGCGCTCGGCGGCGACCGGGTGCTGGCCCGCGAAATCCTCGCAGAACCCACGGGCCGCCGTCTGGCCGTCGCGCTGATTGCGCTCGGCACCAATGGCGAGGATACGCGCTACATTCTGCCGCGCGTCGCAAGGCTTGAGCGCAAGGACAACGAAACCACCGAGTTTGCCGTCGAAAAGATCGTCGGCCCGCTGAAGCCTGCCCAATGCGTGCAGGAGCTTATGGAATGGCAGCGCGCGCGCGAAACCCGCACGGCCACCGAAAAGCAGCAGACCGCCGCTCGCCGCTCGGCGTGAAACCGGTCGCGATCGTGGGCGACCCAAAGCGCTGGAGGTGAACCGCCCGAAGCGCAGCGCTTCCGGCCGCAGCCAAGATCAGCTGCCGTCCGCTATCTCGAAAAATCCGTCAATATCATCGCATTCCAGCGCAACCACCCAGAGGTCACTGTCAAAGCGCATCTCGCGCTCGAGCATCTCCGCCACCTTTTCAGAGGAGGCCGCAACCAGCCGCGCCTCGAACAGGCGGTCGGTCGCTCCCTCCTCGGCAAAGCTCTGGGGTGCGGGAAGATAGAGCGTCTCCTCGCCGTTTCGAAACACCTGCCGGATGGCAATCGCCCCGGCATCGGGTGAACCCTTGCGCTCGACCGCGGCAAAGCCGCCTGCGGCAAAGGCCCTGCGCACCAGCGCCGAGGCAAATATATCTGAGCGAAGGCGCATGCCGGTCTTTCCCGTTTACGGCAACAATCACAGGGCTGCCATCCAGCACCCGCCATGGCAGATGCGCATATGAAGGAACAACAGGGCGCTACAATGCGCCGATTTCTATCAGCTTGTCACGCACGCTTGCGCTCGGCTCTCCCGTTTCGGGCAACCGGTAATGCTTCTGGAATTCCAGGATCGCTTCACGCGTCGTGTTGCCGGCGACGCCGTCGGCCACCACGCCGTCATAGGCGATATTGATCAGTCCGCGCTGGATCTCGATCACCATCGGGTCGGCAGCGCTGATCTCGATAGCAGGGGCCTCGTCCTCTGCTTCAAGCAGTTCGGCAACGGGATCGGCGGATGGCACGGTCTGCGAACGCGGTTTGGGCAGAGGCATGCTGACAAGCGCCATCAGCGCGCCGTCGGCCTTGCCTGTAACCGCAATGCCCTCATCGGCCTGAAACGCCTTGATCGCGGCTTCCGTAATCGGGCCGGTCACGCCATCAGGCTTGGCCTTGTAGTAGCCGCGTGCGGCAAGCGCCTGTTGCAGCGCCAGAATGTCAACCGGCTGTTCGGCGGGTGCTGCAGCCGGTGTCTCTTCCACCGGCGCCGGCGCGTCTGCTGCAACCGGCGGCGGGTTGGCCTCCACCTGCTCCAGTATGGCAATGAGGTCGTCCTCGGGCTTGTCCTGCCGTGTGCCCTCTTCCAGCTCAATGCGGAATGTTTCGAAATCCGTCGCAGCCGCCTTGCGCCGTCCCGGCACGGAATAGGGATCGGAGGGCAGCCGCGTCTTCATCATCGGGCTTGGATGCGGGCCGGGCTGATACCACAGCGCATTGGCGGAGACGAAACTGAAGACAACGCCGAACACCACCGGCCCGCCAAGCTTGGCGGGGTGGCGGGCAAGCAGGCCGCCGATCGAAGACGCAGTGCGCCGGATCAGCGAAGGAGATTTCTTCCTGCGCTTGCCGGTTTTCTTCGCCGTCTTCTTCGCCATTCTGATCATCACCTGATTCTTATCGTATCTGCCCGAAACCAACGGGCCGCAGGCGCCTCGCGGCACCCGGCCGTCGGCGGGCATATCCATGGCAAAGGTAATGGATCGCCCCCTCCGCGGCCAGTGTCAGAGCCGGATGACCGCATGCCTGACGCGGAAAATCGCTCCCTATGGTTAATACCCGAAGCGCCTTGCAGCGGAACGCAAAGGGCACGAAGACTGACCTAGGCTTATGATATTCCATGCTGATTTGCCACAACAGCCTGATCTTCCGGCCCCGTTTCCTGCAATCGGAGAAATTTTCACGCGCCCTTTTAGCGGCTCATTTACCGCCTTAATATAATGCTGATCTGAAACGCGCTGCGGACGCAACCAACGGGCCGGGAGCCAATGAGATTTCTGCTGAAAGCCGCATTCATGATTTTCCTGCTGTTGCTGGTGGTGCCGTTCTTCGCGCCGCTGATGCTTGGCGATGCGGCAACGCGTGAGCAGCAGGCGCTTCCGAGCGGTCAGGATATCGGCGGCGCCGTTTCCGCCGCACGCGGCACATTCGAATATATGAGCGACATCTGCGATCAGCGACCCGAGGTCTGCACCGATGGCGCGGGCATGCTCGGCTTTCTCGGACGCCGCGCCCGCCAGGGCGCCGAAATCGTCTATCTCTATCTCGGCCAGCATTTCGGCGACACGGCTGAAAAGCCCGCGCTCCAGACGGCAGCAACGCCGAAGCTCGCCCGTCCGGTTATCGAACCGGAACCCGTGGCCGCCGAACAGCCGGCACCCGCTGCCGAAACCACGCCCGACCTGATCCAGACCGGCGCGATCGACGAGGCGCCCCCTTCAACCGCCCCTGTCCAGGTCGTACCCGTCCCGACCCCCCGGCCGCGCTAGATCGCGCCGTTTACTTCGCGCCCCGGTCATTCCAATTTCCGCCGCGCCGGACTATATCGGGCAGAAATCAAGCGAAAGAGCGGATGATGACCCAGACACTCGATCAGATTATCGAAGACTTTTCCTTCCTCGACGACTGGGAGGATCGCTATCGCTATGTGATCGAACTCGGCAAGGCCCTCCCCGGTCTTCCGGAAGACGAGAAAATCGAGGACAACCGCGTTCACGGCTGTGCCAGCCAGGTCTGGCTGGTCTCGGAGCCGGAAGCAGGTGACGATCCGGTGATGCGCTTTCGCGGCGATTCCGATGCCTTCATCGTCCGTGGCCTGGTTTCGATCGTGCTCACAGTCTATTCGGGCCGCAAGGCATCGGACATCGTCAAGACGGATGCGATCGACACCTTCAGGAAGATCGGCCTTGTCGACCATCTTTCCGCCCAGCGTGCCAACGGGCTGAATGCCATGGTGACCAAGATCCGCGACACGGCCGCGCGCAGGCTTTCGGCCTGAACGGACTATTCCTCCGCCAAGAGGGCGGAGATATCCGGCCGGTAGCCTTCGGCGGCCCAGCTTCGGATCCCGGTCCTTGCAGCCGGCGGCGCGTAGTGGCGGGCAAGTGCCGCAAGCGCTGCCCGCACCATCAGCTTGGCCGAGCGCACCGGCCATTGGCGTTCGCGCTCGATCTGCTCCAGACCCTTCATGAAGCAGCAGAAATCCAGGGCTATATCGGCCAGTTCCGGCCCGATCGCCTTCATCGCGCTCGCAACGCGCCGGCGAGCATCGATCGCGCTATCGGACGGGCACGATGCCGCCTGCCCGCGCGTGCGCGTCTCAAGCCGCGGCGACAGCGATGCGGTCAGGCGCGGCTGCAGCATGGCGTGATTGAAGTCGGACAAAAGTCGCTCGCCGGCAATGACCGCCTCCAGCGGCAGAAACGGCGCCCCATCACGCGTCTTCAACCGCGCCAGCGTTTCAAGCGGGCTCCTCTCACCACGCTCAGCCATCATGGCGCACCTCGGCGGCCGTGACGACATTATAGGCAAGCCGCTCCACAGCGGCGATGAACTCGTCGAATGCCCGGTCGTCGCGCCGGTCCTCGATCACCCGGCACGAATAGGCAACGGTGGTGCGGTCCCGTCCGAAGGCCTGGCCGATCTCGCTCAGCGACAATTGCAGCGATACGTGGCAGACATACATGGCGATCTGCCGGTAATGCGAAACAGACCTGCGGCGCTCCGCGCGGATCGAGATCCGCTCCCCGGCAACCACCGCCATCTCCTTGGTGATCAGGAGAACGATGCGGCAGGCCTTGCGAATATCCGACATCTGGCTTGCCCGCTCGATGCACCATGGTTGAGAATGCGGCGAGGACTGACGGAATGCCGTCGGCGAAACTATGTGATGCTCGGTCATATTAGCTCCCTGAAAAATAGGATTTTATTCTTACATCGGCCCAGGAAGCGGGGACGGAATCCGGTTCATCCTTACGATCCCCCTCTGATTTTGTTTATTTATTTTTGCCAATAATAGGATTATTTTCCTACATTGATCAACCGTTTACCTATCCGAGCATCATGCAAGGTAAACGCTTTCTTATGGTTGCAAAACCGATCGTACCCGCCGTGAAATCCGGGACCTGTCACCTGCGCATAAAAAAAATGCCGGCGACCATCAGGTTGCCGGCATCCACACTGTAGCGAGAGCGTCTGTCTTAGCGGCCGCGGCGCTGACCGAGACCCATCTCCTTGGCAAGGCGCGAACGGGCCTCGGCATAGGACGGGGCAACCATCGGATAGTCCGCCGGCAGTTCCCATTTTTCGCGGTAGGCGTTCGGGCTCAGATCGTGATGCGTCATCAGGTGACGCTTCAGCGACTTGAAATTCCCGCCGCATTCCAGACAAACAAGGTGGTCGCCGCTGATCGACTTGCGCACCGAGACAGCCGGCTTCTGCTTTTCCTGTGCGACCGCCACGGCCTGAGGTTTCGCCGTGTTGCTGAGCGCGGTATGCACCTCATGGATAAGACTGGGCAAATCGCCGGTCTGGATGACATGGTTGCTAACATACGCTGCCACGATGTCGGCGGTCAGTTCCACCAGGGCCTGATTGTCGCGATCGACCATTGCATCCGTCATTCGTCACTCCTGTTTTTCTTCCCCTGAAGGCCGCTCGACTCGTCTGCTCGTCGCAACCCGAAATACACTTCAGGCATCGCGTGATGCTCAACGTCGAATCTGTACAGAAGTGGAAGCGATGCTTCCAGGAAGGTACGATCGTTTGGCCTTACGAAGAGGGCTGAATTATTTCCACTCTCGAGCGAATTAACTTCGCGCTCTGGGAGGGAATACCATTTCACTCGGAAATGTAAAGTTTAAATCGCCATAACTTGATCTTTATTTCGCGCGATAGGAAGCCTGCTGCAAATCTCACACGAGCTCTTGGGCTTAATACTTAGAAAAATTCCAAACTCGGAGAAACACGCCATCACGTGTCAGTTCTACTTTGCAACTCATCAATTACCGTCTTCTCGTCAAGCGGGTAGCCAACTTCGTGAGAGGCGCGCGCAAGCAGATGTGCTGAAATCGGCGCAGTAATGATGAAGAAGACAATGCCCGCACAGGCGCGCACGAAGGTGGAAAGTTCCTGAGCGTGCAGGCCGACGGCCAGGAAGATCAAGCCGGCACCGACGGTGCCTGCCTTGGATGCCGCGTGCATGCGCGAATAGAGATCTGGAAGGCGCAAAAGCCCGATCGAAGCCGTGAGCGCGAAGACCGCGCCGCCCAGCATCAGAATGGAAACCAGACCTGCCAGAATATACTGTGCCATTGCCCTACCCCTTGACCTTTTCGCCATCGGCATCGACCACCGGAACATCCTCGCCGTCGGGCCCCTCGTCAAAGGCCATCGGATGCGGCTTCACCTTGAAGCCCGTCTCGGTGTCGTCACGCATCCCGCTCGAGCGGATGAAGCGCGCGAAAGCGATCGTCGCCAGAAACCCGACGAGCCCCAGCGCGATCGCGATGTCGATATAGAGCGTGAAGCCGGAGCGCACCGCAATCACGACGATGAAGCCCATTCCGACCGCAACCAGCATATCAAGGGCAAGCACGCGGTCCGGCAATGTCGGCCCGCGCACCACCCGAAAGGCGGTCACCAGCAACGTAATCGACAGCAGCGCAAGCGAAATATCGGCAGCGAGCCTTACGATCTCTTCAGGCGTCATTACGCGAATGCCTCCCTGATCTTGGCTTCGAACCCTTCGGCGATGCTCTTTCGGATCGCGTCCGGATCTGCGCAGTCGAGCGCATGAATATAGAGGTACTTCTTGTCATCCGAAACGTCGACGGTCAGCGTACCGGGCGTGAGCGTGATCATGTTGGCAAGCAGGACGATCTCGAAATCCTTCTCCAGAGATAGCTCGTAGCGGAAAATCCCGGGCTTCAGGACCATGCGCGGCGTGCACACGAGCTTGGCAACCGACCAGGCCGAAACCATCAATTCGTAGAGGAACAGAAGAAACAGCGTCGTGAGGCGCTTTGCCCGCGTGAAATAGCCCGCCCCTCCGATCTGATGGCGCACCAGCGCCACCGAGATCGCGCCGATGATGAAGCCGAAGACCAGATTGTGCAGCGAGGCGCTGCCGGTCACGGCAACCCAGAAGATCGCAAGAACCAGATTGGCAAGCAGAATTCTCATGGCGCACTCCCGCTCGGGAAGACAGACAGGAAATAACCCTCCGGCGACAGGATCGACTGGACAGCCAGATCGGTGACCCGAAGAAGCGGCTCGGGATAGACCCCGAACGCAACCACGACAGCGGAAAGCGCAATGATCGGAACCCATTCGGACAGCGGTATCCTGATCCGTTCGGCAGGCTCAGCCTCGCCGGGCCGCCAGTAGGCCAGGAGAAAGATCCGGCCAAGCGCGATGGTGGAGCAGAAGCCGGCAAACAGGATCGCCGCCGCAAGCCACCACGTGCCGCTGTCAACACTTGCGCGCACCAGTATGGCTTTCGGCCAGAAGCCCGAGAATGGCGGCAGTCCTGCTGCGGCAAAGAACGCGCCAAGGCTGATGCCGGCAAACACCGGATAGCGGCGGTAGATCCCGCCAATACTGTTAAGCGAAAAACCTCCGGCGAGTTTGCCCGCAAGCCCCGTGAGGAAGTAAAGCAGCGTCATCAGGATCATCGAGTGGAGCGCGTAGAACAGCGCGCCCTGCAGACCCTCGACCCCGCCGATCGCGACACCGGCAAGACAATTGCCGATCCCGACGATCACGATATAGCCGACGGCCCTTCTAATATCGTGCTGGGCAATGGCGCCAAGCCCCGCAAGCGCCATCGTCAGGAACGCCACGATCCCGATGATCGAGGACAGCGCCGAAAGATCAGCTGGCAGGATCATCACCATGACACGCAACAGCGCGTAGACGCCAACCTTGGTCAGCAGCCCGCCGAACAGCGCGGAAACCACGGTGCGCGGCGTGTGATAGGACGCGGGAAGCCAGAAATTCACCGGAAACGCCGCAGCCTTCATGCTGAAGGCGAGAACGAAAAGCGCCGCAATCGTTGCCGTCGGAAGCGCCGGCGCCGCACGCGCCTTGATCGCGATATCAGCCATGTTGAGCGTGCCGAACACGGCATAGATGAAGGCGACCGCAATCAGGAACAGCGTGGTGCCGATCAGGTTCAGCACCGCATATTTCATCGCCCCGTCCAGCTGTTCATGGGTGGAGCCCAGGATCAGCATCCCGAAGGACGAGATCAGCAGCACCTCGAACCAGACATAGAGGTTGAAGATGTCGCCGGTGAGAAAGGCGCCGGAAACGCCAGCAATCAGCAACATCAGAAACGGATAGAAGCCGTAGCGCCGGCCGCTCTTGTTGATATCGCCAAGCGCGAAGACGCCGCCCGCAAGGCCCGCAATCGCTGCGGCGAGCGCAAAAAGCGCGCCCATGAGGTCGACGGTGAAGGCGATGCCGAACGGCGGCAGCCATTTGCCGGCGACCATGGTGATCGGTCCGTATTTCAACACCGCATAGAGCAGCATGGAATCGATGACCACAAGGAAGACAAGCGCCGGAATGGCGATGAGCGGATGCCAGACCGTGTGCTTGCGGATCATCATCAGCACGGCGCCGATGGTGATGCAGGTCACGACGGGCAAGACCACGAGCCACTCCGTCAGGGACGTGGGCGCCATGATCAGAGCGGCTGAAAGGTCGGTTTGGTGAGCGGAAACGGCCATGGGTTCAGTCTTGATATCCCGATCAGTAGCCGAGCGGCGGCATGGGCTGGTCCTTGGGCTCTGCAGCGCGCATATCTTCAGTATCGTCGGTGTCGAGATCCTGATAGGCGCGGTAGGTCAAAACCAGAAGGAAGGCGAAGAAGGAAAACGAGATCACGATCGCGGTCAGGATCAGTGCCTGCGGCAGCGGATTTGCCGTGCCGGAAGGCAGCGTGTCCATCGCTTTCGGAATGATCGGCGGAACGAAGCCCGTGATCCGGCCGGCCGTGAAGATCAGAAGATTGACCGCATTGCCGAGGATCGCGATGCCAAGCATGATGCGGACGCTGTGACGTGACAGCATCAGATAGATCGCGGCTGCAAAGAATATCCCGACTAGGCAGGAAAGCACGAACTCCATCAGACGTGGTCCCTTTCCTCAAGCGCCAGGAAGATCGACGAAATCGCGCCGAAGACGACGAGATAGACGCCGATGTCGAAGGTCGTGACCGTGGAGATCGGAATCTCCACGCCGTAAATTTCCGGATAGATCCAGTGTGCCGTCATGAACGGCGTGCGCGCGAAGATCGAGACGAGACCGGACAGCGTGGACAACAGAAGCCCCGCGCCCGCGATGGCCAGCGGATGAAAATAGATCGCCCGGCGCACCGCCGAAACCCCCATCGCAATCCCGAAGATCGCGATCGCGGAAGCGGCGATCAGCCCGCCGATGAAGCCGCCGCCCGGTGCATTATGCCCGCGCAGCAGCACAAAGATCGAAAACAGCATCATCAGCGCGGACAGAAAAGGCGCCGCCGTTCGGAAAATCAGCGTGTTCATCGGACCTCGCTTTCGGTCGGTTTCTTGGGCTTCGTGCCGGTCTTGCCGTTGCGCACGCGGATGAGCGCCAGGATCGCAAGTCCGGTGATCATCACCACCGCAATCTCGCCCAGCGTATCCGTGCCGCGGAAGTCGACGATGATGACGTTGACGACGTTATGGCCGTGGGCAATCACCTTGGAATAGGTGCTGAAGAAAACCGACAGCCGGTCATCGAAGGGCACTTCGGTCACGCGCATCAGCAGCATCGAGAAACCGAGACCGCAGGCAACGGCGATCGCGCCGTCGAAAATTCGCTGGCCCATGCCGCGGTGGTCCGACGGCGTCAGGTTGAGGCGGGTCATGACCAGCGCCAGGATCACGACGGACAGGGTTTCGACCATGAACTGCGTGAACGACAGGTCCGGCGCGCCAAGCAGCAGGAACAGCACCGCCACCGCAAACCCCTGGATGCCAAGCGTCACGATCGCCGTCAGCCGGTTGTGCGCGCCGATGACGGCGCCAAGACCGATGATCGCAAGCAGCAGGATTGCCCAGTGCGCGAGATGGAACTCTTCCGGCAGGCCGCGCCATTCCGGCAGTTCCCCGAAGGAGACCAGCGAGCCGAGAAGAACGATCGCGACGATGACGAAGGTGGCCGTGATGTAGAATTCCAGCCGTCCCGGCTGCACCGTCTGCGTTACCTTGAAGGCGGTGCGCACCAGAACGCGCATGAAGCAATCGAACCAGGCGTCCGGGCCGGAGCGGGGCAGCATCGCCGCGAAGGCGCTGCGCAGCGCGTCAAGCTTCCAGTAGCAGACAAACGCAATCAAAACGGTCAGCGCGGAGAGCGCTAGCGGCAGGCCGATATGGGGCACCAGCGACAGATGGATCTCGACCGCCTCGCCCGCGACGGCGCTCGCCATCGGCCCGGAAAAATGGTCGTTGAAATAATGCGCGAACACCGCCGCCAGCAAGCCTGCAATGCCGAGCGCCACCGGCCCGAGCCACATCAGAACCGGCCCCTCATGGGCGTGTTTCGGGGTTTCGGTCTTCTTGCCGATGAAGGGCCTGAGACCAACGCCGAAGCCGACGGCAAACATCAGTGCATTGCCGATCAGCGCCACGATCAGAAAGATCGTCGCAAACATCGTGCCGGCATCAAGCGCCTCATAGATGCCTTCCTTGGCGAGAAAGCCGACGAAGGGCGGCAGACCACCCATGGAGATTGCGCCGGCAAGCCCTGCCGCAAAAGTAATCGGCATGGCCTTTGCAAGCCCGCCAAGTTTGGTGAGATCGCGGGTGCCGCTCTCGTGATCGATGAGGCCGGCCACCATGAACAGGCTGCCCTTGAACAGCGCGTGGGCGATCAGGTAAAGCACCGCGCCTTCGACGGCATGCTCGATGCCCATGCCGGTCATCATCACCATCAGGCCGAGCGAGGCGACGGTCGTATAGGCAAGCATCAGTTTCAGATCGGTCTGGCGCACGGCAAGAATGGTGCCGATCAGCAAGGTCGTTCCGCCGAACACCGGCAGGACGGTCATCCACAATGCGGTATCGCCCATGACCGGGTTGAGCCGCATCAGCAGATAGACGCCAGCCTTCACCATGGTGGCGGAGTGCAGATAGGCCGAAACCGGGGTTGGCGCTTCCATCGCGTTCGGCAGCCAGAAATGGAACGGGAACTGCGCGGACTTGGTAAAGGCGCCACCGAGGACAAGGATGAAGGCCGCGAGATAGATCGGGCTGTCGCGCAGAACATTGCCGCTTGCAAGAAGCTCTGACAGCGCATTTGCGCCGGTGATGTACTGGATGGTCAGGACGCCTGCCAGAAGCAGCAGACCACCGCCGCCGGTCACCACCAGCGCCTGGATCGCGGCGCGGCGCGAGGCATCCTTTTCATGATCGAAGCCGATCAGCAGGAAGGAGGTGATCGAGGTCAGCTCCCAGAAGATGAACAGCATCAGCAGGCCATCGGAGATGACAACGCCGAGCATGGCCGCCATGAACATGAACATGAACGACAGGAACCGGGCCTGTTGCGGATGGCCCTTCATGTAGCCGCCGCCGTAAAGCACGATCAGCGTGCCGATGCCGGTGATCAAGAGCGCGAAGGTCAGCGACAGCCCGTCGATCAGGAAGGAGAACCGCAGGCCAAGGCTCGGCACCCAGTCATAGCCGCCGGTCAGCGCGTCGCCTTCGGCGACGCGCGGTATCAGGCGCACGAACTGGATCAGCGAAAACAGCGGCAAGAGCGCCAGAAGCCAGGGAGCAAATGACCTGAAGATGCGATAGACTATGGGAGAAAGCACTGCCCCGAGCAGAGGCAGGAAAAGGGCCAGCATTATGAGTGTCGTCTCACTGGGCGACATGGCATCTCCAAAATCTAGTCCGCCGGACGCATGTGCAGGCGGTGTGCCTGCATATCATCAGCCGTTCATCTGCGCTCAAGTCTTTTCCGAAAGCACCGAATGCCACGGTCGTGGCGGCCAGTTGCTCCTTCAAGGCATTGCTTTTCTTGAGACTACGACACATCTATCTCGTAAAACCAGCCCATTAAACGTGAAAAACCGTTGGAGCGCGACTTTGACAGACAGCAATAAACAGAAAAATCAGGTAACCGAAGCCGAATGGCGCGACAAATTGACGCCCGAGCAATACCACATCATGCGCGAACATGGCACGGAGCGTCCGTTTACGGGTCCGTACTGGGACAGTTTCGAGATCGGAACCTATTACTGCGCGGCGTGCAATGAGCCGCTGTTCCGCTCGGACACCAAGTTTGATGCAGGCTGCGGCTGGCCGAGCTTCTTCGAAGCCGTCAGCGAAAACGCCGTCACCGAACACCGCGATGCCACCCATGGCATGGTGCGCACCGAAATCCGCTGCGCCAATTGCGGCGGTCATCTCGGCCACGTCTTTCCGGACGGTCCGAAGCCGACGGGGCTTCGCTACTGCATGAACGGCCATTCCATGCACTTCGTGCCGGACGAATCCTGAACGTCTGAACTGAAGGGTGGATCGAGCGCAGCGAAGCCTGCAAAATCCGCATTGGCAAGCGCTAACATAAGAGCGGCCGGTTGACGGCAAGGGCACGAGGAAGCCCGCAAGCCATCAACCGGCCGACCCCACGAGACCAGGAGATGCGGCGGACCTGAGCATCATGGGGCAACTGCTTGACGCAGTTTCAGTAACTTTGAACGCACACTGAAAATAATCAACTTATTTCCACTGTTCGAACAGAAATCAGTCTATTTTATGGTTAATTTCGGCGTTCTTTCAGAAAAAACACTATAAAGCGGCAAAAAAACTGGCGTCCTTTGACGGCGGTTTTAGCCCACTTCCATCAGCGCTGACTTAAATACAGGAATGTCATCACCACGCGCCGAGCCCAGCAGTCCGGCGCGCGCGCGCTCGTCGGCAATCTGGCGCCAGCTTGCGTCGAGCATCGCATGCAACGCGTGGATGGCATGCTCGGCATCATCCTTGCCGCGATCGGGATAGAGAATCGCAAACAGGCCGGCTTCGACGTGACTTGCCGCCTCACGGCCCTGCAGATGATAGCGGATCAGGGCCGCCACGGCGCCGGCACTCTCATCGGCAACCGTTTCCGGCACGCGCAGCACGCCCATGTAAAGCGGCTCGCCCGCCTCGCTTGCTTCACGCTTCAAAGCATTGAGCGCCCGGGCAAAGCCGTCGGGAGCAAGCAGGCCATTGCTTTCTTCTTCCGAGGACATTTCCTCTGTAGCAATGTCGATGCCGACGCCGAGGGTTGCGAGGAACCGCTTGCGGCGCAGATGCAGAAGCGACCTGAGAACCAGTTCACCCGTCTCTCCCGGCCAATCCATGCAATCGTCCGCAGCGCGGGCCGCTTCACCTGAAACCAGGGAAAGGCCGCCCTGCTCGGACAGCGCGAAGAGCGGCACGAACCGCATGCCCGGCACGCAGCGGAGCTGGCCGCAGATCCGCATCGCATCGGAAAGCTCTGATCCACCATGCACCAGAACGAGATCGAATCGCTGGCTCGCAGACAGATAAAGCGCTTCCTGGAGGTCCCCCGTGGCAATCGTGGTCGTCAGCGACAACATGGATTTCAGGATATCCTGCCGGAGCGCGGCATCTTCCGCCACCACCAGCACCTTCACGCTGTCATCCGGCACCGGATCGGCATGCGTGCGGCTTGCCGTCCGCTCCCACGAGCCAGCCTCCTTTTGAAGCGCAAAAAACCGCAGCAGCGCGGAAATGCGCGCGGCCGCCGCATTCAGATTATGCTCCAGGCCGATCACGTCGTCAGCGCCGGCCCGAAGGGCGGCGAGCCTCAGCGCGGCATCGGCCTTTTCAGGCGTGATGATCGCGACAGGGGCGGCAATGCCCGAATCATGTTCCTTCAGGATCCCGCAGCATGACAGCGCCGGCCCTGCATCCTCGTCATCGACCGCAACCAGAATGAGGCTTGCGGCATTGACCGCCGCCATCATGCCGTCGCTGTCGGAAAAATCCGCCTGATAGAAACCGACCGGCCACGAGCTCAGCATCGCCGTCAGCGTGTGGGCCACAGCCCCCTCGCCGCCGATCAGAACGATGCTTTCTTCGCCGAAGCTCATTACGTTCGTTTCCTCAGGCATCGCCCAGATAAGTCTTCACGGTCTTGATGAAATGTGGAACCGAGACGGGCTTGGAAAGATAGGCATCGCACCCGGCATCGCGGATCCGCTCCTCGTCGCCGCGCATGGCAAAGGCCGTGATCGCGATGATCGGTATCTTGGCCAATTCGCTGTCGGCTTTCAAGCTGCGGGCGATATCGATGCCCGAGCGTTCCGGCAGCTGGATATCCATCAGGATCAGCCCCGGCCGGTAACGCCGCGCCAGTTCCACCGCATCCGCACCCGTGCGGCTTTCCACCGCCTCATAGCCCGATGCCTCAACCAGATCGCGAAACAGCTTCATATTCAAATCGTTATCTTCGACAATCAGAACCTGTTTCGCCATATGACGCAATCCCCTGGCACCGGCACACTGGTCCGGCTTGCAACACGCCGGTGAAACGCTAGAATCGGTCTCACCCTGCGCATCACTGATCGACTTTAGGCCGATTTGGTTAAGAAACGGAAATCCACGTGCAAAAATTTGAAGAGCCTTCGGAAAATTCCTCGCCCGAGCATCAGCTGGCAATCGAAATCCTGGTGTGGCTTGCTGGCGAACCGGAGCTTCTGAGCCGGTTTTCGGCGCTGACCGGCGTCGATGTCGGCGAGTTGCGCGCGCTTTCTGAAAGCCCCGGTTTCGAACAGGCGATGATCGGCTTCATCGCCGGACACGAACCGACGCTGATGGCCTTCTGCCATGATTGCAACGTGAAACCGGAAACCATCAACCGCGCCTGGCAGAAGCTCGACTATGACGGACAGCGCGCGTGAGTACGCGCATCGATCAGGACAATGCAGGCCTGAAAATCGGGGACCGGCCGCTGGTCGTCGTGGATGTCGATGAGGTGGTGCTGCAATTCCTCGAGCCGTTCAAGGCGTTTCTAAAAGCCAATGACCACGAGTTGGTGCTGAGGACCTTCAGTCTCAACGGCAATGTCACGTCGCTCGAAACCGGCGCTGCAATCCCTGATTCGGGCGTCGGCGCCTTCCTGTCTGCATTCTACGATGCCCAGGAGGACTGGCAGCACCCCTTCGAAACCGCACGCGAAACGCTGGAGGGCATCAGCGAGATTGCCGACGTGCTGCTTCTCACCGCCATGCCGCCGCAGCATCGCGATGCCCGCCGGCGGCTTCTTGCCCGCCACGGCTTCCGCTTTCCGCTGATCGCATCGGAAGAGCCCAAGGGCGAGGTCCTCAGATCGCTTTGCGCCAGGCACCCGCCGGCCCTGATCTTTGTGGACGACATGCTCTACAACTGCCGCTCTGTCTCCGAATGTCTTCCAGGCGCGCTGACCATCAACCTGCTGATCAACGAGGATTACCGCGCCATGGCGCCGAAAACCGAGGCGCCATCGGTGGTAGCAACCGGCTGGAACCATGCGGATCAGCTCATCCGCCGCCACATTGCCGAAAACGGTTGATGACGGCATAGGGCCGGCTTGCCAGAGGTCCGGCGCGGCGTTAGTTTCGGCTGTTCAACTTTTGTTCCGATCGCCATGGCCGACACGATGCCACATCTGGATGCCTTGTGCCGTGATTGCCTGAACGGCGTTTCCGGCGATGCCCGCCGCTGCCGTCACTGCGGCAGCCCGCGCCTGCTGCGCCACAGCGAGCTCAATACGCTTTCCATGGCCCATATCGATTGCGACGCATTTTACGCCGCGATCGAGAAGCGCGACAATCCGGAGCTTGCAGACAAGCCAGTGATCATTGGCGGCGGCAAGCGCGGCGTGGTCTCGACCGCCTGCTACATCGCCCGCATCAGCGGCGTGAAATCGGCGATGCCGATGTTCAAGGCGCTGGAAGCCTGCCCCGACGCCGTGGTGATCCGGCCCAACATGGAAAAATATGTCGCGGTCGGCCGTCAGCTCCGCGCCATGATGCTGGAGCTGACGCCGCTGGTCGAGCCGCTTTCCATCGACGAGGCCTTTCTCGATCTGGCGGGCACAGAAAGGCTGCACAAGGCAAGCCCCGCGCTCACGCTGGCGCGCTTTGCCCGCCGGGTCGAGGGCGAGCTTGGCATCACCATTTCCATCGGCCTCTCCTACTGCAAGTTCCTGGCGAAGATTGCCTCGGACTTTCAAAAGCCGCGCGGCTTTTCGGTCATTGGCGAGGCGGAGGCCATGGGCTTCCTGGCGGACAAGCCGGTCAGCATGATCTGGGGCGTCGGCAAGGCGTTCACCGAAACGCTGAAGCGCGACGGCATCACCACGATCGGCCAATTCCAGAAGATGGAGAAGAACGATTTGCTGCGCCGCTACGGCGTCATCGGGCCGCGGCTCTACCACCTTGCCCGCGGCGAGGACACCCGCAGCGTCAAGCCGGAGCGCGAGGCGAAGAGCATTTCCAACGAGACCACGTTCAACACCGATATCGCCGATCTCGAGGCGCTGAGCGCGATCCTCAGGCGGCTCAGCGAAAAGACCGCCGGACGGGCCAAGGCGGCGGGTGTGGCGGGCCACACCGTGGTCCTGAAATTGAAGACCGCCGACTTCAAGACCCGCACCCGCAACCGGCACCTGAGCGCACCGACCCAGCTTGCCGACCGGATATTTTCCAACGGGCTGGATCTCTTGAAGAGTGAAACGGACGGTACCCGATACCGGCTGATCGGGATCGGCATTGCGGATCTTTGCGATCCCGCAACGGCCGATCCGCCGGACCTCGTCGATCCGGGCGCCGCCAAACGCGCCGCCGCCGAAGGCGCCATTGACCGGCTGCGCGGCAAGTTCGGTCTTGCCGCAGTGGAGACCGGCTACACGTTCAGGCCGGACCGGCCGAAATCGGGCGGACGGGATTGATTTTGCGCGTCGTCGCGTTCTTTGCGAAACGGAATGGAAGTTCGTCTCGCAGCAGCCACCGCGCGAAATTTCCGCAGTCTCAATCTCCCCCTTGAGGGGGGAGATTGCGTTTATTGACGAACCTGTCATCAAGTTCTGTGTCATCCTCGTGCTTGACACGAGGATCCAGGCCGCATGGCAAGCACTCGCAGCAGAGCTTGATGAATTCAATCGCTTCAACCGCCTGGATGCTCGGATCAAGTCCGAGCATGACACCGGTGGGTGAACTTGGAGCGCGCGAAAAATTCTGAAGCTCTGGCTTTGTCAGTAGTCTCAATCTCCCCCTCGAGGGGGAGACCGTTTTCTGCCTGGCCTCAGCCTGCCGCTCAGGCCGCACCCTTCTGCGGGCGCATGTCGCCGGCGTCGATGCCAGCGACGACGACCGGCTTCTTCATGGCGTCGCGGCGGAAGGGTTCGCCGAGTTCCTGGTTGAGCAGCACCTCGATGAAGGTCGTTTCCTTGTGGGACAGCTGCCGCTCGACCGCGGTTGAAAGCGCCTCCGTCAGTTCCTGCTGGCTGCGCACCTGAACGCCGTTCGCGCCGCAGGCCTTCGCGATTGCCGCGTAGGACGTATCGCGGTCGAGCTCGGTGCCGACGAAATTATTGTCGTACCAGAGCGTCGTGTTGCGCTTTTCCGCACCCCACTGATAGTTGCGGAAGATCACCATGGTGATCGCCGGCCAGTGTTCTCGACCGCATGCGGTCATCTCGTTCATGGAGATGCCGAACGCGCCGTCGCCGGCAAAGCCGATCACCGGCGTATCCGGATTGCCGATCTTGGCGCCGAGGATCGCCGGGAAACCGTAGCCGCACGGACCGAACAGGCCGGGCGCCAGATATTTCCGGCCCTTTTCGAAGGTCGGATAGGCATTGCCGATCGCACAATTGTTGCCGATGTCGGACGAGACGATCGCCTCCTGCGGCACCGCCTGCATGATTGCGCGCCATGCCTGACGCGGCGACATCAGATCGGCATCGCGTTCGCGCGCGCCGGAATTCCATTCCGTGCCCGGATCGTCGTCCTCGTGGTCGAGGCTGGTCAGCTCCTGCGCCCAGCGCGACTTGGTCTGCGAGACGAGATGCTTGCGGTCCGCACGCCCGGCATCGCCCGCATCTGCGGAAAGCTGGGCCAGAATGCCGCGCGCCACCTTGCCCGCATCGCCCTGAATGCCGACGGTCACCTTCTTGGTGAGGCCGATGCGCGAGGCGTTGATGTCGACCTGGATGATCTTCGCATCCTTCGGCCAGTAGTCGATACCGTAACCCGGCAGCGTCGAGAACGGATTGAGACGGGTGCCGAGCGCCAGCACCACATCGGCCTTGGCAATGATCTCCATGCCGGCTTTCGAGCCGTTATAGCCGAGCGGGCCCATGGCGAGCGGATGGGAACCGGGGAAGCTGTCATTGTGCTGGTAGTTGGAGCAGACCGGCGCATCGAGCCGTTCTGCAAGCTGGATCAGGTCCGGGATCGCGCCGGACAGCACCACGCCCGCGCCCGACAGGATCACCGGGAATTTCGCTTCCGAAAGAAGCTTTGCGGCTTGCGCCACCGCCTGCTCGCCGCCCGCCGGGCGTTCGAAGGCAACCACCTGCGGCAGATCAACGTCGATCACCTGGGTCCACATGTCGCGCGGAATGTTCATCTGCGCAGGCGCGGAATTGCGCCACGCTTCCATGATCACCCGGTTCAGCACTTCGGGAATGCGCGACGCGTCGCGGACCTCTTCCTGATAGCAGACGCAATCGGCAAAGAGCCGCATCTGCTCCATTTCCTGGAAACCGCCCTGGCCGATGGTCTTGTTGGCGGCCTGCGGCGTGACGAGAAGCAGCGGCGTGTGGTTCCAGTAGGCAGTCTTCACCGGGGTCACGAAGCCGGTGACGCCGGGACCGTTCTGGGCGATCGCCATCGACATCTTGCCGGTCGAGCGGGTGAAGCCGTCGGCCATCAGGCCGGCATTGGTTTCGTGGGCGCAGTCCCAGAAGGTGATTCCGGCTTTCGGAAACAGGTCGCTGACCGGCATCATGGCCGAGCCGATAATGCCGAATGCGTGTTCGATGCCATGCATCTGCAGCACTTTGACGAATGCTTCCTCGGTGGTCATTTTCATGGTTTGTGGTCCTTACGTCCGTTCGTCACGATAGTGATAGAGTTGATAGAGGCCCCATTGGCCGAGCCGGCGGAAGGGCGTTTTCCAGCCCTCGTGTTTCAGTTCATTGCCGTAGATCGGCAGGTCCGGGATCGGTTCGCCAGCGACGAGCTGCGCCATGCGGCGGCCGGCCATCGCCGAATACATCACCCCGTTGCCGCCATAGCCGAGCGCGTAAAAGGCGCCGGGCAGATCCGGCATGCCGGTGATGCGCGGCATCATGTCGTGCGACACGTCCACCCAACCCCACCAGCTATAGTCAAGCTCGACATCGCCGAGCGCCGGGAACTTGCGGCCGATCGCATCGCGAAGCCCTTTCAGATGCGCCGGGTTGGCGGCGTCGCGGCCAGTGATCGCAGCGCGCGAACCGATCTGCAGCCGGTTGTCGGGCAGCAGGCGGTAGTAGTTGCGCAGCGTCCGCGTATCGGTCAGCGGCGACAGCTTCCTGATGCCGATCGCCTTCAGTTCATCCTCGTTCAGCACGCGGGTGACGACGCTGTTGGACATGATCGGCAGGAGCCGGTCCTTGACGCGGGGGTGCAGGCTGCGGGGCGCATAGGCAGCGGTTGCCACCGCCACCCGCTTTGTCCGCACCACGCCGCGCGGCGTCTTCAGGTGATGGAAGCCATCCCGGTATTCCCAGCCCTCCACCGGGCTGTCGACATGAACCTTCGCGCCAAGTTCGCGGGCGACGCGGAGATAGCCGAAGGCAAGCTTGGCAGCGTGAATGCCGGTGCCATCCGGCTCCCACATCGCGCCATGGGCTTCCATGTCGCGGGCAACCGTTTCATGCACTTCCTCGCGGCTCAGCATACGCGCGCCATAGCCGAACTTGTCGTTGAGCACCTTCGTCTCGGCTTCGAGAGCAGGCATGGCGGAAGCCTTGTGGGCAATATAGTAGTGCCCGCCATCCTGCGGCTCGCAGGCGATCTGATGGTCGCGGATCAGGCCACGAAACAGATCGAAGGCCTCGACGATCTCGTCATGGAGCGCGCGCGCCGTCGGCAGGTCCCAGCGCTCGATCCACTGGCTGCGCTTGAGGCGACCGGAACTGATCTGCGCCTGCCCGCCATTGCGGGTGGAGCAGCCATAGGCAACGCCGTTCGCCTCCAGCACGGTCGCCTTGATGCCGTGCATCTTGGCAAGGTGGATCGCGGCGGACAGCCCGGTATAGCCGGAACCGATCACCACCGCCTCCGCCTCCATGTCAGCAGTCACCGGTCCGTCATCGTCCGGAAACGCGCCCGCCGTGCCGATCCAGTAGGTCGGCGCATAATCGCTGCCCGGCCCGAGCGTGCGGGCCGTCAGCGGATCGTAATGTGGATCGAATGGCTTTGAGCCCAAACGCTTTTCGTTGACCTGCATGATGGCCTCACTTGGCTGGTATCGCAGGGCGCTGCTTGCGGATCGCCTGCTTCTCGACAATCTTGCCGTCACGGATCCGAAACAGGTCAACGCCCTGCACTTCGGTGCGCGAACCATCGGGATTGGTGGCACGGAAGGTCCACTGGCTGACGCCGCGGCTGCCGTCCTCGGACATGAAATGGCTGTGATCGGCCCACTCTACGTCCGGCATCGCCGTCCAAACGCCCTCGAAAGCCTTGGCGATCGCCGCCTTGCCCTCGATCCGGTTGCCGTATTCATGGTCGCCGGCCACGGTGAAGAACACGCAGTCCTCGGCAAAATGCGTCATCACGCCATCGATATCGTGCCGGTTGAAGGCATCGAACGTGTCTTTCAGATCGGCGGCGGTAAGCGTAGTTTTCGTCATGGGGAAGTTTCCTTGCCTAGTAGCCCATCATCCGCGGCAACCACAAAGAGATGGCCGGGAAGCAGGCGATGATGAAGATTGCGATGACCGAGGCGATCGCGAACGGGATCGCGCGCAGGCTGATCCGCTCGATCGATATCCCGGAAATGCCGGACGCGATGAACAGGTTCTCGCCAAGCGGCGGGGTCTGGAAGCCGACGGACAGCGTGCAGATCATGACGATGCCGAACTGGATCGGATCGATGCCCATCATGTAGGCGACCGGCAGCATGACCGGGACCAGGATCATGATCGCGGCGAGCGTTTCCATGAACATGCCGATGATCAGCAACAGACCAATGACCATGGCCCAGATCACATAGAGGTTGTCCGTGAGCGACAGGATACCACCGGCGATCACGCCAGGCACATCATTTTCGACGAGGATCCGACCGAAGATCGTGGCTGCAAACAGCACCAGCAGCACGCGCCCCGCAAGCCAGGTAGTGGTGTCGAGCGCCTTGATCACCATCCGGACATCGAGTTCGCGGTAGATCACCGCGCCGACGAACAGCGTGTAGAAGATCGCGACGATCGCAGCTTCGGTCGGCGTGAAAAAGCCCGAATAGATGCCGCCGAGGATGACCACCGGAGCAAGCAGCGCCCAGAAGCCGTGATAGGCAGCGCTCGCGACGCGGCGCAGCGAGAACGGCGCGTCCGATCCGTGGAAGCCGCGAATGCGGCAGCGGATATAGTTCATGGCCAGAAGTCCGCCCGCCATCACCACGCCCGGCAGGACGCCGGCGATGAACAGCTTGGAGATCGACACCGACTGGAACACGCCATGGGCCTCGATCGCCTCCGGCGGCGGCTGCATGCCCATGGCCGAAATGCCGAAGATCACCATCGGGATCGAGGGCGGAATGATGATGCCGAGGCCGCCGGCCGCCGCCGTGACGGATGCCGCATAGCCGGGACCATAGCCCTGACGCGCCATCGCCGGGATCATCAGCATGCCGACCGCCGCGGTCGTCGCAGGGCCAGAGCCCGAAATCGCGCCGAAGAACAGGCAGGCCATGATGGTGGCAGCCCCAAGCCCGCCGGTGAACGGACCGGCCAGGCTTTCGGCGAAGGCGATCAGGCGCCGGGAAAGGCCGGCCGCCTCCATCAGCGCGCCCGCCAGAATGAAGGAGGGCAGCGCCATCAGCGGGAACGACCCCACGGACGACCACGCCATCTGCACCATCTTGATCGGGTTGTCGCCGAGATAGAGCATGGCGGCAAGCGAGGCGACGCCGAGCGCCACGGTGATCGGCGCGCCGAGAACCAGAAGCAGCAGGAAGGCGCCAAACAGGATTTCGATCAGAAAGCCGTCCATCACGCATGCCTCTTGTCAAAGGCGCGCTGCTCGTCGGCGGCGAATTCCATCGCAGCCTCGACGCTGACCTTGTCGGGGTCTTCGGGATCGATCCCCATCACGAGTTTCATGTAGTTGACCTGGAGAATGCGCAGCGTCATCAGCGTGAAGGCGATCGGCAGCGCGAGGTAGATGTAGCGCATCTCCCATCCGAGCGTCTGGGCCTTCACGAACGGCTTCAGCCGGCCTATGAACTCGATCGATTCCACGATGAACACGATGTTGAACGCGATCCAGAACGCATCGCCGACCGCTTCGACAATTCGCGCCTTCTTGCGCGGCAAGGCGTTGAGGTGAAAGGTGACGCGGTTGTGGGCGGCAATGCGCGCGGCATAGGATGCGCCGAAATAGGCAAACCAGACGAACAGGATGACCGACAGCTCTTCGATCCATGTGATCGAGAAGCCGAACAGCTGGCGGGCGACGATCTGCACGAACAAGAGCGTCACGAACACGGCCAGCAGCACGCGGCAGACATGGCTTTCGAACCTGTCGGCAAATGACCAGAACGCGGACATGTGAACCTCGGGAGGATTGGCGTGGAAGGCGAAGGATTGGATGGGGTGCGGCGCACGAGAGCGTCGCTTGTTATGGCGCATCCCCTCTCCTTGCGTCACCCTCGGGCTTGACCCGAGGGTCCAGGCAACGCATTCCGAGTGGCCTGGATGCTCGGGTCAAGCCCGAGCATGACGCGGAGAGGGAGGCGGGACTTGGCAGCGACGAACACCGCGCAGCGCCCCCAACCCCATTACTTCGCCGGTTCGCGGCCGAGTGCGTTCAGCACGTTGTCGAGCACGTCCTTGCCGCCAATCTGATCGTAGAACTTCGGCCAGACGGCCGTCGTCGCCAGCTCGATGAATTCCTTCTCGCCATCGGCCGGATCGGTGATCTCCATGCCGCGGCTGACGAGTTCTTCACGGATCTTGGCTTCCTCGGCCTTCAGGAATTCGGAAGACGCTTTGGTCGCGGCTTCGCCGGCGGCCAGAACCTGCTGCTGCTCTTCTTCCGACAGGCTTTCAAACAGCGCCTCGGAAACGATCAGCGGCTCGATCGAGAAGATGTAGTGCAGGTTGGTGATGTATTTCTGCACTTCATCGAACTTCATCGCATAGACGGTCATGTAGGGGTTATCCTGACCATCGACGACCTTCTGCTGAAGCGCCGCGAAGGTTTCGCCCCAGGCCATCGGCGTCGGGTTCACGCCCCAGCTCTTGTAGGTCTCGATCATGATCTCGTTCTTGGGAACGCGGATCACGAGGCCCTGAAGATCGTCTACGGTCGAAACCGGCTTCTTGGAATTGGTCAGCACCCGGAAGCCGGAATAGGCCCAGCCGATGATCCGCACGCCGGCGTCCTCGATGGTCTGTTCGATCATCTCCTGGCCGATCTCGCCCTGGGTCAGCGTTTCGGCGTCTTCCTGGCTGAGGATCACGTAAGGCAGCGTCAGCGTGCCGACGGAAGGCGAGAACGGGGTGATGTTGTTGATGGCGAGGATCGAGAAGTCGAGCGTCCCGGTCGCAGCTGCCGTCACCGTGTCCTGCTCGTCGCCGAGCTGGCCGTTCAGGAACAGCTTGCCGGTCATTTCGCCGCCGGACTGCTCTTCAAGCGCTGCGATGAAAGCATTGCCAAGCGCTTCCTGCGTGCCGCCTGCGCCATCGCCGACAGCGATGCGATATTCGGTCGCGGCAGCCGGCAGGCTGATCGCGAAGGCCGCCACGGCGCCGGTCACAAAACGGGTAAGAATGGTCATGAGTAGTTCCCCTGGGTTTCGGTAGAGAAGCCGCATTTGCGTGTGCGGTCGTTTGACGATCGGCAAGATTGCAGCAAGCGCGGTTTCGCGATATGTCCAGATGGAAGCTTAGTTAGGTCCAGATGAAGAGCACGATCTCCGCCGAGAGCATTTTCCTGCGCCAGGCAGATGCGCCCACATTGCAGGGCCAGCTCGCGGCAGCGCTGGTGCGCGCCATTCTGGAAGGGCGCACCAGCCCCGGCACCCGGCTGCCCTCCAGCCGCAAGCTTGCCGAGGCGCTTGGCATTTCGCGCATGACCGTAACGCTGGTCTATCAGGAGCTCGTCGGCCAGGGTTATCTCGCGACCTTGCCACGGTCGGGCGTTGCCGTCGCCGACACGGCGCCCCACAGGAAGCTGAGACTTTCGGAGGTTAAGACCGAGCCCGGCACACTGCACTGGAACGACTGGCTCTCCGCTGAACAATCACCGCGACGGGTCATCCGCAAGCCGGCCGACTGGCGCAGCTATCGCTACCCCTTCATCTACGGCCAGCCCGATGCCCGGCTTTTCGACCACCATGCCTGGCGCGATTGCGCACGCCGCGCGCTCGGCACCCGCGATTTCGCCGACCTTTCCGCCGACCGCTACGGCGCCGATGACCCGCTGCTCATCGATTACATCTGCTCCAACACGCTCCCCCGCCGCGGCATTCATGCGCGACCGGATGAAGTGCTGGTGACCCTGGGCGCGCAGAACGCGCTCTATCTCGTGGTCGAACTCCTGTGCCGTGCCGACAGGCTGGCGGTAACGGAGGAACCGGGCTATCCCGATATCGCGGAAACGCTGCGCCGCTCACGCAGCCCGACCGCCTTCCTGCCCGTGGACAAATTCGGCCTCGATCCCGAAAGCCTGCCCGAAAATACCAGGCTCGTCATGATCACGCCGAGCCATCATATTCCGACCGGCTCCACCATGCCGCTCTCGCGCAGACAGGATCTTCTGAACCGGGCAGCGGCGCAGGATTTCGTGATCGTGGAAGATGACTATGATTTCGAGATGTCCTATCTCGGTCCGTCCGCGCCTGCGCTCAAATCGCTCGATGCCAAGGGTCGCGTTCTCTATATCGGCAGCTTTTCCAAGTCGCTGTTTCCCGGTCTTCGGATCGGATATCTCGTTGCGCCGGCGCCGCTGATCGCCAAGGCGCGGGCGCTCCGCGCCATGATCCTGCGCCATCCGCCGGGCCACCTTCAGCGCATGACCGCCTATTTCCTGGCGCTCGGCCATTACGATGCGCATATCGTGCGGCTGCGCGGCGCGCTGGTGAAGCGGCGGGCGGCGCTGGAACAGGCGCTAGCGAAAACCTGCCTGACGCTTGAAAGCGCTGCCGTCGCGGGTGGCGCCAGCGTCTGGCTGAAAGGCCCGGACGGGCTCGACAGCGCGGCTTTGGCCGAACGGCTGAAGGCCGATGGCGTGCTGATCGAGCCGGGCGCCGTGTTCTTTGAAACCCCGCCCGATCCCTGCCCGCTGTTCAGACTCGGCTATGGCTCGATCGATTCGGACGACATTCCGCGCGGGATCGCGCTGATCGATGCCGCCGTGAAAGCGGCGATGAACGGCTGAAATTTACCGGAACCGCGGAACCAATCACGCGAAAATCGGTTCCGGTCTTGACTTTGCGCGTGGCAGCAGCCGCTATCCCTGCGCATTCGCATGAACAAGAGGACGGCATGGACACACTGGGCGAAATCATCGAAATCTGGCGCTATCCGGTCAGTTCGCTCGGCGGCGAGATGCTGTCATCGGCAGTCCTTGGCAGCGACGGCATAGCATTCGATCGTGCGTGGTGCGTCTGCGATGCCGCGACCGGCGCGCCGGCTGCGCCGGAAAAGGAGCTGCGCTGGCGCCCCGCGCTGTTTCTGTCGTCGAGGCTCGGCGAGGACCAGAGGCCCGAGATCGGCTTTCCGGGTGACGACTGGATGCCGGTCGATGATGACGTTCTCGCCGAACGGCTCGGCGAACATTTCGGCTTCGCCGTCGATGTCCGACCCTATGCGCGCAACGCCGATGACGAGGGGCCGACCGCGACCAACCGCTATCTGCCCTCCCCGCTTCATCTGATCACCACCGATGCCCTGAAACATCTGGCAACGCTTGCCGGCACCGATACCGTGTCCAGTCGGCGCTTCCGTCCAAATGTCGTCATCGAAACCCACGGGCTTCAGGGCTTTCCCGAAAAGGCCTGGGTCACGGAACGGCTGAACCTCGGCGATGCGCTGGTGGTGGGCTATGAAGAGACCCGCCGCTGCGGCATGACCTTGACGCCGCAGCCGGAGCTTCCGGAAAATCCGGATATCCTGCGCTCGATCCTGCGTCACAACCGGCGCAATTTCGGCATCTACTGCACGATCGAGGCACCAGGCATGATCGCGACCGGCGACAGCGCGAGTCTTGCGGGAGATGCCACGCTGTAATTGTCTCGCCCTGTCCTCCCTCGCAGTCTCACGAGATCTGCCAGCAGACCCGATCAGGCGGCCGTCCGCTCCGCCTCGTTTTCGCTTGCGAGAATGGCAGAGGCGATCACGACGCCGATATCGCGCGCAGAGGTGATGCCCTGGACGAATGGCAGCTTGTGCAGCAGGAACGAGATCGAACCGCAATAGAGATTGCGCGTGAGATTGTCCGTGAAGTTCGGACGGAAGGCATCGTCGAGATCGACGCCGCCGGTGCGCACCATCCCGCCATCCGCAGACATGAGCCCGGCGCGCGTCACCGCCCCATTGATCACGCCCTGACGCAGAAGTGACGGGAACGGCAGGTCGCGGGCCGAAAGCGCGTGCTGGCCCGTCGCATCGATGAAGGCCTCGAAGCGAAGCTCGTCTCCCTCGAACCGCACCACCGCACCGCGCGGGACGCTCTGATTGTCGATATCGGCATCATTGCCGATCGCGACCACATCGAGTTTGTCGGCGCGGTAGAGCGCGAGAAGGCGGCGGATCGAATCGTGCGGCACCGTGGCGTAGTCATCGACAAACACGGTCTTGAAGTGCCTGTGGAACCGCTTGAGATCGTGTTCGTCGAGGTGGGGGATCGCCCGGGCGATTACCTCGTGCATGCGCAGGATCGCATAGCGCCATTCCACGGTCTGGCGGCGCTTTCGGTTCATGTCCGCCTCGGCGAGATTGCGGGCCGCATGCACGAAGGCATCACTGGTCTGGCGCTCGCTGAAATATGCCTCCGCCAGTGTTTCGACCGTCAGCATGCCGAGCCCTATGCGTGCCGCATAGTCAGGATCTGCCAGCGCCAGTTCCTGTCGGAACAGTTCGAACACCGCGTCGAGAAGTCCGTGCTCATGGGTCGCGATCAAGGCTTCGATGGCTATTTCCGTGCAGACTTCAAGCGGCCTGTAGGGTATCTCGCAATAGAAATCCGCCTCCGGCAGGATCCCCTTGCGCGACATCATGGTCGCTTCAAACCCCTCCGTCCCGGCATGCGGCTGATATTGCAGGTCTCCCTGATCATCGAGGAGGAAAGCGCCATGCGCGGTCGCGACCGTGATCAGCGCGTCGATGCCGCTGAGAGATGTGCCCAGAATACCGACACTGACGGGCGGAATTGACTTCAGCGCCGGTGCCGGCCACGGCGAGACGAAATAACCGGGACGCGTCTCGGTCGTATCCGGAAAGTCATGACCGGTTGCAAGCACCACATGGTCAAACACTTCCCGCACCGTTTCGCCATCCGGCGTGGTGATCGTCAACTCGGCGTCATCGCGTGCAAGCTGAATATCAGCGACCCGATGCCCTGCCCTGATCGTGATATCGTGACCATTTTCGAGACCTTCCCGCACCAGTCCGTAAAACTGGGCCTGGAAATATTCGCCAAGAACCACGCGCGGGTAAAACTCACGCTCGGCAATCGCATCGCGCGCGATGCCGAGATCCTGCAGCACCGGATCGGTCTGTCTGCGCAGCCATCCCGTCAGCGTCTCGCAGACCGGCGGAATCTCGATGCTCGCGATATTGGAAAGCATTGCTCGGTCATTGATGTGCGGCTGGTAGGGCATGCCCTTGCCGGGTGCATCCTCGCGCTCGAAGACGGTGATGGCAAGCGGCATGTGCCGGCCGATCAGCCCCTTGAGCGTGTAGATCCCGGTGGGGCCGGATCCGATAATCGCGATTTTGGAAGTCATGGTTGAACCTTTGACAGCTATCTGAAGGATAACAGTTTCGATGAGTTACATGTTCCCGATCCAGTCAAGATCGCCGAACGCGCCTCGTTTTCAGCGCAAGAAGCCATTTGTCATCAAGGCCAGTCTCGCCTTACCATGTTTCCATGACCGAGGCGTAAGCGTGCATGACTGCGCTCTGCCCGATCGGAAAAGGGAGACCGAGCGATGATGAGATTGTTGGCAGGCAGTGCCGTGATTGCGCTGCTTTCCGTGCCCGCCGCCGCACAGCAGGCGGCAGACAGCGTGGCACCGGAAGTCGGAACGGACACCACAGGCTTTGCAGACGCACCGCCAGCCGTCGAGGCGGCACTTGCCGCCAAGGCCGAAGGCAAGCCGGTCGAGGCAGAGAAATGGATGGTGGCGGCAGCCAATCCGCTTGCCGTCGAAGCTGGCGCGAAAATTCTCGAAAAAGGCGGCAGCGCTGCCGATGCGATGGTCGCCGTGCAGGCGGTTCTGGGGCTTGTGGAGCCGCAGTCCTCCGGGCTTGGCGGCGGCGCGTTTCTCGTCTGGTACGACGCTGAAGAAGACCGGCTGACGACGCTGGATGGGCGCGAGACAGCGCCGCGCCTTGCCACGCCCGAACTGTTTCTCGATGCGGGAGGACAGCCGCTTCAGTTCTTCGATGCCGTGGTCGGTGGGCTCTCCGTCGGCACGCCCGGCACGCCGATGCTGATGGAGGAAGCGCACACACGCTGGGGGAATCTGGCCTGGGACGGGCTCTTCGAGGATGCGATCGCGCTTGCTTCGGACGGCTTTGCCGTATCGCCGCGGATGGCCGGCCAGATTGCCGAGGATCGGGACAGGCTCGGCCGGTTCGAGACTACCGGCACCTATTTCCTGCCGGGCAATGAACCGCTTGCCGCCGGCGCGCTTCTCAAGAACCCCGCCTATGCCGAAACCCTGAAGGCGCTTGCTGCCGAAGGGGCGGACGCAATCTATTCCGGGCCGATCGCGGAGGACATCGTCGACACCGTGCAGGGGGCGGAGGGCAATCCGGGGCTGTTGTCGATGGAAGACCTCGCCGCCTATCGGGTGGTGGAGCGAGACCCGGTCTGCGTCGGCTATCACGGCTACGACGTCTGCGGCATGGGCCCGCCCTCTTCCGGCGCGCTGACCGTCGGGCAGATCCTCGGATTAACGGCGGAGAAGGACCTCGCCGGTCTTGGGCCGGACAATCCCGAAAGCTGGCGGTTGATCGGCGATGCCTCGCGCCTCGCCTTCGCCGATCGCGGCCGCTATATGGCCGATACCGATTTCGTGCCGATGCCGCTGAAGGGGCTGGTCGCGCCCGATTACCTCAGGATGCGCGCGAAGCTGCTCGATGGCGACAAGGCGCTGGAAGCGGTTGAACCGGGTCTGCCCGCCTGGGATCACGCCATGATCCGCCATGGCGACGGTGACGCGATCGAACTGCCCTCGACCACCCAGATCGTGATCGTCGATGCCGACGGCAATGCGCTGTCGATGACCTCGACCGTCGAGAACGGTTTCGGCAGCCGGCTGATGACCAGGTCCGGCTTTCTGCTCAACAACGAACTGACCGACTTTTCCTTCGAAACCCATGACGATGCCGGTTATCCGATCGCCAATCGCGTCGAGCCCGGCAAGCGTCCGCGTTCATCGATGGCGCCGACGATCGTGATGAAGGATGGCAAGCCGGCGCTGGTCATCGGTTCGCCGGGCGGCAGCTCGATCATCGGCTATGTGGCGCAGGCAGTGATCGCCTATCTCGACTGGGACATGAACATCCAGGATGCCGTAGCCATGCCGCATCTGCTGAACCGGTTCGGCACCTATGACATCGAAGCAGGCACCGATGCGGAGGCGATGGCGGCACCGCTCGAAGCCATGGGCTTCAAGGTCAAGCTCGGCGCGCAGACCTCCGGCCTGCAGGCGATCGCGATTGAGGATGGCAAGCTTTATGGCGCGGCCGATCCGAGACGCGAAGGCATCGCGCTCGGGGAGTAGCGAACCTCGACCCGCTTAATGCCGGCGGTGGGTTCCTGAGCTAGCGGCTTGCTCCCAATACTCTCTCCCGCTTGCGGGAGAGATGCCCCGAAAGGGGCAGTGAGGGTGATGCAGCTTGTCAGACCGTGAGGGCGTCCGTTTGGATGGTCTCCCCCCTCACTGTCGCTTTCGCGACATCTCTCCCCTCCGGGGCGAGAAGATTGGGGGGCTATGCGGCCTCTCTTAAGAGGCGATAAACCGCGGTACGGGCTCAGCGCTTGCGCTCGGCGCGTTCGCGCCGGGCGATGCGGTCGAGCACGGCGTGAACGAGCTTTGCCTCCTCGCCCTCGAAGAAGGCGGTGGCGATCTCGACATATTCGGTAACGATGACGGCGGTCGGCACATCGGGCTTGGAAACGATCTCGAACACGCCGGCACGCAGGATGGCGCGCAGCGTCGAATCAAGACGCGACAGCGTCCAGCCTTCAGAGATCGAACCGGCGATCATCGGATCGAGCGTCTTCTGATCCTTCACGACGCCGGTCACGATCGAGCGGAACCAGGCCGCATCCGCCTTCAAATAGGTTTCGCCGTCAACTTCCTTGCCGAGGCGATAGACTTCGTATTCGGCCAGGACATCGGCAAGCGCGGTGCCGCCGATATCCATCTGATAAAGGGCCTGAACGGCGGCGAGACGCGCCGCGCCCCGCTGATTGGCGGTCTTTTCCGTGGTCATGCTGCTCCTCGCAATCCGGCAGGGATGCGGTGATTATGGTTGCGCAAACGCGCGTCTGATGCCGCTAAACCATGGGCGCAGACGGCATGCAAGCGTTTTGGTGTATTTCAGTCGTGCTCGACGCCGGTTTCACGCGCAAGCTTTGCCGAAAATTCCGAGATGATCTCCTCGAAATCTTCCGTGGTCGAGAAGTCGCGGTAGACCGAGGCGAAACGGACAAAGGCGACATCGTCGAGGTTTTTCAACGCCTCAAGCACAAGAAGCCCGATTTCTTCCGACTGCACTTCCGGCTCGCCCGAGCTTTCCATGCGCCGGACGATGCCCGACACGGCGCGCTCGATGCGCTCGCGTTCGACCGGGCGCTTTCTGAGCGCGATCTCGAACGAGCGCACCAGCTTGTCGCGATCGAACGGCACCTTGCGACCGTTCTTCTTCACCACCACCAGTTCGCGCAATTGAACGCGTTCGAAGGTGGTGAAGCGCCCGCCGCAATCCGGACAGACGCGCCTGCGGCGGATGGACGTATTGTCCTCCGCCGGGCGCGAATCCTTGACCTGCGTATCAAGCGAATTGCAGAACGGGCAACGCATCCTCAGCCCATATAGCCGTACATCGGGAAGCGCTCGGTGAGGTTGACCACCTTGTCACGCACAGCGGCTTCGACGGCGGCATTGCCCTCATCCGAGTTCGACTGCTTCAGCCCGTCGAGGACTTCCACGATCAGCGAACCGATCTCGGCGAACTCCTTCTCGGTGAAGCCGCGCGTGGTGCCGGCCGGCGTGCCGAGGCGGACGCCGGAGGTCACGAAGGGCTTTTCCGGGTCGAAGGGGATGCCGTTCTTGTTGCAGGTGATGTAGGCGCGGCCAAGGGCTGCCTCGGCGCGCTTGCCGGTGGCGTTTTTCTTGCGCAGGTCGACCAGCATCGAGTGGTTGTCGGTGCCGCCGGAAACGACATCCAGACCGCCTTCCATCAGCGAGCCGGCAAGCGCGCGGGCGTTCTTCACCACCTGCTCGGCATACTGCTTGAACTCCGGCTGCAGCGCTTCGCCGAAGGCCACGGCCTTTGCCGCGATGATGTGCATCAGCGGACCGCCCTGAAGGCCCGGGAAGACCGCGGAGTTCACCTTCTTGGCAATATCGGCGTCATTGGTCATGATCACGCCGCCGCGTGGACCGCGGAGCGACTTGTGGGTCGTGGTGGTAACAACATGGGCGTGCGGGCACGGCGACGGATGCACGCCGCCGGCGACGAGGCCTGCGATGTGGGCCATGTCGACCATGAGATAGGCGCCCACCGAATCGGCGATCTCGCGGAACCGCTTCCAGTCCCAGATGCGCGAATAGGCCGTGCCGCCGGCAATGATCAGCTTCGGCTTGTGCTCCTCGGCCTTGGCGGCGACCTCATCCATATCGATGAGATTGTCTTCCCGGCTGACGCCGTAGGAAACAACGTTGAACCATTTGCCGGACATGTTCACCGGCGAACCATGGGTCAGGTGCCCGCCCGAATTCAGATCGAGACCCATGAAGGTATCGCCCGGCTGCAACAGTGCCAGAAACACGGCCTGGTTCATCTGCGAACCGGAGTTCGGCTGAACGTTGACATATTCAACGCCGAACAGCTTCTTGGCGCGCTCGATCGCGAGTTCCTCGGCGATATCGACGAACTGGCAGCCGCCATAGTAGCGCTTGCCCGGATAGCCCTCGGCATATTTGTTGGTCATGATCGAGCCCTGCGCTTCGAGCACGGCGCGCGAGACGATGTTTTCGGACGCGATCAATTCGATCTCATGGCGCTGACGACCGAGCTCCTTGCCGATCGCGTCGAAGATTTCCGGATCGGTATCGGCGAGATTGCGGTTGAAGAAGTTCTCGGTAAACGGTGTCTGGCTGGTCATCGCGGGCTCCTGAATGTTTCGGGCTGAAGCGTTCCGTAAAGGCGATTGCGTTCTAACGCCGGCCTTTCAAAGGTGCAATAGACGAATGCCGCCGACAAGCATGGCTTGACGGCGGCATTTTCAAGTCACGATACGAAGGATCGGTTTATTCGATACCGGTCGTCGTCTGAAGAGCGAGTTCCGGTGCGCCATCGAGATTGTAGATATCGTCGCGGAACTGGACGATACCGTCCTTGGTCGACCATGCGGTGATGTAGACGAAGTGGTTCGGCACCGGATCGGCAAGATTCACCGGCGTCGAAATGCCGGCATGGATCGTTTCCTCGATCTTCTGACGGTTCCAGCCGGGGGTGTTCTTCAACAGCCATACATCGAGGTCGCGGACATTGCTGATGCGCACGCAGCCGGACGATTCGAAACGCACCACGTCGTTGAAAAGCGACTGGCTGGGCGTGTCGTGCATGTAGACCGCGTACTTGTTGTGGAAGTTGATCTTGGTCGAGGCCATGGCGCTGTTGGGACCCGGATCCTGACGGAAGGTCAGGTTCGGCGCGGTCTCGGCGTTCCAGTCCACCGTCATCGGATCGACCTCCTGACCCTTGCCGTTGTAGAGGCGGATCTTGTTGTCGACCAGATAGTTCGGGTCCTTGCGCATCAGCGGCATGATATCCTTCTGGATGATCGAGCGCGGCACGGTCCAGGGCGGATTGAAGATGACTTCGAAGATCTTCGAGCTGAGAAGCGGCGTCGGGCGCGAGGGACGGCCGACGATGGCAACGTTGCGCAGCGCGACGACATCGTTTTCAACGGCCTCGCAATAGGCTGCGGGAATGTTGACCAGCACGTAACGCTGACCGAGGTCTGAGCCGAGATCCTCGACGCGGGCGAGATTGGTCTCAAGCTGCGCCAGACGCACAGCCGCGCTGACATTCAGCGCCTTCAGCGTGTACTCGTCGATATAGCCGGTCTCGGCCAGGCCGTGGCGGGCCTGGAAGCGCTTGACGGCGCCCTGGACGTAGGAGTCGTACTGATCGGACATGCCGGCTTCCTGCGGCATGTCGCCGGAGACCATCAGGCGCTGGCGCAGCTGGCGCACGGACTGATCGTAGACACCGAACTGCAGCGGCACGTTGGGGTGGACTTCCGGCCAGCCGCCATTGGCGTTGATGCGCTGATATTCCGCCATCGCCTGCATGATGTTCATCGGGGCATTGGGGCTGAGGATCGGCTGGTTGGAGCTGACCGCAGCCTGGGCGCGCGACGTGACGGCATCGAACTGCTCGTCCCAGTTGCCGCGGCCGGGGGTGTTGATCAGAGCATCGACAGCTGTCTGGGCTGCCGCAAGCTTGGGAAGCGCCACCACACCGGCTGCAGCAGCAATGAAGCTGCGCCGCGAAACGGCCTTGGTGATCTTGTTCAGGTCTTTTGTCATGGATTCCAAATCTCGTTTGTCCCTCGGGCGTCAAAAACGCCTGCGTTGGTCTGCCCTTGCATATCAATATGGCCAATTATTGTCGGGTTTCAAATCGACCCCGGCTATCATTGGCGCCATTCTACCGGTGGCGAATGAAGGCAAGGTAAATCCAGAAGGCGCCGTAGAGGCCAAACAACAAAATGTGAAGACCGACAAAGGCCGGCGTCGCCGACAAGGCAACCTCGACAACCGCTCCGATCACCCAGAGCACCAGCCCCCAGCCAACGCCGAACCACAAGCCTGCAGCCGCGACCGGATAGGCGACGGCCAGCACCACCTCGACGATCCGCTGATCCGGCGAAATCAGGTCGAAACGGCCATCGCCCGCAAGGCCGATGAGCTCGGCCCAGTTGTAAAGCGCGATCACCAGCAGGAATGCGGCCACGCAGCGCTTGAAGGCGACGAAGGCGGTCTGCGAGAAGCTTTGCTGAGGGGGGCGCGTCTGTTCTGAATTCATGGCGCCTTATACGCTCAAAACCGGCTCTGACAAACCCTGAACGAATGGATGGCAGCGACAAAAAGTCGTGTTTTGCGCAAGCCCCCGGCATGCTACAAGCCGGGCCGGAACAAGGACACTGCGGAGAACACGATGAGCGATGCGAACGACAAGACCCACCTGGTGGACAGGATCACCGGTCACCGCCGCATGCGCCGACTGCGCAAGGCCGACTGGACCCGCCGGCTGGTGCGCGAGAACCGGCTGACGGTCGATGACCTGATCTGGACGGTGTTCGTCATTCCGGGCGACAATATCGAGGAGCCGATCCCCGCCATGCCCGGCGTGATGCGCATGAGCGTCGACCGGCTCTGCGAAGCGGCGAAGAAGGCCGCCGATCTCGGCATTCCGGCAATTGCGACCTTTCCCAATATCGAAATGGAAAAGCGCGACATGACGGGTTCGGAAGTGCTGAACCCCGACAATCTCATCAACCGCGCAACCCGCGCGCTGAAGAAGGCCGCACCATCGCTCGGCGTGATCACCGATGTCGCGCTCGATCCCTTCACCAGCCATGGCCATGACGGCATCCTCTCCGGCGAGGAGATCGTCAACGATCAGACCGTCGACCAGATCTGCGAGGCAGCGGTCGCCCAGGCGCAAGCCGGTGCCGATATCATCGCACCGTCGGAAATGATGGATGGCCGGATCGGCGCCATTCGAGAACGCCTCGACATGGCCGGCTTCCAGGACGTCGCGATCATGTCCTACGCCACCAAATTCTCGTCCGGCTTCTACGGCCCCTACCGCGAGGCGATCTCCACCAAGGGCCTGCTGAAGGGCGACAAGGCGAGCTATTACGTCGACACCGCAAACGCCACGGAGGCGCTGCGCGATGCAGCCCTCGACGTGGAAGAAGGTGCCGACATGCTGATGGTCAAGCCCGGCCTTCCCTATCTCGATATCTGCTGGCGGCTGAAGGACACATTCGGTCTGCCGGTCTTCGCCTATCAGGTCTCGGGGGAGTACGCGATGATCAAGATGGCCGCAGAGCGTGGCGCGATCGATGGCGATCGGGTCATGATGGAGACGCTACTGTCGTTCAAACGCGCCGGCTGCGACGGCATTCTGACCTATTTCGCGATCGAAGCGGCCGAGAAACTCGCAAAATCGTGATCACGGCTCTCCGCCTTCATTGCATTTGCCGGGAGACACCCCACATCTTTCGGCAAGACAATATGAAACCGGAGACAGAGATGACCCTTGAACGCGACATGCCCTATCAGGCGCCCACGACTGACCATGCCTATTCGGGCGTGCTGTCGCGCCGGGTAATGGCGTTCATAGTCGATTACCTGCTGATCGCGATCCTGTGGGTTCCGGCCGCGGTGGTGGTGTTCTTCCTCGGGATCGCCACGCTCGGGCTCGCCTTCTTCCTCTATCCGGTCCTCTACTTCATCGTGGCGGGCTTCTATTTCGGCTTCAGCATCGGCGGAACCGCCCAGGCTTCGCCCGGCATGCGCATGTTCGGCCTCAGAATGCTGCGCACGGACGGGCTGAAGATCGATTTCCTGACCGCACTCGTTCATCTGGCGCTGTTCTGGCTGTTCAATTCGCTGCTGACCCCGCTGGTTCTGCTGGTCGGCCTTTTCACCGATCGCAAGCGGCTGCTTCACGATTTTCTGATCGGCGCCGTCGTGGTGCGAGAGGAAGCGCGCTACTGAAATCGCGCTTCGCGAAATCTCCAAGGTTGACGTTCCCGCGATTTGCGCCATGCTGTCGGTGAGTGTCGTTGCATGGTACGCCGGGCATGAATACGCAAACCTTTCAGTCGCCGCAGTTCTACCTGACCGCACCGGCCCAGTGCCCCTATCTTGAGGCAGAGCGGGAGCGGAAGGTGTTTACGCATCTTGTCGGCCCGCGCGCCGGCGAGATGAACGAACTGTTGACCCAAGGCGGTTTCCGCCGCTCCCAGAACATTGCCTATCGCCCTGCCTGCGAACATTGTCGCGCCTGCGTTTCGGTGCGCATCGTTGCGGGCGAATTCGAATTCGGCCGTTCGCTGCGCCGCACCAGGGCGAAGAATGCCGATCTGGTCGGCACGGAGCGTCCGGCATTTGCGACGGCAGAACAGTTCGACCTGTTCCGCACCTATCTCGACAGCCGCCACCAGCGCGGCGGCATGGCCGACATGAGCCTCGACGACTACAAGGTCATGGTCGAGGAAACCCATGTGGAAACCCGGATCATAGAATACCGGGTTGCAACCGGCCTGCTCGAAGAGGAGGGCGAGCTGGTAGGGGTCGCGCTGTCCGATTTCATGGTCGACGGGCTGTCCATGGTCTATTCCTTCTTCAATCCCGCTTATGTGAAGCGTTCGCTCGGCTCGTTCATGATCCTCGATCATGTGGCGCGCGCCCGCACGCTTGGCCTGCCCTATGTCTATCTCGGCTACTGGGTAAAGGGGTCACGCAAGATGGATTACAAGAAACGCTTCCACCCGCAGGAGCATCTGACCGCACAGGGATGGGAGCGCGCCGCGCCCGACCCGGAAGACAGCTGAACTTCCCCACTTTTTTCCATGCCCCGCTGGAAGCCGGGCGGCTGCAGCGCTAGATTTCAATCGGAAGCAACGCAATAAGCGCTGTTCATTGTCGCAAACCGAGGGTCAAGCTGCATGCTGAAGGAATTCCGTGATTTTATCGCCAGGGGCAACGTCGTGGACATGGCGGTGGGCATCATCGTCGGCGCCGCATTCACGGCGATCGTGCGATCGGTGGTCTCCGATCTGATCGACCCGATCATCGGCCTCATCATCGGCGGCATCGATTTCTCGGACATGTATGTGGTCCTGAGCGGCAGCGTTCCGGAAGGCGCGAGCCTGTCTGCAGCGCGCGAGGAAGGCGCGGCGATCTTTGCCTACGGCTCTTTCATTACCGCCGTCATCAACTTCCTGATCATCGCCTTCGTCGTGTTCATGCTGGTCAAGGCCATCAATCGGGCGCGCGCGGCCGCAGAAGAGCATCGCAAGGCCGCCGAGAAAGAGGCCGCCGTTCCAAATCCTCCGCCCGGCCCGAGCGAACTTCAGGTGCTCCTGGAGATCCGCGACGAGCTGAAGAAGCGCGATGCATCCGCAGCCAGCTAGGCTTCGGACGCGACTCGCCCGAACGCCTGATCATCATGCCGACGGGCGGCTTGCTATGTTCTTCTTTTGTTCGTATATTCATCGGAACGGCCGTCGCTCGCCGGAGGGTGCGGCCCTCGCCTGAGCGCTGAAGGAGAGGCTGCCGATGCTTTGGGACTATCTGCCGCAATTCATGCTCGCCTGGTCGATCCAGCTTGTCGGCGTTGTTTCGCCGGGGCCTAGCGTGATGCTGATCCTGGGTGTAGCGATGGAACGTGGGCGCGGCTCGGCCTTGGGAACGGCATTTGGTGTCGCCTGCGGGAGCATGACGCTTTCGATCGCAACTGTGCTCGGCCTTTCGATCGTCTTCGCAAAGCTTGCCTATGCGATGGAGATCGTGCGCTTCTTGGGCGCAGGCTACCTGTTCTTTCTGGCGCTGAAATCATTTGCCAAGGTGGTCAACCCGCCGCCGCTCAAGGCTGCGGCATCGGCGCCCGGATCGCTGCGCAGGCAGGCGGCTGCCGGCTATATCCTTCAGGTTTCGAACCCCAAGGCAATCCTGTTCTGGCTGGCAATTGCCGGCGTCGGCGGCGTCGGCGATGCCCCGGCCGCGATCATCCCGGTTTTCGTGCTTGGCTCGTTCCTGCTGTCATTTGCAGGCCACGGCGCCTACGCGCTGCTGTTGTCGAGCGGCGTCGTCCGCGCCGGCCTCACCCGTTTCCGCCGCGTCGTCGAGGCGACGCTTGGCGGCTTCTTCATCTTTGCGGGCGTGAAGCTTCTGACGGCGAAGGTTTAGGCACCTCGGAAATGCCTATCCCTTGAACTTGCCGTTCCTCGGGAAGCCCTTGGGCGCGATGCGGCCGGCCATGGCACGGTCGCCGCGCCATTCCAGCAGCTCATCCTCGGAGCGCGTATGGGTGCGCCCGGCGCTGTCTTCCCAGGTCAGGCCAGCGGCAAGCGTGAATGTCTTGGCATCCGACAGGCCGCCATCCTTGTAGCGCTGGAGCCGGACGCCCTTGCCGCGGGCCATTTCGGCAACCTGCGAGATCGGAAACACGATCAGCTTGCGGTTCTCGCCGATGACGGCGATGTGATCGCCCAAGATCGGCGTCAAGAGCTTGACCTCGTCCTTGGCAGACACATTCATCACCTGCTTGCCCTTGCGGGTATTGGCCACCATCTGGTCTTCGTCAACGATGAAACCATTGCCTGCGTTGGACGCGATCAGCTGCTTGCGCGAGGCTTCGTGGACGAAGGCCGTCACCACATCCTGATCGGCATCGAAATCCACCATGATGCGCAGGGGCTCGCCATGTCCGCGCCCGCCCGGAAGCTTGTCCGCGCCAAGCGTGAACACGCGGCCGCCTGTCGTGACGATCAGCAGCTTGTCCGTGGTCTGGGCCGGGAAGGCGAGCTTGAGGCTGTCGCCTTCCTTGAACGCCACGCTTGACGTATCGACATGGCCCTTCAGCGCCCTGATCCAGCCCTTTTCGGAGATCACGACCGTGATCGGTTCCTTCTCGATCATCGCCTGCTGGATCGCCTCGATATCGGTCTCGGGCGCAATCGCGAAGGTCGAGCGGCGGCGGCCGATCTCTGTCGCCTTGGCAAAGCTCTTCTTGACCTCGCCGATCTCCCAGGCAACCGTCTGCCACTGTTTCTCGTCGGAGGCGAGCAGTCCCTCGATCTCGGACTTTTCAGCGGTCAACGCGTCGAATTCCTTCCGGATCTCGAATTCTTCGAGCTTGCGCAACGCGCGCAGGCGCATGTTGAGGATGGCCTCGGCCTGGACGTCCGTGATCTCGAAACGGGTCATCATCACCTGTTTCGGCTCATCCTCCTCGCGAATGATCCGGATCACCTCGTCAAGGTTCAGATAGGCGACCAGCAGGCCGCCGAGAATTTCGAGCCTGCGATCGATGGCTGCAAGGCGATGCCGGGACCGGCGCTGAAGGACGTCGCGGCGGTGGCCGAGCCACTCCTTCAGCACGTCCACAAGGCCCATCACCTTCGGCACCTTGCCCTGCGAGAGCACGTTCATGTTCATCGAGAAGCGCTGTTCAAGGTCTGTAAGCTTGAACAGCGATTCCATCAGAAGTTCGGGATCCACCGCGCGCGATTTCGGCGTCAGGACGACGCGGATATCTTCGGCGGATTCGTCCTGGATGTCTTCCAGCAGCGGCAGGCGGCGGGCAATCAGCAGCTCCGCGATCTTCTCGATCAGACGCGACTTCTGGACGCCATAGGGGATTTCGGTGATGACGATCTGATAATTGCCGCGGCCGAGATCTTCCTTTTCCCAGCGCGAGCGCACCCGGAAGCCGCCACGCCCGGTCCGGTAGGTTTCGACCATGGATTGGAAATCCTCGACGATGATGCCGCCGGTCGGGAAGTCCGGTCCCTGGATCATGTTCGCCTTCGGTCCCTCGGCGCCCGGCAGGGTCATCACATCCTCGATGGTCGCATCGGGATGCTTGATCAGATAGATCGCCGCCTCGCAGAGTTCATGGGCGTTGTGCGGCGCGATCGAGGTCGCCATGCCGACGGCAATACCGGTCGAGCCATTGGCAAGCAAGTTCGGAAACGCGCCGGGCAGCACCGCCGGCTCGTCGTCTTCCTCGTTATAGGTCGGGCGGAAATCGACGGCATCCTCGTCGATGCCTTCCAGCATCAGCGCGGCGACATCGGTCATGCGCGCCTCGGTGTAACGCATGGCAGCAGCGCTATCGCCGTCGATATTGCCGAAATTGCCCTGCCCGTCGACCATCGGATAACGCTGGGAGAAATCCTGCGACAGACGCACCAGCGCATCATAGATCGAGCCATCGCCATGGGGGTGGAACTTACCCATGACATCGCCGACGATACGGGCGCATTTCTTGTAGGCCGCATTGGGCCTGACACCGATCTCGCTCATGCCGTGAATGATGCGGCGGTGAACCGGCTTCAGCCCGTCGCGCACATCCGGAAGCGCGCGATGCATGATCGTCGACAGCGCATAAGCGAGGTAACGTTCTTCAAGCGCCTTGCGCAGGTCAACGACATCGATATTGTTGTCGCCGTCATCTGGCGGTGTCAGTTCTTTTCCCATGGTTTCGTGTTAGTGGATGCCACGGGCCGCTGCAAGGCAAGCAGCGCTCAATCCCCTGAAAACAAGGGAAATCGGCCGATTTTTGAGGCCGGTCATCGCAAAATTGCATTTCGGCCTTATATGGCCCCTAAACCAGACAGCAGATTCAGTTTCCAAGGGAGCATTTCATGCGCATGACACGTCTCAAACAGGTTTTCCTCACAGGCAGTTTCCTGGCGATCTGCGCGGCTCCCGCTTTCGCGCTCGACACCGACGACCTGATGAACAAGATCAAGGCCGTCAACGAGCAGCAGAGCCAGCTTACCTTCACCTATGACAGCGCGGTTGAAGGGCCGGACGGCAACGTCACGATCACGGGCATGGTGTTTTCGCCCGTTGCGAATGAAGGCGAGCTTGAAGATTTCAAGCAAACCGCGCCCGTAACGATCGCGCTCGAGAATGTGACCGAGGCAGCCGATGGCAGCTATCTGATCGGCAAGACCATGGTGCCCTCGATGGGATTTGCGATGGATGACGTCGATGTCGCGATCGCATCCATGACCGAAACCAATGTTCACGTGCCGGCCACGCCCGACACGCTGCTTCCGGCCGGATGGGGCTATGGCGAGACCACCGAGATCAACGGCATGACCTTCGACTTTGACGGCGATGCGGCCATGACGGTCGACAAGATTGCGGCCCAGCAGACCTTCAACGACGCCCGCACCAAGGCGGACTACAATGCCGACGTGACCGGCATCACGCTTGACCTGTCCGGAAACGATGAGATCGACGCCGACAAGAAGGCGATGCTTGAAGAGCTTGGCCTGATGAAGACCAGTTCGACCCTCAACATCAACGGCGACTGGGATCTGAACTCCGGCATCCTTAACCTTGCCCGCTACAGCCTTGCGACCGACAATGTCGGCACGCTCGACTTTACGCTTGAAATGTCCGGCCTGACGCTGGAAACGCTCGAAACCTTCAAGGCCATTTCCGAGATCGCCGCCACCGAGCAGGACAGCGATACGCCTTCCGAGGAAAATCCCTACCAGAAGGAACTCATGGAACTCGGCCAGAAGATCGGCATCAAAAGCCTGTCGCTGGGCTTTTCCGATGAGGGCGATTTCACCAACCGCGTGATCGCCGCCATGGCACGCGAGAAGGATACGACGCCGGAGGCAATGGTCTCCGATCTGAAATCGCAGATGCGTTCCAGCCTTGGCCAACTCGAGATGCCCGAGCTTTCTGCCGCGGTGTCGACGGCTGTCTCGACCTATCTTGCCGATCCGCAGAACATCTCCGTCAGCATCAAGCCGCGCATGCAGATGCCGATCCTGGCCGTTGTGATGGCAGGCGCCGCCGCGCCCAAGTCCATTCCGCAGCTGCTGAACCTGCAGATCAGCGCGAACCAGTAACTTAAATGGGGGGAGAGTACCTCCCCCCAGACTGCTGAGAAACTCGCGGCTGCAGAGGTCTTGGTCCAGGCCAAACTTTCCCAAGCGTGTCGTCCCCGGGCGCGACCCGAGCATCCGGGAGACACGAAGCCAAAGGCAGAACGGCTAAAGGCCTGCGAGATTCAATGCCCTCGCGGCTCGGTCTTCTTCGCAACCCTCCGGCTGCGCCCGATCAGACCGGTCGCGCGCTCATTCTTCCCGTCCTCGGCTTTCGGCGGCCGGAAAGTCCGCGATCCGGACCACGCTTTCGATGAGCGTGATGCCTGCCGCCAGCGCACGCGCTGCGGCGGATGCCATTTGCGGCAGGATCATCCACTCCAGCATCCATGCAGCGCCCGAACGCTCCTGCTCGTGCACCAGCGCCTGATGCATGCCGGAAAGCTGGACGGCGTTGAAACGGGCGAGCGTCACGAGGAGTTCGGCAAGGACGGGGTTCTGCTTGTGCGGCATCGATGACGAGCCGCCGCCGCCTGACAGCGCGATGTCCCCGAGCTCTGCCATCAACGCGATATCCTGCCCGATCTTGCCGAGCGTGCCGGTGACCAGCGAGAGAAAACCCGCAAATTCGGCCACACCATCGCGCCGCGCATGCCAGGCGCGTGCCGTGGCGGCGAGCCCGAGACTGTCCGCCACATGGTCGGTCACCGCCTGGGCGTGCCGGCCAAGGGCGCGGCGATCGCCGGCCGCTCCGCCCACCTGCACGCATTCAATGCGCGGGCGCAGCACGCGGAGCCGGTCCGCATGATCCTCAAGCGGCAACCGCCACGATGCTATCCTGTCTCCCGCTGAGATTTCCGTGGCCGCCTGCATGCGGGTGCGGCCCATGAGCGGCACATGGCCGAAGCGGGCATCAAGCGCCTCCAGCGCCTGCCCCAGACGGATGAGCCGGGCCGCCACCAGGTCCGAAGTCGCCTTGAGCGTCAGTGCCAGGGCGGTGTCGATGACATCCTGCGATGTGGCCCCGTCATGGACCGGTCCCGCCCCGGCCTCGGCCCTGAGCGCGCGCACCAGCGCCGGAACCGGAACGCCGTCCCTTGCTGTGCCGGCGCGGATCGCGTCATCATCAACTCGCGTGGCGAGGATTGCGGCGGCGGCTTCTTCCGCCGCTCCAGCCTCGGCCAGTCCAACGCTGCCCAGCGCCCGGCTCCACGCGACCTCGAAGGCGAGCATATGCGCAAGCCGGGCCCGATGCGACCAGATCGCGGCGATCTCGTCATCGCCGAACAGGCCGGACAGCCAGGGATCTTCAAACACGCTTGCGCTCATCGCTTACTTTCCTGTGTGGCACGGACCATGGCGAAACCGTTTTTCGCCGACCTATCAGACAGCGGGGCCCCGGCATCCTTACAAAGGGTGACGCATGGGAGCGCGCGGAGCAAGGGCCGCTACATGTCGAGAAAGACGGTTTCGTTTGCGCCCTGCAGGCGGATATCGAAACGATAGCGGTTCTCGCCGACCTTCTTCGCGATCAACGTTTCCACACGCGTGCGGTGTTCGATGCGGGAAAGCAGCGGATCGCCATCATTGTCCTCGTCCTCGAAATAGATGCGTGTCTGCAGGCCGACATTGATGCCGCGCGCCACGATCCAGAGCGCAATATGGGGCGCCTGCATTACGCCCGAGCGATGGCGAACGCGGCCGGGCTTCACGGTTGAAAGCGTGAACTGGCCGGTCTCGGCATCGGCGGCAAAGCGGCAGAAGCCGGAGACCTTCGAGTCTGCACCCGCCTCGCCCGCGAACCTGCCGTCTGCGTCCGGCTGCCAGCTTTCGATCAATGCATCGCGCAAGACATTGCCCAGTCCGTCGTAGACGGCGCCGGTGATCTCGATGACCGTACCCCGCGCACCGTCCTCGAAGGACCGCGCGCCGATTTCGGTTTCATAGGAACCGCCATTGCCGGCATAGGTTGGCATCATGCCGATATGGACATAGGGTCCTGCGGTCTGGGAGGCGGTTTCGCGCAGTTTTTCGAGTTTCTGGGCCATATCACATCCCCTCCAGTCTGTTCTCGAACATGGTCTGGCGGCGGCCGCGCAGCACGATGTCGAACCTGTAGGCCAGAAAATCCAGCGGCCGAGACGAGGCCATGTCGAGGGGCGCAACGAGGTTGTCGAGCTGTCCGTGGTCCTTCACGGTTGCCGCGATCGGACAGAGCGGGATCAGCGGATCGCCCTCGAAATACATCTGCGTGATCAGCCGCTGGCCGAAACTGTGACCGAAGATCGACAGATGGATATGCATCGGCCGCCAGTCATTGCCGCGATTGGGCCAGGGATAGGCGCCCGGGCGAATGGTGAGAAACTGGTAATAGCCGTCGTCATCCGTCAGCGTTCGCCCGCACCCGCCGAAATTGGGATCAAGCGGGGCAAGATAGCTATCCTTCTTGTGGCGATAGCGACCGCCGGCATTGGCCTGCCAGATTTCGACAAGCGTCCGCGGCACGGGCCGCGCATTTTCGTCCAGAACCCGTCCGTGGACCAGGATCCGCTCGCCGATGGCGGGCGCCTTGCCTTGCGTCCAGTTCAGGATGAGATTGTTGTCGAGCGCACCGAACAGGCCATGACCGAACATCGGGCCGGTTTCCTCCGTCGGGCCGCTTTCAAGCGACAGCAGCGGCAGGTTGGGCGAGCGGGAGACCGAGGTCTTGTAGCCCGGATCCAAGGCGGGCGGATGGGCCGCGCGGTCACGCGGGATCAGGGGACCGGGATCACTCATCTTTTGCCGCCTCCATTTCGGCATAGGTTTGTCTGGCGAGCTTCAGCGCGTGGTTGGCGCGCGGGACGCCGGCATAGATCGCCACATGCTGCAGCGCCTCCTGCACATCGCGCTTGCTTGCCCCGGTGCGCGCCGTTGCGCGGATATGCATCGGGATTTCCTCGAAATTTCCGGTTGCCGCAAGAAGGGCGAGCGTGAGCATGGAACGCTCGCGCCGCGAAATGCCGCCCGACGCCCAGACCGTGCCCCAGGCGGCTTCCGTGATCAGGGCCTGAAACGGCGCATCGAAATCGGTCTTGGCCGCCTCGGCCCGGTCGACATGATCATCGCCGAGCACCGCCCGGCGCACAGCCATGCCGTCATCGTAACGTTCGCTCATCGGACCATCCCTCCCAAAAGCCGAGCCAGCCACACCGCTCCCGCAGGCCCCGCGCGCACGAGCTGCGCGGCGCGATCTTGAATTTGCCATAGCTGAAACCCGAAAAAAATTATAAAGATCGCAATCAACCATAACTCCTAGGTTATATCATGCTGCATCCTCGCCTTCGTTTGCGACATCTCGACTGCTTTCTGGAGACAGCGCGTCTCGGCAGTCTGTCGGCAGCGGCGGACGCGCTGAAGATCAGTCAGCCGGCTGCCTCGAAAACCATTCACGAGCTGGAGGATATTCTGGGCACGCCCCTGTTCGACAGGTCCGGCCGCCGCCTGGTGGTATCGCCCGCCGGCCGGCTCTTCCAGCAATCGGCCGGTGCAGCGCTTGGCGAATTGATGCGGGCGCAGACCCTTCTGCAAGGCGGGGCCGCCGACAACCGGAAGATTGCCGCGGGCGTGCTGCCGACGGCGGCAACGGAGCTGTTTCCGGATGCCGCCGAAGCCTTCCGCAAGCGCCATCCGGCCTGCACGCTGCGGGTTACCACCGGACCGAACTGGCTGCTGCTGTCGCAGCTTCGCGAAGGCGCCCTTGATATCGTGGTCGGCCGCATGCCGCCATCAGGCGCCGGCGAAGGTCTGAGTTTCCGCCAGCTATACTGGGAACGCGTGGTACCGGTCATCCGCCCCGGCCACCCCTTGCGCGCGCGCGCCTGGGAGCCCGACGATTTCTTGCGCTTTCCGCTGATGCTGCCGCCCTCCGGCGCAGTGATCCACGCATCGGTGCGGGCCTTCCTGCAATCGCTCGGTCTCGGCATGCCAGTGCCGGCCTATGAGAACGTGTCCCATGCCTTCGGCCGCCGCGTGGTCGAGACATCGGACACGATCTGGTTCATCTCGGGAGGCGTCGTTGCCAGAGAGCTTGCCGCAGGCACGCTCACCGTGCTGCCGGTGCGCAACGAGTTGCTGGGTGGACCGGTGGGGATCTCGCTGAAGGAAAATGCGACGCGCGCGCCGGAACTCGACACGCTGATCGACGCTCTGGCAAGCGTCGCGACCCGCGATCCCTTGCGCGGGCCGTCGTGATGCGACGGGCAAGATCATGGGGAAGGCACACCCGGCTTCCGCCTCGATGATGATCCGGAGGGGACGCCGGAACGAAAGCGGAAAGCAAAACGCGGGAAGTGTTTCGACTGCCCGCGTCCATTGTCTGCATGAGCCGATGATCAGAACCGGATCTTGAGCGTTCCCTTGAAGGAGTTGTCGCTGGCACCATCGCCGAACGTCGCGGGGTCTCCAGCACCGGTTAATGCTCCCCTGCGTCCGCAGAGCGAAGCCTCAGACCGTGCCGCCCAGCGAGGATTCCAGCTCGACCATTTCGCGTCCCCCGGCCATCATGTCCTGAAGCTCCTCAGCACCAATCTCGCCGCGCCTTGCGGTACCGAGCGTCTTGCCGTGATTGATCACGGTAAACCGGTCGCCGACAGCGAGCGCATGGCGGACATTGTGGGTGATGAAGATGACGCCGACGCCGGCCTTGCGCACGCGGTCGATGGTGGAGAGCACATTGGCCGTCTGGCGCACGCCGAGCGCCGAGGTCGGCTCATCGAGGATCAGAACCCGCGCACCGAAATAGACCGCGCGGGCAATGGCCACCGTCTGCCGTTCGCCGCCCGAAAGCGTGCCCACGGCCTGATCGGCAGAGCGCAGGTGAATGCCCATCTTCGCCATCTCGCCGACCGTGATCGCGCCCGCCTTCTTGTGGTCGAATACCTTGATCGGGCCGAAGCGCTTTTCCGGCTCGCGACCCATCCAGAAATTGCGGGTCACCGACATCAGCGGGATCATGGCGAGATCCTGATAGACGGTGGCAATGCCTGCCGCCATCGCGTCGCGCGGATCGGAGAACACCTTCTCCTTGCCATCGACGAGGATGCGGCCGGAACTCGGCTTGTGAACACCCGACATCGTCTTGATGAAGGTCGACTTGCCGGCGCCGTTATCGCCGAGGAGGCAATGGCATTCTCCGGCGTTGACCGACAGCGAAACGCCCGCAAGCGCGATGACGGGGCCGAAATGCTTCTCGATATCGACGAGTTCGATCAGGGGCGTGCTCATCTTAACGTTCTCCCGTGATGCGGCGGCGGATATAGGTGTTGAGAATGACGGCGAGCAGCAGGATGACACCGAGGAAGACGCGGAACAGCGAACTTTCGACGCCTGCGAAGAACAGCCCCTGCTGGACCACACCGAAGATCAGCGCGCCAAGCGCTGCGCCGATCACGGAACCATAGCCGCCGGTCAGAAGCGCGCCGCCGATGACCACCGAAATGATCGCCTCGAACTCTTTCAGAAGACCGCGGTCTGCCGCAGCCGAGCCGAATTCCATGACCTGGCAGGTGGCGAACACGGTGGCGCAGAAGGCCGTCAGCATGAACATCAGGATCTTGACCCGGTTGACCGGGACGCCGACATAGCGCGCGGCCTGCGCATCGCCGCCGGCGGCAAAGATCCAGTTGCCGAATTTGGTGCGCACCAGGATGAAATGTCCGATGACGATCAGCACAAGCGCCCAGACCATCAGCATCGGAATGCCGTCCACCACGGGCTGGCCGGCCCGGGGACCGGCGACGAACTTGGAGATCATGCCCTGATCGGCAAGCCAGGTGAAAAGCCCCGTCAGCACCTTGCCGCCGAAGAGAGCGGCCAGCCAGTCGCCCTCGGCTGCCTCGCGCACACCGCCGATGATGGTCTTCGAGGTGGCGGAGATCGCGATATAGATCGTAAGGCCCCTCAGGATAAACAGGAAGGCAAGCGTGACGATGAACGAGGGAAGCCCCGTGCGGATGACCAGATAGCCGTTGAGTGCGCCGATCGCGAGCGCAAGCGCAAACGCGACCAGGATCGCGACCCAGGCAGGCAGTCCCACCTGCACCGTCAGGAGCGCGATGATGATGCCTGAAAAGCCGATCATCGAGCCGATCGAAAGGTCGAACTCTCCTGCAATCATCAACAGGCAGGCGCCGACGGCGATGATGGCGAACTGCGCGGAAACGGTGCCCCAGTTGATGAAGCCTTCAGCGGAGAACATGCCGCTGTCGCCGGCAATGAACATGAAGAATACGAATACCAGGATTGTGCCGCAGATACTGCCGAGTTCCGGCCGCACAAGCGCCTTGCGCCAGCGTGGCACAGGCCGCATGCGCTCTTCGGCCACCATCTCGTCTATCGGTTTGCGGGTCGGTGCTTCCGACATGGCTTTCACCCGTTTCTGAGGGCAATGAGATGCCGCTGCGCGGCCGGCTGGCGCGCGGGTCATCTCGGTTTGCGGGTTTTCAGGAAAACGCCGCGCCCGAGGGCGCGGCGATCACGATCTAGCGGTACTGACCGGCGTATTTCTCGACCAGCTCGATATTGTCCTTGGTCGTGAAACCGGGACCGGAATTGATCGAGTTGGAGGGCATCACGCCGTAGCGGGCGTAATTGGTCAGGATCACGACCGGAAGGTAGCCCTGCAGATAGGGCTGCTGGTCGATCGCGAAGTTGATCGTTCCGGCCTTGATGGCATCGGCAATGGCAGTCGACAGGTCGAAGGTGCCGAAGTAGATCTCGCCGGACTTTCCGGTTTCCTCAAGGGCCGCAAGCGTCGGTTCGGCGGAGTTGGGGCCGAGCGTCAGGATCGCGCCGGTATCGGGATGGGCGCTGAGATAGGCCGAGACCTTCGACTTGACCTCCGACGGGTCCATGCCGCTGTCGATCATCTGGTCGCCGAGTTCGACGCCGAGACCATCAGCAAAGCCCTGGCAACGCTCGACCGAAGCCGGATTGGTGATGTAGTGGTTGACGCAGAGGAAGCTTGAGGCACCCGATTCCTTCTTGGCGCGCTCGCCCGCAAGCTTGCCGGCGGTATATTCCGGCTGGCCGACATGCATCATTGCGCCGAGCTGCTTCGACTGTTCCTCGGTGCCCGAATTGATGGTGATGACCGGAATGCCCTTGGCAACCGCATCGGCGACAGGGCCGGAAAGAACATCATAATCCGCGATGGTGACAATGATGCCATCCGGGTTCGACGCGGACGCCTGCTGGACAATGCGCGCCATGTCGGCAAGGTCGCCCGTCGGCGGATTGCGGTACTCGACCTCGACATCCATCTGATCGCCCGCAACATTGATCGCGTTCTTGATGGTGTTCCACCAGCTGTCGCTATCCGGCGCATGCGAAATCAGAACGAAACGCTCGCCCTCGGCATGCGCTGCGGCAGGCAGCATGGCGCCAAGCGCCAAAGCGGTCGCGGCGAATGCAAGTAATTGCTTTTTCATGATTTCCTCCCAATCGAAACCGGCCCCATCTCCTCACGGCTGCCAGTTTCCTCCAAGCGCGGTCCGCTCCCCGTTCCGCGTAAAAAAGAATTTATATTCCATTCTTCTCCACTTCAATATTTATTTGCCATTTTCTTCTTTGCACGGGTGAGCATTAGCCGAAAGTATAATAAGGTCACAGTTTCAGAGCCATTCACGCGCGCCGACCTCACTCACACCTGTCCTCGTCGGACTTGATCCGAGCATCAAGGCGACTCAAGCGGTTGATTTCCTGCGCCTTGTTGCGAACACTGACCGTGTTGCCTGGATCCTCGTGTCAAGCACGAGGATGACCCCGAGTTTGAGGACAGGTTTTTCAGCAAACGAAAACCCCAACGATCGCTCGCCGTGTTCAGACTGCTGACAAGACCACTGCTTGTGAGAAATTCACTCACTCCAACATCCCCCACAGAGTCATGCTCGGACTTGATCCGAGCATCCAGGCAGGTCAAACGGTTGATTTTACTGCGCCTTATTGCCGACGCTAACCGTGTTGCCTGGATCCTCGTGTCAAGCGCGAGGATGACCCCGGGGGAGGTTTGTCAAAAAACGAAAACCCTGGCGGTCGTTCGCGGTGGTCAGACTGCGGACAAGACCAAAGCTTGGGAGATTTTCACTAACTCAAACCGCACCCACAGAGTCATGCTCGGACTTGATCCGAGCATCCAGGCGGGTCAAACGGTTGATTTTCCTGCGCCTTATTGCCGACGCTGACCGTGTTGCCTGGATCCTCGTGTCAAGCACGAGGATGACCCCGGGGGAGATTTGTCAACAAACGAAAACCCCGGCGATCGCTCGCCGGGGTCTTTCAAATGCAAAGACTGAAAGTGTCAGTCGGCTTTCTTCGGCATCAGCCTCAGGCCAAGTTCGCGCAGCTGCGCGGGTTCGGCTTCGGACGGGCCGCCCATCAGCAGGTCCTGGGCCTGCTGGTTCATCGGGAACAGGGCCACTTCGCGCACGGTCTTGGCGCCGGCGAGCAGCATCACGATGCGGTCGATGCCGAAGGCGCAGCCGCCATGCGGGGGCGCGCCGTACTGGAAGGCGCGGTAGAGGCCGCCGAACTGCTCTTCCACGTCGGCAGCGCTCTTGCCCGTGATCTCGAACGCCTTGACCATGACTTCCGGCAGCTGGTTACGGATCGAGCCGGAGGCAATCTCGTAGCCGTTGCAGACGGCGTCATACTGGTAGGCCTTGATCGTCAGCGGGTCTTCGTTTTCAAGCGCCGCGAGGCCGCCCTGCGGCATCGAGAACGGGTTGTGCGAGAAATCGACCTTCTTCTCGTCTTCCAGCCATTCATAGAACGGGAAGTCGACGATCCAGCAAAACTCGTAGCGGTCCTTGTCGGTGAGGCCCAGCTCGTCGCCGACGCGGGTGCGGGCTTCGCCTGCAAACTTGTAGAACTTGGACGGTTCGCCAGCGACGAAGAAGCAGGCATCGCCCTCATCGAGGCCGAGCTGCGCGCGGATCGCCTCGGTGCGCTCCGGGCCGATGTTTTTGGCAAGCGGGCCGGCGCCGTCGAGGCTCTCGCCCTCCTTGCGCCAGAAGATGTAGCCGAGGCCGGGCTGGCCCTGGCCCTGCGCCCAGGAGTTCATCCGGTCGCAGAACGCGCGCGAACCGCCGGTCTTAGCCGGAATTGCCCAGACTTCGACCTTCGGGTTCTTCTCGATCATGCCGGCAAACACCTTGAAGCCGGAGCCGGCGAAATGTTCGGTGACGGCTTCCATCACGATCGGGTTGCGGAGGTCCGGCTTGTCGGAACCATATTTGCGGATCGCCTCGTCATAGGGAATGCGCGGCCACTTCTTGGTGACCGGCTTGCCCTCGGCGAACTTTTCGAAGATGCCGGTCATCACCGGCTCCATCGTTTCCCAGACGTCTTCCTGGGTGACGAAGCTCATCTCGACGTCGAGCTGGTAGAACTCGCCCGGCAGGCGGTCGGCGCGCGGGTCTTCGTCGCGGAAGCACGGCGCGATCTGGAAATACCGGTCGAAACCGGCGACCATCAGCAGCTGCTTGTACTGCTGCGGGGCCTGCGGCAGCGCGTAGAACTTGCCCTGATGGATACGGCTCGGCACCAGGAAGTCGCGCGCGCCTTCCGGCGACGAGGCCGTCAGGATCGGCGTCGAATATTCGCCGAAGCCGTTGTCGGCCATGGCGGCGCGCATCGCGGCGACGATCTTGGTGCGCTTGACGATGTTGGCATGCAGCGTTTCGCGGCGCAGATCGAGGAAGCGGTACTTGAGACGGACATCTTCCGGATATTCGGGCTCGCCGAACACCGGAACCGGCAGTTCCTTGGCAGCCGACAGAACCTCGATTTCCTCGGCATAGAGCTCGATCTCGCCGGTCGCCATGTTCTTGTTGACCGTATCTTCGGTACGGGCACGCACCTTGCCGTCAATGCGAATCACCCATTCGCCGCGCACCTTCTCGGCAGTGGCGAAGGCAGGCGAATCCGGATCGGCAACCACCTGGGTCATGCCGTAATGGTCACGCAGGTCGATGAAGAGCACGCCGCCATGGTCGCGCACGCGGTGCACCCAGCCGGAAAGGCGGGCGGTCTGGCCAACGTCGGACTTGTTGAGAGCGGCACAGGTATGGCTGCGATAGGGGTGCATAATCGTATCCGTAAAGGGTTTTCGGGCGCGCGGCGCGGCCCCTTGTCATGAATTCGCGCGGAAAAACGCACGGCGGGGGCGTTTTGTCAAGGAAAAGGCCTGTTGAGGGGCGGAAATCGGGTTGTCTCGAGTCAAAGAGAATAAGTCAAATTCCCGCATGAACGTCGGTGGCACACTGACCTTTCCCCGTCTCTGCGTCATCCTCGGCCTTGTGCCGAGGATCCAAGCACGTCACCCCACGACAGGCGTGTCGGCCGCTCTCCTTAAACCTCGACACAACGCCAACTCCGCTCGCGACGAAACGGGGTTAGATCCTCGGCACAAGGCCGAGGATGACGGGAGTGCGTGAGGCCAACGCCTCATGACATCGTTGAACCGGCACCGAGAATCCAATCCCTCAACCGCGTATTCGGGCCGCGTTTTGCATACGCCCCCACCCCTTCCCTTGACATCGCCGCCGCAAAGGCCAAGGAAAGATGGCGTAACAGGAAGATACGTTGTTTGAGATGATTGAAACCACCGCCGCCCTTGCCGAGGCCTGCGAGACGCTCGCCAAATCCGACTTCGTCACGATCGATACCGAATTCATCCGCGAAACCACGTTCTGGCCGCAGCTCTGCCTGATCCAGATGGCAAGTCCTGACCTGGAAGTGCTGGTCGATCCTTTGGCCAAGGGGCTCGATCTTGCGCCGTTCTTCAAACTGATGGCCGACACCTCCGTGGTGAAGGTGTTCCACGCGGCGCGCCAGGATCTCGAGATCGTCTACCATCTCGGCAACATGCTGCCGGCGCCGCTGTTCGACACCCAGGTTGCAGCCATGGTCTGCGGCTTCGGCGACAGCATCTCCTATGACCAGTTGGTCGCACGGCTGACCGGCGCGCATATCGACAAGTCCTCGCGCTTTACCGATTGGCGCGCGCGACCGCTGAACGAGAAGCAGCTTTCCTATGCGCTCGCCGATGTCACCCATCTGCGCGACGTCTACCTGAAGCTCAAGGAAGAGCTGGAGCGCGAGGGTCGCACCGATTGGGTGGAAGAGGAAATGGCGATCCTCGAAAATCCCGAAACCTACGACCTGCCGCCGGAACAGGCCTGGACGCGGCTCAAGCTCCGGATCAAGAAGCCGCTCGATTTTGCCGTGATGCAGAAGGTTGCCGAGTGGCGCGAGAACGAGGCGCGCGCGCGCGATGTGCCGCGCCGCCGCGTGCTGAAGGACGACTCGATCTACGAAATCGCCCAGCAGCACCCGACCGAGCCGGACGCGCTTGCCAAGCTGCGCATGATCCCGAAGGGCTGGGAACGCTCGCAGCCCGCCGCCGGTCTGATGGAAGCGGTCAAGAGCGCGCTTGCCATTCCGAAGGCGGAGCTTCCGCGCCTGCCCCGCCAGCCGCAGCTTCCTGAAGGCGCTGCCGCAGCGGCGGAACTGCTGAAGGTGCTGCTGAAGATCGTTGCCGAGCAGAACCAGGTCGCCGCCCGCGTGATCGCATCCTCCGACGATCTCGACAGGATCGCCTCGGAAGGCGAAAATGCCGACGTCGAAGCCATGAAGGGCTGGCGCCGAAAGCTTTACGGCGACCCGGCGCTCAGGCTTCTCGCCGGCGATGTCGCTCTGCGTTTCGTCGACAGGAAAGTCGAGATGATCGACGTTTGACACGAAAGCTTCATCGCTTCGTGAAATCTCCGACATAAGCAACCGCTAACGCTCCCCGTGTTTTCAACACACGGGGATATTTCATGAAGACCCTCTTTCTGGCGGCTGCCGCCACGCTTCTGGCTGGCACCGCCCTTGCCGACGACACCCAATTCTCGGCAACGCTGACCAGCCACGCCATTCTTCCGGCAAACACCATCATCGCCGCGCCGCAGGATGCGCCGGCCTATATCCAGACCTCGGCTAAGTTCCTGAAGCCGGGCCAGCCGCGCGTCACCGAGATCGGCAGCGTGCCCGGCATGTCCGCCAAGCGCGAAACCGGCCTTGGCACCCCGTTCGACGGCCAACCGGTGCAGGGCTTTTCCGGCATCAAGGCCATGGGCGACGGCACGTTCTGGTCGCTCTCAGACAACGGTTTCGGCTCCAAGGCAAACTCCTCCGACGCCGCCCTGATGATTCATCATCTCGGCTTCGACTGGGATGCGGGCACCGTTGACCGCAAGGAAACCATCTTCCTCTCGGACCCCAACATGGTCGTCCCCTTCCCGATCGTGCTCGAAGGCTCCGACAGCCGCTATCTGACCGGCGCGGACTTCGACATCGAATCCATCCAGCCGGTCGAAGACGGCTTCTGGATCGGCGACGAGCTCGGCCCCTACCTCCTGAAGTTCAACAAGGCGGGCGAGTTGCAGGCCGTTTACGAAACGCTTGCCGATGGCCAGCCGGTGCTTTCGCCCGACAACGTTTCGCTGTCGATGCCGAACCCGGGCGGCGAAATGCCCGCCTACAACCTGCCGCGCTCCGGCGGCTTTGAAGGCATGGCGATCTCGCCGGATGGCGCCCACCTCTACGCGCTGCTCGAAAAGCCGATCGTCACCGACGGCAAGCCGGAAATGGCAGACGGCAAGCCGGCGCTGCGCGTCCTGGAATTCGATACCGCCGCCAAGGAATGGACCGGCCGCTACTGGCTCTATCCGTTCGCCGATGGCGGCACCAATATCGGTGATTTCAACATGATCGACGCCACCACCGGTCTCGTCATCGAGCGCGATGGCGGCGAAGGCGACCCGTCGATGGCCTGCGCCTCCGATACGGCCACCGGCTGCTTCGAAAAGCCCGCCATGCTGAAGCGCATCTACAAGATCGAGATGAATGACGACAACGTCAACGGCGCTGCCCGCAAGGTCGGCTACATCGACCTGATGGCGATCGCCGATCCGAACGGCGTTGCCCGCCAGGGCGGCAAGGACGGCGTCTACACCATGCCGTTCGTCACGATCGAGGATGTTGACGTCATCGACGCCGACCACATCATCGTCGGCAACGACAACAACCTGCCGTTCTCGGCCGGCCGCAGCCTCAACGCCGCCGACGACAACGAATTCGTGATCCTCGAAGTCTCCGACTTCCTGAACGCGAAGTAAGCTCTCGCGCCCGGCCGGTCAAACGGCCGGGCGTCCCTCATGGATGCATTCGTGCACCCTTGGTGATCTTGTCGGCAATCTTCCGGTCGGCGATGAAGGCTATGCCCACGACCTTGGCATCGTCCGGCGCAAATTCCGCAAACACCGCCCGGTTGGCGGCGTCGTGTCCGGTCGCAAACATCTCCTCCACATAGAGCGAGGCCGTCACCCCGCGTTCGAGCGCACGGGCCTGGGCCTTGGAAAGTACGGCCTGATCGCCCGCGAGCACGATGATCGGCTGGCCAGATATCGGATGATAGACATTGCCGGTGCGGTCCCTGTATTCTTGGCCGATGATATCGGGATTGGCGCTGGCAACACCGGTCGCGAGGAAGGCCGTGACATTCAGCTTCTGCCAGTTGGCCAGATCCTCGCGCACGATGATGACGAATTTGGTGTCGAACATGGGTGAAAACTCCGGGAAGGGATTTGAAAGATCGGGGGCTCCGGCGAAGCTAGCAGCGCCGGCCGGCGGCGATCTTGAACGTTCGTGCACAAGCTCGGCCGATATCATCCTGTCGGCGCCCGACAGGGACGGGATCGAGCGGATCGAGGCGCGGTTTCACGGAAACGGCTTTTCGCCGCACCGACATGACACCTATGCGCTTGGCGTCACGGTCTCCGGCGTCCAGACCTTCAGCTATCGGGGCGCATCACGCTTCTCGAAACCGGGACGGCTGATCATCCTCCATCCCGACGAACTGCATGACGGCGGCGCCGGCACCGAGGCAGGATTGGTCTACCGGATGATCTACATCGCCCCCGAGCTCATCAGCGCGGCGCTGGAAGGCCGCGCCGCATGCCTTCCTTTCGTCACTGCGCCCGTCTTGAGCGACGCGACACTCCGGACGAGCCTTGTCGAAGCCCTATTTGACCTCGATACAGCGCTCGCCGGGCTGGAGCGCGACGCTTTGCTGGGAGAGATCGCGCAAAGCCTGTTGCGCCTCTCCGATACACGGCTTCATAAAAAGACGGAAAAGCTCGATCGACGGTCACTGGCCGAATGCCGCGCGTATCTCGCCGCATATGCGGACGAAAACGTCCTGTCGATCGATCTGGAAAAAATCACAGGCCTCGACCGGTTCACGCTGGCGCGGCAGTTTCGCTCGCTTTACGGGACCAGTCCGCACCGCTACCTCCTTCAGCGCCGCCTTTCGAACACCAGAAGCCTGATCGCCGCAGGAGAAACGCTGGCCGCTGCGGCAGCGAGTGCCGGCTTCGCCGATCAGAGCCACATGACGCGGCATTTCTCAAAGACCTACGGCATGACGCCCGGGCGGTTCCAGAGACTTGTTAACGGCTTTCACAGCGCCGATTGAGATTGCAGCAGTCGCGCGCGCCTTTCCTTTGTCATAGTATCGTTGCCAAACTCCGCTATCCGGCAATAATGACTGACTGCACGCCGGCCTCGGCCGAGAAGAGGAACACCATGAACGACCTGTCTTCGAGCATTTCCGAAATCGTCAGCAGTGCAGAGGATATCACACAGAGCCCGACGCGATTCATCAATCGGGAATTCTCCTGGCTGCAGTTCAACCGAAGGGTTCTCGAAGAAACGCTCAATCCGGCCCATCCGCTTCTGGAGCGCGTGCGGTTTCTTTCGATTTCGGCAGCCAATCTCGACGAGTTCTTCATGGTGCGCGTCGCAGGCCTCGAAGGTCAGGTGCGCCAGGGCGTGACGATGCTTTCCGCCGACGGCAAGACGCCGGCCGAGCAGCTTGCCGAAATCCTGCGCGAGATCGACAACCTGCAGATGGAGCAGCAGGCAGCCCTTGCCGTGCTTCAGCAGTATATGGCCAATGAAGGCGTGATGATCGTGCGTCCCTCGGTGATCTCCGACGAGGACAGGATCTGGCTCACCAACGAGTTCGAACGCGGCATCTTCCCGGTGCTGACACCGCTCTCGATCGACCCGGCCCACCCCTTCCCGTTCATTCCCAATCTCGGCTTTTCCATGGGACTGCAGCTCGTCTCGCGCCATGGCCGCGAGCCGATGAATGCCCTTCTGCGCCTGCCGCCCTCGATGGACCGTTTCGTGCGTCTTCCCGATCTCGACGGCGCGATCCGCTACATCACCATGGAAGACCTGATTGGCCTGTTCATCCACCGGCTCTATCCGGGTTACGAGGTTCAGGGATACGGCACGTTCCGCGTCATCCGTGACAGCGATATCGAGCTTGAGGAAGAGGCGGAAGATCTGGTGCGCTACTTCGAGAGCGCGCTGAAGCGCCGCCGCCGCGGCTCCGTGATCCGGATCGAGACCGACAGCGAGATGCCGGCATCGCTGCGCCATTTCGTGATCCACGAGCTCGGCGTTCCCGAAGACCGCGTTGCCGTGCTGCCGGGGCTTCTGGCGCTCAATACGCTCTCCGAAATCACCAAGACCCCGCGCCCGGACCTTTTGTTCAAGCCCTTCAACCCGCGTTTTCCCGAACGCGTGCGCGAACATATCGGCGACAGCTTCGCCGCGATCCGCGAGAAGGATTTCGTGGTCCACCACCCTTACGAATCCTTCGATGTCGTCGTCCAGTTCCTGATCCAGGCGGCGCGCGACCCGAACGTTCTCGCGATCAAGCAGACGCTTTACCGCACCTCCAATGACAGCCCGATCGTGCGTGCGCTGGTGGACGCCGCCGAGGCCGGCAAGTCGGTGACGGCGCTGGTGGAGCTCAAGGCCCGCTTCGACGAGGAAGCCAATATCCGCTGGGCGCGCGACCTGGAACGCGCGGGCGTGCAGGTCGTCTTCGGCTTCATCGAGCTGAAGACCCACGCCAAGCTTTCCATGGTGGTGCGCCGCGAAGACCGCAATCTGCGCACCTATTGCCATATCGGCACCGGCAACTACCACCCGATCACGGCGAAGATCTATACCGACCTGTCCTACTTCACCTGCAATCCGGAGATTGCCAACGACGTTGCCGAGATCTTCAACTTCATCACCGGCTACGGTGAACTTGAAGAAAACATGCAGCTCGCCGTATCGCCGAAAACCATGCGGCCGCGCATCCTCCAGCATATCGAGGAAGAGATCGAGCATGTGAAGAGCGGGCTTCCGGGCGCGATCTGGATGAAGATGAACTCGCTGGTCGACCCCAAGATCATCGATGCGCTTTACCGCGCAAGCAGCGAGGGCGTGCAGATCGATCTCGTGGTGCGCGGCATCTGCTGCCTGCGCCCGCAGGTGCCGGGTCTCTCGGAGAATATCCGGGTCAAGTCGATCGTCGGCCGCTTCCTGGAGCATTCCCGGATCTACTGCTTCGGCAACGGCCACGGCCTGCCTTCGGAGAATGCGCATGTCTATCTCGGTTCGGCCGATCTGATGCCGCGCAATCTCGACCGGCGGGTGGAAACCATCGTTCCCGTGATCAATCCGACTGTGCATGAACAGGTCCTGTCCCAGATCATGCTGGGCAATATCATTGACAACCAGCAGAGCTACGAGATACTGCCCGACGGAACCTCGCGACGGGTGGAGCCGCGCGAGGGTGAGGAACCGTTCAACGCGCAGGAGTATTTCATGACCAATCCGAGCCTTTCCGGCCGCGGAGAAGCATTGAAATCGAGTGCGCCGAAGCTCATCGCGGGCCTGCTTTCAGGCCGCAACAAATAAGCCGGGAATACATGGTCGAATCAGAAGCGCAGGGGCGCCTTCGCGGAATTTCCCCTGTCTCCGTGGTCGATATCGGGTCGAACTCGGTTCGCATCGTCATCTATGAAGGCCTGTCGCGTGCGCCGACAGTGCTTTTCAACGAAAAGGTCCTTTGCGGACTTGGCCGCGGCATCGCGGCCAGCGGCAAGATGAACGAGGAAGGCGTCGACCGGGCGTTGAGGGCGCTGAAGCGGTTCCGCGCGCTTGCAAGCCAGGCGCGCTCCGGCACGATGCATGTGCTGGCGACCGCCGCCGCGCGCGAAGCCTCCAATGGCCCCGCCTTCATCGAAGCGGCCCAGAACATTCTCGGCGTCGAGATCCGCGTTCTGACAGGACGCGAGGAAGCGCTTTATTCTGCCTACGGCATCATCAGCGGCTTCCACGAGCCGGACGGCATTGCCGGCGACCTTGGCGGCGGCTCTCTCGAACTCATCGACATCAAGAACAAGACCTATGGCGACGGCATCACGCTGCCGCTCGGCGGCATCCGGCTGTCGGAGCTTTCGGAAGGCTCGCTCTCCAAGGCCCGCAACTTCGCCAAGAAACAGGTGAAGAAGGTGCCCTTTCTCGAGACGGGACGTGGCCGCACCTTCTACGCCGTCGGCGGCACGTGGCGAAACATCGCTCGCCTCCATATGGAGGTCAACAATTACCCGCTGACGATGATGCAGGGCTACGAGATCGGCTTCGACGAGATGATGGCCTTCCTCGACCGGATCGGCGCCGATGAGGAGCAGAAGGAGCCTGCATGGCAGGCGATCTCCAAGAACCGGCGCATGCTTCTGCCCTTCGGCGCGATCGCCATGCGCGAGGTGCTGACGATCATGCAGCCGAAATCGATCAGCTTCTCAGCGCAAGGCGTGCGCGAGGGCCTGCTCTATTCGCTGCTGAATGCGGAAGAGCAGGATCAGGACCCGCTGCTCGTCGCCGCACGCCAGCTTGCGCTTTTGCGCGCCCGCTCGCCCAAACATGCCGCTGAAATCGCCGCATGGACCGGTCTGATGCTCCGCCGCTTCGGCGTGGAGGAAACCCCGGAGGAAGCGCGCTACCGCCAGGCCGCCTGCCTGCTCGCCGATATCAGCTGGCGCGCCCATCCCGATTTCCGCGGCCGCCAGTCGCTGAACGTCATTGCCCACTCCGCGCTCACCGGCATCACCCATCCCGGCCGCGCCTTCATCGCGCTCACCAATTACTACCGCTATGAGGGCCTGCGCGACGACGACCACACCGACGGTCTCGGCACGATCGCAACGCCGGAACTTCTCGAACGCGCCAAGCTGCTGGGTGGCCTGCTGCGCGTCGCCTACCTGTTCTCCGCCTCCATGCCCGGCATCGTCGGCACACTCGATTTCCTGCCGTCCCGGAATCCGGATTTCGACCTGGAACTGGTGGTGCCGGAGCAGCACGCCGACTTCATCGGCGAACGCGTGGAAGGAAGACTGGATCAGCTTGCCAAGCTGACGGGCAAGAAGCTGGTGGTGGCGACGGTTTGAAACGTTTCTGACGTTCGAAATAGCCCGCCCCACGGTTCAAACTCAGAGTTCAGACAAACCTGTCCCCATACTCCGCGTCATCCTCGGGCTTGACCCGAGGATCTAACCAACGCTCCGCACGAGCTGCATTGGCGGTTATTCACGAACCGTAATCAATGATTTTTACCCGAAACGCTTTTCGTGTCGACACGTGATTAGATGCTCGGGACAAGCCCGAGCATGACGGAGGAAAGCGGGGCGAGCATCGTCTTCGCTCCCGCCTCCCCGTTTACGTCACGGGCCGTTCCGCCCTCATCGCCGCAACCTCCTGTCTCAGCGCCTTGAGCTCCGAGATGATCAGTTGCATGTCCGGCTCCCGCGCCTGCCGGTTTTCCTCCAGCAGTTCCTGTTCGTGTTCCTTCTGCATCGCCGAGACGATGATACCGATGAACAGGTTGAGCACGGTGAAGGCCGTCGACAGGATGAAGGGCACGAAGAACAGCCAGGCATTGGGGTAGACGTCCATCACCGGACGGACGATGCCCATCGACCAGCTTTCGAGCGTCATGATCTGGAACAGCGAATAGATCGAAGCGCCGAGCGTTCCGAACCATTCGGGGAAGGCCTCGCCGTAGAGTTTGGTGGCGATGACCGAGAAGATGTAGAATACCAGCGCCATCAGCACGATGATCGACCCCATGCCGGGAAGGGCTGCCACCAGCCCGCCGATCACGCGCCTGAGCGACGGGATCATCGACAACAGACGCAGCACCCGAAGAATGCGCAGCGCCCGCAGCACCTGAAGCGGTCCCGTTGCAGGCAGAAGGCTGATCGCAACGATCGTGAAGTCGAACAGGCTCCACGGATCACGGAAGAAGCGGAGCCGGTGCGCATAGAGACGAAGCCCGATTTCGACGACGAAGATCGCCAGCACGACCCGGTCGAAAAGGCGCAGGATTGGTCCCGCGGCGCTCTGCATGACGATCTCGGACGTCTCGAAACCGAGCGTGATGGCATTGATGATGATGACCGTCAGAATAAAGGCTTCCCACCTCTTCGACATTGTCAGAGCGAGCACCTTTTCACGCATGCCGTCATGATCTCCCTGAAGAATTAGCCCATCCGGCGCGCCCGGAACTGCCCGTGAAAAATCGGCTGGAGCGCGTTCGCCTTTCCATCAGGCAGGGCTCCAAGCGTTCTTTACCGCGCAGGAAATGGGCAAATCGGGCAGCGAAAACAAGGTCCGCAAGATCCAATTTTTCAGAGCATCCACGCGGCTGACTTCACGAAGGTGTGATCTCCGGAAAACCGCGCCTCCATGGACCTTTTCGGCCTTCTGCCGCACACTCGCAAAATCCTGACCTTCCGGGAGAATGGCCATGTTTCGAGAATGCGCCATCCTTGTCCTAGCCGTGTCGGCGTCTGCTGCAACGGTCGCCGCCCAAGAGCCGCGCCCGCCCGTCAGCCAGTGCCAGGCAATCGCCGAACGACTGCCCGATGTGACATTCGCAAGCTTCGCACCGGTTGCCTACGAGGCGCCGGAGGTCACCATCACCTTCGTCGGGCATTCTACCTTCCTGATCGAAAGCCCTGGCGGCATCCGGATCGCGACCGACTATTCCGGATTTCTGCTGCCCGGCGGCCCGCCGGATGTCGCCACCATGAACAAGGCGCATGAAAGCCATTTCACGATGACGCCCGATCCCGGCATCGGGATGGTGCTGCATGGCTGGGGCGACACGCCCGGCGAGCCGGCCAATCACGATATGGTCGTCGGAGACGTCCATATCCGCAACGTCTCCACCGATATCCGCGCCTTCGGCACGTTCGAGGAGGATGGCAATTCGATCTTCATCTTCGAGCTCGCCGATCTCTGCATCGGCCATCTTGGCCATCTTCATCATGAACTCGCTGACAGCGACATCGCCGAAATCGGCAGGCTCGACGTCGTCATGGTGCCGGTCGACGGCGGATTGACGCTTGGGGCTGAGAGCATGCGGAACGTCATCGAGAGGCTCCATTCCTCCGTGGTTCTGCCGATGCACCGCACCGGCCCGCGCGTGCGCGACTTCGCGGCAATGTTTGCCGGCGACTACGAGATCCTCTACTCGGATGCGCGCAGTATCCGCCTGTCCCTTGCCTCCCTTCCCCGCGCGCCGCAGTTCGTTCTGCTGAATGGCGTGTGGTAACGACAGCGCCATCGGGCTTGAATGCGCGGCTTCTGCCCCTTATAAGGGCGCCAAATCCGGGATTTCATAACAAAGACAGGGCGGAGCCATGGCTGGCCATTCACAGTTCAAAAACATCATGCACCGCAAGGGCAAGCAGGACTCGGTGCGGTCGAAAATGTTCTCCAAGCTTGCGCGCGAGATCACCGTCGCCGCCAAGATGGGCACGCCCGACCCGGACATGAACCCGCGCCTGCGCCTGGCGATCCAGAATGCCAAGGCCCAGTCGATGCCCAAGGACAACATCGAACGCGCCGTCAAGAAGGCCTCGGGCGGAGATGCCGAGAACTATGACGAAGTGCGCTACGAAGGCTACGGCCCGGGCGGCGTCGCGGTGATCGTCGAAGCGCTCTCCGACAACCGCAACCGCACGGCTTCAAATGTCCGCTCGATCTTCGCCAAGGCCGGCGGCGCGCTGGGTGAAACCGGTTCGGTCTCCTTCTCCTTCGACCATGTCGGTGAGATCGTCTACAAGGCTGAAGCGGGCGACGCCGATACGATCATGGAAGCAGCGATCGAGGCAGGTGCCGAGGATGTCGTTTCCGACGAGGACGGCCACACCATCTATTGCGCGTTCGAGGACATGAACGAAGTCTCGACCGCGCTTGAAAGCGCGCTCGGCGAAGCCGAAAGCGTCAAGGCGATCTGGAAACCCCAGAACACCATCCCCGTCGACGAAGAGCGCGCCACCTCGCTGATGCGCCTGATCGAGAACCTCGAAGACGATGACGACGTTCAGAACGTCTATTCCAACTTCGAGGTCGATGACGAGGTGATGGCCAAGCTTTCGGCCTGATACCGCAGCAAGCTCAGCGCCCGTCTCAAGGGCGAGCAAAATTCCGATCTTCCCGTACCGGGAAGATCTCAGACTGCCGACAAAGCCTGAGGTTCAGCTCCTCTCGCGCACGCGAACCTCACCCACAGGTGTCATGCTCGACTTGATCCGAGCATCTAGCGTTCAAGCAATTGAATTTTCACGTTATTTTTAGCCTGCGCAAAACTGCCTCGATCCTCGGGCCAAGCCCGAGGATGTCGCCCATGAGGGTGGCCGCTTTTTCGCAGCCTGGCTGATGTTTGCCGACGGCGCGGCCATGGCGGAGGTTCGTTCCCTGGCCTGCGCGCCGTCGTCAGCTTTTTGTTCACGTAAATAGCGGCAAGCGCGCCGCTAGCCGGCGTGCTGCAGAAGATCCCGCCTCAGCGCCCCGAACATGCCGACGGCTTTCAGCCGGGCTTCGAGGGAGTGAATCGGCAGCGAGATGATCACCTCATCGGCGCGGGTGTCTGCCAGGAACCGGCTCATCTTTGCCTGCGCCGTCTTCGGCCCGCCGACAACTGCAAACTGGAACGTATGCTCGATCGACATGCGTTCCATGTCGGTCCACAGACCGTCCATGCTTTCGACCGGCCTCGGCGTCTTGCCGCGGGCATTGCGGCGGAGCGCCACGAAGCTCTGCTGGGCGGAGGTGAACAGATAGTCGGCTTCTTCGTCGCTATCGGCCATGGCCCCCATCACGCCCACGATCACATAGGGCTTGTCGAGCTGGGCGGACGGCTTGAAATTGCTGCGATAGATGTGCAGCGCCTCGAACAGCATGTCCGGGGCGAAGTGGGATGCGAAGGCGTAAGGAAGGCCGAGCATGGCCGCAAGATGCGCGCTGTAGGTGGAAGACCCGAGAATATAGACCGGCACCTTTGCGCCCGCCCCCGGATTGGCGAGAAGCCGCTGCCCCTCCGCAGGATCGTCCATCAACTGCTGCAATTCGACAATGTCGTTCGGGAAGGTCTGGGCGCCGGCATCGAGATTGCGCCGCAAAGCGCGCGCGGTGTTCATGTCTGTTCCCGGCGCACGGCCAAGGCCGAGATCGATGCGTCCGGGATAAAGCGCTTCCAGCGTGCCGAACTGTTCTGCAATCACCAGCGGCGAATGGTTCGGCAGCATGATGCCGCCGGAACCGACCCTGATCGTGGTTGTGGCGCGCGCGGCCTCCGAAATCACCAGCGAGGTTGCGGCACTGGCAATGCCCGTCATGCCGTGATGCTCGGCCAGCCAGAAACGGGTGTAGCCCGCTTCCTCTGCCGTCTTCGCCATCTGTCGCGTGGCATCAAAAGCTTCCGAAAGCGTGCCGCCTTCGACCACCGGACAGAGGTCGAGAATGGAAAATGCTGTCATGAGGTGTCCTGTCCCGGAATGTGTGTCTTTGACACATAATTAGGAATGCAAGATGGGAATTACAAAGGCGGGACTGCGATTTTGCCAGCCGCCTCCCCTTCGCTGCGGCGATATTTGCCCACATAATCGATGAAGGCGCTGAGCGGACGCGGGGTCAGCCGGCTGGAATAATAGAGAAACGGGCCCTCGAACGGCGGAAACCAATCCTCAAGCAGCGGCACCAGTTCGCCCGTTGCGAAATGCGGTTCCAGCCAGTTTCGAAAGGTGCAGAACAAGCCGTGCCCCTCGATCGCAAGCTTGACGGCTGCCTGCCATCCATTGGTCGCGATGATGATCTTTGCCGGCGGATCGAGCGTGATGACTTCGCCCGCCTTTTCGAATTCCCATCCGGTAAGCGCGCCCGAGGCAAACCGCATCAGGATGCAATCATGGGCCAGCACGTCGCGCGGGTGGCCGGGCCTTCCCCTGCGCGCGAGATAATCCGGCGAGGCGGCAAGCGCGCCGCGCTGCTGGCGCGGTCCGATCGGCACCGCAATCATGTCCTGTGCAAGGTGTTCGCCATAGCGGATGCCGGCATCGCAGCCGCTTGCAATCATGTCGGTGAAGCGATCGTCGACCAGTATTTCAAGCCGGACCTCGGGATGGGCCTTTGCGAAACCGTCGATGATCGGCGGAAGGATGTCGTGCATCACGGCACCCGGGACCTGGATTTTCAGACGGCCGCGAACCACGCCCTCGCTGCTTGTGGCATCGGCAATCGCAGACCGCGCTTCCGCAATCACCGGTTCCAGACGATCAGCGAGCGCCCGGCCTGCCTCGGTCAGATGGACGCTGCGGGTGGTGCGGATGAGAAGCGGAACGCCAAGTTCTGCTTCAAGCCGCGTCATGGTTTCGCTGACGGTGGAGGGCGAAACGCCTAGCCTTCTGGCAGCGGCGCGAAAGCCGCCCGTTCTCGTAATCACGAGGAAGGTCAGCAGATCATCGAAAGAAGGCAGGATGGAATTGTTCGGCATGCCGATCACGGTATTCGAAATTGTCCGGATTATCAATCAGGTGCGCGTTCGCTATATCTTAGAAATCGATGCATAGAAAAGGATCAATCGCATGAACAACGTTCCAGGCCCCGCTGCCGCCGCCGGCCGCTTCACCTTTCCCGGAACCGATATCTCCGTGAACCGCATGGGCTACGGCGCGATGCAGCTTGCAGGGCCTCATGTCTTCGGCGAGCCGGAAGACCCGGAGGAATGCCGCGCGGTGCTGAAGGAAGCGATGGCGCTCGGCATCGACCATATCGATACCAGCGATTTCTACGGACCCTACGTGACCAACAGGCTGATCGCAGAGACGCTTGCCCCATACCCGGAAAATCTCACCCTCGTCACCAAGATTGGCGGCTGGCGCGATGAAAAGGGCGGGTGGAACATGAACCACAGCCCGGATTTCCTGCGCAAGTCGGTCGAGGACAATCTGGAGCGGCTGAAGCTCGACCGCATCCCGATCGTCAATCTCAGGATGGGCAGCGTTGATGGCTTCAGCCCGGACGAAGAGATCGAGGCGCCGATGGAGGCGATGCGCAAGATGCAGGAAGAAGGGCTGATTGCCCATATCGGCATCTCGACCGTCACCTCGGACCAGGTAAAGATTGCGCAGGGCATCGCCGCGATCGTTTGCGTCCAGAACCATTACAATCTGATCCACCGCACCGACGATGCGCTGATCGAAGACCTCGCCGGACAGGGCATTGCCTATGTGCCCTATTTCCCGCTCGGCGGCTTCCTGCCCTATCAGGCCGATATTCTGGATCAGGTCGCGCACGAACTCGACACCTCGATCCAGCAGGTTTCGCTTGCCTGGCTGCTGCAGCGCAGCCCCAACATTCTGGTGATCCCCGGCACCTCCTCGCGTGCCCATCTGCGCCAAAACATCGCGGCCGCAGACCTGAAGCTCGGAGAGGACCACCTCAAGCGTCTCGACGCGATCGCGGGCTGAACGCCAAAGACGTAAAATGCCATGCGGAGGGTCTGGCGGCCCTCCGCATGTTTTTGTTTTGTTCACTTTTTTCTGGAAGCTATTGCGGAGGAAAGATAGGGTGAACGCATGGAAAAGACGATTCGCATCATCGGCATCGATCCGGGGCTCAGGCGCACGGGCTGGGGCGTCATCGAGACGCTCGGCAATTCCCTGAAGTTCGTCGATTCCGGCACGGTGACGAGCGATGGCGACCTGGACCTCGCCTCGCGTCTGCGCCAGCTCCATGATGGGCTTTCGGAAGTGGTGCACGGCTTCCGCCCCGACGAGGCGGCCGTCGAGCAGACATTCGTCAACAAGGATGCCGTCGCGACGCTGAAGCTCGGCCAGGCGCGCGGCATTGCGCTTCTGGTGCCCTCGCTTGCGGGCCTGCAGGTGGCCGAATATGCGCCGAACGCAGTGAAAAAGGCCGTCATCGGCGTCGGGCATGGCGACAAGGAGCAGATCCACATGATGCTCAAGGTGCTGATGCCGCGGGTGAAGTTCAAGGGCAGCGATGCCGCGGACGCGCTCGCCATCGCCATCTGCCACGCCCATAATCGCGGTGGAAACCGAATGCTGAAGGCGGCGATGGCGGCAGGGTGAGAGAAGGTGCTGCAGCGATAACGCTGCCGCGCGGGGCTAACAGGTGAATGGATCACGGTTGAAGGAAATGGCGGCATGATCGGCAAGCTCAAGGGCGTGATCGATGAGATCGGCGACGACCATGTGGTGGTCGATGTCCACGGCGTGTGTTACGTCGCATTCTGTTCGGCGCGCACATTGTCGCGCATCGGTTCCGTGGGCGAAGCGGTGGTGCTCTACATCGAAACCTTCGTGCGCGAAGATCAGCTGAAGCTTTACGGCTTCATGAGCGCGGAAGAACGCGGCTGGTTCAACCTTCTGCAGAGCGTGCAGGGCGTCGGCGCAAGGGTGGCGCTTGCCATCCTCTCCACGCTTGCCACCGGCGAGATTGCCAATGCCATTGCGCTTGGCGACAAGACCGCGGTTTCGCGCGCGCCGGGCGTCGGCCCCAAGGTCGCCACACGCATCGTCACGGAACTCAAGAACAAGGTGCCTTCCGGGCTTTCCATGGGTGACAGCGAGGCGATCTCGTTCCGCCGGGAGGTTGGTGAAGGCGCCGCCCCGGCTGCGGTCTCCGACGCGATATCGGCGCTTACCAATCTCGGCTACTCGCGCGACCAGGCCGCAGGCGCCGTTGCCGCCGCGCTGAAAAAGGCCGGCGAAGACGCGCAGAGCCCGATGCTGATCCGTCTGGGATTGAAGGAATTGTCGCAGTAGATTTGCGTCGTTATGCTGTGCCGCCCGCATGGAATCTGGAAAAGACTATAGCCGATGGACAATGAAGCCGACCGCCTGATATCGCCGGACAAGCGCGGGGAAGACCTTGACGCCGCGCTCCGGCCGCAGACGCTGGATGACTTTACCGGCCAGGCGGAGGCGCGCGCCAACCTGAAGATTTTCATCGAGGCGGCCAAGCGGCGCGGCGAGGCGCTGGACCACGTTCTGTTCGTCGGTCCGCCCGGCCTTGGCAAGACCACGCTTGCACAGATCATGGCCAAGGAACTTGGCGTCAATTTCCGCTCCACCTCCGGCCCGGTGATCGCCAAGGCGGGTGATCTTGCGGCCCTTCTGACCAATCTCGAAGAGCGCGATGTGCTGTTCATCGACGAGATCCACCGGCTCAGCCCGGCGGTCGAGGAAATCCTCTATCCGGCGATGGAGGATTTCCAGCTCGACCTGATCATCGGCGAAGGTCCGGCCGCGCGTTCGGTGAAGATCGACCTTTCCAAATTCACGCTGGTTGCCGCAACCACCCGGCTTGGCCTGTTGACGACGCCGCTACGCGACCGTTTCGGCATTCCGGTGCGGCTGAATTTCTACACCGCCGAGGAGCTGGAGCTGATCATTCGCCGCGGCGCGCGGCTGATGGGCCTCGGCATGAGCGATGATGGCGCGCGCGAGATCGCACGGCGCGCGCGCGGCACGCCGCGCATCGCCGGCAGGCTGCTGCGCCGGGTCCGCGATTTTGCCGAAGTCGCCGACGCGCCGGGCGTGAGCCGCGCGATTGCCGACGAGGCGCTGACGCGCCTTGAGGTCGACCATATGGGTCTCGACCAGCTCGACCGCCGCTATCTCAACCTGATCTGCCAGCATTTCGGCGGCGGCCCGGTGGGGATCGAGACGATCGCGGCCGGCCTTTCCGAGCCGCGCGATGCCATTGAGGACATCATCGAGCCCTACATGATCCAGCAGGGCTTCATCCAGCGCACGCCGCGCGGGCGGGTGATGACGGCAACGGCCTGGAAACATCTCGGCCTGACGCCGCCGAAGGATGCCGAGCTGACGCAGTTCCGGCTGTTCGAAGAGGGCGAATAGGGCGGAATCCGAAGCGGCCATCAAAGCGCTCGAGGCCATGGAGGCGACCGGCCTCTCACGTGTCGAGAAACGATCAGGCTTTTCACGCAGCGCGTCAGAAGGTTTCACGCTCCGTCAGCACCTCGGCGGCAAGCGCACGGGTGATGCGGCGGCCGCGCGACAGCGCCAGCTTGTCGATCGCATCGACGATCTGGCTTGCTGCATCGAGCGAGCGCTCCATGCGCGTCACGATATAGGCAACGAGGCGATCATCGACCTCCAGCTGACGGTCGGCGAACAGCTTGAAGATCACCTGTTTCAGCAAGACATCGTCCGGCGGACCGATCTCGACGGTGGTCGCTGCGGCAAGCCGGGATTTGAGATCCGGCAGGGTGAGCTGCCAGAGCTGCGGCAGCGAACGGGCCGTGATCAACAGGGTGCCGTTATGCTGGCGTACGGTGTTGATCAGGTGAAACAGACCGGTCTCGTCAAAGGGCACGCGATCGGCATCCTCGAACAGGAAAGCGCCCTGGCGCGGCGCGATCGGCCGCCCCTCCCGAAGCTCCTCCGTCACGACCCGCGCCTGGCTCAAACCCTTCCAGATCGTGGAGAGGTGGGTCTTGCCGGAACCCGGCGGCCCGACCAGAACGGTCACGGGCGTGCGCCAGACAGGCCAGCGGTCGATCAGATCGATGGCCGGCATGATCGAGGTCGAGATCAGCAGGTGGTCCCGATCGGCAGCGGGATCGTGCCCGAGCGCCAGCGGCAGCTGCAAGGTCTTGTCACGAAGCACGGTGAGGCTCACTTCCCTTCTTCAACGACCGGCGTCGGTTCATCGGCATGATGATCGATCCCGTCCCAGTAGAGATCGCTGGTAAGATACCGGTCGATCGCAAACCGGACGAGCACGCCGACAGCGGCAGAAACCGGAACCGCCACCAGAAGTCCGACGAAGCCGAACAGCACCCCGAAGGCGAACAAGGCGAACATCAGCCAGACCGGGTGCAGGCGGACACTGGAGCCGACAAGCTTCGGCTGCAGCACATTGCCCTCGAGAAACTGGCCGAACAGATAGATCCCGAAGATCAGCGCGATCATCCAGAAATCCGGCCAGAACTGGAACATCGCAACCCCCATCGACAGAATCAGACCGGAGGTCGATCCAAGATAGGGGATGAAGCTTACCAGCCCCGCGAAGATGCCGATCAGCGCGCCGAAGTTGAGGCCTGCGAGCGTGAGCGTGATCGCGTAATAGACCGCGAGGATGATGCAGAGCGAGCCCTGCCCGCGCACGAAGCCGGAAATCACCTCGTTGATCTGACCCGCGAGATAGCGCACGTCGTCAACCTGACCGCGCGGCACCCACTGGTCGATCTTCTTCACCATGCGGTCCCAGTCGAGAAGGAGATAGAAGGCAATGACGGGCGCGAGGACGAAGAAGGAGACCAGATTGATCACCGCCATCGACGAGCTCCAGATCTGCCCGAAGACTGTACCTGCGATGGAAGCGCCGTTGGACAGCATGTTGCCGAGATTTTTGCTCACCGATGCAAGCTGGTCATTGGCCCATGCAATCACGCGGGAGAACTGCGTGGTCTCGAGATACCGCTCCAGTTCGTACATGTATTTCGGGAACTGCTGGGCGATCTCATATGACTGTTGCACCAGGAGCGGAATGAAGAGCAGCAGGACCGCAATCACCAGGATCAGGAAGAACAGCATGATGGTTGTGGTCGCCCACAGCCTGTTGAAGCCGATCTTTTCCAGCCGGTCTGCGATCGGATCCAGGAAATAGGCGAGCGCCATGCCGGCCACGAACGGCAGCAGGATGCCGCGGAACACGAACAGAAAGAGCGCGACGAAGGCAGCAAAGAGCAGCCAGAAATAGATCTGCCTGCGCAAGCCCGCGGCACTGATCCGACCCGCCATGAAAAAAACTCCCGCTCCGGTTCGCGCTCTGGCGATGATGGCTTAGACCCGGCACTTTAAAATTGCCGGCTTACCCGTTTGTTGAGTATCCCGCACCCAGCGTCAAGCACCAACGGCAGGCAGACGCGCCGTTCCCCGATATCCACCGATGAAATTCGGTTTCTGGCGGCGTTATCTGTCGAAATCGGTTGCGGGATCCGGCTACACACTTGCATCATGCAAAACTCCATGCAATGCCCGGCTTTGACTTTTGCATGAGGGATCGCCCCATGAGCGAAACGCGGAAAAACGGCCTCACCTACAGCGATGCGGGCGTCGATATCGATGCCGGCAATCTTCTGGTCCAGAAAATCAAGCCGGCTGTCAAATCGACGCGGCGTCCGGGCGCCGATGGCGAAATCGGCGGCTTCGGCGGCCTGTTCGACCTCAAGGCCGCAGGCTTTACCGATCCGGTGCTGGTGGCCGCCAATGACGGCGTCGGCACCAAGCTGAAGATTGCAATCGAAGCCGGCAAGCACGATACGGTCGGCATCGACCTCGTTGCCATGTGCGTCAACGATCTCGTGGTGCAGGGCGCGGAGCCGCTGTTCTTTCTCGACTATTTCGCGACCGGCGCGCTCGATCCGGATGAAGGCGCCACCATCGTCGAAGGCATCGCCGAGGGCTGCCGCCAGGCCGGCTGCGCACTGATCGGCGGCGAGACGGCGGAAATGCCGGGCATGTATTCCAAGGGCGATTACGACCTTGCAGGCTTTGCGGTCGGGGCGGCCGAACGCGGCGCATTGCTGCCATCCGAAAACCTCGAAGAAGGCGATGTGATCTTCGGCCTCGCCTCTTCCGGCGTTCATTCCAACGGTTTCTCGCTGGTGCGCCGGGTCGCGGAACTGAATGGCCTCGGCTGGCAGGCCCCTGCCCCGTTTGCGCCCGGCAAGTCGCTCGGCGAAGCGCTGCTGGAGCCCACCCGCATTTATGTGAAGCCGCTCCTTGCCGCCATCCGCAAGACCGGCGCGATCAAGGCGCTCGCCCACATCACAGGCGGCGGCTTCCCAGAAAACATACCGCGCGTTCTCCCGGCAACGCTTTCCGCCGAGATCGACCTTGAGGCGATCACCGTGCCGTCCGTATTTTCCTGGATCGCCCGCGCCGGCGGCGTCGCCCCGGCCGAAATGATGCGGACCTTCAACTGCGGCGTCGGCATGATCGGCGTCTGCCGCAAGGACCAGCTTGAAGCTGTGCTTGAAGCGCTGCAAGGCGAAGGCGAAAAGGCCTTCAGGCTCGGACGCATCGTCGCCCGCAAGGAAGGCATGGAAGGCACCGTTTACAAGGGCATGATCGCGCTATGAGCGGAAGGAAACGCGTCGTCGTTTTCATCTCGGGCAGCGGTTCCAACATGGAAAAGCTTGCGGAAGCGGCCACCGCGCCGGATTTCCCTGCCGAGATCGTCGCCGTCATCTCCGACAAGCCGGAAGCAGGCGGCATCGCCAAGGCCGAGGCGCGGGGAATCGCGACCTTCTCGTTCGCGCGCAAAAGCTATGAGAACAAGCAGGCCCACGAGGCGGCCATTCTCGGCAAGCTTGCCGACATCGCGCCGGACTACATCTGCCTCGCCGGTTATATGCGGCTGCTGTCAGGCGACTTCATTCGCGCCTATCAGGGCAAAATCATCAACATCCACCCGTCTCTTCTGCCGCTGTTTCCCGGCCTCGACACGCATCAGCGCGCGCTTGACGCCGGCATGCGCCTTGCCGGCTGCACCGTGCATTTCGTGACCGAAGGCATGGATGAAGGCCCGATCATCGGACAGGCGGCGGTTCCGGTTTACCCGGATGATGACGCGGACACGCTTGCAAAGCGGATATTGACCGTCGAGCACAGGCTTTATCCCGCCGCGCTTGCGCGTCTTGCATCAGGCGAGGTGCGGATGGAAAATGGCAGCGCAATGTTAAAAACCGGCGCGGACGATCAGGGAAGCGGGCATCTGATCGTCGTCTGAAAGACGGCCGGCAAGGTCTGGAGGTGAAAACGCCCAGTCCAGCCGCTCAAATTCCCTTCAGGAACGGATTGTTGCGGCGTTCCTCGCCGATGCGGCCGCCCGGGCCATGGCCGCAGATGAAGCCGACATCGTCTCCGAGCGGAAACAGCTTGTCGCGGATCGAGGCAAGCAGCGTATCGTGATCGCCGCCGGGAAGATCGGTCCGGCCGACCGAACCGTGGAACAACACATCTCCGACATGGGCGAAATTCTGGGCGCGGTTGAAAAAGATGACGTGGCCGGGAGCATGGCCGGGCGTATGGAAGACCTCGAACAGATGGTCGCCGAAGCCGACGGTATCGCCATCCTTCAAAAAGCGGTCCGGGTAACAGTCGCGCACCATGCCTGTCATACCAAAGCGCTCTGCGCTTTCCTCGATGCTCTCCAGGATGAACCGATCATCTTCGTGCGGCCCGACGATCTCGATCCCCAGCCGCTCCTTCAGTTCCATTGCGCCGCCCGCATGATCAAGATGACCATGGGTAAGCCAGATCGCATTCAGCGCGATGCCGTTTTCCTCGATGGTCTGGATGATGACATCGACATCGCCTCCGGGATCGACGACCACGCCCTCCCGCGCTTCCAGATCGAACAGCACGGTGCAGTTCTGCTGAAGGGGGGTGACGGGAATGATCCCGGCCTGAAGTTGCGCCATAGACGTGATATCTCCCTTGTGGACCAACGGCTTCCATTTCCGTCGCGACCGTTTTAAACCTAACACAACACCTATGTCAGAGTTTACCTGATTTCAAACAGCGAGAAAGGAAACCGGTCTTGGGAGCGAAAAACCAGGCGATCCATCCCACACCGACCTCCGATCCTGTGGATGTCGCGGTCGTCGAACTGCTGTTTTTCGCCTATCGCGACTTCACCGCCGATCCGGATGCCATTCTGGGCGATATCGGCTTCGGTCGCGCCCATCACCGCGTCATCCACTTTGTCGGCAGCCGTCCCGGGATGAGCGTTGCGGACCTGCTCGACATCCTGCGCATCACCAAGCAGAGCCTTGCCCGCGTGCTGAAACAGCTGATCGACAGCGGCCATGTGTGCCAGACCGCAGGTCCGGAGGACAGACGGCAGCGGCGGCTCTACCTGACGGAGGAAGGCGAAAACCTCCGCAACGAACTGCTGTCTCCACAGCTTCGGCGCATCGACCGCGCCCTTGCCGGAATGGACCGCGATCAGCGCCGTGCGGTCAGCCAATTTCTCACCAGAATGTGCGACCATGATCCGGCCTCTGCCATGAACAACGGGAGCGATTGATGACAACCGACGTGGACGACGATGCCGCCCACCTGCTGATCGTCGATGACGACACCCGCATCCGCACGCTTTTGAAACGCTATCTCGGCGAGAACGGCTACCGGGTATCGACCGCCGCCGATGCGGCGGAAGCGCGCCGCAAGCTAGAAGGGCTCGATTTCGACATGCTCGTTCTCGACGTGATGATGCCCGGCGAAGACGGCGTTTCGCTTACCCGCCACCTGAGCGCCGAACGCCCGGTGCCCGTTCTGCTGCTGACGGCGAAGGCGGAAGCCGATTCCCGCATCGCCGGGCTCGAGGCGGGTGCCGACGACTATCTTGCAAAGCCGTTCGAACCGCGCGAACTGCTTCTTCGGATCAGCAACATCCTGCGCCGCGCCGATACGCCCAAGACGCCCGTCATCGAACAGGTCGTATTCGGGCCCTACTCGTTCTCGATTGCCCGGCGGGAACTGAAGAAGGGATCGACCCCGATCAAGCTTACCGACCGTGAGCAGGATATCATGACCATGCTGGCCGAAAAGGCGGGCGAGACGGTTGCGCGCTACGATCTCGTCAGCAGCGCCAGCGAAATCAACGAACGCACCATCGACGTCCAGATCAACCGGCTCCGCCGCAAGATCGAGGTCGACCCGGCAAACCCGCTCTATCTTCAGACCGTCCGCGGTATCGGATACCGCCTCAGCCGGGATTAGGACTTGGAACTCTGGCCAGCCAGCATGAAGGACGCCTGCGAACGCGCCGCTGACGCCATCAGGGCGCGGACGCGCGCGATGGTGCGCCTGCCGGGCCTTCGCCATATCGCGGGCGCCTACAAGGTCGTCGCCCGCTGGACCCACCACCGGGTTCCGCGCGGCCTGTTCGCTCGCTCGCTGCTGATCATCATCATTCCGATGCTGCTGCTGCAGGCCGTGGTGGCAACCGTTTTCATGGAACGCCACTGGCAGATGGTGACGCGCAGGCTTGCCGATGCCGTCACCGGCGACATCGCCGCCATCATCGACCTGATCGATGCGACCGACGGCGCCTATGATAACGAGATCATCTCGATCGCCGCCCGCGACATGGGGCTTCGCGTCGCCTTCGAGCCGGGCGCGGGTCTGCCGCCGCCACAGCCCAAGCCGTTCTTCGGCCTTCTGGACCAGGTTCTGGCCGAGCTGATCTCGGCCAAGATCGGCCGCCCGTTCTGGATCGACACGCTCGGCGATTCGAGCTTCGTCGAAATCCGCATCAAGCTCGATGACGGCATCCTTCGCATCTTCGCCCGCCGTTCGATGACCTACGCCTCGAACACCCATATCTTCATTCTCTGGATGGTGGGCACCTCGCTGGTGCTGATCGGCATCGCAACGCTCTTCCTGCGCGGCCAGATCCGGCCGATCCTGAAGCTGACGAAGGCGGCGGAGGATTTCGGCAAGGGCCACCGCTCGGAAGTGCCCTACACGCCGCGCGGCGCCATCGAGATCCGCCGCGCCGGCCTCGCCTTCATCCTCATGCGCGAGCGCATCGAGCGTCAGATCGAGCAGCGCACCACCATGCTGAACGGCGTCAGCCACGATCTGCGCACCATTCTTACCCGCTTCAAGCTGCAGCTTGCCCTGATCGGCGACAGTCCCGAGGTAGAGGGCCTCAACGAGGATATCGAGGAGATGCAGAAGATGCTGCAGGGCTATATCGACTTTGCCCGCGGCGATGCAGAAGAGACCACGGGGACCGCAAGCCTGTCGCAGATCTTCAAGCGTCAGCAGGATGATTTCGAGCGCTCCGGAAAGGAACTCGCCTACAGCATTGTCGGCGAAGACGAGGTGGCGGTCAGGCCGAACGCCTTTGGCCGGTTGATCGCCAACCTCGCCTCCAACGCCAAGCGGCATGCACAAAGGCTGGAGATCACCGCCATGCATGGCGAGCGATGGCTGACGGTGACCTTCGACGACGACGGTCCGGGCATTGCCGCCGACATGCGCGAGGAAGTGTTCAAGCCGTTCCTGAGGCTGGACAACGCCCGCAACCTGGATTCGTCCGGCACCGGTCTCGGGCTCGCGATCGCACGCGACATAGCCCGCTCTCATGGCGGCAACGTCACCCTATCGGACAGCCCGCTCGGCGGATTGCGCGCAACGATCACCATCCCCTGCTGAGCAGAACGGCGCCTGCCACCTAGAGGGCTCGCCTGCCTGCCCGCCTCACGCCGGATGCTGCTGCACACTCAGGCCGCCATCGACGGTGAGGCAGGTGGCGTTCATGAACGGACATTCGTCGGAAATCATGAACACCGCCGCCATCGCGATCTCCTCCGGCGTCGCGATCCTTCCGCCGGGATGAAGCTTCATGGTCTCGGCCTTGGCCGCTTCCGGATCGGGAAAGCTCGCCCAGTAATCGAGAACCTTCTGCGTTGCGACATAGCCCGGCGCAAGCGCGTTCACCCTGATGTTGCGGTCGGCATATTCCAGCCCGAGCGATTTCGTCATGCCGAGCAGCGCATGCTTTGCCAGCGGATACGGAAAGGTGTGGCGGATGATGGTGAAGGCATGGGTCGAGGCGATGTTCAAGATCACGCCGCCTCCGGCTTCGATCATGCCGGGCAATGCCGCCTTGCAGCAGTTCCAGGCGCCCTTGAGGTTGATATCGAAGCAGCGATCCCATTCCGCCTCGGATGTCTCGAGCGGTTCGGCAAAGACATTGACGCCGGCATTGTTGATGAGGGCATTGACCGGCCCGATCTCTTCTGATGCTTTCGCCATGGCATCGGTGATGGCTGGCACGTCGGTGATATCTGCAGACATGAACCCGACCGTCGCCCCTGCCTGCCGCAGAGCCTCCGCCTCCCGTTTTAGAAGCGGCTGATCACGATCGACGAGAAACACGGCAGCATCTTCCCGCGCCACTGCACGGGCGATTGCAAGGCCGATGCCCTGCGCAGCGCCCGTCACAAATATCCGTTTTCCTTCAAGCCTGCCGGTCATGATCTTCTCCTCACCACTCGGCGAAACTGCCATCTTCATGGCGCCAGATCGGGTTGCGCCAGCGATGGCCCTCGCGCGCCCGCGCGATCACATAGTCCTCGTCGATCTCGACGCCGAGGCCGGGCCCCTGCGGAATGGCCACGAAGCCATCGGCATATTCGAATACATCCTTGTTCGAGATATAGTCGAGAATGTCATTGGCCTCATTGTAATGGATGCCGAGGCTCTGTTCCTGGATGAAGGCATTGTAGGAAACCGCATCCACCTGCAGGCAGGCCGCAAGCGCAATCGGGCCGAGCGGACAATGGGGGGCGAGCGCCACATCATAGGCCTCGGCCATGGCCGCGATCTTGCGGCATTCCGTGATACCGCCGGCATGGGACAGATCCGGCTGGATGATATCGACATAGCCGGCCTCGAAGACCGGCTTGAAATCCCAACGCGAATAGAGCCGCTCGCCCAGCGCGATCGGGGTCGAGCAGTGGTTGGCGATTTCCTTCAGCGCTTCCCTGTTTTCCGAAAGCACCGGCTCTTCGATGAACATCAATTTGAAGGGTTCGAGCTCCTTCGCCAGAACCTTTGCCATCGGCTTGTGCACACGACCGTGGAAATCGACGCCGATGCCGATATGCGGGCCGACCGCCTCGCGGATGATGGCGATGGTTTCGACCGCCTTTTCGACCTTCTCATTGCTATCGACGATCTGCATTTCTTCGCAGCCATTGAGCTTGATCGCCTTGAAGCCACGGGCGACGACATCTTTCGCATTGGCAGCGACATCGGCCGGACGGTCGCCGCCAATCCAGGAATAGACCTTGATCCGGTCGCGCAGCTTGCCGCCGAGCAGCTGATGCACCGGCTGGCCGAGCGCCTTGCCCTTGATATCCCAGAGCGCCTGATCGATGCCGGCGAGCGCCGACATGTGGATTGCCCCGCCCCGATAGAAGCCGCCGCGATAGAGCACCGTCCAGTGGTCCTCGATCAGGAACGGATCCTTGCCGATCAGATAGTCCGCCATCTCCTCGACCGCCGCCTGAACGGTCAGCGCACGCCCTTCGACGACCGGTTCCCCCCAGCCGCAGATGCCTTCGTCGGTCTCGATCTTGAGGAAGAGCCAGCGCGGCGGCGCGAGATAGGTCGTGAGCTTTGTGATCTTCATGACTGGTTCCGATCAGAAATGTATGGGCAAACCGCCTTGCGGGCGGCGTAAAGAACGACGCGGCATGGGCCGCGCGAAATCGCGAAAACACGAGACAGGTTGACGATCATAGTCCCTCCGGCCTCAACAGGATGCTGCCGGTCAACCTTTGTCCGGGATCAAGAGGTACAAGCCCGCCGAGATCCGGAAGATTGTGGCCGTTTGCCAGATGCGACATCGGCTCGAAGCAGAAATAGTCGCGCCGATATGACGGATCGAAGGCGGTATCGGACACGAACAGGAAGGCATGCTTGAACAGCGGATCGGCGCTGATCGCAAGCTTCGTCGCGCGCTCCGGCCATGCGATTATCGCTTCGCCCGACCAGCCTTCCAGACCATTGTTGACCCAGCGCTCTGGCAGGGACGATGGCGTGCTGAAATCGAGTTCGGCCGGAGGCAGGATCGGCTCGCCGGGCAGGAAGCCCTCCGCCTCGGTCCAGAGCCTTGCAGCCGGCGCATGAAGCGTGGTTGTGGGCGTCATCGGAAAGAATGGATGCCAGCCGAGCCCGAAAGGCAGCCGCATATCTCCACGGTTTTCGACGGAAAGCGTCATCCGGAGTGCGCCGTCTTCCAGCGCAAGTTCCTGGCGGGCCTCATAGGTATAAGGCGTGTCACCGCCTGCATGGCTGAAGCGCATCGCGATATGGGCGGGACCGCGATCTGCGACCGACCACTCCGCCTGCCAGCCTTCGCCGTGAAGATAGAGCGGGTCCCACGCTGTGTTGGGTGTTAAAACATGTTCGCGGCCTTCGAAGGTGAAGCGGTTATCGCGCACCCGGTTGCCGAAGGGCACAAGCGGATAACAGGATGAACCAAGCGCGCCATCCTCCGGAACGGCAGGCCGCAACAGCGGCACGCGCGCACCGTCCTCCTCCAGCCAGAAGCCGAGCAGAACGCCGCCGGCCGTCGATGCCGTCACGGACAGCGCGCCGGAACTGATGTCGATCACCGCCATTCACACATCCCTCGCCGCGACAAGTCCTATTCTCCCGCTTGCCGTACACGCCGGCTCCCATCACACGCAAGACTGGCGTCAGCCCTACGCGCCCTGACGCAAACCGTTTGCCGACAGAGGTCCGAACCTTATAACGGGCCGTTTCAAAGTCAATTTATAAATAGTATTTATTTTGGAATTTGAATGAAAGAGACATATCGATCATATTACAGAAAGAAGACATCCAGACCAGCCATGCTTGCGCGATTCTGGCTGAATGAAGACCCGGAGCCGAGAGAACACAGTGACAAACGAAGCAATGGTTCAAATTCTGACGGAAGACGGCGCGCCGATCGCAAAGCGCGGCAAGCGCAGCGTCCGCGAGGCGCTTCTGCAATCGCTTGTAGAACTGATCGTTTCCGGCACATTTGCCGAGAACGCCACCCTGCCGAACGAGATGGAGCTGACGGAACGCTTCGGCGTGAGCCGCACCAGCGTGCGCGAATCGATGCAGTATCTCTCAGCCCTCGGCATGGTCCGCTCGCGCACCCGCGCCGGGACGATCGTACTGCCCCGGGAAAACTGGAATTATCTTGATCCGATCGTACTCAACGTGATGCTGAGCATCGGCGCCGACGACGCCTTCTATTCATCGCTGATCGATGCCCGGCAATTGCTGGAGCCTGCAGCGGCGGCCCAGGCCGCGGCCAATGCCAACGCCCGCCAGCTTTACCAGATCGCCAAGGCGTTCGAGGACATGGTGGAGGCGAACTCGCGCGACAATGAGGAATGGAGCCGCGCCGATCTCGAGTTTCACACCGCCATCATCAATGCCAGCGGCAACTGGGTCTACCGCCAGTTCGCGAGCGCCATAAGGGCGGCGCTTCTCGCAAGCTTCCGCCTTACCAACCGCGCCAGCCAGTCGCACGAACAGGCGATCCTTGCCCATCAGGACGTGCTCGAAGCGATCCGCATGCGCAGGCCCGATGCCGCACGCCATGCCATGGAACAGCTCATCGGCGTCGCGCGCAGCGAAATGACCGACGCGCTGCGCCGGACCAGAATGGCTGCGTCCGCGTCTGATAAAAATCGATAAATAATCATACATAAATATTGACCGGTATGATATTTTCTGGATATCTGGCGACACCGCACACGGAGGCTTGCGGATCAGAGGAGACTTAACATGCGTTCACTCAAGGCAATCGTCATCGCCAGCGCCCTCGCCATGATGGCGAACGCGGCCTGGGCCGAAGACGTCAAGATCGGCTTCGTCGTCAAGCAGCCGGAAGAACCCTGGTTCCAGGACGAATGGAAATTCGCCGACCAGGCCGCCCAGGAAAAGGGCTTCACGCTGGTCAAGATCGGCGCCGCCGATGGCGAGAAGGTCCAGTCTGCCATCGACAATCTCGGCGCACAGGGCGCCCAGGGCTTCATCATCTGCGTTCCCGACGTCAAGCTCGGCCCCGGCATCGTCGCCAAGGCTGCCGCCAACGATCTGAAGCTGATGACCGTTGACGACCGTCTGGTCGGCGCTGATGGACAGCCGCTCGAAGATGTGCCGCATATGGGCATTTCGGCAACCAAGATCGGCGAGACCGTGGGCGAAGCCATGGTCGAGGAAATCAAGGCCCGCGGCTGGGACATGAAGGATGTCGGCCTGATCCGCGTCTCCTACGACCAGTTGCCGACCGCCGTCGACCGCGTCAACGGCGCAACCTCGGTGCTCGAAGCTGCAGGCTTCCCCGCCGCAAACATCTTCGACGCCCCGCAGGCCAAGACCGACACGGAAGCAGCGCTCAACGCCGCAACGACGGTTCTGAACCAGCATGCGGACATCAAGTACTGGGTCGCCGTCGGCCTGAATGACGAGGCCGTGCTCGGCGCCGTGCGCGCCACCGAATCCGTCGGCATTCCGGCCGAAAACGTGATCGGCATCGGCATTGGCGGCGCAGAGTCGGCGATCAACGAGTTCAACAAGCCCTCGCCCACCGGCTTCTTCGGCACCGTGATCATCTCGCCGAAGCGTCATGGCTATGAAACCGCCGTCAACATGTATGACTGGATTGCCAATGACGAGGAGCCGCCGATGCTGACGCTGACCTCCGGTTCGCTGGCTCTGCGCGACAACTACAAGCAAGTCCGCCAGGACCTCGGCATCGAATAACCCTCGACAAAACGCACAGGCATCCCGGCAGCGCTAGCTGCCGGGATCATTCCTTATTCCATGCGGGGCGATGATGGCCTTCCTAGAATTTTCAAACATCTCGAAGGGGTATCCGGGGGTTCAGGCGCTCTCAGACATCTCCTTTTCTGTCGAGAAGGGCGCGGTCCACGGCCTGATGGGCGAAAATGGCGCCGGCAAGTCCACGCTGATCCGGATCCTCTCCGGCGACCAGCCGGCCGATACCGGGACCATCACGATCGACGGCCAGGCGCAGAACTACCGCTCGGTCCGCGACGCCTTTAATGCCGGCGTGATCGTGATCCATCAGGAACTGCAGCTCGTCCCCGAACTGACGGTCGCTGAAAACCTCTGGCTCGGCCGCTTTCCCGCCCGCTCCGGCATTATCGACCGCCGGACGCTGATGGATACGGTGCGCAAACGGCTCGACGAGATCGGCATCGACGTCGATCCGTCCGCCAAGGTCGCAACCCTTTCGATCGGCGCCCGCCAGATGGTGGAAATCGCCAAGGCGGTGATGCTGGATGCCCGGGTCATCGCGCTCGACGAGCCGACATCGTCGCTGTCGTCGCGCGAAAGCGAAGTCCTCTTCGCCATGATCGAAAAGCTCAAGGCGAAGGGCACCGTCATTCTCTACGTTTCCCATCGCCTCGACGAAATCTTCAGGCTTTGCGACAGCATGACGGTGCTGCGCGACGGCAAGCTTGCCGCCAACCACACGCGCCTTGCCGACACCAGCCGCAGCCAGATCATTTCCGAAATGGTCGGGCGCGAAATCAGCAATATCTGGGGCTGGCGTGAACGCGCGCTCGGTGAAACCCGCCTCACCGTCGATCAGCTTTCCGGCGCGAAACTGCCCGAGCCGATCAGCTTTTCCGTCCGCAAGGGCGAGATCCTCGGCTTTTTCGGCCTGATCGGCGCCGGCAGAAGCGAGATGGCCCGCTTGCTCTATGGTGCAGATAGCCGCTCCGGCGGCACCGTCTCGATCGATGGCGAGACGGTCGCACCGAACGATCCCAAGCGCTCGATCAATGCCGGCATGGTTCTCTGCCCGGAGGACCGCAAGTTCGAGGGCATCATCCAGGGCCGTTCGATCCGGGAGAATATCGCGATCTCCTCGCGGCGGCATTTCTCGCCGATGGGCATCCTCAACACCCGCAAGGAGAGCGCGCTGGCGGACACCTATATCGCCAAGCTGCGCGTACGCACCCCGTCGGCGCGTCAGGATATCGTCAATCTCTCCGGCGGCAACCAGCAGAAGGTGATCCTCGGACGCTGGCTTTCCGAACAGGGCATCAAAGTGCTCGTGATCGACGAACCCACGCGCGGCATTGATGTCGGCGCCAAGTCCGAAATCTACGAAATCCTCTATGAACTCGCATCCTCCGGCATGGCGATCATCGTCATTTCCAGCGAACTGCCGGAAGTGATGGGAATTTCCGACCGCATCATGGTGATGTGCGAAGGCCGGGTTGCCGCCGATGTGCCGCGCGCGGCATTCGACGAGCGCGCGATCCTCACCGCCGCCCTGCCCGACAAGAGCACCGCCGGCGCAAACTCCATTCAGGAATGATCTCGATGAACTCCTTCAAAAAGATACTTCTCGGCGACCAGGGACTCGTCGTTATCTTCGTCATCGCCTTCGCGATCGTGTCGCTGCTGGTTCCGAACTTCCTCAGCGAGCGCAACATGCTCGGGTTGCTGCAATCGGTCGTCACCATCGGCATCGTCGCCTGCACCATGATGTTCTGCCTCGCCTCGCGGGATTTCGATCTTTCCGTCGGCTCGATCGTCGCGTTTGCGGGCATGATCGCGGTGATGGTCTCCAACGCGACCGGCTCGATCCTGATCGGCATTGCAGGCGCGCTTGTCGCAGGCAGCCTCGTCGGTTTCTTCAACGGCGTGGTGATCGCCCATTTCCGGATCAATGCGCTGATCACGACGCTTGCGACGATGCAGATCGTGCGCGGCTTTGCGCTGATCGTGTCGGATGGCCGCGCGGTCGGCATCAACGATCCCAACTTCTATCAGCTGGCGCTTTCGCGCTTTCTGACGATCCCGACGCCGATCTGGGTCATGGCCATCCTGTTCGTGATCTTCGGCTTCGTGCTCAACCGCACGGTTTTCGGCAAGAACACGCTGGCCATCGGCGGCAATCCGGAAGCCTCGCGGCTTGCCGGCGTCAACGTCGCGCGCATGCGGATCTGGATCTTCACGCTGCAGGGCCTGGTCTGCGCCATTGCCGGCATCCTGCTTGCCTCGCGCATCACCTCCGGCCAGCCCAACGCCGCCAATGGACTTGAACTGTCGGTGATCTCCGCCTGCGTGCTCGGCGGTGTCTCTCTTGCCGGCGGCAGGGCAGCGATGATGGGCGTGATCGTCGGCGTGATGATCATGGGGATTGCGGAAAACGTGATGAACCTGCTGAATATCCAGGCCTTCTACCAGTATGTCGTACGCGGGGTGATCCTGCTGCTCGCCGTGCTGCTCGACAATCTGCGCTCTGCGGCAGCCCGCGGCAAAAGCTGACCGGCGATGGCTGAGCCCGATGCGACGTGCGATGACGGTCCAGCCGTCGGGGCACAGGCGTTCTGGCGGCGCGATAGGGCGCGTGCGGCGTTGCAGAACACCGTTCCGCCGGCTAACACCGGACCATCAACGAGGCAGGGCTCATGACAGAGACGCTTACCGCCATTCTCGACTGGGGCACGAGCGCGCTGCGCGCCACGCTGATTGCCGCCGATGGCCGGGTACTGGACCGGCGCGAGAGCAAGAGCGGCGGCATCCAGTACGTTGAAGACGGGAATTTCGAGGCTGCGCTCTTCCGGTTGATCGGCGACTGGTTTGACGCCCATGGCCCCTTCCCCGTTGCCGCGTGCGGCATGATCACCAGCCGCAGCGGCTGGGTCGAAGTGCCCTATGTCGATGCGCCGGCGGGTGTGGCCGAACTTGCGGCAGGCGCCCGGCGCATCACGCTTCAAAACGGTGCGAAGATGACGTTCTTGCCGGGCATGCGCGATCCCGCCGCGAGACCCTTTCCCGATGTCATGCGCGGCGAGGAAACCCAGATCGTCGGCTTCGGTCTTGCGCGGGACCGCACGCTGGTGCTGCCGGGCACCCACAGCAAATGGGCGCGGATCGAACATGGCAGGATTGCCAGCTTCCAGACCTTTGCGACCGGCGAGATCTTCGCGCTTCTGACGCGGCACTCCTTCATTGCGAAGGCCCCCGACCCCGTGCCTGGCAGCACGCCGGTCTGGCAGGCCTTCGACCGCGCCGCCCGCTTTGCCGCAAGCGATGATCCGGGCGCAAAGGCGCTGCTTGCCGCATTCTTCAGCGCCCGCAGCGGACTTCTGGCAGGCGCGCTCCAGCCCGGCGACATCTTCGATTACGTCTCGGGCCTCTTGATCGGATCCGAGTTCCGGCAGGCCCGGGCGGCGGGCTGGCTGCATCCGGGCGAGGCGATCGGCATCATCGGCAATCAGGTGATGAACGAACGCTATGGCCGGGTCGCGGCCCTTTTCGGGCTCACCGTCGAGCCCGGCCCCGACGAGGCCGCCATGCTCGGCGTCAGGATCATTGCCGAAACACCAAAACAGGACAAACAGTCATGACCCTTTCCGAAGCGCTGAGCGCCTGCAATCTGATCGCCATTTTGCGCGGCATCCGGCCGGAAGAGGCCGAGGCGATCGGAGAGGCACTTTTTGCGGCCGGGTTTCGCATCATCGAGGTGCCGCTGAACTCGCCCGAACCGCTGAAGAGCATCGCGACGCTGCAGGCCCGCTTCGGCGACCGCGCCCTGATCGGCGCCGGCACGGTTCTGACACCGGCGCAGGTGGCCGATGTCGCGGCGACCGGCGCAAGAGTGATCATCTCTCCCAATGCCAATCCCGCCGTAATCGAGGCGACTGCAGCGCGCGGCATGATCAGCCTGCCGGGCGTCGCAACCCCGAGCGAGGCCTTCGCAGCCATTGCAGCGGGCGCAACCGGCATCAAGGCATTTCCGGCAGAGGCCATTCCCCCTGCGGTCATCAAGGCGTGGAAGGCGGTGCTTCCGAAGGAAATCCCGGTGATGCCGGTCGGCGGCATCACACCTGAAAACATGCAGGCCTATCTCGAGGCCGGGGCCGCTGGTTTCGGCATCGGCGGCGCGCTTTACAAGCCCGGGATGACTGCCGAAACCGTGGCGGAAAAGGCAAGGCGCTTTATCGCAGCCCGGCGCGACTGAGACGGTTTGGCAGGCGTGCGCCATGCTGCAGAAGCCCCGCAGCGCACGCGCCTCTCCCCCGGTCCGCCTCAGCCCTGAAGCGCATTCAGGAACAGGCCCGGGATCTTAGACCAGCCGGGCCGGTACTCGAACTCGGTCAGTTGCCGGCCCAGCCTGTCAGCGCGCTTGTTGGTGATGAACCAGGGCGGCTTCGGCAAAAGGGTCATCCGCCCCGAAAGCAGGCTCCACGGGAAAGGCTCCCACGGCGCTTCGATCACCGTGCGCTCGGGCGCTGAAAACATGTAGCTGTTGTGCACAGTGCCGATGCCGCTCTGGACATCTTCCGGCGTGTGACCGGGAAACGCGCCCCACGGACACTGGCTGAGCAGGAAGGCGAGCCCCGTCCAGGCATTGATGGCGATCGTGCCGTAGCGCAGTTCCGCGATCAGCGCCTCGAACCTCTGTTTGCCAAGCGCCCGGCGGGTGGTCGGATGGATCAGGATATTGGCACCGAGCGTGCCATGCAGTGTATCATTGGCATAGGCGATCGCCTCGCGCAGATAGGTCTCCACATCCAGGCTGTCGATTTCGTGGATGCTCATGGCAGGCGCGAATATTTCGGTCTCAGTGAACCAGGGATCCTCATCGGCATTGGTGATGATGCAATCCGGACCATCCTTGCGCATGATCGTTTCCCTGATCTTGCCATGGGCGGCAAAATCCGCCAGCCGGTCGTCTGCGCCGGGATAATAGCCCGGGCGCGACGAGGCCGCGATGGCTGCCATCGTCTCGCGCATGAGATCGCTTTTCAGCCGCCAGCCCGAAGGCAGGATCAGAACCTGGCAGGCCACGCAGTTGAAGCCGCTATTGTGCATTTTCTGCGTCGCAAGATTTTCCGCCTGAAACCGGATGTCGCGCTTGGACCAGGGTCCCGGAACGACGATCGTGGGGCAGACCGCGCCGAGCTCGGAAGTGAAGCGGCGGTTGTTCTTCGGCGTTCCGGCCTTCCTGTTGGCCGCGGCCTCCTCGCCGCGCCCCCAGACGATTGCGTCATGGGTGGCGCCTGCGCCCGTGATATGGAGTTCGCTCACCAGCGGATGCTCGGAAAGATACCCTCCCTCCGCGCCACCCCCCGTGACGATCCGGAGCGCATCACGGTCGATCAGCGGTTTGAGCGCGGCCGTCAGCATCGGCAGCAGATAGTCGTTTACCGGGTTCAGCTTCAACAGCACGACCTGGTTTTCCAGAAACAGCTTCTGGAAGCAATCGAGCGGCGCGATCGCGGCAATGTTGCCGGCGCCGAGAACCAGGGCCACCTTGCCCTGGCGCTGCTCCAGAGGCGTATCATAAAGGGTCGCAACGTGGTCTGCGAGATTTTCGACCATGACATGTTTCTGCATCCAGACTTCCGCCTTGATGCCCGACAACAGCAGCCGGTCCCAGATATCATGCGGCGTCACGGTGACGGCGAGCTGGCCGCTTACCGTCTGGCGCATCTTCAGGCGGTCGAGAAAGGCCTTGCCCTCCAGCTCGGAAAGCGTTTCGATCAGGCCGTTGCAGGCCCGCATCAGCGCAAAGGGACCGCTGGTCCACTCCTCTCCCGCAAGCGGCGAACCGTCCGGGATGCGCTTGCCCTTGACGGCTGCCGCGACCCAGTCCCCGACAACCGGATGCAGCGCTTCCTTGACCTTGCGGAGCAGCGTGATCCGTTCGGCAACCGAGGTGCGCGCCCATTCTTCCTTGGCCGCGTCGAGGGTCGCGAGATCGCGATCAAGCTCGCTGAACATCATGGCGTTCATGACAGGACCTTTCGAAGGACGAGAACATCGCCATGGCTCTCGCGCAATGCCGTCTTCAGCATCTTGCCGGCGCCATTGATCGGAATGCTGTCGACGAAGACGACCGCGTCGGGAACCTGCCAGGATGTCACCTTGCCCCTGAAATGGGCGATAAGCTCGTCCTCTCCGATCTGCGAACCTTCGGCTCTCACCGCAATGATCACCGGGCGCTCGCCCCATTTCTCGTCTCTGGCTGCAATCGCTGCCGCCATTTTCACGCCGGGGTGAGAGACGGCGATATTTTCGAGCTCGACGGAGGAAATCCACTCGCCACCGGATTTGATCAGGTCCTTCGACCGGTCGCGAATGGTCATGAAGCCGTCGGCATCGAGGGTGGCGATATCGCCGGTGTCGAACCAGCCATCCTGTGTCACTGCACGCTGCGCGTGCCCGAAATAGCTGTCGACCACCCAATGACCGCGCACCTGAAGCTGGCCGCGCGCCACGCCATCCTGCGCCTGCTCGACACCGTTCTCGTCGACGATCCTGAGATCGACGCCGAAGGGCGGGCGGCCCTGGCTGCAGCGCAGCGCCGTCATCTCCTCCTCAGGGAGCAGATCATGCTTGGCCTTTGGCTGGTTGATGCTGCCGAGCGGCGAGGTTTCGGTCATGCCCCAGGCGTGAATGGTGTCACAGCCAAATTCCGAACGGAACGCGTCGATCATCGCCGGCGGACAGGCCGCTCCGCCGACAATCGTGCGCGCGAGCGAGGGAAGGCTGCTGCCCCGCTTGCGGGCCGCCGCGAGCAGCCCTTGCCAGATGGTCGGCACACCGAGCGCGAGCGTCACACGGTAGGTGTCGATCAGGTCGATCAGGCTGTCACCATCAAGCCCCGGGCCTGGCAGCACGAGCGTTGATCCCGTCATCGCGGCCGCATAGGGCACGCCCCAGGCATTGACGTGGAACATCGGCACCGCCGGCAGCACCACATCCCGCGCCGACAGGTTCATGGCGTCGGGAAGCGATATCGAAAAGCTGTGCAGCATCGTGGAGCGATGAGAGTAGAGCACGCCCTTCGGCAGGCCCGTTGTCCCCGATGTGTAGCAGAGCGATGACGGCAGGCGCTCATCGAGCGCCGGCCATCGGTAATCATCGTCAACCGCGTCGACCATCAGATCGAGAAACATCAGGCCGGAGAGCGCTTCTGCCGCCGCCTCGTCGCGCTCGCCGAGCAGGATGAAGTGCTCGACCGTCGGAACATGGGCCTTGATGCCGACGATCAGCGGCAGAAAGGTCCTGTCGAACATCAACACGCGATCGCCCGCATCGTTGATGATCAGCGCCAGCTGCTCGGGCGAGAGGCGCGGGTTGATGGTGTGGCACACCAGCCCGCTGCCCGAGACGGCGAACCAGGTCTGCAGATGCCGACGGTTGTTCCAGGCAATCGTCGCAACGCGGTCGCCGACATTCAGGCCGAGCGCCAGAAGCGCGCTTGCCTGCCGCCGCGCACCGCGGTCAAGCTGCCGCCAGTCGGTCTGCGTCACCTCGCCTGACGTCTCGCGAGAAATGATTGCGCCGTCGCCGTGGTAGCGCGCGGCGTGGCTGATCAGATCGCTGATGATCAGCGGGCGTTCCATCATCTTTCCAAGCATGTCATCCTCCCGTATTGCGTGCAGCGCGGATCATGTCCGCCGCTTTTTCCGCGATCATGATCGTCGGCGCATTGGTGTTTCCCGTCACCAGCGTCGGCATGATCGAGGCATCGACAACGCGCAGACCCGAAACACCGTGAACCTTGAGCTCGCTGTCGACCACCGCCAGCGGATCATGGCCCATCTTGCAGGTTCCGACGGGATGATACTGCGTATCCGCCCGGTTCCTGATATCCTGCTCCAGTTCGGTCCGATCCCCCATCATCGCCGCATAGAGCGGCTTGCCACGCACGCCCGACAGCGCCTCATCCATCAGGATCGATCGCATTTTCTCCGCCCCCTTGAGCATAATCTCCATATCTTTCGGGTTGTCAAAGAAGTTCAGATCAATCACCGGTGGTTTCGATGGGTCGGCGCTCGCAAGCCCGACATGCCCGCGGCTTTTCGGCCTGGCGACCGTCACGTGGCAGCTGAAGCCATTGCCGAAATGAAGCTTGCGGTTGTGGTCATCGACAATGCCGATGACGAAGATCAACTGCAGATCCGGTGCCTCCACATCCGGGGATGAGCGGAAAAACGCGCCGGATTCGGCGATGCTGGTGGTGATGATCCCGCGCCGGTGCCGCGCCCATTGTACGATGCCTTTCAGCACCTTGAAGCCGCCCCCAACGCTGAAGCCCAGAGTCTGGGTCCGCGATGAGGCGCGGAAGGTCATGACGTAATCGATATGGTCCTGCAGATTCTGGCCCACGCCCGGCAACACATGCACAGGCGTGATGCCGTGACGCTCAAGCTCCTCGGCGGGACCGATGCCGGAGAGCATCAGGAGCTGCGGGCTGCCGAAGGCGCCGCCGGACACGATCACCTCGCGCTGGGCCTTGAGTTCATGGCGCTGGCCCTCCTTGCGATAAACGATGCCGGTGGCGGAACGTCCGCTGAATACCACCCGCTCGGTTTGGGCATTGGTGATCACCGTGAGGTTCTGCCGATGGAGATTGGGCGTCAGGTAGGCCTTCGCCGCCGAACAGCGTTCACCGTTCCGGATCGTGCGCTGGAGAATGTGGGCGCCGTATTGCTCGGCGCCATTGTAATCGTGATTGATCGGAAGCTGCTGATGCGCGCAGGCCTCCAGGAACATGGCGTTCAGATCGCTCGGGTCCGAGGGCGAGCTGACGCCAAGCGGGCCGTCATTGCCATGATAGGCATTGTGAAAATCGCTGTTGCCTTCCGCACGGATGAAATAGGGCAGCACCGCATCATAGCCCCAGCCGGCATTGCCGAGGCTTTCCCAATGATCGTAGTCATAACGGTTGCCGCGGACATAGAGCATTGCGTTGATGGAACTCGAGCCGCCGAGCCCGCGCCCGCGCGGCTGATAACCGCGCCGTCCGTTCAGCCCCTTCTGCGGCACCGATTTGTAGCGGTAATTGTGGATCGGCGTGCCGATCAATGCGGCGACGCCGAGCGGCGCATGCACGAGCGGCGACCGGTCACGGCTTCCGGCTTCCACCAGGCAGACGGTGACCGTTGGATCCTCGCTCAGGCGGCCTGCGAGCGTGGCGCCTGCCGAACCGCCGCCGACGATGATATAGTCGAACGCCTGCATGACACCTACCTCACCGGCTCGACGATCGGGAACCACGGATCGAACGTATCCATCATCGACACCAGAGCGCCGAGTGCTGCAGGGTCGCCCGCAAAGGTCACCTTTCCGACTTCCGCCAATTGCTGAAAGGTCGCCTTCTTCAGAAGCAGTGCGCCAAAGGCCATGCGGCTCAGCGCAAACGAGGCGTCCGCCTCCTCTGCCACCGCGCCTTCGGTATTGTTGAGCACCGCGTTCTTCAGGCTCAGCACATAGTGCTGATCAACATCGGTGAAGTCGAAGTTGAAGGTCAGCGCCTGGTCGCCCGCCTTCTCCGGATTGAGATGAACGGCGAGGAAATCGAAGAAGTTCTCCGGTGTCATCGTGGCCATCACATCGGCTCCGATGCGCGGCGCGGGCGTTGGCACCACGCCGTCGCGCAGTTCCTTGGCGCCTGCCAAGTAGAAATTACGCCATGGCCCGCTTTCGGCCTGATAGCCGAGCTGCGTCAGCGCATCGGCCTGCAGCGCACGGGCGGCCGTGTTAGCGGGGTCGGCGGAGACGAGATGATCCACCACCTCCGCCACCCAGCGGTAGTCGCCTTCCGCATAGGCGGCTTGCGCCTTTTCGAGAAGCGCATCCGCCCCGCCCATATAGGCGACGTAGCGCGCGCCGCTTTCTGCGGGCGGAAGCGGATCGAGGTTTGCGGGATTGCCATCGAACCAGCCGAGATAGAAGTTGTAGACCGCTTCGGCGTTGTGCTTGAGGCTGCCGTAATAGCCGCGCGTTGCGAATTGCCGTGCCAGCGCATCCGGCAGCGTGATCATATTGGCGATTTCGACCGGGCCATATCCTTCATTCGCAAGCCGGACGGTCTGATCGTGGATGAAGCGGTAGATATCGCGCTGACCTTCCAGAAACGCGTTGATGCGCTGATTGCCCCATGTCGGCCAGTGATGGCCCGCAAAGGCGACCTCGACGTCGTCGCCGAAGAGCAGGATGGTTTCGTTGATATATTTCGACCACGCCAGCGCATCACGCATCTTCGCGCCGCGCGGGGTATAGACGTTGTGCATGACGTGGCTCGTAACCTCGGAGAGGCACAGCGTCTTCTTTTCCGGGAAGTAGAACAGGAACTCCGAGGGCGCCTCGGATCCGTTGGCCATCTGGAAGACGATCGGCACGCCATCGACGGTCAGTTCCGTGCCGGTTTCGAACACGGTCACATTCGGCGGGATCAGCGTCACGGTGCCGGTGGACGTCGTCTGGCCGAGACCGCTGCCGATCTGACCCTCAGGCCCGGCTTCAAGCACATTGCCGTACATGTAGGCTGCGCGCCGGGTCATGACATTGCCGACCATCACGTTTTCGGCGGTCGCATGCTCCATGAAACCGGAAGGGGCGATGATCTGGACCGCGCCCGCCGCAAGCCGCTCCGGATCGACCACGCCGCGCACGCCGCCAAAATGGTCCGCATGGCTGTGGGAATAGATCACCGCGACGACGGGCCGCGCACCAAGCCGGGCATTGGCAAGCGCGAGACCGGCACGCGCGGTTTCCTCGGAGATCAGCGGATCGATCACGATCCAGCCGGTTTCCCCCGCAACCAGCGTCATGTTCGAAAGATCGTAGCCGCGCACCTGATAGATGCCGTCGGTTACCTCGAACAGGCCGTGAATGGCGTTGAGCTGCCCTTGCCGCCAGAGGCTTGGATTGGCGGTATCGGGCGCCTGTCCCTCCAGGAACCGGTACTGTTCCTGATTGAACACGGGTGCGCCGCTGTCGTCGGTGATGATCGCGGGATCAAGGGCTGCGATGAAGCCGCGGGTTGCGTCCTCGAAATCCTGACGATTGCTGAAATCGAGGTCTTTCAGAACTGCCGAATTGCGCGCTGCCGTGACGGTGCTGGCCGGATCGGCAAAGGCGGCCGACCCTCCCATGCATACCGTCGACAGCAGCACGATATGTGCCATCTTGCCAAAGGTCATCTATTCCTCCCAGAACATGACACCTTTGCTACATCGGCTTTTTCCTAAAATAAAATCGAATTAAATTGCAGAAGTTATAGATTTTATTTATTCATGATCCATGATCTCGGCAAAGCATCTGGCGCAAGTCCTGGCCGTCAGTCGCTGCGGCACATTCAACCGTGCCGCGCAGGAATTGAACCTGACGCAGCCCGCCTTGACGGCAAGCATCCAGAAACTTGAGGAATCGCTTGGGGTTACCCTGTTTGTCAGGACCCGGCGCGGTGTCGAACTGACTGTATTCGGCCAGCATGTGGTCGCCGCCGCGCCCGATATCCTGTCCCGCCTTCAAAGGCTTGGCGACGAACTGGACCTGATCGCGGGGGGCGAACGCGGCGTGCTCAAGCTTGCCGCCGGGCCGGTTCTGATCCATGGAGCCATGCGCAGGGTCGTTCCGGCCTTTTGCCGCAGGTTTCCGAATGTCCACCTGTCGCTCAACACCGGGACAGCGCAGAAGATCCTTGCCGATGTCGCTGCCGGCCGCATCGACCTCGGCATCGCCTCGACCGACCAGCCGGCGGATGACGGCACTCTCCGGATGCACACTGTTCTGGAGGAGCCGGTGATCTTCGCCGCACGGGCGGGTCACCCCCTGGCCGATCAGCAGGCGATCGACCGAGCAACGCTGTTCCGCTATCCGCTTGCCTTGCCGGAAGTGCCGGTGGAAATGCTGCCCTGGCTCTCCTCTGCCGGTGGCAGTCCCCATATCGCGCTGCAGACCGACCATTACGAACTGCTGTTTCGCGCGGTGCGCGAAAGCGATGCTGTGACGGGCGCGCCGCGTCATCTGCTCGCGCCCTATCTTGAGGCCGGGGACCTCGCCGTGCTGGACTACCGGGGCCCTCTCCTGAATTGGCACGCCAAGGCGATCTATCGCCAGACCTCGGCGCTCTCACCCGCATTCCAGGAGCTTTTGCGGCTGGTAGAGGCCTATTTCGCGGATGTCACGCAACCACAGGCGCCGCAGCGGGAATAGACCGCCCTGCCGCTATTCCTCCGGCTCGGTCCTGAACATCAGCGGAAAGCCGATTTCCTTCGCAAGGTCGATCGCCTCCTTCGCCTTGGTCTCGGCGATATCGCGGCTGTAGACCGCCACCACGCAGCTTCCCTTCTGGTGGGCGGTGATCATCACCTTGTAGCCCTGATCCTCGCTCATGCGGAACACGGCTTTCAGCACCACGAGCACGAAGTCGCGCGGGGTATAGTCGTCGTTGACGAGAATGACCTTGTAGAGCCGTGGCCGTTCAAGCTTCGGCACGGTTTTGGTCTTGCGTTTGGTATCGACGCCCGTATCGCTCACGCGCTTGCTCTCTGAACTATCATATGTTGAGGATTTGTGTGCCGGCTGCAGCCTTCCGTCGCGGCGCCCGACAATGGGTCCATTTTGCCCTTCCGCCGGCATTTTATCAAGTCCCGGCGCGAGAAAAGCCCGGTTTCGGCGATCGAGCCTTGACCTTGGCAGGCATCATCGCCCATAGCCTCACGCAATAAACGAATTCAAGACGCAGGATAAATTCCATGGGTTTCAAATGCGGAATCGTCGGCCTGCCCAATGTCGGCAAGTCGACCCTCTTCAACGCGCTGACCAAGACCGCGGCCGCGCAGGCAGCCAATTACCCGTTCTGCACGATCGAGCCCAATACCGGCGAAGTCGCCGTGCCGGACGAGCGCATGACCGCGCTGGCAGCGATTGCGGGATCGAAGGAGATCATCCCGACCCGCATCTCCTTCGTCGATATTGCAGGCCTCGTACGCGGCGCGTCGAAGGGCGAAGGTCTCGGCAACCAGTTCCTCGCCAATATCCGCGAAGTCGATGCCGTGGTGCATGTGCTGCGCTGCTTCGAAGATGATGACATCACCCATGTCGAAGGCCGCATCAACCCGGTCGCCGACGCCGAGACGATCGAGACCGAGCTGATGCTCGCCGACCTCGAAAGCCTCGAGCGCCGCGCCGACCAGACCCGCAAGCGCGCCACCGGCAAGGACAAGGAAGCACTCGCCGTGCTGCCCGTGATGGATGCCTCGCTGAAGCTGCTGCAGGACGGCAAGCCGGTGCGCGGGCTTCTCGGCCAGCTCGATGCGGAAGAGCTGAAGATCCTGAAGGCTCTGAACCTGCTGACCTCCAAGCCTGTCCTCTACGTCTGCAATGTCGCCGAGGGCGATGCCGCCAACGGCAATGCGCACACCAGGGCCGTTGCGGAAATGGCCGCCGGCCAGGCAGCCGAGACCGTCATCATTTCGGCGGCGATCGAGGCCGAAGTGGCGCAGCTCGACGCCGAGGAAGCCGAACTGTTCCTCTCCGAAATGGGCCTTGAGGAGCCCGGCCTCGACCGGCTGATCCGCGCCGGATACAAGCTTCTCGACCTGATCACCTATTTCACCGTCGGCCCGAAGGAGACACGCGCCTGGACCATCCGCCGCGGCACCAAGGCCCCGGCTGCGGCAGGCGTGATCCACACCGATTTCGAACGCGGCTTCATCCGCGCCCACACCATCGCCTATGACGACTACATCGGCTTCAAGGGCGAGACCGGCGCCAAGGAAGCCGGCAAGGCACGCGACGAAGGCAAGGAATATGTCGTCGTCGACGGCGACGTGATCCACTTCCGCTTCAATACTTAGGCACGCCCTGAACATGCCTGCCGCTCAACGGCGGTGGGCATCCGCATAGGCTTTCAACACGGCCTGCATCTGCGTCAGATGCCCCTTGCCGTCGGCCTGCTCATAGAAGAAGCTGAAGACATCCGAATCGAGTTTGAGGTGCACCGACCGTTTTCTCTCGGGTGCCTTGATCTCGGCTTTCGACCAAAATTTCACGCCTAGGCTTTCGCCTTCGCTGGCATCAGCGCCGTTTTTCAGTTCACCCCGGGCCTTCCTCGCCCGCAACTCCGCGAGCGAGGCTCGTTTCATAGATGGTTCGTTCATTTCGTCCTCCTTTCCAGGCGGTGATCAGCCGGCAAATGCCGTCGCGCTCCGTGTGCACGTCCACAAAACACTCTCCCTCGACCATACCGAGCGAAATCTCTCGCCTTTCGCCGTAATCGCGGCGATCATCAACGCGTGTCAGCACCGCTCCCTCAAAAATAAGAGCGGCGTAAAGCAGGTCAACACCATGCTCATCGAGCACCCGCAGACGTTTCAGCTCGTCCCATTCGAATTCCATACCAGCATCCCCACAACTGGCAACGCAATAAGAATACACGAATAGTGTACACCCCTCAATATGGCTGCTTGAAACCCAAGACCTGCAGCGCCACAATGGAGGCAATCAAGCTCTATTCGAGGACATACATGAGCGTCTATGAATTTACCGCACGGAGCATCACCGGCGAGGAGGTCAGCCTTGCCGATTTCCGTGGCCATGTGCTGCTGATCGTCAACACAGCAAGCGCCTGCGGGTTCACTCCGCAATATGAGGGGCTTGAGATGCTGCATGAAAAATACAAGGACCAGGCCTTTGCCGTCCTTGGCTTTCCCTGCAATCAGTTCGGCGGTCAGGAGCCGGGCGACGAGGCGGAGATCGCCCAGTTCTGCAAGACCAAGTTCGACATCGAGTTCCCGATGTTCGCGAAAATCAACGTCAATGGCGACGATGCCCATCCGCTGTTCAAATATCTGAAGAAGGAACGGCCCGGCTTTCTCGGCTCCGGCATGATCAAGTGGAACTTCACCAAGTTCCTCATCGGCCGCGACGGCGAGCCGGTCAAGCGCTACGCGCCGACAGAGAAGCCGGAAGACATTCAGGACGATATCAACGAGGCGCTGTCGAAGGAAGCTTGATACGACCCCTGAGGAATCGTTTTTTACGGGGTCATGCTCGGATTTGATCCGAGCATCCAGGCCTCACAGAAAACGATGCCTGGACCCTCGGGTCGCGCCAGGGTGACCCACATCATGAAAGACGGGGCGGCGGAGACGCCCGCAGCGCGCTGCCTCAGTGCCCCTCATACTCGACCAGCGAACGGACTTCGACGTCCATCGCCTCGAGCTTCTTGCGGCCGGGCAGGTCCTTGAGGTCGATGATGAAGCAGGCAGAGACGATTTCCGCGCCCATCTGCCTGAGCAGCTTGACAGCACCCTCGGCCGTGCCGCCGGTGGCAATCAGGTCATCGCACAGGATCACCTTCTCGCCGGGCTTGATGGCATCGACATGCATTTCCATGGTGTCTTCGCCATATTCGAGCTGGTAGGCCATCGACACGGTCTTGTTCGGTAGCTTGCCCTTCTTGCGGATCGGCACGAAACCGGCCGAAAGCTGGTGGGCCAGCGCGCCGCCGAGAATGAAGCCGCGTGCCTCGATGCCGGCGATCTTGTCGATCTTCATGCCGACATAGGGCTGCACCAGTTCATCCACCGCACGGCGGAACGAGCGCGCATCCCCGAGAAGCGTGGTGATGTCGCGGAAGATGATGCCGGGCTTCGGGTAATCCGGGATCGAGCGGATGGAAGCGGCCAGTTCGGGGTTCGAACTCATTTCAACGGGTCCTTTCGTCGTGCCAGACCGAACACATTAAAAAGGCGGCTGAAGCCGCCTTTCTTTGCTGCATATGCAAACCGCCGATGCTCAGTGCGGCTTGCGTGCGTAAATCGATTTCTTCGTCAGGTAAACCAGCACGGTCAGGATCACAAGGAAAACCATGACCACGAGGCCGGTCTGCTTGCGCGCCTCAAGCTTGGGCTCGGCCGTCCACATCAGGAAGGCGGAGATGTCCTTGGCGTACTGATCGACCGTTTCCGGGGAGCCATCCTCGTAGGAAACGATACCGTCGGAAAGCGGCGGGGCCATCGCCAGCGCCGCCGCATTGGCGAAATACGGGTTGTAGTGACCGCCGGCCGGCACCTCCACGCCTTCCGGCGCTTGCTCGTATCCGGTCAGCAGCGAATAGATGTAATCCGGTCCGCCTTCCTGATACTGCGTGAAGATGTCGAACACGAAGGTCGGGAAGCCGCGGGTGATGCCGCGGGCCTTTGCCATCAGCGAAAGATCCGGCGGCGCTGCACCGTTGTTGGAGGCTGCCGCCTGCTCCGCATTTGCGAAGGGCGCCGGGAAGTAGTCCGAGGGAATGCCCGGCCGCATGTACATGTTGCCGTCATTGTCGGGACCGGCCTCGATCTCGTAGTCGGCGGCAAAGGTCTTCACTTGCTCTTCCGAATAGCCAAGATCCGTGAGTGTGCGGAATGGCACCAGATCCATCGAGTGACAGGCCGAACAGACTTCCTTGTAGACCTTCAGGCCACGCTGAAGCTGGGCCCTGTCATAGGTGCCGACCGGGCCGGAGAAGCTCCATTCCATATTGTGCGGATGCTTCAGCGGATAGTGCGGTGTGCCGCCGGCATGCTCCCCCTCCTCGGCCGCCATGGCACCCGTCAGACAGAAGGGCGTCATCAGCGAAACGAACAGGACGCGGGTAATGAGTTTCTTCATGATCTTTTCCCCGCCCTTCACACGCCGTTACCGGCAGGCTTTTTCCGGGCGGCTTCCTTTTCAAGAACCGCTTCGGTAATCGAATTCGGTATCCGCGTCGGCTTTTCGAAGAGGCCTAGAAGCGGCATGATCACGATGAAGAACCCGAAATAATAGAGCGTTCCGATCTGCGAAAGCACCACGAATATGCCTTCTGCGGCCTGCGAACCGAGCCAGCCGAGCATGATCGCATTGGCGACGAACAGCCAGAAGAACAGCTTGTACCACGGGCGGTAGGCGGCAGAGCGCACCTTGGACGTATCCAGCCAGGGCAGGAAGAACAGGATGATGATCGAGCCGAACATCACCAGTACGCCGCCGAGCTTGGAGTCGATCGGGCCGATATTGAAGGTGATGGCGCGCAGCATCGCGTAGAACGGCAGGTAATACCATTCCGGCACGATATGCGATGGCGTCTTCATCGAGTCAGCCGGAATATAGTTGTCCGGATGGCCGAGGAAGTTCGGCATGTAGAAGATGAACCACGCATAGACGATCAGGAACACGGTCACGCCGAGCGCATCCTTGACGGTCGCATAGGGCGTGAACGGCACGGTGTCGCTCTTCTGCTTCACCTCGACGCCCGTCGGGTTGGTCTGGCCGGTTACATGCAGCGCCCAGATATGCAGGATCACCACGCCGGCGATCATGAAGGGCAGCAGGTAGTGCAGCGCAAAGAAACGCTGCAGCGTCGGCTCGCCCACTGCAAAGCCGCCAAGCAGAAGCTGCTGGACCCAGTCGCCGATCAGCGGGAAGGCGGTAAAGAAGCCGGTGATAACGGTCGCGCCCCAGAACGACATCTGTCCCCAGGGCAGAACATAGCCCATGAAGCCGGTCGCCATCATCAGGAGGTAGATGATCACGCCGAGCATCCAGAGGATTTCGCGCGGCGCCTTGTAGGACCCGTAATAAAGGCCGCGGGCAATATGAAGATAGACCGCAATGAAGAAGAAGGATGCGCCATTGGCATGCATGTAGCGCAGCAGCCAGCCGTAATTGACGTCGCGCATGATCTTCTCGACCGAGAGGAAGGCAGCGCCGGTCGAGGCGGTGTAATGCATCGCAAGCACGATGCCGGTCGCGATCTGAACGATCAGCATGACCGACAGCATGGCACCGAACGTGTAGGCGTAGTTCAGATTACGCGGCACCGGATAGGCGACGAAGCTGTCGTGCAGCATGCGCGGCAGCGGCAGACGCGAATCCACCCACCTCGACACACCGTTCGACGGCACATAACTTGAGTGTCCACTCATGAAACAGTCTCTCCCCCTCAACCGATCCTGATCACGGTGTCGGCCGTAAATTCGTATAGCGGAATCGCAAGATTTTGCGGTGCGGGACCCTTACGGATACGGCCTGCCGTATCGTAATGCGATCCGTGGCAGGGACAGAACCATCCGCCGAAATCACCGGCCTGACCGAGCGGAATGCAGCCCAGATGGGTGCAGGAGCCGATCATCACGATCCAGTTTTCCTTGGATTCGCCAGCCGAACGATCCACATCCGTTGCCGGCGAGCCGGACGGCAGGTTTTCGTTGCGCGCTTCGGGATCCTTCAGATCGGAAAGCGGAACAGCTTTCGCTTCCTCGATTTCCTGTTCCGTGCGATTGCGAATAAAAACGGGCTTGCCGCGCCATTTCACCGTCAGCGACATGCCCGGCTCGAGGCTCGTCACATCCACTTCCACTGTCGATAGCGCAAGGGTCGACGCGTCGGGCCGCATCTGATCGATGAACGGCCATGCCACGGCGGCAGCACCCACGGCTGCAGCCATACCCGTTGTCAGGTAAAGAAAATCGCGCCGGGTCGGTTCGCCGGAATGATCCGTCGAAACAATCTCGTCTTGCACCGCTGTCCCTCCATAGCTGATGCCGCTGCCACAGAGGACCGTCCCTCCTCCGCATAACTTCCCGCGAAGGCACGCGGCAGCGTCTATTTGATCCGCCAAGTTTTATGCATGTTCATCAACGATGTCCAGTGTTTGACAGATTTCAGTCACAGGCAAACCATGCTTGCAGCGCAACACGCTAAATTAAACCTTGCAAAGCCTGCCCGAACGCCTTCCCGCCATCACGCATCGAATGCCTCTGCGGGCAGAAAACCGCCGGATTGACGGGCCCAGAGCGACGCGTAGAGACCACCGGTCTCGATCAGTTCACTGTGCGTTCCCTGTTCGACGATCCGCCCGCGATCCATCACGATCAGCCGGTCGAGCGCCGCGATCGTCGACAGCCGGTGGGCGATCGCAAGCACCGTCTTGCCCTCCATCAGCTTCATCAGATTCGACTGGATCGCGGCCTCCACCTCCGAATCAAGCGCGGACGTCGCCTCGTCCAGCACCAGGATCGGCGCGTCCTTCAGCATGACCCGGGATATCGCGATGCGCTGGCGCTGGCCGCCCGAGAGCTTCACCCCGCGCTCGCCGACATGCGCATCGAGCCCCTTGCGGCCACGAAGATCGGAGAGGTCGGCGATGAAACTGTCGGCCTCGGCGCGCTCTGCCGCCTCCCACAGCCGCTCGTCATCGGCGTCCTGACTGCCGAAACGGATGTTGTCGCGGATCGCCCGATGCAGCAGGCCGGTGTCCTGGGTCACCATGCCGATCTTTGCGCGCAGGCTCTCCTGGGTGACGTCGGCGATGTTCTGCCCGTCGATCAGGATCCTGCCGCCGTCGACATCGTAGAACCGCAGCAGCAGGTTGACGAGCGTCGACTTGCCGGCCCCCGAACGGCCGACAATGCCGACCTTCTCGCCTGCGCCGACCGTCAGCGACAGATTGCGGATCACCGCCCCGCTGCCTTCATAGCCGAAGGCGACATTTTCAAAACGAATTTCGGGATTGCGCACCTCAAGCGCGGACGCACCGGGCTTGTCGACAAGCTCGATCGGTTTCGAGATCATCTCCGCGGAGTTCTGGATCGTGCCGATCGCGCGCATGATCCCGTTCAGCTGCATCATCAGCCGTCCGAGCAGCATCGAAAGCCTCAGCGCGAGGCCGAGCGTGAAGGCGACTGCGCCGGACGAAATATCGCTCGTGAACCAGAGCTCGATCGAAAGCGCGGCAATGGCCGTGATCATCACGCCCGACAAGAGGTTGAGCGAGGCCCTGACGCCCGTGATCAGGCGGGTAAAGGTCTGGATCTGCGCAATCAGTTTTCGGAAGCCATCCCGGATATAGCCGTCATTGCCCTCGTCGCTGCCGAAAAGCTTCAACGTCAGAATATTGGAAAAGGAATCCACCAGCCGGCCGGACATCATCGAATTGGCTTCGGCGAGATCGCGGGCATTCTTGCGGATGCGCGGCACGAAGTAGCGCGCCAGCGCGGCAAAGATCGCGATCCAGAGGGCGATCAGCGCGGCAAGGCGCCAATCGAGCGATGCCACCAGCGCCATGGTGGAAATCGTGTAGATCGCCATGAACCAGACGACCTGCAGCAGCGACGACATCAGGTCGCCGACGGACTGTCCGGCAGCCGAGACCTTGGTCACGATCCTGCCCGCAAAATCATTCTGGAAGAAGTTCAGCGACTGGCGCGCGACATAGCGGTAGGACTGCCAGCGCACCAGATTCTGGAAGCCGGGCGTGATCGTCTGCTCCTCGATCAGCATTGAGGCCGACAACAGCACGACGCGGACCACGATCATGGTGAACGCCATCGCAAACAGCGCCAGGCCATGGGCTGCGATGAGGCCCGACCATCCGGCTTCCCGCGAGGTATCATCGAGAATATTGATGAGCACGCCCATGAACCAGAAAGACGCGGTTTCCATCAGCGCGCCGCCGCCGCCAAGCACCAGCATCGCAAAGAACGGCCATTTGGCCTGACGCAGATAGAACCAGCTGAAGCCCAAAAGCGTGGCCGGCGGCTGCTCCACCGGCCGATCGGCAAGCGGATCGATCCAGTTTTCGAAAATCTGGGCGATGCGGCGGAAAATCATGCTGGCAGACATACGGGATTCGCGATGATGAGGAAATGTGCTTTTATCAAGCAAGCGCGGTTATATGACGGCAGTGGCGCGACACCCAGCGAGAACACGTCCCTGGAAGGCTGTTTCGGCTGAGCCGTTCTCCACCGGTTCTCCCTCCGCGCGCGTCATGCTCGGGCTCGACCCGAGCATCCAGGCCATACGGAGAACTTCGCCTTAACCCTCGGGTCAAGCCCGAGGGTGACCCCAGCAAGATGTGAACGATGCGTCAAAAAATCGGCCCCGCCTTTCAGCGGGGCCGGTCTTTTCATTCCGCAGCGGCGTCCTCGACGACTGTTTCATCATCGCCCAGGAAGCCACCGGACTGGCGGCGCCAGAGGTCGGCATAGATGCCGTTGCCGGCCGCCAGCTCCTCATGGGTGCCGAGTTCGACGATCTTGCCCTTGTCGAGCACGACGAGACGATCCATCTCCGTCAGCGTCGACAGCCGGTGGGCGATCGCGATCACGGTCTTGCCTTCCATCAGCCCGAACAGGCTTTCCTGGATCGCGGCCTCGACTTCCGAATCAAGCGCCGAGGTCGCCTCGTCCAGGATCAGGATCGGCGCGTCCTTCAGGAACACGCGCGCGATCGCGATGCGCTGGCGCTGGCCGCCGGAGAGCTTTACCCCGCGTTCGCCGACATGGGCATCAAGGCCGACGCGGCCATGCATGTCGGTAAGCGACTGGATGAACTCCCAGGCATTGGCGCGCTTGGCCGCCTCGATCACGTCCTCATCGCTGGCGTCCGGATGGCTGTAGGCGATGTTGTCGCGGATCGAGCGGTGCAGGAGCGAAGTATCCTGGGTCACGACCCCGATATGCTCGCGCAGGCTGTCCTGCGTTACCTGCGACACGCTCTGGCCATCGATGGTGATCCGGCCGCCCTCGAGATCGAAGAAGCGCAGCAACAGGTTCATCATCGTCGTCTTGCCAGCGCCCGAACGTCCGACCAGGCCGACCTTCTCGCCCGGATTGATCTTCAGCGACAGGTGCTCGATCACGCCGCCCTTCTTGCCGTAATTGAAGGAAATATCGTCGTAGACGATCTCGCCATTCTTCACGTCAAGCGCGGGTGCGTTTTCGACATCGGTGAGCTCGTGCTTCCGCGCCATCATCGACATGCCGTCATAGACCGTGCCGATGTTTTCGAAGAGACCCGTGACTTCCCACATGATCCACTGCGACATGCCGCCGATCCGCATGACCAGACCGAGCGTGAGCGCGATCGCGCCGACCGTGATCGTGTCCTGCATCCAGAAGTGGATCGCCAGCGCGCCGACCGAGAACAGGGCGATCGCATTGTTGATGTAGACGAGGATCTGGAACTGGGTTACCCGGCGCATCTGGCGGTAGACCGTCTCCAGAAAGTCATCCATGCCTTCCTTGGAGAAATCCTCCTCGCGACCGGCATGGGAGAACAGCTTCACCGTTGCGATATTGGTGTAGCTGTCGACCACGCGACCCGTCATCAGCGAACGCGCATCGGCCTGATCGGCGGAGATCTTCCTGAGCCGCGGGATGAAGTACCACAGAAGCAACCCGTAGATGACGATCCAGATCAGGAGCGGAATCACCAGGCGCAGATCAGCCGCCGCCACGACGAAGATCATCGAGGCGAAATAGGTGATGACGTAGACGAACATGTCGAGCGTCTTCATCACCGTTTCGCGCACGGCCAGCGATGTCTGCATCACCTTCTGTGAGACGCGTCCGGCAAATTCGTTGGCGAAGAAAGTCATCGAATGGCGCAGCACGTAACGGTGCATCTGCCAGCGGCCGATCATCGGCAGATTGGGCAACAGCGTCTGATGGATCAGCATCGAGGAAAACGCCGTCAGCAGCGGCAAGCCCACCAGGACCAGCGCCCCCATCCAGAACAGATGCCGGCCCTCGTCTGCAAGAAACGTGTCACGGTTGGCGGTCGACAGCCAGTTGACGATGTCGCCGAGGAACTGGAACAGATAGACTTCGGCAAACGCAATCAGCGCAGCCGCCATCGACATGAGGATGAGCCACGGCGCGGCGGGCTTCGAATAATGCCATAAAAACGGAATGAGACCCTTGGGGGGCATTTCGGGCAATTGTTCGGGATAGGGATTGAGGCGGTTTTCAAACCAGCGAAACATGATCGGACTCCAAAAGGTCTCCTTCGAACCCGACAAACAGCACGCGGCAGGCATGCTCAACGGGGACGAAGCGGAGACTGGAACGCGGCCTTCAACGAAATGGCCGCAACAGCGGATTGATTATCTAGGAATTGAAACGCGCGTGTTAAACGTCACGCGAGCCGGCGTGGTGAAACGAGGAGCAGTGCAGTGCTGCTGATATTCATCATGCTGACGCTCCTTTGCCGGTTAGAGAAACACCGATGCTTATACAGCCGAACCGGCGGCGTGACCAGCCGCGAAGGTCGCCTTGTCAGCCGTTTGCGCATGGGTGTTGCCGCTCGGCAACGCGGATGATCGGATATATCAAGCCTGTTGGTGAATGGATCAGCGCCGATTAGACTTCGCAATCATCAAGGATTTTGAGAGCAGCAGCACAGGGGGCTACGGGTCAGGAGAATGCGGCATAAAGCATGGTTCCGCGAGCTTGCGCTTATGAAGCCCGCTCCCTTCAGCCCGTCCCTCCATGCGCTCCGGCTGGCGCTCGGAACCGGCCTTCCGCTTTTGGCAGGCGTCTTGACCGGCAATCCCGGTCCCTATCTCTATGTTGCGCTCGGTGCGCTTTTGACGGAGCCTTCGACCCGCCTCGGCGCCTATCGCGAACGGTTCCGCATCAGCGCGATCTCCACGGCAATCGGTATGATCGGCTGCCTGATCGGGCCGGTCATCGCTGGCCACGGACCGGTTTCGCTCGCGGTGCTGATTCTGATCGGCTTTGTCTCCGGCATCATCAGCGGCTACGGTGCGGCGTTTTCCACCGGCGCGCTGAACATGCTCGTCCTTGCCATCGTGCACACCTACGCCGCCGGCCACATGCCGCCATGGATGGTTGCGCTCTGCTTTGCGGCAGGCGCCGCCTTCGTCAATGCGCTTCTGGCGCTCGAGGCGCTTGGCGATCGCAGCAAGCCTGAACGCCGGTTGCGCGCCGAACTCCTGCGCGCCCTTGCAACCCTTGCCCGCGCAGAAGGTGCGACCGCCTCTGAGGAAGCGCGCCGCGCGGTAACCGAAAAGATCAAGTCGGCCTATGACATGCTGATCGAAAAGCGCAGCCACAACTCCGGGCGCACCCGCGAGCTGGCGCGATCGGCAGACCTGCTGTCGCTTGCCAACCAGCTCACCATATCGATCATCGCGGCGCGGAAGCACAATCGCGACTGCGCTGACGTTGCGATCATGCTGGAAAGCATGGCGGCGGCGCATGAGGCCGGCAAGCCGACGCCCCCGGCGATCGGCAAGGATGAGGGCGAGCTCTACCGCCTGTGCCGCCAGCTTTCGGACAGGCTCTGGAATCCCCTCGACGCAGCGTCGCAGGAACGGGTTGCAGTCCGCCCTCACCGCCCCTTCAGCCGGGCAGCGCTCTCGGCCCGTCTGCGCAGGCTGGTGGTCGGGCGTGAGGTGTTTACCGCCGCCGTAAGGCTTGCGCTCTGTATCGCCATTGCCGAAGCAGCGGGGCGGATTGTTTCCGGCGATCATGCCTATTGGCTGCCGGTCACGGTTGCGATCATCATGAAACCGGATTTCGGCTCGGTCTTCACCCGCGCCATTCACCGCAGCATCGGCACGGTGATCGGCGTGCTGATCGCCATGTCGGTGCTGCTTTTGGTCCATGCCGATCTCGGGCTGGTCGCGGCGGTTGCCGTTCTCGCCGCCGCCGACCCCTATGCATCGCTCAGAAGCTATGCGGCCAAGGTCACATTCCTGACGCCCCTGATCTTGATCATGATCGAGATCGCCGCCCCCGGACCGCCGCTCCATTACGCCATGCAGCGCCTTGTCGATACGCTGATTGGCGCAGCGGTGGTGCTGGTCTTCGGGTACCTGATCTGGCCCCGATCGCAGACGGTGCGGCTCAGGACCACGTTCGACGATGCCATGGAGACCGTGAACGGCTACCTTACCGCTGCGTCGAGCGCCGCTCCCAATCTCGGAGAGCGGGAGTTTGCGGCCTATCGCAAGCTCTCCGATCTGCGCACCCAGTTGCAGAAGCTGAACGCGGAACCGCCGCCGGCAGGGCGGGAAGCGGCCGCATGGTTTCCGGCCGTCGTCGGCGCGGAGCGGCTTTGCGACGTCATTTCCGCCTATGCCGAAGACAGGCGGCTCGGCGATCCGCCACCCGACGCCCAGCGCCTGGAGCGGGCAACACGGGCGCTTGGCAACCTTGGACGCGGTGAACCCGGGACCGGCGCGGCGGAGAACCCGGACCGGTTTTCCGCCGTCGAGGCCGAAATAGCCTGGCTCTCCGGCTATCTGCGCGATCTGTCATCCGCGGCCGCTTCGGCGCCCGGATCGCCGGCCCTCAGATAGGATTGCGGCGGCACGCCGAAATGGCGCCGGAACGCGGCGACGAAGGCGCTGGCGCTTCGATAGCCGAGCCTGCCCGCAATTTCCGTGCTGCTCCTGCCCTGACCCAGATCGTGCACGGCCTCGATCAGGCGCAACCGGTTGCGCCATTCCGAAAAGGAAAAGCCGGTTTCGCGGCGGAAAAGACGCTCCAGCGTGCGAAGGCCGACACCGGATGCGCGCGCCAGTTCCTCAAGTCCGGCACGGTCATCGGGCCGCTGAAGCAGGCGCGCAGTCACGCGCGTCAGCCGCGGATCGCTGCCGGCGACAAGGCTGAGCGGCGCAGCCGGCAGCATGGCGAGTTCGTCGATGATCACCTCCGCCAGCCGCAACAGCCGTTCCTGATCCTGTCCCGCTTCACCAAGCGCGCGAAATCTGAGGATAAGATGGCGCATCAGCGCCGTCATGTGCAGCACCTCGGTTCCGTTGTCGCGGACCCGGGTGACCGACGGATCGATATAGATGAAGCACGCCGAGACATCGGTTTCCATCGATACCGCATGCACCACCTCGCCCGGAATCCAGACGCAGTGGCTTGCGGGCACCAGCCAGTGCGTGTCGCCCGAGCGCACACGCATCATGCCCTCCTCGGCCCACAGAAGCTGGCCCCGCGGGTGTGAATGCGGCTCCCGCCCGACCTCGCCGGCCTTCCAGCGCTTCGCCCGCGCCGTGACCGGGCGAGCGGGGTCGAGGATCGCACCGGGGCTTTCATCATCGACAAAGATTGTCGGAAACGCGATATCGTTTGGCAACATGTAGCAGTTCCGCAGTTGATCCCGATCTCTTACACTGGCCGCACTGAAATCCAAAGGCTCAAGCATGCCCTCCTACAAGACACTTCTCGTCGCGGGCTTCGCCATCCTGGCGATCGCGTTCCCGCTCCTGCCGCAGTCGATCATGACCACCGATCAGGCCCGCACGCTCGGGCTCGTGCTGGTCACGCTCAGCCTTTGGGCGACAGGCGTCGTGCCGCCCTATCTTGCGAGCCTTCTGTTCTTCGTCATCGCGCTCATCCTCAAGCTTGCGCCGCCCGACGTGGTGTTCTCCGGCTTCCACTCGGCGGCCATGTGGCTGATTTTCGCGGGCCTTGTGATCGCGGCCGCCATCAAGAGTTCCGGCCTCAGTCACAAGATCGGCGGCGCGCTGCTCGGCCGCTTTTCAGAAAACTATACGCTGCTGATTTCCGGGATCTTCGCAATCGCGATCGTGTTGTCCTTCGTGATGCCGTCTTCGCTCGGACGTTTCTTCCTGCTCTGGCCGATCGCTGCGGCCCTTTCCGACAGCCTCGGTTTCGACAAGGCGTCGAAGGGGCGCAGCGGAATTGCGATCGCCGTCGTCTTCGCCTGCCATATGCCGGGCTTTGCATTGCTGCCCTCGAACGTTCCCAACCTGATCCTGGCGGGCGCAGCGCAGACGATCTACGGCATCGACCTCACCTATGCGCGCTACATGGCGCTTCACTTTCCGATCATCGGCCTGTTGAAGAGCGCGATCGTCGTCGCGCTGATCGTGCGCATCTTTCCCGACACGCCGCGTCCCGAAAAGGCCGTTGCGGCCGCGGCTTCGGGCGCCCTTGGCTGGCGTCAGTGGTATGTGGTCGTGGTGCTGGTGCTGACGCTCGCGCTGTGGATGACCGATACGCTGCACGGCATCAATCCAGCCTGGATCGGCATTTTCGCATCGGTCGCGCTTCTGTGGCCGGGCATCGGTCCGATTGGCCCCGCGGAGTTCGATAAAAGCATCAATTTCTCCGTGCTGCTGTTCATGGCGGGCTTTCTGGCGCTTGGTGCGGTGGTCAATGTCACCGGCCTCGGCGTGGTCATCGCCCATGCCCTGGAGCGCATCCTGCCGCTTCAGCCCGGCCATGACTTCCTGAACTTCGTCTCGCTTTCGGTGATCGCCTTCATTGTCGGCGTGATCTCGATCCTGCCGGGCGTGCCGGCGGTGCTGACCCCGATGGCGGGCGAACTTGCGGAACTGACCGGTCTCAGCGTGATGGCCGTGCTGATGAGCCAGGTGATCGGCTTTTCCACGATCCTGTTTCCCTATCAGTCGGCCCCGCTGATGGTCGGCATGCAGGTCACGGGACAGTCGGTCGGGAAGATGATGAGGGTGCTCGCGCCGCTCACGGTGATCACCGCGCTGATCCTGCTGCCGCTCGACTTCCTGTGGTGGAAACTGCTCGGCATGTTCTGATCCTTGAAGGAGGAGATGTTCCGGCGTAGGACACCATCATGACGCTCAGGATCGCCCTCTACCAGCCGGACATCGCCGGCAATACCGGAACCATTCTCAGGCTCGCCGCCTGCCTTGGCCTTGCCGTCGATATCATCGAGCCTGCAGGCTTTGCGCTGTCCGACCGCAACCTGAAACGGGCCGGCATGGATTACATCGCAAGCACCGTGATGACCCGCCATCTCGACTGGGAAGCCTTCGACCGCTTTCGCCGCGACAGCGGAAGACGCCTGGTGCTCGCCTCCACCAAGGCAAGCCTCGGCCACACCGATTTCGGTTATCGGAAAGATGACATTCTTCTTTTCGGGCGCGAAAGCGCGGGCGTTCCCGATCACGTGCACGAAACGGCCGATCATCGCGTCAGGATCCTGATGGCCGAGGGACAGCGCTCGATCAACCTCGCCGTTTCCGCCGGCATGATCGCGGGCGAAGCGATCCGCCAGACCGGCGGATTTTCCGGGCTTTCATGAGGGTTCAATCGGCGGAGGAAAGCCTTCGCATCGTGAACTCGATGCGCCCGTCGCCGACGACGCGCCAGCTTTCGACCTCTGTCCAGTAGGCGGCTTTGGGATAGCTCTGGAACCATTCGCGCGCCTTGGCGCGGGCATCCTCGCGGTCGAGACAAAAGCGCTCGCGCACGAAACCGTCGCTTGCTGCCTGCGTCCGGTGGTCCCGGATGCGTTTCTTCAGCGCCGCCATCGAAGGCGGCTTTGGAACATTTCCCATCACGCTATCCTTCATTCCGCAAAGAAGATAAGATTTTCCTTGTATATTTGCGAGTCAAATCAAAAGCCCGGGACAACGGGCATTCAGTCATGAGTGGAGTGCATCTATGGAACGGCCGCAATTGCCCGTGGGTCTGCCGGACGACATCGAAAACAGGAAGGCCACGTCGAAGGCCTGGTTCGAAAGCCTCCGGGATACGATCTGCGCCGGTTTCGAGGCGCTGGAGCGGGAGTTGACCGGGCCGATGAGCGATCTCGAGCCCGGCCGGTTCGAGGTCAAGGACTGGACCCGCGACAATGGCGAGGGCGGCGGCCGGATGTCGGTGATGCATGGCCGGGTTTTCGAGAAGGCCGCCGTCCACACCTCCACCGTCGAGGGCACGTTTTCGGCTGAAATGGCGGCGAACATGCCGGGCGTCGATGCCGAAACGCGCTATTGGGCAAGCGGTATCTCGCTGATTGCGCACCCCGTGAACCCCAATGTGCCAGCCGTCCACATGAACACCCGCATGATCGTGACCAAGAGCTGGTGGTTCGGCGGCGGTGCGGACCTGACGCCGGTGCTGTTGCGCCGGCGCAAGCAGGAAGATCCCGACAGCATGCTGTTCCATCGCGCGATGGAAATTGCCTGCAACCGGCATCAGGCAATCATCGACTACAAGAAGCTGAAGAAGTGGTGCGACGACTATTTCTACCTGCCCCACCGCAAGGAAGCGCGTGGCATTGGCGGGGTTTTCTTCGATTGGCAGCATTCCGATGAAGACAAGGGCGGGATCGACGCGGATTTCGCCTTCGTCCAGGATATCGGACGTGCCTTCAATCTCGTCTATCCCCGGATCGTGCGCTCCAACTTCAATCATGAATGGACATCGGAAGATCGCGACGAACAGTTGATCCGCCGCGGGCGCTATGTCGAATTCAACCTTCTCTACGATCGCGGCACGGTTTTCGGGCTCAAGACCGGGGGCAATATCGAGGCGATTCTGTCGTCATTGCCGCCCGTCACAAGATGGCCTTAATCCTGCATCGTTTCAGGACGATTTTTCACCAAAACGCCCCATTGTTCATCTTGTATTAATCATATTATCGCCCCACCTTGTAACAAGACTTCATTGCAGACTTGTTCGGGAGGAGCAGGACAATGACAAGGAAAGTCGAATCCAAAGAGCATAGAAAGCCGTCAGACGACCAGAAGCCGAAATCGCAGACGGCTGCGGCGACGGACGACAGAAGTTACGCGGCCATGATGGCAAACCGGCATCGCCGGCCGTGCGAGAGTTCCGCCGTGTTCGAAACCTGGGCGCGGCACTGAAGGCCGTTTCTTAGGCCTATGGGTGTTGCCGCCGTCTCGACGGCGGCACACATGAAATCCTTCGGTCTGGAACCGGAGGCCAACCAAAGGAGGAAACCATGAAACGTTTTGATTGCGGTTCACTTGTTCCCGGATGCAGCTTCCATGCGAGCGCGGAGGACGAGGCGGAGGTTGTCCGCCGCTCCGTCGAGCACATGCGCACCACGCATGGCGAGACCATCATTCGCGAGAACATGGTCGAAAACATCAAGGCGCGCATCAAGGACGAAGAGAAGGCCTAATCCTTCTCGTCCCTCAGCGCCTCGAACCGGGCGGCAATGGCTGCCCGGTCAGCTTGGAAATCGCCACTGATCCACCAGTCTTCCAGTTCCTTCAGATATCTGCCGATCTCCGGCCCGGCCGGCAAACCGGCGGCCACGATATCGCCGCCCGCAAACGGCATTTGCGGTTTTTCCCAGCCTTCCGCCATCTTCAGAAGCGTATCGAGCTTCGCAGCCTCGCCTGCGGCATCGAGGTCCCCTGACCGTGCCTTGCCGCGCGCTGCCGCAAGCGCAAGCTTGAGCCGTATCAGAATGCCGCCCTTGCCGTTGCGATACATTAGCTGTCTGAGCGCCGCAGCCGAGGTCGACCCGCTGACGGTCGGCGCGGTCGCGAAGGCCATCAGCAATTCACGTTCCGTGTTGGAAAGCCTCAACCGGTCGGCAAGCTCGCCAACGCGCACATCATAGGGCGGTATGATCGCGGCGAGCCTCAGACAGGGATCGGGCGCCCAGCCGAGCGCCTTCTCGCAGTCGATCAGCGCCGGAACCGCGTCGATCCCCCATTTCTCGCTCTCCGCGATGATGGCGGTCAGCACGCCGGTCTGGCGCATCCACAACAGGGCGCGCGAGGGATCGGGCGCGGACAGGAGATTTTTCGTCTCCCACCAGACCCGCTCGGCCGAAAGCGAGGCAAGTCCGTCCTTCGTGCGGACCGTCGCGCGCAAACCTTCCGCATCCGGCCGGCCACCGCCATACCAGGCGAAGAAGCGGAAGAAGCGCAGGATCCGCAGATAGTCTTCCCTGATCCGCTTTTCGGCCTCGCCGATGAAGCGCACCGTCCTGCTTTCGATATCGGCCCTTCCCCCGACAGGATCATAGATCGTGCCGTTCTGATCGGCATAGAGCGCATTGATCGTGAAATCGCGCCTTGCTGCGTCCTTCTCCCAGTCTTTCCCGAAATGCACCGTTGCACGGCGTCCATCCGTCTCGACATCCGAACGCAGCGTCGTCACCTCGAAAGGCTTGCCGCCGGTAACGACCGTCACCGTGCCATGATCGATCCCGGTTGGCACGACCTTCATGCCGGCAGCCTCCGCCCGCGCAATCACATCCTGAGGCAGCAGGGTGGTCGCCAGATCGACATCGCCGATCGGCTCGCCCATCAGGCTGTTGCGCACTGCGCCGCCGACGATGCGGGTCTCGCCGCCGTCGCCATTCAGAATCTGCAGCACATTTTGCAGCCGGTCGTCTTTGAACCAGTCGTGATCACCGATCTTGGTCAAGCGTAAAGCCTCTCATAGATTGTTCTGACGATACCGGCGGTTATGCCCCAGATCCGGTGTTCGCCGAACTTGATTTCGTAATATTGCCGCATGTGGCCTGCGAACATGGTGGTGCCCTGCGCATGGTTTGCCGGATCCATGATGAAACCGAGCGGCACTTCGAAGGCGGTGTCGACCTCATCGGGATTGAGCGTCAGCGAAAAGCCGGGCTGCACCACCGAAAGCACGGGCGTGATCCTGAAACCGCTGCCCGCCAGATAATCCGGCAGCCGCGCCACGGGCTGAACGAATTTGCGGTCGAGGCCGATTTCCTCCTCGCATTCCCTGAGCGCCGCATCCTCCGGCGACCGGTCTTCCGGATCGATCGAGCCTCCGGGAAACGAAATCTGGCCGGAATGCTTGCGCAGCTTCGTCGTTCGCCGCGTAAAGATCACCCGCGCCTCATTGCCGTAATCGACAACAGGCACGAGAACAGCGGCGGCGCGCATGTCGAGATCTTCGTAATAGGCGAAAAGATCCGGATTGAGCTTGTGGTCGCCATGGTCGCGCCACGCTTGCTCCGGCGCGCGTCCGTTCTGGCTGAGCGCCCGCTCGCGAAAGGCGCTCGCATCGAAAGCCGGGCTCGTCACACCTGTTTCTCCAGCGCCGCCATTTCCATCACCGGAAACACGCTCTTGCCCGAGCGGATTGCAAACATCGCCCGGCCATCGATCTCGACCTCAGTACCGAGCGCCATCAGATCATAGGTCAGCGCACGGGAGAACAGCGCTTCGAGCCTGCCGCGCACCAGCACATAGGGTTTCACGCCGCCATCGTCGTCGCCGATCCCGAACCGCAGAGGATGCTCGTCCCCGACAGCCACTTCGTCACCCATATTGGTGCGAATCAGAAGGGTGTCCGCATCGTCCCGTTCCATGCCGACGGCGAGGAAAGGCGCGTCCTCCACCTTGATCCTGAGCTTTTCCACCGGCGTGACGAGATAGGTCTCACCATCCTCATCCTTGCGCAAGACAGTGGAGAAAAGCTGCGCCAGCCTGGCGCGTCCGATGGGCGTGCCCTGATAATACCAGGCGCCATCGCGCCGGATTTCCATGTCGATATCGCCGCAGAATTCCGGCTCCCACTTGTCAACCGGCGCCGCCTTGCGCAATTTGCCGCCATCGAGCTGGCGCGTTATTGCCGCAGCCAGTCCGCCGGCATCGCCTGCAATATTGCCTTGCGTCATCTTTCCGTCTCACTTTCGGGGCCAAAATGGCCTCCTCTCGAAATAGTCATTTCAAACCGGCTTGTCAGCCGCCCGCAGGTGATTATCCTTCCCCGACAGGCGTCGCCGAGATGCAAGCAAGCCTGTACCACCAACCGGCCTTGGGCCATGGAGACATGTGAATGGGCGCGATCGACGCAAAGAACCCGCATGAAATCGTCGCCGAGGCCGAAGCGGCACTTGCCGATATCAAGACCGTGCGCGAGGAAGTGTCGAAGGTCATCTACGGGCAGGAAAGCGTCGTCGAGAACGTGCTGCTGGCCATTCTCTCCGGCGGCCATGCGCTGCTGGTCGGCGTGCCGGGCCTTGCCAAGACCAAGCTTGTCTCGACGCTCGGCACCGTTCTGGGGCTTGATGGCAACCGCATCCAGTTCACGCCCGACCTCATGCCCTCCGATATCCTTGGCTCCGAAGTGCTGGAAGAAGGCGAAGCGGGCCGCCGCTCGTTCCGCTTCATCAAGGGCCCGGTTTTCGCCCAGCTCCTGATGGCGGACGAAATCAACCGCGCCTCGCCGCGCACCCAGTCGGCGCTGCTGCAATCCATGCAGGAATATGGCGTGACGATCGCCGGCCAGCATTACGATCTGCCGCGCCCGTTCCACGTGCTTGCGACCCAGAACCCGCTGGAGCAGGAAGGTACATACCCCCTGCCCGAAGCCCAGCTTGACCGCTTCCTGCTGCAGGTCAACGTCGACTATCCCGACCTTGCCTCCGAACGGCGCATCCTGCTGGAAACCACCGGCGCCGTCGAGGAAGTGGCCCGACCGGTGCTGAGCGCCGCCCGGCTGATGGAGATCCAGACGCTGATCAGGAAGATGCCGGTGAGCGAAAGCGTGCTCGATGCCATTCTCGCACTGGTGCGCGCCGCCCGTCCCGGCGAAGGCCATCAGGATACCGACCGCAACGTCGCCTGGGGCCCCGGCCCGCGCGCCGGCCAGTCGCTGATGCTGACGGCACGGGCCCGCGCCCTTTATCAGGGCCGGCTGGCGCCTTCCGTCGACGATGTGCGCGCGCTTGCGGCCCCCGTGCTGCAGCACCGCATGGCGCTGACCTTCGCCGCCCGCGCGGAGGGCATGACCGTGACCGACGTGATTGCCACCATCGCGAAGCGCGATTTCAACTGACAGGCTTGCCATTGGCTGCAATCGGACAAACGACACCGCCGACAGCGCGCAATTCGGCTCTTGCCGAAGCGCGGCGCCGCGCTGCGCTGTTGCCGGATTGCCTGATCGAGGCAAAGCGAATCGCCAATACCGTGATCACCGGCTGGCATGGGCGCAGAAGGCGGGGGCCGGGTGAAAACTTCTGGCAGTTCCGGCCCTATGCGCAGGGCGAATCGATGATGCGCATCGACTGGCGGCGTTCGGCGCGCGACGACCATACCTATGTCCGCGACATGGAATGGGAAGCGGCGCACACGGTATGGCTTTTCGCCGACCTGACGCCATCCATGCAGTTCCGCTCCGAACTCGCCCCGGTTTCGAAGGAACACCGCGCGCTGGTGATCCTGCTGGCGCTTGCCGAAACGCTCCTGCGCTCCGGAGAACGCGTGGGCTTTCCCGGCCTGATGGACCCGGTATCGAACCGCAATGGCGCAGAAAAGCTTGCCCAAGCGCTCGCAACCGCCGGCACGCCTGCCGGGCTTCCTGATACAAGGATGATGCGCGGGCCGTCTGAACTGGTGATGATCGGCGATTTTCTTGATACGCCCGACGCCCTGTTTTCGACGTTGACGCCGCTTTCCGCACGCGGGCTCAGGGCACATCTGCTGGAAGTCGCCGACCCTGCCGAGGAAAGCTTTCCCTATACCGGCCGCACGGCCTTCAGCGATCCAGAGACCGGCCGCGAGTTGACGCTTGGCCGCGCGGAAAGCCTGCAGGAGGCCTATCTCGACGCCTATCGCGCGCGTCGCGCGGTGCTTGCCGATACCGCCCGCCATCTGGGCTGGACCTTTACGACCCACCATACCGACCGACCCGCTTCCGAAGCCCTGACTGCCGTGCACATGCGTCTTTCCGGTCTCGGCCAGGGGGGGCGGTGATGGAATTTGCAAGTCCCCTCATTCTCGCGGCGCTGGTCGTCCTGCCCGCCATATGGTGGCTGTTGAAGCTGACGCCGCCGCGCCCGCAAAGGGAAATCTTTCCGCCGCTCGCGATCCTGCTCCGCCTTGCCAAGCGCGACGAGACGCCCGCCAGAAGCCCCTGGTGGCTGACGCTTCTCAGGATGACGCTGGCCGCGCTGGTGATCCTCGCCGTCGCCAATCCCGTGATCGACCCGGAGCGCACCTCGATCGCCACCGACGGACCGCTGGCGCTTTTGATCGACAATGGCTGGGCAAGTGCCGAAGACTGGCGCGCCCGGACCCGCGCGGCGGAGACCCTGATCGATGCCGCAGGCAACGCCGACCAGCCAATCATGATGGCGTTTACCGCCGACACGGCCACTGATCCGCGCCCCGTTTCGGCAGCCGAGGCACGACAGCGCCTGGCCGCCGCCGAACCCCGCGCTGCCCGCCCCGACCGCCTGACTGCCGCGGCAGCGCTTTCCGAAGCCTTCGGCGAAAACCCGCCCGCAACCTTCGCCTTCATCTCGGATGGTATCGCAGCCGCCGGCGATGCCGAAACCTTCGACATGCTCGCAGGCGCCGGCGTGACCATCGTGCTCGTTGCGAACAGGCCCCTGCCCGTTGCCGTCACCGGCGTCGAGAATGATGCGAGCGCCAGCCGGATTACCGCAAGCCGGGCGACGGCGGGGTCCCAGGCGGAGATGAAGCTCAACGCCTACGACCTGCAGGGACGCGTCATCGCCGAGGCGCCGCTTGTGTTTCCGGCAGGCGCGCGCGCCGCAACCGCAGAAATCCGCGCGCCCTTCGAGGTCCGCAACGATTTCGCCCGCATCGCCATCGACGGCGCCGCCAATGCCGGCGCGGTGCAGCTTCTCGATGACGGCTTCCGGCGCAGGCGGGTTGCGCTGGTCGCCGGAAGCCCCGCCAACGATGCCCAGCCGCTTCTGTCCTCTGCCTATTATCTGCGGCAGGCGCTGTCGCCCTATGCCGACCTCGTCTCAAGCGATCTGCCGACGCTTCCCGAAGAAATTCAAGCGCTGATCGATCGCAAGCCATCCCTCATCATCCTCAGCGATGTCGGCACATTGCCGGAGGAGGCGCACGGCCAGTTGCAGGAATGGGTCGAGAATGGCGGAACCCTGATCCGGTTTGCAGGCCCCCGGCTTGCCGCTGCCGAGGGTGACGACAGCCTTCTGCCGGTCCGGTTGCGCTCCGGCGCGCGCGCCTTTGGCGGCGCCATGAGCTGGAGCGAGCCACAGCCTCTGGCGCCGTTTACCCCCGAAAGCCCGTTTTATGGCCTGCCCGTACCCGAGGATATAACCGTGACGCGTCAGGTGCTTGCCGAGCCCGCGCCCACGCTCTCCGATCATACCTGGGCAAGCCTTGCCGATGGCACGCCGCTGGTGACGGAAGGGGTTCTGGGTCAGGGCCGGATCGTGCTGTTTCACACCTCCGCCGACCCCAACTGGTCGAACCTGCCGATCTCCGGCTATTTCGTGGAGATGCTGCGCCGGATCGTCAACCTGTCGCGCGCGACGGAGGCAGAGGACGGCTCTGCCGCATCCCTGCTTGCACCCTACCGGCTGCTCGCCGCCAGCGGCACGCTGACCACCGACATCGCGGGCGCAAAGCCCATCTCCATGCCCGGAGGCCCGGCTGTTGCGACCATGGAAAATCCGCCCGGCCTTTACGGCTCGCCCGACGGCTTCACCGCGCTCAACCTGTTCCAGCCGACAGATATCCTTGCCCCCGTCGACACCGCAGGGCTTGGAGAGGCAGTGCGTCTGGAGCCGATCGGCAATGCCCGCGCCTTCAGCCTGAAACCCTGGCTGCTTGCCGCAGCCTTTGTGCTGCTGATTGCCGACGGGCTGATCATGATGGCGATGAACGGCGCCTTCCGCAGGCTGCGGCCTGCCGCCGCATCGATCGCGATGCTGGCAGCGCTTGCCCTTCCCCTCGGTCTCGGCGACGCGCCTTCGGCGCATGCGGCAGAGGATGACCAGGCGATTGCCGAGCTGCTCTATGAAACCCATCTTGCCTATGTGATCACCGGCGAGGATGAGGTCGACCGGATTTCGGAACGCGGTCTCAAGGGCTTGTCCGACTATATCTCCTACCGGACCGCACTTGAGCCCGGCGATCCGGTGGGTGTGGATCCGGCAAGCGAGGAGCTGGCATTCTACCCGCTGATCTACTGGCCGGTTTCGGCGACCGCCCCGATGCCCTCCGACAAGGCGATCGCAGGCATCGAGGCCTATATGCGCAATGGCGGCACGGTGCTGTTCGACACCCGCGACCAGTATTCCCCGCTCGGCCAGAGCGCCGTGAGCGCCAATACCGAGCGGCTGCGCATGATCCTCGACAATATCGACGTTCCGCCACTGGAACCCGTGCCGGAAGGCCATGTGCTGACCCGATCGTTCTATCTTCTGTCGGATTTCCCCGGCCGCTACGACGGCTCGCCGCTCTGGGTCGAGGCGCGCGCTGGCGAAGATGCAACCGGCGACACGCTGACAAGCGGCGGCGACGGGGTCTCGCCGATCCTGATCACCGGCAATGATTTTGCCGGCGCCTGGGCGATCAATCCGGATTCGACGCCGATGTTGCCCACCGTTCCGGAAGATCCGCGCCAGCGGCAATATGCCTTCCGCACCGGCGTCAACATCGTGATGTACATGCTGACCGGCAATTACAAGGCCGACCAGGTGCATGTCCCTGCCCTCCTCGAAAGGCTGGGACAATAATGGAACTGAGCTTTTCACCATTGCTGCCGGTTTGGGCGATCCTTGCGGGCCTTGCCGTCGTCATAGCGTTGACGGCCGCGGGCTATCTCACACGGATGCGCGCGACCACGCTGAGGGGGGCCGCCGGCCTGCTGCTCGTTGCCGCCATCGCCAACCCGACCGTCAGCCGAGAAGAACGCTCGGCGCTTTCGACAATCGTCCCGGTGGTGGTTGACCGCAGCCAGAGCCAGTTGACCGGCGACCGGGAGAGCCAGACCGAAAGCGCTCTTGAAGCGCTTCTTGCGCGGCTTGCCGAAGACCCTGCGATTGAGCCGCGGGTCGTCGATGTTGCCACCGCCAATGAGAACGGCCGCCCCGAGACGCTTGCCTTCGAGGCATTGTCGCAAGCCGTCCGCGATGTCCCCCCGAGCCGGCTCGGCGCTGCCTTCCTGATCACCGACGGTCAGATCCACGATATCCCGGATGATGCCGCGGCGCTTCCGGCCGCCGTGCCGCTCGATGCGCTGATCACCGGAACCGAGCGGGAATATGACCGGCGTGTCGAAATCAACGAAGCCCCGCGCTTCGGCCTTGTCGGCGACAGCCTGCCGGTCGAATTCACGGTCGTCGATGACGGGCCGGTCGGCGATCACGCGAGCGGACCGGCAAGGGTCACGGCGCGGCTCAATGGCGCTGTGGTTGCCGAGATGATGGTCGGCACCGATCTGCCGACGCGCTATGTCTTCGACCTCGAGAATGGCGGCGAGAACATCCTCGAACTCTCGGTCGGGCCGGTCGATGGCGAACTGACCACGGTCAACAACCGCGCCGTCCAGATCGTCGAGGGCGTGCGCGAGAACCTGCGCGTGCTCCTCGTTTCGGGCTCCCCGCATTCCGGCGAACGGACATGGCGCAACCTGCTGAAGTCGGACGCCTCCGTCGATCTCGTTCACTTCACCATCCTGCGCCCGCCCGAAAAGCAGGACGGCACGCCGATCAACGAATTGTCGCTGATCGCCTTTCCAACGCGGGAACTGTTCGTCGACAAGATCAACGATTTCGACCTGATCATCTTCGACCGCTATCAGAACCGCGGCGTCCTGCCGCTGCTCTACTACGACAACATCGCGCAATATGTGCAGAACGGTGGCGCGCTGCTGGTGGCGGCAGGGCCGGAAATCGCCGGAGCCGATTCGATTGCCGATACCCCGCTTTCAGCCGTCCTGCCCGCCATCCCGACCGGAGATCTGAGCGAAGGCGGCTTTTATCCCGCGCTTTCGGACATGGGCGAACGCCATCCCGTGACCCGTGATCTGCCGGGCAGCGGCTCCAACCCGCCTGCATGGGGCCGCTGGTTCCGTTCGATCCCCGTCGGGCCGACCCGTGGGGAAACCATCATGACGGCGGACGGAGCTCCGCTGCTCGTGCTCTCGCGCGAGGGCGAAGGCCGCGTGGCCGAGCTGCTCTCCGACCAGGGTTGGCTCTGGGCGCGCGGTTTTGAAGGCGGCGGCCCCTATGTGCCGCTCTACCGCCGCATCGCCCACTGGCTGATGAAGGAACCGGCGCTTGAGGAAGAAACCCTGTCGGCAAGCGTCGAGGGCAATACGCTGACCGTCACCCGCCAGACGATGGAAGAGACCGCGCCAGACGCAACCGTGACCACGCCCTCCGGCGCAACCATCACCATTCCGCTTGGCGAAGCCGAACCGGGACTGTTTCGGGGCGAGACGGGCGTTGACGAGATGGGGCTGTTCACGGTCGAGAACGGCGATCTTCAGCGCCTCGTCAATATCGGCGATCCCGATGCGCCGGAATTCAAGGCGATGATCTCGACGACGGCAACGCTTTCGCCGCTTTCTGAGGCGACCGGCGGCCTGACGCGGCGGATCGCGGACGGCATCCCGCCGCTCCGCGTCACCGATGCGCCGGTTCGCCCCGGCAATGACAGCGCCATGCCCGTGGTCCGAACAACCGATACCAGGCTTGAGAGCATCCGCTCTCTGCCGCTCTTCAACGGTCTTATCGGTCTCGCCGTCCTGCTTGCCCTGATCTCGGCTACATGGTGGCGCGAAGGGCGAAGCTGAAGGCCTCCCTTTGGCCGATAGGTCTCGGCATACGGCGCCTGACGGCGCGGGCGGCTCAGGCCGTTCTTAAGGAATGGAGACGCCGGCGCCCGGCTGACCGCGATCGCGGCAGATGATGTCAGCGCTGATACCGCATCATCCCGACGAGCTTTGCCTCGACGCCATCGACAAGGGCTGCGGCAAGCACGCGGCGCGGATCGACCGGGCCTGGAAGCTGCAGCGTCGGCGGCACGATCGGAAGAAAGCCGAGCGGACCATAATAGGGCGGATCGCCGACCAGAACCACGACTTCAGACCCGGCTCTGCGGGCGGCTTCCACGGCAACGCTCACCAGATGGCGGCCGATGCCCCTGTTCTTGTGGGATGGCCTGACCGCAAGCGGGCCCAGCATATGGCCGCTTGCCTCGCCGGCAAGAACAGGCGTCATGCGGACCGAAGCGACCACCTCGTCGCCATCGACACAGACGAAGGACAGCGCCATGTCATGCGGTCCCTGCTCGCGGATACGGGCGGCAGCGCGCACGAAACGCGCCGGACCAAAGGCCTCGGCATTGATGTCTTCGATGGCAGCGTCGTGGGAAACCTCTTCCGGGAGGTAACGCAATTCACTCGTCATGATGTCTGAACCTGTCTGGAGAACGCATGAAATCGGGGCCGGACGTGGTGTCCGGTCTGAAGTTTCAATCAGCGTCGTCGCAGAACCCGCATGACAAATCCTGTAATTGCGTTTCGACCGCACTATCAGGATTTGGCGGGAGCGTCCAGACGGCTGATGATCAAAAAGCAAGCCGTCCTGCCCATGCAACACACTGTCAATGGTTCCGGGGGTGGCAAAATGCCGGCTGCGCCGTATCTAAGGTGTAACGTTGAATAAAAGGAGCAGACCATGGGTATGCTGGTAGATGGCGTCTGGAAGGACGTCTGGTACGACACCGACAAGACGGGCGGCAAGTTCAAGCGCGAAAGCTCGCAGTTCAGGAACTGGCTCACTGCAGACGGCAGCCCAGGCCCGGAGGGCAAGGGCGGCTTCGAGGCTGAAAAGGGCCGCTATCACCTCTACGTGGCGCTCGCCTGCCCGTGGGCGCACCGCACGCTGATCTTCCGCAAGCTCAAGGGGCTCGAGGACTATATCGACGTCTCGATCGTGGATCCGCTGATGCTGGAAAATGGTTGGGAATTCAAGAACCGCGACGGCGGCACCGCCGATGCCGTCAACGGCGCCGATTTCCTTTGGCAGGTCTATACCAAGGCAGACCCCAACTATACCGGCCGCGTGACCGTGCCTGTCGTTTGGGACAAGAAGCGCGAAACGATCGTCTCGAACGAGTCTGCGGAAATCATCCGCATGTTCAACAGCGCGTTCGATCACCTGACCGGCAACACCGAGGATTTCTATCCGGAAGACCTCCGCGAAGGGATCGATGAGATCAATGCGATCGTCTACGACACCGTCAACAACGGCGTCTACAAGGCGGGCTTTGCCACCAAGCAGGACGCTTATTCCGAAAACGTGCTGAAGCTGTTCGAGACGCTCGACATGCTGGAAAACAGGCTCGGCGAGAACCTCTATCTGATGGGCGACAGGCTGACGGAGGCCGACTGGCGGCTGTTCACGACGCTGGTGCGCTTCGACCCGGTCTATGTCGGCCATTTCAAGTGCAACCTGAAACGGATCGCCGATTATCCGAACCTCTCGGGGTATCTCAGAGAACTTTATCAGGTGCCGGGCGTTAAGGAGACAGTGAATATCGACCACATCAAGCGCCATTATTATGGCTCGCACAAGACGATCAACCCGACCGGGATCGTTCCGGAGGGGCCAATCCTCGATCTCGACGCGCCGCACCGGCGCGGCTGAGATCGACCCGCTTGTCGCTCGGGCGCTGGAAAGCTAAGAAGTCTGCATGTACAAAATCGCCCATATTTCCGATGTCCATCTGGGACCGCTTCCGCAGCTTTCGCCGCGGGAGCTTTTTTCCAAGCGGATAACAGGCTTCTTCAACTGGCATCGAAACCGCAGGAAGCATCTCGGCAAGGATACGCTGGAGAACCTGCTGCTGGCGATTGCCGACGAAAACCCGGACCATCTCGCCATCAGCGGCGACCTTGTGAACCTTGCGACCACGAAGGAAATCGACATTGCCGCCGACTGGCTGAGAAGCGTGGGTCCGGCGAGCGAGGTTTCGCTGGTGCCCGGCAACCACGATGCCTATGTCGGCGGTGCCTATGCCAAGATCGCGAAGGCCTGGGGCGACTACATGCAGGGCGATGGCCATAAGGGCGAACACAAGGGCCGCCTGACCTTTCCCTATCTGCGCAGGCGCGGGCCAATCGCGATCATCGGCTGCTCGTCGGCAGTCCCCTCACCGCCCTTTCTTGCCATCGGCACCTTCGAGGGAAAACAGGCACGCGCCACCGCCGAGCTATTGCGCAAGGCGGGCGAGGAAGGCCTTTTCCGGATCGTGATGATCCATCACCCGCCCGTGCGCAATGCGGCTGCCCGCCACAAGCGGCTTCTCGGCATTCGCCGGTTCAAGGCGACGATCGCGACAGGCGGATGCGAACTGGTGCTGCACGGGCATACCCATCTCAACACCGTGAATTTCATTGAGACAAAAAGGGGCAAGACGCCCGTCATTGGCATCGCCGCTGCCGGTCAGGGCACCGGCGGCAAGAAGCCGCCATCGGGCTTCAATCTGATATCGGTCACCGGCAAGAAGGGTTCTTACGAGATGACCTGCCGCCGCCACGCGCTGTCGGCGGAAACAGGACTGATTGAGCCCGAAAGCGAGTTCAGCTTTTCTTATGCAACGCCTTCGTGAACACGGACCGGACGCGCCTTTGAATAGGCATCGAGGATCGCGTTGACGTTGAGGGTAAGGGCACGGCGAAGCTTCGAGCATTCCCCAGCATCGATCGTTTCCCAGTCGAGGCTCCGCTGGACCACCTGGCGACAGATCTTGAAATACTGAGCCTGGCCAAGCAGGGTAAAGCTGAGGATTGCCGTTTCTTCGCTGTCCTCATCCCTTCCCGTGGCGCGCGCAAGAAGCTGCCGCAAATGCCTGTGCAACGGCGTGATGAACTGCGAATAGAGCAGTTCGAATGCCTCGCTCGGCAGCGCGATATAACGCATGATGAAGGCTGAAACCTCATCCGACTGCTCGATATGCGGCAGCGGCTGAACCATACGCATCAGCAACTCCACCAGCTCCTCGCGCGCTTCCATCGGCGTCATGTCATCGTCGATCGGTTCGAGCATCGACCGGCCAATGCTCTTCTCGGCGATTTCGATGACATGAAGCGCACAGGCGCGCATCAGCCCCGGCTTTCCGCCAAAATGATAGGCAATGCTGCCAATATTGGCGTTTGAGACCTCGGCGATCTTGCGGGTCGATACGGCATTGTAACCATATTCGCCGAAGAGCCGGAGCGCAGCGGAGATGATCGACTGCCGCGTAGCAACTGCACCGCTTTGCTGTTCACTCATGGCTCGGTTTGAAACTCTGTTTAATTCCATGCTTCATATAGGTTAATCCTCCCGTTGATCAAATGTTTCCCCGAACAGGGAAAAAAGCAAGCTGGATCGTCGGTCAACCATATTCCGGCCATACTCTTAACCGGTTTTTGCCATAAATAACACACTATAAAGTTGTCTCTCGACAATCTGCCTCAGAGCGGGGGAGAAAGCCGGAAAGCCCCTTGTTTCCGCCATTTACAAGGGGCAATATCGCGCCGTCGCACCGAGCGCTTCAGTTGCGCTCGCAGAATCTTGTGCGCGGTTGTAAATTTTCAAGGTCGAGATGGATTCCACAGTCGTTCGAAACAGACCGAAGAGAACTGGCTCCCCGCTTCGGCGCCGCTGGATGACGGTGCTGCTTTGTGCTGCGTTCCTGGGAATCGGCGTGGCTGTCGGCGCAACACTGTCGCGTGACAGCGGTACTGCCCACGTGGTCGATCTTTCGCTTGAACCCTCAACCGATTGGATTGACGAGGTCTGCGCGAGTTTCAGGGTTTTCGGCCGCGCCTACCAGCCAATGGTGGATGTCGGTCCGGATGATCCGGCTGCCTTTACCGACCTCGTCCAGCGCACCATCGGCATCGACATGACGGTCCCGACCTTCGAGGAAGGCGCCTCGATCTTCGAGGGCGCGCGGGTCGTTGCCATCGATCGGGTGCCGGGTATCGAGCTCTTTTACCGCAACACAGCAGGCGACCTGCTTTCGGTATTCCTCATCGCGCGTCCGGCCTCGCAGGAAAACCAGGTGACGGATGTGCAGGAGACGATCCGCGACAACCTCACGGTTTCGTGGTGGCAGGGCGAGCGCTCGCTGGTGGCCGTGATCGGCCCCTCCTCCGACGCCGACATGCCGGCGCTTGCGAAGGCTGCCTACCTCAAGCTCTGACAGAAAAGCCGGCCGCAGAAGCGACCGGCCCCTTTATTCCGTATATGAAGCCGCTTCAGCGCGCGGCAACGATCTGGTTTGCAGCCGAGACGATGGCTTCGAGGGAAGCCGCGACGATATTGGTGTTGATTCCGACGCCGAACACCTTGCCGCCTTCATGGCTCACTTCGACATAGGCGATCGCCTTGGCATCCGAACCATGGTTCAGCGAATGTTCGGAGTAATCCTCGACCGACAGCGCGACGCCCAGATAGTCCGAAAGCGCATTGATGAAGCCCTCGACAGGGCCGTTGCCCTTGGCTTCGATGCGCTTTGCGACACCCTTGTCCTCGATCTCGGCCATCACCACGCGCTGGCCCTTGGCCTGCCCCTGCGGATAGGTCTGATGATCGACGAACTTGATCCGGCCTTCCGGCTGCTCGACATAGTGTTCCATGAACACGTCGTAGATCCGCTTGGAGGGCAGCTCGCGGCCCTCTTCATCGGTGATCTTCTGGATGTGCTCGCGGAAGGCCACCTGCAGGCCGCGCGGCATGTTGATGCCGTAGTCGGACTGGAGGATATAGGCGATACCGCCCTTGCCGGACTGGGAATTGATCCGGATGATCGCCTCGTAGGTGCGGCCCACATCCTGCGGATCGATCGGCAGATAAGGCACTTCCCACTGCGGCTTGTTGGCAACCTTGATCGCCTTCATGCCCTTGTTGATCGCGTCCTGATGCGAGCCGGAAAACGCGGTGTAGACCAGTTCGCCGACGTAAGGGTGACGCTCCGGGATCACCATCTGGTTGGAATATTCGTAAACCTCTTTCATGCGCACGATATCCGAGCAGTCGAGCTCCGGATCGACGCCTTGCGTGAACATGTTCAGCGCCAGGGTTACGATATCGACATTGCCGGTGCGCTCGCCATTGCCGAACAGCGTGCCCTCGATCCGGTCGGCGCCGGCCAGAACGCCCATTTCGGCGGCAGCGATCCCGGTGCCACGGTCGTTGTGAGGATGAACCGATATGATCAGGTTCTCGCGGTTGTCGAGGTTGCGGCACATCCATTCGATCTGGTCGGCATAGATGTTGGGCGTCGACATTTCGACGGTGGACGGCAGGTTGATGATCAGCTTGTTGTCGGCGGTAGGCTTGATCACCTCGATCACCGCATTGCAGATCTCCAGAGCGACATCCAGTTCGGTGCCCGTGAAGCTCTCCGGCGAATATTCGAAGCGATAACCGCCGCCGGCCTTTTCGGCCATGTCGGTGATCATCTTGGCGGCATCGACCGCGATCTGGCGGATGCCCGCGACATCCTTGCCGAACACGACGCGACGCTGCAGCTCGCTGGTGGAATTGTAGAAATGCACGATCGGGCGGTGCGCGCCTTCCAGCGCCTCGAATGTGCGGGTGATCAGCTCAGGCCGGCACTGGACCAGCACCTGCAGCGAAACATCCTCGCCGACATTGCCATTTTCGACGCACCAGCGGGCGAAGTCGAAATCGGTCTGCGAGGCTGACGGAAATCCGATCTCGATTTCCTTGAAGCCCATGTCCAGCAGCAACTGGAACATCCGCGCCTTGCGATCGTGTCCCATCGGATCGACCAGCGCCTGATTGCCGTCGCGCAGGTCGACCGAGCACCAGATCGGCGCCTTCTCGATACGCTTTGACGGCCATTGCCGGTCGGTCAGGTTGATCTGCTGATAGGGCTGATATTTCTGGGCTGCAGACGGCATACCCTTGGCGGTGGTTTTGATGTCCATTTTTCCTCACTCCGGCGCTGATCGGCACTTGGCGCGTCAGCGGCCTCAAACTTGTTCTTCAGGATTTTTTTTGGGAGCGCTTGTGCCAGACGGCTTTCCGGCCGCCGGGCGCTCCTCAAAGGACCCGGCAACCGCCGTTAAGGCCGAGAAGAAGGAGCGAGTTTAGGTCGCGCAGGACGATCGCTGCGGCTGTTTTGCCGCGCGTTGACGTCGCCTGAAATGTGTTCGCAAACCTGATCATGTCGTTTCCTTAGCCGCAACGACGCCAAAAAGCAATCGCTATCCGGCCACCTCGCCCCGCGCCCGCTGACGGCGGAGCGCCCATACCTTCAGGCCATGCACGGCAAGCCCCGCAAGAAGCCCCCAGAACGCACCCGAAACACCCAGAAAGCTGACGCCTGCAGCCGCCACGAGAAACGTGATGGCCGCCGCCTCGCGCGCTTCCGGCTCCTTGAAGGCGCCGAGAACCGCGCCGCTGAAGGCGCCGATCAGCGCAAGGCCTGCCACCGCCTCGATCAGGATGGGCGGCGCAAGCGAGACCAGTGCCACCACGAGGCCGCTGAAAAGACCGAGCACGATATAGCCGATGCCGCTGACGATCGCCGCCCAGTAGCGCCGCTTCGGATCGGGATGCGAGTCTGGACCGGCACACATCGCCGCCGTGATCGCCGCGAGATTGATGCCGTGTCCGCCGAACGGCGCAGACAGCAAGGTGGCGAGACCGGTGATCGAAAACAGCCGGCCTGCGGAAGGGCGATAATTGTTGATGTTCAGGATCGCAACGCCCGGAATGTTCTGCGAGGCCATGGTGACGATGAAGAGCGGTATGCCAAGTGAAATAGCGCCCTGCAGCGAAAAATGCGGCGTGACCCAGACCGGCGCGGCAATCGCATTGCGAAACACGCCCGACCACGCCCCCTCGTCGATATCGACGCCGAACACCAGCACCGCGACGAAGGCTAAGAGCGCTGCCGGCACAGCCATCAGCCGGTTGAACGCACTGACGGCCAAGAAGGTCACGATGATCGGCAGCGCCAGAAGGGGCGAGACCTTCACCGCCTCGACCGGCGCGAAACAGAGCGCCAGAAGCACGCCGGCGAGCATGGCATTGGCAAGCGGTGCGGGAATGGCGGAGATCGCGCGACCAACAGGGCGGACAAGGCCTGCAAGAATGATCAGCAGCGCCGAGATTACGAAGGCGCCAACAGCTTGGGAAAATCCGCCCGGCAGAGCAGCGCTCGTTGCCATCAGTGCAGCGCCGGGCGTCGACCAGGCGACGCTGACGGGCACGCGGGTGACGATCGGAATGAGAATGCCGCAAAGCCCCATGCCGATCGAAAGCGCCATCAGGCCGGAGGCTGACTGGGCATGGGTTGCGCCCGCCCCTTCCAGCCCCTGAAGGATGACCGAAAACGAACTCGCAAAGCCGACAAAGGCTGCCAGCAACCCCATGGACATGCTCTGCAGAGAAAAGTCCCGCAGCATTCTTCTATTCCTCGCAAACAGCGGTCAGAAACCGCTTCGCCCGCTCGTGGCGCTCGTTCCCGTTTGCATCGCAAACGGAAGGGGCCGTCAAGGCCGCCTTTCGGCTTACCGGTTCGATGCAGGAGAAAGCGCCGACGCGCATGCTGGCAAATATCCGCCACAGCAAAAACGGCGGGCGGATGACACGCCCGCCGCTTGAAAGACTATTCGTCGCTCATCTTCAGAGCGGCGATGAAGGCTTCCTGCGGAATTTCCACCTTGCCGAACTGGCGCATGCGCTTCTTGCCGGCCTTCTGCTTTTCCAGAAGCTTGCGCTTGCGGGTGGCGTCGCCGCCATAGCACTTGGCGGTCACGTCCTTGCGCAGCGCCGAGATGGTTTCGCGCGCGATCACATTGCCGCCGATCGCGGCCTGGATCGGGATCTTGAACATATGCTTCGGGATCAGCTCCTTCAGCTTCTCGCACATGTCGCGGCCACGCTTTTCGGCGGCGGCGCGGTGAACCAGCATGGACAGCGCATCGACCGGCTCGGCATTGACGAGGATCGACATCTTCACAAGATTGCCGGCGCGGTAATCGGCGAGATGATAGTCAAAGGAGGCATAGCCCTTGGAGATCGACTTCAGCCGGTCGTAGAAATCGAACACCACTTCGTTCAGCGGCAATTCATAGGTCAGCATCGCGCGGTTGCCGACATAGGTGAGGTCGGTCTGGATGCCGCGGCGATCCTGGCAGAGCTTCAGAATGCCGCCGAGATAGTCGTCCGGCGTCAGGATCGACGCCTTGATCCACGGCTCGCGGATTTCGGCGATCTTGACGACGTCCGGCATGTCGGCCGGGTTGTGCAGCTCGATCTCGCGGCCATCGGTCATGGTCAGTTCGTAGACCACGGACGGCGCGGTCGCGATCAGGTCGAGGTCGAATTCGCGCTCCAGCCGCTCCTGGATGATTTCCAGATGCAGCAGACCGAGGAAGCCGCAGCGGAAGCCGAAGCCGAGCGCTGCCGAGCTTTCCATTTCGAACGAGAACGACGCATCATTGAGACGCAGCTTGCCGACGGCGGCGCGCAGATCCTCGAAGTCGTTGGCATCGACAGGGAACAGGCCGCAGAACACCACCGGCTGTGCCGGCTTGAAGCCCGGCAGCATGTTTTCCGTCGGACGCTTGTCTTCCGTAATGGTATCGCCGACGCGGGTATCGGCCACTTCCTTGATCGAGGCGGTGATGACGCCGATCTCGCCGGGGCCGAGCTCGTCGACCACCAGCATCTTCGGGGTCAGCACGCCAACGCGGTCCACCGGGTACTTGGCGTCCGTGCCCATCATGCGGATGGTCTGGCCCTTTTTCAGAACGCCGTCGATGACGCGCACCAGCACCACCACGCCGAGATAGGTGTCGTACCAGCTGTCGACGAGGAGCGCTTTCAGCGGGGCCTTTTCGCCCTTTTCGGTCTTTGGCGCCGGCAGCTTGTGAACGATGGCTTCCAGCACGTCCGGAATGCCCATGCCGGTCTTGGCGGAGATCAGAAGCGCGTCTGAGGCATCGATGCCGATGACATCCTCGATCTGCTCCTTCACCCGTTCGGGATCGGCCGCCGGCAGATCGGCCTTGTTGAGAATCGTCACCAGCTCATGATCATTGTCGATCGCCTGATAGACGTTCGCAAGCGTCTGCGCTTCCACGCCCTGCGATGCATCGACCACCAGCAACGAGCCTTCGCAGGCCGAAAGCGAGCGCGAGACCTCATAGGCGAAGTCGACATGACCGGGCGTGTCGATCAGGTTCAATACGTAGGTCTCGCCATTGTTCGCCTTGTAGTGCAGGCGCACGGTCTGGGCCTTGATGGTGATGCCGCGCTCGCGCTCGATATCCATGTTGTCAAGGACCTGCGCCGACATCTCGCGCTCGGCGAGTCCCCCGCAGGTCTGGATCAACCGGTCGGCAAGCGTCGACTTGCCGTGGTCGATATGGGCCACGATGGAAAAGTTGCGGATATGGTCCAGCGGAATGCGATCATCATTTGTGCTCATGCGCGCGCATATAGCAGCGCACGCGGTATCAGGGAAGTGAAATCGCGGCGGCGTGGCTCAGCACCCATGGGTTTCCTGGTCCCTGATGTAGTCGACGAAGGCGGCTGCATTCAGAGTCATTGTCGTTTGCCATCTGGCCGTCTTTCTCCTTATGGTGTCTCGGACAGACGCTCAAAGATTCCTCCTTTGCGGGCAATCTCGGCTTGTTCGATACCCCGGACAGCATTTTTGCCGTGAACAGCCCCAACTGGAAGCGCAGCTCACCCCCGAGCGCAAGGCATTCGTGGATGAGGCGGCGGCGCGCAATGATCTTTCGGTCGTTCTCGCAACCACCGGTCCGTGCGGCGATACCGCATGGAGGAAGGTAGACGGGCCGTGACGCGCCGATCGCTGGTTTTGATGTTGCCCTTTCTCCTGACCGGTCTGATGAGCGCGTCCAGCACTGACATCTGGTTCAAGCGCCATCCGCAGCCGCCCGAGTGGGACCTGACACCGGAGGAGTTCAGGTTTCTCAATCCTCCGGGCTCCCACCTCGACTATACGACGCCGGGCTGCGGCGATTATCTGGAAAAGGCGTTCACCGTCTATCTGCAGCGATATCCGGACTACGCTGAAAACAGTCAGACGGCCGATCGGCGTTTTCGGCGCTGGCTGGATTATGCCGAGATCAGTGAGGTCATGCGGCTCCCCTTCTGCCTCACCGCGCCATATGCCTACAGGCTCAGAAAGCTCGCCGATTCACCTGAAAACGCGATCTTGATTTCGTATTGCGGCAGATATTCCGGCAAGGACAGCACGGCGGACGACAGTCGTGCACGTGCGTTGATCGATGAGGTGGAGCGCATCGCTCGCCGGGGTTCGGTCTCGGCGTTCGCAGGCTATCTTCTGCTTGACGGCGAAAACGAGGTGGTGCGCCTCAATCCGGATGTGCTTTATTTTCTGAAGCAAGCCTTGATGAACGCTTCTCCGATAACGAGACCAGATTATCTCTTCGATGACACCAGCGCCTGGGCCGATGCTGCGTGGAACAGACCCGACCTCGAGGACCAGCTTTCACCGGAGCGCAAGGCATTCGTGGATGAGGCGGCGGCGCGCAATGATCTTTCTGCCGTTCTCGCGACCACCGGTCCGTGCGGCGATACTGCCTGGCGGGACTAATTCTCAATTTTTGTGCTATTGACTCCACGATCGTAGAATTCCATGATCATATCATGGATACTCTTGATCTCTCCTTCGACCACGCCATCGGCGTCAACCTGAAGCGCCTCAGGGCCGCGAGCGGATTTACGCTCGACGGGCTTGCCGACGCGTCGGGCGTTAGCCGGGCGATGATCTCACGCATCGAACGCGCGGAAGCATCGCCGTCAGCGCTCATTCTGGCAAAGCTCTGCGCGGCGCTCGGCACCTCGTTGTCAGCCTTCTTTGCCGATGCCAACCGGCCGGTCGATCCACTGTCGCGCCGGGTCGATCAGCCGGTCTGGCGCGATCCGGAAACCGGCTATTCCCGCCGCTCGATCTCACCCTCTGGCACCGGCTCCGGCGTCGATATCGTGCTGATCCGCTTTCCCGTGGGCGGGCGTATCGCCTATCCGCCCAAGCATGGCGCGGAGGGGCTGAGCCAGCATATCTGGATCATGAGCGGCGTTCTGGAAGTCGCGATGGACGAAGAGACCTATCTACTGTCGCGCGGCGACTGCCTCTACATGCCGGTCGCCGATCCGCACAGCTTTGCCAATGCCGGCGATACCGACGTGCTCTACGCCGTCATCATTGAACGAACACGTCAGGGGCTCCTATGACCGAAATCCGCATCCTGTCCGCAGAAGAGGCTGCCGCCGCCGTTCCTGCGCTTTCAGACCTTCTCAGGGACAGCATTGAAGACAATGCCTCGATGGGCTTCATGGCCCCGTATGACCCGGAGGCGGCAGCCATCTTCTGGCAGGGCGTGGCAGACGGCGTGGCCGAGGGCTTCACCGTGCTGCTCGCCGCCGTTGACGGCCCGGAGATCGTCGGCACCGTGCAGGCGGGCCTCGCCCGCAAGCCGAACCAGCCCCACCGCGCCGACGTGATGAAGCTGATCGTACGACGCGACCGCCGCGGCAAGGGCCTTGCCAGAAAGCTGATGACACAGCTCGAAAACGAATGCGCGAACCGGGACCGCTGGCTGCTGGTGCTCGACACTGCAACCGGCAGCGACGCCGAGGCCATCTATCCCCGCCTCGGCTGGCAACGCGTCGGCGTCGTGCCCGAATACGCGCTTTATCCCGACGGCGGCTATTGCGGCACGACATTTTTCTACAAGCGGCTGGGCGACGGATAAGCGCGCGGGGCCCGCTTGTTTTCCAGGCGGGATGCCCCGTTTCAGGCTTGGCCAGCAGCACATAGGACCATCGACGCTGCACTGAAAGCGATTCCCGTTCTGGCGCTGATACGCTATGAAAACCTCAAAAGGGAAGGCTTTCACCATGCGCATCATCTATTCCGAAGACCACAAGTTTCGCGACGCCAGGACAGAGCTTCACGGCGGAGAACTGGTGAAACCCTTCGAGGGCCCGTTTCGGGTGGAGTGGATTCTTGCCGCGCTGAAGGAGCATGGCTTCAACGATATCGTCGCACCGCCCGCCCACGGACTTTCCGTGGCAGCAAAACTCCACGACGCTGGCTATCTCGCGTTTCTGGAAACGATCTGGGAACGCTGGACCGCCGCCGGTTTCACCAGCGAGGCGATCCCGATCTCGCTGCCGGTGCGCCGCTCCTATCACGCCCGACCGCCGAAAAACATCGACGGTCTTCTCGGCTACTACGCAAACTCGGTGGAGACATCGATCACGGAGGGCACGTTCAGGGCGGCGCTTGCGGCCAATGACTGCGCCATAACCGCCGCCGACCATGTCAACGACGGCAACCGCTTTGCCTTCGCGCTCTGCCGTCCTCCCGGCCACCATGCCGGCATCGATCTCTTCGGCGGCTATTGTTTTCTCAACAATGCCGCGATCGCCGCCCAGCGTCTGATCGACCAAGGCGCGAATAAAGTTGCGATCCTCGATGTCGATTTTCACCATGGCAACGGCACACAGGACATCACCTATGAGCGCGATGACATCTTCTTCGCCTCGATCCACGGCGATCCAGACGACGCCTTTCCCTATTTCTGGGGCCATGCGGATGAGATCGGCAAGGGTCGCGGCGAAGGCTTCAACGCCAATTTCCCCCTCCCCCGCAACACGCCGTGGAGCCGCTATCGCGAGGCGCTGAAGAACGCGCTCGCCCGCATCTCCGGTTTCGGTGCTGACGCGTTGATCGTCTCGCTCGGCGTCGATACGTTCGAGCGCGATCCGATCTCGTTTTTCCGGCTGACGACGCCCGATTTCAGGAGCATGGGGCAGGATCTCGCTGCAGCGGGCCTGCCGACCGTGACCGTGATGGAGGGCGGCTACGGCGTGCCCGAGATCGGCCACAACGTTGCCAATGTGCTTATCGGTCTCGAAGAGGGCTGAGGCGATCAGGGCGGATGCCGTTCAGCTTCCGTTCAGCCAGAACATGCTACCTCAGGTTTAGAATTGACACGCCCCAACCGGCGATTTGTTCGAATGCAGAAGGAATGAGATGTTCGGACTTGCAAGAAAATCCCTCGTGACAATCGTGGCCGCCACCGTTCTTGCGATATCGCCGGTGGCAGCAAACGCGCACTCCTTTGGTGGCGGCGGTTTCCATGGCGGCGGCATGGGCGGATTCCACGGCGGCGGCTTCAATGGCGGCGGCTTCCATGGAGGCTTCAACGGTGGAGGCTTCAACGGAGGCGGCTTTCACGGCGGTGGCGCACCGCATTTCAACGGCCCGCCGCCCAACTGGCACAATGGCCCGCCGCGTGGTCCCGGTCCGGTCGTCGCGCCCGGCGATCCGCGAAACGGTCCCCCGCCTTATTGGCACGGCGGTCCGCCGCCGCATTGGCATGGTGGCCCACCGCCCTATTGGCACGGGGGCGTCCCGCCCTATGCCCATGGCGGGCCTTACTGGCATGGCGGGCCCTATTACCCCGCACCCGCACTCGGCCCCTACTGGTACGGACCGCCCTATGGTCCCTATGGCCCGGGCTGGGGCTGGAATGGCGGCGCATGGGTGCCGTTTGCGGCCGGCGCGCTGATCGGCGGTGGCGTCGCAGCGGCAGCCACAAGCGACGATTACAACAACGCCACGGCCACAACGCCGACGATCAACCCGAAGCACTATCAGTGGTGCCAGGATCATTACGCATCGTACCGCGTCTCGGACAACACCTACCAGCCTTATAACGGCCCCCGGCAGCAGTGCGTTTCGCCCTATTACTGATCGATGCGCCCCGCAGCGATGATCCGCTGCGGGGTCTTGCCTGATCGAGACCCGCGACCTGGGGGCCTGCCCTTCACTCAGCCGTCAGCGCGTTGAAGCGGCTGCGGTATTCGCGGCGAAGATCGTGGCGCATCTGCGCCTCGGTGTGGCGGCGCTTTTTATCCGGCGTGTCGAGCACGAGCTTCGGAACCGGCGTCGGTTTTCCGTCCTTGTCGACGGCCACCATGGTGAAATAACAGGAATTCGTGTGGCGGCGATGGCCGCTGCGCACATCCTCCGCTTCCACGCGAATGCCGATTTCCATCGAGGTGCGGCCGGTATAATTGACCGAGGCCCGCATCGTCAGCAGTTCGCCCACATTGATCGGCTCGACGAACGTGACCTGATCGACCGACAGCGTGACCGCATAATCCTGGGAATAGCGCGAGGCGCAGGAATAGGCGACCCTGTCGAGCAGGTTCAGGAGCGCGCCGCCATGCACCTTTCCCGAGAAGTTCGCCATGTCCGGCGTCATCAGCACAACCATTTCAAGCTGGCTCGGATCGTGTTCGCGGTCCATCCATTTCCCCTTTTTAATATCACGCGCGCCTGCGCTGCTGGCAGGACTTTTGCCTGAAAGCCAAGTCCAATCAACATTAAACTGATATACCGGGCGAGCGTACGGCAAGCAGGCAACACGCTCTGGACAAGAAAATCGGGGTCTGCATACTGCAGGGTGAAAAGGGCAGGACGCACGGAAGATGATTTCGATCGGCAAGCCCCCGCAATTTTTACCTGCAGTTCCAGCCGGTGCTCTATGACCAGACCAGACAATGAAGACCTCGAAGGCCGCGACCGCCGGGGAGAGACGCGCTACATTACCATGGCCGCCATTGTCGGCCTGGTGACAGGCACGATCGGCTCGGTTTTCCACCTCGTGATCGACCGGCTTTCGTTGTGGCCGAGCGCGCTCGGACGCCATATCGATGGCCCGCTTCTTGTCGCCGCCGCCGCTCTCGTCACCATGATCGTCACGGTGGCGATGGTCGCGATCGTCAGGCGCTATGCACCGGAGGCTGCGGGAAGCGGCGTGCAGGAAATCGAAGGCGCCATGAGCAATCTGCGCACCGTGCACTGGCGCCGCGTTCTGCCCGTCAAGTTCTTCACCGGCATCGGCGCCCTGTCATCCGGGCTGGTGCTCGGCCGAGAGGGGCCGACGATCCACATCGGCGCGTCGATTGCAGCCGCAACCAGCGACTATATCAAGGTGTCCGATACCGAGCGGCGCGGTCTGCTGGGTGCGGGCGCTGCCGCCGGCCTTGCCTGCGCCTTCAATGCGCCGCTCGCCGCAGTCCTCTTCATCATCGAGGAAACCCATAACCAGTTTCCCTATAATTTCCGCAGCTATATGGGCGTGATCATCGCCGCTTTCTGTTCGACGGTGATGACGGAAGTGATCGGCGGCAAGGCGCCCGATTTCGCGATGGCGGTGGCGACGCCCGCGCTCCTCCTGCTGCCGGCCTTCGTCGTGCTCGGCGCGGTTCTCGGCGTCATCGGCGTCGCGCTGAACGCCAGCCTCATGCATGTGTCGGGCTTCACCATCGCGCTCGGCAAGCGCGCGCCCTATCTGGCTCCGGCAGTGATCGGGCTCGGCATCGGCGCGCTCTTCATCCTGTTTCCGCGCGCCGTCACCGGCGGGGAAAACGTGATTGTGGCGCTTGCGCGCGAGCATGTCGTGCTGAGCGCCCTGCTGCTGCTGGCGGTTCTCCGGTTCATCACCATGGTGGTAAGCTATTCGGCCGGCACGCCCGGCGGCATCTTCGCGCCGATGCTGGCGCTTGCCATCGCCGTCGGCCTCGCCTTCGGCTCGGTACTCGACGGTTTCCTGCCCCAGGATACGGCGATACCGCTTGCCTTCGGCATCGCCGCCATGGGCGGCCTGTTTTCAGCCTCGGTCCGTGCGCCTGTCGTCGGTGTTGCCCTGACGCTGGAACTCACCGGCGCCTACACCATGACGCTTCCGCTGATCGCGACCTGCGTTACCGCCAATATTGCGGCACGGTGGCTCGGCGGCCAGCCGATCTACGAGCAATTGCTGGAGCGCACGCTGAAACAGGCCGGCATCCACCCCGAACGCATGCCGCACCGCCCGGAGAGCGAACTCGGCTAGAACGGGATCAGCCGTCGTAGGCTACACGAAAACCGACATTGCTTGCCGCGCTGTCCGGCGACAGCGCCATCCGCGCGGCGATCCGGTAGCGGTAGCAATAGCTGTAGTGGCAGAGGAAGGAACCGCCCTTCAGAAGCCGCTCATTGGCCTCGATGGCGGCGGCATTGCGCTGCTTGGCGTGGCGGGAGAGCGAGCGGATCCGGTAAGGGTCCGAGGTCCACTCCCAGACATTGCCGGCCATGTTGTAGAAGCCGCCCTCATTGGGTTCGAAGGATTGCGCCGGCGCAGTGCCCATATAGCCATCGACGCAGGTATTGTTGTCGGGAAAACGGCCCTGCCAGATATTGCAGAAGATCTTCGTGTCCGTCGGCTCTTCCTCGCCCCAGACGAACTTGCGGCCGACCACGCCGCCATGGGCCGCCCGCTCCCATTCCGCTTCGCTTGGAAGCCTGCCTCCCACCCATTCGGCGAAGGCCATGGCATCGGCAAGCGACACCTGGGTGACGGGGTGGTCGAGGCGGTCCTCGATCGAACTGCCCGGGCCTTCCGGCTTGCGCCAATAAGCGCCGTCGATCCGCAGCCACCAGGGCGTGGCGGGCGCGCTGCCCATGACGACCGCATCCTTGGGCGCAAGACCCGCAAACACGGCGGACCAGCCGAAGCGCTCCGCCTCGCTGACATAGCCGGTCGCGTCGACGAATTCGGCGAATCGCCTGATCGTGACTGTCTGCGCTTCAAGGGAAAACGGGCTGAGCTTGACGAAACGGGCGGGGCCCTCGCCGTCCTTCGGAATTGCGGGATTGTCGATGCCGACATGGCTTCGTCCGCCGGGAATGGCGATATCATGCGAGCGCGCGCCCTGTCCGGCGCCGGCGATTGCAACCGCCTCGCCTGACGGCATGCCGCCATTGCGTGACATCGAACAGCAGCTACCCTTGATTTCTTCGCTCATTCCGCGGAGCCCCCGTCAATCCAGTGCTTGAGCAACCCATGTAGCAAGTTCGCGCTATGATTGCCAATGACGCAATGTCGCATCCAAAGCGGGGGAACTTTGGAGAGGATTGATTCCAAGGATTTTTGGATAAATGGTCGGGGTGGCGGGATTCGAACCCACGACCCCTTGACCCCCAGTCAAGTGCGCTACCGGGCTGCGCTACACCCCGACCAACCGTCTAAACGGCCCGTCCCCTTTAGACTTTCACGAAACCGCGCGCAAGAGGCAAAACCGGCTTTCGTCAGAAAAACAGGACCGCACTCAAACCAGCATGGCCTGGATCGAACGCAATTCAGGACGAATGACCTCGAGCTTCTGAGCAAACGCCTCATCCATATAAAGGACCACCGCCCACAGAAGCGATGCGCCGACAGCGGCCATGGCCAGCCAGAATTTGTTGGTGTTGACCATCGGCGTGCGTCGATAGCAGACCGAACAGGTTCGGCGGCCGTAACGGAGATGATGAGCGCAATGGCTGCACTTGAAAACACGCATTCCAGACCTCCTGGATGTCTTCAATAGACTACCAGTAACAAATAAAATCCAATTTGAGTCAAGTAACAATTATAAGACTACGATATTTATATTTGCCTTTATAATGAGACTATAAATGAAATACAGTTAATATACTTTTTTCTTAAATGCAAAAGGCCATCAATGCCGCTTCAACAGGCGTCGCTGGAGAGCTCCTGAGGCCCCAGCGACGCGATTTTCGGCTTCACGACGACCGTACCGCATGGTGGTAGCGCCGATAGATCTCATCGATATCCACGGTCGGCTTCGGGCTTTCTATGTTCATGTCCACCATGGTGCGATGGATGATGTCCGCTGCCGCGAGATTGCGGAACCACTTGCGGTTGGCGGGGATCACATACCATGGCGCATGCTGCGTGGAGCATTTCGAGAGCATCGCCTCATAGGCTTCGATATAGTCATCCCAGCGCTCCCGCTCGGCGTAGTCGGCAGGTGAAATCTTCCACTGCCGGTCCTTGTCCTCCAGCCGCTTCTCGAACCGTTCAAGCTGTTCCTCCTTGGAAATGTAGAGGAAGAACTTGACGATGCTCACGCCATTTTCGGTCAGATATTCTTCGAAATTGTTGATCTGGTTGTAGCGCCGCGACCACTCCGCCTTCGGCACCAGATTATGGACGCGCGCGATCAGCACATCCTCGTAATGGGAGCGGTTGAAGACGGCGACCTGCCCCTTGGCAGGCACGCGCTGGTGGACGCGCCAGAGAAAGTCATGTGCCGTCTCAACATCCGTCGGCTGCTTGAAACTTGCAACGGTTGTGCCATGCGGGTTCATCGCCCGGATCACATGCCAGCACACACCGTCCTTTCCGGCTGCATCGATGCCCTGCAGCACGATCAGAAGTGCATGCTTGCCCTCCGCATAGAGTTTTTCCTGCAGCGGGCTGATCTCGTCCAGAATGCCGGCGAGCAGTTCCCTGCCCTCATCCTTGCCGTCGATGCCGCCATCGGCAGCCGGATCGATATCGGCGAGGGAAACCGAGCTGCCCGGCTCTACGATCAGCGTCTTGCGGAAATCCATGACATTGCTCCCATTTTTTTGATGTCGTCACGGTTAACGCGCGAGCCGGCCAATCGGCTGCGGCGTCAGCTATCGATTGAGCCGCGCATTGACGACATCGATCGACATGGCGCGCCGGGCACTGCGGTTCTCGAGCATATTGTCGATGGCAATGCGCACCACGCCAAGCACGAACAGCCAGGCGATGAGGTAGAGCCAGACAAGGCCGATCAGCAGCCACGGTATCTTCGGCACCAGTATGCCGAATCCACACATGATGACCGCAACGAGCTGGGTGGCAACCATCGCGATCAACAACGGCGGCGCGGGATATGGTCGCCTGATGAACCAGTTTTCCGTGCGCGCCACCAGGAGCAGGAGATGGCCACCGGCGACCAGGGCCAGGAACATCATCGATTGCAGGTGTCCCTCGTCGACAAGGCCGAGCCCCGGCCAGCGCGCCGGCTCGGACATCACCTCCATCCCCATCAGAAGCAGGCCGAAGGACTGTACGATCGACGCAAAGCCGAGCACAGCTGATACCGTCAACAGATGCGGCATCCGCCACCTGATCGGCTGATCGGAGACGGTGGTGTTGTCGTAGGCAACCGTCATGATCGGGATATCGTCAAGCAGCGACATCAGCACGATCATGACCGGCGTGAGCGGCTGAAACCCCAGGAATATGGTCGACAGCACCACCAGGAACATGATCGTCATCGTCAGCGCCACGCGATAGACGGTGTAGCTGGTGATCCGACCGAAAATCCGCCGCGCCTCGTCGATGGCATTTTCGATCACGGAAAGGCCGGGTGCTGTCAGGATCAGGGCCGCCGCACCGCGGGCCGCGTCGGTCGCGCCCGAAACCGCGATACCGCAATCGGCCTGCTTGAGGGCGGGGGCGTCGTTGACGCCATCTCCGGTCATGGCGACCAGATGTCCGTTCTTCTGGAAGGTCTTGACGATCGCGTATTTGTGCTCCGGAAAGACGCGGGCAAAGCCGTCGGCGGAGAGTATCCGGTTGGCGATCGGACCGGGCACATTGTCGGGGTCCATGTCCTTGGGAAAGATGTCGGCTGCGGCCAGGATATTGGTGCCAAGACCCAGCTGACGCGCGGTTTCGCGCGCGATCGCGGTATCGTCGCCGGTGATCATCTTCACCGTCACGCCCTTGGCGCGCACGGCGTCGATCGTCGCCTTTGAATCGTCACGCGGCGGATCATACATCGGCAGGATGCCCGCAAGACGCCAGCTCGCGCCGCCATCATCGGACCGCGCAACGGCCAGCGCCCGGTATCCCTTTGCCCCGAGTGCCGCGACATGGCCGTCGAGCGTGGCTGCGCCCTCTCCCTTGCAGAGCGTGGCAATCGCATGCGGTGCGCCCTTGGAGATTGAAAAGACATTGCCGTCAGGTCCGGTCACGTCAACCTCGGTACGTTTGGACACCGGATCAAACGGCGTGAACTTCGAGACCGTGTAGAGGGAAAGGGCGGCCTTGTCGCCGACCGCACCGAGCACCGCGCCATCGATCGCATCACCGCCTTCGGCGTGCGAAGCAAGCGCCGCAAGCAGCACCACCGCCGCAGGATCTGACCCATCAAGCGGGATCGGCTCGGACAGCGTCAGGATGTTCTTGGTCAGCGTGCCGGTCTTGTCGGAACACAGGATATCGGCGCCCGCCATTTCATCGATCGAGGACAGGCGCGAGACGATCGCCTTCTGCCTGGAAAGCGCCAGCGCGCCGAGCGCCATGGTGATGGAAAACACCGCCGGCATGGCAACGGGGATAGAGGCGACCAGCAGCACCAGCACGAACTGGAGGATCGCCAGCGCATCGGCAAGCCCCCAATTGTCGGATTTGACGATATCGACATAGACCTGGACGGCGACCATGATCATCGCCAGCACGACGGCAAGCACGATCAGGAAATTGCCGATGTGGAACATCGCCTTCTGGGCCTCGCTGACGGAGCCCGCCCCCGCCACCAGCCTTGCGGTCCTTCCGAAGAAGGTCTCGGCCCCCGTCGCAATCACCACGCCGGTCATCTCGCCCTGTTTGACGACGCTGCCGGAATAGGCAAGATCGCCGGGCTTCTTCGTGACCGGCAGGGATTCGCCGGTCAGCGCCGCCTGATCGATCGAGGCATAGTTGCCATCGACAAGCCGGAGATCCGCGGGCACGATTGCGCCAATCTGCAGGCGGACAATGTCCCCGGGCACGAGCCGTGCGGTGTCGATCGTCTTCACCGTGCCGCCGCGCACCACGCTTGCCTGCGGGGCAAGCGAATTCTTGAGCGCTTCAAGCGCGCTTGTGGCCTTGCTGTCCTGATAGAATTCGAGGCCGGCATTGAAGAGAAGCAGGCCGAAAATGATGAAGAAATCGCCCCAGTCGCCAAGAACGAGCGAAACCAGCGCGGCCGCCTCGATCATGAAGGCGATCGGGCCGATGAAGTGCTGGGCGATCTTGCGGAATATGCTGGATTTTTCTTCCGGCAGGGCGTTCGGGCCGTATCGACCGAGCCTCGTTTCCGCCTCGCCATCCGACAGGCCGCTGCCGGCATCGGTTTCGAGATCAGCCAGCACCGCGTCAAGCGATGCGGTTTCGAGATCCTGCTTGCCCGAGCCATGAGCCATGAACGGCACTCCAACATCCTGCTACCGGAAGTGGAAACAGATGTTGCGGCATTTGGCAACATGCGTTTACGCGGAAACGCGAATCATAGCGCTTTTGCGGGATCTGGCGCGGAAAGGACGTCAGCGCACCTGATCGAGAAGACGCTTGCATTCCAGGAGGTCGGAGAGGACCTCCTTCAGCATGGCATCGTCCGAGCGGGCAAGACCGAAGGCTGGAGAAACATCGGCCTCATCATCCTTGGCGCGACGGAAGAAACCCTTGCCGCTTGCCTTCTTCGGCCGTCCGACGACCTGATCGTCGTCGAAGATGGAGGGCTGGTCTTCCTGCTGGCGGGCCTCGATCTGCGGTGCGAGCGCTTCGATCAGCTCGGCATCGCCGTTGCCGACAGCCGTGACGAAGCGGTTGCCGTTGCTCTTCAGCAGCTTCTGCACGCCCTTGATGGTGTAGCCGTGATCGTAGAGCAGATGACGAATGCCCTTCAGCAACTCCACATCTTCCGGCCGGTAATAGCGGCGTCCGCCGCCACGCTTCATCGGCTTCACCTGCGTGAAACGCGTTTCCCAGAACCTCAAGACGTGCTGCGGCAGTTCCAGCTCTTCGGCAACCTCGGAAATGGTGCGAAACGCCTCGGGACTCTTGTCCATGCTCATCAAACGCTCCCGGCTTTCATGCATTGACGGCAGGCAGGCAATGCCGACCGCACGCGATATCGAATCGCAATCATTTCACCGCGAACGGGTCGCGATGACAAGACACAATCAGATGAATGCGGTGTTCGCTCAGCCGGCGGATTTGGCGGCGGCCTTTTCGGCCTTGTTGCGGCGCATCAGATGCGCCTTGAGAATCTTCTGCTTCAGGACGTTGGACGCCTTGAAGGTCATCACCCGGCGGGGCGAGATCGGCACTTCCTCGCCGGTCTTGGGGTTTCGCCCGATGCGCTCGTTCTTGTCGCGCACCTGAAACGTCGCGAATGAGGAAAGCTTCACCGTTTCGCCACGCACGATGGCATCGCAAATCTCGTCGATTACGGTCTCCACCAGTTCGGCCGATTCCGTTCGTGAAAGACCCACCTTGCGGAATACCGACTCGGCCAGGTCCGCACGCGTCACAGTTTTGCCAGGCATTACCGCATCCCGATTTTCAATTGGTTCCCCGTCCCATAGACACTATTGCCGACCGGCATGGTGGTCAAGCGCCTGATGGGACAGAATGATTGGTGAAAGGCGCTACCAGCGCAACAGAACGGCGCCCCAGGTAAAGCCCCCACCCATGGCCTCGAGCATCACGGTATCGCCGCGCTTGATCCGCCCGTCGCCAGCAGCGGCAGCGAGCGCCAGCGGAATGGACGCGGCCGAGGTATTGGCATGCTGGTCGACGGTGACCACCACCTTCTCCATCGGAATGCCGAGCTTCTTGGCAGAGCCCTCGATAATGCGGCGGTTGGCCTGGTGCGGCACCAGCCAGTCAAGCTCTTCAGCCGTAATCCCCGCTTCGTCGAAGGCAGCGACGATCACATCGGTGATCATGCCCACGGCATGCTTGAAGACCTCCCGGCCTTCCATGCGAAGATGACCGATCTGGCCGGAAGATGAAACGCCGCCATCAACATAGAGCTTCTCGCGGTGCGCGCCATCGGAGCGAAGGCTGGAGGCGATGATGCCGCGGTCGCCGGCTTCCGCCTCGTCTACCGCCTCCAGAATGATGGCGCCGGCGCCATCGCCGAACAGCACGCAGGTGGTGCGATCCGTCCAGTCAAGAATGCGCGAGAAGGTCTCCGCGCCGATCACCAGCACCCGCCTTGCACGGCCCGCGCGGATGAAGTTGTCGGCGGTGGTGACCGCATAGACGAAGCCAGAACAGACCGCCTGCATGTCGAAGGCAAAGCCATGGCTCATGCCCAGGCGATGCTGGATGTTGACTGCGGTTGCCGGAAACGTGTTGTCGGGCGTCGAGGTCGCGACCACGATGGCGTCGATGTCATCGGGCGTGAGGCCTGCATTCGCGAGCGCTGCGCGCGCTGCCGCCTCGCCAAGCGAGGCCGTCGTTTCACCCTCGCCTGCGATATAGCGCTGGCGAATCCCGGTACGCTGCTGGATCCAGGCATCAGACGTGTCAACGAGCTGCTGAAGCTCTTCGTTGGTGACGACACGTTTGGGCAGGGCTGCACCGAAACCGCAAACGACAGAACGGTTCATCTTTGTTTTATCCTTATTGGCAGCCGAAGGCTGCGTTATCCTGTTTCGCCGGCTCGGGCCGCATCCGGCCCCATCGGCGATGCATTACGGGCATGGTATTCATTCAGATCATGCTGGATCTTGGCCTGCAGGCCATTGTGAACCATGTCATAGGCAACTTCGATCGCGGACGCATAGCCCTCCGCGTCCGTGCCGCCATGGCTCTTGATGACAATGCCGTTGAGACCCAGAAACACGCCGCCATTGACCTTGCGCGGGTCGAGCTTCTCGCGCAGCATCCGGAACGCGCCGCGTGCGAGCAGGTATCCGAGCCTCGACATCCATGTGCGCGACATTGCGGCACGCAGATATTCCGCGATCTGGCGCGCCGTTCCCTCGGCCGTCTTCAGCGCGATGTTGCCGGTAAAGCCTTCGACCACAAAGACATCCACCGTCCCGCGCCCAAGGTCGTCGCCCTCGACGAAACCGGCATATTCGAGATTGTCGATGTCGGCTTCACGCAGAAGCTTGCCCGCTTCCTTGACCTGCTCGACGCCCTTGACCTCTTCGACGCCGACATTGATCAGCCCCACGGTCGGCTTCTTGATCTCGAACAGCGCGCGCGCCATCGCGCCGCCCATCAGCGCGAAATCGAGCAGTTGCTTGGCATCCGCGCCAATCGTCGCGCCGATGTCGAGCACGATGCTCTCGCCCTTCACGGTCGGCCAGATGCCGGCAATTGCAGGCCGGTCGATCGCAGGCATGGTTTTCAGGCAGAACATGGCCATTGCCATCAGCGCGCCGGTGTTGCCGGCGGAAACGGCGGCATCGGACTTGTTGTCCTTGACCGCCTCGATCGCCTTCCACATGCTCGACACGTTGCGGCCGCGCCGGAGCGCCTGGCTCGGCTTTTCGTCCATCTCGACGGCGACTTCGCAGTCAATGACCTCGGCATGGCCCGCAAGTTTCGGATAATTGGCGAGAAGCGGTTCGATCGCCTCCTTCCTGCCGTACAGCAGAAAGCTGATATCGGGATGGCGCGTCAGCGCCTGGGCCGCGCCTCCGATCGCGACCTCCGGTCCGACATCTCCCCCCATGACATCAATGGATATTCTAATCAAACGTTTGAGGTCCCTGTTTACACGCATCGGCGGAGCCGCGCCAAAATACCCTTTTTGTTTCCTGACACAACTAGTCCGGTTGAAAAACCTCGAATTCGGGGTGTTGCCCCTCAGGCCCGCTAGTCCGCGTCGCCCTTCCAGTTCTTGAGCGCAGCGAAGGGAGAGGGCGGCGCCTCCTCATCGGCATCATCTTCAGGCACGGCAAATTCCTCCGGCACTGCGGCGCCTTCCTTGCGTGGATAGGGATCGATGGCAAGGCCGATCGCCTCGACAACCAGCGCCGCGATATCGATCTCGCTGCCGGAGAAAGGCTCCGGCTCGTCGGGGCCGTCCGGATCAACGATCAGTTCGCCCTCTTCATTGACCTTGCGCTGGAAATGACGGGAGGTCTCGGGAAGGAAGGTCGCATCGACGTCCTCCTCGATCACGGCCTCGATCGGCTCCAGCGTGACCACGCAGGACTGGGTGATCTCTGCGCGCACCGTGCCGCGCACGCGCACGCCATCCCGGCGCCAGGGCGAAATCCTGAGCTCTGCCGAAAGCGCGTCCACCGTCCGCACATCGAGAAAATCAGCCGTTGCAGCGCGTTCACGCTCATCGGTCTCAAGCTTCATGTCGAAGGCAACGGCAGAAGCGCGCGCGACCGGAAATGGCCGGGAGAACGGCAGGCTCTTTTCAAATGTCTCAGCCACGGACAACCTCCGCACTTTCCGGCACAAGAAAGCTCACCATGCCGGTTTCCACCATCACTTCGTCCATGCGGGCAAGGTGATCGAAATTTGCAAGCATCCACCGCGCGAGTTCGGCCATCGGCTGATGATCGGCATCGGCCCCTTCGATATTATGGGCAAGCGCGATCGCCAATTGGGAAAGGTCGCGGTCCTGCAGACAGCGCACATAACGCTCCAGCCGGCCGTAGAACATGCCGGCGAGCTTTTTCATCCGTTTCGGCACGGAATTGTCACCCACGCCCAGCTCGCGGATCGAATAGTCGATATCGAGAAAGAAGGCATCGACCACGTCCTGCGAAAGCTGCTTGCCGATCTCGGAGGATCTGGACGTGCGCGACAGAAACAGGATCATTACCGCCGAGAGCATCTCGAAACGGCCCATCACGGTGTCTGGAACATTGTAATCGGTATAAAAACAAGGCTGGCGCGCCGTCGTGGTGATCACGCCGTACTGGCGCTGAACCACCTGACGGTTGCCGCGTCTCCTGCTGAAAAGTCCCAAGGCAATCCCACTCTTTCTACTTCAATTCCATCAGGCCGGCCGTCGCAATTGCATCCGGACACAAGCTGGTTTATCCAGTTACCCTGGAAAACGCGAAGCTTGATGACGAGCCGGCCAAAGACGGTCCCGGTCCCTTGAACCAACCATGCATAATGGTAGTTTGCGCGGGCCCTGCCCGCAACCGGGAATCGTCGCCAGCAACAAGCTTTGGCGTTGGCACATGAGACAAACCGCCGGCGGTTTCGCCGACCGGCATCAGACTTGCCAGGGAGTGTATGTTGAAGACGCACGGTGTGAAAATTGATTTTGGTCCGGTTCGCCCGGCAGCCGCCGGTGCGCTTGTCGCCGCAACGCTTCTGATTGCAGGCTGCTCGGCAAGCGACGTTGTCGGCACGCGGAGCGTCTATTACCAGGGTTACGTCATCGACGACCAGCTGCTTCAGCTCGTCAAGGTGGGCTCCAGCCGCGAGCAGGTGCTGCTGACGCTTGGCGAACCCTCGACCACCGCAACCTTTGACAATGAAGTCTTCTTCTATATTTCGCAGAAGAAGGAAAAGCGCTTCGCGTTCCAGAAGCCGCGCCTCGTCGATCAGGAGATCCTTGCGATCTATTTCGACGGCAACGGCCGCGTCCAGCGAATCGGCCGCTACACGCTTCAGGACGGCAATCTCATCGACATGGCCACCGAAACGACGCCGACCGGCGGCAAGGAAATCACCTTTATCCAGCAGATCCTGCAGGGTACCGGCGGCAGTGCCGCGCGCGACTTCTTTGGCGCAGGCAACAATGCCGGCGTTGTCGGGCCCTAATTCGAAAACGCAAATGGCAGGCCCTCGGGCCTGCCATTTCATATGACCGGTGATTTTCAGCAGACGCTCAGTTCGTCCCCTGCATCACCCGGATGACCTTCGGCGAGAGCTTTCCGCGCTGCACATCCTTGTAATCCTGATAGCTCAGATCGCCATTGGCCATGCTTGCCACGATGCGCGAGCACAGCAGCGGCACCGCCTTGGACCTTGTCGTATCGAGAAAGACCGCCGTCATGCGCAGATCTTCCGCGCTGAGCCCGCCCATGTCCTTCACGCACTCTTTCGAAACTTCCCTCTGCATGGCCTTGCTGCCGCTCAGCGCGGTCTGAACCATGGCATATTCCTGTGATTCCTGCGTCGACTGGCAACCTGCAAGAAGGCCAAGGCCGAGACCGGCCGCCAAAAGTCTTTTCATGCAATTTCACTCCCTTTCTGCCGGGCCGGTCCGTCCAGAAACATTCCCCCGGACAGGGCCCGGGGGAAGGATAGCTCACGCCAGGACGGCCAACAACAGGAGCGCCACGATGTTGGTGATCTTGATCGCCGGATTGACGGCTGGGCCGGCCGTATCCTTGTAGGGATCGCCCACCGTATCGCCCGTGACGGATGCCTTGTGCGCCTCAGAACCCTTGGCATGGGTCACGCCATCGGCATCGACGAAGCCGTCCTCGAAGCTCTTCTTGGCATTGTCCCACGCACCGCCGCCGGACGTCATAGAGATGGCGACGAACAGGCCGTTGACGATCACGCCAAGGAGCGAGGCGCCAAGCGCTGCGAAGGCCGAAGCCTTGGAACCCGAAATCAGCCAGACGCCGAAGAACACCACAAGCGGCGCCAGCACCGGCAGCAGCGACGGGACGATCATCTCGCGGATCGCGGCCCGCGTCAGCATGTCCACGGCGCGGCCATAGTCCGGCTTTTCGGTTCCTGTCATGATGCCCGGCTTGTCGCGGAACTGCTGGCGCACTTCCGATACGACAGCACTCGCCGCCCGGCCGACCGCCGTCATCGCGATCCCGCCGAAGAGGTAGGGGATCAGCCCGCCGAAGATCAGTCCCGCAACCACATAGGGGTTCGAGAGCGAAAACGAGATATCACCCATATTCGCATAGAACGGATACTGGTCGCCATGCGCCGCGAAATAAGCGAGATCGTTGGAATAGGCCGCAAACAGCACCAGCGCGCCGAGCCCGGCCGAACCGATCGCATAGCCCTTTGTGACCGCCTTGGTGGTATTGCCGACTGCATCGAGCGCATCCGTGGACTTGCGCACTTCAGGCGGAAGCCCCGCCATTTCCGCAATCCCGCCGGCATTGTCCGTGACCGGCCCGAAAGCGTCGAGCGCCACGATCATGCCAGCAATGCCGATCATCGCGGTGACTGCAATGCCGGTGCCGAACAGGCCCGCCAGCTGATAGGTGACGATGATGCCCCCGCAGATGACGAGCGCCGGCAGCGCCGTTGCCTCAAGCGAGACGGCAAGGCCCTGAATGACATTGGTGCCATGACCCGAGACCGAAGCCTGGGCGATCGACACCACCGGGCGCTTGCCGGTGCCGGTATAATATTCGGTGATCACCACGATCAGCGCGGTGACGACCAGCCCGACAATGCCGCAGATGAAGAGCGCGATGCCGGTTATGTTGCGCCCCGCCACCTCGCCGATCGAACCGAAGCCGATGGTCATCCAGATCGCGAGCGCGATGCCGACGATGGACAGGACGCCGGTGACGATCAGCCCGCGATAGAGCGCGCCCATGATTGAACCATTGGTGCCGAGCTTGACGAAGAAGGTGCCGACGATCGACGTCAGGATGCAGACGCCGCAGATCGCAAGCGGCAGCAGCATGATGTCGGGCAGCAAGGCGGCACCGCCGAAGAAGATCGCGGCGAGGACCATGGTCGCGACCACGGAAACCGCATAAGTCTCGAACAGATCAGCCGCCATGCCCGCGCAATCGCCGACATTGTCGCCAACATTGTCCGCGATCGTTGCGGGGTTGCGCGGATCGTCTTCCGGAATGCCTGCCTCGACCTTGCCGACAAGGTCGCCCCCGACATCGGCGCCCTTGGTGAAGATGCCGCCGCCGAGACGCGCAAACACCGAAATCAGCGACGCGCCGAAACCGAGCGCCACGAGCGCATCGATGACCTCGCGATCGTTCGGCGCATAGCCCATGATCACGGTGAGATAATAATAATAGACCGAGACGCCGAGCAGGGCGAGGCCGGCCACCAGCATGCCGGTGATCGCGCCAGACTTGAAAGCGATATCGAGCCCTGCGGGCAGGCTGTAGGAAGCAGCCTGGGCAGTGCGCACATTGGCGCGGACCGAGACATGCATGCCGATGAAGCCCGCAACGCCCGAAAGCACGGCGCCGATGAGAAAGCCGATCGCCGCGTTAAGCGACAGCAGCAGCCAGGCCAGGATGAACACGACCGCCCCGACGATCGCGATCGTGGTATATTGGCGCGTCAGATAGGCCTGCGCGCCCTCGCGGATGAAGCCCGCAATTTCCTGCATGCGCGGCGTGCCCTGATCGGCAACCATGACCGAGCGAATGGCCCATAGCGCATATACGATTGACAGAAGGCCGCAGACAATTACGGCAAGCAGTATCGTCATTTCGCTTTCCTTCCCTCTACGGCCGGCGCGAAAACGCCTCTCGGCCGAATTGACTAGACGGCGAAATCAGCCCCTGTCGGAAGGTTCCTGCACCTGCCGGCCGGCGTAAGACCGCCGTATGACGCTGTCCGGCGTCCGTTTCCTCCCGCGCCGCCAGCCAGGGTGAGAGTGATGGGCTGCGGCCAAGGCGTCAAGTGCCATGGAAGGACATTAGACCATCGGGGAAGGCGCCGGCGCCGCTAAAGGAATCGCACCGAACGCTGCGAGGGAGCAATCGCTCTCGCGCTATCGCAAGATGCCGGATGAACGGACGGGCTGACGAAGCCAATCGCGCTCGCGTTTGACGCCGTGCACGGCATTTGGGCGGAAGGCTGCAGCATTTTGCAGCCAGCGCGCGCTCACATCGGCGGATTGTCGAGACCGCCCATACGGCAGACTTCCAGCCACTCGTCTTCCTTCACCGGCTGCACCGAAAGCCGCATCGAGGTGACGAGCGACATGTCGGCAAGCGCGGGATTGGCCTTCACGTCCTTCAGCGAAACGGGCTTCGGCATTTCGGTCACCGCGCGAATGTCAACGCATTCCCAGCGCGGATCATCGGTGGTGCTGTCGTGATGGGCAAGCGCGCAGACTTCGCAGATGCCCACGACTTCGAGCCCCTCATTGGAGTGGTAGAAGAAGCCCTTGTCGCCGATTTCCATGGCGCGCATGTTGTTGCGCGCCTGATAATTGCGCACACCGTCCCATTCTTCCCCGGTCTCGCCCTTGTCCTTCAGCATCTGCCAGGAAAACTTGAACGGCTCGGACTTGAACAGCCAGTACGCCATGCCTCACGCCTCCGGATTGTTGTAAAGCCACTTGTAGGGCTTGACCTCGACGGTCTCGAACAGCCCGGCCCCGGCATAGGGATCCTCAGCCGCGATCGCTTCGGCTGCCGCCTGGCTCTCCGCCGCGATGATCAGCATCGAGCCGCAGGGCTTGTCGTCGGCGTCGAGAAAGGGGCCTGCGATCTTCAGCGTGCCCTTTTCGTTCAACCCGTCGACCCATTCGAGATGGCGCGGGCGGGTTTCCATGCGGACATGGAGGTGTTCGGGCTTGTCCTTGCACAAAACAGCGTAGAGCATTTGTCTGTCCTCTTCATTCAGTGGTGATCGGCCGGCTCATCAGTTCCTCGAGCGCCTGCGGAATGCCGAGCTTGCCCTCGAGCACGCGGGCGACGGCGCTTGAAATCGGCATCTCCACGCCATGGCTCGCGGCGAGATCGTTGGCGACGGAGGCGCTGTAGACGCCCTCGACAAGCGCTGCGTTGACGCTCTCGAAATTCACCTCGGCCAGCGCCACGCCATAGCGGAAATTGCGCGACTGGCGCGAGGTGCCGGTCAGAACCAGATCGCCGAGCCCCGAAAGGCCGCGCACCGTTTCCGGTTCGCCGCCCATGGCGACAGCCAGCCGCGACATCTCAGCCAGACCGCGCGAAATCAGCGCCGCACGGGCGGATTCGCCGAGGTCCGCGCCCTCGACAATGCCGCAGGCAATCGCCAGCACATTCTTCAGTGCGCCGCCGATCTGCACGCCGACAGGATCGCCCGAGGCATAGATGCGGAAGGTGCGGCCCGACAGGATCTGCGCCGTCTCGCGGGCGCGCTGACCGTCGGCAAAGGCGAGCACCATCGCAATCGGCTTTCCGGCTGCCAGATCGACGGCAAAGCCCGGACCGGACAGCGCGCCGGCGGCATGGTCCGGCAGCGTTTCCGCCAGCACCTCGGTGATCAGACGTCCGCTTGCGCGGTCGATGCCCTTGGCTGCGGAAACGATGGTGGCACCAGGCTTCAGATACGGCGCGTAATAAAGGGCTGCGGCGCGCTGCGCCTGCGCCGGCACCGCAAGCACCACCGTATCCGCAGCATTCAGAACGGCCGGATCGATGGTGAAAGCAAGCGCTGCGGGCAGATCTATGCCGGGCAGCACCGCCTCGTGACGGCGGGTCTTCTGCAAGTCCCCGATCAGCCCGGCATTGCGGCCAAGCAGCGTGACAGCATCCTCGACTTCATGGGCAAACACGGCAGCAAGCGCCGTGCCGAACGCACCCGAACCGATGACGACAGTGTTGCTGGTCATGCCTTGGCCCCTCTCCTGCCGCTTCCGATCAGCGCCGCAGCATTGCCATCGAGCGGCCAGCGCGAGCGCACGGAAACATCCATCCCGTCCGGATCAAACCCCAGACGGATGCGTTCCAGCCCCGCCCAGGCAATCATCACAGCATTGTCGGTGCAAAGCCGCAAGGGCGGCGCGACGAAGGCAAAGCCTTCCTTCGTGCAGAGACCGGTCAGCATTGCCCGGATCGCGCCATTGGCGGCAACACCGCCGGCAACCACCAGCGCGGGTGTCGCATCCTTCTGATAGCCTTCGGCCTGAAACCGCAGCAATGCACGGCGAAGACGATCTTCCAGCGTGTCGGTCACCGCAAGCTGGAAGGCGGCGCAGATATCGGCAACATCCTGGTCGCTGACAGGCGCCAGCGCCTGTGCCGCCTGCCGCACGGCTGTCTTCAGGCCGGAGAACGAAAAATCAAGCCGGTCTTCGCCCTTCATCGGTCGCGGCAGCGGAATGCGCTTCGGGTCGCCATTTCTGGCCGCCTGCTCGACCGCCGGGCCGCCGGGATAGCCGAGACCCAGCAGTTTCGCCGTCTTGTCGAAGGCCTCGCCGAGTGCATCGTCAATCGTCGAGCCCCAGCGCTCGTAATCGCCGACGCCTTTCACCAGCACGATCTGGGTATGGCCGCCGGATACCAGCAGCATCAGGAAGGGAAAGGAAACGCCATCCGTCAGCCGCGCCGTCAGCGCATGGCCTTCAAGATGGTTGATGCCGTAGAACGGTTTCTCCGCCGCATAGGCAATCGCCTTGCCGCTCATCGCGCCGGTCATCAGCCCGCCGATCAAGCCGGGGCCGATGGTCGCGGCAACGCCATCGAGATCGTCCAGCGTGATCCCCGCTTCGCCAAGCGCGCCGGCAATCAGCCCGTCCATTGCCTCGACATGCGCGCGCGCGGCGATTTCCGGCACCACGCCGCCGAAGGCCGCGTGTTCCTCGAGCTGGCTGAACACCAGATCGGCTATGATTTCGCCATGCCCGGCCTCATCCATCGCCACGATGGCGGCGGCGGTTTCATCGCAACTCGATTCGATGCCGAGAAAGAGTGTCTGTTTTTTCATCGCGATTGTTTGCGGCAGGGCGCAATCCGGTTTACGAGACACCCGGTAACAATGGTGGACGCAGGATGCAAACGAAACCTTACAGGATCGGCACGCGCGGCAGCCCGCTGGCGCTCGCGCAGGCTTATGAGACCCGCGACCGGCTGGTGGCCGCCCATGGCCTGCCGGAAGACATGTTCGAGATCGTGGTGCTGTCGACCAAGGGCGACCGGATTACCGATCGTGCGCTTGCCGCGATCGGCGGCAAGGGGCTTTTCACCGAAGAGATCGAGGCCCAGCTTTCCTCCGGCGCGCTCGATTTCGCCGTGCACTCTTCGAAGGACATGCCGACGGCGCTGCCGGAGGGGCTGACGCTTTCCACCTTCCTGCCGCGCGCCGATCCGCGCGATGCCTTTATCGGCCGCACCGCCGAGCGGCTTATCGATCTGCCGAAGGGCGCCGTCGTCGGCTCCGCCTCGCTGAGACGCCAGGCGCTGATTCGCCGCCTGCGTCCCGATATCGAGGTGGTGATCTTCCGTGGGTCGGTGCAGACCCGGCTTGACAAGCTGGCCGACGGCGCCGTTGACGGTACGTTTCTCGCCTATGCCGGTCTGACCCGGCTTGGCCTGCAGCAAAAGGCGACCGAGATCCTCGATGCAGAGACCTTCATCCCGGCCCCGGCGCAGGGCGCGATCTGCATCGAGCAGCGCATTGGCGATGACCGGATTGCGGCGCTCCTCGCGCCCATCAACGACCGCGACACATCGGACGCCGTTGCCTGCGAACGCGGTTTTCTGGCAGCGCTCGACGGCTCCTGCCGCACGCCGATTGCCGGCCACGCCACGATCGATGGCGGCACGATCCGCTTTTCGGGCATGATCCTGTCGCCGGATGGCAGGGAGGCGCATGACATCAATGTTGAAGGCGAGCGCAGCGATGCTGCCGATCTCGGCCGGGCCGCAGGCGAGGAATTGCGGGGCCGCGCCGGAGCGCACTTTTTCGAAGACTGGAGCTGAGGGCAACGATGCGCGTTCTGGTGACCCGGCCCGCAGAAAAGGCGCTGAAGACCGGCGCGCTTCTGGAGCGGCTCGGCCATCAACCGGTGGCGCTGCCACTGTTTCACACCGTGCATGATCCGGACGGCGCAAGGCAGGCTCTGAAACGGCAAAGCTGGGCGGCGCTTGCTGCGACCAGCACGGAAGCGCTGAAGGGCCTCGATGCCGAACGCGATGCGCCGGCGCTCCGCGACCGCCCGCTCTTTGCCGTCGGTGCAGAAACGGCGCATGCGGCGCTGGTGGCCGGCTTCACGCGGATCTTCACCGGCACCGGCAATGGCGAGGCGCTTGCCGAGGCGATCGCCGCCGAGCGGTCGCTGTTTTCAAAGACGCCATTGCTCTACCTTGCCGGCAGCCTGCGCGCGCCGCATCTCGAACGCCGCCTTGCCGCGCTCGGCGTGCCATTTGAAACCGTCGCCGTCTACACCATGGCGCCGATCGACCATGCGGCTGCGGACCTTAGCGTGGCCATCCAGGACGCGGACGCCATCCTGTTCTATTCGCAGATGACGGCGATGCGCTTTTTTGCGCTTGGCGCGGCGAATATCCTGCGCGAAAGCGCATCAGCCCCCCTCTTTCTTTGCCTTTCGGAAAATGTCGCTAAGGCAGTGCCTGCGGCGTTCGCCGGGGCGGTCCGCATCGCCGGGGCACCCAACGAGGAAAGCCTGCTTTCGCTTCTTCCATGATCAGCTTCGGCGTAAGAAGAAGAAAGCGGATCGGTTGGGGGAACAAGTCTCCAACAAAAGCCTTTTCTTAATACCCCTCGGCCTCTAACCTAGAGCCGAGCAGCGCAACAAGAGGTAACCATGGTTTCGGACACCCCGTCTTCCCAGAACGAGAAGAAAAACGTCGAGACAGCAGAAGACGCTGCGCCGGTTTCGCCCGCGACCAGCGAGCCTGCCTCCCTGGAGCCCAAGCCCGACGAGACGGCGGTAGAAACCGCGATGGCCGATGTCGCTGCGGCCATCAAGCGCCATGAAGACCACCTTGATGAGGAAACGCTTGCGCAAGAGCAACGCCACGCCGAAGAGGATGACGGGCACGAGGCCGCAGATGCGGAGCCGGTTCGGGAGAAGGAAACGCCTGCGCAAAGCGTGCACCCTGCTCCGCCACCGCCTCACACCCCTGCCGTCGAACGGACCCGCGGCCCCGGTTTCGCAGCCATGCTGGCTGCAGGCGTTGCGGGTGCCGTGATTGCGCTCGCCGCAGCCTATGCTCTGCAGCAGGCCGGCGTTATCGGCAGTGGCGGCAAGACAAGCGACGAGATTGCGGCGCTGCGCCAGGAAATCGATACGCTGAAGGCCAATGACGGGACGTCGAAGCTCCAGAGCGACATCGATGCGCTGCGCCAGCAGATGGCGGCTGCCACAGGCTCGGCTGAGGAGATCGACACTTTGAAGCAGCAGGTCGGCGCGCTTCAGGCCGGGCTTCAGAGCGACAGCAATGCCGTACAGAGCCTGCAATCCGGTCTCGACGCGGTGAAAACCACGCTTGCCACCGGCCAGCAGGATGTTCAAAACAGGATCGCCACGATCGAGGACAAGCTCAACACGCCCGGAAAGGACGTCGCAGTAGCGCGCGCAATCTCGGCAGCGGCGCTGAAATCGGCCATCGACCGGGGTGAGAGCTTCGCCTCCGAGCTTTCCACCTATCTCGGCGTTGCGCCGGAAAACGCGAAGATCGGCGCGCTGAAGACATTTGCAGATACCGGCGTCCCGACGCAGGAAGAGCTCGCTGACATGTTTTCGAAGGACGCCGACGCCATCATCGCGGCAAGCGCGCCGCCACCGCCTGAAGGCAATATCTTCAACCGGCTCGTTGACAGCGCCAAGGGCCTGGTCAGCGTGCGCCCGGTCGGCGATGTGGAAGGCGACACCGTGCCGGATATCGTTGCCCGCATCGAAAATGCGCTGACGGAAGGCGATTTGAAAAAGGCGGAAAGCGAATGGGAAACGCTGCCCGCCGCAAGCAAACAGGAATCTCAGACATTCGCTGACGGGCTGAAGGCCCGGATCGAGGCTGATGATCTTGTATCGGAAACGCTGACGGAAGCGCTTGGTGCAACCGCCGGCGCTTCTGCGTCTGGCAATTGAGGAGGTAGGATATGATCAGGCTTTTGTTTTTTGCGATCATCGTTCTGGCCTTCGCGCTCGGTTTCTCCTGGTTTGCGGACCGGCCCGGCGAGCTGACACTGGTCTGGGAAGGCCGTATATTCGAAACCCCGCTGACGACGGCGCTTGCACTGCTGATCGGGGTGATCTTCGTGGTGATGCTGCTGTGGTGGCTGATCAGCGCGATCTGGACCTCGCCCAAAAGCGTCACCCGCTATTTCCGCGCCCGCAAGCGCGATCGCGGCTATCAGGCGATCTCCACCGGCCTGATCGCCGTCGGCGCTGGCAATCTGGTGATGGCGCGCAAGATGTCGACGCGCGCCCACGCGCTTCTCAGTGCCGATCAGGAACCGCTGATCCATGTGCTCGATGCGCAGGTGGCGCTGACGGAAGGCAATTACGACAAGGCCCGCCATCTTTTCGAAGCCATGTCGGAGGACCCCGAGACAGCAGAACTCGGCCTCAGGGGGCTTTATCTGGAGGCAAAGCGCGTCGGCGCTGACGAAGCCGCCCAGCATTTTGCAGAGCAGGCTGCCGACAAGGCGCCCTACCTCGCATGGGCTTCCAAGGCGACGCTCGAAGCCCGGGTCCGCCAGGGCCGCTGGGATGATGCAATCCGGCTGCTCGACCAGCAGCGTTCTGCCAAGGTGACCGACAAGGATGAGTCGGCCCGGATGAAATCCGTGGTCTTGACGGCACGTGCTGAAAGCAAGCTCGACACCGATCCGAAGGGCGCTGCGGCCGATGCGCTTCAGGCGCTGAAACTGCGCGACGATTTCCATCCTGCGGCGATCATTGCCGCCAAGGCCTATCTGGCGCAGGGCAATCTTCGAAAATCCGCCGGCGTGCTGGAAATGGTCTGGAAGAAGGATCCGCATCCGCAGATCGGTGCGCTTTATGCCCGCGCCCGCGGCGGCGATACCGCCGTCGACCGCTTGAAGCGTGCTGAAAAGCTGGAGGCTTTGAAGCCCAACAACTGGGTGTCGCTGATGGTTGTCGCCCGCGCGGCGCTTGACGCACGTGAATTCGACAAGGCCCGCACCAAGGCGGAAGCGGCCGCACGGATGCAGCCGCGCGAAAGCGCCTTCCTGTTGCTTGCCGACCTTGAGGAAGCCGAAACCGGCGATCAGGGCCGTGTCCGCCACTGGATGGCGCAGGCGCTCCGCTCCGAACGCGATCCGACCTGGGTCGCCGACGGGCTGGTCTCCGAATACTGGCGGCCGTTCTCGCCGAAGACCGGCCAGCTCGACGCGTTTTCCTGGAAGGTGCCCTATGGCGAAATCGCTGGTCCTGTCGAAGAAGGCAGCGCTTCGCGTCTCGACGAGGCCCTGAAGAGCCTGCCGCCCGTCGGCGGTCCGCGTGGCGAAGCCGAGAAGGATGATCAGGCGCCGATCTTCACGGAGACGGCAAGCGCATCAGAACCGGAAGCGGCGAAGGAGACCGAGCCTAAGGCGGATGAAAAGCCCGTCCTCAAGCCTGAAGCCGAGCCTGAGATCAAGACCGAATCGGTCAGGCCTGTCGCCATGACCGCCCCTGCTGCGCCCTCCGCCATCAATTCGGACAAGGTATCCTCGGACGACACGACGCTCGTCGTCGATGCGGAAGCGGACGACATCACCGATGCGCCTCGTCCTGCCGAGGGCAGCATTGACGATAACGACGACACCGACGGCGTGGTTTCGCCCTTCGGCGGACGGACGCCGGATGATCCGGGCATCGGCGACAGCGACGATGACGAGACGCCGACGAACGCCAAGAAGCGCCGTTTCTTCTGAACCTGTCGTAACCATAATTTGACCCGCCTTCGCCATTTGCCGTATTGGCGAACGGTGCCTGGCGGGTCATGATGACATATCCAGTAAGGCGAATATTCGACCATGTTTGAAAAGATCAGCAGGTTTCTGCAGGACATCACCAGCGACGCGCCCCATGGCGAGCCCCGCCCGGACGATGCGCGGGTGGCGGTCGTTGCACTCTGCTACCAGGTGATGGAAGCGGACGGCGTGATCAGCGACAGCGAGCGCAAGCGCCTCCGGGAACTGATCGAAAGCCAGTACGACCTTCACGGGGCGGGTCTGGAACAGCTGATTTCTGCCGGAGAAGAGGCCGGCAGCGAGGCGGTCGATTTCTACCGCTTCACCTCCGATGTCAAACGCCATCTCGACGACGACCAGCGCGTCCGTCTAATCGCGCTGTTATGGGACATCGCTTATGCCGACGGCAGCCGCAGCGAGATGGAGGACAATGTCGTCTGGCGGATTGCCGAACTGATTGGCGTTTCCGGGCGCGACCGCGTGCTGGAACGTCAGGCTGCGCGCAAACGCGCGGCCATTGACGACAATGGAGACATGCCCGGTGATGACTGAAACTGCCCGGCCGATCCTGGTTGTCCTTCACCAGGAACGTTCGTCCCCCGGCCGCGTTGGCCAGCTTCTCACGCAAAAAGGCTTTCGCCTCGACATCCGCCGGCCGGCGCTCGGCGACACGCTGCCCGATACGCTCGATGCGCATTCCGGCGCTGTCGTTTTCGGCGGCCCGATGAGCGCCAATGACGACGAAGCCTATGTCCGCAAGGAAATCGACTGGCTGTCAATACCGCTTCGGGAAAACCGGCCTTATCTCGGCATCTGTCTTGGCGCGCAGATGCTGGCGCGCCAGCTCGGCGCCAAGGTTTCCAGCAATCAGGACGGCTCGGTGGAAATCGGCTGGTATCCGCTCCATGCCACCCCGGAAGGGCGCCAGATGATGAGCTGGCCCTCCATGGTCTACCAGTTTCATCGCGAGGGATTTGAATTGCCGCGCGGGGCAAAATTGCTGGCACGCGGCGATCTCTACCCCAATCAGGCCTTTCGCTATGGCGAAAAGGCATTCGGCGTACAGTTTCATGCTGAATTGACGCGCGCGATGATGCAGCGCTGGGTGGTGCACGGCGCAAGCCGGTTCTCCCTGCCCGCAGCCCAGGCCGGGCATCTTCACCTTGAAGGCCGCATGCTGCATGACCGGGCCTTGAAGGACTGGCTAAGCGAATTTCTCGATATCGTGTTCGAGCGGGTGGCTCAGCCGGCGCTAGAGGCCTGATCGGCTTCAGTGACGAGATGGGCCGGCGTCTCGAGGCCGTCGACGTTCCTGAGCTTGGGAAAACGCATCGCCCAGATCACCGCAACGGCGAGCGAGCCGACGCCGCCGAAGATCACCGCAGGCACGGCGCCGATGACATGGGCCATCGTTCCCGCACGGAATTCTCCGAGTTCGTTTGACGCGCCCACGAACACCATGTTGACCGCATTGACGCGGCCGCGCAGCTCATCCGGCGTCCAGAGCGCAATCAGGGTTTCGCGCACATAGACCGAGATCATGTCGGCCCCGCCCATCACCGCAAGCGCTGCGATTGAAATCCACGGGCTGCTCGACAGGCCGAAAACGACGGTCGACAGGCCAAAGATCGCAACGCCCGCGAACATGTAGTAGCCCGCATGATGGCGGATCGGGATCGAGGCCAGGAGCAGCGCCACCAGCACCCCGCCAACGCCCGGAGCGGCGCGCAACAGCCCAAGCCCCCATGGACCGAGTTCAAGGATGTCGCGGGCGAAGACCGGCATCAGCGCGACGGCACCACCCAAGAGAACCACGAACAGGTCGAGCGAGATCGCGCCCAGCACCACCTTCTCCGTCGTGATGAAACGGAAACCGGCGAGAATGGTCTGCATCGTGACCGCACTCGCCGGGCGGCGCTGGCTCGGCTTCGGCACCATGATCATCAACACGGTCGCTCCGGCAAACAGGCAGAGCGCGGTCGTGTAGGCCAGGAAGGCACCGCCGCCATAGAGCAGACCGCCCGCAACCGGACCGACGATGGAGGCGACCTGCCATGACGACGAATTCCAGGCGATCGCATTCGAAAGGTCCCGCTCCGGCACGAGGTTGGGCGCAAGCGACTGCAGTGCCGGGCCGGAAAAGGCGCGCTCCGTGCCGAACAGCACGAGCAGCGCGAAAATCGGCCAGGGCGAAAACAGGCCGAGCATGGTGATTGCCAGAAGTGCCGCGGTGCAGGCGGTTGCGACCGCAAAGCAGATCGCCGCGATCAGGCGCCGGTTGTAGCGATCGGCAACGGTGCCCGTGACGAGCGTCAGCAGCAGCGCGGGCAGAAACTGAAACAGGCCGATCAGGCCGAGATAGAATGCATTGCCGGTCTCGTCATACATCTGCCAGCCGACAGCCACCGAGACGATCTGCACCGCAAATGTGCCGAGAAAGCGCGAAAAGAAGTAGATCGCATAGCTTTTGTGGCGGAAGGCGTCGAAGCGGGCGCCGGGAGAGGAGACAGTCATCTGCAACAGGCTTTCCGGGGCCGACCGAAAAAGAGGATGGGAACAGCGATAATCCCCGGACAAAACCCTCCGCCCCTTGCCCGTTTAGAATTGAATGTCTAAATGTTTGCAAGGAAAAAACGGGAGTTCTTCATGATCGCGCTGTTCGAGACGATTTACTATGCGCTTGAGATCTACAAGTGGATCATCATCGCCGGCGCCATCTTCTCCTGGCTCTTCGCATTCAACATCGTCAACGCCGGAAGCCCGTTCATCAACTCGATCGGACGCACGCTCTACGCGCTCACCGAGCCGGTGTACCGGCCGATCCGTAATTTCCTGCCCAATCTTGGCGGGATCGACATTTCGCCGGTCATCGTGCTGTTGATCGTGTTCTTCCTGCAGCGGCTGATCCTGACGGGCATCATACCCCGCCTTTATTGATCTCAATCTGCCCGGAAATGCTTGGAAAGCTTCAGGCCCTGCGCCTGATAGTTCGAGCCAAGTCCCGCGCCGTAGAGCGTTTCGGGCATTTCCAGCATGTTCTCGTAGATCAGACGGCCGACGATCTGGCCGTGCTCCAGGATGAACGGCACTTCGTGGCTGCGCACTTCCAGAACCGCGCGCGCGCCTCTGCCGCCAGCACCCGCATGGCCGAAACCGGGATCGAAGAAGCCGGCATAATGCACGCGGAACTCGCCCACCAGCGGATCGAACGGCGTCATTTCCGCAGCACATAGCGGCGGCACGTGTACCGCCTCGCGCGAGACGAGGATGTAGAACTCGTCCGGATCGAGGATCAGCTCTCCCTTGCCGCGGCCATGGATCGGCTCCCAGAAATCGAGAATGTCGTAGCCTGCCTTGCGGTCGACATCGATCACGCCGGTATGGTGCTTGCCGCGATAGCCGACGAGCCCCTCGCCCGCCAGATCGATGGAGAGCGCGATGCCGCCGCCAGAAACATTCGGCATGTCGCTTGCAACCAGCGTCTCGCGCTGGTGGAGCGCCAGGAGCGCCTCTTCCGAAAGCACGGACTGGCCGGTGCGGAACCGGATCTGCGACAGGCGCGAGCCCTGCCGCACGATGATCGGAAAGGTGCGCGGCGAAATCTCCAGATAGAGCGGCCCTTCATAGCCGGCCGGGATGATGTCGAATTCCTGCGCGTAATCGGAAATCACGCGGGTGAAGATGTCGAGCCTGCCCGTCGAGCTTTTCGGATTGGTCGAGGCCGACAGACCGTCCGCAAGTCTCAGCGCTTCCATGAGTTCCACGATATAGACACAGCCCGTTTCCAGCACCGCGCCCTCGCTCAAGTCGATCTCATGAAGCGACAGGCGGGAAAGCTTGTCTTCAACCTTGTGGCCGGGGCCGGGAAGAAAGCTCGCCCGCACGCGGTAGGCCTTGGCGCCAAGCCTCAGATCGAGGCTTGCGGGCTGGATCTGATCGCGGTCGCGTTCGGCGCTGGCAATGAGGTTGCCGTTCTGAAACAGGCTGGCGATCGCGCGATCGGCCAGAATTCCGGGCTTATTTGACATGATTTGCTCCTGTTGGGGGACAAAACCAAGCTTTGAGAATTGACGCAAGCGCTTATAGGGATTATGCCGCCTTTATACCCGTGGTGATTTGGCCGGTCGGCTTGCAGCCACGTTAAACAACTAGCTAAAAGGCCGGGTGAACCGGTCCCTTTGCGACCGGTTTTTTTGTTTGGAGATCAATGATGAAGAAGTCCTGGCGTCCGCAGACCAAGCTCGTTCACGGTGGCAGCCTCCGCTCGCAATATGGCGAGATGTCGGAAGGCATCTTCATGACGCAGGGCTTTCTCTACGAGAACTCCGCTTCCGCCGAGGCAAGGTTCAAGGGTGAGGCAGACGGCTTCATCTATGCCCGCTACGGCAGCCCCACCAACGCCATGTTCGAGCAGCGCATGTGCGCGCTTGAAGGGGCCGAAGACGCGCGCGCCACCGCATCCGGCATGGCCGCCGTTTCCGCAGCGATCCTCTGCCAGCTGAAGGCGGGCGATCATATTGTTGCCGCTCGCGCGCTGTTCGGCTCCTGCCGCTGGGTGGTGGAAACGCTCGCACCGAAATACGGCATCGAATGCACGCTGGTCGATGGCCGCGATCTTGCCAACTGGGAAGCCGCAATCCGCCCCAACACCAAGCTGTTCTTTCTTGAGAGCCCGACCAACCCGACGCTGGAAGTGGTGGATATCGCAGGCGTGGCGGCCCTTGCAAAACAGGCCGGCGCGCGCACCGTTGTCGACAACGTCTTCGCCACGGCCCTTTACCAGAAGCCGCTCGAACTCGGCGTCGATATCGTGGTCTATTCGGCGACCAAGCATATTGATGGTCAGGGCCGGTGCCTCGGCGGCGTCGTGCTTTCCTCGAAGGAATGGATCGAGGAAGAGCTCCAGGACTATTTCCGCCACACCGGGCCGGCGCTTTCGCCGTTCAATGCCTGGCTGCTGCTGAAGGGTCTTGAAACCTTTCCGCTGCGCGTGCGCCAGCAGACCGAAAGCGCGGGCAGGATTGCCGATTTCCTCGCCGATCAGAAGCAGGTTGCGCGCGTGATCTATCCGGGCCGCGCCGACCACCCGCAAGCCGACATCGTCAAGAAGCAGATGGCCGCTGGCTCATCGCTGGTTGCCTTCGAACTGAAGGGCGGCAAGGAGGCGGCATTCGCGCTTCAGGATCACCTTGAGGTGATCTCGATCTCCAACAATCTCGGCGACGCCAAGAGCTTGATCACCCATCCGGCGACCACCACGCACAAGAACCTGTCGGAAGACGCGCGGGCCGAACTCGGCATCACCGCCGGCACGGTTCGCTTTTCTGCGGGCATCGAGGACACCGACGATCTGATCGAGGATTTCGCAGCAGCCCTTGCAAAACTGCCGCACTGAGCCAAATAGCCCTCAGGGGCGGTCTCCCGTTGGCGGCCGCCCGGGGCAGATGCCCCGGGAGAAACAGTGCATTACAGGGCAACGACGCACGAAATCGAAGTTCGGGTAAAACCGACCTTCCTCGATGGGCATTCAAACCCGGGGGAAGAGCATTTCGTGTGGGCCTACGAGATCGAGATCGTCAATCACTCCGATAGCCCGATGCAGGTTCTTTCCCGCCACTGGTCCATTACCAATACCGAGGGCATCGTCGAAACCGTGTCGGGCTCGGGCATTGCCGGCAAGCAGCCGGTGATCGCCGCAAAGGAGCGCTACGCCTATCAGTCTGCCGTCCCGCTCGATACGCCGTCCGGCATCATGGTCGGTCACTACATCGTCAAGACCGCCGACGACCGCCTGCTGCAGGTCGACATTCCCGCCTTCTCGCTGGATTCGCCCTACGACGTGCGCCGGGCCCATTAGAAGCTTTCGCGGTTTTCGAGAACCACCTGACGCCCGCAAGACTGCGCCCGAGCGGAGGATTGCTGCGAAATAGCCTTGCCCTGATCCCACGCAACCGCTCCGCCTTTTGCCGGAAGCCACCGGCGCAGCCCTGAATCAACAAGGCCGCTCCTTCTCGAGAAGGAACGGCCCTGAAATCCTTGTTCAAGCGGAAAGTCTATTCCCGCGTCATCACGTCCTCGGCATCATCGCCGTCATATTCCTGACGTTCGATCTCATGCTGTTCATGGCGGAAGCGTTCGAAGACCTCCTGGGTAACACGGCCGCGCACGGCCAGCAGGAAAGTCACCAGTGCAAACAGCACCACCACGACGCTATCAAGCGGATGCGGTATGAGATTGAGACCGCCGCCATAGCCGCCGAAATAGGAGAGGATGCTGAGGCCTGCCATATAGATCGCGAACCAGACAGCACTCGCCGGCTCCAGATCTTCCCTGCCGATGACGGCAAGCCGCAGGAAGAACAGCACCGCGCCGACGGCCAGAAGCGCCAGCAATACCCAGATCGTGCTCCAGCCGGACCAGTAGATCATCAGGGTTGCGATCGCAAAGGCAATGGCACCGACCACGCCTGCAGCCGGCACCACGAAGGGGCGATGCGCATTGGGCGCCAGGTAGCGGAAGGCGACCATCGACACCGGACCGGCGATAAAGGACAGCACCACCGCCGCGCTGTTGAGCGCCAGGATTTCCTGGAACGGCAGCACGATCAGCATGAACAGCGCCACGACATAGTTCAGGATCAGGCCCCAGAGCGGCACGCCATATTCGTTGAGCTTGGCGAACAGCCGCGGGAACACGCCGTTGTTCGACATCGCGAGCGCCAGTCGGGCGTTTGAGCCGACCGACACCAGGCCGCTACCGGCCGGGGAGATCACGGCTGCGACATTCAGCATGCTGAGCAGCCACAACACGCCCACGGAGGTTGCCAGTGCACCGAGCGGGCCCAGTTCATGACTTGCCTCGATCGTCTGCCAGCCCTTTGCAAGCGAAGCCGGATCGATGGCGCCGACAAAGGCGATCTGCAGGCCGACATAGATCGCAAGGCAGATCAGCACCGACATGATCAGCGCCAGCGGAATGACGCGCTGGGAATTGCGCACCTCGCCTGCAAGGTCGATCGCGTGGCGGAAGCCGATGAAGGCGAAGACCACACCGCCGGTCGACACCGCAGCAAAGATGCCGGGAACGCCGAAGGGCGCGAAGCCGCCTGCCGAGGTGAAGTTCGACGGTTCGAAACGGGCGGCCACGATCACGACGATGAAGATCACCGGCACGATCAGCTTGAACCAGGTCATTGCCGTGTTGATGCGGGCAAACCAGGCGACGCCGAAGACGTTGATGACCGTCAGAACAGCAAGGAAGATCGCTGCCGCCACATAGCCCGCAAAGGTCAGTCCGCCCGTGCTGTTGGTCAGCCAGGGAAGGTAGGAGGACGCATAGCCGAGCGAGGCCTTCACCTCGATCGGCGCGGTGGTGCAGTAGCCCACCCAGGCGCTCCACCCCATGGCAAGCGCGAGCAGCCTGCCATGCGAGAACTGCGGAATGCGGGCGATGCCGCCGGCAATCGGAAACAGCGTGGAATTTTCAGCGTAGGTGAGGGCGATCAGAAGCATCGCCACGGCACCGATCAGCCATGAAATGATGGAAGCAGGACCCGCAAGCTGCGCCGTATCAAGCGGGGCGAACAGCCAACCGGAACCAAGAACACCGCCGACGGCGACAAATGTCAAACCGAGCAGCCCAATTTCGCGTCGCATTGCCATAGAAAACCCCCTTAGCTCAACGCGCTTGCCGATTGCAGCCAACCACCCCTGCTGGCCTACTACAGTGAATTTCAGTCTCCGAGTTCAGTATTCCGACCGGTGACGGCGCAAGTCAATCGGCGCGGTTGTAAATTCTTTATATTAGAGGATTACGTGCGTAAGTAAGAATGCACGCAATACTGCTAGCCATTGCTGGCCCGCATCCGCACGAGATCGGCGGTGGGCCGGAAGCTGTCGGGGCTGGCGGCGCGCCACCAGTCCGCGTAGAGCGTCGAGTCGGGATCGTCCAGCAGCACGCCTTCCGGCAGGAAGGTGTGAAGCTTGTCGAGCGGCACGGCATCATGCGAACCGACGCGGTGCATGATGTGATGGGGCTGCAGATCCTGCGGGTGCGCATAGCCACAGGCAGCAACGATTTCCGACAGCGCCTCGACGGTCTTCTTGTGGAAACGGGCAGCGTGAGCGCCCTGCTCTTCCGGCACCAGGGCGCGCTGGCGCCATTTGTCCTGGGTTGTTACACCCGTCGGACAGGTGCCAGTGTGGCAGCGCTGGGCCTGGATGCAACCGACCGACATCATGAAGGCACGGGCCGCGTTGCACCAGTCGGCGCCGATGGCGAGATTATGGGCAATCCCCATGCCCGAATAGACCTTGCCGCTGGCGGCAAGACGGACATGCTGCTTGACGCCTGCCCCGACGAGCGCATTGCGCATGATGATCAGGCCATCCCAGAGCGGCATGCCGACCCAGTCGGCAAGTTCGAGCGGCGCAGCCCCGGTTCCGCCTTCAGCGCCATCGATGACGATGAAATCCGGGTAGATGCCGGTTGAAAGCATCGCCTTCACGAGCGCGAAGGGTTCGTGCGGCTGGCCGACGCAGAACTTGATGCCGACCGGCTTCCCGCCTGAAAGGTCACGCATCTTCGCGGCAAACTCGAGCATTTCCGTCGGCGTGGAAAAGGAGGAGTGGCCGCGCGGCGAAAGACAGTTTTCGTGAACGGGCACGCCGCGCACTTCTGCGATTTCCGGCGTCACCTTGGAGGCGAGCAGCATGCCGCCATGGCCGGGCTTCGCGCCCTGGCTGACCTTGATTTCCGTCATCTTGACCGCATCATTGGCGGCCTTGTCGCGGAATTTTTCCGGATCGAACCGACCGTCCTTGTCGCGCGCGCCGAAATAGCCCGAGCCGATTTCCCAGACGATGTCGCCGCCATGCTCCAGATGGTAGCGGCTGAGACCGCCCTCGCCCGTGTCCTGATAGAAGCCCCCGGTCTTGGCGCCGATATTCATGGCGCGCACCGCATTGGCCGACAGCGAGCCGAAGCTCATGGCGGAGATATTGAGGATCGACGCGTCGTAGGGCTTGGAGCACTGCTCGTTGCCAACCCGCACGCGGGGAGAACGGTCCGGATCCGTGTGCGGCGCCATGCTGTGCGAGATCCAGTGATGCGGATCGTCATAGACCTCGAGTTCGGTGCCAAACGGCACCGTATCGGAAAGGCCGTGCGCGCGGGTCTTGATCAACTGGCGGGCAGCATAGGAATAGGGCGTGCCGTGGGTGTCATCCTCAACCGCATAGGCCCGGATGAACGGGCGCAGCGAAAGCGCAAGCCAGCGGAAGCGCCCGAGCGCCGGATAGTTGCGCGTAATCGTCCAGGACGACTGGAACCAGTCATAGAAGGAAACCGCCAAAGCCGGGACCGTGATCAGCAGGATCCAGAACCAGCCGGTTGCAACCGCGATGATTGTAAAGAAAGCGGCGGCAATCGGTACGATGCACCGCATGATCATATCCAGCATGCGCGTCCTCCCAGACTGTTCGATGAAAATGGTCTGTATCATCTGGCTAAACACTCTGGCGGAAATATCAAGACCCGAATGCGATAGCGGATTTAAATGCGTTTTCCCTCATATAAGCCGGATAGCGACGACGGCCTTGACTTATTTAGTCTTTCATCTAATTAGCATAGAAACGAAACTCTGGAGGTTTCCATAAAAACGGTCTTTGAGGCGCTTTCCCATCCGGTGAGGCGAAGGATCCTGACGCTGCTGCAGGCAGGCCCCATGCGTGCCGGCGCGCTCGCGGATCACTTCGATCTGACCAAGCCGACGCTATCGGTCCATTTTGCAAGGCTGAAGGAGGCTGAACTGATCACGGTGGAGCGGAAGGGAACGAGCCTCGTCTACCATCTCAATGCTTCGCTGCTGGAACAGTCGGTCGCGGCGCTGCTCGGCTTGAAGGATCGGCACGATGAAGAAGAATAGTCCCATATCCCTGATGCAGCTTGCGCTGCTGGCAGGCCTTGCTGTTGTCACCCTGCTCGGCTTCATCATGATCCCGGCAACCGCAGCCGTGCCGATCCACTGGGGCGTCAACGGCACGCCCGATGCCTTCTGGCCGCGCAACTACGCGCTTGCGGTCCTGCCTGTGATCGCGCTTGCCATGCTTTGCCTGAACCTCATTGCCGGCAGGCGCCGCTCGGCCCAGAACGGACGCCATGTCGCAAGGGCAGCGATTACGGCCGCCCTGATCATCTGCCTCGCAATCCAGGGGGGCGTCGTCATGACGGCTCTTGGCCGCAACATCGACATGCTGCAGCTGGTGGCCCTGGCTGAAGCTGTGCTGATGGTCCTGATCGGCAATGCCCTGCCGAAGTCGCAGCCTAATCGCTATGCGGGATTGCGCCTGCCGTGGACGCTCGCCGATCCGCTGATCTGGCAGGCAACGCACCGGCTCGCCGGCAAGCTCATGATCGTCTTCGCCGTCGTGCTCGTGATTGTAGCCTTTGTGGTCCCGGCAGGGCCGTGGCTTGTCGCAGCCCTTGTGGCCTGCGTGGCTGTGCCGATGCTTGCAGCAAGCGTGATCAGCTATCGCTGGTCGCGGCACCCGGAGCGTTCGAACGGCTAGTTCCGGGTACCGGCGTCTTTTACACGATCAGCCGAAGACGCGCCGCGGCCTGAACTGGCCCTCGGCAATCTCGCCGATCGCCACCAGCTTTCCGGCGACGGACGCATAAGCATCCGGCTCTTCCACCGGCGCATGGGCGCCACGCAGGATGATCGGATTGCCGAGTTTCAGGCGGCGCGCCTGCTCTTCGGTCACCGGTACATGCGGCAGGCTCGTCAGTGCCTCGGACGTATCGATCAGATATTCCTCGAGCGCTGCAAAGCGTTCGGCATCGTCCTCGATCTCTTCCAGTGCGGTGAGTTCCGAAAGCGGCACCAGCATGTCCTCGGCAAACGGCGCGACGAAGGGGCGGCGCAGCGAGGAGATGTGGCCGAAGCAGCCGAGATCGCGGCCCATGTCGCGGGCAAGTGCGCGCACATAGGTGCCCTTGCCACATTCGACCTCGAATTCAGCCGAATTCTCGTCCGGGCATCCGAGAAGCGTCAGCCGATGGATTTCGACCTCACGGGTCGGGATATCGACGGTCTCGCCCTCTCGCGCCAGGTCGTAGGCGCGGTTTCCATCGATCTTGATGGCGGAAAACTGCGGCGGCACCTGCTCGATGACGCCGGTGTATTTCGCAAGCAGCGCCTCGATGGCTTCCTTCGACGGACGGTTGTCGGAGCTTTCGCTGACCTCGCCCTCGAGATCGTCCGTGGTGCGCTCCTCGCCCCAGGTGACCGTGAATTCATAGATCTTCCGGCCTTCCATGACGTAGGGCACGGTCTTGGTGGCATCACCCAGCGCGATCGGCAGCATGCCGGAGGCGAGCGGATCGAGCGTGCCGGCATGACCGGCCTTCTGGGCCTTGAACAGCCACTTGATCTTGGAAACGGCTTCGGTCGAGCCGAAATCGATCGGCTTATCGAGGATCAGCCAACCGGAAATCGGGCGGCCCTTGGGTTTTCTCTGTCGTGCCATGCTTATTCTTCTGTGTCGTCTTCATCATGATCGAGATCGCGCGCCACTTCTGGCGAGTGCAGCAATTCGTCGATCTTGCGATAGTTCTCGAAACTGGTGTCGTCGCGGAAGCGCAGCTCCGGCATGTACTTCATTTGCCGCAGTTCCCGGCTGATCCGGCCGCGCAGGAACTTGGCATGATGGTTCAGCGCCTTGACCACGGCATCATGGTCGGTCTGGCCAAGCGGCGTGACATAGGCGGTCGCGACCTTCAGGTCCGGCGACATCCTGACTTCGGAAATCGAAATCACCGTGGTCTCGAGCAGCGGATCGAGGAGTTCGCCCCGCTGCAGCACCTTGGTAATGGCGGCGCGCACCTGTTCGCCAACGCGCAGCATGCGCTGGGAGGGCGCCGAGGAGGTAGCTCTCGTCATAAAAGTCCTGATTCGTTCGTGTTCGTTTTCGATCCGGTCTGACGGGGTTCGAACCCGGCCGGACGCCATGTGGCGCCCCGTTTAGCGCTTCGGGACGCGAAGGTCAATCGAGGGCAAGCGGGCGGGAGGCGCTAGACGGCCGCCTCAAGCTCTTCCGGCTTCGCCGGCCCCGGATAATGACAGGCGACCTGCTGCGCGGCGTGATCGCCGGCAGGACGAAGCTTTGGCTCCTCCCTGGCGCAGAGTTCAGTTGCACGCGGGCAGCGCGTGCGGAAAACGCAACCGGACGGAGGGTTGAGCGGGCTTGGCAGATCCCCTTCGATCGGCAAAAATCTCTTGTTCCGCTCGATTTCCGGATCGGGGATCGGCACCGCCGACAACAGCGCCTGGGTATAGGGATGCTGCGGCGAGGCATAGAGATCGACGCTTGGCGCGATCTCCATCACCTGGCCAAGATAGAGCACCATCACGCGCGTCGAGATGTGTTTGACCACGGAAAGGTCATGCGCGATGAACATCAGCGCAAGACCGAGATCGCGCTGCAGATCCATCAAAAGGTTGATCACCTGCGCCTGGATCGAAACGTCGAGCGCGGAAACCGGCTCGTCGCAGATGATCAGCTTCGGCTTGACGATCAGGGCACGGGCAATGCCGATGCGCTGGCACTGGCCGCCGGAGAATTCGTGCGGATAGCGGTTGATCTGGTTCGGCAGAAGGCCAACGAGACGCATCATTTCCTCGACACGTGCGCGGACTTCCTTCGACGACAGGCTCCTGTCGTGGGTCTTCAGCGGCTCGGCAATGATATCGCCAACCTGCATGCGCGGGTTGAGGCTTGCCAGTGGATCCTGAAAGATCATCTGGATATCGTTGCGATAGCGCATCATCGCCTTTGGCGACAGCGACAGGAGGTCGGTTTCGTCATTCCAGCGCACGGTGCCCGTGGCCGGCACCATGCGGATGATCGAACGCGCTAGCGTGGACTTGCCGCAGCCCGATTCGCCGACAATGCCCAGCGTCTCGCCGGCGTTGAGCTCGAAACTGACGCCGTTGACCGCATGAAGCTTGAGGGCCTTTGCCCACGGCATCGCGCCGCGGCGGTGGATCTCGAATGTAACGCGGACATCTTCCGCCTTCAGAAGCGCTGTCATTGACTTCCTCCCGTGACCACGGAGACCGGACGGTTGCAGGCGCGGTACCGGCCCGGGGCGAATTCCGTCAGTGGATCGAGATGATCGACACAGTCATCGCCGGCGAAATCGCAGCGCGGGGCGAAGGGACAGCCCCGATGCATCTTCGCCATATTGGGCGGATTGCCGGGGATCGACAGCAGCGCCTCGTCCTGCCGGTCGACGCGGGGAACGGAGCCGAGGAGGCCGCGCGTATAGGGATGGGTCGGCTCGGCAAACAGCGGATGGACCGGCCCCTTTTCCATCACCTGCCCGCCATACATCACGATCACCCGCTCGGCGGAACCTGCAACCACGCCAAGATCGTGCGTGATCAGGATGAGCGCCATGCCGAACTCCTTCTGCAACTCGTGCAGGAGCTTCATGATCTGCGCCTGCACCGTGACATCGAGCGCGGTGGTCGGCTCATCGGCGATCAGCACGTCGGGACGACAGAGCAGCGCCATGGCGATCATCACCCGCTGGCGCATGCCGCCGGAAAATTCGTGCGGATAGAGGTTCACCCGCGAGGCGGCATCGGGAATGCGCACCGCATCCAGCATCTGCGCTGCCTCCTTCACGGCGGCGCGCTTGCTCATGCCCTTGTGGAGCTGGAGCACTTCGGCCATCTGGTCGGAGACCCGCATATAGGGGTTCAGCGACGTCATCGGATCCTGGAAGATGATCGCCATCCGGTTTGCCCGGATCGGGTTCAACACCTTCGGCGCGGCATTGAGGATTTCGGTGCCATCGAATTTCACCGAGCCGCTCGCCTCGCCATTGCCGGCAAGCAGGCCCATCATCGCAAACACGGTCTGGCTCTTGCCAGAGCCGCTCTCGCCCACGATCGCGAGCGTCTCGCCGCGATCAAGCTTCATGTCGACGCCGCGCACGGCATAGACCGGGCCGGAATTGGTCTGAAAGCGGACGTTGAGATCATTCACATCAAGCAGCGCCATGATCATCGATCCTTCGGGTCGAGCGCATCGCGCAGTCCATCGCCCAGAAAGAAGAACGAAAACAGCGTGAGGATGAAGAACAGCAGCGGAAAGACGAGCTGCCAGAGCGTTCCGTAATTCATCGTGGCCGCCCCTTGCGAAATCAGCGCTCCGAGGCTCGTCAGCGGTTCCTGAACGCCAAGGCCGAGGAAGGAGATGAAGCTCTCGGACAGGATCATCCCCGGCACAAGAAGCGTGGCATAGACAATGACCACGCCAAGAAGGTTTGGCACGATATGGCGCCGGATGATGGTGCGGGGCGCAACGCCTGTCGCCTGCGCGGCCTCGATATATTCGCGCCCCTTGAGCGTCAGCGTCTGGCCGCGCACGATCCGGCTCATCTCGAGCCAGGACAGAAGCCCGATGCCGACGAACAGCAGCACCAGCGAACGGCCGAACATCACCAGAAGCAGGATCAGCACGAACATGTACGGGATAGCGAGCAGGATATCGACGATCCGCATCATCACACCGTCGATGCGGCCGCCGAAATATCCGGACGCCGCGCCGTAGATGGTGCCGACGAGAACGGCAATCGAGGAGCCGATCAGGCCGACGGCAAGCGAGATCTGGGTGCCGAGCACGGTGCGGGCGAAGAGATCGCGGCCGAGATCATCCGTCCCGAAATAATGGCCGTTGGCGAAGGACGGACCGCCATCACGGGCGATATCGCCCATCACCATGAAGTCGATCTCGTCAATCGGCCAGCGCGCGATGAATGGACCGAAAACCGCAAAAGCGACGATGAAGGCGAGCAGCAGAAGCCCGATCAGCGCCAGCCGGTTCTTGAAAAATCGCACCCTGGCATCGGCGAAGGGCGAACGCCCCTTTTCATTGCCCTCTGCCATCGCCTCGTTGAGGCTGTTGAGCTTATCTTTCGCGATCATCATGGCTCAGTACCTGATTTTCGGGTCGATCCAGGCATAGAGGATATCGACGAGGAGGTTGAAGGCGATGGTGAGCGCGCCGAGCAGGATGGTGATCCCCATCATCACGGCATAGTCGCGGTTGAGCGCCGAATCGACGAAGAACTTGCCGATGCCGCCGGTCGAGAAGAACATGTCGATCACCACCGAACCGGTGATCATGCCGACAAAGGCCGGACCGAGATAGGAAATCACCGGCAGAAGCGCGGGCTTCAGCGCATGGCGCATGACGATGCGGCGCATCGGAAGCCCCTTCGCCTTGGCTGTGCGGATGTGGTTGGAATTCATCACTTCCAGCATGGAAGATCGGGTGATGCGTGCGATCGAAGCCATGTAGGAGGTCGAAAGCGCGATCACCGGCATGATGATGTAGGAGGGATGCGAAAGCCCGCCCCAGCCGCCGCCGGGCAGCCAGCCGAGCCATAGCGTGAACACCAGCACCAGCACCGGCGCCATCACGAAATTCGGCAGCACTTGCGCGCCGACCGAAATGCCGACGGCGAGGCTGTCGAGCCAGCTGTTGTGGCGGACGGCGGCGACCACGCCGAGGGTGACGCCGACGAGCGATGCCACCACCGCCGAGAGCAGCCCATAGGTCAGCGTCACCGGAAAGCCCTGGGCAATGATCGAATTCACGGTCTGATCCGGATAGACGAAGGACGGACCGAAATCGAAGCGGGTGACGATGCCCCAGATATAATCCGATAGCTGCACCAGAAGCGGCTGGTCGAGGCCGTACTTGGCGTTGATATTGGCCATCACCTGCGGCGGCAGGGCGCGCTCGGATGTGAACGGCCCGCCTGGGGCGGCGTGCATCAGAAAGAAGGAAAACACGATCAGCAGAAGGATCGTGGGAATCGCAACAAACAGGCGTTTGACGATGTAGCCGAGCATGATCAGCCGGTCCTCATTGGTCCGTATGATGCATGGTTGCGCAACAATGGCGCAGCCGCAACCGCGAAAACGGACGGAAGATGGGAAGCATCGGGGGCAGCGCTTGCGGCGCCGCCCCCTGCCCGCTTACTCGGCGACCCGGTAAAGGTCCTTGCCGTACCAGTTCTGCAGAACGTTTTCGACCGGCAGGCCCTTGAGATCGGCCGGCACCATGACCGGTGTCGAATAGAAGTAGATCGGCACCAGCGGCATCTGCTCGGCGAGGATCTGCTCGGCCTTGTCATAGTCGGCGGCCGGATCTTCCGCCGTCAACGACGCCTTCATCATTTCGTCGTAGTCCGGATCGGAGAAGCCGCCGTAATTCATGCCGCCCGTGCGGAAATAATCGAGATAGGTCGAAGCCTCATCATAGTCGCCGCACCATGCGTAGCGGCCGATGTCGAAATTGTAGTTCTTGAGGTCGTCCAGATAGACCTTCCACTCGGCATTGTTGAGCGTGACATTGACGCCGATCGCCTTCCAGAACTGCTGCGCGGCGACTGCGATCTTCTTGTGGTCGTCAGACGTGTTGTAGGAAAGCGTGAGGTTCAGCGGATTGTTCTTGTCGTAACCGGCCTCTTCCAGCAGCTCGACGGCCTTCTCGTTGCGCTCTTCCTGCGTCCACTCAGAATAATCCGTGACCGGCGGCGTGAAGTCGGAGGTGGCGAAATAGGTCCAGCTATAGGCCGGCTTCTGGCCGCCGCGGGTGATGTTGTTGACCACGACGTCGCGGTTCATCGCATAGGAGAGCGCCTTGCGCACGCGCACATCCTTCAACGCTTCCGGTCCCTTGTCCGAGAGATTGAACAGGAACGCATAGGTGCAGGAGCGCGGCACGGCGTGGGTCTGGTCCGGATATTCTTCCTTCAGACGCGGGAACTGGCCGGAGGGCAGCTCGACATAATCGAATTCGCCGGCAAGATAGCGGGTCAGCGCCTGATCCTGGTCGTTGACGGCCTGGAAGTGGAGCGTGTCGATCACCGTGTTGTCATTGTCCCAGTAATTCTCGTTACGCTCGAGCGTGATGTCCTGACCGAGCTTGTCGTCGACAAGCTTGTAGGCGCCATTGCCGACGAGCTTGCCGGGCTGGGTCCACTCATCGCCATATTCCTCGACCACGGCCCTGTTGACCGGGAAGGTCGAGGTGTGGGTCAGCATCTTGGTGAAGAACGGGATCGGGCTGTTGAGCGTGACTTCGAAAGTGTGATCGTCAACGGCCTTGACGCCAAGTTCGGTGGGCGCGACATCGCCGGCGATGATTTCCGACGAATTCTTCACATTCATCAGCTCTTCGTACCAGGCATAGGTCGAGCCGGTGGCTGGATCGACAAGACGCTGCCACGCAAAAACGAAGTCATCGGCGGTCACAGGATCGCCGTTCGACCACTTGGCCTCCGGGCGCAGATGGAACGTGTAGACCGTCTTGTCGTCGGAAACATCGAAGCTCGTCGCCACGCCCGGAACCAGCTCGCCTTCATTGCTCTGGTTGAACAGGCCTTCGAACAGCTGGCGGGCGATATGCGAGCCTTCGACATCCGAATTCTTCTGCGGATCCTTCGTCTTGTTGGAATCGAGGAGCCAGTAGTTGACGGTCTGGTTGTCGGAGAGCTTTTCATCGGCGCCGGGGCTGGCTGCAAGCACGGGCGCTGCGAGCACGAGGCTCAGGGCTGCGGAAAGCATCAGTGTTTTCTTCATGGTCCTGGTTCCTTCTGGAGTTGCCCCTTGCGCAGGGCTTTGGATCAACCTTAAGCCGATAAACTTAGATGAAACAATCGATTAAAATCCACCCTTCACGACCATTATCCGAACAGAATGGTATTTTGGAAAGCTTTGTACGCAGACAGGAATGTTTGCGCAGCATTCGCAAACACCCGGCAGCCTCAGGGAAATTTTGTTGCGCAGCCGAGCGGAGAGCCATGGCTCTATCCACAGTTTTCGACCCGAAGAGCAATTTCTTTTCGGTAACGCAGTCAAAACGGACTTCCCTGCAACAATCACCGCGACCCTTTGTATTCGCGCGACACGGCTCCTCCTTCATCGCAGCCGCCTCCGGCCCTTTCAGAGACTGTCTTCCCGCACCCAGACGCTGACGCTGCCGCCATTGACCGGAAAGCTAGCCTTGCCGTTTTCGTCGGTGGTCACGACATCCTCGCGGTGTCCCAGGAAATCGCGGAAGGAAGCGTTTCCGTGGGTCTCGCCAAGCTCGATCTCGCGCGCATTTTCGCCGGCATTGGTCAGCACCGTGACCGAACCCGGCGCATCGTCGGTGCCGTGGCGGACGATCGCGAGGCAATGCGGATCTTCGAAAACATCGGTCTGGCCGCCATTGGCGTACCGCCTGCGGGCCTCGATCAGCTTCGGCAGGCACTCGATCCTCGGCATGACAATGTCGTAGTCGTTACCGTCATTGCCCTTGTCACGATACTCGGTGCCGAACAGGTCGGCGTAGAAGATGCTCGGCGTGCCCTGTTCGCGCATCAGGATCAAGGCATAGGCCAGCGGCTTGAACCATGGCTCCACGGCTGCTTCCAGCGATTGCAGCGGCTGGGTGTCGTGGTTTTCGACCAGCGTGACCGTATGTTCGGGATGGACAGAAAGCAGCGATCCGTCGAAGATCGTGCGCATGTCGAAGCTGTCGCCGCTTGCCGAAGCCTCATGCAGCCGGTGGTGCAGCCCGACATCGAACAGCATCAGCTGGCGATCGACGAGATCGAGGTAATGGCTGAGCGCACCGATATCGGGATGCCAGTATTCGGCAACCACGAACAGGTCGTCCTTCACGTTCTCGCGCATGTGACCGATCCAGTCGCGGAAGAACCATGCCGGAATATGCTTGGCCGCATCGAGGCGGAAGCCGGCGACCGGCACCTGTTCGGCAAACCAGCGGCCCCAGTATTTCAGTTCCTCGTAGACGGCGCGGTTGCGGAACTCGACATCGGAGCCGATCAGATAATCGTAATTGCCGAGCTCTTCGTCGACCTCCTGGCTCCATTCCCCTTCGCCGTACTCGTTGATGAGACGGAACACGCCGGTGTCGCTCGGATCCTCGATGTAATCGACCCCAGTGAAGCACTTATGCGTCCAGATGAATTCCGAATATTTGCCCTGGCGGCCCGGAAAGGTGAAGCGCGTATAGGCGTGGGCGTCAAAAACCTCGTCTTCGATCTCGTTCCTGTTGTCCGGATTGGCGCGCCGCACCTTGACCGCCTCGCGCTCGTCGCCCCCCATCTTGTGATTGAAGACAACATCATGGATCGCACCGATGCCGTGATCGGAAAGCGCGCGGCAGGCGTTTTCGAAGGCGGCGCGGTCGCCATATTTGGTGGCAACCGTTCCCTTCTGATCGAACTCGCCGAGGTCGAACAGGTCATAGGCGTCGTAGCCAACAGAATAGCCTCCATTCGCGCCCTTGCCGGCAGGCGGCAGCCAGACATCGGTGACCCCCATCGCGGCGAGGCTTTCTGCCCGCTCGGCAACCTCATTCCACAGATGACCACCGTCGGGATAATACCAATGAAAGAATTGAAGAAGAACGCGTCCGGCCACGATGCCCTCGCTTATGTGGGATGATTAGCGCTCAGGAACGGTTTGGGCCCGCTAAAGTTCCGCGCGCACTGTCCGCGCGGCTGCCCGCGTCCCGATGCCGCACTGCAAACAAGGCTTGACCGGCAGGCCGCCATCCGCTGATAAGCGAGCTCACCACGAAAGAGGATTAGCGATGCACCACACCATCATCCGCCCCGGCTTCGACCCCGCGACCCTGAGGCCGCGCATCCTGCATATCGGCTTCGGCGCCTTCGCGCGCGCCCATCTGATGGTGTATCTCCAGGAAGGGCTGAACGCCGCCGGCGGCGATTTCGGCGTGGTGGCCTGCCGGCTGAATTCAGGCGTGGAAGAGCTGACCGCGCTCGATGCCGCCGGGCACCGCTATCTGGTGGCCGAGGTCGACGGCGGAACCGTGACGGCGCGTGAACTGGGCGTCGTGATCGGCACCTGCCATCCGGGCCGCGACGGCATCGACGCGCTGCTCGACCTGATCGCTTCGGAACCGATGTCGGTCATAAGCCTGACCATTACCGAGAAGGGCTATTGCTGCCGCAATGGCAGCCTCGACCTTGACCATGCCGGCATTCGCGCCGATCTCGAAAACCCGCAAAGCCCGAAAACCGCGATCGGCGTCATCGTGGCTGGCCTCGAACGCAGGCGCGGGAACGCGCTTTCCGGCCTCACCGTTCTCTCCTGCGACAACCAGCCGGACAACGGCAAGCTCACGCGCGCTGCGGTTCTGGCCTTTGCGCATCAGCGCGACGGCAAGCTCGCCGACTGGATCGACGCCAACGTCACCTTCCCCGGCACCATGGTCGACCGGGTCGTGCCAGCGCTCGACAGCGAGGGGGTTCAACTCCTGAAGGACATCAATGGCGGCAAGGACGATCCGAACGGCATTGTCTGCGAGCCCTTCCGCCAGTGGGTGATCGAAGATGATTTCGCAAGCGCCCGCCCGCCCTATGCGGAAGGCGGCGCCATGCTGACCGGCGACGTGCACCCGTTCGAAACGATGAAGCTCAGAATGCTCAATGGCTCGCACACGTTTCTGGCCATGCTTGGAACGCTCTCGGGCCTTGAAACCGTGGATGCCTGCATGGCGGATACCGTGTTCCGCAAGGCGACGCTCCGGTTGATGCTCACCGAGCAACGCCCGACGCTTCCCGAAATCGACGGTGTCGACATTGAAGGTTATGCCGAGGATCTGATCACCCGATTCGCGAACCCGAAACTGAAGCACCGCACCCGCCAGATCGCCTCCGACACCAGCCAGAAACTGCCGCAGCGCCTGCTTTCGGCAATCGCCGACAATCTTGACGCCGGCCGGCCCTGGCCGCTGCAGGCGCTCGCCGTTGCCGGCTGGATGCGATTCGTGAAGGAAGCGGCGGATGCGGGCGAAAAGCTCGCCGATCCGCTGTCGGCCGATCTGATCGCGATTGCAGAAAAGCAGGATGGCGAATCGCTGATCGATGCGCTTTCGGGCGTCGAGACGATCTTTCCGGCAGACCTCAGGGATGCGCCGGGCTTCCGCGCCGGCATTATCGAAGCCTACAACGCCATTGCTGAGAATGGCGCAAGGAAGGCTGTGGAAGCCGTCATCGAGGCCTGATCAGGCCACGATCGTCCTTTGCGGCCTGATCCACGACATCAGCGCCGCATAGGGCAACAGCATGATCAGGCTGAAGGCGACCTTGACCGAAAGGTCGCCGAGCGCCCAGGACACCCAGCGCGGCACGTCGATCGGGAACACGCCAAACAGCGGCGCCATGCCCAGAGCAAAGTCGTCATTCGGGCCGATGAAGGCGAAGATGGCGGCAAAGCTGATCGAGAAGAACAGCACCGTATCGAGCACCGAGCCCATCAGCGAGCCCGCAAGCGGAGCCTTCCACCAGGTCTGGCGGCGCAGACGGTTGAACACCGTGATATCAAGGAACTGGCCGACCAGGAACGCCGTACCGGATGCGATCGCGATTCGCGGCACCGAGGCGTAGAAGGAAAACGCAACGCCCACCACGAAACCGGCAATCACCACCTTGCGGGCCGCAGACGGACCGAACTGGCGATTGGTGAGGTCATTGACCAGAAAGGCAAGCGGATAGGTAAACGCGCCCCAGGTCAGAAGATCGGCGAGCGAAATACCATAAAGCGATCCGGAAACCGGATACTGGACGAGAATGTTTGAAAGAAGCACGACGCCTGCCATCAGCAGGCTATAGACGATCACTGTCTGCCGCATTTTTTTATCCTGGGTGATGCCACCAGTTGGAGTAGAAATAAAGAGAGCCTCACCGGCATGCGGCAAGGCTCCCCAATATGATCAGTTGCCTTGGATCAGGCAGCGGCCTGTTCAGCCGTCTTCTTGATGATTTCCTTGCGCAGGAGGCGGGCGCGCGGCGAAAGATCGCCTTCACCAGCCTTGATCAGGAATGCATCGAGACCACCGCGATGCTCTACGGAGCGGAGTGCCGCTGCCGAAACACGCAGACGGTAGCTCATGCCGGTTGCTTCCGACATCAGGGTCACCCGGCACAGGTTGGGAAGAAACTTGCGGCGGGTCTTGTTGTTGGCATGGCTGACATTGTTGCCGGACAGCACGCCCTTGCCAGTCAATTCACACGTGCGGGACATGGTTTCACCTATTTATTCTATGTTAGCCATGGCATTCAACGGGACAAACAAACCCCGCGATCCAATTGGCGGCTCATTGGAAAGTTGCGGTTCTATAATCTTGCTCTCAGGAAAGGTCAAGGCGATTTGCCGGTTTTTCCCTGAGCCAGGGATTTTACGGCTGTTTTTTTCGCCCCGGCTGCGACATATACAGTGATACCGAAACCTATTTTCGCGGGATATCGCAATGGCATCAAATCTTCTCAAGGCGCTCGGGTTCGCGATCGCAGTGCTGGCCGCCCCCTTCGCCCATGCCGAGGATATCAAGCAGAAGACGGTTTACACCCTTTCCTTCTCCGGCCTCAAGATCGCCGATGCGGTGTTCAACACCACGGTGATCGACGGCAATTACAACATCAAGGCCGATATCGAGGCGGCGGGAATCGGAAACCTGTTCACATCGATCGCCGTGAAGGTCGACGCCAAGGGGGTGTGGAAGAACGGCAAGCCGGAGACCCGCGCCTTCCAGCTGTCCTACCGGGACGGCGACGATGCGCGCGACTACGGCGCCACCTTCGCCAACAAGCGGGTCACCGGATCGAGCATCAAGCCCGAGCCGGGCCCGCGCAACGCGAACTGGGTAAAGGTCCAGCCGAAACATCTGCGCAACGTCATCGACCCGATTTCCGCGCTGCTGCTGCCACCTTCCAACAACCCCTGCGCCACCACCATCTCGATCTTCGACGGGGAGACCCGTCTCGACCTTGAAATGGCGTCTGCAGGAAACAGGCCGTTTTCGACCAAGGGCTTTTCGGGACGCGCGATCGGCTGCGCCATCCGCTTCCGTCCGATCGCCGGTTATGAGCGCAAGGACGAGGATATCGAATTTCTCGCCAATTCGCGCGAGCTGGTGGTCTGGTTCGCCTTCAATGAAGAGCTGAATGTCTATGCGCCGGTGATGGCCAACATTCCTCTGAAGATCGGTAAACTCACCATCTACGCCTCGCAATTCGGAATGCCTGCCTGATACCATGACAATGCGTGCAACACTGATCGGCTTCACGGCCGTCCTGATGTGGTCCGTGCTTGCGCTGTTTACCGCAGCGTCGGGAAACGTGCCGCCATTTCAGCTTTCGGCCATCGCCTTTGCGATCGCCAGCGTGCCGGGCATCATCGTGCTTGTTGCCCGGCCCGAGCGCATCAAGATGCTGCGCCAGCCGGCGAAGGTCTGGATCATCGGCATTGCGGGACTTTTCGGCTATCACTTTCTCTATTTCACCGCGCTTCGCAACGCGCCGGCCGTGGATGCCGGGCTGATTGCCTATCTATGGCCGCTGTTCATCGTCGTGGGCTCGGCGCTGCTGCCGGGTGAAAAGCTCAAGGCGCACCATATCATCGGCGCCGCAGCTGGCTTTCTCGGCACCGCGCTGCTTGTCACGCGCGGCGGCGGGCTGGCGCTCAGCGGAGAATACGCCCTCGGCTATATAGCCGCCTTCCTCTGCGCCTTCACATGGTCCGGCTATTCGCTGCTGTCGCGTTCCTTTTCGAAGGTCTCGACCGATGTCGTCACCGGCTTCTGCCTCGCCACCGCCGTGCTGTCGCTTCTCTGCCATCTCATGCTCGAGCAGACGGTCTGGCCTCAAACGGGCGGAGAATGGCTGGCGGTCGTCGGGCTTGGACTGCTGCCGGTGGGGCTTGCCTTCTATGCCTGGGACTACGGCGTCAAGCACGGCAATATCCAGGTGCTGGGTGCCGCAAGCTATGCCGCGCCGCTGCTGTCGACCATCATCCTGATCGTTGCGCGATTCGGCGAACCCGGCTGGCGCGTGATCGTTGCCTGCCTGCTGATCACCGGCGGCGCCGTGATCGCGGCCCGCGACATGATCAGAGGAAAGAAATCCTAGCCGGGCGCCCAGCCCGGTTCGGCAAGCTCGAAATCCTCGAAGGTGAAGCCCGGGGCAACGGTGCAGCCCACCAGCGTGAAGGCACCGGTTGTCTCGGCTGCCTGCCAGTGGCCGGCGGGAATGATTCCCTGAGGCCGCTCGCCGCGTGCAATATCCGGGCCCAGCATCTGTGTTTCCGTCGTCTTGCCGTCGGCCGACCGCATCAGCTTCAGCGCGTCGCCGGCATAATAGTGCCAGACCTCCACCGCCGTGTGCAGCCGGTGCCAGTGCGAGCGTTCACCCGCCTTCAGCAGAAAGTAGATCAGCGTCGAGGCGCCGCGCCCGCCGCCTGACGGGTCCCGAAAGGTTTCGGCGAACCATCCGCCCTCGGGATGCGGCTTCATGGCAAGGGCCAGAATGATCTCGTCGGCGGTCATCAGAAATTGTCCTTGCGCGACCTTATCTCGGCCAGAACCTCGGCGTCGCTGGCCTGTTCCATGCCAAGCCCCTTTCTGATCGCGGGATCCGCGACCCTGAGAAACGGGTTGGTCTTCTTTTCCAGACCGATCGTGGTGGGAATCGTGAACGCGCCTGCTTCGCGCAGGGCAGCTACGGCCTCCGCACGCTCCTTGAGCGTGGCGTTGTCGGGATCGACCGACAGCGCGAATCGGGCATTCGAGAGCGTGTATTCGTGCCCGAAATAGACTTCGGTCTCGTCGGGCAGCGCCATCAGCTTCTCAAGCGACGGCCACATATCGGCCGCCGGGCGCTCGAACAGTCGCCCGCAGCCCATTGCAAACAGCGTGTCCGCCGCAAACAGCAGTCCGTCATCGACGAAGTGGTAGCAGATATGGCCGGCGGTGTGGCCAGGGGTTTCGATCACCTCGACGCGCCGCCCAGCAAAATCAAGCGCCTCGCCCTCGAACACGGCGAGATCGAGGCCGGGAATCACCACCGCCTCCTCCACCGGACCGACGATGCGGCAATCATATTTCTCCTTGATCGGCAGGTTGCCCTCGACATGGTCGTTGTGGTGATGGGTGGTGAAGATGTCGGTGATCGTCCAGCCGCGCTTTTCGGCCTCGGCCATCACCTTGTCGCCATCCGGCGCGTCGATGCTGACGGTTCTGCCGCTTTCCGGCTCGTGCAGCAGCACGCCGTAATTGTCGGATCGGCACATGAAGACGGCGATTTCCAGGGGACGCATATCAGGCCTCGCAATTGCTTACTCTATAGCCATCAATGTAGTACGGTGCGCTTCGAAGTCCAACATTGCCTGGCGTGCCCATGAATGCCGATATCGTCGATCTCCGCGCGTTTTACCATTCCCGGCTGGGGATGATGGCGGCCCATTCGATCGCCATGGCGATCGCGCCGATCTGGCCGAAGCTGCCACAGGAACGGCTGGTGGGCCTTGGCTACTGCCTGCCCTATCTGGACCGGCTTTCGGCGGATGCCGAGCGCACCATGGCGCTGATGCCCGCCTCTCAAGGGGCAATCAACTGGCCGCCGCGGGGACTTTCGGCAACCGCCCTCGTCCACGAAGACGAATTGCCGCTGCCCGATGCCTCGATCGACCGTATCCTTCTGGTCCACGCACTGGAATTCACCGAGGCCCCGCGCGAGACCATGCGGGAATTGTGGCGGGTCCTGGCGCCCGGCGGGCGCGTTATCATTGTGACCCCCAACCGGCGCGGCGTCTGGGCGCGGATGGACCACACCCCGTTCGGCAATGGCAGGCCCTATTCCAAGGGCCAGATCATCCAGTTGCTGAGAGAAACCAACTTCACCCCGTCAGCCTTTTCCGAGGCGCTGTTCTTTCCGCCGGCTAAAAGCCGCGCGATCCTGAAATTCAGGGCCAGTTTCGAACGCTCAGGGCGCACCTTCTGGCCGGCCTTTGCAGGCGTCAACGTCATCGAGGCGCAGAAGCGGCTCTATCAGGGCCTGCCTGTTGCCGAGCGCGCCCAGCGCAAGCTGCTGGTGCCGGCGCTTGCCCCGCAGGGCGTGCCGACCACCCGCAAACGACACCCGGGCTGACCCTCGACAAAGCCTTCCATCGCTATTATTGCTGCTCCCACAAAAAACCGGCCGCAAAGGCCGTCCATTTTCGAGGTTTTTCGATGTCCGAGCTGATGACCAAGCCGACCCCCCGCCCCGGTATCATGGATATTGCCGCCTATGTGCCCGGCAAGTCTCACGGCACAGGCGCGGGCAAGGTCCACAAGCTGTCATCGAACGAAACGCCGCTCGGACCGAGCCCGAAGGCCGTCGCGGCGATCCAGGCGGTTGCCGAGCATCTCGAGCTCTACCCCGACGGCCAGTCGTCTGCCCTGCGCGAGGCGATCGCGGCCAAATACGGTCTCAATACCTCCAACATCATCTGCGGCAATGGCTCGGACGAACTTCTGGGACTGCTCGCCCACATCTATCTCGGTCATGGCGATGAGGCGATCATCACCGAACACGGGTTTCTGGTCTACAAGATCCAGATCCTGGCCAACGGCGCCACGCCCGTCACGGTCAAGGAGAAGGATCAGACCGTCGATGTCGATGCGATCCTTGCAGCCGTCACCGAGCGGACGAAGATCGTGTTCATCGCCAATCCGGCAAACCCGACCGGCACCTATATTCCGTTCTCCGAGGTGAGACGGCTCCATGCGGGCCTGCCGTCGAACGTGCTGCTGGTGCTCGATGCCGCCTACGCCGAATATGTCCGCCGCAACGATTACGAGGCCGGCCTTGAGCTGGTGGCCGAAAACGGCAATGTCGTCATGACCCGGACCTTCTCGAAGATCTACGGGCTGGCGGCGCTGCGCGTCGGCTGGCTTTACGGGCCGCACGACATCATCGATGCGCTGGAACGCGTGCGTGGGCCCTTCAACCTCAATGCGCCTGCGATTGCGGCCGCCACTGCCGCCGTCAAGGATGACGCCTTCACCCGCGCCGCCGTCGACTTCAATACGGGATGGATCGAAAGGCTTACCTCAGAGCTCACCGCGCTCGGCCTGACCGTGACGCCTTCCGTGACCAATTTCGTGCTGATCCACTTCCCGGATGAGGACGGCAAGCGCGCCGCCGATGCCGACCGCTATCTGTCCGAACGGGGATATATCCTGCGCGCCGTCGCGGGCTACGGCTTCCCGAATGCGCTGCGCATGAGCGTCGGCGTCGAGGAAGCCAATCTCGGCGTCATCGAGGCGCTGAAGGCCTTTCTCGGCAGGGAAGCGAAGACGGCATGAGCGAATTCGAACGCATAACGCTGATCGGCATCGGCCTGATCGGCTCGTCGATCGCGCGCGACATTCGCGCCAAGGGGGTCGCCCGCGAGATCGTGGTGTGCACGCGCTCGCCGGAAACGCTGCGGCGGGCAGAAGAGCTTGGTCTCGGTGACCGCTATACCACGTCTGCGGAAGATGCGGTGCGCGGCGCCGACATGGTGATCGCGTCGGTACCCGTCGGCGCCTCCGGCGCTGTGGCGGAACAGATCGCCCCCAATCTCAAGAAGGGCGCGATCCTCACCGATGTCGGCTCCACCAAGGCATCCGTCATTTCCCAGATGACGCCGTTCGTGCCGGAAGGCGTGCATTTCATTCCCGGCCACCCGATAGCCGGCACCGAGAAATCCGGTCCGGATGCGGGCTTTGCCGGGCTCTTCAAGGGCCGCTGGTGCATTCTGACGCCGTCCGAAGACGCAGACCCGGACGCGGTCGCAAGGCTGACGCGGTTCTGGCAGGCGCTCGGTTCGCGTGTCGATACGATGGCGCCCGATCATCACGATCGCGTGCTCGCCATCGTCTCGCACCTGCCGCACATCATCGCCTATAATATCGTCGGCACCGCGGATGATCTGGAAACGGTCACCCAGTCCGAAGTGATCCAGTATTCGGCCTCGGGCTTTCGCGACTTCACCCGCCTTGCGGCCTCCGACCCGACCATGTGGCGCGACGTATGCCTGCACAATCGCGATGCGATTCTGGAAATGCTCGCGCGGTTTTCGGAGGATCTCGCCTATCTGCAGCGGGCCATCCGCTGGGGCGAAGGCGACAAGCTGTTTGAGCTTTTCAGCCGCACGCGCGACATTCGCCGCTCGATCGTCGAGGCAGGCCAGGATGTCGAGGCCGCGGACTTTGGCCGTCACGCGCTCGACGACAAGTCCTGATCCGCGCCGATCAGAGCGGGGGTATCTGACCGAGCGGGATGAAGCCCAGCACGGCCTTGCCGTGGGTGACGCGGACGTCGAGCCTCATGGTGCGTTGTCCGCCGGCGAAACCTTTGACCAGACCGGTCACCGTATCGATCACGCCCGCGGCTTCCGGAAACGACAGCTGCAAAAGCTCTGAAAGGCCGTCTATTCCGGTCATCTCAAAGCTGAAACGGCCGTCGAGATAGCCTTCCGAATCGAAGGCGAACCGCCCTGACACCGCCATGTGGGACTGGCTTTCGCCGATCGTCAGCGCCGCCTGATTGATGATCCCGCTCTTGCCCCGCAGCATCTGCGGATGAAAGTTCTTTTCCAGAAGCGGGCCGCCCTGATCCACCGTCGCCAGAAGGTTGAGCGAGACGGCAGGCAGCGCCTCGCCATTGTTCTGCGGGCGCAGCACCGCATTGTTGAGCGTCAGCGCGACATCGAGGTCGCCATCATCATTGCGGACGAGCCCCTGGCCCTCTTCCGCCGTCAGCGTCCCCTGATTGCCAAGCGGGTCGGCGTAGCGCGCTGTCATCGAATCAAGTTCGAAGGACACCAGCCGGGGCCCGCCACCCTTGTAGATCAGCTTGCCGCCGAGATGCTGCCATTCGGTGCGCAGCAGCATGCCCGAATCATCCTGAAGCGTGGCCGGCCCCGTAACCGTCGCCAGAACCGTCCAGGGCGAATAGACCGGTGCTTCTGCAAGAAGTTGCGGCGTATCGAACACCGTATCCGATACCCGGTCGCGCACATGGAGCCCTTCGCAGAAGAAGCCGAATTCGACGGGAAAGCCCTTGTAGTCGACATCTTCGCAGGTGACGATCACGTTTTGCTGCTCCTGGCCTTCGAGCAGCGCGAAGATGCGGGCCTTCACCGTCCTTGCGATGAAGAACCAGCCAAGGGCGTAGATCACGGCGAGGAGAAGCACGACGATGATCGTCCACTTCACGAAGTTCCGCATCCGGGTTGATCTCGCCATCATGGTTCCCCATTCTAATCTGCAAACGAAACGGCTTCAGGCATAGCATATGGACGAATTCTGGGTATTTGGCTACGGCTCGCTGATGTGGAACCCGGGTTTCAAGACCCACCGGAGCCTTCATGCGCGCCTATCGGGCTATCACCGCAGCCTTTGCGTCTATTCGCACGTCCATCGCGGAACCGCGCAAAAACCCGGTCTTGTCCTGGGCCTCGATCGCGGCGGCTTCTGCGAGGGCGTCGCCTTTGCCTGCCGCACCAAGGACGAGGACGAGGTGCTCGATTATCTGCGCCGGCGCGAGCTCGTGACCCGGGTTTACCGCGAACTCGTTCTGCCGGTAAGGCTCTCTTCGGGCGACACCGTGCCCGCCATCGCCTATGTGGTCGACCATGCGCATGAGCAATATGCCGGCAAGGTCGACCTCGACCATGCGGCGGAGATCGTGCGCGGCGGCCACGGCCAGTCCGGCTCCAACCGCGACTATGTGCTCAATACCGTCGATCATCTGCGCAACATGGACATCGGGGATGGGGCACTCGAAACGATCGCCAAGCTGTTGAAAAACGAAAAGCCGCGCCCGAGCCATGGCGACGCGCCATAGCGCCAACGCCTACCCCTCGCCGGCGCGCAATGCAAAGATGCGCCGTTTGGTGACCTCTGGAAGATCGAGATGCGGGTTGGCCTCAACCGTTTCGAGAAGCAGCCGGTCGCTTTCGCGTTCCATCGTTTCCACCAGTTCGGAAAAGAAGGCCTTCGGGTCCTTGCCGGGCAGGATCGGCGGCAGGATACGGACCTTGAAATGGCCGCCCTGCCGACGGAAACTGCCGCGCGGCCAGAACAGACCCGGATGCATCACCACCGGGATTACCGGGACGCCGAGATCGCGGTAGAGCCGCTGGATGCCGCGTTTGTACTCCGGTTCTGCACCGGGGGGGCGCCGGGTACCCTCGGGAAAGATCACCAGCTGGCGCCCGGTTTCCACTTCCGCCTTCGTACGCGCGATCGCATCCGCCATCGCCCGTCCTGTCTGCGCTCTGTCCACGGCGATCTGGCGCTGTTTCTTCAGATACCAGCCGAACAGCGGCATCTGGATCAGCTCGCGCTTGAGCATGAACACCGAATCCGGGATCCATGGCAGCAGCATGATCGTATCCCAGGCCGACTGATGCTTCGGTGAAATGATGCAGGGCCCGTCGGGCAGATGTTCGAGCCCTTCGATCTCGAAGGTCGCACCCGCCCAGATCCGCATCTGCCGGTTGACGAACCTTCCCCATCCCTGGACCACGACCCGATAGGCATCTTTGCGCGACGCCATGAAATAATAGGGCGACTGCACGATCATGCGCAGAGCGGTTCCGACGTAGAAGGCGGTGTTGAAGGCGGCGGAGTGGATCGCGCCCATGTCATTTCCCCTCTGCAGCTGGCGCCAGCACCGGAAGGTCGGTGCGCGCGCGGATATAGGCGCCGATCAGTTTCAGGTATTCCAGTCCCGCAACCCTGAAGTAGCGCAGGTCTTCCTGCCAGGGCGCGCCCGGTTCCGACATCGCCACCGGATAGCCGACAAAGATGGTATCGGGATCTATGGCACGCAGTTCGAGCAGCCCTCGCGGCAGATGGTAGGCGCTGGTGACCACCAGGATGCGCTGGTAACCATGCTCCTCGATCCACTGTCGGGTCTCGACCGCATTGCCATGGGTGTCGAGCGCCTCGTAGCCGACGTCGACGCAGCATTCGAAGAGCTGGCTGTCCCCGCCGATGATCTTCTGGATGCCGGAGGGCGACGTGGCGGGATTGACGCCGGAAATCAGCAAGCGCTCTCCCGCACCTGACTCGAGAAGCGCAAAGGCCTCCTCGATCCGCCGCGATCCTCCGGTCAGCACCACGATCGCATCGGTCTCATAGATATGGGGCGGCCTGGCCGTGAATATGTTGACGCAGAACACGACGAAACCGCCGGAAAGCAACAGCACGCCCGCAACGAAGATCATGCCAAAAAGACGCAACACCGCGCCGCCGAACGAGCGTCGCCGTGTCTCGCTGCCGCCTTTTGCGTGCAGTCCGCGCCCCCTTTCAGCCATGCTCGTTCCGTTCCAGTCCTTGAGCCCGCTTGCGACGGGTTCTTCCTAAAATGTGTTCATGAGACCGCCCGAATCAGACGATTGACCCGCCAATCTATACATCACGGGAAATCGAGTTGAAATTCAGGCGAAGGCTCCGGCAGACAATCCCGTAAAATCACCCATTGTCGCTGCGCTCGGGATCGGACCGGATCAGGTCGATCTCCCGGATGGTGCGAATGACGGTGAGCCGGGTCGTCAGCGCCGTCAGACAGGCAATTGCGATGATCGTCAGGAGGATGCCGAAATAGGCGCCCCAGCCGATCGAGATCGTGCCGAACAGCGCCGTTGTCTGGTCGGCGCCGGGCGTTGCGAGATAACGGCGCTGCCAGAACCGCGCCAGCACGAAGAACAGGCAGGCAAGCGCCCCGCCGAGAAATGCCCCCTTCAGCGCGACATTGAGGAAATGACGCTGGAACTGGCGCGCGACGAACCCCGCCTCGGCGCCGACGAAATGCAGCACCTCGACGATATCGCGGCTGCCGGCGAGCGCGCCGCGTGTGGCAAACACCACGGTCAGCACCATGGCCGAGAAGACCAGTGCCATGATCGAAGCGCCGATCGTCGTGGTGGCATCGGCCATCGCCGAAAGCCGGTTCACCCAGGCACGATGATCGTCGAGGCTCGCGCCCGGCACGCCCTTCTGCAAGGCCGCGGCCATGGCCGCAAAATCGGGCGGATTGTTCTCATCGATGGTGACGATGACAAGCCGCGGCACCGGCAGCATGTCGAAATCGAGGCCGGTTCCGAGCCAGGGTTCGAGCAGCCGTTCGGTTGCCGCCTCATCCACCACCCGGCCATCCACCGTCCCCACGAACTGGAGGGCGATGTCGCGGGCGTTGAGAAGCGCCTCGTCCATGTCGCGGCCTTCGCGCGGCTTGATCTGGATGGTCACCTCCCGCGAGATTCCGTCCTGCCAGCTGGCAGCGGTCGCGCGCACCATGGATACGGCGCCGAGCGTGAGGCAGGCCAGAAACGCCATGATCGTGACCACCGCCATCAGCGCCCGTGTCTGGACGTTCGAGGGCGGCACGATCGGGGTCGACTTGCGCGGCGATCTGGAAGAGAGCCGGCCGCGCGGCTTGCCGCTCTCCATGGCAGCCGGGCGCGGCGTCCTGACATTGCTTTCCGGCGGCGCGGAAGGGCGCGGAGCAGCGCGCTTCGGGGCTTCGGCCGGTGCTGCCGGCGCCTTGTCCCGGGCCGTTTTGACGACCGCATCAGGTGGCGCCGCAGGCTTTTCCGTGCGCGCCCTCGCCTTTTCGGCACGTGCTGCGGCTTCCCGGGCGGCGCGCTGCAGTTCGGCCTGGCGTTCCGCCTGTTTTTCGCGCGCCAGGCGCTCGGCCTGTTCGCGCTCCTCGGCCGGCTTGCGCTCGGCCTCCCGCTTGGCCTGTTCTTCCTGCTGGGCCCGGATTTCCGCGAGCCTGCGGACTTCGAGCAGACGCTCTTCTTCCGCACGCGCGGCGGCGCGCTGTCTCTCGACGCGTTCTCTTTCCTCGATGCGCGGATCGCGAAGCGAACGGGGCGGCCTAGTCATGGATATCGAGCCTTCCATCCGAAAGGATCATCCGGCGCGCATCATAGCGATCCATCAGCGCGATATCATGGGTGGCGATGACGACGGCAGTGCCCAGCCGGTTGAGTTCGACAAGCAGGCTCAGGATACGCCGCGCCATCGGCGGATCGACATTGCCGGTCGGCTCGTCGGCCAGCAGCACTTCCGGCTGGTCGATGAGCGCACGGGCAATGGCAACGCGCTGCTTCTCGCCACCGGAAAGAATCGGCGGGCGGGCATGCAGCCGCTCGCCGAGCCCGACCCATTTCAAAAGCTCGATCACGTCGTTTCTGTAGGAAAGCTCTTCCCGCCCGCGCACCCTGAGCGGCAGAGCGACATTCTCGTAGATCGTCATATGGTCGAGCAAGCGGAAATCCTGGAACACGATGCCGACGCGCCGCCTCAGCATCGGCAGTTCCCGGTGCGGGATCACGGCGACGTCGCGGTCGAAGAGCCGGATCAGTCCCCGCGTCGGCTGCAGCGCCATCAGCATCAGCCGGAGCAGCGTGGTCTTTCCCGCGCCCGAGGCCCCAGTCAGAAATTGGAAGGATTTTTTCGGGATGTCGAAGGTCAGATCCCGCAGAACTTCCGGGCCCATGCCGTAGCGCAGTCCCACGTTCTCAAACTGAATCAGTGCCATGCCCTGAGGCTGTCCTCTTCGTTCCATAGCGGCCATGATGCGCGATTATGAATAACAGGTGGTGAACAGGCTGCAAGCTTTGGCATTTTTGGCGGATATCCACGGCGTTTTGTCCCCTTCGCCTGCGCCAACGCGCCCGCGCGATTGCCCGCCTGCGGCAAACCCATTAAAAACGGTCACTCACCGATAACCCCATGCGGCGAAAAGGGCCTTGCGCCCATCCATACCGCAGGCAAAGGAACGCGCCCATGCATGTCGTCCGCGGCAAGAAGATCGAAGTCCTGTTTTCGCCGGAGGAGATTGCCCGGCGCAACGAGGAGCTGGCGAGCGAAATCGCGAAAGGCCCTTCCAGGGACCTTCTGGTCATCGCGATCCTGAAAGGCTCCTTCGTGTTTGCCGCCGACCTGATCCGCGCGCTCCACAAGATCGGCCTTGCACCGGAGGTCGAGTTCATGACGCTGTCGAGCTACGGCACCGGCACCGTCGGCAAGTCCGTGAAGATGGTCAAGGATATCGACAGCGAAGTGAAGGGCCGCGATATTCTGCTGATCGACGATATTCTTGAATCCGGCCGGACGCTGCGCTTTGCCCGCGAGCTGATGCTGGAGCGCGGCGCGGCCAATGTCTCGATCGCGGTGCTGCTGGACAAGGGCAACAAGCGCGAGGAAGCGCTCGAGGCCGACTATTCCGGCTTTCACTGCCCGGACAAGTTCGTGGTCGGCTACGGCATGGATGTTGCCTATGCGTTCCGCGAGCTGCCCTTTGTCGGCGTTGTCACCGGAGATGCTTAATCAGGTATAAACAGGCGCCGAACAGCTTGTTAACTACATAAAACGCCACATTTCGATGTTTACCTATCGCTAGGAAAGTTCTGGTCATCTCGTATTCAACAAAGCCCGGGAACAACGGGCCGCATATACGGGTTATGAAAGACAGAGAGAACTGGATAGCGCCATGGCGAGGATTCTGATCACTGAAGACGAGGCGTCGCTGCGCATGTTCGTGGCGCGCGCCTTGCGGCTTGACGGGCATGAAACCGTGGAAGCCTGCGATGGCGCCGAAGGCCTCGAGCTTCTCGGCGAAAGCCATTACGACCTTCTCCTGTCGGATGTCCGCATGCCGATCATGGACGGGATTGCGCTTGCCCACGCGACCGCAATCGACCACCCGCGCACCAAGATCCTGCTGATGACCGGCTTTGCCGAACAGCGCGAGCGCGCCGACGACCTTATGGAAAAGATCGTTGATGTGGTCTCGAAGCCCTTCGCCCTGCCCGATATCCGCAAGGCAGTGGCCCGGGCGCTCGCTGCCTGAGCTTCCCCGATCGCTGAGTTGCCTTGTCGACACGCGGCCCATCGGCCGCGTGCTGTATACTATGAATGGATCAGAGAGAGGTGCCGCGAGACGCGATCGTTTGCTGGCGTGCGGATAGGTTGCCCCTTCGGCCCTGTTGTCTCACACCAAAGGTGCCAGAGTGGTCATGATCGGGCCTGACCCGAACATCCATCGTGCACAAGCAACTAACTTGCGATCTTATTTTCGAGACCGAACAAGACTGCCTGGATCCTCGGGTCAAGCCCGAGGATGACCCTGTTGGGGGTGGTGGCACGACTTGCTGCGTGGCAAGACTTGTTGAGTGAAAAGACTTGAGTGGCAAGGCTTGATGACGCGCCCGGAGAGCGCCGGAACGACGTCTTAAGATCGATATGGCCCCGACGAAGAGCGGGAGCGCCTGGCAAGAGGCGCCCCTTCAAAACTCAGCCCGAGATCTTCGAGAAATCCGCGACCGTGCCGGTGGCCTCGCGGATCATGGCAAGCAGGGCCAGGCGGTTGGCGCGAACAGCCTCGTCCTCGGCATTCACCAGAACATCGGTGAAGAATGTGTCGACGGGCGCGCGCAGCGTCGAGAGCGCTTCCATGGCGGCGAAATAGTCTTCGCTTGCGGAAGCGGCCTTAGCCTTCTCGACGGCTGCCTCAATGGCGGCGTAGAGCGCCTTTTCAGCATCAAGCTCGAACAGCGCCGGATCGACGGTCACGGCAATCCGGGTCTTCTTCTTCTCTTCCGCCGCCAGCAACTGGCTGGCGCGCTTTTCGCCGGCCAGAAGGTTCTTGCCGTCCTCGCTGTCGAGGAATTTCGTCAGCGCCTCCACCCGGCGGGCGACGACTTCGAGATCGTCGGCATCGGACCCAAGCACCGCGTCGATCAGGTCATGCCGCGCGCCAAGATCGCGCAGATAGACCTTGAAGCGGTCGTGGAAGAAGGAGAGCAGGTCGCGATCGTCGAAGATCGACAGCAGCGGCAGGCGCACGCCGCGCTCCAGAATGATGCGAATCACGCCAAGCGCCGCGCGACGCAGAGCGTAAGGGTCGCCGGAGCCGGTGGGCTTTTCGTCGATCGACCAGAAGCCGGTGAGCGTGTCGAGCTTGTCGGCAAGCGCCACCGTCAGCGAGACCTTGCCGCGCGGCACGACGTCTGAGGGGCCGAGCGGCTTGTAATGTTCTTCGATGGCCGCTGCCACATCCTCGCTCTCGCCCTGAAGGATCGCATATTTGCGGCCCATGGCGCCCTGAAGCTCCGGAAACTCGCCGACGGCCTCGGTGCGCAGATCGGCCTTTGCCAGCACGACCGCGCGATCGACCTCGGCCGCGTCGGCGCCGACGATCGGGGCGAGCTTTTCGGCGAGCGCGCGGATGCGGGCGACGCGGTCGCCCTGGCTGCCGAGCTTTGCGTGGAAGGTGACGTTCAGTGCGTCGAGCTTGGCCATGCGTTGGTCGAGCGGCTTCTTCAGGTCGAGGCCGAATTTCTCGGCGGAAGACTGAAGCATCTCAAGATCCGGCAGGTCACGCTGGTCGATGTGCCAGAAATGCAGCGCGTCGGAGAGGCGCGCGCGCACAACCTTGCCATTGCCATGGCGGATTTCCTTGCCGCCGTCGGTGGCGGCGATGTTGGCGACCAGGATGAAGCGGTTGGTCAGCCGGTCCTCGCCGGTCTTGCGGGTGACGAAGCATTTCTGGTTGGTCTTGATCGTCAGCCGGGTAATCTCGTCCGGGATCTCGAGGAAGGCCTCTTCGAATTCTCCGAGCAGCACCTGCGGATATTCGACCAGTCCCGCGACCTCGTCCAGCAGCCCCTCATCCTCGACCACTTCAAGACCATTGGCAAAGGCGAGATTGGCGGCATCCTGGCGGATGATCTCCTTGCGGCGCTCGGCATCGAGCACGACGTAGGCCTTTTCAAGGCCCGCAGCGTAATCGGCGAAGCGCTTGACGGTGAAGGCTTCCGGCGCGTGGAAACGGTGGCCATAGGTGACGTTTGAGGCGATGATGCCATCGATTTCGAAATCGATGACCCTGGTCTCCTCGATCTCGGTCCCGAAGGTGCAGACGATCGACTGCAGCGGGCGCACCCAGCGCAGGCTGCCGGGCTTCGCGGAAGCCGCGCCCCAGCGCATCGATTTCGGCCAGGGGAAATTGCGGATGATGCCGGGCATCACATCGCGGATGATCTCTTCGGCATCCCGGCCGGGCTTTTCGATGATGGCGACGTAGAAATCGCCCTTCTTCGGGTCCGACTGGATTTGCGCCTCGGAAATGTCAGCAAGCCCCGCACCGCGCAGAAAGCCTTCCAACGCCTTTTCCGGCGCGCCGACGCGCGGGCCCTTGCGCTCTTCGCGGACATCGGCGGAACGCGCCGTCAGGCCGTGAATATCAAGGGTCAGCCGGCGCGGCGTGAAATATTCGCGCGCGCCCTCATAGGTCAGCCCCGCATCGACCAGCGCATCGGTGACGCGCTTTTTCAACTCGCCTGCGGCCTGACGCTGCATGCGCGCTGGGATTTCCTCGGAGCGGAGTTCTAGCAAAAGATCTGGCATCGGGCGGCTTCTATCGTGATCTGGAACTTGGGTGTGGCGGTGTTAGCAAGCTCCGCGAAAAAAGTCATCCGGCAATGCTCTTTTTCGATGGGCTGCCGGAAAAGAACCGTTTTTGCGCCCGCAACGGGCCGGATTTTCCGTTATTCTGGACATACCAATGGAGGCTTTCCCGTGTTCACACTTTCCCTCTTGCCTCTTGTCCTGATGGCAAGCACCGCGACTAATGTTTCCGCCGAACCGGTTCTGCCGCAGGGCATTTTCAGGACGGCGTGCATCGAAATCGGCAAGGATGGCCGCCATGGACTGATCGCTGAGGTCTCGATCGAGGGCAATGTGATTTCGGCCTCGGCCCAGTCCTACGCCCGTAATGACTGCGATGAGGCGACGGTGCGCGCCGACTATCGCGGCGTCGTGACCGGCTCGAGCGAAAGTGGCGACCGGATCGACTTTACCCAGCAGACTGGTGCATTCACCTATACGCTCCTCGCAGACGATGTGACGACGTATTACAATGCCAATGTCGAAACCGCCGGATGCGGCATCGGCGATTGGCAAACGGGTGTCGCCCGCGACGTTGCCGGCGCCACCTGCGCACCCTATTCTTTTCCCGATGTCGGGACAGTGCTGAAGGACAGCGTGTGGGCAAATAACAACGGCATCGTCTTCGGCCGGATGCCGCTTGTCTGGGAGACAGACGACACCTATCCGGCAACCGCCTCCGGCATTCTTTTCACCCGCGTGAAAGACTGAGCAGCCGCTACCAGCCTCCGCCACCGCCTCCGCCGCCACCGCCGCCGGAAAACCCGCCGCCGCTCGAAAAGCCGGAGGACGAGGTGTTCTGGGTGGGCATCGAGGACGACATCGTCGAGGCCATGGAGGAGGAGAAGTTGCCGATCTGGTCGGACAGATTGTTGTGGCGGAAATCGCCGGCATACCAGTAAGGCGAATAATAGCCCGCAGTGCCCGCCGCAACGGCCGCCACAAGCCATTTGTCGAAGGTCGCCGACCAGGGCTTTTCCACGCCGAGCGCCACCGCATAGGGCAGCAGCGTTTCGAAATGTTCGGGCGACATTTCCGGAGCGCCGCGCATGTTCATGCGATCGGCTTCGGCGAGCATCAGATACTGTTTCAGGCCCGCAATCTCATCCATCTTCTTGCGGCCGATCGCCGTCGGCGCGCCCATGATGAAGAAGAAGATCAGATTGACGAGGACGATGGCGCCGACTGCGGCGACGACCACCCAGTCATCGGCGCGAAGGCCCGCGCCCATTGCGGTGACAGCGAGGCCGCCGATGGCCTGCAGCACGGCAAATCCGGCGATAGCAATGCCAAAGACCCTTCCGAGCACCCTCGAAATCCCATCTCCGCGCCTGCTGAAAAGCTTGGCGAGAACGCTTGAGCCGACGCCGATGAACACCGCCGCAAATACGGACATGAACAGGACCGGCAGGATGTCCGGCGAGAAGTCACCGAAGATCAGAAGGACGAAGGCCATCAACGCGGACAAGGCCGCACCGCCGATCGTATAGCCGGTATTGGTGACGAAATATTCGCCGCGATGCTCGCTGGTGATTGCCGAGGTGAAGGCGCTCGCCATGGAGGAGACCGCAGAGCTGTGCTTCTTGTCGACAATGAAAACGCCATCGGCGGCGTCCACCGCCTTCAGCAGCGCCTTCTGGCCGGCGGGAAGGGCCGGGTCGTATGGCTTGGCGGTCCGTTTCAGCGTCATCCGCTTCTTCGGCTCGTCGATCACGAGGTAGCCCTTGACCGCAAGATCGATGGCGGTGGCGGCGATCGCGTCGAACCGGCGCGATCCGAAACCCTGGTGCTCGACATAGGCGACGAGGGCTGGCGACAGGCCTTCCGGCGGCTCCCAGCGCGGCACCATGACGCCTGCTGGCGGATCGCGCCCGACCTTGCGCCATGACAGCAAATAATAGGCGAACACCACCAGAAACCCGGCAATGCCGAGGATGTAATCGCGGTAGTCGCTCAAAAACCACGAGGCCGCCTGCGATGACGACGGGGCATCGATCGCGCCCTTCGGCACGGCGATGACAACGGAAAGCCCCTCTTCAGGTCCAAGCGGCTCGGTGGTTTCGACGGTCACCACATTGCCGCTGCCGCTTTCGCGGGCGTTCTGCGCGCGCGAGCCGTATGCGCCGGTGTAAAACGCGGTCCTCGTCGGCGTCACACCCTCCGGCAAGGTGATCGTGGCGGTCGCTTTCTCGATGGGGAAGGCCCAGAAATTGCCGGTGGCGTTCCAGTAGATCTCGTCGTGATCGTCGAAGAAGCGCACCTGCCGGTCGGTCTCGTAGGTCAGCTGATAGGTATGATTGCCGGGCGAGACCGTCTCATTGGCGGACCCGATATAGATCCGGATGCCGTCCCTGATGCTCTCGGTGTGGTGGTCGACCGGCCTGCCGTCAAGCGTGACGGACTTGAGGTCGAATGTGACCTCCCCGGTGCGCCCGCTGTCGGTATTGAAGCGGAGCGGGAAATCCCGGTAGATGCCGCGCCGGATCTGGTCGCCCTCGGCATGGACGGCGATGGTCTCGGTGACATCGTAGACGCCGGATTTCTGCACCGTGACATCGGAGGTGTAGCTGTTGATCACTTCCGCTGCGCGAACGGGTGCTGCTGCCAGGAAAAGCATTGCGAAAAGCAACGCGATGCCGCGCGGCTTCCGATCTCCCCGGCTGAGGCAAGTCGGAAATGCTCGGACTTGAGGCTTGCACCCGATAGTCTCTCCCGCTTGCGGGAGAGATGCCCCGAAAGGGGCAGTGAGGGTGAAGCAGCTTTTCAGTTTCGCGAGGGCTTTCGCGACGAGGCTCTCCCCCCTCACTGTCGCTGTCGCGACATCTCTCCCCTCCGGGGCGAGAAGACTGGGGGGCTCTGCGGGACGACCAAGCGCGCACCTGCCCTCAAGGGGGAAGATTGAAGGGAGTACCGCTGCAAAGGTCATGTGCATCCTCGGAACCCACCGCATGGCTACCTCACGCGAGAGTGACAGTGTCCGGTGCGCCATGGTGATCCTCCGTCAGTGTTCGTATTCGACGCCAAGCGATGCCAGCGCATCCCAGTAGCCGGGATAGGTCTTGCCGACGCAGAGCGGATCCAGAATGGTGATGCCGGAAATCCTGAGGCCCGCGAGCGCGAAGCTCATGGCAATCCGGTGATCGGCGAAGGTGTCGATGTCGGCGGGCAGATGCTGGCCGGCAAGCGCGGGGTCGGAGTGCACGATCAGGTCGTCGCCGTCCTCTTCCGCAAGGCCCTCGCGGATGGCGTTCAGGCCAAGCGACAGCGCACGGGTGCGATCGCATTCCTTGACGCGCAGGTTCTCGATGCCGGTAAAGCGCACCGGGGTCTCGTTGAAGGCGGCAAGCACGGCGAGCGTCGGCACGGCATCCTGCATCTGGCTGCCGTCGATTTCGGCGGGCATGTGCGGGAAGGTCGCCATCACGGCGTGGGACTTCGCATCCGGCTGGGTGAATTTGTCCGCAGCCGTACCGATGCCGATCCGTCCGCCGGTGAGCATTTCGGCGGCCCAGAGATAGGTAGCTGCGGAAGCGTCGGGCTCGATGTGGAAATCGGTTGCCTCATAATCGCCTGGCATCACCGTCCAGGTGGCGTCGTCCACCTGCTCGGCCTTCGCGCCGAAGGCCGCCATGGCGTCGAGCGTCAGCTGGATATAGCCGCGCGCGCCGATTTCCGTGCCGGTCAGCGCAATGGTGACGGGGGCCGAAGCGAGGGGGGCAGCCATCAGCAGGGCGGAGACATACTGGCTCGAAAGCCCGGCATCGATCTCGATCCGGCCCGATCCGAACCGGCCATTGCCGTCGATTGTCACCGGCGGGCAGCCGGTCGGGGCCTCGGCGGAAATGCCGAGCCGCCTCAGCGCATCGACCAGCGGGCCGATCGGACGCTTGCGCATATGCTCGTCGCCATCGACAATCACCGTGCCGTCGACGCTTGCCGCAGCCGCCGTCAGGAACCGGGTCGCCGTGCCGGCATTGCCGAGGAACAGCGGGCCGGAGGGCGCGTTGAGCCGTCCTGTGCCGGTCACCACGAAGCTGGTCGCGTCTGGCTCCTCCACCGAAACGCCCATCGCCCGCAGGGCATTGGCCATGTGCTTGGTGTCGGCGCTCTTCAGCGCGCCCGTCAGCCTGCTCTCACCTTTCGAAAGGCCTGCGAGCAGCAGCGCCCGGTTGGTGATCGACTTCGATCCGGGCGGGCTGACCTTTCCCTCAAGCGCTCGGCCGGGCGGAATGATGGTGAGCTTGTCCATAAGGGGGCACTTTCATTGAGGACGCGCGCGAGCGCGAAGATATGTCAGAAGGAAACCTTGGGAACGGCGCGGTCGCCCGCATCCTCGATCTCGAAATAGTCGCGCTTGTGGAACCCGAACTGGCCGGCAATGATGTTGCTCGGGAAGCTCTCCACCTTGATGTTGAGGTCGCGGGCAGCGCCGTTGTAATAGCGCCGCGCCATCTGGATCTCGCTTTCGGTCTTTTCGAGCGAGGCCTGGAGGTCGGCGAAGTTCTGGTTGGCCTTGAGGTCGGGATAGGCTTCCGAAAGAGCAAACAGCCTGCCGAGCGCCTGGGTCAGCTCGCCCTCGGCCTCGGCGCGGGCGGCGACATTGCCTGGCGCGACCGATTGCGCCTTGTTGCGCTTCTCGACCACCTCTTCCAGCGTGCCGCGTTCGTGGCTGGCATAGCCCTTCACCGTCTCGACGAGGTTGGGGATCAGGTCGGCGCGGCGCTTCAGCTGCACATCGATGCCGGACCAGGCCTCCTCCGCCGTCTGGCGGGCGCGCACCAACCCGTTATAAAGCGCCACCACGAAGCCGATCAGGGCTCCGACGATCACGATGATTGCGATCAGTGTCAGCATGTTTCAGCCTCCCCTTGAGAGCGCGGAAACCGCGCAGTGACCTGTCAGGCGGCTTCTGGCTTGTATCCGCCTGCTTCGGTCAGAAGATAAGCCTCGCCGCAGGCTTTGGCCAGTGTGCGCACGCGCAGGATGTAGCTCTGGCGCTCGGTGACCGAGACGACGCCGCGCGCATCGAGCAGGTTGAAGAGGTGCGAGGCCTTGATGCACTGGTCGTAGGCCGGGAACACGCAGCGGTGCAGCATGCCGGGCTCGGACGGGTGGCCGGCGGCAAGCAGCGCCTTGCACTCGGCCTCGGCATCGTTGAAATGGCGATGCAGCATCTCGGTGTTGGCGTATTCGAAATTGTGGCGCGAATATTCCTGCTCGGTCTGCAGGAAGACATCGCCATAGGTGACCTTCTCATCGCCCTCGCGGCCGTTGAAATTCAGGTCGTAGACCTTGTCGACGCCCTGCACATACATGGCGAGGCGTTCGAGGCCATAGGTCAGTTCGCCGGCGACCGGCGCGCATTCGATGCCGCAGACCTGCTGGAAATAGGTGAACTGCGAGACTTCCATGCCGTCGCACCAGCATTCCCAGCCGAGACCGGCCGAACCGGTGGTCGGGTTTTCCCAGTCGTCCTCGACGAAGCGGACGTCATGCAGCAGCGGATCAAGCCCGATCGCCTTCAGCGAGCCGAGGTAAAGCTCCTGCAGGTCCGGCGGCGAGGGCTTCAGGAGCACCTGATACTGGTAGTAGTGCTGCATCCGGTTCGGGTTCTCGCCGTAGCGGCCGTCGGCCGGACGGCGCGAGGGCTGGACATAGGCGACGTTCCAGCGCTTCGGCCCAAGCGCGCGCAGCGTGGTCGAGGGGTGCAGCGTGCCGGCGCCCACTTCCATGTCATAGGGCTGCAGAATGGCGCAGCCCTTGTCGGCCCAATAGGCCTGCAATGTCAGGATAAGCCCCTGAAAGGAGCGGGTCGGGTGCATATGGGGCGGTAGCGTCGCGTCGGACATGGCAAGCAGACTTTGTCTTCATTGAAGGGTCAGCGCTGAGTGCCACGGAAGCGCCAAGGGGTCAAGCCGAGCATCGGCGCGGTTGCCGAAACCGGGCCCCGAAGGTACCCGTCCGCGAAACCCATCGCATACAGTCGCGATTGCGGGCGCCCGCTTATCCTCTAGCCCAGGTAATCCGCGTCGGAGACCTGCTCCATCCAGGTTACGGGAGAGCCGTTCTCCGCCTCCTGGATCGCCACATGGGTCATGGCCTTCTTATCGGTGGCGCCGTGCCAGTGCTTTTCGTGCGGCTCGAACCAGACCGTATCGCCGGGCCGGATAACGATCTTCGGCCCGCCCTCCTTTTGCACCCAGCCCTCGCCCGCTGTCACCAGAAGGCGCTGGCCGAGCGGATGGGTATGCCAGGCGGTGCGCGCCCCCGGCTCGAAGGTGACGACGGCGGCAGCGGCTCTCGCCGGTTCCGGCGGCGCGAACTGGCTGTCGATGCGGACCTTGCCGGTGAACCAATCGGCAGGACCGGCGGCGGATGCCTGATCTCGGTTTTCGATGATCCTCATGGACTTAGCCCTTCAGCGTGGTTTTGAAATTCCAAGGCGGTGTGCGCGGGCCGAGAAGCGGCCGCCCACCGGGCGGCCGCGATCGTGTTACTTCGCGGCGCTCGGCAGGGCGCGGAATTCGTCCTTTGTCGGCGTTGCGAGGCTCACCAGCCAGATCGCAAGCCAGGCGACGATGAAGCCCGGGATGATTTCGTAGATGCCGGGGCCACCCATGAATTTCTGGTCGAGACCAAAGGAAATCCAGAGGATCACCGTCACCGCTCCGGCCACAAGACCAGCCACGGCGCCCGCGCCCGACATGCCGCGCCACATCAGCGACAGGATGATCAGCGGACCGAAGGCAGCACCGAAACCCGCCCAGGCATGCGACACCAGGTCGAGCACTTCCGAATCCGGATTGTGGGCGATGACGGCGGCAACGATCGCCACGACCAGAACGAACAGGCGGCCGATATTGACGATTTCCCGTTCGCTGGCGTTGCGCCGCAGGAACAGCCGGTAGAAATCCTCGGTGAGCGAGGACGAGGCCACCAGAAGCTGGCTCGAGATCGTGCTCATCACGGCGGCGAGAAGCGCAGCCAGCAGGAAGCCGGTGATCAGCGGAATGAAGAGCTGGTTGGCGAGAATGATGAAGATCGTTTCCGGATCGGGGACGTTGACATTGTTGCCGACGGTATAGGAGCGCCCGAAAATGCCGACGCCGACAGCACCCGCAAGCGAGATGATCATCCACGCCATGCCGATATTGCGCGCGCGCGGGACATCCTCAACCGAACGAACGGCCATGAAGCGGACGATGATGTGGGGCTGGCCGAAATAGCCGAGCCCCCAGGCGACCGCCGAAAGGAAGCCGATCACGGTCAACCCGTGGAACATCGACAGGAAGTTCGGATCGACGCTCATCATCCGCGCTTCGGATACGCCGAAACCGCCGGCCTTGATGAGCACGACGATCGGCATGATCACCAGCGCCAGCATCATGATGCAGCCCTGGACGAAGTCGGTGAGGCTGACCGCCAGAAAGCCGCCGACCATGGTGTAGATCAGGACGATGCCGAGGGTCAGATAGATGCCGGTCTGATAGGCGCTCATATTGCCGATATGGATCAGGTCCGGAAAGGCGGTGTCGAACAGCTTGCCGCCGGCAACCAGCCCGGAGGCGGTGTAGACGGAGAAGAACACCACGATGACGATCGCCGAAATGCTGCGCAGCGACAGGGCCCTGCTCGGGAAGCGCTTGGACAGGAACTCGGGGATCGTCAGGCTGTTGTCATAGCGCTCGGTCTGTTCGCGCAGGCGCGGCGCGACGATGATCCAGTTGAAAAAGGCGCCGATGACGAGGCCGATGCCGATCCAGCTCTGAGTCAGGCCGGAGACGAAAAGCGCGCCGGGAAGCCCCATCAACAGCCAGCCGCTCATGTCGGATGCGCCGGCGGAAAGCGCTGCCACGCCCGGCGAAAGCTGGCGTCCGCCCAGCATGTACTCTTCGGAATTCGATGTCGATTTGCGCCATGCATAAATGCCGATGCCGATCATCAGCATAAAATAGGCGGTCAGGCTGATCGTGATACCAAGGTTCATGGCCCTCTCCTTCGCTTGGTCCCTCAAGGAGGAAGTCGCGAAAGCCAATGGCCGCCGCGCCTTCCCTTGCCGCGGAGTTGGCCTCTATACGGCGCACAGTCAACTCCAGCCGAACGGTTGCCGCGTCTTGTAAGCGCGAATCCCCATTGACCGTTCGAAGGGCGAGCTTAGCACTGTGCGGAAAGAAGCGGCAAGCGGCGAAGGAAGAGAGCATCCCTGATGGTAAACAGCGCAATAGGCCGCGAAGCGCAATAGGCGGCGCGCGCGCCTCTTGATTGCAAGGCCAAAAGTCCATCGGCAAATCGCACCACGAAGCACGACTTTTCGCATTCAGTGCCGGAGAAACGGATGTGAAAGAACTATCGGGAGCGTCAGTCGGCGTTCTTGACGCGGTATTCGCCCGTCACCGGGTCCTGTACCAGCGTCCCGGTCGCACCGTTCTTCTGTTCGGCGCGCTTCTGGTCGCCGCGCGCGGAAAGGGCTTCTGCATCGTTGATGAACTTGCGGTAGAGCATGTAGCCACCGCCGGCGATGGCCGCCAGAAACATCAGTCGTCCCATGTCATGCTCCTTCCCAATGTGCCGCGATCCTCTTCAATGGGGTCACAGGCCGTACCGCGCCCATAATGCGCGATCTTCTGCCGTTTCGGCAAGACCCGTTGCCAGGCCTGCGGCGATTTCCTCGCCGCTGATGCCGCTGACGCCGGGAAGCTTGCGCCCGAGCATGGTCGACGGGCCTGTGACGAGCTTCAGTTCAACCTTGTCGCCATAGCGGCTCTTCAGCACCGTGCGCATATCGCCGACGCCATCGACAAGCCCGCGCTCGACGCCGCCGAGACCGCTCCAGAACAGGCCGGAGAACAGCTCGGGATCATCGGACAGCTTGGCGCCGCGACGCTCCTTGACCATTTCGATGAAGACCTGATGGATTTCGTTCTGCAGGCCCTTGAGGAATTCGACATCCTTCTGCTTCTCGGGCTGGAACGGATCGAGCATCACCTTGTTCTCGCCGGAGGTATAGACCCGGCGCTCGACGCCGATCTTGTCGATCAGCCCGGTGAAGCCGAAGCCGCCCGATACCACGCCGATGGAGCCGACGATCGAAGTCGGATCGACAAGGATCTCGTCGCCTGCAAGGGCGATCATGTAGCCGCCGGAGGCAGCGACATCCTCGACGAAGATCAGCACCGTCTTCCGCTTCTCCTGGGACAGCGCGCGGATGCGCTGATAGATCAGCCGAGACTGCACCGGCGAGCCGCCCGGCGAATTGAGCGAGATGGCGACGCAGGGCGCATCCTTCATCGCAAACGCCTTCTCGAGAGCAGGCGCGACGGTTGCAAGGTTCAGATTGCGCCGTCCCGGGGAATTGCTCGCCATGATCGTGCCGGCAAGCCGCACGACCGGGACGATCGTCTTGTCCTTGCGGAACTTCTTCGGCACCAGACCGGCAATCAGGCTTTTCATCGCATCCTCTCGGCGTTCAATCTCGATGGAGCGCATGTATGCGTGAAAGCGCGGAAGACAAGGGCAAGACGGCGGAAAAAGCCTGCAATCAGACGGATTTACCGGTCACGCGGCGAGGATAGTGCGAACGGCCGTTGTTGAGGTCGTCAACAGCTCCAAGAAAGGCATGACCGTCTTGTCCATGCATGATGAAGGCCGGCCGCATCTGCAGGCGGGCACGCGATCCCTTGATCGCACTCACGAGGATCCGGAAGGCATCCTCTTCGGCGCGGGCATGGACCGGCGTGATCTCGAGCCCGCCGAATCGCTTTCCGCAGGCGGCGATGATCTCGGCGAGCGATTGCGGGCGGGCGATCAGCGACAGCTGGCCGCCCGGCCTCAGGATCGCGCCCGCCGTGCGGATCCATGCCTCGAACAGGCCCTCTGCCATGGCATGGGCGACCTGCTTCAACGGATCGGGCGTCTTGCGATCCCGCGCCTCGTTGAAGGGCGGGTTCATGATGACGTGGTCGAAGCCGTCATCGACAAGCCCTGCCGCGTTGCGGGCGGCACCTTTCAGGGTCACATCGGCTTCGAACACGCGGATGCGCTGATTTGTCGCTTCATTCTCGCTCAGTGCCGCTGAGCGGCGCGCATAGTCGGCCATTTCGGGCGACAGTTCGAAAAGCGACACCTCCGCCTCCGGAATCCGGGACGCGACGGCAAAGCCCGCGGCGCCAGCGCCCGCGCCGAGATCGGCAACCTTGAGCGGCCCTTTCCCGCCCGGCTGAAGCGGGCCCACCATCGCGGCAAGCAGCATGGCATCCATGCCGGCGCGGTGCCCCCTGCCCTTGGGCTGGACAAGGTAAAAGGCGCCGCGATGAAAGGCGTCGACGGTCTCCTCCGTCATTCCGGCTCAAGCTCCTTGCCGAGACCCGCATCGGTCAAAAGCGCCCTCGCCTCCGCCTCGTCGCTCTCATCCACCATCAGCCGTCGCGGCAGAAGGCCGAGCGAGCCTTCCATGATGCTCATCGACTGATCCGCCACGAAGAAGTGAATACCAGCCTCCTTCAGCAGGCTTTCCACGAGGCCCAGAACCACGGCATCATTGGTCCGCATCAGTTTGGTAAGGGCCATTCATCACTCCTGAATTTCGATTAAAAAGGAACCGTCACCCCTTGTCGCTGCTGACACCGCTGCCTATTGTCGGCTGGATTGCATGAAAAGGAGCGAGCTCACTTGGGCGCCGTTACACCACTGGTAAAAGAGAACAAATCCGCAGGCTCGGTCAAGCCCATCGTCGACATGACGAAAGCCGACATGGAACGCGTCAATGCGCTCATCCTGTCGAAGGCCGGATCCGACGTCGAGATGATTCCCGAAGTTGCCAACCATCTGATTTCCTCGGGTGGCAAACGGCTGCGTCCGATGCTGACTCTCGCGACCGCAGCGCTCTACGGTTATCGCGGCGATCACCATATCCGGCTCGCCACCAGCGTCGAGTTCATGCACACCGCCACCCTGCTGCACGACGACGTGGTTGACGAGAGCGACATGCGGCGCGGCAAGTCCAGCGCGCGGATGATCTGGGGCAACCAGGCGAGCGTTCTGGTGGGTGATTTCCTGCTTGGCCAGTCCTTCCGGATGATGGTCGAGACCGGTTCCATGGAAGCGCTTTCCGTGCTTTCCGATGCCGCTGCGGTGATTGCCGAGGGCGAAGTGCTGCAGCTTTCCGTCTCGAAGAAGATGGAAACATCCGAGGAAGACTACATTTCCGTGATCCGGGGCAAGACGGCGGAGCTGTTTGCAGCCGCTGCCGAAGTCGGCCCGATCATTGCCGGCGCATCCGATGCCGACCGCAAGGCGATGCGCGATTACGGCATGGCGCTCGGCATTGCCTTCCAGCTTGTCGATGATGTGCTTGATTACGGCGGCAACAGCGCCGATCTCGGCAAGAATGTCGGCGACGACTTCCGCGAGGGCAAGGTGACGATGCCGATCATCCTTGCCTATCAGCGAGGTGACGACAGCGAGAAGGCTTTCTGGCGCAGCGCCATCGAAGACGGCCAGAATGATGACAAGGCTCTCGAAAAAGCCCGAATCCTCATCAAGAAACATGGCGCGCTTGCCGATTCTGTCGAGCGTGCCCTGTCTTACGGCGAGGCGGCGCGCGATGCGCTGTCGGGCCTGCCGCACTCCGCCGGCCGGCATGCGCTTGAGGAAGTGATCGATTTCTGCATCGCGCGGATCAATTGACCGGCGCGCGGCCTGCAAATGCCTGCACAGCACATGAAAGGGAGCGGAGCCTGATGAAACGCCGCCTGAGGACGACACTTCTTGCCGCAGCACTTGTCTTGCCGCTGCCGGCGCTTGCCAAGGACGCGATCGTCAGCGATCCTGTGTATGACGCGCAGGGCGCGCTCAGCTTCGCGGGTGCATTGCTGGCAGGCCAGACCGCAGCCATGGACAATGACCTGGAGCGCGCGATTGCCTATTTCCGCCGCGCGCTGCAGCATGAACCCTATGATATCGGCACCAACAATCAGCTGTTCATCACGCTGATCTTCAACGGCGATCTGAAGGCCGCCGAAGCGCAGGCGCCCAAGACCTCGGACGAGCCGCAGCTTGTTCCGCTGCGCGACCTTTCGCTTGGCCTCGCGGCGCTGCAGGACAAGCGCTACGAAGAGGCCATTCCGCATTTCAAGGCCTATGGTGGAGCGCCGCTCAACGATCTGGTCGCGGGATTGCTGGTGGCCTGGGCGCAGTATGGCGACGGGAAGACCAGCGAGGCGTTGAAGACGATCGATGCGCTCTCCGGCCCGCCCTGGTATGATCTCTTCACCAACTACAATGCCGGCGCGATTGCCGCGGCATCCGGCGACACCGATAAGGCGCGCCGCTATTTCAACGCGGCGCTTCTGGACCGCGAAGGCGGCGGCACCTCGCCCGACACCATGTTGAAGACCGTCATCGCGCTTGCCGCAATCGAGGCCGAGGCGGGCAATACCCGCAAGGCGCTGGACACGGTTTCGACGGCCGAGACCTATGGCCTGAACCCGGCCGTGCTGAACCCGGTGCGCGAACGCATCGAAGCCGGCGATCCGATGCAGAGCCTTCCGGAGACCGCGGCAGAAGGTGCCGGCAGCGTTCTGTTCGAAGTGGCGGCAGCGCTGAACCAGGGGGGCAGCGACGACATCGTGAAGCTTTACCTGGCGCTCGCCGAAGCGATGGCGCCATACGACACCGACGTGCTCTACCTTCAGGGCATTGTTGCCGCTGCCGACGACAAGCCGGAACGGGCGCTTTCCTATTTCTCGCGTATTCCGGCATCTGCGCCGCAGTACCGGCTTGCCGAGCTGCAGCAGGGCCTGGCGCTTGCCGGGCTCGACCGGCTTGACGAAGCCCAGGACCACCTTCTTGCCGTGATCAAGGAGGATCCGGATGACAGGCGCGCCTATCTGGCGCTTTCCGGCGTCTACTCGCAGGAGAAGAATTTCGAGGCGATGGCGGACATCCTCAACCAGGCCGTCGACCATATCGGCCCGGTCGCGGCTTTGGAGGACTGGGGCATCTTCTACCGTCGCGGCATTGCCTATGAGCGGCTGAAACAATGGGACAAGGCGGAAGCAGACTTCAAGAAAGCGCTGGAGCTCTATCCCAACCAGCCGCAGGTTCTGAATTATCTCGGCTACTCCTGGATCGATCAGGGGATCAATCTCGACGAGGGGCTGGACCTGATCCAGCAAGCCGTCGATCAGCGCCCGGATGACGGCTACATCGTCGATTCGCTCGGCTGGGCCTTCTACAAGCTCGGCCGCTATGAAGAGGCCGTGCGCGAGCTTGAACGCGCCGTATCTCTGGACACCGGCGATCCGACGATCAGCGGCCATCTGGGCGATGCCTACTGGAAGGTCGGACGCAAGCTCGAAGCGATCTACGAGTGGAGGAAGGCGCTGGCCGGCGATCCGCCCGAAGATCTGGTGCCATCCCTCGAAGACAAGATCGCCAACGGGCTGACGCCCGAAAACGAGGAAGCGCCGGTCGCCAGCGCACCCGAGGGAGACGGAGACGCCGTCAAGACGCCGTGACCACCATGGCCGGCGCGACGCTTCACGCCCGCGCCAAGATAAACCTTGCGCTTCACGTCACGGGGCGTCGAAGCGACGGTTATCACCTGCTTGATACGCTGGTGACCTTCGCCGATTTCGGCGACATTCTGACGTTCAACGAAGCCGACAGCGACCGTTTCACGCTGTCGGGCCGCTTCGGCGACGAGCTGCCGCGCGGCGACGATCCGGACACTGGCAACCTCGTCCTGAAGGCGCGCAACCTTGTGCGCGCACATGCAGAGGCTCAGGGCAAACGCGCCCGCCCGGTCCATATCCATCTGGAAAAGCGGCTGCCGCCCGCCTCCGGCATCGGCGGCGGGTCTGCGGATGCAGCGGCGACGCTCCGCGGGCTTGCGCGCTTCTGGAATCTGGCGGAGACCGTTTCGCCGGAGCAGGCGCTTTCGCTCGGGGCCGATGTTCCGATGTGCCTGATGGGCCGGCCGCTGCTTGCGCGCGGGATCGGCGAAGCGCTGACGCCGGCATCCGGTCTTCCCGACCTTCACCTCGTTCTCGTCAATCCGCTGCAGCCGGTCTCGACGCCATCCATATTCCGGGCCCTGACGCAGCGCGACAACGCGCCGATGCTCGATGGCCCCATGCCGCAGTCGAAGGAAGACTGGCTTTGCCTGATCAAAAAAAGCCGCAACGACCTTCAGATTGCCGCAAGCGGCATTGCGCCGGTTATCAACGCCGTGATGGATGCGGTTTGCGAGACGGAAGCCATGCTGGTGCGCATGTCCGGCTCCGGCGCGACCTGTTTCGGGATCTACGGCAATGAGGCGGAAGCCGACGCTGCAGCGCGCAACCTTTCCTCAGCCTTCCCCGAATGGTTTGTTGTTGCCACGAAAGCACAAGGAGAAAGCCGATGAGCGATCGCCCCTTCATTCCGGTGCGCTTTGCCGTGCTGACGGTGTCCGACACCCGCTCGCTTTCCGATGACCGGTCGGGAACAACGCTTGCCGAACGGATCGAACAGGCAGGGCATCTGCTTGCCGATCGCAGGATCGTCGGCGATGACAGGGCGGCCATTGCCGCGGCTGTGCAGGAGTGGGCCGCCAATGATGCAATCGACGTGGTGATCACAACCGGCGGAACCGGCTTTACCGGCCGCGACGTCACGCCCGAGGCGATCGAGCCGCTGTTCGACAAGAGGATGGACGGATTTTCCGCGATCTTTCATCGGATCTCGTTCGAAAAGATCGGAACCTCCACCGTCCAGTCGCGGGCGACCGCCGGTCTTGTCGGGCGGACCTTCGTTTTCGTGCTGCCGGGCTCGCCCGGCGCCTGCAAGGATGGCTGGGACGGCATCATCGCCCAGCAGTTCGACTACCGGCACGCACCCTGCAATTTCGTGGAGATCATGCCGCGGCTCGAGGAGCACCTGAAGCGCAAGACCTGAGCATCAGGCGGCAAACGCGCATCAGGCGCGCAGCATTGCCCATGCGGGAATGATTTCGCAGGAGAGCCTTCGCGTGACCTGTCTGCGTGCAAGCAGGAAAGGCGAATCACCCGCGCTCGACGCCTTCTCCACCGCCATTGCCTTCGGCATCAGCACGCCGACTTCGAGCGCGCAGGGGCGCGAAAACAGGCGCTTCCACAGCGAGCGGCGGTGGCGTCTTGAAAGGGAAAACCGCGCTGCCCGCTCTTCAAGCGCGATATGTTCGGAAACCGCCTCGACCCATCCGGACAACGGCCTGGCTCCGGGCTCAAGCACGAGAATCCAGTTGCCCCGCGCTTCTGCGATGACATCGGGCAGGTTCCATGACCGCAGGAAGCGGCAACCGGCGGCGTCAGCGACCCGCTCGACACCCTCATTTGCACCATGTTCCAGAACGATGACATCGCTGACAAGCCCTTCGACCGCGCCCGAAACGAGGGCGGACAGTGTGTGGGCAAGCTCGGCTTCCTGATTTCTGCTTTCAATCAGCACGCTAATCATGACGCTAAATACCCAGATTAAGGGGGTCTTGCCAAGGGAAAACGACCACATGCAGCGGGAGCCATGGTTTATGTTCTTGTTTTGTTCTTAACCATGTCCTATATTTCCCTCAATGCGCTGCCGATGGGTGCCTCCTCGGCAAGCGCGACGGGAGATGATCATGGACGACGCATTCAATATGGACATCGCCGGCATCACGCCGTCCTCGGCCCATCACTTCGAGCCGATCGAAACTGCGCGCAGACGTGGCCGCGCCGCGACTGCCAATCCTTCCGGCAGGTTCGAACCGCAAAGCCGCGAACGCTTCGACGACGGCTGGGAGATCGACGAGGATCTGCCAGCCTTCTCCACGGAGGTGCAGGTCGAGAAGGTGAAGTCGATCATCACCCGCAATGCCTCCCCGGATGTTCCCTTCGAGCGCTCGATCAATCCTTATCGCGGCTGCGAGCATGGCTGCATCTATTGCTTCGCCCGCCCGACCCATGGCTTCATGGGGCTGTCTGCCGGTCTTGACTTCGAAACCAAGCTTTTTGCCAAGCCGGATGCGCCGCGCCAGCTCGCGCGTGAGCTTTCGAAACCGGGCTACCGTGCGAAGACGATTGCGATCGGCACCAATACCGACCCTTATCAGCCAGTCGAAAAGGAGTGGCGGATCATGCGTCAGGTGCTGGAAGTGCTGGCCGACGCCAACCATCCGGTATCGATCACCACCAAGTCCGCGCTGATCCTGCGCGATCTCGATATCCTGTCGGCCATGGCGGAAAAGCATCTGGTGAAGGTCCAGATGTCGGTGACGACGCTTGACCGGAAGCTTGCGCGCGCGATGGAACCGCGCGCCGCCACCCCGCCCCGCAGGCTTGAAACGATCCGCGCTCTTTCCGGCGCGGGCATCCCCGTCGGCATTTCGGTAGCCCCGATCATCCCGGTTCTCACCGATCACGAACTTGAGCGCATTCTCGACAGCGGCGCTGCCGCCGGGGCGACGGAGGCAAGCTATATCCTGCTCAGGCTTCCGCTCGAAGTCGCGCCGCTGTTCAAGGACTGGCTTCTGGAACATCACCCGGACCGTTATCGTCATGTGATGAGCCTGATCCGCTCCATGCGCGGCGGCAAGGACTACGATGCCGAATTCGGCAAGCGGATGAAAGGCAGCGGACCCTATGCCTGGCAGATTGCCCGCCGCTTCGAGATGGCGGTCAAGCGGCTTCATCTGATGCGGCGTTCCACGGCGCTGCGCGAGGATCTGTTTGCCGCGCCCGATGGCGGCGGCGCCCAGCTCAGCCTTTTCTGATCCGGCCGGGAGAACCCTTGGACCCTGCCGAAGAAGTCCCCTTACTGCCGCACATGAGCTTATTGCTCTGAAGGGGACTTGCGGGAGATCGGAAGGCGGTGTGAAATGACGCCATGTCATCTCCCCGACCTTCCGATTCTCCCGCCCTGTTCGATCTGCCGCTGAAAGCGCCCGATTTTTCGATGGAGCTTGCCGCTCGCGCCAATGGGCTCTGGCCGGTTGCAGGCTGCGACGAGGCCGGCCGGGGGCCGCTTGCGGGTCCGGTCGTGGCGGCAGCCGTGATTTTGGATCCGGACAATATCCCGGAAGGGCTCAACGACTCAAAGAAGCTTTCCGCCAAGGCGCGCGACCTGCTGTTCGACGCGATCCTGGAGAGCGCAGTCGTCTCGGTTGCCTCCAGCAGTCCGGCGCGGATCGACCGGATCAATATCCTGCAAGCCTCGCTTGATGCGATGCGCCGCGCTGTCCTTGGTCTTCCGCTGGCCCCGGCGATGGTCCTGACTGACGGCCGGGATCGGCCACCTGGCATCTCATGCCGCGCGGAGGCCGTAATCAAGGGCGACGCCCGCTCTGTCTCGATTGCCGCTGCCTCCATCATCGCAAAGGTCACGCGCGACCGGATGATGGCGCAGGCCGCCACCATTTATCCTGCCTATGGCTTTGCCGGCCATGCCGGCTATGGCACGGCCGTCCATCGCGCCGCCATTCTCGATGCCGGCCCCTGTCCGCTCCACCGCATGAGCTTCCGCCCGCTGCGGCAGACGGATTAGCGTCTAGCCGAGGGTGATGGTCTTCTGCTCCTTCACCGCCCGCAAAGCGGCATCGGCAAGGGTCAGCGCCTTCAATCCGTCTTCGATCGAGGGCGAAGGGTCGGTGTCGTTTTCGATACTGTCGATAAAGGCTGCGATTTCGGCCGCATAGGCGGCGGTGTAGCGCGTCATGAAGAAATCATGCAGCGGCGGACGCGTATAGCCATCCTTGTTGGCGATTTCGATGGAGACGGCGCGCTGGTTTTCCGCGGAAGCCGAACCCAGCGAACCGTGCACCTCGATGCGCTGATCGTAGCCATAGGAAGCGCGGCGCGAATTTGAGATCACGCATTGCTTGCCGCTCGCGGTCGCCAGAACCAGGCTTGCACTGTCGAAATCGCCAAGCGCACCGATTTCCGGGTTCACGAGCACCGAGGCTGTGCCGGAAACGCTGGTGATTTCCTCGCCGAGCAGGAAGCGCGCCATGTCGAAATCGTGGATGGTCATGTCGCGGAACAGGCCGCCTGATACCTTGATGTAGTCCGCAGGCGGCGGGCCGGGATCGCGGCTGACGATCGTCACCATTTCAACATCGCCGATCCTGCCGTCATCGATCGCTTCGCGAACGGCCAGAAAATGAGGATCGAAGCGGCGGTTGAAGCCCAGCATGACGCGCGCGCCAAGAGACTTCACAACGTCAGCGCAGGCCTTGGCGCGCTCGACATCGAGATCCACCGGCTTTTCGCAGAAAATGGCCTTGCCGGCCTTCGCAAAACGCTCGATCAGATCGGAATGCGTGTTGGTCGGCGTGCAGATGATCACCGCATCGATGGATGTGTCGGCTTCGATCTCGCCGATCGTCATCACGCGCGCATCGCAGGCCTCGGCGATCGCCTCGGCTGCGGCGGTCACGGCATCGGCCACCGCCACCAGACGGGCTCGCCGGTCTGCGGCGATCGCCTTTGCATGTACCTTGCCGATTCGGCCCGCACCCAGAAGCGCTATCTTCGTGACCATGTTACCCTCCCTGCTGCGCTGTCGCGCAAATCCTGTTGGAATATATATTCCATTTTGCTAGTTTGCGGCATTGTTCATGTCAATATCAATGTTTCGGGGGATGCATGTCTGCACCAGCCACTGTCAGGGCGTTCGAGGAAAGGCTGGCCGAGCTTGCGGGCACGCTGCCAAAGCGGTTGCGCCAATGCGCCGACTTCGTTGCCGCCAATCAGGATCGCATCGCCGTTTCAACGGTCGCGGAAATGGCGGAGGGCGCGGGCGTACAGCCTTCGGCTTTCATGCGGTTCTGTCAGATCGTCGGCTTCTCCGGCTTCTCGGAAATGCAGAAACTGTTCCGCGATTCCTATGCCGGCGGCTGGCCGGATTACCGCACGCGCCTGGAGCATCTGCGCGAAACGGCAGCGGGCAGCCCCGTCGCACTTCTCGCGGAGTTTACGGACGCCGGCCGGACCTCGCTCGAAAGCCTGCTGAAGACCGTGGAGCCGGCCGAACTGGAAAAGGCCGTCAAGCTGCTGTCCGAAGCACGCACAATCCATATCATCGGCCTCAGGCGGGCCTTTTCCGTGGCCACCTACATCGCCTACGCCTTCGAGCGGATGAGCGTTCCCGCGATGCTGCATGGCGCGGTGGGCGGGCTTGCCAATTATCAGGCCATGCGGCCCGGCGATGTGGTGATCGCAATCAGCTTTGCGCCCTACACCGCCGAAACGCTGGCCTTCGCCGAACACGCCGCCGCAAGCGGCATTCCGGTGATCGGCATCACCGACACGATCATGAGCCCGCTCCGGCCGCTTTCCGACACGATACTCTCCGTAACGGAGGTCGATTTCGGCGCTTTCCGGTCGCTCTCCGCCACGCTCAGTCTCGCGATCGCGCTGACAGTCGCCGTGGGCGCTGCGCGCAATGGCACATGATCGCGCGCAGCCTTTAAATTCGAATATAAATATTGAAATTCACAAAAATAGAATTTATTATCCAAATCGACAAAGACTGACGCCGCGACCCCGCGCGGCGCATCAAGCGGCCGCAAGGCCTTGAGGGAGGTATTCTTGGCGTCACTTGACCTGATCACCATCGGCCGATCATCGGTGGATCTCTACGGCGCACAGGTTGGCGGACGTCTGGAAGACATGGCCTCCTTCAACAAGTATATCGGCGGCTCGCCCACCAACATTGCCGCCGGCACGGCGCGCCTCGGCCTGAAATCCGGATTGCTGACGCGCGTCGGCGACGAGCATATGGGCCGGTTCATCCGCGAACAGCTGGTACGCGAGGGCGTTGATGTGCGCGGCGTGAAGACCGATCCGGAACGCCTCACGGCACTTGTGCTGCTCGGCATCCGCGATCAGGAACAGTTTCCGCTGATCTTCTACCGCGAAAACTGCGCGGACATGGCGCTTTGCGAAGACGATATCGATCCGGCCTATATTGCCGAAGCCCGCTGCATCTGCGCCACCGGCACCCACCTTTCCCACCCGAAGACCGAGGCGGCGGTCTTGAAGGCGCTCAGGCTCGCACGCGAAAATGGCGCCCGGACTGCGCTCGACATCGACTACCGGCCCAATCTCTGGGGCCTTGCAGGCCATGGCGCGGGCGAGAGCCGCTATATCCGCTCCGAAGCCGTCACTGCCAAGCTGCAGTCGACGCTCGGCCTGTTCGATCTGATCGTCGGCACAGAAGAGGAATTTCACATCGCCGGCGGCAGCACCGACACGCTTGAGGCGCTGAAGGCGGTGCGCGAAGTGTCCGATGCCGTGCTGGTCTGCAAGCGCGGCCCCATGGGGGCGGTGGTGTTCGAAGGCGCTATCCCGGCAAGCCTCGATGACGGTAAGACCGGAGAAGGCTTCCCGATCGAGGTCTTTAACGTGCTCGGCGCCGGCGACGGTTTCATGTCCGGCCTGCTCAAGGGCTGGCTGACGGACGAGGACTGGCCGACCAGCCTGAAATACGCCAATGCCTGCGGTGCCTTTGCCGTGTCGCGCCATGGCTGCACGCCGGCCTATCCGAGCTGGGAGGAGCTGCAATATTTCTTCCGTACCGGCATCCGAGACAAGGCGCTGCGCAAGGATCGCGCCCTGGAACAGGTGCACTGGTCCACAAACCGCACCGGCGAATGGCCGGAGATGCGGGTGTTTGCCTTCGACCACCGCATTCAGCTGGAGGAGATGGCGGACGAGGCCGGCGTTTCGCACGCCCATATCGGCCCGTTCAAGGAACTCTGCCTGAAGGCCGCCCTTGACGTTTCCGCGGGCAAGGCGGGCTACGGCATTCTCTGCGATGGCAGGTTCGGCCGCAACGCGCTTTACCGCGCGACCGGCACCGGCCTCTGGATCGGCCGGCCGGTGGAGCTTCCGGGCTCCCGCCCGCTCAAGACCGAGGCAGAGATCGGCGAGGATTTCGGCGGGCTCGGCGAATGGCCGGTGGACAATGTCGTCAAGGTGCTGTGCTTCTATCATCCGGATGACGACGCGGCGATGAGGGATCATCAGGAAGCCACCGTGTCGCGCCTGTTCTCCGCCGCGCGCCGCAACGGGCTCGAATTCCTGCTCGAAGTCATTCCATCCAAGGTCGCCCCCGTCAACGACGGCACAACCGCCGCCATCATCGAGCGCTTCTACGAGATCGGCGTCTATCCCGACTGGTGGAAGCTCGAGCCGATGAAATCGGAAGCCGCATGGGAAAGGGCCTGCGACTCGATCGCGCGCAACGACCCATATGTCCGCGGCATCGTGGTTCTGGGGCTCGACGCGCCGCTCCGCGACCTTGAGGAAAGTTTCGCCACGGCCGCGAAATTCGATCTCGTGAAGGGTTTTGCGGTGGGCCGCACGATCTTCGGCGAGACCGCCCGCAAATGGCTTGCAGGCAAGATTGAGGATGAGGCGGCGATCTCGGAAATGAGCGCGAAATATCGCAGCCTTTGCGCCGTCTGGGACAGCGCACGCAGGGAGAATGCAGCATGAAGACCATCCGCCTTACCGCAGCGCAGGCAACCGTGCGCTACCTCGCCAACCAGTATACAGATGACGGCGTCCCCTTCATCGCCGGCATCTGGGCAATCTTCGGCCATGGCAATGTCGCAGGGCTTGGAGAGGCGCTTTATGCCATGCGCGACACGGTGCCCACCTATCGCGGCCAGAACGAGCAATCGATGGCGCATGCGGCGATCGCCTATGCCAAGCAGCTCGGCCGGCGCCGGGCAATGGCCGTGACGTCCTCCATCGGCCCCGGCGCGCTGAACATGGTGACGGCTGCAGCGCTTGCCCATGTCAACCGCCTGCCTGTCCTGCTTCTCGTCAGCGACGTCTTCGCCAATCGCGGACCAGACCCCGTACTACAGCAACTTGAGGATTTCGGCGACGGCACCATGACCGTCAATGACTGCTTCCGGCCCGTCAGCCGCTATTTCGATCGCATCATGCGGCCCGAACAGCTGATCACCGCGCTGCCGCGTGCCATGCGCGTCCTGACAGACCCCGCCGAATGCGGACCGGTGACCCTGTCGCTGTGCCAGGATGTGCAGGCCGAAGCCTATGACTATCCGGAAAGCCTGTTCGAGAAGAAGGTCTGGCATCAGCGTCGCCCCGAGCCCGACACCCATGAACTTCAGCGCGCCGTGGAGCTGCTGAAGGCCGCGAAGAACCCGGTCATCGTTGCCGGCGGCGGGGTGCATTTTTCCGGCGCGACCGAGACGCTGAAGGCCTTTGCCGAAAAACATGCAATCGGCGTGGTCGAGACCCAGGCCGGCAAATCCGCCCTTTCCTGGGATCACGCACTCAATTTCGGCGCAGTCGGCGTGACGGGGACTGCAAGCGCCAATGCGATTGCCGAAAAGGCCGATCTCGTGATCGGCGTCGGCACCCGGTTCCAGGATTTCACCACCGGATCCTGGTCGCTGTTTGCCCATCCCGAGCGCAAGATCCTGGCGCTCAACATCCAGCCCTATGACAGTGCCAAGCATGATGCGATCCCGCTTGTGGCGGATGCGAGGGTCGGGCTTGAGAAGCTGAGTGCCGCGCTTGGCGACAGGCGTTTCGATGGCCCCGACCAGCGCGTGAAAAAGGCCTGGTTCGAAAAGGCCGATGCGATCACCGCGCCGCCCGAGGACACCAATGCGCTGCCGACCGACATGCAGGTGATCGGCGCGGTGCAGCGCGCTGCGCGCGAGGATACGGTGGTGATGTGCGCTGCCGGCACCATGCCGGGCGAGCTGCACCAGCTCTTCAAGGCCAAAAAGCCGATGTCCTATCACATGGAATACGGCTTCTCGACGATGGGCTACGAGATTGCCGGCGGCCTTGGCATCAAGATGGCCGAGCCGGATCGCGATGTCATCGTCATGGTCGGCGACGGCTCCTACATGATGATGAATTCGGAGCTTGCGAGTGCCGTTGCCATGGGGATCAAGATCACGGTCGTGATCACCGACAATCGCGGTTATGGCTGCATCAACCGCCTGCAAATGGAAACCGGCGGGGCGCAGTTCAACAATCTCTATGCCTATTCCAATCACGAAAACCCGATCGCCATCGATTTCGTCGCGCATGCGGCATCGATGGGGGCAAGCGCCAGCAAGGTTTCCTCAATTGCCGAACTCGACGACGCGCTCGAAGCCGCGCGCGACGCATCCACGGTGACCGTGATCGTGATCGACACCGACCCCTACCAGACGCCCGATGCCGGCGGACACTGGTGGGATGTGGCCGTACCCGAAGTTTCAGACAGACCCGAAGTCAACCAGGCGCGCGCCAGCTATGAGGCCGCCCTTACGAAGAGAAGCTGAGCATGATCCTCTACGGCACCAATCCGATTGCCTGGACCAATGACGACGACCGCAGTCTCGGCGCCCATATCAGCCTCGACCAATGCCTGGACGAAACCGCCGCGATCGGTTTCGACGGCATTGAAAAGGGCCACAAATTCCCGCAGGACCCGGACGGTCTGAAGGCGGTTCTGGAACCGCGCGGCCTGAAATATGTCTCCGGCTGGCACTCGCTGAACCTTCTCGTCAATTCGGTGGAGGATGAGAAGAAGGCGATGCAGCCGGCGCTTGATCTCCTGAAGGCGATGGGCGCCAAGGTGATCATCGTCTGCGAAACCTCCAATGCGATCCACGGCGATGACACCGTCCCGGTCGCAGATCGGCCTAAGCTGGACAACGGCAAATGGGCAGAGTTCGGCGCGGGCGTCGAGGCGCTTGCCCAATACGCTGCCGATCAGGGCATCGCGCTCGTCTACCACCACCATATGGGGACGATCGTGGAAACCGAGGACGAGATCGACCTTCTGATGCAGCACACCGGGCCCGCAGCGAAACTGCTTCTCGACACCGGCCACTGCCTGTTTTCCGGCGGCAATCCGGAAGCGCTCGCCGCAAGGCACATGAACCGGGTGCGCCACATCCACGCCAAGAATGTCCGTCCGGCGATTGCGCACGACGTGCGCGAGCAGAACCTCTCCTTCCTCGAAGGCATCCGGCGCGGCGTCTTCACCGTGCCGGGCGACGCGGAAGGCGGCGTCGACTTTGCGCCGGTCCTGAAGCTTGCAGCCGATGCCGGTTATGAGGGCTGGCTGGTGATCGAGGCCGAACAGGATCCCGACGTCCGCAATCCGCTCGAATACCAGACCCTCGGGCTGAAAAGCCTGAAGGCGATGGCGAAAGCAGCAGGCCTCGACAAGAACGCATAGAGCCGATTCGGTCCGCATGGGACTGTTTGAGGCCAATTCTGATCAAGGGAAGGAACGCCATGACCAACCTCCTCAGGAAACCGACGGGTGCCTCCGGCAAGGTGCACGACATCACGCCCGAAAATGCGGACTGGGGCTATGTCGGCTTCGGCCTCCATCGCCTGGCGCCGGGAGAGACGGCGCGTGAACAGACCGGCGATACCGAGGTCATCCTCGTCCTTGTCGAGGGCAAGGCCGAGATCGCCTCGGGCGACACATCCTTCGGCGAACTGGGCGAGCGCATGAGCGTGTTCGAACGACTGCCCCCGCATTGCGTCTACATTCCCGCCGGGTCGGAATGGGCCGCGACGGCCACGACCGATTGCACGCTCGCCGTCTGCACCGCGCCCGCCAAGCCCGGTCGCGAAGCGCAGGTGATCGGTCCGGAAGGGATCACGCTCAACGAGCGCGGCAAGGGAGCCAACACCCGCTACATCTATCCGATCGCGATGGAGGAACGCGATGTCGCCGACAGCCTGCTGGTGACGGAAGTGTTCACGCCCGCCGGCAACTGGTCGTCCTACCCCCCTCACCGGCACGACGAGGACCGTTTCCCGGATATGACCTATCTGGAGGAAACCTATTACCACCGCCTCAACCCGGCCCAGGGCTTCGCTTTCCAGCGCGTGTTCACCGAGGATGGCGCGCTGGACGAAACCATGGCGGTTTCCGATGGCGATGTCGTGCTGGTGCCCAAGGGCCACCACCCCTGCGGCGCACCCTATGGCTACGAGCTCTATTATCTCAACGTCATGGCCGGGCCGATGCGCAAATGGCGCTTCGAGAATCACCCTGATCACGACTGGATCTTCCAGCGGGACAAATGAAAACGCGCCTGCCGGGCTGGAACGCAAGGGCTTGACCGCCCTTCGACAATCCACCCGGCGGCTTTTAGCCAAGGGTTTGCGCCGTGATGACAAAAAAATGTCGGAAGGCGCTTGCCGAACCCTGCAGGCTGTTTTATAGAGCAGCCGCTGGTCACGGAGTGTAGCGCAGCCTGGTAGCGCACCTCGTTCGGGACGAGGGGGTCGCAAGTTCAAATCTTGCCACTCCGACCATCGCACTTTCCCGACATTTCCATTGAAATTCATACTGATCCGTCGCCCCGGCGCGGCCGGTGGGCATGTTCGTCCGCATCATCGCGCGCACGAAAAACCCCGGAAGTTTTCACTCCCGGGGCATAATCGTCAGATAGAAGAGACTTACGACAGCGGCTTGATCTGGCCAGCGTTCTGGGCAGCCATCATGAACTGGTCATAACGGAACTCTGCCGTCTTCAGCCAGCCATAGGCCGCGTTCTTGTATTCGGTCTGATCGTTGTAGATCTTCTTGAAGGTCTCGTTGGAGCCGCCGAGCTCGGCATAGACTTCCATCGCCGCATTGAAGCAGGCCTGCATGATTTCGGTGCTGAAGCCCTTCAGCTGGGCGCCCTCGGCGATCAGCTCGCGAATCGCGACCGGGTTCTTCACATCGTATTTCGCCATCATGTTGGTGTTGGCAAAGGCGCAGGCGTCATCGAGCGCTGCCTGATAGTTCTTCGGCAGGCCGTCATACTTGTCCTTGTTGAAGAAGCCGTGGATGGTCGGGCCGCCTTCCCACCAGCCGGGATAGTAGTAATACTTGGCGACCTTGTAGAAGCCGAGCTTCTGGTCGTCATAGGGGCCGACGAATTCGGCAGCATCGATCGTGCCCTTCTCGAGAGCCGGATAGATGTCGCCGCCGGCAAGCTGCTGAGGAACGACGCCAACCTTCTCCATCACCCTGCCCGCAAGGCCGGCAATGCGCATCTTCAGGCCCTTGAGGTCTTCCACGGTGTTGACTTCCTTGGAGAACCAGCCGCCCATCTGCACGCCGGTATTGCCAGCCGGCAGGCCGTAGACATTGTAGCCCGCGAAGAATTCGTTCAGAAGCTGGTTGCCATTGCCCTCATAGAGCCAGGCGTTCATAAGCCGCGCATTGAGGCCAAAGGGGATCGCCGTGCCGATCGCGAAGGTCGGATCCTTGCCCCAGAAATAATAGGAGCAGGTATGCGCCGCCTCGACCGTGCCATCCTGCACTGCATCAAGGGCCTGCAGACCAGGCACGATTTCGCCCGCCGCATAGCACTGGATGTCGAAATTGCCGTCGGTGGCGGCGGCCACATGGCTCGCGATATCTTCTGCACCGCCGTAAATCGTGTCGAGCGATTTCGGGAATGACGACGTCAGGCGCCATGTGATCTTCGGGTTTTCCTGCGCAATTGCAGGCGCGGCAAGCGCGGTCGCGGCAGCAGCGCCGACGCCACCCACCCCGACCTTTCTGATAAAGGAACGACGGTCCATGAAATACCTCCCAAATTGGCTGTGTCCGCCCTGTATCCTCCGGCGGACGTGTTGGAAGGAAAGCATTTTGCTTCCGGCGTTTCAACACCTGAGCCGATAGGAGAGAGCGCTTTTGCGGCGCAAAATGCCCGGCATTAAACGAAGGTATAATGGGCCGGGCATCAATTCCGCTTATCGCGCCAGTAGAAATTGTCATCACGCCCCTCAAGGAAACATTTGACAGCGGCCCGGCCAATCGACATCACTCGCATTATTTGCAAGAGGCAGGAAAGCGCCATGTCCACCCCCATCATTGCCGTTCCGGCAGATACCAAGGTCTTCGGAGAGATCACCTGGCATTCGGCGCAGCAACAATATGTCGGGGCGGCGATGGATGTTGCGGGCGTGATGAGCCTGATCGTTCCGGCTTATCAGACGGGTGCCGATATTGATGCCGTGCTTGACCGCGTCGAGGGCGTGATGATCACGGGTGCCGCCAGCAATGTCGCGCCGCAGCTTTACGGCAAGGTGGCCGAGGAAAAGGACGGGCCGTTCGATCCCGGCCGCGATGCCATCACGCTGCCTTTGATCCGCCGCGCGATCGCCCGCGGCATTCCGCTTCTCTGCATCTGCCGGGGGATCCAGGAACTCAATGTCGCGCTGGGCGGAACGCTGATCAGCGAAGTTCAGGAACAGGAAGGCCGTATCGATCACCGCGAGCCTGAAAACGGCAATCGCGATGAAAAATTCGTCATCCGCCAGCCCGTCTTCATTCGCGAAGGCACCTGCCTTGCCGACATTCTAGGCGCGGGCGAGGTCAAGGTGAACTCGCTGCACCGCCAGGCAATTGGCGAGATCGCGCCCAACCTCCAGGTCGAGGCAGCTGCCTCTGACGGCACTGTCGAGGCCGTATCGGTGATCGGCGCGAAAAACTTCGCCGTCGGCGTGCAATGGCACCCGGAATACTGGGCCCGCACCGACTCGCCGTCACGCAAGCTGTTCGAGGCTTTCGGAGACGCCGTGCGCGCCTTTGCCGCGGCAAAGACCGGCTTTGCGGCGGCGGCTCAGTAAAGCCAGCGGAACGCTCTTTCCAGAAACGCCTTTGCCTCTCGCCGCACCGGTGCGCCGTGGGCAAACAGCACCTGTTCCGTGGGCCAGCCGAGAATGACATCGACCTTTTGCCTGGTGGCAGACCGGTCCGTGAAAGCGACCCGGAATTTGCGCGGCACTGCCGGTTCACACCCCTCCATCGCATCCATTCTGGCGACAAGCCCGCGCCATCCGCGAAACCAGCCACGTTCGAAATGCTGGATCAGGTCGGTAAAGATCGCCGTCCTGCTGGCGTGATGAAAGAACACGGTCTCGGTCATGATCCGGTTGCCATCCAGCACCACGACGTCGAGTTCACCGGGCCAGTGTCCGGCTGCCGCCTCCAGCGAGCCCGAAAAGGCGATGTCGGGCCGCTTTTGTGCAAGCGCGCGCGGGCCGAGCACGGCGCAATCGGGAAAAGCCTGCGCCCAATCCGGCAGGAAGACGTGATGCAATGTGTTTGGGGCGACGAGAAATTTCGGGGTGCCGCGCGCTCCGACCTCCCGCATCAGTTCTTGGGAGGTTGCTACCGGCGACCACAACAGCAGGGTTTCGTCGGAGAGCCTGATCACCGCCATGCGCGTGGGATAGCGAAAACCCATATGCGCGGTCGCGGGCGTTCCATCGGCGACCCAGATCTCCGAGCCAATGTTCTCCAGCATTTCACACTCCGCCATTTACACACGTGTAAAAATATACGAATGTGTAAATATGGCAAGCTCATCGCGTATCGAACGCTCAAGATCCATGATCCTCGCAGCAGCGGAGGAGATCTTCCGACGCAATGGCTTCGATGCCACGACAATGGAAGAGATTGCTGCAGGTGCGGGGCTGACGCGCAAGACCGTCTATAATCAGTACGCATCCAAGGAGGAGATCGCGCTCGCGCTGATTGCCCTGGCGGAAGCAGACGACCAGCCCTATCGTGCCAGGATCGCCGCCGGCGAGGATGCGATCGGTCTCGTCTGTACGATACTCCGAGACAGCGCCCTGTGGTGCCACGCCAATCCTTCGCTTGCGGCCATGGCGCTTTCACCGGCGCGCAGGCCAGGCCTTCAACCGCCGGCGGACCGGCCGTCGTTTCAGGGCCTGCTATGCGACGTGATCGCTCTTGGACAGGAGCAGGGCCGCTTCCGGCGCGACGAGCGCGCGGAATTTCTCGCGCTGGTCCTGCTCGCAATCTTCGGTCAGGCGATGCTGAATGCGCTTGCAGACGAAGCGCTCAGCACAGACTGGATCGCCGATATTGTCCGCCTCGTCACCGAAGGCATCGGCGCCTGACGCCAATCAGCCGCCGATCGGCATCGGCGTTTCGGGAACCGGCGTGACCGGACGCCCCTCTTCAAACCAGCGGCTCAGATTTTCGGCCACCAGTTCAGCCATCGCCCTGCGCGTGGAAACCGAGGCGGAGGCGACATGCGGCAACACGCTGACATTGTCGAATTCAAGAAGCTTTTCCGGCACGTGCGGCTCGTCATAAAACACGTCGAGGCCCGCGCCGCCGATCGTGCCCGCCTCAAGCGCTGCAATCAGGTCATCCTCATCCACTGTCCAGCCGCGGCCGACATTGATGAGAACCCCGTCGGGACCGAGTGCCTTGAGAATATCGGCATTGATGGTCTTGTGGGTCGCATCCGTCTTGGGCACGATCGCGATCAGCGTATCAACGGCATCCGCAAGGGAAGCGAGCGTCGGATGATAGGCATAGGCGACACCCTTTTTCGGCGTGCGGGTGTGGTAGGCGATCTCGACCTTGAACGGTGCGAGGCGCGCGGCGATCTCCTCGCCGATCCGGCCGAGGCCGTAAAGCCCGACCTTGCGGCCCTTGAGCGACAGCGGCGAGAGCGCAAAGGCCCCTTCCCGCTCCCAGTTTCCGTCGCGCACCCATTTTTCGGCAAAGTAAAATCGGCGGATGGTGTTGAGCAAAAGCGCGATCGCGGTGTCCGCCACCTCGTCGTTCAGCACATCGGGCGTATGGGTCACGATGATGCCGCGCCGCGCCGCGTGGGCGGTATCGATGCCGTCATAGCCGACGCCCGGGCAGGCGATGATCTCGAGATTTGGCAGAGCCTCCATCTGCTCGGCAGAAAACGCGCTGAAGGCAATCACGGCGCGGATATCGGCGGTGCGTGCCCCAAGCGCGGTAATGCCCTCCTTCGGCATTTCCAGGAACTCATACTTGTCAGCCAGCGCCTCCTCGATGAAGCGGTTCAGCTTTTGCGACAGCAGCACGACGTGTTTGGGCATGTGAACTCCGGGAATGGCAGAGAGGATATTCAGACAGCGACCGCATTTTCGGCGGGCTCGCGATGGGGGCCGGTTGACTGGCGGATGCGCATTTCCGGCTTGATGAGATGCATCCCGTTCGGCGCGCTGGAGCCTGCCAGCCGGTCGAGCAACGCGCGCGCGGCAAGCCTGCCGACCTCAGCCTGGCCGTTCCAGACCGTGGTGAGCGATGGCGTGGCGATCGAGGCTTCCTCGAGATCGTCATAGCCGGTCACCGAAATATCGACGCCCGGCGTCAGCCCGGCGCGCGAAATGCCGTTCATCAGGCCGATCGCCACCAGATCGTTCCAGCAGACGGCAGCCGTCGGCTTCTGCGGCAGCGACAGGAAGTGCACCGCCGCCTCGAACCCGCCCTGCTTGGAGCGCGGCCCGGGTATGCGCAAGCCCGGATCGACCGGAATGCCTGCCTTCTTCAGCGCGTTGACATAACCGGCATAGCGGTCGCGGCCGGTGGAGGTCTGGTCCGTTCCGCCGATCATGGCGATGCAGCGGTGACCAAGGCCGATCAGATGGTTTGTCGCAAGCGCGATGCCATAGCTGTCATCGCCGCGATAGGTCGGAAGGTCCAGTTCCTCGAGTGTACGGGCGACGAAGATCGCCGGCATGCCGTTTTCCTCGGCAAGCTGCACATCGGCTGCGGGTGTTCCGATGGCCGGCGACATGATCACGCCATCGCCGCCAAGCTGCAGCAGCGTTTCGATGAAATTGCGCTGCTTCTCGACAGAATCATAATGGTTGGAGAGAATGAAGGTATGCTGGTTGCGGTCGAGCTCGCTCTCGATCGCCTTCAGGATTTCGCCGTAGAACGGGTTCATGATGTCATGCACCACGACGCCGATAATGCCGGAGCGGGACGTTCTGAGGCTGGCGGCACGACGGTTGTAGATATAGCCGAGCGCCCGTGCCTGCTCCTTGATCCGCTCCCGCGTGGCAGCGGCAACCAGCGGACTGTCCCTCAGCGCAAGCGAAACCGTTGCCGTGGAGATCCCCAATGATTCGGCAATGGTGGAGAGTTTGATTTTCTGGGCCAAGCTATGCTCCGCTCTGCAAACTGGACGGAATGTCACCGCCTTCATTTAAAATTTTTAAACAAAACCCTTCGGAATTTCAACTGCACAATAAAAATCGGTTTAATTGTTGCCGCCTTATCAACATGAAGCGAGCGTCGCGGATGCCTTGCTCCCATAAGCGACGGTCCTTATATATGCGAAAACCTCCTCACAAGGATCGATCGATCATGACCGAAACGCTCGCAAAGCCCATCCCCGTGACCGTGCTCACCGGCTATCTCGGTTCCGGCAAGACCACCCTCCTCAACCGCATCCTTTCCGAAAATCACGGCAAGCAATATGCGGTGATCGTCAATGAATTCGGCGAGATCGGCATCGACAACGACCTGATCGTGGAATCCGACGAGGAAATCTACGAGATGAACAATGGCTGCGTCTGTTGCACTGTGCGCGGCGACCTGATCCGCGTGGTCGAAGGCCTGATGCGCCGCCCGCGTTTCGACGGCATCATCGTGGAAACCACCGGCCTTGCAGACCCGGTGCCCGTGGCACAGACCTTCTTCATGGATGACGATGTGCGCGCCAAGACCGCACTCGATGCCGTGATCACGCTGGTGGACGCCAAGCACCTGCCGCTGCGCCTGAAGGACAGCCGCGAGGCCGAAGACCAAATCGCCTTCGCCGATATCGTGCTTCTGAACAAGACTGACCTCGTCAGTGCGGAAGAGCTTGCCAATGTCGAGGGCCTTGTGCGCGCCATCAACCCGGCCGCCAAGATCTATCGCACCGAACGCTCAAGCATCGATCTTTCGCGCATCCTCGGCCAGAATGCCTTCGATCTGCAGCACGTTCTCGCCGACGATCCCCACTTCCTGGATCATCATGAAGAGCATGATCATGAATGCGGGCCGGACTGCGACCATGACCATCATCATCATCACGATGGGCATGAGCATCACGGCCATGAGCATCACCATCATCATGGCGGCCTTTCCGACCATCACGACGTGACGGTGCAGTCGGTATCGCTGCGTGGCGGCGAGCTTGATCCCAACAGGTTCTTTCCGTGGATCCAGTCGGTGACGCAGAACCAGGGCCCGAACATTCTCCGTCTCAAGGGCATTCTCGCCTTCAAGGGTGATGCCGAGCGCTATGTCGTCCAAGGCGTCCACATGATCATCGAAGGCGATCATCAGCGCGCCTGGAAGGATGGCGAGGCGCGCGACAGCCGGCTCGTGTTCATCGGCCGCGATCTCGACCGCGAGAAGCTGGAAAAGAGCTTCCGCGCCTGCGAGGTCCAGTCGTAATGCCGAGTGTCGCCCCCTTCGACATCTCCGATCATGTCATTGCCGCAGCCTTTCTGGGCGGCGTGCCGCATTTTGCCACCGCCTCCGGCGTGATCCACCGTCTCGATGGTGGAGAACAGGCGATCGAGGCGCATGACGGGCTTTTGACCTGCGTGCGCGACCCTTTCAGCCAATCGCTGATCACCGGCGGTGAGGATGGCAGGGTGCTTCGCATCGGCGCCGATGGCAGCGTGAGCGAACTTGCCAGCGAACCGCGCAAGTGGATATCCGTCGTTGCCGGCGGCCCGCAGGGCGCCGTCGCCTATGCCGTGGGCCGTGAAACGCGTGTGATCGCGGGCGGCAAGAGCCATGTTCTGCCGGAGGACCGCAGTGTCGAAGGCCTCGCCTTTGCGCCAAAGGGCCTGCGCGTGGCGGCAGCGCGCTATGACGGCGTTCACCTTCACTGGGTCGCCGGTGCTGCCCCCGCCATCTGGCTGCCCTGGAAGGGCGCCCACCTGAGCGCCACGTTTTCACCCGATGGCCGGTTCCTGGTCACCACCATGCAGGAAAACGCGCTGCATGGCTGGAAGCTCGACGGCAAGCCCAAGGACGGTTTCCGCGACATGCGGATGAGCGGCTACCCGACAAAGGTCAAATCCTGGTCGTGGAGCCCGCGCGGCAAATGGCTCGCGACGTCCGGTGCACCGGCAGCCATCGTGTGGCCGTTCTCCGGCAAGGATGGCCCCATGGGCAAGGGTCCGCTGGAGCTTGGCACTCGCTCGGATATCATGGTCACGCAGGTCGCGTTCCACCCGCATGAGGAAATGCTGGCAATCGGCTTCATGGACGGCATGGTGCTCGCCGTGCGCATTTCCGATGGCAAGGAGGCATTGCTGCGCCGTCCCGGCAAGGGCGCCATCGCGTCACTGGGCTGGGACGAGGAAGGGCGCCGGCTCGCCTTTGCGTCCGCTGCAGGCGACTGCGGCATCATCACCATATCCGGGTGACTTCAGGCCGCAGGCGCTCGACAACGCCGTCTGCTGGAACAGGCCGGGCGTAGAAATAGCCTTGTGCGGCATCGGCGCCATGGGCCCGGATCCACTCCGCCTGCCCCTGTTCCTCGATGCCCTCGGCCACCGTTTTCAGACCCAGAGCACGGCAGAGATTGATCGTCGACACCACGATCTCCTCGCTCTGGCGATCGCTGCCGACCCCGACGATGAAACTGCGATCGATCTTGACCCGGTCGAAGGGCAGTTCGCGGAGCTGCCTCAGGCTTGAATAGCCTGTCCCGAAATCATCCAGCGCCAGACGCACGCCCCTCGCCTTCAGTTTGTGGATGCAGCTGCGCGTCGCCTCGAGATCAACGATCAGAGCAGCCTCCGTCATCTCGACTTCAAGCCGATGTGGCGGAAAATGGTTGCGGGCGAGGATTTCGAACACCTTCTCGGCAAAGCCGGCGTCGCTCAACTGCAGAGGCGTAACATTCACCGAGATGCTGGCCCCGCCGGGCCAGTTGATGGCATCACGGCAGGCCTGATCGAGAACGGCATCGAAAAGCTCGGGAATGAGGCCCGAAGCCTCGGCCAGAGGAATGAAATCGCCTGCGCTCAGCACGCCAAGTTCCGGATGCTTCCAGCGCGCGAGAACCTCGACCGTCGCCACCTCACCCTTCTCGCAGCCGCGGATGATCTGGTAATAGGGCACAATCTGGCCGTGCGCGATGGCGTCCTTCAGTTCGAGTTCGAGCATCCGATGCTCTCCAGAGGCCTCGTCGCTGACCGGATCGTAGATCACGAAGCGCCGCCTGCCATCCTCCTTGGCCTGGTACATCGCCGCATCGGCCTTCTTGAGCAGCATTTCGCGATTGCGTCCGTCGCGCGGATAAACCGCAACTCCGATGCTGACCGAGGAACGGATTTCACGTCCGAGCAATGTCACCGGTTCGCCGACAACAGAAAGCAGCCGGTTGGCGACCTGCGTCACGATGGCCTCAGACGTATCCCCCGCCACAAGCACAGCAAACTCGTCGCCCCCGAGACGCGCCAGAAAATCGTCTGGTCTCAGATGCCGCTTCAGCCGCTCCGTGGCAATCTGCAGAAGCCGGTCCCCGGACTCGTGCCCAAGCTTGTCATTGACCTGCTTGAAGCGGTCGAAATCGATGAAAAACAGGGAAAAGCTGTCGGAATGCCGCCGTGCCTTCGCGAGCCGGCGGTCGCATTCCTCCTCGAAGGAACGACGGTTGGCGACACCTGTAAGGGTATCCTGCCGGGCCAAAGCATTGGCAAGGCGTTCCGCCTCACGTCGCCGGTTGACCTCCAGCCGCAGCGTCCGCGTCCGGCGCCAGAGAAGAATGGCGAGCCCGACACTCGCCACCATGAAGCCCGTAAACCATTCATCGATCTCGAGATCTTCATGGCTGCGCGAGAACTGATGGAGCCGTTCAAACGAATCGACGGAAACGAGAACGAACATCACCACGACCCCGATGACGCACAGTATCACGACATCGTTCACGCTCTTCTTTGCGAATTTCGGCAGACGCACGTCCCCACCCTATCCATCTCAAATCCAGGCGCTAACCCAACCGCGCGAAGCCGGTGAGATGCACCCGCCTCAAGAGTATACGATCTCCTAAAAACGATCAAAGCCGCAGAAATATCCGCGGCTTTTAAAGTTCTTATCAAATAGTAGCGTTTGTATGGAGCGATACAACCGCGCCAGAAGAGCAGCCGGCCTGGGATCAGGCCGGAAGAACGTTCTGGTTGAGATGCGTAAGCTCCCCAAGCATCTGCTCGATTCTGTTTTTGTGCTCGTGGTGGCTGGCTTCATCGAGTTCGCGGCGCAGCGTCGCAATCCGATCCTCGATGGCTTCAGACGCCTCACCCACCGGAACCGCCGTTTCGGCGAGCAGCGTGCAGGACTTGCCCTGGATATCGGCGAAGCCGTGAAACACCAGGAACTGGTATTCCTTGCCCTCGACGCTCTTGAAGCGGACCATGCCGGGACGGATCGTGGTCATGGTCGGCGCATGGTTCGGCATTACCGTCATTTCGCCTTCCGAACCCGGGATGACGATCGCATCCGTCTCCACCGAAGCGAGCAGCTTCTCGGGGGTCACCAGTTCGAAAACCATCGTGTCAGCCATGGGGTTTAACTTTCCCGTCTTCAGAATTTACCGGTGGGAAACTGGGCGGCGCAAGGCCGCCCGGCTTCGGGATCAGGCAGCGTCAGCCAGCTTCTTGGCCTTCTCGACGGCGTCGTCGATGGTGCCGACCATGTAGAAGGCAGCTTCCGGCAGGTGGTCATACTCGCCTTCGACCAGACCCTTGAACGAACGGATCGTGTCTTCGAGCGAGACCAGGATGCCCGGCGAACCGGTGAACACTTCGGCCACGTGGAACGGCTGCGACAGGAAGCGCTCGATCTTGCGGGCGCGGGCAACCGTGAGCTTGTCCTCTTCGGAAAGCTCGTCCATGCCGAGAATGGCGATGATGTCCTGGAGCGACTTGTAGCGCTGCAGGGTCGACTGAACCGAACGGGCAACCTGATAGTGCTCTTCGCCGACGATCATCGGGTCAAGCATGCGCGAGGTCGAATCGAGCGGGTCAACAGCCGGGTAGATACCCTTTTCAGCGATCGAACGCGACAGCGTGGTCGTTGCATCAAGGTGCGCAAACGACGTCGCAGGCGCCGGGTCGGTCAGGTCGTCGGCGGGAACGTAAATCGCCTGAACCGAGGTGATCGAGCCCTTGGTCGTGGTGGTGATGCGTTCCTGCAGCGCGCCCATATCGGTCGACAGTGTCGGCTGATAGCCAACGGCCGAAGGAATACGGCCGAGCAGAGCGGAAATTTCAGAACCGGCCTGCGTGAAGCGGAAGATGTTGTCCACGAAGAACAGAACGTCCTGGCCTTCGTCACGGAAGTTTTCCGCAATCGTCAGACCGGAAAGGGCAACGCGGGCACGCGCGCCCGGAGGCTCGTTCATCTGGCCGTAAACCAGCGCGCACTTCGAACCTTCGGCAGAACCGTTGTTCTCGGCCGGGTCGACGTTCACGTTGGATTCGATCATTTCGTGGTAAAGGTCGTTGCCTTCACGCGTGCGCTCGCCAACGCCTGCAAACACGGAATAGCCACCGTGTGCCTTGGCGATGTTGTTGATCAGTTCCTGAATGAGAACGGTCTTGCCAACGCCGGCGCCGCCGAACAGGCCGATCTTGCCGCCCTTGGCGTAAGGCGCCAGCAGGTCGACAACCTTGATGCCGGTGACCAGGATTTCCGCTTCGGTCGACTGATCGACATAGGGCGGGGCTTCCTGGTGGATGGCGCGCTTTTCCTTGGTCACGATCGGACCGACTTCGTCCACCGGCTCGCCGATGACGTTCATGATGCGGCCGAGCGTTTCGATACCGACCGGAACCTCGATCGGAGAGCCCGTATTCCTGACTTCCTGACCGCGAACGAGACCTTCGGTCGCGTCCATGGCGATGGTGCGGACTTCGTTTTCGCCGAGGTGCTGTGCGACCTCGAGAACGAGCCGGTTGCCGTGGTTGTCGGTTTCAAGCGCATTCATGATGGGAGGCAGTTCGCCATCAAAAGCGACGTCGACGACGGCGCCGATGATCTGCGTTACCCGACCGATAGAGGCCTCAGCCATGTTAAAACCCTCTTCTCAAGCTTTAGAGCGCTTCGGCGCCCGCGATAATTTCAATGAGTTCCGTGGTGATCTTTTCCTGGCGCTGACGGTTGTAGGAGAGCGTCAGCTTGCCGATCATCTCACCGGCATTGCGCGTGGCATTGTCCATCGCGGACATTTTCGCGCCCATCTCGCCAGCAACATTTTCGAGCAGAGCCCGGAAGATCTGGACCCGGATATTGAGCGGCACGATATCGTCGAGGATCGCCTCGGCGTTCGGCTCGTATTCGTAGAGCGCCGAACCTTCACGCACCTCTGCATCCGCCGGCGGAGCCGCCGGGATCAGCTGAAGCGCGGTCGGGATCTGCGCGATCACCGACTTGAACTCCGAATAGATCAGCGTGCAGACATCAAATTCACCGGCCTCGAACATCTCGATGACGCGGTTGCCGATGTCTTCAGCATTCTCGAAGCCGACGGTGCGCACGTCCCGCAGATCCTTGCGCTCGACGATCAGGTCGGCGAATTCACGGCGCAGCGCATCGTAGCCCTTGCGGCCAACGCAGAAAATCTTGACCGTCTTGCCCTCGGCGATCAGCTTGCGGGCGAGAAGCCGCGCATGCCGGGCGATCTGGGCATTGAAGCCGCCGCAAAGGCCGCGTTCGGCCGTGCAGACCACCAGCAGATGAACGTCATCCTTGCCGGTGCCCTTCATGAGCGCAGGCACTTCCTGGCCTTCGCCGACGGCAGCCGTAAGGTCGGCCATAACCGTCGCCATGCGCTCGGAGTAAGGCCGCGCGTTCTCGGCGGCCTCCTGCGCGCGACGCAGCTTCGCCGCAGCGACCATCTGCATCGCCTTGGTGATCTTCTGCGTCGCCTTCACCGAGGCAATGCGAAGCTTCAGATCCTTCAATGAAGCCATGGGTGTTCAGTCCCCGTCTGGTGTTACTTGGCCGAAAAGTTCTTCAGGAACGATTCGATCGCGGACTTCAGCTTCTGCTTCAGTTCGTCGCTCAGAGCCTTCTCGGTGCGGATGCCTTCGAGAACGTCCTTGGCTTCGCCGCGCATGTGCGACAGAAGGCCCTTTTCGAAAGCGCGAACCTGGTTGACAGGCAGCTTGTCGAGATAGCCGTTCACACCGGCAAAGATCACGGCAACCTGCTCTTCCGTCTTCAGCGGCGAGAACTGCGGCTGCTTCAGAAGCTCGGTCAGGCGTGCACCGCGGTTCAGCAGGCGCTGGGTCGCAGCATCAAGGTCCGAACCGAACTGGGCGAAGGCAGCCATTTCGCGATACTGGGCGAGCTCGCCCTTGATCGAACCGGCAACCTGCTTCATCGCCTTGATCTGAGCGGCAGAACCAACGCGCGAAACCGACAGACCAACGTTCACGGCCGGGCGGACGCCCTGGTAGAACAGGTCGGTTTCAAGGAAGATCTGGCCGTCGGTGATCGAGATCACGTTGGTCGGGATGAACGCCGAAACGTCGTTGCCCTGGGTTTCGATGACCGGCAGAGCCGTCAGCGAACCGGCGCCGCGCTCGTCGGAGAGCTTGGCAGCGCGCTCGAGGAGACGCGAGTGAAGGTAGAAAACGTCGCCCGGATAGGCTTCGCGGCCCGGCGGGCGGCGCAGCAGCAGCGACATCTGGCGATAGGCAACGGCCTGCTTGGACAGGTCGTCGTAGGCGATCAGGGCATGCATGCCGTTATCGCGGAAATATTCGCCCATGGCGCAGCCGGCGAACGGCGCGATATACTGCATCGGAGCCGGATCGGACGCGGTTGCGGCGATGACGATCGAATACTGCATCGCGCCGCGCTCTTCGAGCGTCTTCACGAACTGGGCAACGGTCGAACGCTTCTGACCGACAGCGACGTAGACGCAGTAAAGCTTGTCGGCGTCGGGGCCGTTGTCGTGGATCGGCTTCTGGTTCAGGAAGGTATCGAGAATGATCGCGGTCTTGCCGGTCTGGCGGTCGCCGATGACGAGCTCGCGCTGGCCACGACCAACTGGGATCAGGGCATCGATGGCCTTCAGGCCAGTCGACATCGGCTCATGAACCGACTTGCGCGGGATGATGCCCGGCGCCTTGACGTCGACAACCGAGCGGGTGTCGGAGTTGATCGGACCCTTACCGTCGATCGGGTTGCCGAGCGCGTCAACAACGCGGCCGAGCAGGCCCGGACCAACCGGAACATCCACGATGGCGCCGGTCCGCTTTACGACGTCGCCTTCCTTGATCTCGCGGTCGGAGCCGAAGATAACGACGCCGACATTGTCGCTTTCAAGGTTCAGCGCCATGCCGCGCACGCCGGCGGAGAACTCCACCATTTCGCCGGCCTGGACATTGTCGAGGCCGTAGACGCGGGCAATGCCGTCACCAACAGAAAGCACCTGGCCGACTTCCGAGACTTCCGCCTCATCGCCGAAATTTTTGATCTGCTCTTTCAGAATTGCGGAAATTTCCGCGGCCCGGATATCCATCAGCCAACCTCTTTCAGTGAAAGCTTAAGTTTGGAGAGTTTCGTGCGCAGGGACGTGTCGATCTGACGCGACCCCACCTTGACGATCATGCCGCCAAGAAGGGAAGCGTCTTCCGTGATGTCGAGGGACACATTCTTGCCCGTCACATCCTTCAGCGCAGTCTTCAGTTCCTGTTGTTGCTCATCCGACAGGGCATGCGCCACCGTCACTTCGGCCGTCATTTCGCCCCGATGGACAGCAACCGCGCCACGATAGGCGGTGATCATGCCCGGGAGGACGAACAGACGGCGGTTCTTTGCGACCAGCTTGACGAAATTCGCGGCGTAGCCGCCGACACCCGCCTTTGCCAGAACGGCGCTCACGGCCCTCAGCTGCTCATCGGCGCTGAAAGCGGGGCTCATCACAAGGCGCCGAAAGTCGTCGCTCTCCTTGAGCATGCCGTCGATCCGGTCGAGATCGGCGCCGACGGCGTCAATCTTGTCTTCTTCCTTGGCCAGTTCGAACAGCGAAGCGGCATAGCGCTCGGCAACGCTCGAAACAGATTGGGATAGGTCCGCCACAGGCACAGATTCCCTTTTTCAAAACCGGCCGGAGCGGAGACTTTCATCACCGCGACCAACCCTTAAAACTTCACAATATCCCCAGGAGAACGGCAGTGATCAAATCCGCCCTTCCCAATTAGTCGGGGTCCGTCTAGCACAGGTAATAGCGGACCGCAACACGCTCAAAGCCGCTTTGAAGCTTTGCCGCGTGTTTCTTGTTGCATTGTCTGGAACGCCCTGAAAATCCGAGATTTTACTGTCGGCATCAGCCGGCGCATCGTTGTCGAAATCATCTGAATTCATCCTCCCCGCAAAACAAGACTTTCGAGGCTCTGAGAACCGGACAGACCGGCATTCGGTGCCCCACCCAAGCCGACACTAGGCCCAGCCAAGCCCGTAAAGAAGCATGAACACGCCGGCGACGGCCTGGCAGGCGAGGAAGATTCCGCCCTTGATCGAGCGGCTCTTCAACGTCGCCATCCACAAAAGCCGCGTCAGGAAGCCGAAGATCAGCGCCAGCCCGAAGGTGCGATAGATCATCGGCTGATCGAACAAGAGCGCCATCAGCGACATTGCCGCGTATGTGCCGCCGATGAGCGAGCGGATATGCACGGTCTCGCCGTTCTCGACCTTCAGCCCTGAAAATCCGGTCAGCCCCAGCAGCTTCAGCGGTGCGAGCGCAACGACCAGGCCCCAGATCAGAATCACGATCGCCATGAACAGGGCAATCTGCCCCACGAAGCTTGCCGGCCAATAAAAACTCATGATGCACCCCTCCATATCATGCCGGGGCGCACAGCCCCTCGGGGCCCATTATCTAGAGAAAGCTCTGCGGGTCAATGTCGAGCTGGACGCGAACGGACCCGCGCGGCTTCGGCCCCTTCTCCAGCATCGCGACAAGAAAGGCCTGGATGTCATCCGACCGGCTGCCATGGACCAGAAGGCGGAACCGGTAGCGACCCCGGATCAGCGCCAGTGCAGCCTCTGCGGGACCAAGCACGCTGATCGACCGGCTGACGGGTGCGGCGGCACGGAGGCCCCGGGCGTGCACCTCGGCTTCGCTGCGGGTCTCGGCGGACACGATCACGGAGGCAAGCCTGCCGAAGGGCGGCAGGCCGCTCTTTTCACGCTCGCCTATCTCGCGCTGGTAGAAGCCTTCCGCCTCGCCGGAAATGATCGCCCGCATCACCGGATGGGTGGGCTGGTAGGTCTGGATCAGCCCCTGGCTCTTGAGGCCGGTGCGCCCTGCCCGGCCCGTCACCTGGGCGAGCAGCTGGAAGGTGCGCTCGGCCGCACGCGGATCGCCATTGGCAAGCCCGATATCGGCATCGACCACCCCCACCAGTGTCATCAGCGGAAAATTATGTCCCTTGGCAACCAGTTGGGTGCCGATGATGATATCGGCCTCGCCGTTTGCCACCGCCTCAAGCTCCAGCCTGAGCCGCTTCACCCCGCCCGAGAGATCGGAGGACAGCACGATCGTGCGTTTTTCCGGAAAATGATGTTCGACCTCCTCCGCGATCCGTTCCACCCCTGGCCCGCAGGCCACCAGATGGTCAAGCGTGCCGCATTCGGGGCAGGCCTCCGGCACATGCTCGGCATGTCCGCAGTGATGGCACATCAGTTGCCCCCGGAAGCGGTGCTCCACCAGCCAGCTCGAACAGTTCGGGCACTGGAAGCGATGACCACAGACGCGGCAAAGCGTCAGCGGCGCATAGCCGCGCCGGTTGAGGAACAGAAGCGCCTGCTCGCCCCGGCCAACGGTCTTTTCTACCGCCTTCAGCAGCACCGGCGACAGGAAACCGCCGCGCGCGGGAGGATCACGCCGCATGTCGATGGTCTTCAAATCCGGCAGCGCCGCCTCCGCAAACCGTCCCGGCAGATGAAGCCGCTCATAGCGCCCGGCAAGTGCATTCACCTGGCTTTCGACCGACGGCGTCGCCGAAGCGAGAACCACGGGAATATCGCCGATTCGCGCCCGCACAACGGCCATGTCGCGAGCATTGTAGAAGACGCGATCCTCCTGCTTGTAGGCGGTGTCGTGCTCCTCATCGACCACGATGAGACCGAGATCCTCGAAGGGCAGGAACAGCGAAGAGCGTGCGCCGGCGACAACACGGATCCGGCCTTCAGCCGTCTGGCGCCAGACCTTTTCACGCATGCGCGGCGCGAGCTCGGAATGCCACTCGCCGGGCTTTGAACCGAACCGGGCTTCGAATCGCTCGAGAAAGGCGGACGTCAGAGCGATTTCCGGCAGCAGGATCAGCACCTGCCGACCCTGCCGCAGCGTTTCGGCAATCGCCTCGAAATAGACCTCGGTCTTGCCGGACCCGGTCACGCCATCGATCAGCGTGACGCTGAAGCCCTTGCCGGCTACCTCGATCAGCCGCTGGGCGGCGACCGCCTGATCCGGTGACAACTCCGGCTGCTGATAGCCGGGCTCCGGTGCGCCGACCGCAGCCGGCGGCGGCAGGAAGACGGTATCGAAGACGCCCTGCTTCATCATGGTTTCCACCACGCTGGCACTCACGCCCGCAGCGCGGGCGAGACCAAGCCGAGTCCAGCCGAAACCGTCGGATGCCAGCTCCATCACCCGCGCGCGCGCGGGCGTCATCCGCTCTGGCGTGGTGCCCGTCAGCCGCAGGCCCTCGACCATCGGCTCAGGCTCAAGCGCCGTCGGGGCACGCACCGCCATGCGCGCCACCAGGCCCGGCGGCGTCAGCGTATAGGCGGCGACCCAGTTGATGAACTTCCGCATCTGCGCGCTGATCGGCGGGCAATCGAACAGATGCTCGATCGCCCTGAGCTTTTTCGGGTCGACCGACCCTGTCTCGTTGCCCTCGTCCCAGACGATGCCGATCACATTGCGCGGACCGACAGGCACCTGCACCACGGATCCGGGCACCACTGCCATGCCATCCGGCACGGCATAGGAATAGGGTCCTGCCACCGGCAGCGGCACCATCACCGGCACGCTGCGGCGCAGGCTTTGCTGTAGGGGTTTTCCGAAGAGATCAAGCGAATCTGAGGTCATGACTGGCAAGCTTGCCTGCCGTCGCGCTCAAAGTGAAGCGGCGATGCGGCTCAGGCAGCACCCTTTTCCGCGCTGTCCTCGTCCCTTGCCGGAACGCTCGGCAGAACGAAATCCGCGTCGGGATCCCTGGCGAGCGCGTGAACGGTATGGTTTTCCAGCGCCTGGGTCACATCGGCCGGATCGCCCTGAAGCTCTTCAGGCATGATCATCTTGCCGATGGTGAAATCGAACCGGTCGCCCTTCTTGTTCAGAAACTCGTGGAAAACGGTCATGTCGCGCAGTTCCGTCGACCATTTCGCGAACCAATAGAACAGGCCGGAGTTTCGTGCCTTCAGATGCACCGGCAGGATCGGCAGATTGTACTTGCGGGCAAAACCGATCGCCGAGGTCTTCCACGGGCGCTCGTTGAGCTTGCCATCCGCCCAATAGGCGATCCGGCCGGAAGGAAACAGCACCATTGCCTTCTCCTCCTTGATCGCATGATTGGTGATCTGCAGGGTCTCGCGCGCCTTGTCCTTGCTCTTGAATTCCTCGCGCCACTCCACCGGGATCATCATCTCGACAAGGCGCGGATTGACGCGCACTGCATCGCGGTTGGCGAAGAACATCATGTCCGGGCGGCGATCCTTCAGAAGGTCGAAAACCGCCACGCCATCGGCAATCCCGGTCGGATGGTTCGAGACCATGATGAAACCGCCCGTCTCCGGAATGCGCTCGCGACGCTGGCAGTTTATGTCGAGCGTCAACATGTCCGAAAGATACTGAAAGACGCCGAAGCCATCCGACGACTGCGTGTCCGTCACGAACTGCATCGCCTTGCTGTAGCCAAGCAGGGAATAGAGGAAAGGACGCATCACCGGCCAGAACGGACTGTGGACGATCTTCTGTCCGCGCTCGGCAATCAGAGTGTCGACGATATGGCCCGGACGTCCCCGCGAGACGAGCTCGATCGTCTCGGCAAAATGCGTCAATGCAGAAGTTGAATCACGGCGCGCCATATAAAGTCCCGTCAATGGTGGAAGGTCTATATCCCAAGTCGAGATGATAAGACAATGACGCCCCCCGCAGCATTATCGTTTTTCTAACGCTATTTAGTGCAGGATCGACGCCCGACAAGAATTCGTCAAGCGCCGCTGCCGGCTGCGAGCCCTGCATGCGCTTCGACCACCGAGGATGACGGCGAGCGCGCGATGGATAATATTCTGGTCCCGGCCGATGACGCGCTGATGGCGCTGAGAAAAGACTGGCTCGACACGATCGCCACCGAACGGCGGCTTGCCGCCCACACCGTCAATGCCTATGAGCGCGACACGCGGCAGTTCCTGACATTTCTCTGCGGCCATATCGCAGGCCCCGTCCGCCTCGCGGATATCAGCGTGCTCAGGCCGGCCGATATCCGCGCCTACCTGGCATTCCGCCGCCGGAACGGCGCTCAGGCGCGCACCCTTGGCCGAGATCTTGCCGGCATCCGGTCATTCCTGCGCTGGCTGGAAAAGCGGGGCCTCGCCAATGCCGCAGGCGTGCGCGCCATGCGCGCCCCGAAGCAGCCGAAATCCCTGCCGAAACCACTCAACGCAGACGATGCCATCGCGCTTTCGCGCGCCGACAGCCAGCTTGCGGAGGAGCCGTGGATCGCCGCCCGCAACGCCGCCGTGTTCTGCCTGCTCTATGGCTGCGGCCTGCGGATTTCCGAAGCGCTCGGCCTTTCGCCCGGCGATTTTGACGGCGCACCCGACGCGCTCCGCATCACCGGCAAGGGCAACAAGACCCGCATCGTGCCGCTTCTTCCCGCCGCCCTTGCCGCCGTGCAGGAATATATCCGGCTCTGTCCCCACCATCTGGCGCCCGAGGGCGCGCTGTTTATCGGGGTGCGCGGCAAGAAACTGCAGGCCGCAATCATCCAGCGCGAAATGCAGGCGATGCGCGGCGCGCTTGGGCTTTCCGACAAGGCGACCCCGCATGCGCTGCGTCACTCCTTCGCGACCCACCTGCTGGCCGCAGGCGGCGACCTGCGCACCATCCAGGAACTTCTCGGCCATGCAAGCCTCTCGACCACGCAGGTCTATACCGGTGTCGACACCGGCAGGCTCCTCGAGATCTACGACCGGGCACATCCCAGAAAATAAAAGGACACTTCCGTCGCAAGGCCCGCGGCGGAAGTGTCCTCAACCGGTTCGAGGTCGCGCTCCGCCCTTCACGGGCTTCGGGCGAACCGAACGCGCTTTGGTCAGCCTGCGTTGTGGTAGCCGATCATGAGCGGCTTCAGCGAGCCGTCGGGACGAACCTGATATGTGGTGTTGGCGTGCCAGCCCGGGCCATCACTGGTGGTCGTGGTGAACAGGTCTCCCGGAGCTGAAATCCGGGCGATTTCCCGATCGGCCGCGGTCACCTTCGGGCCGTACATCGACGGATTGAGCGGCTGGCCGGCAAGAGCGGCGCTCGAACCGATCATGAGCGTTGCAAGCGAAACAGCGATGATCTTCTTCATGGTGATACTCCCTTCACATCACTCGCGGAGCGGCAAACGCCTCTTCGCGGCAGAATCCTTACCGAAGACGACCGCGTACCGGAAGTGAAACTTTTGTTATTTTAGAAGTATTTTCAGTATGTTAATGATTTGTAATTTCAGAGAATGCGCATAATTACCGGGCTGGCGGCGCCAGAGCTGCGAGAGCCGCACCACTCAGGATCAGCATCATGCCGGCAAGTTCCACCGGGCCGGGAAACTGATCGAAGAACACGACGCCCCAGATTGCCGCAAACACCAGATAGGCATTGTCGAAAAGCCCAATCACCGGAGCGGGCGCCAAGCGGTACGCGCCGGCGACGGATGTCGCGATGATAACCATGAAGACAGCAAGCATGCCGAGCACCGCCCAGTCGCGCGCAGCCAGGACCGGCCACAGACTGAAAACGAATGAGCCGGGCGCATCAACGCCGACCATGGCGAGCCCGGCGATCAGCGCCGCTGCGGCAATGGTGAGCAAAACATTGAGATTGAACGCCATGGCGAAGGCCCCTTCATCCCGACATTTCTGCCAGGTGATAACGGCGGCAAGGGCGTAGCAGAACGCTGCGGCGAGCGGCAGCAGCACCCAGAATGTCGGCGCCTGCACGAATGGATTGACCGCGAGAAAAACGCCCGCCACGCCCAGGAAGACGGCGACCGTCCGCGTTCGCCCCAGAGGCTGCTTCAGGATCAACCGCGACAGCAGCGCCATCCACAACGGAGACGTGTAGAAACAGGCCGCCGCCAGCGCGAAGGAGAGCATGGGCAGCGCGGCGTAATAGAAGAGCCACATCGCAACGAGCGAGAGGCTTCTCAGCGTCACCCAAAGCGGCGCGCGAGTGATAATCTCGTGCCGCCAGAGCCTGGCAACGACAAAAAGCAGCAGGCAAGCGCCGAGCGATCGCAGCAGGATCAGTTGCGCCAGCCCATAACGCGCGCCCGAAAGCTTCACCACCGCATCGGAAAGTGACAGCAACAGCACGGCCGCAGTGATCAGAAAAATGCCGCTGAGCTGGCCGGTGGCGATTCGATGTTTCTCCATGCCGACAGCCAAGCAGATTTTCAGGCCTGCAGCGCGTGAATTTTTCTGAATTTATAAATGAACAGGGAAACAACCGCCGAAATCAATAATAAATGGAAATTACGTGGAAAAGAACTTGATAATTTAAAAACAGTATAAAATAATATTTTTTCAGGGAGATTATATCATGTATAGATTTACATTGACGGCGATTATGCTGCTGATCTCCACATCATTTGTCTCTGCCCATGGCGGCGGATGTCGCAAAAGCTCGCCGCCGGGCCAGTGCTGTCATATGGAAAAGGCCGTCGGCAAGGTGCATTGCCATTAGAGCGCCGTGCGTCGGAATTGACGCACCAGGACGCTCTAAACTTATTGAAAACTGCGCCTCAGCCGGTCGTCATACGCTTGATGATGTTGGTCTTCCAGTAGAGCTGATGAACGGCGACCGCGCCGATATGACCGACGATAAGAATCCACATCAACACCTTGAGCACGCCGCCATGGATTTCGGCCGCAAGGCCACTCCCGAGATAGTATCCGGCCATACCGGCCAACGGCATGCCGATGAACAGAAGATAGAACGTCCAGTGCGAGACCTTCGCAACCATGCGGAAGAAGGGCGGCTCGGCTTCGGGTTCCGGCGGCACGCCCTGTATCAACCGCAGCGCCAGCCGCAGTAGCGCCAGCACCAGTACGGTGATGCCGACATAGGCGTGAATATTGGCTGAGGCCACAACGTCAGCCGGCACTGGCTCGCCACGGAAGAACAGACCCGCCCAATGCTCCATGCCGTCGGCAAAGAGCAGATTGAACAGGATCAGAAGCGCCATCACCCAATGGAGGATGCGCTGCGGAAGAGAGAAGGAAACTGGAGTTCGGCGCACAGGATTTATCCTTGTTATCAATAACTTATTCGGACAATCCATGAAACGAAAATGCGGCCTGCAAAGCAAGCCGCACTTTCCGAAGTGACAAAGATTTCATGAATGGCGGCTCAAACCGCCCTCACCCTACATATGGATCGGCTTGAAGAAGGCGCCGAGAGCTGCTTCCTTCACCGCTTCCGACATGGTGGGGTGCGCATGGCAGGTGCGGCCGAGGTCTTCAGAAGAACCGCCGAACTCCATCAGCACCGCCGCCTCGTGGATCATCTCGCCGGCGCCGAAGCCGACGATATGGACGCCGAGAACACGGTCGGTTTCCTTGTCGGCGAGCACCTTGACGAAGCCGTCGGTCGCTTCCATCGCACGCGCGCGGCCATTGGCCATGAACGGGAATTTCCCGACATTATAGGCGACGCCGTCCTTCTTCAGCTCTTCTTCGGTCCTGCCGACGGAGGCGACTTCCGGCTGAGTGTAGACCACACTCGGGATCACCTCGTAATTCACGTGACCGGCCTGACCGGCGAGGATTTCGGCAAGCGCAACGCCCTCATCCTCGGCCTTGTGGGCGAGCATCGGGCCCTTGACCACATCGCCGATCGCATAGATGCCGTCGACATTGGTCTTGAAGTGGCCGTCGATCTCGACCCGGCCGCGATCGTCGAGCTTGACGCCGGCCTCTTCGAGACCGAGACCCTCGGTATAGGGCTTGCGACCCGTCGAAATCAGCACGATGTCGGCATCGAGCGTTTCTGCATCGCCACCCTTGACCGGTTCGAACGTCACCTTCGCGCCGCTATCGCCCTTCTCCACCGCCGTCACCTTGGCGGAGAGCTTGAACTCGATCCCCTGCTTGGCAAGGATCTTCTGGAACTGCTTGGAGGCTTCGCCATCCATCGGCCCGAGGATCTTGTCCAGGAACTCGACAACGGTAACCTTGGCGCCGAGGCGCGACCAGACCGATCCGAGCTCGAGACCGATGACGCCACCGCCGACGACGATCATCTTTTCCGGCACCTTCGTCAGCGCGATGCCGCCGGTCGATGACACGATGGTCTGCTCGTCGATCTCGACATCAACGCCGGGAATGCCGGCGACATCCGAGCCGGTGGCGATCACGATGTTCTTGGCTTCAAGCTCTTCGGTCGAACCGTCTTCCTTCGTGACCTGAACCTTGCCGGCGGATACGATCTTGCCGGTGCCCTGAATGCCGTCGATCTTGTTCTTCTTGAACAGGAAGGCGACGCCTTCGACATTCGACTTCACCACCGCGTCCTTGTGGCCCATCAGCTTTTCGTGGTCGAGTTCGACGCCGGAAAGCTTGATGCCGAGGCTTTCCATGCCATGGGCGGCGTGGGCATAGGTTTCCGATGCGTGCAGCAGCGCCTTGGAGGGAATGCAGCCGATGTTGAGGCAGGTGCCGCCATAGGTGGCGCGCTTTTCAACGACGGCGACCTTCATGCCGAGCTGCGAAGCCTTGACCGCGCAGACATAGCCGCCGGGGCCGGAGCCGATTACGATGAGATCATAGGACATAAGATTTCCTTCTCTTTATTGAGGTCATCGCCGATGCGAAGGATAGGCGCTTCATGACCATGTTTGGTGCGGCCGGAGGCCAGATATATCAAGGTCGATTAGCCCGCCTTCTCCGTCGCCAGCTTCAGGCCGAAGGCAATGAAGACGGCGCCGCTGGCGCGGTTGATCCAAACACTCGCCCTTTCGAAAGCAGCACGCATGCGCGGCGTCGTCAGGAAGAACGATACGCCGACGAACCAGGCGATCAGGCAGGATGCCATGACGACGCCATAACCGAACTTCACCAGCACAGGCGTTTCGTGGCTGACCACGGTGGAGAAGATCGACAGGAAGAACAGCACCGGTTTCGGGTTCAGCGCATTGGCAAGGAAGCCGAGTGAAAACGCCTTGGCCGCGCCCTGTCGGGCACGCGGTGCGGCATCGGCTATGGCGGGAACTTCGGTCTTGCCGGCGCGAAGCGACTGGATGCCGAGGTAGATCAGATAGGCCGCACCCGCCCATTTGATCATGTTGAACACCATGATCGACTGCGAGATGATCAGGCCCAGCCCCATGATCGTATAGCTGACATGAAACATCAGCGAGGAGCCGACGCCGAAGCTGCTCAGCACAGCCGAGCGCCTGCCATGCACCAGCGCCTGCCGGATGATCATCGCGGTATCCGCGCCGGGAGCGACGATGGCAAAGGAGAAGATCGCCATCAATGACGCGAGCTCGATCAGATATTGATGATCCATGACGGGCTTCCCGGTTTCTATTGCCTGCTGAGCGCGAGTTTAACGCCGAAACCGGCAAAGGCCAGCGCAACGCTGCGCCGCATCCAGGCCATCGCCCGCGCGCTGGAAAGCACGCGGTCGCGCATCAGCCCGGAAAACTGTCCGTACACGACGAACACCACAAAGGTCATCGCCATGAACACGGCCGAAAGCAACAGCATCTGAAGGATCGGCGACGCGGCTTCAGGAGAGACGAACTGCGGGAGAAAGGCGAGGAAAAACACGGAGAGCTTGGGGTTCAGGATATTGATCAGGAAGCCGTTGCGGGCAACCGCAAACAGACTGCGGGCCGGCATGCCCTCACCCGAGACCCTGAGCGTGCCGCGATCCTTCAGCGTCTGCCAGGCGAGATAGAGGAGATACGCAACACCCGCAAATTTCACAGTCTGGAACAGAAGCGCACTGCTGTGGAACAGGGCTGCAAGGCCGAAGACAGAGGCAAGGATTGCAGGAATGATGCCAAGCGTGCAACCGAAGGCAGCCGCTATGCTGGCAAGCCGGCCCTGCGACAGGCCGGTGGCCAGCGTGTAGACCACGCCCGTGCCGGGAGCCAGAACAACAATCAGCGCCGTAATCAGAAATTCGATGCTCATGGTCCGGCTCCCCGGTTTGCTGGATCAGAGATCGAGAACGAGACGTTCCGGATCTTCGAGGGTTTCCTTGACGCGCACCAGGAAGGTTACGGCTTCCTGACCGTCGACCATGCGGTGGTCGTAGGAGAGCGCCAGATACATCATCGGGCGGATGACGACCTGACCGCCAATTGCCATCGGACGCTCCTGGATCTTGTGCATGCCGAGAATGCCGGACTGCGGTGCGTTCAGGATCGGCGAGGACATCAGCGAACCGTAGACGCCGCCATTGGTGATGGTGAAGGTGCCGCCCTGCATGTCCGCCATCGAAAGCTGGCCGCTGCGGGCAGCCTTCGCAAGCCGTGCGATTTCGGCTTCGATCTCGGCGATCGACATCTCATCGGCGTTTCGCACCACCGGAACCACCAGGCCCTTGTCGGTGCCGACAGCCATGCCGATGTGGCAGAACTTCTTGTAGATGATGTCGGTTCCGTCGATCTCGGCATTGACCGCCGGGATTTCCTTCAGCGCATGGCAGACGGCCTTGGTGAAGAAGCCCATGAAGCCGAGCTTGACATCATGCTTCTTCAGGAAAAGGTCCTTGTACTTGTTGCGCATCGCCATCACGGCCGTCATGTCCACCTCGTTATAGGTGGTCAGCATCGCGGCCGTGTTCTGGGCATCCTTGAGGCGCTTGGCAATGGTCTGACGAAGGCGGGTCATCTTGACGCGCTCTTCGCGGTCGGCATCCTCGACGGGGGCAGGCGCGCGCGGAGCAGACTTTGCTTCCGATGCGGCCGGCGCAGACGTGCCCTTGGCGGCAGCCGCGATCACGTCGCCCTTCAGGACCTGGCCACGCTTGCCGGAACCTTCGACCTGATCTTCAGAAATGTTCTTTTCGGCCATCATCTTGGCAGCGGCGGGAGCGGCCGGCATGTCGCCCGACTTGGCCTCGGACTTTTCTTCAGCCTTTGCTTCCGCCTTGGGTGCTTCTTCCTTGGAAGCCTCCTGCTTCGGCTCTTCCTTCTTCTCGGCTGGCGCAGCGCCGCTGCCTTCGCCGATCTGGCCCAGAAGGGCGTTCAGCTCAACCGTTTCGCCTTCAGCGGCGACGATCTCGGAAAGAACGCCGGAGGCAGGTGCCGGAACCTCGATCGTCACCTTGTCGGTTTCCAGTTCGAGGATCGGCTCGTCGGCATTGATGGCGTCGCCAACCTTCTTGTACCAGGTGCCGACAGTGGCTTCGGTAACGGATTCGCCCAGAGTGGGAACGCGGATTTCAGTGGCCATTTTGGATGTCCCGATCTTGATAATGTCTGTTTGACGTCGCGCATCTGGCGACTTGCGCATGCCGGGCTCCTCAACCCGGCATGCTGGTTCAATCACTCGCCGAGCGCGTCTTCCAGGAAAGCCTCAAGCTGCGCCAGGTGGCGCGACATCAGACCCGTTGCGGTGGAAGCCGCAGCAGCACGTCCTGCATAGCGCGCCCTGGTATGCTTGGCGTCGATATGCGTCAGCACCCATTCCAGATAGGGCTCGATGAACGACCAGGCGCCCATGTTCTTCGGCTCTTCCTGGCACCATACGATCTCGGCGTTCTTGAACCGCGACAGCATGTTGATGAGCGCCTTGGCGGGGAACGGATAGAGCTGTTCCACGCGCAGCAGGTAGATATCGTTGATGCCGCGCTTCTCGCGCTCTTCGAACAGGTCGTAATAGACCTTGCCGGTGCAGAGCACGACGCGACGGATCTTCGCGTCCTTGACCAGCTTGATCGGCGTGTCGTGTTCGACGGCATCATCCCACAACAGGCGGTGGAAGGCGGTCTCGCCGGCCATCTCCGACAGCGTCGACGTTGCCCGCTTGTGGCGCAGCAGCGACTTCGGCGTCATCAGGATCAGCGGCTTGCGGAAGTCGCGCTTCAGCTGGCGGCGCAGGATGTGAAAGTAGTTCGCCGGCGTGGTGCAGTTGGCAACCTGCATGTTGTCCTCGGCGCACATCTGCAGCCAGCGTTCCAGGCGTGCGGAGGAGTGTTCCGGACCCTGGCCCTCATAGCCATGCGGCAGAAGGCAGACGAGGCCGGACATGCGCAGCCACTTGCGTTCGCCCGACGAGATGAACTGGTCGAAGATCACCTGGGCGCCGTTGGCGAAGTCGCCGAACTGGGCTTCCCAGAGCGTCAGCGCATTCGGCCGGGCCAGCGAATAGCCGTATTCGAAGCCGAGCACGGCCTCTTCCGACAGCATCGAGTTGATGACCTCGTAGCGGCCCTGCGCCTGATGGATGTGCTGGAGCGGAATGTAGCGCTCCTCGGTTTCCTGATCGTAGAGCACCGAATGACGCTGCGAGAACGTGCCGCGCTCGACATCCTGACCGGAGAGGCGCACCTTGAAGCCCTCATGGCAGAGCGAACCGAAGGCAAGCGCCTCGGCCATCGCCCAGTCGATCCCCTCGCCCGTCTCGATCATCTTCGAGCGGTTGTCGAGGAAACGCTGCACGGTCTTGTGCACGTTGAAGCCTTCGGGAACCTCGGTCAGCTTCTTGCCGATTTCCTTCAGCGTCTTCATCGGCATCGAGGTCTTGCCGCGGCGCAGTTCATCCGCATTGTCGGCAGCGCGCAGACCGGACCACTCGCCGTCCAGCCAGTCGGCCTTGTTCGGCTTGTAGGAAGAGCCCGCCTCGAATTCCTGCTCCAGGAAATCCTTCCAGTCCGAAAGCATGCCTTCGAACTCTTCCTTGGAGATCAGGCCTTCCTTGATCAGACGTTCGGCATAAAGCTGGGTCACGGTCTGGTGGCCGCGGATCGCCTTGTACATCTTCGGCTGCGTGAATGAAGGCTCGTCGCCCTCATTGTGGCCGAAGCGACGATAGCAGAACATGTCGATGACGACCGGCTTGTGGAACTTCATCCGGAACTCGGTCGCAACCTTTGCGGCATAGACCACCGCTTCCGGATCGTCGCCATTGACGTGGAAGATCGGCGCCTCGATCATCTTCGCCACATCCGACGGATAGGGCGAGGAACGCGAGAAGGCCGGATTGGTGGTAAATCCGATCTGGTTGTTGACGATGAAGTGCACCGTGCCGGCAACGCGGTGGCCGCGCAGGCCGGAAAGGCCGAGCACTTCGGCAACCACGCCCTGGCCTGCGAAAGCCGCATCGCCGTGCAGCAGCAGCGGCATGACCTTGGCGCGCTCGGACTGCGGCACGATCTCGCCTTCGCGCTGGGTGGCAATGATATCCTGCTTGGCGCGGGCCTTGCCCATGACCACCGGGTCGACGATTTCCAGATGCGACGGGTTTGCCGTCAGCGACAGGTGGACATTGTTGCCGTCGAATTCGCGGTCGGAGGAGGCACCTAGATGGTACTTCACGTCGCCCGAACCCTCGACATCATCGGGCTTGAACGAACCGCCCTTGAACTCGTGGAAGATCGCGCGGTGGGTCTTGCCCATCACCTGGGAAAGCACGTTGAGGCGGCCGCGGTGGGGCATGCCGAGCACGACTTCCTTCAGCCCCAGCGAACCGCCGCGCTTGATGATCTGCTCCATCGCCGGGATCAGCGATTCGCCGCCATCGAGACCGAAGCGCTTGGTGCCCTTGTACTTGGTGTCGAGGAACTTCTCGAAGCCTTCCGCTTCGATCAGCTTCTGAAGGATCGCCTTCTTGCCGTTTTCGGTGAAGGAAATGCTCTTTTCAGGGCCTTCGATCCGTTCCTGGATCCAGGACTTCTCTTCCGGGTTGGAGATATGCATGAATTCGACGCCGAGCGTCGAGCAATAGGTCCGCGTCAGGATATCGATCATCTGCGGGATCGTGGCGTATTCCAGACCCAGCACGTTGTCGATGAAGATCTCGCGGCTGTTGTCTTCGTCGGTAAAGCCGTAAGCCTTGGGAGAAAGCTCGTTGTAATCGTCATCCGCCATGCCGGCGAGGCCGAGCGGGTCGAGCTTGGCATGGAGGTGGCCGCGCATGCGGAAGGCGCGGATCATCATTAGCGCGCGCACGGAATCGCGGGTGGCGCGCAGGACTTCCTCGCCCGAAAGCGCCTTGCCTTCGGAGGCTGCCTTGGCGGTGAGCTTCTTTTCCACCACGCGCTCGACATCGCCCCAATTGCCGTCAAGGGCGGCGGTCAACTCGTCGGCAGGCTTGACCGGCCAGTTGTCCCTCTTCCAGGAGGCGCCTTCGGCAGCGCGCTTGACCGCATCCGGATCATCGCCGAGCGCCTTGAAGAAATCGCGCCACTCTTCCGAAACGGAATTCGGATCATCCTCATAGGCCGCGTAGAGATGCTCGATATAGGTCGCATTGGCCCCATCGAGAAACGAGGTCAGGAGAAATTGTTCGTTGGCTTCTTGCCTGGACATGTGCTTGCGCGGACGAACTCGCCCGCCTCCCGCTTGAAACGGCGAAACCGGCCCAAGAGCCGGATCACCCGATGAAAAAACCGTCGCCGTGAGATCACGACAAAGACGGTATTTTCGTGACGACCCGGGGGCCGTCACGCAGTCGTTCTAAACTGGATCAGCCCTTCAGGACTTCAACCAGCGTCTTGCCGAGACGGGCCGGAGACGGCGACACCGTGATGCCGGCCGATTCCATCGCCTCGATCTTGTCTTCCGCGCCGCCCTTGCCGCCCGAAATCACGGCGCCGGCATGGCCCATGGTGCGGCCGGGAGGGGCCGTGCGGCCCGCGATGAAGCCGACCATCGGCTTCTTGCGGCCCTTCTTGGCCTCGTCCTTCAGGAACTGGGCGGCTTCTTCCTCTGCCGAGCCGCCGATCTCACCGATCATGATGATCGACTTGGTGGCGTCGTCGGCGAGGAACATTTCCAGCATGTCGATGAACTCGGTGCCCTTGACCGGATCGCCGCCAATGCCGACAGCCGTTGTCTGGCCGAGGCCTTCATTGGTGGTCTGGAACACGGCTTCATAGGTGAGCGTGCCGGAGCGCGACAGGACGCCGACCGAACCCGGCTTGAAGATCGAGCCCGGCATGATGCCGATCTTGCATTCTTCAGGGGTCAGGACGCCCGGGCAGTTCGGTCCGATCAGACGCGACTTCGACTTGTCGAGCTTCGCCTTGACCTTGACCATGTCGGCGACCGGAATGCCTTCCGTGATGCAGATGATCAACGGAATTTCGGCTTCGATCGCCTCGATGATCGCAGCGCCCGCACCTGCCGGCGGAACATAGATCACGGACGCATCGGCGCCGGTGCGCTCCTTGCCTTCGGCAACCGAGGCAAAGATCGGCAGATGGGTGCCGTCAACGCCGGACGACCACTCGGTGCCACCCTTCTTCGGGTGGATACCGCCGACCATCTTGGTGCCGTAATAGGCCAGCGCCTGCTCGGTGTGAAACGTACCGGTCTTGCCGGTGAGGCCCTGAACCAGAACCTTGGTGTCTTTGTTGACCAGAATGGACATGGGTACTCAGGCCTCCTTAACGGCCGAAACGATTTTCTGGGCCGCGTCGTCGAGATCATCGGCGGAGATGACGTTCAGGCCGCTCTCGTTGATGATCTTCTTGCCGAGTTCGACATTGGTGCCTTCGAGACGGACAACCAGCGGAACCTTGAGGCCGACTTCCTTGACGGCCGCGATCACGCCTTCGGCGATCACATCGCAGCGCATGATGCCGCCGAAGATGTTGACCAGAATGCCCTTAACGGCCGGATCGGCGGTGATGATCTTGAAGGCCGCCGTGACCTTTTCCTTGGAAGCGCCGCCACCGACATCGAGGAAGTTCGCGGGCTCCGCGCCGTAGAGCTTGATGATGTCCATGGTCGCCATGGCAAGGCCTGCACCGTTGACCATGCAGCCGATATTGCCTTCGAGCGCGACATAGGCGAGGTCATATTTCGATGCCTCGATTTCCTTCTCGTCCTCTTCGGTCGTGTCGCGCAGCGCCTTGACATCGTCGTGGCGGAACAGCGCGTTGCCGTCGAAGGAGACCTTGGCGTCGAGAACGCGCAGATGGCCGTTTTCCATGACGATCAGCGGGTTGATCTCGAGCAGGCTCATGTCCTTTTCGACAAAGGCCCGGTAGAGGATCGGGAACAGGCGCTCGGCATCGTTGGCCGCATCGCCCTCAAGTTTCAGCGCTTCGCAAAGCGCCTTGACGTTGGACGCGGTAACGCCGGTTTCCGGATCGATCGGAACGGTCACGATCTTGTCGGGCGTTTCCTCGGCAACGGCCTCGATGTCCATGCCGCCTTCGGTCGAAACCACGAAGGCCACCTGGCCGACGGCGCGGTCGACGAGCAGCGAGCAGTAAAGCTCGCGGTCGATATCGGCGCCATCTTCGAGGTAGAGACGGTTGACCTGCTTGCCGGCCGGGCCGGTCTGCTTCGTCACCAGCGTGTTGCCGAGCATTTCGTCAACGAACGCCTTCACTTCGTCGGCAGACTTGGCAAGGCGAACGCCGCCTTTGGAATCGGGGCCGAGTTCCTTGAACTTGCCCTTGCCGCGGCCACCGGCGTGGATCTGGCTCTTGACCACATAGAGCGGGCCGGGAAGCTTGGCGACGGCAGCGTCGACTTCATCCTTGGTCAGGATGGCGACGCCATCGGCCACCGGCGCGCCGTAGCTCTTCAGAAGAGCCTTGGCCTGATATTCATGAATATTCATTCGATATCCGTCCTTTTAGAGAAAGGGATTTCGGCGCGCGCTTACTTCAGCGCGGGCGCGATTTCCTTGCAGGCGTCGCAGAGGCCCTTCACGGCATCGACGGACTTGTCGAAACCGACCTTGTCTTCGCCTTCCAGCGGAATTTCAACGATGCGCTCGACACCGCCTTCGCCGATGACGATCGGAACGCCGACATACATGCCGTCAACGCCGTATTCACCGGTGAGGTGCGCAGCCGCCGGCAGAACGCGCTTCTTGTCCTTGAGGTAGCTTTCAGCCATGGCGATCGCCGAGGCAGCCGGCGCGTAATAGGCCGAGCCGTTCTTCAGCAGGGCAACGATCTCGCCGCCGCCGCCGCGAGTACGGGTGATGATCGCGTCGAGCTTTTCCTGGGTGGTCCAGCCCATCTTGACCAGATCGGGAAGCGGAATGCCTGCAACCGTCGAGTACTGAGCGACCGGAACCATGGTGTCGCCATGGCCGCCGAGAACGAAGGCGGTGACGTCTTCAACGGAGACGTTGAATTCTTCGGCAAGGAAGTAGCGGAAGCGGGCGCTGTCGAGAACGCCGGCCATGCCGACAACCTTGTTGGCCGGAAGGCCGGAGAACTTCTGAAGCGCCCAGACCATCGCATCGAGCGGGTTGGTGATGCAGATCACGAAGGCGTTCGGGGCGTGCTGGGCAATGCCCGCGCCAACCGATTCCATGACCTTCAGATTGATGCCGAGCAGATCGTCGCGGCTCATGCCGGGCTTGCGCGGCACGCCTGCGGTGACGATGCAGACATCGGCGCCGGCAATGGCGGAATAGTCGGATGCGCCGGTCATCTTTGCGTCGAAGCCGTCGACGGGCGAGGACTCGGCGATGTCGAGCGCCTTGCCCTGCGGCAGACCATCGGCGATGTCGAACAGAACGACGTCGCCCAGTTCCTTGAGGCCGGCCAGATGCGCCAGCGTGCCCCCGATCATGCCAGAACCGATCAATGCGATTTTATTGCGCGCCATGAAAGTATCCTCTGAAATCCATTGCTGAGCGTGCTCAAGGGCAAGCCCATTGTCGCAAGTTGGGATATCGCCAAACCGCCATTTTTTCAACCGGTTTTTCGGACGCTAATATTTTCAATCGGTTATATGTAAATTATTTGACGTATAGGTAAATATTAGCAGAAATCCTGCCTCTTTTCCGCCTACTTGTCGGCCCACCGCGCCTTGTGCGCTGCAAGATAATCGCTGCTGCGCATCTCGAACAGCCGCGAGGCGGTGCGCTCGAATTCGAACCCTTCGCGCCCCTTGCGCTCCGGCAGCAACGCCTCCGGCATGGCCTCAGCGGAGATCACGGTGCGAATGGTCTGGTCGTAGAGCGTATCGATCAGCATGATGAAGCGCTTAATTTCATTGCGGCTATCGCTGCTCATCACCGGCACGCCATCAATGAAGACCGTGCGGTAGCGCTTGGCGATTGCCAGATAGTCCGTTCCGCCGAGCGGCTTCCTGCACAGATCGTCGAAGCTGAACCGGGCAATCTGCCCGCAAGCCCTTGGCACCTGCAGCACACGGCCGCGCATTTCGATCTCTTCGGCCGCGCCCTCCCTGCCGCCCGTGAGCATGGTCCAGTTCTCATCCATCCGGGACGCCGTCGCCGCATCGAGAGGCGTCAGGTAGACCGGGCGGCCTTCGAATTTTTCCATCCGGTAGTCGGTAGCAGAATCGAGTGTCGTTACCGTGACATTCTTCTTCAACACATCCACGAAGGGCAGGAAAAGCGCGCGATTGAGCCCATCCTTGTAGAGGTCGTCGGGGGCGACATTGGAAGTTGCGACGAGCACGCAGCCGCGCTGGAAAAGCGCGGAAAACAGCCGGGACAGGATCATCGCGTCGGCGATATCGGTCACCGTGAATTCGTCGAAGCAGAGAAGCCGGCTCTCGGCGATGATCTCGTCGGCCACCGGGCCGATCGGATCGGCCTCCTTCACCTCTCCCGCCGAGAGCTTGCGACGATAGACGTTCAGCCGGTCCTGCACATCGGCCATGAAGCCGAGAAAGTGCGAGCGGCGCTTGTCGGCGACCGGCGCCAGATCGAAAAACATGTCCATCAGCATGGTCTTGCCGCGCCCGACGCTGCCGAAGATGTAAAGCCCGGGGGTTACCGGGCCATCCGCCTTGCCGCCGCCGAAGAGACGCGAAAGCAGACCGCCCTTGCGCGGTTCAGGCGCCGCCCTCAGCCCCTCCAGCACCGCATCGAGCTCAGCGGCAACGGCGCTTTGCGCGCTGTCTTCCGCAAGCTTGTTGTCATCAATGAGCGCTTTCAGGCGCTCGGTCACAGTCGCCGCCATGGATAGTTCCGATTTTGAAGGGGAGCGTGCAAGGCAGCGCCTTGAGCGCGCTATGCTGGAGGATCAGAAAAAAGGGCCCTTGCGGGCCCTTCTCGTCAGCGGCTCAGCACCACCTGCTGGCCGGAGCCGCTGGTGCCTTCGATACGGGTATCGCCTGTCTTGTAAAGACGCGCGATCGCATAGCCATTGGCATCGCTCAGGACAACCTGATCGCCGTTGATGCCCCAGGACTTCATGGCGGAAAGCCCGCCGGTGCAGCCGCGCGTACCGCCGCGCAGGCCTTCGCCGAGATTGGTCAGCGTCAGGAACATGTCGCAGTTCACGCCGCCTTCGCTGACCTTCCAGCTGCCGACAAGCGCCGAATTCGTAATCGCCATCGCGCCTGCAGGAGCCGCAACGCTGCCCATGCCGCCCGGGGTTTCGGCAACACCCGGCGCAGGCGGGTAGGCGCTTGCCGACACCGCGCCATCCGTGGTGGCGCCAGGCATGGCGGTTCCGGTCGTGGTGCCGGGATAGGCAGATGCGCCGCCGGGCGGAGGAAGCGATCCGCTCTGAACCTGACCTGTCGGGGCCGGCGCAAGCGGCTGCGGCGGCGGAGGCACCGGCTGGGAATAATCATAGGTCGTGCGCTGACATGCGCTGAGCGCGATAACGCTGCCAAGCGCCAGAACCAACCATGTTTTTTGAACCACCATATTTCCCTCCTGCTGCCGCTGGCAGATGTGGTTGATGTCGCAGGATGACGATGGGCCGCCACCGCAAGGCTTTCGAAAGCTACCCATTAGATAGCGACAAACGCGCAGAACGAAAAGGCGCTGTTTCCGCTAAATGGGGCGAAACTCTATCAATTCAAGCGTTACCATGAACCGGATCAATTGCAAATCTCGGCCCTTCCTTCAAAGGTTGTATTGCAAGATCGCGCGGTTAAGGTGGATCGAGGCAAACCAAGACAAATTGGAAATGATATGCAGAGAACCCTTATCCTGAGCCTGTTGATCCTGCCGCTCGCGACCGCATCCTGCACCACGCGTGGCGCGGACTATGAGGACCTGGTTGCCCAGAACTACAAGACCAGCAAGCTCATGAAGAACAAGGCGGGCCTGCCGGGATGGGAGGTCACCAACGGCGAGAACACGTATTTCTGCAGAATGGCTGCCACGATAGCGGTCGGCGACAATGATACCTACAACCCGTTCGACAACCCCAAGCTCAGCGATCTCGAAGCAGGCCGGCCGCGTCCCAAGGACGCCAAAAGATGCCTGCAAATGTGATGGCGGAAGATAAACAGGCGTCCGCCGCCGGCTCTCACCAGCGGCGGACGAAAACAGAGATCAGACCGAGCGCTCGACCATCATCTTCTTGATGCCGGCGATCGCCTTGGCCGGGTTCAGGCCCTTCGGACAGGCTTGGGTGCAGTTCATGATGGTGTGGCAGCGATAGAGCCGGAAGGGATCTTCCAGATTGTCGAGCCGCTCGCCGGTGGCCTCGTCTCTGCTATCGATCAGCCAGCGATAGGCCTGCAGCAGCACGGCCGGACCGAGATAGCGGTCGCCGTTCCACCAGTAGGACGGGCACGAGGTCGAGCAGCAGGCGCAGAGGATGCACTCGTAAAGACCGTCGAGCTTCACCCGATCCTCATGGCTCTGCTTCCATTCCTTCGCAGGCGTGGGCGAGACGGTCTGAAGCCAGGGTTCGATCGAGCGGTGCTGGGCGTAGAAGTTGTTGAGGTCCGGCACCAGATCCTTGACCACCGGCATGTGCGGCAGCGGGTAGATCTTCACCTCGCCCTTGATGTCGTCCATGCCCTTGGTGCAGGCAAGCGTGTTGGTGCCGTCGATGTTCATCGCGCACGAACCGCAGATGCCCTCGCGACAGGACCGGCGCAGCGTCAGCGTCGGGTCGATGTTGTTCTTGATGTACAAAAGCGCATCGAGAACCATCGGGCCGCAATCATCGAGATCGATGAAATAGGTGTCGATCGACGGGTTCTCGCCCGAATCCGGGTTCCAGCGATAGATCTTGAACTCGCGAAGATTGGTGGCGCCCTCCGGCTTCGGCCAGGTCTTGCCGGTCTTGATCTTCGAGTTCTTGGGAAGCGTGAATTCAACCATTTCCTGTTCCTCTCGATCAGTAGACGCGCGCCTTGGGCGCGATCTTCTTGAGGTCGATGCCATCAGCGATGAGGTCGGTGTGGACCGGGCGGTAGTCGAGCTTGACGTCGCCTTCCTCGCTCACCCATGCCAGCGTGTGCTTGCGCCAGTTCTCGTCGTCACGGCCGGAGAACGGGCCACCCGTATAGTCCTCGCGGGCATGCGCGCCGCGGCTTTCCTTGCGGGCTTCGGCGCCGTAGACGGTGGTGATCGCGCAGGCCATCAGGTTCTGCAGCTCCAGCGTCTCGACGAGGTCGGAGTTCCAGATCATCGAGCGGTCGGTGACCTTGACGTCCGGCAGCTCCTTCCAGATTTCCGAAATCCGGCGGCAGCCTTCCTCCAGCGTTTCCTGGGTACGGAACACGGCGGCCTCTTCCTGCATGGCGCGCTGCATCTTGTCGCGCAGCACCGCCGTCGGCTGCGAACCCGAGGCGTGGCGGGTCTTGTCGAACCGCGCCATGATCCTGTCGCAGGCAGCAACGTTCAGCGCCGGGATCGGCGCCTCGCGGTCGATCACCTGGCCGGCACGGATCGCGGCGGCGCGGCCGAAGACCACTAGGTCGATCAGCGAGTTGGAGCCGAGACGGTTGGCGCCGTGCACAGAGGCACATCCCGCCTCGCCAACGGCCATCAGACCGGGCGAAAGCCGTTCCGGGTTGTCGCTGTCGGCGTTCAGCACTTCGCCGAAGTAATTCGTCGGAATGCCGCCCATATTGTAGTGGACGGTCGGCAGGACCGGGATCGGCTCGCGGGTTACATCGACGCCGGCGAAGATCTTGGCGCTCTCGGAGATGCCCGGAAGACGCTCATGCAGCACGGCCGGATCGAGATGGTCGAGATGCAGGAAGATGTGATCCTTGTTCTTGCCCACGCCGCGGCCTTCGCGGATTTCCATGGTCATGCAGCGCGAAACCACGTCGCGCGAGGCAAGATCCTTGGCGGACGGCGCATAGCGCTCCATGAAGCGCTCGCCCTCGGAGTTGACCAGATAGCCGCCCTCGCCGCGGGCGCCCTCGGTGATCAGGCAGCCTGCGCCGTAAATGCCGGTCGGGTGGAACTGCACGAATTCCATGTCCTGCAGCGGCAGGCCGGCGCGCGCGATCATGCCGGCGCCGTCGCCCGTGCAGGTATGCGCGGAGGTGGCGGAGAAATAGGCGCGACCGTAACCGCCGGTTGCCAGCACCACCATCTTGGCGGAGAAGCGGTGGATCGTGCCGTCATCGAGGTTCCAGGCAACGACGCCGGTGCAGACGCCGTCATCGCTCATGATCAGGTCGATCGCGAAATACTCGATGAAGAATTCGGCATTGTTCTTCAGCGACTGGCCGTAAAGCGTGTGCAGGATGGCGTGACCGGTACGGTCGGCAGCAGCACAGGTGCGCTGCACCGGCGGGCCTTCGCCGTAATTCTGCATATGGCCGCCGAACGGGCGCTGGTAGATCTTGCCTTCCTCGTTACGGGAGAACGGCACACCGTAATGCTCGAGCTCATAGACGGCCTGCGGGGCCTCCATGGCGAGATACTGCATGGCGTCGACATCGCCGAGCCAGTCGGAGCCCTTGACGGTATCGTAGAGATGCCACTGCCACGAGTCCGGCGTCATGTTCTGCAGCGAGGCGGCGATGCCGCCCTGGGCTGCAACGGTGTGCGAGCGGGTCGGGAACACCTTGGTGATGCAAGCGGTCTTGAAGCCCTGCTCGGCCATGCCGAGCGTGGCGCGCAGGCCCGAGCCGCCGGCGCCGACGACGATCACGTCATAGGCGTGGTCGACATATTCATAGGCCTTGCCATTGGCGGCGGGAGAAGAAGGATTAGCCATCAGAATGTCACCCTACAAACGCGATTTTCAGGATGGCGAACAGACAGAGTCCGCCGATCAGAACGGTAAAGAACGTATTGGCCATCAGGGCGCAGAGCTTCAGCACTTCGCCGTGGATGTAATCCTCGATGATTTCCTGCATGCCGATGCGCATGTGGACAAGGCCCGCAATCACCATCAGCCCCAGCAGAACGGCGATGAAGGGGTTGGCGAGGCTTGCCAGCATCTCTTCATGCGAGGCGCCGACATGGGAAATGACGAAGATGATGAACAGGATGAAGAGCGGCACGAGGGCGACCGCTGTCATGCGCTGCATCCAGAAATGATGGGTGCCCTCCTTGGAGGAACCGAGGCCGCGAACCTTTTTCAGCGGTGTGCGCATATCCATGGTGCTCTCCTTACCAGACCAGAAGACCGATGATCCAGAGAAGGACCGTGATGGCGACCGAAACGAAAGGCAGTGCGATTGCCATTTTCGTGGTGAAATGCTTGTCGAGCCCGTGACCGAGATCCCATGCGAAATGACGCAGACCGCCGAGCATGTGATGGACCAGCGCCCAGGTGTAGCCGAACAGGATCAGCAAACCGAGCCAGGAACCGAGGAACCAGCTGACGCAATCAAAGGCATCCTTGCCCATGGCGGCAGAGACCAGCCAGGCGGCAAGCAGGATGGTGCCGAAATACATCGCAGCGCCGGTGATGCGATGAATGATCGACATCGCCATGGTCGGGATGAACCGGTAAACTTGAAGATGCGGCGACAGGGGCCGGTTACTGGTCGGATTGGCCATCAAAACCTCACGGGGCGTTCATATGACGCGGCATGTGTGCGTTCGGCAGCGCGCGACCCATGGTCGAATTTTGCCGATGTTCCCCGGTGGTTTAGCCACCACGCACGACCGCGACAAGTCCATTCGCTCCCTCCGCTCCGATTTAATCGGTTTGACGGCGGCTGGATTGAAGAAGACCGATTGTCGGGCGCCGAAAATCGCATGCTTTTGTCAACAAGTCCATCCGGCGCGTGCAATTTCAATCAGTTAACTTGATCATTCAACTCATGTTTAGTGAGTCGCGCTCAACCGGAAAACTGCCAGACCACGGTGTGCTTGACCTCGCTGTCCTCCAGCACGCGGGTGACCGGAACCTGATATTCGGCAAGCTTCTGCAGCCGGTCGCGCGGGCAATAGGCGCGCCCCGGATCGCCCACCACGATGCGGATGCCTCCAGCTGCAAGAAAAGAGAACCAGGGCAGCAGAAGCCCGGCCCACTCGGCATCGTAGAATACATCGCCCGCCAGAAGCACGTCGCAATCCGGGACAGTATTCATCAGGTTGTCGCGGGTGATGGCGAGCGGAACGCCGTTCAGCTCCGCATTGATGGCGGCAGCGATAACAGCGAAGGGGTCGATATCGGCGGCAAGCACGGAAGCCGCGCCAGCCTTGGCCGCGGCAATTCCGACAAGCCCCGAACCGGTGGCGAAATCCACCACATGTTTGCCGGCGACCGTTTCCGGATGATCGAGCACGAACCGGGCAAGCCCCTGACCGCCCGCCCATGCAAAGGCCCAGAACGGCGGCGGAACGCCAATTTCCTCAAGCTCGCTTTCGGTCTTCACCCACAGGTCGTGCACCTCGCTTGCAAGCCTCAGCCGGATCTCCGGCACATGCGGCGGGCTGAGGATTTCGGTATTGTCGAGAATGAAGCGACGCGGATCCTTCATTGCCTACCCCGCAAGAGAAAGGCGCCCCACTCCAGCCTCTCAACGGACCGGCGTGAAGCGCCATCAAATCATTCATCGCATCACGGTCCGCACAGCGCAAAGGCCACTGCGGGGACGGAGCCTTCTCAGGCCCAGGGACGCTCGGCGGCAAGCTTCGTTTCATAGCTTGCGATATTGCCGCTCTTCTCAAGCGTGAGCGAGATATCGTCGAGACCGTTCAGCAGGCAGTGACGCTTGAAGTCATCGAGTTCGAAGGCGATCTTGCCGCCATCGGGGCCGGTGATTTCCCGCGTTTCCAGATCGACGGTCAGTACGGCGTTCGAACCGCGCTCAGCATCGTCCATCAGCTTTTCCAGCTCTTCCGGCGACACGACGATCGGCAGGATGCCGTTCTTGAAGCAGTTGTTGTAGAAGATGTCGGCGAAGCTGGTGGAGATCACGCAGCGGATGCCGAAATCGGCAAGTGCCCACGGCGCATGCTCGCGCGACGAGCCGCAGCCGAAATTGTCGCCTGCGACGAGGATCTTGGCGTCGCGGTAGGCGGGCTTGTTCAGAACGAAATCGGGGTTTTCCGTACCGTCCTCATTGTAGCGCGCCTCGGCGAACAGGCCGGAACCGAGACCGGTGCGCTTGATCGTCTTCAGGTAATCCTTGGGAATGATCATGTCGGTGTCGACATTGACCACCGGAAGCGGTGCGGCAACACCCGTCAGCTTGACAAATTTTTCCATAGGAAGTTCCTCGACGTGAATTTTGAGCTCGCCAACGCTCTATAGCGGATTGATGCAGCTTTCAACGGAAAACTGTACCTTTTGGTACGGACAAGGACAAAACAAAAGGCAGCCGAAAGGGCTGCCTGAAGAGCGATCTTGATGAAAGACGCACCGGCTTAAAGATCGATGATCTTTCCGCGGCCATCATCCCAAACGCGCATCCCATCATTGCGGCGCGCCTCACGGGTGCGAACCGGAACCGGTGCATGATTGAGCTTGAACGCCACCATGCGCGCGCAGGTAACAACGGCAAGCACGCCAATCAGCGCAAGTCCAATGGAGGCTGCAAAGACGGTCACGAAGGCCAATGCGGCCAGGCCGACAATTGCCATCAAAACGGAGCGGATGTTTTCCATCGTCAATTTCCTTTCACAGCTGATAACTTGGCGCGTCGTGGGCGGTTTCGCAAGAGGGACCGAACAATTTGTCTCATTGAATGCGGACGAAAACTCTGGAACACCTTGTTTCAAGCCAGTATTGAAATTAGTGAATCCCGAAATTGTCAGGAATATGTCCATGCCGGCCAACAGATTTTGGCGTTCACTGCTGAGTGTCCCCGCGATCAACCGAAGGGCGCTGGAAAAGGCGAAATCGCTTGCCGCAGACGCCATCATCTATGATCTCGAAGACGCCGTCGCCCCCGACCGGAAGGCAGAAGCACGCGAGAACCTGATACGCCTTTACGCCGATGATCGGCCGGCGGGCATCACCGCCATCAGAATCAATCCGCTCGACACCGCAGACGGGCGCGCAGACATGGAAGCGGCGATTGCCTGCCGGCCGGATGCCGTGGTGCTGCCCAAGGTCGGCACGATCGGCCACGTTTCGACTGCAGTGTCGCGTCTGGAGCAAGACGCTGCAGCCGGCGATATGAAGCTCTGGGCGATGATCGAAACCGCGGAAGGCGTTGTGAACGCCGCAGCCATTGCCGGCGCATTTTCGTCCGCCAGGGCCGGTGGAAGGCTGGAAGCCCTGATCGTCGGCGTCAACGACCTGCGCTCGGAAACCGGCGTCGCGCCCGCGGCGGGCCGCATCTACCTGGTCCCGTGGCTGATGCAAACGGTGCTTGCCGCCCGTGCCGGCGGCATTCAGGTCATCGACGGCGTCTACAATGATTTCGCCGACAGCGAGGGCTATGCTGCAGAATGCGCCGAGGGTGCCGCCATGGGCTTTGACGGCAAGATGCTGATCCACCCGAACCAGATCGCGCCCGCCAATCATCACTTCGGCCCCTCCGATGCAGCGCTTGCCGAGGCCCGCGCCATTGTCGCCGCCTTCTCAGCCCCCGGCGCTGAGAGGCTCAACGTCGTCAATCTCAACGGCCGCATGGTCGAACGCCTGCACCTGGAACAGGCCGAAGCCCTGCTCTTGAAATTCGCCACGCTTCAAACCAAGGAAAAAGACACATGAAACTCTACCGCTTTCTCACCGGTCCGGATGATTCATCCTTCTGCCATCGCGTCACCGATGCCCTGAACAAGGGCTGGGCCCTGCACGGCTCGCCCTCGCTGGTGTTCGACCCCAATCTCGGCAAGACCTATTGCGGGCAGGCCGTGACCAAGGAGGTCGAGGGCAAGGACTATGATCCGTCGATCAAGCTCGGCGAGCAGTAGGCCGCTTTACGGCACTGTCGCGACAAGCCGCTCGACGGTCTCTCGGACAAGTCCTGCATCGCACGGATCGATGCCGGTCTGATCTTCATTTTCAACGGCTGCAAACAGATACGCGCCGTCGAAATGGCAATCGAAGAGGGCTTCGTTGATCGCACCAAATCGTGCTGCAATGTCGCCTGCTGACGGAGAGCGCAGGACGCCCTTGCGGAGAGCCTCGAGGCAGAGAAGTTGACGTTTGAGCCTAAGATTGCGCGCGTCGACTTCGAGCGTTCCCGGCATGAAGTAGGGAATGGCCCGGTTGACGGCGAGCATGGCTTCAGCCTGAAGGCGTTTGAGCGCCGGATTGCACGGCACCTCGCTGTAGTCGAGCGCCTCGGGATCAACGCCGGCCCCGAGCGCCGCAAGAAAGTCCGTGCGGATATCCCGCCCGATGAAGCGCTCCCGGTCATAGATCCTGAAATGACAGGACGCAGCGCCGAAGACTGCGCTCCAGTTGTCGGCAATGGCTTTGAAATCATAATAATAGTTGGCGGGCCTGGCGTCTTCGCGCAGGAAATCGTCGAGCTCCAGCATGCAGTCGCGCAGAAGCTCTGTGGTGTAGCGGGACGTCGCCATGCTGCTCTGCTCGCGGAAATAGCAGATCACATCGATCTCCGTGCAGAAACCGGACAGGAAATCCGCCAACCGCGCAATATCCCCGCGCCGCGAGAGACGGCTGTGCAGAAATTCGGACGTGATCAGCAGGACGTCATAACTGGCGGCGGCGCGGCGGAACTCTTGCGAGATCGCTTCCTCGAAATTCCTGAAGAAATGCGCCTTGTCGGCAAGCGTGAAAAGCCCGGCTCCGCGCGCCCAATCATCGATCTCGCTCTGAAAGAATTCGCTGATGTAGAAATTGTTCTTGTTGCCGAGCCGTGTGCTGAGATGAACGCCCTGCCGGTGCAAAGCTTCGCGGTTGCGATAAAGCCACTCCTGCAGAAGCGTCGTGCCCGTCTTCTCCGTACCGATGTGCAGAACGCATCGCACCGGCACTGCCCTCCTGCGCGGCTTGCCGAACCTCATAAGAAGGCTCGATATCACAACCCAGGATCGTCTGGAATATTACCCGTCAGGCTTTTACCGCCAAGCGGCCACCGCATGCGTGCCGAAGGCTCAGATGGCCTGAAACGGGCGCAGCAGATAGCCGTCCGGATCACGCACCCAGATCTGGCGCTGGCATCTGTCGCCCTCGGGCGTCCGGTAGCACCGGGTCTCGGGGCCGAGCGCGATCGGCCACCCGGCGTCTTCAAGCCGGCGCATGATCGCATCGAGGTCATCGACCTCGAGCTGAAAGTTGATCCCGCCGCCGAGCCTGCCGGACGCATCGTCACCGCTGCGCCCCAGTCCGATCGTATCGAGCATCAGTTGCGCCTGTCCGCATTCGAGAAAGGCGAAGCCCTCTTCCGGCCGGTCGTAGGCGACCCTAAAGCCGATCAGGCCGACATAGAATTCGAGGCTTGCCCCGAGGTCCCTCACCCCGAGTTCGGGAATGAGGGCGTTGAACCTCACTTGCGACCCCAGAGGATCTTGAACCGGGCATTGCGGTATTCCTCGCCGCTTGCCTTGCAGTTTTCGGAAAGCACCGGCTCATAGGTCAGCCCGCGATTGGCAACCAGCAGCACGCGCCCGCCTGGCTTCAGCGCGTCGCAGGCCGCCTTCACCAGCGCCTTGCCGAGCGACGCCTCGGTCGCCTTGCCGATGTGGAAGGGCGGGTTCATGATGATGAGGTCGTAGCGGTTCTTGACCTTCTCGCCGGCGAGATCGTGCCAGAAATAGCGATAGAGCCCGTCTTCGCCGCCGAGATTGACCTTGGCGCGTGCGAGCGCCCGGTAATCCGCCTCATAGAGATCGATGCCCTCGGCGCGCGGCGCGCGTTCAGCAAGCATTGCAGAGAGATAGCCCCAGCCCGCGCCGAAATCCGCCGCAAGGCCCGAGAAATCCTCCGGCAGACGTTCGCCCAGAATGCGCGATCCCTCGTCGATCCGGTCATGCGAGAACAGCCCCGGCACGGTGGTGAACCGGCCGTCGATCTCCACGGTGGGATGCGACAGCTTCGCAGCCGCCTCCGCAATATCGTCGGGTCGGGTGAACCACACGGCAACGCCATGATATTTCGGCATGGATTGAAGATCGGAGAAGATATGTCCAAGCCGCTTCCTCAGCGACTGGATCCCCTCCTCCTTGGTGCCGGCGATCACGATGTACCCGCCGGGCACGGTCTTTTCCAGCGCCTCGACGATGCGGTTTTCATTCTCGCCGCGATGCTTGGTGGTGAGCATCAGTGTCAGGTCGTAAGGCCCCTCGCCCGCCTCCGGGGTCACCGACTGACGCGCGCGCTCGAGGCCGACAAAATCCGGGCGGAAAGGCTGCACCGCCTCGATCGCCGCGCGGAAACCTTCCGGCACGCGGTAGCCGGGCTCAGCGCCCAGGAACAGGCAGCGCCCGCCTTCGGGCATAGCGATGGTACCGCTTTCGAAGGGATGGAAGATTGTTTTCAGCGTTTCGCGGGCCATGATCTCACCTGTCGGAAAAAAGGCGTGAGCAAAGCCTGCTCACGCCCTGGATATTACGTCTTGGAACTGACGCCGCCTTATTCGGCAGCGTCGTTCTTGGAGCCGCGCTCGATTTCCTTGCCGGTCTCCTGGTCGACGACCTTCATCGACAGCTTGACCTTGCCGCGCTCATCGAAGCCGATGAGCTTGACCCAGACCTTGTCGCCTTCCTTGACCACGTCAGTGGTCTTGGCAACGCGTTCCGAAGCAAGCTGCGAGATGTGGACCAGACCGTCACGCGGGCCGAAGAAGTTGACGAAGGCGCCGAAGTCGGCGGTCTTGACGACCGTGCCTTCGTAGATCGCGTTCAGTTCCGGCTCGTCGACGATCGAGTGGATCCACTTCTTGGCGGCTTCGATTTCCTTGCCGGAAGACGAAGCGATCTTGATCGTGCCATCGTCCTCGATGTTGATCTTGGCGCCGGTCTTTTCGACGATCTCGCGGATGACCTTGCCGCCCGAACCGATAACGTCGCGGATCTTGTCGACGGCAATCGTCATCATCTCGATGCGCGGTGCGTATTCGCCGAGCTGCTCGCGGCCTTCGGTGATGGCCTTGGACATTTCGCCGAGGATGTGCTTGCGGCCGCCCTGGGCCTGGCCGAGCGCAACCTTCATGATCTCTTCGGTGATACCGGCGATCTTGATGTCCATCTGCAGCGAGGTGATGCCTTCGGCGGTACCGGCAACCTTGAAGTCCATGTCGCCGAGGTGGTCCTCGTCACCGAGAATGTCGGAGAGAACCGCGAAACGGTCGCCTTCGAGGATCAGGCCCATGGCGATACCGGCAACCGGCTTAGCGAGCGGAACGCCCGCATCCATCAGCGCCAGCGAGGTACCGCAAACGGTGGCCATCGAGGACGAACCGTTGGATTCGGTGATCTCGGAGACGATGCGCAGCGTGTAGGGGAACTGCTCGACGGAGGGCAGCATCGGACGGATCGCGCGCCATGCGAGCTTGCCGTGGCCGATTTCGCGACGGCCCGGGGAACCCATGCGACCGGTTTCACCGACCGAATAGGGCGGGAAGTTATAATGCAGCAGGAAGCGTTCCTTGTACATGCCGGTCAGCGCATCGACATACTGCTCGTCTTCGCCGGTGCCGAGCGTGGCAACGACCAGCGCCTGGGTTTCGCCGCGGGTAAACAGCGCCGAACCATGGGTACGCGGCAAGATGCCGACTTCCGAGACGATCGGGCGGACGGTCTCGAGATCGCGGCCGTCGATGCGGCTCTTGGTGTCGAGAATGTTCCAGCGCACGATCTTGGCCTGGAGATGCTTGAATACGGCGCCGATTTCTTCGGCGGTGTACTTGGCTTCCTCGCCTTCAGCCGGCGTGTAGCGCTCCTTCACCTTCGCCTTGGCGGCGTCGACGGCGGCGTAGCGGGCAGCCTTCTCGGTGATCTTGTAGGCATCGCGCAGCTCGCCTTCGATGAAGGACAGCATGTCGGATTCAAGCGCGGAATGATCTTCCGGTTCGAATTCGCGCGGCTCCTTGGCGGCAACTTCGGCAAGCTTGATGATCGCGTCGATTACCGGCTGGAAGCCCTTGTGACCGAACATGACGGCGCCGAGCATGACCTCTTCGTCGAGTTCCTTGGCTTCCGATTCGACCATCAGAACAGCATCGCCCGTGCCGGCGACAACGAGGTCGAGCGCGGTTTCAGGCATTTCGTCGATATGCGGGTTCAGCACATATTCGCCGTTGATGTATCCGACGCGCGCGCCGGCGATCGGGCCCATGAAGGGAACGCCGGAAAGCGTCAGCGCGGCCGAGGTCGCGACCATCGCCAGAACGTCCGGGTTGTTCTCGAGGTCGTGCTGGAGAACGGTGACGACCACCTGGGTGTCGTTCTTGTAGCCTTCCGGGAACAGCGGGCGGATCGGACGGTCGATCAGACGGGAAACGAGAGTCTCGTTTTCGCTCGGACGGCCTTCGCGCTTGAAATAGCCGCCGGGGATCTTGCCGGCAGCAAAGGTCTTTTCCTGGTAGTTGACGGTAAGCGGGAAGAAATCCTGTCCCGGCTTCGGCGTCTTGGCGGAGACGACGGTGGCGAGAACCGTGGTTTCGCCGTAGGAGGCCAGAACCGCGCCATCAGCCTGACGGGCAACCTTGCCGGTCTCGAGCTTGAGTGTGCGGCCGGCCCACTCGATTTCCACTTTGTGGGTGTTGAACATGTCTTGTCCTCTAACAAATGCTGCAGCCCCGCCCTTCCCTTTGAAAGGGAAGTCGAAGCCACGGCGTCACGTTTCATCTGACGCGTCACGGGCAAGACAGCGCGCTGCTTCCGGAATGCGAAGCAACCTGCAATCCTGCCCCATGACAGGTCCGTTTCAGCATGCAGCGCCGGACGTTCCGGGGCTGCCTTTTCGGGTTATCCGCCTGCCACGGCGGAAAACCGGCGCTTTGCAGCGCAAATGGAAACGGCGGACGTGTAAGACGCCCGCCGGATAAAGCTTAGCGGCGAATGCCCAGACGACCGATGAGGGTCGTGTAACGGCTTTCGTCAACGCGCTTCAGATAGTCAAGCAGCGAACGGCGGGTCGAAACCAGCGTCAGCAGACCACGGCGGGAGTGGTTGTCCTTCTTGTGGCCCTTGAAGTGCTCGGTCAGGTTGGTGATCCGCTCGGTGAGAATGGCAACCTGAACTTCCGGCGAACCGGTGTCGCCTTCCTTCGTTGCGTATTCCTTGATCAGCTCTGCCTTGCGTTCAGCAGTAATCGACATCGGTCATCCTTTCTTGAGAAATGAGGGTGTTTAAGTCGCCCGGGCCGGGATGTCGTCCAGCAAGGGCCATCTAAGCGCATCTGTTTCAATGCTGGCGCCCGTATAAGGCAAATGGCGGTAAATGTCGAGCGTTGTTCGATACCCCCCGGTTCAGCCTCTTTTGCCCATGCCCGTCACATCGGAAAGAAGAAGGCGATCGCGAGAACGGACGTGATGCCGACGATGATGTTCATCGGAATTCCCATCTTCAGGAAGTCGGAGAACTGGTAATTGCCTGCGCCGTAGACCAGCGTGTTGGTCTGGTAGCCGATCGGCGTGGCAAAGCTGGCGCTGGCGGCAAACATCACGGCCACTACAAACGGCCTCGGATCAAGCCCGAGCTGGTTGGCTAGGGTGATCACGATCGGCGTATAGATCACGGCAACCGCATTGTTGGTCACGGTCTCGGTCAGGATCGAACCGACGAAATAAACCGCCAGCAGCATCATGAAGGGCGAAAGGCTTCCAAGCCAGGGCTTCAGCGCATTGACGACCAGTTCGACCGCACCGCTGTTTTCCAGCCCCGCCCCGACGATCAGCATCGAGAAGATCAGGATCAGGATCGACCCGTCGATGGTCTGCCAGGCCTCATCGCCATCGATGCAGCGCAGCGCAAGAATGACCGCAACGCCGAGCAGGGCGAGAATGCCGATCGGCATGACATTGAAGGCTGCAAGCGCCACGATGCCGACAAGCGCCAGAATGGCGATCGGCGCCTGCCTGCGCCGGAAAGCCCGCCCGGCAGGCTCGGTGACCGACACCACGTCGCCGACGCGCGACAGCTCGTCAAAGCCTTCGGACGTGCCTTCGAGCAGCAGCTTGTCGGCAGGGCGGAGCTTGACGTTTGCCAGATCGGGACCAGCGACATGACTGGCGCGGTTGGCGCCCAGGACGCGCATGCCCGCGCGCCTGCCAAGCGCCAGGTCGGCAATCCGCACGCCGACGCTTCTGCGCGATGGCGCCACGATCACTTCCGCAACCTTCGGCTCATCCCCTTCGGAAAGCTCCATCGAACGCCGGAGACCGACGCGAAGCCCTGCCTCTTCCTCGAAGGTCAGCAGTTCCGACGTAGCGGCAATCAGGATGACGACATCGCCTTGCGCCAGAACGCGTTCATCGAGCCCGCTTCTTTCAATCGTCTGCCCGCGCCTGATACCGGTCACGCGGATGCCGGAGCGCTGGAAGCCGCCAATCTCCGAAAGCGGTTTGCCGATGCCGGAATAGTCGGCAAGGATGGTCACCTCCGAAAGATAGGGCGTCTCCTCGTCGGCGACATTCTGGCCGGATTCGCGATGCGGTAGGAGGAATTTGCCCAGCACGAACACCGAAACCCCGCCGACGATGGCGGAGATGATGCCGACCGGCGCGATCTCGAAGATTGAGAAGGCCTCCAGCCCGCCCTGCTGCGCGACGCCGCTCACCAGAATGTTCGTCGATGTGCCGATGAGCGTGCAGGTGCCACCGAGGATCGCGGTATAGGACAGCGGAATGAGCAAACGCGTGGGCGCCATGTTGAGGCTTGCGGCAAGGCGGATGACAACCGGTATCAGCACCAGAACCACAGGCGTGCTGTTCATGAAGGCCGAGGCCGCCGCCGCAATCACGATGAAGATCGCGATCGCCAGAATGGGATGAGACTTCGCCCGACCGATGATGAAAGCCGCCAGCGCATCCAGCACGCCGGTGCGCAGGAGCGCGCCCGACACCACGAACATGGCGCCGATCGTGATCGGAGCGGAGTTGGAGAACACCGCCATCACCTCATCGGACGAGACGAGGCCGAGCACGATGAACAGGGCCGCACCGATGACGGCGGTGACATCCGGGGGATATTTTTCGATTGTAAAGGCAACAAAGAGCAGCGCCAGTAGCGCCAATGCGACCACCGCCGGGTCAAGTCCGATGAATTCAATCATCTTTTTCCATTCCGCTGGACAGGAAAGCGCCAGCCATCATTCTGCGTTTGCGTGCTCCGGCCATAAGGGGGAAGGCGACACGCCGCGACGCTCTGACGAACGCCACTATCGCCCATATCTAGCGGCGGGATTCCGATTTTCCATATTCGCCGAAACATGAAATGCACGGTGTTTCAAACATCGCGACGGATGAAGGTTCCCGGCTGAAAGGAAAGGCGTTTCCAGGTTTTCACATGGGCATAGAACCCTTTGGCAGGGGCGAAAAGCCCGCAGCCAACCGATCAAGCCAGACAGCCTCATGAAAACCGGTGGTGATCCCGACGCGATTCGAACGCGTGACCCTCAGATTAGGAATTCGGCACGAAGTCGTTGATCCATAACGAGTTATTGCGGATTAATGGTTCGCGGACAGCCACTTGCGCGACATCATCGTCGATGTACGCTGATCCATAAAGGTCTCCGTACGGTGCTCCACACAGTGCTCAGGAGAAGACGAAAATGGCTGTCATCAATCTCACTGAGGCCCGGATCAGGGACCTCGAACTCGGCTCTGGCATCTGGCGCGACGAACAGATCAAGGGCCTGATGGTCGTCTGCCACGCCACCACCAAGACCTACGCCGTCCAGGGCGATGTTCGCAGGAATGGTCGGCATGTTCGAACCGTGCGGGTCAAGATCGATCGCGTGGACCGGATCGGCCTGCGCGAGGCCCGAAACCGGGCCAAGGCGATCATGTCTCAAATCCAGTCCGGCGTTGATCCTACGGCGGGTCCGGAAGAAAGCGGCGTCACGGTCGCCAAGGCCCTTGAAATCCATCTCGGCGAAAAGCCTTTCCGGGAAGCGACGGAGGGAAGCTATCGCTACCATGTCGATCACTATCTCGCCCGCTATCGCAACCGGGCCGTGGCCGATCTCGGCCGCTCCGAGGTGCGCGATATCTACGACCGGCTTCGTGAGAAGAGTGGGCAGACGACCGCGAGCGGCGTCATGCGTACATTGCGCGCCGTCATCAACACGGCGATGCGGATGGATGAGTCTATCACGTCCAATCCGGTTTCCGTCCTTCGCATTCCTATGCCGAAGCGGCGCGAGGTTGACAGTCTTGATCTTTCGGCGTGGTGGCGGGCGAGCGAGAGCCTGTCACCCATTCGGCGTGACCTGCACCGCGCCATGCTTCTGACCGGGGCCCGAAGGTCGTCAATCCTTCAGGTTCGCCGCGCCGACATCGACCTCGACAAGAATGTGCTGACCTTCGACCATATGAAGACCGGAGGCCGTATGCTTTTTCCGATGGGGACTTGGCTCGCCGGCATGATCCGGGATCGGCTTGCCGAGGACGAACCCTTAAATAACGCTTGGCTTTGGCCCTCGCCGTTGAGCAGTAGCGGCCATGTGACGGAACCGAAGGAGGAGAGCGCTGACCTGCCGAGCCCGCACGAATACCGCCACCATGCCCGCACGCTCTTCATTGCATCCGGCGTGCCTTATGCCGAAAGCGCCCTGCTTCTCGGCCAGCGGCTACCCGGCGCTTCTGGCGGGTACGTCCATGCCGAACATCTCGTCGAGCACCTGCGGCCACATGCGCAAGCTCTTGAGAACAAGGTTCTCGCCGGTTGCCGTCCGGCCTTGAAGGCAATTGAACAGACAGGGGGCCGTAATGCCGCGTGAAGCAGCAACCTTGGACCCCACAAGCCCGTGGCTGGATACGGCAGCGGCCGCCCGGTATCTCGGAAAGGCGCCGGGCACACTGAAAGGCTGGCGATCAAAAGGCGAAGGGCCGGTCTTTCATGTCGTGAGCCGACAGTTTATCCGCTACCACATCGATGATCTCGACGCCTTTGTACGGGGCGCAATGCAAAAAAACTTCCGGCGAAAAATCCGACTGTTGATAAATCAACGACTTAGGCACGACTAATAATGATCCTCATCGATCCTGATCGGTGATTATTAGACGACGCGCGCTTTTCGAGGAGCCGATAAGGCGAAGCGCGTGACCGGGGCGATCCCGGTCCTCCTCAGACAGAAAATCAATGTCTGAAACCAGTCGGCAAAGTGCCGGCTCAACGGAGGTCATTGCCATGTCGGCAACTCTCACCAAGAATGACATCGAGGACGCGATGCGCCGCGTTCTCGATACTCACTCCCGCAGTCCCTGGTACGATACCGAAGCGGCAGCGGTCTATCTCTCCTCGACACCCGGCACCTTGCGCTCCTGGCGCGGCAGCGGCGCCGGGCCGCGTTACCACGTCTTTCACGGCAAGACGGTTCGCTACAACGTCGCCGACCTCGACGCCTTCATTCGCGGGGAGGACGGTCGATGAGCACGCTCATGGAAAATGAAGAAGGGCGCGCCGAGGGGATCGGCGCGCCCGCAGGAGCGTTGGAGAAGACCGTCGCGTTCGAATTCGACAAGGATGAGGATACCGCTGCCAAGGCGTCGGACACGCCATCGAAGCACGATCCCGATTCGCTTGATGCTCACGCTTCTGCCGGTCACGACCTGATCCCGATCAACGGCAAAGCGCCTGCTGAGAAGGGTTGGCGTCGTGCCTCGCCTCTGTCTCTCGACAGGGCCAAGGCCAGGATGGCGCAGGGCGGCAATATCGGCGTTCACCTGCGCGGCACCGACCTCGTTGTCGATGTCGATCCTCGCAACTTTGCGGCGGGCGACGATCCGCTCGCTCGGCTGAAGGCGGATTTTGGTCTACCCGAGGCACCTTTCGTCAGGACCGGTGGCGGCGGATTGCATCTCTATCTGCGCAAGTCGGCCAATGCCGAGATCATCAATGGCCTGCCGAATTATGCGGGGATCGAGTTCAAGTCGTTCGGCCGTCAGCTCGTCGCGGCAGGCTCGATCCATCCCGACACCGGAAAGCCGTACGGCCTCGATGATGATCCGCTTGCTCTGTCGCTCTCGGAAGCGCCCGAGGCTCCTACGGCCTTCCTGGACGCGATTGCGAAGCGTTCCGTCGAGCTGTCGGCCGATACGCACGGCGAGATTACACCGGAGCAGTTGGAACGGCTTCTCTCCAGGCTGGACGCCACGGCCTATAACAGCCGTCACGACGATTGGCTTGCGATCATGATGGCGAGCCATCGCGGCACCGGCGGCGCCGGCATGGACGAGTTCGTCGCCTGGTCGATGTCGGACACGGCCTATGCCGGCGACGAGGCAGACATTCGAAGGCGGTGGGCATCGTTCAAGCCGAGGCCCGGCGGCGTCACTCTCGGCAGTTTGCTGAAGGCACTGTCAGACGCGGGGCACGGCGCCTTCATCGAGGAGGTTTTGCGGGCGCCTGCCGACGAGGACTTTCCCGACGACATCGGCGATGCACCTCGGGCTGAACCGAAGGAGCGGAAGCGGCGCACGCTTCGTATGACCGGCGTTTGGGACGAATGGGTCTGGGTCGTCGAGCCTTACCAGTTTGTCCGGCGCTCGGACACGCGCAAGTATCGCACCGAGCAGTGGAAGTCGGTTCATGCTAATCTCAAGCCCGATGGCGACGTGCTCAACGCGATCTGGAAGGGCAACTTGCCGATGCGCAAGTTCGAGACCTTGGTCTATCTGCCGGAGGCGGACGAATTTCCCGATGGCGAGAACGGTGGTCGCTACAACATCTGGCGGAAGTCTGGCGTCGAGCCAAAGGCGGGCGACGTGTCGGTCTTCCTCGATCATATGGCGCATCTCTTTCCCGATGAGGGAGACCGCAACCATGTGCTCGACTATTTGGCGCTGCTCGTCCAGCGGCCTGCCGAAAAGATCCATTTCGCGCTGCTGATCCGCGGCGTGCAGGGGACCGGCAAGAGCTGGATCGGCAATCTGATGGAGGCGATCGTCGGATCGCGCAACACCGTGCGGCCGTCGAACGACGAGGTCACGTCGCGCTGGACGGCATGGATGGAGGGCGCGCAGCTCACGGTCATCGAGGAATTGATGACGCTCGGGCGGCGGGAGGTTGCGAACCGGCTAAAGCCGGCAATCACCGACCCGACGCTTCGGATCGAGGAGAAGAACTGCTCCATCTATTCGATCCCGAACTGCTTGAACTTCCTCTGCTTCACCAACCATGACGACGCTGCCGATCGAGCACGGTGACCGGCGTTGGTTGGTGGTCTTCTCGCCTGCGGTCAAGCGGGACGAAGACTACTACCGGCGATTGTTCGGCTATCTCGCCGAGGGCGGCGCGGCGTTCGTCAAGCACTGGCTGCTTGAAAGGCGCGTGTCGCTCAATCCTCATGGCATTGCACCGGCGACGGTCGGCAAGGAGGCGATGCGGCGGCTCGGCATGGGAGACACCGAGTCCTACCTGCTCGACCTTTTCGAAGCCGGCGAACAGCCCTTCGATTTCGACCTGGTGCGCGTGGACGATCTGGTCGATGCGGTGCCTACGGCATTGCGCGGACGCTCGAACTTGCGCGCCCGCGTGTCGAAGGTCCTGAAGGGCGAACTCGGCGCTGTCGAGCACACCCGATACACCAAGGGGGACGGCAAGCGGCCGGCGTTTCATCTGTGGTCGGTGCGCAATCACGACCATTGGCGGGACGTCGGAGCGGCGGGACGGATCGATGCATATCTGGCGTTTCGCACGCTCGAAGGGCATGATCTTGCGCCTTTGCGGTAGACCGGCGGACAATCGGTGGACCGGCACGCTTGTCCACCGATTGTCGCAGCAAATTCAGCGCTTTGAGTATCTGGTAGACCGGTAGACGAGCAATTTATCGATTTCAGCAGAATGGACTACGGCGGCGAATGAAGGGGCGGAAGGGGATCGCCGCGGCGGCTCGGCACCGATCGTTTTAGAACTCGAACCGAGCGAAACCTTTGTCTACCGGTCTACCATCATGCTTGGCGCGTCCAACCGTAGATCGACCGGAAGGCTTCAATCTCTCCATTCTCGTCGGGATACAGGCATTCTCGTCTCTGCCGTGCGCCACGGCTTCGCCCCTCGGATGCCTCTGACGACCGACTTTCCGTTCTTGTCCAAGGCCTCAAAGGTCCCGGAATCGATATTGCGATACTGGCCAGTTTGGTCGAATGCCCATTCAAAGCTAACTGTGTCGCCTTGAAACGACCATTTCTTGGCTCCGCAAGCCAAAAAGGAATACTTTTCACCGGCGATAGTCAGTACATGCTGGTGCCACGCCTTCGTATTTCCGCCACGGCTTGGTGGTCGGCTTTTGTCTTTGAGATATGCGCCGTAATGTTCGACAGTTGCGTTTTCTATTCGCATGGTGCCCCCGATCTGGGATTAAACTATAGGAAACAGACGCCACCTTGCCTAGGCGAATTTCGCGCAGACCCCGTAGTCCTCGCGCGTGAGACCCAGGCAGTCAGCCGGGCGGAAGGCGGCGGCGCGAGGCACCAAGGCGTGGCCGTTGGTGGCTTCCACGACATCGGCGCGGGGGTCGGACAGGCTGGAAATCGTCAAAGCCGCCAGGGCCTGCCGAGAGGGCCACAACCTCAGACCCTTGAATTGATGATCGGGCGCTTCATGCCTGGAAGGTGAGTCGGAACAAGGGCATGGCTGATGACGCCCCCCAAAACACCGGACCAGGCACCGGCAACGCCCTCCGGGCACAAACAACCGACTTCCCGTGGAGATGGCGGCGGCGTCCTGGGATATCCATGTGCCTCGTGGGCGCCTTTCGTGGAAAGGAGACCAGGTGGTAGATTTCCCAAATTTATGCGAGGTCGTTTGCTGGCTCCCCGCAATCTCCGCACATCGCATTGTCGCGCAGATCACGCGAGGAGTTGCGCCATGTCGGACAGGTCTTTGGAAAAGCGGGAGGTGCGCCGCCCCGAGAAAGACCGGCGGTGGTCGCCGGCCATAGAGGCGAAGGTGCTGGACATTGTCGCAAGGACCGGCTCGCCCAAGATGGCGGCGGAACAGATCGGCATCTCGGTTGCCACTATCCACGACCATAGGCGACGCGATGCCGAGTTCGGTTCAAGGTATGGCGCCGCCATTGACACAGCTTTCCATCAGGTGCTGAGCAAGGCGTTCGAGCGCTCCATGGCGGATGTCGAGCCTTCGGATCGCCTGATCGAGGTGTTGCTCAAGTTCCGATGGCCCGAACGCCTCAACGGCTTTCTGGCCTTTACGGCGGAAGGCGGTTCGGCCGCTACGGCGCCAGCCGGACTTGATCCCCGTGTCATCGCCAGAATGGATCCGGCAGATCGTGCCGCGCTGATAGAATTGCTGGGGCGCTATCTCACGGCCGAGACGGAGGCGAAGGCCAATGGCGCACTCATCCCGATCAACTGAGAACATACAACGGATGTTACGCGACCTGATGGCCGCGGAAGCTTTGGCGACATCGCTTGCCTCCACAGCGCCGCTCGCCATCGCGGCGGCAGGCGGTGCGCATCAGCTTGTCGCCGGTCACGGCCAGCCGACCGGCGCTTGGTTCTGGTTGATCACGCCAATGTCGGACGCCTTGTGGGTGGCGATGGCCGAGGAAAACCAGACTAGGCACAGGGGGAATTTGGGCGAATAGCAAACGTTGGTGGTCTCAGCGGGGAATTTTTTCCAGTCTCAACGTCGAGGGGCAAATTGGGCCTCTGGCAAGAATGGAGCGGTGAGCATGGCAAACAGGACCAGCAAGGATAGCGCATGGCGGAACGGGTTCGAACGAACAGATTCTGGTAGCGATGAGTATTTCGAGATGAAGGTCGGCCAGTTTTTGCGGTCAAGGCCGAAGGACGAAAATTCAAGTCTCTTTACGAAGTCGACGATGCGCGAGGACAGGCAGAAGGCCAACTATGCGAACACGCTTCACGGAGAAATAAAAAAAGCTTTGAACAAATTCGACGATAGAGATGGAAATCGGGACGACGCCTACGAGATCCTGCTGTCACTCGTTAGCGAAAGAGCCTTCAAGAAATATGCTTTGAACCGTTTTCATCTGATCGATCCGCTAAATCCGCCGACTGTTGGCTCCGAGCAGAAGTAATCTGCTGCATCCTGATCGTGTCCGGGCGGCCGATGGGTCGTCCGTACCGCGATGGCGGTGACAACACGACGGCTGAGTCCGCGCCTGTCTGCTCCCCGGATCGTCGCGTGACGTGACGCGAAGGGAGATGAACATGGCGGTCAATAAAGTGGCCCTTGCGAACCGTTGGATGTCCGTGACGGATGTCATCGACCGATTGCGCCGGGCCCGAGAAAATCGTGAGCAACAATCAAAGCTGCTCGAAGGACTTGAAGGACGAGCGAAGCAGCGCCGCGATGAAGTGGAGCGCTCGCTCGCCGATCTTCCCCACAACCAGCGCAGTCAGGTTGTTGCCCGCGCAGTCAACGGCTTCCGCTCCGAACTCAAGCGCCAGTCGCTGGACAGCCGTGTGGCCTACCTTAAGACGGTTGGCGCCTTGCGCGAGGACGTGGACTCGGCCCGCGCCCATTACCGAAGCCCCGTACAGATGCTTGCCCGCGAAGGTCTCGGCTCGGAGCACCGCAGCCGCCTGCTTCACCAGATCGAGAAGTCCGGCCAAATCGAACTGGCATCGCTTGCGGCCGTGGCGGCATCGACGGGAGACAAGGAACTGGGGGCCGCACTTCTCACCCGCAATTCCAGCCTGCCGGTTAACGAACGAGCCTTCTCGTCACAGGAACTGGCGGATGCGCTCGTCGGTGACGAATGGCGCAAGGTCAACCAGGCGATTGCCGAGGTCGATCGGATTGCCGTCGAGGCGGTCCACGCTGACAGCTCTTTCGAGACCGGCAAGCCGAATACCACCCGCGCCGTGAACATCGCCCTCATGCGACGCGACGAGCAGGCGATAGGCGCCGACCTCACCGACCTCGAAGACGAAGACGTGGACGAAACACAAGAGGACTGATCATGGACACTTTCGCATTCTACCCCGCCCGTGAGGAGCAGCGCCGCGCTGACGGGCTCAATTTCGCCGTCGCGGTCGGCGCGTCTGCCTCCGCAGCTCGTGTCGTTGCCGAGACTTTGCTCGGAGAGCCGAACGCGCTCGTCGGCTGGTCGTCGATCGATCTCACCTCGGCGCCCGCCACCTTCGTCACCGGACTGCCGGTCGGGGCGCGGGCGCAGTCGACCTGGCCGAACCTTGACCGGGGCGGCTCGTTCATGCGCGGAACCTGACCATGGCTATTCCGCGCAAGGCCTATCGGGAAAAGCTCAGGTGGCTGCTGGCCGGAAGGCCGGTCATCCAGGTCCGGGACCTTTGGGTCGAAGCCGGTCTTGACCGAAACTGCTATGCCGGCACGCCGCTGGAAAGCTACCATCACGCACGGTTGATAGAGGCAGGCTATCGGCCTGTCTCGCTGCCGGTACTGTCGGGCACGCATCATACATTCGTGCTTGTTCGTAGCCCATGCACTTCGCACAGTTTCGCGAGCGCGATCGATCCGGGCTTTCTGCCTTATCTGGAAGACGGCGATCCGCTGATGGCGCTCCTTGTCTACCGGGCACAAAAGGAAAGTGGCCATGGTCGGACTTGACGACTTCGCCAACCGCATGAACCGCATTTCGATCGAGGTCGAACGCGGTGTCGATCGAGCTGTGAAGGACTGCGCAGTTGCCGTCACCAGCACCGTAATCAATGCCACGCCGGTCGATACCGGCAGGGCTCGTTCGAACTGGACAGCCGAGCTGGATCAGGCGTTTCAAAAGCTGTTTCCCGCTCATGTTCCAGGCGAGAAGGGCAGCACGGCATCGGCCAATGCCGGAATTGCCATCGAGAAGGCTGAAGCCGTGATCGAGCAATTCGACATCGGCAAAAACCGGTCGATTCACATCTCCAACAGCTTGCCCTATATCGGGGCGCTCAATGACGGTCATTCGAAGCAGGCGCCTGCAGATTTTGTGAAGCTGGCCATCATGGATGGTCTGGCTACAGTCCGAAACGCTAAAATCCTGAAGGACTGAAGGCAGTCACTTCTTTATCGGTGTCAGCAGTGCCGCAGGGGTAGTCTTCAGTCGTTCTGCCAGCCTAGCGATCAGCGTCAGCGACGGATTACGCTTGGCTCTCTCAATCCCTGAAATATAGGTTCGATCGATTTCCGTCTCCAGGGCAAGCGCCTCCTGTGAGAGGTCCAGTTCCTTTCGGGCCTGTTTCACATTTTCCGCCAAGATTCGCTTGTAATCATCCATACCACTATGCAAGGGGCATGTCGACTAATCGTCTACGGACTTATCGTCACATTTTTGGTTTGCAAATGAAGATGATGACGATAATCTACAAGAATGATGATTTTTCAGACGGTTCTAGAAAAACTTTATTGGGCATTTTCGGTCTGGTACATGGTCGCGATTGTTTGCGGACTGTCGATAGTGCTCATGGAACGCCGTGATCGGCACCGGGAGCCAACCGATGAAGAAGTCTTGCAGGCTGCACAATGGTATCGCGAGTGGTACGGGAACGAAGCTTCATCTGTTGTGGGTGACCACATGCTCGGTGCTAGTTTTGCGCCAGATGGGCGACACCGGCGTTTTCTTAAGCGAGTTTCAGCGGTATTAGTTTCTAGCGAGAAGTAATCTGGGCACTTTCTGTTTTGTTCGCATCTAAAATAGGTGTCTCTCATCAAATGCGGAACGAAATACAACGGTTATCCGAGACCGAATAATTCTCAAAATTATATATGGTAGCGGGAGCGTAGCAAAGTTGTATCTCGGGTCGTTCGCGCACAGCCAAAGCTGCCCCGATCGTAGAGATTTTTGAGTTCATTGGGGCTACTATTAAATTGAATTCACTGTAGCTTTCAGCATCCTGCAAAATCAAATCTCGCACATTGTATGCATCCGCAGGCGAAAACTCAAATTGATCTGCACGAGGGTAACTTCCGAGCAAACGCTCGAATTTTTGTCGGTTGATCTTATGATGGTCTTTGTTGAGGCCATCGGTTCCATACCCAAGCTGAAGGCTCGCCGGCTCATATACGTTTATAAGGCTACTGGCTCGATTGACCTCAAATCCAACGAGCACGAGGAGACGATTTCTGCGCGATGGTAGCAGCTTGCCGGGATAGCCCAATACCGACCGGACGTCCTTGATACCTCTGGAAAGCCACTTCTGCAGATCAGGAGTTCCTGGGTCATATTCTTTAGCAGGGCAATAAACATATTGTATGTCCTCGAAATCACCTGGAAATATGTGTTCTAATAGCGAGAAAAGGATGAGTAGAGTTTCGTGCGTCATGCATGATGTGTCTACACAAACACGGGATGCCGAATCAGGCTTAAAATCAAATATTTGCTTGCTAATTTGATCAGCTGTTCTGATAGCAATATCTTTTGTAATTTCTAAGATATTAGCTTTGCCAAAAAAATGATTTTCTATCCGTCGCGCATTTTCATTTCCGGCGCCGGAGACGTTTTTGTTTTTAAGTATTACTGTTCTGGAAACAGATTCAGCTTTAATGTGAGTGGGGATGCTTAGGCACCGTTCTTCATAACTTGCTGCGCATATGAAAAGGTCTATCTTTTCTGAAAAAAAATTCTGAATCTCGTCTAGCGGGGAACTGAGGCTTTTGAACGTCCTATTGTTCATCAAAAAGCCCTCCCTGAGCTGACTCAGACATCACCTCATCGAAACCCTTTATGTTGACCTCACTAACCAGTCGGTTTGGCTGGTATAATGCCCTTTTTATTTTGCCATTCGTGACAAACTTGTATCCGGCAAAGCTGGTCGGGTCCAATTTAAAGGAAGGTGCGAGCGCACGGGTCATAATATACAGTTCAGATCGTCCTGTGCCTTCTTTGTTGCCTATAGAGGATCTATGCAAATAACCCTGCTTCACTCCGAGCCGAAGGATGCGACTGACCTCTTCGTCGGGGCCATTGGAAAATGCAATGCTGAACACTCGCCTCTCTGAAGCGTCAGACATCAAAATGGTTCGAAACATTCCACCAAGAGCAAAGATCAGATTCTTTAATTTTTTGGGATCGTCCAAACGGTCATTTTCTATGCCGGCTTCAATTTCCTTTTTGTTGTATTCATCCTGCAGTTTCCTGATTCCATCAAATAAGAGCCAATCCGAATAATACTCGGCCACTTGATCCTGGATTGAGTGGGGTATGAATTCAATTCTTTGATTGTTGTTTTTGGCGATAGCCTCGGCGAACATTTGAGAAGAAAGTTCCAAGAGATGACGCACTACTCCCGACGATAGATGAACAAGCTGGTCAAATCCGGCGTAACTATACGTTGACCCACTTTTTCGGCCACCTTGCGAAAGGGAACGAATATAGTTTGGGCGCGCGTATCTGATTGCGTCATCATTGGGACGAAAGCCCTTTCCCTCCTTTTCCCACCTAGCAATCAGATCAGCAGCTATTGCCTTAATTCGCTCTTCTTGCTTCTCATTCTCAGGGAAAAACTGGTGCGGTGTTCCAGTTAAATTAAATTTATGCAGACGCCTCTGAATAATTTCAGTCGCGCGCTTTTTATAGTTGTCACTTCGCGTTGTATATTTATCAGATATATTAAATTCAGAATAATCATGAGGTGCATCTATTCGTTGCCCTCCAACTGCTTTGTAGGATTTATATTCACCTTCTTGGACGGAAATTTTAAAGCACAAATAACCTGTGGTGCGGCGAGCCACCCAGGAGTTTAGTATCATCGCCTGTTCTTCATTTAGGTTGTCAGCATCATCAATCAAAAGGAACAAGGGGCCCTTGGGCATAAAGGAGAGGTTAAGCAAGGCTCGTACGAGGGGGGAAAGAAAATCTGTGAAGCCAAACAGAGGTCCGTCGTATGGAACAACACCGGCGGCAAAGGTAATGCGCCTCGTGTAGCTATTTAGCTCGGAAAATATCTCGTCGAAAATTGCGATAATTCTATCAATTGTTTCCGCGATGGTCGGAGCAGGTTGGATAGCTGGTTCCAGTGTTCCAAACCCTGATCGGATCAGCAGTGATCTCAGCGTCTCGTCGCAGAATTTATTAAACTCCAAATCGGCCACTTTATCATTATTTGGAAGCGGCGCTCGAGCCTTAAGCGAGACAAATATTTTAGTCGCAATATGGAGAACAAGCGCATGTTCGTTTAGGACGATAGCGGCGTGTTTGGTTTCTTGGAGCCTGAATAATTCAGGTAAATTAAGGTCCGTCTCCTTAATTGGGATGTAAGCGGCATAAAAACCAAGATCTTTTAGTGGCAATTCGTGCCGCTGGCACTGGCAATCAGGTTCCAGAAACCGGAAGTACATGCTTTTTCCGGCTCCACGCGGACCCGAAATAAATGTATGTCCAGCTTTTTCAACCTGCAGATAGTCGCTGTCAGACTGGACGAACAAGTCAGACATGTCAGAAGTCGACAGGTTTTCAGGCGTCTGCACATCAAACGGGTTGTGAGTCATGCGGGTACCTGCGAAACTTCTGACGCTGCCTTGGCAAAAATTGCACCATTAAATTGCCTTCCGGAGCCGTCCCAAGATACTAGGCGGTAGACTCATAATGCTTAAGCCAGATGCGTGCTGAGAAGAGCTTTATGGCTGCAAGGTAGTTGTCAGCGCGCTTGTCGTAGCGCGTAGCGATGCCTCGCGCTTCTTTGAGGCGGTTGAAA
>NZ_JABUOU010000019.1 GCF_013344475.1 Martelella limonii | reverse complement strand
GTGACTTCACCCCCAGGCAACCATTTGCGAGCTGAGGAAGGCTTTCAGCCGCATTCTACTCCCGCAGACGTTCATTAACGCGCAAGGTGCTGTCTGATCAGCCGTCGGCGACTTCTTCAACAGCCCCAGGGTCCACTTGCATAGCGCAATGCGCTCGCCCATGCAGGAAAGAGCGGGCGGCGCGTCGTCTCCGCCTTCATCGCCACCGCGTTTGCCCAGGACACGCCGGAGGCCGCAAGCGCCCAGTGGCGCAGTGTCGCCGACCAGATCAGGCCGAAGGTGCCCAAGCTCACAACGCTCATGGATGGCGTCGAACAGGACGTGCTCGCCTACATGACGTTTCCCATGCAGCATTGGACCAAGCTTCACAGCACAAGCCCGATCGAACGCCTGGATGGCGAGATCAGGCGCCGCACCGAGGTCGTCGGCATCTTTCCCAAAGATGGCGCCATCGTTCGTCTCGGCGGCGCGCTCCTGGCCGAACAGAACGTTGAATGGGCCGTCTAACGATCCCGCTACATGACACTGAAAACAATCGCAACAATGAGCGATGATCCCCTCATCAGCCTGCCTGCCGCAAGCTGATCCGTTCCCGGCCCTTTCCGGAAGGCACGGTGAACGCCGAAGCTACACCACGATGCGGGACACGATCCTCCGAATCGCTGCGATGATTGCTGCCGGTGTGCTTCGATTATCCCTTGAAGACTGGTAAAATGGCACACCGAAATAGCTTCTGGCCTTCCACCTTCAGCGGAACTTCCAAATTGCCCAGAACCAAGATGCAACGAACTTGGTCGATCCGGAATATGGTTTCTGAAAAGCGTTGGCCACGTGTTCGGTATCGTGTCTGCGAAAATCGAGAGTTAACCAATGGTCAGCGTCGCGCGCGCTGCCAATCAACGCCTTCGGTTGACAGAAGCCAGGATGGCCATATGAATGTTTTTGTAAGGAATAAGGACAAATATATGTCAAAAACAATCATGGCCTTTGGCGATAGCCTGACCTGGGGCACGAACCCCGTTGCCGGTGGAAGGCACGATTATCATGATCGCTGGCCGAGCGTTCTGGAGGCGGGGCTTGGCGCAACCCATCGGGTCGTGGCCGAGGGGCTGGGCGGTCGCACGAGCGCGTTCGACGACCGAACGGCAGCGTTCGATCGCAACGGAGCGCGCGCCCTGCCGATGCTGCTGGCGACGCATTCCCCGCTTGATCTCATCATCATCATGCTCGGCGCCAATGATCTCAAACCCTATATCTCGCCCACGGTCGATGGCGCCTTTGCGGGAATGTCCAGACTAATCGAAATTGTTCGTTGTTTCCCATATAATTGGGGGATGACGCCGCCGAAGATCATGATTGTTTCGCCGCCGCATTTTTGCATGCGGTCCGATAATCAGGGGCCACAGTCGGGCCGGATTGTCGAGCACAGCCATTTGCTGGCTTCGGGTTACCGCGCAATTGCCGAGGCGCAGAATTGCGCCTTTTTCGATGCCGCGCAGGTGGCCAAGGCCAGTGATATCGACGGCGTGCACTTGGATGCCGCCAATACCCGTGCGATCGGCGCCGCGTTGGTAGAGCCGGTCCGCATACTCCTTGCTTGACGATGACAGGCGCTTTCTGACGCCCGGACAGTCTGCAGCCGCCGTTCGTTTATGTATCTGGTTGCGAATTTACAAATTCGTCGCTATTCTCATGATAACTTAACAAATTTTCCAGAGATCAACGTGGCCGCCGAAGTGAGCAAACTTGACACCCCTCTCGCCGTTGCGCCCGTAAGAAAGCGCCGGTACGCGGACGAAGTCTATGCGCAAATTCTAATGCAGTTGTCGACAGGACGGTATGCGGTAGGCGACCGATTGCCGACCGAAAAAGAGCTGTCGTCAATGTATAATGTTTCGCGTCCGATTGTGCGCGAAGCGCTTCAGAATTTACAAAATGACGGGCTGATCAATGCCCGGCGCGGATCTGGAACATTTGTGCTGCGCCTGCCGCCGCGTGAAATAGCGCACTATACGGATGACGCCAGATTTGCCCAATATATGCGCGCCTATGAAGTGCGCCAGTGTCTTGAATCGGAGATAGCGCGTCTGGCCGCCCTTCGCATCACCCAGTCGAGATTGCGACGTCTCCATCAGGTTCTTGAACAGATGGAGGTCGCGCTTCGCACTGGCGAGGGGGCGCTCGAAGCCGACTTCGAGTTCCATATGGAGATCGCCCGAGCCAGTGAAAACGATCTTTTCGAAAAGCAGATGATGCTGCTCAAACCCGACATGCTGGGCACCATGCGCATTGCCTCGACGATCACCGGAACCCGATCGGAGGAGCGGAAAAACAAGGTGCTCAAGGAGCATCGCGACATTTATGACGCCATCAGTACGGGCGATGGCGAGTTGGCGAAACTCTACATGAAATATCACCTCGTCAGCGTTCGCCATCGCATCATCGATCAGGGCAACTGATCCGCATTTCCAAAATATTTGATCGCCTCCGCCGTTCTGGGCGGCGTGGTTGTCTACGCCATGCTGAACCCGGCCAAGGGATATGCGACGAGCCAAATAGGTTATTTAAAATAACAAATAACAGGTCCTTTTCGCTACGGACCTGGTGCTAAAGCCTGCAGAGAGAGCTCGGCGATAGTCCATTAATTTTCTGTTTTTATTAGTTTATTTATACCGACCGTCGGCTTGGCTTTCGCCGTGATTGTGCGACCAATGTAATTTGTTATAAAATTTATTGACAATTTTTGCGCCGGCAATAAGGTGCTACTCGACTCGAGCCAACCGACCATCAAATACGGTCGTGCAAAGGGCGGCTCACGAAGAGCTTGCGTGGAAAAACGATCCGACCCGTCAAGGCACGGCGCTTCCAAGGCATCAGAACAGGACAACGTGCATGAAAATATCGTCGATAACCCTGACGCCCATTCAAACCCACCGCCGCACCGGATCGATCAGCTCCCATCTTATTCTCCAGGTCCATACCGATGAGGGTCTGACCGGTCTGGGCGAGATTTCGGATCTCGATTGCTATCGCATGTATATGCCCGATGTGGACGCCGTCAAAATCGGTATTGAAAGGATCGCGCTGGGGAGGGATCCCTTTGCTGTCCAGGCACTCCACAATGAGATGGCAAAGTACCTCCATAATTATTTCCTTTCCGCTCCAAGCTATCCGCCTTTCACGCCGGCTTCGCAGATAGCGGCGGGGATCGACATGGCGTGCTTCGATATTATGGGTAAAGCGCTCGACACACCGGCGCACACGTTTCTGGGCGGCAGGACCCGGGATGCGATCGAAATCTGCTACCCCCTCTTCCAGGTGAAGGCCGAAGCCGATTATGAGCGCAATCTTGGTTTCATCCAGACGCTTCTGGAGCAAGGCATATCGCGCTTCCGCTATTATGTCGGCGTCGACTTCGCCAAGGATGAAAAGTTCCTGGCGGCCGTGCGCGATCGCTTTGGCGACGCCGTCCTGCTGAAGGCGCTCGATTTTCAGGCGAAGCACTACTGGAAGGATACCCTCCGCGCCTATGAACGTCTCAAGCAATTCGGATTCGAAGTCATAGAAAGCCCCAGTTGGCGCGAAGACTTCGAGGGAATGGCGGAACTGCGTCGTCGTGTCGAAGCCGACGTTTGCGAGCATTGCTCATCCGCGGCGCAAGCCATGGCGATGGTAAAGGCCGGGGCGGTCGATATTTTCAACATCACGGTCAACTCGGGTGGGTTGCTGCAGGTCAAGAAACTGGCCGCGCTGGCCGAACTGGCGGGAATCCGCACCCTGCTCGGAACCACGCAGGAACTCAGTATCGGTACCGCCGCGCACGCGCATCTCGGCGCCGCCATCTCCGAGCTATCCGTCGCCTCCGACCCTGTGGGGCCATTGCTCTATGCTGAAGACGTGGTGAGGGATCGCATCCAGATTGCGGACAACCGGATCGCGGTCCCGACAGGGCCGGGGCTGGGCGTCGAGCTGGACGAGGATGCGCTGGAGCGATTGCGCGCGCCCCTGGTCGAGTGGGACCGGGCCGCCCACGGCGCCGGATATGTCTCGGAATGAGTTGACCAATTGAATCTAAAAAGGAAATAGGTTTTGCAAATTATTGGTCGAGCTCAAGCGAAATTCCGCTCGCGATTTTCTAAAATAAAATCATAAAAACAAATAATTATATATAAATTGATACTCTGATGTTTCGACTGTTTAGGGAGAAAAAGGAGCCGAAATTTATTATTATAAGTAATAAAAATGTAATTTTTGTTTACAACATTTGTGATTGGCAGTAAGAATGAAATGCGCGTCGGGCTTCTGGTTTGGCAAGGCAGTTTTGCTCAAGACAGAAGAGAAGACGTGGTTCGTGAGGAGCCAAATGACCGTCCACGAAACCGGTTGATTGAGGAGTAAACCGTGAACAAAATTCTGAAAACATGTCTGCTTGCTTCAGTTCTTTTCGCGCCTGGAATGGCAATGGCTGAGGTGGACTATCCCGCTGATACGGTACGCATGTTCGTGCCGGCGAATCCCGGTGGCGGCACGGATGCCGGCGCGCGCGTTTTTGCCGAGTTCTTCGAGAAACACTCGGATGCAACTGTCGCAATCGTGAATCAGCCCGGTGGCGGCGGCGTCATCGCCGCGCAGTCGGTTGCGCGTGGACCGGAAGATGGTTCGGTGCTGCTGTTTTTCCATGCGGCGTTGCATACAGCCAACCTGTTCGGACAATCCCCTTTTTCCTGGGAATCGTTCACGCCATTGGCAACAACCTCCGCGGTTAACGAAGTCTATGCCGTGCGCTCCGATGTGCCCTATGCGTCGATGAAGGAATTTATCGACTATGCGAAAGCCCATCCGGGCGAACTCAATATCGGCTCGCAACTCGGCGGCACCACGCAGGTCAAGGGTGAAGCGCTCAATGCTGCCACGGGCGGCGCCGTGCGACTTGTCGACGCGGGAACCGAGAGCGACCGTATTACGGCATTGTTGAGCCAGCAGGTCGATGTCATTTCGATGAGCGTTGCCAATGCGAAGCAATATGTTGAAGACGGCCAGATGAAAGTGCTTGCCGTGATCAACAGTCAGCCCGATCCGATGGCGCCCGATTTTCCGACAACCACGGCCGAAGGTCTGGATTTCTCGTTGCCGCTGGTGATGACGGTCTACGGTCCTGAAAAGGTCGATGACGACGTGAAAACGGCGTTCACCCAGATCGTCAAGGAGATCGAGGCTGATCCTGAATTCGCAACGGCGTTGCAAAAGCAGGCGCAGGTTCCGGCATTGCGCACGCCTGAGCAGGCATCTGAATTCCTCAGCGCCGAGCAGAAGACAATCGCCGGACTTCTGGGCAAATGAAACGCAGCTCCACCGCATTTTCGTGCGGTGGAGCCATTCAGGGAGTTACCGGTGATGGCGGATCGCATCTTTGGCGGTTTCTTCGCTTTGCTTGGATTGGCAATCATTCTATCCACACAGCAGATCGTGCAGAACTTTCCGGGCACTGGCGACCCGGGGCCGCGTATTCTGCCGTATATTATAGGCGCTCTTCTGCTGGTCCTGGGGTTGGCGCTTGCGGTTCAGCGCAGAAAGCCGCGAACGGCTGATGACCTTTCCGAAGAGGTGCTCGACGCGATCCGGTCAGGTCCGGATAATCCGAATGTCGGTATTCAAAAGCCGCCGAGCCCGGTTCGCCGGGTGGGCATCATGCTCGGCTTCGTTGCCTTCATTCCGCTAATTGACGTCCTGGGTTTTTCAATTTCCGCGACGCTTTTCCTGGCCTGGGTCATGAGCCTGATGGACAAGATAACCGTGCGGCGCGTCCTGGTGCGCAGTGCGGCCGCGCTGGTTGTCACCGTAATCCTTGGCCTGCTGATGTCGCACGCGCTCAACCTCTCGGTCCCTGGCGTCTGGTTTTCATAAGGATACGGCATGTTTGATCTTTTCTTCTCGAGCATGGTCCATCTCTTTGAACCGAAGCTGCTGCTGCTCATGATGATCGGCGTTTCCGTCGGCCTCGTTTTTGGAGCGCTTCCCGGACTGAGTGCGACAATGGCAATCGCCATCATGCTGCCCGTGACCTTCGCCATGCAGTCGGATGCCGGCATAGCCATGCTCATCGCCACCTATATTGGCGGCGTATCCGGGGGGTTGGTCTCGGCCACGCTCTTGCGTATTCCAGGCACCCCGAGTTCGATCGCCACCACGTTTGACGGTTACCCGCTTGCCCGCAAGGGCCAGGCCGTCAAAGCGCTGGCGACCGGCATGGTGGCAAGTGCGGTGGGCAGTATCCTTGGCCTCATGATTCTCGTGGCGTTCGCGCCGGTTATCGCTCGCTTTGCAATTGATTTCGGCGCTGCGGAATACACCGCGTTGACGATCGCCGCCCTTGTATTGGTTGTGGTCCTGTCTGAGGCCAACCTGATAAAAGGACTGATCGCGTCCGTTCTGGGTCTTGGCTTGTCGACCATCGGCTTTGCCCCGATCGGCTCGGCCCAGAGGTTCACCTTCGGCAATATCGACCTTTTGTCGGGCATCAGCATCATCCCGTTCATGGTCGGGCTTTTTGCTGTCGCTCAGCTCATCCGCGACATTTCGGAGACCTCCCCGAAGATCGAGGAAAAGCTGGATTTGCGCGGCGCCGGCGTCAAGCTCGCCGAATTCGTTTCCAATGGCGTCAACATGATCAGATCGGCGACGATCGGCATTGCCATCGGCGTGCTCCCGGGCATTGGCGGTTCGGCGTCGAATTTGGTAGCCTACGGCGCCGCACGTTCGGCATCCAAAAAGCCCGAGGAATTCGGCAAGGGTAGTCTGGAAGGCATCTACGCGGCCGAGACTGCCAACAATGCCTCGGTCGGCGGCGCGCTTCTGCCCCTGCTGACGCTCGGCATTCCCGGCGACGGCGTCACAGCCATCCTGATCGGCGGCTTCACCATCCATGGGCTGCAGCCGGGCCCGCTGCTCTACAAGAACGAGCCGGGCTTGATCGCTACGATCTATGCAGCCTTCCTGCTGGCGACCCTCGCGCTTCTGATGGTCCAACTGCTGACGATCCGTATTTTCCCGCGCGTGCTTCTCATTCCCCGCCACTTTCTGATTCCGGTGCTGGCGCTGTTGATGGTGGTCGGCGTCTATGTTGGCGAATACCGCACATTCGACCTCTGGATCATGCTGGGCTTTGGCGTGGCCGGCTATGTGCTGGAGCGTTACGGCTTTCCACTCAGCCCGCTGGTTCTGGGTTTCGTGCTCGGCACGATTTTCGAGACAAATTTCAGGCGCGCATTGATGTACTCCGACGGCGACTGGAGCACATTCGTAATCCGGCCAGTCTCCGCCGTGCTGCTCGCTATGGCACTGGCGCTCCTCAGCTATTCGCTTTGGCGCATTTTCAGGCGGCGCAACGGCGTCAGGGCACGCTGACCCCTTTCTCTTTCTCAAGGAGTGTTCAATGACACAAGATCGCCTGAAGCCGGGGGATCTGCGTTCCTCGCGCTGGTTTGCCCCCGACGACCTGCGCAGCTTCGGCCACCGGTCACGGATGATGCAGCTTGGCTATTCCGAAGCTGATTTTCGCGACAAGCCGATCATCGGCATTCTCAACACATGGTCGGAGTTGAACACCTGCCACAGCCATTTTCCCGAGCGGGTCAAGGACGTGAAGCGCGGCGTGGCCCAGGCGGGGGGGCTGGCGGTCGAGATTCCGTCGATTTCGGTTGATGAGAGTTTCAGCAAGCCGACATCGATGCTGTATCGCAATCTTCTTGCCATGGAGGCGGAAGAGAATATCCGGGCCCATCCGCTCGACGGCGTTGTGCTGATGGGCGGCTGCGACAAATCCACGCCGGGGCTCGTCATGGGCGCGATCTCGGCTGGCGTGCCGATGATCTACCTGCCAGCCGGTCCGATGCTGCGCGGCAATTATGCGGGCAAGATTCTCGGTTCCGGTTCGGATGCGTGGAAATACTGGGATGAGCGGCGCGCCGGGAATATTTCGGACGCCGAATGGCTGGGGATTCAAGGCGGCATTGCCCGCTCCGCCGGTGTCTGCATGACCATGGGCACGGCGTCGACCATGACGTCGATCGCCGATGCTATGGGGCTCACCTTGCCGGGCGCCTCGTCTATTCCCGCGGTGGATTCGGGACACATGCGCATGTCTGCCGATTGCGGACGCCGCATTGTAGAAATGGTCTGGGAGGGACTGACCCCCGACAGGATCATCACTAGCGCCTCGGTGCGCAATGCCGCCATCGTGGCGATGGCGACCGGCTGTTCGACCAATGCGGTCGTTCATCTTATTGCCATGGCCCGCCGCGCCGGGGTGAAGCTGGAGCTTGATGAACTGGATGCGTTGGGACGGATCACGCCCTTGATCGCGAATGTGCGCCCCTCCGGGAAGGATTACCTGATGGAGGATTTCTACTATGCCGGCGGATTGCGGGCCTTGATGAAGCAGATCGAGGATCGGCTGGACACAAGCGCGATCACCGTAACCGGCAAGACCATGGCCGAAATCCTCGAGGGGGCTGTGGTCTATAATGACGACGTCATCCGCCCGCTCTCCAACCCGGTGTACCGGGAAGGCTCGCTGGCGGTTCTGCGGGGCAATCTGTGTCCGGACGGCGCGGTCATGAAGCCCGCGGCCTGCGATCCGAAATATTATCAGCACCAGGGCCCGGCGCTGGTGTTTGACAGCTACCCCGAGATGAAGCGGGCGGTCGACGACGAGACCCTCGATATATCGCCCGACACGGTGATGGTCTTGCGCAATGCCGGCCCATTGGGCGGGCCGGGCTTTCCGGAATGGGGCATGCTGCCCATCCCAAAAGCCCTGATCAAGCAGGGCTATCGCGACATGTTGAGAATCTCTGACGCGCGCATGTCCGGCACGTCCTATGGCGCCTGTATTCTGCATGTCGCGCCGGAGTCATTTGTCGGCGGACCTCTGGCTCTGCTGCGAACCGGCGACATCGTTCGGCTCAATCTTGAGGAACGACGGCTCGATATGCTCGTCGATGACGCGGAAATCGCCGCCCGCCGTGCCGCCTGGATACCGCCGGAACCGCGATACGGGCGTGGCTATGGCCACATATTTTCCAAGCATGTGACCCAGGCGGACAAGGGGTGCGATTTCGATTTCCTGCAGACGGATTTCGGTCCCGGCGCCGGTGAGCCAGACATTTTTTGAAGGAATTGAACACATGAAGCTTGAACTCGACACACTCGACACACTCGACACACTCGACAAGGCACTGACTGGCATTTCCGGGATTTTGGTGACCCCCTATGACGCCAAGGGCGACATAGCGCCGGAAAAGCTTCAGCCGATCATCGATCATGCCTTGGATGCCGGGTTGCATATGCCCGTGGTCAATGGCAATACCGGCGAGTTTTACGGCCTGACGACAGATGAAGCCTGCACCATGGCGCGGGAGGTCGTGGCAATGGTCGGCAAGCGCGCCCCTGTGCTGGCCGGCGTCGGCCGTTCGATCCGCGATGCCTGCCGCCTGGCGGAAGCTTCCGCAAAAGCCGGCGCCGCGGCATTGATGGTTCACCAGCCGCCGGATCCTTTCGTGTCGCCACGGGGAACGGCCTCCTATCTGCGACAGATTTCCGCCGCGTCCGGGGGAATGCCGATCATGGTCTATCTGCGCAATGACGCGATCGGGACCGACAATATTCGCGCTTTATGCGAGGTTGAAGGCGTTAAGGGCGTGAAATGGGCAACGCCCAATCCGCTGAAGCTGGCCGCCGCAAAGGCCGCCTGCGACCCGTCAATAGTATGGGTAGGCGGGCTTGCCGAAGTCTGGGCCCCGGTGTTTTACGCCGTGGGCGCACGCGGTTTCACGTCCGGCCTCATCAATATCTGGCCGGAACGCTCGATGGCGATCCATGCGGCGCTGGAAAACGGCGATTACCCGCTCGCCAACCAGCTCATTGACGCGATGAAGGCCTTTGAAGATGTGCGCGCCGAGGAGATGAACGGGACCAATGTGACCGGCGTAAAGGCGGCGCTTCAGGCCATCGGCAAGGATTGCGGCAGCACTCGAGCGCCGTCCGCCTGGCCCCTGACCGCAGGGCAGCAGGCGCAGATGGAAAGTTTTCTTAAAGAAAATGGCCTGATCTGATGACTTTCTGCTTTGATGCGGGGTTCGGGAAATGCGCGGAATTGACCGCCCGCTTAGCCACATGATGCGACGCTGAAAACGATGAACGGTCGGAGCGCCTCCGGCCGTTCGTGTCTCTTTTGGTATAACTACTTGCCTCCCCGTGAATGCGCGCTTCGACTGGCTGGGCTGGCCGGGAACGCTGACGGTCGCAAGCGCCGTTCCCGATATCGACACGGCGATGGCGCTCAGCAAGGAAGCCGGAGCTCCGGTTGAGCGCCGTTCCTGAAACGAAGTCAGCGAGAGGACGCCGCGTTGCCGTCTTCCTGGCCATTGCCCTACATATGGGCCGCTTCACACTGCGCCTTGATCAGGAGAATTTCCGTTTCGTGCGTTGCGGACAGGCGATGCCAGCGCGCGGCGTCCATGTCGCGCCCGCGCCATGCACTTAGCGTCAAGGCACAATAGCTCTCCGGCAAGCCGCATATTTCGGGTTTGATGATGCGGATCGTGTCCCAGGACGTGGTGAACCGCTCCGAGTTTGCCGGAGGCTTGGTTTCAATAGTTACGCGGCTTGGACTTCAGTTTCCAGAGCTGCGTAGAAGTGTGCCTCTGCTTCTGCCGGTGGCTTATTCCCGATTGGCTCGAGCAGACGGCGGTTGTTGAACCAATCCACCCATTCGAGCGTGGCAAATTCGACTGCCTCGAAGTTTCGCCAAGGGCCACGCCGGTGAATGACCTCAGCTTTATAGAGACCATTGATGGTCTCTGCCAAGGCGTTGTCATAGCTGTCACCGACGCTCCCCACAGAAGGTTCGATACCTGCTTCAGCGAGGCGTTCCGAGTAGCGAATGGACAGATATTGCGAGCCTCGATCGCTGTGATGAACCAACCCCATTGCCTTCGTGGGGCGCCGATCATGGACAGCCTGTTCCAAAGCATCGAGCACAAAGCCCGTATGGGCCGATGTGCTGACACGCCAGCCGACGATCTTTCTGGCATAGGCATCGATGATGAAGGCGACATATGCGAACCCCTTCCATGTGGCGACGTAGGTGAAATCGCTCACCCAGAGCATGTTGGGCGCCGGCACGCGGAATTCGCGGTTCACCTTGTCCAAAGGACAGGGCTGCTTCTTATCCGGCACGGTGGTTTTCTGCGGCTTGCCGCGAATAACCCCCTGGATCCCTAGATCTTTCATCAGTCGTGCCACGGTGCAACGCGCGACAGCCAGGCCTTCGCGGCCCAGTTGCCGCCAGATCTTGCGCGCCCCATAGACCTCCCAGTTCTCTTCGAACACACGTTGGATCTGGGGCTTCAGCCCGGCATCGCGCCTGGCGCGATCCGACAACAACGTCGGATCGGCCCGCTTGGCCAGATGGGCGTAATAGGTGGATGGGGCGATCGGCAATGTCTTGCAGATCGGCTCGACCCCATGGCTCCCACGCTGGTCGTCGATAAACGCGACCATTACTTCGACCGGCGGTCGAGCTCCGCCAGCGCAAAATACGCTGACGCCTTGCGCAGGATCTCATTCGCCTGGCGCAGTTCGCGGTTCTCCCGTTCCAGCGCCTTCATACGCTCAGCCATATCACTCGGGATGCCGGCACGTTGGCCGCTGTCGACCTCGGCCTTTTTGACCCATTCGTGCAACGTATTCGCTGAACAGCCGATCTTCGCGGCAATCGAGACAACAGCCTGCCAGCGCGATCCATGCTGACCGGCATTGTCGAGAACCATCCGCACCGCCCGCTCACGGACTTCAGGGGAATACTTGTTCGTTGTTTTGCTCATAATGCTCCATCTTACTTAAGAGTTGGAGCCTCCGGCAAACCCGGAGCGGTTCACTTTGTGCAGGCACGGGAATTCGAAACTTGCCCCATCAGAAGTCAGCTCGGCCAAGCTTAGGTGCTCAACAAATCCGGCTTGGTCACGCGAAGGGACGAGCCGCTCGAAAATATTGCCTCCGACGATCTCATCGGCAGCGTATCCCAGGAGCAATTCGGCTCCCTTGCTCCAGTAGGAAACTACGCCTTTCGGCGTGATGTTAAGTGCAGCTTTTACCAGGGCATTTCCGCTACCTACGCTGGATTGCATCCCATCCTCAGTTCTTGATTTTCGTCAAATCAGTAAGTTACGGCATATATAAAAAAGTGCAAATTGAGATTACTTTCTTGCGGCATTTACGGGAAATATAGCTGTCATTCGTCGAATCAATGAAGGCGTATATGGGCCTCCTGTCATCGGGGAAGGGAGAAGCGGCATGAGCGACGAAGCACGTGAGATCCTGCCGCGCCTGTCTGAGTGGAAAGGTCGGTTCGGGCAACTGCTGCGCTGTTCCGGCATTGGCTGCCTGATCGGGGCATTGCCGGGAACCGTCGCCTCGACAGCCGCCTTCATCGCATATGCACTGGCCAAGCGCTCATCGAAAAACAGCGCCAATTTCGGCAAGGGCGAGCCGGATGGGCTGATCGCGGCTGAGAGTTCCAACAACGCGGTGACCGGCAGCGCCATGATCCCGACGCTGGCGCTCGGCATCCCCGGAGACGTGATCACGGCTATCCTGATGAGTGCACTGGTCATTCAGGGCATCACCCCGGGCGTCAGGCTGATGTCGGAGAATGCCGTCACAGACGATCCGCGGCAATCCACTCGACGCCGTCGTTGCCGTCATCTGCGGCATTGCGGGTGTCGTGCTCAGGCGCGGCGGCTATCACCTCGCCCCGCTGGTCATCGGACTGGTGCTCGGCCCCGAGCTTGAGAAGAACCTCAATCGCGGACTGCTGATCCATGACGATAATTTCATCGCGATGATCGCCAGCAGTTGGATTGCGATCGTGATATTCGCCATCATCTCGGTCCTGGTTCTGTGGCCGATCGCATCACCGCTCAGGCGCGACCGCAAAGAAAGGACCGCGTCACAATGAGCGCATACGATAAAGGTCTCACACCGGCAACGTCCGGCGCGGCGCTGCATCTCATCGTGATGGGCGTTTCCGGCTGCGGCAAGTCCACTGTTGCAAAACGTCTGGCGCTAACGTTCGGATACCCATTTTTCGAGGGCGACGACCTGCATTCCGCCGCAAATGTCGCCAAGATGGCGAGCGGTCACCCGCTACAGAATGAAGACCGCTGGGACTGGCTTGACAGGATCGCGGCGGTCCTGAGCGGCAACGCCGCCCCCGTCGTTTTGACCTGCTCATCCCTCAAGCGCGTCTACCGCGACCGCCTGCGCGAGCGATCTGGCCGCGAATTATTATTTGTCTACCTGACCGCTCTCTATGCGGTGATTGCCGAGAGACTGCAGGCACGCACGGATCATTACATGCCGGCCTCGCTGCTTGACACCCAGTTCGCCGCACTTGAGCCGCCATCACAGGACGAGCGGCATGTCGTCGTCAATGTCGACGCGCCGCTCGATGAGATCGAGGCGTCGGTTCTCGACCAATACGGTTCTCTCCGCAACCGGACGCATCCCGCGGCCTGATCCCGCGAACCGCTGACGTGACCGAATTGGAATAGTAACGGCTTTAGGGCCGGGACATCCTGCCCCGGCCGATAGTTTCAGTTGTCAGGCGGCCACGTGGAGGCCCTTGAGCACCTCGGCGCTGTCATGTTCGGGTACGTCACCGATATCGGCCTGTTTGGCCTCGAGCTTTTCGAGCATCGCCTTGAAGATCCCAGCATAGGCGGGGTCGTTTGCGACGTTGAAGAGCTCCATCGGATCCTTGTCGCAATCGTAGAGTTCCCATTCCGGGGGCGCATTGTTCTCGCGCG
>NZ_JABUOU010000018.1 GCF_013344475.1 Martelella limonii | reverse complement strand
TGGCGAGAATGTAGTCGTCGGGGATAAGCTGTCGAAGCGAACCCATCATGAACAGCTCGAGCTGACCGCGTTCCTTATGTCCCAACATGCCGGTGCACCCAGAGAATCAATCCAAAATGAATCGAATCACGTGAGGCTGACTTCTTCAACAGCCCCACCCGGCAGCGCTGCCAGGTGGCTCAAAGCACCTTCGATACCGCGGCCTTGATGCCCTCATGGGCGTCGGAGACAACGAGCCTGACACCACGTAGCCCGCGTCTGGTCAGGTTGCGGAGGAATTCCGTCCAGATCGGCTCGGCTTCTGATGTTCCGATCTCCATGCCGAGCACTTCGCGCCGGCCGTCGGTGTTGACCGCCCACCGCGATGATCACGGCAAGAGAGACGATGCGTCCGCCGCGCCAAACCTTCATATAGGTGGCGTCGAGGCCAGACGCAGCAGATCGTGATCGTGTCCCAATGGTCGAGATTAAACCCTGTATTGATTGGCGCTCCGATGTGGTTTTCTAGCCTGCGAAATACATCGCCTTTTCCGAAGGCGTGAAGTTGCCGGTCTTTTATGTTGCGGAGTCGCGGTGCAAAGCGTTTCCCAATCAGGGCGAATAGCGCAAAGTCATGATAGCTGGCGCCGCCGGTATCGGTAAAATGCTCATCGATTTCCAAAATCGTTTCGTAATCAAAGTGCCCGTCGAGAACATAAGCCGCTTCACTTTCCGTCGGGCTGATAGGCAATATCCCGAAGAATCCATATTGGCCGGAATACTTAATGTGCGAGTCCCAGTTTCAAACATCAATCGACATTTGTTGGTCGTCACCGACAGGCGTTCCAGCCATGTGCTCGGCATATTGAGCGAAAGCTACATGCTTCCTCGCCATGCCGGGGCACTGGAGAAAATCGGGCGGGACATCAACGGGCTTTCTTCAAAGCCTGCCAGCCGCAGTTGAGATCGGGAGGCCTGAGATTTTGACCAACTCCGGGATATCTAAAATTGTTGCCAAAATCCGATTTGTTCCTGGTAATTGCGCTTCGGCCTTCGGATGGCGAATATGCCATTCGCATGCTCGAACGTGTTGACCTATGCATCGGCACTTCCCTCGCTAGTCTGCCTGCGAGCGGGCTTGCGCCTCAGGATGGCCCAAGCGAAGAACGCGGTCAACGCGAGGAAGAACAGGCTGTCCGGACTGGTCAGGAAGACCATCGGATTGCCGTCGTTCAGCGACAGCGAGCGCCTGAGATATTCCTCAAGATCAGGGCCCAGGATGAAGCCCAGGAGCATCGAAACCGTCGAGTAGTTCTGCTTGCGCATGAAATAGGCGAGGATGCCGAAAAGGACCGCCAGCGACATCTGGAAGATCGAGTAGGTCGCGACGTAGCTGCCAACCAGCGCCACGACCGCGATTCCTGTATAGAGCAGGCCTTTGGGGATCGAGACGATCTTGATGAACCACGGCCCGAAAAGCCATAGCGTCAGCGGGATCAGGATCAGCGCGGAAAAAAACAGCGAGCCGAGCATAGGCCCCAGAAGTTCGGCCTGGTTTTCGAGCAGGCGCGGGCCGGGTTGCAGGCCGTTGATCACCAGCACGCCCAGCACGATGGCGGTGGTCGGATCGCCCGGGATGCCGAACATCAGCATCGGTACGAAGGCACCGCCGCACATCGCGTTGTTGCCGGCCTCGGCCGCGGCGATGCCTTCGCGCGAGCCGTGTCCGTAATCCTGCGGTTTTTTTGCGGACGAGCGCGCCAAGGCGTAGGAGACGAAGGCGGCCATCGAGCCGCCGGCGCCGGGCAGAATGCCGATGCCGTAGCCGACAAGCGACGAGCGCAGATAGGTGAAAAGGCCGATTTCGCGAATCTCCGCGCGTGCCGGAAGGAAGTCGCGGCGGCGGATTTTCAGGTCCTTGACCTCCCTGAGCGTCGAGCTGAGGTTATCCTTCCAGTTCTCCGACTGCATGAGCACCTCGGAGATCGCAAAGGCGCCGATGACGAGGGGCATGAGATCGATGCCCTCGACCAGCGTCTCCGTGCCGAAGTTGAAGCGCGGGATCGGCTGCAGCACGTCGATGCCGACCGTGGCGATCATCATGCCGAGCAGCGTCGCGACGAAGCCCTTGGCGATGTTGCCCTTGTCGACGATGACGATGACGACGAGCGCAAAGAGAACGAGGGAAAACTTGCCCGGCGTGCGGATCAGCAGCGAGACTTCGGCCGCAATTGGCATGAAAGCCATCAGCAGCACCGCGCCGATCGCGCCGCCGATCATCGATCCCAGTGCTGCGTGCCCGAGCGCATTGGCGCCGAAGCCCTTTTTCATGAGCGCATTGCCCTCGATCGCGGTCATCATGGATGACGGCGCGCCGGGGATGTTGATGGTCGTCGCGGTGATCGAGCCCGAATACATGCCCGCCATGAAGATCGAGGCGCACATCACCAGCGCCGGCACCACGTCGATCGTGTAGGTGATCGGCAGCAGCAGCGCGATGGCCAGCACCGATGTCAGGCCCGGCATGGCGCCAAAGAAGGTGCCGACCAGGAAGCCGCCCACCATGAAGGCGAGGACGTAGGGATCGGCAAGCGCGCTCATGCCGCTCAGAATGTCGACAAAGATGTCCATCAGAAGAACCCGTCGGTCAGGGTAGGCAGCCGGACGCCGAAGATACCTGCGAAAAGCCCGTAGAACAGGGCGGTGACGCCGATGGCGCAGATCGCGAATATGTGCGGCTTGCGGATCTGGAAGTGGAAGATGGCAAACAGGACGCAAGTGAAGGCGAGCGTTGCCGGCCAGTAGCCCAGCGGGCGAAACAGCGCGATGTAACCCGCCGTCGCGACGATCACCAGCATCGGACGCAGCAGCTCTCGCGCGGGACCATCAGCCGTGGGCTTGCGGAACTCGATAACGAACACCACCGCCAGGGCGACATACATCAGGCAGGCCAGAAGGATCGGCACGGAGCGCGGACTCATCTCGCCGGGACCCGCGAACTGCGAGCGGATATCAAAGGCGGCGGCGAGGTAGACGCTTGTGACGACGAGTAAGAAGAGCGGCAGCAGGACGCCTGTCCTGAAAATTGGCGCACGGTCGGCCATCATGGTCTCCGGATTGGGGCGGCGCCGGAACGGGCCTGGCGCCGCCAGTTTTGCCTGCGGTACGGTGGGTGCCGGTTACTTCGACAGTACGCCGGTCTCGACCAGTGCGTCCATCTGGTCAAAGAGACCCTGCGCGGTGTCTTCGGCCCAGATATCGAGCTCTTCGCCCGCCAGCCAGTTCGGTGTCACGCCGATGGTAGCGAGCCAGTCCTGGAACTCGGCGCTTTCATAGGCCTCCTGATAGGCCGCCTCGATCTTGGCCACCACGTCCTCGGGGGTGCCCGCCGGGGCCACCAGCACGATGAAGGAGCCGTTCAGCAGATCCACGCCTGCCTCTTCGGCAGTGGGCACGTCATAGGTCGGGTTCTTGGCGTCCGAAAATTCGACGATTCCGCGCGCGGTACCATCCTCGATCAGGTTAGCGAAGTCGCCCAGCGAGGTGAGAACCACGTCCACTTCCCCCGAGAGCAGAGCTTCCTTCTGCGGGGCCGCGCCGCCCGGGTAGGAAACGATGCGGAACTCTGCGCCGGTGAGCTGCTGCAGCTGCAGCAGCGTGAGGTGCACGCGGCCGCCGAGGTTCTGAACGCCCACGCGCACATTGCCCGGGTCGGCCTTGGCCGCCTCGATCAGGTCGTCCAGTGACTGGTAGTCCGAATCGGCGTCTACGATAATGGCGTCTGCCTCGCTGGTGATGCGGGCGATAAGGTCGAGCTTGTCCATCTGATAGCTCGGAAGCATACCCTGCCATGGCACAGTCACGATGCTGTCATAGGTCAGCGCGCCGAGGGTGTAACCATCGGGACGTGCGCTCATCACCTGGCCGACGCCGGTGGCCGAGTTGCCGCCCTCGATGTTCTCGACATAGATCGTGCCGTCAAGATTATCCTCGGCCAGCGTGGTTACCTTGCGCACGATGCCGTCGGTACCGCCGCCGGCGCCCCACGGCACCACCATGCGCACGTCGCGCTCGGGATATTCCGCAAGGGCTGCAACCGGCACAAGGGCCGTGGCGATGGCGGCAAGGGCGCCGATGAAGCTGCGTTTCATGATCTGTCTCCTCCTAGACTTTTCGGGGGTCGGCAGGTGCCTCCCCTGTTCTCCCAGTGTCCTGACGCCCGCGCGGTGGCGCTTGCGCGCGGCACTTGCCCTTTCGCAGGGCCCGGCCTTCCCGGGGCAGGATTTGCTGGCGGCGCTTGCGCCCCGACCAACTAATACATTACTATATGAATTTGCGACCGGTTGGCAAGCCTCCTTGGGGCAGCCATCGCGCGATCGAGACAGGTTATTGAAATAAATGGAGAAACTCGGAATGATTTATGACCACCGCACCTATTCCTGCCGTCCCGGCACCATCAGGAAACACCTGGCGCTCTACGGCGAGCATGGGTTCCAGGTGCAGCGTCGCCATCTGGGTGAGCCCATCGTCTACGGCGCGGTCGAGACCGGCGATGTCAATTCCTATGTGCATATCTGGTGCTATGACGATGCCGCCGACCGGGCGGCGCGGCGCGCGGCGCTGGCGGCGGACCCGGAATGGCAGGCCTATCTCAAAAAGAGCGCCGAGGCGGGTTACCTTGTCTCGCAGGTCAACCAGATTTTGACCCCGGTTCCGTTCTTCACGCCAAAGCGTGGCTGAACGGCTTATTCATCCCGCCCATGATCTTCGTGTCGACCCGAAAAGCGACTCAGGCTTTCGGGCCGATGCGCCCTCGGCGGCGCCGGCTGTCATGCGTCACGCTTCCGGCAGATCCATGCGGCTAATGAGGAAGTCAAGTTCGGCGAGGTCGATGTCGATCAGCTTCGGCCCCGGTCCGCGCAAGGCGCTTGAGGTCAGCGCGCCGCGGCGGCGCATCATTTCCTTGCGCAGGGCAATGCCCCACTGGCCTTGTGCCTCGTGCTTGAGCAGTGGCAGGAAGCGGTTGAAGAGGTCGTGCGCCTCGGCCCGCTTTCCCGCGGTCATCAGATCGTAAACGCCTGACAGCATTTCCGGGTAGGAGAAGCCGGCCATCGGGCCATCGGCGCCGCGTTCCATCTCCTGCACCAGGAATTGGCCGTTATTGCCGGTCAGGATGCGCACCGGGCGCGACAGCTCCGCCCGCATTCGCGTGATCTTGATGGGGGAGGGGAAATCTTCTTCCTTGATGACGCCGATCTGGGGAAAGGCGCTGATCAACCGATCGATGGCGGGCACCGACATCACCACGCCGGAGGCGGCGGGGAAATCCTGCAGGACCGTCGGCACATCGCCGATCCGGGCGTAGACCGCCTCGAAATATCGCAGCAGGTCCTCGTCGGTGCGGATGCCGGCGGGCGGGCAGATCATCACCGCGTCGGCGCCTTCGGCCATGATCTGGGCGGTGACCTCGACCAGTGTGGCGAGGTTGGGGTGCGAGACGCCGGCGATGATCCGGTGCCCGTCCGCCGCCGAGACGTAGCGGGCGGCCACGGCGATTGTTTCGTCCACTGTCAGTTTCTGCGCCTCGCCCGAGACGCCGAGCACGGTCAGTCCCTCAGCGCCGTGGCGGTAGTAGAAGGCTGACAGCGTGTCGATGCTCTCAAGGTCGAGCGTTCCGTCATCGAGAAACGGCGTCTGTGCAACAACGTGCAGGCCGCAGGTGTCGGCAAGTGTTTTGGACATGATCTCTCCCTTCGCGGACCGGGTTGATCCGCGCTCTCCTCGGTAATTCTGGCCTGTTTGGCGACGTCCGGACGGACCGGATGCGTCAGGTGAAGTATTCCTCGTGCAGGGCGCGATACTCGTCGGCCCAGTCTTCGGGTTTGTGGGTGTGAAAGCGAATTTCGCGGATCGCGTCCTCGACTACGCCCGACTCGATCGCGTCCACGATGCGCTCGTGACCCTGTAGAATCAGCCCGAGCCGTTCTTCGGAGTGGGCCTGCAGGCGGCGCACGCGGTCCATGTCGCCGGTCTGCGAACGAAGCAGGGCATGCAGGTTCGGATGGCCCGCGCCCTCGAACATGATGTAGTGGAAGTACTCGTCAAGCTCTTGGAAACGGCGCAGCTTGGTCTTGTCGGCGGCGACCAGTCGCTGCATGGCGATGACTTCGCGCAGCCGGTCGATGACCGCCGGGGACGGGTTGCTGGCGAGCTCCATTGCTACCTCGGTTTCAAGCGCCTGGCGCAGGAAAAGCGCCTCGCGGATCTGGTCGAGATTGATGCGCGTCACCAGCGTTTTGGATTGCGGATAGATACGGATCAACCCGTCCTGCTCGAGCCGCTGCATGGCGTCGCGCAGCGGCGTCTGGCTGACGTCGTATTCGCGCGCGAGGTCGGCGCGCGTCAGCGCGGTGCCGGGGGGGAGGTCGAGCGACAGAATGCGCTGTCGCAGATCGTTATAGATCCGCGAGGACGCCATCGGGCGTCCCATCGCCGTCTCCTGCCGCATCATATCGAACGCGAGTGTCATTGGTGGTGTCCGCATGCCGAAATTCTTGTCCGTGCCGTTGTGACCTACATATAACCGCATTTTCGCGCCTGTTGACCATACTGATAAACTAAAATATTAGTGCATGACAAGTCTCGCGACGTTGCGGTTGCCGCCCCATTGCCCGCAGGGCTTCGCGGTATGGACGCGTGATTCGCGCCGGATCGGGGCAACTTAGACAGGCGCGGTCGCGTAGCCGGCCGCATGACGCAGGAGGGTCAAGAATATGGATGACAACAAGCCCGGCTTTGTTCCGCACGGCAAGCACCTGATCGCGGGCGATTGGGTGGCTACAGAGGCGACCTTCCGCTCGCAGCCCGCGCATGGCGATGCGCATGATTTCGGTGTCGGAACCCCGGAACTGGTGAATGCGGCGGCCGAGGCCGCGGAAGAGGCATTCTGGACCTATGGTTATAGCGATGTGGAAGTGCGCGCGCGTTTCCTTGAAACCATCGCCGACGAGATCGAAGCCCGCGCGGAGGCGATCACCCTAATCGGCACCCAGGAAACGGGCCTACCGGAGGCGCGCCTTCAGGGCGAGCGCGGCCGCACCGTCGGCCAATTGCGTCTGTTCGCCAGTCACATCCGCGCCGGCGAGTGCCTCGACCGCCGCCACGACGAAGCGCTGCCCGAGCGCGCGCCCCTGCCCCGCCCCGATCTCAAGCTGATGCAGCGCCCGATCGGCCCGGTGGCCGTGTTCGGCGCCTCGAACTTTCCGCTGGCCTTCTCGACCGCCGGCGGCGACACCGCATCGGCTCTGGCGGCGGGTTGCCCCGTCGTGGTCAAGGGCCACTCTGCCCATCCCGGCACTGGCGAGATCGTGGCTGAAGCCATCCGGGCCGCCATCAATGTCTGCGGCCTGCCGGGCGGGGTGTTCAGCCTCGTGCAGGGCGGCAAGCGGGATGTCGGCACTGCGCTGGTGCAGCACCCGCTGATCAAGGCTGTCGGCTTCACCGGTTCGCTTGGTGGCGGCCGGGCGCTGTTTGACCTCTGCGCGCAGCGTCCCGAGCCGATCCCGTTTTTCGGTGAACTGGGCAGCGTCAATCCGATGTTCGTGCTGCCGGAAGCCGCGAAGGCCCGCGGCGGCGAGATCGGCAAGGGCTGGGCGGGCTCGCTCACCATGGGCGCCGGCCAGTTCTGCACCAATCCCGGCATTGCCGTGATCGGCGCGGGCCCGGACGGTGACGCCTTCGTCTCGGCTGCCGCCGAGGCGCTGAAGGACGTTCCGGTCCAGGTCATGCTGACGGACGGCATCGCCAAAGCCTACCGTGACGGCAAGGATCGCTTCGACGGCCGCAACGCGGTCAAGCCGGTGTTCACCACCGAGCAGGAAGGCCGCACCGCAAAGCCCAACCTCTATGAGACCACCGCCGCGACCTATCTGCAGGATCACGCGCTCGGCGAGGAAGTCTTCGGACCGCTCGGCCTGGTGATCCGCGTCGGCGACGCCGCGCAGATGGTTAAGCTTGCGAAGGGATTCGAGGGGCAGCTCACCGCGACGCTGCATATGGACGATGGCGATATCGACGACGCCCGCGCGTTGATGCCGGTGCTTGAACGCAAAGCCGGCCGGGTGCTGGCCAACGGTTTCCCCACCGGGGTCGAGGTGGCCGACGCCATGGTCCATGGCGGGCCTTACCCGGCCTCCACGAACTTTGGCGCGACCTCGGTCGGCACCATGGCGATCCGTCGCTTCCAGCGCCCGGTGAGCTACCAGAACCTGCCGGACGCGCTGATGCCCGCCGGTTGGCAATAACATCCAGCCCCGCATCGACCGGACATGCTCCGCGACAGGCTGACAATATATCCAGATTGAGGAGACACACACAATGATCGCACCCGACGCGCTGCGCGAAATCATTCGCCACGGGCTTCTGTCCTTCCCCGTGACCCCCTTCGATACGGAGGATCGTTTCGCGCCGAAGCCGTTCCAGGCGCATCTCGAATGGCTCAAGCCCCACAAGGTGGCAGGGCTGATCGTGGCGGGCGGTACCGGCGAGATGTTCTCGCTCACCCCGGAAGAGATCGTCAGCGTGGTGCGCGCGGCGCGCGAGACGGCTGGCGACGCGCCGGTGATCGCGGGCTGTGGCTATGGCGTGCGCATGGCCTGCGATCTCGCCCGCGCGATAGAGGCTGCCGGCGGCGACGGCATCCTTCTTTTGCCGCATTACCTTACCGAGGGACCCCAGGAGGGGGTTGCCAACCGCATCCGCGCGGTTTGCAGGGCCACGAAAATGGCGGTCATCGTCTACAATCGCGGCCAGGCGCGGATCTCGGCGGAGACGCTCGAGCAACTGGCCGACGAATGCCCGAACCTCATCGGCTTCAAGGACGGGACCGGCGACATCGACAACGTCCGCCGCGTGACCGTGCGCCTCGGCGACCGGCTGGCCTATATCGGCGGCATGCCCACCCACGAGCTTTTCGCGCAGGCCTATCGCGGCGCGGGCATGGCGACCTATTCCTCGGCGGTGTTCAACTTCGTGCCCGAGACCGCGCTGGAATTCCACGGCGCTTTCCTGGCCGGTGACGATGCCAGATGCGAGCAGTTGCTGAAGGACTTCTACTACCCGTTCACGAAAATCCGCGACCGCAAGCCGGGTTACGCCGTCTCGGCGATCAAGGCCGGCGTCGCCCTGCGCGGCTTTGAGACCGGCCATGTACGCGCGCCGCTCACCGATCTGACCGGCGAAGAGGTCGATATGATGCGTGAACTGATCAAGGGACGCAACTGATGCCGATCGGACCCGTCGCCGTTCTCGAACCCGCCAGTGCGCAGATGCGCACCCGGATCGAAACGCTGTGCGACGGTTTCGACCTGCGCTTCGTCAGCAGCATCGAGACCGACGATATGCGCACCGCGCTTCAGGGCGCGACCTACGCGGTAACGCGGGGACTGCGCTTTCCGGCCGAGCTTCTGGCCGGGGCCGGCGCGCTGAAGATGGTGCACCAGTGGGGAACCGGCGTCGACGGTATTCCGCTGGACGTCGCCCGGGAGCGCGGCGTGACCGTCGCGCGCTCGCCCGGCGTGAACGCGCCCACCGTGGCCGAGGCGACGCTGGCGCTGATGCTGGCGACGCTCAGGCGCCTGCCGCAGGTGCAGCAGAGCTTCCGCGACGGCGCCTGGAACCAGCCGGACCTCTGGCGCGAGGCGCGCGATCTCGGCTGCTGCCGGGTCGGTCTCGTGGGCATGGGGGCTATCGGCAGGGAGGTGCTGAAACGGCTCTCGGGCTTTGGCTGCGCGGTTGCCTATACGAAACGCTCGGGCCCGGACAATGCGCTCGAAGTGCCGTTCATGGATTTCGACGCGCTGATCGGCTGGGCCGAAGTGATCTCGCTGCACCTGCCGCTCACGGCCGGGTCTAAGCACCTCATCGACGCGAAGGCGATCGCAGCGATGAAACCGGGCGCGGTGCTCATCAACACCGCGCGCGGCGGGCTGGTTGACGAGGCGGCGCTGATCGACGGGCTGCGCTCGGGTCAGGTCGGGGCGGCGGGGCTGGATGTGTTCGAGACCGAGCCGGTGACCGGGCCGAACCCGCTGCTGGACATGCCGAACACGGTGACGCTGCCGCATGTGGCGGGGCGCACGCTTGACAATTTCGACCGCATGGTGCGCCACTGGGCGGGCAATATCCGGGCGCATGCCGAGGGCCGGACCATCGACCCGGACTGCATCGTGGTGCCCTGAAGACAATAGCATTGGACAATCATGGGGAGAATACATGGCTGAGACCGTCAAGCGCAGCGGCGGCCAGGTGCTGGTCGATCAACTTCTGATCCACGGGGCCGACTGTGCCTATTGCGTGCCGGGCGAGAGCTACCTCGAAGTGCTCGACGCGCTCTACGACGTGCGCGACCGGTTCACGCTGTACAATGCGCGCCATGAGGCCGGCGCCGCCGATATGGCGGAAGCCTATGGCAAGCTGACGGGCAGGCCCGGCATCTGCATGGTCACCCGCGGTCCCGGCGCCTGCCAGGCCGCGGTGGGCGTGCACATCGCCTACCAGGATTCGACCCCGATGATCCTGCTCGTCGGTCAGGTCGGGCGCGAGACCATGGATCGCGAGAGTTTCCAGGAAATCGACTACCGCCAGATGTTCGCCCCCGTGGCCAAGTGGGCAGCGCAAATCGACAGCGCCGCACGCATCCCCGAATACATGGCCCGGGCGTTCCGCGTGGCGACCTCGGGCAGGCCTGGCCCCGTGGTGCTGGCGCTGCCGGAGGACATGCTGACCGACGTGGTCGAGGTCGCCGACGCCATGCCCTATACGCCCAGCCTCCCGGCGCTGAGCCCCGGTGACGCCACCGCCGTGATGGCCGCCCTGTCGAAGGCCGAGCGGCCGCTGCTTCTGGCCGGCGGCCCCGGCTGGAGCGAAGCGGGATGCGCGGCGCTGCTGCGCTTCGCCACCGAGAACCGGCTGCCGGTTGCCACAAGCTTTCGCCGTCAGGATCTGATCGACAACCGCTCCGACGTCTATGTCGGGGATTTCGGGACCGGCGTCGCGCCCAGCCTCGTCAAGCGGTTGGCCGAGGCCGACCTGCTGCTGGTCATCGGCGCGCGTCTCGGCGAGATCACGACCAAGACCTATTCCACGCTGTCCGTGCCGACGCCGGCGCAGACCCTGGTGCATATCCATGCCGACGCCGACGAGATCGGCCGGGTCTATTCGCCCGCCGTCTCGGCGGTCTCGGGCCCGGACGCGGCGCTGGCGGCGCTTACCGCCCAGCCGGCTGCCCCGGCACCAGAGGGTTGGTGCGCCAGGTTGCGCGCCGAGTATCTTTCCGACAGCGAGCCGCCGTCGCACGACTATCCGCTCGGCATGGGCCAGGCGATGGCCGACATGCGCGATCTGATCCCGGCGAATGCGGTGATCACGCTCGATGCCGGCAACCACACCGGCTGGGCGCAGCGCTTCCTGCGCTATGGCCGGCCCGGGCGGCAGATCGGTTCGACCTGCGGCTCGATGGGCTATGCCGTGCCCGCCGCCGTGGCGGCCTCGCTGGCCGATCCCAAGCGACAGGCCATCGCGTTTGTCGGCGATGGAGGCTTCATGATGTCTGGAATGGAGATCGCCACCGCCGTGCAGCATGGCGGGCGGCCCATCGTGCTGGTGTTCAATAACGGCACTTACGGCACCATCCGCATGCATCAGGAGCGCGAGCACCCCGCCCGCGTCTCGGGCACTGACATTACCTCCTCGGACATCGGGATGATTTCGCGCGGGCTCGGCGCCGCGCATGAGCGGATCACCGAGACGGCTGAGTTCAGGCCCGCCCTTCTACGCGCCTTCGACCATGACGGCCCCACGGTCATCGAGTTGATGACCGACCCCGAGCAGATCTCCACCCGCACGACGATCAGCCGTCTGCGTGGTCAGCAAGCCAGGACAAATTCATGACGACCGAAAAGACACCGGAAACCCTGCGATCGTCGCGCTGGTTCGCGCCCGATGAGCTGCGTAGCTTCGGCCATCGCTCGCGGATGATGCAGCTCGGCTATGCCGAAGAGGATTTCCGCAACAAGCCGGTGATCGGCATCCTCAACACCTGGTCCGAGCTCAACACCTGCCACGGCCATTTTCCCGAGCGGGTGCAGGATGTCAAACGCGGCGTGCTCGCGGCCGGCGGTTTCCCGGTCGAGATGCCGGCGTTGTCGGTGGACGAAAGCTTCACCAAACCGACCTCGATGCTCTACCGCAACATGCTGGCGATGGAGACCGAGGAGATGATCCGCTCCCACCCGCTCGACGGCGTGGTGCTGATGGGCGGCTGCGACAAGACCACGCCCGGCCTCGTGATGGGGGCGATCACCGCGGGCGTGCCGATGATCTTTCTGCCAGCCGGGCCGATGCTGCGCGGGCATTACAAGGGCCGCATCCTGGGCAGCGGCTCGGACGGCTGGAAATACTGGGACGAGCGCCGCGCCGGCAATGTCTCTGACGAGGAATGGCTGGGCATACAGGGCGGCATCGCGCGCTCGGTCGGCACCTGCATGACCATGGGCACGGCCTCGACCATGACCGCCATCTCCGACGCCATGGGCCTGACGCTGCCCGGCGCCTCCTCGATCCCCGCCGCCGACAGCGGGCACAAGCGCATGGGGTCAGCCTGCGGGCGGCGCATTGTCGAAATGGTCTGGGAGGACCTGACGCCCGAAAAGATCATCACCGCCGCCGCCGTCAGGAACGCCGCCATCGTCGCCATGGCCACCGGCTGTTCCACCAACGCCGTGGTGCACCTGATCGCCATGGCCCGCCGCGCCGGCGTGGAACTGACGCTCGACGATCTCGATGCGCTCGGGCGCGTCACGCCGCTTATCGCCAATGTGCGGCCTTCCGGCAAGGACTACCTGATGGAGGATTTCTACTATGCCGGCGGCCTGCTGGCGCTGATGAAGCAGATCGAGGAGCGGCTCGACACCTCAGTCACCGGCGTCACCGGCAAGCGGCTTTCAGAGGCGCTGGCAACGGCCGAGGTCTACAATGACGACGTCATCCGGCCGCTGTCGAACCCGGTCTATCATCAGGGCTCTCTGGCGCTGCTGCGCGGCAATCTCTGCCCCGACGGCGCAGTGATCAAGCCCGCCGCCTGCGATCCGAAGTTCCATGTGCACGAGGGGCCGGCGCTGGTGTTCGACAGCTATCCCGAGATGAAGGCGGCGATCGACGATGAGGATCTCGACGTCACCCCCGACACGGTGCTGGTGCTGCGCAATACCGGACCCAAGGGCGGGCCGGGCATGCCGGAATGGGGCATGCTGCCCATCCCCAAAGCGCTGATCAGGAAGGGTTATCGCGACATGCTGCGGATTTCCGACGCGCGCATGTCCGGTACGTCCTACGGCGCTTGCGTGCTGCATGTGGCACCGGAAAGCTTCGTCGGCGGACCGCTGGCGCTGCTTAAGACAGGCGACATCGTGCGCATGGACCTGCCGAACCGCAGCCTGAACATGCTGGTGGACGAGGTGGAACTCGCGCGCCGTCGCGCCGCATGGTCGCCGCCCGAACAACGCTTTCAACGCGGCTGGGGCTACATGTTCTCGCAGCATGTGACCCAGGCAGACAAGGGCTGCGATTTCGACTATCTCGAGCGGGGCTTCGGCAAGGCTGCGGGCGAGCCCGATATCTTCTGATCCGCACAGGCGCGACGGCGCCTGGCGACTTGAGGTTCTGTGCCGGAGCGCTGAAACTGAAATGTTCCGGCGGACTGCCGCAAATTTAGTGCCGCAGGCTTTCTTTCCCGGCTCTTTTGAGGCTCGTGCTTCCGCCGGCCTCCATCGCCGATCTTTCGCGTTACAAATGGGTGCTGCCGCGTATGGGCACCAAACTCCAGACCGAACTCAACCGCGTGTTCCTGCAGAAGGGCAAGGAGGTCCTCGTCGTCAACGTGCTGACGAGTTCGCTCTACACAACGCTGGCCTTCCTCCGACGCACGGACATGATGACGATCCTTGCCCGCAGCGCCCTGTCGGAGGAAGACACGGCCGGTATTGCCGCGCTGGAGCAACCCTGGTTCTCGCTCCAGCGCGAGGCCTTTCTGGCCACGCTGAAGGGAATGAAACTGCCTCCTGCGGCGGATGGGCGTGCGCATCTCTATGGACGGCAAGGGACGGGTTCCTCGACAATATCTTCGTCGAGCGGCTGTGGCGTATGCTCAAATACGAGTGCGTCTATCTGCACGCTTGGGAAACCGGATCGCAGACCAGGGACGGCCTCAGAAAATGGATGGATTTCTATAACCGGAAGCGCCCGCACTCTGCACTTGGCGGCAAACCGCCTGCCGTGTGTGATTAGGCGTGGAATAAGGACCCCGTTAGAGGGGTGATCGGCTTCCAAAAGGGACCCCTTCTGGCACAGGGGCTACAACAGCCTCCGGTTTATCTCGGAGGCTTTTTATTTGGATGATTGTTGT
>NZ_JABUOU010000017.1 GCF_013344475.1 Martelella limonii | reverse complement strand
ACATGTCGGTGATCACGTCGGTGGCATAGCCCGGCACGCGGCGGTAGCCATCGGGAAAATGGAAGCCCGGATCCCAGTAATCGCCCTGCCCCGGCACGACCGCCCATTCGTCAAAACCCGTCGGCTCATGCGCCGGGCCTTCGCCGAGATGCCACTTGCCGAAGATCGCGGTGGCGTATCCGCCGGCCTTCAAGGCCTTGGCGACATTGGGCAGACGGTTGTCGATATGGGTCGAAAGCGTCGTCACGCCGTTCACATGGTTATGCGTTCCCGTCAGGATCGCCGCGCGGGACGGGGTGCAGATCGAATTGGTCACATAGGTCGCATCGTGACGCACGCCTTCATTGGCCAGACGGTCGAGGTTCGGCGTATTGTTGATGCCGGCGCCATAGGCCGAAATCGCCCGCGAGGCATGATCGTCGGACATGATGAAGATAATGTTGGGGCGGGTCATGCGTTTACTCCGCATTGTTTGTTGGGTCAGATGCCGGACGGCGCGGCGAAAGCCAGCCGAACATCCGGGCTTTCCAGGCGCGCGGCAGGCACAGCCATAGGATCAGCAGGACGTTAATGGCAAGGATCGTGCCCGAGATTGGACGATTCGTGAAAATGCTCCAGTCGCCGCCGGAAATCGTCAGCGCGCGGCGCAGGTTCTGCTCGCAGATCGGCCAGAGGACGAGACCGATGACGATCGGCGGCAGAGGATAGTTGAACACCTTGAGGGGAAGGCCGATCGCGCCGAAGGCGAGGGCCGTCCAGAGGTCGAAGATCGATGACGATATCGAATAGACGCCGAGCACGCACAGAAGGGCGACCACCGGCAGCAACATGAATTTCCGCACCCGGATGAACAGGATGGAGACGGGCGTCAGAAGTACGCCCGCCACCAGCAGGTATATATTCGCAGACATGTAGGACAAGAAAATCCCGCCGACCACATCGAGATTGTTCTCGAACAGGCCCGGACCAGGGAAGAAGCCGAGGATGATCAGCGCGCCCATCAGCACGGCCGATGAGGCATCGCCCGGAATGCCGAGGGCGAGTGTGGGGATCAAGGTTCCGCCGAATGTCGCATTATTGGCCGATTCCGTCGCGACCACGCCCTGGGGATTGCCCTTGCCGAAGCTTTCCGGGCGCTTCGACCGGGACCGCGCCATCGCATAGGCCATGAAGGACGAAGGGCCGCCGCCAAGCCCGGGCATTGCGCCGAAGAAGGTGCCCAGAAGCGACGAGCGGAACAGGTTCCAGCCATCGCGCAGGGTATGAAGGATGGCGCCAAGGGAGGGCCGGGTGATCGCGATATCCGGCTTGACGTTGAAATTGCCCTGCCGCGCCTGCGACACGATCTCGGAAATCGCGAAGATTCCGATCACGACGGCCACAAGGTTGATGCCGCCCAGAAGGCCGTCGAAACCGAACTCGAACCGCACGATATCGGTGAACTGGTCATAGCCAATTGTCGACAGCAGCACGCCGAAGACGCCGGTCATCAGGCCCTTGACCGTTGCCTCGTGGCTGACAACGGCGATGGTGAGAAGACCGGTCACGCCGAGCGCGAAATATTCCGGCGGAGCGAATCCGAGCGCGAACTCCGCAAGCACGGGCGAAAAGAAAACCAGCACGACGCCGCCGATGATGCCGCCGAAAGCCGAGGCCGCGATCGCAAGTCCCAGCGCTTCGCCGGCCTCGCCCTTCTGCGCCATCGGATAGCCGTCAAGCAGCGTGGCGGCGGAAAGGGGCGTTCCCGGTATCCTTAGCAGGATCGCCGAGATGGCGCCGCCGCAGGAGCCGGCGACAGGATCGAGATGATAGGCAACCGGAAGCAGCAGGATGATGCCCATCAATGGGCCGAGCCCGGGGAGCACGCCAATGACGAGGCCGATCAAGGTGCCGGCAAGAATGGCCATCAGCGAGGAGGCGGTAAAGAACAGGCCAAAACCGGCGATGAGAGGCTCGAGTGTCATGTCATTGCACCTAAATCGGACTGTCGCTCACCACATAGTCACTTCGAAAACGCCGACGGGCAGCCGGACATTTAAAAGCGCGCCGAACACATAGCCTGCCGCCAGCGTTGTCAGCACCGCCCCGGCAATGAGTGTGACCGGCGAACGGTTTCCAAGGATCAGCATCAGCAGTAACATCAGGGCCGGCATCGCCAGGTAGAACCCGATTACCGGCAGGATCGCCGTGAAGGCCACGAGAGCGGCGAAACTCGCCGCTGCCCGTACAAGCAGGAAGCTCTCCTCGGGCGTGGACGCGCCCTCATCCGCAGGAACGGAGCCATCGTTGAACCGCTCCTTGCCGGCAAAAATCCGCACCGCCTGGACGGCGCCGAAGATCACCAGCAGCCAGGCAAGGCCGTTGGGCACGAGAGCGGCATTGTATTGCGGCGGCCCTCCTGCGGCATCCAGTTCGACGAAGACCGTACTGGTCTGCCAGAAGACAAGCCCCGCGATCGCGAAGAAGAATGCAACCGGCAGAAACAACAAGGCCTTTTCAAGCGATGATGACATGCTTTTTCCCACGGGCTTCCGCCGGGCCTTGGTCAGCGCCGGCGGAACTTTTCCATCAATTGGCGGAACGGATCGCCTTGGTTTCCCACTTCACCGCCTCGACGCCGCTCTCGAGCTGGGAGCGAACGCTGTCGCAGGTCGCAAGATATTCGTCCGGCGCGTAGCCGAGCGGCTAGAAACCGACAGCCTTGATACTCTTGAGAACATCGGGGTTGGTCATGGCAGCCTTCATCGCGTTGCGCAGCACCTCGACCCGGTCGGCCGGCGTGTCGGAGCGCACCAGCCACCAGTCCCACCCGGCGGGTGCCAGACCGGAGACGCCGATATCGAGGCCGAAATCGGAAGGCCGCGGCGCGCCGCCATAAGTCTCGCTGGCGTCCTCGGTGTCGGAGAGCGTCATCAGAACCTTGAGCTGATCCTTGTTGGCCTCGTAGACGCCCGGATTGATGATAATCCAGTCGAGAATGCCGTTGCGCAGATCCTTCACGCCGAGCGCCAGATCGTCATAGGGCACCGCACGCGAGACGGTGTCCATCTTCTGCATCACGCTGGCGGCGATCAGGTGCGGAAGCGAGGTGCCAGAGCCGTTATAGGCGGTCTTCGCGGGGTTGGCCTTCAGATATTCGATGAAGGACGGAAAATCCGACCAGCGGGTCTCGTCGGGGCGCATCGCGATCGCGAAGCCGTTTGCCGTGGCGGCATAGAGCGGGGTGAAATCGGCGCAGCTCCAGTCAGCCTTGCCGAAGATCGGCGAGATGACGAGTGGCGCGACATAGCCGTCCATGATCGTGTAGCCGTCAGCGGGTTCGCTGAGAAACGACTTCATGGCGAGAACGCCGCCTGCGCCAGGCTTGGCGACAACCGGCATGGCCTCGCCCAGCTCCTTGGACATCGCCTCGGCAATCAGCTGGCTGACGCCATAGGTGGGCGTGCCCGCAGCCCACGGATAGACGACCTGAAACTTGCGATCCGGAAAGTCGGCAAAGGCCGCTCCGCTCATCATGGCGACAGCGGATAAGGCAAGCAGGCTCTTCTTGAGCAAAGACATTCAATTCCTCCCTGGTAGTCAGCCGGAAGCGCAAATCCGTCCTTTGGCTGCCGGCTGTTTTCGGAAGCTGACGTTAGTCAAATGGATATCAATTTTCTAATTCCAAATTCGATCATTCCGTTTACTTTTATTGATAGGAAGAGATAATGAACACCATTTAAACCGACCCCCTACCGGAGCCCTGCCTGAAAATGCGCTTCCTGCTTTCCCGCCAGTATCAGCATTTCAGCGCGGTTTACCGCCAGGGTAACCTGCGCAAGGCAAGCCAGGTTGCCGGCGTCACCCAGCCGGCGCTGACCAAGAGCATTCGCCAGATCGAGGAGACGATCGGCGCGAAGCTGTTCGAGCGGACGCCGCAGGGCATGACCCCCACGGCAGCCGCGGAACGGCTCTACGCGCTCTACGAAAGTTTCGATCAGCAATCCCGCTATACGCAGATGGAACTTGCCGAATTCCTGACCGACACCGGTCCGCAGATCAGGATCGGCGCCGGTTTCGTCTGGGCATGGCACCGGCTTTCTGATGTGATAGGCGATTATGTTGCCGCCGAGCCATCCGTGCGGGTGAAGCTGACCACCGGGATTACCGATACCCTCCTTCCCCAGCTTGAGAACCACGAGATCGATATCGCGGTCTGCGACCTTCAGGGCATCATACCGCCCGCCGGCTATGTAAGCCGCATGCTCTGGTCGACGGAGCGGCGCCTCTGGGCAAGGGCAAGCCATCCTTTGGCCGGCAAGAAGGGGCTCACCCTTCAAGACCTCTCCACCTGTATCTGGACCGGTTACACAACGGATACGCGGATGTTGGCGACGCTGGAACGGCAGTTTCGGAACGTCGGGCTGAAAAAACCTGTGATGCAAGTCGAATCCTCGTCGCTGATGGCGCAACTCAACGTGATGGCGAATTCCGAGTTCGTGGGCGTGATCGCCGACGATATCGCGACGGAAGCATCGCGGCGCGGATTGGTCCCGCTGGACTTCACATCCGACGACTGGGCGCTCCATGCGGGCGTCATCTTCCCTCGCGAGGCGGAAAACCAACCCGCCTTCTGCCATTTGCTGGCGCTGCTCCAGGAGCGCTGAGCGCCAACTCATCTACCATGATCGAGGCGGTTTCAGCCGCGGCCTGCAGGATATCCGCCCGGATCGAACGTCATATGAAGACTGAAACAGCGCGTCGCGCCGCGGTCGGAGACTTCCAGAAGCCCAGCCTCGCGCAGCGCGGCGCGCGGCTGCTTCTCGTGGGTCGCCGGTTCTATGCAGAAGAGATTGGTGCCGTCCGTCGCGTTGCGCAGCGTCTGGAGGCAGGGAAGCGCATCGCCGTCATACGCAAGTGTGTAGCGCGGCGGCGCCTCGCCATCGCCTGTCAGGACAACCTGGACCGGCCCCGCGCCGGACGGCCGGGTGCGGATGCCATTGGGCGACAGTGCATCGGGGACATCCTTGCCGGCGAGCGTCAGCCGCGAACCCGGCCCCGCAAGCGGAAAGCCGAAATTGATATGATACATCGCCATCAGCGGCAGCGATCCCGAAAGCACTGTCACGCGGTCGGTGAGCATGAGTGTCCGGCCGCCGAGCGGAACGACGATCTCACGCTCCAGCCTGACGGTCGCCTGCCCGAGCACGAATTGGGTCGCCTCCGCCAAGACGCGGAAATTGCAATCATCGCCATCCCAGTCGGCGGCACAGGAGACGATCTTCGCCGGCATGCGCGCCATCCGGCCATGCAGGGGATAGGAGCGTCCCTCGTCCGTATCGGGCTGGCGGATGTGGTCAAAGCCACAGGTCGACATCAGGCCGGAGAGCGTGGTGTTCTCGCCGATGGTATCGGTTCCGCTCATCCCGATCGGCCCCGTCCAGCCGAAGGGCACGTCATTGCACCAGACTTGGCCGATATCGCAGCAACGGTCGGGCAGCAGTTCGACACGCAGACCGCCACCGCTGTCGATCTGGATCAGACGTGCGCCGCTGGCGGGGCCATCGGTTTCCGAAAGCTGCCTGATGCCCGCCACCTTGGCGATATCCGGGATAAACGCGGCGAGCTCGTCGCGTTTCCAGTTCCTGCCGTAAAGCTTCATTCCCTGCCTCAGTTCAGAAGGTTGCGTCCATCGTCGGCATCGAAGAGATGCCAGGCATCTCGGGCGGGCAGAATGGCAATGGTCTCGCCCTGCTGCGGCAGGCGCTCGCCGCCGGCATCGCCTTCAGCGGCCCGCACCGCAATCCCGGTTCCGCCAAGCTCGCCGAACACGAAAATTTCGTGGCCCAGCCACTCGATCACATCAACGACAATGGTACTGCCGATGTCTCCGCCAGCGGGCACGATCTGGAAATGCTCGGGGCGGATGCCAAGATCGACGGTCTGCCCGGCGCCGATCCGCTCGCTCAGCAGCGCAATGCGTTCCGGCGAAGCCGGCAGCGTCATCGCTTGCGGGCCGTCGAACGCCACCTTTCCGTCCGAAACCGAAACCGTCCCCCGGAAAATGCTCATTTCCGGCGTGCCGAGAAAGCCGGCCACGAAGCGGTTTGCGGGATTGAGATAGAGGTCCTTCGGCGAGCCGACCTGCTGGATTTTGCCATGGTCCAGCAGCGCGATGCGATCGGCCATCGTCATCGCCTCGACCTGGTCATGGGTCACGAAAATCGAGGTCGCGCCGAGCTTGCCGTGGAGGCGACGGATCTCCAGCCGCGTCTGTGCCCGCAGCTTGGCGTCGAGATTCGACAGCGGCTCATCGAAGAGAAAAAGCTTGGGATTGCGCACGATGCACCGCCCCATCGCAACGCGCTGGCGCTGGCCGCCGGAAAGCTGGCCAGGCTTGCGCTTTTCCAGGCCTTCAAGGCCGAGCATGCTCACGGCTTCCCCGACGCGACGATCGATAAGCGCCCGGTCCTCGCCGCGCATTCTCAGCGCGAAGGACATGTTCTGCTCGACCGTCATATGCGGATAGAGCGCGTAGGTCTGGAATACCATCGCCATGTCCCGGTCGGAGGGGTCGGTATTGGTGATGTCCTCGCCATCGACCCGGATTGTGCCGCCGGTGATGTCCTCAAGGCCGGCGATCATCCGCAACAGCGTCGACTTTCCGCTGCCCGACGGGCCGACGAGGCAGACAAACTCGCCGGAGGGAATGGTGAGGTCTAGGTCGGGGATGACGGTAAGATTGCCGTAGCTCTTGCGGACGTTCTGAAGTTCGACTTGTGCCATGATTCACCTACTTGACCGCGCCGGCCAGAAGACCGCGCACGACGAAACGTTGACCGAACATGATGAGGACAAGGGCCGGCAGCATCGAAATCACCGAAGCCGCCGCCATTTCGCCGTAGCGAATCTGGTGTTCCTGCGCGAAGGTGGCGATCGCCACCGGCGCCGTCATCGTATTCTGGTCGGAGAGGTTGAGCGAAATCGCGAAATCGCTCCAGGATTGGATGAAGGCAAGCGCGCCTGCAGCCGCCATTCCGCCGAAGGAAAGCGGCAGGATGATGCGCCGGAAGATCTGGCCGTAGTTGCAGCCGTCAAGCCGGGCGGCTTCCACGAGTTCGCGCGGAATCGCCAGCATGAAGCCGATCATCAAAAACATCGTCTGCGGCAACATATGGACCGTGTGGGTCAGCACCAGCGCCAGGTAGCTGCCGTGCAGACCGGCCTGAGTGGCCATGACATACCACGACCCTACGAAAGTGAGCGTCGGCAGCATGTGGAAGACCAGCGCCCAGCCGAGCACCAGGAACGAGACCCAGCGCGGCGGGTTAAGCCTGACGATCGTGAAAGCCGCGACCGTGGCGATCAGCAGCGTGAGCGCCGTCGCGGAAACGGCGACGATCGCGCTGTTGAGCAGGTTGGCGAGGAAGTCCGATTGCCGCGAGAACAGGATCGAGACGTAATTGGCGTCGGTCACCGGCGCGACCATCTTGCCCATCAGGATGTCGATCGGCCGCTTGAACGAGTTCGACAGGATCCACACCATCGGAGCCACGATCAGCAGCGCATATCCCCAGGCGACCATGTCGCCGCCGGTAAACCTTCTGGCTTTCGTTTTCATGGCTTGCTCCTGCGCATGCGGCGACTGCGGATGACGAGGTTGACCACGACCGTCAGCACCGCGACGGCCAACAGGGTGAGCAGAGACATCGCCGACCCCATGCCGACCCGGTCCTGACCGAAGAAGGTGCGATAAATCGAGAAGTTGATGACTTCGGTCGAGGTGCCCGGCCCGCCGCCGGTCAGCAGAAATATCTCGTCGAAAACCTTGAATGACAGCACCAGCCTGAGGCCGAGCGTGATCAGGATGGTCGGCATCATCATCGGGATGATGATGTGGATGAGTTCCTGCCACTTCGATTTCACGTCCAGCCGCGCGGCCTCGAGAATCTCGTCGTCGAGGGTTTCGAGCCCCGTCAGCAACAACAGAAAGACGAAGGGCGTCCAGTGCCAGATGTCGACTCCGATAACCGAGGCGAGCGCGAAGCGTTGGTCGCCCAGGAAATCCACGGGACCCAGGCCGAACAGGCCGAGAAGCGCATTGACGATGCCGAAGTCGCGACCGAGCATCAGCCGCCACATGGCGCCGATCACGATTGGCGGAATGACGATGGGCAAAAGGAAAATTGCGGTCAGCAGCCCGCGGCCGACGCCCGAAGACCGCCTGACGGCAAGCGCCATGGAGAACCCGATGATCATCTGGATGCCGACCGCGAAAACCGCAAAGATGATCGTGTTCTTCACGCCAGCCCAGTAGACGGGTTCGCCGGTGAAGAGCTCGCGGAAATTCTTCAGGCCGATGAAGCTGATATCCGGCTGACCGCCACTCCACTCAACGCTCGACAGGCTGAGGCCCGCGAGGTTGAACACCGGATAGATCGTGAGCACGACCAGCAGGACCACCGCCGGCGCGAGCGATGACACCTTCCAGATGCGGTTGGCCTTTCCTGCGCGGCCGATTTCAGACGTGCGTTTCTGCATGACAATGTCCCGAAGGTCCGGCCTGTGCAAAGGAGCACAGACCGGAGCAGCTCAATTACAGGTGGTTGGGCTCTTTGACGTCGTAGCCGGCGTCCGTCAGGATCTTGTACATGTCGTCGGCCGAAGCGTTAAGCGCCTCCGTCGGCGTGATCTCGCCGATGACCGCGCGGTTGAGATGGACGGAGATCGCATCCTTGATCTGCGTGCCCTCGACCAGCGGCATGTTCATCTGGGCATTCGCCGCATTCTCGGAAAAGGCCGGAATGAAGGCGAAAGCCGGGTCGCTCGCTTCTTCGGCGTCGCCAAGATCGTCACGAACCGGAACGCCGCCATCGAGCACATAATTGACCTGGTTTTCCTTCTCCATGAACCATTTGAAGAAATCCAGGGCCGCCTCCTGCTGGCTTTCCGGTACATTCTTGGCGATCCCGCCGACCCACTGACCGGCGGCCGACGCATGAATGCCGCCGGGGCCTGCTGGAATGAGGGCGGTTGCAATCTTGTCGGCGACGATCGAGCTGTTGGGGTCGGTGAGCGAGGAATAGGCGGCCACCACCGCGATCGCCTGCGCCGCCTTGCCGGTCGCCATCAGCTGGATTAATTCGGCCTGCGCGATCGCGCCCGGATTGGGCGGCCCCGCTTCTTTGCCGAGAGCGATGTATTCCTCAAGCGCTGCAAGGCCCTCTTTGCTTGCAATGGTCGGCGTGAAATCGCCCTTAGCAGCGTCGGCGAAGAACGTCGCCCCGTTGCTGAACAGGTAGGGCGTGAAGTTGTAGAGGATCGAATCGCGCGCGGCGCGCGGCACGAAGCCATAGATGTTCGGCGGATCGTTCAGGGCCTTGGCATTGGCCAGAAGATCGTCCCAGGTCTCGGGCACCTTGAGGCCGGCCTCCTCATAAAGGTCCTTGCGATAGTAGAATATCTGGACATTGCCGTTGGTCGGAACGGACAGCAGCGTTCCATCCGGATCGAAGCTGTGGGTTTCGGCATTCCAGTAGGTCGAGTTGCCGAAGGTCAGCACGCTTTCGGGCAGGCTGAAGTCCGGCTCGATCTCCTTGAGCGGCTTCAGAAAGCCGCCGGCGTAGATCTCGGCCATGCCGCTGGCGTTCAGGTTGAGGATGTCATAAGCGCCCTCGCCGGCGCGCAACGAGTTGCGGGTCTTCTCCAGCATGCCCCCGAACGGCGTAACGTCGAGGTCGAATTGCGTGCCGGTCTCCTCTTCATAGGCATCCACCATGGCGATGAAGCCATCGAGCCAGGGCGACTGGTTGATCAGCACCCGCAGCGTGGTCCCCTCCTGCGCCTGGGCTGCCACGGTCATTGCTAGCGTCATTGCGGCCGTCGCCGAAAGCGTAAGCATGCGTTTGCGTATTCGTTGAACTCTATCCATTGTCATTCTCCTCCCGTTTTAGTTGCGAACTAACGCGCCGGCGCATCAAGCCCCAGCCACGCGTGGAAATCATCGGTGGCGTCGTGTTCCTTCAATATGCCCCTCAAGCCATCCTCGAGGCGCGCCACGACAGGCGAATCATCGACAGGCGTCGACTGCCCCGGATCGTTGGACAGGTCATAGAGCGACGTCCCGAACCGTCCGTATGGGTCCTTGTAGAGGCCGGGCCCGCGCTTTTCGGGCACGAGGCCCGGAACGCGCAGCACGGGAACGCCCTTGGTGAAATCGAGCGGCGGATGAAGGGTCACATCCGCGAGTTCCTCCACCGAGAACAGCGATTTCAGATGGGTCGGCATCAGCGTGTATTCCGCCGGCGCCGGGCCGTCGCGGTCCGGCGGATAGCGGAAATAGGTATGGCGCCCATCTGTCACGCCAACCGGACCGCCATGCATGCCGAAGGCGATGATCCGCTCTTCGTCATCCTCATCCAGCCGGTCAAGGATCGGGCGGCCGCGCGTCTCAGGCGGCGCCTCAAGGCCGAAAATGTCGAGCATGGTCGGCATCAGGTCGGGCGTCTGCGTCAGGGCATCGATACGGGTTCCGGCGCGGTCGGCATGGTCCGGATGATGCATGATCAGTGGAATGTGCGAGATCTCGTCGAAATAGGGCGGAATGTTCTTGCCCCACCATTCATGCTCGGAGAGCAGGAATCCGTGATCCGTAGACAGAACGAGGCAGGTGTCCTTCCAGAGATCGTGCTCATCGAAATAGTCGAGCAGCCGGCCGAAGTGATGGTCGCACATGGCGACGAGGGCGTTGTAGTTCGCCCTGATCTCGGCGATCTCTTCCGGCGTGTTGGTGCACGGCCCGTAGCGCGGCCAGTCGAGGATCGGGCCATCATAGTCGGTCGGCAGCGCCTTGCGGTATTTCTCCGGGACGTCAAACGGCTCGTGCGGATCGAAGCACTCGATCTGCAGCATCCAGTTGTCGGCATCGCGGTTGCTGTCGAGGAATTCGAGACCCTTGTTGATGCATTGCGGCCCCGGGAAATCCGCTTCATCGCGGATAAACGAACGATTGATCTGGTGCTGCAGCCGGTTCCGTTCGTTAGGTTTGTTGTAGTGAAGATCGGAATAATCCCGTGCGAAGCGTTCGAGCGGCGGCTCGACCACGGCTTTCCACGGGTCGAATTCCTGGCCGCGGACCAGGTCCCAGGTGCGATAGCGATTGTGGTAGGTCGCGCCGCCGTCCTCGAAATAATGGAAGTGGTCGGTGATCAGGTGCGTGTAGACATTCGCCTTGTTCAGGATCGCGGGCAGCGAATTGTCGAAGGGCTCGAGCGGCCCCCAGGAGCGATGCATGAAATTGAGCCTGCCGGTGTGCATGTCGCGGCGGGCCGGCATGCAGGGGAGACTGCCGACATAATGATTGTCGAAGGTCATCGCCCGGTTCGCGAAGCGATCGAAATTCGGCGTCGCAACCTCACGCCCGCCATAAGCGCCCAGCGCGCGCCGGTTCAGCGTGTCGAACAGGACAAAAACAAGCTTCATGTATGGTCTCCCTGCCCCGATCCTAGACATTTGCCAATTTTTGAAAAATACCTTCGGAGCGAGCAGCAATAACCCTGAGATATCGCAGGCGCACGCAACCACTTTCTCCGTCGGTGGAGCGAGACCATTCCAGCAATGAGGCTTTTGATGATTTCAGGGCTTTGCGCCGGGAACTGAAGCGGGCAATTCCTCTCCCTCACGCAACGGTTCCGTCACCGCATTCAGGGAGCGGATCATCTGGGTGATCGGCGCAAAATCCGCAAAACTCCGGTGGAACGTGATCCCGGTCGGAATGCTCCAGCGAAAGCCGTCAAGCGCGACTTCCTTCAGGTCGCGCCCTTCAGAGGTTGCGCTGAGAGGCACTGGCATGCAGCCTATGAACTGATGCTCCGCGATCATCTTGAAGGCGATCTGCAAGGAATGGGATTCCAGCGCCACGCGGGGCTCGGGCAGGCCGCGGGCTTCGAAATAGTTGCGGATCTGGATGTTCGCCTGCTGGCCGCTGAAAAGGCAGAGCCATGGATAATCCAACGTGTCGGCCGGCTCGACGCGATCCTTGAGGAAAAGAGGATGCTGGCTGGAGGCGAAGATCGCGTTCTGCTGCTGGTAGAGTTCGATGGTCCTGAACTCGGCTCCAAGATTGAAGGTGCCTCCCTCGGTGCGCGGGATGCCGCCCGCATAAACGCGTATGTCGCCCGATTTCAGCAACGGCAGCAGTTCGCTGCCCACGCCGGTTGATACCTGCACCTTCAGATGCGGGAAACGCCGGCGGAGATCGGCGAGCATGTTGGGAAAGTGAACGGAAGAATAGACAGGCCCGCCGCCGATGCGCATCGTCCCGCCAAGGCCCTTGGACTGCGCGCCGACCTCGACGATCGCAGCGTTCCAGGCAGCCTCGACCTCGCGCGCGCGGATATGCATCATCTCACCGGCTTCCGTCAGCCGGACGCCGCGCGGCAGGCGCAGGAACAGTTCCGTCCCGAACGCCTCCTCCAGCAGCCGGATCGATTTCGTCAGCGCCGGCTGGCTGATGTTCATCGCCCGCGCGGCGCCATGAAAACTGCCGGCATCCACCACGCCGAGAAAATGCTGAAACCGCCAGATGTCGTGCATTACCGCTCCTCACTCCTGCTCTTGCCGCGAAGATAGATTGGGGCGGCAAAGATAACCAGAGGGTATCGCAGCTTGAACAAACCGAACCGCATCCGCTTCAACTTGAAGGATTCTGGCAGCGACATAGCGAAGCACCCGCCGCAACGCTTGCCTCTCGCAACGCGGATGTCTCTTCCTCACCTGGCTTCGAGTTGATACCAGCGGTAGACCTCTGTTGGCGTATCGTGGACTTTGAGTTCATCGATCATCAGCCGGTACAGGTTTTCGGCTATGGAGACGTCCTTGATCGGCGTCCGCTGCTGCGGATCGCTCCTAAGATCGTAAAGCCGGGTGCCGAGATCGGCGAATCCCTTGCCATCATTATAGGGCACGCGCTTGGCATCCCGACGCGCGTCGATCTTGAGGACCGGCACGCCCTTGGTAAAATCGAAGCCAGGATGAAGCTGGGCGAAGCGCAGCTCTTCGAGCGTGAACGGCGCCGTCATGTGGTTCGGAACGAGCGTATACTCACTGAGTCCCTCGCGGGAAATATCCGGCGGGTAATGATAGAGCACGTGCTCGCCGTCGGTCACGCCGATCGGCCCCGAAAAGACCCCGAAGACGGCCGCATCGCGGATGGGTTCCTCGCGCGCCAGAAGCGGCATGATGCTCCGTGCGGTCACTTCCTGCGGCGTGACCAGCCCGTGGATATCCATGAAAGTCGGCATCAGATCGGTGGTCTGCGTCAGTTGCTTGCGGCGCGTCCCGGCAAGATGTCCATAATCCGGATGATGGATCATCAACGGAATGTGAGAGACCTCCTCGTAGTAGGGCATGCGGCACTTGCCCCACCAGTCATGCTCGGAAAGGAGAAACCCGTGATCTGTGGTTAGCACGATGCATGTGTCCTTCCACATATCGTGTTCGTCCATATAGTCGATCAACCTGCCGAAATACGCATCGCACATGGCGACGAGCGCCGCATAGTTCGCGCGAATCTCCGAGATTTCCTCGGGGCTTTCGGCTACCGGCTCATAATGCGGCCAGTCGAGCACGCCGCCATTATATCCCGTCTCGTAGGCCGCCTTGAAGCGGTCCGGAGCATGAAAGGGTTCATGGGGATCGAAACACTCCAGCATCAGGAACCAGTCGTCGGCCGCGCGGTTGCGGTCGAGAAACGCGAAGGCCGACGCGAAGCAGCGCGGCCCCGGAAAGTCCTCCTCGGCCACGATTGTCTCCCGATTGATCGCGTGCTGCAGCCGCTTGTCGGGCTTTTCCGTATTGTAGTGGCGGGCATCGAACTTTTCCCGGATCCGATCAAGCGGCGGATCAACCATGACGACCCAGGGATCGTATTCCTGCCCGCGAATGAAATCGTAGCTCGAAAAACGCGTGTTAAACCCATGTCCGCCATCTTCGAAATAATGCAGATGGTCCGTGATCAGATGGGTATGGACGCCGCTCCCCTTCATGATCTCGGCAAAGGAATTGTCGAATGGCTCCAGAGGCCCCCATGAGCGGTGGGTGAAATTGAGGCGCCCCGAATGCATATCGCGGCGAGCAGGCATGCAGGGCAGCGAGCCGACATAGTGATTGTCGAACGTCACCGCGCGCGCGGCGAAACGATCGAAGTTTGGTGTTTTTACCTCGGTTCCGCCGTAAGCGCCGAGCGCGGCGCGGTTCAGACTATCAAACAGGACGAAAATGGTTCTCATGGATGCTCCTTCCGCAGGAATATGGCCGAGCTATCGATGAAATGATAATGAATGTTCGTTTTCTCCTAATAACTGCAAGATATCGCCCTGCCCAACCGCTTGGCTTTCCGCCACTGCCGCGATACCGACTTATGCTTCAGATGAGACTTCAGCGAGCTGCTCGCGAAAACTGGACCGTATGATGCTGCAGTTTCCCGCGGTATTTTCCCTGCTAGGAGATCACGGTGCGGCGGGTGGCAATGTCGATGCAGGCATACATCGAATAGCGGCGATCGACGCAGAGCGCGTCGACCGGAGAGGCGTCGATCTGCCAGAGCGCATTCGGCTCGCGCACATGCCGGAGCGTGCCGGTACCAACGAGTTTCATGGTCGAGCGGAACTTGTCCGGATTGTTCACCGCCGTCATGACCACAGTGTTTTCAGCCTTCAGCTGTTTGATGAAATGCTGGAAGGTGCGCTTTGGCGGCAGCGGCTTCAACTCGCCATTGCGGTCGATCAGCTCGGCGCCAAACTCGTCCTCGACATAGCCGCGAACGGTCTCGGCAGAGAGCGCCGGCTTGTCGGTCAGCCAAGCGAGGATGAACGCCCGCACCTTGCCGTCATTTGCCGTTTCGAGAAGACCCTTGCCCTTGCGCGCCTTCGCTCGGTCAAAGCCAAGGCCGGAGACTTTTCCCGCCTTTCGATCGGCGCGCCAGCGCATGATCGATCGGGACGACACGCGCGGCACCGCGTTGCGCACCCACGTTTCAACATGCAGGGAGCGATCATTATACTTGTGGCAGAACTGATAGAGCGCCGTGGAAAGCGGCCGGCCGCGCACCTTCACGCCCTTGTGGAAGTCGTCGAAGGCGGCAAGGAGGTGACCCGCGCGTCGCGCTCCAGACGCTCTGCTTCCGTCTTCGGCTCCCGGTCGATATTCTAGGCGGTAGACTCATAATGCTTAAGCCAGATGCGTGCTGAGAAGAGCTTTATGGCTGCAAGGTAGTTGTCAGCGCGCTTGTCGTAGCGCGTAGCGATGCCTCGCGCTTCTTTGAGGCGGTTGAAA
>NZ_JABUOU010000016.1 GCF_013344475.1 Martelella limonii | reverse complement strand
GCTCGATAACCGCCCACTCGAAATCCGTCAGATCAAAACGTCGTCTCATCAAGGGTTCCTTTCAGGAAGCCATTGAATCAAAACGAGCACTCATCGTGAACCCATCAGTTTATGAGTTTACGGCCTAGCAGGTCGAGGAGGCCGCTCGAGGTCAAAGTCCCGACGCCCGCGTCGCGGTGCGTCAGCAAACCTGCGCCGTAATTGTCTCTGAGCTCTTCGATCTCTGGCACAAGACCCTGCCACGGATATCCGGAAAATCGAAGCTCGCCGAGGCGATCCGCTATGCGACCACGCGCCGCGCCATCTTTGAGCGCTTCCTGAGCGATGGCCGCGTCGAGCTCGACTCGAACATCGTTGAACGGGCAATCCGGCCCCAGGCCATAACGCGAAAGAACGCGCTGTTTGCCGGCAGCGACGGCGGCGGAAGAAGCTGGGCGACGATCGCTACGCTGCTGCAGACGGCAAGAATGAACAACGTCGATCCGAATGCCTGCCTTACCCAGACCCTCGAGCGCATCGCCAACGGTTGGCCAAGCAGTGAAATCGACGCGCTTATGCCGTGGAATTACCAAGCCTGAACGGCCTCGGCTTGCCGCTTACATTCTTCTGAGTCCCCATCCCCGATCATGCTTTTTTTGAGCAGGCGCAGCTCCAGCGTCTGCTCGGCCACGACCTCTTTCAGATCGCGTGTTTCCCGGCGCAACGCCTTCACCTCATCCGTGGTTGCGGCCCGTGCCGTATCGCCGGCCAGGCGCCGCTTGCCGGCCTCGAGAAATTCCTTCGACCAGGTGTAATACATGCTCTCGGCGATACCCTCACGGCGGTAGAGTGCGGCAATGCTGTCTTCGCCGCGCAGGCCTTCCAACACGATGCGGATCTTCTCCTCGGCCGAATAGGACTTGCGTGTGGCCCGGCGGATATCCTTGATCGCCTTGTCCGCCGTCGGTTTCTGCTGACCGGATTTCTGTCTCATCTTCGCTTCCTTTGCGTGCGCTATGATGAGCCAAAACCCTCCCTTATCCGTTAAGCCAAATCTGTCTCAAAGGCGTTGAGACGGAACAGTCGTAAATTTGCAAATAATTCAAAATGTCATCCATGTTGCCACACCAGTGGCCACAAGTGTTGTAACAGTAGTGGTGTAATATATCCTTGAGCCTAATTCACTCTTTCGCAAGCATACGAAATCCTCAAGCGTCTGTTTTTATTTTATTTTTACATCAAGTGGAAACTTCTCCAAAATTTCGCACTTTCGCTCTCCCAATTTTCGGCTTCAAGAGCGTCATACGTGGCCTTCGCCGGTTCAATGCATCGGAAATTCCTGTTTTAAAAAACGCACTTACGCGAATTCCGCTCCGCTCGGCCCCATCTGTGACAAAATTGCTCTTGGCTCGCCGCGAAACGCCCAATATCTGCCCCGCAAATGCCAACTGTTCTTGCGCGCCGCCCATCCCGCTAAAAACAGGCCGCCGCCGCCAACCCCCATCAAATAAGGGGCTTTCCCACGAATTCCGGGATATTCCCGGATATTCCCGGCTCTGCCATATGATCTTGCGGGTTACATATTCCCCCGTGGTCGTCGGTCCGCACGGTGCCTCGCGCAACCTTGATCCGGCAACTGCCGCACGCACCCATCTGACACGAGCTGTTGATCCAGACGCCCACGTTCAACGCCGCCTCAAGAACGGTTTCTCCGGGTCGACACTCTCCTGTCATTCCCGAAAGCGAGAACGTCACCGGGCCACCCTCCTCGGCCGTGGCCTCGACCACCACCTTCTCGCCGAAGCTCTCTTCGTGCACAGCGAGGACGCCGAGTTCCGGGGCAATGGCTCGCGCGGCCTTCATGAACCCCTCCGGGCCGCACATAAAGATTTCGCGTTCTTCGAGATCGGAAACGAGCGAGCGCATCAGCGAGGCGCTGATGACGCCCGTTGCTCCGGTGAAGCCGACATCGCCGCAATCATCGTCTACGACGAGGCGCAGCGCCACGTTCTCGTAACGTTTCGCGATGAACTCCAACTGGTCCCGGAAGATGATGTCCTGCGGGGTTTTTGCGAAATGGACGAAGACGAGGTCGGCACGATCTGCGGTATCGTTGATGAACTGGAGCATAGACATGACGGGTGTAATGCCCGAACCACCGGACAGAAACAGCGGCTTGCGGGATGGAATATCAAGGTAGTTGAAGCGGCCACAGATATCTAGAATGTCGATCTCCATGCCGGGCCGAACATTGTCGTTCAGCCAGTTTGACACCGTACCCCCGGGAGCTCGCTTCACGGTGATGGCAACGTTGTGCGGTCTCGAGGGAGACGACGAGAGCGAATAGGCACGCGGATAGATCTTGCCGTCGATGTGGAACCTAAATGTGGCATACTTGCCCGGCTTGAAATCGAAGCCTCGGTTCCTGCTGTCTTCGAAGAAGAATGTCTTCGTGTCGTGCGTCTCCGCAACGACCGCCTTGCACACGAGTGTTGCGGCCCCTCTCCGATAGAACGGCTGCTGGTTGGCGGTTGGAACACAGTATTGAAACGGGGATTTCGTGAGCATCGGGGTTCTCCTACCGAGGCTCAATTCATATCAAAGCGGGCCGCGCCGAGTTAACCAACAGACGGGCGCGATAGATCGGGAATCCCGATCAAGCTTCGGCGAGCGTGCGTTTCCAGCGTTCGATCTGCATTTGAGCCGTTTGTCGGTGATGGGGAATCCTGAACTCGACGCCCCTGAACACCCCGCGCGGCTTCCTCGCCCTTTTCGACGGCAGTAGCACCATACAGCGAACCTCGATGACAAAAGCGGCAGACGCGACCCTCCCATTGTGCGGTCAGAACAAGAAGTGTCCCCCCCCAGCACGCGGCATTTACCAACCAAAGACAGCAACCGCTGATTTGACGATGATGCCACCATCCGGGCTTCTGCGCATCTGGCGGCCGGTAGTCACGCGAAAGATTTGCAGCAATTGCAGCGGCATCGTAAATATAACGGCAACGAGAGCAGATCATGACAACGGCCTATTTCGCCGATCATGCTCGGGCGATTTCGGCCCACAGGTTCATCGCCGCGGAACGCAATTCGCGATAATGATTAGAGGGAATGTGGTGTCGGGGGATGTGGAACAGGTTGGCGATCGGGTCATGGATAGAGACAAAGCGTTGTAGATGTCGCTGTGACTTGAAGCGCTTCATGATCCGCTCTCGGCGCCTGGCCGGCTGGTGAGAATTCTCCGCCCGAATATTAAACCCTTTGTGGGAGCGATGCTCGACACAAGGCATGATCTCGCGTTTTGCTGCGCCGTATGACCGCAGCTTGTCGGTGATCGTCCCTGGGCCCTTCAAGAGCTTGCGCACTAGGCGCTTGGCGGCCCCAACATTTCGGCGGCTTTGCACCAGAACCTCCATGACGAACCCCTCCCGATCAACTGCGCGCCACAGCCAATGCTTCTTGCCACGGATTGAAACAACGGCTTCATCGAGATGCCACTTGTCCCCAAACCAACCGGATGATCGACGACCGATGTCGTTGGCAAAGGTGCGGCCGAGTTTCTCTGCCCACAGCCAGACGGTCTGGTGCGAGACAATGATCCCGCGGGCAGCCAGCAAGTCCTCGACCATTCGCAGGCTTAGGGAAAAAACGGAAATAGAGCTCCACGGTGTGGGCAACGATTTCAGCTAGGAAGCAATGGCGACTATATAGTGGATCACGGCTTGTTATGGCCCGTCATTTGCACGTCACATTCCACATTCCGTCAAATTGAAGATGCGGCGTAACCTGATCGCGAACGAAACCCTTTCGATATAGCCCAGCATGCCGCCTCCGATCGACGAAGTTGTTTCTACATCAGGTTCGAGTTTTTACACAGCCTCGGCCCATTGCGGACTTCGAGCATCCGACCGCCAACGGCATGAGGGCTCGGCGTTGGTAAGGGCTCAATTCCAAAAATCGTACCGGGTTTGCAACATTGCAATGTTGGCGTCTGATGCCAGTGATATGGCGCGTTCCGCGATACCGTCGTCGCTCATCGGCCATTAAGTTCCCCTCATCAACAATTAAGGAGCAAGACAGATGACAAACCAGGTTGCACTGATCACCGGGGGCGCAAGCGGCATCGGCAAGGAAACTGCCAAAAAACTCGCAAGGAGTGGTATTACAGTTGTTATCAGCGGTCGGCGCGAAGAACTGGGTGCCGCCGCTGTAAAGGAAATCGAGGCCGTTGCGACAGGCGGCGCACAGGTGCGGTTCATCCGCAATGACGTGACCAGCGAGGTCGATGTCGAGGCGATAATCGACCAGGTCGTATCCGAGTTCGCGAAGCTCGATATGGCTGTAAATAACGCCGGAATTTCGAATGAAACCGCTTCCATCGATCTTTCCGACAGTGGAAATTTTAAGGCTATGATCGAGACCAACATTCTCGGACTTTACTACTGCCAGAAGTATGAAATCCGGCAAATGCTCAAGCAGAGCAAGGGGTCGATCGTCAACCTCGCCTCGATCGCCGGCATCAACGGAATGCCGTGGGCCGCTGCCTACGCTGCCACCAAGCACGCGGTCGCAGGATTAACGAAGTCCTCGGCGCTCGATCACGCCGCACAGGGCGTCCGCATCAACGGCGTCGCGCCAGGTGCGGTCAAGACAGATATCATCGCCGCCCAACTCGATGGTAGCGACCCGAACTACAACGAAGAGGTCATCAGCGCCATGCATCCAATGAATCGCCTCGGCGCACCGCAGGAAATCGCCAACGGCATCGCCTGGTTGCTGTCGGACGAAGCGAGCTTCGTGACCGGACATATCCTCGCCATTGATGGCGGGTTCACTGCCAAATGAAGATACCTGACCGCGTCAAGATACCGGCCGCGTTCTGGCTGGGAGTGGATCGTCTGAACATCAGGCGGTCCGAACTCCTGCGCCATGCCGCCTTGCCTATCCAGGCCGGCCAAGACAACGTGCACCTCTCCACCGTGCAGTTCTTTGCGCTATGGCGCGGGTTGGAAGCCTTGTCGGGATTGGACGTAGGCCTGCAACTCTCGCAGTCGCTTGACGGCGCGGTCATGCCACCCTCCTTCATGGTGGCATTTCATTCGCGCAACCTTGACGACGCCCTGTCGCGGGTAGCGCGGTTCAAGATGCTTTGCGCGCCGGAGGAGCTTGTGATCGCAAGGGACGGCGAAAAATGTATCCTGTCTGTATCATGGCCCTATGGCGGCGGTAATGTCCCTCCGTCGCTGACAGATGCCACGATGGCTGCGCTCGTCGGCTTGGCGCGGGCGGGTACAGGGAATAAGGTTGTTCCGCTCCGGCTGGAGTTGCGACGCGACCGAAGCGCGATGGTGTCGGACTACTTCGGCTGTCCCGTCAGGTGGAATGCTGACCATGACCGACTTGTTCTCCGAGTGAGCGATCTCGGTTTGCCGTTCCTTGGATACAACAGGGAACTGCTCGCCCTGCTTGACAAGGCTTTGACGACGGAGGCCGATAGTAGTGCGGCAGCGGGGACGGTGGTCGAGCAGGTGCGGTGGCTCTTGCGTCGCAACCTCACCGCCGGTCGTCCTGAACTTCGCAGCATTGCGCAGGAACTGGCAGTAAGCGAGCGCTCCCTGCAACGGCGGTTGAGCGAGGAAGGTCACAGCTTCCAATCACTGCTCGCCGATACCCGTCATGAACTGGCGCGGGAATATCTCGTAGAGGAAACGTTGGATATTGCCGAAATCGCCTACATGCTTGGTTATGACGACCAAGGCTCGTTCTACAGAGCATTCCAGCGATGGGAAAACGCTACCCCGTCCGAATGGCGCGCGCGTGAACGCGGCAAAGACCGCAGGGCCTAAAACCAAACCGATGTAGAGACATGAAAATCCTGGTACCTGGCGCGACGGACATGGGCCAATCTTGAACGGAGAGCCGTATGCGCTGAAAGGTGCACGTATGGTTCGGGGAGGAGAAGTGCACCCGCGCCTCTTAAACCACTCCGGACCAACGAAGGCTTTGCCCATCATGCTCGGGCGATTTCGGCCCACAGGTTCATCGCTGCGGAACGCAAGTCGCGAAAAGGATTTGAGGAAAGATAGTGGCGCGGGATGTGGAACAGGTTGGCAAACGGGTCATGGAGGCGTTGGTGCACGGATCGCTGAGATGATGAATTTCCGTCTTTGAACACAACGGCTATGGGGCAGCATTTGTGCATCGGACGGATTTCGGGCGTGCGCGATCCGTGCACCAATGCCGTCTGACAGCCTTAAGCCGCGACGGATTTTATCCAGGCGATGAAATCTTCGGCGTCCTCGTTGGCGCCGTGACCGCTGTCCCAGTAGAGCTTTAAGTTCACGGAATCGCCGTTCTTTTCGCTCATCGCGGCAAGGTTACCCACAACGCTCAGGGAGGTGTCGGTATCCGACGACCCGGTTCGTATCCACCAGTTCTTCGACCGCGCCGGGTTCGCTTCGGCAAGGAAGGGCATCGGGTTCATGAGTCGTAGCTTTTCGGGGATGTCGTCGGCCAGCACGGTGTCCCCGGCCGTGGCGCGTGCCGCCGAGAAGGCGGTAAAGTGACGGGCTTCCTGGGTTCCCAGGCCGAAGAGATTGTTTTCTCCTGCCGAAAGGTCGAAGGCGTCGAAGGCCGGCAAGGTCTTGCGCCGGGTGCCGACATGCGTCACGAAACCCGACCAGTCGAACTGGGCAGCCCCGTTTTCCCACGCGATCATCTTGTTCGCCGCCAGATATGTGCTGCGGTCCGTCTCGGACAGAGCCGAGAGATAGGCGGTAGCCGCCGGCTTCAAATATGTCTCGACCAGGTAGGGGCCGAAGGTCTTCGCGGTCAGCGGACCGAAATCGTTGTGCCCATGGACACCCAGTCCCTGCTGGTAGGTTGCAAAGTCATCCGCCAAGGCCGCGGACAGTGCCGCATCCATCGTCTGGCCGTCACCGGTCGGATTGCTGCCCCAGCACCACTCATAGGCGCCGTCGGCATGTTCCAGATCGGTGATCGGGCACCAGGCCCCCGTCGCAAAGATCGCGTCGCTTGCCTCTGCCGCACCGAGCGCCTGCAGATACGGTTGGTAGATCGCACTGTCACCAGACGCGCCCAGCAAGGCCGACAGGGCTCCGCCTGCGCTCGACCCGGAGCTCACGATGCGCTCGACATTGCCGGGAATACGCCCTGCATTGGCCCGAATGAAACGCACGGCAGCCTTCAGGTCGACAATCGCAGCCGGCGCCACGCCATAGTAGACGCCCGCCGCGTCGATTTGGGTCCGGCCGCGTGCACCCGGCTCGACCACGACAAGACCGGCAGCAAGACCCAGCTTGGCATTCGATACCATCTCGCTAGCCGCCATCTGCGCACCGCTGCCCGATACGACACCGCCTTCCGTGGGAGGGGCCGGCTCCGGCATCCCCTCGGGCATTTCGAAACCGCCGCCACCGATGCCGTCCGCGTTGCTGACTTTCGAGGGAAGATAGCCGCCGATGGCATTGGCGAGCAGTATCGGCGCCGTGCTGGCATCCACGTCTGCCCCATCGATCTTAATCGGAACGGAAACATTCAAAGATTGGTAGTCGGCGTCGACCGGTCGCGCCACATAAGGAATGGCGCGCCAGAAACGGTAGATGACGGTGACATCTCCGCCTGCAGTCGAAACCGTGGTCGTCAGCGTTTCATAGTCTTCGGGGTCAAAAACGAGGCTGTTGTCCTGTGCTCGCGCCATGTTCGGAAGCCCAATGCACCCGACCAAGGCATAAGAAGTGCAAGCAGCACCCGACTTGAGAAGTGTTCGACGTGTCAACATTTTCTTCCACTTTCAACTTTATCCCCCGATCATCGCATTTTTTCAGAAAATCCGGGCCGCCTTTTGGCGGAGCATGCGGGGCAGCGATGAAAACGACGTTTACGCCATAGCCCTTCCAAAAGGACACCTGAGAACCAGCCGGAAGCCGCTGAAATCAATCTTAGGCATCTGAAAGGAGACTCCCATTCATGTACTTTAGTCCCGTGTCGCACGCGACCGTGACAACCGTTTTGCCGGGCCCCAGCTCTTTGGCCAAGGCAATCGCCGCCGTAACATTGAGACCTGTGGACGTGCCAACCAGCAGTCCTTCCTCACGTGCCAATCGGCGGCACATGGCACGCGCCTCTGCTTCGGAAACGGCACGCGCTTCATCATAGAGGGTCTGGTCGAGCAAGGGCGGCACGAACCCCACTCCAATGCCCTCAACGTGGTGGGCACCAGGCTTGCCCTCTGTAATGACGGGGGAAGAAGCCGGCTCCAAAACGACAATCCTGACCAACTCGGAGCGGCCCTTCAAAACTCGCGCCACACCCATCGCCATTCCTGCCACGCCAACCGCGCCACAGAAGGCGTCGATTCCATCCGGGAACTGTGCGACCAACTCGTGGCCGATTTCCTCGTAACCGATCAGCGCATCGCGATTGTTGAACTGGTTTGAATAATAGCAATCCTCCCGCTCTGAGACCTCCTCGGCATGACGGATCATGGACGGGATCAGATCGGCTGTAATCTTGCCGGACGGGCTGTGGGTCAGATCGACAGTGGCCCCGAAGCCGCGCATGGTGCGCAGCTTTTCCATGGCAAAGGCGTTTGAGGATGCCACGATGAATTGATAGCCCTTCACCGCGCAAACAAAAGCGAGCGAGGACCCCGTGCTCCCGCCGCTCGCTTCGACGACTGTCATTCCGGGCTTCAGTTCGCCGCGCCGTTCGGCCTCCAGTATCATGGATTTAGCCATACGGTCTTTATACGATCCGGTCGGGTTGAAATACTCCAGCTTCACAAAGACCTGAGCCGCCCCGTCCGGAACTACGCGGCGCAGGCGCACGACGGGTGTGTTGCCGATGGCATCGAGCGCGGTTTCGCCTGGTGGCGGTGGAGTTGGTCGCATGTTCAGTTATCCTCCTGTTGATCGTCCACAAGATAGGCATCACCGTCAGTTATATGGCGGTTGCGGCAGGTTACAATCATCCTCGGACCATCCGGTCGAGGGCGCCGACCAGATCAGCCTGAAGGTCGTCATAGGTCTCGAGTCCGACGGAAATGCGGACCAGCCCATCGGTGAGACCGTGCCTAGCGCGCTCTTCGGGATTATACGTAGAATGTGTCATTGAGGCCGGGTGCTGAACAAGCGTTTCGGCGTCTCCCAGGCTGACGGCACGCGTCGCAAGCTGCACCCCATCCAAAAAGGCACGGCCTGCCGCCATCCCACCCTTGAGTTCGAGCGCGATCATTCCTCCCATTGCCCGCATCTGCCGGGCGGCAACCGCCTTCTGGGGATGGCTATCGAGTCCGGGATAATAGACACGCGCGACACCGGGATGCCCTTCCAAGGCGTGCGCCAGACGGTGCGCCGTCTCGCAGTGCCTGTCCATGCGAAGATTGAGCGTCTTCAGGCCGCGCAAGATCAAAAAGGCATCGAAGGCCGATATGCAAGCCCCGTTCAACTCCTTGATACCAACGAAGCGGAACTGGTCGATCATGTCCTTACTGGCGATAACCGCCCCGGCAATCAGATCACCATGGCCGCCGAGATATTTTGTCGCCGAATGGGTGACAATATCGGCTCCTAACGAAAGGGGGCGCTGCAGATAAGGAGTGCAATAGGTGTTGTCCACGACGAGTAGCGCATCGAACTTGTGACAGATTTCGCCGATGGCTGCGATGTCGACAATGCGCATATTCGGGTTCGATGGCGTTTCGGTAATGACCATTCGGGTTCTGGAACCGATCGCTGTCTTGAGATTGGCCGGATCAGTCAGGTCAGCGAATTGCACGGAAATTCCAAATCGGCTGATATGGTGCTCAAGCAGTCCAAAGGTGCAGCCATAGAGCATTTGGTCAGCGATGATCTCATCACCGGCCTTCAATAGCGTCCAGATAACTGCGGTAAGCGCGCCAACGCCGGAAGACGTGGCCATCGCCGCTTCGCCCTCTTCCAGTGCCGCCAGCCGCTTCTCCAGGATGGAAACGGTTGGGTTGCCGACGCGGCTGTAGACGTAGCCGTCCGCGTTCCCCGCGAAACGTTCGCTCCCGGTGTCGGATTTGTCGAAGGCATAGGTCGAGGTCAGGAAAACCGGAGGATTGAGCGCCCCGTCATAATCCAGGGGATCGTAGCCGTAATGGATCGCGCGCGTGGCAAACCCCTGACTGTCTGGCAATTTCGACATGATGAACTCCTTTGCGGACATCATAATCAGAGGCTTGGTTATATTCATGCCAAAGACGTCGAGGATCGCGCTGACTTTTGGCACGATCGACAAGCTATGCCACCTGATTTGATTATTCCTGCCAACTGAAACAATGTTCTTGGAATATGTACGCAGGCTGTATCTGTGATAAATCGTGGACGCGATCTCAGGACCAATCGCCCATCGGTCACATCTGAGAGCTGTGAAGGGAGCGATCCGCAACTATGAACAAGCCCGCAAATATTGGCCTCGATGCAATTGACTTGAAGATCCTGCGCGTACTTCAAACAGACGCCCGGACCCCGAATATCGTGCTGGCAGAAAAAGTGGGGCTGTCGCCCTCGCCCTGTTCGCGTCGCGTGAAGTTGCTCGAACAGGCGGATGTTTTGGAAAGCTATCGCGCTGTCATCTCTCGTTTTGCAGTTGGTTTGTCTGTTACGGTATTCGCCGGGATTACGGTGGAGCGGCACTCGGATGACAACGCGGACGCATTTGTCAACGCCGTACTCGCCATGCCGGAAGTGGTCGCGTGTCACCTCGTTTCGGGTGAACATGATTTCTTGCTCGAAGTGGTGATTCCCGACATGGCCACTTATGAAGCCACAGTCCTGCGTGCGTTGCTGGCACTGCCTGCCGTGCGTGATATCCGGACCTCGTTCGCGATGCGCACGTATAAATCAAATGGTGCGCTACCTTTGGACATCGCCAAGCTTCCCTAAGGCGGGGGACCAACCAGCGAAGGGCAAGATTGCAAAGTTCACATGTGCCATTCCGGCTCCTCTCGGTCGAGCACGGACTTAAGGTAGTCGAAGTGGCGTTTGCCCATGCCGCGATAGGCGCGCCAGCCCTCGGCGGTGTTGCGCGCCACGGCGTCATCAAGAATCGAGAGTGGCTGACCGCTTGAGCGGGCAAGGATCAGGGTCTGGGTGGAACCCCACAGCGCTTCGTTTCCGCAACTCCCCCAACGAAGCGCTTCTTGACCCGCTCTCGGCGCCAGACCGGCTGGTGAGAATTCTCCGCCCGATTATTTGCGGCATAAGCTGCTTTGTTCCGCCATCCCAGCGGACGAAGGCTGACGCCGGACCAAAAGACAATGGCCCACCCGCAGAACCGGATGGGCCGTCTAGCAAATGCCAGTCGCTGAGGCCTTGATCAATTTCCCTTCAGGGCGTTGACGAAGGCGCTCGCCTCCAGTCCCTGCGCATCGGCATCGGCAATGATCTTGTCGACGGCCGCGCTGCTTGCGGCGTTGAACTTGGCGGCCTCTTCCGGCGCCAGCGTGATCACTTCCTTGCCATCGGTGCCTGCGAAGTCCGCCAGCGCCTTGTCGGCAACAGAGAGCCATGCCTTGTTGCCGTTGACGGCAGCCGTCCGGCCGGCATCCAGCACGATCTTCTGCTGGTCTTCGGTGAGGTCACCGAAGCTGTCACGGTTCATGATCAGGAAGAAGTCGGACATTGTGGTGTCCATGCCCTGCGTGATGTATTTCGTGACTTCGGCGAGCTTGAACGCCTTGAGCGTCGTCGCATCGATCATCGCGCCGTCGATGACGCCGGTCTGCATCGCGTTGTAGATTTCCGGCGCCGGCATCGAGACCGGCGTCGCACCCCAGGCCTCGACGACAAGACCGGCATTGCGCGACGGCACACGGATCTTCAGCCCCTTCAGGTCATCCATGCTGCGGATTGGCTTCTCGCCCGTGAACAACAGGTTCGGGGCGTTGTTCCACAAACCGAGCAGGACCACTCGCTTGTACTCGTCCGACAGCTTGTCGATATTCGCGAGCATGCGCTCCGTGCCGTTTTCGGCGGTGATCACGCCCGGCAGTTCGGCCAGGAGCGTTTTCGGGAAATTCGCAGCCGTGTAGCCCGGCAGGCCGAAGGCGATGTCGGTGACGCCTTCCAGCGCCCGGTTATACTGCTCGGCCGGACCCGGACCGATCTCTCCGCCCATGTAGAGCGTGACCGTGACCGCGCCGCCGGTCTTGTCGGCGATGGTCGCGGCAAAGGGCTTGTAGGTGGAATCGACCACGAAATGGGTCGGCGGCTGGAAGTCGGCCAGCTTGAGATCTTCGGCGGATGCAAAGGATGCAGCCAGCGTGAACGTCGCTGCAAGGGCAGCCGTAAGTGTCTTCAGTTTCATCCCGTATTCCTCCGTTTTTGGATGATTGAACGCTGCCAGACCGGCACTGCGGGGTCTGGCCGTTGACCTGGCGTCTCCGTCCGGTCGGCATGCGAAGATATGAGTGAACCGCCTGACATGCCGCTCACCCGAACATCGTGTTGGGCAGGAACAGCGCGATCCCGGGTATCGCGATGATCAGCAGCAGGCCGACGATCATAGCGAGAAGGAACGGCGCGACGCCGCGGAAGATGGTCGTCAACGGCACGTCCCCGGCGACGGCGCGGACAACGAAGACGTTGAGCCCGACGGGCGGCGTGATCATGCCCATTTCGATGACGATCACCGCGACGACGCCGAACCAGACCGGATCGAAGCCGAGCGCCGTGATCACCGGAAAGACGATCGGGATCGTGATGACGAGCATGGACAGCCCGTCCATGAACATGCCGAGCACGATGTAGGCGATGATGATGACGAAGAGCGTGCCATATGCGCCGAGACCCAGCGCACCGAGACCCTCGCCAAGCGTTGCCGGGATGCGGGTGACCGCAAAGAACGGATTGAGGACATTGGCGCCGATCACGATGGCATAGAGCATGGCCGAGGTGCTGAGCGTGCTCATCACCGCATCGCGGAAATCCTTCAAGGACAGGCGCCGCTTGATGACGGCGAGCAGGATGACCAGCGCCGCGCCGACACCGGAGGCTTCGACGGGTGTGAAGATGCCCACATAGATGCCGCCGATGGAGAGCACGATGACGAGAAGAAGCGGCGCAGCCTGCCCGAGGATCCGGAAGCGGTCGGCCAGCGCGACGGGTTCGCCGCGCGGGCCCGCCTTCGGATCGAAATACGAGATCAGCCAGACCACCGCCATGAACAGCGCCGTCAGCAGCAGCCCGGGTACCACGCCGGCCATGAACAGGCGGCCGATCGATTCCTCGGTGAGGATGGCGTAGAGAACGAATCCGGTCGAAGGCGGTATAAGAAAGCCGAGCGTACCGCCCGCCGCGATCGCGCCGGTGGACAGACCGGGGGCGTAGCCCAGCCGGCGCATTTCCGGCAGCGCCACCTTGCCGAGTGTCACGGCAGTGGCGACGGAAGAGCCGGAAACGGCGGCAAAGACGGCGCAGCCCAGCACCGACGCGGACGCCAGCCCGCCCCGGAACCGGCCGACCCAGGCAAAGGCCGCATCGTATAGGCCGCGACTGAAGCCTGCCGCGGACGAAACGTTGCCAAGCAGGACGAACATCGGCACGACGATGAGATTGTAGTTGGATATGGCCGAGTAGCTTTCCGTCAGCAAGACACCGCCGGCGCTGCGCGACCCTTCCAGAACCCAGTAGCCGCCGAAACCGACGATCAGCATGGAGAAGGCAACGGGGACACGCACGATGAGAAGGGCAAACAGGCAGGCGATGCCCACGAAGCCGGCGACGAAAGGCGTCATCACTTTGCCCCCTTCACAAGAAGGACCACGAGCTGCACGGCAAAGGTGAGCACGCACAGCGCGGCCCCGGCAGCGAGGATCGCGTAGAACGGCCAGATCGGCATGCGCAGCATGTTGGTGGCATCGCCCCACTCCAGGGCGTCGAGCGCCTTGAGAACCGCGCGCTGCGCCAGGATGGCCATGACGAAGCCCGAGAGGCAGTAGGCGACGATGTCGCCGATGAACCGGCCCCAGCGGCCGAGAATGCGCTCGAAGACATCGACGGCGACATGGTCGCGCTTCGCTGTGCAGTAAGGAAGCGATGCCATGATCAGGGCGACGGCGGTCAGTTGCACGAATTCGTTGACGCCGAGGATCGGAATGCCCAGGACGTAGCGCATGACGACGCCCACCGTGACGATGGCGACGATCGCCAGCAGGCAGATGGCACCGACCAGGGCCAGATAGAAGGTTGCCCTCTCGAACCGGGCCGACCAGATATCAATGGTGTCACGCATCGATTTGCAAGGCTCCCGCAGTGCCGCCCCTGCGACGCCCCCGATCGAACGGCCCGCTCGGGCCTTCAGCAAGGCAGCAGATCCATGCCTCTGTCAGCAGGTTCAAAATTGCCGTTGTCATTCGACCTCCCATTCAAATTGCGCACAAAGCGCAATCGTCCTCTTGACTTCAGACTATTGGAAAAATGGCCCTGCTAGCCAATTCAAAGGCGGAGACCCTGGATTAGTTGAGGCTATAGCGTTTCGTCTTCCACGCTTTCGCGCAGCAACGACAGGAGCAGCTCCTGCGCCTTGGTCGGCGCCCAGCTGGCGCGATAGGTCAGCCCGATCTGCCGGGCCTGCCAGTCGGCCTTGACCTTGACTTCCGTGACCAGCCCCTTGGAAATTTCCGCACGAGCCTGCGCGCTGGAGATGCAGCCGAGATGTTCGCTGTTGTCGAGAACTTCCCGCATGAACAGGATCGAGCCGGCCTCGATGATGCTTTCCGGCTGACCGACGCCGGCGAAGAAGGCGTCGAACTGGTCGCGGGCGGGCGTTCCCTGGCGGGGGACCACCCAGGCGCATTGCTTCAGTTCCGCGAGGCTCACATCATCGCGGCCGGCCAGCGGATGGTGATTGCCGGCCAGCACCGTGAGCTTGTCGGAAAACAACGGCTCCTGGACGATGTCGCCGATCGGCGCCGGCACCCGCAGCGCCCCGACGATCATGTCGATTTCGCCGCGCCTCAGCCCGCCCAGCAATTCGTCATAGAGCCCGTCCATGATCAGCACCGCATGATGGGGACGCTGTTGGCGGAAGCGGACCAGCGTGCGCGGCAACAGCACGGAGCGCGACAGCGGCAACGCGCCGATGACGATGCGGCCTGCTTCCCCGCCGTCGAGTTCGGCGAGGTCCGATTCCAGCTGGTCGAGTTCGCGAAAGGCGAGCATGACCGCCTGGACGAGCGTGCGTGTCGCGCGTCCGGCAATCAGGCCGAACGCAGTCCGCTCGAACAGGTTGCGGCCGGCCTCCTGCTCGAGTTGCGAGATCGCCCGATGGACGGTGGGCTGTGCGAGACCCAGCCTGCGGGCGGCGAGCGTGAAATTCTCGGTCTCGTGTACCGCGACCAGCCCCTGCAGCTGCGCCGTGGTGGCGGTCAGTCGCAGCCGGGGCGAGATATCGGAGAGTGCCGGATCGAGGAGCGCGAAGGCGCGCCGCACCCGGTTGGCCAGCACCTCTCCGCGCGGCGTGACGAAAAACCCCTGCCGGGTGCGGTCGAAGAGCGGACCGCCGGCCTCGCTCTCCAGCTTGCCGATCGCCTGCGTGACTGCGGGCTGCGATACATGGCAGGCCTCCGCGGACTGGGTCAGCGAACCGGTGCTGGCGACCCACAGATAGAGACGAAGATGGCGGAGATTGCGCGAAATCACATGCGGTCCAGCACTGTCTGGAGGCGGGCGCCGAGGTCGGCGGGTCCCGGATCTGCGTGCAGCCCGCCGATCTCATCCTGCCATTCTGCCGTCGCCGCACTCATGCCACCGGAAAGGCCGAGTTCCTGGATCGTCAGTGTCACCTCCCGCATTTCCGCTGCGCGCCGCAGGCCGTGCACCATCATCCGCTCGAGGTTATAGGCGCCACGGCGACGCCATTCGAGTGCCGGATCGGAGGCCTCGAGCGAGCCGATGACGCTGTCTTCGACGCCGGCCCGCTTTGCGGCCAGGAAACATTCCGCCGTCAGCGCTTCGATGCCTTTGACCATCACCGAACGGATCATCTTGATCGAGGACGCCTGCCCCACTTCGCTTCCGGCAATCTCCGGGCGCATGTCGAGCGATTTCAGCGCGGCGACCGCCTCTTCCGCATGCGGACCAGAGACCAGCATCGGCACGTGATGACGCTTGGGGTGAACGGGTGCCATGACCGCCACGTCGACATAGCGACCGCCGGCCTTCTCGATGATCTCGGCCGCGCGGCGCTTCGTGCCCGGCGCGCAGGAATTGCAATCGAACCAGAAACTGCCGGCAGCGATACCGTCGGCAGCCGCGCTCGCGGCGGCCAGCGCCTGATCGGCGGTCACGACGCTGAAGACGGCGTCGACGCCGGCCAGCGCCTGCTGACGCGTGTCGAAGCCGCAAACGTCATGAGACGCATAACGCGCCTTCATCGCAGCGCCAGCATCGATATCGAAGGCGTTGATCTTCAGGGGACGCCGCTCTCCCCAACCGCTGACGAACGCCATGGCGGCCTCACCAAAACCGATGAATGCGAGCTGTTCAATCCTGCCGGAATTGCTTTTCATGTCGATCTCCAACCATGCCCGCAGAGTGCCAAACGGCATCCGGCTTTGCCAGTCGTCATAGCATGAACTTATGCAGGAGCACAGGCTTTCGAATTGTCTGGACAGGGGGCGGCATGGAATGTCTCAGGCAACGAAACCCAAGGAGAGAATACATGTCCGCCAAGAAAACCGCCCTCGTGATTTCTGCCCATGCCGCGGATTTCGTCTGGCGCTGCGGCGGCGCCATCGCCCTTCACGCGTCCATGGGTTATGAGGTGACGGTCGCCTGCCTGTCGTTCGGGGAGCGCGGTGAATCCGCCAAACTCTGGAAGCAGCCGGGCATGACGCTGGATGTCGTCAAGCAGGCACGGCGCGCGGAAACGGAAAAGGCCGCGGAAGCGCTCGGCGTCCACGATCTCGTCTGCCTCGACCTCGGCGACTATCCGCTGGAGCTTTCTCGCGACGACAAGAACAAGCTTGTCGACGTGATCCGCAAGGTGCAGCCTTCCTTCATGCTGTCGCATTCGCAATACGACCCCTACAACACCGACCACATGTACGCCACGCAGGTGGCACTGGAGTGCCGGATGATCGCCCAGGCCTGGGGCCACAATCCGGGGGAAAAGGTGCTCGGCGCGCCGCAGCTCTACCTGTTCGAACCGCACCAGACCGAGCAGATGGAATGGAAGCCGGACACCTTCCTCGACATCACCCCGGTCTGGGAGAAGAAGCGGGCCGCGATCGAATGCATGGAAGGCCAGGAGCATCTGTGGGAATATTATACCCGCGTCGCCATCAATCGCGCCAACCACTTCAAGCGCAATTCGGGCGGCCAGTCGGGCGGGCGCGACTGCAAGTATGCCGAGGGCTTCCAGTCCATCTTCCCGCGTACGGTCGACGAACTCTGAGCGGACCTTCGGGAGGATTGAAATGACGGAACCCTGCTTTGATCTTGCCCATCTCGCGCATGTCGAGATGTACACCGACCGCTTCGAGGACAGTCTCGATTTCTTCACGCGCATCTACGGACTGAAGCTGTCCGGAATGGACGAGACCTCCGCCTATCTGCGCGCCTGGGACGACTACGAGTTCCACTCGCTGAAGCTGACACGCCACCACACCACCGGCGTCGGCCATATCGCCTATCGTGCCTCGTCTGAGGCCGCCCTCATGCGCCGGGTCAAGGCGATCGAGGAAAGCAAGTACAAGGTGATCGGCTGGGTCGACGGCGACCGTGGCCATGGCAAGGCCTTCCGTTTCGAGGATCCATTCGGCCATGTCTTCGAGATCTACTGGGACACCGTCTGGTACGAGGCACAGGAAGACGCCGAGAAGGCCGCGCTGAAGAACACCGCCTCCGCCTTCACCGGAGCTGCGCCGCGCCGGATCGACCACCTCAATCTTCTGTCCGAGAATGTCACGGAATTCCGTACCTTCATGGAAACCTGTCTTGGCAGCCGGGTGACCGAATTGATCCAGCTCGACAACGGCAGGCTTGGCGGTTGCTGGTTCACGATCAACAACAAGACTTATGATCTCGCCTGCACCGAGGAGCATGGCGGCGCTCAGGGCCGGCTGCACCACGTGACCTATGCGACCGACCAGCGCGAGGACATCCTGCGCGCCGCCGACATCTTCCTGCAGAACGGCGTTCACATCGAAACGGGTCCGCACAAGCATGCCGTTCAGGGCACGTTCTTCCTCTACGTCTGGGAGCCGGCGGGCAATCGCGTCGAGCTTGCCAATTCCGGCGCGCGCCTCATTCTCGCTCCCGACTGGCAGCCAGTCGTCTGGACCGAGAAGGACCGCAAGAAGGGCCAGGCCTGGGGCCTGAAGACCATCGAGACATTCCACACGCACGGCACGCCGCCGGTTGAAGCGAAGGGACACTGACATGGCCGTCGTCGTTCAGAACATCGCGCGCGCCGATCAGGCGATCATCGATCGGCTGGCGGCAGCAGGCGTCGCCACCGTCCACGAGGCCCAGGGCCGCAAGGGCATGCTGTCGAGTTATATGCGGCCGATCTATGCCGGCGCGCAGATCGCCGGTTCGGCCGTCACCATCTCCGCCCCTCCAGGCGACAACTGGATGCTGCATGTGGCGATCGAACAGTTGAAGCCGGGCGATATTCTCCTGCTGGCGCCGACCTCACCGTGCGACAACGGCTATTTCGGCGACCTCCTGGCGACATCCGCCATGGCGCGCGGCTGCCGTGGCCTCGTTATCGACGCCGGCGTTCGCGACATCCGCGACCTGACCGCGATGGGCTTTCCCGTCTGGTCGAAGGCGATCTCGGCGCAGGGCACGGTCAAGGAGACGCTCGGTTCGGTCAACGTCCCGGTCATCTGCGCCGGCGCCCAGATCGAAGCCGGCGACATCATCGTTGCCGACGATGACGGCGTCTGCGTCGTCCGGCGCAACGAGGCCGGCGACGTGCTCGCCGCCGCCGAGAAACGCCTTGCAGCCGAAGAAGCCAAGCGCAAGCGGCTGGCGGCCGGCGACCTCGGACTCGATATCTACGACATGCGCCCGCGGCTCGCCGAGAAGGGCCTGAAATATGTCTGAGGACGGCATTCCCTGCCTGTGGATGCGCGGCGGCACTTCCAAGGGCGCCTATTTCCTCGCCCGGGACCTGCCATACGATCCAGAGGTGCGAAACAACCTTCTTCTGAAGATCATGGGCTCGCCCGATGCCCGGCAGATCGACGGCATCGGCGGCGCCGATCCGCTCACCTCGAAGGTCGCCGTCCTGTCACCGCCAAGCCGCGACGACGCGGATGTCGACTACCTGTTCCTGCAGGTCTTCGTTGACCAGGCGCTCGTCAGCGATGCGCAGGGCTGCGGCAACATCCTGGCAGGTGTCGGCCCGGCCGCGATCGAGCGCGGACTTGTCGCCGCGACCGGCGATGAAACCCAGGTGCGCATCCACATGGTCAACAGCGGCGAGATCGCGCTCGCCCGCATCCAGACGCCCGGCGGCAAGGTGAGTTATGCCGGCAGCACCGAGATTGCCGGCGTGCCCGGCACCCATGCAGCCGTCCCCCTGCTCTTCCTCAATATCGCCGGCTCCATGTGCGGTTCTCAGCTGCCGACCGGCAATGCTGTCGACGTGATCGACGGCGTCGACTGCACGCTGATCGACAACGGCATGCCATGCGTGATCATGCGGGCCGCCGATTTCGGCCTGACCGGCAAGGAGGCCCGCGAAGACCTTGAAGCCATGACCGACATCAAGGACCGGATCGAGGCCATCCGCCTGAAGGCCGGACCAATGATGAACCTTGGCGATGTCGAGAAGGCATCGGTGCCGAAGATGACGCTGGTGTCCGCGCCGGACCAGGGCGGCGCGATTGCCACGCGCAGCTTCATCCCCCACCGGGTACATGCCTCGGTCGGCGTCTTCGCCGCCATCACCGTGGCGACAGCGACGCGGATCGCCGGAAGCCCGGCGGCCGAGTTGTGGCAGCCGCCTGCCGACGGGCGCTACCGCGTCGAACATCCGACCGGCGACATGGAGGTCTTCCTCGACATTGCCGAAGACGGCACGATCCGCGGCGCGGGCAACGTGCGCACCGCCCGCAAGCTGTTCGATGGCAAGGTGTTTGCAAAGTAGCTTGTCCGTCGTTGAATGATCTGAGACGGCATCGTCAACTTAACGAATTGTGGAACTTGATGTGCGAATGACGGGCCATGACAGACCGGGATCCCCTTTATCGTCGACACCGCTTTCCCGCTGACGTCATTGCTCACGCTGTGTGGCTCTATTTCCGTTTCCCTCTGAGCCTGCGAATGGTCGAGGACTTGCTGGCTGCCCGTGGGATCACTGTCTCGCATCAGACCGTCAGGCTATGGGCGGAGAAATTCGGCCGCACCTTTGCCAACGACATCCGTCATCGATCAGCCGGTCGGCTTGGGGACAAGAGGCATCTCGATGAAGCCGTTGTTGCAATCCGGGGCAAGAAACATTGGCTGTGGCGCGCAGTTGATCTGGACGGTTTCGTCTTGGAGGTTCTCGTTCAAAGCCGCCCGGTTGATCGATGACGGGTGTCGAGCATCGCTGCCACAAAGGGTTGAATAATCGGGCGGAGAATTATCACCAGCCAGTCCGGCGACGAGAGAGGATCATGAAGCGCTTCAAGGATATCCCTTCCAACCATTTTCGCGAATTGCGTTCAGCGGCGATGAACCTGTGGGCGAAAATCGCCCGAGCATGATCGGCGAAATCGGCCGCCGCCAGTGTCTGCCCTCGTTGCCATTAAGTTGACGATGTCCCCGACTGCCGTCTCGCTCCTTCGCTGCATTGAAGCAATGCGCTCTTGCGTCCGCCGAAAGTCACCTCCTCCTACTTGCCTCCGACCGTGAACTTTATCAGTCAAGAGCGTTTCAGCTTATGCAAATATTAAATAACCGAGAGCACATTTGTTATATGCAATCGCAAGCACGACTATCCAAATCGTCGACTCTTTGTTGATTTCCACTGAGAGCTGACCCGGCGCAGCCAGATAGGGGGTGCGGATAAAAACTTGGACTGTTTTAAATGCTCAGGCCGAGGCTCTTACGATATTCGACCGGACTGAGTGATCCCAGTGATATTTTGATGCGCGTTTCATTGTACCATCGGATGTAGGCGTCCACCTCTGCCACGAACTGCTCAATCGTGATGGCCTTCCAGTCTCGCGGATAGAAGAGCTCGGTTTTCAACCGACCGAAGAACCCTTCGCACGCGGCGTTGTCTTGCGAGCAACCCTTTCGGGACATCGAGCGAACCAGTCTTGCTTCGCTGATACGGGTTAACCAGCCGGGCCATCGATAATGGGCTCCGCGATCAGAATGGATGATTGGCCGTTCCTCGCCGTTGGCGACGGTTCCGATGGCTGCATCCAGCATGGTGTTGACCAGCCCCGCATCTGGTTGGGTTCCGATGGACCAGCTGATGACCATGCCGTCAAAGCAGTCGATGATGGGCGAAAGGTACACCTTGCCTGCTGGGATCTGGAACTCGGTGATGTCTGTCAGCCACTTCACGTTCGGCGCTTCTGCATGGAAGTCGCGATTGATCAGGTTCTCGGGCGCTGGACTGATCTCTCCCAGATAGGATCCAAACCGCCGTCGACGCGGCCTGGCAACGACCAACTTCTCCTGCTTAATCAATCGCTGAACAACCTTTTCCGAGATTATCACGTTTTGTCTGGCCAGCGATGCCTGCAGTCGTCGATAACCGTAGCAACGACGGTTCGCTTCAAAGATCTCCGCTAGGCTGTGGCGGACGGCGGCATACTTGTCTGCCAGACACATGCGGGCGCGATGGTAGAAATAGGAACTGCGGGCAATCCGAAGCTGGGCAAGCAGTTCTGGCAAGCGATAAACTTCCTTAAGGGCGTCAATCAGTTGTGCCTTCTCCCGATTACTCAGGATCTGCAGATCGACGCCCAGGTCTTTTTTTAGGAGTTCGTTGGCCTTCTTCAGGAGATCATGCTCGAGTTGTAACTGGCGGACATCACGCTGGAGGGCTTCAAGCTGTCGCTCGAGCTCTTCACGTTCAGGCACCTTGGGGTTGGATTTGCGGCGTTTCATGGATGAGGGAGCCTCGTGACCGAGTAGCTGATCTTTCCAGTTGTACAATGTCGGCCTTGAGACGCCCAGTCGGTCAGCTACCTGTTGAGCGCTTTCATCTCCACTGCATAATCTGATGACCCCCGCTTGCCGGACCTCCTCGGAATAGCCAGGGTGCCACGATCGACCAACCATCGATATCCGCGCTTCCGGAAACGCCTCACGAACCCATGCTGTTAGAGTTCCTCGACCGGGATAGCCGAGCGCCCTCATCGTCGCAGAGATGCAACGATCATGGGTGCGGTAATGCTCAAGGGCAGCATGCTTTTGGGCCTCGGAAAATTTTGGCGCACGCGCTACCGGCTGAGGACGCAAGTCGAGATGCTGTACATACTCTCGATACCAGCCCCTCAACGCATTCTTGGTGGGATATCCCAGCTGGCGAATGGTCGCGTTAAGTCGCTTGCCCAGCCGGATATAGAGCTCAACCGCTCGAAGTCTGTCTGCGTAGGAATACATGAACTACCTCCGTGGTGGTCCAAGTTTTCGTCCGCACCCCCGCCGGGTCAGCTCTCAGTGGAAATCAACACTCCTATTTCGCCTGTCGCGCCGCAAGGCTGAGCTGCTGCGGGTGCTGGAACGTCCGGAAATCCCGCTGCACACCAATGCCTCGGAAAACGACCTGCGCAGCTTCGTCATCAAACGGAAGATCTCCGGCGGCACAATGAGCCGCGACGGCAGAGTTGCCCGTGACACGTTGCTTGGCCTGATGAAGACCTGTCAGAAACTGGATCTTTCGTTCTGGCACTATCTCGGCGACCGCCTGGGGATCGGCAGTCCCGATCCAATCCCGCCGCTGGCATCACTGATCGTGGCGCGGGCCTGAAATCCCCTCCCCTCTCAGCCTCAATGGCAACTGCGAGCAACCGAGATCACGCCGGACGCGTTCCGGGCCGATCGGCTTGCTCTCTCCTTGAGCACTGCCACCGAATGTGCCCCAGTTACCAGTTACCTCGCTTACCAAGCGCGACACGTCCCACAGGCGCCCCTCCTCTCACTGTATCTTAACGATTTATTAACTTTTTTTGAAACGTATCGGGTGTTTGGTTTCATCACATGCTGCATATGTGTTGTGCTTTGGTCGCCTTCGATACGTAACCCTTATCGAGGGTTAGATTTCCTTACCTAATTTCGGAATAGAAAAGCACAATATATATTATGTAGTACAAACTTTTATTTGTATTTATCTATTTAAATTTGAAAACTTCCTAAAGAAATCAAATGAGTTCTAGCCTCGGCTCGTGACCCCTACCATTAGCAGAGGCATGCCACCGTAGTCGACATTCGCTTTGCTGAGTGCATCATTTATTTCTATCTCCGTTTCCTCTCGGCATTGGTGCCGATTGCAACGGAATAAGAGCATGCGAAAACAAGAACTTTCATCACGTCATTTTCAGCCAAAAATCTCAAAATTCTGCGAGATACGCATAGCGCCGGTCGCGTCCAAGCGGACGCTGGAGAAGATCAAGCCCTATCTCACCAGCCTCGTCACCTATCGAGAGTCACCACCCTTGCGGAACGGGCGCATCGACTGGACCACAGTCATAGATGACTGTGGGATTGATGATGAGATTTCCGCTGATTTGAAGAAACAGTTCCGCATTGCATTGGATGCAATCACTCGGTGGCTCGGCGCCCCTTCCCTGTCCGAAGACCGCCAGAAGCCAAAGCCTAGCGCTCGACAAGGGAACGCTACTCACGATGCGTCAAAAGGCAAAAGCTCTTCCACCCGAAAGCCTCGGCGAACTGGAGATTGCCTTTCACGACCGGACTGCACGCGGGTTTCAAGAGGCCCCAAGCCGAAGCCGATCCACGAGTTCCCGGAGCCGCTTTTCGATGTGGCCCGTGATCCCGAAAGTTTTCAGGAGGCGCTTGCTTATCAGATGCGTCGGTTCGGCGAGAGCTACTGGCAGCTCTATCGCGCCGTCGTTCGGCTCGATGAAACATTCGACCACAAGACGATGCTATGCTGGTTTGAGGGCAAACGCGTGCCGAGATCGGTCGCGAGTTTCCGAATTCTCTCCCGCATCGAAAAGCGGTACCGATTGCCGGAAGGATATTTCAAGGCGAAGCTGCCACACCAGAACCGCTCGCTCCATGGTCACGATCTTGGCGATATCAGCCCGGCCGAGCGAAGACGGATTGCGGTGCACCTTCCTGATGATTTCAGCAGTCTTCCCTTCAGCAAGCAGGAGGAGATTGTTGATTGGGTCCGCCGGGTCATCGTCTCGGGAACAACCGACTACCGGCGCTATCAGGCCAAGGCCAGCAAACAGCGTTATGCTATTCGCTTTCCTGGCGTCACCTATGGAGGCGGATCGCTTTCTCCGCGGGAGCATTCCCTGGCGGAGAACATTAACAATACGGCTGCGGAATCTTTTGAGGATCCCGACTTGCTATCCGGTGTCGTCGACGCGCCGCCGCGGCTGGCAATGGAGATGGCTGATCTGATTCGATTCAAGACGTCGACGCTGACGGCGATCGGGTTGCAACGCAACGGGGTCTGGGGCGAGGAAACGGCATCGCAGAAGATCGAACATCTCGGTCTGATGTTCGGCGCGCTTGCCGCCTCTCCTGCCGGCATTGTCAAAGGCCGTGGCGTCCCGCTCAGCCAGCTGACATTCGGTCTGCTGATCTTCCCCGGCGTCTGGGACTGGTATCTGCAGTGGCGGGAGCAGCGCCGTGGCTTCTACACCAAATGGGAAGAAGACATGTTGATGGTCGCGCAATCCCTCACTCGCTCGGAAGTGGGCTGGATCCGGCAGCATCCCGAACTCTTGCAGAAAGTTCGCCCGATCGAAGGCTTGATTGCGCCGGAGGAGATCGCGTTTGCCTCTCGAAACTGGCATGGCGCCTGCGATGCTTTCCACCGACATGCCGGCTACCGCTCAAAGGAAATCCAGCGGGTGATGCGGGTGCATCGCGATCCCTTCGAACCGATCATGGTCGTTCTTGAGGCGGACAGTCCACTGTCGGAATATCGCAAGATCACCGACGAAATTTTGCAACGCATGCCGGACGAAGACCGCTATCCGCGCGCGGCCGCGGAGGCGGTGCGGTCATTCCTGCTGCTTCGTCTCGGTCTGCATCTGGGGCTTCGGCAGAAGAACATTCGCCAGCTTCGCGTCTGCCCGCGCGGCCAGTTCCCGACATCCGAGCGACGACTGGAAGACATGAAATGCGGCGAGCTACGCTGGAGCGACCGTGAGGGTGGATGGGAAGTGCTCATACCGTCCGTGGCCTTCAAGAATTCCGGTTCGTCCTTCTTCGGACAAAAGCCATTCCGCCTGATCCTGCCGGATCTGCTCGATCTCTACAAATACCTCGAGGCCTACATCGATCGTCACCGCGGGGTGCTGCTCGGACCGGCAGACGATCCCGGTACCCTGTTCGTCAAAACGGTGAAGGGGCGACCAGCAAGCAGGCGGCCTACGGCTCCACGACGTTCTACGAAGCCTGGCGCACGGTCATCCAGCGCTATGGGATCTATAACCCCTATACCGGTCGTGGCGCCATCAAGGGTCTGCTGCCGCACGGCCCTCATAATCTTCGCGACATTCTGGCAACCCATATCCTCAGGCAGACCGGGTCTTACGAACAGGCAAGCTACGCGATCCAGGATACCCCGGATGTCGTTCAAGAGCACTATGGCCGCTTCCTGCCGCAGGACAAGGCAGCGCTTGCCGCCCGGATTCTGAATCAGGTATGGGAGGCGGCATAGCCGTCTTTTCAACCTTGAGGAATATAGCACTTAGTGCTATATAGATAAATGTCAGAGCGAGTGTTCAAAACAGCGTGGTTCTCAAAGGCGGCAAAGAAGGCGCGAATATCCGACAAGGCTCTGTCGAAGGCAATCCATCAGGTTGCCGTTGGTCAGGCCGATGATCTCGGCGGCGGCGTCTTCAAGAAGCGGCTCAACGAAAACATGCATCGGTCCATCGTTCTGGCAAAGGCCGGTGAGTTCTCACGTATTCGCCTATCTCTTCGCCAAGAAGGACCGGGCGAACATTGACGACGACGAGCTTGCGGCTTTCCGGAAGCTCGCGGAGCTTTACCGTCGCAAGACGACTGCCGACCTCGAGGCGGAACTCGGGATCGGCGCCCTGCTGGAGATAGATCATGGCGACTAAGCGCAGGTTCAAGAGCGACGCCTTCGAGGCGATCCATAGTGCGGTTGAAGGTATGCATGCAGCCGGGACCATCGACAAGGAAACGATGCGGACCTTCGATGAAGACTGCCTTGTAATCCCGCAGGAACTGACGCCTGACGCGATCAAGGCTCTGCGCGAACACAACCATGTCAGCCAACCGGTTTTCGCGCGTTATCTCAACACGAGCCCGTCGACGGTGCAGAAATGGGAAACCGGCGCCAAACGGCCAAGCGGGCCGGCGCTCAAGCTCCTGTCGCTGGTACAGAAGCATGGGCTGCAGATGCTCGGCTGACGGGTTTCCCGTGACAAAGCAATTTTGCCATCATAGCCTGGCGCCATGAACGCTGAGCATTGGTCCGATCCGGAAAACGACGCGATCGTCGCCGTCTACTTCGACATGCTGAAGGATGAGCTGGCGGGTCGCGCCTATAATAAGGCGATGAACAATCGGCGCCTGCAGCAGTCCCTTGGCCGGTCCAAAGGCTCGATCGAGTTCAAGAACTGCAACATCTCGGCCGCGCTGATCGGGTTCGGGCTTCCCTATATAGGCGGCTACCAACCCCGCTTCAATTTTCAGATGGCACTGGCGGAGGCCGTTTCGCGATGGCTTGCCAGGAACCCGTCGTTCGAGACGGCGAGCGCAACCGAAATGCATCCGGGTTTCGCGGAAGCCCCACCACCCCTGTTCTTCGGCGTGCCGCCGACGATGCGGAATGCGCCGCCTCCGGCCGAGCTGTCACAGATCGAGGCGATCGCGCGCAGGTTTGACGTGGCGGGAAGGGACGAGCGAAACCGGTCGCTTGGCAAAGCCGGCGAAGAGCGCGTTTTCCATCACGAACGCGCCCATCTTGCGGCCTCGGGGCGGAGAGACCTGGCGGCGAAGGTCCGCTGGGTGTCCCAGGAGGACGGTGATGGCGCCGGCTATGATATTGCCAGTTTCGCGCCCGATGGCTTGCCACGACTGATCGAGGTGAAAACGACGAATGGATGGGAGCGCACGCCTTTCTATATCTCGAGAAACGAGCTGGAGGTCGCAGACGCCCGTCGCCATGAATGGAGCCTCGTGCGTCTGTTCGACT
>NZ_JABUOU010000015.1 GCF_013344475.1 Martelella limonii | reverse complement strand
GTGACTTCACCCCCAGGCAACCATTTGCGAGCTGAGGAAGGCTTTCAGCCGCATTCTACTCCCGCAGACGTTCATTAACGCGCAAGGTGCTGTCTGATCAGCCGTCGGCGACTTCTTCAACAGCCCCCGGGTCCATTTCATGCGCAATGCTTTGGCCCATGCCGGAAAGAGCGGACGGCGTGTCGTCTCCGCCTTCATCGCCACCGCGTTTGCCCAGGATACGCCCGAGGCGGCGAGCACACAGTGGCGCAGTGTCGCCGATCAGGTCAGGCCGAAGGTACCCAAGCTTGCAACCCTCATGGACAGCGCCGAACAGGACGCGCTCGCCTACATGAGCTTTCCCAAGCAGCACTGAGCCAAGCTTCACAGCACAAACCCGATCGAACGCCTGAACGGCGAGATCAAGCGCCGCACAGAGGTAGTTGGCATCTTCCCCAATGATGATGCTATCGTCAGACTGGTCGGCGCACTGCTCCTCGAACAGAACGACGAGTGGGCCGTCCAGCGATCCCGCTACATGACACTGGAAACCATCGCAACAATGAGCGATGATCCCCTTATCAGCCTGCCCGCTGCAAGCTGATCCATTCCCGGCTTTGTCCGGAAAGCATGGAAAGCGCCGAAGCTACACCACGCAATGGGACACGATCATGTAAAGCTGCGAAAGCGGCTGAAGGAGCTGCCGTCGGCGCTTCTGCTACCGGGGCCTGCACATCCTGCTGAAACGCGAAGGTGTCGAGGTGAATTGGAAGAAACTCTACCGCCTTTACCGCGACGAACGGGTCACCGTGCGCAAACGCGGTGGCCGCAAGCGAACCCTAGGCACGCGAGCACCGATGACGCAGGATCCCAATCAGCGCTGGAGCCTCGACTTCGTATCGGACACGCTGATCGACGGACGCCGCTTCCGCATCCTATGCGTCATCGATGACTTCAGCCGGGAATGCCTGGCGGCCGTCGTCGACAACTCAATCTCGGGTCGACGCGTGGCAAGTGAAATGGATGTCATCGCTGAGCGTCGCGACCCACTGGCACGGAACTGACCTCGAACGCCATGCTAAAATGGCAGCAGGATCGCGGCGTCGAATGGCATTACATCGCGCCCGGCAAGCCAATGCAGAACGGCTTCGTGGAAAGTTTCAACGGCAGGTTGCGGGACGAGTGCCTGAACGAGCATCTATTCCGCAGCTACCGCCACGCTCGCGAGATCATCGCGGATTGGAGGATCGACTACAATCTACATCGGCCGCACACTAGCCTCGACGGGCTCACCCCGAATGAATTTGCAATCCGGTCCGCTATGGATCACAACGTGAACAGGGCTAACTTATAGACGTGGACAAAACTGGGAGCAGGTCAGCCAAATCTGCCACCATTACAAAAATTTGTAACGGAACCGCCTGACTGGCCTTCGACATCAAGGGGTACCGGTCTGAGGCGGCTGGTGCCCCGTGAATGCATTTGCCCGAAGCATAGGTTTAATGTTCGGCGCTCAGAAAATCGAAGCGCAGTGCCTGGGCCGTACGCGGCTGGAAGCCCGACCAATAGGTATGGTCTGCGGCAGGCTTTCCGTCGACCATGTCATAGACGCCATCATTGGAGACGGGCACAAGATCCAGATAGGTCTGCATCGCCGTGTCGCTCTTGAGATATTTGCCGAGCCATGCCGTGGCAAAATGGGTGGCGATATTGTTCATGCGCACGTTGTCCCAGACGAAGTCGGTGTAATGCAATGCGAGGTTGAATTTCAGATCGGGGTCGTCAACCCATGCTTCTTCCGGCGCGGGCATAGGGGCGCCGACATTATGATTGGCGCCTTCGAAGACTAGTAAACCGCGATCAACGCCCTTTGCACCCTGAAATGTCGGCAGAACGCCATTCTGGTAGCCCACGGTATCATCATTTGATCCGCCGATGAAAAGGGTAGGGACGCGGATGCCTTTCAAGGTTTCATCATCAAAGAAGCCGGAGGAATAACCGGCCGGTGCAAAAACGATAGCTGTCTTGATGCGTGGATCGAAGCGGTCGCGATAGGCGGGCGAACGTGCCCGATAGCGCTCCAGTGTACCTGCCGGCGCGTGCCAGAACCCTTCCTCTGCCTCCACCGCCTGATCTGTCAGGCCGATCCCGGCGGAGACGAGAGTGCCATAGGCACCCATGGAGTAGCCGATGATCGCCGTATCTGCGGCATCGACAAGACCATTCAGGAAACTATCCGGATCCTGCGACAGACGGGCGATTTCATTGAGCACAAACATCTGGTCTTCCGAACGGTTGACCAGTGCTGATGGAAAGGAGCGCAGCGTGCTGTAGGTGGTGTCGGTGTGGTCGATCGAGACAACGACATAGCCCTTGGATGCCAGATTCTCTGCGATCGGCGACATAAGGAATCGGTTGCCGGGGTAGCCATGCGAGACGATCACCAGCGGGAAGCCCGATTCCGATTTTGCCGGTGCGGCGTCCAGCATGGCCTTGCCATGCAGCTCGACCAGCGTCTTGCCGTCGCGCATATAGGCTTTCAGTGTCGTCGAGCCGGCCGCCTTGCTATCGGCCGGATACCAGATTTCGACCGGCAGCGGGCGATCATAGCGGGGCATCTGATCCGGAGCGGACATGTCCGCAGCCACATTGGCAATGTCAATTTGGTCCTTGTGAACGAGCGTCAGCTCACGCACGCCCACCATTTGGTCGCCATAAGCGGCCAGAGCGGGCGCATCCGGCCGGATGAAATCAATTCTGTTTTCGGCCAAAGCCGGTGCTCCTATGGCGGCCATCAGGACCACGCCGCAAATCACTCTGCTTATCGCACGCATTTCAGTCTCCTCAAAAGTCACTCCTTTACTGTCCGTCCCGTTCGTTTTTCGTCGGCGGGCGGCAGTATCCCAGATCAGGGTAATCGATTACCCTTTCTGCAAACTTGAACTTTTTTATCTTTTTAGGCAAGTCGTTATCAGGGTCGGACCTGTGATATTTTCGCCTGCGCCGGCAACAGCCCCCAGGGAACGTGCCATGTCATCCTCGGACAAACCGGAAACCGGAGCGAAGGCCAGATCGGCTCCGGCCTCACTGCGTCAGGTCGCCAAGCATGCCGGCGTCTCGGTCGCCACCGTGTCCCGGGTGATCAATGGCATTCCGAACAAGGCATCGCCGGAGACCATCAAGCGGGTGAAGGCTGCGGTTGAGGCGCTGCGCTACCGCCCTGCCGGTGCGGCCCAGGCTTTGCGGCGGCGTGAAAGCCGGATCGTTGCCGTGCTAGCAGCATCACTGATCAATCCAGTCATGGCGGCTATTACCGCGTCGATCGGCATGGCCATGCGGGAGTGCGGGCTGGTTATGGCCTTGAGCGACACACATGAAAGTGGGGTGGTCCAGGATGAGTTTCTCGCAGAAATGCGCGCCCAGTCGGTGTGCGGTTTCGTGCTGCTTGGCGCAGTCGAAAGCCCGGAACTTGATCGCATACGGCAGGAGGACGTTCCGAAAGTCTTTGTCAACCGTCCGGATCCCGGCGCCGGAACCTCCTGCTATGCAGGTATGGATAATCGGGAGGCCGGGCGCGATGTGGCCCGTGTAGTTCTTGCGCGTGGCCACCGCCGTGCGGTGTTGCTGCACGGCTCGCTCGACCGCACGGCCGCGACGCTCAGGCTTCAGGGTATTCGCGAGGTTTTTGCCGCACAGGGACTGCCGGCAGATGCGTTGATGCTGTGCACGGCGCCGGGCACGAATTTGTTGGAGGTCGGGCGGAGCGGCATGCTGCAGGCTCTTGCGACAGGGGACACGCCGCCTCTGGTACTCTGTATGAGCGATACGCTTGCCTATGGTGCCTTTCGCGCCCTGAATGAAGCCGGTCTTGATGCGCCCGGCCGCTTCACTTTCTTCGGCTTTGACGATCTCATCTTCAATGCATGGGTTGCCCCCTGGCTCAATTCAGCCGTGGTCCCGGCGGAGCTTTACGGTGCGGCGGTTATGCAGCAGCTGGACCCCCAGACGGCGGCTCCGGCCCTTTATCTGCCACATCAGCTTTCCATCCGGCAGCTGCCGACTGTCTGAGGCGCGGAAGAGTGAGCGGCGGATCCGGCGTCTAACCACAGGCGTGCGAAACCTCTTGAGTCTCCACAAGGAAAGAACGCCAACAGTTCAGACATTCTCCAGCCAGGCGATTACCCGTTCCCAGGCGTCGCTGATGTTGGTTGGGCTTTCCAACACGTGGCCTTCGCCCCAGTATCGGACCAACTCCGCTGGCTTGCCGAGTGAGCGGAGTGCAGCGAACATCTGTTCTGATTGACCGATCTCGACATAATCCTGGTCACCGCGGATCGTCAGAACCGGCGCCATGATATCCTCGACGGAGAACGGCGGGCTGTTGCGCAGATACTGATCGAGCGCTTTCTAGGGCGGTTCCGACAGATGATAGTTATCGGCAAGACCGGGTGATCGGCTGTCGTCGACGATCGTGTCGAAGCGCAGCCTGACATCGTCGGTTTGCGACAGAAGATTGCGGGACCCCGCCAGAGCAATGCCGGACCGGAATTCTTTAGTCTTTGTCATAAGTACCAGCGTGGCCCACCCGCCGAGACTGTGGCCCGCGACATGGATCCGCTCCGGATCGACATACCCAGCCTTAACGACCGCGTCGTAGGCAGGGCGCGCGGAATCCGTCAGGCAGCCGGCCAGTAAGCGGTCGCCAAGCGCGGCCTCGTCATAGGGCATGGACGGGATGACGACGACGAAGCCGCGTGCTGCGAGCAGATGCAGATTGAACATGCCGGGCTGGTTCAGAGGATCCTGACGAAGCCCATATCGCTGCCGGCGTCGAAGCCGGGATAAACCCAAAGGACGGCTGGCCGCCTCTGGCCCTTCCCGCCGCAGTCACGAACGGCATCAAAAACGACCGGGACGGCGCGACCTCTGCCAGATGGGTGTCCGTCTCGAATACGATGCTGACCGCTCCGGCAGCCTGCCTGAGCACCGACGGTGCTTTCGCAGGCAAGCGCGGCATCGTCGAGCAAGTGGAAGAATGTTCGCGTTCCAGTCAGTGTCAGATTGCGCTCGCTCACAACCCGCATCGCACCGATTTGCACGTCAATGATTGCGGGCCGAAGCGAGATACCGTCGGTCACCGCCAGCGCGTCCCTTGTTCCGTCCGGCGACCAGACCGGCGACAACACGCCGAGATCTTCGAGCGCCGGCAGTCGGTGGATGTGCGATGACGCAAGATCGACCACATACAATTCTCCCTCACCGCCACCAACGGCATCGAGGAAGAACCGTGAACTTTCCGCGCGGTTCCCAGGTAGGCAGAACGCTAGCCGTTTGCCCACCGGATCATAGGCGAATTGCGGTCCGCAGATGATCGGGAACTTCCGCAGGGAGAGAACGTCGTCAATGATGAGAGCATGGGGAATTTTCGCCTCTCGTAATTGCCGTTAACAAAGACTACCAAAATCTCTGCTGTCAAGCTTGCTTTGTTCTGGTCGCGTGCAGCTTACTGTTTTTGCCCCGTCACAGACAAAGGGACAACACGAATCCGCTGACTGGCAACGGCTTCTGCTGCCCGGATTTCTGTCTCATCGTCTCTTCCTTTACTTAAGCTATGATGAGCCAGATTCCTCCTTTATCCGTTAAACCCTGCCTGTCTCAAATGCGCTGAGACGGCACAGCTCTAGCCCGGGCAGGCAGATCCAAGGCTTGCGCGATCAGGTGATACGCTGAATGCTGGCGGCGATCTCGTCGGGCTCGAACACCTTTTTCCAGTCGTCGCGCATCAGGGCCGGCTTGCCGAATTCGATGGCCTTATTGCAGGCGTCGGAGAACTGCCCTCCCTTGACCTCGTCGAAGATAACCGCGCCGAGGATGTTCATATGGCCGAGCAGGAAGTCGCGGGCGCAATCATAGCTGACGCCGCGGGCAACCACTTCGTCCATGGCCTCGCGCATGACGACCAGCAGCGAGGCGCAGACCGTTTCCGAAAGGCCGGGCTCCAGAAGCGCCATCTGCTCGACAGTCACGCGGTAGGTGCGGGCAACCGGAGCATAGATCGCCCTGGCGATGGCATCGCCCAGGGCATAGTGTTCTTCCGGGCCCTGCATCAGCGCGTTGACGACGCCCTGTTCGGCAGCAATGCCACCGAAATGGTCTTTGCGGCCGGCTTCCGTGGCTTCATTGTTGAAGATCGGCGGATGGCAGGGGTGGGAGACAAAGTAGGTGATGTCGTCGCGTTCCGGAAGGTGGCCCGCGAAAGGCGCGGCCGCATCGAGAATCACGACCATGGTGCCGGGCGCCAGATCCTTCACGAAGCCTGCCGCCACCTTGCCGATCACTGTATCCGGCACGGCGAGGATGACAACGTCAGCGCCTGAAAGGCCTTTGTCCGCATCTACGGCCTCGACGCCCAGTTCCGACTTCAACCGAGCCTTGCCCGCTTCGCTGACCTCGATATGGCGCACCTCGAAATCGGTTTTGGCCAGATTGCGTGACAGGCGGACGCCCATCTTACCGCCGGCGCCGAACAATGCGACTTTCGTCATTTTCAGTTTACCTTCCATGGAGTCACGTCTTGTCTATCTGGTATGATCAGATAATATGTAGATGATAATGTCAATCAATGATTGAGCCAATTTTCGCAAGCGGGAGCGCATGACGGCATGACAAGCAGTGCAAGGCCCAGACTGGCCTGGTTTGGGGATGATTTCACGGGTTCGGCTGCCGTTATGGAGGTTCTGGCATTCGCGGGGTTGAGCGCGGTCCTGTTTTCCGATGTACCGAGCCCGGCGCTTGCGAGACGCTTTGCCAAGTCCGATGCGCTGGGCATCGCCTCCACCGCCCGCAGTCATGGGCCGGAATGGATGGCGGCCAACCTGCCGGAACCGCTTGCTTGGCTCGATGCCACCGGGGCGGACATCCTGCACTACAAGATTTGCTCGACCTTCGATTCTTCGCAGACCGCCGGCAATATCGGCCGCGCCATCGAGATCGCGCTCGATGTTCGCGCCTCGCAGGCCGTGCCACTGGTAACGGCGGCCCCGCAGATGCGGCGCTACCAGTCATTCGGTCATCTCTATGCCGGGGTTTTCGAGGGCGTCTTCCGTCTCGACCGTCATCCGGTGATGGCCCGTCATCCGGTGACACCAATGGACGAGGCCGACCTGTTGCGCCATCTCGCCCGCCAGACCGACCTTCCCTCCGCTCTGATCGATCTAGAGGCGCTGTGGTCCGGCGCGGCGCGGCAGGCGCTCGACGACGCGATTGCAGCCGGCGCGCGAATCATCTCGCTCGACGACATGGAGCCCGCAAGCGAGCAGTCCGTCGGCCAGTTGATCTGGGAAAACCGTGACAGGCTTCGTCTAGTGGTCGGCTCGCAGGGTCTCGAGTACGCGCTTGTCCGCCACTGGCAGGAAACCGGCGAGATCGCACCGCCGCCGCCGGCAAAAGGCGCAGGTGCGGTGGATCAGATTGCGGCGATCTCCGGCTCCGTATCGCCGAGCACCGCGCGGCAGATCGCATGGTCGGCCGCCAACGGCTTCGATATCATCGCCTTCGATGCGGCAAGCGTGGTCGGCGATGACGCAGGCATCGAAACCGAGATTGCACGCGCCACGGCAGCCGCCCTGAGCGCGGTGGAAACCGGTGCCAGCATTCTGGTTACATCCGCCGCGGGGCCCGACGATCCGCGCGTTGCCGCCTTCATCACGGCCCTTTCCACTTCATCGGTCGATTTCGAAACCGCCAATGCCCGGATAGGCAAGGCGCTCGGCCGCGTCCTAGATCGGGTCCTGCAGCAATCGGGGCTCCGCCGCGCCGTCATCTCCGGCGGCGACACATCCGGCCACGGAATGCGCGTGCTCGGTATTGAGGCGCTCACGGCACTGGCCCCGACGATCCCGGGCGCGGCGCTTTGCCTCGGCCACAGCGAGGGCCGGCACGACGGGCTCCAGATCGCGCTGAAGGGCGGCCAGATGGGTTCGGAAGACTTCTTCGGATGGATTCGCGAGGGTGGCGGACCGCGTTGATCAGCTCTTCATCTGAAAGACGTCGCGGGTGCGCTCAAGATGATGGCGCATTTCCTCGATCGCGCTGTCCACGTCATGATCGGCGATGTGGTCGACGATCTTGTCGTGTTCGGCCAGCGTCAGCTCCTCGCCGCCTGAGCGGTGCAGCAGGCTGACGTGATATTCGAACAGCCAGCCGAGCATGGCATCGGAGACCGAGACAATGATCGGATTATCGGTGAGCGAGGCGATCTTGCGGTGGAACCTCATGTCCGTGCCGATGAAGGCGGTCGCATCGCCGAGCTGGCTGCGCTGAAGCGCCACGAGCGCGCGAAGCTCGGCGATATCGGCCTCGCTCGCCTTTTCGGCCGCCACCCGCACCATGCCGAGCTCGAACATCTGGCGGGCATGCTTGAGGTGATCGAGATTGGCGGGCGCCGCACTTAGAACAAGTCGGGCAAGCTCGTCGGATTGGGTCAGGATCGTCGCCGGGTTGATCTCTTTCACCCGCGAACGCTCGCCGTGATTGATCGTGATCAGGCCGCTGTTGTGCAGCGTTTGCAGCGCCTCGCGCACCGCAGGACGCCCCACGCCGAAGCGTTCCATCAGGTTGCGTTCGGAGGGCATGTAGTCGCCGGGCTTCAACTCGCCGCTGCGGATCATGTCGTGCATCCGTTCCAGCACCTGGTCTGATAGCTTGCGGCGAACAATCCTCTCGCCTGCCCGTGCCCTGTTCATCGCGCCATGCTCTCCGGTGTTGTCGATGCCATCCTTTTAGAAAGATAGTTCTTCCGCGGCAATTAGTTGAGTCCTGTCGCGGCCGCCTTTGCCCATGTATCCAACTCTACGGGCGCCGTGACCGAAATTGCGTCAGCGCCAGTCAAATGGCTGCAATCTGTCAATCGTCCGGTCGGTGAGATTGGCCGTATATTCATGACCGCCTTCAAAGGCGAGCCGCGCAAGGCCGTCCTTGATTGCGGCGGTGGCCACCTTTTTCCCCGCGCATCTTGCAAGCGCTTGCAGGACCCATGCAAGCGGAGAGGGCATGCCATCATCGCGGAAAAGCCCGCGCGGGCCGTAAAGCGCCGCCGGCGTCCAGACCGCAACGTCGAAGGGCGCGAGCGCGGTTGCGAGCCCCAGGGCATAGGCCGCGCCGAAAGCGGCAAAATGGCGCGGATCCTGGTCGGCCATGCAGACCCGGCCCCAGTTGGGATTTGGGATGGTGCGCGCGCCGTAGGGATTTTGCCGCATGGCGATCGTCGCCGGGCCGATCCGATAGGCGCGGTCGCCGATGATCGCCCTTGCGGAGCGGGCGATATGGGGGACCGTCTCCAGCGTTTCGAGCACCGATACATCATCGGCAGCATGTACGATCGGGGACAGGCCGTGGGTGACGAAATCGAGGTGCTGCAGCGGCGGACGCTTGCGGTTCAGCTCTGGAAAGAAGCTCGCCATCCCGCCGCCGCGTGCGATATCGGGAAAGACTTCGGCCGCTGCCGCATGAATTTCGTCCAGCGGCGGGCAGGGCGGCCATTTTGAACCCGGCGGGGTCGACTGGCGATCGACCGAAGGACAGACGAACACCGAAGACGGCGCGAGCCCTGAAGCCGCCACCGCAGCCGCATGGGCCGCGAGTTCGTGGGCCGGGCTTTCGTCGCCATCGAACCGGCAGATCAGCTCGATATCGTAGAAAGGCTGCGGCAGAACGGCCTGAAGCGCCGCGAAGGCCGCGATCTGCGGTCCTGCCGGCTCTGCCGTGGCATCGACATGGCACAGCAACCGCTGCGGGCTGACGATATCGAAATCTCCGCGGTTGGCGGCAAGCCGCAGCGCATCGTTCGCCGTGAGCACCAGCGCCGTCTCGGGAAAGCGGGCGGTGGGCAAATCGTGCCCGGGGGAGGGCGCAACTGCCGCGGGGTCCGCCTTCCAGGAGATCTCCACGGATTGCGACAGGGTTTCGCCGTCGGCGATCTCATAGGGCCATGGCAGCGCCAGCGGGCGGTTATAGGTCTTGTAAGAAGCATCGCCCCATTGCCGCTGGTCCTCCATCTCGAAGACATCGCCGGAAAAGGCGGTCCGTACCTGAAAGCCATTGGCGCGGTGTTCCAGCGTCGCAATGTCCATGAACGGCTGCCAGGGCTCGATCAGCGCCGGAAAGGCTCCATCCTCGACGTTGCCATCGGCGTGGGTAACGCGGGCGCGCGCGCCGGCAACGCTCTCGATCGGGTGCAGAACGGTAAATCCTGCTCGGTTGGTTTCGAAAGGACCCGACGCCCGACCATCGGACTCGACCCTCAGGCTTTCGGCGGTGAGGGTTATGTTGACCGTGACATCAAGCCGGGCATCACCCGAACGGAACACCATCGGGATAGCAAGCCGCAGCGTCTCGCCCCGCTCACGGCTGATTGCGCCGATCTCCGGCACGATCGTGCCCCAGTCGCGATCGCGCGCCAGAAAGGCGACCGAGCGGATGATTTCCGTGCCTCGAACGGAAAGATGACGCAGCGCGCCGTCCTGCAGGCTTACTGTCACGTCGCCGTGGCTGAGGCGTTCGATCGGGGCCGGCAGCTCGGTCGTTCCGAAGAGGGAAAGGGGATCGGTCACATTTCCTCCAGCTTGACTGTGCGGCCTTCGCTTGCGGAAAGATAGGCCGCCTCCACCAGCGCCAGTGTGTTGAGATTGTCGGCGCCGGAGGTTTCCGGGATGCGGCCCTCGCGGAGGCATTCGACGAAATGGCGCTGAATGATCGCCACGCTTTCCTGGATATTGTGCCAGGGCCGCTCCGCCCAGGGCAGAACCGGCGGGGCGACATTGCGGGTCTCGGCCTTGCCGCCGGCCTGGGTCGTCAGTTGGTAGCCGGCATCCAGCCGCAAAGTACCCTCTGTGCCATCGACTTCCAGCAGCGTCTCCGGGAAGGTCTCCGGCTCGCGGCGCGTTGCATAAGAGCAGTCGACCACGCTGGTGACGCCATCCTTGTGGGCGAGTAGCATGGTGGCGACATCCTCGCCGTTGATCTTTGGGTCAACCCGTTTGGTGCTGGCGGTGATCGTCGAGACCTCGCCGAACAAGGCCCGGGCGATATCGAGGATATGGATGCCGAGATCCTCGATGATGAAGCGCTTGCCTTCGGCGAGATAGGGCTGGCCGGCATAGACGTCATAGCCGGAGCGAAACGAGACGCGGCCAAAGAACGGCGTGCCGATCGCACCCGCCCGCAGCGTATCGATCGCTGCGCGTACCGCGGATTGCCAGCGGAAGTTCTCGTGAACCATCAGCACCTTGCCGGCATCTTCGGCAGCTTTGACCATGGCGCGGGCATCCGTCATGTTTTCGGCAAACGGCTTCTGGCAGATGATGTGGATGCCGGCCTCGGCCGCCGCTTCGACCAGCGGTCGGTGCGAGGGGGCAGTGGTGGCGATATCGACGAAATCGAAGCCACCATCGTCCAAGATCTGTTTCGCATCGCTGTAGCGCCGTTCGATCCCGAACTGATCGCCGGCTTCGTTGAGCCGCCCGGCATCGCGGTCGCAGATCGCAACAATCTCGACCCCGTCGATATCCCGCCAGGCGTGAAGCTGATTGCGGGCGAAGAAGCCGCAGCCGATGAGAGCACCCTTCATGATTACCTCTTTCACTTTCCAACAGCGGCTTGCGCCTGCAGCGCGACCCGTGCTTGTACCCGTTGCTGGGCCTGATCGATGACCACGGCGGCGATGATGACGACGCCCTTGATCACGGTCTGCCAGAAGGCCGACACGCCCATCATCACCAGCCCGTCGGACAGCACGCCGATGACGAAGGCCCCGATGATGGTGCCGCCGATCTTGCCGCGGCCGCCGGACATCGAGGTTCCGCCGAGAACGGCTGCGGCGATTGCGTTCAGCTCGAAAGTATCTCCGGTCGCCGGATGGGCAGCAACAAGCTGGGAGGAAATAATGATGCCGACCAGCGCTGCGCAGAAGCCGGAGAACATGTAGACGAAGTATTTGACGTGGGTGACCTTCACGCCAGAAAGCCCGGCCGCGCGCTCATTGCCGCCAACGGCATAGATGAACCGGCCGAGTGGCGTGCGCTTGGCGATATAGGCGGCCAGCAACCCGACGGCAATCAGCATCCAGATCGAGATCGGAATGCCGAGGACGGACCCGGAACCGATGAAACGATAGCTCGCCGAGCCGTATTCGGCACTGCCGGTGAGGTTGGGAAAGGTCTCTCCGTCGCTCGACAACATCGCCGCGCCGCGTGCGATGTAGAGCGTTCCGAGCGTGGCGATAAAGGGGGCAACGTTGAGCTTCGTTATCAGGAACCCGTTCAGCGCGCCGATGGCGATGCCGACAAGAGCAACGATCAGGCAGATTTCCAACGTATTGAACTGCACCGTCCATCCGATGCCGAGGTCGATGCCGTTCAGGAGCAGATAGCCCGCCACCATGCCGCAAAGCCCGACGATCGAGCCCACCGACAGGTCGATGCCGCCGGAGATGATAACGAAGGTCATGCCGATGGCAAGAAACGCGTTGAGCGCCACATGTTTCGACATGATCACGAAATTCGCCGTCGACAGGAAGTTCGGCGCGAAGATCGAAAAGAAAACGAACACAAGGATCAGTGCGATGAAGGTTCTGGCCTTCATCAGCATCAGCAACGCGCTGCTTTGGCCCTGGCCCACGCCGTTTGCGGTCATGTCAGTCATTATGCGGTCTTTCTGTTCAACTGATCGGCGGGTGCATCCGGGTTGTGACCCGCGGCCGATGCCTGTACGAGCTTGGTATCGGTAGCCTCACTGCGATCGAATGTTCCGGTGATCTTGCCATTCGACATCACGATGATCCGGTCGGAGAGGCTCAGCACCTCTTCCAGATCCGACGTGACGAAGACGATGCCGAGACCTTCTGCGGCGAGCTGGCGCATGACGCGGAACACCTCGGCTTTGGCGCCGATATCGATGCCGCGCGAGGGCTCGTCCATCAAGAGCACCTTGGGGCCGGTCATCAGCGCCTTCGAAATCACCACCTTCTGCTGGTTGCCGCCAGACAGCGACGACACCGGATTTTCCGGCGACGCGATCTTGATCACCATGCGCTTGACGAACTCGGCCACACGGCTTTTCTCGGCCTTTAGGTTCATGTGAAAGCCGCGCGTCACAGCACTGAGCGAACTCAGCGTCATGTTCTCGCGGATCGAGAGGATCTGAACCAGTCCGTCATGCTTGCGGTCTTCCGGGATCAGCGCCAGCCCGTGGGCGATGCGATTGGCAACGCGGGGCTTGCCCATCTTCTTCCCGTTCACCCAGACATCGCCGTCGGCCAGATGATGGCGGCCGATGATGGTTTCCAGAAGCTCGGTGCGGCCGGCGCCCATCAGGCCGTAGATGCCGAGGATCTCGCCCTGGCGCAGGCTTAACGAAACGCCGTCGACCACGAAGCCGCCGCCGGAATCCGGCAGTCTTATATTCTCGACCCTCAGCGCCTCCTCGCCAAACGGATGCTCGATCTGCTTGGCGAAGTCCTTCGAGCTGTCGCCGATCATCGAGCGCACGATCCACGGCACGTCAACGCCTTCCATGGAGCGGGCTCCGGTGATCGCGCCATCGCGCAGCACGGTGATGTAATCGCCGACCCGGATCAGCTCATCCATGCGGTGGGAAATATACACGAGGCCAACACCCTCGGCCTTCAACTCGCCGATCACCTTGAACAGGATCTCGACCTCGGTCGCGGATAGCGCCGAGGTCGGCTCGTCGAGGATCAGGATCTTGGCCTTGCGGGCGAGCGATTTGGCAATCTCGACGATCTGTTGCTGGCCGACCTTGAGGTCGCCAACCAGCGTATCGGGATCGATGTTGTGTTCCAGCCGCTTCATCAGACTGCGGGTTTGCGAGCGCTGGGCATCTGCATCAATGTCGAAGCCGTAGCGGGTCTTTTCGTGCGCCATGAAGATGTTTTCGGCGACGGTGAGATTGGGAAACAGGTTGAGTTCTTGAAAGATCATGCCGATGCCATGGCGCTCGGCATCGTCTGTCGAGTTGAACCGAACCTCCTCGCCATCCATCTCGATCCGGCCTTCGGTCAACTGCTCGACGCCGGCGATCACCTTCATCATCGTCGATTTGCCGGCGCCGTTTTCACCGACCAGCACGTTGACCGCGCCCATGCGCAGTTCGAAATCGACCGATTTTAGTGCCACCGTGCCCGGATATACCTTGGTGCCGTCGATGATCCTGAGCCCGACCGGGTGGTGTTCGCCCGCCGTCATGGCGAAACCTCGATGACGGTCGGAACGATTTCCGGCTCCTCGTCCACGCCGCGCAGGGTGAACACGCCGGTAAAGTCGACCGTCTTGCCGACGACATCGCTTTCCGGGATATCGAGCCCGGCATGGGCCCTTTCATTCATGGCGCGGGCGAGCTTGGCGAATTCAATCTGGTCGCGGAAGTCGGTGAAGGTGATGAAGGGCATCGCGTCGCGCAGCGCCGTGCCGCGGATGATCGGGCCGATCTGCAGCGTGACGTCCGGCGCGCCGTCGCCATTCATGTCGACCTGCATCTTCGCCGCCCGGCTGTCGAGCTTGGCTTCGGTCACGGTGCCTTCGCCGCTGACCACGAAGTTCCACGGATTGGCTTCACCATCGGGCCTGAGGCCGTATTTCACGCCGGCAGTATCCACGCCGCTAGCAAGTGCCCGCCGCAGGGTTTCATAATCAACGGTATGCTCGGCGATGACCGGCAAGACCTTGTCCGACCAGTTCTCGTCGGCATAGGCCGCCATGCGGGCCTCATCAGTCTGCGCTTCGGCCTGCTCGGCATCGGGCTTGTCGGTCGGCACCAGCTTGCAGCCGCCAAGAGGCAGTAGAAGCGCAAGAATCGCCGCCGGCAGTTTCATCGCGTGCATGTCACACCCAGAATTTATTCAGAATGATTGTGATGGCAGGGGCCGGCGTTTTGCACCGGCCCCGCACAGATCAGTTTGCAAGCGCGAAGGTTTCAAGCTTGCCGGCGTTGTCGGCAGTGATCAGGACACAGTCCATCAGCTGTTTTTCCGGCTGGCCGGTGGAGCCGGTCTTGATGTACTGGTCGGCCTGCTCAACGGCGAGCTGGGCCTGGCGATAGGCCGGCTGCAGAACGGTCGCCTTGATGCCGTCCTTCATGATCGAGTCGCGCACATCGTTGGAGCCGTCGAAGCCGACGACGATGACATCGGTGCGGCCGGCGGCTTCAAGCGCCGCCCAGGCCCCCATGGCCATGGTGTCGTTGCCGGAGATCACGCCCTTGATGTTGGGGTTGGCCTGGAGGATGGTCTCCATCTTCTCGTAAGCCTCGGTTTGCGACCAGTTGGCCGACTGCTGGGCGACCATTTCGAGTTCCGGATACTGGTCGATGATGTCGTGATAGCCCGAGGAACGAATCCCGGCATTGGTATCGGCTTCGCGGCCAAGAAGCTCCACATATGGCCCTTCCTCGCCCATCAGTTTGACGAATTCCTCAGCACCGAGCTGCGCGCCCTGATAGTTGTTGGAGACGATCTGGCTGACGGCTATGCCGCTTTCCTTGATCTCGCGGTCGATCAGGAAGGACGGAATGCCTGCATCCTTGGCGCGCTGTACCGGCGCCACCGTTGCGTCAGCACCGGCATTATCGACGATAATGGCATCCGCGCCGCGGGCGATCGCGGTATCGAACATTTCCGACTGCTTGTTCGGATCGTCGTCATGGACCAGGATCAGCGTGTCATAACCGAGTTCCTGCGCGCGCGCCTCCGCGCCGACGGCCTCGGCCTTGAAGAACGGGTTGTCATGGCTCGGCGTGATGATCGCGATCAGGCCTTCGGCATGGGCGAAGGCGGGAAGTGCCGTCGACAAGGCGAAAGCCGCCAAAAACAGGCGTCTCTTGAATTTCATAGGTTTTCTCCTCCATCAGTCCATCCCCCACGGATGGCTCTCTCCCTGGATCGCAAAAACGTGTGGTATGACAAATCATTTGTCAACAGGTATGATGAGCATTACAGATGAAAACCAATGGCCGGTCGGCGAGTTTCAGCCACTGAACGATATGAGGAACGCATGAAAGACGACTTTATTCGGGTCACCTATCGCATCGAATGCGCCGGCAGTATCGAGGCGATGGCGGCCAAGATCGCCTCCGACCAGTCAACCGGCACCTTCACCGCGCTTCCGGGCGAGACCGACGCCGTGCGCAAGCGCTGTGCCGCCCGTGTCGAGACGATCGCGCCGCTCGCCGATAGCAAAACCCCCGGTTTTCCAGACAGAGTTGGGGGAGGGCCATACCATCGCGCGGACGTCACGGTCGCCTATCCGCTGGAGGCGATCGGAACAGATATCGCGGCGCTGATGACGATCGCGATCGGCGGTGTCTTCGCAGCCCGCGGGTTGTCGGGCATCCGCGTTATGGATATCGACCTGCCCGACGCCTGGTCCTGTCATCCCGGCCCGCAATTCGGCATTGCCGGATCGCGCCGGCTGATGGGCGTCGAGGCCGGCCCGATGATCGCCTCAATCATCAAGCCCTCGCTCGGTCTTACGCCGGAAGATACAGCCGAGGTGGTGAAAACGCTCTGCGAAGCCGGCGTGGATTTCATCAAGGACGACGAGAAGATGATGAATCCAGGCTACGCGCCGCTGAAGGCGCGGGTCGACGCGATCATGCCGGTGATCCGGGATCATGCCGAGCGGACCGGAAAGCAGGTTATGTACGCCTTTGGCATCTCGTCCGCAGACCCGGACACGATGATGGAAAACCACGACTACGTCGTGAAGAGCGGCGGCAATGCGGCGGTCATCAACATCAACTCGATCGGTCATGGCGGCATGTCGTTTCTGCGCAAGCGCTCCGCGCTCTGCCTCCATGCCCACCGGAATGGCTGGGATATCCTGACCCGTCACCCCGCGCTCGGCATGGAGTTCACCGCCTATCAGAAGATCTGGCGGCTACTCGGAGTCGATCAGTTCCAGATCAACGGCATCCGCGCCAAATATTGGGAACCGGACGAGAGCTTCGTCAAATCCTTCCATGACGTGATGGCGCCGATCTTCTCGGAGAATGACCGGCCGCTGCCCGTGGTCTGTTCGGGGCAATGGGGCGGACAGGCGGTCGAGACCTATGAGCGCACCGGCCGAACGCTCGACCTGATGTATCTCGGCGGCGGCGGCATTCACGGCCATCCGGGCGGGCCGGCCGCCGGCGTGCGCGCCATCCGTCAGGCCTGGGAAGCTGCGGCGTCGGGACAATCATTGGAAGCCTATGCAACCACCCATCCCGATCTTGCGAGCTCACTTGAAAAATGGAGTTAGACCTCGGCGGCCTGGGCAGGGCAAACCTTGCACGTTTCGTGCGCATCCGCAGGTCGTGAACCTCAGGCCTTCAGGAAGAGACCGTTTTGTTCGAAAGCCTGTTCAATCATTGCTTTAGAGTAATCAGCATACGCGACCATGTTGGTGGAGAACGAGTGCTGCAGCTCCCAGAACCGTATCGTCATTGCCCGTGAACTTGCCGACCACAAATTCAGGGATGGGAACATCGGCCGCGGTTTCGGCGCGCTGAACAGCGTTCCTGGAAAAGCTTCGCGTGAGAGCGGAGATGAAGGTTTCTCCGACTGAAGCCAGTTTTCCCGCAACGACAAAAAGCGAAGGGCTTAGGATGGTTGACGTGATGCCCATGGCCCAACCAGCCATTTCGGCGGCATCCTCGACCAGCCGGCTGCATTGTTTGTCGCCCGCCCGCGCGCGCTCCACCAGCTGCTCTATGGATATCTTTTCTTTGGTTGCATCCTCGATCAAACGCACGAGGTTGTGGCCGCCGACATAGGTTTCCAGACAACCGCGATTTCCGCACCTGCAAAGAGGGCCCTGCGGGTTCAGGGTAATATGACCGAACTCCGCGGCGTTGCCGATTGCACCGCGCTGAACGGTACGATCAATGACGATTGCCCCGCCCACGCCCAGGTCGAATTTGAAGAGCACAAAATTCGGTTCGCCGACGGCCACCCCCCAGGTCATCTCGGCAAGCGCGCCGCAGTGGCTTTCATTTTCGGCGTAGATCGGACAATCCAGCGTTCTGGAGAATGCCTCGGCAATGTAGATGCCGGACCATGTCGGCAATACCGAGCCCTTGAGGATGCGTCCTTCATATGAGACCGGCGCGGAAACGGCGAGGCCGACGCCAAGCAGTTCCCCAACGCCGATGTTGAGTTTTGCGCATTCGACATCCAGTTGGCTACGCACGCATGTCGCAGCGTCGTCTGCGCTGTAGTCTCGCGGCAATCCGAACCAGGCATCAGACAGCACATTGTGGGCAAGGTCGCACATGATGATGCGGATTTCTCCCAATCCCAGTAGAACGCCGGCGCAAAACCCCTGAACAGGGTTGAGCGAGAGCATCTGGGTCGGTCGCCCGAAGCCGGCGCTTCGGGTTTCACCGTCAACCACAATACCGCGCTCCCTCAGATCGGTCAGCAAGGTGGATACTGTCGAGCGCGCGAGCCCGGTAGACTTGACGAGGTCGTTGGCACTGACCGATCCGACGGAGGCTATCGCCCTTACAACCTTGCCCGCCGGCGCTTCCGCGTCGCCAAAGAGCTGTCTGAATTCACTCATGAAATGTCCTCCAACATGCTCTTACCTCTCCGTTCGCTGCACTGCAATATTTTTCTGTAAGAAATATATTGGCGATTATGATCCAAAATACGGGCGATTTCATCGCATTAGTGGATGAATTTATTCATATAGGAAAAAAGTGATTGACTCGGACGGTGTGTTTTGCATTTTTATCCGACAAGAAGGAGCGATCGGGAGGCCGCAAGCAGACGAACCTGCGAGGTTGTTTTCCGGATCTGTGGCGATATCGAATTCGGCGCATCGCATGAGCGCACGCCGAGCGGCGAAAGCCGTGTCACCTGAGGAGGAAGCAGAATGAGAAACTTCAAACACTACAAGTCCGTCAGCCTTGCGGCTATCGCTGCAACGGCCATGACTGCCGGCATTGCCAATGCCGCGGATGTGACCTTGTGGACGTTGAACTTTGACAATAACGGCGCAAACGAGGCGCTCAAGCAGGTCGCGGCCGATTTCGAGGCGGCAAATCCGGATATCGATGTCGAGATCGTCCAGCGTGCTGTCGACGAGCATAAGACCGCCCTTCGCGTTGCCGCAGGTTCCGACCGGGGTCCCGATATCTATTTCAGCTGGGCGGGCCTGGGGCTCGGCGGCGAGTATGTGAAGGCCGGCCTTTCCCTGCCGCTTGACAAGTACTACGACGAGTACGGTTGGAGCGATGAACTGCTGCCAGCTGCCGCTGCCTTTGCTGACCTTTACGAAGGCGGAAAGCAGGGCGTCCCGTTCACCTTCAAGGGCGAGGCCGTCTACTACAACAAGAAGTTGTTCGAGAAGGCCGGCATCACCGAGGAACCGAAGACCTACGAAGAGTTTCTGTCGGCCGCCCAGAAACTGAAGGATGCCGGCATTGCGCCCTTTACCTTCGGTGGAACGGTCAACTGGCATGTGATGCGTCTGATGGACGTCATCCTTGAAACGAAGTGCGGCGCTGAAAAGCACGATGCGCTGATGGCAATGACCGCCGACTGGGCGACGGAGCCTTGTGCGACCGACTCCTTTGCTGAATTCGCGAAATGGACGCAGGATTACACGCTTCAACCCTTCATGGGGATCGATAACAAGCAGTCCTACAGCCTGTTCACGGCCGATCGGGCCGCGATGATGCTCGAAGGCGACTGGCTTGTCGGACAGCTGTCGGGCAGCGGCGAGAACCTCGACGACTACGGCATCTTCCCGTTCCCCACCAATACCGATCGTCTCTATGGCTTTGCCGAATACAACTACATCAGCACGAAGAGCGATGACCCCGACGCTGCCGCCAAGTTCCTGGACTATCTCCTGTCGACCGATGTACAGCAGCGCGTGTTGGGCAAGATCAGCGCGATCTCGGTCAACAAGAATGTGAAGTACGACAATCTGTCCCCGCTTGAAGCCGAGTGGCTCGATATCTTCAATACCTATGACCAAGTCTACATGAACGGCGACCAGGCGTTCCCGCTCGATGTCACCACGGAGTACTTCCGCGTCATCAATGATGTCGCATCCGGCAACATGGATCCTGCAGAAGCTGCGGAAGCGCTGCAGACCTTCATTTCCAACAGAAGCTGATCCTCCCGAGGTGCAGGTTGATCGACATTTATGTCGGTCGGCCTGCGCGCTTTACGAACTGGCGACGCTGCGACCGCTTTGCCCAGAGGAACGAATGTCCTTAACAAAACCCTCCCAAGACCCTCGTTTCGAAGCGTTGGTACTGCTTGTGCCTGCGCTGGCGATCTACGCCATATTCGCCCTCTACCCCATGGTGAATGTGGTCGCACTGAGTTTTCAGAAGTGGAACGGCCTCGATCCGGTTCGCCAGTTTGTCGGCTTTGAAAACTACAACGCCATTTTCACCAAGGATCCGGTCTTCTGGGTTGCTTTTCGCAATACCATCATCTGGACATTGATGAGCCTTGCATTCCCGCCGGTGATCGGCCTCCTGCTTGCACTTGGTCTCAACCAGAAAATCTTCGGGCGCAACAGTCTGCGCGCGATCTTCTATCTGCCCGTCATCATCGCGCCGATCGCCGTCGCCACGATGTGGAAGTGGATGTACGACCCGTTTTTCGGTCTTTTCAGCCAGTTGCTGACGAACTGGGGTCTCCAGGGGTGGATACAGGACTGGTTGGGCGACAGGGACATTGCCCTTTATTCGGTCTTCGTCGCCTATCTCTGGCAGACGGTCGGGTTTTCGATGGTGCTGTTTCTCGCCGGGCTCCAAAGCGTATCGCAGACGTTGGTCGAAGCCGCCCATATCGATGGCGCCGGGCGATGGGCCGTCTTCCGGCATGTGACCCTGCCGGCATTGCGCCCGACGCTGACGATCGTGATCGTCCTTTCGCTGATCACGTCTCTCAAAGCCTTTGACATCGTCTACGGTTTGACGGGCGGCGGTCCGGCTCAAAGCACGCAGATGCTGGCACTGTGGGCGTTCACGCAGGCCATGCAGATCTTCGATTTCGGACGCGGCGCGGCAATCTCCGTGGTGCTTCTGCTGATCACGCTCGCGATCGTCATTCCCTATATGCGTTGGTCCCAGAAGAACGAGGAGCAGGAATCGTGAGCAACCTTTCCGTGCAACCGTCCGAGGTAAGCAAGGCAGAAGACCGCAGCCCCCCCAGCCGCGATCCCGTCATCATCGGCCTCTGGATCGCGCTCGCTCTCCTTGCCCTGATCTGGGTGGCGCCATTCGTGTTCATCGTCTTCACATCCCTGAAAACGCCGGCCGCGGTGACGGGCACGGGGGCTTTCATACCCCCCACTGATATGGCCTGGGACAATTACACATCGGCCTGGAACCGGGGCAATTTCGCGGGTTCGTTCCTGAACAGCGTCATCATTACGGTCGTCAAGGTGCCGCTCGGCCTCGTGCTTTCGGCCATGGCAGCCTATGCGTTCGCCAAGATCCGGATGCGTTTCGGCAAGGTTCTGCTGCTGCTCGTGGTCTTCGGCACCATGATCCCGTTTCAGGTGATGCTTGCGCCCTTGTTCACGCTGGTGAACTCACTGGGCCTCATCGACACGTATGCAGGGGTCATCCTTCCCTACATCGCCTTTGGCGTGCCTTATCAGGTGTTCATCCTGCACAGCTTCTTCAAAGGCATCCCAAAGGAATTGTCGGAAGCGGCGCTGATCGATGGCGCGTCCCATTTCACGATCTTCAGGCGCATCTTCCTGCCTGTCTGCCTGCCGGTCCTGGCGGCGCTGCTTATACTCGATTTCGTATCGACCTGGAATGAGTTCGCAATGGCGCTGGTTCTGCTTCAGGACCAGGACATGTGGACGCTGCCGCTCGGCCTGATGTCATTTCAGGGCCAATTCTCAAGCAATTACGGACAGCTCAATGCGGCGATCGTGATGACCGTTCTGCCCGCGACGATCGTCTACCTGCTGTTCCAGCGCTATTTCGTCTCCGGCCTGACGTCCGGCGCGGTCAAGGGCTGAGACGCTAAACTGTTTCCCAAGGAGTAAGTTAATGTCTGATGCACATGTCGAGAAATGGAGCGTTTTCGAGACGTCCTTCGAAGGCCCCTCGAGCGGAAATCCGTTTGTCGACGTCAGCTTTGATGCCATTTTCGTGCACAAGAGCCGGGAAATCCGCGCGCCCGGCTTCTACGATGGCGAAGGTGTCTATCGGGTCCGTTTCATGCCGGATACGGAGGGCGTCTGGAGCTACCGGACGCGCTCGCAAACCCCAGCCCTTGATGGTCAGACGGGCTCGTTCACCGTGGTGGCGGCGTCAGACGGCAATCATGGTCCGGTCCGTGTTCGCAACAGGTTTCACTTTGGCTATGAGGACGGGACCCCGTTCTTCTCGTTCGGCACGACTTGTTATGCGTGGGTCCACCAACCGCTCGACATGCAGAAGCAAACGCTTGAGACGCTGAAGAAAACCGGCTTCAACAAGATCCGCATGGGGATTTTCCCGAAGGATTACCCGTATAACACCAACGAGGCGCTGTTCGACTGCTTTGAGCGGGGGGCGGACGGCGAACTGGATTTCAACCGGCCCAATCCGGTGTTTTTCAGGCATTTCGAAAGTCAGGTCGCAGCACTCTGCGCGCTCGGGATCGAAGCCGACATCATCGTGTTTCATCCCTATGACCGGTGGGGCTATGCGGACATGTCCGAGGAACAGGACTACCGCTATGTGGCCTACCTCGCCGCGCGGCTGGCTGCGTACAGAAACGTCTGGTGGTCTCTGGCCAACGAATACGACTTTCTCCTTGATACCAAGCCGATGTCGCGTTGGGACCGCTTCTTCCATATCCTTGAAGAAGACGATCCCTTTCAACATCTGCGTTCGATCCACAATGGCGACGTCACGGCCAATTACGATCACCGCAAGCCGTGGGTCACGCATGTCTGCATCCAGAATCCTGATGTCAAACTGACGCAGGAATGGCGGAACACCTATGGCAAGCCCGTCGTCAACGACGAGCCGGAATATGAGGGCGACATCCTCGAGTGCTGGGGAAACCTGACGCCCAGGGAACTGGTGCATCGGTACTGGATCACGATGACCCGCGGCGGTTATGTCGGGCATGGCGAAACATATTCCGATCCGCAAGATCTGATCTGGTGGGCCAAGGGCGGAAAGCTTCATGGCGAGGCATGGCAGCGCATTGCCTTTCTGCGGGACATCCTGGAGCAGGACGTCAAGCACGGTCTTGAACCCATCGGGCCGGTGACGCAGTGGCCCTGGTCCCGCGCTTCGGGAGCGCGCGACGGTGATGGCGATTTCAGGCTGATCTATCTCGGCGAGCACCAGCCGGTTGTCTGGTCGTCGGGTCTGCCGCTGGATGACGGTGACTATGACGTCGACGTCATCGACACCTGGGAAATGACGGTGACCCCTGCGGAACAGATCGCGGCCCCTGTCACCCATCCCGTGCGTCACGGGGCGATTGTGCGCGGCGGCAAGGCGGATGCGGCCTTCGGCGTCAAGTTGCCGCGAAAGCCCAATCTGGCGTTGCGTGTTCGGAAAAAACGATAACGGGCGGAGTGAAGCCGATGTCAACCTTGAGCATCAATAACGTCAAGAAGTCCTTCGGCGAGGTCGACATCATTCATGGTGTCGATGTCGAGATCGATGATGGCGAGTTCGTCATTCTGGTCGGACCATCCGGATGCGGCAAATCCACATTGCTGCGGATGATTGCCGGCCTGGAAACGATCTCTTCGGGTGAGATCATTATCGGCGGGCGCGTCGTGAACAACCTTCGGCCGAAGGATCGCGACATTGCGATGGTGTTCCAGAATTACGCGCTTTATCCGCAGATGACCGTCGCGCAGAACATGGGCTTTGCTCTGGAGCTTGCCGGGGCCAAGAAGGAGGAAATCCGCAAGAAGGTTGGAGAGGCCGCCGACATTCTGGGGCTCGAGCCGCTTCTGGATCGCAAACCGTCGCAATTGTCGGGCGGCCAACGCCAGCGCGTCGCCATGGGGCGCGCGATCGTGCGCGACCCGAAGGTCTTCCTGTTTGACGAGCCCTTGTCCAACCTCGACGCCAAGCTTCGCGTGAAGATGAGGGCCGAGATCAAGTCGCTGCATCAGCGGCTGAAGACGACGATCGTCTACGTCACCCACGACCAGATCGAGGCGATGACGATGGCCGACAAGATCGTGGTTCTCCAGGGCGGTCGCGTCGAACAGATCGGCACGCCGCTCGAACTCTACGATCGGCCGAAGAACATCTTTGTCGCAGGTTTCCTCGGGTCACCCGCCATGAATTTTCTGGAAGGCGTGATAGAGGATGGCGGCACTTTCGTGCTGAAGGGAGGCGCGCGCGCGGCCCTTCATTCCACCCCGGCCGTTGCTGATGGCGCGCCGCTTGTGCTCGGAATCAGGCCGGAGGACCTTGCCCTTTGCGCGGAGGACGGGATTGATGCCGTCGTAAAGGTGATAGAGCCGACCGGTTCCGAAACCCATGTCGCTGTAGAGGTCGAGGGGCAGGAATTGACCTGGGTGGTGCGCGATCGCGTCGACCTGAGCTTCGGGCAAACGGTGAAACTCTCCCTAAAAACGTCGAATGCCCACTTTTTTGACAAGGCAACGGAAAGAAGGCTAGGCGGTGTGGACGGATTGCCGCAGTTTGAAGAAATGGGATTCCCCTGCTGAGCTTTGTCTGATTCATGGGATATCGACTGATTGGAGGTCGGCATGAGTACGAAGATGACTGAGGACGACTGGGATGTCGCGCTTGAGGTATTCCGGACGTCACTGCCCCGCTGGGGCGACAAAGGCTGGGATGACCGACTTTTTCTGGAGACCCTTCATAATTTCGCGGTTCACAATATCACTTGGAGCGCCCTGCCGGAGCGCTTCGGCAAATGGAATAGCGTCTGGAAACGGTTCGACCGACTGAGCAAGGGCGGCAACTTCGATCTCTTCTTCGAACATCTGGCCTCTCTGTCCTCCACGGCCAGTCTGGTTCAGATGTTCGATTCCACGATCGTCAGCGCTTATGTTTCGGCTGCTGGCGCAAAGGGAGGGCAGAAAGGTCAGGCGCTCGGCCGATCACGCGGCGGTTTCACGACCAAAATCCATCTGAAGACGGATTTCGACGGGCTGGCAATCGCATTCGGTCTGGCCGGTGGCGAAAAAGGCGATGCTCCGCATTTCCGGATCCTGTTGGGCCTCGGTCCCGACACAACACCCCGCGCGGTTGTCGCGGACAAGCGCTATTCCAGCAAGGCTAACCGCAACGCAGCTCGTTCTCGCGGCGCCATTCCAGTGATCCCGCATAAAACCAACGAGAAAGACAGGCCCGTCCGCTTTGTAAAGGCCATATACCGAGGCCGTGCCCGCATCGAGCAGGCTGTCGAAAAGCTTAAGCGCTTCAAACGGGTTGCTCTGCGCTGTGAGAAAACCAAACGCGATTTTTCAGCCATCGTTGCAATCGCGGCAGCGTTCAACCTCATCAAATCCGTCCACACAGCCTAGAGCGGTTCTGAGTTTGACGGAATCAAAGGGATTCCCCTTTTGCTTTTTTGTGATTCAAGATGCTGGCTGGGCAGGAGGCCAGCATCTGATGACAGCACCCCTTTCCAATGATCTTCGAAAGCGCGTGGTTCTTGCCATTGAGGATGGCGAAAGCTGCCGCTCGGTGGCTTCCCGCTTTGGAGTTTCCGTGTCTGCCGCAGTGAAGTGGTCGCAGCGCTACCGGGCGACCGGTTCGGTCGCGCCCGGCAAGATGGGCGGCCATCGCAAGCGTATTCTGGAACCGCACCGGGCCTTCATCATCGAGCGCATCAACCAGACCTCGCATCTGACGCTGCATGGGCTGAAGGATAAACTGGCTGCGCGTGGCGTAAAGGTCTCGCACGATACGGTCTGGAAGTTCCTGCGGCGCGAGGGTCTCAGCTTCAAAAAAACACTGTTCGCCCTTGAGCAGGCGCGCGCCGACATCGCCAGACGGCGACAGCGCTGGCAGACTTTGCAGGCCGGCCTCGATCCCGGCAGGCTGGTGTTCATCGATGAAACCTGGATCAAGACCAATATGGCGCCGCTCAGGGGGTGGGGCAAACGCGGCAAACGCCTTCGGGGCTTTGCGCCGCATGGCCATTGGCGAACCCTGACCTTTCTCGGCGCCTTGCGTCTTCGACGGTCCGATCAACGGCCAGTGCTTCCAAGCCTATGTCGAGCAGATCCTCGTGCCCACTCTCAAGCCCGGTGATATCGTCGTCATGGACAATCTCGGCAGCCACAAGTCAGCCTCGATCCGCAAGGCCATCAGAGCGGCAGGCGCAAGGCTCTGGTTCCTGCCGTCCTATTCGCCCGACCTCAACCCGATCGAGCAGGCGTTCGCCAAGATCAAACACTGGATGCGAATACTTCAGAAACGAACCGTAGAGGATACATGGCGTGCCATCGGTCGCCTTGTCTCGACCATCAAGCCGCAAGAATGTGCAAACTATCTCGAAAATGCTGGATACGCTTCCGTAAAAAACTGAAACGCTCTAGGTGGCGCAAAGCCGGGCCAGTTTCTGATACTCTCGCTGCAAGGTCGGCAGCTTCAGGCTCTGGCAATAGTGACACGGCCGAACTGTTCCCGAAGAGACGAAAAAACTATGTAATTCAGAGTAATGACCTCCTACGTGGCGGCGCTATTGAGCATCATCGCGATAATTCTCGGTCAAGCCAATGCCTACCACCAGGAAGTAAACGTTCTGCTGTTCTCGGTGCCGTCCGCGCAGGGTTTGCAGAAACGCGAAGGCGACTTCGCGGCGCAAACTGGCATCAAGGCGAATATCAACCCATCCAGAGTTGACAGTCCTCATCATTTACTTCACTAAGTAAGGAAAATAAATATTGGAGGCACCGTGAGGAGCGGAAGCGGAGAGATACTGACCAGGTTGCGAGACCAAGGCGCGATGTCGCGCGCCGAGCTGTCGCGCGTGACCGGCATTTCGTCCGCTGGCGTCACGAAAATCATGACGCAGATGATCCGCGAAGGTTTGGTGCGCGAGTGCGATCCCGCGGGCGCGTTCAGCATCGGGCGGCCCGCAACAACCTTGGAAATCTGTCCCGAGGCTCGTCATGTTCTCGGCATTCATCTGGGAGCAGGGCAGGTCCATATTGCGCTGTCTGATGCGGCGCTCAATCTTTCCCACACGCGAAGCATCACCTACGATCTGACGGAACCTGTCGAAGATTTGATCGCGCGCGTTTCGGATCTCGCCCGCAACGTTCTTCGCGACGGCGCCCTTCCTTTCAACCAAATCCTCGGTGTCGGCGTCGGCGTTCCCGGTGGCGTCGACCCGGCCCGGCGCGTCAATACGCATTCCGTGCTGACGGGATGGAAAGGGATTGCCTTTGCGGAGGCGTTCGAGCAATCGCTCGGTCTTCCGGTCGTGCTGGAGCACAATGCTACAGCCATGGCGATGGCCGAAGCCTGTTACGGTGCGGGCCGGGCTGCTGATAGCATTCTCTATCTTCTGCTTGGCAAAGGCATTGGCGGCGGTTTCGTGCAGACCGGAGCCGCCGCGCGACGCAGCGTCGTCGAGATCGGCCACATCGTCGTGGAACCGGGCGGACGGCCCTGCCGATGCGGCGGGCGCGGCTGTCTTGAACGTTCCTTCTCGGAAGAGCCGCTCAGCGCGCTTGTCGGCAATCCCGATCTTCCCCGGTCGGCATTGGTTGCGGCCGCCATGGAGCGGCCGGAATGGCCGCAACTTTACGAGTATCTGCTTCAGGCCATGTCCACGACCGTCACCCTTTTCGGTCCCGAGCGGGTCGTGCTGGGCGGCGATTTCAACGGTGCGCCCGAGCGGTTCTTCGCGGAGCTGCGACGGGATCTGCCGCCACGGGTGATGCCCCAGCAGCGGCTGAAGCTTGCGATCGAACGCACGAGCCTCGACGAGCCGGTCGGCGTGCAGGGCGCGGCCGGCGTCGCGCTTGACCAATTTCTTTATTCAAACGGCCCCTTGGCCGCCGCGCGGATGTCTCACCGGCAATCTGCGCGCGTTTAGGGTCGGTCACGGGAGGAACGAATGAGCGTTGCAGAAGACCTCGACATTGCCGAACCGCGCAGGGACTTCGTGTTCGGTTCGCCGAAATTTCTCTGGGGGATTGTGTCCTTTGCCTGCGGCATCGGGCTGTGGTGGCTTGCTACGGCCTCCGGCGTATCCGTGCTGCCAACGCCCCTGACGGTTTTTCAGCGCATGATCGAGCTCGCCGTCTCCGGTCAGCTCTGGCTCGACATGTTCGCTTCGCTTCGCCGCGTGCTGATTGGCTTTCTCATCGGCTCGCTTATCGCTGTCCCCGTTGGTTTTCTCATGGGGTGGTACAAGATTGCCCGGGCGATCATCGACCCGTGGATCCAGTTCTTCCGCGTCATCCCGCCGCTTGCCATCATTCCGCTGGCGATCGTCACGCTCGGCATCGACGAGAAGCCGAAGATCTTCGTGATCTTTCTCGCCGCATTCCTGTCCTCCGTGGTGTCGACCTATCAGGGCGTGATCAGCGTGGACCGGACCTATATCAATGCCGCGCGGGTGCTTGGCGCCGGCGACCGGGTAATCTTCACCCAGATCATCATTCCAGCGTCGACGCCGTTCATTCTGGTGGGCTTTCGGATCGGTCTCGGTTCGGCCTGGGCGACCGTCGTCGCCGCCGAACTCATTGCCGCTCAATCCGGCCTTGGCTTCCGCATGCAACAGGCGCAGCTCTACTACGATCTGCCGACGATCTTCGTCAGCCTCATCGCCATCGGCATTCTCGGCCTGATCATGGACCGCATTGTCGTGCGTGCCGAAGAGCGCCTGACCCACTGGCAGGAAAGAATCCATCATGACTGATCCAAACCCCAAGATTGCATTTCGCAATGTGAGCAAGTCCTTCGGCGAAGGCGACAAGGCGTTTGTGGCGCTCAGGGACGTGACGCTAGATATCGCCGATGGCGAGATCGTCACGGTGGTCGGGCCGTCGGGCTGCGGCAAGTCGACGGCGATGAACATCGTGGCGGGGCTTGCAGGCGTCACTTCGGGCGAATGCCTGGTCAATGGTAAGGTGGTCAACGGCCCCGGTCCCGATCGCGGCGTCATCTTCCAGCAATACGCGCTGTTTCCCTGGCTGACCGTGATCAAGAATGTCGAGTTCGGCCTCAAGCTCCAGGGCATGGGCCGGGAGGAGCGCCGCGAGCGCGCGCTGCACTACCTCGATCTCGTCGGGCTCAAGGATTTCGCCGAGGCCTATCCGAAGACGCTTTCGGGCGGCATGAAGCAGCGCTGCGCCATCGCAAGGGCCTATGCCGTCAATCCGAGCGTGCTGTTGATGGACGAACCTTTCGGGGCGCTTGATGCGCTGACGCGGGTCAAGCTGCAGGATCAGCTGCTCGATACCTGGTCGAAGGACAAGCGGACGGTGATGTTCATCACCCATGATGTCGACGAGGCCGTCTACATCGCCCACCGCGTCATCGTTCTTGCGGCCCGTCCCGGGCGCCTGCAGGAAATCATCAATGTCGATCTGCCGTTTCCGCGAACCGAGGAGATCCGGCTGTCGCCTGAATTCACCGAAATCAGAAACAATGTCTGGCGGGCGGTCTATGACCGTTCCCAACAGGCAGCATGAACAAAACGGAGGAAAAAGTCATGCTGAAGAAACTCGTTCTGATGGCCGCGGTTGCCGCCGCCGCCCTTACCGGCCCGGCCAGCGCCGCGGATCTCGACAAGATTCGGATGGGCTATATCGCCGATTATTTCGGCACCAGCGTTGCGGCGATCGCGACGGAGGAGGATCTCTGGGCCAAGCACGGTCTGGAGGCAGACCTCAAGGTCTTCACCAACGGCCCGATTCAGGTCCAGGCGCTCAATGCCGGCTCGCTCGATTTCGCCTATATCGGCCCCGGTGCGCTGTGGCTGCCGGCGAGCGGCCAGGCCAAGGTCATTGCCGTCAATGCGCTCGGCTACACCGACCGCGTGATCGCCCAGCAGGGCATCGACAGCATCGCCGATCTGAAGGGCAAGAAGGTCGGCGTGCCGGAAGGAACATCCGGCGACATGCTGCTGCGGCTGGCACTCGAAAAGGCGGGCATGACGCTCGACGATATCGACGTGATCCCTATGGATCCCTCGACCGTCGTTACAGCCTTTGCGTCGGGGCAAGTGGATGCGGCCGGTATCTGGTACCCCTTCGTCGACGTCATCAAGAAGCGCGTTCCGGACCTGAAGGAGCTGAGCTCCAACGAGGACTTCTTCCCCGATATCGCGTTTCCGTCGAGCTTCATCGTCAGCGACGCCAAGGCCAGTGATGCCGACGTCATCAAGAAGGTCGATGCAGTGATCAAGGAGGCCATCGACTTCCGCCGCCAGAACCCGGAAGAGTCGGTTGAAATCACCGCGTCGTTCCTGAACGTCCCGGCAGAGCCGCTGATGGCGGAATCGAAGCTCGCCCGTCTGCCGTCGAGCGCCGAACTGGTGGAACTGACCCGCTCCGGCAAGGTCGACAACTGGTTCGACACGCTGGCCGGTCTCTATGCCGATTTCGGCAAGATCGAAAACCCGCTTCCGGCTTCGGAATTCTACCTCGGCGAGCTTTACGCCGACTAATCGTCCCGGCGGGGCGGCCATGTCCGGCCGCCCCGTTTCTTCATGCATCAGGAGCCTTGATGACCCGCCCCAACATCATCTTCATCATGTCCGACGACCATGCCTCGCGCGCCATTTCGGCCTACGGCGCGGGGATCAACCATACGCCGAACCTCGACCGTTTGGCGAAGGAAGGCGTGCGTCACGATGCGACCTATGTGACCAATTCGATCTGCACCCCGTCCCGCGCGGCGATCCTGACGGGAACGCATAACCATGTGAACGGCGTGACGACACTTTCGACCCATATCGACAATCGCCTGCCCAATGTCGCCAAGGCCTTGAAGGCCGGCGGATACGCGACCGCGATTTTCGGCAAATGGCATCTGGGCGAAGGCCCGGCCCACGAGCCGACGGGTTTTGACGAATGGGCGGTCGTGCCGGGGCAGGGCGATTACTGGGATCCGGGCTTCCATTTTCCCGATGGCTACCGCCGCGTGCCGGGCTATGCCACCGACGTGATCACCGACATGT
>NZ_JABUOU010000014.1 GCF_013344475.1 Martelella limonii | reverse complement strand
ACCGGAGAGGTGGCCGAGTGGTCGAAGGCGCTCCCCTGCTAAGGGGTTATTCACTTCCGGATTTCCGCTTATTTTTCATATTCTTACCTGCATTGTCCGAAACGCCCTGTTTCGATTTTGCAGATTTCTCGATTTTCCCGCGGCGGAACGCATCATGAATAGATGCGGAACTGTCCTCCGCGTGGGCATAGGTGTCAAGCAAAATTCTCGGGCTTGACCAGCGGCCATGTTTTGCCGCCGTCACCGGGTCGATACCCTGCCGGACGGTCAATTCCGTTCCGAATCCGTGACGCCCGGCAGCATGCGGAGCTATGTACTCAATCCCCGCCCTCTCGCATGCCCTTTTCCAAACCTCATATACCCCGTGCCGCGAGGCATAGCCGAACACCTTGCCCTTTCTTGGCGGCAGGTTCGCCAGTTCCACAACAAGCTCGGTCATGATCTCGACCCATTGGGCCTGATGCCCCTTGGCCGGCGGCATGACGAGGCGGTGATTTTGCAGGTCCAGGTGATCCGGCGTGATCTCGATTGCCTGCCCGATCCGCGCGCCAGTTGTGAACATGAACAGCGCCATGGCAGACAGATAGGGGTTTGCCTCAGAGCGGAACGCAGAGAGCCATTCCCATGATCCGGGTGTCTTTGCCTGTCGCGATACCTTGTTGCGTCTCTTGTCCTGCTCTATGCGCTCCTGAGCGGTATAGGCGCGGACACGGATCGGCTGGCACTTTCCGAGTTCGTGCGCGTTGTTGATCACGGCGCATATCGGTGTGACGACTTGCCGCCGCCATGTGTCAGTCGCCGCGTCGGGGTAGATCCTCGCGCCAAGGTCGCGAACGAATTTCGGTTTGATCTCGCGAACCTTCATCTCGCCGATGAACGGCATTGCCTTTGCCAGAAAGCCCATGTTCGCCTCGCTGCTGCGATAGAACATGAAGGCTTCGGCAAAGGTTAGCTCGTCCTCGTCGCTTGGCGCATCGTTTCCAAGTATCGCACGTTGCCGCGCTTTCCGCTCGATTTCCCGGACTTTGGCTTTCGCGACATCTTCATCGCTCGTTCCAAGGCTTCGGTTGATGTAACCGGAATCGCCTTCAGGCCTTCCCCGGACCCACCATTTATTCCCGCGTCTGTAGTGTTCAAGCGGCATGCTGCGGCCTCAAATATCCTGTCGATGTGTTCCGGCTTCAAAAGCATAGCGTTACCGATTTTGCAAAAACTGCGAAGCCTCCGGGCTTCCTCGCGAATGGTGCGGGGCGAAACCTTGATACCCTGCTCGGCGAACACCTCCGCCCATTGCTCCGGGGTCTTTCCTGTCTCAAGGATTTTTGGGAGTGTCATAGGTCTTCTCCGACTTATGCAGCATTCTTTGGCCCAATGGCGTGATATGCCACCGTCTACCGTTCCCGCGATCTTCGCACTTCACATAGCCGACGCGGCGCATACTTTGTCGAACTCGGTCTTGCGCTCTGTCGGCATGCGGCAAATCTTTCCCGCGCGCGCCATCCATGCAGCGTTCCACCGCTCTCAAGAACTTTTCTGCCTCTGGTGTCATTCCCCGTCCTCCTTTCCTTCCTGTAGGGCTGCGTCGATCATTAAGGACCACCAGTCTTTGTGATCGCGATCGGGGGGGGGTACCCAAGTCTGTGTCGTAGCCGTCAATCGTGCCAGCATGGACAAGCATCGCCGGCATTGGTTCGCGCATTGCCTCAATGGCAGCACGGGCGCGGTCCATATACCGCTCGCGCTCACCTCGTGGCATGCCCTGAAGGGATCGGCCATCGAACTTCGCCTCACTTTCTGCAACGCGCTCAATCATTCCGGTCATATCTGCTTTCCTCTCTGCGTTCATAGGCGCGGTGGGGTTTCATAGTTTGGGGCCTCAAATTTCACCAGATCGATAGACGCCAGCTTGCCATCATTAAAGTGCGCCCGATATTTCCACCATCCACCATGATCTTCATCATCTGTGTAGAATTCTATGTCCCCGTGAAAATTGACCTGCTCAGGGTCATTCTCTTCGCGCCTCAAGCTACCGCACACAACCAGAAATTCATCGCCATCTGGATAAGGTCGTTCTTCCTTTGGAACCTCAAGCATCCTATATGGTCGCCACGTTAAACGTCCATCCGTAGTTATCGTGTAGACGGTTAGGTATTGATCCGGAGTGTCCTTCGTCTGAAACGGACCACATGGCGGATCGATGGCCGTCTTTGGCAGATCAGCCTCACACACGATATAGTCGAACATTCCCATCCGTTCACTCCTCTATATCGTTTCCGTTCCGCTCTCGCGGGTGTTGGTCATATACCTCTTGGGCTCTCGCCATTGCCTCAGCATCCGTCGCAAAAATATCGAATTTCTCGCCGGTTGATCTTGGGCATGAAAGCCCCCATTGCCTAACAGGGTCGCTTGGCCAATATATCTCGAATGTTCCGATATCGGTCTTTGCGTAAACCATGGCCTCTTGCCGTAATGACCCGTCCGGCCAAAACAGATCATTTTGGAATGTCCATTGTAGCCTTGATGCCGACGCCTTGGCCCCAAAGAGCCTACGTAGCAGCCAGCGCATCATGATGGCTTCCCTTCCCCCGTTCCCTGCTCCACAGGGTTTGTGTTGCTGTCGTGAGAGGCAAACAGATATGTGATCTGATATTTCCCGCCGAAGGTATCAGCGTTGATCCGTTCAATGTTCGCCACGTCACGGGACATGTGCTCGCAGCCGGTCGCATCGATAAAATAGGCGGCGTCTGGTTCTGTGTTTCCTCCGCGAGAGGCAATTGGCCTCCAAGCTGTCGGCTGAGATGATGGCATTTCGTCAGCGTTGCTTTCCCAGCATGCACCATCAGACCAGTCTTCCGGGTGTTCTCCTTCATGCACGGCTTGCCACTGATCGCAGGATTTTCCACCTGAATTCAGTGACGCATCAGGCATAAGCCGGGCTTCGAATGTCATACTGTTGCCTACCTTCACCCGCACGACGGTTTTGTATGGGGCCGTCTCGATTGGCCTCCACTTTTCATCCACGGCAGGGACAGGGGCGGCGTAGATGTGGCGCTGCTCAAACTCAATTACGCCGTCGAATGCGCGTGAAGGTAGGAGGCCATTGATCCAGTCAGACCACGGCCCATCAGGATCACGAAAACGGTGCTGCCTTCCAACAGGCTCCTGCTCCTTCAGCCCGGCAAGCTCGGCGCGCAGGCGTTCGATCTCGTCTGCTGCCTTGTGTGACCACTCTGCGATTTCACCAAGCGAGACGTCTTGCGGATCGTCGCCATACCCTCGAAGCCTTTCCACGATGTCAGTCATTGCCGTTCTCCTTATCCGCCGCATCCGTCTTGACGAGCATGCTCCGTATGAATTCGTCTGTGCAGGCTTCGCACTTATCGCGCGTTGGGTCGGGCCACGTCAAAATTGCGGGCGTGAATACCTTTCCGCACTTTCCGCATGGCCGCTCAACTGGAATGCTTTCCTTTACGCTCATTCTGTCTTCTCCTTCAGTGCGCGGATGGCGGAGGCAAGTCTCTCGGCAGCGTCGGCAAGGCCGGAAAACCTCAGTATCCCATCGCTGTGCTTTTGCTTGTCCATGGCGTCTTCGTACCTGCGCATTTCGTCGTCGCAATGTTTTGCCGCTTCCTCAAGCGCCTGATTGCGGGCCTGCTTCTCCCGCTCCATTGCATCGGCTCCGGCCCGTAGCATGGCGGCAACGCCTTCACCGTCGCATGCGTCGGCAAAACTGCGCAGGTCTTCAGGTGTGTAGGTCATCGCTTCTCACTCCATAGGCCGACGCAGATCACGGCGGCAATTGAAATAAAGACGCAGCTTGTCACTATCGCTTCAGGCCAATTCATCCCGTCACTCCCTGCATAATGACCGCCGTAGCGGCCTCGGTTGCAGCCCGGCATGCCGCCCGGCCCTTGTCAGTGATTGAATATATTCGGCGCGGGAAACCTTCGATCGTCTCCTCCTGCTCCTCCTCAGACGAAACAAGGCCTGTGGCTTCCAGTCTTGCCAGATGCACGTAGACTGATCCTCTCTTGAGGATACTCGACCGTTTCACCATCTGAATGCCATAGAGGCGCTCGCCTGAAGAAAGCAGCACCAGGATTTCCATATTGGCAGAAATCATGCTCAATCCCTTTCCATCACATGCCGGCCCTTTGACCAGTCGAATTTAGCGCCCTTTGGCTTCCGGAAGCCGCGTGACGGCTTCTTGATGCCGATGTGCTTCTGTCGCGTTCTGGCGATTTTGGCTTTGATCTTCATTTCGGTTGCTGTCTTGCGCTTGTGGGCTTCCTTCAGCGCCGGCGCGAGGTTGCTTTCGCGGTGCTCGCCTCCGAGTATTAGGGCATGGACATGTTCAAGCTCCCATGCCTCGCCGGGGCAGATCTTGCGGCCTGTCAGATGACAGATGCCGCCGTGCCGGTCGAACACGCGCTGGCGGACCTTTGGCGGAACCTTCTGGTCATCGTGCTTCGCTATCCATTCCGGCACTGATCTTGCCATCACGCATCCTTTCCGAATATCCAACGAATGAACCGAAGTCTCTTTCTGGCGCGGTACTCTCTCATGCAAAGCTCGTTCTCCCGCCGCAACTGCGCTGTCATGGCGTCTCTCTTTTCCTTTTCAGCACGGCGACGTTCGAAGGTTCCTAGCCTTGCATGGGGGTGCTTGGCGGCGGTGGTGTGGAGGTCGGTCATTTGTAGCCCTCCATCGCGATCAGGGCCTTGAGGATTGCGGTCAGCCACGCTCTGACCGGGTTGCCGTCGCATTTCGTTTCAATCTCATGGCTCTCCTCGTCACCAAATGGAATTGATGCCACATACGCGCTACTGTCTCTTGCGCTAATGATCCAAATCCTATCTGGCAAAACCGTCTCATGCAGCGCCTTGGCGGCGTCAAGTGATCCGTGAAATGCCGGGTGTACCTTGTGAAAAGTGCAAGGGCCTCCCCCGCTTTCCGGCGGGAAGACAGATGCGGCGAGATCAATCATCCTGCGGATGTCTTCCCCGCCTTCGATCACCTTCAAAAGCTCCAGAAGCGCCACTTTCCTGTTCATGCCACCCTCCCTTTCACCCACCGCTTTTCCTTCGCGGCATATTCCTCTGCCTTGTCGGTCAGCTCGACCAGCCCGCGATACTGTTTCGATCGCCGAAGCCATCCGCCCGCTTCCATCGCATTCATCAGCCCTGTATCCGTGAACCAGAAAGGCTTTCCGCTTCCGGCGTTCTGCATTATCTTGGTGTGGATGGCGGTGTTCATGCCGCGCTCTCCAATTCCCGCTTCTCGACGCCAAGTAGTTCCGCGACATAGCTCAGAACGGCGTCCTTCGATTCCTGAAACCGCCTCTTTCCCATCGCCCTCATGGATTGTGAGTGCGCAGTAAAACGGTAGATTGTCGGCCCATCGACCTTGTAAATGCGGTATTCACTGTCGCCAGACTTGAGGAACGCAACGAACCGTTGCGCCTCAGCCTTGCTGGAACAAACGAATGTGGCGCTGTCGCAGAAGCCGCCCTTGATCAGCGCGAACTTGCGAAGCTCGTCTTCATTTGCAAACTTCTCCGCAATGTGCTCTGGAAGCGAAAGCCAAGCCTCGTGAAGCCATGCGAATTGATGCTTGTGCGAAACCCACGACCTGTACTCTTGCACCTCCATCTTGTAGTGTTCACCGACCACGAATTCAGCATTGGCCTTGTTGTGGTATCGGCTCATGGGGCGCATCGTTTCGCCGTCCCATTGAAAGATCATGTCTGTTGTATCTGCCATGGTGCCGTCCCTTGTCGATTAAAACGGAATCGTATCTCCGTCGAGATCATCAATCGGCCTCCGCCAGCTATCTCTCTTGTCGTATCCAGCCGAGGAGTCACGCTGGGGCGCTTCACGCTGCTGACCGGCGTCTTCGTTGCTGCGACCGTCCAGCATCGTCAGAACTGCATTGAATCCCTGAAGGACTATCTCAGTTGAGAACTTGTCCTGTCCGCTCTGGTCGGTCCATTTGCGCGTGGCGATCTGCCCTTCCAGATAGACCTTGCTGCCCTTGCGGAGGTACTGTTCCGCGATCTTGCAGAGGCCTTCCGAAAACACAACTACGCGGTGGAACTCCGATCGTTCCTTGCGTTCCCCGGTGGACTTGTCGCGCCAGCTTTCCGACGTGGCGACCCGCATATTAACGACGGGGTTGCCATTGGCCATGCGCCTTACCTCAGGATCGGCCGTGAGGTTCGAGACCAAAATTACCTTGTTGACTGTTCCGCTCATTCTGCCGCTACTCCGCTGTAGTTTGTTTCGTTCGATCCGGGAAAGCCGTCATCACTTGCCGCCTGAATTGCGTCTCTTCGCTGCTTGAATTTTGGAGGGACGCAATCCATGAAATCTTTCGGCCACTGGTCGCGCTTCATGATGTTGCCCCAAACCTTAGCGCATTTGTCCACGTCTGCGATGGTGACGCAGTCGACCAAGTCTTCGTCAATCTCCTCAAGCTGTTTCTTCATTGATGCGCTGGAAGGCTTAACTGATGAATTTGCCGCGTCGTCAGTATCCTCAAATGACTTCCGGACATCTGCGACGTACTTCTGATCATCCCATCGTCCAAGGAAAATGTTCGCCGCAATTCCAAGGTGGGATGCAGCTTTAACGATCGCATCAGTCTGGCTTTTCTTAGGTGCATCCTCATCGGACATAAGGCCACTTTTCGTTTTCATCAGTGCCTTTGTCTGCCCGTACTCCTCGAAGGTGTTATCTCTGCTCGTATGCCAAAACCGGATGCGACACCAGTGAAGAACCTCATCCCCTAGAGGCTGAAAACCTTCAGCAATGACTTCCCATCCAAATCCTTGACCCACCGGACCAAATAACTCCGTCAGGCATTCAATGACATGCTGAGGGCTGGGAGACGTTCCCTTGTATGCCTTGCCAGAGATCGGTTTGGTGTATTTCGGGTTGATGTCAGCAAATCTATTCCAGATGGCTTTGTTATCAGTCATGCTGCTTCTCCCAATGCCTTCATCATCTTTCGGTGGATTGACCGAACCCGTTCAACGTCATCGCGGCAGTACTCTGCGATTGCCTCATGCTCGCCGCGCTCGAACATTCCCGCGACCATGCTTCCGTCAACGCCATCCTTGCCGCCGACGCCGAACGCCTTGCAAAGACGGTCCAGTCCGATTGTGTCCCGCGCGCCGGCCCAGGCTGTCATCGTGTCGAATACCATCGCGTCCCACGGCTTCGGGTCTCTCGGAAGCCATGCCGGGACGCGGATGCCAAGAACCATACTTCTCTGCCAGAGAAATCGCAGGTCAAAGCCGGTGATGTAATGGCCGACAATAACCGGAAACGACATGTTCAGGGCATCAGAAACAGTATCATAAAACCCGCCCAAAAGCAGCCTTTCACCGCTCGCATTCAGGGGAAAAGACATGGAAGTCACAGGACTATCATCGACCGCAAAGCCGATGCAGGAGACGCTTCCATAAGCCCCGTCAAAAGACGTCTTGTCGATCGCCTCCTTGATCGCATCCGGCTTTTGTTCCGCTTCCCATTTCGCAATGGTTTCCTCTTTCTTCATCGAAGCAGGCGGACGGATATTAGCCGCGATATCGCGCTTAACCTCGTCGTCCTGTGTCGGGATAGTTTCGATATCAAGATACAGGTACGTCATAGCCAAACATCCTCATTCTTTCTTCGTACCAGCCCGCGTTGTCATGCATGCGTTGTGCCTCGCTTTTGAGGTAGTTCTGGCGGATCACGTTCCGCTCATCCTCCGCGTCTTGCTCGTATTCCATCGCCAAGTGCCGTGCATTGACGAGCGCGTATTCAAGTGCGTCGTTGTATGCCGTCTTTGTCATCGTCCGTCCTCTTGTTAACCAGCCCTGACGCGCCGTATAATCACGTCCTCGCGGGGCTTGAGCCGTGGCGGGTCCACTATGTTCTTCGCAGTCGCCAGTTCCTCGGCATCATCGTGTTTGTAGATTTCGCCGATCGATACGCCATCGGCATCGACCAGAGCCCATATTGGGCCTTCGCCTTCGACGGTGATGGGGGTCTTGATGGTCATCCGAAACGCTCCACCAAAGCGCCGGCTAGGAAAGCGATAGGAACCGCCGTAACCAGAGCAATGAAGTAGCCGGACCAGAACCGCTCTTGTGTGTCTCGCGCCGTCCGGTTGAATTTGTGGATGGTGATCATGCGTCACCGCCTTTCTCTGCGCGGTCAAGGCGCTCGATTTCTGCGAGGATGAGGGCTCCGGCCTTCACGAGGTCGCACCGACGACTGGTCGGCTTCCACCATTCATCCGCGAACGGCCATATTTCGGTGCTGATCATGCGAGGGTGCGGTCCGTCGGTATCGTCCGCCGTGTTCAGGGCGTAAGCTGCGCCTGCAACGGCAAGTTCACCTTGTGACCACTGCCGATCATGCTCCGGCGTCCATCCCTCGCTGTAAATCTGCCGATACCGTTCGCCGAGAATGCCCATCATAGCGATAAGCGTTTCATCTCTGCCTTTCGGCGGAAGCTTTCGGGTCGCCCCGGTGTCTGCCGGTTCGAGGGCGGAAAGGAGGCGGCGTTCGTAGTCGGCCTTGATGTAATCCTTGGCTTCATCCGGAGTGTCAAATGCATCCACGTGGCCATACTTTTTCGCAAGCATATAGTGACCGTTATGAAGCGGTTCCCATTTGCTCATAAGCCCTTGAACGCTGTAAGCGCCAACCACGGATGATGTCTCAAGGCCATCCCATTTGAGCGGCTTCACCTTCACCTGGCCCTCTGCGCTCTGAGGGGCGCGGGTGTTCCATGCGACGCGTGCGAGATCGAAAGCCTTTTCATCATCAGTGAGGTTCGGCCCGCGTGCTCTGCAGTCCTTGCAAATTGCCTCAGCGCCGATCGCTCTGCTATTCGCATCAAACTTGGTGCCGTGAATTGTGGTCCTGGTGCTGCCGCAATGAGGGCACGGCTTTATTTCCGTATTACTCATTCTCCTGTTCCTTCGATCTTGGCGAGGATGGCGCGGGCGCTATTGGCGATCCTGCGGGCGTCTGCCTGCTGTTGGGCTACCAATGCGTTAATTTCTTCCTGGCGCACAAAGCCGACAGCGGCGCGAACGTCGTCAAGGTTTTTTATGCCTTCGCGGTTCATTGCTCTATCCTCTCAAGCCGCTCTGTCTGCGGCGGTCTCTGCCTGGATCGTCGGCAGGTCGGTTATCGGTGTCTTGGTGATGCGGTAGGCGTAGGTTGCGCCGCTCTGAAAGGCGCTGACTTGAATGTCGCCGACGATGGCCTGATCAACGTGCCGAGGCTTGATGCCAGCGGCGCGAAGCACGTCCTTGACCTTGTGCAGCGTGGCCCGGTCGCCTTCGATGCGGCTGATTTCCGAGGCAAGGTCTTCAAGTGCGATACGGGTCATGATGTTTTCCCTTCTGCCTTTGCGAGTGCCGCTCGGGCATCTCTCAGATGATGGCAGCACACGTTGTCTTCGTGCTGGCCTTCGCAAACCTGCTCGAGCGTGATGACCGCGTTCTGAAGCGCCTCGTACATCTCCGGCGCTGCGGCGATCAGGTTCGCGTGTGTGCGCTGCATCTTCTTCGTGATGAAGTTCCTGCCGTGCACTTCGCTCGGGTCTGAATTCATGACGATCGCGATGTCGTCCCATTCGTAGGTCGGCAATCCTGCCTGCACGATCCACAGTCCGTTATCCGCGCCCATGGGGCTTTCGACGGCCCACGGACCCGAGATGATCTTACCCAACGACATGACCGGCCCCCGTGGTGTAGAGCGTGCTGTAGGCTCGGACGGGGCTGAAACCCTTCTCGATACGATAGTCTTCCGCGTAGGCTTCCAGCGCTTCCGAGTTCTTGACGAAATCGGGCAGACGGTCGTCATCGGGATCGCCGTCAAAGGTCGCCATGAACGCCTTGGCGCATTCCTCGGTGATGTCTTCCAGCGTCATCGTCTCGCGATCGAGGCGGAAGGCACGGACGAATTCAGCGCCCTGGATCGCATCGGCTGCGGTCGCATAGGTCGTGCCGTAGCAATCGCTCTCCGCAATGAACCGGGGTGCGCCGGCGATCTGGTCTTCCAGAAGCAGGGTCTCATGCGCTTCGATGAATTTGGTACGGTCTGCCATTGGTCAGTCCTCCGGTTACGCTGATCACCACATGCGGGCGAAAAGCTTGTCGCAGTGAGCGTGCCAGTCCTTGACGTATTGCTGGTACGTGGCGTCGTGTTTCAGTTCATTGGAATATGCCTGAGCGGCCAACTTCGACGTGAATGCGTAGTGGCAGTTGCCGCCGAACGATTCGATGTTGTAGGAGCCAAGGATCTCCTTGGTTTTGAACCATCGGTCGTTGGTCTTCTTGCGTCCGATGCACGCATGATCGTCGATCACATCAACAAACCATTGTCCCGGGTCGTTCTCTGAGGTGAAGCTCAGTCCAGCGTCCTCGGGCTTATGAAGCCGCGAACGGGAGTAGATATAAAAACAGTCCAGCCGCCCGCCCTGTGTGACGGTATAGACGCGGATAGCCTTCTTTCCCTTGCGAGCCTCAATTACGAGGTCGCGGATTTCCTGCCGATACAGGATTGCGCCCGCTGGCGGCTTCATCTCAATGCGACGATCTTTCGGTGATCCAAACATTGCTTCGTCCTCTCTTGTTCATCACTTTCGATATGCCGCTGTGGTGGGCGGCATGCCGCAAGTGATCAGGTGTAGGGAGCGAAACGCAGGTCACGGACCGATGCCAACGGAACGCGTTCCCGTCTGGAACTCACGAAGAAGAATTCTTCGTTGAGGACAAAGCCGCCGCGCAGAATGCTGCCAACGCGAGCTTCCGCCTGTTTGCCGCTCTTCTGAAGATCATGGTATTCTTGCGTGGTCATCTCTCTCATTCCTCTCGTTATCCGCTCCGTTTCGCGTCTTCGCCTTGGCGGGCTCATTCGGTGCGGGGTTGATGAGAGGAATGTAACGCGACACGTTACTGCGGTCAAGAAAAATCGTAACGCATGGCGAGACAATTTTATTGACGGGGGGTAAGGGGCTGGATTATCAAGGCAAAAGAAAAACCCCGGCGGGGTGATCCGACCGGGGCTTTAGACGCCAAAAATTGTGATGATTTCCCTTAGCACATTGTGCTGATTTGAGAAATAAAAAATGGCGTCTGAAGGCGAGAAATTCGCAAAATATTGGGTCCGCTCGGAGGTTCCCGCCAATATTTTGTGTCTCGATCGCGAACAGACGCGGTTTTTCATGGATTTCTCCCGCGCCTACCGATCAGCCCGGCTCATGAAATTCGAGCGGTACCGGTGCCAGGCTCACCGGGCGAAGTCACACGGGGTTGATGGCCCGCCCGATCAATTGTTTTGCAAACCACGGGATAACCAAGAGCACCTTTCGAGGAGCCCGGAGAAATCCGGGACACTGGCATAAATCCGATTGCACCGCCTGACCAGCGGGAGGAGCCACCTCACAGCGCAGTAGCGGCTGCGAAAACAAACCGAGCTCTTGGGCGATATGGACTTCTCGGATGCTTGGCGCTGGAAGACGGCGCAGGGTTTGATGCTCCTCCTCAGGACCATCATTTAGATAGCGTATTGCCTAAGCCGCGCCGCTCTCTTTCGTCGGCAGTGCTGAGAGAATGGCCTTGATGGTGTCGATGTCTTTCCCGCGCACCATGTCTTTCAATTCCACGACTTCGCTTTCGACCGCAGGATTTACCGTGAGCAAATCCGCGACGGTGCACTGAAGCGCGACCGCCGCCGCCTCCATAATTTCTTGGCTGTATTGCTGCTGCATCTTCTCGATGCGGCCCAGGTTCGCAAAAGACGTGATGGGGACGCCCGGCTGCGCTTCCATGCGGTCGGCAAGCTTCCTCAACGAGAGCCCACGGTACTCTCGCCATTCCTTAAGGTAGTGCCGGCCAAGCTGCTTTTTTTCCATGGCGAAAGTCATATCACCAACTGTGTGACGTGTGGTAACGCACAACGTTACAAAAAACACTTGCGTGCAGTAACGTTCAGCGTTACAGTCGTGATCATGAAACAGCATCCTTTGCACAAATACGTGGAAGACACGGGAAACTCGATCGCCAGCATCGCGGCCAAGGCCGGATGCAGCCGCATGACGGTCTACCGGGTCATTGATGGAAGCCAGAACCATACGGTTCGGCTTCTCGAGAGGATCAGCGCCGCCACCGATGGCGTCGTTTCTGTTGCGGAGCTTCTTCCGAAGAATGAGAGCGCAGCATGACCGGCTGGAACTTCGACATATCCGCAGCGCCTCAAGGACATCATTCCGTCTCCACCTACAAGACGAACACCGGAGAGACGCGAGAGCGCCGGGACTTCGTGCCGGAAAAGGTCTGGATCGCGACGAAATGCGAAAAGGTCTTCCCGAGCTACCGGCTTGAGAATGGCCGATGGGGAGGACTTGCGACCGGCGAGGAGCCGATTGCCTGGATGCCGTACGATGTGCCGGTTCATCCCGACCTCGTGGAGGTTTCGGTATGACACCCCGCCAATTCGAAGAAGGCTTTTCTACGGATTACCACGCGATCCAATCCTTTCTGGAGCGGCACGGCTACTGCCTTCGGCAGAGCGTGGGCCGGTGTCAGATCAAGAAGCCCGGATCGCGGAAGTGGAGCAAGAACATGCACTGGACGAAAGTTCTGGATCTTGTTGACGACATTCGGGCCGCACAGGGCCTGACAACGATCAAGGTGAGGGCGGCATGAAGGACGATTTCGGAACGACAGATTGGGATCGCTACGGCGAAGACGACGATCACACCTATTACCCCAATGACGAAGCGCCTTCGTTCGCGATGGCGGCTTTGGCCCTGATATTCACCGTCCTTGGTGGCGCTGCATTTCTGGTGTGGTTCAATGGCCTCTGAAGCAATGACTGCTCCCAAGCGCAAGATCAGCGTTAGCAAGGACGTCAAGACCTCCGACAAGAAATATGAAGCGATGATTGAGCGCCGCAATCTAGCTGCTCTCCGCAAAGCATTGGGCTGCTGACTTCTCCCTCAGTGCCCATAGGCGTCCCGGTTTTCCTCTCCCTCCGTTGGCCGGGACGCCACCTTTTTCAGAGCGACAACGCTCAACAATTTGAAGCGCCAGAGAGCCGAGAGGGACGGCGGTTTCTAAACTCTCTGGCGCGGCAATGACCGGTAAGGACGGCAATCTTTCCCGGTCAATGCAATCAGTTTTTGGCTTTGTGTGGTTCATCAAAAGCCCCTTTGGACGAGGAGTAATGAACCACGGTGAGGCTGGAATGTCCGACAATAAAGTTTCCGATTACGGAAAGGTTTTTTCCGAGGAAGACATGAGTGACACGGCGTTAGATGAAGCGGTCAAGTGGACCGACTTTCTGTTGAAGAACGAGTACCGAGGTCGGGGCGATAAGGAATACCTGGCTCGCTACCGACTGGCGAAGCGCACGGGCGTTTCGGAGAGCTATATTTACCGGCTGACATACAAGGCCGGTGAGATGAGAGACGTTGCCGGAAGCGTTTATAAGGCACTCCGGGAAACGTACATCAAGGCATGTGAAGCAAACGAACGAGAAGCGGACCGCATGGCTGCGGAGCGCCGGGAGCTAAGCAATGAAAAGACTGACGAAAAGTCTGGTGCGCAGGTTTTGGGAGAGGATCAGGCTTAGGTGGGCAAGATGGAGGCGCGGGAAATGACCGAACGAATGACAGCAGCGGAAGCCCGCGAACACCTGAAGCCTGCCAAGCAGAACAAGTACCGCAACAAGCCGGTGGTGATTGACGGCATCCGCTTCGACAGCACGGCAGAGGGCAATCGTTATAACGATCTCAAGACGCTTCAGAAGGCCGGAGAGATTGTCGAGCTACAGCGCCAGGTAAGCTACAGGCTGGACGTAAACGGCGAACATGTGTGCGCCTACAAGGCCGATTTCGTTTATTTCGATTGCCGGGAAAAGAGAACGGTCGTTGAAGACGTGAAGGGCGTACGAACCAAAGATTACGAGATCAAGAAAAAGCTCATGCGGGCTGTTCACGGGATCGAAATTCAGGAGATCAGCGCATGACTGAAGGTCCGGAATGCACGGTAGAGATTGAGGTGGTGGAATGAGCGACGAAGACGACGAATGGAAAAGCGCAGGTGAGTTCGCGGCGGAACTGATCGAGAAGCTGAGACAGAAGCAGACGGCAGACTGAAGGCACAAAGGACGGCAACCGATGGACGGCACATTTCAGAACATTCCTATTCACGGCGTCAGTGCATCCGATCGTATCCGCGAGTCGGACGCGCGGCAGGTGTCCGCGCTTGCTGAGAGCATTCGTGAAGTTGGGCTTTTGAACCCTATCACGGTCGCGCCTGAAAGCTACAGCTACAAGCTCATTGCCGGACTGCATCGTCTTGAGGCTTGCCGCTCGCTTGGTATGGAGCAGATAGCGGCCTTCGTGGTCGATCTTGATGATCAGCGCCGCATCATTGCTGAGTGCGACGAGAACCTTTGCGCGCCAACGCTCACGCCGGCAGAGCGGGCGACATTCACGGCAAAGCGCAAGGCGGCTTACGAGGCGCTGCATCCAGAGACGGCCCACGGTGCAATTGGCGGAGGGCATGACCAGAGTCGCCAACTTGGCGACTCTGCCAAAGCCGACCGCTTCACCGCCGACACTGCCGCGAGAACAGGCCAGTCAGAACGCGTTGTTCAGCGTAACGCAGAGCGCGGCGAGAAGATCGCGCCGGAAGCGATCGAGGCGGTTCGCGGGACGAAGCTGGACAAAGGCTCATACCTGGACGCGCTCAAGAAGGTTCCAGCCGAGGAGCAAGCCGCGAAGGTGAAGGCGGACCTTGAGGCGCCAGAGAAGCCGAAGACCGCAGCAGTCGCCGATACGCCCCCTGACGATCCTTATGCGGACGAGCGCAAAGAGCTTCGCGGGCTGACGCGCGAGGGACTTGAGGATGAGGTGATCGGGCTGCGTGAGGAGAATGCAGAGTACCGCGCCGCGATTGCAAAGCTGAAGCGCGAAAATGAGGAATTGAAATGCGCAAACCGCGATCTGTCATCGAGCAATCAGGGCGCTGTTATCTCGCGGCTGACGAAACAGCTTCAGGGGATGAAGTTCGAGAAGCAGAATGCACTTGAGGATGCTCGAAAGGCGACTTGGCAGCTGAATAAGATGAAGAAGGAGCAAGCGTCATGAACCTTTTTCAACCTGAATCACAAGAGATTGTCTTGCGCCCCTATCAGTCGGCTGCGATTGATGCCCTTCGCGATAAAATCAGGGAAGGCAAGCGCCGCGTTATCCTTTGCGGGGCAACGGCGTTCGGGAAGACGGTTTGCGCGTCGAAGCTTCTCAAGGAAGCAGACAACAAGGGCAGCTATTCGGCATTCATCGTTGACCGGATCACGCTGGTAAACCAGACGAGCGATGTCTTCGACCGGTACGGGATCGGTCACGGGATTGTGCAGGGCATCAATGATCGCTGGTCGCCGTTCGAGAACATTCAGGTGTGTTCGGCGCAGACCCTTGCGCGCCGGATGCTCCCCCGTCCGCCCAAGCTTATTGTTGTCGATGAGGCGCACGCGCAACACAAATCGACATTGAAGTTCATGGAGGAAAACCCGGATGCGGTTTGCGTTGGGCTGACCGCAACGCCATTTTCCGCCGGGATGGCCGATCATTGGGACGGCATTGTCGATACCGTGACGGCGCGACAGCTTATCAATGAGGGTTATCTGATCGAGCCGAAAGTTTTTGTCGCCAAAAGCCCGGAGGATTCGGAATATGGCCGCAACAGCTTTGGCGAGTTCTCGGACGAAAGCGCGGCATCCGCAGGCATTCGGATTGTTGGCGATGTCGTCAAGGAATGGATATCGAAAACCCACGAGTTCTTTGGTGGTCCGGCCAAGACTATAGTGTTTTCGCCCACGGTCGAGCACGGGCGTGAGCTTTGCGCGGCCTTCGCGGCGGCTGGCTACAATTTTCAGCAAATCAGCTACATGGACCGCTCGGACGATGAGCGCGCGGCCAAGATCGGGGAGTTCCGACGTCCCGACAGCATAATACATGGCCTGGTCTCGTGCGGGGTGCTCACAAAGGGTTTCGATGTAGCCGATTGCCGTATCGGGATTTCCTGCAAGCCTTACCGCAAAAGCCTCTCCAGCCACATGCAGGAAGTCGGCCGCCTTATGCGGACGCACCCGGACAAAGACCTTGCTTTGTGGATCTGCCATTCCGGCAATTTTGAGCGGTTCGCCCTCGATCTCTATGACGTCTGGGAAAATGGAGTCGGTGAGCTTTCGAAAGCTGAGAAGCATGACAAGAAGCCGAGGGAGCGCAGCGAGCAAACACGTGAAAAGGTGGTTTGCCCGGAGTGCAGCGGCGCATTGCGCGGTCTCGTTTGCACATGCTGCGGCTGGGAGAAGCCAGCGCGATCTGGCATTCATGCGGTCGACGGGGAGCTCTATGAGTTCAACGCGCAAGCCTTGGCAATGGAAGCGCGGCCCGGACTGCGCGCCGCGTGCCTAAAGGACCCGAAGGCGGTTTATAACGCAGCCCTTTGCTATGCGATCGAGCATTGCCGTGACGGTGACTGCGAAAAGTCGCGCAAGCAGGCATATGCGATATGGAAGGGTATCTTTCCAACCGAGAAGCCGCCCTTTGGCTGGTTCGACATGAAGGCGACCCTGCCGGATGCGGGCGCATATTCCTTGGCTGAACGGGAAGTGAAGCGTTTCCGCAAGAATAGTCGGAGAGCAGCATGAACATTCAGGACGCCATGAATGATGCATGCCGGTCGATCGGCATCAAGCCCCCGAAATCTCTGCGGTATGGGCAATGGAACCGAACAGACACGCTTGCGAAGAACGGCAAGCAGGACGCTTCGGTTCTGATCTTTGGCGATGGTGTCGCCGGGATCGCGAAGAACTGGCAGACGATGCAGGAGCAGTATTTCAGCATCAGGGGTGCTGGTGAGTATGTCGCCCCGCCGCCGAGACAGCGCGACTACGAGGCCGAGCGCCGCGCCGCCGAGCGACAGCGAGAAGTAGAGGAAATCTGCCTCAAGGTTGTTCGCTCATGCGAGGCCGAAACGCATCCATATCTTGAGCGCAAGGGCTTTCCGAATGAGCTTGGGCTTGTGTTGCATGACGTGGCCGGGGTCATCCCTGACACTGACGTAGGCCGGGCGATGCTGAAATATCTGCCAAAGAGCGATGCCCCTTTGCTGATCGTTCCGGGCCGCGTCGGCAAGATCGTGACGACGTTCCAGGCAATCACAATCGACGGCGACAAGAAGAACGCGCTTCACGGAAAGATGGACGGCGCATTCCACAGGATAGCCACAGGACGCGAAACGTGGGTGTGCGAGGGGATTGCTACCGCATTGGCCGTAAGGGCCGCTCTGAGCCTCCTCGGGCGCTCTGCGACGGTTCTATCCGCGTTCTCTGCTTCCAATGCGGCAAAGGTTGCCGGCTCCATCCGTGGCGCTGTCATTGCGACCGACAACGATAAGCCTGTCGAGGCCTTCGGCGGTCTCGGCACTGGCGAGTACTGGTCACGCAAGAGCGGGTGCCGTTGGGTGATGCCGCCGGAGCGCGGAGACTTTGACGACATGTACCTGAGCGAAGGCGTTCGGGCTGTCGCGCTGAAGCTAAGGGGGCTAGCGCCTCCTTAGTTTTGGGTTGCCCGCCTTTGCGAAGGGCACTCGCTTGGTGGGGTCGATTTCCGCAATGGATGTTGCGGATGTTCGGGGTGAAAGGTTCGGGTGGTAACGAACTGATACGGCCCTAAACGGTCAACATAGTCGCTCTGATACGCCACAGGCAGTGGCCCGCATCCCGGAACATGACGGGACCGGAAACCCCGGCAGGGGACGCGACAAGCCCATTACCCGCACAGGACGCACACGATTGATGTGCGGCCACCACACGTCGCCATCGGATCGTGTGGAAGGTGCCGCCAGGTCCCGAAAGGGAGCGAAGCGAAGGACATGGATTGACAGCCTGACCCCAATCCAGCGCGATAATGGCGCATCCTTTCCGATGGTTTGCGACGGCAGTCCCATGAGGTCCTCATGCCAAGCAGCACTTCGTCCCGACGACGGGCGAAGTGTGCCCAACAGAGCCCGAGCATCCTATGCCAAACAATGAGAGAGACAGATGAACGATACAGAAAAGATGATTGAGGCTGCAAAAACGAAGAGCGGCGGTTGGAGCAAAGAGACGCTCGCGAGTTGGGGCGTTCCGTGGCCGCCGCCAAAAGGATGGAAGGTCGCTCTAATTCGGCGCGATGCGCTCAGCGGAAAGGAAAAGTCATGAACGCAGCAGAAGCAATCGACTATCTCGCGACGAACAGACGCAACACGATCGAGCGGAAAGCACGGATATGGAATCCGCGTGTTGTGAAACCCGCAATGATTGAACAGGTTGTGGAAAAACCTGTGGCGGTCGAGGCTCGCAAGCCGTCAAATGTGCAGCAAGACTGGCACATGGTAGAGTGGCGCAAGTACTTCGGTTCACGCGCAAAGCTGACGATATATGCGCGGGCTATTCAGTCGGGTTTCGAATATGCCGATTTGGTCGGCAACAGGCGCTTCAAGGCAATGACCCTCGTGCGCCAGATCGCGTTTTTCGAGCTTAAGGAGTTCTACGGTAAATCGTTTCCCGAGATCGGGCGGATGATGAACAAGGACCATACGACAGTGCTCCACGGATACCGGAAGATCAGAGACCTGATCAAGTGTGGCGGGCTTCAGGCGGAGGCGGATCGCGTTGGTGCTGACTTGAGTTTGTTTATCGCCGGTCTGATTGATCGCGGCGAATACGTGCCACAGGTGGCGGGATGATCTACGGAAGCGTATGCAGCGGAATAGAGGCGGCGAGTGTGGCGTGGGGCTCAATCGGCTGGAGGCCAGAATTTTTCTCCGAGATTGATCCGTTCCCAAGCGCCGTCCTTCGACATCACTACCCGGAAACGCCAAACCTTGGCGACATGACAGAATACGAGGAGTGGCCAGATCATGTTATCGATGTTCTCGTTGGAGGAACCCCGTGTCAGGACAACAGCATCGGATATGCTGCCGGAGCCAAGCGAGCCGGTGACGGAATGGATGGCGCGCGTTCTGGACTTGCCTTCGACTTTGCCGGAATTGCCGGTAGATATGAGCCTGAGTGGGTTGTTTGGGAAAATGTCCCCAATACCCTATCGGCACGGCATTCCGGTGGGTTTCTGCGGTTCCTCTCCGAGCTTGGGGACGCAGGGTATTTTTGTTCCTGGCGCGTTATTGACGGGCGCTGCTTTGGACTGTCCGACCAGCCGAGGAAACGCCTTGTCGTGGTCGGAAATCGTAGCGACTGGAGACGTGCCGCAGCGGTACTACTTGAGCCAGAAGGCACTACAAGGAATAGCGAAAAGGTCGCGTCGACCGCCCCTGTTCTCACTGCAAGAGGGGGAATGGCTCTCGATGACAGAACGCCATGCATATTGGATGAGTACGGCGCTCGTTTGAGTACGCCGCTTGAATGGGAGAGAGCTATGGGGTTCCCAGACCACTACACAGCGATACGTTGGCGAGGAAAGCCATCACAAGACTGCCCTGACGGGCCACGCTGGAAGGCGTTGGGAAACAGCATGGAAGTCAGGATGATGCGATGGATTGGTTCCAGAATAGAGGCGGTCCAGAGTATGACGGCAACACTCAAGGCGGAATAGACGGCAAAGGACGGCGGCATGAAAGCATACAGCAAGGCGGCAAAGCTGGAAGTGAAGCGGAAGCGGGGAAGGCCGCGCAAGGAAGGCCCGCGCACGGACAGCGGCCAGCTATCCCGCGCCAAGGAAGACCCTCGCAAGGTGGCTGTAGAGGCTCGTATGCGGCTGTTCGGCCTTTCCAAGCATGCAGCCTCAAAGCAAGAGGCAAACAGCGTCATAGGCCGGATGGAGCAGCGCGGAGAAATCATGTATCGCCAGTACGAGGCTCTGCGGGAGTATCATCGATTGGCGACGGCATACAAGCGGAGAATCGGCGCTCCTGACAGCCTGTGTTCCTCATCTGCCGGACCTGTAATTGAGATGAGCGAGGAAGACGAGGAGCAATCAATGAAGGCTCTCCGAAAGCGGTATGACGAGGCCAACGCGGCTGTTCGGGCCGTCATGAGAGAGGGCGGATTCTCGAACGGCTTCAAGGTCATTGAGTGGATGGTTTTCCGGGATATCGAGATGCCTCATCTGGTCGGAGTGCTTCGACTTGTGGCGAACGGACTGGCGCGAAACTTTGGCTATGATAATCTCGAAAGGGGTGTTGACATTGGGTGACGGATCGAATTAAATGCGATCAATGGTATTGGCCGAAGTGCGTTCGCAAGAGGGCAAATCACCCCCAAGAGTTTCCGGCAGCTTTCATGCTTTATGTCCGGGCCAGTGCGAAGGCTGGTGAATTTGACCTTCGAAGTCGTCGGATGCATACGGCGCAACGCCATAAGAACGAGGAAGCGCGTGGGTTAGAGCCCTTAAGCCTCGGTTGAGATGGAGCCATTAAGTTGGCGGTGAAGTCGAAGCTAAACATCGCAAATTTCGCCCGAATGGGCAACGAGAGAGCGACGCCAGATCCACCGGGGCAGGCGCTATAAACTGGAAGCGGTGGATGCGCGGTCACGGCGCGTCGGAGTCACAACCGGCTGATTTAAGGGTGATGCTCATTCTGAGGGTAATAGAACGGGTTCAGGCATCCCGTTACCACTGCCTGGCAGTTTCGAGGCGATAGCCTCAAAGAGTTTGGCGGAGGAGCTTCTTGCTCCAGTAAGGTGAACACGGGTCAGGTTGAGGATTGACCTCAGACGCGAGAGCGGATTGGCGCACCAGAGACCCTTTTTGGGTAGCAGCCGATGAACCCTCCCTGAACCGACAGGGCTGCCAATTCATTCCGAAGCGGGAATTCCCGCTTCGCTCAGTTTGGCGGCGGCGCTGAAGCAGAAGCGCAGTCAGACGTGACAGGACGGCAATATGTGGTAGCAGAGCCGTTCACGATAGGCGAAGCAGGTTTCGAAGCTGTTTTGCTGTGACGTGTATGATGCTGGTTCGAAGCCAGCCAAGCCTCGCCGGAGTAGCGCCCGGCCCGCCAATTCAATTCTGCCTTCGCTTTCGGATCGGCACAACGAGTCCCCCGAAAGACGCTGGCAGGTCAAGGCCCGGTGTCGCAAGCATCGGGCCAATTCAATAGCCTGAAAGGGCAAAGAGCTGATCATTCGCATGAGGTGCGCACCGACAGGCGCTCTGTGTCGGCAGGTAGTGCGGATGATCGTTATCAACGCAGTGTAGCCAAGCCCGGTTAAGGCTCTCCGCTCATAACGGAGCGATCGCCGGTTCAAATCCGGCCACTGCAACCAATATGGGCCTGTAGCTTAAAGCGTAAAAGCTGACGTAGCCGAAAGGGGCGGAGATACCGGTAACGCAGCCGGTCGGGTCCACCAAATTCCTCTGGCGCTTCATAGCGACGGAAAACAGATCGGGAGAGTGAGCGACAAGGACTTCCAGATCGTTCTTGGCGCTTTCGCTACGCTCTCCCGTGCTCCATCACCGGTTCCAAGGGATTGAGGCATCTCGATCGCGAGGTAACGCTGCAGCGCCGGTGAAAACGCCCTGGACAGGGTCGGCCTCCCTCTAACCGGGGAGGCCTTTTGCATTCCTGAGATCATCGTTGATCCGAGATCGCCAACCTTTGCCGGTAGCCTTGTAGGCCTCGACAACATCGGCATCCAGGCGGAGAGACACGAGAACCTTGGCGTTGCCGGTCTTTGGTCTTCCGCGCTTCGATCTCGACATACCGATATCGGTCTTTTTTGATGGTGTCGGCTTGGCCGACGTCGTCGGCTTCTTCGACTCGCTGCCTTGGTCGAACCTGATGGCCATTGCTGTCTCCGATGGTGCTGCATTTAGCGTAACACGGTAATTCAATTTCCGTAGCACGATAATTCGGGAAGCTTGAAAAACAATTGAGGAAATCAAGATGGCGCAACATGGCGGTGCCCGCTCTGGCGCTGGGCGCAAACCGGGCAAGGTCGGCAAGGCAAAGCGCGAACTGATCGACATGGCGAAGGACCATGCGGAGAAAGCGCTGAACACGCTGGTCAACATTGCCAACGATGACGAGGCCCCGGCGGCGGCACGAGTGAGCGCGGCAAACGCGATCCTTGATCGGGGCTACGGCAAGCCGCCACAGGCTCTTGAACACACGGGTAAGGACGGTGGTCCGATACAGACCGAAGAGAGATCATGGCGGGAAGTGCTGCGCAGCGAGAAGGGTTAGAGGGTAGCACCTATCTCACGAATCCCGCACTGTTCGAGTTTTGGGAAAGTGCATTTGAGCCGGGAGTTGATATTGCTGTCCTGCATGGCGGTCGATCAAGCTCGAAGACAAGGGACACGGCTTGCCAGCTAATCAGGCTGGTCAACCACGTTCCGGTTCGGATGCGGGTTCTCTGCATCAGGCGGTTCCAGAACAAAATTCAGGAGTCGGTCTACACCGAATTGAAGTGGGCCATTGCTCATCTTGAGCTTGAGGCTGAGTACGACGTCCAGAAGACGACGATCATTCATCTTCGCACCGGGTCGGAGTTCGTGTTCTACGGTATCGAGCGCAACCTTGAGGAAATCAAGGGAACGTCCGATATCGATATCCTTTGGGTAGAGGAGGCGGAAAAGCTCACTGAGGAACAGTGGACAGTTATCGCCCCGACGATCCGAAAGGAAGATAGCCTTTCTATCCTGCTGTTCAACCCGAAGTTCGTAACGGATTACGTCTGGAAGAATTTCGTCATCAACACGCCACCGCATTGCGTGGTGCATCAGATCAATTACGATGAAAATCCGTTCCTGAGCGAGAAGGCATTGCGCGATATCGCAGCGATGCAGGTACGTGACCCGGAGACGTTCGAACATATCTACGGCGGCGTTCCGCTTGGGGATAGCGAATATTCGATCTTCAAGCGCCGCTGGCTTGATGCTTGCATTGACGCTGACAAGGCTCTTGGATTGACACTTGAGGGTCGCAACGTCATAGGCTTTGACCCGGCTGATGACGGAGAAGACAAGTGCGCCACGGCTGACAAGATTAAGGGCGTGTTTCAGAATGTCGAGGACTGGTCATCTGACAAGGATGAACTGGTCCAAAACGCAAAGAAGGTTTGGGGCAAGGCCCGCATCCTTGGTGCGACGATTTCATACGACACGATCGGAGTTGGCGCTTTTGTCGGCGGATATGTCGATGAGCAAAACGAGGCGAATGGTGCATCGGTTGAGCACTTCGCGTTTCATGCCGGCGGCGCTGTCATGGACCCGGACGAGCCGAGCGACGAGCAGAACGACAACAGCCCGACGAACCGGAACGAGTATCTGAACCTAAAGGCTCAGGCATGGGCGAGAACGGCGCACAAGGCGATGCTGACGTTCAACGCTGTGGTTCGCGGTCATTCGATCCGGCCAGAGGACGTTTTGTCGTTCTCGTCATCCATGGGGCAGGAAAAGCTTGACGCATTGTTCACCGAACTTTGCATCCCTTGGTGGGTGGAGAGTGAAGGTAAAAAGCGTGTCGTGCCAAAGCTGAAGCTCAAGAAAGATATGGGCGTGAAGTCGCACAACCTGGCTGATGCGGTGATTGCGGCTGACAACATCAATATCGAAGTCGGGCCGGCTGTAGCCATGTTCCTGACCAAACGCCACCGTTGAGGAAGATATGAACGCACAGATCCCGGCGCGATCGTTCCTCGCCAATGCGGCGGCGCGGACGTGGGCAAGCATGTTTGGCGGGGTGTTCAATACGAACGCCAAGCACAACCATTACAAAGATTTTGGGTTTCCGGATCAGGTCACGTTTACGCACACCTATGCCGCTTATAACCGCAATGGATTGGCCCGGGCAGCGGTGAACAAGACCGTTGAGAAGACTTGGCAGGATCAGCCGTTCTTGCTCGAAAAGGAACGTGACGGCTCTCAGAAGGGCAAGACGGCGGAAACCTCGCTCGAAAAGGACATTCGTCAGCGCTTCTCTGATCTTCGCGTTTGGGCTCGCCTGGCCGAGGCTGACCGGCGGGGCATGGTCGGTCGGTATTGCGCCGTTATTCTCCGCCTCGCCGATGGGCAGATGTTCGACAAGCCCGTGACCATGACCAATGGCGGGCTCGAAAAGCTCATCGAAGTTATCCCGGCTTGGGAAGGGCAGATCACGGTAAGCGAGTGGGATGAGGATCAGTCGTCGGAATCCTACGGCCTGCCGAAGATGTACCAGTTCACCGAAAGCGCGGTGGGCGACAGCAAGAACACGAATCGAACGGCTCGGCAGTTCCTTATCCACCCTGATCGGGTGATTGTTTGGTCGGCGGACGGAACCCTTGATGCGCGATCGGCGCTTGAGCCCGGTTTCAATGATCTGGTCACGCTGGAAAAGATCATTGGCGCGGGTGGCGAGGGGTTCTGGAAGAACGCTAAGTCTGCCCCGGTCCTTGAGGCGCAGGACAATATCAACATTCAGGCCATGGCGCAGGCCATGGGGGTCAAGCCTGACGAGATCGCCGACAAAATGTCGGAGCAGGTCGAGGACTGGCAAAAGGGATTCGATCAACTCCTTATGCTTCAGGGCATGCAGGCCAAGACCCTAAACGTCACCCTGCCGAGCCCGGAACACTTTTTCCTGATCGCGCTTCAGTCCTTCGCCGCTTCCAACTCGATCCCGCTGAAGATTTTGGCCGGATCGCAGACAGGCGAGCGCGCATCAACGGAAGACGCGGACGAATGGGCACGGACGTGCATGTCTCGGCGGGCGAACCAGACTGTTCCGAACATCATGCTGTTCGTCAATCGTCTTGAGCGGTTTGGCATCCTGCCGGAGCGCGATTGGTTCATCGATTGGACAGATTTGCTCGATCCAAGCCCAAATGAACGTCTTGAGCGCATTGAACGTATGGCTAATGTAAATGATAAAATGCACGCAACCAGTGAATGGATATTCACCCCAGAGGAGATGCGCGCAGAGGGTGGATATGAGCCACTGTCTGATGCCGAGAAATATCTTGATGATGCAACAGACGGAGAGGTTGATGCCGCTTCGCAATCTCAGGCGGATGAGGTAGAATAAGCAAACCCGCCGAGCATCTCACCTCTCGACGGGTTCTAACCAGCCCAACCTATTGTGGAGGTCAAGATGGCTTCAAATCGTTTATGCTCTATTCCCGATTGCTGCAAGAAGCATGTCGCTAAAGGGTGGTGTGAGGATCACTACCGCCGGTTCAAGCGGCACGGAGACCCGCTCGCCGGGGGAACGCCGCAGAGGGCACTGCCAACGTGGATTGATAGCATAGCCCTTGCGTATGATGGCGACGAATGTTTGATCTGGCCTTTTGGTCGGCACAAAGACGGGTACGCTCAGGGAAGATACGCTGGGTATCCGTCAGGACGTGCAGATCGCATCATATGCGAGTTGTTTCACGGCGCACCGCCGAGCGACAACCATCAAGCGGCTCATTCGTGCGGCAGGGGCAGAGACGGTTGTGTTAACCCGAAGCACTTGCGATGGGCAACGCCATCGGAGAACGAGGCAGACAAGTTGATCCATGGGACGGTCGTGCGAGGATCTAGGCATAAGAACGCCAAGCTCACAGAGGACGATGTCATTTCTATCCGGTCCATGCTTGGACAAGCTACTCACGAGGACATTGCCGCCATTTATGGGGTGACAAGGGCAACTGTTAGCTTGATATCATCAGGTGCTACATGGTCTTGGCTCACCTGACCGAGAACCAGATAGACGGATAAACAAGAGCGGCCCAAGCAAGGCCGCTTTTTTTGTTGCCGACGACGTGACCGAAGAAGAATCGGACGCCGCCGCTGGCATCACGCCACCAACAGAAGAGGTGTAGCCTGATGAACCAGGTACGTGTCAACGTCAAGACATTGGCGAACGTGAAGGCTGCGCGCAAGGAAAAGCGCAATGGCCGAGATGTGGTCATCGTGCCAAGCGCCACACTTCCCGACAACATCGTCATGAACAGCATCATGTACCCAGCGGAAGAGATCGCCAAGAGCTTTACCGGCCTTGAGCGCACGCCGGCTCCGCTTGGTCATCCGATCATCAACGGCAAGCTTGTTTCGGCCCGCGACCCTGAAGGCATCAACATCGGGCACATCGGTGCCTGGAACGAACGGGTGAGGCAGGAAAATGGGCGAGTCCTTCTTGATAAGGTAATCGACGTCGAAGTCGCGAACCGTAGCGAAGGCGGCAAGGCCGTCCTGAAGGCGATAGAGGACGGTGGGCCGATACACACGTCCACGGGCCTTCTTGCCAGAATGGAAACGGTGACCAACGAAAAGGGTTATTCGAAGATCGCTCGCGACATGGTTTGGGATCATGACGCCATCCTCCTGAATCAGGAAGGGGCAGCAACTCCCGATCAAGGTGTAGGAATGCTTGTCAACGCCAATGGCAAGCAGGAAGAAATCAACGTGATCAACAGCAGCATCGAAGACGATGCGGATCGCGACATGAATTGGGCGGTGGAAAGCCTCGCCCGAGCTTTGGACCGCAAGCAGAAGGCTGGTGCTCTGGAGCGAATGAAGACCGCGATATTGGAAGCCATCGGCTTATCCGAGCGGGAACCCTCTGCAAACAGAAAGGAAGCAGACATGGCTGATGAAAAGCAGCTTGGTGAGCTTTCCGCGAAGGTTGACGCCCTCTCGGAAGCTATCGGCAAGATCGGTGATACCGTTGGTACCGCCGTGGCAAACGCCGTAAAGCCGATTGTCGATGCTCAGAACGAGATGGTCGCCAATCAGAAGGCCAAGGATGACGCCGAACTCGGCGAACTCCGCGAGAAGATCGTCAAGGCAAACCTGATGGACGAAGACGGCGCAAAGGAGCTTACGCTCAACCTCGCCCGTTCCCTCTCCAAGACGATCAAGAACGACAAGGCGGCTCCCCTCCGCTCCGGCTTCAACGGCGGCAACGACAAGCCGACGTTCAAGCTGCCGGCATCCGAGAAGAAGGAGGCCTAATCCATGGCTCGGTACAACAAGATCTACGCCGGCCCTGTATCTGAGGTTCTGCCTCAGGTCCAGGAGCGCACCGCCCCGGCAAACGCCATTCCCGGCCGCATCGTCGTAGAAAACGGCGCTGCTTGGGCTCTGGCGGGCACCTCGACCGTTGGCAAGGTCTATGTCCTTCAGGACAACTATCTCGCCATGAAGGGCGTTGATGATGCCTATACCACTGGCGATGTCGCCATGGGCATGGAAGCGCTGGACGAACAGTTCTTCAACGTCCGTGTGGCCACCGGCAACAACGTCTCTCGCGGCGCTGCCCTGACGCCGGCTGCGAATGGCGAACTCGCCATCGCCTCGACTTCCGACATGGTCGTTTTCTTCGCTGAAGAGGCCTACAACAACACGTCCGGTTCTGGTCAGCTCGTCCGCGCTCGCGTGGCCAAGGGCTACCTGACGGCAGCAGCGTAAAGGGGTAACCAGATGCGCTATTTTGACGAACAGCTCGTCGCAAACTCCCGACCGCACCGTGAATGGTGGAATGAACTCACGGTCAACCGTGAACACTTCCACCAGGTCGAAGACCACATGGCGAGCCTCAGCAACGCCGCCGCCGTGCTTCCGCGCGACGCATGGCTGGAAATGGACACCATCACCCGCCGCGTCATGCGCGACGATGAAGGTGAAGTGTTCATGTCGGACCTGATGGCGCTGGCCAAGCCGGTGAACATCGGCAAGCTGGTCCATATGACCCGTGTATCGTCCGACACGAATGCGCCGGTCATTCGCTCCATGAGTGGTCAGACGCCGGTTCCGATGGACAAGGTCGTCTATGACTATCGCGGCACTGTCGTTCCGATCTTCCAGGATGGCTATGGCCGTGAATGGCGGGAATGGAACACCCTGCAGTCGGAGAACTTTGACGCTTTGGCGGACGATCAGGAGGCCACCGTTGCGAAGCTCCGCAGCGACATGGCCGACTACTCCCTCGATGGCGATGACAACATCGTATTCCAGGGCTACGCAGCCACCGGCATTCGCTCCAACGCTCTGTCGAAGACGATCAACATCGGCGCGTCCGGCGCCAACATCGACCTGACGTCCGCATCCACCACGTCCGACGCGATCGACGCATTCTTTACCCAGACCTTCGGGGCGGTGATGGATGCGAACCTGATCACGCGTCCGGTCAACGTCTACATCTCTCCGGAGATCGGGCGCAACTTCGATCGGTCCTACTCGGGGTCGGGCGGCTTCAAGGGCGGCACGCTCATGAGCTACCTGGAGACCAACCGCCGCATCAACAAGATCGCGGTGACCTACAAGCTGACGGGCAACGAGTTCTTCGCTTTCGTTCCGTCCGCCGAGTACATCCGGCCCCTGATCGGCATGGCTGTCAACACGACGGCAATGCCGCGCCAGTATCCGACTGCGAATTACCAGTTCCTTTGCATGGGTGCGATGGGTCTGGAAATCCGGGCGGATTACAACGGCAAGGCTGGCGTCATCTACTCGACCAGCTCGTAACATGGCTTGGCCTCGCTTTCGGGCGGGGCCTTTTCTCAACAAGGATCAACCCGATGAAAATCCGCCTGAAGGCCCCTCATGGCCGCACCACGACCGGCATCTATGGTGCCGAAGGCAAGGAATATGAGGTCGGCACGGAACTGACCGTCAAGGAAGAGCCGACGAAATGGCGCGGTCGCTATGACATCGTCAGCGACGAAAAGGGCAAGGAGCCCGTTGTCAATCCGGACAACACCGAACCGCCGAAGACTGGCTATGCCATCGCCGAGCAGTCCGCCGGCTGGTATGCCGTCACCAAGGACGGCGCTGTCGTCACCAAGAATATGCGCAAGGGCGATCTCGAAGGCTTCGACGCCATGTCTGACGACGACAAGGACGCATTTGTCGAGCTCCATAAGCCTGAATAATCGGAGGCCGCGACCATGGTTGACCAACTGCCAAATCTTACAGGTGACGGTGGTCGCGGCGTCGAGGTAACTCCTGTTCTTGCCGTTGACCAGGATGGAAACCCTGTTTCTGCTGGCGGGCAGGGTTCGGTTGATGCGGCAAATAGCACTGACGTTGAGCTAACTTCATCTGGAACGTTCACCGGCGAGTGGGTTAGCAACACTGACCCGCATATCGGGTTCAACGTCAAGGCAGATCAAGACGGCACACTGTTCGTTGATATTTCGCCAGATGGCGGCGTAACGATCACCCTTTCGAAGCAATACGACATTCGCGCCGGTGAAGCGCGCTTTGATGCCTTTGTGAAGGGGCCACGGTCGCATCGTGTTCGGTATGTGAATGGGGGATCGGCTCAAGGTTCATTCGTCCTATCGACGTTTACCGGGTCGGGGCTTTATCCATTCGCCATCAGCGACAGAGACGCTCCGAAGTTCATCGCGTATTCCGGATCTGGGATATCGGGCACGACTTACGCTATGCTGGTTGACCTGTCGGATACGACAAATTTCCCGCACAACGACACTGGCCGAATTGATCTGTATTCGACGTTCCTGCTGGTTGACAAAGCGGCCAACTCTGCGGGGTCCGTTCGTCTTGGCGTGATAACGAGAATTGACGGCACTGACGCTGATGTTTCCTTGGTGCAAGGCGTGAGCTTCACAAACACCTCTGACCGCTCAATCGAGCGCGACCGAATATTCGACCATCCTCTCAAGCTTGGCCAATCGGGCGGGGAACTGACAGACGTCGCCACAGCCTTCAAGCTTACCGGCGTTACGGCGATAAACACCGGCCTGACGCTGCCGTCGCCGCGTGGGAACGTGACCCCGGCTTTGGGTGATGTCGTGATCCAATTCGCCTACACGTCTGGATCGGCCTACAACGCTTCAGTCTCAGGGCAATACGCCGGAAATGTGAGTGCGACCTGATGACCTACGGAACGATTGCCGGGTGGCGAGCCTATGCTCTTGAGCGTGGCGACAGTGCGCCTACGGACGCATCAGACGCCGACGCAACCGCAGCGCTGGTCAGGGCCTCAGACTATATCCGCATGCGCTATGTTTCCAATCTGGTGGCTGCTGGCTATGCCGCAGACTTCACGCCCGATGGACATGATCTGTCGCTTGCTGAAGAAGGAACCTATGTCGCTGCCTCGTATGAACTAGCAACGCCTGGCTTCTTCTCGAAGACATACACCGCATCGGAACAGAAGGTGCTCACCGAGGTCAAGGGCATCAAATGGACGGTGACGGGCGACAGCAGCAAATATTACGCCTATATGCCCACGTCATCGCTCATTGATGCGCTATTCCTGCCTTATGTCTATGACCGAAACATGCCGAATTTCATGTTGAAATCCATCGGCCCATCAATCCAAGGATGCTGATCAATGGCCCTTACAGGTGTGCACTTCGGGTGCTGTCAGATTGCAAGAACGCCCGGAGACGATCCGGTAAATGTCAATGGTCGGTCTATCTGGTCGGAAGAGACCGCATCTAATACGGCTTCGACCAACACCGTTCCAAACCTGCCGAACGACGGAAACCGAGCGGTGATCCGTGTTTACGCCTCTGTCGCTGCTTATGTTGCTTTTGGCGTCGATCCAGATCCCACCACATCGCCAAGGCACTATATTCGAGCCGATAGCATCGATTGGTTCGAAGTGAAGACCGGAGACAAAGCCGCGTGGATCGCTGATACCTGATGGCGGAAGATTGGGCCGCGGTCGCCGCAGAAGTCACGGAAGCGCTTGCCGAGGTTGGCGGCACGGCTGCAATCATCAGGATGGAAACGACGGGCGGATATGATCCGACGCTAACACCTGTCGAGTATCCGTGCACCTTGTTTCAGGACATGCTAGACATGACGAAGGTAAAGGGCACGCTGATCGAGGCGACAGACCGGCGCGAATATATCGCTGCATCGAACCTCGAGATTGTGCCGACGACAGCTGACAAGCTTTTACTCGCTGGCAAGGAATACACGATCAAGAGCGTTCAGCCGCTTCAGCCCGACCCGAACGGGCCTGTGATCATGTACGAAGTCATTTTCGTTGGGTGAAGGGAAAGATTATGGAACTTGCACAGCTTGGTATTGGCTTCGACGCCAAAGACGCCATGGAATCAATAGCAGAATTGACGGTTGCTCTCGACAACCTTTGCGCTGCGGCGGAACGAGCGTCTGAGGCGGTATCGAATATCAAAGGCCCCGGCGACATTAAGATTGACCTTCAAGTCAAGTACGACGGCAAGACGGGGAAGGTTGACCCTCTCACTACGTATGCATTCCTTCGCCGGTCGAAATGATCTTTGACGAACTCTATGAAAAGCACCGCGCGAAGGTAGCAGCGGCTTTTCAGGATGCCATGTCAACGATCCGGTCTCGCGTCATCCTCGATGTGGTGACTGCTCGTCTCCGCGTAGGTGATATCGAGGGCGCGATTGACGCGATCCAGGTTGACCCGGCTGCGTTCGGAGTGCTTGAGCGCTCATTGCAGGAAGCCTTTGCCGATGGCGGCGAGGCGATGGTTGATGAACTGCCGAACCTGCGCCGTCCCGATGGCCCTGCCGTGGTCTGGACCTTCAGTGTTCGCAACCTTGAGGCGGAAAGACTTGTCCGCGAACAGTCTTCGACGCTGGTAACCCGGATCACGGAGGATCAACGTCAGGGACTACGCGTTGCTTTCTCCGAGGGGCTGGCACGTGGCGACAATCCGACACGGACGGCGCTTGATGTCGTGGGCCGCGTTTCCCGCGTCACAGGAAGGCGTGAGGGCGGGTTTATCGGTCTGAATGAACCGCAGATCAGGTTTATCGAAAGCGCGCGTCAGAAGCTCTTGTCGGGCGATCCTGAGTTGATGCGGGAATATCTCACGCTAGGAACCCGCGACAAGCGCTTTGACAGAACCGTGGCGAAGGCGATCCGGGAAGAAAGGCCCGTTGATCGCGACATGCTGACACGCATCATTGATCGACTGAAGGATAGGAACCTGAAGCTGAGGGCCGACACAATCGGCTTGGAGGAAACGAGAACGGCGCTATTCTCCGCCCGCGCAAACGCTATGAGGCAGCAGATAGATAGCGGTAAACTTTCCGCCAGCGACGTGAAAAAAAAGTGGAAGCATTCTGGATCTGGGCATCCCCGATTGCAGCACGTCGCAATGAACAACGTGAAGGTTCAGATTGACGAGCCTTTCGTTATGGCGGACGGAACGCGAATGATGCACCCGCATGATCCAAAAGCGCCAGCGCGTCACAAGATCGGATGCAAGTGCAGGGACGAATACGACGTAGATTACATCGCCGCCGGTTATAGGAAATATCGGGCGCGCATTAATGGCTAAGCTCTCATTCTCCGCGACCATTCGCGATTGGGCCAAGAAGGTTCCAGAAGCGGCAGAGGCCGTCCGGAACGAAAGCGCCAAGGAAGTTGTCAGGGATATGCAGACGCTCGACTCTGAGGGCGGTCGCATGAGATATAAGACCGGGTTTCTTTGGGGCTCCCTCTTGGCGTCCACTGCGGCAATGCCATCCATTAATCCAAGCGCAAAGCCATCGCCGGGGCAGAAATACAGCTTCGATTTCGGTCAGGTCGAGGCGGTTATCGCCGGCTCTGATTTCGAGGATACGCTTTATTTCGGCTACACCGCAAATTATGCCGGGTATCGGGAATACGGCGCGCGTGGTCAGCCGCCAGATGCATTCGTGAGAACAGCGGCACAGAAATGGCCGCAGATTGTGGAACGGAACACTAATCGGGTTCGGAAGGCTTTCGGGCTTTAATCGCCTCGTTCTCTTGCGTCTCTTCTTCTTGGGCCTTCAGGATGCCTAAGGACAGCAGCATCAGTGCGCGGTGCGCTGCCTTAACCGTGGTGTCCGCAAGCACTGTATCGCCTTCCTTGCCTGAAAGAAGGGCAAGACAACGAAACAGCAGGTCGTGAACCTGATTTTCTGACAACTTATCGGACATGAGGCGGCACGCTAATGGCAACTGGCGTTGACGGCAACATCTTTGTGGCGTTGGCGAACCGTCTTTCGGCTCTGACGTTCATCCCGGCGCTCGATATCGCTTGGCCGAATGTGGACTATCCCGGAGAGGGTGGGGCGAAGGCGAGCATCTTCCTTGAGGCCCAGCATATCCCCAACGAGACCGTCACGTATTCTGTTGGCAAAGGGCAGGGGATGCGTCAGGGCTTGTTTCAGGTCTCGGTGATGTACACCAAGGGCGCGGGTATCGTGAAACCGCTCGATATCGCCCATGAGGTCATCCTCCACTTTGCCAAGGGTACAATCCTTTTCTCGGACAGCGCGAAAGTCGTCGTGAACCGGGTTCCGTGGGCTTCAGGCCCGATTATCGATGATGACCGGATCAAGATGCCGATCACCATCCCCTATGAAGCCACCGCAATCTAAAGGAGCGAAACATGGCTTATGATAACGTGCGGACGCGCGAAGGCCAGCGCGTTCTTGTGTCTCAGACCGCATATGGCTCGGCTCTGACGCAGGCTCAATATGAGGCAATCACCGACTGGTTTGAGGTCGAGAACGTCGGGCAGGTGCCGGCCACCGGTACGGAGACGAACTATCCGACCTACAACCTGATAAAGGACGGACTTGCCCGCAAGGCTCGTGGTGTTCGCACTCCGGGTTCGGGTTCGGTGGAATATGCCCGCGCTTCCGATGCGCCGGGGCAGAAGCTGTTGCGTGGTCTGGACCGGGATTACACCTATCCCGTGGCAATCGTCATGAATGATGCGCCGGTCGGCAAAACCAACACTGTGATATACAACCGGGCCCACATCGGCCTGCCGTCCCGCCCAGACGCCCAGCTTGAGGATTTCGACATCGAAACTGTCGCGTTCGAGATGACGGATTACGAGGTCTACGCCGATCCCGAAGCGCTGGTCACCCTCGCGAATTCCGCAGTCCCCACGATCAGCGGCACGGCATCTGTCGGTGAGGTTCTGACCGCAACCGGCGGAACGTGGACCGGTTCCGGCCCGATCTCTCTGGCCTATCAGTGGTATTCCGAAGGCGTTGCCATTTCCGGAGAGACGGCTTCGACATACACCGTTGGTGCTGGCGAAAGCGGAAACGATATCACTGTGGCCGTAACCGCCACGGGCAATGTCGGCACGGAAGTCACCGCCACGTCCGCCGCCACGACCATCTCGTAAGGAGCGCATGCGTGGATATCTCCAAGCTTCACGACAAATCCCATCTGTTCAGCCTCGATATCGTCAATCCTGAAACGGACGAGCCGGTCGGCATCTCCATGAAGATCCGATCGGTCAGCAGCGACGATGTGTCTGCGGTCATCCGCCGCCACACCAACGAGAACGTCGAGCTTCGCCAGAAAGGCAAGACGCTCAGCGCCAAGAAGCTGGAAGAGCAGGAAGCTGAAAAGACCGCCGCATGCATCGCCTCATGGGATTGGGGTGAAAACACCTATGGCAATCTCGGCGTCCCTGCGGATACATGGGAAAACAAGGTTAAGGTGCTGATCGAGCAGGGCTGGATTTATCAGCAGGTGGCCGAGGCTGCAAACACCTTCGGAAATTTTACCACTCAATCCGGCAAGGCTGCATCGAAGCCGTCGAAATAACGGCACGGTATGGGACGCCGGACGAAAATGGCGAGACGCGCGCTCAGAGGAATGCGCGTTTCAAGCAATCGCATCTGACGCCGGAGCCGGAATGGCCCGAAGGGTCTGAGCAGATACAGGACTGGTTCTGGCGCATCCGTGTTCGCATCCGATCGGGAATGAGCGGACCGGAGCCGATGGGATACGGCGATATTGAGACGTTCTCTCGCGTTACGGGTGAAATCATGATGCGTGAGGAAATCGGCCTGTTGCTTGCCATGGACGATGCATACTTGGCTGCGGTCAACGAAGAACACGATCAGGCGCGCAAGCGTAGTGAAGCGAAGAAGGGTAAATGACATGGCCGACATTGCCCAGCTTGGTATCGAGATTGACAGCCGAGGCGCGAAGAAGGCAACCGGCGATCTGAACACGCTTGCCGGCGCTGCTACGAAGGCGGAAGGGGCGACAGATCGTCTTGAGGCTTCGGCAGACGGCGCAAGCGCGGCGAACAAGCGCCTCGGAGCATCGGCCTCAAGCGCGGCGGCTCAGGTCAACAAGATGGCCGCGAACCAGAACAGCGCGGCGGCTCGCATGGGTGGCAGCTTCTCTGGTCTTGCTGCACAGGCTCAGGACATTGGAGTTACTGCCGCAATGGGCATGAACCCGATGATCATTGGCCTTCAGCAAGGCACGCAGATCGCTGGGCAGATGCAGATGGCCATGCAGAGCGGCGCATCGGCTGCTTCTGTCTTTGGCACGGCAATCCGTTCCCTGATCTCGCCCATATCTCTTGCTTCGATCGGTCTTGCCGCGCTCCTTGCGGCTGGCATCCAGATGGTCAATTGGCCAATGGCAGCGGCATCCGCTCTTGATTTCCTCGCAAACAATCTCGAAGCAATCGTCACCTATGGCGGGTATGCGGCTGGCGCTCTGGCGCTGATGTATGCCCCTGCCATTCTCGGCGGTATTGCGACCGTTACGACAGCGGTTTGGGGTCTTGGCGCTGCTGCTGTCGGCGCAGCGGCTAGATTTGCAGTGGCATGGGCCGCTGCTGCTGGGCCTTTCACGCTCATCATCGGAGCAATCGCTGCCGTGGTTGCTGCTGTCTACATCTTCCGTGACGAAATCGCTCAGGCTATCGGCATTGATATCGTTGCTGAAGCGAAGAATGCTGGCAACAACATCATAGGCGCTTTGGTAGGCGCCTATGATGCCGTGATCGCCACGTGGAGCAATATCCCTTCCGCGCTCGGTGATTTGTTCGTGCAGGCCGCAAACAGTGTTCTGAAGGTCGTTACCGATATGGTGAACCGTCAAATAGCCCTGTTGAACAAGTTTATAAGCGGCATCAGCAGCCTTATGAAGAGTTTGCCGGGCATGGAAATGTTTGGCGGCTTGAATACCATTCCAGATATTGGAGCACCATCAATACCGAACCCATTTGCTGGCGCTCGTGATCGCAATGCCTCTATGGCCAGTGAGGCCTTCAATGCAGCACAAGGTGTCGATTATATCGGCGGCGCAACGAGCTTGGCTACGATGTATATCGGTGATGCCAAAGAACGCATCATGGGCCTTGCCGACAGCATCCGTTCATTTGGAGATGAGGGCGAAAAGGCTGGAAGGAAAGCCGGAGGCGCTGCCAAGAAGGCGATCGATCAAGCCGAGCGCGCCGCCGAAAAGTTGCGGAAGACCTTGGCCGATGCGGTCGGAGAGTTGGGGCAGGGGATCGGCTCCGCGCTCAAGGGTATTCTCGACGGCACAAAGAAGATCGGCGATGTGCTGATGGATATAGGCAAGACCGTCCTTCAGTATTTCAACAAGGTCAACGTCGCGAAGGGTGGTTCTGGAATCTTCGGCGGCGGTCTGCTTCAGGGTGTCCTTGGCGGGCTGCTCGGGATCGGCTTTGCTTCTGGTGGGTATACCGGGAATGGCGCGGCGTCTAAAGTCGCTGGCGTTGTTCATGGCGGTGAATATGTGTTCTCCAAGCCCGCAGTCGATCGTATCGGGCGCGGCAATCTTGACGCGATGCATAAGGGTAGAGCCGTAGCGCCACGTCCGGCGAACAGCAACCAATCGCAGAACGTGCACGTCACGGTTGGCGTATCGGCCGACAGCAGCGGCACGATCGCCCCCTATGTTGAAAGTGTCGTCGCCTCGTCTGAGCGCCGCACCAATGAGGCCATGTCGTCGAACCTCAAGGGCGAGCAGGCCCGCGTTGCAAGCTACAACCAGGCATCCAGCCTCAAGAGGCCAGTTCGCCGATGACCCGCAGACTTCTAAACGCTCCCGACGTTGAGATTGTCGAACAGTCCTATCCCGGTGGTCCTCGCACGGTCGGGGCGGGGCAGACATCGACCATTGGCAACTTCACACAGGATTACGCATCTCCCTTCGGAGCTGTTGCTCTCAAGGTCACGTTTGGACCGATGCGCGGCTTGCGCGCTCGCCTTCTGTCAGGATGGGCAACGGCGATGCATGGTGGCGCGAACGCTTCTCGCTGGCCCTACCTTGATCCGGATCGACGGGATGCGAAAGAGCTTGGCGTTGAAATTGCGAATGTTCCAAATACGGGATTGGTGTATCGTCCTTATGATTTCTCGACGGTCACCGGTGATGCATTAGACGATTATATCGGCGCTTCGCTGGATTTTGTAACCGGGGAATACAGCCTTTACGATTCCATCGAAACGCTGCTTGGTGAGTACGTCCCTACCTCGCTTCCTTATTCCAACGGCATGTACAACGAAGGCGCTCCGCCTGTGGTTAAGGTTGAAACCGGATCGCCGATTGATAGCACAACGATCTATCTCACCGATGAATGGTGGGGCCGGTCTCTGGACCTTGGCGACGTGATCGGGTTCTTCCCGTTTCACCTTGGCGCATACAAAGTGACGGAGGTTCTCGACCTTGGCGTTTATCGCATCTGGCCTCCGCTGCGAAAGGCGGTATCTGCAGGCGACTACTGCACTTTGAGGCCAGTTCTCGCGGTGAAACTATCCGGGCAAGACGGCGCGGACCTGTCCCGCACGGATTACCTGCTTCAGGGGGCGAATGTGACGCTGATCGAAATTCAGGACTACTACATCAGAGAGAGTTTCACTGGCTGAAGGCAATGCCTCTGGCCATGATTCCCTCCCAGCAGTTTTTGATAGGAGCCATCGGATCGTTCGCGACAGTCACAGAATGAACGGTGTTGTAACCGCGATCCTTCGCCTGTTTCTTCATCAGATTGACGGCGTTGTCTTTGCTTGCGCGTGGGTCCCAAAGCTTGTTCTTGCAGCTATACCCCTCGACTCGCTGCTTAGGGTCCGTTTGGCGCGGGCCAGTTTCTACGATCTGGACTTCTTCAACAGGCTCGATCGCTCGTTGCCCCATTGAGAAGCCAACACCAACGTCAGCGTTTTCAGCCACGGTTCCGCAGCTAGCGAGCGGCGCTAGACATGCCGCCATAATGATAAATCGCTTCATTGGTTTCTCCGAAAGGCCATCCCGTAGCGATGGTTACGCGGCTGGGAAATTAAGTCAAGTCAGCCCTTGAGGTATCCGTTGCCGATGAGCCAGTCGCGGAGGATGGTTCGGAAGGCTTCCGATTGATTGATCGGCGGTTGAACCTCTGAGCGGTATGCCTCGACGGCATCAAGTATCGTCTGATCAATAGCGATCAACTTTTTTATCGGAAATGCAGAAGGACGTCCGCGAGGTGGCATAAATAATTTCCTATATATGTTATTGACGGGCAGTAGAATAACCTATATATGAAAATCAGGCCGATGGGAAGCACCACCTTCCGCACCGGCCCTAACCGAAACCAATCTTGTTGGAGATTGATATGGCTGATCGTGGAAATACCACAGGCGGCAGTGCAGCCGCAAGAATTCTCGCTCTCGTCGCTCAGATGACAAAGCCGCAGCAATCGGCATTCAACCGCATTCTTGACGCCGCTCTGGCTGGCATCGAGGGTCCGGAGTTCGATCGGCTAGTCAACGAATTTTACGCATCATGAAATTCTGAAATTCCTCGCCGCCAATGAGGATGTAACGCGAACACTGAGCTTCATAAGCCCCGGTGTTCGTGAAAGCGAACCCCTGTGCGTTACCGGGCTTGGCGGGCCGGGCGCTTATGGAGACTGAAATGGCTGTAGCAAAGAAAGAGAATATCGGTATAGAACTTCCCAAGCTTGACATTCGCATGATGGAGGTAGCCGTCATCGGCGATAGCCCTCTGATCGTTCATGCGTGGTCTGAAAAGGCCAAGCGGGAAATGCTCGACAAGCAGATGAAGAAAGCCAAGGGCGCGAAGGAAGCGAAAGACCCCAAGGCTGACTTCGAAAGCTCGCTGTATCGCCTCAAGGACGGCTTCGGCTTTCCGTCTGTCGGCTTCAAGAGCGCGGCGGTCACTGCGTGCACGTCTGTTGCCGGGATCACGAAAATCGCCGCCCGGCAGGCCTTCCATATCCTCGGCGAAGATGTTGACGTCCAGGGTGTGTTCGAAGGTACGAAGGGCCGGCACAATCTCGTGAAAATCGAGGGCTGCGAGCCCTCAATGCGCGAGGACACGGTTCGGATCGGGATGGGCACCGCAGACATTCGGTATCGCGGCGAGTTTCCGGACTGGCATGCCCGGCTTCTGGTTCGCTACAACGGCAACGTCCTGAGCGAAGGGCAGATACTGAACATTCTGAATGTGGCGGGCTTCGCGGTCGGCGTCGGGGAATGGAGGCCCGAAAAGGACGGCATGTACGGCATGTTCCATGTTGCGACCGAGGATGAGATTGAAAATCTGGAGGCTGCGTGATGCGGATCGCTGGATTTGAATTTGCCGAAGGGGCTCGCTTTCAGGCCGGAGCGTCGAAAAATGCGAAGGAAGTCGGTGAGCATCTAGAAATGCTCCGGCAGCGCTTCAAGGGCGAGCTGACCCCTGAAGACATTCTTGACGATGCCAAGCATGACAATTCGCCGCTGCATTCGTTCTTCGAGTGGGATGACAGCGCGGCGGCGCATCAATACAGGCTCAAGCAGGCGCGCGGTCTGATCCGATCTGTGGTAGCCGTCTATGTCAGTGATGACCGCCCGGCGGTCAGGCAGAGAGCGTATGTCCATGTCGCGGAAGCCGGCATCCCGCACTATCGGGAAACCAGTCACGCCATGTCGATGACGAAGACCCGGGATATGGTTCTGCAACAGGCATGGCGAGAGTTGCAGGCTTGGCGCAGGCGATACGCCGATCTTTCGGAATTCTCCGACCTGATCGACGTGATAGACGCCACGAAAAAGAAGTTCAATTGAGCCCATGGAGTTACGGCGGGAGTTCTCCTATCAACCCCGCGCCCGGAATGGATTAAGGCAGGTAAGGCGCGAATTGGTTAGGCTAGGCGGGGCGTGCTAAGGCGGGTTCTGGCAGGCGAGGCAAGGTCCGGTGTGGCAGGTCGAGGTCTGGCATGGTCGGCAGGCAAGGTTAGGAGAGGCTGGCCGGGTCGGTGCATGGTTGGGCACGGCAGGCAAGGTTCATTGTGTAGCGCCAAGTCAACCAACGCCATAGTGTGGCATATCAAACTAAACAGAAAGGCTCGCTTCGGCGGGCCTTTTTTATTGAGGTCATCATGAGCACAGAATTCACAGAAGCCGAAAAGCAGTTCCTCGGCTCATCGATGTCGATTTTCCGCGCGTGGTTTGCAGAGATCACGATGCCGGATGACAGTATTTGGCGGGTGCACACCGCTTCAGGGCGAAAGGTCATTGATGGCGTCACTTGGGAAGGTGTTGGCAACCCTGACAAGCATCAGTTGATCAGCGTCGGTGACGTTGTCGATTCCAGGTTCGGAGAGACGGCCAAGATGGAAATCATTCTATCCGGCTTCACCTCTGAATTCCTTGCCTCGATCAAAGAGCAGGCAGCGAATATCGAAGGACAGTCGGCAACGATCTATTGGGCCTGCTTTGACCCCGAAACAGAGACGATATGGCCCTCCGGCCTAAAGCTGCTTTTCAGGGGGAAGCTCTCTGCCCCTTCCAGACACTGGGGGAATGCCGACGGACAGCGCTTCAGGATAGTCAACATCAATATCGAAAGCGAGTTCTCCGCGATCAATTTCGAATGGGGCGGGCTTTGGAACTACAGCGGCCAGCTTGAACGCTATCCCGGTGATCAGGGTTTGCAGTTCGTAGGTGTCGATGTCCAAGAGGTGATCGTTGCATGACTTGGGCTGATTGGATTGCGCAGTGGAGCGAAACGCCGATCACATGGGGCGTGGATGATTGCTCCGCTTTTGCGGCCCTTTGGATCAAGGACGCGAGAGGAATTGATGTCCCGCTTCCGCAATGGTCAAGCCGAAAGGAAGCCAAGAGGCTGATAGCAGAGGCAGGCTCTCTGTATGCCTTATGGCAAGAAGCGCTGGCTAAATCACACATCTATGAAATCCCCATTCATCGGGTCCGAACCGGCGATGTTGGAATTCTGAACACGACTATCAGCGGCCCGGTTGGCGGCATCTTCTTCGCGTACGGAGGAGGTTTTGCCAGTCGCTTCAATGACGGCGTTAAGCGCCTCCCTGTTCGACCTGCGAATGTCATAGCCGCATGGTCGGTTGGGTATCAAGGCCAATGAAAAAAAGCATCCTCTGGTTTGCAACGTCATCGTATCTCGCGATGGCGGTTCCGGCGCATGCCGAAATCATATCGATCAGCAATGCGATCTTTTCGTTCCTCTATTCGGCTGGTGTGGCGGGTGCTGTTGCCAACGCCGTTGCAAACGTTCTTCCGTACGTGGTCTTGGGTGCAACCGTTCTGGCGGGAAGTCTCGGTCGAGGAAGGTCCGGAGCTCTAAAAGGCAACGATGTCAAGAACACGTTCTCCAACAACGAGACGGCGGTCATTGAGGCCGGTGGACGTGTCCGCATCGGCGGACTGAAGGCATTCGGCAATACGGATGGGTCTACCCGTTGGCGCGAGATTTGCCACCTCCAAGGGCCGATTGATGGGGTCGAGGAATATTGGCTTGCCGGGAAAGAAGTCGTGGTTGACAGCGATACTGGACTTGTCCAGTCGCCGCCGTGGAGCAAGCCGGGCGGATCATGGGCGACGTGGCAGACAAAGATAGGAGACGGCACGGAAATAGCATGGCCTGCGCTTGTTAGCGCATTCCCCGGCATATGGACCGCGAACCATCGCAACCGAGGCATCTTTCAAAGCCTACTGACGTTCTACAATCCAGGCATCGATGACGACAAGTTTCTGACGCTCTATCAGGGCGAGTTCGACAAGGCTGAAGTTGTTGTCCGCGCCTCTCCGATCTATGACCCGCGCGACGGGGCACAGAGCGCGGAAAATGAGGCGACATGGCAGTGGTCCGACAACGGGCCGCTCTACGTCATGCACATGATGCGCCGGCTTCCTGAATACTTCAGCGCCTCGCTTTGGGATATGACGCGCATGCAAGCCTCGGCCAATGCTGCCGACGTTCTGGTTTCGACGAAGACAGGCACGGAAAAGCGGTCACGATTTTGGGGCATATGGGAGCATTCCGGCACTCGTGGCGAGACGCTCAATGACGCGCTGGAAAGCATTGGTGGCGAACTGAGAAAGACCGATCAGGGGCTTTATTACATCGCCCTGATTGATGACGACCCCGCGTCTGAGGTCGATTTCAGCAGCGCGGAAGACTACTGCATTGACGTAACGGAAAAGCTCGGCCCTGACGCGGCGGAGCGGCCAAACAAATGCGTGGTGAAGTATTACGCGCCAGAGATGGACTACGAGCTGACTCAGGTCGATATGACCGGCATTGCGTGGGCCAATGTCACCGCCGAAATCAACAAGTATGGGCCGAAGGAATTCACGGTTGATTTGCCGTTTTGCCCTTCCGTATCGCAGGCCTGCCGTATTGCCCGCAGGCTATTTTATCTTCAACGCGCATCGACCGTTTCGATGACGACAAACATGGTGGGCTTAGCGGCATGGAACAAGCACTACGCCACCATAATCCTTCCAGACGAGGACACGGCGACAAAGCTTCGCATCAGCGCTCCGCAGGTGAGTGACGCGGACGGTGTTGTCAAGCTGAGCGGTAAGGTATGGCCCGCGCTATCTCCATTTAATCCCGCCACGGATGAAGCGGATCCGCCGGAAGACAGGCCACAAATTGGCTTCACGTCATCGATTGATGCACCAAGCGCTCCAACGGCATTTGCTCAGGTGCAATATCCGAGTGGCGGGTATGAAATGCGCCTTCAGTACGCTGCAGTTGGCTATGACGGAGCGGAGGCGAATTACCGCAGTTATACGGGGGGTAATCCTAATCCGTGGCAGGCCATGACTGAATCGGGAGGTGCAACCGGAACGCTTTCATACGTTTCTGGGGATTTCACGGGTCAAGTGCTTGACGGAAGAGTGCGTGCGATCGACGGCGAAAGCGCTTCAAGCTTTTCACCCATCTTCAATGGAATTGTAGCGGTCAATAATACATTGCCCGGCATTCCTACAATCACAGATTCAAACAACACCGGGCCCGGAGAAAGTCACTTTGTAACGGTGCAAGCGCCTGCGGAAATAAGCGTCGTAGCGATCCGTATAACAGCGCCGCTCTTCATCGACAGAACCACAGAATGCCGACCCGGTGACGCGGTGACATTCTCTAATTTCGCAGGAGACGAAGGTAAGACCTTCAGCATCTTTGCGCTTACTTCAGATGGCACGCCTGGCCCATCAACAACTTTCAACACCTGAGGCAACCATGGCAGATATCTTTACTTATAGCGGCATTGAGATTTGGGCTTCGCAAAATCCGGATGGAAGCGCGCGCGGCCCGAATATGGGCGAGATGCAAGTTTGGTCCGTCGAAATGGAGGCTTCGGTCAAGGCATTTGTCAACACAACTGGAGGAACAGCCAAGACGACACGCGCGCTACTTTACGCAGATCTTGCGCACGATGCCGGCGCTCTTGCGTGGGTTTATGCCGATAGCACTGCTGCCTACAACGGCATCTACATCAAGTCTGGTGTATCCGGATCAGGATCGTGGACCCGTATTCTTTCGCTACCTTATCAGTATGCAAGGGCGACCAATACCGGAGGCACAAATGCAATCACGGCAACAACTGACATTCCGCTGACCACAGGTATGCTTGTGACGCTTCCAGTGGTGAACACGAACACCGGAAATATGACGGTCGTGTTTAATAGCGGCGCTGCGGTTCCCATCAGGTCAGCCAGTGGCAATCAGATCACGGCGGGCGGCGTTGTGGCTGGAATGCAGCTTCTTGGCGTTTATACGGGCACGGAATTTCGCTTGATCTCAGACCAAGCGTCTTCGGCGATTCTTGCGGTGGTTGAGGATGCGAAGAACGTCGTTGTCGGGGTAATGACGACGGTCATTGATCCGCAGTTCGCAAACATTTCGACCGCTGAAGCATTCGCGCCTACTCTTGCGCCGGATTATATTCGCACTGCGGGTTATGCAGCATCAGGTGATGGCGGAGGAGCTTTGTACAAGAAGGCGGCAAGCGAGCCGTCGCATGACGGTAAGTTCTTCATTACACTCGATGATGCCGTAACGGATGTTTGGTATGAGTTAGCCGAGACGAAGGCCCGCCCCGAATATTTTGGTACAGGCCGAGCAGCGCTGACATCAGCAAAAGGGTACACCGTAGCAAAAGGTACAGCAATCCTTCTCGGTCCAAACGACTACAACATCGGTGATACTCTCCCCGGATTTGATTTCGAGGGCGTAACGATCGAAGTTGATCCAGGTGCGTCGATAACTGGAGCGGTACTTATTTATGGCGGGACTCCTCCACGCGTTACGGCAGAACTCACGATCAACTACGAGGACAGCACCGGGGTCGATTTCTCCCACACTTTCACGCCATCATATACAACACCTCAGTCGCAGAAAGACATGTGGCTTGGTGAGGGAGACATTGATAGGTCCTTCTATTCAAATGTTGATGCGATCAATATGGAGCATGCGACGATTGCATGGCCTTCCAGCGACACATGGACGCCTTCAGCCGCCCCTACAGGTGATGCGAGTGAGATAAACTGGCCCACATCTTCCGACGCAACATGGCGGGCTTCTTTCACGCCAATGCGCGGGGGTCAGGAGCTAAACTGTGTGTTCGGTGCTGGCAGCTATCAGCGTGCGGCATTTATCCGAACGAGCCGTGGATATTTCGTTTTCTATACCCCTACTGGCAGCGGATCAGGTCTCTATGCCTACAAGCTGACAGGTGACAGCGTTGTGTCGTCTGCGGTGGATTGGATAGCGCGATCCGATCATCTCTCAATGCAGCCTGCAAACGCGATGTGGACGATCCGCATCATCGATCACCGTACATGGTCGGTTCTTCTTAACGGCATGGAAGTCATCGGCAAGCAGGATATCGGCGACGGCATCATCTATGACGCTGGGTTCGGCTCGTACGGCGATGCCTCTGCCTCGGTCAAGATTGAACTTGTCAGCAAGAACAATCGCAGCATTTCTCAAACGCCAGCGCCGTCGCGCCTCTTGATTGTTGGCGATAGCATTTCTGCGCCTATTCAGGGTGATTGGCCGTCTCAGATGCGTCAGACCATGGACGGATCGTTTGGTCTCCGCCTGCTCGAAGTCGTGAATGTTGCGGTTGCTGGAGCGAACAGTTCCGACATGGTCACGGAAATCAACAACAACGGAACCAGGTCTTGCAATTATGGATTAGTCTTGATCGGAACAAACGATATCCAAGGCGGCGCATCTGCGGAAACGACGCTTGGAAATCTAGGCTTCACTGATGGTGACGGCGGGTTGCTGTCTCTGCTGCGGGCTTCATTCTGCGAGCCAATAGTTGCGATCCCTCCGCTTTGGTATACGCAAGCCTTGTCGGGCCAAGGCGGGGAGACATTCAACTATGCCGCTGGAGCACGAACGAGGGCTGCAATCGTAAGGCTTTGTGCGCAACGCGGGATCAAATGTATCGACCTTCAGCAAGCGCTGGGGCCGATGATCGCTAACTACATCGCGCTTGCCGATGTGGACAATGGCCTTCGCGACAACATTCATGGGACGCTGGCAACAAACAGGCTGATCGCAATGGCTTTTGCTCGCGCGCTTGCAGACAAGATGTTCCGCAAGATGACCCCCGAAATCTCGCCACGATCAGTGCCAAGCCTGTTTCAGAATGGATGGTCGTCGGCCAGTGCGAGACTTCGCGTTTCTGAGGATGGAGTTGTCACGCTATCAGGGGGTGTAAACACAGGAACAAAAACAGACGGGACAGTTTTTTATGTGCTCCCTGTCAATCTTCGCCCCTCAGTGGATCTCGTATTTATTACCGCGACAAACGACGCTGGGGATCCAGCTCGAATTGATGTGCAAGCGGACGGGAACATTACAATCCGCAATATTTCAACTGCTACGTATGTCGTTCTTGACGGTATTTCATGGAAGGCTGAATAAATGGCTACAGAACAGAAAAACGTGGCGACCTCCGGGCCTGCGGAAATCGCTGATTACGTCCTGGCTTCACAAGCCGAAGTGCAGGAGACGCCACAATGATAGCACTTGGATTTGGACTGAGCTTCGTGACGAGAATGCGGGCATGGTGGACGTCCACCGCCTATCTCGCCATCGATGCAGCCACCGGTGAGAGTGCCAGTCCTGCGGCCATTCTGAATTTCGCGGAGAACCGCTATGCTGGTTAAAACCTTCACGGACATGATCACGTTCACGCGCGCGGGCGCGGCGACCTACATCGATGCTGGCGGCCTGATTCAGACAGCTGCGGCCAATCAGCCGCGCTTCGATTATACGCATGGCCGAAGGCAGTTGCTGCTGGAGGGACCGGCGACGAATTTGCTTCTCAATTCGGCAGTGCTGGCGACACAATCGGTCACGGTAACAAATGCTAACCATGTCCTGAGTTTCTATGGCTCCGGTTCGGTGACCCTTACAGGTGCGTATTCTGGCGTACTGGCAGGTGCCGGGGCGAATGACAGGAGCAGGATAGCATTTTCTGCTGCCGCTGGAACGTTGACAATCACGGTCTCGGGGGATGTAAGGAGCGCCCAACTCGAACTCGGCTCTCATGCAACCTCCTATGTCCCGACCGCAGGCAGCGCCGTCACCAGACCCGCAGACAAAGCGCAACTGACAGAGCCTGTTGTGGCGCTGCTGCGGAGCAATGAAGCCTCGTTCCTGGTCCAGTTTCAGGGGCTCTCCGGCAGCGGTTCGATGAGGATCATGGGTGCGGAATCGTTCTTCCCGATCATATCCCTCGACATTGGAGGAACGCTGCGGTTCGATCCAAGCCTCGTTATCGAGACCGGTTTGACGCAGCCGACGCCGGCTGCTGGCGTTGCCGCCAGCATAGATCGGGCGGCGCCCTTGCGATCGGCGGCCTACAATGGCGGCTCCGTGAAATCGAGCGCCAGTTCGTTGAACGCGCAACTTGATTTCGTCTATCTCGGTCGGGATCGGGATGCTTCAACCGACCGTTTCGCCAATGGCTGGTATGATCAACTCGTGATCTGGCCGTTCCGCATGACGGATGCCGATCTTCAGGCAAAGGCGGTGCCCTATGCATGATGTCTTTCTGAAATTCGCGGACCATACGCAAGCGCTGGCGACGCTTGAGGCGGCCGGCATTGTCATCCGACCCAGCGAAAGCGAGGTGGTTCGCATCACCTATCATGACACCGGTCTGCCCGTGGGCATGCTGATCGTGAAGGCTGTCGGCGCGGTTTGCGATGGAACCGTCTATCAGCAGACGGGCGAGACGGAAACGGACGCGGAAGGGTTTGAATATCCGGTCATGGCCGCCGTGGAAGGTTTCCATGTCAATATTCGGATCGAGGACGGCGCGGACCTGCCCGAGGCGCTTTCGGCCTTCGAAGTGGCGCCGGAGCCAACGACCCCGGCGGAACGGTTTGCGTGACAGACAATCGCTGGCTCCCCACAATCAAGCATGGAAAAGCGGAATGACTAGAATCTATGCCCCTTTCCGACGTATTCCTAAGAGTGCTTCTTGGTCGCCAACTGGCCGAGAGAAGTTAATAGTTCAGTTTCAACACGAAAACCGATTGAAACATCTGGACCGAGTCGGAAAACGAGGTCCGTTCCGTCGAGCGGTTGATCAGTCGCAAAGCGGCTTATGGCAGCGTTCGTGGGGACAACTTCGACAGTATCTACGGCTTCAAGTTCTTTGTTTTGTGCGGGGCCGAGCGCCTGTCCGCGTGCCGACAACATTTGAAGGGACTGGCTGGCTAACTCAATCATATCAGCCATCGAAAGATGAACTTCAATCTCGTTTCCACTGGAATCGGAGACGTGAATGATGCCAATCCGAAAATCCTGCGTTGATTGCAGACCTTGAAAGCGGGCAGCTACGATAGGCTTCGGTTTTTCCGCCATGGGGAATCCTCCTCTTTTACAAAGATATTGAAGCCTGACACGGGCTTCCACGTCAATCTGCGGCTTGACCATGAAGCGTCGCTGCCCGTGGCGCTCGCTGCTTTCGCGGTGACGCCGGACCCGACAACACCGGCGGAGATTTTCGCCTAGCCCACCCTCAATCCAACACGAACACCCGCACCGCCTCCGTGCTGAGGCGGGCGGCAACGCCTGAGGAGGCGGATTAGTGACCGACTTCAACTATTTCAAAGGCCGCGCCAAGCGGATAGATGATATCGACCTGCCACGCATCGGTCATCAGATCGGCGTCGGAGAGGACGAAATCCACGCTTTCATCGACGCGGAGACACGGGGCAATGGCTTCGACAAGCAGGGGCGACCGCGCATCCTGTTCGAACGGCACAAATTTTACAAGTTCTTGCCAGATGACAAGAAAGCCGCTGGCGTTGCATCCGGGATCGCGAATAAGTCGCCGGGCGGCTACGGCAAGGAAAGTGAGCAGTATGGCAAGCTGATGCGGGCCATGGCGATCGATGAGCGGGCGGCACTGTTATCTTGTTCGTGGGGCATGGCGCAAGTCATGGGTTTCAACTATGCACTTGCCGGGTATGACAGCGTCGAAGAAATGATCTTCGCGTTCATGGATGACGAGGAAAACCACCTGCAGGCGGCGGTCAACTTCATCATCAACGCGGACCTCGACGACGAACTGCGGAATCATGATTGGGCCGGGTTCGCTCGCGGCTACAACGGATCGAACTATCGGATAAACCGATATGACGAGAAGCTTGCCGAGGCGTATGCAAAATGGGCGAATATCAGGGATACGCCTTTTGACCCCGTGAAAGACGCACAGAAGCCCACTGAGAGCGATCCGCCACCGGACGCACCAACACAGCCCGAAACCCCGCCGTCCGCATGGGCGGCTTTTTTTATGGCAATCGCCAAGCTTTTCGGAGGCAAGAAATGATGAATGCCCTCATGGGGCCGACCGCCCGCATTGCTCTTCGCTATGGTGCCGGCGCGCTGTTCGGCCTTGCGGTCGGCAAAGAACTGGCGTCCGATCCCGATGTCGTCGCAGTCACTTCAGCCGCGCTGTCGGTGATTATCGGTGTCGCGACGGAGCGGGTTTACAAGATCGCCAAGGCGAAGGGCTGGAAGCTGTGATCGCCCTACTGAAACAAGCGCCGGCGGCGATTGCTGGAGCTCTCGTTGGCGCTGCCGTGGTCTTCCTCATGATGGAACTCATCTTCCTGCCGCGTGCCAGGATCGAAGGCCGCAACGCCGAACGTGCGGCGGTCGCGCAAGCCACGCTCGATGCAACAAAAGAAAGGGTGAAGGACGATGCGAAACTTCAGCGTCTTGGCGCTTATGATCTGTGTGTCGAGTATCTTGGCCGGGTGCCAGAGTGTGAGCGGCTGCGGACCGTTCGTAGCGAATAACCTCTCTCCGAATGAAACGGTCGCCCTCCTCGCTGTCGGTGAAGGCGGCGGGTTGCGAGTGATCGGAAATGACCGGGCCGGCGAACGCCTCGGCTGTTGGTAAGATATAGCGGGCGGCGGCATGGGTACTGAGACAGATTTGATAATGCAGGAGTTGCGCGAGATAAGGCAAGACTTGCGCGACTCCAGAGCGGAAAGCACAGAGAGCCGAAAGGCCATCAGAGACCGCGTTGACAGGCTTGCGGCCGACATAGCCCAAGCACGCACAGACATCACTATTGGCGTCCATGCCGACGCACAGGTGCGCGAGGAATTGAAAGACCTGAAAGCCGCCGCCGCCGACTGGAAGCGGATCAAAACGCTTGGTCTTGGCGTAGCGGGATTGATTACGCTGTCAGGTGTTTCGGTCGGCGTGATCGCGGCTTCGATGGGCGAGGCGTTTGCGCAATGGGTTCGCCATCTACTCAGAATACCTTGACCGATCCACGGCATCATGCATTTGTCATCTCCATCAACAAGGGAGATGAATATGGCAAAGAAGCCGACTGTTGAAGGGCTGGACCTTTCGGCCCTATCGATCGATCAGAAAAAGCAGATCATGGAAGCGCTGAGCGCGGACGTTGATCGCTCTCGAAAAGCTGAGGAACGCCGCCGCGAGCGCCTCAAGGAAGTCTTCGATGAAGCTGAATTGAAGCGCCAAGGCATTCTTGAAGACCTGCAATGGCTCCGCGCTCAGGAACGCAAACACAAGATTGAACTGATCAGCGAGGAGTTCAAGCGCCCCTTCCTCGACAAGAAGGGGGCATTTTCGCCGGCAAACTTCTGGCCTCCGATTGCCGACTGAGAACGATGCGGGAACAGGACTGTACGGGGTTTGCACGGGCAATGCCGCTTGTTCCAATCATGTTCCCGCTTTCTTCTGCAAGTTTCTGCGAGGCTACCATTTCGTGATCGTCAGTGATTTTCTGAAAAATACCCTTGATCTCAATGGCATTTGCCCATAAACGAGCCTCACCGGAGAGGTGGCCGAGTGGTCGAAGGCGCTCCCCTGCTAAGGG
>NZ_JABUOU010000013.1 GCF_013344475.1 Martelella limonii | reverse complement strand
TTTTCGGTCATGAACGGCCTCAGAGCGTGGGTTTTCATTATAATGACAGTTTAGAACGATAATGCAAGATTATCGATCTAAACACCAGAGAGACAAGCCGTGCGGTTGTGTCATAAAACGCTGGCATGAACTGCTCATGCCGATTAGCCTCACCGCCATGGTCTACCACGCCTCACCACACGCCAGAACCGCCGCGATCACCGCGCCCCTGCCAGCTTCGGCCCACCCGCGCGGGGGCGATCTGACCAAAGTTGATGCTGCCTTCTCGGCCGGTATCGCTCTGAAATAACTTGAAGATCTCGTTCGCGCCAAATCGGCATGGGCCGGTTGTTGGCGCACACGTCAGGCCCTCAAATCTGCCGTCGCCGCCCGCCGGCTCACCGGCCGCAACAGGTTCGAAAACGCGGTGACGGGCGGCGGCAGGGCTCGATGTGCGGTCGGCTGCTGCGCGCTTGGAAATCGGCAAGACAGCGCTCTATGAATCTCTTAAAGCTGAAAAAATGGAAAACTGAACGCCCGAGCGAACCAACATTCCGCGTATGTTCTCAAAAGTCTAACAAATCCAACACTTTCGTGGCGTGACTCCACAAAGGGCGCGTTCGCTCACTGCGAGCGCTAAAACCGAGAGAGGTGATCGAACACGTCACGATGGGCCATCCTCCGATATCTCAGGATCAGGTTTCGGTAACATCACTGTGCCGCCGGGACCACCTTGCCGGGATTCATGATTGCGGAGGGATCAAGCGCCCGCTTGATGGCGTGCATGAGCTGGACCTTGCCAGGAGCGCCGTATCTGGAGAGGCGGTCAATATGAATGCGGCCGATCCCGTATTCGGCGCTGAATGTCCCCCCCATTTCAGAGGCCAGTTCGTAGAGTTTCGGCGAAACGCGATCGGCAAAGCTCTGCTTGAATTCAGCGGTTGCCGCCTTCGACGGCGCAAGAACGTTGAGATGGACGTTTCCGTCGCCGACGTGACCGTAAATCGAAAGGATTGCGTCCTGCGCTTCTTCCCTGACCAGCGCGCTAGCAGCTTCGATGAAGGCCCCAAGGCGCGATGTCCTGACCGCAATGTCATGCTTGACCGAGCCACCGAGGTGAACTTCAGCTTCGGGAATGCCTTCGCGCCAACGCCAGAGGTCAACTCGCTGCTGCTCGCTCGCCGCAATGGTTCCGTCGAGGATCAATTCTCGCGCGAGAAGCTCTCCGAAGAGACCATTCATCGCCTCCTCCATGTCGAGCACCGGAGAGGGTGTTGCGACCTCCATCAGGACAAGATGATCGCATGTCTCTGGAAGGGGATGACGCAGGGCCGGATCAGCGCGCTTGAGCAATTCCTGAGAAGCGCGGGAGATAAATTCAAAAGACGTGACAGCTCCGCCCGTCCAGGTCTGAGCCGATTCGAGCATGGAGCCGAGGCTGGCGATCTCCGGCGCTGCGAGCATCGCCGTGACAATCTGGCGGGGCTTGCGTGCAAGCTTGAAGGAGGCGCCGGTAATGACGCCGAGCGTTCCCTCGGCTCCGATGAAGAGCTGTTTGACGTCATAGCCGGTATTGTTTTTCCGCAAGGGGCCAAGCTCGCTGAAGAGCGTGCCGTCGGGCAGGACGACCTCAAGGCCCAGCACCAGATCGCGCGTCATGCCATAACGCACGACGTTGACCCCACCCGCATTGGTGGACAAGTTGCCCCCGATCCTGCACGATTGATGGGAGCCGAGCGCAAGGGGAAACATGAGTTCCACGTCGTCGACGGCCCGCTGCAAATCCCCGAGGATAATGCCGGCATCGACGGTGACCGAAAGGTTCAACGGATCGATTTCCCGCACCCGCGTCATTCTTTCAAGGCTGAGCAGCAGTTCGCTCCCATCCCTGTCGGGCGTCGCGGCCGCACAGTAGCTGGTGTTCCCGCCCTGGGGCACCAGACCGACTCCGTGGCTGGCACAGGAGCGCACGATTTCCTGGACCTCGCCTGTGTTTCTCGGACGAAGGACGGCCCGGGCACGCCCTTCATATTGGCGACGAAAATCGGTGGCATAACCGGAAACAACGTCTTGATCTCTGATGACGATATCAGGAGACAAGTCGGAGAGAACGCGCTCTACGCGGTCCATGGGCACGCTTCCTGCTGTCGGGTTGGCACGAATATGCCTCAGATTTTTGAGGAGTAGCCCCCGTCGATCACAAGGGTCGATCCGTTGGCGAAATTGGCGGCGGCGCTCGCGAAATACACTGCCGCCCCGGCAAAGTCTTCGGCGGACCCCCATCGTCCCGCAGGCGTCCGGGCGACAACGGCCTCGTGAAGTCCGGTAATTTCCGCTCTCGACCTGATCGACAGCGGCGTTTCTATCCAACCCGGCAAGATGGCATTGACCTGAATGTTGTCTTTGGCCCAGGCGACCGCCAGCACCTTGGTCATTTGAACGAGACCAGCCTTCGACGGCGAATAGGCAACGCCGACGGGCCCGGCCTGGTTCGCTGCAATGGAGGCGACATTGATGATCTTGCCGCCGCCTTGGCTCAGGAAATGCGGGTAAACGGCCTGGCTCAGCAGGAACGCGGCCGTCAGGTTGGTATCAATGACGTCGCGAAACTCCTCGAGCGAGAAATCCTGCGGCAGTTTCAGGTGATTGATGCCGGAGTTGTTGACGAGAATGTCGACCCGTCCGAGCGTTTCCACCGTGTTTTCGATCAGCGCGCGGCAGGCCTGCGGATCGCGGATATCGGTCGCGATGGCTTCGGCGCGAATGCCTTCTCCACGAAGCTGCTCCAGAGCCGCGGCGTTCTTGTCCGGGTTGCGGGCGGCGATTACGATATCTGCGCCGGCCCGGGCCAGTCCATGGGCCATGCCGAGGCCAATCCCGCCATTGCCACCCGTGACAACCGCGACTTTTCCTGTCAGGTCGAACATTTTCATCTCGTATTCCTCAGCTTCATCAGAATGCTACCTGATCTCCACCTTTCAGGTGGAGTATCGTGCGCGTCTCGGCCGGCGTGGCGACTTCGTGCCCCAGTTCCTCGATCAGGCGGCGGATTTTCAGGACCTGTTCCGCATTGCTCTTGGCGAGACGTCCACGGCTGATGTACAGGCTGTCTTCCAGGCCGACGCGGATGTTTCCGCCGAGCGAAGCCGCCTGTACGCCGAAGGGCATCTGGTGACGACCGGCGGCCAGCACCGACCAACGGTAATCATCACCAAACAGCCGATCGGCCGTTTCCTTCATGAACATCAGATTGCGCATGTCTGCTCCGATGCCGCCCAGGATCCCGAAGATCAACTGCAGGAAAAACGGGGGCTTGATCAGTCCCCGATCCACGAAATGAGCGAGATTGTAAAGGTGGCCGACATCGTAGCACTCATGTTCGAAGCGGGTGCCGTGGGTTTCGCCGAGTTCCTTGATGACACGTTCGATATCGAGAAACGTATTCCGGAAGATATAGTCCGTGGTCTGGCGAAGATAGGGCTCCTCCCAGGAATGCTTCCATGACTTGTAGCGGTCCGCCATCCCGAAAATTCCGAAGTTTATGGAACCCATGTTCAAGGAACACATTTCCGGGCTCGCATCCAAAGGCGCGGCAAGGCGCTCCTCGAGCGTCATCTTCATGCCGCCGCCGGTTGTGATATTGATGACTGCGTCCGTCGACTGCTTGATGCGGCCCAGGAATTGTTTGAAAATCGCCGGATCTGGCGACGGCTGGCCCGTTTCGGGAACGCGGGCATGCAGATGCAGGATGGAGGCTCCGGCCTCGGCCGCTGCTATGGATTGTTCGGCAATCTCGTCAGGCGTGCAGGGAAGCGCATCTGACATCGTCGGGGTGTGAATTCCGCCCGTGATCGCACAGGTGATGATGATTTTTTCGTTTTCCTTGGCCATGAACGTCCTCCGTTATGCCCGGCTATTTAACAGCACCGTTCGATGCCGGCTGAAGCCAATCGAACCTATTTCGGCAGGAGAAATTGTGCCAACGGGCGCGATGCAGCGATGGCGGTTTGGCCTAGGTATTCTCATGGACGAGAATAGGAGAATCGCGCCATGGCCGGCCAACGCCCTTCCTTTCATGATTTTCGCAGGCGCCTTGTCGCGCATGAACACATGCTCGGCACGTTCATAAAGACGCCCACGACACATGCGACGGAAATGCTCGGGTCGATTGGCTTCGATTTCGTCGTATTCGATCAGGAACATGCGCCGCTCACCGCCTCACACCTCGACATGATGATCCTCGCCGCCCGCGCGTCGAACATCGCCGGCATCGTGCGCGTGCCATCCGCCCGGCCGGACGCTATCCTGACCGTTCTTGATTGCGGCGCTTCCGGTGTTCTGGTGCCGCACGTCGCCGATGTGGCGACCGCAGAGGCAGTAGTAGCGGCATGTCGATACGCGTCCGGCAAGCGCGGCTTTGCCAACACCACACGCGCCGGCGCCTTTGGGAGCGTATCGTTTGAAGATCACAAGCGCCAGCAGGATGACGAAATAGCTGTCGTCGCGATGATCGAAGACATCGATGCCCTCGACCATATCGACCGGATCGTGCAAGTCGAAGGGCTTGACGCCATCTTCATCGGGCGCGGGGATCTGACTGCGGCCATCGGCGCGTCATCGATGTCGTCGGACGAGACGATGAACATCGTTGACCCGATCATGCAGGCGGCCAGAAAGGTCGGCCTGCCGATCATCATGCTGTGCGCGGACAGGCAGGACGCCGAAAACATGGCGGGGCGCGGAGCAAGCTGTTTCCTGACCCAAAGCGACCATGGTTTCTTGAGGACCGCGGCGATCGCGGCCCTGAAGGAGTTCAGCCCGCCTATCGGCTGATTGCATCAGGTGAAATAGAAGCGCAGCGCCGTTTCATCGATACGCCGGCGCATCTCCGGATCCGGCACGATGTGGTAGTAATCTGCGAGCGCCTGTTCGTAGGTCATCTGATGTTCGAAGGCTGCAAACGGCCAGTCACTTCCCCAAAGCAGGCGGTCTCCGCCGGCAACCTCGAGCAGCTTTTCAGCGAAGGGGTCAGCCTCGGACGGCCCCTCGAAGCGGAACCTGCAGGATACCTTGACCCAGGTGTTGCCACGGTCGACGGCGGCGAGGATTTCGCGGAAAGCCGGCCCTTCCAGCTGATCGCGCGTTTTCAGGTCGCCCATATGGTCGATGACCAGCCGCACGCCTGCCTTCTCGACAGCCCTGATCGCAGGAACGAAGCTGTCCGGCTTGGCGACGAGGTGAATGTGCCAGTCGAGGTCCGCGATCCGGCGCAGGAACAGGCGGTATTCGGCGCTGTCGAGATCAGGATTGGTGTCGTTGAAGGCCCACATCAGCCGCACGCCGACAAAGCCCTCGGCTTTCATCTGCTCCATCTGCCGGATGTCCGTGTTCGGCGACAGGACCGCCGTTGCCCGCAATCGCTTGTGCGCCCTGATCGCCGACCTGACATAATCGTTGTACTCGCCGAAAATCGACGCCGCCGCCACGACGCCGAAAATCACGTTGTGCTTGTCCATGAGCGAAAGGAACCGGTCGATCGGCGCATCAGTCGGCGGGGCATGCCAGGCTGAGCCCGTCAGCGGATGACCGATCCTCCAGGTGTGAAAATGCGCATCGACAAGTGGCGCACGTATCTCTGACATCCAAAAGCTCCCTTCAGACTCGACAAGGCTAAATCAGCGCCAGCGATGAGGACAGGCAATCTTTTGATTTTCACATCGAAAATTCAATGATTTCTCTCAATGAAATCATTGAATTCAAGAGCCGATTGGCGTGTGAAAATCATCGCCTTCCACGTCCCCGCACGCTAGCCTATGGCGGCATTACCAATCATTCAAACAGAGAGAATCCTGGATGAAGATCTCGAGCGATCGGCTTTTACTGACGCAGGAGCTGTATGCTCTGGTCGTAGACTATTGGCATGATGTGGACACGAATTGGGGACGGAACGCGCCGGATTATTTCACGAAGGACGGCGCGTTTATCGGCCCGGCCGCGAGCTACCGAGGGCGTGAGAAAATACGCGCCTTTTACAAATGGCGCGAAGACAGGGGCGCCCGCACCGTGGTCCATTCGGTGACGAACTTTCAGGCCTTGCCCGAGAGTGCGGACCGCGTGACGTGCCACTGGTTCCTGATGCTCTACGCAGCAGACGGAAAGCCGGTGCTTCCAACCCATCCGCCAATCCAGATTGCCTACATGACCGACAAGATGGTGCGCGACGGCGACGATGGCTGGCTCGTGGAAAGCCGTCTGTTCGAGAACTGGTTTGAAGGTGGAACCCCCGCCACCAATCCGAACCTCGACGACGCGTGAGGCTCGACGAGCCCCTGTGCCTGCGGCGGGGGTTCTCGGATTGCGATGAAGGACTGTCCTTCTGATACGGATAAATCAAGAGCGCCATGTGTCCCATCCGAACGCATGGCGCTCTCATTCGATAAACCCCGACGTCGAGATTCTAGAAACCAAGTTCGGTTTCATGAAGGGTGTCGAGGGCCTCCGGGTTCATGAAGGTCTCGGAGTCCATGAAGGCAAGGGCCGCCTCGATCTTGCCGATCATGGCTTTCAGGGGGACGATCACCTCTTCCTGCAGCAATTGCGACTTGATCGAGCTACGGTAAATGCTGAGCGACACAAGTGCGGCGACTTCGTTGCCGTCCCGCAAGGGCATGCCGATCGTAAGCGTGCGGAATGGCGGCGTCTTGGGGTTCCTGATCGCATAGCCGTCGGCACGGATACGGTCGAGAACGGCACGGAAGGCACGTTCCGATTGCTCGGTGAAATTGAGCTCCGGATCGCGGCGAAGCTGCTGTATCCGGCTCTCCCGCTGCTCCTCGTTGCAGTGCGCCATATAGGCCCGTCCCATTGCCGAATCATAGAATTCGGGCCTGAGGCCAAGAACCGTGTTCGTGTGCGCCCAGGGACTGATGGTTCCGGTCCAGAACTGGATTGCGATAGCGTCACCATCTGGAACGCCGAGCCCGATGGGCCAGTTGATCCTGCGGGTGAGATCAATCGCAAATGGACGGGCAATCTCGATGACCCGGCTGACCCGGTCATAGCCTGACGAGAGATATTGCACATTGTGTGTGACGCGGTAGCCGCCGCACATGTTGTCGCGCGCCACATAGCCTTGCGCCATGAGGGTTTCCAGCATGCGGACGACCGTCGACTTCGGAATTCCCGACATTTCGTGAATCCCGTTGATCGTCGCAATGCGCATTTCATTGACGATCTTCAGGATGTCCAGCACACGGCAGGCGGCCTCGACGGGCGGATAGGATGATCGGGACAGATCGGTCAATCCGCGTCGGGAATTGGTGCGGCATCGCGCCTTGTCCTCATCTGACCGAGGCCCTTGCTTCAAGAGGGCTCGATCCGCCTGCGCTGCAATATCCATTCGTTTTTCCTCCCAGAAAATGACGCGCCTGCCGGTTTATGCGCCGGCTCCCGTCTCCCAGCGCAGGACCATCAGCTGGCACCCAGGATAACACCCTAGCGCCCGGCTGGCCACGGCCGGCTTTCCTCCGGACGGCCGGTTCAAATTTTACAATAGCAACGCTCGCGGCACCTCGGGAGAAGCTCGACTATTTCACGCATCGAAACTGCATTCGTTTGCGGTGGTGGCGGCATTTGAAGATCGACATCATCCGGCCGAGTTTCGAATGGAGCACCCCTCGGCTCTAAAGCAGACAGCAGGAGAGTTTTCATGAGCGAACGATCGCTCCGCAAGGTTTCCAGATCGGTTTTTCATGACCAGGAACCGCAGTTCACATCATCTGACGGCAAGGAAAAGACCTGGGTGACGCGTGGCGGGAATTTCGCAGTCTGCTACTCGCAAGTCGAAGCCGGGGCGTCGATCCTTCGTGTGGATGATCCCGAAGAGCATATGATGATCCTGCCGCCCTTGGGCGCAACGGCCACAGTTGAGGCGGGCGGTGAGTCCATCGAGGCGGACGCAGATTCGCTCACGATCATTCCGCCGGGGCCGAGCAGAATTATGGTGCAGACACCGGGCATACTTGTCAGGATCATGCCGAAAAAGTCCAGCGATATCATGGAGCTGGCCTCCAACGCGGATGCCTATTCAGACGGAGCGCCCGAACTTGCAGAGCCTGATCTCTGGCCTGAGCCCCGTGGTGGCTACAGGCTGCGGCATTATCCGCTGTCCCGGCATGCCGATCCGAACGGCCCTCGCATCCAGCCGCGTGCCTTCCGGTCGACCAACATGCTCGTCAATATTCTCGTGCATTTCCACACCCGTCGCGGGGATACCAATCTCAGTCCTCACTGGCATGACGATTTCGAGCAGGCTTCGCTCTGCCTCAGCGGTACGTGGGTCCATCATATCCGATACAATTGGGGTTCGGTCGCGGAAGACTGGTGGCCCGACGATCATTCCCATACCCCGACGCCATCGGTGGTGATCATCCCCGCGCGCGCCATACATACGAGTGAAGATATCGGTCCGGACGGTCCTGAGTCCTCGCTTTACGACATCTTCTGCCCGCCAAGGCTCGACTTTGCGTCAAAGAAGGGCTTCTGCCTCAATGAAGACGATTACCCGTTGCCGGATGTGTCAAACGCCGGTGAAATCAAGACGGGCGGAACGCTGATGAGCTGGCAAAAGCCCGCCTGAGGCGCTGCAGCCGCATTCTCAAATTGCCGACAGGTGCCTGCAGCAGGGGCCGTATAGCGGAGTTCAACAATGATAGGTCTGGACGACAGTTCGCTATTTCACGAGGCATGCCTGATCGGGGGCGTTTGGTCGACGGCGTCTACCGGCAAGGTGCTCGACGTGACGACACCCGAGACGCAGGCTCGGCTCGGCAGTGTTCCGATGCTTGACCGCACGGAAGTCGCCGGCGCGGTTGCAGCGGCCCATGATCGCTTTTCGACATGGTCGCGCACAACAGCCCAGGACCGTGCCGAGTTGCTGCGGGCCTGGTACGAACTGATCCTTGAGAATGCCCGGGATCTGGGCCGCATACTGTCCGCCGAACAGGGGAAGCCCTGGGCGGAAGGCATCGGCGAGATCAACTATGCCGCCAGCTTCATACGCTGGTTTTCCGAGGAGGCACGACGGCTTTACGGCGATGTCATACCGTCCAATTCGGTCAATCGCCGTTTCCTGGTGCTGAAGCAGCCGATCGGCGTCGTCGCGCTGATTACGCCGTGGAATTTTCCCGCGGCGATGATCACCCGAAAGGCGGGCGCGGCGCTTGCCGCCGGTTGCACGGCGGTTATCAAGCCTGCCAGCGCCACCCCATATACCGCGCTTGCACTTGCCGACCTAGGGCAGCGCGCGGGCATTCCCGCCGGTGTTTTGAATGTTGTGACCGGATCGGCACGGGTGATCGGTGATGAATTGACGGAAAACGTCCTGGTACGAAAGCTGTCCTTCACCGGTTCGACAGAGGTCGGACGCCAGCTGCTCGCAAAATGCTCCCAGACGGTCAAGAACGTTTCGATGGAATTGGGCGGCAATGCGCCCTTCATCATCTTCGATGACGCGAACCTCGATGACGCCGTGCAGGGCGTGATGGCCTCGAAGTTCCGCAATGCGGGACAGACCTGCGTCTGCGCGAACCGGATCTTCGTTCACGATGCGATCTACGATACATTCGCGGCCATGCTCAGCAAGGCGGTGGCGGAGCTGCGGGTTGGGCCGACATTTGCGGAGGGCAGCGAGATCGGCCCGCTGATCGACGCGGCGGCAGTCGACAAGGTGCGCGAACATATCGACGATGCCTTGAAAAAAGGAGCAACCGTTCTGACCGGCGGCGGGCTCCATGAATTGGGCGGAACGTACTTCAAGCCGACCGTGCTAGCCAATGTCACGGTCGATTGCGCAGTGATGAATGAAGAAACCTTCGGCCCGCTTGCGCCGCTGATCCGGTTTGGGCACGAAGATGACGTCATCGCCATGGCGAACGCCACGGAATATGGCCTCGCCTCCTACGTCTACACCAACGATCTCAATCGCTCCTGGCGCATGGCAGAGGCATTGGAATGCGGCATCGTCGGGATCAACGAGGGCGCGACGTCCACGGAACTCGGCCCGTTTGGCGGTTTCAAACAATCCGGCCTGGGGCGGGAAGGCTCCAAGTTTGGCGTCGACGACTACCTGGAGGTCAAGTTCGTGAACATCGGCAATGTACGATAGGAGTTGGCAATGAAAAGCGAGATGATCGGTATCGTTGGCGTTGGCCTCATGGGTCACGGGATCGCTTCCAATGTGCAAAAGAGTGGTTATTCGATCGGCTTTGTCGACCACCCCGGAAACCAGCCGACAGAGACCCTGCGGGCGGGCGGCGCCTGGGTTGCGACGACGCCGTCGGAACTCGCGGCAAAATGCGCGACCCTGATCCTCTGCCTGACCGGGTCATTCCAGGTCGAACAGGTGATCGGCGGCAGTGAAGGCATTCTGGCGGGCATGCAGCCCGGAACTGTTGTCATCGATTGTTCGACGGCACTCCCGGACTCCACCCGCAAGTTCGCGGTCATGATCGAGGATGCCGGTGGCAAAATGCTCGACGCGCCGATGACGCGCACGCCGAAAGAAGCGGCAGAAGGGCGCTTGAACCTCATCGTCGGTGGCGAAAGATTGCTCTATGACGAGAAGAAGGAACTCCTGAAATCGTTCGCCGAGAACATCACCTATGCCGGGCCGCAAGGGGCTGGCCATACGATGAAGCTTCTGCACAATTTCGTCTCGCTCGGCTTCTCGGCGGTTCTCAGCGAAGCGGCAGCAGCGTCCAATCGCGCCGGTATCGACCCTGCGGTCCTGAACGATGTCCTCGCTCATGGCGGGGGAGCCGGTGTCATTTTGAACAGGCTTGCGCCTTTCATCCTGCAACAGGATGCATCGTCCTTCCAGTTCACGCTTGCCAATGCCTTCAAGGACATCGACTACTACTGTCAGGTCGCAGACGCGCTCGGCACGCCCTCGACAATTGCCCGCTCGGTTCGGGAAACCTACGAAACACCGGTGCGCAACGGTCATGCTTCGGACTTTGTGCCGCAACTGATTTCCATTTTGGGCTGATTGCCGAGAGAGCGCCAACCCGCAGTTTGCGCTGCGGGCGTGGCAGGCATGAAACGACTTCAGCCTGCAGCGCCAGTTCCGAGTTGCGGCCGGCGTCTCCGGCGGCGTTGCGTGCGCGCATTTCTGGCAGGCACAAGTCCTATCCAGGCTGACCGGGACATATGTCCGCGGTTCACGACAGGCGCCAAGGGCACCTGGAGGACAAGCGGGCGATCTCTACTTGCGCTCGCGAGACATGCGCGCTTCCCGCCTCCTCCCCTCTTCGATCCTTCTCTGACGCCCCATCAATGACGCGCGTGCATTGTGTGCCGGGCGCTGAATTGACCGGCAGGACATCACGTCGGCAATTGCGCACGACAGCGCCACCGCGCAAGAACGCAGGTGTTTGGCCAGCCGATTGGAAATTGCCCTCTGTCATGGCGCCGATCGGGTTGAAGCTTTGAGCGAAAGCCAATTTCACGTGGCGAAAATCGGATAGTCTCCCGTTGCGACAAAGCTTGCCGCGGGCCACGAACTAGGCGGGGAAACGGTATTATAAACCAGCTGTTTTGCAGCAAAGGGTGGAGGCGAGCTCGATATGACGAACTCGGTTGAAAGGGAGGAGCCCATGGCTATGGACGGCGCCGGTATTCGATTGTCGGCCCCGTTGCGTGCGTTGTCGATGATACGCGACGCACTCGTGAAGATCTGTGAGATCTTGTCGGGCTCTCTCATCCTGACGCTGTCGCTTCTCCTGCTGGCAGCAGTCGTGGCGCGCTATCTGCTTCACTACCCGCTGACCTGGACGGATGACCTCGTGGCGCTCAACTTCGTGTGGCTGACGATGATCGGCTCCGTGGTCGCCTATCACCGCTCCCAGCACATGGCGATGAAACTTCTCTTGGGGTCGGTCGGGCCGCAGGCGCGGCGCGTCCTCGAGATCGCAGCCAATCTCGGAGAAATCATCATCTTCGGCGCACTGGTGCCGCCAGGCATCACGCAGGCCATGGACGGCTTCATCATCGGCACCCCGTCGCTCGGCATTCCGATGGCGTGGCAGGGCTTCGCGCTGCCAGTCGGGTGCTTCGCGCTGGCATTCATGGCGCTCGTCAAATTCCTGCATACGCCCAAGAAAGGCGTTCTCTTTCCTGCGCTCCTCCTGATTGGCGCCATAGCGGCGATCGCAGTGCTCGGCGGGATCGCGACACCGGTGATCGGGAGATTGAACCTGATCGTCTTTTTCGTCATCCTCCTGGGCGGCAGCGTACTCGCGGGACTGCCCATCGCAGCGGCCTTCTTTCTCTCCACCTACAGCTATATCGGTCTGGCGACCTACAGCCCGATCTCCATCGTCGCTGCACGGATGGAAGCAGGCCTTTCGTCGGTGCTCATGCTCTCGATTCCTGGCTTTATTCTGCTTGGATCGCTGATGGGCATCACGGGCATGGCCAAATCGCTGGTGGATTTTCTCGGTCTTATCGTTGGCAATCTGCGCGGTGGCCTCAACTACGTAATGATTATCGCGATGTTCCTCATGTCGGGCATTTCCGGCTCCAAGGCAGCCGATATGGCGGCGATTGCGCCGGCGCTTATTCCGGAAATGAAAAAACGAGGACATAGTCCCGGCGAGGCAGTCGCATTGCTCACGGCAACCGGCATTCAGTCGGAGACCGTCCCGCCCAGCATCGTTTTGATCGCAATCGGCTCGGTCACGACCGTCTCGATCCAGGCACTGTTTGCCGGCGGCCTGCTGCCCGCCATCATCATGGCCATCGTCCTGTGCATCGTTGTCTATTTCCGCAGCGCAAAAGAAGCCAAACCAACGGGCGCAAGGCGCAATATTCGCGGCACTGGCCGGCTTCTTCTGGCATCATTGCCGGCCATCATATTGCCTTTCATCATACGCGGCGCCGTTGTCGAAGGCATAGCGACCGCGACAGAAGTTGCGACCATCGGCGTGGTCTACACGATTCTTTTCGGTCTGCTGTTGAACCTTCGACGCCTGCCTGCCTTCATGGCCAGTTTCTGGCGCGCCTGCGTGGACGCGGCAAGCCTGACCTCCGCAATACTCCTCGTCCTCGGCGGCGTCACCGGAATGTCGTTTGCGCTCGCCCAGTCGGGTTTCTCGGGGCAGCTTGTAGAGCTCGCCCTTGCCACGCCGGGTGGGGCTGCGGGTTTCATGGCGATGTCGATCGTCTTGTTCGTCGTTCTCGGCGCAGCGCTTGAAGGATTGCCGGCCATGGTCCTTTTCGCTCCGCTGCTGTTTCCCGCTGCAGCAGCCCTGGGCATCAATCAGGTGCATTATGCGATGGTGACCGTTTTCTCGATGGGCATAGGCCTGTTCACGCCGCCATTCGGCGTCGGTTACTTCATTGCCTGCGCCGTTTCGAATGTCGACCCGCGTGAAGGCATGCGTCCTTTCATGGTTTATCTCATCGCCCTCTTTCTCGGGCTCATTCTCATTGCAGCGCTGCCGATCACATCGACCGCGCTTCTTTGATCAACCACTGGCTTACTGAATGGGAGGATACACAATGCGTTTGTCTAGAAGAGAGGCCATCAAACTCGGAGCCATCGGCGCGCTGGCGACACCGTTTGTGCTGCAATTTGGTCGCGCCTATGCTGCAGAGTACATATTCAAGATCGGGACTGACGGACCGCTCACCGATCCGACCGTCAGGGAAATTCTTGTGGCCGCAGAGCGGATCAAGGAGCGTACGAACGGTACCGTCGAGTTCCAGATTTTTCCCAACAGTGCACTCGGCGCCGGAACGAGCATGATCGGTCCGGTCAAGTCCGGGGCGGTCGAGGGCTATTATCTGACGTCCGCGATCCTGGCGAATGTGTCCCCCGATGCAGCGATCAGCGGCATCCCCTTCGCCTTTGACAGTTATGAAGCCGTCTGGAAGGCGATGGACGGTGAACTCGGCGATCAGATCAAGGCCAGTGTTCGCGCGGTTGGCCTCGAGCCTTTCGGCAAGGTGCTCGACCTTGGCTTCAGGCAGGTGCTCACGAACAAGCCTGTCGAAGCGGTTGACGACCTCGACGGCGTGAAACTGCGGGTTCCGCAAAGCCCCCTTTATGTCGGTTTGTTCCGATCGCTGGGGGCGCTTCCGACGCCGCTCAATTTTTCCGAAGTTTATCCTTCGCTGCAAACGAAGATCGTGGACGGAACCGAAGGGCCGCTCAACGTCATCCTCAATTCGAAGCTCTATGAGGTGACGAAGTATATCGCCATGACAAACCATATGTGGGACGGCTTCTGGCTGACGATGAATCCTGCATTCCTGGAAAGGCTCCCCAAGGAGAGCTATGACATTGTACTCGAGGAGTGCAATGACGCCGCGGACCGCGTTCGCCAGAGTCTCGTCAATGACGAGAAGACCTCGACCGAGACCCTGATGGCAAAAGGCATCACCTTCACCGAACCGGATATTGCGAGCTTCCGCGAGAAACTGACGGAAAGCGGCTTCTATGCGGAGTGGAAGGAAAAGTTCAGTCCCGAAACATGGGCAGCGCTCGAGAAGGCTGCCGGTCAACCTCTTTGAGCAGGCGGATATTCTATTGACGTTACTCCGATGCCGCGCCACCGGCGCGGCATCGTGTTTGATTGGATCGTGTCCCGGAGGTCAGAACCGACAATGGGCACGAGTTCCAGGCCAAATTCCATTGGCACGTCGAAGATCAGGGCATCCGGCATGTCTACATCAAACCCGCATCGCCACAACTGAACGGGAAGGTCGAGCGCTCGCACAGAACCGATCAGCAGGATTTTATCACTTGCTGTCTTACAAAGGTGATGTCGACCTCAAAGCCAGGCTCGACGAATGGGAGAAGTTTTATAACCTCGCCAGGCTTCATGGAGGAGCCTTCAAGGGCAGCGCACCTTACGAAATTCTCCGGGAGCGGCCATAATCCTATCAGGGATGCATCAAAGCCCTTTCGGGCATGCCAGTCACAGAGTTCCTCCGCATATGAGACCGGCAGATCAAAAGGATGCGTTGCGACCCTTTCGAACCATTCAGTGCGACAGCAGCAGCCCCTCGGCGGCCTCGGCCGTGTGATCAAAGGCCTCGAGCGGAATGATTTTCGGGCCGTTGGCGCCCCTGAGCTTTTCCATCTCGAATTTCACATAGGAAAGACTGTTGTAGGAGCGCACGAAGATCGTGTTCCGCGCCAGATCGATCAGTGTGATCCATGACGTGTATTCCGTGATGAATTCCGGCGTCTCGGTCTGGCCGGTCAGCGCGCCGGCGGATTTCGTCAGGGCGCTTGCCTTGGCGCTGGAATAGACGGTTGCGCCTTTCGGGCGGTCGAACTTGTTCATGACATGGCCGAGCTGGCGGATCGTCGCGTCCTGCCCGTCGGTCTTTTCGGAAAAATTGGCATAGAAGACGGCGCGGACGAAACGGTCTACAGCCGTGTCGGAGGAGGGCAGCGATACGGCGGCAATGCCGGAATCCGGCTGGACAAAATTCTCGCCGAGGAAGGTCGCGGTCGAATGATCGACATTGCTCAGATGGGTGTAGTTGTTGAGATTGGTCAGATGCCAGTCGAAGCTCGGGCTGTTGGTCATCACGCCGATCGGGTTGTCGAAGACATGACGCGCGCCCTTGAAAAACTCGATGACGAGCGAGGCGCCGGATCTGTCGTGGACCGTATAGTGAAACGGTGGCAACACGCCGCCAAGGGCCTCGAGTGCATCGACGAGGATCGGCTGGTCATCAAGGGCGTGCTTGACTTCGGCAACCGTCGAGAAGCGGGCGAGCATCCACATGCCGAGATCGATGGCGGAGAGCACCGGAACATCCTCGCCAAAGGTGTCGTCCGGGCCATGGGTATCGGAGAAGGCGAGAATGCTGAAGTTCAGCCCGGCCTCATTGAGGCCTTCAACCACCTTGAGATCCTGCACGCTGCCATTGGGAACAACGATCGCGAAGATATCGTAGAGGCTCTCGTAGTCCAGTTTCGCGTGTTTGCCGGCCTTGGAGGACAAGGCGGTACCTTTGGGAAGGTAAGCGACGAGATAGGGCAGTTCTGCCGGCAGCTCCAGCGTGCGGCCAGCATAGACGGAACCCGAAAGATCCTTAAGAAGTAACGACGTGCACATGAGTATCCTCCTGAAAACTGAACCTGCTTTGAATTCCGTTGGCCAAGCTGCCGCCGTGCCCCGGCACCTTAGCCCGGGCGAGGGGCGGTTGGCACCTGTCGGGATGAACAGTCCCTGCGATGACCGCATCTTCATCTGAATGCGCCGATCGATCAATGTGCGGCATGCCGGGCCTCGACCATGCTGAGGGCTGCCGCGGTGAAGAAGCAGAAGGCCCCGAACCACAGATTGACGTTCGAGCCGTTCACCATCCACGCCGGATCCGTTCCGCGCGGCACATAGGCGATGGTCGAGGCGATCATGAAGGCGATGCAGCCGACAAGGTTGATGGTGACGATCCACCACGCGATTTCGTGACGGGGCCGTGCGCTGTGGGCGTGCGTCGTCTCGATATAGGCGAGATAGGCCGAAACCAGAAACAGCACCGAACCGATCATGCCCGGAAGCCAGATCACGGTATTCTGCAGCAACCATCCCTCAGGCACGGGGATCGCGTCGAAGGTGTTGAAATTGAAGGCGATCGTGCCGATGAACTGGGTGGAGGAACTGAGCCATCCGGGGCTCCCCGGGTCCCATCCGAAGAGGGCAGGACGCATGCGGCCGCTGGTGTAACGCTCATCGGTGTTGGCGGCCTGGAACAGCTGAAGATAGGCGGCCGTGGTGAACGGGACCGAGCCAGCGAAGAAGGTCGCGTTGGTGGTCCAGCCGGGCAACCCCTTCACCATGGCCGGAAACAACGCCATGGCGCTGCCGAGCATGAACAGCGACGAGCCGATGACGAAGATCAGCCCCATGATCCAGTTGTACCGCGCCGTCTGCCAGAAAGGCGCTTGCATATCGTCGAGCGCCCGCCTGTGGCGAAACAGCCCCTTGCGATGATCGCGTGCAAGCCAGAGATGCGCCCGGCCGCCCCTGTTGTAAAGGCGCAGGGTTACGAACGGCCACGCACCGCGCACCTCTTCAAGTCGGTCTGTTTCCGGGCGGTTCATCGTCTGTGCTTCACAATCGGGCAATGCCAAACGGGGTTGAGCCGGGATTTCGCAAATGAATGTATCAGGACCCTCTGCTCCATGGCTAATTGATCAGCACGATGACGATGCCGAACAAGGTCAGGATCGTGCTGGAGGTTGCATAAGGAACTGAAAAGCCGAGGGACGGGACCTGACTTTCGGCGCGGTCTGTGATCATCGCAAGGGGTGCGGCGGCCGTGCGGGACCCGGCACAGCAGCCGAGCAGGATCGCATCGTCGAAGCGGAATATGTATTTGCCGATATAGATCGACAGCAGCATCGGCAGCGCGGCTGCGGCAATACTCCATAGCACGAAAACGAAACCGAGTTCCTTCAGGCCCGCAACCACGCCGGGGCCTGCCGAAAGGCCAACCACCGCGATGAACATGTTGAGGCCGATCGAGTTCATGAACCATGTCGTTGCCTGCGGCACGCGGCCAAAGGCAGGCCGCACGGAACGCAGCCATCCGAACAGCAGCCCGATCAGCAACACGCCGCCGGCCGTCGACAGCGTCAGCGGAACCGAGCCGATCTTGAGTGTCAGCGATCCGACGAGCGCGCCGATGACGATGGCCGCGGCAATAAATGCGATATCGGCGCGGTTCGTCTCCCGGTCGAGATAGCCGAATGTCTTGGCGATGATCGAGATATCGGCGGAGCGGCCGACGACGGTGACGACGTCGCCGCGATAGAGCCGGGTGTCGGCAAGGATCGGAATGTCGACCGACATCGCGCCCCTGCGGATGCCGGTCAGGAAGATGCCGCGCGTCTCGGGCAACTGGGCGAGTTCGCCAAGCGTGCGATGGTGGATGTTCTTTGCGGTGATCAGGATGTCCGTGCCCTCGACCTGGACACCGAGAAGCTCGGCATCGTCGACCTCGTGCAGCACCGCGTTGACCTCGCCGAGAAGCACATGGCGTTCGCCCGCGAAGGCCACGACATCGCCGGCCTCCAGTACCGTCGATGTCGGCGCTTCCCCGATCAGTCCCTTGCGTCGCATGCGCGGGATGAACAGGCGGCGTCCCTCGAAGAAATGCTCCGCCTGTTCGACCGTCAGACCCTCGAGCGGCGATCCGGTATCGACACGATAGGCGCGCGCCACATACTGGTGCCATGCCGTACCGCGCCCGGAGCGGTCACCGGAACCGCCGTTCCTCTTGACGTAGTCGCGGCAGGCTTCGGCAAGATTTACGCCGATGAGCTTCGGTCCGAGTATGCCGAGCATGACCACGGAGCCGAACGTGCCGATGACATAGCTGATGGAGAAGGCCGCAGGCAGGATGTCAGTCGCGCTGGTCTTTGCGGCCACGGAAAGCGCGGACTGGGAAATGGCCGTTTCGGATAGCCCCAGAGCCGAAGAGGTCGTGGTTGATCCCGCATAGAGCCCGGCGGCGATGCCGACATCGTAACCGGCGAGCCTGACAGCCAGATAGACCCCGCCAAGGCTGAGCAGGCAGACGACTGCGGCGAAAGCGGCCTGCTGAAGACCGCCCGAGAAGAGGCCGCGCACGAATTGGGGGCCGGCGCTGTAGCCGACCGCAAAGAGATAGAAGACGAAGAAGATCGTCTTGACGTCGTCGCTGACCGTAATGCCGATCTGCCCGATGACGAGTGCGGCGAGGAGCGTCGCCGTGACGTCGCCGAGCGAAATCCGGGCGATCTCGACCCGCCCCAGCGTGTAGCCGAGGAACAGCGCCAGAAAGAGCGGTATTTCGACATTTTCTCGCAGGGTGGTAACGAGCCAGTCAAGCATTATCGATTGAACTCCGTTGATCGTTTGCAGTCTCGCCAGGCAGGCGCCGCCTCCAAATACTATGGCACCACGGTCAGCAGGACGAAGACCGCGAAAATCACGAGATGCACCGCGCCCTGCAGCACGGTGGTCCGCCCGGTTCCAAGCGTCAGCGTGCTGACGAACAGGGTGAGCAGCAGAAGCACGGTCTGCTCCGCGTTGAGGCCGAGCGTCAGCGGTTCGCCGATGAAGATCGAGAACAGCGCCACGATCGGGATCGACATGCCGATGCTGGCGAGCGCCGAGCCGAGAACGAGGTTGATGCTCTGCTGGATCCTGTTCTTGCCTGCAGCCTGGACCGAGGAAATTCCCTCCGGCAAAAGCACCAGCGCTGCGATCACGATACCGACCAGCGTGTGGGGAAGGCCGGCGGCGTTGATGGCGATATCGAGCGGATGCGACAGCGCTTCCGCAAGCAGGATGACGACCAGCAGGGACAGGGGGAGCATCAGGGCGCTCGTCGCGGTCATCCGTTTCGATGGCTTGTGCTGTGCGGTCGGGAAAAAGGCGTCGCCGCCATCTTCGCCTGCTTCAACGGGTTCGACCGCAGGTTTGGCCACAGGGATCGGTTCATCGATGAAGTAGTTGCGATGCCGCACGGTCTGCACGAACAGGAAAACGCCGTAGAGCACAAGGCAGCAGAGACTGACGACCAGAAGCTGCCCGCTGGTATACTGCGCGGCCGGGCCCGAGACGGCGAAATTGGGAAGCACGAAGGCAAGGGTCGAGAGCGTGCCGAGAACGGCAAGCGCCGCAGAGGCGGCATCCAGCTTGAAACTCTGTTCGTGATAGATCCGGCCGCCGCGCACGAGACAAAGGCCGATAATGCCGTTGAGGACGATCATCACGGCGGCGAAGACGGTATCGCGCGCGACCTCTTCCGCGCTTTCGAGCCCAGTGAGCATGACCGAGATAATCAGCGCAACTTCGATCAGCGTCACGCAGCCTGCCAGAATGATCGATCCGAGCGGCTCGCCGACCTTGGCGCCCAGAACTTCCGCATGAAGCACGGAGGCAAACACCGAGCCGCCGAGCAGCAGCACGGCGGGGACGATAAAGACAAGGGAGGTGGCGTGGATAATGCCGCCAACTTCAAGGCCTGCCACCACCAGCGCGATAACAGGCAGCCACAGGCTCCAGGAGGGGATGGATTGGCGGGCATGCATGCTTCTTGTGTCTCCTGATCGTCGAATGGTGTCGGCGGGCCTCGGCGCCGAAGCCCGTCGCAGCCTGTCTTCTATCTTGGCGTCAGCGCCGCCGGCAGGGCCTTCGTCGAGGTGCCGAGGACGAAGGCGAGGTTGGCAGCGGCCGTAAAGGCGGCCTCACGGGCATCGCCCTCCGCGAGCTGCGCATCGAGGAGGCCGTTTTGCGCGGTTGCCAGAGCGGAAACCGTGCCGACGCCGTTCTTGTAGGAATCGAGCGCGGAATCATAGGTCTTGTATGCGGCCTGCCGCAGCTTGACGGCGGAATTGTTGGCCTGGATCGCGGTTGTCAGCGCGTTCGAAGCCATCACGATTTCGCGGGCAGCCGCATCCTTCAGCTGGTTGAAGCTGCGCTCGGCGGCGTCCACCCGGCTCTGGGCCTGTTTCAGATTTGCCTCCCGCATGCCGGCGTCATAGAGCGGGATGGTGGCGCCGACCATGATATTGCCGTTGAAGCCGTTGTTCTCCACCGTTGGCAGTCCGGCGGCATCGACGCCGAGATCGTAGCTTGACACCGTGCCGAACACGCCGATCTTCGGCATGAAGTCGGATTTCGCCTTCTTCACGCCCTGCCTGCTGGCCTCGAGCGCTGCATAACCGGCGAAGATGTCGGGACGGTTGGCGAGCGCGATTTCGATCATCGTCTGGATGGAGGCGGTGGAGGCGCTCGGAATGCTGCGCGTATTGGTATCCTCGATCCTGAGCTTCGACATCGGCGATATGCCGACCGCGCCCAGCAGGGTCTGATAGGCATCTTGTTCCGCGCCGCGCGCCTGAACGGCCCTGAGTTCCGACTGCGCGACGATCTGCTCGGCCTGGGCAACATCGACGGAGGTTGCGAGCCCACGTTCGCGGCGTGCCGAAATCGCCTGACGGACGGTGCGGCTGTTGGCAAGCGCCTGGCTTGCCGCGCGATTGTGAGCGCGCGCCGCATTGTAATCGTGATAGGCGCCGGTCACTTCGAAGATCAGTTTCTGGTGCACGGCGTTGAACTGGTAGTTCGAGGCAAGGGAAAGCTGCTTGGCGCCTTCCACCACCGCGCTGCGTCCTCCGAAGTCGAAAGCGAGCCATTGCAGCGCCATGAACGGCACCACGCCTTCGATATTGGAGTTGAAATAGGCATTGCTGCCGATCGGGATCGGCAGGGCAGCGCTGTTGGAATTGCTGCCGCCGATGACATTGGCGGTAATGACGGGAAGGTATGTGGCTTCGGCCATGCCGACGGCGAGCGCTGCCTGCCGGGCCTGTTCCCACGCAACCCGCGTATCGGGATTGGTACGTTGGGCAAGGTCTATGAGTTTCGGCAGGCTGTAGACCTGACTTTCATCCACCACCGGGTCGGCAAGGGTGAGCGCGCCGCTCGCCTGGGCCGCAGCCCGCATCGCACTGTCGCTTGCGCCGGGTTGCCATGGCGTGTCCGCGGAAGAGGGTGCCAGTTCAAGAGAATCGGACACACACCCGGCAAGCGCCGCAAAGGTCAGCATCAAGAGGCTGCAGCCGAAGGCCGATAGCAAATTCCCCTTCATCAGAGCTCTCTCTCCGCCATCGCGGTCTCCCCCGTTTGTGTCGCCGCCTCCGGGCCCAGCCTGAGCTCTGCCTCGGTCAGCAAAGACCTGACTTCGCCGTCGACCTCAGGCTTGAAATAGAGCGCCAGCGACAAATCCCTCAACGCGGCGGCATCGCGGCTGAATGCGTTCCGCTCCGCTTTCCCCGGACGCATATGTCGCGGCTCATAGGATGCCATGTCAACCGCAGAGCGGATGATGCCGAGATCTGTCTGCACCGAGGCAAGCAGCGCGGTGGACGCGTTTCGAACAGGCTGGGTCTCGCCGGCAAGCGATTTCAGCTTCTCGACCGCGGCGCGCGTGCGCAGCTTCACTTCATCGCGAACGCTGACCGGCCAGATATGGGTGAAGATCAGATAGACGACCGCGTTGCCGAGCAGGATGCCGATGATGCGGTCGCCCGCGGCGCTGAGGCTGGTCGCGGGACCGAAGCCCTGCACGACCGTGAGCAGGAAGGCGAGCCCGATCTGGACGCCGCCATAGGAAATGCGCTCATTGCCGGTCGAGACCCAGGCGGCGGCCGAGATGACGCCGAAGATCAAAAAGGCAAGGCCGCCGACCGAATCCAGTTGCGGAATGACGAACAGGATCGTCATCAGCCCCAGAAATGCGCCGATCAGACAACCTGTGATGCGCAGGACCAGCTTGTGCACGGTGTCGCCGGTGGTGCCCAGAGCAGCGACATAGCAGGTGATCATCGCAGTATGGATGCCCTGCCAGTCGATCGCGGTGTAGATGAAGTAGCATGTAACGGCGGCGAGCGTGGTCTTCAGCGCGAAATGCAGATGTCTGGGATTGGTGAAGATGTCGGGCGCAACAGGCGGATCCTTCACGGGTGCGCCGTTTGCGAGCGGAGTCACCCGGCCGAGATCCTCAAGGGCGGCGCTGACGGTCTCAAGTTCCGGGCAGGCTACCGGCAGCTCTTGCATGGCGGGCAGGGGCCTTTTCGCAAGCACGGCGTCTGCGAGCGCCCGGCAATGCTCTGCCAGGTGCCGCCCCGCTTCTCTGTCTCCGGTTTCGGGAAGCGCGGAAACGGCAAGTATCAGGCGGTAACTGTGAGACTGGCTCCGTTCAAGGAAGCTGTAGGCATCGCCGCGCAGGATCGAGAGCAGCTTGATCAGCTGAAGCTGCTTGTCCTGTTCAGCCGTGCCTTCGCCAAGAAGCTCCGCCAGCGCTTCGCGCGAACGCTCTTTGCCTTCAAGACAGCCTGCCGCGCGCTCAAGCCGTTCGGCAATGGTCTGGCGCAGAAGCTTTTGCGGTGGGATGCCGAAGAGCAGGTTGTAGACCGCCATCACAGCCATCGGGACGAACACCATGGCCCAGGCATAGAGCACGGCGCGCGTCGCGATCTCGCCGAGCGGAATATTGCCGAGCAGCGTCAGCACAAAGGAAATCACAAGCGCGATGATCCCCGCCTGCTCGCCCGCCTTGGTCGCGGAATCGAGATAGAGGAAGATGAAAGAGGCGATGACGATCGCCGCGATCTGCGCCGGCGGATGATCGATGGTGAGGTTGATGATGCCGATCAGCAGGAAAACCACGAAGCTGACGGCGATGATGAGGCCGATCCCGGTCACCACGTTCTCGGCAGCATTGGCGCGCATCAGGAAGATCACCAGATAGCAGCCGATCGCCGCTTCCGGGAAGTGATACATCATCGAGATGACGCAGGAGATCGCGCAGATGGCGCCGATCGACAGCGACAGCCTGAGCCTGCCCGGATAGGGCGCAAGGTCCTCGATCAGGCGGTGCGAACGCCGCCTGAAGTCGGTCTCAGCATGGGTCGCCATGGCGGATCACTGTCGAGGCGGATGCGCCCATACGCATCAGGTTTTCGGGTGGGTCGATAAGCTGGATGCGAACAGGGAAACGCTGGGCGATGCGGACCCAGTCCAGCTCTTTCGGCACATAGGGGAGCGCGCTTGGAAGCTTGAGCTCGCTTTCCGTGGCCACACCCCAGCCGATGCCTTCGACGACGCCCCGGATTTCGACGGAACGGTCGGCCATGACATAAACGGTCGCGCAGCTGCCCGTCGGAAGCTTCTTCAGTTCGGCTTCCCGGTAGAGCGCGTCGGCATACCATTCGTCTGTGTTGATCAGGGTGAACACCGGTTCTCCGGGAACCGCGAACTGGCCGGAGGAGGTGGTGAGCCCCACCACCCTTCCGTCATGCGGCGCATAGATTTTCGTGTTTGCGAGATTGTAGCGTGCAAGATCGAGCGCCGCCTGACGGCTCTGGATCAGGGCCTCGGTCTCCGCCGGCGATGAAACCAGAGCGGCAGCGGCCTTGCTCTGCTGCAGGGCCTGTTCGAGAGAGACCTCGGCATCGCGCTTGGCGGTGCGCGCATCCTGTACTTCCTGATCGGTGACATACCCCTTCGGCTGCAGCGGCAGCAGGCGCGAAAGCGTTTCGTCCGCGAGTTCGAGGTTGACCCGCGCACGCTCGATCTGCTGGACGGCGATCTCGGCATTGGCTGCCTCGGCCTCGATATTGCGCTCCTGGGTATCGTAGAGCGCCTGGGCGGCCTTCAGATCGCCTTCAGCCTGCACCACCAGCAGGCGGTAGGTTTCGTCATCGATCTCGAACAGCAGCTGACCCTTTTCGACCTTGCCGTTTTCGGCGACGCGGATCGATGAAATCCGGCCCGGAACGGTTGACGAAATCTGCGTGACGGGCGCGGTCAAGGTGGCGTCCTGCGACAGGATGTCGGTATCCATCCGCACCATGTGCTTCCAGCCCAGATAAGCCGCCGCGCCGATGACGACGACTGGAATAAGGGCAAGGGCTGCGGCTTTCGGGCTCAGCATGGCATTACCGCGCAAACAGGAGGAGGGAGGACGCAAAACCGATGGCGATCGCAAGGAAAAGGTAGACGACAACGCGCAGCGGCATCACGTCGTCCAATCCGACCTTGATGAAGACCAGTCTGAGAATGACTGTGGCGACAATCCCAATCAGCGCGCAGGCAATCCATGATGGAAAATACGCGCCGAAGAAGGGGATGACCGGCCCGTTGCCCGCAGACGAGCACGACGGCAGCAACAACCCCGTCACAAAAAGGAAGATGGCTCCGATTTCACGCACAAACACACCCGGTTCGCTATCTTGTCGCCATGCCGCTGCTTGCAGCCTTGGCGGAAATGCCAATATTCGTGCACGGACAGGTCGAGTCAACTGCCTCGCCTGATATCCGCCCATCAGAAAGAGAATGTCATGCCGATCGTGGGGCCCTGCAAAACGGTATCGAAAACATGTCCATCATCGTCGTAATCAATCGACAGATATCGGTATCCGAACGCCAGCGCGGCTGACCTTGTAATCGCATAGTTCACGGTTCCCATTGCCTGCCATGTAAGATCCGAGCCCACGGAAAAGCCGCTGATGTCGGCTTCTCCAACGATGCGGAACCGGTTCCCGAAATCATAGCCGGCACGAAAGCCGATCGCCGGCTCGACCCAGCCGAAGTCGCTTGCGGCGCTGTAGTTCAGCCCGGCAGCGGGGATGGCCGCATTCACCGCGTTATCGAGATGCGCCAGTCGAATGCCGGCGAGGGCATCGAGGTTGAAACCATCATCCTCGACAACACGAACGGCTCCGAAAATGGCCCCCATGAAAAGCTTGCTGTCGACGTCGACGTTGATTGCCGGAACCGTCACGCCGTAGACGGGGATGGTGACGGGGCCGCCGGAATGCTCCTCCGTCGTGTCGACATACATCAGGTCGGCGTAGAAGCCGAACTTGCCGTTCGTGCCCCACGCATTCGCGAAACCCGCAACATTGAGATCTTTCAGGATGTCGGAAAAACTGCTGTCGACGTGAACCTCCGGCGCACGGCGAAAGGGCGACACCGTTCCTGTCATGCCGGTGATCCATACATAGGGCGTCAGCTCGAACTGCCAGCCATCCGCGACCTGGTTCGACAGCGGCTGGGCCGCTGCCGGAGGTGCGGCGATATCCGCGGATCGTGCCGTGGTCGCAGAGACGATCGCCATGAGGAAAACGAGCGCCAGCCCTTTCGAGTAACGTTTCACTGTATCGCTCCATCCAGCCTGTTCTTGAACAGGCGCCCATCTTTCATGATCATCGCGAAATTTTCCGGATCGGCAATGATCGCGATATCCGCGAGCGGGTCGCCGTCGACCAGCAGCATATCGGCAAGCGCACCCTGTTCGATGACGCCGAGCCGGCCGGAATAGGGATTTCGTTCTCCCGAAAGCGCCAGGAGTTCGCCGCTGCGGCTGGTCGCAAGTTTGAGGAGCTCGGCCGGCGAAAACCACTCCGCAAGTCTCGCAAGCTGGGCCCCTTGTGTTTTCGTCTTTGCCGGATTGAACAGGATGTCGGTGCCCCAGACCATGCGCTCGAAATTGTATTTCCGGGCCCATTCGAAGCAGCGGATCGTCCCTTCGGCGATCAATTGCTGCTCGCCGCGCTGCTTTTCCGTGCTCATCGGATTGGCGAATTCTCCGCCAAGGAAGGGCTGGATGCTCCACCAGATGCCTTGGTCCAACATCATTTTCACGCTGTCCTCATCTGCGAGTTGCCCGTGTTCGATGCATTGCACACCGTTTTCGATCGAGCGGCGGATCCCCTTGGCGGTGTAGACATGGGTGCAGACATAGGTGCCCCAGTCGTTTGACGCCTGCACCGCCGCGCGGATTTCCTCCGGTGTGAACTGCAAGCTCGGAACCGGATCATAGAGGGAGGAAACGCCGCCGCCGGTCATGATCTTGATCTGGCTTGCGCCCAGCAGCAACTGTTCGCGCACGCGGTTCAGCACCTGCGGCACGCCATTGGCGATCGATGAAATGCCGGCGTTCTCGGCATGGCTGAGATTGCTCTGATCGGACTCGGGAATTTCCCATTCCATACGGAAGTCGCCATGGCCCGAGGTCTGCGATATCATCGCTCCGGAGGGGTAGATGCGCGGGCCGATCGCAAGGCCGCCATCGATTGCGCGTTTTAATGCGAAGGAGGGGCCGCCGACATCCCGCACGGTGGTGAAGCCGCGCATCAGCGTCTTCTGGGACTCGTTCGCGGCGACCAGGTGGACATAGGGGATCTGCGCCGACATCGCCGTCTGCATCGGGATGGCGCAGAGCAGGGAATGCCAGTGCGAATCGATCAGCCCCGGCATCAGGACACGATTGCCGCAATCGAATATCTCGACGTCGGCAATGTCCTCCGCAACCGGCACCAGCGCCTTGATCCTGTTGCCGCTCACCAGCACGTTGCGGCCTTCAATCAGCGCATTCGACAGCCCGTCGAAAATGCGGACATTCGCAAAGAGTTTGTCGCGATCGCCACCTGCGGCGCGTGCCGGAAGCGATGACAGCGCGCCTGCAGCAAAAGCGCCTGCGATCGTCTTGAGAACGGAGCGCCGATCGAAGCCGCGCGTCAGGCGATCGTTCAGCCGCGCGAATTGAGGGGTATGACAGGGGCAGCCGGCCTGCTGGACAAGATCCTGGTATTTCATTCCGGCGCGCATGTGTCATTCCTGCGGTTTTTAGGTATGCTGTCGCAAGTGTTCGCGAACGGGCGCCAGTTTGCAAGAAAGGTCTGCGCGAAATCGACTGTCAGGTCTGACAGTCGCCATCGAAAATGCGCGTTGATTGCAATTCAAGCGCCTGGTTCTGGTGGATCAGAGACGCGGCTGCCATCTGGCGCAACTGTCATGTCGGACAGTTTCTGTCCTTTCGAGAAAGCGGTAGCCTGCCGCGTTCATTGATTTAAGATCAGCAGACCGGTAGCAAATTTGTCTGTGTAAGCCGAAACGGAGGAAGACCATTGAGCGAGAAGCGCGTGGCGGAAAGCCTGTTCGACCCGAACGACGAAACCTATGGCGCGGCGGATCTGTCGGCCATCCTGCCGAAGTCCGAGTTTCCGGCAAGGGAACGCGCGCCGCGCCTTGCCTATGCCGCGATCAAGGACGAGCTGATGCTCGACGGCAATGCGCGTCAGAATCTCGCGACCTTCTGCCAGACCTGGGAAGAGCCGGAAGTCCATCGGCTGATGGATGACTGTATCGACAAGAACATGGTCGACAAGGACGAATATCCTCAGACGGCCGAGATCGAAGCGCGCTGCGTGCGGATGATCGCGGATCTCTGGAACGCTCCGGAAGGCAATGCCACGGGCACGTCCACCGTAGGTTCGTCGGAAGCTGCCATGCTTGGCGGGCTGGCGATGAAACGGCGCTGGGAGGCCAAGCGCAAGGCGGCGGGAAAACCCACCGACAAGCCGAACCTGATCACCGGTCCGGTGCAGATCTGCTGGCACAAGTTCACCCGCTACTGGGATATCGAACACCGCGAAATCCCGATGGAAAACGGCCGCCTGCTGATGACGCCGGAAGAGGTGCTGAAGCTCTGCGATGAAAACACGATCGGCGTGGTGCCGACGCTCGGCGTGACGTTTACCGGCGAATACGAGCCGGTGAAGGCGGTCTCCGACGCGCTGGACGATCTTCAGGCGCGCACCGGGCTCGATATCCCGATCCATGTCGACGGCGCGAGCGGCGGTTTTCTGGCGCCATTCTGCGCGCCGGAGCTCGAATGGGATTTCCGCCTGCCACGGGTCAAGTCGATCAACACCTCGGGCCACAAGTTCGGCCTGGCGCCGCTCGGTGTGGGCTGGGTGGTCTGGCGCGAAGAGAAAGACCTGCCGGAGGAGATGATCTTCTGGGTCAATTACCTCGGCGGCAACATGCGCGACATCGCGCTCAACTTCTCGCGCCCGGGCGGGCAGGTGGTCTGCCAGTACTACAATTTCCTGCGCCTTGGCCGCGACGGCTACCGCAAGGTGCATGATGCCTGCTATCGCTCCGCGGCCTATCTCGCGGAGGAACTGGAAAAAACCGGTCTCGTCGACATCGTCTTCGACGGCGCGGCCGAACGCGGCATTCCGGCGGTATCATGGAAACTGAAGGACGGGATCAAGACCGGTTACACGCTGTTCGATCTCGCAGACCGGCTGCGCGCGCGCGGCTGGCAGGTGCCCGCCTACACGCTTCCTGCCAATTGCGAGGACCAGGCCATCCAGCGCATTCTGGTCAGAAACGGTGTGAGCATCGATCTCTGCTCGCTGCTGATCAGCGATATGCAGGCGGCCGTCGACTATTTCAAGGCGCACCCGGTGGTAAACCCGTTGACCGAGGATGAGGCATCCGGCTTCCATCATTGATGGCGGGTTATAACCGCAAGGATGAAACTCTGCCTGGAAACGAAGGTCCGGCAGAATTCAGCCACCCAAGCCCAGAGCCGCATAGAAGGCGGCGGCCTGGGTGCGGGAGGCGACGTTGATCTTGCCCAGAATTTCGCTCACATGGTAGGCGATCGCCCTTTCGGTGCGGCCGATGATTTTCGCAATTTCGCCATTGGTCTTGCCCTTGGCGATCCAATGCAGAACCTCGACCTGTGCGCCGGACAGCCTGTCGAAACGACGGATATCATATTCGCAGAATTCGCCTTCCCTGAAGGCAGCCAGGCGCGCCGCCGCGACGCTCGCCAGTATCGTGACCGCTGGAATAACCGCCTGCGGCGGGGGCGTGTCTTCAATGGACAGAAGGGTGATCGCGCTGAACTTTCCGCTGTTTGCCGGAAGCGGCAGTGTGAGACCGCCTTTGATCCCCTGAAAGCGGACATAGTCGTAGTAGTCTTCGCTGCCCGGCCTGTTAAAATGCTCCTGTCGCCAGAGAAGAGGCGTGGTGTTGCCCTTGATGTGTTTCATCAAAGGATCTCTGCCGACCCAGCGATCGTTGACGTAGGTATCCAGCTGGCTTGTGGTCCAGGTGGAAATTGTTGGTCTTGACATAAGCTCATCAAGAGAAGCGCGATGAGTGCTAAAGTTATAACTTACAAAGCCGAGGCTGTTTAAGCTCTCGGTAAATGCACTCTTCAATTCCAGAGCGTCAGTCGCGAAAGCAATTTTCGCAGTCTGCTCTGCCAATGCATCCAGCATTTCGATTCCCTTTGACCCGAAACAGAAGATCCTTTGATTCTCGGAACCGTCTTGGATTTTAAACTTGCCTCAAGCAGCAATATTTCTCCAGAGCCATTTCCATTGCAAACACTTTGTTCTGCCTTGCGACGGGTACGATCAGGCAGCGCTATCAGCGTTGTTGTAAACCGGCATCCGGGTCCAGCGCCGATGCGGAGCGATAAGTCTTTGATATATTGGAATTTTTATGGTCCTGAGTCCGCGACGAATGACGCTGGCGACCGCCGATACGCATCTACACCACGACCTGGGACACGATCGTTTAAAGCCCTGTCCTCCGCTTCTGCCCCTTTTTTTAAGCTATTTTGGTAGCTTAATCTTGACGCCTTGGAGCGACATGATCGCATGCGCGACGCCCCGGAGTTGGTCGCATAACCCCACCTGAAACCGCATTCAGCAAACCAAGGCTGGTTCAGAAAGTTCGCGCATCACGTCATCTATCGGATCCGGGCCTCGTCATCACCGAATACATAGACGTTTTCGGCTTCGACGTTCAGCGTCAGGGTGGATCCGGCTTTGGCGATTTCGGTTCGTTCGACCTCCACCGTGCAGGCCGTGCCGCCGATCGTGCCGTAGAGATAGCTTGATCCGCCGAGAAATTCCGCGAAGTCGACCGTGAACGGCAGTCCGGTTTCGCCCTGCCGCGCCGGTCGCCAGTGCTCCGGCCGGATGCCGACGGACACCCGGGTTCCGTCACCAGGCCTTGCTTCGAGCTTCGGACAGGGCAGCGTCGCGCCGGCGATTTCAATGTGGTCGCCCTGAATGACGCCGGTGAGAAAGTTCATTTTCGGCGAGCCGATGAAACCGCCGACAAACATGTTGTCGGGGTCGTCATAAAGCCTCGCCGGCGAGCCCACCTGCTCGATATGCCCGCCGCGCAGCACCACGATCTTGTCGGCAAGCGTCATCGCCTCGGTCTGGTCGTGGGTCACATAGATCATGGTATTGCCGAGCTCGCGGTGCAGCCGGGCGATTTCGATGCGCATGCCGACCCTCAGTTCCGCATCGAGATTGGAGAGCGGTTCGTCAAACAGGAAGATTTCCGGGTCCCGCACGATCGCCCGACCGATGGCGACGCGCTGGCGCTGTCCGCCGGAAAGCTGGCCGGGCCGCCGGTCGAGATAGTCCGTGAGCTTCAGAATGTCGGCTGCCTGACGCACCTTGGCCTCGACCTCCGCCTTCGGCCGGCCCGCAACCTTCAGGCCGAAGCCCATATTCTGCTCCACGCTCATGTGCGGATAGAGCGCATAGGTCTGGAACACCATCGCGATGCCGCGGTCCGATGGGTCTTCATCGGTCACGTCCGTGCCTGCGATCAGCACATCCCCGCTCGTGACGTCCTCAAGGCCGGCGATCAGCCGCAGCAAGGTCGACTTTCCGCAGCCCGAAGGACCGACGAAGACGACGAACTCGCCGCCTTCGATCTGCAGGTCGACATCGTGGATGACCTGCACGGCTCCGAAGGACTTGGAAACCCGACGAAGCACCAGCCCTGACGGGTTGCGCGCCGGGGTCAGCCTTTCTATCTGGCGCATGGTCATGCCTCCCTGCGCAGCCAGACCAGCATTGCGCCCGGCGCACGATTGTCCCAGAGATAATAGGGTACGGCCTTCAGACTTGCGGCTCCTCGCTCCGGCGGCGTCGTTGCGTAAAGCGCATCGGTCGGCTGGTTCTCGACAATCGCCTCGATTGCAAGCGACACGGCATCGCCAAGGCCTTCTGCCTGATCGAGGCGCATGCGGGCGCCGTCCTTCACCACATAGGCGTTGAGCGGAGCCTTGTTGTCGGTTTCCTCCACGCAATATACCAGAGGGCCACGCAGAAGGGCGACCCGGCCCTGATCGGTGGCGACAGCGTGATGGGCGTAGAGCATTTCCGGCTCCATCTGCAGGTTCAATTCAACCCTGTCGCCCGCCTGCCAGCGACGCTGAAGACGCAGATAGCCCTTTTCCGGCGTTGCATCCGAGGCTTCACCGTTGACGGCAAGCGAAAAACCCTTGGCCCATCCCGGCACACGCAGCGACAGGGTAAACTCAACGGGGGTTTCCGGTGTCAGCGTCACGGTGATCCGGCCATCCTTCGGATAGGCCGTTTTCTGCTCGACGCGGGTCCTGACGCCGGCCACTTCGATCTCGGCGGCGTTTTCGCAATAAAGATGCAGCGCCAGTTCATCCTCGGCCACGCCATAGAAATAGGTGCCGATCGAGGCGACCAGGCGGGAGATGTTGGGCGGGCAGCAGGGGCAGCGGTGCCAGCGCCAGCGGTGGTGAGCGCCATAGCTTTCCAGCGGATTGTCGTAGAAGAATTGCGTGCCGTCGGCCGAGAGGCCCGCCAGTGCGCCGTTGTATAGCGCCCGCTCCATCACATCGGTAAACCGGGCATCGGGCGCGCGGCCCAGCATGCGGCTTGCCCAGAACACCAGCGCAACGGCGGCGCAGGTCTCAGCATAGGCCGTGGCATTCGGCAGGTCATAGTCGAAGGTCAGCCCCTCATTCTCCTTGGAAGGGCCAAAGCCGCCGGTGACATAGAGGTTGCGGTCGGTCAGGTGCGACCACAGCGCCTCAAGCGCGGGGTCGAGGCTGTCATCGGAAAACTCGGTGGCGACATCGGCCATTCCGGCATAAAGATAGGCCGCCCGGACCGCATGGCCAACGACCTCGCGCTGTTCGCGCACCGGCTTGTGCGCCTGGCAATATTCGTAATTCCCGAAGTGGAAATCGTCTGGCGACCCGCCGCGGGCGACAGCCTCCGCATCATAATAATGCGGCTGCTGACCGCGCTGGTCGACGAAGTACTTGGCAAGATCGAGGTAACGCTGCTCGCCCGTGGCGCGGCCAAGTCTGACAAGCGCCAGCTCCAGTTCCGGGTGACCGGGATAGCCATGTTTCTGGTCGGCCTTCGGACCGAAGGTCCGGTCGATCAGGTCTGCGTAACGGCACATGATGTCGAGGAGCTTCCGCTTTCCCGTCGCCTGGTAATAGGCGACGGCACCTTCGATCAGGTGACCCGCATTGTAAAGTTCGTGCTGATCGCGCAGATTTGCCCAGCGCGTGCCGGGCTCGATACGCAGGAAGAACGAATTGAGATAGCCGTCTTCGGCCTGCAGGCGCCCGTAGGCATCGACAACCTCGTCGATCCTGGCTTCGAGTTCCGCGTCACGTGTCCGGTTGAGCGCATAGGCCGCCGTCTCGATGCTCTTGCCGAAATCGGAATCCCAGAACATCTGGGTCGTGACCGTGTTTCCGTGCTGATACGGGATCCTGAGACCGGGATTGGGCCGGTCGGGATCGACCTGGTCGAGCATGCCCGCCTCGATGCAGCGGTCGAACAGGAGCCTCGCCGTCTTCGTGGCGATCATGTCGATCTGCGGGCCGAAGAAGCCTCCGACATCGACCTGGTTGACTGCCAGCGGGCGAAACTTGGACTTCGGGGCCAGAGCGTCCATCGTCTGGCGTGGAGCATTGTTGCTCATGGGTAATTCCTTTCCTGGAGCGATCAAATTACTTAACCGCGCCGGCTGTCAGGCCGCGGATGTAAGAGCGTTGAAGAATGAGAAACAGGATCATGCAGGGGATCATCATCACCGTGACGCCGGCCTGGACCGTGCCCCAGTCGATCGAGCCAAAGCGACCGCTGCGCACCGACGTCATCAGCACCGGCAGCGTAAACTTCGACTGATCGGTCAGAAGCACCAGCGCCGCGAGGAATTCGTTCCAGGCGTTGAGAAAGGCAAACAGGCCGACGGTGACGACGCCGGGCAGAACCAGCGGGCCCATGACCTGGACCAGCATCCGCACGCCCTTGACGCCGTCCATGCGTCCGGCCTCCTCGATTTCCTTCGGCACGGCATCGAATGCGTTGCGCATCATGAACACCGAGAACGGAAGCTGGAGCGTGGTGTAGATCAGCACCAGGCCGACGAGCTTGTTCTGCAGGCCGAGCTTGGCCAGAAGCAGGAACAGCGGCGTCAGGATCGACTGGAACGGGACCATCATCGTCGACAGGATCAGGATGAAGGCCACGCCGCGCAGCGGAAAGCGGAAGCGGGAAAACCCGTATCCCGCAAGGATCGCGACCAGGATGGTCAGGCTTGCGGTTCCGAGCGCGACGAACAGCGAATTGCCGATATAGTGCAGCACCGTCTGGCCATACCCCTCGAGCCGGGCATAGCTCGACAGGCTGAAACCCTCGGTCGGCCAGGGCGGCAGGGGCGGCTTGCCGGATTCGGCTGGCGAGCGGAAGCTTGCGAGGATGCACCAGACGAGCGGCGCCAGAAACAGCGCGGCCACGAGCACGGCCGTCACATGGAAGATCAGGCGGTGAAACCGGAACCGGCCCCGGCGGGTCGGTTCCGCGGCCATGGTGGGAGCGAGCGTGGCTGCGTTCATCGCTTTTCTCCCCTGTCACTCAGGAGCACGAGCTGTAACACGCTCAGCACCAGCAGCACCGCCAGAAGCACCACGGAGAGCGCCGCCCCGTAGCCGAGGTGGAAGGACACGAAGCTCTCGTTGAAGATCTCGTAGACGGCCGTCACCGTCTGCCCGTGCGGCCCGCCGTTCAGGATGATGTAGAACTGGTCGAAGGCCAGCATCGAACCGGAGACGCAGAGGATCAGCGCCAGCGCGAAGGGTTTGCGGATCAGCGGCATGGTGATGTAGCGGAACCGCTGGAACCATTTCGCGCCGTCGATCCGCGCGGCCTCCTGGTAATCGCTCGGGATCGACTGCAGCCCGCTCATCAGGATGACCATGAAGAAGCCGGACATCTTCCAGACCACCATGACGATCACGGACCAGAAGGCAGGTGTGAATTCGGCGAGGATGTTGATGCGTCCAGCCGTCAGGCCCAGCTCTTCGAGCAGCGGTGAAAACAGGCCGGTGTCGACATTGGAGAGCCAGGACCAGAGCAGCGCCGCCGAGGCGAAGCCGGTGACCACCGGCAGGAAGTAGATGGTGCGATAGGCCGAGATCGCCCGCCCCTGTCCTTGCACGATGAAGGCGAGGCCAAGGGCGATGCCGAGCAGGGCCACGGTCACCACAACGGTATATTCGGCGGTAAACCACATCGAGGACCAGAAGTTCCTGTCGGACAGCAGCCGCTCGTAATTGCCAAGGCCGATGAAGCGGGGAATGCCCATCAGCGGCCATTTGTGCAGCGACATCCACACTGTCATGCAGAGCGGCACGATGAAGAACATGGCGACCAGGGCCAGTGCCGGAAGCACGTAGAGAAGCCCGGTCCATTGCCGGCTGCGCCGCCGTCGCTTCCTGGGTGGCGGCGTGACGGCCTCCTCCAATCCGATGTCAGACATGGGAAATCCTTTCAGAGCGAAAGATCTGGCGGTCTCCGCCGCTTGCGGCGGAGACCCTCCCGCAAGGGCGGGTATCAGCGCGATGCGTCGATGATCGACTGCATCTCGTCCTGGCCTTCGTCGATCGCGGCCTGCACATCATCCTCGCTCTTGGCGAAGAATGCCTTGTTGAGCATCGCGGTCCAGGGGCTCTGGGTCGCGTTGATGATGTCGTTGAACACCGGCGTATACGGCGTCTTGCCCTTGGCCATTGCCTTTGCCGCCGTCAGGTAGCGCGCATCGAGACCCTCGAGCGCCTGTTCGGCGATATCGTCACGCACAGGCAGCGAACCGTTCTGGGCGAGGATCTTCTGTCCTTCGAGCGAATAGGCGAATTCGAGGAAGGATTCGACGGCGGCAAGCTTGGCGTCGCTGGTCTTGGCCGAGACCACGAAATTGTCGCCACCCGCGAAGGACGACCAGCCCCCGTCCTTGCCCGGCAGATAGGTCACGCCGTAGTCGACATCGGGATACTGGCTGTTGAGCGCGCCGATCGCGAACGATCCCGAGGGCGTGATGCCGATATTGTCGCCGGCGAACGCCGCGAAGAAGTTCGCGCCGCCATCCGTCTGCGACCCTGCCGGCACCAGGCCGTCCATCACCATGCCGCGATAGAAGTCGATCGCCTCCTTTACCTCAGGCGTATCGAGCGTCGCCTTGGTGCCGTCATCCTGCAGGATTTCGCCGCCCGACGCCCAGATCAGCGGGGTGAAGGTGAAGATGTTGCATCCGCCGCAATTGCCGGAGAAGTAATAGCCATAGGTGTCATCGCCGAGCGCGCCGACCGCCTTGGCGTCGGCGAGGACGTCGGCCCAGTTTTCCGGTCCCTTTTCAGGGTCGAGGCCGGCTTCCTTGAACAGGTTCTTGTTCCAGATCAGCACCGAGGCGTCGGCCGAGAACGGCAGGCCATAGATCCTGTCGTCATAGGTGCCGACGCTCAGGTGGGCCTTGGACAGGCTGTCGTAGAACGGCAGGGACTTGGCGAATTCGGTCATGTCCTTGAGCTGCCCCGCCTCGGCGAAGGCGGGGGTGTAGATCAGGTCGAGCGACAGCGCGTCGGGCTGCGAGCCGCCGGCCGAGGCGACGGCGTATTTCTGCACCAGTTCGCCCGTCGGCACGATCTGGAGTTCGGCCTGATCGCCGCCCTTGGCATTGAACGCCTCGACGAGCTTCGGCATGAACACCGAGCTGTCGGCGCGCGTCCAGAGCGAGAATGTTTCTGCCTGGGCAAGGCCCGGCAAAGCGATGGCGGCGATCGCGGCGCCGCTGAGTAAAGCCTGCAGTCCCATTTCAATTACCTCCCATTTGGTCCCACGCCAGCTGCCCGAATGGAGCTGAGCTAACGTTTGCGCAAAATGCGCGACTTCCTCCCCATCAAACCCATAACGCATACTTTCGGGGCGGTTTCCCGGCGCAAGCCTCAGTCGGACTTGACGCCGCAAGATTGCCTGACGACGAGGGTGCAGGGCATCTGACGGATGCCCGGCTCAACCGGTTTGCCGTCGATCATGTCCAAAAGCGCAAGCCCCGCACTTCTCCCGAGGTCTGGAAGACCCATATCGACCGATGTCAACGGCGGACGCGTGGCCTTGGCAAAGACCTCCCAGTTATCGAAGCCGACGATGGCGATATCGTCCGGCACCCGGATCCCCATCAGCGCGAAGGCGTCGATGACGCCGCGGGCGATCTGGTCATTGCCGCAGAAGATCGCATCCGGCCGCTCTCCGGCCTCGATCAGCGCATGCGCCATGTCGTAGCCATGGGCCTCCGTCCAGGCCGAGAAAATCGCATCGCCAAAGGGCTCGAGTCCCGCGCCCTCAACGGCCGAGTGCCAGCCGGCCGCCCGCAGATTGGCCGCCTTGAAAGCTTTCGGTCCGGTGATATGAGCGATCTTCCGCCGCCCGAGCCCGATCAGGTGGTCGACGGCATTCTTCGCCGCATTGACGTCGTCCGGCACGAAACTCACCGCCCCCTCGGGCGCGGACGCGTAGACGTAAACCACCGGCATGCCGAGCGGCGGCAGTTCGATCGGAAGACCGCGATCGATACGCTTGCCGGTGATGACAAGCCCATCGACCCGCTTTTCCTCCATGGCGCCGAGATTGAGCTTCAGGCTTTCCGGCTCGTACTCACCGGCGCTCAGGAAAACCGAGACGCCGCGATCGGCCATGGCGGCGGAGAGCCCGGCGGCGACAGGCAGCGTAAAGCGGCCATAGGTGTCGTTGGTCAGAAGACCAAGCGTGAAGGATCGCTGCTGCACAAGCCCGCGGGCAATCGAATTCGGCCGGTAGTCGAGCGCGGAAGCGGCAGCCCGCACACGCTCTCGCGTCTCGTCGGACATGCGCCCCGTGCCGTTCAGGGCCCGTGAGGCCGTTGTGACGCTGACATCCGCCTTCGCCGCGACATCGCGGATCGTGCTGCGCTGATAGACGCCCGCCGATTGCAGAGTGGAAACCCTGTCCGCCAATTTGCTCCTCCCGCGCAAACGCACAATTCTGTTTGAGCAATCGTTTGCTCAGGCATGGTTTATCGTTTGCGCAGACAAGTTTTCACAACTTAGAAGCGCTGTCAAGCGCGGCTTTTTCTCATCCAGCTGAGGGAACGCGAGCGGCGAAGTCGTGCTTCCGGCGCTGCCGAAACATCACCAAACTCGGTTATTTCTTGCTCGCACCCCCCAAATGGGGGGCGCTCGGGTTCTGGGCCGTCTGTAGATCTTCCTCCAGCATCGCGAGGGGCGATGCCTATGTCATTTGCGAAGCGGCAGGCTTCGCGATCATGAGGGAAGAATTTTCAGATGCCGAACTTCAAGACAGCACTTTGCCTGGTCCCGATCCTTTTTCTGGCGGCCTGTACCGACTCGTCCTTCGATTCTCTTTCGGATTCCGATTACGACACCGGCGGTTCCTCCTCCGGAGGCGGCACGCCGAAATCGTCGATCCTGCAGTGCCCGAGCTCGTGCACCACGACCAGCGGCGCCCCCGTCAACATTCAGGTGGCTACCCACTGCGACGCCGCGCGCAGCTATTACAGCGAATACAAGCTCGCAGTGCAGCAGTACGGCACGGCCGGCGCAGAGCCCTATTGGAATGCCTATGAGCAGACGGCGGACCTGGCGAATGAAATGTATTCCACCTTCAGCTGCAAGGCGGATTACTAGGTCCACTGATCCGGGTCGCTTCCGGGCGGTTAAGGCCATGGCAGAACGTCTGCTTGATGTCCGCGCGGTCAGCAAGTCCGTTGTTTCCGCTGGCGAGCGCATCGAGATACTGAAGAAGATCGACCTGACGCTCGACGCTGGCGAACGGCTCTGCATCATCGGTGCGTCGGGTTCGGGCAAATCATCACTCCTCGAAATTCTCGGCACGCTGTCGACGCCGGACGAGGGCAGCGTGGCCATCTCCGGTGTCGATGTCGCGGCGATTTCGGACGCCCGCAAGACCCGGTTCCGGCGACATCAAATCGGCTTCGTGTTTCAGGGCTTCAACCTGATCGATCATATCAGCGCAGCAGAAAACGTGGCGATGCCGCTCCGGTACCAGGGCGTTTCCAGGGGGGCGGCGCTCATGCGCGCCGAGGAGGAGCTTGAAAGGGTTGGCCTTTCTCGCCGCGCCCGCTCGCGCGCAAGCAGCCTTTCGGGCGGCGAGAAACAGCGGGTGGCGCTGGCAAGGGCGCTGGTGACCCGGCCGGCGCTCGTTCTCTCCGACGAGCCGACGGGCAATCTCGACGAGGAGACCGGCCGGAACGTCCTCGACCTCCTTCTTCAGAACTGCAGCGAGGGGTGCGGGCTGGTGATGGTCACCCACAATCTCGATCATGCCCGAAGGTTTGAGCGGGTGCTGAAACTCTCGGGCGGGCGGTGCCATGCTGTTGCCGTTTGAACCGATCCTCTCCCGGCTCAGGGCCTTTGGCCTCGCGCGTCTGTTCTTCGCCGTGGTCACGTTGTCGATGACGCTTGCGGGCACCATTGCCAATTACGCGCTTTCGGGCAATGCGCTGCGCCATTTCGATACGTTGCTGGAACTTGGCACGGCGGAAACCTTCGTGATCAGCGGCGCCAGTTACGAGGCCGGCATGTTGACCGGCGGCTTCTTCGATCCCGATGCGCTCGCTCTGCTCGGTCCGGATATGATCGCCGCACTGTTGCCCGGCGGATTTTCCGTGACATCCTTTCGGACCTTTCCGGTGACTTTGGAAAGCGGTGGCACGGCGCAACTCGCCAAGGCCTATGCCGTCGGTGATGGTTTCGCCCGGCAGGCCGGGTTGACCACGGATCTGCCGCCCGGCATGGAAATCGGCGATTTGATGCAGGACAGCTGTCTGGTGGGGCGTGCGCTGGCCGAAAATCTCGACGGCGCCTCGATCGTTTGGTTGGAGGGCAAGGCCTGCCAGGTGGCCGGCATCTTCGATGCGCCGGTACGTCCCCCTTTTGCCGAACTGTCGCGATCGCTGCTGATCCCTCAAATGGAAGATTCCTTTGAAGGCGTCGATGCCGGCAATTTCAACTTTCTCGTGACCGGCCCTGCGGGAAGCCTTCCGGAGCCGCGCCTGAAAGGGCTGTTGTCGCTCACGTTCGATGTGTCGCGGCTGACCTTATGGTCAAGCGCGCCGATCATCGAACAGGCGCGGGAACTGAAATTCATCGCGCTTGCCATATCGGTGGGGCTGAGCGCGATCATCCTGATGATCGGTGGCGTGTCGATTGCGGCGCTGATGTCGTTTTCGGTGACGGAGCGCCGCCGCGAGATCGCCATCCGTCGCACGCTGGGCGCGACGCGGGGCAGGATCATTGTTGAAATCTTTGAAGAAACAGCCCTGATCGCCACGCTTGCGCTGATCGTCGGTATCGTGGGCGGTATGGTTCTCGCCGAGGTCTTGCAGCAGCCGCTCGGCCGCTATTTCGTGGCGGGCAGTCTCACCGGTTCAGGTGTCGCCATTGGGCCGATTGCCCGCGCTCTTGCCGGTTTTTTCGTGGTCACGCTTCTCGCCGGCATCGTGCCGGCGCTCAACGCCGCGCGCACCGATCCGGCAACCGTGCTGAGGGAGAGCTGATGGTGATGGAGCTCTGCATGGAAAGGCGGCCTCATGGTGAGGGTTAGAACGTCCCTTGCAGCTTTCGGCGTGGTGATGGGCGTCTGCGCTGCCGCATGGGCGGTGCAGGGCGGCGTCTGGCCGCGGGAAAAGGCAGCCGATCAGGCGCCGAACCGGGCGGAATTGCGCATAGCTGACCACGCCTTCACAGAGCGCGTCGTGCGACAATGCCATGTTGAATACGGCGCGCCGCGCGCGTTGTCGGCCCCGGCCGATGGTTTGCTCGAACTGCTTGTGGCAGACGGCAGCCAGGTGAAGAGGGGCGACATCATAGCCCGTTACGCGGTCGGCAAGCTCGAAAGCGAAGAGCGGAGCCTGGCGGCTGACGTTGAAAGCCTGCGCTCGCGGATCGCCTTCAAATCGGGTCCTTATCGCAGCGAAACGGGGGCGATCTGGCAAATCGAGCACGCCACGCGGGAGAGCGGCCTTGCCAGGCTTCGTGCAAAACTTCAGGAGATGGAGCGGCTGGAAGCGAGCGGACAGATTGCGCCGCAGCGGCTGGAAGAAACCCGGCTGCGGCTGGAGGATGCGGAGGCCGAGCATGCCCGGCTTTCCCACCAGCGCACCCTCGATCGCGCACAGATCCAGCTCGATATCGACCAGTTGGAGCATGATCTGTCCGTCGCGGAGGCACGGCTTGCCGATATCGGGCGCGAGAAGGACCGAAGCGCTCTGGCGGCGCCCGAAAACGGCACGGTGATCTGGCGCGATCCTCAGCTTGTCGAAGCCGGCGGCGGCGAATTGCGCCGCGGCACGCCGATCGCCTCCCTGGTCACGCCCGGACGCTACGGCGCGGTCGTCCGGTTCGGTGACAGCGACATGCGCGTTGTCGAGGGAGCGTCGGTGACCGTCAGCTTTGAAGGTGCGCGCGGCCCCGTCGCAGCCGAGATCGTTTCGAAACGGCTGGTCGATGACCCCATCGAACAGAAGCGCGGTCGCTATGCCTATGACATCGCCATCGTTTTCCCGGGCGATGAGGCGATGTTGAACAGCCAGGCGCTTTGCAGCTTCAGCCGGTCGATCGGGGCCCCGTCGCCGTCGATACCGGCAAGCGCGCTCCGGTTTCAGTCGGGCCGCGTGTACGCAATGAAGCTTGAAGACGGCAAGACCGGCCTTGTCGAACTTGAACTCGGCGAGGTGGCGGATGGTTATGTCCGCATCCTTTCCGGATTGAAAAGCGGAGATATCGTTGTCGAATAGCTGGCTTCCACAGCTGCGCGGGCTGGCGGCTCTGGCGATCCCGCTCGTTCTCGCCGCCTGCGCCTCGCCCGCGCTGAAGCAGACGAGCGCCGACATCGATGCGCTCCAGCGCCAGATTGATGCCCCGCCGCCTCTGTCTGCGTTCGAAGGTCCCCTTGGCCCGGTCGAGCTCGTTGCTTCCGCCGACCGGCGCGGGCACGATGTGATGAAGGCGCGGCTGAAGCGCGCCGAAGCGGAACTTGCGCTAGACGAAACCCGCTCGCGCCGGTTTCCGCGCATCTCGGTGGAAGCGCGCGACTTCATCAGCTATGACCGGCGCGACGGGGTTACGGACAACACGAATGTCGTGCTCGGCGTCAATTGGGATATTGCCTATGCGCTGCTCGGGCTCGACAGCCGCAATATCGCAATCGCAGAAGAGCTTATTCCGGTCCAGTATCAGCTCGCCTACCGCAATGCTCTGGGGGCCTTGCTTGCCGCCTACGCTTCGCTGAGCGAGATGGATTTCAAGCGCCGACACACGCTGCTGGAGGCGGATGCGCTTTCCTGCCAGGCGAAATCGATGCGCGCTGAACAGCAACTCGGCACGGTCTCGGTGGCGGAGGTCGATGCGATGAACGCGCGGATTGCCGCAGTCTTGAGCGAGGCGGATGCCATTGCCATGGCCATGGAGGCGGAGGAGAGCAAGGTGTTGGCGCTTTCCGGCCTGAAGCCAGACGGTGAGCCGGTCGCGGCAACGCGATCCGTGCTGCCGGCGCTGGCGGGCCTGCCCAAAACCGATGCCGAAAATGGCGAAGCTTGTTTTTCGGCTTCCGGAAGCCAGGCGCTGGAAAATCTGCTTGTCGAGGCTGCCGGCGCCCAGCTCGATCTCGCCAGAAAATCACGCTTCACCAAGCTGACGGCTGCGCTTCCGACCTTCATGAGCGAGGATGGCGGTCTCAGCCTTCAGTTCCTGGTAGGCTATGTGCTGCCGCTGATCGATCAGGGCGACAGCCTGCGACTGACCGACCGCGCGCGCATCCGCTTGCTTGAGACAATCCTGGCGGCACGCGAAAACCATCGTGAATTGCTGAACCGCTACAATGAGACCGTGCTGAACACGGCGGGTGCCCGTCGCGCGCTCGCCTCGGCCGACGCCGCCATAGCGACGGCGCGGACATCCCTTTCCGCAAGGCCCGATGCCGAGCGATGCGCGGCCGAGACGGCGCTTGCGAAGGCGCGGTTGCAGCGTGCCGAGGCATTGTTCGCGATGGAGATGGCGCGTGCCCGGCAAAAGCTGATGTGCGCGCCCCTGCCGGACGCTCAGGACCCGGCCTGAGTATCAGTGCGCCGGCGGCGCGGCGGCGAGCGCTTCCGTGTCGGCCTAAGGCGAGCTCTCCTCGATATCAGCGTCTTCTGCCAGCGTGCCGGCCAACAATTCGAAACGGCTGGCGGCGAGGTGATGGCCGACCTCGGGAATGATCCTGCAATCTGCATTCGGATTGGTTTCGGCCAAAGCCGCAATCGGCGCGGGTGGCGACATCTTGTCGTCGGCGCCCTGAAGGAACAGGATCGGCATCAGCAGCGCGCCGATATCCTGATCCCAGCCGCGTTGATTGACGGCGAGATCGGCGACCACGCTTGCCGATGACCGTTCGCCGATCAACCGCAGCCACGACAGTGCCCAGCCGGCCTTAATTGATTGGTCGATCACTGCCAGATCGGCAGGGCTTTCGCGATACGCGTGACGGTAAGCGCGCGCGGCAAGGGCCGGGGAGCGCGCCAGCGCAGCATAGGCCTTGACGATGGCGCCGATCACAATCGGTCGCTGGCGGACGGCGCTCGCAAGGGCTGCCTGCATGCTGCGTTCCGATGCCGGTGCGGCTATCGATGGCGGGAACGGCGCTCCGGCGATCACCAGGCTCTTGACAAGGTCGGGGTGGCGGGTTGCGAAATGCGTGGCCCAGGAGACCCCGGAATTAACCGCGACGCAGGTCACCGGCCCGCCGATAAGGTGGCGCACCATTTCGGCAAGTGCCTCGGTATAGGTCTCCAGAAAACGCAACGGATCCGAATGGTCGAACCCCTCGATGAAAAACCGGGGCGCCACCAGAAAGCGCAGGCCATGGCGCCGCAGAATATCGACCTTGTCATCGCAGTAGAGCGTCGGCGACAACAGCCCGTGGAAAAACAGACAGGGCTTGCCGCGTCGGTCGCCGAACTCCCAGATGGGCAGTTCGGCGCCGTTTTGAAGCGTGACGGAATGCATCGTCACCTTGCCTGCGAAATGGCGGAACAGAAGCTTGCGCTCCGGGCTGTGATCGCGCGCGCCGGAAAAGGTGGCGATGAGATAACTCATCAGACTTGCCGAGATCGAGCGGGCCAGCGCTGCCTGGTTGGTGACGTCAAACTTCTGGAAGACGACCTGCAATTGCTTGCGTTTGGTATCGTAGGAAGCGCCCAGCCTTTCAGCGGCTTCTTTCAGTTCGTAGCCGGCCAGAAGCTGTGCGATCAACTGGTATTCGCTCGCCGTCAACCGCGCGACATCGAGCGGCGCCTGCCTTTCGAAAAACGCGCGGTCGGCTGCAATCGCCAGCCACTCGGCTCCGTCCGGCGCTTGCGGCCAGTAATGCCTGACCGCAAGCACGACCTGCAGCACACCCTCATGTTCTCTGAAGGCGAAGCCCTGTTCGTCGCGCGGCGGCAAGTCGAAACGCTTCGGCAACGCGTCGGTTTCTCCGTCGCTCAGGACAACCGTGCCGTCGCAATTAAGCAGGCAGACCGGCAGATCGAACGGGGGCAGGGTCTTGTAAAAGAAATCCTGGATCGCGATCTGCCGGCGGGCGTCACGGATTTCCGGCGCATCCCCGTCCCACCGCGCCGGCAGCACGGAAGGTTTCAGAAGCCTGGGGATTTCGGCCAGCTTTGCGATCTGCCGTCGGATTGCTGTTCGAGACGCGGTCATAATGCAGATTTTTGGAAATTCTCGACCGCGTGGTCAATGGGTGCAATGCAAAATATGGCATTTCTGCGGCAGAGTCTTCGAATGAAGCCCGATCTGTTTCGATGGTTCGTGCGGCTGCATGTCTTCAGACACCAGAAGTGCAGACCAAACAAGAACCACATGCTTTGAGCTTTTGGTTGCCGAAATGCGATCGGGTTGCGGATATATTTGACAAAAGTTCAAAAAAAGTCCGCCGGATCGACGCCTGGAAGCTGGATTTCTGGCTTTACTTCCGACATCGCTAAAGGAGATGAAGCGATATCGGGCAGACATGCTGGCAGGCCAGAGAGGGGATGAGCCGTGGCAAACAAGGCGGGCAGTAACGACATCGGGTCGACTTCCGGCGATATTCACCAGATACGGACACTGAAGCGGAAGCGCGCAAAATGGATCGCTTCGTCTTTGCTTTTTCAGTCGACGGCGCTTGCTGGCACGCTGGTTGGCGTGCCGATGCCGTTTTATGCGGGCCGCACCTATTCGCGCGCCTATGCCCAGTCCGCATCGTGCTCTCCGGCTGAGCTGCAGTGGGAGACAGCCTCAGGCTTCTCAGAAGCGGGGTACTTCGCCACCAGAAATCAGGACATCATGGGCGAGGTGCTTACTTGTACCATCCCGTCGGGGGCTGACACCACGACGCCGCAATACGCCTATTCCGGGGCGTATCTGGCTCTGTTCGGGGTGGGGGGAGGCAATCCTGTATCGTTTTATGGCGACCAGCACTATGTGAACACGCAATCGCAGTGGGGGTGGGGCTCGCCGAGTGTGGTCGTCACCAACTATGCTGACATCAATGTCAGCGCGCCGGGCAGTAACATCCAGATTATGGGGGGCAGAAGCTCTCAGGCCACTGGAACGTTGCGGGCCTCAACGAACCAGTCCAACGGGCTGAGCGTTGTATCGCTCGGAGCTTTGAACTGGAGCCCTCGCGACGAAAATCAGCAGACTGGCGGCGGCAATGCCGGGAAGGTCACCGTCACGAACTACGGCGCGGTGTCGAGCACGGTTGGCGGCGGAATACTTGCACTCGCCAAGGCAGGTACATCGCGCTACGCCGATGGCAAGAATGACAGTGACTACCGCTATTCGGGCCCGGTCACGGTCTCGTCTCACGCAAGCGTCTCGGGTGATGCATTTGGAATTGCTGCGCTCAGCGTGGCAGGCCCGGGTACGTATACATCGCACAAGGATTACACTGCAGGCGGGACGTCTGGCCAGGTAACGGTGAAGGCCTATGACTCCGTGAGCGCTGGCGCTGGACCAGCGATTCTTGCCGCCTCCTATGGTGGAAACACACCATTCAACAAGAACCAGTTCGTCGTTAAATATAGCATCGACGACGGCATGAGCAACGACGAGAGATATACCAGAGCCTATGGTGCCGGCGGCGGCGTTGGCGGCGGCGTTAAGGTCACTGTCGGCACCAGCGGTAATCCTTTCAGCGGACAGATCGTCTCGAAGGGCGCCGGCCAGCCGGGCTGGTCGACGCGCTACAATAATTTCCAGTTCGCCCGCAATAGCGGCGCCGGGATCATGGCGATCTCACGCGGCGGCGATGGGCTCGGCCGTCATCGGGAGGAAGGGATTTACGATTACACCACAACCTTCGCGGGCGCGCCCAGTGCGCCTGTCAGCATTTCGGTTTCGGGCACCGGAAACGCTGTCATCAGCACATATGGCGTTCAATCACCCGCCGTCATTGCCATTAGCCAGGGCGGCAATTCAAGCGGCTTCAAGGACTTGAGTGTAACCGGCGGTAATGCCGACTATGTGTCGGTTAGCCTCGCCGGAGCGGGCAGGCTCACCACCTCAGGCGCATACTCGAGCGGCCTTGTCGCCCAGTCGCTCGGCGGGGGCGGCTCGAACAACAAAACCGACATATCGCAGGGCGGCGCGACTGGCTCCATTACTGTCTACAACTCTTTTTCGATTGTAACCAACGGCGATCGTTCGAGCGGTATTCTTGCCCAGTCCGTTTCGGCGTCGGCTACCAACGGCGACTATGCTCTTTCCGGAGAGCAACCCTTTGTTTGGGGTAGCCTGGCGACCAACCAAGAATACGGCAATACTGTCAATGTTACAAATAGTGCCAGCATCGTGGTTCACGGCGTGGATTCGCACGGCATCCTGGCGCAGTCGATCGGCGGCGGCGGCGGCGTGTTGCATGCGACGCAAGAACTGACTGAAAAAAGCTATGATTACGGCAGCGCTGTTTCTCCGCAGGGTTGGCAATCTGTCGGCGGCGCCGCTAGCCAGTCGCATGGAGCCGCCGTCACGATCAACAATTCCGGCACGATCACGACCTATGGCGGATATTCCCAAGGCGCATCGGACACGCCGGCGCTTGGCGGCGGAATAGCAATTCTTGCACAGTCGGTCGGCGGCGGCGGCGGAAGCAGTGACGGGCCGGGGATCGTGAGCTGGATCACGCCGCCTTCGCAGGGCAACGCGGCGCAGACAACCGGTGGAGTGGGCGGCGCCACTTATGACTCGAGCGGATCAGCCAGCCAGGGCGGAGCCGTTACAGTCACAAATTCCGCCGACCTCACGACTTCTGGCTCCGAAGCGCATGGCATTGTTGCCCAGTCGATCGGCGGCGGCGGCGGGCATGGCCGCAACAAGAAGGGACTTTTCGGCGCCGTTGGCGGCACGGGCGGTCCTGGCGGCGATGGCGGAGAAGCGCTCGTAAACCACGAGGATAGCCGCAACATCACCGTCAGCGGCGACTATGCCTCCGGCATCATCGTGCAATCGGTTGGCGGCGGTGGCGGCGTGGGCGGCCAGGCGACCGCCTGGGGCATCGGGATCAGCAGCGCAACGGGTGGGGCCGCAGGCGGCGGCGGCGATGGCGGAACGGCAAAGGTCGTCCAGTTCGGCAACGGAGGGACCATCGCGACGGCTGGCTATCACGGCACGGCGCTGCTCGTGCAGTCGATCGGCGGCGGCGGCGGCGTTGGCGGCAATGCCAAATCCACCAGCGCCAGCGCTGGTCTCGGCATTTCCATTGCCCATGGCGGCAGCGGCGGCCTCGGCGGAAGCGGTGGCAGCGCGCTCGCCTATACCAACGGCAAGGTGGTGACGACCGGAACCGATGCGGCAGCGCTGGTGGTGCAGTCGATCGGCGGCGGCGGCGGCAATGGCGGCGTGGCGAGCGCCAAGGCGCTGACAGAGGGCGTTCCGTTTGATGAGGTCGGCAATACCGTGTCCCTCAGCATCTCCGTCGCCCATGGCGGATCAGGCGGCAAAGGCGGCAATGGCGGCCAGGCCAGCGCGAACGTCCATGATGGCTCGGCCATATCGACTTCCGGTGATGGAGCGGCGGGTCTGCTTGTGCAGTCGATTGGCGGCGGCGGCGGCAGTGGCGGCGATTCCACCGCAACCGCCGTCAGCAAGGCGCTGCCCAAGATCTTCAGCGAGGACAAGAACGATGAGGACGCTGCCGGCAAGGCCTTCAATGTCGACATTGATTTCGCCCTCGGCGGCGCAGGCGGTTCCGGCGGCCATGGCGGGCAGGCCTACGGTCATATCAGCGGCAAAGTCGCAACCGCTGGCGCGCTCGCCGATGGCATGCTGGTTCAGTCGATCGGCGGCGGCGGTGGCGCTGCGGGTGCCGGCAAGGGCACTGCGACGGCGGTGAAGAATTCGGTCTCGGGCGCGCTCACCATCGCCGTCGGCGGCTCAAACGGCAGCGGCGGCTATGGCGGTCTGGTGCAGGCAGGGCTCGCCGACGGCGCATCGGTCGCAACGACCGGGCTCGGCTCACGCGGTGTCGTCGCCCAGTCGATCGGTGGTGGCGGCGGCTCTGGCGGCGGGGGCACCGGCGATGACAGTGCGTCCTGGGCGCTGACGATTGGGCTTGGCAGCACGGGCGGCAGCGGCGGCAATGGCGGTAATGTCTATGCGTGGAATGCCGGCACCATCACGACCGCCGGCGACGATGCGACCGGGATTGTGGCCCAGTCCATCGCCGGCGGCGGCGGAACGGCCGGCCTCGGCACCTCCTCGCTCACCCATACCAAAGCCAAGCAGGATGCAAACAGCGACAGTTCCGATGCGAGCGACGACACGAGTGACTCTTCCAGCAGCAAGACCACGACGACCAATTATCTGAGCGTGGGAACCGGCGCGGGCGGCGGCGGGGGCACCGCCGGCTTCGTGTCCGTCGGCGTTGCCTCGAAGGGCGGCGCCGTCAAATCGGGCAGGATTGTTACCACCGGTGACATCTCCCACGGCATTCTCGCCCAGTCGATCGGCGGCGGCGGCGGCGCGGGCGCGACCTCCAACGCATCTTCATCCTCCAAGCCGGATGTGAAAATGTCCCTCGGCATGGCCGGCGGCAATGGCGGCAGCGCCGAGGATGTGCTTGTCTACGCGAGCGACATCTTGACCTCGGGCTTCGCCTCCAGCGCTGTCGTGGCGCAGTCGCTTGGCGGCGGCGGCGGTGTCGGGACGTCCTCTGGCTTTGCTGTTTCCAGCATCGACCTGCGGCTGGGCTCGAACCCAAATCAAAATAGCGGCGGTGGAACGGGGGCAGAGGTCAACGTCCATGTTCTGGACGGCGCAACCCTGAAGACGGCCGGCGACAGTGCGCACGGCGTCATCGCCCAGTCTATCGGCGGCGGCGGGGGGCTCGGCATTACCGCGCTCGGAACCGCAACAACCGCCAATGACGACACAGTGTCGGGCGTGATTTCCCTTACCCTCGGGACGAATACCAGTACGGGCAACTCTGCAACGACGCAATTCGGCAATAGCGTGACGATTGACCATAACGGCACAATCACGACGGCCGGGACGCGCGCATTGGGCATCGTTGCACAGTCGATCGGCGGCAGCGGCGGATTCCTGTCGGCTTCTGCTCAAAACATCGCTTCGGTGAACTGGGTGGAAGGCCAAACGCCCGCCCCGGGCAATAATGTATCGGCGACATTGACCGGCGGAACCATCGTCACCTCCGGTGACGGCGCGGTCGGTATTCTCGCCCAGTCTATCAGTGGCGGCGGCGGCGGCGTGGGCGACTTTACCGCCCCGCTGCTGCTTACCTCTGGCAATTCTTCCAGCAGTTACGGTGGCGGCTCCGCCCAAAGCTCCGGATATGTGTCGGTGTCGCTGGATGCCGCATCCTCCATCAAGACAACCGGTGCGAATGCCCATGGCATCCTCGCCCAGTCGCTCGCCGGCAGCGGCGGCCTCTTCATGAACAATGGCAGCCTCTATGCCGGCTCGCGTGGACTGAATGGCGGCACGTCTAATAGCGGCCACGTCACGGTCACAGTGGATGGCAGCGTGTCGTCGGCCCAGGGCTGGGGCGTGTTTGCGCAGACCCAGGACGGGACCATCAATGTCACCGTCGGCTCCGGCGGTTCGATCACCGGCACTGGCGCTTCCGGCGTTTCCGCAGGTGCGGTTTACGGCGTCGTCACGGCCAGCGGCAACACCGTGCTCGACAACGCGGGCACAGTGTCGGGCAATGTCCTCTCGTCGCGCGGCGGCAACGTCACCGCGCCAAACCCGGCGGACGGAACGGTTGCCCTCGGCGCCGCGCCCGGCCTCAGTCTTTTCCTGAACCAGGGCACCGGCACCTTCGTCACCGGCGCGATCGCCGATGTCGACGGGATCGTCAACGCCGGGACGATGGATATCGGCGGCGAGTGGAACACGATGGAGACTACGGTCACCGGGGATCTCGTCGGTGTCGGCACGGCAAATGCGGGTAGCCCTTATGATGCGGCAGACCTTGGCCTTTCGACGGAGTTCTCACCCTTCAGCTATTATCGCCGCAGCGAAAAGCTGGACTGGCGAACTGCAAGCGCCAGCAAGGGCGGCCTGATTTCCGGCCTCGATGTCGATATGGAGAAATCAACCGCTGATGCGCTTTTGGTCAGAGGCGACTTTGCGGGACGCTGGGGCGTCGATGTCAATGCCAATGCATTGCTTCCCGACACAAGAACGGAGTTTCTCAAGGTTGCGGGTCAGGACGGCTCGCAGCTTTCGATCCTGCCGTCGCTGGTCTTCGACTTTACCGATGTGACAACCTCGTCGTCCGGCTGGGCCGGGTTCTCGGTCGCAAGCGCCCATTTCGCGGATAATGGCGTTTCGCTCGGCCGCAATGGAAGCGAGGCCTCTTCGGCCATGCAGCAGGCCTGGGACAGGGTTGAGGACGGCGCGGCAACGGAGGTGAAGTTCGGCGATGACGAGATCTCGCTCGGTCAGGTGTTCGGCGCCTTCCACCAGTCCACGCCGGAAAACTTCTCCGACATGCTCCTGGAAACGGTGTCGCAAACGGCCGCCGCTCCGCTTGCGTCGTCGCCTTCAGCGGCGATCAGCGCCGCCAACAGCGTGCTGTCATGCCCCGCCTTCGAGACATCGGGCGTGATGATGGATGAAGGCACCTGTGTCTGGAGCCGTGCTCTGGGCAGTGGCGCGACGCAGGATAGCCAGGGCGATGCCAGCGGCTACACCCAGTCAACCGGCGGTCTGCAGATCGGCGGTCAGGCGGAGCTCAGCGACGGCTGGTTCCTGGGTTCCGGCCTGACCTATGAGAGCAGCTGGTTCCGCAATGACAATGGCGCGCAGAAGCTCAGCCAGGATTCCTTCGTCGGCGCCGTCGCGTTGAAGAAGGAGATCGGTCCGTGGCTGTTCGGCCTTGTCGGCGGCGGCGGCTACAACTGGGGCGATTCCAGGCGCTATATCAACCTCGACACGCTTTCGGCGACGGCAACCGGCAATCCGGATTCGGCAATGTTCTTCGGCCGCTTCCGGGCGTCCTACGAGATTGCGCTTGGCGATGCCTACTACATGCGCCCCCGGGTCGATCTCGATGTCATCAACATGCATCAGTATGGCTATACGGAAACGGGCGCAGGCGCGCTCAATCTCATGGTCGACGGCAATTCCGACACGGCTTTCGGCATAACGCCGGGGATCGAGTTCGGCGCCCGCATACCGTTCCTCGAAGACTGGCCGGCCCGGCTTTACGGCGATCTCGGCGTGTCGTTCATCTCGGCGGACGAATGGGAAACGACGTCGCGCTTTGCCGGTCTGTCATCGATGGAGAGCTTCTCGACCTTTACGCCGATCGCAGACACGGTCGGACATGTTACCCTCGGCCTCGACCTTGCCAAGCGGCAGGGCATGGAGCTGAAGCTCCAATATGACGGTTCATTCGCCGACGACTATCGCTCTCACACAGGCTCGCTCCGCTTCGGATACAGGTTCTGAGGGTTTCCTTGCGCAGAACGGGATGGGGGGTTGCGCAGATAGTGAGCTGGAACGACGCAAGAATTGAAATTGCACGGGCGGTTGAAAGGCGACTAGCCTTGCGCTGCCCTTATTAGCATATTGTACCGAACCCAAGCTTGCGCTTGAGTATCGAATTGCCTGTGAAGCCAGGCCTCACAGCCCACTATGGCTTATCCAAAGGATTCATCTGAAGCACCGCATTTAAACCGGATATAGATTTCAGGGCAGCCACATCTCTCTCTGCACAGCGGTTCTCCTGAGCAACCAGGCATTCTTCAGCATCGATCTATGTTCGAAAACGGAACTCGACATCGAATATTTTCAGTGATTTGTGCGACGAAAGTGTAGATTTGAACTCCTCTTGCGCTGGTCTGGGATTGCCTGGGTCCGACCGTGCGAATCCGTGTTGGTTTACGGGCGAGGGAGCCGATGTGCCCATCCTATAAACGGCGGATTGGCAAAATCGCTGTCGCTATCCTGTTTGGTCTTGCCATAAGATAAGGCGGTGTTGTCGGTACACGCGGTCGTCCCCCCGGCTGCGCGCAATACCGCGTCGCCGGCGGCGGTATCCCATTCCATGGTGCGTCCGAAGCGAGGATAGACATCGGCAACACCTTCCGCGACAAGGCAGAATTTCAGCGATGAACCTACCGAGGTAAAATCGGTCACTCCGATTTTCCGCATGAAATCTTCGGTCTCCGGACTATTGTGCGATCGGCTGGCCACCGCAGTCAGTATCTCGCCCCGGGGCCGGCATCTGATCGCTTCAGCTCGCGCTACGACGCCATCAGTCACGATCAGCTTCTCCGCGCCGCCGGCGATGGTGCGGTAGGCCACGCCTTTGGCCGGAGCGTAGACGATGCCCGCAACCGGGGCGCCGTTTTCTACAAGTGCGATGTTGACCGTGAAGTCTTCGCGCCTGTTGATGAATTCCTTCGTCCCGTCGAGCGGGTCGACGAGGAAGAAGGCTCTGGCGGTGATATCCGGAACCACGCCGGCGGCAACGCTCTCCTCGCCGATCACCGGAATGTCCGGAAACGCGCGGGCGAGGTGGGCGAAAATGATCGCCTCTGCCTTCTCATCGGCCGCAGTTACGGGCGACTGGTCGTCCTTGTGGGTCACGTCTATGTCGTTTTCGTAAAACGACATGACAAGGCTGCCCGCTTCCAGCGCCGCATCGAGGAAAACCTGCTGCATATCCGCCATGGCGCTCACTCGTCCGTCTCGCGTCTACTGAGAAATTCCTCGATCCGGCCTGCCAGCTCGAACGGCTCCTGGCCGACGGTTTGGAGGTGGATTTCGGGATCTTCGGGGCGCTCATACGGTGATGAGATGCCGGTGAAATTCGCGATCTCGCCGGCCATCGCCTTCTTGTAGAGCCCCTTCGGGTCGCGTTCGGCGCAGATCTCGATCGGCGTATCGACGAAGACTTCGATGAATTCGCCGTCCTCCATCATCTCGCGGGCAAGCCGGCGCTCGGAGCGGAACGGCGATATGAACGAGACCAGCACGATCAGCCCGGCATCGGCCATCAGCCGCGCCACTTCGGCCACCCGGCGGATGTTTTCCACGCGGTCCTCGGCGGTAAAGCCGAGGTCGCGGTTGAGGCCGTGGCGAATGTTGTCGCCGTCGAGCATGTAGGTGTGCTTGCCCCTGGCGTGCAGCATCTTTTCGAGCGCATTCGCCACCGTCGATTTTCCGGAACCTGAAAGGCCGGTGAACCAGAGCACGGCAGGCTTTTGCGCCTTCAGATCCGCGCGGGCCTGCCTGTTGATGTCGATGGCCTGCCAGTGGACATTCTGCGCCCGTCTGAGCGCGAAATCGATCATGCCGGCGCCGACCGTCCGGTTCGAGATCCGGTCGATGATCACGAAATTGCCGGTGGTCCGGTTGGCAGTATAGGCGTCGAAGACGATCGGCTGCTGGGTCGACAGATTGCAGACCCCGACGGCGTTCATGTCCAGCGACTTGGCGGCCTCATGGGCGAAGCTGTTGACGTCGACCTGATATTTGAGCGCGGTGATGGTGGCGGGCGCCTGGTCTGCCTCGGTGCGCAGGATATAGGAGCGGCCGGGCAGCATCGGGTCAGCATCGAACCAGATGACCTTTGCCTGAAACTGGTCGGCGACATCGGGCCTTGCATCGGGCGCCACCAGGATATTGCCGCGCGAGACCTCGATCTCATCTTCAAGCACCAGCGTCACGGCCTGTCCGGCCTCGGCGCGTTCAAGATCGCCATCCATCGTCGCAATCTGGCGGATGGCGGACGTCTGGCCGGACTTTGCCACCGTCACCCGGTCGCCCACGGCAATCCGGCCGGATGCGATCTCGCCGGCAAAGCCGCGGAAATCGAGATTGGGGCGCGTGACCAGCTGCACCGGCATGCGGAAAGGCTTTTCGGCGAGATCGGTCTCGACCGGAACCGTTTCCAGATGTTCGAGCAGATGGGGACCCTTGTACCAGGGCATGTTGGCAGAAGGCGCGGTGACATTGTCGCCGTAGCGCGCCGAAATCGGGATCGGCACGATGGTTTCGAAGCCGAGATCCTTCGCAAACGCCATATAGTCGGCAACGATGCGGTCATAGACCGCTTCGGAATAGTCCATCAGGTCGATCTTGTTGATCGCGACCACGATGTGGCGGATGCCGAGCAGCGAGGCGATGAAGCTGTGGCGGCGTGTCTGGGTGAGAATGCCCTGCCGGCTGTCGACCAGTACGATGGCGAGATCGGCGGTCGAGGCGCCGGTTGCCATGTTGCGGGTATATTCCTCGTGGCCGGGGGTATCGGCAACGATGAACTTGCGCTTGTCGGTCGCAAAGAAGCGATAGGCGACATCGATGG
>NZ_JABUOU010000012.1 GCF_013344475.1 Martelella limonii | reverse complement strand
GCATTCGCGTCGGCCATGCCGACGATCTCAACCTCGCATCCGGCGTCACCGCGATCGTCTTCGAAACACCCGCCATCGCGTCCGGCCTCGCACTCGGCGGCGCTCCGGGAAGCCGCGACCAGATGCTTCTCGACCCTGCACGAACCGTGGAGGCCGTCGATGCCTTCGTTCTCTCAGGCGGATCGGCCTTCGGCCTTGATGCCGCGGGCGGTGTGCAATCCGGGCTACGCGCGGATGGACGCGGGCTGCAAATCGGCCCGGCTCTGATTCCGATCGTGCCCTGTGCGATCCTGATGGACCTCCTGAATGGCGGCAACAAGGATTGGGGTCTCCATGCTCCCTACCGCGATCTCGGCTACCAGGCCTATCTCAGCGCCCGGCCAGGCGCCTTTGCGCTCGGCACGGTCGGCGCCGGCACGGGCGCAACGACGGTGAACCTGAAGGGCGGCATCGGATCGGCAAGCGCCAGGACCGCATCCGGCTACACCGTCGGCGCGCTTGCCGCGGTCAACGCGATGGGCAGCGTCACCATGGGCCACGCCCCGCATTTCTGGGCGGGCGTGCTGGAGCGTGACGGGGAATTCGGCGGACGCGGGCTCCCGGAGGCCGTTCCCGACGACGCTCACCGCCTCGCAATCAAGGGCGGGCCGACCACGGCCACGACGATTGGCGTGATCGCCACGGATGCGCGGCTTACAAAACAGCAATGCTACCGGCTTTCCGTGATGGCCCATGACGGGCTTGCCCGCGCCATCCAGCCGGCGCATCTGCCTTTTGACGGAGACACCGTGCTTTCCGCCGCAACGGGACGAAAGCCGGCCCCCAGCGATGACGCCTTTGCAGAGCTATGCCTGCTTGCGACAACGACCATGGCCCGCGCCATCGCCCGCGGTGTCTACGAAGCAGAAGCGCTCCCGCAGGAGGGAGCGCTTCCAAGCTGGAAAGACAGGTTCGGCTAGGACGCGGCGATCAATGCGCCGCGCAATCCGCTCACCGGTTTACTGCGCGGCGTAACCGCCGCCGATCGCGACGTTGAGTGCGACGAAATCCGTCGCCTGCTGCGCGATCGCATCGGCGAGCTGGGCTTCCGCATCGGAAACGGCGCGCTGGGCGTCGAGCACGTCGAGGAGCGAGATCGCGCCATCCTTGTAGCTCGAGGTCGACAGCGACAGGGCATCGCGGTAGGAGGCGACGGTGGCCCTGAGCGACGCCACGGTGCGACCGTCGCGCGTGGCTGTGGCGAGCGCCGATTCCACTTCACGCACGGCGTCCAGTACGGTCTGCTTCCAGGCGAGGTAGGCCTGTCGGGCCACCGATTCGGAGCGCGTCACATTGGCCCGCAATGCACCGCCATCGAAGATCGGCAGGCTGATGGTGGGGCCGAAGGACCAGGAGCTGACGCCGGCATTGCCGAGCGAGCTTCCCGACACGCTCGCCTGGATCGTTCCGCTCAGCGAGATCGACGGATAGAGCTGCGCCTCGGCGACGCCGATATTGGCGGTTGCGGCGGCAAGCTCGCGCTCGGCCTGGCGGATGTCGGGGCGGTTTCGGATCAGATCCGCCGGCACGCCGGAGGAAAGCCGCGCCTTGGCGACCGGGATCGGCTTGACCTTGTTCATCTGGTCGATCAGCGTTGCAGCCGGCAGCCCCATCAGCGTCGACAGTGCGTAGACCTGCTGGCGATAATTCGCCTCGAGCTGCGGGATCGTCGAGAGCTGCGCGTTGACGAGACCTTCGGACTGGACGACATCGAGCCGCGAGGCTGCGCCAGCATCGAGCTGGAACTGCGTCAGGCGGAGCGTTTCGCGCCGGCTCTGAAGGTTGGACCGGGCAATCGCCAGACGCTCCTGATAGAGGCGCGCACCGATATAGGCGTCGATCAGGTTCGAAATCAGCGTCAGCTTGGCGACGTCGGCGCTGGCATAGGCCGCGTCGAGCTGGTCGAGCGCAGCCTCGCCCGAACGGGCGTAAAGACCGAAGAGATCGAGCATCCAGGACACCGGAACAGAACCGCCGGCCGTATTGGTGATCTTGCGCGAGACCGCCGAGGCGCCCTCTCCGCCGGAAGCGCCGGCGGTGTCGTAGCCATTGAGGTTAACCTGCGGATAGGCGCCCGCCGTCGACGTGATCACATTGGTCTCGGCCTGAACGATCTGCTCCAGCGCCTGCAGAACCGACAGGTTCTGCGCCATGCCCTGCTGGACATAGCTGGTCAGAAGCGGGTCATTGAAGGCGCTCCACCAGGCGATATCGGTCACGTCGCCCACCGGCTGGGCGCTGCCTTCGCTGAATTTTTCCGGCAACTGCGCCTGTGGGGCCTGGTAGTCCGGTCCGACGACGCAGCCGGACAGCAGAACCATAAGCAGTGAAACGGGTGCAAGACGGCGCAACAACATCTGAAATATCCTGTCGTTTCGGCTGGACCGCCAGGCGGGCCAAGTGCCTACTATGGAAGCGCCGGGTAGAACCCGACGCAATATCGTTAACTTTCTTTTAAACCACCTGTTGCTCATCTGCCTCGCGCGCCGGCTTGTTGCCGATGCGGAACAGCCTGCATACGGCAACGAAGAAGGACGGCACGAAGAAGATACCGAGCGTGGTGGCGGCGATCATGCCGAAGAACACGGCAGTACCGATGGCATTCTGCGCCGCAGAGCCTGCGCCCGTTGCGCGGACCAGCGGCAGAACGCCGAGAATGAAGGCGAGCGAGGTCATGATGATCGGACGCAGGCGCATCCGCGCGGCATGGACCGCCGCATCGAACAGCGAATCACCCTTCTCACTCTGCTCCCTGGCAAATTCCACGATCAGGATCGCGTTCTTTGCCGCAAGGCCCATTGTCGTCAACAGGCCGACCTTGAAGTAGATGTCGTTGTCCATGCCAAGGAAATGCGCACCCATGACCGCGCCGAGAATACCGACCGGCACCGCAAGGATGACCGAGAACGGAATGGCCCAGCTTTCATAAAGGGCGGCAAGGCAGAGGAACACGAACACGATCGACACGGCATAGAGATAGGAGGCCTCATTGCCCGAGATCACCTGCTGCAGCGACATGTTGGTCCAGGAGACGGTGTAGCCGCCCGGGTTTTCAGCCACGAGATCGAGCAGCTGGTCCATGGCCTGGCCCGAGCTGTAGCCGGCGGCAGACTGGCCCTGGATGTCGATCGCGGTATTGCCGTTATAGTGGGCGAGCGACGGTGCGCCGGTCGTCCAGCCGATATCGGTGAAGGCCGAGAAAGGCACCATGTCGCCACGCGTATTCTTCGCATACCACTGGTAGATGTCTTCAGGCTGCATACGGTAGGGCGCATCGCCCTGGACGTAGACCTGCTTGACCTTGTCGCTCAAGGTGAAGTTGTTGATGTACGAACCGGCATAGATGGTCGCCAGCATGCTGGTCGCCTCGGAAATGCTCACCCCATAGGCGCCGGCCTTCTGTTCATCGATCTGCAGCATCATCTGCGTCTCGGCGTCCATCGTGTCGGTACGGACCTGGAAGGCAATGCCGGCCTGGTTCATCTGCTGGATGATCTGCTCGGTCGCCGAGAGGGCAGCGCTCTGGCCCTGGCCGCCGGTATCGACGACGTAACCGGTCCAGCCGGTGGAGTTGCCGAGACCCGGGATGGCGGGCGGCGACACCACGTAGACCTGCGCGTCACGGATATTCATGTAGAAATAGCCATTGGCGCGCTGGGTCAGGGCGGCAGCCGATTCGGACTCCTTCTTGCGCTCGTCGAACGGCTTCATCTGCACGAAGCTCAGGCCGTAATTCTCGCCCTGCCCCGAGAAGGAGAACCCGAGAACCGCGAACACGGCATTGACGGAATCCTGTTCCTGGAAATAGCGCGTGACCTCTTCGGAAACCGCGGCGGTGCGTTCCGTCGTGGCACCCGTCGGCAGGTTGATCAGGACGAAAAGCGCGCCCTGGTCCTCGTCCGGCAGGAAGGATTCCGGAAGCTTCATGAAGTAATGATAGACGCCGAAGAGCACGACGGCGAACACGGCGAACACGATCAGCGGCCATTTCAGCAGGGTCGAGACCGTTCGGCTGTAGCCGTTGGTCAGGCCATTGAAGCCGCGGTTGAACATGCCCGAAAGACCGCGGTCCTTCTTGGTCGGATCGACCGGCTTCAGGATCGTCGCGCAGAGTGCGGGCGTGAACACCATGGCCACGAACACCGACAGGATCATGGCCGCGACGATCGTGACCGAGAACTGGCGATAGATGATGCCGGTGGAACCGCCGATGAAGGCCATCGGAATGAACACCGCCGTCAGAACGATGACGATGCCGACCAGCGCGCCCTGGATTTCCTGCATCGAATGGATGGTGGCTTCCTTGGGCGGGAGCCCCTCCTCGTGCATGATTCGTTCGACGTTTTCCACCACGACGATGGCGTCGTCCACGAGCAGGCCGATCGCCAGCACCATGGCGAACATGGTCAGCGTGTTGATCGAGAAGCCGGCAAAGGCCAGCACGCCGAAGGCGCCGAGCAGCACCACCGGCACGACGAGCGTCGCGATCAGCGTGGCGCGCAGGTTCTGCAGGAAGATCAGAAGCACGAAGAAGACGAGGATAATCGCCTCGATCAGGGTATCGACCACCTGTTCGATCGAGAGTTCCACGAACGGCGTGGTGTCATACGGGTAGATGACGTCGACGCCCTGCGGCAGCGACGGCTTCACCGAATTCATGAAGTCGACAACGCCCTTCGAGGTGTCGATGGCGTTGGCGCCATTGGCAAGCTCGACCGCGAAGCCGGCTGCCGCCTGGCCGTTATAGTTACTGTTGAACTGATAGGACTTCTGTCCGAGCTCGACGCTGCCGATGTCGGAAATCGTGACGGTGGCGCCGTTTTCCGTCGTCTTCAGAATGATCTGCTCGAACTGCGGCGCGGTTTGCAGCTGGCTCGAGGAGACGACCGTCAGATTGAGCTGCTGTCCCGGCACGGACGGATCATCACCGAGATCGCCCACGGCAACCTGGTTGTTCTGTGCGCGGATCGCGGCGATGACATCATTCGACGTCAGATTGTACTGGTTGAGCTTGAAGGGATCGAGCCAAATGCGCATGGCGTATGGCGTATAGAAGCCCTGGATGCTGCCGACGCCGTTGAGACGGGCGACGTTGTCGTTGATCTGGCTGTCGATCAGGTTGCCGAGGTCGGCCTGGCTGTACTGGCCGGTCGGATCGGTCAGCGCCACGACCATCAGGAAGCTCGCGGAGGAGCGCGCGACGGTGATGCCGAGGCTGCGGACGATCTCCGGCAGCTGCGGCTGCACGAGCTGCAACTTGTTCTGAACTTCGACCTGCGCGATTTCCGGGTCGATATTCGGTCCGAAGATCACCTGGATCTGCGAAAGACCCGGGCTTGACGTCGACGTCAGATAAAGCATGTCATCGAAGCCGGTCAGACCGTCCTCGATGACGTTGGTCACCGTCGTTTCGACCGTTCGCGCGCTGGCGCCGGGGAAGGTTGCCGTGATCGACACCGTCGTCGGGGCGATCTGCGGATACTGAGAGATCGGCAGGGTTGCCAGTCCAAGACCGCCAACCAGCATGATCACGATCGCGACCACCCAGGCGAAGACAGGCCGATTGATGAAGAAGTTAGACATTAAGCATTCCTCGAGCGCGTGGTCGTGTCAGGTGAGTGCCCATACGCTCAGCCATTGCTGCCTGAGGCCTTGGTTGCCCCGGAGGATGCGCCCGAGCCCGATTCTGCCTTCTCGTCAACGACAACACCTTTGTCGTTGATCGTGACCGGTACCGGTGTCACTTCGGTGACGCCGCCGATCAGCCTCTGGAAACCGTCCACGACCAGGCGGTCGCCGTCGGAAACCCCCTTGGTGACGACCCACGAGTCATTGGAAACCTGGACCTCGTCAAACACCCGGGTCTCGATCTTGTTGTCCTTGGTCACGAACTTGGCCGTCACCTTGCCACCCGGTTCGATCTCGGCAGCGCGCTGGGGAATGAGGAAGCCCTGCTCTTCCGCGATCAACAGCGTTGCGCGGACGAACATGCCCGGCAGCAGGATGTGATCGGGATTGTCGAAGACGGCCCGCAGGTTCACCGTGCCGGTCGATTCGTCGACCGTGCGCGCCGAAACATCCAGATGGCCGGTAACGCCGTACGTACTGCCATCGTCAAGCAGAACATTGACATCGACCTTTGCAAGGTCGGCTTCGGTCTTCAGATTGGAATATTTGCCGGCAGCAGCCAGCACCTGTCCGGCTGATTCGTACATGTCGACATAGATCGGATCGAGCTGACTCAGATCGACGAGCTGGGTCTGCGCGGTGGGCGACGCGAGGTTGCCGACCGAAACGTTCGAAACGCCGAGAACGCCGTCGAAGGGCGCGGTGATCTGGGTATGATTGAGGTTGATCTGCGCCGACTTGACGGCAGCTTCGCCAGCGGTGACATCGGCAAGGGCGACATCATACTGGGTCTTGGCGTCGGTAACCTGGATTTCGGTGGCGCCAGTGTTCACGATGCGCTGGTAGCGTTCGTAATTTTCCTTCGCGCCCGGAACGGCGGCATTGGCCTTGTCCAGATTGGCCTGCGCTGAAGCGAGATCAGCCTGATAGGTGTCCTGCTCGATCTCGTAGAGAAGGTCGCCGGCCTTGACCAGCGCGCCATTCTTGAAGGCCTTCTTGGTGATGATGCCGGTAACCTGCGGCCGGATCTCGGCGAACTGGTAGGCAACCGCACGCGCCGGCAGCGTGGTCGTCAGCGGGACCGTCTGCTCAGTCAGCGTGATCACGCCAACCTGCGGCGGCGGCGGCATCTGACCTGCCTGTTGTTTCTTGCCGTCATCGCTGCAAGCAGTGAGCGCAAATGCGAGAACGGTAAGGGCAGCGACGGGAAGCTTGCGCGGCAGCATGGGCACCTATCCAGAATAGAAAATGATCAATGGTCAAACCCTTAACACAATCTAAACATGGCAGGAAACAACATATCTGCCACACATGCGACGCGAATTGGGCCGAGCTGCCCTTTAAAGGCTTTAGTGACGTATATCAGAAATCATCACTTGGCAACGTGATATTTCAATCCCGCGTCAATGAGGGCGATGATGTGTGCGGACTTTTCGGAGAGGGACGTAGGCTCTATGCACGTCATCATCTTTGGATGGAGCACACAGGCCAGCATGTCCACCACCGCAACGGCATCCTGCTCCGGCGTGCCCGGACGGTAGATTCCGGCTGCCATACCTTCGGCAATCAGCGCTGTGAGCTTGTCCTCGACCAGTCGGCGGTAGATTCGTCCGCCCTTGGCGGGATCCTCGAGGACCAGCGGGATCATGTCGAAAAGATACTGATTCTCCAGCTTGTCGCGGACATGCTCTTGCGCGAGCCTTGCCAGAAAAACCGTCAGCTTCTGGTCGGCCGGCGCGGAGGAATCCTCGATGCCGCAGCGCTCGGCCATCCTGCGGGCATGCCGGTAGGCAATCGTGCGTCCAAGCGTCAGCTTGCTCTTGAAGTGCTTGAAAACATTGGCAGGCGACATGCCGAGCTCGGCGGCAATATCGGCGATCGATACCGCCGCAAAGCCGCGTTCGCGGAAAAGGCGTTCGGACGTCGCAAGTATCGCCTCACGCGTCTCCTCGCCGGTTCGCCTTTGTCTGCGCATCACGCCGCGCTCCAGTTTCCCTCGGGATAATATGCGCTGAGATTGGCGCGTATGCGCGCCTTGACGCTATCGCCGCTGTCATCCGGGATGAACCGCTTGCCGGTGATCATCGCGAACGCCTGGGCATAGACTTCGGAGGCCGCCAGAACGACATCGGCCGGAATCTCCGGGATAGGATCCTTGTAGGGGTCGCACCGCGCCACCACCCAGGAGCGGATGAAATCCTTGTCGAAGCTTTCCGGACGTTCCCCAGCCGCAAAATGACGCTGATAGCTTTCCGCCATCCAGTAACGGCTCGAATCAGGCGTATGAATTTCATCGGCGACCAGAATATTGCCGTCGCCATCCCTGCCGAATTCATATTTGGTGTCGGCAAGGATCAGCCCACGGCTTGCCGCAATCTCCTGGCCGCGGGCAAAGAGCTTCAGCGCCATGGAGGAAACGGCATCCCATTCGGCCTCGGACAACAGCCCCTTTTCGACGATCTCTTCCGCCGTCAACGGCTCGTCATGACCGCCGTCGAAGGCCTTGCTGGTCGGCGTTATGATCGGCGCGGGAAGCGCCTCGTTGTCGCGCATGCCATCGGCAAAATCGATGCCGTAGATCTTCCGCTCGCCACGCTTGTAGCGCGTCAGGATCGAGGTATCGGTGGTGCCGGCGAGATAGCCGCGCACGATGATCTCGACCGGCAGGATCTCGAGCCGCTTGCCCACAACCACATTCGGGTCCGGATAGGCGACCACATGGTTTGCGGCGATGTCTGCGGTTTCCTCGAACCAGAACCGTGCGATCTGCGTGAGGATTGCGCCCTTGTGCGGTATCGACGCCAGCACCCGGTCGAACGCGCTGATGCGGTCGGTGGTGATGATGATCCGGTTGCCGTCCGGCAGATCGTAATTCTCCCTGACCTTGCCGCGATAGTAATTCGGCAGTTCCGGAAAAAAGGCTTCGTCGAGAATGCGCAACAAAAAATCCCCTTGCTGGTAGAGCGGGGAGCGAGGCGCGATATTGCCAAGTCCCTCAGCCCTCATTACAGATTGTAAACCTTATCGGCAACGACATTGACACGGCAGAAGGCCGAGCGCTTTCCGCCGTCGCTTTCGGGTCACACAATGGATTTCATCCCTTCCCTGCCCGTTCTCCTGGCATTTTCCGCGGCAACCCTGCTCCTGGCGCTGACCCCCGGTCCGGACATGACGCTGTCGATCAACAAGGCGCTGTCGGAGGGCCGAGCCGCCGGGCTGATGGTGCTCGCCGGCACCAATCTCGGCATCTGCGTCCACACCATGCTCGTCGCCTTCGGCGTCTCGGCGCTGATCATCGCCTCGCCGACGGCCTTCTTCATCCTGAAGAGCGGGGGCGCGGCCTATCTGCTCTGGATCGCGGTGATGGCAATTCGCAAGGGCAACAACTTCGTGCTGGAGGCAGAGGGCCGGCCTGCGCGCAAGCGCGGTTCTCTGAAGGCGGCGATGCTGAACGGCTTCTGGGTCAATCTTTTAAACCCCAAGGTCATCATCTTCTTCATGACCTTCCTGCCGCAATTCGTCACGCCGAACGACCCGAACGTCACCGGCAAGCTGCTGTTCCTCGGCTTCACCTTCATCGTCGTCGCGATCCTGCCAACGATCGCGATCGTGCTCGCCGCCCACCGGCTTTCCGGTTGGCTTGCGGCCCACAAGCGGGTCCTGCGCGGCATCGATTACCTGTTTGCCGGGGTGTTTTCGCTGTTTGCGGTGAAGATATTGCTGACCCATGCCCGCTGACGCATGTCAGCGTTTCGGCAGGGCCTCGAGCCGGGCCTGAAGGAAACGGCGCTCCGGCTCCGAAGAAGAGAGCGCGATTGCCCGGCGATAGGCATCGGCCGCCTCGGGCGCGCCGATCTTCGCCAGCAGGTCGGCGTGCAGCGCGTGGAACGGCTGGTAGCCGGTCAGCGCCGGCGCCACCGCCTTCAGCCGCAAAAGCGCAGGCCCCGCCCCCTCCAGATGCGATAGCGCCGCGATCCGGTTCAGTTCATGCACGGGATTGTCGCTGCCTTCGGCGAGCACGCGGTAGAGCAGTTCGATCTGCCGCCAGTCGGTCTCCGCAAACGACGGCGCTTCCGCATGGAGCGCCGCGATCGCGGCCTGGAGCTGGTAATGCCCCGGCCGGCCGCGACGGAGCGCGCGGTGGAGGATCGCCGTGCCCTCGGCAATCTCGTGCGCCCGCCAGCGGCGGCGGTCCTGCTCCTCGAGCGTCAGCGGCATCCCGTCTTCAGCGGTGCGGGCGTCGCTTCGGGCGTGGTGCAGCAGCATCAGCGACACGAGCCCCTCGATCTCCGCCTCCCCCGGCACGAGTTCGGCGAGCAGCCGCGCAAGCCGGATCGCCTCCTCGCAGAGATCGACCCTCAGCCGCTCGGCGCCTGAGGCGGCATAGCCCTCGTTGAAGGCCAGATAGATGACGGCGAGCACGCCCGAAAGCCGGTCGGCGAAATCCTCCGGCTCGGGCTCCGCGAACGCGATTCCGGCGCGGGCGATCTTGTGGCGGGCGCGGACAAGGCGCTGCGCCATGGCCGACGGCATATCGAGGAAGGCGGCCGCGACATCTTCCGTCGAAAGGCCGAGCACGGAGCGCAGCGTCAGCGCGACGGCGGTCTTGCGCTCAAGCGCGGGATGACAGCAGATAAACACGAGTTTCAGCCGCTCGTCGGCGATTGCGCCGATTTCTTCTCCCTCCCCGGCCATCGCGTTCTCAAGCAGAAAGGCGATCTCGTCGCTCTTGCCGGCGAAATTCGCGGCGCGGCGCAGCCGGTCGATCGCCTTGCGGCGGGCGACCGCCACCAGCCAGCCTTCCGGCGAATGCGGAAGGCCTGAGCGGCGCCAGTGCACCAGCGCCGCCTCGAACGCATCCTGCAGGCAGTCCTCGGCGAGCTGAAAATCCTTCAGCGCGCCGATCAGCACGGACAGCAGTCGGCCCCGCTCGGCCCGGACCAGCCGGGCGATGACCGCGGCGATGTCGTCCGGCGGAGCCTTCTCCGTCACCGGTCGAAGACCATGACCGGGCGCAGCTCCACCGAGCCGTTTTCGGCGTGCGGGATCATCGCCGCGTAGCGGATCGCCTCGTCCAGCGTCTCGCAATCGAGAATGTAGAAGCCGCCGAGCTGCTCCTTGGTTTCGGCAAACGGACCATCCATGGTCTCGACCTTGCCGCCGCGCACCCGGACCGTGGTCGCGGTCGCGGTCGGCTGCAGGGCGTCGCCCGCCACATAGACCCCGTCCTTGTGGTAGGTCTCGTTGCAGACGGCATAGCCGGCCATCATCTTGCCAAAGCCGGGCGAGCCCGGTTCGGGAAGGGACTGCTCGGCAGAATAGATCAGCGCGATATATTTCATTGCAATTCTCCTGGCTTGTGCCCCCGCCGACATGGGAGGGTCACCGGGATGACGAACGGGATTGCTCCCGATCGACATTGCCGCCAGATTTTTTTCATCTTTGCAACGAAAGCTTGTGAAGCGCCCGCTTATTCGCCGTGGTTGGCGATCATCATCGCCTCGTAGGCGAGCCGCTCGGTCTTGCGCATGCGTTCCGATTCCGACTTGAGCTGGCCGCAGGCGGCGAGAATGTCGCGGCCGCGCGGGGTGCGGATCGGCGAGGCATAGCCCGCCTGGTTGATGAAATCGGCGAAGCGCTCGATCGTCTCCCAGTCGGAACACTGGTAATTGGAACCCGGCCACGGATTGAACGGAATCAGGTTGATCTTCGCCGGCACGCCCTTCAGAAGCTTCACCAGATCGCGGGCATCGGCAAGGCTGTCATTGACGTCCTTCAGCATCACATATTCGAAGGTGATGCGCTTGGCGTTCGAAAGACCCGGATATTCGCGGCAGGCCTTGATCAGCTCTTCCAGCGGATACTTCTTGTTGATCGGCACCAGGATGTCGCGCAGATCATCGCGCACGGCATGGAGCGAGATCGCCAGCATGCAGCCGATCTCGTCGCCGGTGCGGTAGATTTCCGGCACCACGCCGGAGGTCGAGAGCGTGATCCGGCGCTTCGACAGCGACAGCCCGTCCTCGGCCGACGCAATCAGCAGCGCTTTCTTGACCGCCTCGAAATTGTAGAGCGGCTCGCCCATGCCCATCATCACGACATTGGTGACCTTGCGGTCCGATTCCGGGATGAAGGCGCCGTTCGGCGCATCGCGGTTCGGGAAATCGCCGAGCGCGTCGCGGGCAACCAGAAGCTGGCCGAGAATTTCTTCAGGCCGCAGGTTGCGCACCAGCCGCTGCGTGCCGGTGTGACAGAAGGAACAGGTCAGCGTGCAGCCGACCTGGCTCGAAATGCAGAGCGTGCCGCGATCTTCTTCGGGAATATAGACCGTTTCGATCTCGACCGGCCTGCCGGCGCCGTGGGAGGGAAAGCGGATCAGCCACTTGCGGGTGCCGTCGGTCGAAATCTGCTCGGTGACGATCTCGGGCCGCGAGATGTCGAAGGCCTCGGCCATCTTCGCACGGAGATCCTTGGCGACATTGGTCATCTCGGCAAAATCGGAGACGCCGCGCACATAGAGCCAGTTCCAGATCTGGCTGACGCGCATCTTGATCTGCTTGTCGGCAATGCCGATGGATGCCAGCGCCTCTCCCAGTTCAGCCTTGGAAAGGCCGATCAGTGTGGTCTTGCCCTGCGCGGCAAACGAGGCCGCGCGGGGCTTGGCGCGGTGCGCTTCGAGATCGATTTCGGCTACGGACATGGTCTGGCTCCGGCAACACGGCCATTCGCCGCCGGCCCGATCCTGCATGAAGGGCGGCAGGGCGAACCCGCTGACAAGCTATGAAAAATCATCGGGCGCAACCATCAGGGCCGCCCGTTTGCGCGAGCCTATAGCACCATTTTGCCGTTCAGTCATCCCTTGCCGGGGCATCGGCCCGAAAGCCACGCCCCGGCAGGGTCGGTTTTACCTGAACTGGCCGGTGTGGAACTGGCCGAGCCAGGTTTCCGTCAGCGCCTCGCCATCCTTCGAAAGATAGGCGCGGACATCGACGGTATCGGCCGTCTCGTCGAACTTCAGGTCATAGGTCAGCCGCCAGTCGTCGGTTCCCACGATCGGCATCGCAAAGGCATCGAGCAGTTCCGCGCCGGGACCGACGGACACTTCCGGCTTGACCTCATCTTCCATCGTCAGGCCTGCGACCTGATCGCCGGTGAACTCGACCACGACCTTGATCTGGTCGGCAGGACGCGGCTGGCCGGGCACGCCGCCACGGCCGATGCGGCTCGCCTGGGTTTCGGCAAGCGCCCCGGTTTCCGGACCACGCTCGGCCCAGGAAAGCGTGTAGGCAAAATCGCGCGCGTCTCCTGCTTCCGGCAGATCCTCCGGCAGCCAGTAGGCGACGATATTGTCGTAGATCTCGTCATCGGACGGCAGTTCCACGAGCTGGACCATGCCCTTGCCCCAGTCGCCTTCCGGCGTGATCCAGGCAGAGGCACGGCGATTGTAGAACACGCCGTCATCAAGATAGTGGTCAAAGTTCCGGTCGCGCTGGATCAGGCCGAAACCCTTGGGGTTATCGTCGTAGAAGCTCGAGGTCACCACGCGGTCCGGGTTGTTGAGCGGCCGCCAGATCTGCTCGCCGGCGCCGGTGACGATTTCCAGACCGTCGCTGTCATGGACTTCCGGACGCCAGTCGAAGGCCATGTTGCGGTGGGTTTCGGAGTACCAGTACATCGAGGTCAGCGGCGCAATGCCGAGCCGCTCCACGGCATCGCGGAAAAACAGCCGGCTCTGGATATGCAGAACCTGGCCCTCGCCATCGACATTTTCCGCCTCGATCCGGTAGGCGCCGGCAACGCTCTTGCTGTCGAGCAGCGCATAGATGACGATGCCTTCATCGGCGGCATCATCTTCTTCGAGATAGAAGGCGGTGAAGCGCGGGAATTCCTCCGCCGTCGAAAGCCCGGTATCGACCGCCAGCGCGCGGGCGGAAAGACCGTACTGCTTTTCCGGCCCGTCGGTGCGGAAATAGGAGGCGCCGAGGAAGGAGATCCAGTCGGTCTTCAGGTCCGGGCGCATCACTCGGAAGCCGGCCCAGCCGGCAACGTCCTCGACCGCCTTGGCGGGGCTGTCTTCCGGCATGTCGAAATAGTCGGCGTTGTAGACCACTTCGCGCGCTGCGCCGTCCCGGACGAGATTGATCGTCACCGGTTCCTTGAAATAGCGTCCCTGATGGAAGAACTGCACCGGCGCATCGCCGACATCGACAGTGTGGTCGGTGCGGAAGCGGATCTTCCAGTGGGCGTCATAGTCAATCTTCTCGAAGGCCTCCGGCATCTGGACCGGATAGGGCTCGAACGGCTTTTCGGACAGCGCGCGCGCCTCTGCGGACAGCGTATCGAAGGAAAACGGCTTGGCCGGGCCGAGTTCGGGCTCGAAAGCGAAGGCGGCAACGGGCAGCAGCGCGAGGGGAAGCACGAGGAGGCGGAGAAGAGAGGGCGAAACAGAACGGATCGTCGTCAAGGGGCAAGCTCCGGTTGGCAATAGTAATCCTGAACGCCTAAACGGCGAAAGTTGCAACAGGTTCCATCTCTCGCCACAGAAAAAAGCCCGCACGATGGCGGGCTTCGATCATCATCAAATGTTGCGCGGCTCAGCCGACTGCGCCGGAAATCCACGTGGAGAGCGCCGTCTTGGGCGCAGCGCCGACCTTGACGTCGGCAAGCTCGCCGCCCTTGAACATGGCAAGCATCGGGATCGAGCGGACACCGTACTGGACAGCGAGGTCCGGATTGTCATCGACATTGACCTTGGCGATCTTCACCTTGCCGTCCATTTCCTCGGCGATCTCCTCGAGGCTCGGACCGATCATGCGGCACGGACCGCACCACTCGGCCCAGAAATCGACCACGACGGGTTCGGCGGATTCAAGCACTTCCTGCTTGAAGTTGGCGCTATTGACCTTGACTGTCGTCATTTCGAAAAACTCCTTGCTTTTAGAGCGACGCATTTTCGCGGGATGTCAGGTGTTTCCACCTGACTGCGAAATGCCCTGGCCGAAGCACAAACCGGCCTTCGCAAAACGTGATAAGCATGTGAGCATGGTTGCGGAAAAAATCAATGCCGCCGGTTTCACTTTGACGCAAGGCCGGCAAGCGCCTCGTCAAGCTCTGCAGGGCCCAGAACCCTGACGGACGTGGTCTCGGTATAGATCAGCAGGAAATCGATGGCGTGGCCGGGATAGAGCGGCTCCAGGATCTCGCGATAGACCGCCATCTGTGCGACATGGCTGAAGGGGGGCGTCTCCCCCTCGCCCGGCGGGTTGCGGTTGGTCTTGAAATCGGCCAGCAAGACGCGATTGCCATCGACCGCAAGCCGGTCGAGCCGGCCCGAAACGGCATAGTTTCCGCCCGCAAGCCGCACGCTTCCGGCAACCGAGACTTCCGCCCTTGCGGACGGCGAGAACAGCGCGGCAAGGCGGGGGTCGGCAATCACCGAAAGCACGCTTGCCGCAATTGCAGCACGTTCTCCCTCCGGCAAGGCGAAAGCCGCACGGTCGAGATAGCGCCGGCAGGCGGCATCGCGGTCGCCGTCATCGAAGCCCGGCAATATCTGCAGAAGCCGGTGCACCAGGCGGCCGCGCTCAAGCGCCAGATTGATCTCCGGCTTTGCAAACAGGGGCGATGCCGTCATCGGCGCGGGGTCCTCCACCGCAAGCCCTGCCCGCGACGGGCTGAGCGGCGGCTTCGGCCGGACGTCCTCGGCAAACGGGCGCAGCAGGGCTTCGGGCAGGCCCGGCCGTTCCGCGGCGGAGGACGCCTTTGCCGATGCCGCGAACCGGCGCGGAGGAATGGCCTCCTCGAACACCATCGCCTGCCATTCATCGCCGCTTTCGCCGGTCATCCTGGACGTCACCGTACGCTCGTCACTCTCAAGCGCACTCCAGACGATCTTGTGCCAGGTATCCGCCACTTCGGTGCGGCCGCGATAGCCGGCGACGATCAGCCGGTCGGCGGCGCGCGTCATGCCGACATAAAGCAGGCGGCGATATTCTTCCTGCGCCTCTGCCTCGCGGCGGGCAAGATCGGCCATCACGGTCGAATCCGCATCGCGCGCACTGCCGTGCCAGACCGGCACGGCATCCGCCATCACCCGGAAGCCCGCGAGATTGCGGGTCTCGAACGGCTTGCCGCCGCCATCGACCAGAAACACCACCGGCGCCTCCAGCCCCTTGGCGGCATGGGCCGTCATGATCCTGACCTCGTTGCGGCCCTGATCCTGCTCGCGCTTGATCTCCAGGCCGCCGGTCTCGAGCACGTCGAGAAAATTCTGAAGCCCCGGAAGACCGGTATCCTCATGGCCCTTGGCCGCATTCAGGAATTCATCGAGAATATCGCCGGCCTCGCTGCCGAGGCGGGCCAGAAACGCCTTTCTGCCGCCTTCGCGCGCAAGGATGCCGGCGTAGAAATCGAACGCGGTGCGCCGGCGGGCGGCATTGACGATCCGCTCCAGCGCCGACACCGTCCGCTGAAGCGCCTCGTCACCCGCTGCCGCAAGCCGCCTCAACGCCGACCACACATGTTCGGAAGGCTTGCGCAGCGCCGCGACGGCATAAAGGTCGTCCTCGGACAGCGACAGAAGCGGGCTCTTGAAAAGTGCCGCCAGCGACAGGTCGTCCTCGGGCAATACGGCAAAGCGGCCCAGCGCGATCAGATCCTTGACCGCGATGTGATCGGCAAGCCGCAACCGGTCGGCACCGGCAACGGGAATGTCATGGGGCGATTTCAGCGCCCGCGTCAGCGCATTGACGAAGGCGTCGCGCTTTCTGACCAGAACCAGAATGTCGCCGGGCTCGACCGGACGGATGGTCTCGCCATCGGCGAGCATTTCGGTGCCGACCATCGCCGCAATCCGATGGGCGATCCGGCGCGCAAGCAGCGCCGCCGGCGCCTCGTCCGGTGTCGCGTCAAAGGGGGCGGTCCAGTCATCGGTCTCGACGATCTCGGCCGGCGCGATCACCTCCCAGGCTTCCACCGAGCCCGGATGGCCGATGCGGTTGGAGATATGGACGGTCGCCTCATCTTCGGCCGAAAGGCCCTTGCGGTTTTCCGGCACCGAGAATACCCGGTCGACCGCAGCCAGCACCGAGGCCGTGGAGCGGAACGAGAGCGGCAGGCCGATCCGGGCGAAATCGGCATCGATCGCCAACACCCGCCGCTCCGCCTGGCGGCCTTCCGCCGCAAAGCGCTCCGGCCGCGCGCCCTGGAACGAATAGATCGACTGTTTTTCATCGCCGACCGCAAACATGGTGCGCCGGCCCGCCCGCGCGCCCGCGCCGGAGAAGAAATCCTCACTCAACGCCCGCACCACATCCCATTGCAGGGGCGCGGTATCCTGCGCCTCATCGACCAGAATGTGGTCAATGCCCTGATCGAGCTTGTAATGGATCCACTGACCGGAATCCGGGCGGGTCAGCAGGCTTGCCGCATGGGCGATCAGATCCTCGAAATCGAGCTTGCCGCGCCGGCGCTTCAGCTCCTCGTAGCGCCGGTCAAGCCGGTCTGCGAGGGTGAGTGCGGCAAGCGTCTTTTCGAAGATGCGGTAGCGGATCAGCCGGTCGCGGACGGAAAAGATGTGTTCTGCTGCCTTGATCACCGCCTCGGCAATCTCCGGCGCCTTGTCGCGCAGGCTCTTGAAGACCAGCGTCCGCTCGGCCTTCGGCACGCCCGCCTTGGTCAGAAACGCATCTTCCAGATGGGCAAAGCGGAGACCCGGGTCATCCGCGCCATGGGCAGCAGAAAGCGCATCGGCAAATTGCGCCGACCGGCTGCCGCCATCGGCCCGTGCGATGGCGATGAGTGCGGAGAGATTGCCTTCGCCAAGCGATGGCAGCGGCCAGGCTTCGGCGGCAATGGTTTCCGATGATGCTTCCGGGCCCAGCGCATAGGCCTCCCGCAATTCGGCCTCCAGCCTGCCCCGCGCCCGCTCGAGAAAAGGCCGCATCTGGTGGCGGTTGGCGACGATCTCTCCGAGCAGCTTCTCAAGCCCGCTGTCATCGGCGATGTCCAACACGGTCTGGAAGGCTTCGGAAAGGGCGGGATCCTCGCGGCTCGCCGTCGCGGTCAGAAGGCCAAGCCGGGCATCGGCGAGAAGCGTTGCGGCGGCGGTATCGTCCAGAACCGAGAAATGCCCGGCGACATTGGCTTCCAGCGGAAACCGGTGCAGCAGGCTCTCGCAAAAGGCGTGGATGGTCTGGATCTTCAGCCCGCCCGGCGTTTCCAGCGCATGGGCAAACAGCCGCCGCGCCATCGCAATCTTCAGCGCGTCAGGGCGCATGCCCTCGATTTCGGCAATTTCGGCGGCGAGATCGGCCTCCGGCAGCACCGCCCATTCGGCAAGCCTCCTGAAGACCCGGTTCGACATTTCGGATGCCGCCGCCTTGGTATAGGTGAGGCACAGGATCGCCGATGGCCTGGCGCCGGCCAGCAGCAGCCGCACCACCCGCTGGGTCAGCACATGGGTCTTGCCCGAGCCGGCATTGGCCGAAACCCAGACGGAGCGGGCGGGGTCCGAGGCAAGCCGCTGGCGGCCCGTCGTCCAGGTCAGCCAGCTTGCGGCATCGGCGTCGTGTGGCGGGGCATCGTAGGGTCCGGTCTCACGCGTCATCGCCGCCCTCCCCGTCATCGGCCGTCGACCATTCGGCAACGCGGGCCAGATGATCGTAATCGCCGGTAAAATCGCGCGCGCTTGCCGGGATCAGCCGCGAGGTGAAGGGTCGCTCGCCGGATTTCAGCGCGATCACGAACCGGGTAAATTCCCGAAGCGCGTCGGTTGCCAGCTCCTCTGCGGTGATCGCGGCCTCCTTGCCGGTCTCGGCCTTTTCCAGCACCTCGCCATTGAACCGGTGCGCCGGGCGAAGCCGGACATATTGCAGGCTTCTGGCGGTCATCGGCGCCACATCCTTGAAACCACCGGCGGCAAGGGCTGCGGCTTCAAGCGCCAATTGCGGATCGAGCAGCGTGCGCGCCTGTTTCAGCGATGGCGAGGAGCCGGTCTTGTAATCGATGATCTCGGCGCTCCCATCCTCTAGAATGTCGATGCGGTCGGCGATGCCGGTCAGTCTGACGCCTGCGAGCGGAATATCGAAACCCGCCGCCACCTCCGTCAAAGATGTTTCGATCGGCGTCACTGCGCGCCTGCGGGTCTCGAAATTCAGAAATTCGGCAGCGACCGAGCGCAGCCGCGGCACCCAGCTGACCTCCAGATGCGGCGCAAGCTCGGTCTCGATCAGAAGCGTGGCGATGATCTCATCCATTGCCGCCCGGCCCGCTTCGGTATCGGGCGCCGCGCCGGATTCGATGAAGCGCTCGGCGAGCGCATGGTAGAGAATGCCGCGTTCCTTGACGCCAGGATCGCCGTTGAACGGCAGCAGCGGATCGAGTTTCAGCACCTTCTGGGCATAAAGCGCATAAGGGTCGCGCCTCAGCCTTCCGATCTCGGAGAAGGAATAGCGTTCCGGCTGGCGCTCGGCCGGCGGATAGGGCGCGGGCCGTCCGGGGATCGGCTGTCTGGGCGCAATGTCAAGCTGTTCCGCCCAATCCCTGAAGACCGCGCCGCGCGATCTCAGATCAGCGGCAAGGCCGGGGCCGCCAAAGGCGAGCAAGCGCTGCAACCATCGGCTCGCGACCGTCGGCGCGCTGCCCTGCCGGAGCGCCCGCGAGAACACGAGATGGCGCGCGCCGGATGCCATCCAGAGATCATGGGCAAGCTGGCCGACGCGCTTTTCCGGCGGCTCCAGCCCGATCTCCGCCTTCATGCCGCGCGAGAGGAAAGGATTGTTTTTCGGCTGCGTCGGCCACACGCCCTCATTCATACCGCCAAGCACGATCGTATCCATCTCCTGCAGCCGGGCTTCGACCGCGCCGAAGATGAAGACACGGGGATTGCCCATCTGGCGCGGCTTGACCGCTTCCGACGCCGAAAGCGCTGCCACGATCTCGATCCATTGCGGCCCATCCGCCTCGATCGGGGTGGAGGCGCCCATGATCTCGGAGAGGACGGCAGCAAGGCGCTCGCCCGCCTCGCCGCTCCAGAGCGCAGACAGATCGCCATCCTCGGGGAGCGCTACCGCTTCGAGCGCCTTTCCGGTGCGCGCCGCCCAGTCGGCAATCGCAATCGTCTCGGTAATCGGCAACCGGTCCGGCCCGCGCGCCACATGGGCGGCGATCAGGGGCGCGAGCGCCTGGTCGATGCGACGGGCAAGATCGCGTCCATCCTCGGCGGCGGTCTTGGGCAGCGCGGAACGCCAGCGCGGCGCATGCCGGTCCTTCGCCTGCGCTTCAAGCGCGTCATCGAAAAATGTCTGGAGGTCGCCGAGCGCCACCGGTTTGGTGCCGCCGCGAAGCGCGATCAGCTCGAAGGCCGCCGCCGCTCCCCGCATGGCGCGGGCCGAAAGGCCGAAGCGGGCCAGCGGATGCTTGAGCAGGGCTGCGAGCGCTGCCGGATCGCCCGGCTTCAGCGCCGTCTCCAGCATCAGCGTCAACAACGTGCCCTGCCCGGTATCGGCAAGCGGCGTGCCGGCGGAATCATCCGCGTCGATCCGGAACCTGCCGAGCTCTGCCACCACACGGCGGGCGAGATTGCGATCCGGCGTGATCAGGGCGGCGCGCGCGGGCCTGCCATCGGCGCCGTCCCGCTCCAGCGCAAGCCGGAGCGCAACCGCAATGGCGACGGCTTCCTGACGCTCGTTGGATGCCTCGACCAGGGCGACATCTTCAAAGCCGCGGCGCAGATCATCGGCGTCGAGGCCGTCGCGCCAGGCTTCCCAGCGGTCGGTCGCCTCGGCGGGTGCAAAGGCTGCGGCAAGCACGCCGTGGCGCGCCGCCATGTCGGAAGGAGCGGGCCGAAGCGGCGCAAAATCGCCGCGGGAAACGCCGAGCCGCGCTAGCAGCCTCGCCATTTCATATTGCGGATGGCTGCGGATCGAGGGGTCGGGCATGGCCGGGTTGATGTCGGGGGCGGTCAGCGCCTGCCAGTCTTCCTCGCTCATGGCGGTATCGAGGCCCGGCAGCACGATCACGCCGTCTTTCTTTTCCGCCACCGCTTCGATCAGGCCCGCCACCGACGGCACCGAACCCGTGGAGCCGGCGATGATGACAGGACCGTTCGTGGCGCGAAGCCGCTCCGCCTCGCCTGAAAGCAGCGCGTTGCGGTGGGCGATGGCGGACGAACGGCCGAGTTCTTCGAGCCGGCCCGGCCAATAGATCGCGGCAATGCCGAGAAACTCTGCCGTCAGCTGCCACCAGACGGCGTAATTGTCCTGCTCCAGCGCCGACAGCCGCTCCCAGTCGACCCGCTCGGTTTCCATCGCATCGATCAGTTCGGCAAGATCGCGGGCAAGCCAGACCGCATCGGCCGGACTTGCGGGGGCCACCAGCGGCGAGCCGCCGTGAAGGCCTGCAAGCTCATCCGACAACCGGTTGCGCCAGGGCAGGATCAGCCCGGCAAGTTCCAAAAGGCGCGGCACCGGTTCGATCGGCGGCAACAGTTCGCCCGCTTCGGGCAGCGTTTCGCCGAGAAAGCCCTCATCCTCGTCAACCTCGCCCAGCGCGCGAATTTCCGGCAGGATCGCCGCCTCGCCGCCAAGGGCTGCGGCAAATTCCGCGCGGAGTTCACGCACGGCACGGCGGGTGGGAAGGAATATCTTCACATCGGCGAGCGATAACGGATTTTTGGGATCATGGCGGAACGCGCCCGTCAGCTGCCCATCAATGAGGGCTGCGGCGAGCGTTTCCAGAAACGGCGTGCCCGGCGGTATCGTCCACAATGTCGCCCGCCGTTCCGTCACACACTCGCTCCCTGATCTGGCGCTCCGGGGAAGCGCTCCCCGATTTGCCTGTCAGGTTTTACGAAGCGTAGCGCGGCGGCGCAAGCGCTGTTCCCTCATCCGGCCTTCGGCATCGTCTCCCTGCGGGGAGAAGGGGAAGACGGACACGCCCGGCCGAAGCCGGGCGTCATCCTCCTCCTCAGGCGGCTGCGAGAAGTTTCGGCGAGGCGGCCTTGACGCCGTCATCGACGTGATCTTCGAACTTGGCGAAGTTCTTCACGAACATGTCGACCAGCTTCTTCGCCTGCGCGTCATAGGCGGCAGGGTCGCCCCAGGTGCCGCGCGGGTTCAGGATCGCCGCATCGACGCCCGGCACTGCGACCGGAACGGCGAAGCCGAAATTCTCGTCAGACCGGAATTCCGCATCCGCAAGCCGGCCCGACAGCGCCTCGGCAAGCATGGCCCGGGTCTGGCGAATCGGCATCCGGCTGCCGGTGCCATAAGCGCCGCCGGTCCAGCCGGTGTTGACCAGCCAGCACTGCACGTCATGCTTGGCGATCAGCGCTTTCAGCAGATTGCCGTAGACGGTCGGGTGGCGCGGCATGAAGGGTGCGCCGAAACAGGTCGAAAACGTTGCTTCCGGTTCGGTCACGCCCTTTTCCGTGCCGGCAACCTTGGCGGTGTAGCCGGACAGGAAGTGGTACATCGCCTGCTCGGGCGTGAGTTTCGCAATCGGCGGCAGCACGCCAAAGGCATCCGCCGTCAGCATGATCACCGTCTTCGGGTGCGGCGCAAGCCCGGTGCGCGAGGCATTCGGAATATAGTCGAGCGGATAGGCGCAGCGGGTGTTTTCCGTCAGCGATCCGTCGTCGAAATCGGGCTCGCGGTCGGCGTCGAGCACGACGTTTTCCAGCACCGTGCCGAAACGCTTGGTGGTGGCGAAGATCTCCGGCTCGGCCTCGGCCGAAAGCCGGATGGTCTTGGCATAGCAGCCGCCTTCGAAATTGAAGAGACCTTCCTCGCCCCAGCCATGTTCGTCATCGCCGATCAGCGTGCGCGAGGGATCGGCAGAAAGCGTGGTCTTGCCGGTACCCGACAGGCCGAAGAACACCGCCGCATCGTCGCCGTCGCCGACATTGGCCGAGCAGTGCATCGGCATCACGCCGCGTTCCGGCAGCAGGTAGTTGAGCACTGTGAAGACCGACTTCTTCATTTCGCCGGCATAAGACGTGCCGGCGATCAGCACGAGACCGTTGACGAGATCGCAGGCGATCACTGTCTCCGTGCGGCAGCCGTAGCGCTTGGGATCGGCCACGAAGGACGGCAGGTTGATGATGGTGAGCTTCGCCGTGAAATCCTCCACCGCATCACGATCCGGACGGATCAGCAGGTTGCGGATGAACTGGGCGTGCCAGGCATATTCGGTGATCACGCGCGTCGGCAGGCGGTTATTCTCATCGGCGCCGCCGATCAGGTCCTGCACGAACAGGTCCCTGCCCGCCGCATGGGCGAGCATGTCTGCCTTCAGAAGCGCGAAATGTTCCGGCGACATCGCCTTGTTGTTGTCCCACCAGATCTGATCGCGCGTGGTGTTGTCCGAGACCACGAACTTGTCCTTCGCCGAACGGCCCGTATGCTGGCCCGTCAGCGCCCGAAGCGCGCCGCCTGCCGTCAGGACAGCCTCGCCGCGGCGGATTGATTCTTCGCAGAGCTCTGCCGGCAAAAGGTTGTAGTAGACCGATCCGGCGCCGGTGAGCCCCATTTTTTCGATCGGGAATTCGCGATTGTAGATCCCATGCTCTGCCATTGCTCCGCCTTTCAAAAGCAAATCTAATTTTTTAAAAACATATTAAATTATTTCGCATGCGACAACTGGGAAAGTCGCAAAAGATAATGAAATCATGCATTTAATCGATTAAAGAAAATCGACGTATGACGGAAATACGAAAATTTCCTTGGATTCTCATAGCTTTAAAGGACCACCTAAAACCGGCAGCCAAGCCGTTTTAACCCGATAGGGGAATGCCCCGGGGTTGCCCTTGCCACAATTTGTTCCAGTTTCTTTCCAAGAAATGCTAGAAATGAAGATAAGGGACGTGGTCCCAAGAACACTTTGCTGACAGGGAGACCTCATGCAGACGATCGCTCTGGTCGATGATGACCGTAACATTTTGACATCGGTGTCGATCGCGCTCGAATCCGAAGGGTATCGGGTCGATACCTATACCGACGGCGCGACCGCGCTGACGGGGCTGCAGGCGAACCCGCCCCAGCTTGCGATCTTCGACATCAAGATGCCCCGCATGGATGGCATGGAACTGCTGCGCCGCCTGCGGCAGAAATCCGACATGCCGGTGATCTTCCTGACGTCGAAGGACGAGGAGATCGACGAGCTGTTCGGCCTCAAGATGGGGGCGGATGATTTCATCACCAAGCCGTTCTCCCAGCGCCTTCTGGTCGAACGCGTGCGCGCGGTGCTGCGCCGGGTCGCCGCCCGCGAGGCCGCCGCCAACGGCACCAAGCCCGCCGAGGGCGAGGCCAACCGGCCGCTCGAACGCGGACCGCTGGTGATGGACCGCGAACGCCACACCTGCACCTGGAAGGGCGATGCGGTGACGCTGACCGTTACCGAATTCCTGATCCTGCAATCGCTCGCCCAGCGCCCCGGCGTGGTCAAAAGCCGTGACGCGCTGATGGATGCGGCCTATGACGATCAGGTCTATGTCGACGACCGCACCATCGACAGCCACATCAAGCGCCTTCGCAAGAAGTTCAAGATCGTGGATACCGATTTCGACATGATCGAAACGCTGTACGGCGTCGGCTACCGTTTCCGCGAAGCGGCCTGACGGACCGTATGCCGGCTAAGCCGCCGGCTTGAACAGGGCGCGATGACCGAGACCAAAGCAAAGACCGCAAAGCCGGCAAGGCGCTGGCGAAAGCCATTCGCCGTCGCGCGGTGGCTGCTGGCCTCGACCGTGTTTTCAAGCCTCAACTGGCGCATCCTGTTCTTTAACCTTCTGGCGCTGTTCTTCCTCGTCGGCGGCATTCTCTATCTCAATCAGTTCCGCGAGGGGCTGATTGATGCCCGCGTCGAAAGCCTGCTGACCCAGGGCGAGATCATCGCAGGCGCCATCGCCTCGTCGGCCTCCGTCGAGACCGACACGATGACGATCGACCCGCAGAAGCTTCTGGAACTGCAGGCCGGCGAAAGTGCGCGCCCGACCACCAGCGACGAGGATCTGCGCTTTCCGCTCAACCCGGAAAAAGTGGCGCCGATCCTGAGGCGGCTGATCTCGCCGACCCGCACCCGGGCGCGGATCTTCGATCCCGACGCCAATCTGATCCTCGATTCGCGCTACCTCTATTCGCGCGGCCAGGTGCTGCGCTATGACCTTCCGGCGGCAAGCCAGGGGGATGGCGAAGGGATCGGCACCCGCTTCGGCAATCTGATGAACCGCTTCCTCCAGCCCGGCAATCTGCCGCGCTACGAAGAGGCACCCGGCGGCGACGGTTCGATCTATCCCGAAGTCGTCAAGGCGCTAGATGCGCAACGCTCCGCCGTCGTCCGCGTCACCGACAAGGGCAAGCTGATCGTCTCGGTCGCCGTGCCGATCCAGCGTTTCCGCGCCGTGCTCGGCGTCCTGCTGCTTTCCACCCAGGCCGGTGATATCGACGAGATCGTCCATGCCGAGCGGATCGCGATCATCCGCGTCTTCGGCGTTACCGCCCTCGTCACCATGATCCTGTCCTTCATGCTGTCCTCGACGATTGCAAGCCCGCTGCGCCGCCTCTCCGAGGCCGCGGTCCGCGTGCGTCGCGGCGGGCCGCGCGAGCGCGAGGAAATCCCGGATTTCTCCGCCCGCCAGGACGAGATCGGCCATCTGTCGACGGCGCTTAGGGAAATGACCACCGCGCTTTACGACCGGATCGATGCGATCGACAGCTTCGCGGCCGATGTCGCCCACGAGCTGAAGAACCCGCTGACGTCGCTGCGCAGCGCCGTCGAGACCCTGCCGCTCGCCAAAACCGAGGAATCGAAAGCCCGCCTCACCGAGATCATCCAGCACGATGTGCGCCGTCTCGACCGGCTGATCAGCGATATTTCCGATGCATCGAGGCTCGATGCCGAACTTGCCCGCGAGGATGCCAAGCGCTTTGACGTCGAGGCTCTGCTCAACGATCTGGTAAAGATCTCTCGCGAGACCGGCAGACGCCACAAGAAGGTGCAGATCGGCTTTTCCGCCCATCCCGGCAACCATGGCAAGACCGCGTTCGACACCTATGGCCATGATCTGCGCATCGGCCAGATCGTGACCAACCTGATCGAGAACGCCCGTTCCTTCGTGCCGGAACAGACCGGCCGCGTCGACGTCGCGCTGACGCGCACCAGGGCGCAGCTGATCGTCACGGTCACCGACAACGGACCCGGCATTCGCCCGGATGCGCTGGAGCGGATCTTCGAGCGGTTCTACACCGACCGGCCGGACGGCGAGGCCTTCGGTCAGAATTCCGGGCTCGGCCTGTCGATCTCCCGCCAGATCGCGGAAGCCCATGGCGGCACGCTGGCGGCGGAAAACGTGACCGATCATGAAACCGGCCAGGTGACGGGCGCGCGCTTTACGCTGAAGCTGCCGGCCGCCACCGGCAAGGCGACATGAGCGCGCCGCACAATCTGCATGGAACAGCCATCGTGCTCGGCGCAACGGGCATCCTGATCACCGGCCCCTCGGGCGCAGGCAAAAGCGCCCTTGCGCTTTCGCTTATGGCAGCAGCGCAACGCGACGGGCTTTTCGCAGCGCTGATTGCCGACGACCAGGTCATCATCACGATCTGCAACGGCCGGGTTCTGGCGTCCGCGCCGCCCGCGATTGCCGGCCTCATGGAAATCCGCGGCACGGGCATCGTCGAACGCGACCATCTGGCGGAAGCGGTGATCGATTTCGCCCTTCTTCCGGTCGATCCGGCAAAGGCCGAGCGGCTGCCCGATCCATCAGAAACGCTTGCGGTTTCCGATGGCCACGGCGTGCCGCTCGTAAGGCTCCGGTTTCCGGACGCTGACCCGTTTGCAGCCCTTTGCGCCCTGTGTCCCGGGCTTGCCCAGGGGATTGCTGCAACGCCGCGTTTTGCCGACCGCTGAGAGGCGCGCACGCCACGCGTGTGGCCGGGCTGTATCAGCCATGCCACGCTCTCTGATTTCATGTGAGAATTTCAGCCTTTTGGCTTGCACTTCCCGCCCGCTTCGACAAGATGCGCACTTGATCGGCCTGTTTTCTGCCGAATAAGGAGCGTCGTGAATGATCGGACTGGTTCTTGTGACCCATGGCCGCCTTGCGGAGGAATTCCGCCTTGCAGTGGAGCATGTTGTTGGGCCCCAGGATGCCATCGAGACGATTTCGATCGGCCCGGAAGATGACATGGATCGCCGCCGCGACGATATCGTGCGCGCGGTCGGCAATGTCGATGGCGGCAATGGCGTCATCATCCTCACCGACATGTTCGGCGGCACGCCTTCCAACCTTGCCATTTCGGTGATGAACAACGGCACAACAGAAGTGATCGCCGGCGTCAACCTGCCGATGCTGATCAAGCTCGTTGCCGTGCGCCAGGAAAACGACATGGCAAAGGCGCTGGCCGAAGCGGAAGATGCCGGCCGCCGCTACATCAATGTCGCAAGCCGCGTGTTGAGCGGGAACTGACCGGCGACATGGAACCCCTGACCCGCCGCCTGACGATCGTGAACAAGAGGGGGTTGCACGCGCGTGCCTCCGCCAAATTCGTCCAGACGGTCGAAAAGTTCGATGCGACGATCACTGTCGCCAAGGATGGCATGCAGGTTGGCGGAACCTCGATCATGGGCCTGATGATGCTTGCCGCCAGCATCAACAGCACTATCCTTGTGTCAGCCGCCGGCGCGGAAGCGGACCAGGCGCTCGATGCGATCGAAGCGCTGGTTTCAGACCGTTTCGGCGAGGAATGCTGAGCCCGCCCAGGCGGGTGAAGCGGACCTGAAGCGAGACGTCGAGACGTGTTTGCCGTTTCAGGGAGACGCTAAGCCGATCTATCTATTTGTTTTGACACATTTCCGCGCATGTCGGCTGTTACCAGCTGACTGCGAAATGCGATAGCAGGATGACATGACATGACAATCAGAGCACTGGTCTGGGGCGAGAATGTCCATGAGCGGACCAACAAAACCGTTTCCGAACTCTATCCCCGCGGCATGCATGCCGCCATTGCCGAGAGCCTTTCCCGCAGCGCGCTTATCTCAGCCGACACCGCCGTGCTGCAGGACCCCGAGCACGGCCTGACGGCGGAACGGCTTGCCGAGACCGATGTGCTGCTATGGTGGGGACATGCCGCGCATGGCGACGTTTCCGATGCGGTCGTCGAGCGGGTCTGCGAGGCCGTCTGGAGCGGCATGGGCATGATCTTCCTGCACTCCGCCCATTTCTCGAAACCCTTCAAGCGGCTGATGGGCACGCCCTGCAATCTTACATGGCGCGAGGCGGGCGAGCGCGAACGGCTTTGGGTGACCTCCGCCAATCATCCGATTGCCGAAGGCGTCGGCCCGATGTTCGAACTCGAACATGAGGAAATGTATGGCGAGCCCTTCGGCATTCCGGAACCGCTCGAAACCGTGTTCGTGAGCTGGTTCCAGGGCGGCGAGGTGTTCCGCTCGGGCCTCACCTACAAGCGCGGCGCCGGCAATGTATTCTACTTCCGGCCCGGCCACGAAACCTATCCGACCTATCACGACGCCAATGTCCAGCGGGTGATCACCAACGCCGTGCAGTGGGCCCACAACCCCGCAAGGCGGATCGCCGAGCCGACGGCGGCCCCCAATGTGCCGGTCGAGAAGGCCCCGGAGAAGATCACCGCGCGCGGCGAAACGCTGCACAACCCCGGTGAAGACGGCTTTCGCTGACGGAGTGACCCCATGAAGACCAGGAAGAAACCCGTGCGGGTGCTGATCGTCGGCACCGGCGGAATGGGCGGCGCGCATGCGGACGCCTATCGCAAGATCGACGGTGTCACGGTGGTCGCAGGTGTCGATCCCCGTGCGGAGGTGCTCGATGCGTTTTGCGACCGGCACGGGATCGAGGGCCGGTTCACAAGCCTTGCCGAGGCGATTGCATCCTGCGATTTCGATGCCGCCTCCGTGGTCACCCCCGACGGCGTGCACTATGCCACCACCATGCCGCTGATCGAGGCGGGCAAGCACGTGCTGTGCGAAAAGCCGCTCAGCACCGATTATGCCTTCGCCTCCGAAATGGCATCGGCTGCGGAAGCGGCGGGCATCGTCAACATGATCAATCTCAGCTACCGCCAGGTTGCCGCGCTCGAAAAGGCCCACGCCATGGTCGCGGAGGGCGCGATCGGCACCGTCCGCCATTTCGAGGCATCCTATCTGCAAAGCTGGCTGACGCAGGCGGCCTGGGGCGACTGGAAGAGCGAGCCCGGCTGGCTGTGGCGCCTGTCCACGGCGCACGGCTCCAAGGGCGCGCTCGGCGATGTCGGCATCCACATCATCGATTTCGCAACCTATGCCGCGGGATCGGCGCCGCGCTCCGTCTCCTGCCGCACGGCCGTGTTCCACAAGGCGCCGGACGACCGGATCGGCGACTACACACTCGATGCCAATGACAGTTTCGTCATGCATATGGACCTGGATAACGGCGCCATCGGGACCATTGCCGCAACCCGCTTTGCCTCCGGACACCACAATGATCTGCGCCTGAGGATCTATGGCGACAAGGGCGGCCTGCAGGTCCTGTTCGAGCGCGGCACCAGCCATTTGCGGGCCGCGATCGGAACGGACGCGCTGTTGAAGGAAGAATGGATCGACATCGACTGCCCGCCGGTCGCAACCATCTACGAGCGCTTCATTGCCGCGATCCGCGGCGAGGCGGCGGCGGAGCCGACGTTCCTGCGCGGGGCCGAGCTGCAGCAGGTGCTCGACCTTGCAGGCCGTTCCGGCGAGATGGGAAACCGATCGCTACCGCTCGACAAGGCCGCCGACGCGTGAGCTGAAGCGCCGCCCGCAAGCCTTCGCCACCGCGTTCAGGAGATCATGTTCGCGGTGGCCTTTCAGCCGGCGGTCGCGTATGCGCCTGGAAACCAGGTGGTATCGAGTTTGGTATGGCGATCGGAGAAATCGCAGATCTGCTTCATGCGCTCCTCCTCCAGGATTTCGACCGTTCCGTTGGAGCGGCTGATCAGACCGTCTCTTTCCAGCGCGGTAAAGCTGCGGCTGACATAGACATTGGTCAGGCCCAGCACGTCCGAAATTTCGGTCTGGTTCAGCGGCAGTCGGAAGATGCCGGGCGTCACCTTGTTGGTGACGCGCAGCCTCGCCTGCATGTCGAGCAGGAAATAGGCGATCCGCTCGCGCGCGCTCATCCGCCCGATCGCCCGCAGGAAGTCGATCATGATCACCTGGTTGCGCACGGCAAGCGCAAACAGCAACGCGGCAAGCTGGGGTGAGGCCTTGAAGACCTCATCCAGGTCCTTCTTCGGAAACGGGCAAAGCCGGGCATCCTCGGCCGCCTTCAGCACCGTGGTGCGCTCGGTAAAGGCGATGTCGGGAAAGCCGATAATGTCGCCGGGATGGTGGATCTCGACGATCTGCCGGCGCCCGTCCTTCAGGTCGGCATAGCTGTAAAGCCATCCGCGCTTGACCACGTAGAGATGAATATTGTGGTCGCCCTCCTGATATATCTCTTCGTTCTTGGAGACATCCTTCTCCTCGCGCTCGAAACGGGCAATGCTGTCGAGCGAGGTCTCGTCGAGATCAGTGTAATGCGAAAGCCTTTGCACAAGGCAGCTTTTTTTGTGCATATTCATGTGTGAAGGCCTCCCGGAAGAGAAGTTATGGTCGGTGGAAGCTGCATTGCGTCAGCAATTATGGCGGAATGATGGCGCAAAGCGCAATCAACCAGTGCGCGTTTCTTGGCAGATTTTTCCCGTATCGCACCTTTTCACCTCAATTCGTCTCTATTTGTAACCAGTTTAATGCGCTTCGTCTCAGGGCGGTCCAGTTAGATGACGAGAACGAGGAGAAACCATATGTCCATGCCCGCGGGCCTTCGGCACGGGGAGGCGTTATAATGTCCTCCGCCATCGCCGTCATCGATCCCTACTGCCTCACGCCGTACACGCTGAGCGCGCTCGAGAGCGGTGCGCTGAGCGGCGCTGAAGCCATTTCAATGCGGGTGGCGCGGATCCAGGGCTCAAATTTCCGGTTCCACTTCTATCAGAACGGTCGGAACGATATCGACCGGGATAGCTGTGGTTTCTATCGCCCGATCGAAGCCATGCGTGCCGACGATTTGGCCGGCGTGCAGGCGATTGTCGTGATCAGCTCGTGGAAGGCGGCCTTGAAGGCGCGCAGGCTCAATCCGCATTGCCCGATCATGCTGCGTCTTCATTCCAATCCCGGCCGCCACAACCGCCGCATGGGCAATGCCCTGGCGGACGCGGATATCGAGATCGTCTGCGTCTCCAAGTCCCATGCCCGCCATGTCCGCGAATTCTTGAGCGCTGAGAACGAAAGGCTTCCGAAGATCAGCTCGATCTATAATCCGGTCGATGACACGCTTTTGCCAAACGCGACACAGCGCGACAGGAACCGCATGTTCTTTCCCGGCACGCCGTTGAAGGGCATGTCCGAAGTCCTGACCAAGTTCGAATTGCTCCGCCAGGCTCTGCCGGAATTGCGGCTGGACATCGCCGAAGCCGGCAACATGATCTGGCCTGATGGCAAGCCGCCGGCAGGCGTGACCTTCCTTGGCCGGCTTGAAGATGACGAGATGATCGACCAGATGCGCCGTTCGCTCTGCATCTTTTATCCGCAGACCCGCTATCAGGAGCCCTTCGGACTGCCGCTTGCGGAAGCGAATGCTGTTGGAACACCGGTCATTGCGGACGAAGCGCTCGACATCAATCGTGAAATCCTGGGCGCTGGCGGCCAGTGCATCGACACAAGCAACCTCCCGGCGCTCGCCGGAAAAATCGAGGAGTGGCAAAAGGCACTGCCGGTTCTTCCCGTTTCACCCCAGTTCCGCCTTTCGGCCATCGCAGCAATCTGGGCGCGCAAGCTCACCGGCCAGCCGGAAGCCCGCGCTTTCACCAATGAAGGGGCAACGGGGATCGATATCGCCGCCCCGGCAGGTCCCTCCAGATAAAATACGTGAAGGGCCGTGCCGTGAACGGGCCGCCCGGCGGCTTGGCCGGGGAGCGCCTTGTCATTTGTGCCGGAGATCATCCGGCAGCAGGGCAGCCGGCATGTTCTGATAGCTGACCGGCCGCAGGAAGCGCCGGATTGCCATGGTGCCGACCGATGTCGCCCCGAAATTGGTCGAGGCCGGATAGGGGCCGCCATGGATCATCGCGTCGCTGACGGCAACGCCGGTCGCAAATCCGTTGGCAATCAGGCGTCCGGCCTTGCGCTCCAGCACCGGCATCAGCGTCCGGGCAAATTCGGTATCATCGTTGTCCATGTGCAGCGTGCAGGTGAGCTGGCCCTCCAGCCGCTCCGCAACCGCACGCATTTCCTGCGCATTCGAAGCAAGGACGACGATGCCGAGCGGGCCGAAGACTTCATGCGCAAGCGACGGGTCTTCCATGAACGCCTTGGCCGAGACCTTGTAGAGCGCGGGCGCTGCGTTTCTGCCGCGCGCTTCCGCCTTGATCAGCGTCTTCACGCCGCAGGCATTGGCAATCGCATCGCTGCCCTTTCGGAAAGCCGTCGCAATGCCTTCTGTCAGCATGACCGCAGAGCCCACCTTCGAGAGCGCATCCGCCGTTTCTTCGGTGAACCGATCGGCCTCGGGCCCCGAAAGCGTGACCATGAGCCCGGGATTGGTGCAGAACTGGCCGACGCCCATGGTGAGCGAAGCCGCCCAGCCCTTCGCAATCTCGTCGCCACGATTGGCAAGCGCATCGGGGAGCAGGAAATTCGGATTGACCGAACCGAGTTCGCCGAAAAACGGGATCGGCTCCTCGCGTCGCGCGCAAAGGTCAAACAACGCCCGCCCGCCCGCGAGCGAACCGGTAAAGCCGACGGCCCTGATGAGATCGTGGGTCACGAGCAGCGTCCCCGCTTCATGGGAGGCGCCCTGCAGCATGGAGAAGACGCCGGGGTGAATTCCGCATTTTTCTGCAGCCGCCGCAATCGCCTCGGCGATGATCTCGCAGGTGCCGGGATGGGCGGGATGCCCCTTCACCACCACCGGACATCCGGCGGCAAGGGCAGAGGCGGTATCGCCGCCAGCAACCGAGAAGGCGAGCGGGAAATTCGACGCGCCGAATACGGCGACGGGGCCGATCGGCCGTTGCACCAGCTTCAGGTCCGGAGCCGGCGGCGTTGCATCGGGTTTTGCCGCATCATGGCGGCGGTCGAGATAATCGCCCTGCCTGATATGGCTGGCAAAAAGCCGGAGCTGGCCGACCGTCCGGCCGCGTTCGCCTTCCAGCCGCTGTTCCGGCAGTCCGGTTTCGGCGGTGGCGATTGCGGTGATGTCGGCGCCGCGCCTTTCGATTTCTTCGGCAACCTTCTCCAGGAAGGCCGCGCGGGCATGGCGGTCGGTATAACCATAGTCCCAGAACGCCGCCTCGGCGGATTTGACAGCCTCGTCGACGACGTCCGCATCGGCCTCGCTGAACTGGAGCGATGCACCGCTGACGGGCTGGGACGAGAAACGCTGAGCGGTTTCCTTCCACTCTCCGCCGATCAGGTGCATGCCATGGGGTTCGAAGGTCATTGAGGGTCTCCTCCAGGTATCGGTTTCATATCAGTCCGCGCTCGGACAGATTGGATATCAGCGCACGAATGCCGAAGGTCCAGGGCTGGCATTCGGTCGAAAGGCGAACTGTGTTGACGAGCGAGCCAAGCCCGGGCGCCGCAATCGTCACCCGGTCACCATCCTTGTGGGTGAAGCCCTCACCCGGAACGTCGCGATCGGCGGTCGGGGCAAACAGCGTGCCGAGATAGAGCATCAGCCCGTCCGGATACTGGTGATGCCGGCCGATGGTCTGGCTGACGAGATGCACCGGATCGCGGCTGATCTCGGACATCGATGAGTGTCCCGTCATTGTGTAGCCGTCCTCGCCTTCCACCGTCAGCGTCAGTTCCGCTTTCCGCACGTCATCGAGCGTAAAGCCATCGTCGAACAACCGGATCATCGGACCGATCGCCGCCGAAGCATTGTTGTCCTTGGCCTTGCCGAGCAGCAGGGCCGACCGACCCTCGACATCGCGCAGATTGACGTCATTGCCGAGCGTGGCGCCGACAATGCTGCCCGTCGACGATACAGCGAGAACAATTTCGGGCTCCGGATTGTTCCACTTCGAAACCGGATGAAGGCCGACATCGGCGCCCGGCCCGACCGAGGACAAGACCTGCGCCTTGGAGAACACTTCGGCGTCGGGGCCGATGCCGACCTCCAGATACTGGCTCCAGAGGCCCTCCGCGATCAGCGCCTGCTTGACCGCAGCCGCTTCGGGAGAGCCCGCCTCGATATTTCTGAGACTGTCGCCGATCTTTTCGCCGATTCGTGCACGGATCGATTCCGCCTTTTTCGGATCGCCGTCCGCCTTCTCCTCGATCACCCGCTCGACCATGGAGCGCGCAAAGGTGACCCCGCAGGCCTTGATGGCCTGAAGATCGCAGGGGCTCAGAAAATGGATCCTGTCCGAATCACCCGGCCTTGCAGCGGCGATCTCCTCGAGCGTGCCGAGATGACGGCCCTCGGCATTGCGGACATAGGCTGCCGGATCGGCCATTTCGCAGATATCGCGCACCAGCGGCGCGGCCTTCGCGGTAATGTCGTATATCCCGCCATCGCGCAGCGTTACGATTGCCGGCCCCTCTGGAACCATCACGCGGCCGATATAGGTGCCTTTATTGTCATCAATCATGCCTGCCTCCCGTCAAACGTTTGCCAGCATGCGGAATTTCAGCGCCCGCGCAAGCACTTCGCACCGGAGAACGGCAGGTTCCGCCCGGAAGGGCCGCCATTCAGCGCATCATGACGGCCAAGCCGGGATGACAGCTTCGGCCGCGCCCGTCGCGCCGACAAAATTGCATTACTTGGACATGAAGCATTGATTATTTTAAACTAGATTAATGCCCCGCGCAGCGTCAAAATATTCTCTTGCAAAGCGCTGGCGTTGCTAGAAATATTCATCTACAAGTCCGTTATTTACGCATTTCGAAAACGATTTAAGTAGCAAATGGACTTTCTTGCCGAGCTGCGAACGCACACAACCCATCTTCATGAACGCCTCGACAGGGCCGTCAGCCAGACACCGATCGCATCGCGTGCCGGCTATGCACGGTTTCTGCTGATGCATGCCCGCGTGCTGCCCCATGCGGAACGCTGGCTTGCCGGAGAGCCAGCTTTTGCATCGCTGCCCGGCGACCGGATGCGCACGGATGCGCTCATGCAGGATCTGGACGCGCTCGAACTCGAGGCACCACCTGAAACGAAGGTCGCATTCAACGATGAGGATTCGGTGGCCGGCGTCGCCTATGTTCTGGAAGGATCGCGGCTTGGCGCGCGTTACCTGCTTGCAGAGCTTGCAAAATCCGATATCAGCGTGCCCGACGCATTTCTGCGCCATGGCGAAGGGCAGCACTGCTGGAAAACATTCCGGGACTGGCTTGCGAGCCAGCCCGCAACACCAAGCGCCGTTGAAGCGGCCGTCACGTCAGCCAGAGCCGTTTTTGCCGCCTACCTGGACGCCGTGCGAGACCCAGAGGGAGTATGATGCACAACCAGGTTGACCTCACAAATTGCGATCGCGAGCCAATCCACCTTCTTGGCCGGGTTCAGGAATTCGGCTTTCTGGTGGCCGTCTCGCAAGACTGGGTGATTTCGCATGCCTCTCAGAACATTCATGATTTCCTGGGCATGGATGCGACCTCGCTGATCGGCCAGCCCTCGGATGCGCTGCTGCCGCCCGATACGATCCATACCATCCGCAACCGCCTGCAGTTCCTGAACCCGCATCGCGGTGTCGAGGTCATCTACGACCTTCAACTCTGCGGCACGGAGGCGCGTTTCGATGCCTCGGTTCACCGGTTCGAGAGTGTCATCATCCTGGAATTCGAACCCGCCACACCGGTCGAAGGCGCTGCGAACGACATGGCCAATGTCCGCAACGCCATCGACAGGATGGCGGAGCTGCCGTCGTTTGCCGCCGTCTACAATCATACCGTCCGTTTCGTAAAGGTGATCACCGGCTTTGACCGGGTGATGCTCTACAAGTTCGGCGCCGACGAAACCGGCGAAGTGGTGGCCGAGGCGAGGAAGCACGACCTCGAGCCGTTCCTGAACCTGCGCTATCCGGCAACCGACATTCCCAAACAGGCCCGCGCGCTCTACATCGAGAACCCGATCCGGCTGATCGGGTCGGTCGCCGATGAGGGCTCGCCGATCCTTTCGGACAATGACGAGACGCTGGATCTTTCGGGAAGCAGGCTTCGGAGCGTATCGCCGATCCACCTCGAATATCTGAGGAACATGAATGTCGGCGCGTCGATGTCGATCTCGGTGATCGTCAACGGCCAGCTCTGGGGACTGATAGCCTGCCACCACGGCAAGCGCCACGTGCCGTCGATGCGCCTCAGAAATGCGGCCTTGCTGTTCGGCCACATGCTGTCGCTCGTGCTGCAGACGCGACTTTCCGCCGACGAACGCGCCAATGACGAGGTCGTCAACCGGCTGACAGCCCATATCTCCCGCACGCTTTCGAAGGACACGACGACGCCCGATCTGTTGCGCTCGTCGGCAGAATCCTTCGCGGATATCCTGAACGCCGACGGCTATGCCGTGGTGCAGGAAAAGATGGTTGTCGGCGGCGGCAGGACGCCGAGCGAGGAGGATATCCTGGCGCTCTGCGATCATCTGAATGCGCTTCCCGGCAATGCGGTCTACGCCAACCATGCGATCGAAACCCTGATGCCCGAGGCGAAGAGCTTGATCGATACCGCCGCAGGCGTGCTGGCAATCCCGATCTCGCGCTCTCCGCGCGACTATCTGCTTTTCTTCCGCGCCGAACTGGTGCAGCTCGTCAACTGGGCCGGCAATCCGGAAAAGCCGGTGAGCTACGGCCCGAATGGCGCCCGGCTGACGCCACGCAAGAGTTTCGAGACCTGGCAGACGACGGTGCGCGGCCAGAGCGCGCCGTGGACGCCAGCCGATGTGCGCGCTGCATCGCAGTTGAGGGTGATGCTGCTGGAAGTCGTTCTCCGGCTCACGGACGAGGCGAGCCGCGAGCGCAAGCTTGCCAGCCAGAAGCAGGAACTGCTGATCGCCGAGCTTAACCACCGCGTCCGCAACATTCTGGGGCTTGTGCGCGGCCTCATCTCCCAGACCAGCGTCGGCGCGATTTCGACCGGCGAGCTGGTTTCCAAGCTCGATGGCCGCATTCAGGCGCTGGCGCGGGCCCATGACCAGATCACCCGTCATCACTGGGCGCCGACGGCACTTGAGGAGCTGATCCGCACCGAAGCGGACAGCTATCTGCTCGACAAGAAGGATCGGGTCGAAACCGAAGGACCGCAGGTTCTTCTGACATCGACAGCCTATACGTCGATGGCACTCGTCATCCACGAACTGATGACCAATTCGGCCAAATACGGCGCGCTCACGAGTGCGCGCGGCCGGGTGCGGATCAAGTGGACGCTTGGAAACGACGCGAGCCTCAACATCGAGTGGCGCGAGGTTGGCGGCCCCCCGGTTAAGGCACCCGAACGGCGCGGCTTTGGCTCGACCATCATCGAGCGGACCATTCCGTTCGAACTGTCCGGGCGGGCAGACATTGCCTACCGCCTGGAAGGGGTTACCGGCAAATTCTGGATACCGGCAGAACATGTGGTTCTGGACGATGTGCCACCAGCGCCGGAGCAGGGTCAGAAAGCCTCTACCCTCATGTCCTTCGGCGCGCCTGAATCCGTCCTGATCGTCGAGGATAACCTGATGATCGCGATGGATGCCGAAATGATCTTCGAACGGCTTGGATGCAATGACACGGCGGTCGCCTCGACGGTCAAGGCTGCCATGGACATGCTCGACAGCCGCAGCTTCAACTTCGCGCTGCTCGACATCAATCTCGGCAATGAAACCAGTTTCGAGGTGGCGCGCCGGCTGAAGCAGATCGACACGCCCTTCCTTTTCGCTTCCGGTTACGGCGACAGCCTGACCCTCCCGGAAGATCTCGAAGAGATCAGGATTCTGACGAAACCCTATGACAACGACATGATCCGCTCGCTGTTCAGCAAATAAAGACCGGCGCTTCCTGAAGGGGGCGCTGCATCACGGCCGGGGCAGCCTTCGCCCGATCACTGCATCAAGCTCTGCAATCGCGTTTTCATCCAGCATCCCGATGGTGCGCGACAGCCGGTTTGCAAACGCGGTGTGGGACGATGGCAGGCCGATCGTATCGATCGTCACCCGTGGATGGGAATGATCGGCAATCTCGAACAGCGCCTCGGCATCATCCCAGATGATGTGGAAATAGCCCGCGACACGCTGCAGGAAATCGAAGCTCGGCTTGCCGCGCCGTCCGTGCTCAAGGGCGGACAGATAGGCCGGCGACACCCCGATCGCCTCGGCCATCTGCTTTTGCGTGACGCCGCGCTCGGCGCGCAACCGGCGGACGGCATCGCCGAAGGGGGTCATTCCGGATCCCCTTTCCTGCGGGCCAGCCGGACATAGAGCGCACCCTCGCCGCCATGCTGACGGGATGCGGACTCATAGGAGGAGATCAGGGGCCTGAAATCGGGGAGCGAGAACCACAGCGGCACGGTGCGCTTCAAAACCCCGTCGCTGCCGAAGGAAGCGCCCTTGCCGGTAATCACCAGGATGTGGCGGTGTCCCTTGTCATGGGCGCGGCGCAGGAAGGCGAGCAGAAACGCATGCGCCTCGTCCTGGAACATGCCGTGGAGGTCGATCCGGGCATCGATGCCGATGCGACCCTTGGCGAGCTTCTTCTTGACCGGACGTTCGAGCGGATGGTGGCGGGTGGGCTCCGGCTTCTGCCGGCTGATCGCAAACGGCGACACGCCCGATTTCACAGGCTGCGCCTTGGCCGGCGACGGCGGCTTCGGCGCCATCATCGCCGCGAAATCCTCCGCAGGCGCGTCGGGCCGTGCATGCTTTCGCCCGGGCAGCGGCCGCGCGGTGCGCGCGACCTTGTTCCAAAGTTCACGTTCCTCGGACGAGAGCTTGCGCCGGCTCATCAGTCACTCCCGTCAGGCGAAGGGCCGCCGGCTCATCGCCTATTCGGAGGCGGTGGCGATCAGCTTCCAGTTGGGATCACGCGCCTTGGTGTCGCGCGCAAAGGTCCAAAGATCGCGCACCTCGGCGATCTCTTCCGGATCGCCGTCGACGACCTCGCCATCCTTGCCATAGGTCGCAGAAATCATCTGGCTGACGATCCTGAGCGTGATGCGGGCTTCCGATTTTTCCAGCTCGGCTTCGGTGATCTCCGCCTTCTCGATGCCGACGAAATTCGCCTTCACCGTCTCGCCCTTGGCCTCGCGTTCGCTGATGGCGGCATTGAAGCCGTCATAGACTTCCTTCGAAAGCAGGTTCTTGAGGCTGCGGCGATCGCCATCCGCAAAGGCCATCACGATCATCTCGTAAGCCGCTTGCGCACCCTTCAGGAAGGCATCCGGATCGAATTGCGGATCGGCCTCCGCAATCGCCTTCAGGCCGGCATTGGCATTGCTGCCTGCGGGCGCGATCTTGTCGATCGCTGCCTTGCGGGCGGCCTGCTGTTCCTTCTCGACGCCCGGAAGCGTGATCACCTTGCCTTCGCTGCGGCCGGCATCGATGGCATCGGTGCGCGAACGCACCGCCGGCTGCTCATAGCGCGGCTTCTCATTGCCGGTGCGCCGGCCGAGCACGTTGCGCAGCTGGAAGAAAATCACCACTGCGGCAATCAGGAAGAAGAGGGTTATCAGATCGCTTGTGCCCATTTTGATGGTAACCGCCGTTTTCCTTGTTGTTTCCTATCCCCATATAGACTTCACAGGGCCATGATTCAAATGTAACACATCGTATAAATATTAGCATTTCCCATGGGCCGGAAAACGAACGAAAGCCAGAAAAGACAAGCTGGATAAAACAAGCCAGACAGGACACCGACTTGCCGCTTCTCATTGCTATCATTCTCTATCCCTTCGTCGAAATTGCCGGCTTCATCATTGTCGGCCGTGCCATCGGATTGTTTCCGACCCTTGGCCTGATCATGCTCACCGCCGTGATCGGCGCGATCCTGCTGCGGATCCAGGGCTTCAGCGTGCTGCAACGGCTGAACCAGGATGTCCGCGACGGCGGCAATCCCGGCCGCGACCTCGTCCATGGCGGCATGATCGTGCTCGCCGGCATCCTGCTTCTGATCCCGGGTTTCGTCAGCGATATCTGCGGCTTGCTGCTGTTCATACCGCCGCTCCGGGACTTCGTCTGGCGCCGGATGAGCCGCAACATGGTGGTCGTCTCGCGCGGCGCGACCTTCCGCAGCCGGCCCGAACCCCGCCGCGAGACCCCCAAGGTGGTCGATCTCGATGCTGCGGATTTTTCCCACGATCCTGATCCGAACTCGCCCTGGGCGGATGGCGGCAAGCCGGACGATCCCGACAGGCCGAAATAGGCCGTTTCGGGCACGCCAGGCCCGGCGGCCAAGGGTTGTACGGCCCGCGGCTAAATGCTAACTGGCATTCACCCCGAGCATTTCGCGGCAAGGCTGGCTTCCCGGCCGGTGGCGCAAATGCGGCAAGAAATTTGAAGTCACTCGAAAGGACGCGTCATGGCCGAGGAAAACGGAGCGGAACAGAAGCAGAGCCCGTCGCTCAGCATTCTCACCCAGTACATCAAGGATCTCTCCTTCGAAAATCCGGGTGCGCCCGCCTCGCTGCAGAAGCGCGACACCCAGCCGGCGATCAACATCTCCGTCAATGTCAATGCCAACCCGCTTGGCGACGACAATTACGACGTTCTGCTGTCGCTGAAGGCGGAAGCCAAGTCCAACGACAAGCCGATGTTCCTGTGCGAGCTGGTCTATGGCGGCGTCTTCCGCGTATCGGGCTTCCCCAAGGAGCACGTGCTGCCGATGCTGTTCATCGAATGCCCGCGCCTGCTGTTCCCGTTCGCGCGCCAGATCGTTGCCGACGCCACCCGCAATGGCGGCTTCCCGCCGCTGCTGGTCGACCCGATCGATTTCGCGCAGATGTTCCAGAAGCGCATGGCCGAAGAACAGGCCCGCGCGAAGGTCCAGCAGCAGCCCGCCAACTGAGCGGCAGCGCATTAGCAGACAAGGACACCAGGCTTGAGGGCTGTTCGCATCAGCCCCCTTCTCTAGCCGCTCTAGCCGCTCCTCTATGGGCTCGCTCAGCCGTTTATCGTGTCATGCTCGGGCTTGACCCGAGCATCCATGCCACAAGGAGAGCGCTTCCTGGATCCTCGGGTCGAGCCCGAGGATGACGCAGAAACTGTGCAACGGCAGCCCGCCAACTGAGCGCCAGCGCATACCAGAATTGAAAAACCCGGTCGCAAGACCGGGTTTTTTGTTCTGTTTGCAATCCTTCCCTCACGCTCGGAGAGGATGAGAGCAACCGAAGGCTCAGCGGTCGGATGTCGCCCGCCGCGGGTTCATCCAGGGCTCGGCGTTTTCCGGTGCCAGCGGCGCCTTGCCGAGAATGTGGTCGCTCGCCTTTTCGCCGACCATGATCGAGGGGGCATTGAGATTGCCGTTGGTGATGCGCGGGAAGACCGACGAGTCGGCAACGCGCAGGCCCTCGACGCCGATGACGCGGCATTCCGGATCGACCACCGCCATCGGATCATTCTTGTCGCCCATTCTGGTCGTGCCGCAGGGATGATAGGCGCTTTCGGCATGTTCGCGGATGAAGGCGTCGATCTCGTCATCGGTCTGAATATCCGCGCCCGGCTGGATTTCCTTGCCGCGATAGGGATCAAAAGCGGGCTGCGCGAAGATTTCGCGGGTCAGCCGGACACAACGGCGGAAATCGGCCCAGTCCTTTTCATGGCTCATATAGTTGAACACGATCTTCGGATCCTCTGCCGGATCTGCGCTTTTCAGCGTGACCGCGCCGCGTGAGGCCGAGCGCATCGGCCCGACATGAGCCTGGAAGCCGTGACCTTCCGCCGCCGCCTTGCCGTCATACCGCACCGCCATCGGCAGGAAGTGATACTGGATATCGGGATAGTCGACGCCCGCAGCCGAGCGCAGGAAGGCTGCACTTTCGAACTGGTTGGAAGCGCCGATGCCGGTCTTGAAGAACAGCCACTCGGCACCCGCCAGCGCCTTGCCGAACAGATTCCAGTGCTTGTAAAGCGTGATCGGCTGGGTGCTCGCCTGCTGGATATAAACCTCCAGATGATCCTGCAGGTTCTTGCCGACGCCGGGGCGGTCGGCAACGAGCGGGATGCCGTGCTCTGCAAGTTCCGCCGCCGGGCCGATGCCTGAGAGCAGCAGCAGCTTCGGCGAATTGATCGACGAGGCGGCGAGGATCACCTCGCGGCGCGCATGGACGGTTTCGACCTTGCCGCCGCGCTCGATCTCGACGCCGACCGCGCGGCCGTTCTCGATGACCACCTTGCGGGCGAAGCAGCGGATCATGTCGAGGTTTTCGCGCTTCAGCGCCGGCTTCAGATAGGCGTTTGCCGCCGACCAGCGCCGGCCCTTCCAGACCGTCTGCTCCATCGGCCCGAAGCCTTCTTGCTTCTCGCCGTTGTAATCGTCGGTCAGTTCGAACCCGGCCTGCTCTCCCGCCTTGACGAAAGCGTGAAACAGCGGGTTCTTGCGCGGACCGCGCTGGACATGGAGCGGACCAGACGTGCCGCGCCACGACGGATCGCCGCCATGGCCGCTGTCGTGCCAGTTTTCCATCCGCTTGAAGTAGGGCAGCACGTCCGCATAGCCCCAGCCCGACGCACCTGCCTCGGCCCAATGGTCGAAATCCATCGCATGGCCGCGCACATAGACCATGCCGTTGATCGAGGACGAGCCGCCGATCACCTTGCCGCGCGGAGTGGCGAGACGGCGGTTGCCGAGGTTCGGCTCGGGCTCGGATTCGAAGCCCCAGTCATAGCGCTTCATGTTCATGGGATAGGAAAGGGCCGCGGGCATCTGGATGAACGGCCCGATATCCGTGCCGCCATATTCCAGCACCAGCACCGAATACCTGCCGTCTTCCGACAGGCGGTAAGCCATGGCCGCACCTGCCGAACCGGAACCGACGATGACAAAATCTGCTTCAGCCAATTTAATACCTTTCATTGCCTCGGTGGGCGAGCGTTTTGCGAGGCGCCGCTTGCGCTCTTTGATCGCCCCGTCGCTACCGACACCCTCTCCCCCTCTCTCTGCGTCATCCTCGGGCTTGACCCGAGGATCTAATCACCTTTCAACACGAGACGCGTACCGGCTGTCCCGCTAGGGTATTTCACTGCAAGACCCGCCTACTCCGCTCGCGACCGACGTGGTTGGATCTTCGGGTCAAGCCCGAGGATGACGCCGAAGGAGAAGGAGGGCCTTTTGTGAAAACCCAACCTTCACACTCTGCCCCTGTCGGGGCATCTCCCCCTCAAGGGCGGAGATTGGAGGAACAAGTGGCAGCGTCCTCTTTCCTCAATAAGGTGCGTCCACCCTGCCCAGCGCCACATGCACCGTCTTCAGCTGCGAATAGAACTCGATCGCGGCCTTGCCGTTTTCACGCCCGAAACCGGAATGCTTCACGCCGCCGAAGGGGATTTCGACGGGCGTCAGGTTATAGGTGTTGATCCAGCAGATGCCGGCGGCGAGCTTGCCCGCCACGCGGTGGGCGCGGGCGATGTCCTTCGTGAACAGGCCGGCGGCGAGCCCGAATTCCGTGCCGTTGGCGCGTTCGATCACCTCGTCTTCGGTTTCGAAGGCGAGCACGCTCATCACCGGCCCGAAGATTTCCTCGCGCGCGATCGTCATGTCGTCGGTGACATCGGCGAATACGGTCGGCTCGATATAGGCGCCCTTCTCAAAGCCGTCCCCTGCCGGAATGCCCCCGCCGATCACGAGGCGCGCGCGTTCTGCCTTGCCCTTCTCGATATAGGACATCACCTTGTCGCGCTGGCCTTGCGAAATCAGCGGGCCGAGGTGGGTTTCGGGATCGAGCGGATCGCCGAGACGGATCGCCGCGGTGCGCTCTGCAAGGCGGCTCAGGAATTTTTCCAGGATCGATTTCTGGACAAAGACACGCGTGCCGTTGGAGCAGATCTGGCCTGTCGAATAGAAGTTGCCAAGCATCGCGCCGCCGATCGCATCTTCGAGATCGGCATCCTCGAACACGATGAGCGGCGACTTGCCGCCAAGCTCCATGGTCACATGACGCATGCCGGAGGCGGCTGCGGCATAGACCTTCGCTCCCGTCGGCACCGAACCGGTGAGCGAGACCTTGGCGGTATCCTTGTGGGTGGAAAGCGCCGCGCCGACATCGCCGAAGCCCTGAACCACGTTGAACAGCCCCTTGGGCGCACCGGCTTCGATGAAGATCTCGGCAAGCTTCAGCGCACAGAGCGGCGTCATTTCGGATGGCTTGAACACCATGGCATTGCCTGCGGCGAGCGCGGGTGCGGCCTTCCAGCAGGCGATCTGGGTCGGATAGTTCCACGCACCGATGCCGACGCAGACGCCGAGCGGCGCGCGCACCGTATAGGCAAAGGCGTCATCGCCAAGCGGCACGCTTTCACCCGAAAGCGAGGCGGCCTGGGCGGAAAACCATTCGAGACTGTCGGCGCCGGAGGAGGCGTCGGCCACCAGCGTTTCCTGAATGGCCTTGCCGGTGTCGAGCGTTTCGAGTTCCGACAGCGCCTCGTTGCGCGCGCGGATGATGTCGGCGGCGCGGCGCAGCACGCGGGCGCGCTCGGCCGGCAGCCATGAGGCCCATTCACGCTGGGCACGGACGGCGGAGGCCATCGCCTTTTCGATGATCGCAGGCGTCGCGCTGTGGAGTTTCGCGATCACCGCGCCGGTGGCGGCATAAACGCTTTCAAACGCCTTTCCGGCATCGTCTTCAACATAGGCGCCATCGATGAAATGGCTGGCTTCGGGTTGTGCCCGCATGATTTACTCCCCTCGTGGCCAGCGCTGGCTGGCCTCAAGTATGTTCAGGTCCATGTGATTGCGCATGAAGCGCTCGGATGCATCCTTGACCGGCTGGAAATCCCAGGCCCGGTATTGGCCGGCCCTGAGCGCCTCGTAGACGACATGGCGGCGCGCCTGGCTTTCGCGCACCTCGTCGTCAAAGGCCTGCATGTCCCAGTATGTCCGCACCTTCGCGGCAAAATCCGCCGCCGTTTCGGCATGCGCGGGTTCATCGGCAAGGTTCTTCAGCTCGTGCGGATCGGCCTGCAGATCGAAGAGCTGCGGCGGATCGAGTTCGCAGTGATTATACTTGAACCGGCCTTCGCGGATCGAGACCAGCGGCGCCTGAGAGGCCTCCGCCGCATATTCCATCCGCACCGGCCGTTTCCGTTCGGCGCCTGCCGCCACCGGCAACAGGCTTTCTCCATCCACCCACGGTTCGATCTCGCCAAGATCGATCCCGGCGATATCGGCAAGCGTCGGGGCGATGTCGATCGAGGACGCCGGCGTCTTGACAAGACCTGGCGCAACGCCGGGCGCCGCCACCATCAGCGGCACGCGCGCCGAGCCCTCGTAGAAGCACATCTTGTACCAGAGCCCGCGCTCGCCCAGCATGTCGCCATGGTCGGAGACGAACACGATCGCGGTATCTTCGCCAAAGCCGACGCTGTCGAGCGCTGAGAGGATCTCGCCGATCTTGTCGTCGATATAGGAGACATTGGCGAAATAGGCGCGCCGCGCATTGCGGATGTCCTGTTTCTCGATGGTGGCCTTGTGCCAGTCGTTGGCATCCAGAATGCGCCTGGCATGATTGTCCTGCTGGTCGTAATCAAGCGTGCCGATTTCAGGATCAAGATGGGCGCAGTCCTCGTAGAGGTCCCAGTACTTCTTGCGCGCCACGTAAGGGTCGTGCGGGTGGGTGAAGGAGACGGTCAGCATGAACGGCCGGTCTTCCTTGCGGCGGCCAAGATCGTAGATCTTGCGCACCGCCTCATAGGCGACCTCGTCGTCATATTCGAGCTGGTTGGTGATCTCTCCAATGCCGGCGCCCGTCACCGAGCCCATATTGTGATACCACCAGTCGATCCGCTCTCCGGGCTTGCGATAATCCGGCGTCCAGCCGAAATCGGCTGGATAGACGTCGGTCGTGAGCCGTTCCTCGAAGCCATGCATCTGGTCGGGACCGACGAAGTGCATCTTGCCGGAAAGTGACGTCTGGTAACCCGCACGGCGCAGGTGATGGGCATAGGTCGGAATGTCGGAAGCAAATTCGGCGGCATTGTCATAGACACGGGTGCGCCGGGGAAGCTGGCCGGCCATGAATGCGGCACGCGCCGGCGCACAGAGCGGCGATCCGGTATAGGCGTTCTGAAACCGCGCGGAGCGCTCTGCAAGCTTCTTCAGGTTGGGTGTGTGCAGAAAATCGGCCGGGCCGTCGGGAAACAGCGTGCCGGCAAGCTGATCGACCATCAGAACAAGAATGTTCGGTCGTGCACTCATGCGGACATCTCCTTGGCGAGTATGAGTTCGAGATATTCCAGCGTCATTTCGACCGCCTCGTCCCGGCCGGCACCGAAATCCTTGAGCGCCGCACGCAGGTAGAAGCCGTCGATCAGCGATCCGAGGCCGGTCGCGATGCGCCTGGCGGCTTCGACGGTGACGAGCTGGCGAAGCGCGAAGATCAGATTCGAGCGCAGCCGCGCCTCGTAGATGGACAGCAGACGGCTGGCGTCGCCCTTGCGCTGCGCCTGAACATAGAATGCGAGCCAGGCAGCCACGACGGCGGGATCGAACTGATCCGGCCCGAACGAAGCCTGAATGATCGCCTCCAGCCGGTCCTGCGGCGTGGACGCATCCTTGTATCGGGCCTTGACCGAGGTTCCGAACTCATCAAGGATGCGCCGCATGGCCGCAAACAAGATTTTCTCCTTGGAGCCGAAATAATGATGCGCAAGCGCTGGCGAAACGCCGGCCCGCTTGGCGATCTTTGCGACCGTGACTTCCACCATGCCGACCTGGCCGACTTCGGTGATAGCCGCCTGTACAAGCGCCTCGCGGCGTATGGCTTCCATTCCGATTTTCGGCATCGGCTCAACTCGCTGAAAAATTGCTCACTGCTGATCTTTGGCGAAAAACTATGCATTTCTGGATGCGTCGCCGTTTACAGAAATTAACATATGTTATATTGATTGAGTGATCAATCAAAAAGCCATGGTTAATTTCTGACACGCCGAACCATCCATAACGGCCTTGTACCAACAGACCCGAAAGGAAAGCTGACATGTCTCATTACCTGAAAATGACGATTGCCACCCTTGCCGCCGCCACCGCCCTTACCGCTGGCGCGGCCAAAGCCGAAACCGCCTGCGACAGCGTCAGCTTCTCCGACGTGGGCTGGACAGACATCACGACAACCACCGCGACGGCCAAGCATCTGCTGGAAGGCCTCGGCTACAAGGTCGACGTCAAGGTTCTCTCCGTGCCTGTGACCTTCGCATCGCTCGAAAGCGACGACGTCGACGTGTTCCTCGGCAACTGGATGCCCGCCCAGAGCAGCGCCATCACGCCTTATATCGACAAGGGCGAGATCGATGTGCTCTCCACCAATCTGGAAGGCACGAAGTACACGCTCGCCGTTCCGACCTACACCTATGACAAGGGTCTGAAGACCTATGCCGACATCGCCAAGTTCGGCGACGAACTCGATCACAAGATCTATGGCATCGAGCCCGGCAATGAAGGCAATGCCTACCTCGTCTCGCTGATCGATGAGAACAAGCATGGCCTGGAGGGCTTCGAGGTCGTCGAGAGCTCCGAGCAGGGCATGCTGGCCATGGTCGGCCGCAAGTACCGCAAGGACGAGCCGATCGTGTTCCTCGGCTGGGAACCGCACCCGATGAATGCCAGCTATTCGCTGAAATATCTCACCGGCGGCGAAGACTTCTTCGGCGGCGAAGGCATCGTGCGCACCGTGACCCGCAAGGGCTATGCAGAGGCTTGCCCGAACGTCGCCAAGCTTCTTGAAAACCTGAAGTTCACACTGCCGATGGAAAACGAAGTCATGGGCAAGATCCTGAACGACGGCGAGAACGAGGCTGATGCAACGGCGGCCTGGCTCAAGGCCAACCCGGATGCGCTCGACGCCTGGCTCGACGGCGTGACCACCACCTCGGGCGAGCCGGGGCTTCCGGCGGTCAAGAAATCGCTCGGTCTTTAACACTTCAAGCCCGGCAAGCCTCCGCTTACCGGGCTTTTTCTTTTCTGATGACGTTTGCGTGCCGGTGTTGATCACGCCGCACGCGCCCGCCGAAGATCGTCGGGCAGGATCGCCTTCTGCCAGGACCGGCAGACGGACGACACGGGGAAAAAAGGAGCAGTCTCTTGCATTGGCTGACGGACTACAAGATCCCGCTGGGACACTGGGCCCAGAACATTTTCGACTGGCTGCAGACCCATGGCGGCTGGTTCTTCGATGGCCTTGCCGACGTGATGGGCTGGCTGATCGATCAGTTGCTATGGATCCTTCAGGCGCCCGGACCGATCGTGATCGCCGTGATCGTGACGGCAGCCTCCTACTGGCTGCAGCGCAACTGGAAGGTTTCGCTGTTCGTGTTCCTGGGCTTTCTGTTCATCGTCAACCAGGGCTATTGGGAAGAAACCACCGAGAGCCTCGCGCTGGTGATCTCTTCCTGCATCATCTGCATGGCGATCGGCGTTCCGATCGGCATCTTCGCCGCGCACCGGCCGCGCCTCTATCAGGTTCTGCAGCCCATTCTCGACCTTATGCAGACGCTGCCGACCTTCGTCTATCTCATTCCGGCCATCGTCTTTTTCGGCATCGGCATGGTGCCGGGGCTTCTCGCCACCGTCATCTTCGTGGTGCCGGCGTCGATCAGGCTCACCTATCTCGGTGTTTCCACCGTGCCCAAGCCATTGCTCGAGGCCGCAGATGCCTTTGGCGGCACCGGCTGGCAGAAGCTGACCAAGGTTGAGCTCCATTACGCGCTGCCACAGATCATGGCGGGCCTCAACCAGACCATCATGCTGTCGCTGTCGATGGTGGTGGTCGCAGCCCTTGTCGGCGCCGACGGCCTCGGCGTGCCGGTGGTGCGGGCACTCAACCAGGTCAATCCGGCGCTCGGGTTCGAGAGCGGCTTCGTCATCGTCGTCGTTGCCATCATTCTCGACCGCGTTCTCAAGATCGAGAGGAAGCACTGATGGCTGATGCTGTTGTTTTCGAAGATGTGAACATCGTGTTCGGCGATCGACCGAAAAGCGCATTGCCGCTGATGGACGCGGGCAAGAGCCGCGCCGAGGTTCAGAGCGAGACCGACCAGGTACTCGGCGTCCACAACTGTTCGCTGACGGTCGGCGAGGGTGAGCTTCTGGTGTTGATGGGGCTTTCCGGCTCCGGCAAGTCGACGCTGCTGAGGGCCGTCAACCGGCTGAACCCGGTCTGCCGCGGCCGCGTCCTGGTCAATGACGGCAATGGCATGATCGATGTCACCGCCGCCGACGCCAAGACGCTCCGCAACATCCGGCTCTCAAGGGTTTCCATGGTGTTCCAGCAGTTCGGCCTGCTGCCATGGCGCACCGTTCTGGAAAACGTCGCTCTGGGTCTGGAATTTGCCGGCATGGGCCAGAAGGAGCGTCTGGAAAAGGCAAAGGCGCAGCTCAAGCTGGTCGGCCTTCAGGATTGGGGCGGCAAGCTTGTGGGCGAACTTTCCGGCGGCATGCAGCAGCGCGTCGGCCTTGCCCGCGCCTTTGCCACCGAGGCGCCCATCCTGCTGATGGACGAGCCGTTCTCCGCGCTCGACCCGCTGATCCGCACCCGCCTGCAGGACGAGTTGATCGAGCTTCAGCAGAACCTGAAGCGCACCATCATCTTCGTCAGCCACGACCTCGACGAAGCCTTCAAGATCGGCGACAGGATTGCCATCATGGAAGGCGGGCGCATCGTCCAGTGCGGCACACCGTCGGAAATCGTGCGCAAGCCGGCAAACGCCTATGTCGCGGATTTCGTGGCCAATGTGAATCCGCTCGGCGTGCTGCGCGCCCGCGACGTGATGAGCAGCGAGGACGCTCCCGCGGACTCCCCCACCGTCGGGGCGGAAACCAAGCTTTCGGCGATGATGGATGCGCTCGGCAACGGCGCGGTGCTCAAGGTGGTCGGCAAGGATGGCGAAAGCCTCGGAAGCATCCGCCCCTCGGATGTCGTGACCGCACTCAACCCCGCAAACGGGATGGAAGAGGACAGCCTGTCGGAAACCTGACCGGCTTTTCCTCTAGCCTTTTCCTGCCGCCGTGCTCTCAGCGCGGCAGCAGGAAGAATTCCAGAACGCCGGTGCGGATCGCCCGACGGCGGACCTTGCTCTTGAACGGAAGCGAGATCACATTGCCGATCAGGCGGCAGACCTTGTAGGGCTTGTACAACCTCTCGATCTTCTCGCGCTCGGCGTCTTCTGAAGGCACCGGCGTGCTCGCATCGACATGCTTGCGGTAAAGCCCGATCCATTCATTGTGGGTGTAGCAGGTCATGAACGAGTTCGGATGCACCTTCATCACGAAGGTGGGCTTCGAGGGTGCCAGGTCGAACTGGTCGAAGGTGAGGAATATGAAGTTGGAGGCGAAGTACTTCTCGGTCTCCAGGATCGCCTGCGGATTGGCGTCCTTGTAATAGTCGCAAGGCACGCTGCGTCCGTCCCGGCGCAGCGCATTGACGAAGATGTGCTGTTCCGGCGTGTAGCGGTTGTAGCGCGCGCCGCCCGTATCCCAGTTCGCCTCCTTCTCCGTCATCAGCGGCACGTCGAACATCTTGCGGATATCGTCGGTGCGCCCGAAGAAGGCGAGATCGGAGGGGTGAAACGGAAAACTCACCCTGGAACGCGGATTACGCGAAAAATAGCAGGCGGCCAGGAGCTTGTGCGAAAACACCTTGTAGGGCTCAGCGCTGTCCGGATAGGCATCGAAATAGCGCAGGAAATCATCGCCGGTCAGCCTGAAATCGGTGCGCATGCGGAAACAGTATTCCGTTTTCACCTTTGCAAGACCTGCCATGGTACCGACGATCTGGCGGTTGACGTTGTTCGGCTTTTCACCGGCCCGCGGCGAATAGTAGAAGAAGCCCGGATCGTCGCACAGCACCACCTCGTCGCAATCCAGCCCGGCTGTATCGGTTCCCTTCCAGGTCGACAGGATGATCCTCGACGAGGGAAAGAAACGTCGCACAGCCGCGAAACTGCAGCGTAGGAACGATTTGTCGACCACGCCCTGAAACACAAATGTGATTTCGCTCTTGTCCATCTTACCTACACGCAGAAGGCGTGCCTCAGTTCGGATCTATTCTTATACTACACGCAACTCTAATATTGTAGAGCCGTCCGATCGAGCCTTTTTTGAGTTCAATCATATCGTGAACTTTATTCAGTCGATTAAAACTCTGTCCACTCTATCTACTGACTTGCCCGATCGCTGATATACTTGTCATGCGAAGCGCCGGGGAGCTTGACCACCACATTCACAGTATCGTCTTCCAGGCACTCGAAATCGGTCGCTTCGCCCGGTTCCATCACGATGATATCGCCCGCGCCGTATTCGACGCCGTTCATCAAGACCCGCCCCTGCACCACAACGGTATATTCGGTGGCGATCTTGTGAAAATGCATCACCTCGCTGTCGCCGCGCTTGTATCGCTTTACGGCAACTTCCACGTCTTCGGTCTTGGCAAGGCTCGGATCAAAGTTCCCGATAAACCAGCCCTTCACCATGTCGTCGAGCCGTGCGGTCTTCAATGGAGCAAGCCTTCCTTGTGATCGTTGAGCTGGGAAATATATTGCGCCAGCTGCATCTCGGTCTTCAGCGGATGAAAGCAATCATTCGCGATATGCTCGATCCCGACCTTCGCATGCCTGAGGATCATCTCGTTGATGGTCTGGCTGATATAGAAGGCATTGTTGATCTTGCGATCCTTGCGCACCACGTTGAGTGCCGAGCGCACGAAATCGCGGCCCGAGCGGAAGTAATAGAAGCTTGCCAGCGCGTGCTTGCTGATCGGCTTCTTCTCGGCAATCTCGCAGACATTGCCGTCCTCATCGACCAGCGCAAAGGAATAGCGCGGATGGACCGAGCGGAACGACAGGACACCGGCATCGCACTGCCGTGCGCGAAACGCCTTGACGATCTCGGATAGATCGGTGTCGATCAACTCGTCGGCGGCAACCAGCACCACTTCCTCATTGTCGTCGATATGCTCCGCAGCCAGAAGCGCGGTGCAGACCGATCCGGCCGTCGGCCCGGCGACCTCCACGCAGATCGCATTGTCGGCGCTCTGGCGGATCATGTCGTCAACGTTGAAATTGCTGATATCCGTGCTTCTCACGCAGAAGATGATGTCGCGCGGCTCGAGTTTCTGCAGGGCGGCGATCTGGCGCTCGAGCACCATTTCCTCATTGAACTCGGTCATGTAGAGGGGATAGCGCTCGCTCTTGATGTCGAGATTGCCCCCGCCCATGAGAACCACGATCTTCATGCTGCCGACCCCACTGCCTTTTCCGCCGCCTCGATCTCCGCGATGCGCGCCTTGATGCGGGCATAGGTGACCTCGTCGACTTCCTTCACGACCATCACATGCGCACCGGAAGCCGTTGCCGCCTTCACGCCGTTCGGATTGTCCTCCACGATCAGGCATTCCTTCGCGGAAAGCCCCATGCGTTCGATCGCCTTCAGATAGATTTCCGGATCTGGCTTGCTCTTGTTGACATCCTGGTTCGACAGACGGAAGTCGAGATAGGGCGCAAGGCTTGCCTTCTCCATCATCAGCGTCACCGTATCGCGCATCGAGTTGGAGGCAACCGCCAGGTGATAGCCCTCCATCCTCAGCCGCGACAGCGCATATTCGTGATCGAACCGCGGACGGCAGCGCTCATAGATGATTTCCATCGTGTAGAGCTGCTTCATCTCATTGATGAAATCGTGAAGATAGGGCGGCAGCTTCTTCTCTGTCGTCAGACGCTGCAGCTTCGTGCGCGTCGGGAGACCATCATAGACCGTGCGATGCTCGTGACGCTCGATGGTGAAGCCGAACAGACCCAGCGCCCGGTTGAGCGCATCGTAATGCCATTCCTTGGCTTCGATCAGGACGCCGTCCATATCGAAAATGACTGCCTTGATCGTCATCGTCATTCTCCCCCGAAATAGTCCCGCGCCGCAAGCGGAGCATCCGTGCACAGATAGAGCTGGCGGCTATCGATGCATTTGGCCGTTTTTATGATCGACCACTGCAAGGCCGTGTCGCGCCGGTGCAGATCACTCGACACGATACAGACCCTTTTGCCCCGTCCGATCAGCCCGTCGATCAGACCCGGCCCGTACCAGTCGGAGCGGAAACAGTCGAGCCAGACGCCGTCGCATTCATCGATCAGCGGCGGGTTCGGCTGCAGATCGCTCAGTCCCGTGAACGCCGTCAGGCCATCGGCAAGCTGGCGAACGAGATCGGGCAGCGACATGTCGAACACGAAATAACTGGTATGGCCGTGGGCCTCCAGTATCTCCTTCACCTTGGCACTCAGCCCGTCCGCCTTGATGTTCAGCGCGAGCATCAGATTTCGCCCTGCCATCAGCTTCAGAACGTCCGAAAGCCGCGGCTCGTTCCCTTTCGGCATGTCATGAGCAATCACGATCTCGCCTTCATGGTCCCTGAGATCGGTTTCGGTGCCGAAGCCGAGATCGAACGAGCGGGCAAAGGCCGTCATCGCGTTCTTTTCCTCGGCGCTCTCCCAGAGCCCCCGGTGCGACAGAACCTCCATCAGCGCACCTTTTCCGATACGGGATGGTTGAGGAACAGGTCGAGATCGGCGGGAATGCCGAGACCGTACATGCCATCGGCCTCGGTGCCGATCGAATAATGACCGATCTTGCGGCCGTCGCGGATCAGGTGGTTATAGGCGGGACAGATATAGAACTCGCCATTGACGCGTTCGTCATCGGCGATCATCGCCTTGGTTGCCGAGACCAGATCGCGCCCGGTCCTGAAATTGTAGACGCCAACCGTCGCATCATCGGAGATCACCCGCTTTTCCGCGGTTTCAACCACATGTCCGCCTTCGGCGCGCACGAACGACCATTTCGGGTCATCCGCCTTCATCGTCATGATCATCCCGTCATATCCGCCCTCGTCCATGAAGCGCAGATAGTCGTTGATGTCGATATCGATATATTGATCGGAATTGGCCGTCATGACCGGATCGTCATTGTCGATCAGATGCTCTGCGAGCAGCACGGTCGAGGCCTGCCCTTCGGTGATATGATCGATGCCGATGATCTCGACATTGCCGGCAAGCGCCGTCAGCTTCTCTTCAAGGCCGTATTCGCGGATATGGGCGGACTGGCAGATGAAGATGAAACGGTGATCGACGTCAGGCGTCAGATTCTCCACCACGACCTGTATCATCGGCTTGCCGTGAACCGGTATCAGCGGCTTCGGGTCGGTGTAGCCGGCATCAGCAAAACGGCTGCCCCGGCCAGCCATCGGTATAACAATATTCAGCACTCTATTTTTCCCTGCCGGCTCCCTCAGCCGAATGCACCCCGCTCACGCAAGGGCATTTGCCTCTCTATATCAGATCACCGCATCCACTGCGCTCAACATTACTTACCTGTAGTCGCATAATATGAACAGCGATTGCGCATGGATGAGACCCGTTTTACCAGAAATGACCGCGCCCGCCTGCCGGTTTTCCATGCGCTTCCCGCAGACAGACGGACGCCTTCCTCTCATTTTTCTGTCCCGTTCTATACCTAATTTTCGAAGGCAGATTGACTGAGCGCAACCCAAGGGCTAAACATAAGAAAAATTGGAACGTGCCAAATCGGGAGGAGCGGCATGAAATGGGGTCTCATCGGGGCCAGCACGATTGCTGCCGAACACGTCATCGGCGCGATCAGGGCCCAGAACGGCAACAGCGTCGAGGCCGTGCTGTCGTCCAGCAGGGAACGCGGCGCAGCCTATGCCGAACGCCACCGGATCGTCCGGGCCGAGACCGATCTCGACAGCCTGCTTTCAAGCCCCGTTATCGATGCCGTCTACATCTCGACCACCAATGAGAAGCACCGCGACCAGGCGCTGGCGGCAATTGCCGCGGGCAAGCACGTGCTCTGCGAGAAGCCGCTGGCGATGAGCGTTGCCGATGCCAGGGCGATGGTGCACGCCGCCGCCAGAAAAGGTGTGGTGTTTGCCACCAACCATCACTTGCGCTGCGCCGGCACCCACCGGGCCGCCAAGGCCGCCATTGCCGAGGGACGGATCGGCAAGGTTCTGTCGATGCGGGTGTTCCATGCGGTCCTGCTGCCGAAACACCTGCGCGGCTGGCGGATCGACAATCCGGATGCCGGCGGCGGCGTGATCCCCGATATCACCGTACATGATGCCGATACCGTCCGCTTCTACCTCGACGAGGACCCCGAGCGGGTCGTCGCCCAGGCGGTCAGCTCCGGCCTCGGCCAGGGTGTCGAAGACAGCGTCATGTCGGTCTGGACGATGCCGTCCGGCGTAATGGTTCAGAGCCATGAAAGCTTCACCCATCCGTTTGCGGGCTCCGGGCTCGAAGTCCACGGCACCGAAGGCTCGATCTTCGCACGCAATGTCATGACCCAGCAGCCGAAGGGCACGGTCACACTGGTGAATGCTTCGGGCGAGACCGAACTGCCCTATGACAGCGGCAATCTCTATGACTATGCGCTCGCCGCCTTCAACCGCGCCGTTTCCGGCACGGGCAGGCCTGCAGCCGATGGCGTCGACGGCGTGAAATCGCTCGCTGTCGCCATGGCCGTGCGCCAGTCCGCGCACGAAGGCCGGGCCGTCGACGTCAATTACGAAGGAATGTGAAGAATGCCGGGCAAGATCGTCACCGCCGAGGCCGCCGTCAGCCATATCGCCGATCAGGCAATCGTTTCCGTGTCCTCCTCCTCGGGCCTCGGCTGCCCGGACAAGGTGCTTGAGGCCCTTGGGGCGCGATTTGCGGCAACGGGCCATCCGCGCCGTTTGACCACCATCCACCCGATCGCCGCCGGCGACATGTACGGCATCAAGGGCATCGACCATATTGCCCAGGACGGCCTTCTCGATACCGTGATTGCGGGCTCCTATCCAAGCGGCGCCTCGTCGCTCCCGATGCCGGAAATCTGGAAGATGGTCGTCGACAACCGGATCGCGGCCTATAACGTGCCCTCCGGGATCCTGTTCGACATGCAGCGCGATGTTGCCGCCAGACGCCCCGGCGTGCTTACCAAGGTCGGCCTCGACACCTTTGTCGATCCGCTCCGAGAGGGTTGCGCGATGAACGCGCGTGCCAGCGAAAGCCCGATCGTCTCCCGCGTCGAATTTGCCGGCGATACCTGGCTGCATTTCAAGAATTTCGCGCCCGACGTCACCATCCTGCGCGCCACCACCGCAGACGAGCACGGCAACCTCACCTATGAGCATGAGGGCGCCTATCTCGGCGGGCTCGATCAGGCCATTGCCGCGCGCAACAACCGCGGCATCGTGATTGCCCAGGTCAAGCGCGTCACCGCCGCCGGCACGCTGCGCCCGCATGATGTGCGCGTGCCCGGCCATCTCGTCGATTTCATCGTGGTCGATCCCGGCCAGTACCAGACCACCGAAACCTTCTACGATCCGGCAATCTCCGGCGAGATCATTCATCCGCTTGAAGATTTCGACCTCGCCGAACACGGCGTCGAAAAGGTGATCGCGCGCCGCGCGGCGATGGAGCTTGCGGCCGGCCAGACCGCAAATCTCGGCTTCGGCATCTGCGCCATGGTGCCGCGCATCCTGCTGGAAGAGGGCCATGCCGGCAAGGTGACCTGGGCGATCGAACAGGGCGCCGTCGGCGGCGTGCCGCTGACCGGCTTTGCCTTCGGATGCGCGTCGAATGCAGACGCCTTCATGCCTTCTCCCAACCAGTTCACCTATTTCCAGGGCGGCGGTTTCGACGTGACCTTCCTGTCCTTCCTCGAGATCGACCGCGAAGGCAATGTCAACGTCTCCAAACTCGGCAAGAAGCCGTATCTGACTGCTGGCTGCGGCGGCTTCGTGGATATCACCGCCAACGCCCGCAGGATCGTCTTTGCCGGGCTTTTCGAGGCCGCAGCGGGCCTTGTCCTCACCGCTGATGGCCTGAAGGTCGAAAAGCCCGGCAAATTCTCCAAGATGGTCGATGAAGTCGAACATGTGACCTTCTCCGGCCGCCGGGCCCGCGAAACCGGCCAGGACGTGCTCTACGTCACCGAACGCTGCGTGATGCGGATCACCGATGACGGGCTGGTGGCAACGGAGATCATGCCGGGGATCGAGCCCGAGCGCGACATCGTCGGCGCCTCCGGCGGACGGGTGCGGGTGGCCGAAAACGCGACCGTGATGCCGCTGTCGTTGCTTTCCGAACAGCCGATGGGGCTGATGATATGAGCATTTCGGCAACGCCGCGGCAGCACAGGATCATCACAAGCGGTCCTATTTGTTTTAAACATGAAACATCATGGCCAATCGCTCCGGAACGCGGCATAGTCACGCCCGTCAATAACATGGTCCGCTGCGGCGCCGGGACGGTTTCACCCTCCGGTCCGCAGCAGGCCGCAGATCCGGAGCCTGCCCCATGAGCGCCCTTCATCTCATCCGCCACGACGCCATCGCCGAACTGAGGCTCGACAACCCGGCAAAGCTGAACGCCTTCACGCCGGACATGCTGGACGCGCTCGATGCCCACCTCGACACGCTTGAAACCGACGCCGGTATCCGTTTCGTGATCCTGACGGCAGAGGGCGACCGCGCCTTTTGCGCCGGCGCCGACATCAAGGCATGGGGCGATCTGCCGGCGGCGGAGTTCGCCCGCCACTGGGTGCGCGACGGCCACCGCCGCTTCGACCGGCTGGCGCGGCTTTCCAAGCCGACGATCGCCGTTCTCTCCGGCCATACGCTGGGCGGCGGCCTGGAGCTTGCGGCGACCTGCGACATCCGCATCATGACGCCCAACGCGACGATCGCGATGCCTGAGCCGAAGATCGGCATGGTGCCCGGCTGGTCCGGCACGCAGCGCGTCAGCAGGCTTCTGCCGGAACCGGTGATCAAGGAAATGGCGCTGTTCGGACGCAAGCTCGACGCGGCACGGGCGCTCTCACTCGGCTTTGCCGCCGAAGTCGCCGAGGATGCGCGCGCCGCCGCCTTCGACATTGCCGATGGCGCGCTTGCCGCTTCGGCCTATGCAACCGAAATCGCGAAATACATGATCCACGCCGGCATCGGCGAGGACAGGGCCGCCATGATCGAAGCGCTCGGCAGCGGCATGATCGCCGCTTCCGAAGACAAGGCCGAGGGCGTGGCATCCTTCCGCGAAAAACGTAAACCCGCATTCAAGGGCAGATAGGCATGACCGATCTCACCATCATTCCCGCCGGCAAGAGCCTCGATGAACCCGTCTTCGAGGCGCAGCACCTGATCGACGGAAAATGGCAGGCTTCCGCCGACGGCGCGACATTCGAGCGCCAGTCGCCGGCCCATCTGCAAACCGTCACCAGGGCCGCAAAGGGCGGCGTGGCGGAGACCGAAGCCGCGATCGAAGCAGCCCGGCGCGCCTTCGATGACGGCCGCTGGTCGCGCCTTCCCGGCAAGGACCGCGCCACGGTTCTGCTGAAAGTCGCCGATCTGATCGAACGCGATCTGGAGAAGATCGCACTGCGCGATACGCTGGAAAGCGGCAAGCCGATCGCCCAGGCGCGCGGCGAGATCGCGGGTGCGGCCGATCTCTGGCGCTTCGCCGCCTCGCTTGCCCGCACCCTTTCCGGCGACAGCCACAACACGCTCGGCGACGACATGCTGGGCGTGGTGCTGAAGGAGCCGGTCGGCGTGGCGGCGCTGATCACGCCCTGGAACTTCCCGTTCCTGATCATTTCGCAGAAGCTGCCCTATGCGCTCGCCGCCGGCTGCACCGCCGTCGTCAAACCTTCCGAGATGACCCCGTCCTCGACCGTAATCCTCGGCGAACTGCTGATCGAAGCCGGCATTCCAGACGGTGTCGTCAACATCGTTCTGGGTTACGGCGACCCTGTGGGTCAGGCGATGTGCGAGAGCGCGGACGTCGACATGATCTCCTTCACCGGCTCCACCGGCGTCGGCAAGGCGATCGTGAAGGCAAGCGCCGATACGCTGAAAAAGGTCTCGCTCGAACTCGGCGGCAAGAATCCGCAGGTGATCTTCCCCGATTGCAACCTCGATGACGCGGCCGACGCCATCGTCTTCGGCGTCTATTTCAACGCCGGCGAATGCTGCAATTCCGGCTCGCGCATCATCGTCCACGAGGACGTTGCCGCTGCCCTGACCGACAAGGTGGTTGCCCTTTCGAAGAAGGTCGCATTCGGCGACCCGCTCGACCCTTCTACTAAAGTAGGGGCTATCATTTCCGAGGGGCATTTTGCAAAGATCAGTTCCTATGTGGAGGCCGCGCGCGAGGCCGGAGCGGATATCCCGCTTGGTGGCAAAGCGCTCGAAATCCCAGGCTTGTCAGGCCGTTTTTACGCGCCTACAGTTGTAACGAACGTCAAATCCGATATGGCGATAGCGCGGGAGGAGGTCTTTGGACCCGTGCTGTCGGTTCTGACCTTTCAATCGATTGAGGAGGCAATCGCGCTGGCCAACGACGCAAGCTACGGGCTTTCCGCCGGCGTCTGGAGCCAGGACATCAGCACCTGCCTCGCCTTTGCCCGCCGCGTTCAGGCCGGCACGGTGTGGACCAATACCTGGATGGATGGATATTCGGAAATGCCGTTCGGCGGCGTCAAGCAGTCCGGTCTAGGCCGCGAACTCGGCCGCTACGGACTTGAGGAATACCTGGAGGTAAAAACCGTGACGATGCGCATCGGGCGCTCGCGCGCACCCTGGGTGGAATGACGTTCCCCGCAAGGGGAACATGAGGAGGAATGCCTGCCGGGCCCCGAGGAGCACAGCTTCCCCGGCGGGACCACGAACGCACACAGGAGGACACTATGCGTTTGAATTTTGCGAAAAGTGCAGCCGTCATCGCCATCGTTGCGGCTTCGGCCTCTGCAACGTCCGTCAAGGCAGAGGATGTGGAAGTTCTTCACTGGTGGACGTCCGGCGGCGAGGCTTCGGCGCTGAACGTGCTGAAGGAAAACCTTCAGGACCAGGGCATTGGCTGGCAGGATATGCCGGTTGCAGGCGGCGGTGGCGAACAGGCCATGACGGTTCTGCGTGCCCGCGTGACCGCCGGCAACCCGCCGGCCGCCGTCCAGATGCTCGGCTTCGACATCACCGACTGGGCGCAGGAGGGTGCCCTCGCGAACCTGAACGACATCGCGGCGGAAGAAAACTGGGACGCCGTGGTTCCGGAAGCCCTGCAGAAATTCTCCAAGAATGACGGCAACTGGGTTGCAGCGCCGGTCAACGTCCACTCCACCAACTGGGTCTGGGCCAACAAGTCGATCCTCGACGAACTCGGCATCGAACAGCCCCAGAACTGGGATGAGCTGATCGCCGCGCTCGACAAGGTCAAGGCGTCCGGCAAGGTCGCGATCGCCCATGGCGGCCAGCCCTGGCAGGATGCGACGATCTTCGACGCCGTTGTCATGGCGACCGGCGGTCCGGAATTCTACCAGGCCTCGATGATCGACCTCGATCCCGACGCGCTCGGATCCGACACGATGAAGGAAGTCTTCGACCGCATGACCGTTCTGCGCGGCTATGTCGACGACAACTTCTCCGGCCGCGACTGGAACCTGGCCTCGGCCATGGTGATCAACAACGAAGCCGCCTTCCAGTTCATGGGCGACTGGGCCAAGGGCGAATTCCTGAAGGCCGGCCTGACGCCGGGCGAGGACTTCCTGTGCTTCCGCTTCCCCGGCACGCAGGATCAGGTCACCTTCAACTCCGACCAGTTCGCCTTCTTCAAGCAGGGCGACCAGCCGACCGACCAGCAGGTGGCGCTCGCCAAGGCGATCATGTCGCCGGAATTCCAGTCGGCATTCAATGTCGTCAAGGGCTCGGTTCCGGCCCGCACCGACGTGTCCGATGAAGCCTTCGATGCCTGCGGCAAGCAGGGCATGAAGGATCTGGCAGCGGCCGCATCCTCCGGCAACCTGTTCGGCTCCATGGCCCATGGCCACGCCAACCCGGCCTCGGTCAAGAACGCGATGTACGACGTGATCACCGCCCAGTTCAACGGCGAGTATGATTCCGAAACGGCAACCGAAGAAATGGTCAACGCGGTTCAGATCGCGCAGTAACGCGGCTTGTCCGGGCGCGGCGATTGCTGTGCCCGGACGGCTTGAGCTGTGTTTTGGTCTGAAGCGGAGCTGGTTGGGCTCGATGAGCTCGCCCCGCGCCGATCTCCCCCCTTGAGGGGGAGATGCCCGGCAGGGCAGAGAGGGGTGAACCATACGCCGACACGTTCGGAGTCCGCGGAAATGCCCCTTACCCCTCTCTGTCGCTTTCGCGACATCTCCCCCTCAAGGGGGGAGATTGTTGGAGAGGGTGGCGACGCCCTTGGGCAACTGATCCATTTCGACGTGCAGTCCCGCCACAGCGGGTGATCACATAACACCGGCGGCAGGGCCGCCAATCCGGAGGGTTTGAATGGCTTCGTCCGCGCACAGAAGCGGCAGAGCGGGGGATTTTCTACGCGATGCCCTGCCGAAGATCGTCCTCAGTCCGTCGCTGGCGATGGTGCTGATCTTCGTCTACGGCTTCATCGCTTTTACCGTCTATCTCTCCTTTACCGACAGCCGCATCCTGCCGAGTTTCGATCTCGTCGGCTGGAAGAACTACATCAACCTGTTCAAGCTGCGCGCCTGGACGATCGCCATCAAGAATGTCGCGATCTTCGGGTCGCTCTACATCGTCTTCTGCTGCTTCATCGGTTTGATGCTGGCGATCTTCCTCGATCAGAAAATCCGGGCCGAAGGCTTCATCCGCTCGATCTATCTCTATCCGATGGCGCTGTCCTTCATCGTTACCGGGACGGCGTGGAAATGGTTTCTCGACCCCGGCATCGGGCTTGAGGCGGTGATGCATTCCTGGGGCTGGACCAGCTTCCAGTTCAACTGGATCAAGTCCAACGAAATGGCGATCTACACGATCGTGATCGCCGCCGTCTGGCAGACGTCCGGTTTCGTGATGGCGATGTTCCTGGCAGGCCTGCGCGGCATTGACGGCGAGGTGCTGAAGGCAGCCCAGATCGACGGCGCGTCCAACTTCGCGCTCTATCGCCGGATCGTGATCCCGCAGCTTCGTCCGGCCTTCATGTCGGCGATCGTGGTGCTCGCCCATATGGCGATCAAATCCTACGACCTCGTCATCGCGCTGACCGGCGGCGGGCCGGGGCGTGCCACGGAGCTTCCCGCGACCTTCATGTATTCCTACACCTTCACCCGCAACCAGATGGGCATAGGTGCTGCCTCCGCCGTGATCATGCTGATGTCGGTCGCGGCAATCATGGTGCCCTATCTCTGGTCGGAACTGAGGGAGAAGCCGCAATGAGCAGCAACGCTTCCACCCAAGTTGTCTCCACGGGCCGCACGGCGCGGTTCTTCATCTATACCGTGCTCCTGATCTTCTGCCTCTATTACCTGCTGCCGCTTTACGTGATGCTGGTCAACTCGCTGAAGCCGCTCCGCGAGATCCAGGCGGGCGGCATGATGAACCTGCCCGCGGCACTGACCTTCGAGCCGTGGAAGAGCGCATGGTCGACCGCCCAGATCGGCGTGCAGGCAACGGGCCTCAAGCCCTATTTCTGGAACTCGATCCAGATGGTGGTGCCGGCGGTCGCGATCTCAACCGTGCTTGGCGCGCTCAACGGCTATGTGCTGACCAAATGGCAGTTCCGCGGCCACAACATCATCTTCGGCCTGCTGCTGTTCGCCTGCTTCATCCCGTTCCAGATCGTGCTGATCCCGATGGCGCGCATCCTCGGGCTGATGGGGCTTGCCGGTTCCGTGCCGGGTCTGATCTTCGTGCATCTGGTCTACGGCATCGGCTTTTCGACGCTCTATTTCCGCAATTACTACGCCCAGTTCCCGAGCGAGCTGGTGCGTGCGGCGATGATCGACGGCGCCGGTTTCTTCACCATCTTCCGGCGCATCCTGCTGCCCTCTTCCGGCCCGATCGCGGTGGTCTGCATCATCTGGCAGTTCACCAATATCTGGAACGACTTCCTGTTCGGCGCCTCGTTCTCCGATTTCAACAGCCAGCCGATGACGGTGGCGCTCAACAATCTCGTGCAGTCCTCGACCGGCGTAAAGGAATACAATGTCCATTTCGCCGGCGCGATCATGGCGGCAATGCCGACGCTCCTCGTCTACATTGTTGCTGGACGCTATTTCGTACGCGGCCTGATGGCCGGCAGCGTTAAAGGTTAAGACCCATGGGTTTTCTGAAGATTGACAAGGTCACAAAGACATTCGGCGCGCTGACGGTGCTGCACGAAACCAATATCGAGGTCGATGAGGGCGAGTTCCTGGTGCTCGTCGGTCCATCCGGCTGCGGCAAGTCCACGCTCCTGAACATGATTGCGGGCCTCGAGCCGGTCTCCTCCGGCGATATCGTGATCAATGGTCGCACCATGAACGGGGTCAGGCCGGCGGACCGCAACATCGCCATGGTGTTCCAGTCCTACGCGCTCTACCCGAACATGAATGTCGGCGAGAACATTTCCTTCGGGCTGGAAATGCACGGCGTGCCGAAGGAAGAGCGTGAGAAGGCGATCGACAGCGTCGCCGATCTTCTGCAGATCAAGCACCTTTTGAAGCGCAAGCCGGGCCAGCTTTCCGGCGGCCAGCGCCAGCGCGTGGCCATGGGCCGGGCGCTGGTGCGCGATCCGGATGTGTTTCTCTTTGACGAGCCGCTGTCGAACCTCGACGCCAAGCTCCGCGTCGACATGCGCACCGAGATCAAGAAGCTGCACCAGAAGCTTGGCACCACCATCGTCTACGTCACCCACGACCAGATCGAGGCGCTGACGCTGTCGACCCGGATTGCGGTGATGTTTGGCGGTCACGTGCAGCAGCTCGGCACGCCGAAGGAAATATACGACAATCCCGCCAACATGTTCGTCGCCGGCTTCATGGGCTCGCCCTCGATGAACCTGTTCCCGGCCAAGGTGAAGGTCGAAGGCGGCAAGGCGGTCGCTCATGTGGCGCTTGCCGATGGCGGCACGGCCGCGCTCCCCTTCCCCGGGGACCAGATGGCCGATCATGACGGGCGCGACATCATTCTGGGCATCCGTCCGGAGGCGATCACCGACGAACTTGGCGCCGACCGCTCGTCCGAGGCCGTGCATGTGGTGAGGGCGAGAGTCGAGGTGACGGAGCCCGCAGGCTCGGACACCTATGTGGTCGCCGAGCTTGGCGGCAAGGAGGTCACGGCCCGTTTCCGCGCCGATGTCGAGGTCAAGCCCGGCGATACCTTCCCCTTTGCCGTCAACATGGAAAAGGCGGTCGCTTTCAACCCGGAAACCGAACAGCGGCTGAAATAACCATGCGGTCTTCACCTGATGTGGTGATCATCGGTTCCGGCATGGGCGGGGCGAGCCTTGCGGCAAGCCTGGCCCCCACCGGCGCCGAGATCCTGATCCTGGAACGCGGCCACCAGATCCCGGACGATGCGCCGGCCCGCGATCCCGACCGGATCTACAGGAACAGCGCCTTCCGCTCCGACGAAACGTGGCTCGATGAAACCGGAACGCCGTTTTCACCCGGCAATTATTACAATGTCGGCGGCAACACCAAGCTTTACGGGGCCGTGCTTTACCGCTACCGGCGCCAGGATTTTCAGGCGATGGAGCATCTGGGCGGAATCTCGCCGGCCTGGCCGTTTCCCTATGAGACGCTGGCACCCTGGTATGATGCGGCCGAAAAGCTCTATCAGGTCCGCGGCGACCACACCGAAGATCCGACCGAGCCGCCACATGCGGCGCCCTACCCCTTTCCTGCCGTGCCCGACGAACCGGCGCTTGCCGCCGTGCGTCGTAGGCTGGAAAAGGCCGGGCTTCACCCCGCCGCCCTGCCGCTTGGCGTCGACCTCGACCGCTGGCTTTCGAACGGCAATGACGGATGGGATGGCTATCCTGACACCCGCTCCGGAAAGATGGATGCGGAGACCTGCGCACTGGCCTTTGCATTGTCTCATGACAATGTCCGCATCGAGACCGGCGCACGGGTTACCGCACTCTCCGCCTCCCCCGATGGCCGGAAAATCACCGATGTGACCTATGAACAGGCCGGCGAGACCATCACCGTAACGCCGCGGATCGTGGCGCTTGCCGCTGGCGCGGTGCAATCCGCAGCCCTGCTTCTGAAATGCGGCCTCGCCAATTCCTCCGGCGCCGTCGGCCGCCACTTCATGAACCACAACGCGACCGCGATGATCGCCTATGATCCGCGCTTTAAAAATGATGCGGTCTACCAGAAGACATTCGCAATCAATGACTGGTATCTTTCCGATGGCCCCAATGGTCCGCCGCTCGGCAATGTGCAACTGCTCGGCCGCGTGGTGCCGAAGATCCTGAAGGCGACGACGCCTTCGATGCCGATGGCGATCGCCAACCACCTCTCCCGCCACGCCGTCGATTTCTACGCGATCTCGGAGGATCTGCCCGATCCGGAGAGCCGGGTGGTGCTGAACGGCGGCGAGATCCAGCTTCTGTGGCGGCGCTCCAACATGGAGGCGCATCATCTGCTGGTGAAGCGGATGAAACAGGCGCTGAGGCGCGCTGGCTTTCCGATCGTGCTGTCGCGCCTGTTCGATGGCCGGGTGCCGTCGCACCAGTGCGGCACGGCGCGGCTTGGCGATAACCCGGCAACCGCCGTGCTCGATCCGGATTGCCGCAGTTTCGACCATGAAAACCTGTTCGTCACCGATGCGTCAGCATTGCCGACATCCGCCGCCGTCAACCCTTCGCTGACGGTCGCAGCATTGGCGCTGAAGGCGGGCGACGCCATAACGCGGGAGCTTGCGCGATGAAGACGGCACTGATCACCGGCGGCCAGCAGGGCATCGGGCTTGGCATTGCGAGAGCACTTTCGGGGGTAGGCTTTTCGGTCGCGATCGCCGCCGAGGCTGCGCCGGAAAGCGACACTGTCCGCCATGCAATCGGCCTCCTGGGAGAGCATGCCCGCTATTACCGCCACGATGTCCGCGATCTTGACGCCATCCCTGCCCTTCTCGACCGCGTGGAGGACGATCTCGGCCCGCTCACCACCTTCGTCTCCAATGCCGGCGTCGGCGCGCCGATCCGCGGCGACATGCTCGACCTGTCACCGGAGAACTTCGATTTCGTGATGGATGTGAACCTGAAGGGCGCATTCTTTCTGGCGCAGGAAGCGGCGAAGCGGATGCTCGGTCACGATCAGGGCTACCGCTCGATCATCTTCATCACCTCGGTCAGCGCCGAGATGGTATCGATCGAGCGCGCCGAATACTGCATCTCGAAAGCCGCCGCCGCCATGGCCGTAAAACTGTTCGCGACACGGCTTGCGGCCGACAATATCGGCGTCTTTGATATCCGCCCCGGCATCATCGAAACCGGCATGACGGCTGGCGTGAGGGACAAATATACCGCCCGTATCGAGGCAGGACTCGTTCCAGCCGCCCGATGGGGCACGCCCGACGATATCGCAGCCTCAGTGCTGCCGCTCGCCGAAGGCCGTTTCGCCTTCGCCACCGGCTCGGTGATCGCGGCCGATGGCGGGCTTTCGATCGCAAGATTGTAAGCCGCCGGGCCTCCACGAAACCCGGCTGGAAACACAGCTCAGCCGCCGGCCGCCAGCTTCGCCTGCTTGGCTGCAAGCCTTGCGCGGATGTGCTCGACATCGGCCCGGGGCGTCGCCTTGAACAGGGTCTGGGTATATTCGTGCTGCGGATCGGAAAACACCTGATCGCGTTCGCCGCGTTCGACCACTTCGCCGAAATACATCACCATGATCTCGTCGCAGATATATTTCACCACCGAAAGGTCGTGGGAGACGAAGATATAGGTGAGGTCGAACTCGTCCTGCAGGTCGGAAAGCAGGTTCAGGATCTGCGCCTGCACGGAAAGATCGAGCGCCGAGACCGGTTCGTCGAGCACCAGCAGCGACGGGTTGAGGATCAGCGCACGCGCGATCGCGATGCGCTGGCGCTGGCCGCCGGAGAACATGTGCGGATAGCGCTCGAAATGCTCCGGCCCGAGGCCGACCTTCTTCAGAAGATCATGGGCCTTGTCGCGACGGTCATTCGCGGTGTCATCGGTGTTGAGAAGCAGCGGCTCCATCAGCACGTCGCCGATCTTCTGGCGCGGATTCAGCGACCCATAGGGGTTCTGAAACACGATCTGCACCTTGCGGCGCTGGTCGGCGGTCGGCCGGTGCTTCGTGATGTTGATCTTCTGCCCTTCGATGGTGAGGTTGCCATCCGTCTGGGCGTCGATCATGGTGATGATGCGGGCAAGGGTGGACTTGCCGCAGCCGGATTCGCCGACAAGCGCCAGCGTCTTGCCGCGCTCGACGGAGAAATCGACGCCCTTCAGCGCCCGCACGGTGCGCGCCTTGCCGAACATGCCGCCCGGCACGATGTAGTCGCGGACGATGTTCTTTCCCTCAGCGACGATCTCGCTCATGCGGCACCTCCGGTGTAATCGGCGGAATAGTCGATGGTCGGAAGCCGGTCGCCGGTGGCGTTTTCCGGAAGCGCTGACAGCAGCGCCTTGGTATAGGCATGCTTCGGGCTTTCAAACAGCGACAGCACGTCCGCCTCTTCCATCTTGCGGCCCTTGTACTGCACCACCACGCGGTCGGCGGTCTCGGCGACCACGCCCATGTCGTGGGTGATCATGATCATCGCCATGCCGGTTTCCGCCTGCAGATCCGCCAGCAGTTCGAGGATCTGTTTCTGGATGGTGACGTCGAGCGCGGTGGTCGGCTCGTCGGCGATCAGCAGCTTCGGCGCGCAGGCCATGGCGATCGCGATCATGATGCGCTGGCACTGGCCGCCCGACATCTGGTGCGGATAGGATTTCAGCCGGTCTTCCGGGTTCGGAAGGCCAACCGCTTCCAGCAGTTCGATTGCGCGGGCATGGCGGGCCTTGCGGTCAAGATCGGTATGCTGCTTCAGCACTTCCTCGATCTGGAAGCCGGCGGTGAAGCACGGATTGAGGCTTGCGATCGGCTCCTGGAAGATCATCGCAATGTCCTTGCCGATGATCTTGCGGCGCTCCTTCGCGGAGATATTCGCAATATCGCGGCCCTCGAAGGTGATCCTGTCGGCGGTCACCGTCGCCGTCGGCGGCAGCAGGCCCATCACGGCGAGCATGGCCACGGACTTGCCCGAGCCGCTTTCGCCGACGATCGCCAGCACTTCGCCGCGGCTGATCGAATAGGAGGCATTGTGCAGCACCGTGACCTGACCGGCGGCTGTCGGAAACGAGACCGAGAGGTTCTGTACGTCGAGGAGCGGTTCCATGGTTCTGTCCATCGGCTCAGCTCCGCTTCAGCTTGGGATCGAGGGCATCGCGCAGACCGTCTCCGACGAGGTTGATGGCAAGCACGGTGATCAGGATGGCAAGGCCGGGGAAGGTCACGACCCACCAGGCCGACAGGATGAACTCGCGGGCCTCCGCCAGCATCGTGCCCCATTCCGGTGTCGGCGGCTGCGCGCCCATGCCGAGGAAGCCGAGCGCTGCGGCGTTCAGGATCGCATCCGAGAAGGAGAGCGTGCCCTGCACGATCAGCGGCGACAGGCAGTTGGGCAGGATGGTCTTGAACATCAGCCTGGTGTTGCCGGCACCGGCGACACGAGCCGACACCACATATTCGCGCCGCGCCTCACCCATGACGGCGGCACGGGTGAGCCGCGCGAAATGCGGCTGAAGCACCAGCGCGATCGCGAGCATGGCATTGACGAGGCCGGGGCCGAGAACGGCGACCAGAACCAGGGCGAGCAGCAGCGGCGGGAAGGCGAGGATCACGTCCATGACCCGCATGATCGCGACATCGACCCAGCCGCGGAAATAGCCGGCGAGCAGGCCGAGCACGATGCCGAAGACCAGCGCGATGGTGACGACCACGAGACCGATCAGCAGCGAATAGCGCGAGCCGTAGATCAGCCGCGAGAGCATGTCGCGCCCGAGCGCATCGGTACCGAGCAAATAGGTTGCCGTGCCCTTGGCTTCCCAGACCGGGGGCGTGAGCCGCATGGCGACGTTCTGCACATCCGGATTATGGGGCGCAAGGAACGGCGCGAAGATGGCAATCAGCACCAGGGCGACGATGATGGCAAGCCCGATGACAGCGCCCTTGCTCTGGCTGAAATAATGCCAGAGCTCGGACATCATCTGCAGGCGGACCCGTTTGCGCTGGGCCGCGACGTTGACGGTATCGGTCATGGCGGTCCTCCTACTGGTGACGGATTCGGGGGTTGATGAGGCCGTAGGCGAGGTCGACGAAAAGGTTGACCAGCATGACGAGACCGGCGATCAGCACCAGCCCGCCCTGCACCACGGGGTAATCACGGCGCGAGATCGAATCGATCATCCACTTGCCGATGCCCGGCCAGGAAAAGATCGTCTCGGTCAGGATCGCACCGGCCATCAGCATGCCGACCTGCAGTCCGATCGTGGTGATCACCGGGATCAGCGCGTTGCGCAGCGCATGGAGGCCGATGATGCGCCCGCTTGAAAGCCCCTTGGCGCGGGCCGTGCGGACATAGTCCTCGCCCATCACCTCGAGCATGGCCGAACGGGTCTGGCGTGCGATCACCGCGAGCGGAATGGTGGCGAGCACGATCGAAGGCAGGATCAGGTGCGACAGCGACGACGTGAACGCGCCCTTCTGTCCGGAAAGCAGCGAATCGATCGTCATGAAGCCGGTAACGGCGGGGAAATAGTAGAGGAGCGAAATCCGGCCCGAGACCGGCGTCCAGCCTAGAATGCCGGAAAACAGGATGATCAGCAGCAGGCCCCACCAGAAGATCGGCATCGAATAGCCGGTGAGCGCGACGCCCATGGCCGCCTGGTCGAATACCGAGCCGCGCTTGACAGCGGCGAGGACGCCGGCGGGAAGGCCGATGGCAATCGCAAGGATCATGGCGCAGATCGAGAGTTCGGCCGTCGCGGGAAAGCGCGCCAGAAACTCCGTCAGAACCGGCGTCTTGGTGGAAAGCGAAATGCCGAAATTGCCATGCAGCAATTGCCAGACATAGTCGAAATACTGGAGGATGATCGGCTGGTCATACCCGAACTGTGCCCGCAATGCGGCATAGCGCTCGGGGCTGATGCCATGCTCACCGGCCATCAGCAGAATGGGATCGCCCGGCAGCACGCGGACGAAGCCGAAAGCGACGATGGTGATGCCGATAAAGGTCGGCACGATCAGCAGGAGCTTGCCGAGAACGAATTTGATCATGGAAGTGTCCCGGAATGGAAGAGGGCCGGTTGGCGGCCCTCTTCGCTGTCTAAAGCCTTAGTCGGCGAGATCGACGCCATCGAAGCGGTGGTAGCCGAGCGGGTCGATCACGAAGTTCTCGACGCTTGCCGCCATCGGAACGGTGACGGTCGAGTGCGCGATCGTGGCCCACGGCGCCTGTTCCTTGAAGATGACCTGGGCCTCTTCGTAGAGCTTGGTGCGCTCTGCCTGGTCGGAGGTGACCTTGGCCTTCTGGATCAGGTCCTCATAGGGCTGATAGCAGAATTCCGCGACGTTGGAGTTGGTGCCGACGGCATCGCAGCCAAGCAGCGTCGCGAGGAAGTTGTCCGGATCGCCGTTGTCGCCGGTCCAGCCGAGCAGGATTGCGCCGTCGTGATCCTTGTCGCTGGCCCGCGAGAGGTACTCGCCCCACTCGTAGGAGACGATCTCGACATTGACGCCGACCTTGGCAAAGTCTGCCTGCATCAGTTCGGCCATGCGGCGGGCGTTCGGGTTATACGGACGCTGAACCGGCATCGCCCAGATCTTCATCGACAGGTCCTTGACGCCTGCATCTTCCAGCATCTTCTTGGCCGCTTCCGGATCGTAGGGATCGTCCTTGATGCTGTCATTGTAGGACCACATCGTCGGCGGGATCGGGTTCTTGGCGACCTGGCCGGTGCCCTGGAACACGGCGTCGATGATCGCCTCCTTGTTGATGGCCATGTTGAGAGCCTTGCGGACCTCGGCCTTGTCAAAGGGCGGCTGGGTGGTGTTGTAGGCAAGATAGCCGATGTTGAGGCCGGCGCTCTGCTCGACCTTCAGCTTGTCGTTGGCCTTCAGATCGGCGATGTCGGCGGGCGACGGATAGGGCATGATATGGCATTCGCCGGCCTGCAGCTTCTGCACGCGCACCGAAGGATCGGTGGTGATGGCGAAGACGAGGTCGTCGATCGGCTGCTTGCCGCCGTTCCAGTAATCCGGGAAGGCCTTGTAGCGGATCACGGCGTCCTGCTGGTAGGCGACGAAGGTGAACGGGCCAGTGCCGACGGGCTTCTGGTTGAACTGCTCCTTGGTGCCGGCAGCTGCCAGCTGATCGGCATATTCCTTGGAGACGATCGAGGCGAAGTCCATGGCGAGGTCGGCAACGAACGGCGCTTCCGGATGGGTGAGGGTGAACTTGACGGTCATGTCGTCCACCTTCTCGATGCTTTCGATCAGGCCCGGAAAGCCCATCGCGTCGAAATATTCCCAGGACAGGCCGGGAACATAGGCGTACCACTCATTCTCCTTGTCGAGCTGGCGCTCGAACGAGAACACGACGTCATCGGCGTTCAGCTCGCGCGTCGGGGTAAAGTAATCGGTGGTCTGGAACTTGACGCCCGGACGGATGTGGAAGGTGTATTCCAGGCCGTCGTCGGATACGTCGTAGCTTTCGGCAAGACCCGGTTCGGTTTCTGTCGAGCCGTGCTTGAACTCGAGGAGACGGTTGAAGACGGTGCGCGAAGAGGCGTCGAAATCGGTTCCAGCGGTATAGGCAGACGGATCGAAGCCTGCCGGCGAGCCTTCCGAGCAATAGACAAGTGTCTTGGCGCTGGCGGCACCGCCCAACGCGACGAAAACGCTCGTGGCGAGCGCCATGGTCTTCAGGTTTTTCATCATTTTCCCCTTGTGGTTCAATGTGCCGGCCGCAGTGCCGGCATTAGACTATATCTTCCGGAGCCCTTCGGCTTTGACCCGGTCCATAGTGCATGCCTGTCTGCGCCCAACCGCAGCAGACATACGTGTGGCGAGACTATCGCTTTTTTTTGACCGTGCAATCAAAAAACACAACCGAGGGACGTCCACCAAAATAGCAAGGGCATGAAATCCTTGTCTTTTAAGAAGAATGTTATTCTTGCAAAGACTTGACGCCCAACCCTGCAATCCTGTTTCGCAAAAACTATAAAAACTTTGCGAAAATTACTATCCACAGGCGAACTTACCGGGCGTGCCATGTCTGCCTATCATGCTAAAGTCTGAGAGGACCCGCTGTCGCGGCAGCGTGATATCGCGTAATGGAGCCCAACACCGCCCCTGTTTCCGGAGCTGCCGTGACCGACGCCCGCACCCATGCCGAACTGATTGCCGTCCTGGCAGCGCTCACCAATGATGCGCCCCGGGTCATGACGGTGCGCATGGGGGCCGCCCTCCCATCCGGACCGTTCGAAAGCGGCCACCGCACGCTCCAGGGCGGGCTCAGATCCTGGATCGAGAGCCAGACCGGCCATCCGGTCGGCTATCTGGAGCAGCTCTACACGTTTGCGGACCGCGACCGCGGGTTCGACGACAATGGCGAACACACGATTTCGATCAGCTATCTCGGCCTTGTGCGGGAACAACCCGCGCCCGGCGCCTTTGGGCCGCTGTGGAAGGACTGGTACACCTATTTCCCGTGGGAGGATCTGCGCGAGGGACGGCCCGACATTCTCGAGCGGGTCAGCGAGATGATGGCGCAATGGGCCATGAGCGAGCGGCCCGGCCGGGCCGAGCGCCGGCACCGCATCGACTTCGCATTCGGCATGAACGACATGGCCTGGAACGAGGAGCTGGTGCTGCAGCGCTTCGAGCTGATGTATGAGGCCGGCCTGATCGCCGAGGCAGGCCAGACGCCCGCCTTCTGGTTCGGCAAGCCGATGGCCGCCGATCATCGCCGTATCCTCGCCACGGCGATCGCCCGCCTGCGCGCCAAGATCAAGTATCGCCCGGTGATCTTCGAACTGATGCCCGAAAGCTTTACGCTGCTGCAGCTGCAGAAATGCGTCGAGGCACTGGCCGGACTGAAACTGCACAAGCCGAATTTCCGCCGTCAGATCGATCAGCAGAACCTGATCGAGGAAACCGGAGAGGTTTCCGGCGAGGCCGGCGGCCGTCCCGCCAAGCTCTACCGCTATCGCCATGCCATCCTCGAAGAGCGGGCACTGACCGTTTCGAAACTCCCGATCGCGCGTTCTTGACTCCTCGTCAATAACGCACTATCTCTGCCGACATTGATATACTCAATATGAGTATTATTATACCAGGCCGAGGTCGCCCCAACGCCTCCCTGGCAGGCCCGGCGCGGTTTCCCCGATTCACCCGCGCCGGGCCGCAACGAGGAGACAGCCGATGAATGCGCCATTTTCCGCAGCAAGCCTCTATGACCGCGTATCCCATGTCATTCCGAAAGCGGAATGGCTGAGCTTTTCTGACGATATCGAAGCGATCCACCGGCTGAAGCGGGAGCGAAACGCCGTTATCCTCGCGCATAATTACCAGACGCCCGAAATCTTCCATGGCGTGGCCGATATCGTCGGCGATAGCCTGGCGCTGGCGCGCGAGGCGACGCGGGTCGATGCCGATGTGATCGTGCTCGCAGGCGTCCACTTCATGGCCGAGACCGCGAAGCTGCTGAACCCGGAAAAGACGGTGCTGATCCCGGACATGGCGGCCGGCTGCTCGCTCGCGGATTCGATCACGCCGGAAGACATCGCGCTGATGCGGCAGGCTCATCCCGGCGTGCCGGTGGTCACCTATGTCAACACCTCGGCCGCCGTGAAGGCCGCCTCCGACATCTGCTGCACCTCGGGCAATGCCAAGCGCGTGGTGGAATCGCTCGGCGTGCCGAAGGTACTGATGCTGCCGGACGAATATCTCGCCCGCAATGTCGCCCGCGAGACCGATGTCGAGCTGATCGCCTGGCACGGCCATTGCGAGGTCCACGAGCTGTTCACCGCCGAGGATGTGCGCGAGATGCGCGATGCCTTTCCGGGCGTCACCATCATCGCCCATCCGGAATGCCCGCCGGAGGTGGTCGCCGAGGCCGATTTCGCGGGCTCCACCGCCGGCATGTCGGACTATGTCCGCGACACCAAGCCCGGCCGCGTGGTGCTTTTGACGGAATGTTCGATGAGCGACAATGTCGCGGTCAACCATCCGGACGTGAATTTCGTGCGCCCCTGCAATCTCTGCCCGCACATGAAGCGGATCACGCTTGCCAATATCCGGGAGGCGCTGGAGGGCATGCGCCACGAGGTAACGATCGACCCCGCGATTGCCGATGACGCACGCCGCGCCGTCGAGCGGATGCTGAGCGTATGAACGCCCCGGTCGCCATCGTCGGTTCCGGCATTGGCGGGCTGGTGACGGCGCTCGCGCTGGCGCCGATGCCTGTCGTGCTGGTGACGAAGGCCGCGCTCGGCGCCGAGACCTCCACCGGCTGGGCACAGGGCGGCATTGCCGCAGCCCTTGGACCGGATGACGATGCCGGTCTCCACCTCGAAGATACGCTTTCCGCCGGCGACGGGCTCTGCGATGCGGCGGCGGCCGAGGCGATCCTGTCGGCGACACCCGAGGCGATCGCCTTCTTGGAGCGCCACGGCGTGCGTTTCGACAGGGATGCAGCTGGCGGCCTCGCCTTCGGGCTCGAGGCCGCGCATCAGCGCCGCCGCATCATCCATGCCGGTGGCGATGCGACCGGGGCGGCGGTGATCGCAGCACTTTCGGCGGCCGTCGCAGCCACGCCATCCATCAAGGCTTTCACGGGCGTAGAGGTCCGCCGGCTGCTGGTGGCGGACGGCAGGGTCTGCGGCCTGCTTTGCGCCAGGGACGGCCATCCGTTCCGGCTTTCAGCCTCCCGCGTGGTGCTCGCAACCGGCGGCATTGGCGGGCTCTACGCCGCTTCGACCAATCCCGCCGGCAATTTCGGCCAGGGCGTGATGCTTGCCGCGCGCGCGGGTGCATTGCTTGCCGACATGGAATTCGTGCAGTTTCACCCGACGGCCTTGAAGACCGAGATCCGCCCACTGCCGCTGATCAGCGAGGCGGTGCGCGGCGACGGCGCGGTGCTGGTCAATGCGCGCGGCGAGCGCTTTCTCGCCGGAACGCCGGGCGCGGAACTTGCGCCGCGCGATATCGTCGCGCGCGCCATCGCCGCCGAGATCGCCCGTGGCGGAGCCGTGTTTCTCGACGCCCGGGCGGCCCTCGGCAGCCGTTTCGAAAGCCGCTTTCCCGGCATTTCCGAAATCTGCGCCCGCGCGGGGATCGACCCTGCGACGGATCTCATTCCGGTGCGCCCGGCCGAGCACTATCACATGGGCGGGGTTGCAGCCGATGCGGCAGGCCGCACCGCGCTCGAAGGACTTTATGCGGTTGGCGAATGTGCTGCGACCGGCCTTCACGGCGCAAACCGCCTTGCCAGCAACTCGCTGCTGGAAGCGGCCGTCACCGGCCTTGCCGCCGCAACGGACATTGCCGCCACCCCTGCCCCGGCGCCCGTGACGCTGCCCGAAGCAGCGTTCCCCCTGGCCCCGCGGCTTGAGCGCGTGCGCCAGATCGTCTCCGCATCGCTCGGCGTCACCCGCAACCATGACGGCCTGAGGGAGGCGATTGCTCAGCTGCTGCCGCTTGCGGCAGGAGACGGGGCCGACGCGGATCCGGCCATTGTTGCGCTCTCGGTTGCGGTTTTCGCAATGCTGAGAGAGGAATCGCGCGGCGGCCATGCCCGCACCGACTTCCCGCTGAAATCGGAAGACAGCAGGCGACGCGCCATGACGCTCGATGCGGTGCTCGCCCATGCCCGCGCCCTATCCATGCCTGCGCTTGCCGAAATCGCCTGAGCAAAGATGGAGAACACCATGCTGCCGCGTCTCATCATCGAACCCGCCGTGCGCCGCGCCCTTGAGGAGGACCTCGGCCTTGCCGGAGATATCACCGCCAATGCCGTGATCCCTGCGGGCCACCGCTCCACCGTGGTCATGGCGGCGCGCAGGCCCGGCGTGATCGCCGGCCTCGATGCCGCCGAACTCGGCTTCACCCTGGTCGATCCGTCAATCGTCATGACACGGCATGTGGAAGATGGCGGCAGAGTTGACGCGGGCGATATCGTCGCCACCGTTACCGGCCCGTCGCGGGCGTTGCTGACCGGCGAGCGCACGGCGCTCAATTTCCTCGGGCATCTTTCCGGCATCGCCACTGTCACGGCCGAGGTGGTCGCGGCGGTCACCGGAACGAAGGCTCAGATTGTCTGCACCCGCAAGACGACACCGGGGCTTCGGGCGCTCGAGAAATATGCCGTGAAGGCGGGCGGCGGCGGCAATCACCGGTTCTCGCTCGCCGATGCGGTGCTGATCAAGGACAACCACATCGCGATTGCAGGCGGCATACGGCCGGCGCTTCAGGCCGCCAGAGAACACGCCGGCCACATGGTCAAGATCGAGATCGAAGTCGACACGCTTGACCAGCTCCGCGAGGCAATGGCGGAAGGGGCGGATGCGGTTCTGCTCGACAACATGTCGCCTCAGACCCTGCGCGAGGCTGTCGAGATCGTCGCCGGCCGCGCGATCACGGAAGCGTCCGGCGGCATCACGCCGGAGACGGCGGGCGCGGTTGCGAGCGCAGGCGTCGACCTGATCTCGATCGGCTGGCTGACCCATTCCGCTCCGGTGCTCGATATCGGGCTCGATTACCACGCTGCCTGAGCGGCACCATTTTTTTTGATCCATTCGCTCGTCTATTCCGTTTTCGAACGGGGAAAGGAGAGATGATCATGATGCAATCACGGTTTCTGCTGGCCGGTCTCGGCCTTTTGACAGCCTCATCCGCCGCCATCGCCAACGATCTCGAAGGGGTCTGGGCACGCGGCGACGGCAAGGCGCGCGTGAAAGTCGAACGCTGCGGCGACAATTTCTGCGCCACCAATATTTGGGTCCGCCCCGGCACACCGCTTGAGCGCGTCGGCGATCAACTGGTGATGGACATCGATCCGGTAGCGCCCACCCGCTTCGAGGGCCGGGCAAAGGATGTACGCCGCGGCATGACCTACAGCATGTCGATCACGCTCGGCGGCGAGACGATGCGCACGCGCGGCTGCGTTCTTGGAAAGTTGATCTGCAAGTCAGCCGATTGGGCAAGCGTCAACTGAAACCCGGCCGCGATCCTGTCGCTCAAAGCCCGTAATACCAGGGCGCGACAAGCGCGAAGACCACGGTCAGCAGCACGATCAGCGGCACGCCGGCGCGGATGAAATCGCCGAAACTGTAATGCCCCGGTCCCATGACCATCAGATTGGTCTGGTAGCCGATCGGCGTCGCGAAGGAGCAGTTGGCGGAATAGATGACGGCCGCGGCAAAGGCTTCCGGAGGTGCGCCGATCTGGTGCGCCATCGAAATTCCGATCGGAATGAACAGCGCCACCGCCGCATTGTTGGAAAGCACGTTGGTCAGGAGCGAAACGCCGATGAAGAGCAGCACGATCATCACCGAGGCCGAGGCGCCACCGCCAAGCCCGACGATGCCCTCCGCGATCAATTGCGCGCCGCCGGTTGCCTGAAGTGCGGTCGCCATCGCGATCGAGGCGCCGACAAGCAGGAAGATCTGGCGGTCGAAGGCGCGGGCCGCCTGCTGCAGCGTGAGGCAGCCGAACAGGATCATCAACAGCGCGCCGGTGACCGCATTCACCACCATCGGCGAAATCCCCGTCGCCGACAGCACCACGATGGCCGCAAAGATCGCGCTCGCCACCAGCGCCTTGTTGCGCGGCGGCACGCTTTCGGCCGAATGTTCCAGAAGCAGGATGTCGTGATTGCCGCGCATCGCCCGGAAATCCTCTTCGCGCCCACCGATCAGCAGCGTGTCGCCCGCCTCGAAGCGCAGTTGCGACAGCGGCGAACGGGCCATCCGGCTCTTGCGGCGCACGCCGAAAATATTGACGTTGAAGCGCTGCTGGATGCCGCTGAAGCGGACCGTGCGCCCCTCGAACAGGGAACCCGGCGCGACGACGGCCTCGGCCAGATGATAATGCGCGCCAGCGCGACGCTCGACGGCGGGCGTGGAGCCGTCCGGCGCCGCCGTCAACCGGATCTCGCCCTTGGCGATGAGATCCATGAAGCCCTTGCGCGTTCCCGTCATCTGCAGGCGATCGCCGGGCCGCAAGGTCACGCCGTCTTCATAGGGCGGAAGCAGGATCTGGTCGTCGCGGATCAGCGCATGCAGCGCCATCGGAGCGAGCGACGGGAAGAAGCCGGACCGCGCGCTTTCGCCATTGAACCGGCTTTGCTCCAGCAAGACCACTTCTCCCAGAAACTGGGTGCCGGCGGTTTCCTGTTCGAACCTCTTTTCCGAACTTGCCTGGGTGAAGATCCGCGGCATCACGAACAGCACGTATACCGAGCCTGCAAGGGCCAGAATGACCCCCATGCCGGTAATGTCGAAAAAGCCCATCGTCACGCCTTCGCGCGCCGCGATCCCGGCGGCGATCAGGTTTGTCGACGAGCCGAGCATCGTGGTCATCCCGCCAAGGATGGTGATGAAGGAAAGCGGCATGAAGATCTGGTAGGGCGGCAGCCGGAAACGGGCGGCGATCGAGGCGAGCACCGGAATGAAGATCACCACCACCGGCGTATTGTTGAGAAATGCCGAGGTCATGCCGCAGGTAGCCAGGATGAGGATGACCAGAAGCCGGGGATTGGAACCGTAAAACCTGCCGATGCGGTTGGTCAGCCCCTCCAGCGCGTCGGTCGCAAACAGCCCCTTTCCAACGATCAGAAGCGCAATGACCGTGACGAGCGCCGGCGAGGAAAAGCCTGCAAGCAGATCCTCGATCGGCAAGGTCTTGCCATCAGCCATCGTGAACGGAAATGTGCCGAACAGCACGAGAAGAATGCCGAGCGCGGCAAGCGATACCGCTTCGATCGAGAACCGGTCGATCGAATAGAGGCCGACGACCAGGACAATGATCGCGAGCGTCGCCACGAGATGAAAATGTTCGATCAAGATCGCCCCACCGCATTCTGATCTGGACACCGGCGTCCCGCGGCGCCGGAAGGAACGGTCACCGCTGCCGTCAGGAATACGGCGCCAGCGTCATCGGAAAATCAGAGTTTGACAATATTCCGGGCTGGTCCGCAAGCCCTTGGCGCGGTGTCGCGGGACGGTTCTGGCTGTTGCGGAACCCAGAAAACCGGCGCCGATCATGGAAAGATCGCCACCTTGCCCCATCCTCTCCTCATTTTAACGTTTTATCAGCCATGAGACGCTCCCCTTTCAGGGATCAGTCGGACATGCCTTTTGACGCAGACGTCAAGGTCAATACACCCAGAACCGAGAAGGCCACTTCAGCCCACAGGATCGCTCTTCATGCCGCCACGCGAATTTTATTTCCGCCTCTCTGCCCCTTGTGACATCGGACGAATGCTCTTTTTGACGCAAGGTTTTAACGCGGATGCCCCCCGGTCTGGTTCCGGCAGTAATGAAAAATTTACCCTGCGCGCAGTATTTTTTGGTCTGGCACCTGTCACACCGTCTTTGAGTTTTGCGTAGGAAGTGTGTTTCGTGACGTCGATCAAGAATTCGAAATCCCGCCCCGGGCGTGATCGCAACAGCGGCTTGCTGCGCCTTGTCGCCACAGGCGCAATGATTGCCTTTGCGGGCGGTGCGATCATTATCATAGCCTCCTCGCCGATCCTGTCGGCGACGGTTTCCAAACCTGAGCTTGCCTCCTCGCGGGGCATAAGCCTGACCGTGAACCCGGCCTTCAAGACGCTCCAGCGCGCGCAAAGCGCGAAGGAAAAGCGGCTTGTGGCTGCCAGGAACGGACAAAGCCGCGCCGGGTCCGACCTCAATGCGGATGATGTCCGCCAGGCCTATCTGACGGACCGGGTGAAGCAGGCAGGGCGCACGGCGCTCGACAATATCCAGCGGGCGCTGGTGGGCAGGCAGATTGCGGACAATGCGCCAGTCGAGCTGGCTCTTGCCGGCGTGCCGCCTGAACTTGCCCCGAGGGCAGTGTCGGCGTCCAGCACCGCATCGAATCCTGTCGCGTCCATGACGCCTGCCGCGGTTCCGACACCGGCCCAGCCGGCGCCGACTGCGGTCGCGGCTCTTCAGCAGGGCGCCCCCAAGGCCTCGGCCGACGACGCCTTCAAGCTCGTTCTCCAGGGCGCCGATTCCGCACGGATGGCCCCTGGCGAAATTCCGGTTCCCGCCAAACGGCCGGCTGCCATGAAGCTCGCCTACGCATCCTTCGGCAATGACGGCCTCGACGGCATCATGGGCGATGTTCCCGAGCGCACCAAGAAGGTTGCCGTCTATGACATTTCCGCCGCCAAGGTCTACATGCCAGATGGCGAGGTGATGGAAGCCCATTCCGGCAAGGGCAAATATCGTGACGACCCGAAAAACACCCATGTGAAGATGGCAGGCGCCGTGCCGGCCGCGACCTACAAGCTGACCATGCGGGAATCCCTGTTCCATGGCGTGCCAGCGCTCAGAATGACCTCGGTCGACGGCACCAATCCGCTGGGTCGGACCGGCATTCTTGCCCACACCTACATGCTGCGCAATCCGGGCGATTCCCACGGATGCCTGGTGTTCAAGGACTATTACAAGTTCCTGAAGGCCTGGAAGGCCGGCAAGGTCGATTACATCGTCGCCGTTCCGAGCCTCGAGAAGGACGCGAGCATGCAGCTTGCCAATCGCTGAGTATGGGCGGCGGCAGGGCCCGACGCACAGAGTGAATGAATTGAAGCGCCGCCTGATCTTTCAGGCGGCTTTTCTTTTTGGCGCTGATGAAAGCCGGAGAGCCGTCTGCGGCCATTTGCCAGCCGCGGGGCCGAACCGGCGCAACACGGCGATCGACAGAACACGAAAGGCGGCCAGAGGCCGCCTTTCTATGATCTACATTGAACGGGACGTATCAGAAATCCCAGTCGTCATCTTCGGTCGCAATCGCCTTGCCGATGACATAGGACGAGCCGGAGCCGGAGAAGAAGTCATGGTTCTCGTCGGCATTCGGCGACAGGGCCGAAAGGATCGCCGGGTTGACCTTGCAGGCTTCCGGCGGAAACAGCGCCTCGTAGCCGAGGTTCATCAGCGCCTTGTTGGCATTGTAATGCAGGAACGCCTTCACATCCTCGGTCAGGCCGACCGCGTCATAGAGCGATTCGGTATATTTCGCCTCGATCTCATAGAGTTCGAACAGCAGGCCAAAGGCAAAATCCTTGATCGCCTCGCGCTCTTCTTCAGAAACCTTCTTCAGGCCCTGCTGGAACTTGTAGCCGATGTAATAGCCGTGCACCGCCTCGTCGCGGATGATCAGGCGGATCAGGTCGGCGGTATTGGTGAGCTTGGCGCGGCTCGACCAGTACATCGGCAGATAGAAGCCCGAATAGAACAGGAAGCTTTCGAGGAAGACGCTGGCGACCTTCTTCCTGAGCGGATCGGTAGCGCGGTATTCCTGCAGCACCAGACGCGACTTTTCCTGGAGGAAAGCGTTTTCTTCCGACCAGCGATAGGCATCGTCGACTTCCGCCATCGAGCAGAGCGTGGAGAAGATCGAGGAATAGGAGCGCGCGTGCACCGCTTCCATGAAGGAGATGTTCGACAGAACGGCTTCCTCATGGGGCGTTACGGCATCCGGCATCAGCGTCACTGCGCCGACCGTGTTCTGGATCGTGTCAAGCAGCGTCAGACCGGTGAAGACGCGGATGGTGAGCTGCTGTTCGATCTCCTTCAGCGTCGACCAGGACGGAATGTCGTTCGACAGCGGCACCTTTTCCGGAAGCCAGAAATTGCCGGTAAGACGATTCCAGACCTCAAGGTCCTTCTCGTCCTCGACACGGTTCCAGTTGACGGCGCGCGGCACGGCGATGACGGGTTTCTTCTGCATGTTCATGGTATTTCTTCCCCTCATCACAGGCTGCAGGATACGCAGCCTTCGACCTCGGTGCCCGAAAGCGCCATCTGCCGAAGACGGATGTAATAGATGGTCTTGATGCCCTTCTTCCAGGCGTAGATCTGCGCCTTGTTGACATCGCGTGTGGTGGCGGTGTCGCGGAAGAACAGCGTCAGCGACAGGCCCTGGTCGACATGCTGGGTGGCCGCCGCATAGGTGTCGATGATCTTTTCCGGACCGATTTCATAAGCGTCCTGATAATACTGGAGATTATCATTGTTCATGAACGGCGCCGGGTAGTAGACGCGGCCGATCTTGCCTTCCTTGCGGATCTCGATCTTCGAGACGATCGGATGGATCGAGGCGGTGGCGTTGTTGATGTAGGAGATCGAGCCGGTCGGCGGCACGGCCTGGAGGTTGCGGTTGTAGAGCCCGCCTTCCATCACCGCCTTCTTCAGTTCCAGCCAATCTTCCTGCGTCGGCAGCGTGATGCCGGCCTCTTCGAACAGCTCGCGCACGCGCTCGGTTGCAGGCACCCATTCCTGTTCGGTGTATTTGTCGAAATATTCGCCGCTTGCATATTTCGATTTCTCGAAACCGGCAAAGCTCACGCCGCGCTCGACCGCAATCCGGTTCGAGGCCTTCAGCGCGTGATAGGTCACGGCGTAGAAATACATGTTGGTGAAATCGACGCCTTCTTCCGAACCGTAGAAGATGCGTTCGCGCGCCAGATAGCCGTGCAGGTTCATCTGGCCGAGGCCGATGGCATGGCTCTCGTCATTGCCCTTTTCGATGGAGGGCACGGAGGAGATGTGGCTCATGTCGGAAACCGCCGTCAGCGCGCGGATCGCGGTATCGACGGTGCGGCCGAAATCGGAAGAATCCATCGCCATGGCGATGTTCATCGAGCCGAGATTGCACGAGATATCCTTGCCCATATGGGCGTAGGACAGGTCTTCGTTGAACTCGCTGGCTTCCGAAACCTGCAGGATTTCCGAGCAGAGATTGCTCATCGAGATGCGGCCGGCGACCGGATTGGCGCGGTTGGCCGTATCCTCGAACAGGATATAGGGGTAGCCGCTTTCGAACTGCAGCTCGGCCAGTGTCTGGAAGAAGGCGCGGGCATTGATCTTCTTCTTGCGGATTTCCGGGTTGTCGACCATCTCGCGATAGTGCTTCGAAATCTCGACCTCGGTCATCGCCTTGCCGTAGACGCGCTCCACGTCATAAGGCGAGAACAGGTACATGTCCTCGTTGTTCTTGGCGAGTTCGAAGGTGATGTCCGGGATCACGACGCCGAGCGACAAGGTCTTGATGCGGATCTTCTCGTCGGCATTTTCGCGCTTGGTATCGAGGAAGCGCATGATGTCCGGGTGATGGGCGTTGAGATAGACCGCCCCTGCACCCTGGCGCGCGCCAAGCTGGTTGGCGTAGGAGAAACTGTCTTCCAACAGCTTCATCACCGGGATCACGCCCGAGGACTGGTTCTCGATCTTCTTGATCGGCGCGCCATGCTCGCGGATATTGGTCAGCGAAAGCGCCACGCCGCCGCCGCGCTTCGAAAGCTGCAGCGCCGAATTGATCGACCGGCCGATACTTTCCATATTGTCTTCGACGCGCAGCAGGAAGCAGGAGACGAGCTCGCCGCGGCTCTTCTTGCCGGCGTTCAGGAAGGTCGGGGTTGCGGGCTGGAAACGGCCGGCGATGATTTCATCCACCAGCGCGGTCGCAAGCGCCTCATCGCCCTTGGCAAGCGCGAGCGCGACCATGCAGACGCGATCTTCGTAGCGCTCCAGATAGCGTTTGCCGTCGAAGGTCTTCAGCGTATAGGCGGTGTAATATTTGAAGGCACCGAGGAAGGTCTGGAACCGGAACTTCTTGGAGAAGGCATGATCCCAGAGATCGCGCACGAAATTGAACGCATACTGGTCCAGAACCTCCTGCTCGTAATAGCCCTCATCAACCAGATAATCGAGCTTTTCCCGTAGGTTATGGAAAAACACGGTGTTCTGGTTGACGTGCTGCAGGAAGTACTGCTTGGCCGCAAGCCGATCTTTGTCGAACTGGATATGCCCCTTCTCGTCATAGAGATTGAGCATGGCGTTGAGCGCGTGATAATCGACCGATGCCGCCTTGGTCTTGGCTGCGGCCTTGTCGAGCACGGTTTCTTCTTCGGCGCGTGTGGCCATTGTCAATTCTGCCGTTTCCAAAACTCTTCCAGTCCCTGTCTGACGTTGGTGACATCCTCTTCCGTGCCGAGCAGTTCGAAACGATAGAGGTACGGTACCTTGCATTTGGCCGCGATGATGTCGCCGGCAATGCCGTATGTATTTCCAAAATTGGTATTTCCGGCAGCAATGACGCCGCGAATCAGCGCCCTGTTTTCCGGATCGTTGAGAAACTGGATCACCGGCTTCGGCACGGCACCCTTGCCGTCGCCGCCGGCATAGGTTGGCACCACCAGCACATAGGGTTCGTCCACCTTCTTCGTGTCGCCCTGTGGGCCGAGACGCTTGGCTGGAAGCCCGGTCTTGGACACGAAACGATGGGTGTTGCCCGTGGCGCTGGAATAATAGACGAGCATGCCCGCCATCCCCTCAACGAAAGCGCGATCTGCGCTCCTCACATGAAATGCGCGCCAAATGGCGCGCCATCTTCAGCATCGGGAAGCGCCGCTCATCGCCGCTTCCACACTATTCGTTGCGGCGCGATGCCGCAGGCCCGCTCTCAGGCGAGCGCGCCGATCATGTCCGGACGGAAGCCCGACCAGTGCTGCTCGCCGGCGACCACGACGGGAACCTGGCGATAGCCCATGCCGACGACGTGGTCATAGGCTTCGTTGTCGGCGGAAACGTCGACGACTTCATAATCGAGGCCCTTGCGCTCCAGCGCACGGGTGGTCGCATTGCACTGTACGCAAGCCGGTTTGGAGTAGACGGTGATCTTCATTTCTATCCTCGTATATTCATGTCTGTCGAAGCGTCGCCGGTTTCCGCCGACACCATCGTCTTGCGCATCCTGGAAAGACGCGCGCACCTCAGAAACTGGAAGTGCCTGCCTCTTTCCGATCGGCCGCACGTCGCCTGATGCAAGCGACACGGCCGGAGATGACGGCCGGTTGTACCAGGCTCACATCACCCCTTCTCAGCAATGCCTCCGAAGCGTCTGAAACCGCAATGTTTTTAGCCTTCACAAGGCGGCAACATTCATGCGCAAAAATGCGCTCCAAACGCTTGAAACCACTTGTGAAACCAGATTTGGAAACGCTCTGTCGCGCATCCATGCGAATCGTCAGACCCTTCATCAACACTATATATGCTACCTGAAACGACCCAACCGTCAATATATAGAATTCAGCTTCGCTAATTTCCACAATTATGGTGAAAAAAAGATTGCCGAAACGCTGAACGCCGGTACACGCAAACAGGAGGTTGGGACAAAACGAATCGGTCGGCACGATTGTGACTGAGCCCGAATCATGCCTGCTGAGGGCGGTTGCGCACTACCAATCTGCAGTTGAACCGGAACTCAAGAGCCAGTTCTGCCCGCTATCCACAAGCACACGCTTCGGAACGATTTTCTGGGGATAAGAAAACCGCGGCGGCCGAATTGACAGTCGTCAGCAAGCCCTGCCTGAAGGACTGCCCGCCTGTCCGGAGGCAGAGGGATGCTCCGGGCTGTCAGATCCACGCATCGTGCTTTCCGCAAAAAGAACCTGATTTACAGGCCGATGCGCTAGTCATCATCGTCCGATGGCGGACGACCCTCCTGTCGCAGCACGAAGACATAGAGCGCAAGCGTGCCGAAGGCCATGACAAACCAGGTGATGGCATAGCTCAGATGCGCATTGCGGAACTTCACCACCGTCAGACCGCCGATCGGGAGCGCGCTCGGATTGCTGCCCGCCGATGCATCGATGAAATAGGGCGCATAGGGCACCAGACCCTTGGTGCGCATGATCGAGGCCACGTCGCGCCGGTACCACTTGCCCGCTGCCGGATCATTGGCGCGCGAAAACAGCCAGCCCTTTCCTTCCGGCATGCGCAGAAGGCCCTCGACGGTGACCGCGCCCTTCGGCGCCGGATAGAGCGATGGATCGCCTTCGCGGCCCTCCGGCACGAAGCCGCGATTGATCAGCACATAGCTGCCATCGTCGCGCATCAGCGGGGTCATCACGAAATAGCCCGGTCCGAGCTGGGTGGAATAATAGATCAGCGTCTGCGCCGCCTCGAAATAGGTGCCCGTCACCGCCACATGGCGATAGGCATCATCCGCCTGCGTCACCTGCGTGTCGAAGGTCGGCGCTGCGACCACCGGCGCCTCCACCCGCTGGTCGACGGCTTCGATCAGCGCCCGCTTCCACTGCAGCCGGAACACCTGCCAGGTGCCGAGACCCGCAAACACGGAAAACAGGATCGCCGTTGCGATCGTGAGGGAGAGGAATTTCTTGCTGGCGGTCATCATCGCGGGCCTTTCGGACCGGTCGTTCCTGGAAAACGACATTCTTACAAAACATTGTAAAGGAGCGGAAAGGAGGCGCGCGGAGGTCTCACAGCCTGCCTCGCGGATCACCTGCCGGACCATCGGCCGGACCTCGCAAGCCCTGCCGGGGAATTGCCGGAACTGAGGCTCCGGCGAGAACCGCCCGCGCCTGAGCGCGGGCGGCGAAAGCCTTACTGCTGGCCCTGCACGATGATGTTGCCGGTGACGCCGGCATCGCGCAGCTGCTGGGCAATCTCCGGCGTGGCGCAGACGATGGTGCCATCATCGAGATAGGTGAACCCGCTATCGGGCAGCGGCATCATGTAGGCGTTCATGTTGTGCATGACCCAGAGCGAACCGGCGAGCACGATCAGAAGCAGGATCAGCGCCAGAAGCGAAGACGCCATGGTCCATCCATGCTCCTGATGCGGGCTCAGAAGCAGGAAGTAGCGCAGATGCACCAGGATCTGGGCTGCGGCACAGATCATCACGACCGAGAGCAGGAAGCCTTTCGAGGAGATGGCGCCGGCCATCACCAGACCGAAGGGAATGATGGTCAGGACCGCGGCCAGCACGAAACCGGTCATCAGCCCCTTGAAGCTGCCATGGCCGTGGGAAGTGTGTTCAGCGCTGCTCATAGGATCGCTCCGGTAAGATAGACCAGCGAGAACACGCCGATCCAGATCAGGTCGAGGAAGTGCCAGAACATCGAAAGCGTTGCGGTGCGGCGGCGCATCGGCTCGCTCAGGCCGCGCTTGCGAAGCTGGAACAGCAGGACGATCAGCCAGATCGTGCCGAAGGTCACGTGCAGGCCGTGGGTGCCGACCAGCGTGAAATAGGCCGACAGGAAGGCCGAACGGTCCGGCGTTGCACCCTCGGAGATCAGGTCGTGGAATTCGTAGACTTCCATGACCAGAAAGCCGATGGCGAACAGGCCGGCGATCATCAGCCATTTCATCAGGCCGGACTTGTCGCCCTTATCCATCCGGAGCATGCCCATGCCGAAGGTGACCGACGACAGGAGCAGGAGCGCCGTTTCCACCAGCGCGAACCAGAGGTGGAACAGATCGTTCGGCGCCGGGCCGCCCGCATAGGAGCGGCCGAGCACGGCATAGGTCGCAAACAGCGTGCCGAAGATCAGGCAGTCGCTCATCAGGTAGATCCAGAACCCAAGCTGCGTCGGGCTCTCGTGATGGGCGTGGTCGTCGTGATGCGCGCTCGTATCTGCGCCCGTATCAGCGATCGTCATGCAAGTGCCTCCTTGGCCTTTTCCTGGTCGCGAGCGACCTGTTCGGCCGGAATGTAGTAATCACGCTCGAAGTTGAAGGTGTGGAAGATGATCGAGCCGATGGCGGCGACGAAGCCCAGCACCACCAGCCACCACATGTGCCACACCAGGCCGAAGCCGAGCGCGAGGCAGAAGAAGGCAGGCACGATACCGGCCCAGGTATTCTTGGGCATGTGGATCGGCTTGTAGTCGGTCGGCCACTGGAAGCCTTCCTTCTTCATCCGCCACCAGGCATCACGGCCGGTGACTTCGAAATCGGTCGGGAAGTTGTAGGGCGCCACCGGCGAGGTGGTGGCCCATTCCAGCGTGCGTGCATTCCACGGATCGGGACCGCATTTCAGCTTGTCGCGGTTCCGGATCGAGACGACGAGCTGGATCACGGTGCAGGCGATGCCGCAGCCGATCGTCAGCATGCCGATGCAGGCGATGATGAAATAGATCTGCCATCCGGTATCGGTGTAGCTCTGCAGACGGCGGGTCACGCCCATCAGGCCGAGAACGTAGAGCGGCATGAAGGCAATGTAGAAACCGATGCACCAGAACCAGAACGAACGGCGGCCCCACTTGTCGTCGAGCTTGAAGCCGAACACTTTCGGCCACCAGTACTGGTAACCGGCCATCAGGCCGAACACCACGCCGCCGATGATGACATTGTGGAAGTGGGCAATCAGGAACAGCGTGTTGTGAAGCTGGAAGTCTGCCGGCGGAACCGCCAGCATGACGCCGGTCATGCCGCCGATGGTGAAGGTGATCAGGAAGCCCACCGTCCAGTACATCGGGGTCTCGAACCGGATCCGCCCGCGATACATCGTGAACAGCCAGTTGAAGATCTTGGCACCCGTCGGCACGGAGATCACCATGGTGGAGATGCCGAAGAAGGTATTGACGCTGGCGCCGGATCCCATGGTGAAGAAGTGGTGCAGCCAGACAACGAAGGACAGCACCATGATGCAGGCGGTGGCGTAGATCATCGTGCGGTAGCCGAACAGCGGCTTGCCGGAGAAGGTCGCGACCACTTCCGAGAAAATGCCGAAGCAGGGCAGGATCAGGATGTAGACTTCCGGGTGGCCCCAGATCCAGATCAGGTTCACATACATCATGGGGTTGCCGCCCATGTCGTTGGTGAAGAAGTGCATGCCGAGATAGCGGTCAAGCGCGAGCATGGCGAGCGTCGCCGTCAAGACCGGGAAGGCTGCAACGATCAGCACGTTCGCGCAGAGCGTGGTCCAGGTGAAGACAGGCATGCGCATCATCGTCATGCCGGGCGCGCGCATCTTCAGGATCGTCGCAATCATGTTGACGCCTGATAGCGTCGTGCCTATCCCCGCGATCTGTAGTGACCATATGTAATAGTCGACCCCCACATCGGGCGAGTATGCGATTCCCGAAAGCGGCGGCATGGCAAGCCAGCCGGTGCGGCCGAGCAGACCGATGAACAGCGAGACGTTGAGCAGGATCGCGCCCGACACCGTCATCCAGAACGAGAAGTTGTTGAGCCACGGAAAGGCAACGTCGCGCGCGCCGATCTGCAGCGGCATCGCGATATTCATCACGCCGACCAGGAAGGCCATGGCGAAGAAGAAGATCATGACCGTGCCGTGGGCGGTGAAGATCTGGTCGAAGTGGTGCGGCGGCAGATAGCCCTGCGCGCCGCCGGCGGCGATCGCCTGCTGGGTGCGCATCATGAAGGCATCGGTAAAGCCGCGGAACAGCATCACCAGCGCCAGCACGATATACATCACGCCGATCTTCTTGTGGTCGACCGAGGTAAACCACTCGCTCCAGAGATAGCCCCATTTGCGATGATAGGTAATGAGCCCGAAGACGGTCAGACCCGCAATTACCACTGCGGCAAAGGTCACATCCAGGATCATGACATTGTAGGGAATGTCAGCCCAGGTGAGCTTGCCGAAGATGAAATTCCAGAATTCAGATCTCATTACTGCCTCACGGATTCAGAAGCGTTCGACGCGCCTTCGCCGGTGGCGAAGTTCGTGACGGTCTGGTCGGGGTTCTTGACGTTGACCGGGCCCTTGGTCGGCTCGTCGGGATTGGCGTGGAGCGTTTCCTCGAAGGCGTGCTGGTCGAAACCATCGCCTGGCGCGAACTCGTCATACACGTAGGAATCCTTGGTCTCGATTCCCTTCTTGCCGCCGCCGCCCATCATGTCCTGCATCATCATGTCGCCGATGCAGACCTTGCCGGGCTCGACGCAGAGACCGACGATCTTCTCGAACAGATTGTCGGCAACGCCGTTGTAATAGGAAACGCCATCGGCAACCGTCGGCTTCTGCAGCGTCTGGTAAGCATCGACCGACAGCTCGGAGGTCGAGGTCTTGACCGTGTTTACCCACTTGTTGAACTCGTCCTCCGAAACCGCAAAGGTCTCGAAATCCATATGGGCAAAGCCGGGACCGGAATAATTTGCCGAACGGCCGTAATATTTGCCGGCGTCCTCCGCGACGAGGTGAAGCTTCGTTTCCATGCCGGCCATGGTGTAGATCATGCCCGCCAGAGCCGGAACCGAGAACGTGTTCATCACCGAAGAAGACGTCAGGCGCAGATTGACCGGACGGTCCGTCGGCACCACGAACTGGTTGACGACCGCGATGTTCTGTTCGGGATAGATGAACAGCCACTTCCAGTCGAGGGATACGGCTTCGACCTCCAGCGGCTCGCCCGCGATATGGTCGAGTGGCTTGTAGGGGTCGAGGCGGTGGGTATAGACCCAGGTCAAAGCGCCGAGCGCGACCACGATCATCACCGGAACGCCCCAGATAAAGGCTTCGAACAGATTGGAGTGCTCGAATTCCGGATCGTAGTCATCCGTCGCCTTGCGTGAATCGCGGTAGCGCCATGGAATGTAGATCGCCATCACCAACACCGGAACGATGATCACCATCATCAATACGGTTGAGGCGACCAGGAGATCGCGTTCCTCATTGGCAACCCATCCGGCGGGATCGAGCAGAATGAGCTGACAGCCCGAAAGGGCCAGCACCAGCGGCAACAGCAATGCCGGTCTTATTAGCTTGGAAAGGTTCACAATCGTCTTCATTCTCTGCCAAACGCCCGGTTTTCGCGGAAAAACACGAGCTTTGTTGTCGATGACTTGCCTGCTGCCTTGCGGCTCTGGTCCCCGCGACATCCGCTGCGGCGCAGACATTCCCATTGAGATCATCCCGCCCGCCCCACCGGGTACGGGCGCACATGCGGCAGCTAGTAGCGCAATTTCGTCAAAAATAAACCGCTATCGTGCTGTGGCATTTTGGCACAAGGGCGAATGTCCGTCACCTGTGTCATCACTGTTTTCGCGTGCATTGCGTGAAAAATGCCACGAGGGCGCGATCTTCCAGCCTGCGTCCGGACATCCTCGTCCATCCGCGCTTGCAGCGCAACTCGACGTACCAAACCTCGATGAAAGCACGCATCTGGAACCTTCCGGCGCGCTGATCCGTTGCAGAATGGAACGATACTTTTCGCAGTTGCGGTGCATATGCATTTCATGCGACAATCGGACGCATGTGACAAATTGCGCATGACCGTTTCGAGGAGGAAACGAATATGACGGGTCTGTTTTTCTTTCCCTATGTTACCAGTGCCGTAGGCGTTCTGCTCGGCGTTTACTGGACGAATTCCACGCGCGAGTACAATCGCATCGATTACATCATGCGCGCCTGCTTCATCTTCATCATCAACATCGTGATCTCGTTTCTCCTGGAATTCGCCTTCCCGATGGAAACCGTGACCAGCTCGGGCATTGCGCTGTCGACCGCCTACTTCCTGGGTCTTTCGATCTATGCCGTGGTGCCGGGCCTGGCCTTCGGCCGCTTCACCGCCTTCCGCGCCCGCAACATGGGCCACGACAAGGCGGTCGCCTACTGGTCGGCGATCCCCTTCGTGTTCATCTACTTCATGCTGGTCGCGCACAAGAGCGCGCCGCACAAGCCGACCCCCACCCACGCCTGATCGGCGCTGGACGGAGGAGAATAAAAAAGCCCCGGTGTGATGCCGGGGCTTTTTGTTTGCAGAAAATTTGCCGCTCTGAGACCGTAGCGCGCTTGCCCTCACCCGGCGCATACGCTTGACCCTCTCCCTTGCGGGGAGAGGGGTAAACATGCTGCGTTCTCAGAGCAAGCGGCAAGGCAGAACCGCGCCGTACTCCCCTTCTCCCCTTGGGGAGAAGGTGGCCGAAGGCCGGATGAGGGAACGCCCCTCAATCCGGCACGAAGCCGGCAGCTACTTCGCGGCGCCAAGCAACGCCGCAACAAGGCCCTGCGTCGAGGAATCGTGCCCTTCGGCACTTTCCTTGCCGGAAACGACCGGCAGCAGGCCGGTGGCGAGTTCCTTGCCGAGTTCCACGCCCCACTGGTCAAACGAGTTGATGCCGAACAGAACGCCTTCGACGAACACCCGGTGCTCGTAAAGCGCGATCAGACGGCCGAGCGCATAAGGCGTCAGCTGATTGTAGACGAAGGTGATCGAGGGGCGGTTACCGGAGAAGACGCGGTGCGGCGCGATCCGGTCTGCGGTGTCCGCATCCACGCCCTTGTCGGTCAGCTGCGCGCGCGCCTCTTCAAGCGAGCGGCCCTTCATCAGCGCTTCGGACTGCGCAAGGCAGTTCGCCATCAAAAGCTGGTGCTGGTGGCGCAGATCATGCTCGAAACCATTGGCCGCGATCATGAACTCGATCGGGATGATGTTGGTGCCCTGATGCAGCAGCTGGAAGAAGGCATGCTGGCCGTTGGTGCCGGGTTCGCCCCAGACGATCGGGCCGGTCGGCGTCGTCACCGCTTCGGATTCGATCGTCACCGACTTGCCGTTGCTTTCCATGTCGAGCTGCTGGAGATAGGCGGCAAAACGCGACATCCGCTGATCATAGGGAATGACCGCGCGCGAGGGGTAATCCAGGATGACGCGCTGATAAAAGCCGACGAGACCGAGCAAGAAGGGCAGGTTCTCCTTGACCGGCGCCTCGCGGAAATGGGTGTCGATCGCGTGGGCGCCATCGAGGAACCGGCCGAAATTCTTCTCGCCGATCGCGATCATCAGCGGCAGGCCGATCGCCGACCAGATCGAATAGCGCCCGCCGACCCAATCCCAGAAACCGAACACGCGCGACTGGTCGATGCCGAATTCGGCAACCTTGTCGAGCGCGGTCGAAACGGCGCAGAAATGATGCGCGACCGCGTCTTCGCCGAGCGCGGACGCAATGAACTTGCGCGCCGTCCTGGCATTGGTCATCGTTTCGATCGTGGTGAAGGTCTTGGAAGCGACGATCACGAGCGTGGTCGCCGGATCGAGCGTCTTCAGCGTGTCGGCGATATGGGCGCCATCCACATTCGAGACGTAATGCAGCTTCGGACCGTCATGGAACGGCGCGAGCGCCAGCGTCGTCATCGCCGGACCAAGATCGGACCCGCCAATGCCGATATTGATGACATCCGTGAACGGCTTGCCGGTGGCGCCGTGAATGGCGCCGGTGCGGATGCCTTCGGCGAAATCGCCCATGGCGGCCAGCACCTCGTTGACATCCGGCATCACATCCTTGCCATCCACCATCACCGGCGTGTTGGCACGGTTCCTGAGCGCGGTGTGCAGAACGGCACGGTCCTCGGTGATGTTGATCTTGTCGCCAGCAAACATGGCTGCCCGCTTTTCGGCAACGCCGGCCTGGTCAGCAAGCGCCACCAGAAGATCGAGGACCTCGTCATTGACGGCTGTCTTGGAGAAATCCATCAGCAGATCTTCAAACGAGACGCTGAATTTGGAAAACCGCTCGGGATCGGCGGCAAAGGCTTCGCGCAGATCGGTGGCGTTTTCGCGCGCGGCCGTTTCCTTGAGCTTGGCGATAAGGGCGTTCATGTCAGTCTGCTCCCTGAAACATGGGGTGGGGCGGTGTGATCTTGACTGGCACAGGACCGTGAAGCCTTCAAGAACCGCCGGCAAGAATGTGCGGCATTGAAGGCGGAGCGGCGCGGAAAATCAAGCGCGGCTTTCGAATTGTTTTCGTTGGCGACCGGTAACGCTCGTGCCGCGCTGAAGACGTGGTCGCCATGTCCGGAAGGCGCAGCAAGGTCGGATTTCCAAGACACACGCATCACGCCGACCCCGGGGGTCCTTCAATTCTATTGATTGTTGAAATGATTGAAACGCTGCTAAACCGGTGTTTTGCTCGAGGCAGGACGGAAAGATGCGCACGACAGACACCCGCAACATGGCACCGATCATGATCGCCGGCGGCATCGTGCTGGCGCTCTCCTTCGGGGTGCGCTCGGTGCTGGGCGGGGTAATCGAGCCGCTTTCCAACGATCTGTTCGGCGGCAGGCTCGAGATCTTCTCGATATCGCTCGCGATCCAGAACCTGGTCTGGGGTCTGGCGCAGCCCTTCTTCGGCATGCTGGCCGACAAGTTCGGCGACCGCCGCGCGCTCTGGCTCGGCTTCCTGTTTTATGTTCTCGGCATGGGCGTTTCGATTGTCGGCACCACGCCCTTCGCCCAGCATATGGGCGCCGGCGTGCTGGTGGGCATGGGCATTTCCGGCACCGCCTTCGGCACGGTTCTCGCCGTCATCGGCCGGGCTGCCCCCGCCGAAAAGCGCGGTTTCTATCTCGGCGTCGCCTCTGCCACCGGCTCTGCCGGTCAGGCGCTGCTGCCGCTGCTGGTCGCCTTTCTGATTGCCCATTTCGACTGGCGCGTGACGATGGCGATCCTGACGGCACTTCTGGTGCCGATGGCCTTCGCGATCCCGTTCCTGAACGTGCGACCGGAAGAAGGGGCCGCGACCCCGCCGCCGATCGACCTTGGCGAGACCCTGCGCCACGCCTTTGCCCATCCAAGCTTCCTGATGCTGGGGCTCGGCTTCTTCGTCTGCGGCTTCCACCTTGCCTTCATCACCGCCCATCTGCCGACCTATGTGCAGAATTTCTGCGCCGGCACCGGCATGACGCCGTCGCAATTGCGCGGGCTCGGGCTGCAGGCGCTGGCGCTTGCAGGCTTCGGCAATATTTTCGGCACGCTGCTTGCCGCGCGGCTCGGCAATATCTTCGCCAAGCCGCATGTACTCGCCGCCATCTATGCGCTGCGCGCCGTGGTGATCCTCGTCTTCATCTGGCTGCCGCTGACGCCGCTATCGGTGCTGATCTTCGGCATGAGCATGGGCGCGCTTTGGCTTTCCACCGTGCCGCTGACCAGCGGTCTGATCGTGGTGATGTTCGGGCCGCGCGCCATGGGAACCCTCTTCGGTTTCGTGTTCCTGAGCCATCAGCTCGGCGGCTTCATCGGCGTCTGGCTCGGCGGCGCCTGGTTCGACCGCTACGGCAATTACGACATGATCTGGTACGCCGCGATCGTGCTCGGCCTCGTCTCCGCGCTGGTGCACCTCACCGTCAGGGAACGCCCGGCGCCCGCCTATGCCTGACCGACCTATTAAGATTTCGGAAAGCATGATCCGATAATCTGGCAAGGCTCCGGCTAAAACGGAGGCGCTCGCTTTATTTCCGCCGGACTCTTTTCGGGGATTCGCCAAGCGTCTATGTTTTGAAAGGGCGCGATTCGGCAATCGGCCGGATCTTCATCGACATGACTTGCCCGAAGCGTCCTTCAACGGCGCTTCAACACCGGCGGCCCCCGCGCTCAGCGGCAAATCGAGCGTGGCCCGCCGAAAAAACGGATGGATTGATGGGCCGCGGCGGCACTCACACGAACAAGCGCTATCGCCATTTCGGGCGGCATTGCGCACGGCTTTTGCTGGCCGGAACCGCGCTTTCGGTGATCGTCGGGGGGGCGTTCGCCGCCGAAGCCGCACCGCCGACGCTGTCCTCGCGCGAGGTCATGGCGCTTGCCACCTTTGGCGGCGTGCTGGCCGCGACCGTGCTTTCCACGCTCTGGTTCATGCGCCTGCGCGGCCGCACCGAGGCGGAAAACATCCAGCTCGCAGCAGAGCTCGAGGCCGAGCGCGAACGCATTTCCAATCTGAAGGCCCTGAACGCCGAAAAGAACCGCCGCATCGTCTTCTGGGAAGGCCCCGATGCCGCCCCTGAATTTCTCGGCGCGCTGCCGGAAGAAGCCGGCGCGCCGGAAGACGACCACGCCTTCCTCGCCTTTTCCGACTGGCTTTCCCCCGGCAGCACCAAGCAGCTGGATGCAGCCGTTGCCGCCCTGCGCACCCGCGCCAAGGCCTTCGAGATGCTGGCCGAGACAAGCAGTGGCTATGTTCTGGAAGTGATCGGCGGCACCACCGGCGGACGCGCCCATGTGCGCTTCGGGGCGCTGGAATCGCTGCGCGCCGAGCTTGCCGAGCTCAAGCTCGAGCACAAACGCACCAAGGCCATGCTGTCGCGTTTCGAAACGCTCATGGACGGGCTTGAGACGCCGGCCTGGCAGCGCGATGGCGAAGGAAGGCTGATCTGGGTGAACCGCGCCTATGTGAAGGCGGTGGAAGCCCCCGACGCGGCGGCAACGCTTGCCGAAAACCGAATGCTCCTTTCTGCGGCGACCCAGGAAAAGCTCGATGGCAAGATCGGGGCCGGTCAAACCTTTACCGGCCGCCAGCCGGTGGTGACGGCAGGCGAACGCATTTTCTACGATCTGACGGAAGTGGCGACCGGCGAAGGCTCGGCAGGACTTGCCTTTGACGTATCCGCGCTGCAGGCAGCCGAGACGGCGCTGGAGCAGACGCTTGAAAGCCATGCCGACACACTCAACCATCTCAACACCGCGGTTGCGATCTTCGATGCCGACCGGCGGCTGAAATTCTACAACCAGGCTTTCGAAAAGCTCTGGAAGCTCGACATGATCTTCCTCGAAGGCCATCCCGACAATGGCGAGCTGTTCGAGCGGCTGCGTGCCGACGGCAAGCTGCCGGAGCCGCATCTGTGGCGCGAATGGAAGGACAAGGCGCTCTCCGTCTATCATTCGGTCGCGCCCTATAACGACCTCTGGTATCTGCCGAGCGGCGAGACGCTGAGCGTATTCGCGTCCGCCCACCCGCGCGGCGGCACCACCTGGGTTTTTGAAAACCATACCGAGCAGGTGGCGCTGAAGACCCGCTACAACACGCTGGTCAAGGTTCAGGGCGAAACCATCGACCACCTTTCCGAAGGCGTTGCCGTGTTCGGGCCCGATGGCCGGCTGAAGCTCTCCAACCCGGCCTTCATGGGCTTGTGGCGGATCGGCGAGAAGGAAGCCGAGCCCGGAACCCATATCCGCGCGCTGATGCAGATCGCAGAAAAGGACGAGGGCGCCGCCAAGGGCTGGCGTCTGTTTGCCCGGATGATCACATCCTTCGACGACGAGCGCGTGTCGCGCCAGGGCCGTCTGGAACTGTCCTCCGGCGTCGTGCTCGACTATGCGGTCACCCCGCTGCCGAACGCCCAGACCATGCTGACCTTCGTCAACAAGACGGATTCGGTCAATGTCGAGCGGGCGCTGACGGAAAAGAACGACGCGCTGCGCAAGGCCGAGGAACTGAAGAACGCCTTCTTGGAACATGTCAGCCACGAGTTGCGCACGCCGCTGACCTCGATCATGGGCTTTGCCGAACTGCTGAAATCGGCCGAAATCGGTCCGCTGACGGCGCGCCAGAGCAATTATGTCGATCACATCGCCAATTCGTCCTCCGTGCTGATGACGATCGTCAACGACATGATCGATCTGAAATCGGCCGATGCCGGCATCCTGCAGCTCGAATGCGACCGGATGTCGCTCGACGATCTGATCGATTCCGTTGCCGACGATATTTCGAGCCGATTGCAGGAAACCGGTGTGACGCTGGAAATCACCGCGCCGCCGAAGCTCGGCTTCATCACCGCCGATTTCCAGCGGCTGAAGCAGGTGCTGCTGAAGATCCTCGGCAACGCAATCCGCTACGCGCCCCGCAGCTCGATCATCGCGCTGTCATGCTGGCGCGAGAACAGCGATTTCGTGTTCACCGTTACCGACAACGGGCCCGGCATCAGCGAGGATGCGCTGGAGAATGTGTTTTCGCGATTTGAATCGGGCGGACGGCAGGCGCAGTATGCTGGCGCGGGCCTAGGCCTTGCGATCGTGGAAAGCTTCGTCGGCCTGCATCACGGCAAGATCTTCATCGATTCCGAGGCAGGCGCCGGCACCACCGTATCCTGCCGGATACCCGATGCGGTCGAACAATCGGCCGACATCATCGCGGCCGAATGAACACGGTCTTTCTCGCCGACGAGAGGGCGACGATCGCCTTTGCCGAAAGCCTTGCGCCGCATCTTCAAGCGGGCGACTGCCTGCTGCTCGACGGCGATCTCGGCATGGGGAAATCGACCTTTGCCCGCGCCCTCATCAGGGCGCGGCTTGGGGACCCCGCTCTGGACGTGCCAAGCCCCACATTCACGCTGGTGCAGGTCTATGACGGCGATCCGCCACTCTGGCATTTCGACCTCTACCGGCTTTCCGACGCAGACGAACTGATCGAGCTCGGCATTGACGAGGCGCTTGCCGACGGTATCAGCCTGATCGAGTGGCCCGGTCGCGGCGGGGATCTTCTGCCCGACGATGCGATCAGCATTGCCTTCGAGGAAGAGGGCGATGGCCGCAGGGTGGCGCTTTCCGGCGGGCGGTCTGCAGAGCTGGCGAAGGTCCTTCCGCCAAGCTTCTAAGGCTGGCGCATCATGGCGCCGCAGTGACCCGCCTCAGCGTCAGATTGATACGCCCGCCATTCTTCAACAGCGTTGATGTGCCGGGATAGGTGCGGGTGACGCCGTGAAAGGCAAGCCTGCTCTTGCCGGCAAGCAGGACGATATCGCCGCTCTTGAGTTTCAGCGAGGCCGCCTTGCCGCCGCGCTCCGTGCCGCCGACGCGGAACAGGCAGGTGTCACCGAGGGATATCGAGAGAACCGGTGCCTTCATGTCGGCCTCGTCACTATCCTGATGCATGCCCATTTTCGCGGTATCGTCGTAGAAATTGACGAGGCAGGCCTCGGGCGGCAGCGGATAGTCTGCAAGCACCTCCCAGAGCGCGCGCAGGCGTGCGGGCATTTCGGGCCAGTGCTTTCCGGTCTTGGGATGGGTTTCCTGATAGCGGTAGCCGCGTTCCTTGTCCGTGACCCAGCCGAGCGTGCCGCAATTGGTCATCCGCACCGACATTTCCTTGCCGGTCCGCGGCATGGCGGGCACGTAAAGCGGTGCGGCTGCGACCACCGCGCGGATGTCCTCAACGAGCGCTTCCTGGGCGGCGCGATCGAGAAAATCCGGCAGAAAGCGGAAACCGTCAGGCAGATCGGCCATGGTCCGGGTCATCGCGCTAATCGTCCGATGCGGGTTTGCCGCGCATTTTCTTGATGGTGGCGCGGCCTGATTTTTCCTTCAGCCGCCGTTCGATCGAGCCCTTTGTAGGCCGGGTCTTGCGCCGTCGTGGCGGCGGCGGGGCGGCGGCGGCGAGGATCAACTCCTTCAGCCGTTCGCGGGCATCCTCGCGGTTGCGCTCCTGGCTGCGAAACCGGTTCGCCTCGATCATCAGCACGCCGTCCTTGGATACCTTGCGGCCGGCAAGGCGCACGGCATTGCGCTTGACGTTCTCCGGAAGCGAGGGCGATGCGGTGAGCGGAAAGAACAGCTGAACCGCAGTCGCGACCTTGTTGACATTCTGCCCGCCGGGTCCGCCCGCGAGCACGAACTGCTCGGTGAGCTCCCAGCCGAAGATCGTGATCCGGTCATTGATGAAGAGGTCGCTTGATGCCATGAGGGTGGTTATCTCATGTCAGGCCCCGCCCCATCAAGCCCTGTATCCTTGACCTGCGGCAGGGCGAGGACTAGGAATGGGCAACGGCGAGGGACGCCGGCCGCCCGCAGGCACATTGCCAAGGTGAAGCTCCCTTCAAACCGATGAACGAAGTTTTTCAGACTTTGCGCATTCGCGTTTCTGGCAATGCGGGCCCCGGAACACCAGACAAGCGAATGCGAAGGGAAAACTTCGCAATGCCCCATACGCCCCTCCCCGCCCTTGAGACACTCAAGGAACAGGCAAAACGCCTGCGCACCCGCCTTTCCCAGGAAGGCGAGAGCATCACCCATTCCCGCGCGCTCGAACTGATCGCCGCGCTATATGGCTTCCGTGACTGGAATACGCTTCATGCCCGGATCGGCAACCGCCCGCCGCTCAATCCGTGGATGCTGGGCGCAAGGGTCAGCGGCAGCTATCTGGGCCAGCCGTTTTCGGCCGAGGTGCTGTCGGTCGAGGCGCTCCAGAACAGGCCGGGACATTTCCGGCTGACGCTGAAATTCGATGCGCCGGTCGATGTCGTGACCTTCGAAAGCTTCTCCGCCTTCCGTCATCGGATCAACTGCATCATCGATGAAAACGGCCGCTCTCCGGCGAAGACGTCGGACGGGCGGCCGCATGTGGAGCTGTCATGGTAACGGGGAGACCCGTCGCCGTTTTCTCGCTCTGCCTTGTGGCTGGTGTATCCGGTGAAGCGGTTTCCGCTTCACCGGGAATGCTCTAGTAGATGCCGGTTTCCCGGGCGACGCGGCGATAGGCAGCGCCCCCGGTGAAGCCGCCATCGATGACGAAGTCCTCGCCGGTGATGAAGGCCGAACCTTCGGAGGCGAGGAACAGCACGAGCTGCGCCACCTCTTCCGCTTCGCCCGATCGCTGCATCGGCGTCATCTCGATCATCGGCTTCAGATGCGGGGAATTGCGGTTGAGATCGGTGACGATCAGGCCGGGGCAGATCGCGTTCACGCGAATGCCCTTTTCCGCATATTCCATCGCCGCCGTGCGGGTCAGCCCGCGCAGCGCCCATTTGCTGGCGGTATATGCCGGGTCGTAGTGGCCGGAAAAACCGCTGTTGGACGAGATGTTGATGATCGAGCCGCCGCCGGTTTCGATCATCAGCGGCACCGCCGCCTTCAGGCCGGCAAAGGCGCCGGTGGCGTTGACGTCCAGAACCTTCCGCCATTCGGCAACCGACATGTCGGTGATGGTCTTGCGGTTGATGATGCCGGCATTGTTGACGAGGATATCGAGGCTGCCGGTCCATGCCTTGACCGCCTCGACCACTGCCTGCCAATCGGCCTCGGCGGTCACGTCGAGCTTCATGAAGCGGGCCTCATGGCCAGCCGCATTCAGCGCTTCGGCCTTTGCTTCGCCTTCCTCCACGAGCACATCGCAGAGCATCACCTTCGCGCCGGCTTCGGCGAGGAGAGCGGCTTCGACTGCCCCCTGCCCGCGGCCGGCGCCGGTGACGATCGCGGTCTTGCCGGAAAGATCGTTGAGGGCCGCTTTTGCTTTCGAAAGGCTCATGCCTGCACCATCTTCTGGCGCTGCTCGCCCAGACCTTCCGCACCGAGCGTGACGATCTGACCTTCCTTGAGGTAGGTCGGCGGCTTCATGCCGAGCCCGACGCCGGGCGGCGTGCCGGTGGAGATGATATCGCCAGGCTCCAGCGTCATGAACTGAGAGATGTAGCTGACGAGATGGGCGACCCCGAAGATCATCGTGCGGGTATTGCCGCGCTGGCGGCGCTCGCCATCGACATCGAGCCAGAGATCGATGTTCTGGATGTCTTCAAACTCATCCGGCGTCACCAGCCACGGACCTGTGGGGCCGAACGTGTCATGGCTCTTGCCCTTGATCCACTGGCCGGCCCGCTCCGACTGGAACGCGCGTTCGGAGACATCGTTGACGAGGACATAGCCCGCGATATGGGAAAGCGCGTCAGCTTCCTCGACATATTTTGCACGGGTGCCGATGACGATGCCGAGTTCGACCTCCCAGTCGGTCTTTTCCGAACCGCGCGGGATTTCGACGTCGTCATTGGGCCCGCAAACGGCGGTGGTCGCCTTGGCGAACAGCACGGGTTCGGGCGGCGGCTCCTTGCCGGTTTCGGCGGCATGGTCGGCGTAATTGAGGCCGACGCAGATGAATTTGCCGATATTGGCGACCGGCGCGCCGTAACGCGGGCTGCCATCCACGCGCGGCAGGGTTTCGACGTCGAGCCCGGCGATCTTCGCAAGCGATTCCTTTGAAAGCGCATCGGGACCGAGATCGCCGATGACGCCGGACAGATCGCGAATGGCGCCTGCACCGTCAAGAATTCCGGGCTTTTCGGCGCCCTTTTCACCGTAACGTACCAGTTTCATAAGCTGCTCCAGCGGTAGGATGGGTCGAAACGGGCACCTTACAGGCAATATCGCCGCGCCGACCCTTGCATCAACTCAACGATCGGGGCCGAAGCCCCGATCATGAAGCGATCACGCGCGACGATAGCCTTCCAGCTGCTCGTCGGGAACATCCGGCAGGTTGGTGACCAGATTGTCCGGTGTGCGGCAGGTGAGCCAGACCAGCTCTTCTGTGGTGCTCATGTTGACTTCGACATGGGGCATGAACGGCGGCACGAACACGAAATCGCCGGCATACATGTCGATATAGTCCTTGTAGTCCTCGCCGAAATAGATGCGGCCGTGACCGGACAGAACGTAACCGCCGGTTTCTGCTTCGTCATGATGATGCGGCGGGGAGCGATGGCCCGGCTCGTTGCTGACGCGGCCGAACCAGATCTTGGTGGCCGGCGTGTGCTGCGGGCTGACGCCGGATTTGCGGACGCATTCGCCCGACTGCAGGGTCTGTTCGCCGAGCTCGCTGCTGCGGGTGACGACCGGAACGACGGAAGCGCTCATGATTTTCCTCCAAACCTAAAGTTTCTTGATCGGGCGGCGCCCCTCGCGAGAACTGCGCGACTTTTACGCAAGTGCGAAGGACACTGTATGAAAACGATAACTTTCGGCGGGAGAAATTACAAGAACACAGCGAATTTATTTTAAATCTAAATTATTGATGCCGTCACCCACGCGCAAACATCCCCCAAGCCGGGAAAGCCGGGGCAGAGCGCGAACATCAACGGAGGGCCCGTGCCGGCCGTCTGGAATGACGACCGGCACAAAAGCGATCAGGCGGCCTTGGCCTTGTTCTGACGGTTCTCGATCAGATCGTCGACGACCTGCGGATCGGCAAGCGTGGACGTGTCGCCGAGCGAGCCGAAATCATCCTCGGCGATCTTGCGCAGGATACGGCGCATGATCTTGCCGGAGCGAGTCTTCGGCAGGCCGGGGGCGAACTGGATCTTGTCGGGCGTCGCGATCGGCCCGATTTCGGAGCGAACCCATTTGATCAGCTCCTGGCGCAGCGCCTCATCGCCTTCATGATCGCTCATCAGCGAGACGTAGCAATAGATCCCCTGCCCCTTGACCGGGTGCGGATAACCGACGACGGCGGCCTCGGACACATAATGGTGCGAGACCAGCGCGCTTTCGATTTCCGCCGTGCCGAGGCGGTGGCCGGAGACGTTCAACACGTCATCGACGCGGCCCGTGATCCAATAATAGCCGTCCTCATCCCGCCGGCAGCCATCGCCGGTGAAATACTTCCCCTTATAGGTGGAGAAATAGGTCTGGATGAAGCGGTTGTGGTCGCCGTATACGGATCGCGCCTGACCCGGCCAGCTGTCGGTGATGCAAAGATTGCCGTCGGCCGGGCCTTCCAGCACATTGCCTTCATTGTCGACAAGCTGCGGCTTCACGCCGAAGAAGGGCTTGGTGGCCGAACCGGGCTTCAGATCGGTCGCGCCCGGAAGCGGCGTGATCATCATGCCGCCGGTTTCGGTCTGCCACCAGGTATCAACGATCGGGCAGCGCTCGTCGCCGACGACGCGATAGTACCATTCCCAGGCTTCCGGATTGATCGGCTCGCCGACCGAGCCGAGCAGACGCAGGCTCTGGCGCGAGGACTTCTTCACCAGATCATCGCCCGCCCCCATCAGCGCGCGGATCGCGGTGGGCGCGGTATAGAGAATGTTGACCTGGTGCTTGTCGACCACTTCCCAGAACCGTCCGGCATCCGGGAAGGTCGGCACGCCCTCGAACATCAGCGTGGTCGCGCCATTGGCGAGCGGGCCGTAGACGATATAGGAGTGGCCTGTAACCCAGCCGACATCGGCCGCGCACCAGTAGATATCGCCATCCTTATAGTCGAACACATATTCATGGGTCATCGAGGCCCAGACGAGATAGCCGCCCGTGGTGTGCAGCACGCCCTTGGGCTTGCCGGTCGACCCTGAGGTGTAGAGGATGAACAGCGGATCCTCCGCCTTCATCTTGGCCGGCGGGCAATCGCCCTTCACCGTCTTGATTTCCTCGTGATGCCAGAGGTCGCGCCCGCGTGCCCAGCCGACCTTGCCGCCGGTGCGGCGCACCACCAGAACATGGTTCACCAGAACATACTGCTTGGCGGCAATATCGATGGCGAGATCGACATTTTCCTTGAGCTGGATCGGCTTGCCGCCGCGCACGCCCTGATCGCAGGTGATCACGAAGGTCGACTCGCAATCGACGATACGGCCGGCGAGCGCCTCGGGCGAAAACCCGGCAAAGACGATCGAATGGATCGCGCCGATGCGCGCGCAGGCCAGCATCGCATAGGCCGCTTCCGGCACCATCGGCATGTAGATCGTCACCCTATCGCCTTTCTTGACGCCGTGCTTCTTCAGCACGTTCGCCATGCGGCAGACCTGATCGTAGAGCTGGTTATAGGTGATCTTCTTGTCGATATAGGGATTGTCGCCTTCCCAGATGATCGCGGTTTCCTCGCCGCGGGTCTTCAGATGGCGGTCGATGCAATTGTAGGAAACGTTGGTCTGGCCGTCCTCGAACCACTTGATCGATACGCGGCCCTTGAACGAGGTGTTCTTTACCTTGGTATAGGGCTTGAACCAGTCGATGCGGCGTCCGTGACGATCCCAGAAGATTTCCGGCTCCTCAACGCTCTCCTGGTACCATTTTTCATACTTCGCCGCGTCGATCTTGGCGCGTGTGCTGGCCGACTTCGGGACCGGATAGGTTTTGGCAGACATGCATTCCTCCTTAGAACCGTCTTTCCTCCATGAATTCCTTCATACTACGTGCGAAGGCTTCTTCAATAAGACATTGGTCAATTCTCGTCTGATCAATTGCAATTAAAGCAATTTCCCTTTATATCACCGGCCATGATTTCCCGGAAATAGTGGCAAACACCCACGGACCGCGACACCGGCGCGGACGATAGAAGGACTATATCCAATGGCGCAAAAGCTGCTTATGCCCAAGGCGACTGCCGTATGGCTCGTTGACAACACGGCTCTGTCTTTCGACCAGATCGCTGAACTGTGCGCGCTCCACCCGCTGGAAGTGAAGGCCATTGCGGACGGTGAATCCGCGCAGGGCATCAAGGGTCTCGACCCGATTTCCACCGGCCAGCTTTCCCGCGACGAGATCGAACGGGCGGAGAAGAATCCGAACCACAAGCTGAAGCTTTCCGAGCCGAAGGTGCGTGTGCCGGAATCCAAGCGCAAGGGCCCGCGTTATACACCCGTTTCCAAGCGTCAGGACCGCCCGAACGCGATCCTGTGGCTGGTGCGCAACCATCCCGAACTCAAGGATGCGCAGATCTCGCGCCTTGTCGGCACCACCAAGTCGACCATCGAGCAGATCCGCGAACGGACCCACTGGAACGCCGCCAATCTGACGCCGATGGACCCTGTCACGCTTGGCCTTTGCAGCCAGATCGACCTCGATCTGGAAGTCAGCAAGTCCGCCAAGGACCGCCCGCTTCCCTCCGCCGAGGAGCTGGACAATGCGACGCTCGCTTCGGCAAACGAAACCGAAAACCTCGGTTCCGGCCACTCGGACCGCGAAATGTCGGCCGACGAAGTGTTCTCCCGCTTTGCCTCGCTCGGCAATTCGGTGAAGGACGATGATGACGAAGACGATCGTTAAGCGCGGTTCATCCGTTTGAGAATGTCTGAAGGGGGCTCACGCCCCCTTTTTGTTTGGGCAAAGCTCATTGGAGCCAGACCTTGTGCTCAGGCCACCCGCTCATCGAAACGTTCGCGCGCCGCGTGGATGATGGTGCGGTTTTCCGCCGTCCACTGATGCAGGGCGCAATAGAGCGATTTCAGCGACACCCCGAGTTCCGTCAGCTCATACTGGACGCCCACCGGCGAGGTTGCCAGGACATGGCGTTCCACCAGGCCATTGCGCTCGAGGCGGCGGAGCGTGTCGGTCAGCGCCTTCTGGCTGATGCCTTCCAGCGCACGTTTCAGCGCGTTGAAACGGCACGGACCATAGGCAAGCGTGGTCAGCGCCATCACCGACCACTTGCCGGAAATATCATTCAGGATCTCCCGGCTCGAGCAAGCGCCCTGAAGGGTCAATGTCGCCGTTTCGGCCATAAGCGGTTTCCTTTTCTATACCTAGGAAAAATATAGTGCCTTATTGACACTAAGTCCACAATTTATACCTATACCGCCAACTTAACCTGCCCTGGTCTCCGCACAAGGAAACAACAATGTCAAACGTTGCAAACACGGCGCTGTTTCGTCCGTTCACCTTCAAGAACCTCACGCTGAAAAACCGCATCGTGATGGCCCCGATGACGCGCGGCTACTCGCCTGAAGGCGTTCCGGGCCAGAACGTCGCCGATTACTACCGCCGCCGCGCGGAAAGCGATGTCGGCCTGATTCTCTCCGAGGGCACGGTCATCGACCGCCCGACCTCCAAGAACCTGGCGGCAATCCCGGATTTTCACGGCGAGAAGGCGCTCGCCGGCTGGAAGAATGTCATCGACACTGTCCATGCCGCAGGCGGCCGGATGGGCCCGCAGATCTGGCATGTGGCGAACACCATTGCCGCCGCCGATTATCCGCCGAACCCGGATGAGACCGAAAGCCCGTCCGGCTTCGTTTCGCCCGGCGAAAAGCGCGGCCGCGCCATGAGCGACGAGGACATCGCCGACACCATCGCCGCCTTCGCAAAGGCAGCAGCCGATGCCGAGCGGCTTGGTTTCGACGTGGTCGAGATCCACGGCGCCCATGGCTATCTGATCGACCAGTTCTTCTGGCAGGGGCTCAACCTGCGCGATGACAAGTGGGGCGGACCCTCGATTTCCGACCGCGTCCGTTTCGGCGTCGAGGTGGTGAAAGCCGTGCGCGCCGCAGTCTCCCCCGACATGCCGGTGCTGATGCGTCTCAGCCAGTGGAAGCAGCAGGATTACAGCGTCCGCATCGCCACCACGCCGGACGAGATGGCTGAATGGATCGAACCGCTGGTCGGCGCCGGCGTCGATATCCTGCACTGCTCGCAGCGCCGCTTCTGGGAACCGGAATTCCCCGAGATCGATGGAGAAAAGGGTCTGAACTTCGCCGGCTGGGCGAAAAAAATCACCGGCGTTCCGACAATCTCGGTCGGCTCCGTAGGCCTCAATGGCGGCGATTTCCTGAGCTGGTTCGGCGGTGCGGAGGCTGATGCCAAGGCGCCAGACCTCGCCAACCTGACCGAGCGCATGGAAAAGGACGAGTTCGATCTCATCGCCGTCGGCCGCGCCCTGATCGCCGATCCGCAGTGGGTCAGGAAGATCGAGGCCGGAAAGACCGACGAACTCACCACATTTTCACGTGAAACACTGGGCACACTGGCCTGAGCATGCATGATGAAGGCGGCCGGCCCGGCCGCCTTCCCTGGCCGTCTCTCCACCGGCGTGGCAGCATCGAAAACGCGCTGGAATGGTTGAAACCTGCGCCTGGTGCCGTCTTGAAACCGTAAGCCGGCGCTACATCTAATGGACGAGCTGGCATGGACCACAACGGCGCCATGCCATTATCCTGTTCGCCCTCCCCGGTGGGCGCAAGTGGACATGTCCATGCCCGATACGCGATGCCGCCTTTTCCGCCTTCTTTCCGTGTCCATCATCGCCCTGACGCTTGCGCCGGGCATTGCCTCGTCAGCCGACAGCGCCCTCCGACAGGCGCTTTCAAAAGCGGTCGCAAGCGATGACCCGGACGCCGCAAGCGCCGTGGTGGCGCGCACGGTCGTGCTTCTGGGAGAAGGCCGGTTCGACGACATCGCCGACATCGATGACGATGCGCTCGATCATCTTCTGCCGATCCTCGACCCCGCCGGTGGCGCCGAGCTGATCGTCGATCTTGCCGAATCCGCCGGCCGCACCGGCAATCCCGCGCGCCAGGACCGGATCGCGGCGATCGGCGACAGGTTTATCGACGAGCGCCTGACGGATGCCCATGACAGGCTGTCGATGGCGATCAACCTTGGCTACGGCTATCTCGGCGCCGAACGCGGCACGGAAGCCTTCGCGCGCATGACCGCCGCCCGCGACGAGGCCGTGGCGATGGATGCCGGCGACGATCTCGCGCGCCTCTGCGCGATCGCGTCCGACACCTTCATCCGGGCCGGGTTCCAGGATCTCTCCTATCAGTTCTACGATGAATGCGACGATCAGGAGCTGATGAACCAGACGCCGACGCCGGCGCGCAGTTTCTTCTGGCACAATTACGCGCTGGTGCTGCGCGACCAGGGCCAGTTCGACAAGGCGATGTCGCGGCACTACCGGGCGCTGCAGGAATTTGCCAGCCAGTTCGGCGACTATGCGCCCGAGGTTCGCGATGCTTATGACGGCATGGCCCAGACGGCGCTTGCCTCAGGCATGACCGGCTCGGCGGATTCGCTTGCCGAGATGGCGATCGACACCGCACGCTCCGGCGGCACGGATGACGGCGATGACTATTACCGGCTCCTCAACAATGCCGCCGCAGTGAAGCGGGCGCTGCTGCGTTATGGCGAGGCCGAGGCGCTCGACCGCGCGGCACTGGAATGGCGGAAGGGCAATCTCGGCAACGAAAGCCGGGCGACAATGACGTCCTGGTACAATCATACGCTCGACCTGATGGGCGAATTGAACTGGGAAGACGCCTTGGGATCGCTGAATGCGATGATCGCGGCCGCCTCCGATCCCTCCGCCCTGCCCTATTCGCCCGAAAAGCTCGACTTCTTCCGGCAATATCTCGAGGCACGGATCAACGATGCCGCCGGAAAACCGTTCGAGGCACCCGCGCTTGAAACGGTCATCGCCGCCGACGCGCCCTACGAACTGATCTATGGCGTCGAGAACCTTCTCGCCGGCAGCGCGATGCGGAAGAATGATTTCGAGCGCGCCTATAAGCTGATCGAGGCCTTCGACCGCTGGACCGAGGACGCGCTGCTGGCGGAAACGCCGGCGCGGCTGAACGCCCGACTGGAGCTCGCGGCCGCCGAGATGATGACCGGCCGCCCCGCCGCCGAAAGCCTTACCGCGCTCAATGCCGACATGTTCAACTGGGTGCGCGAACAGAGCATGAGCGGCAGCTATTCGACCGCCGTCGCCAGCCGGCATCTCGCCGACATCCTGCTCTATCTGCAGGCGGAACAGGCCGTCGCCGATCAAAGTTTCGCGCCGAACTTCGCCGACGCCGTCAATCTCTGGAAGACCTTCGAACGGCCGGCGGATGTGGCTCTTGTCAAAGAGGTCGCTGCGAACGGCAATACCGACCTTGAGGAAGCGCTGCGCCGCTATCGCCGCGATACCGGGCGGTTCATGGAATATGTACGCTCGGCCCCGGTCACCGACACCATTGTCGCGATGGACGGACAGTTGCGCGCCGAGCAGGAGGGGCTGAATGCGCGGCTTACGGCAGCGGGTCTGCCCGAAACGGCGTTCATCCGGGACCGGTACGACATTCCCGAACCGGCGGGTTTCGACGTGAAGGAAGGCGATGTCGTCGTCGAACTGATCGTCATCGACCGCTGGGAAACCCGCGACCTGACCGGCGATCCGATCCTGAAATCGATCTATGGCGTGGTTTATCAGAATGGCGCGCCGATCAAGGCCCATCTCGTCGGCGCCTACACCGCAGGCTCGGCGCTTGCCGGAACGCCCGAGAACGCCGTGGTTCTGGAAGAGCTTGCCGGATGGCTTTCGACGCTTGAGGCAAAGCGGCTGTTCGTCGTCTCCGACGGCTTCCTCTACCAGTCGGACATGACCGGGCTCCGGGCGAAGGCGGATGGTCCTCGGCTCGGCGAGGTGGCGGACGTCTATCTGCTCTCCAAGCGCAATGCCTATCTTGAGCGCGACCGCCATGCGGGCCTTGAAGCCGGCAACCGGGTGACGCTTGCTGGCGGTCTGTTCTATGATGAGGACGCCGAAGAGGGCGACAGCTATCTTGCCGGCAGCCTCACCGAGGTCGAGCTGATCGGCAGTCTCGTCGAACGGCACGGCGCCACCGTGACCACGTTTACCGGCAACGACGGGACCGAAGACGCGATCGCATCGGTCGCCGCGAAAAGCGACGTGCTGCACCTCGCCACCCATGGCTTCTTCGTCGCCAATGACGAGCGGCCCTACAGCCTGTTCAACGCCGGTATCGAGCTCTCGGAACCGGTTTATGCGGGGGACGTGGCCAATCCCGACGACAACATTGCCTATGCCCAGGAAATCCTCGACTGGGACCTTCTCGATACCAAGCTGGTGGTGCTGTCCGCTTGCGAGACCGGGCTTGGCGCGGATACGCCGATCGATGCCGTACGCGGCCTTCCGATGGCGCTGGCGCGCGCCGGCGCCAGCCGCGCGCTGATCACGCTCGACGTGATCCCCGACAAGCAGACCGCCACGATCATGGACCGGTTCTACACCTATCTGGTCGAAGACAATAAGACCTACGCGGATGCATTCCTCGCCACCAAGCGCGACATCTGGGCCGGCCGGCTCGATGGCGTCGAACCGTCGGTGGCGGGCGCTTTCGTGTTTTACGAGAACTGAGGCGCAAGCCTCAGGCGGAATAGTCCCGCTCGCCGAAGATCGCGGAGCCGACGCGCACGCTGGTGGCGCCGAAGGCGATGGCGATCTCGTAATCGCCGGACATGCCCATGGAGAGCTTTGGCACGCTGTTTTCGATCGCAAGATCGTGCAGCAGCGCGAAATGGGGGCCCGGGTTTTCGCCAGCCGGCGGAATGCACATCAAGCCCTCGATCTCAAGGCCGAGCTCGTCGCGGCAGAGCGTGATGAAGGCCTCCGCCTCGCGCGGATCGATGCCGGCCTTCTGCGGCTCGTTGCCGGTGTTGACCTGCACATAGAGGCGCGGCGCCCTGCCCTGCTTCTTGATTTCTTTCGAAAGCGCGCGGGCGATCTTTTCGCGGTCGACGGTCTCGATCACGTCGAAGAGCTTGACCGCGTCCTCGGCCTTGTTGGATTGCAGCGGGCCGATGAGATGGAGTTCGATATCCGGCGTCTCTTCCTTCAGCGCCGGCCATTTCTTCTGCGCCTCCTGCACCCGGTTTTCGCCGAAGACGCGCTGTCCGGCCTCGATCGTCGGGCGGATCGCATCGGCATCATGGGTCTTGGAGACGGCCACAAGGGTGACGCCGGAGCGCTCTGCCTCGTGTTCGGCGGCCCGCACCTTGGCCAGTACCTCTTCCAGATTCTCGCGCACACCCATATCGTCACACCTCACATTTCGATTGCCGCGTCACCATATTGCAAAGGCATCCGGCGAGGCAACGTCGCAGGGCCTGATTCCGGGCCGTTTTGCTTGACGCTGAAGCGCTTTCATGGTGAAGCTCACCGCCAAAATCCCAAAGAAAAAGAACCGAGCACATCCGATATGGCATCCGAACGTTACAACCCGCGCAAAGTTGAACACGAGTGGCAGGCACGCTGGAATGACGAGAACGTCTTCGTCACCGACAATGCCGACCCGCGCGAGACCTATTACGTGCTCGAAATGTTTCCCTATCCTTCGGGACGCATTCATATCGGCCATGTCCGCAACTATGCGATGGGCGATGTCGTCGCCCGCTACAAGCGCGCCCGCGGCTTCAACGTGCTGCATCCTATGGGCTGGGACGCCTTCGGCATGCCGGCCGAAAATGCCGCGATGCAGAACAAGGTTCACCCCAAGGACTGGACCTACGAGAACATCGCGACGATGCGCGGCCAGCTGAAATCCATGGGCCTGTCGCTGGACTGGACCCGGGAATTCGCGACCTGCGACGTCGAATACTACCAGCGCCAGCAGCATCTGTTCCTGGACATGCTGGAAAAGGGCCTGGTCTACCGCAAGCAGTCCAAGGTCAACTGGGACCCGGTCGACATGACCGTGCTTGCCAACGAGCAGGTGATCGAGGGGCGCGGCTGGCGCTCCGGCGCGCTGGTGGAACAGCGCGAGCTGACGCAGTGGTTCTTCAAGATCACCGATTACGCCCAGGATCTTCTGGACGCGCTCGACACGCTGGATGGCTGGCCGGAAAAGGTCAGGCTGATGCAGAAGAACTGGATCGGCCGTTCCGAAGGCCTGATGATCCGCTGGGATATCGCCCGCGGCAGCGAGATGGACGACGTCACCGTCTACACCACGCGCCCCGACACGATCTTCGGCGCCTCGTTCCTGGCGATCTCCGCCGACCACCCGCTGGCGAAGGAAGCCGCGAAGCACAATGACAAGGTCGCCGCCTTCTGCGAGGAGACGCGCCGCGCCGGAACGTCGCTGAAAGCGCTCGAAACCTCGGAAAAGAAGGGCATCGACACCGGCATCACCGTGCGCCATCCCTTCGACGAGAACTGGGAGCTGCCGGTCTATGTCGCCAACTTCGTGCTGATGGATTACGGCACGGGCGCGATCTTCGGCTGCCCGGCCGGCGACCAGCGCGACCTGGACTTCGCCCGCAAATACGACCTGCCGGTAACCCCGATCGTGATGCCGAAGGATGGCGATGCGGCAACGTTCGAAATCGGCGACGTCGCCTATACCGATGACGGCGTGATGATCAATTCGCGCTTCCTCGATGGCATGACGACGGACGAAGCCTTTGAAACCATTGCGAAAAAGCTGGAGACCGAGATTGTCCGCGGCGCGCCGCGCGGCGAACGCAAGGTCAATTTCCGCCTGCGCGACTGGGGCATTTCGCGCCAGCGCTACTGGGGCTGCCCGATCCCGGTGATCCATTGCGACGACTGCGGCGTGATCCCCGTGCCGAAGGCCGACCTGCCGGTGAAGCTGCCGGACGACATCGACTTCGAAAAGCCCGGCAACCCGCTCGACCGTCATCCGAGCTGGCGCAATGTCGCCTGCCCGCATTGCGGCAAGCCTGCCCGGCGCGAAACCGACACGATGGACACATTCGTGGATTCGAGTTGGTACTACACCCGCTTTACCGCGCCCAACGAGGACGCCCCGACCGATCCGGCGATCGCCGACCGGTGGCTCCCCGTCGACCAGTATATCGGCGGCATCGAGCACGCGATCCTGCATCTGCTCTACTCGCGCTTCTTCACCCGCGCGATGAAGGCGACCGGCCACGTGAACCATGACGAGCCGTTCAAGGGCCTGTTCACGCAGGGCATGGTGGTGCACGAGACCTATCGCCTCGGCGGCAGCGGCACTTCGGGAAGCTGGGTCTCGCCGACCGATATCCGCATCGAGGAGACCGACGGCGCCCGCAAGGCCTACATGCTGGAAACCGGCGAGGAAGTGGCGATCGGCTCGATCGAGAAAATGTCGAAGTCGAAGAAGAACGTCATCGATCCCGACGACATTCTGGCGACCTATGGCGCCGATACCGCCCGCTTCTTCGTGCTGTCGGACAGCCCGCCGGACCGCGACGTGGTCTGGACCGAGGCCGGCGTGCAGGGCACGTTCCGCTTCGTGCAGCGCATCTGGCGGCTGATTTCCGAGGCGGCGCCGGCGCTTGCCAGCGCCGAGGCAAAGCCCGGCACGGACGGCAAGGCGCTGGAGATCTCGCGTGCCGCCCACAAGACGCTGAAGGCTGTTGCCGGCGATATCGAGGCGCTCGCCTTCAACAAGGCGATCGCCCGCATCTACGAGCTGGTGAACGCGCTGGCAGCCCCGCTGACGGAGGCTGCCGAAGGCAAGGCGGATCAGGAAACGCTTGGCGCGCTGAAAGAGGCGGGCCTGTTCGTGACGCACTGCTTTGCGCCGATGATGCCGCATCTGGCGGAAGAATGCTGGAAGGTGCTCGGCGGCGAGGGTATGATCGCCATGGCTTCCTGGCCGGCTTTCGATGCCGGCCTGACCGCCGACAATGAAATCACCCTGCCGGTGCAGGTGAACGGCAAGAAGCGCGGCGAACTGACCGTTGCCCGCGATGCCGATCAGGACAGCATCAAGGCCGCGGTGATGGAACTCGAAGCCGTTACAAGGGCGCTCGAAGGCAAGACGCCGAAGAAAGTGATCGTCGTACCGCAAAGGATCGTGAACATTGTTGTCTGACCGCTTTTTCCGCGCCGTTCTGCCGGCCGCCGTGCTTGGCGCGGCGCTGGCGCTTTCCTCCTGCCAGGTCCGCCCGCTTTATGGCGGCGTGGAGGGCACGGCGCTGAATGCGAAGATGCATCAGCTCGCCTTCAACACCCCGGTGACCCCGGTTGCGCAATATGTGCTGAACGACCTGATCTTCATCACCGGCGGCGGACTTGGCGAAAGTGCCGATCCGAAATATGACGTCAACATTACCGCCTTTGCGGTAACCTCCGAGGTGCTGGTGGACGATTCCTCCGATACGGCAAGCGCCGGGCGCACGATCGTGACGGCGGATTACGCGCTCAGACGGCGTTCGGACAGCAAGCTGCTGGCCTCCGGCCGGCGCCAGTCGATCGCGCTGGTGGATTTCCCGTCGCAGGAATATGCGCGTCTGCGCGCCATCCGTGACGCCGAGCAGCGCGCCTCGCAGGAAGTGGCCCAGATCATCAATGCCGATCTCGCGATCGCGCTCAACAAGGAGCCGCCGGAGGTCATTCCCTCCGCCCCTGCTCCGAAATAGCAAGGTCAGCCGATGACCGAGATAAAGTCCCACCAGTTTGACGGCTTCCTGAAGCAGGATGCCCGCAAGTACCGGGTTTTTCTGGTCTACGGGCCCGATCGCGGGCTGGTGAGCGAGCGCGCGACGCAGATCGCCAAAGGCACGGGCGTGCCGCTTGATGACGCCTTCGCCGTGATGAAGCTCGACAGCGGCGATATCGATGCCGGCCGTATCATGGACGAGATGAACGCCATCGGCCTTTTTGGCGGCGAGCGACTGGTGTGGGTGCGCGCCGGCGGCAATGACAAGACGCTTTCCGACGTGATGAAAATGCTTGCAGAGACCCCACCGCAGAACGCCTCGCTGATTATCGAGGCAGGCGAGTTGCGGAAAGGCACGGCGATGCGGAAGGCTGCAGAGGCTGCGCGCAGCATTGCAGCCATTCCCTGCTATGCCGATGATGCCCGCGCGCTCAATACGCTGATCGATCAGGCGCTTTCCGAGGCGGGACTAAGGATCACCCCCCCTGCCCGGCAATTGCTGCTGTCGCTGATCGGCGGCGATCGGCTGGCGACGCGCAACGAAATCGACAAGCTGGTGCTCTATGGCCGCGGGCTGGATGTGATCAACGAGGAGCACGTCGCGGCCGTCATCGGCGATGCCAGCGCGATTTCAGCCGATGATGCGGTGGATGCCGTGCTCTCCGGCGATATGGCCGCCCTTCGCCACGCCATGGCGAAGACGGCGCAATCCAAGACACCGATCTTCCTGATCCTGAACGGCTGCATCCGCCAGTTCCATCTGCTCGACCAGATGCGTGCCGAGATGGAAAGCAAGCGCCTGCCCGCGAGCCAGGTGATGCAGACCCATGGCCGGCACATCTTTTTCAAGCGCAAACCGATCTTCGAACGCGCGCTCGGCGCCTGGAACAGCGCGGCGACCGCAAGGGCGCTGCGGCTTCTTGCCGACACCGTCCTGAAGACGCGGCAATATCCCGAACTAGAGGAAAGCATCGCGATGCAGACGCTTCTGTCGCTATCGCTGCGGTCGAACCGCGCTGCGACGCGCGGTTGAGAATCCTCCGAAGTCTCTCCGCAAGACTCTGATACAACTCAATTATATTGTATCATATCAATTTGGCGTGCGATCAAGACGACGGCAAAGATCGTCGAGCTGATCGAGAGTCTTGTAGGAAATCCTGATCTGACCGCCATTCGCCTTGTGATCGATCACCACGCCAAGGCCGAGACGGTCCGAGAGGGTCTTTTCGAGGGCGAGCGTATCGGCATCCTTCTGACGCGCCTGCCGTGTCGCGCCGCTTCCGCCTTCGATTGCCTTCTGCGCCAGCCGCTCGGTATCGCGTACGGACATGCCACGCTCGACAACCGTACGGGCAAGGCTTTCCGGATCAGGCGTAGAGATCAACGCACGAGCATGGCCAGCGGACAGCGCGCCCTCCGCCAGCATGGTCTGGACACCTTCCGGCAGCTTTAAGAGGCGGAGACTGTTGGCGACATGGCTGCGGCTCTTGCCAATAATGTCACCGAGATCATTCTGGGTGTAGCCATGCTCGGCCATCAGAAGTTCGTAGCCATTGGCCTCTTCGAGCGGGTTGAGATCGGCACGCTGGACATTTTCAACAATGGCGATCTCGAGCGCGGTGCGATCATCAACGTCGCGGATCAGCGCCGGAACTTCCGCGAGACCCGCAAGCTGTGCTGCGCGCCAGCGCCGCTCGCCGGCGATGATTTCATAGCGCTGCTCACCGATGGTACGGACCACGACCGGCTGCACGATGCCGTGCTGGCGCACGGAGGCCGCAAGATCACGCAGATCCGCCTCCTCGAAATGGCGCCGCGGGTTGCGGGGGTTGCGGCTGATGAACTCGATCGGAATCCGTCGATCGGCCGAAACCGGTGGCGCACCTGTCTCGGCCGGCCTTTCGATATCGCCGATCAGCGCGGCAAGGCCGCGGCCGAGACGCCGTTTGGAATTGTCATCGCTCATCGCATCACCACCCTTGGAGTATCACGCCGCCGCCAGCGCGCGTTCGCGCTGGATGATTTCCGACGCAAGCTGAATATAGGCCTGGCTGCCCTGGCACCTCAGATCATAGAGGATGACAGGCTTGCCGAAGGACGGCGCCTCCGACACGCGGACATTGCGCGGTATCAGCGTCTTGTAGACCTTTTCGCCCATATATTCGCGCACATCCGAGACGACCTGCTGGGCAAGGTTGTTGCGGCTGTCATACATGGTCAGAACCACACCCTGGATTTCGAGCCCGGGGTTGATCGTGCTGCGCACTTCCGAGACCGTGTCGAGCAACTGGCTCAGACCCTCAAGCGCAAAAAACTCGCACTGCAACGGCACCAATATCGCATTGGCGGCACCCATGGCATTCATCGTCAGCAGGTTGAAGGAAGGCGGGCAATCGCAGAACACGTAACGATACTTGCTGATATCGCTGTGCGCCAATGCATCACGCAGCTTGAAAACGCGCCGCGGATCGGTGGCAATCTCCAGTTCGAAACCGAGAAGATCGAGCGTCGATGGCACGATATCGAGATTGGGAACCGCAGTCCGCACGGCGGCCTCGACCAGCGTCTTGTCGCCGACGAGTACATCATAGGCGGAGACGCTCCGCTGATTGCGCTCGATCCCGAGACCGGTGCTGGCATTGCCCTGCGGATCCAGGTCGACGATCAGCACCTTTTCCCCGATGGCCGCAAGCGCGGTTGCCAGATTGATGGCCGTCGTCGTCTTGCCGACGCCACCCTTCTGGTTGGCAACCGTAATGACGCGCGTCTTGTGACTCATGGCCGTCCCGCCCCTGTTTTCAAAAAGCCGGTGCAAGGCCCGAAATTTCGAGGATGACCGAGCCGGACTCGACCTTGCTATCATGTTTTATCAGATCGAAGGTCCATCGGTCACGCGCTTTGTCAATCTCGCGCTGATAATCCCGGCCCTTGTGGAAAAAGGCACGGAACGCCGGATCTGCCTGAAACCAGGGAACGGCGTAGACGAAAAGATCGTCAAGCGCGGCGAGCGCACGCGCCGACATCAGCTGTGCCTGCGCAATTTCGGAGGGCGCGGTCTCGGCGCGAATGGCGTGCACGCTGGCACGAGCGCCCGTCTCGCGGATCGCGGTGCGCAGGAACGACGCCTTCTTGTTGTTGCTTTCCACGAGATGGACCCAGCCCTCCCCTGCTTCGGCGAGCAGGATCGCCGTGACGATGCCAGGAAACCCTCCTCCGCTGCCGAGATCGATCCAGGTTCGGGGCTCCGGCGCAAGGCTGAAGAGCTGGGCGCTGTCTGCGATGTGGCGATCCCAGATCTGCTGCCTGGTCGAAGGCGCAACAAGGTTGATCGAGCGCGCCCATTTTTCGAAATGCGCCACGAAGCGATCCAACCGCTCCTGTGTTTCACGTGAAACAGTCTTGCCGTTCAACTTCACAATCATGCTGCCTGCAGTTTGAGACGAACCAGGAGAAGCGACAGGGCCGCCGGCGTCATGCCATCAATGCGACTTGCCTGGGCGATGGTTGCCGGTCGCGCTGCCGAAAGCTTCCCCTTCAATTCATTGGAGAGGCCGGACAGGCCCGCATAGTCGAAATCGACCGGGATCACCCTTCCCTCATCTCGCTGCACATCCGCGATATCCGCCGCCTGGCGGTCGAGATAGACCGCGTAGGACGCCTCGATCTCGAGCGCGTTCCGCACCGGCGCCGGGATATCCCCGAGCTCCGGCCAGATAGCGCTGATGCCGGAGAAGTCCTGATCAGGGTAGGCCAGAAGCTCATAGGCCGTGCGTCGCTGGCCATCCTGGTTGAGCTTCAGGCCAAAGCGGGCCGCTTCATTCGGTGTCACCGAACGGCTTTGCAGCGCATCCCTGCCCTGCTCAATCGCTTCCATATAGGTGGAGAATTTCTCGCGACGCGCGCTGGATGCGATGCCGAGCGCAATCGCCATCGGTGTCAGCCGCTGGTCTGCATTGTCGGCACGCAACGTCAGGCGATACTCGGCCCGCGACGTGAACATGCGATAGGGCTCGGCGACACCCCTGCTCGTCAGGTCATCAATCATCACGCCGATATAGGAATCCGTCCGCGAGAACAGCACGGGCTGATTGCCGCCCGCGCGCATCGCGGCGTTCAGCCCAGCGACCAGACCCTGGGCGCCGGCCTCTTCATATCCCGTCGTGCCGTTGATCTGCCCGGCAAGGAACAAGCCGCCAAGCTTCTTCAGCTCAAGCGATGACGTCAGCTCGCGGGGATCGACATGATCATACTCGATCGCGTAGCCAGGCTGAAGGATCGTCACCTTTTCCAGACCGGGTATGGCATGGATGAAGGCGTCCTGAACGTCCTCCGGAAGCGAGGTCGAGATACCATTGGGATAGACCGTATGGTCATCAAGACCCTCGGGCTCCAGGAAGATCTGATGGCCGTCGCGGTCGCCGAAGCGCATGATCTTGTCTTCCACCGACGGGCAGTAGCGCGGACCCACGCCCTCGATCTGACCTGAATACATCGCCGAAAGGCCGATATTGTCGCGGATGATATCATGAACCGCCTGCGTGGTGCGGGTAATCCCGCAATCGATCTGGCGATTGCGGATCTCTGTGGTCATAAATGAAAAGGGCGTCGGATCATCATCGGCACCCTGCAGATCGAGCGATGCCCAGTCGATGGTGCGGCCGTCCAGGCGTGCGGGCGTGCCGGTCTTCAACCTTCCAAGCGAAAGGCCGAGACGCGCAAGCGTCGCGGAGAGGCCGACAGACGGCGCCTCCCCCACCCGACCCGCAGGAATCTTCCGATTGCCAATATGGATAAGACCGCGCAGAAATGTGCCCGTCGTCAGAACCGCGGCCTTGCAGGCGAAGCGCCTGCCGTCGGCGAGAATGACAGCCGTCACCTGGCCCTGGTCGGTCTCGAGATCGAAGACGTCACCTTCAACGATGTCGAGATTGTCGGTTTCGGCAAGCGCTGCCTGCATCGCCTCCCGGTAAAGCTTGCGATCAGCCTGGCTCCGTGGGCCGCGGACCGCGGGTCCCTTGCGCCGGTTCAGCATGCGATACTGGATCGCAGCCGCATCCGCCACCCGGCCCATCAATCCGTCAAGCGCATCGATCTCGCGTACAAGATGGCCCTTGCCCAACCCGCCAATCGCCGGGTTGCAGGACATGACGCCGATGGTATCGGCGCGGTGGGTGATGAGCGCGGTCTTTGCGCCGGCGCGCGCGGCAGCACTTGCGGCTTCAGAGCCTGCATGGCCACCGCCGATGATGATCACATCATAGGACATTCGAGACTCCATGGCTCGACGGGTCAATTCCCGGAGCCGCATTGCTCTGCATCAATCAGCAGAAACTGTTGGGTGCATCCCTTTACCGCGCCGTTGTGCAGCGAGATCAGGCGCAAGTCAAGCCGGCTCACCTCAAGCCAAGCAGAGGAAAGCCGAGATGTGTTTCACGTGAAACACGCCTTGGCTATTTACCGACACAGAAGGAGGAAAAGATGACATCCAGAAGGTTCTCGACATCCACCCGCCCCGTGATCCGGCCGAGCGACAAAGCGGCCGCCCGCAGCGATTCCGCAGGAATTTCCGGCGACGCGTCGCGCCTCTCGATAGCTTCACCGATATGGCCGAGCGTCTGCCGGAGATAGCCAATCTGCCGGTCACGAACCGGAAGGGAGAACGAAGCGCTTCCCAAACGCACTGCCAACCTTTCCCCGATTGCTTCAACCAGAGCATCCATGCCCTCACCGGTTCTGGAGGAGATCACCAGGTCATAAGGGAAAGGATCGTACTCACCGCCCTCATCTATCCTTGTACCGATAGCCAGCACATCGCCTGAAAAATCCTCAGGCGGCGTTCCGCTCCGGACATCTGCGAGCGACAGAACCAGATCCGCCTCCGCCAGCAATGCCCTCGCCCGCCGGACACCCTCAACCTCGACCAGATCAGCGCTGTCACGCAGGCCAGCCGTATCGCAAAGCCGAACGGCATAACCGCCAATATCGAGGTTCACTTCCAGCACGTCGCGGGTGGTGCCGGCGATCTCGGTCACGATTGCGACCTCGCGCCGTGCCAGCGCATTAAGCAGGCTGGACTTGCCGGCATTGGGCGGCCCGGCGATCACGACGCGATATCCATCGCGGATGATCTCCCCTGCCCGACTGCCTTCAAGATGCGCCTGGATCGCGTCCGATATGCGGGTGACTTCGGCCCAGATCGTCGCCGAAACGGAACCGGGTATGTCTTCCTCATCGGAAAAATCGAGCTCGGCCTCGATCATCGCCCGCGCATGGGTCAATCTTTCGGCCCAGCCCTCATAAAGCTTCGAAAGCCCACCATTCGCCTGCTCCATCGCAAGGCGGCGCTGCATTTCCGTTTCGGCCGATATCATATCGGAAAGACCTTCCGCCTCGACCAGATCGAGCTTGCCGTTCTCGAATGCCCGGCGGGTGAATTCACCCGCTTCCGCATGGCGAAGACCCGGCATCGCGGAGAGGCAATGGAGCATCGCGCGCACAACCGCCCTGCCGCCATGAAGATGAAGTTCGATGCAATCTTCGCCGGTAAAGGACGCCGGGCCCTGGAAGGCAAGCACGAGAGCCTTGTCGATCGTCAATCCGTCGGCATCGCGAAGGCTCATCAGTTGCGCCCTGCGCGGCTCCGGCACCTTTCCCGCAATAGCGGCACAGGCTGCAAAGGCCTGTCCTCCGGAGAGCCGGATGACGGCGACACCCGATGGGAGCGCACCGCTTGAAAGCGCGTAGATTGTGTCTGATGACATGGGATAACCAAATTATAACAGTGCCTTAAGGAAAAGAGGCTCTGCGTGTTGCGGAGCCGTTTCGCGCTTGTAGAGCTTGGATCGTCTCAGCCGGCCCGTCAAGCAGATAGGCGACAGGGGCTGGACAGGATCGGCGCTGAACACAGGCCTCAGGCGCAGCGCAGCGGAAGCAAGACGCATCTTTTCCATGCAACATGATCGGACGAGGCCGAACTTTTGCCTCTCCCGCACGCTTGCGGGAGAGAATTTCCGGAGCTTGAAAGGCCCTGATCGCTCAGCGCCCTCCTCTTTACGTGTTCATCGACTCGAAGAACTCGGCGTTGTTCTTCGTCTGCTTCAGCTTGTCGATCAGGAACTCGATGCCATCCGTGGTGCCCATCGGGGCAAGGATGCGGCGCAGGACGAAAATCTTCTGGAGATCCTGGCGCGGCACCAGCAGGTCTTCCTTGCGGGTACCCGACTTGAGGATATCCATGGCCGGGAAGATGCGCTTGTCGGCAACCTTGCGATCCAGCACGATTTCCGAGTTGCCCGTGCCCTTGAATTCTTCGAAGATCACTTCGTCCATGCGGCTGCCGGTATCGATCAGCGCAGTCGCGATGATCGTCAGCGAGCCGCCCTCCTCGATGTTACGGGCAGCACCGAAGAACCGCTTCGGACGCTGCAGCGCATTGGCGTCGACACCGCCTGTCAGCACCTTGCCGGAAGACGGCACAACGGTGTTGTAGGCACGGCCAAGACGGGTAATCGAATCGAGCAGGATGACGACGTCACGGCCGTGCTCGACTAGGCGCTTCGCCTTTTCGATCACCATTTCGGCGACCTGCACATGACGGACCGCCGGTTCATCGAAGGTGGAGGAAACCACTTCGCCCTTTACCGAGCGCTGCATGTCGGTCACTTCCTCGGGGCGCTCGTCAATCAGGAGAACGATCAGGAAGCATTCCGGATGGTTGGCGGTGATCGAATGGGCAATGTTTTGCAGCAGCACCGTCTTGCCGGTGCGCGGCGGGGCCACGATCAGGCCGCGCTGGCCCTTGCCGAGCGGCGCCACCAGGTCGATGACGCGGGCGGAATGATCCTTGGAGGTCGGATTGTCGAGCTCCATCTTGAAGCGCTCGTCAGGATAGAGCGGCGTCAGATTGTCGAAATGAACCTTGTGGCGGATCTTTTCCGGATCGTCGGAATTGATTGTGTTGACCTTGAGAAGCGCGAAATAGCGTTCGCCTTCCTTCGGCCCGCGGATCGGCCCTTCAACCGTGTCGCCGGTCTTCAGCGCGAAGCGGCGGATCTGGGAGGGCGAAATATAGATGTCGTCGGGACCGGGCAGATAATTGGCATTGGCCGAGCGCAGAAAGCCGAAACCGTCCTGCAGAACCTCGACCACACCTTCACCGATGATCTCCACCTCTTGCGTTGCAAGCACCTTGAGAATGGCGAACATCAGCTCCTGCTTGCGCATTGTGCTGGCACCCTCGACTTCGAGGGATTCGGCAAAGGCAAGAAGATCGGTAGGCGTCTTACTCTTCAGTTCCTGAAGCTTCATTTGAGACATGAAGAAAACCGTGATGTTGTCATGATGAAAGAAAAGCCGATTGCGCTTGTAGAGCAGTGCCAATTTGCATCGGCAGGGGGTACTTTCGCGTAGGCCTTTTGGATGAGTAGGCCGGAAGATACTGATTTGCTCGAGGCGTTACAAGGGCAAAAACAGCAGTTTTATCCCCAGAAACCGGCTAAATCGTTCATCAAATGATTAAAATGGCTTCAAAACCACCATAATCACGATAATGATCATCAACACGGTTGGTATTTCGTTAACCATGCGCCAGTGCTTTGCGCCCTTCAGCCGCTTGTCGGCGCCGAAGTCCTTTACGGACTTGCTGAAATAGCCATGCGCGCCGGAAAGAAGCACGACTGCGAGAAGCTTCACATGCAGCCAGCCGCCGGAGAAGCGGAAGCCTTCCCAGGCAAGATAAAGCCCGAACACCCATGTCAGGATCATCGCCGGATTCATGATCACCTTCATCAGGCGATGCTCCATGATCTTGAACGTTTCCGACTGCTCGGAACCGGGCACCGTGTCGGCATGGTAGACGAACAGGCGCGGCAGGTAGAACATGCCCGCCATCCAGGCGATCACCGCCATGATGTGGATCGCCTTCGCCCAGAGATAAAAGTTGTCGCGGTCGAAGATGAAAAGCCCGAGACAGAGCGCCAGAAACACCAGAAGGGCCGTCATCGCCCGGCTCGATGCCTTCTTGCCGGTTGCATTTTCAGTCGTCATGACGGCTTTCCTTCAGGGGTCTGGCAGGGGTCTGGGTTAAAGGGCGGCCCGGCCGGCTTGTTCGGCAAGGCATCGCTGATGCAGAGCAGGCTCTTGCAGGCCAGTGCTATTCCTCGCCCCGCACGAGCCGCACCAGCGCTGCAACATGCTCGGGATCGGCTTCCGGCGTGATGCCGTGCCCAAGATTGAAGATCAGGGGCCCGTCCGCAAGGGCTTCCAGAATGGCGAGGGCGCGGCTTTTCATCGCATGGCCGCCGGCCACCACCGAAAGCGGATCGAGATTGCCCTGCACCGGCCCATCCTTCTGCAGTTCCCTTGCCATTGCAAGCGGAACCGTCCAGTCGAGGCCGATAGCGTCAGCGCCGGTCTTCTGGCGGTATGAGAAGAGGTTGCTCCCGGCCCCTTTCGCAAACGCAATGATCTTCGCTTCCGGCCGTGCGCTGCGCACCTTGTCGACGATCCGCTTCACGGGTGCTGCAGCGAAATCGGCGAAATCCTCCTCGGACAGCACGCCTGCCCAGCTGTCGAAGATCTGCACGGCATTGGCGCCGGCCTCGAGCTGGCGGATCAGGTAATCGGCGGAAAGATCGGCGAGGTAATCGAGCAGTGCCAGGAATTCCCGCCGGTGGCGGTAGGCAAAAAGCCGCGCCGGCGCCTGGTCGGAGGTGCCGCGGCCGGCAATCATGTAGGTGGCGACCGTAAACGGCGCGCCGCAGAAGCCGAGCAGCGTCGTTTCTGCCGGCAGCTCATGGCGGATCCGCTTCACTGCCGCGATCACCGGATCGAGCCTTCCGGCATCATAGCTCTTTTCCAGAGCCATAACGCCGTCTGCGTCGATCGGGTCGAGCCTTGGTCCCTCACCTGCCTCAAAGCGCACATTCCGCTTCAGCGCATCGGGGATCACGAGAATGTCTGAAAACAGGATGGCTGCATCAAAGCCATAACGGCGGATCGGCTGCAACGTGACTTCCGTTGCGAAGTCCGGATTGTAGCAAAGATTGAGGAACCCCCCTGCCGTTTCGCGCACTGCCCGATATTCGGGAAGATAGCGTCCTGCCTGGCGCATCAGCCAGATCGGCGGCGGGTTCACGGTTTCGCCGTTCAGCACCCGTTCCAGTGCTCTTTTACCCATATCCCCAGCCTCGCCTATTAATGAATCTGTTTATGTTCTTGTTTCTTTTATTTCTTAGAGTCTGTGACGATCAAGGATTAAAGCTTTTGCCGTGGTCATGAGTCTTTTCCCCGGTTTCAGCATTTTCTTATTCCCCCTTTTTCATCTTTTTCTGAAGAATCGGGGAAAGTCGCGCATTCACCAATGGATTCAATGCCTGCGGCGACTGGCGCGAGAGGGAAAGCCTGTGTAAAACCCTCGGACAAACAGGAAGGGCGGTGAACTTGTCCCCGTTTTCAACAGTCGGGATTTTCCGCTTTCGACATTTGAGCGCATGTGGATAAAGCTTGTGATTACCCACAGGCGAAAACCGGGCCCGCGAAATCCTGACGGTTTGTCCCGTGTTATGAACAGCAGGCAAAGGACATCGTGGAAAACCGCAAAAACTTCTTTCACCTGCATCTCATCTCTGATTCGACGGGCGAAACACTGATCTCGGCAGGTCGGGCCGTTTCGGCCCAGTTCGGCGGTCACGAACCGATCGAGCATGTTTATCCGCTGATCCGCAGCCGCAAGCAGTTGCTGCCCGTTCTGCGCGCGATCGACGAAGCGCCCGGCATCGTGCTCTACACCGTCGTCAATGAGGAGCTCTCGGCCTTCATCCACGAGATGTGCCGCGATATGGGTGTTCCGAGCGTCAATGTGCTGGAGCCGGTGTCGACCGTGTTCCAGACCTATCTCGGCACCACGCTGCAGCGGCGCGTCGGCGCGCAGCACAGTCTCAACGAGGATTATTTCGCCCGCATCGAGGCGCTCAATTTCGCGATGGAGCATGATGACGGCCAGATGCCCGAAACCTATGACGAGGCCGATATCGTCATCCTGGGCATCAGCCGCACCTCGAAGACGCCGACCTCCGTCTACCTCGCCAATCGCGGGGTGAAGGCCGCAAACATCCCGATCGTGCCGGGCGTTGCCCTGCCCGACAGCCTTTGTCGCGCCAAAAAGCCGCTGATCGTCTGCCTGATCGCGTCGACCGGGCGGATTTCCCAGGTGCGCGAATATCGCGAGTTCGGCGCTGGCGCCGATCACGGCAAGAGCGAATATACCGACCGGGCGATGATTGCCGAGGAGCTGAAATATGCCCGCAGCCTCGCCGCCCGCAATGATTGGCCGATCATCGATGTCACCCGCCGCTCGATTGAAGAGACGGCGGCGGCGATCCTTGCCCTCAAATATCAACGCGATGCGGAAAACAGACAATGAATGACGACCGGAAACGCCCCGCCATCGTGCTTGCCTCCACCAGCCCGTCGCGGCAGGCGCTGTTGAAGAACGCAGGTATCACCTTCAAGGCGATCAAGCCCGCGGTGGATGAGCGCGCAGCCGAAGCGCCCTATCTCAGGATCGGGGCAACACCGGCCTTTCTTGCTGCCCTGCTGTCGCGCGAAAAGGCGCTCGATGTCTCGCGGCGCGCACCGGATGCCTTCGTCATCGGGGGCGATCAGGTCATGGAATTTGCCGGAAAACCCTATTCGAAACCGGAAAGCCGGACGGAAGCGCGTGCGCATCTTCAGCGTCTGTCGGGCCGCAGCCACACGCTGATCAGCGCCTTTGCGATCGCCTGCAACGGCGTCGTGGTTCACGAGGCGGCAGAGACGGCGACGCTCCATATGCGTCCGCTGGACGATCAGGCGATCGAGCGCTATCTCGCGCTGATACCCGATGACACGCTTTTCTCCTCCGGCGTTTACCAGCTTGAAGGACCCGGCGTGCAACTGTTCTCGCGGATTGAGGGCGATTTTTTCACGATACTGGGCCTGCCGATGCTGTCACTGCTTGAGGCCTTGCGCAAACTGGGAGCGATTGATGAGTGATTCACGTGAAACGGCAAGACCGACAGCCTGCGTTATCGGCCATCCTGTGGATCAGTCGCGCTCACCCCTGGTTCACGGTTACTGGCTGAAGAAATACGGCATCGCCGGCGACTATGTCCGCCAGGATGTCGCTCCCGGCGAAATCGAGACATTCATGGAGGGGCTGCGCTCCGGTGAAGCGGGTTATGTCGGCTGCAATGTCACCATGCCCTACAAGGCCGCAGCCTTCGAACTCGCCGACGAGCGCGATGAACTTGCCACCACGCTCGGCGTGGCCAACACGCTCTGGGTCGAGGATGGCCGCATCCACGCCACCAATACGGATGGCTTCGGCTTTGCCGGCAATCTCGATGATCAGTATCCGGGCTGGGATTATTCAGAACGCGCGGTCGTGCTTGGGGCCGGCGGCGGCGCGCGGGCCGTGGTGCTCGCCCTGAAAAACCGCGGCTTTTCCCATGTCCACATCGTCAACCGCACCCTGGCGCGGGCATCGGAACTTGCCTTCCAGCTTGGCGACCGGGTTCATGCCCATGATATGGACAATCTCGAAGCGGTCATGGAAGGCGCGGGTCTGTTCGTGAACACCACCTCGCTCGGCATGAAGGGCGGCGCGGTTCCCGATTTCGACTTCTCGCCGCTCCACGAAAACGCGATCGTCGCCGATATCGTCTATGTGCCGCTTCATACGCCGATCCTGAAACAGGCGAAGAGCCAGGGCTTCAGAACGGCAGACGGGCTTGGCATGCTGCTCCATCAGGCCGTTCCGGGCTTTGAGAAATGGTTCGGCAGAAAGCCGGAGGTCGATGATGGCCTGAGGGCGGAACTTCTCGCCGATCTGGGTGAAACCGAATGATCATCGTCGGCCTCACCGGCTCGATCGGCATGGGCAAATCGACGACGGCAGGCTTTTTCAAGGAGGCCGGCATTCCGGTCTTCAATGCAGATGAAGCCGTCCATCAGCTCTATCAGGGAAAAGCGGTGGATGCGGTCGAGGCCGCATTTCCGGGCGTCGCGCGCGAAGGCGTCATCGATCGGAAAAGGCTCAGCGCAGCGCTTGCCGGGAACCGAGAGAATTTCAGGACGCTCGAAGCCATCGTTCATCCCATGGTCGGTGAGGAACGCGCGGCCTTTCTCGAAAGCGCCCGCGAAGACGGCGCTCCGATCGCCCTGCTCGATGTTCCCCTGCTGTTCGAAACCGGCGGCGAGCGTCAGGTCGATTATGTGGTGGTTGTCACCTGCGATCCTGAAATCCAGCGCGCCCGTGTCCTGGCACGGCCCGAGATGACAGTGGAAAAACTGGAAACCATCCTGAAACAGCAGCTTCCCGATGGCGAAAAACGCGCCCGCGCCGACTATACTGTCGACACCGGCCATGGCATCGACGCGGCGCGTGCGGCGGTTACCGCGATCATTGCCGATTTGAAAGAACGGGGCGCCCGCCCACCAAGGGACAGCATCTGATGAAGGCTCAGCGCGATATCATCTTCGATACCGAAACCACCGGCATGGACAAGCATGACGACCGGGTGATCGAGATCGGCGCCGTCGAACTGCTCGACCATTTTCCAACTGGCCGGACGTTCCACGTCTACATCAATGCCGATGGCAAGACGGTTCATCCAGAAGCCTTGCAAGTACATGGAATCACTGATGAATTCCTGAAGGACAAGCCGAAATTCGCCGACATTGCCGATGAGATGCTGGCCTTTTTCGAAGGCGCGCGCTGGATTGCCCACAACGCGTCCTTCGATATGGGCTTTATCAATGTCGAGCTCGGAAGGCTCGGCAAGGGGCCGATCTCGGACAATCTTGTCGTCGATACGCTGGCTCTCGCGCGCCGCAAGCATCCGATGGGTCCCAACAGCCTCGACGCGCTCTGCAAGCGCTACTCGATCGACAACGCCCACCGGACCAAGCATGGCGCGTTGCTCGATGCGGAACTGCTGGCGGAAGTCTATATCGAGATGTCGGGTGGCCGGCAGGCGGCCTTCCGGCTCGTCAATGCGGGCAGCGCGGAGGAATATGATGCCGACGGCAATGTCCGTAAGCTCCCTCCCCTCGTCCGGCCCCGGCCGCTTGCGCCGCGCATCCATGCCCATGAGCAGGACGCCCATGCCAGAATGCTCGACGGTATCGGCGAAAAGGCCCTGTGGCATTCGGTCTGGCCGAAATAGCAGATTGGGGCGGACGGCCGCAGGCAGGCGCATCAAGCTGCGTGAACGGGCAGTCCCGGCATCTGTCACGGTGAAACTGGTCGCCTCAGCCGCTTCGCTGAACGCGCCACCCCACAGGCGTCATCCTCGGGCTTGGCCCGAGAATCCAGGCAATTTTGTACTGTCTGGGAAAATGCCAATATAAATCAATTGCTTGCCCAGTGTGGATGCTCGGGTCGAGCCCGAGCATGACACCTCTTGCCGAGGCGTGCGAGCACGCCGAAGACACGACCTCATGAGGAACCTGTGTCGGCCGCCTCAGCTCACATATTTGCGCCAGTCGTGCTGTTCCTTGAACCCCAGAACCTCGCGGATCTTGCGGTTGGAAAGCGGCGCCTCATATTCATCCATCTCGCGCGTGATCGGTGAATTGGGCGCGTTCTTCGCCAGAAACGATGTGGTCGGCTCATTGGCGGTGATCGTGTCGTTGGTGGCGTTGAACACCTCGAAACCGAGCCCGTCCTTTTCAAGGCACAGATCGACGATCTGGCCGAGGTCGCGGGCATCGATATAGCTCCAGGCATTGCGCTTGCGCGATTGCGGGTTTTCCAGGAAGGCGGGGAAATTCTTGTAGTCTTCCGGCGAGATCACATTGCCGATCCGCAGCGCATAGATATCGGCGCCGAAGCGCATGGCGAAGGCACGCGCGGTCTTCTCGTTGCAGACCTTGGAAAGCCCGTAGCTGTCCATCGGATCGACGTCGTAATCCTCTTCGAGCGGAAACGAATGAAAATCCTTGTCGCCTTCGGCAAAGCAGACGCCATAGGTGGTCTCGCTGGAGGCGATGATCACCTTCTTCACGCCAAGCTTCATCGCCGCCTCGATGACATTGTAGGTCGAGACGACATTGGTCTGGAACGTCACATTGTCGGGCTCCAGCAGCACGCGCGGCACGGCGGCAAAATGGACGACGGCATCTGGCGCCTTGGGCAGGTCCCCGCTTTCATAGCCGTCGAAGCCGAAATGCATCGACAGCGCGTTGAACACCGAACCGCTGTCGGTCAGGTCTGTCAGCAGCGTGTTGACGCCCGGGTGATCGAAAGGCTTCAGGTCTAGATTGAGGATCGAATGGCCCTTGTCCAGCAGATAGGGAATGACGTCGCGGCCGGCCTTGCCGCTGCCGCCGGTGAAAACGATACGCTTGCTCATGAAATCCTCACTTCCCGTCATTTCGGAAGGGCCGGCCCTCGTCGGCCCCGGTCTGCGGTGTCTCCGCCAAGGCCGGTTCTATCGCCTTTCTCCCCTCCCCGACAAGCGCCGGCGGCGATTTCTGCCTCAAGCGATGGCAGGCTTTGCGTGGAATGATGCGTGCCGCCGGCTTCAGCCGGTTCCCTTCAAGGCTCTGAGGCTCTAAGCTCGCCCCGGTTGACGCGTGCTCAACAACAGGACATGGCAGCAACAGGAAGGCCGCATGGCGAGAAAAACCGGTACATCTTCCCGTCTTGACGATGCAGCGCGCGCAGGCTGGCTCTATTACGTTGCCGGCCGCACGCAGGACGAGATCGCGGCCGCCATGGGCATTTCGCGCCAGAGCGCCCAGCGCCTGGTCTCGCTTGCGATGTCCGAGCGGTTGATCAAGGTCCGGCTCGATCATCCGATCGCCGAATGTCTGGCGTTGTCGGCCGCCCTTCAGGATCGGTTCGGCCTGAAACAGGCGACTGTCGTGCCAAGCGATCCGGGCTCCGAGAATACGGTCGCCGGCATTGCCGAAGAAGGAGCGGCCGAGCTTGAGCGCTGGCTTAAGCGCAGCGAGCCCGCAGTGATCGCCATGGGCACGGGGCGCACGCTGAGAGCCGTCGTGGAACAGCTTCCGCCGATGGATTGTCCCCAGCACCGCATCGTCTCGCTGACCGGCAATATCAGTCCGGATGGGTCTGCCGCCTATTACAACGTCATCTTCCTGATGGCCGATGCCATCAATGCCCGTCATTTTCCGATGCCGCTTCCCGTGCTCGTCTCCACCCCGCAAGAACGCCAGCTGTTTCACGCCCAGCCCATGGTCCGCCCGACGCTCGAACTCGGCGCCAAGGCCGATGCGATCTTTGTCGGCATCGGCGAACTCGGAAGCCGCGGCCCGCTGCTGGTCGACGGGTTCCTGACCGCCGGGGAAATGGCTGAGCTGGAACAGGCTGGCGCGGCTGGCGAAATCTGCGGCTGGATCTTCGATGACAATGGCGAACTGCTCAACCATCCGATCAGGGAGCGGGTCGCCAGCATTCCCCTGCCCGTCAATGACGGCGCCACTGTGTTCGGCCTTGCCCGTGGCGCGCGCAAGCACAGGGCGATCCGCGCGGCTGTGCGCGGCGGCAAGATCAATGCGCTGATCACCGATGAGGATGCCGCGCGCTATCTCCTGAAGGACTGACGGGCTGCCCAAAGCGCGGCAGGAGCGCATGAAATAGCCGCCTCAAGGTTGATTTTGCCGCAGGCTTGAATATGTAGAGCCCCGACAGCCCGTGCCGCTCGGGCGCTTCCTTGACGCCGCCCGAAAGGACACGCCGATGCAGACGCCCTATTACCTCATCGACAAGAAACGCCTCACGGCGAACATGGAAAAGATCGCCTGGCTGCGGGAGGCCTCCGGCGCCAGGGCGCTGCTGGCGCTCAAATGCTTCGCCACATGGTCGGTTTTCGATCTGATGAGCCAGTATATGGACGGCACCACTTCGTCCTCGCTTTACGAGGTCAAGCTTGGCTACGAGAAGTTTCCCGGCGAGACCCATGCCTATTCCGTGGCCTACGCAGAAGACGAGATCGACGAGGTCCTCGCCAATTGCGACAAGATCATCTTCAATTCGATCGGCCAGCTGTCCCGTTTTGAAAAGCAGTCCGCTGACAAGATCCGGGGCCTGCGCGTCAATCCGCAGGTGTCGAGCTCCGGCTTTGACCTTGCCGATCCCGCCCGCCCGTTCTCGCGTCTTGGCGAACACGATCCAGACCTGATCGAGCCGGTCCTCGACAAGGTCTCCGGCTTCATGTTCCACAACAACTGCGAAAACGAGGATTTCGATCGCTTCGATGCCATGCTTTCGGTGATCGAGGAGCGGTTCGGCCATCTCCTGTCGCGGCTTGACTGGGTGAGCCTTGGCGGCGGCATCCATTTCACCGGCGAGAACTATCCGCTGGAAACGCTTGCGGCCCGGCTGAAGGCGTTCTCGGAAAAATACGGCGTCCAGGTCTATCTGGAACCCGGCGAGGCCGCTATTACCGGCGCTGCGACGCTTGAGGTGACGGTGCTCGACACGCTCCATAACGGCAAGGATCTGGCGATCGTCGATTCATCGATCGAGGCCCATATGCTGGACCTGCTGATCTACCGCGAGCGCGCAAAGATCCTGCCCGACACCGGCCCGCATAAGGTCATGATCTGTGGCAAATCCTGCCTTGCAGGCGATATTTTCGGCGAGTTTTCCTTCGAGCAGGCAGTGAAGGTCGGCGACCGGCTGTCGATCGAAAACGCCGCCGGTTATACCATGGTCAAGAAGAACTGGTTCAATGGCGTGAAGATGCCCGCGATCGCGCATCGCGAACTTGACGGAACCATCCGCCCCGTGCGCCAGTTCGGTTATGAGGATTATGTCGCGAGCCTGTCGTGATGTGAAGTGTATGTGCTGGTTGATCGACCAGAACGGATGAAACCGGAGACGTTGTCCTGATGAAGAAGAATGTCCTGATTATCGGCGCCGGCGGCGTCGCCCAGGTGGTGGCGCACAAATGCGCGCAGAACAATGACGTGCTGGGCGATATCCACATCGCCTCGCGCACCAAGTCGAAATGCGACGCAATCATTGAAAGCGTTCACGACAAGAAGGCGATGAAGCAGGAAGGTGTTCTCGAAGCCCACCAGCTCGACGCGCTCGACATTCCGGCAACGGTTGCGCTGATCAAGAAGACCGGCGTCGAGATCGTCATCAATGTCGGCACGGCCTTCCTCAACATGTCGGTGCTGGAAGCCTGCCTTGAAACGGGCGCCGCCTATATCGACACGGCAATCCACGAAGAGCCCGACAAAATCTGCGAAACCCCGCCGTGGTATGCAAACTACGAGTGGAAGCGCAAGGATCGCTGCGCCGAAAAGGGCGTCACCGCCATTCTCGGCGCCGGTTTCGATCCGGGCGTCGTCAACGCCTATGCCCGCCTTGCCAAGGATGATTATGTCGACGACATCACCGACATCGACATCGTCGACATCAACGCCGGCAATCACGGCAAGTACTTCGCCACGAATTTCGATCCGGAAATCAATTTCCGCGAGTTCACCGGCGTCGTCTATGCCTGGCAGAACAATGAGTGGACCACGAACAAGATGTTCGAGATCGGCCACGAGTTCGATCTGCCGGTCGTCGGCAAGCAGAAGGCCTATATGTCGGGCCATGACGAACTGCATTCGCTGTCGAAGAACATGGGCTCCCCCAATGTCCGCTTCTGGATGGGTTTTGGCGATCACTACATCAACGTGTTCACGGTTCTCAAAAGCCTCGGCCTGTTGTCCGAACAGAAGGTAAAGCTCGCCGACGGTCAGGAAGTCGTGCCGCTGAAGGTCGTCAAGGCCGTGCTGCCCGACCCCTCCTCGCTTGCGCCCGGCTATACCGGCAAGACCTGCATCGGCGATTTCGTGAAGGGCACCAAGGACGGCAAGCCGGCCGAAGTGTTCATCTACAACGTCTCCGACCACAAGGAAGCCTATAACGAGGTCGGCTCGCAGGGCATTTCCTTCACCGCGGGCGTTCCCCCCGTCGCAGCCGCCATTCTGGTCGCTTCCGGCGAATGGGACGTGAAGACCATGGCGAATGTCGAGGAACTGCCGCCGAAGCCGTTCCTGCACATCCTGAACCAGATCGGCCTGCCGACGCGGATCAAGGATGAGAACGGCGACCGCGCGCTCGATTTTTCAAAGTGACTTGAGATCCGGCGCGGCTTGTCAAAACAGGCCGCGCCGGCTTCAGATTGCAAGCCCGAACTGGATCTCGATCCGGTGATAACCGGCCTTCGCGCCGTTCCACGCATGATAGATTTCCGTGCTCTCGCCAGAGAAGACATGGCGCGCGCGAGCGATCGCCTCCACAAGCGGCGCGCAACCCTTCGTGAACAGACCCCGCATCGTCCCCCGCCAGATGAAATGAATTTTTCTTCGGCCAGTGTCCTGCACGCCATGAGAGGGTTCTCCAGCGGGCCATCCATGCTAATGATAGCGGCAAAATGGTAGGGAAAACACGCTCATGTCGCTTCAGGACAAACGCATCCTTCTGATCATTTCCGGGGGCATCGCGGCCTATAAGAGCCTCGACCTGATCCGGAGGCTGAAGGAGCGCGGCGCGGCGGTCACCCCGGTGATGACGACTGCGGCGTGCGAATTCATCACCCCGCTCGCCGTCGGCGCGCTTGCCGGCGGGCATGTGTTTACCGAGCTGTTTTCGCGCGAGGACGAGCAGGATGTCGGCCATATCCGGCTAGCCCGCGAGCATGATCTCATCCTGGTTGCGCCTGCAACGGCAAGCCTGATGGCGAAGATGGCGGCCGGCATCGCCGATGATCTGGCGGGCGCGGTGCTGCTTGCCCGCGATTGTCCGGTTCTGATTGCGCCTGCAATGAACCCGAAAATGTGGTCGGCGGCGCCGACGGTCCGAAATCTGGCGACCCTTGAGGCTGACGGCGTGATGACCGTTGGCCCTGGCACCGGGGAAATGGCAGAGCGCGGCGAGGCGGGCAAGGGTCGGATGGCCGAACCGCTCGACATTGTTGCTGCCGCCGAGAGAGCGCTCGCCCCTTTGGAAACGGCTTCAAAGCCGCTTTCCGGAAAGCGCGCGATCGTGACCTCGGGCCCGACCGTCGAGGCGATCGATCCGGTGCGCTATATCGCCAATCGCTCCTCCGGCCGCCAGGGGCATGCGATCGCGGTAGCGCTCGCGGCGCTTGGCGCAGATGTCACGCTGGTCACGGGCCCGGTCAGCATCCCCGATCCCGCGGGCGTCAAGCCCGTCCATGTGGAAAGCGCGCGCCAGATGCTGGACGCCGTGGAGAAAGCCCTTCCCGCCGATATCGCGGTGATGGTCGCAGCCGTTTCCGACTGGCGGGCGGAAGATGAAGCTGCGCAAAAGATGAAGAAGAAGCCCGGCGAACCGCCGCCGCCGCTGAAGCTCGTCGAAAACCCCGACATTCTCAAGACCGTCGGCCATCACGCCGCTCTGCGCCCGGCGCTGGTGGTCGGCTTTGCCGCCGAGACCAATGATGTTGCCGCCTATGCCAGCGACAAGCTTGCCCGCAAGGGCGCCGATCTGATCGTCGCCAATGACGTTTCGGAAGAGGGCGTGATGGGCGGGGCGCGCAACCGCGTCACGCTGGTGACGAAGGAGGGCGCGGAAAGCTGGCCCGCCATGGACAAGACCGAGGTCGCAACCCGGCTTGCCGCCTGGATTGCCGCCCGGTTCTGATCACTCGGTTTCCATCCGCCAGCGCGGCCAGGTGATGGTGATCCGCGCGCCCTCGGCATTTTCGAAGGCAAGCGTTGCGCCCGAACGCTCCAGCAGCGTCTTGGCAATGAACAGGCCAAGGCCGAGCCCGCCGCCGCGCTTGTCGCCCTGCCGCTCTCCCTGACGGTCTGACACGAAGGGATCGCCGATGCGCGACAGGATGTCGGGCGCATAGCCGCCGCCGTCATCGCTGACGGTGATGGTCACGCGCGTGGCGTCGTGGCGGGCCGTCACGGTCACGGTGCGGTCTGCATGCTCCGCCGCGTTCTCGATGATATTGCCGAGCCCGTAGAGGATTGCCGGATTGCGCTGGCCCACGGGCTCCGGGCCCTCTCCCTCGACCTCGATCTGCATGTCCGCAACGAATGGCCGGTGGGGCGCTGCCGCCTCTTCCACCAGCGAGGACAGTGGCATTCGCCGCATATGGCTTTCGTCCTCCTTCGACAGTGATGCGATGCGCGAGAGAATGTCGCGGCAGCGCTGGCTCTGGCTGACGAGAAGCTGAACGTCCTCTCCATGGATCGGATCGTCACCGAGATCGCGCGCCATTTCCTTGGCGACGACCGCAATCGTGCCGAGCGGGGTGCCGAGCTCATGGGCGGCGGCAGCGGCGAGACCATCGAGCTGGGAAAGATGCTGCTCGCGCTGCAGCACCAGTTCGGTTGCCGCCAGCGCATCGGAAATCTGCTGGGCCTCGAGCGAGATGCGGCGGGCATAGGCTGCAGCGAAACTCAGCATCGAGACGATCGCGATCCAGATGCCGAATTTGAGCACCGGCTCGATTTCAAGCGTCAGCCCCGCATACCATGGCAGCGGAAAGGGCGCGATCGCCAGGATCGTGACCCCGCCAATCGCAAGCACCAGCAGCGCCACGGCATAGCGCAGCGGCAGCGCGGTGAACGAGATGATCACGGGCACCGTAATCAGCGGCACGAACGGATTGGCAAGGCCGCCGGTGAGGAAGAGCAGGGCGGTCAGCTGCATGACGTCGAAACCGAGCAGCGCAAATGCAAAGCGCGGCTCCACGCGCTGGGTCGCCGGAAAGCGCAGCACCAGCAGAAGATTGCCGATTGCAAGTGCGGCGATCAGCGCGAACACCGGTATGACAGGCAGCGAGAAATCGATGCCGAAGGCGACGAAGGTGACGGTTGTCGTCTGGCCGGCAACCGCCAGCCATCTGAGCCACACCAGGGTCTGCAGGCGCAGGCTGGAGCGGCGGTCCTTTGCCACCATTTCTGCGGGTGGTGCGGTCATGGCCGGTCTCCTCTCAGGTGCCGCGCGGTTTTGCCCGGCGCGTCGGTTCGGCGCTGGCCGGGTCTTCCGGCCAGAGATGCTTGGGATAGCGCCCGCGCATATCCGCGCGCACATCCTTCCAGGAGCCTGCCCAGAAGCCCACGAGATCGCGGGTGGTCTGGATCGGGCGTCCGGCAGGCGAGGTCAGCTCCAGCAGCAGCGGCACGCCGCCGGCAATCACAGGATGGGCCTTTTGCCCGTAGAGCATCTGCACCCGGATCGAAAGAACCGGCTCGTCGCCATCGTAGCGGATCGGCAGCCGGTCTCCGGTGGGCGCTGTAAAATGCGTGGGCGCGAGCTTTTCCAGCTCATTGGCAAGCGGGTAGGGGATCAGCGATTTCAGCCCGTCGGCAAGGCTTGCGGGCCTGATCGAGGCAAGCGATGTCTGGCCATCCTGAAATGGCGTGAACCAGAGATCGAGGCTCCCGATCAGCCCGGCATCGCTGACATCCGGCCAGGGATCACCGAGCTTGCGGTGCAGGAAGCCGATCCGTTCGCGCAGATGCGCCGCCTCTTTCGGGAAATCCAGCAGGGCAAGACCGTGCGTGCGCAGACCGTCTGCGAGCGCTTCGGCGGCAGCGGCGCCGGAGGGGCGCTTGCCAGCCCGTTCCTCCAGCACCAGCGCGCCGAGACGGCGCACATGGCGTGTGCGCACCGAAAGGCTCTCGCGCACGAACACGCATTCCTCCGCGGTCTCGACATCGGGATGGGCTTCGACGGCGCCTTGCGCAAGCGGCGCGGCTGCGAGGATGCGTCCCCTGGCTGCCGAGCCGGTGAGGTCTGCGATCACCAGAAACGCCTGGCCTGCCAGCGGATCGTCTTCGGCGAGTTCCGCGCCACGGCCGTTTGCCATCAGGTAACGCCCGCGTCCGCCTCGCGCCATGGCAATCCGGTCCGCAAAGGCGTGCATCAGCGCTTCGCCGGCATCGAAGGGGCGTTCAGCATTTCCATGACCTGCCGATTTCGCGATCCGATCGGCAAGTCCGCGGGCCGCTTCGGCGCGCGTGGAACGCTCGGCCGCAAACCGCCTCAGCCGTTCCGAAAGATCGATGCCGTTTCCGCCAAGGCCCTGTTCGCTCATCAGTACGGCAAGCCGGGCCGCATCGCGCCCATGACCCTCACTTGCTGCATGAATCACCATGGCGGCAAGGCGTGGGGGCAGGGAGAGCGTGCGGATCCGCTCGCCGGTTGCGGTCAGCCGGCCGTCATCATCCAGCGCGCCGAGCGTTGTCAGAAGCCTTTTGGCTTCCTGGAAGGCGGGCTTCGGCGGCTGTTCGGCGAAGGCAAGCGCTGTCGGATCGCCAACGCCCCAATGCGCCAGATCGAGCACGAGGCCGGAGAGATCGGTCTTCAGGATTTCCGGCGGGCTGAAGGGGGAGAGCGCTGCGGTCTGGCCCTCATGCCAGAGCCTCAGCGCGATGCCCGGCGCCGTGCGCCCGGCGCGGCCGGCCCGCTGATCGGCCGCCGCGCGCGAGACCTTTACCGTTTCAAGCCGTGTGATACCGGTTGCAGGTTCGAAGGCCGGCTGGCGTTGCAGGCCGCTGTCGATGACGATGGTGACGCCGTCGATCGTGATCGAGGTTTCGGCAATCGAGGTGGCGAGCACGACCTTGCGGCGTCCGGCGGGGGCAGGGCGGATCGCGGCATCCTGTTCGGCGCGGGTGAGATTGCCGTAAAGCGGCGCCACATCTGTATCTTCGCCGACGCGGGCCTGCAGCCGCTCGGCGGTGCGGCGGATTTCGGCCTGGCCTGGCAGAAAGGCGAGGATCGAGCCTGTCTCTGCATGGAGCATGTCAAGCACGGCATCGGCGACGCTGTCCTCGATGCGCGTTTGCGGCGGCCGCGCGCGATAGCGGATATCGACCGGATAGGCCCTGCCTGTGCTTTCGATCACCGGGGCATCGCCGAGAAGGGCGGAAATGCGCGCCACATCGAGCGTTGCCGACATCACCAGGATCCGGAGATCCTCGCGCAGGCCGGAGCGGATGTCGAGCGCCAGCGCAAGCCCGAAATCGGCGTCGAGCGAGCGTTCGTGAAACTCATCGAAGATCACGGTCGAAATACCGGAAAGTTCCGGGTCTTCCAGCGCCATGCGGGCGAACACGCCCTCCGTCACCACCTCGATCCGGGTCCGTGTCGAAACCCTGGTGTCGAGCCGCATCCGGTAGCCGACGGTGCCGCCCGGTTCCTCGCCGAGAAGGGCTGCCATGCGGAAGGCGCTGGCGCGCGCTGCCAGGCGACGCGGCTCGAGAAGGATGATCCGACCCTCGGGTCCGTTCTCGAGCAGGTGAAGCGGCACCAGCGTGGTCTTGCCGGCGCCGGGTGGTGCCGAAAGAACGGCCACCCCGCTTTCATCCAGCGCCGCGGCAAGCGGCGCCAGAACGGCGGTTACGGGTAGCGCGCGTGCTTCATCCTTCATTCTTGCCGGTCCTGCTTTGCTTCGCACCCTGATAGAACAAAAGCCGGGTCCGGGCAAAGCGCGTCTGGCGGCGAAGGGTCTGCGGACGGGGTTTCAGGACTCCCCTTGGCGCGCCGTCAGGAATTCCTCGATCCGGCCTGCCAGCTCGAAGGGCTCCTGGCCGACGGTTTCGAGGTGGATTTCGGGGTCTTCGGGGCGCTCATAGGGCGATGAGATGCCGGTGAAATTCGCGATCTCGCCGGCCATCGCCTTCTTGTACAGCCCCTTCGGGTCGCGTTCGGCGCAGATCTCGATCGGCGTATCGACGAAGACTTCGATGAACTCGCCGTCCTCCATCATCTCGCGGGCAAGCCGGCGTTCGGAGCGGAACGGCGAGATGAACGAGACCAGCACGATCAGCCCGGCATCGGCCATCAGCCGCGCCACTTCGGCAACCCGGCGGATGTTTTCCACGCGGTCCTCGGCGGTAAAGCCGAGATCGCGGTTGAGGCCGTGGCGAATGTTGTCGCCGTCGAGCATGTAGGTGTGCTTGCCCCTGGCGTGCAGCATCTTTTCCAGCGCATTCGCCACCGTCGATTTTCCGGAACCTGAAAGGCCGGTGAACCAGAGCACGGCAGGCTTTTGCGCCTTCAGATCCGCGCGGGCCTGCCTGTTGATGTCGATGGCCTGCCAGTGGACATTCTGCGCCCGTCTGAGCGCGAAATCGATCATGCCGGCGCCGACCGTCCGGTTCGAGATCCGGTCGATGATCACGAAATTGCCGGTGATCCGGTTGGCAGTGTAGGCGTCGAAGACGATCGGCTGCTGGGTCGATAGATTGCAGACCCCGACGGCGTTCATGTCCAGCGACTTGGCGGCCTCATGGGCGAAGCTGTTGACGTCGACCTGGTATTTGAGCGCGGTGATGGTGGCGGGCGTCTGGTCTGCCTCGGTGCGCAGGATATAGGAGCGGCCGGGCAGCATCGGGTCAGCATCGAACCAGATGACCTTTGCCTGAAACTGGTCGGCGACATCGGGCCTTGCATCGGGCGCTACCAGGATATTGCCGCGCGAGACCTCGATCTCGTCTTCAAGCACCAGCGTCACGGCCTGTCCGGCCTCGGCGCGTTCAAGATCGCCATCCATCGTCGCAATCTGGCGGATGGCGGACGTCTGGCCGGACTTTGCCACCGTCACCCGGTCGCCCACGGCAATCCGGCCGGATGCGATCTCGCCGGCAAAGCCGCGGAAATCGAGATTGGGGCGCGTGACCAGCTGCACCGGCATGCGGAACGGCTTTTCGGCGAGATCGGTCTCGACCGGAACCGTTTCCAGATGTTCGAGCAGATGGGGACCCTTGTACCAGGGCATGTTGGCAGACGGCGCAGTGACATTGTCGCCGTAACGCGCCGAAATCGGAATCGGCACGATGGTTTCGAAGCCGAGATCCTTCGCAAACGCCATATAGTCGGCAACGATCTCATCATAGACCGCTTCGGAATAGTCCATCAGGTCGATCTTGTTGATCGCGACCACGATGTGGCGGATGCCGAGCAGCGAGGCGATGAAGCTGTGGCGGCGCGTCTGGGTGAGAATGCCCTGACGGCTGTCGACCAGAACGATGGCGAGATCGGCGGTCGAGGCGCCGGTTGCCATGTTGCGGGTATATTCCTCGTGGCCGGGGGTATCGGCAACGATGAACTTGCGCTTGTCGGTCGCAAAGAAGCGATAGGCGACATCGATGG
>NZ_JABUOU010000011.1 GCF_013344475.1 Martelella limonii | reverse complement strand
CGGGATAGAACGCCTTCATCGCCAGATGCATCATCACCGAGGAATCCTTCCCGATCGAGTACAGCATCACCGGCTTGGCAAAACTGGCTGCAACCTCGCGGAAGATGTGGATGGATTCCGCCTCAAGGCGTTGAAGATGAGTCAATGTCACGATCTGGCTTCTCATTCCGTTACGGTTCGGGGCGCTCAAGCTCTACCACCGTCCGCATGCAGTTTGGAAAACATGAAGGCCCCCGCAAGGGCGGTGCATAGAGTTTTATTTGGCTCCGCCGCCGCCTCAGGCGAAAAATCCGTCCCGAACGCACCTCCTTGAGCAAAGCGGCGCGCCTTTAAGGCCCTCTTGCACGCTATCACTTTCGCGATGCCAGCTTAAGACCCGAGCGATCGCGAGAAGAGCCATTGGCCGTCGGACAAGGCGTTCGGCAGATCAACCGCATTCCGTGGCTCGTGCGCTTCGATGAGATCATTTTCGAAAATGGCTCACAAAATCACACTTCAAGATAACACAATATCTTCGTAATGATTGAATATGAGAGATACCAGTGTTATTCAGCACGCATTCAAGTGCGAGGCCAGTGATGAAGCTCGAAGATCGCCGCCGGGATATCGTTGATCTCCTCGTTGAGGAAGGAACGGTGTCGCTTGACGATCTGGCGCTGAGGTTCTCGGTGTCGAAAATGACCATCCACCGCGATCTCGACGACCTCGAAGCCGAAGGTCTGCTGCGCAAGGTCAGGGGCGGTGCAACGATCGAGGCGAGCGGCCAGTTCGAAAGCGACTATCGCTATCGCGCCCGCTTGGCACCGGCTCTCAAAACCGCGATCGCCCGCCGCGCTGCCGATTTCATCGAGCCCGGCATGAGCGTGATGGTCGATGACGGCTCCACCTCGGAGGCGCTGATCCCTTTTCTGATCGAAAAGCGCCCGCTGAGCGTGATCACCAACAATCTCGCCGTCATCAACGGTCTGTCGGGGCAGGGCGGCATCAGCCTGATCGCGCTGGGAGGCGATTTTTCGAAGAAGTTTAACGGCTTCTTCGGCGTCCTGACGGTCGCAACGCTTGGCGAGCTGCGCGCCGATATCGCGCTCATCACCAGTTCCTCGATCCATGGGCGGATTGCCTGCCATCAGGATCAGGAGGTGCTGCAGGTCAAGCGTTCGATGATCGCGGTTGCCCAGAAAGCCTTTCTGATGGCGGACCACAACAAGTTCGGCCGAACCGCGCTGCACAAGCTTGCGGATCTCGAGGTCTTCGACGGCGTGGTCACCAGCAGTCCACTTGCCGCGGAACAGGTCACAGAGCTGACGGCACAGGGTATCGAATTGTATTTTGCGGAGGAAGGGTAGCCGATGGCACGGTTTGAACGGTTCTTCATCGGAACCAGCTGGAAGATGAACAAGACGCTTGGCGAGGCAACCGCCTATGCCGATGCGCTTGCAAAGGCCGAAAGCGATCCGCGCATCCAGCGTTTCGTGATCCCCCCCTTCACCGCCATCCGCGAGGTCAAGGCGCGCCTTGCCGACGCCGATGTTCTGGTCGGTGCGCAGAACATGCACTGGGACGATCAGGGCGCCTGGACCGGCGAGATCTCGCCGGTGATGCTTGCCGATTGCGGTATGGATATCGTCGAGCTCGGCCACTCCGAGCGCCGGGCCCATTTCGGCGAAACCGACGAGACCGTCGGCCTCAAGGCCGAAGCAGCCGTCCGTCACGGCATGATCCCGCTGATCTGCATCGGCGAGACCGAGGCGGAGAAGGACGCGGGCCGCGCCGATGACGTGCTGAAACAGCAGGTCGAGGCAGCGCTTTCGCGCCTCACCGAGACGCAGAAGAAGGCGGAGATCATCTTCGCCTACGAGCCCGTCTGGGCAATCGGCGAGCGCGGGCATCCGGCAACGCCTGATTATGCCGAGGCCCGTCAGGCCAGGATCATCGAAACCACGCGACTGGTCACCGGCCGTGAACTGCCCTGCCTTTACGGCGGCAGCGTCAATCCCGGCAACTGCGCCGAAATGCTGGCCTGCGACCATGTTGACGGCCTGTTCATCGGCCGCTCCGCCTGGCAGGTCGAGGGCTATCTCGACATCCTCGACCGGGTCGCCAAAGTCATCTGAAACATCTGTTCCAAGAAGAGGAAAACACCATGAAGATTGCAGTAGCAGGCGACAGCGCCGGCGCACCGCTCGCCAAGGTTCTTGCCGAGCACCTTTCCGGCCGCGAAGGCTTCACCGTATCCGAACTCTCGACGCCGCCTAGCAATGGCAATGAATATTATGCCAACCTGTCGGAGCGCGTGACTGCCGGTATTCTGGATGGCACCTATGACCGGGCAATCCTGTGCTGCGGCACGGGCATTGGCGTTGCGATCTCGGCCAACAAGGTGCCGGGCATTCGCGCCGCCCAGACCCATGACACCTATTCGGCAGAGCGCGCAGCGCTTTCCAACAACGCCCAGGTCATCACCATGGGCGCCCGCGTCATCGGCACAGAACTCGCAAAATCGATCGCCGACGCCTATCTTGCCTGCGAATTCGACCCGAATGGCCGCTCGGCCGGCAATGTCCAGGCGATTGATGATCTGGACGCAAAATACAGCGTCAAGGGCTGATCACGCCCTGAATGAACGGGAATGTCTGGCCGGCGGTGAGGATCATCCTTGCCGCCGACCTTCTTATCAGATGTCGAGATTGGCGACCGACAGGGCGTTGTCCTGGATGAAGTCGCGGCGCGGTTCGACCTCGTCGCCCATGAGGCGGGAGAACAGGCCATCGGCGCTGGTCGCATCATGGACCTTCACCTGCAGCAGCGAGCGGACATTGGGGTCCATCGTGGTTTCCCAAAGCTGCTCGGCATTCATCTCGCCAAGTCCTTTGTAGCGCTGCATCGTCAGCCCGCGCCGTCCGGCCTCGAACACGGCCTCGAGCATGGCGCGCGGACCGTAAATGGTAAGGTCGCCATTCTTTCGCTTCAGAAGCGGCGGCTGTTCGTAGACTTCGATCAACCGCTTCTGGAGCTGGTCGATATAACGCGCATCGACGGAGCCGATCAGCCCCATATCGATATTGGCAACTTCGCGGACGCTGCGCACGGTGCGCTCGAACCGAAGTCCGCCATCCTCGCGCACGAAGCCTTCCCAGCCGCGCTCTGTTTCCTCGGCAATCATGTCGAGACGGTTCGCGATATCGGCGGCAAGCCTGACGGCCTCGTCCTGATTGGTGACGCGCTCGGCATTGAGCGCGCCGGCAATGGCGGCCTGCTCGACAACCGCACGGTCATAGCGCGAATGGATCCCTTCCATCAGGTTGCGCATGCGGATCGCATCGACGATCACCTGGCGAAGGTCCGGTCCGGCGCGCACTTCACCTGTGCCGAGATGCAGCGAGGCATCCTCCAGACCCTGGTCGATCAGATAGTCCTCGAGCGCCTGCTCGTTCTTCAGATACTGCACGGACTTTCCGCGCGTTACCTTGTAGAGCGGCGGCTGGGCGATATAGAGATGGCCGCGCTCGATCAGCTCCGGCATCTGCCGGAAGAAGAAGGTGAGCAGCAGCGTCCGGATATGCGCGCCGTCCACGTCAGCATCGGTCATGATGATGATCTTGTGGTAGCGCAGCTTGTCCGGATTGTACTCGTCCTTGCCGATGCCGGTGCCAAGCGCGGTGATCAGCGTACCGATTTCCTGGCTCGACAGCATCTTGTCGAAGCGCGCGCGTTCGACGTTCAGGATCTTGCCCCTGAGCGGCAGGATCGCCTGGGTCTCGCGCGACCGGCCCTGCTTGGCGGAGCCGCCAGCGGAATCGCCCTCCACCAGCACCAGTTCGGATTTCGCCGGATCGCGGTTGGAGCAATCGGCAAGCTTGCCGGGAAGCGATGCGATATCGAGCGCGCCCTTGCGCCGCGTCAGTTCGCGGGCGCGGCGTGCTGCTTCACGGGCGGAAGCCGCCTCGGCGACCTTGGTCACCAGAATCCGGGCTTCGTTCGGATGTTCCTCCAGCCACTGGCCGAGCGCATCGTTGACGCAGCTTTCGACCACGGGGCGGACTTCGGAGGACACCAGCTTGTCCTTGGTCTGCGACGAGAATTTCGGATCCGGCACCTTCACCGAAAGCACGGCCGTCAGGCCCTCGCGGCAGTCCTCACCGGTCAGCGTCACCTTTTCGCGCTTCAGGATGCCGGACGTATCGGCATAGGAGATCATCTGGCGCGTCAGCGCACCGCGGAAGCCCGCCATATGGGTGCCGCCGTCGCGCTGGGGAATGTTGTTGGTGAAGCAGAGCACATTCTCGTGGTAGGTGTCGTTCCACCACATCGCCACCTCGACGGTGATGCCGTCCTTTTCGGTGGAAATCGCGATCGGTTCGGAAACCAGCGGCTTCTTGGCGCGGTCGAGATAGGCAACGAAGGCCGCAAGCCCGCCGTCATAATGCATTTCCTTCGCCACCGGCTCGGAATGCCGGTTGTCGGTCAGGAGAATGCGGACGCCCGAATTCAGGAAGGCGAGTTCGTGAAGACGCTTCTCCAGCGTGTCGTAATCGAACTCGATCATGGTGAAGGTTTCCGAGCTCGGCATGAAGGTAAGCTCGGTACCGGTCTCGCCGGCTGCATCGCCGATCACTTCCAGCGGCTTGTCGGCAACGCCGTGGGTAAACGAAATCTCGTGCAGCTTGCCGGCGCGCTTGATCTTCAGCTTCAGCCAGACCGAAAGCGCGTTGACCACGGACACGCCCACGCCGTGCAGGCCGCCGGAGACCTTGTAGGAATTCTGGTCGAACTTGCCGCCCGCATGAAGCTGGGTCATGATCACTTCTGCCGCCGAAATGCCTTCGCCGGTGTGGATGTCGGTCGGAATGCCGCGGCCATTGTCGGTGACGGAGACCGAACCATCGGGGTTCAGCGTCACGGTGACAAGGTCGGCGTAACCGCCAAGCGCCTCGTCGATCGCGTTGTCGACCACTTCGTAGACCATGTGGTGAAGCCCGGAGCCGTCATCCGTGTCGCCGATATACATGCCGGGCCGCTTGCGCACGGCATCGAGGCCCTTGAGAACCTTGATCGAATCGGCGCCGTATTCGGCAGGCGTGCCGATGGCAGTTTCTGGGGTTTCGCTCATAGACTGGTCTTTCCAAAACGATTGGCGGGCCGAGGCGCGACGATGGCGCCGAATCACTGCCGTTTTTAGGCGTTGATTCTAGGGGAAAAGCCGTTTTCACTCAAATCGATGCGCCTTCTTTTACAGGCAAACTGGGGATAAGCCCAGCCCGATTCAACCACTGTCGCCGGCGCGGCGAAAAACCGGGCCAAGTCCGGCCATGTTCAGGCGTTCCGGCCCCTGGCGGGAAGGCCGCGTGGCGAATATTCGCATCTATGCTATCGTCATCGCGGACAGACGCACTATCTGAAGCACGAGGCCGCCCGCCAGGCGGCCGCCGCATTTTTCAAGCGCGCCTGAGAGGGCTGAGGCATGAGGGCGCAGCAACCGGTCCGCAAAGGACCGTCACGAGAGGGAATACTATGAAACGACTTCTGACCCTGACCGGCGCCGTGGCCATTGCCGCCTTTGCCGCCGTCCAGTCCGCATCCGCAGCCCCTGTGGTCGTCTCTTCCAAGATCGATACCGAAGGCGGCGTCCTCGGCAACATCATCCTGCAGGCGCTCGAAGCCAACGACATTCCGACTGAAAACAAGATCCAGCTCGGCGCCACCCCGATCGTTCGCCAGGCGATTACCGAGGGACAGATCGACATCTATCCCGAATATACCGGCAATGCCGCCTTCTTCTACAACAAGGCCGACCTCCCGGTCTGGAACAATGCCCAGCAAGGTTATGAAGAGGCAAAGACGCTCGATTACGATGCCGCAAAGATCGTCTGGCTGACGCCTGCGGATGCCAACAATACCTGGGCGATCGCGATCCGCAGCGACATCGCGGACAAGAATGCGCTGACCGACCTGACGGAGTTCGGCAAATATGTTGCCGATGGCGGCGATATCAAGCTTGCCGCATCCTCCGAATTCGTGACCTCGCCCTCGGCGCTTCCGGCCTTCGAGAAGGCCTATGACTTCCACCTCGAATCGGATCAGCTGATTACGCTTTCGGGTGGCGACACCGCCGCCACGATCGCGGCCGCCGCCAAGCAGACCTCCGGCGCCAACGCCGCCATGGTCTACGGTACCGATGGCGGGATCGCAGCCTCCGGCCTCAAGGTGATGGAAGACGACAAGGGCGTGCAGCCGGTCTACCTGCCGACGCCGATCATCCGCGAGGAGAGGCTCGAGGAATATCCGCAGATCGCCGAAATCCTGAAGCCGATCTTCGAGGCGCTCGATCTCGAAACCCTGCAGGACCTCAACGGTCGCGTCCAGGTGGAAGGCGAGCCTGCCGATGCGGTGGCAAAGGAATTCCTGTCGCTGAACGGGTTCGTGAAGTAGGACGGCCTGACGTCTGTGCTGCACTCAGCAGCCGGGGGTGACGTTTCCTGTTTCTCATGAGTGATGCTCGGGCTTGACCCGCGCATCGAGGCGACACGGGAAGCGCTTTCCGGACCCTCGGGTAAAGCCCGAGGGTAACGCCTGGGAAAGAGGCGTCGTCTAGACGTCGGCAAGAGGCGGTTGCTGCGTCGCAGTCTCCACCGCGCAACTGCGCAGGTCGTGTTGCCACAGGCGCCAACAGAGTGAAACGCGCCCCGGGCTCCATTGCACGAAAAGCCGAAAGGGACGGAATGTCAGCCATCAGCGCCAGCGCAACACCGATGCGACGCGCCGTCGACAAACTCGGCGTGATCATTGCGGCGATCGCGCTTGCCGGATTGTTCCTCCAGCCATTTGCGCTTGTGCGGGCTAACAGGATCGTGGCGGCCGAGGGCGTGATGATGTGGTCGGCGCTGCCAGCGCTAGAGGCCGGCTTGCTGATTGCCGCGCTCGCTGCCGCCGTGGCGGTGATCCTGATGCGCTCGCCGGTCAATCTCCGTCTTGCCGTTTCCGTCGCCGCCATCGCGGTGCTCGCGGTTTCGGTCGGTCATGCTGGCACCTATCTCACGCCCGCCGACAATAATTATGCCCGGGTTTCGCCCGGTGGCGGGTTCTGGATCCTGCTCTTTGCCTTCGCCATCGCCATGGCCGATGCCACGGTGCGCAAGAAACTCTCGCCGTGGATGCGGATGGCCTTTCTGCTTGCCGCAATGCTGGCGATCGGCCTGCTGCTCTGGTCCGGTGCCTGGAATGATCTGTCGATCCTGAAGGAATATGAAAACCGCGCCGGCGCCTTCTGGCGGGAGGGCCGCACCCATGTGGCGCTGGCCTTCGGTTCGCTTGCCGCCGCCACCATCGTCGGCATTCCGATCGGCATCGTCTGCTACCGGGTGCCGCCAGTCAGGGCGAGCATTCTCAACAGTCTCAACGTGCTGCAAACCATCCCGTCGATCGCGCTGTTCGGCCTCCTGATCGCACCGCTTGCCTGGGTCGGGCGCACTGTGCCGGGGGCGGCTGCGCTCGGCATTGCCGGGATCGGCTTTGCGCCGGCGATCGTGGCGCTGTTTGCCTATTCGCTGCTGCCGGTGGTTTCCAACACCGTCGCCGGTCTCGACAGCGTGCCCCGCGATGCCCGCGATGCGGCGCGCGGCATGGGCATGACCGGACGGCAATTGCTGTTCCAGATCGAGCTGCCGCTCGCCTTCCCGGTGATCCTGACGGGCATCCGCATCGTGCTGGTGCAGAATATCGGGCTCGCGGTGATTGCGGCGCTGATCGGCGGCGGCGGTTTCGGGACCTTCGTGTTTCAGGGCATCGGCCAGACGGCGACCGACCTCGTCCTGCTCGGCGCGCTGCCGGTCGTCGCCATGGCCTTTGCCGCCGCCATCATTCTCGACGCGCTCGTCGAACTCAGCCAGACCAGAAAGGCATCGCGCAGATGATCGAGATTGAAGCGGTCACCAAGATCTATGACGACACCCATGCGGTCGACAATGTGTCCTTCACCGTGGAGCGCGGCGAGCTGGCGGCGATCGTCGGCACGTCGGGTTCGGGCAAGACCACGCTGATGCGCATGATCAACCGTCTGGTGGAGCCGACCTCTGGCGTCATCCGCATAGACGGGCGCGACAATCGCGAACTGCCGGATTACGAACTCAGGCGCGGCATCGGCTATGCGATCCAGGGCCATGGCCTGTTTCCCCACCGCTCGGTTGCCGAAAACATCGCCACCGTGCCGAAGCTGCTTGGCTGGGACAAGAAGCGGCGCGATGACCGCGTCGACGAGCTTCTGTCGCTGTTTCATCTCGATCCCGACCAGTTCCGCGGCCGCATGCCCTTCGAGCTTTCCGGCGGCGAGCAGCAGCGCATCGGCGTTGCGCGCGCCCTTGCGGCCGAGCCTGCCGTGCTGTTGATGGACGAACCCTTCGGCGCGCTTGATCCGATCATCCGCGCCAAGGCTCAGGTGGATCTCCTCGACATCCAGCGCCGGTTCGAAACCACCGTAGTGTTCGTCACCCACGACATGGACGAGGCGATCCACCTTGGCCACAAGATCGCCGTCATGCATGGGGGCAAGCTTCTCCAATATGCGCCGCCCGCCGATATTATCGCGCACCCGGCCTCCGATTTCGTCAACGAGCTCTTGGGAACGGGCGACAAGGCGTTCCGCATGCTGTCGCTGACGCCCTGCGCCGATCTGGTGGAGGAGGGGGCGGCCGATGGCGCTCCGATTGCCGCCGATGCGAGCCTGCGCGATGCGCTGGCGCAGGTGCTCTGGTCGGGCCGCGATGCGCTGCCGGTCGAGCGGGATGGCACGATCATAGGCCGGATCACGCGCGAAAGTCTGGTGCGCCGTGCCGAGGGACCGGTGGCATGAAGCTTGCGGTGATCATCCGGCTTCTGCTTCTGGCCGTGCTCGTGGCGTTCATCGTCTCGCCCACGCGCTTTGCCGCGGTATTTGCGCCCTTCACCAACAACAATGCGCCGGCGATCTACACCCAGACGAGCCTGCTTTCGCTCACGATCAGCCATCTGCTGCTGGTCGGTGCTGCAACGCTTGCGGCATCGCTGGTTTCCGTCGTGCTCGCAGTCATCGTCACGCGGCCTTTCGGGGTCGAATTCCTGCCGCTGTCGCGCTCGATCGCCAATATCGGCCAGACCTTCCCGCCGGTGGCGGTGCTGGCGCTGGCCGTCCCGGTGTTCGGGTTCGGCCCGATTCCGACCCTGATCGCGCTGTTTCTCTATGGCCTGCTGCCGATCTTCGAAAACGCGCTGACAGGGCTCACCAACCTGCCGGGCAATGTGTCAGAGGCGGCACGCGGATCCGGCATGACAGGCTGGCAGCGGCTCACCCAGGTGGAATTTCCGCTCGCCTTTCCGGTCATTCTCGCCGGCATAAGGCTATCGGTGGTGATTTCGCTCGCCACCGCCACGATCGGCTCGACCGTTGCGGCAAAGACGCTCGGCGAGGTGATCATCGCCGGGCTGCAATCCAACAACACCGCCTTCGTGCTGCAGGGCGGCCTTGTGGTCGGCGTGCTGGCGCTCCTGATCCATGACGGGCTGGTCACGGTCGAACGCGCGATGGCGCGCCGGACCGGACGTCAGGCATAGAGGACTAAAATCCTACCTTCCGAAAGAAGGTCAGGATTTCGCATCCTCGAAGCGATCCCAGATGCCATCCATGGCCTTCGAGAGCGCGCGGTAGACGCCCTCTTCCTTCAGATGCGCCAGCACCTGTTCGTTGGTGCCGCCCCGGGTCGCCGATTCCCGGGTCAATGCGGTAAAGGAATGCTCGGGCGCGTTCCTGGCAGTGGCCGCAAGCGAATAAAACACCGCGCCGGAGAAGGTGCGGGCCTTGTCGGCCGGTACGTTCTTCGCCGCCAGCCAGTCGGCAATCGTCTCGTAATAGCCGAAGGCGCCGGCAAGGGTTGCGGTCGCAACGCAGAGCGCCTGATATTCGTCCTCGCTTTCAACGGCCACCGCGGTGCCGAGCTTTGAAAACAGCGCCACGATCTCCTCGTCCGGCGGAAAGACCGGCGTCGGCCAGCCATGGAAGGCGACCGCCGGAAGGGGCGTCACAAGCGTGACCTTCCTGGCCGGGGCGACGATCCTTTCGATCTTTTCGCGTCCGAACGTCGCCATGAACGAGATCACGTGGTGATCGGGCCCGAATGTGAGGTCGCTGATGATGGCCTCTGCATCCTTCGGGCGCAGCGCCAGGCAGACGGTGTCTGCGCCGTCGATCACGGCCTGGTTGCTGTCTGCGATCGACACATTGCCGAAGCTTTCGGAAAGCGCGCCGGCGATCTCGGCATTGCGCGGAGAGATCAAAATGTCCGGTTTCTCGCCGTCTATGGTGGAAAGTCCCGTGACGACGGCTTTGGTGATTTCGCCGGTTCCGATGAATCCGATGGTCATGGTGCGCTCCTTCATGTGTTGCGGCCAACATAGAGAGCCGGGTGCGGTTTGCAAACGGGGGGACCGATGCATGCCGCAGCAGCGCCCGAGACGAGGGTCCGAAACCGCCCTGTCGGGATGCGTACCGGTTTTCGCGAATTCGTTCGATTCTCTCCGATTTTATCTTGAAGCGGGGTTTTGCCATTTCCATATCCACAAGAGCGGTGATCAACACCCGAACGAAACGAGGATAACTGAGATGAACGAGACTGCGTTACTGCGTCCGGCGTGGACGCCACTTACGATCGCCCTGATGGTGATCGGCTTTGTCGTGTTCTGGCCGCTTGGACTGGTGATGCTTGCCTATATCATCTGGGGCGATCGCCTGAACATGAACCGCGGTGATTGGAAACGCTCTGCCGAGCGCGCCTTCGGCAATTGCCGGCGCAACATGCGCAGCGCTGCCGAGCCGATGGCCTCCACCGGCAATGCGGCCTTCGACGAATGGCGCCGCAACGAGATGGAGCGGATCGAGGCGGAACGCCGCAAGCTCGACGAGATGCGTGCAGAGTTCGACCGCTACAGCGACGAACTGCGCAAGGCCCGCGACCGCGAGGAGTTTGACCGCTTCATGCGTGAGCGTGGCGGCAACATGGGCGGAACGCCGCAGGCTTGACCCCTTGAACCTCGCCGAAAGGCGGGGCTCGTCCTTCCGGCATCGCCCGTTACCGGGCGGTGCCTTTTTTTGTGGCCGCAGCGATGCGTCAAGCGGTATAGGACAGGAAATCCGAGCCGAAGAGAGACAGGATGAGCGCAAGGACAATCGAGATCGGCGGCAAGGTTCTGCCTCTCAACGTCAAGACCAATCAGCGCGCCCGCCGGATGACGCTGAAGATCGAGCCCGGCGGCCATGCCGTGAGCCTGACCGTGCCGCCCGGTCTCGCGCGCCATCAGGTCGATGGCTTCCTGCGCCGCCATCACGACTGGCTGATCGACCGGATTGGCCGGTTCGAGGGCCGCGACACGGTGATCGGGGAGGGCGCGACGCTTCCGGTCTTCGGGGTCGCCCACACCATCCGCCACAGCGGCAATCTAAGGGGGCTGACGGAAGCGCGCATCGAGGATGGCCGTCCGGTCCTGGTGGTTTCGGGACCGTCTGCGAGCGTTGGCCGTCGCGCCGCCGATTATCTGAGGAAGGAGGCGCGGCGCGAGATCACCGAGCGTGTCGCCTATCATGCGGGGGTGAGCGGCAAGGGCTATGCGAGCATTGCCTTCAAGGATACCAAGTCGCGCTGGGGTTCGTGTTCCTCCACCGGCAATCTGAGCTTTTCCTGGCGGATTGCGATGGCGCCGCATTTCGTGGTCGATTATCTCGCTGCCCACGAAGTGGCGCATCTTTCCCAGATGAACCACGGCCCGCATTTCTGGTCGCTTTGCGAAAGACTGTGCCCGAAGACGCCCGAAGCCCGAAAATGGCTGAAGGCGGAAGGTTCGTTTCTGCACGCAATCCGCTTCGATGCGCCAGCCGTATAGATACTCGCGAAGTATTTTTCGATATGTTAAGGACAGACCATGAAACGTCCTGCCATCAAGATCTGCGGTCTTACCACGGAAGAGGCGATCGATCATGTGATTGCGCGCGGCGCGAGCCATGTCGGTTTCATCTTCTTTGAAAAGAGCCCGCGTCATGTCGAACCCGATGTTGCGGCCGGCCTGATCAGCCACGTGCGCGGCCGGGCGAAGACGGTGGCGGTATCGGTCGATGCCGATAACGAACTCCTGGAAGAAATTGTCTATGCCGCCCGCCCGGACATGCTGCAATTGCACGGCCATGAAAGCCCGGATCGGGTCCTGACCGTCAAGGCGCTGTTCGGCCTGCCGGTGATCAAGGCGTTTTCGCTGCGCACCCATGACGACCTTGAACGGGTCAGCGATTATGACGGTGTCGCCGATCTTCTGCTTTTCGACGCAAAGCCGCCTGCCAATGCCACGCTGCCGGGCGGAAATGGCGTTCCCTTCGATTGGCGCTTGCTTGCCGGCTGGCGCCCGACTATCCCTTATCTGCTGTCCGGCGGATTGAATGCGGACAATGTCGCCGCAGCGCTTCTCGAAACCGGAGCGCCGGGGCTTGATGTTTCCTCGGGCGTGGAAAGCGCGCCCGGTATCAAGGATGCCGCCCGGATCGATGCCTTTTTTGATGCCGTCGACGCTTGCCTGATGACGGCCTGATGGAGAATGACCGTGAACGAGAGCCCGAAGCTGAATTCCTTCAAATCCGGCCCTGACGAGACCGGCCTGTTCGGCATTTTCGGTGGCCGCTTCGTCGCCGAAACCCTGATGCCGCTGATCCTCGACCTTGAAGCCGAGTGGGAAAAGGCAAAGACCGATCCTGCCTTCAAGGCGGAGCTCGAGAACCTTGGAAAGCACTATATCGGCCGCCCGAGCCCGCTCTATTATGCAGAGCGGCTCACAGAGCATCTCGGCGGCGCGAAGATCTATTTCAAGCGCGAGGAGCTGAACCACACCGGCTCGCACAAGATCAACAATTGCATCGGCCAGATCCTGCTTGCCAAGCGCATGGGCAAGAAAAGGATCATCGCCGAGACCGGCGCCGGCCAGCACGGCGTGGCCTCTGCCACCGTTGCCGCACGCTTCGGCCTGCCCTGCGTGGTCTATATGGGCGCCACCGATGTCGAGCGGCAGGCGCCGAACGTTTTCCGCATGAAGCTTCTGGGCGCCGAGGTGAAGCCGGTAACCTCCGGCCATGGCACGCTCAAGGACGCGATGAACGAAGCGCTCCGCGACTGGGTTACCAATGTCGAGGATACCTATTATCTGATCGGCACGGCGGCAGGCCCGCATCCCTATCCGGAAATGGTGCGCGATTTCCAGGCCGTGATCGGCACGGAAGCGCGTGCGCAGATGCTAGAGGCCGAGGGCCGTCTTCCCGACCTCGTCATCGCTTCCGTCGGCGGCGGGTCGAACGCCATTGGCATCTTCCACCCCTTCCTGGATGATGCCGAGGTGAAGATCGTCGGCGTCGAGGCCGGCGGCAAGGGCCTTTCGGGCGACGAGCACTGCGCCTCGATCACCGCCGGCGCGCCCGGCGTGCTTCACGGCAACCGCACCTATCTGCTGCAGGATCGCGACGGCCAGATCAAGGAAGGCCATTCGGTCTCGGCGGGCCTTGATTATCCCGGCATCGGGCCGGAGCATTCCTGGCTCAACGATATCGGCCGCGTCGAATATGTGCCGGCGATGGACGATGAGGCGCTGGAGGCGTTCCAGCTGATGACCCGGCTCGAGGGCATCATCCCGGCGCTCGAACCCAGCCACGCGATTGCCGAAATCATCAAGCGCGCGCCGAAAATGGGCAAGGATCAGATCATCCTCGCCAATCTCTCCGGTCGCGGCGACAAGGATGTGCACACCGTCGGAAAGATCCTCGGAATGGAGATGTAAGGCATGAGCAGGGGGGAGATGATCGAGGAAATGTCGGAACTGGCGGAAGCGCTGTTCGAGATCATCGAGGAAGAGGATGACGGTGGAAACGAGGTGCGGGCCGCGGTGATCAAGGCGCTCGCGCATCAGAACCTCTTCAATATCGAACTGGTTGCCGCGCTGAACACGATTGCCTCCGGCGGCAATGCGTCCGCCGAAATCGACAGCCTCGTGATGAACATGAAATCCGTCCACAAGTCGTTGGTCACAGCGATCACGGCGTGGTCGGACGAAGAAACGGAATAGGGCGGCATGCGCATGACCGACCGACTGCCCGAGGCGGAGCTTTACCGCGCGCGCCAGGCCGGTTATCTGCAAACCGTCGAGACGCGCGAGGGCCGGATCAAGCTCAACGGCATTTCAGCCGTGGGCGCGCCGGATTTCGCAGAGGACGTGCTTGATGCGGCAATCGCCGTTCTCAGGCAGGCAGAAGCTCCGGCCGGCCATTTCGGCGCCGGTTTCGCGGTTCTGCATTGCGGCGAGGAGGCCTGGTGGCTGCTGTTGCACTGGTGGCTTCCGGGCGGCATTGCCTCTCACGGGCTCTGGCGCGCCGCGCTTGGCGCGACGCCCGTGTTTTCGCCGGTTCCGCCGGGTGTTCTGGCCTGCGTGTGGGAGCTTGGCGCCATTGAATTCGAGCGGCGCGCCTTTATGGAAACGGCCATGGCCGGCGCACCGCTTGCCGATTATTTCGCATCGACGATGCCACGGAGTACAGTATGACCGAACGTATGGAAAAACGCTTTGCCGCGCTGAAGGCCGAGGGCCGGCCGGCGCTGATCACCTATTTCATGGGCGGCGATCCGGATTTCGATACCTCGCTGGAGATCATGAAGGCGCTGCCGAAGGCGGGTGCGGACGTGATCGAACTCGGCATGCCGTTTTCCGATCCGATGGCAGATGGACCCTCGATCCAGATGGCGGGGCTGCGCGCGCTGAAGGCCGGCCAGACTCTGGAAAAGACGCTGGACCTTGCCCGTCACTTCCGCAAGGTTGATGCCGATACGCCGATCGTGATGATGGGCTATTACAACCCGATCTATATTCACGGTGTCGAAAAGTTCATCGCCGATGCGCTCGAAGCCGGCATCGATGGCCTGATCATCGTCGACCTGCCGCCGGAAATGGATGAAGAGCTTTGCATTCCCGCGCTCGAAGCCGGACTGAACTTCATCCGCCTGGCAACGCCGACCACGGACGGCAAGCGTCTTCCGGCGGTTCTGAAGAATACATCCGGCTTTGTCTATTACGTTTCGATGAACGGCATCACCGGCTCGGCGCTGCCGGATCCGTCGCGCGTCGGCGAAGCGGTGGCGCGCATCAAGGCGCACACCGATCTTCCGGTCTGCGTCGGCTTCGGCGTCAAGACTGCAGAGCATGCCCGCCTCATTGGTGCGGCGGCAGATGGCGTGGTCGTCGGCACGGCGCTCGTCAACCAGATTGCCGGCAGCCTGACGGCAGACAACAAGGCCGGCAAGGATACGGTTGACGCGGTTACGACCTTTGTAAAGGGCCTTTCAAGCGGGGTGCGGGACGCGCGCCTTGCAGCCGCCGAGTAAATCTGGCACACGGCAGGCAGATAAATCAGGAGGTTCATGTGGTGAACTGGATTACCAATTACGTGCGGCCGCGGATCAATTCCATGTTCGGCCGCCGCGAGGTGCCCGAGAATCTGTGGATCAAGTGTCCGGAAACGGGCGCCATGGTGTTTCATACGGATCTGGAAGAAAACAAGTGGGTGATACCGTCTTCCGGCTATCACATGAAGATGCCGGCCCGCGCGCGCCTTACCGATCTTTTCGACAACGGCGCCTATGAAGACCTGCCGCAGCCCAAGGTGGCGCAGGACCCGCTGAAGTTTCGCGATTCCAAGAAATATATCGACCGGCTGAAGGAAAACCGGACGAAGACCGACCAGGAGGACACGATCCTTGCCGGCGTCGGCACGCTTGAGGGGCTGAAGCTCGTTGCCGTGGTGCAGGAGTTCAAGTTCATGGGCGGCTCGCTCGGCATGGCCGCAGGCGAGGCGATCATCCAGGCGTTTCAGCGCGCGCTCACCGAAAAGTGCCCGCTGGTGATCTTCCCCGCGTCCGGCGGTGCCCGCATGCAGGAGGGCATCCTGTCGCTGATGCAGATGCCGCGCGTGACGGTGATGATCGAGATGATGCGCGAAGCGGGCCTGCCCTATATCGTGGTGCTCACCAATCCGACCACCGGCGGCGTTTCGGCGTCCTATGCCATGCTCGGCGATCTGCACATCGCAGAGCCCGGCGCGGAAATCGGCTTTGCCGGACGCCGCGTGATCGAGCAGACCATCCGCGAACAGCTTCCTGACGGTTTCCAGACCGCGGAATACCTGCTGGAACACGGCATGGTGGATATGGTCGTCAAGCGGCATGATCTGCCGGAAACGCTGGCGCGTCTTCTGAAGATCATGACCGGTGCACCGGCAACGCCCGCCAAGGGGCTGCTCGAAGGCCCGAAATCGCAGGATGCGATTGCCGACAAGACCCCGCGCAAACCGCTTGAGGCAGGCGAGGCTCCGGCACAGCCGCACTGAGACAGTCACGTGGAACCGCCGCGCGCCTGAGGCAGCGGCGGTCATCCGTCGCAGCCAAGGCCGGCGGATATCAAGGGTGCGAAGACGCCCCGGCGGGACATACCCGCAGAATCGGACAAATCATGGATAATCCTTCATTCGGCGCCGCCGAGCGCGTGATCGAACACCTGATGGAACTGCATCCGAAGGGTTTCGATCTTTCGCTCGACCGGATCCGGGTATTGCTTGAAAAGCTCGGCAACCCGCATCTGGCGCTGCCGCCGGTGATCCATATCGCCGGCACCAATGGCAAGGGCTCGACGACGGCGTTCTGCCGAGCGCTGCTGGAGGCATCGGGCCTTTCCGTCCATGTCCATTCCTCGCCGCATCTGGTGCGCTGGCATGAGCGGTTCCGCATCGGCGGGCCGGGCGGCGCCAGCGGCTATGTCGATGATGCGCTTCTGGCCGAGACGCTTGAGCGGGTCGATGCTGCCAATGGCGGCGCCAAGGCCACCGTGTTTGAAATGCTGACGGCGGCCACCTTCGTGCTGTTTGCCGAAATCCCGGCTGACGTCGTCATTCTGGAAGTCGGTCTCGGCGGCCGTTTCGATGCCACCAACATCATCGACAAGCCCGCCGTCTCCGTGATCATGCCGATCTCGCTCGATCACCAGGCCTATCTCGGCGACCGGGTGGAGCTGATTGCGGCAGAAAAGGCCGGGATCATGAAGCCCGGCGTGCCGGTCGTGATCGGCCAGCAGGAATACGAGGCCGCCGAAGAGGTTCTGATTGCAAGCGCCGACCGGCTCGGCTGCCCGCTCCATGTCTACGGCCAGGATTTTTCCGCCCATGAGGAGCATGGCCGTCTGGTCTATCAGGATGGCGACGGCCTGATGGATCTGCCGCTGCCGGCGCTTCCGGGGCGGCACCAATATGCCAACGCCGCCGCCGCGATCTCGGCGGTAAAGGCTGCGGGCTTCACGCTCGATGACAGTGCCGTGGAGACGGCGATGCGCTCCGTGTTCTGGCCGGCACGCCTGCAGCGCCTCCATGAGGGCGAGCTGGTGACGGCCGCACCTGCGGGCTCCGAGATCTGGGTCGATGGCGGCCACAATCCGGGTGCCGGCGAGGTGATCGCCGAGGCGATGGCGGGTTTCGAGGAGCGCGATCCGCGCCCGCTCTATCTCGTGATCGGCATGATCAACACCAAGGACCCCTTCGGCTTCTTCGAGCATTTCGCAGGCCTTGCGACCTATGTCTATTGTGCGCCGATCAAGGGGACGGAGGCCTTCATCGATCCGGTGGCGCTTGCCTCTTCCGCGGCCGACGCGGGCCTTTCCGCGGAACCGGTGTCCTCTATCGGCGAGGCGCTGGCCGCGATCTGCCTGCGCGCCCGCGCCGACCAGCCCCCGCCGCGCATCCTGATCGGCGGCTCGCTTTATTTTGCGGGCAATGCGCTTGCCGAAAACGGAACGCCCCCGCTCTGAGACCGCCTTTCCCGGCGACGCGCAGGCGTCAGCCCTTGCAGTGGCAATCTTCGGGCGCAATGGCTGATCCCTGGATCTGCCATTGCGCCTGATCATGCGCATGAAAGGTCCAGCTTCGCTTGCCGAGCGTCTTCAATTGAAAGCTTCGGTTGATCGGGCCCGGCCATGCGTCGGCACGCAGAGATCGCCGGAACATCACTCACCCACGAATGGCGATCATGACCTGATGTTGGACGGCACACCCCTAAAAACAGGGGGTATGGCGCGGTCAGGCGGCCACCTCCCGTGATGCATTTTCCCACTTCAGCGATGTCTTATGTGTGTCTTTGGCTACACTCGTCATGTCTCGCAAGCAAGTTTGAAAATCCGGATTGACAATCCTGCATTGCAGGAAGAGCGTGCGGAAAACAGTTGCGGGGGGTCTCATGTCAATCGCATTCGCTGCCCAGAATTTTGTATTTTCACGGAAGCCGTTGCGCCTTGGCGCCATTGCCCTTCTCTCGGGAACAGCGCTCGTTCCGTTTGCCGCACATGCTTCACCGGCGCCGGTGTGTCATGCCACGGTCACCGGCGCGGCGAACCTGATCCTTTGCGACGCCCAGCATGTGGCGGTCTCGACCGGCACGGGTGACTCGTCGCTGACGCTTGACGGCCAGGTTACCGGCTCGGCCTGGATGAATCCGGCCTATGACACCACGACGCCGACCAACCACCTGCTGATCGTGACCGGCAATTCGCAGGTCAACAACACCGACAATGATGGCGCCGTGTTCTTCTCGACGGCCGCGCCCGACCATGATGCCGTTGCCCGTTTCGACGCCGGGGTCACCATTGAATCAAGCGCAGGCTACGGCGCCATCTGGTTCCGCAACCAGGTTTCCGGAGACATCAGCGTCACCAGCGCGGCGACGGTCACCTCCAGTTCCGGCGCCGCGATTACCGCCGTTTCGAACGGGGGCAATGTATCGGTCACCAATTCCGGCTTTGTGACGGCGACAGCCACTGACGACCGTAATTATACCGGCCTCTATGCCGAGAACGGATCGTCGGATCTGCCCGACAGCGTCGTCACCATCAACAACAGCGGCACGGTGACGGCCTGGAGGGCGGCGGCGCGCGCGATCAACTACAACGGCCTCTCAAGCATCATCAACACCGGCACGCTGATGTCGTCAAACCGTCAGGCGATCGTCGCCTGGGCGCAAGTCGGCGATGTCTTTGTTGAGAATGACGGCACCGCATCGGCCGGTCTTGAAGAGGCGGGCATCGCCGCCTGGGCCGCCCGCAATGCCACGGTTGTCAACAACGGCACCGTAACTGCGATCGGGACCGTCAATTCCTACGGCATCGATATCGAATCCCAGACCGCCGGCAACGTCATGCTGACCAATAACGGCACGGCAACATCCAGCAATTTCGCCGCGCTCTATGCGACAACGGAAAGCGGCAGCATCACCATCGCCAATGCCGGCGAGGCCTCCGGCCAGCAGGGCGTGCTTGCAGCGGCAACCGGCGGCACAGTAACGCTCACCAATACCGGCACGCTTTCGGGCGCTGAGGAAGGCGTCTCGCTCTCGGGCGGCAGCGTTACCCTGGGCAATAGCGGCAAGGTGACGTCCAGCGGATCTGCGGCCCTTTCCCTGAAGGCAACAAACGGCAGCATCACGATCACCAATGACGGCGGGGCCTCCGGCCAGCAGGGCATTCTTGCAGCAGCAACCGGCGGCACGGTAACGCTCACCAATTCCGGCATGCTTTCGGGCGTGCAGGAGGGCGTTTCGCTCTCGGGCGGCAGCGTCACTCTGGGCAATAGCGGCAAGGTGACGTCCAGCGGATCTGCGGCCCTTTCCCTGACGGCGACAAACGGCAGCATCACGATCACCAATGATGGCGAGGCCTCCGGCCAGCAGGGCATTCTTGCAGCGGCAACCGGCGGCACGGTAACGTTCACCAGTACCGGCACGCTTTCTGGCGTGCAGGAGGGCGTTTCGCTATCGGGCGGCAGCGTCATGCTGACCAACAACGGTACGGTGACCTCAAGCAAGGCGGCCGCTCTCTCTGCCGCTGCCACGGGCGGCAACCTCACCATCGAAAACGCCGGCCAGGCTTCCGGTCGGCAGGGCATTGCCGCACTGGCCTCCGGCGGCACCGCAACGCTCACCAACACCGGCACGCTTTCGGGCGCTGAGGAAGGCATTTCGCTCTCCGGCAGCAGCGCCATGATCACGAATAACGGCAAGGTGACGTCCGACAATGCCGCCGCTCTCAATGTCGCCGCCGATGGCGGTGCCATCACCATCGTGAACGCCGGCGAACTTTCGGGCGAGCTTGGCATCCTGGCAACGACGACCGGTGGCGCGATCGCCATCAGCAACACCGGCACGATCGCGGGCGTTGCGACCGGCATCACGCTTTCGGGCGCCGATGACACGGTTATCAATTATGGGACGATTTCCGGCGGAGAGACCGCTGCCACGATGGGCGGCGGTAACGATCTGTTCGTTTATCAGAATGGCAGCACAGTGATCGGCACGGTCGATGGCGGTGCCGGTGCCGATACGCTGTTGCTGGGCGAGATCGACGGCACCTTCGACATCGGCCAGATCGGCGCTGAGGCAACCTATCGCAACTTCGAAACGCTCTCGCTCACGCCAGGCACGCACTGGACGCTGACGGGATCGAGCGCGCTTGTCGGCACGATCTCCCTGTCCGATGCCACGCTGACGCTCAGCCAGTCTGCGCCCTCCGATTTCGGCGTGGTCATGACCTCCGCACTTTTGAACGGCAACGGCACCATTGGCGCGCTCACAGCCGGCACCGGCGCCATCGTGTCACCCGGCAATTCGATCGGGCGGATCAATGTCGCAGGCGATATCTCCTTCCTGTCCGGTTCGACCTATGTGGTTGAGACAGACGGCGCAACGGGCAATGCGGACCTGATCGCCGCTTCCGGCAGCGCGACCATTGCGGGCGGCAGCCTGATGGTGGCGATGACGGCGCCAAGCGCCAACTGGCAGAACGTCTACACCATCCTCACCGCCGAAGGCGGGGTCAGCGGCGTCTTCGACACCGTCACCGCCAACGGCGCGACAACCTTCCTGGCGCCGGCGGTCAACTATCAGGAGAACACCGTCACGGTCTCGATGGCCCGCAACGTCACGGCCTTTGCAAGCTTTGCAGATACGCCGAACGAGCGCGCGACCGCCAATGCCCTCGATGCGCTCAATCCATCAAGCGCCATCTACGGGTTGATCGTGACGCAGGACGGTCCCGGTGCCGCGATGAGCTTCGACCAGCTTTCCGGTGAAATCTATGCCACGGCCAAGACGGCGCTGATCGACGACAGCCGGTTCGTGCGGGCTGCGACGGCGCGTCAGATCTGGGCCAATGAGGGCGCGGATGAACCATCGCTCTGGATGCAGGGCTATGGCAGCTGGGGCGGTTTCGACGGCAACGGCAACGCTGCCGGTTACGACCGGGATGCGGGTGGCTTCTTCATGGGGGCCGATGGCACCTTCTCGGGCCTGCGCATCGGTGTCGTCGGCGGTTATGGCCAGTCGACCGTCAAGCTCGATGACGGGCGCGGCTCGCTCAGCGCAGATACTTTCACCCTCGGCGTTTATGGCGGCGGCAACTTTGACAATGTTCTGGTCAATTTCGGCCTGAACAATGGCTGGACCCAGCTCTCCTCGCAGCGCTTCGTGAATTTCACCGGCTATGCCGATGCGCTTTCGGCCGATTATGACGCCAACACGTTCCAGGTCTATGGCGATGTCGGCTACAGTTTCGATTTCGAACAGGGCGCGCTTCAGCCGTTCGCAGGGCTTGCCTATGTCAATGTCGACACCGATGGCTTTTCCGAGAATGGCGGCGCCGGCGCGCTCTCCGTCAGGGGCGGCTCGGCTGACACGACCTATACCACCCTCGGCGTGCGCGCAAAGGCCGACTTCAAGGTGCAGGACGCCACGATCACCGCGATTGGCCTGATCGGCTGGCGCCACAGCCTGAATGACGAGACGCCGGTGAGCGCCAACGCCTTTGCCGGCGGCGGCCTGTTCACCGTCTCCGGCGTGCCTTTGGCGCAGGATGTCGGGGTTTTCGAAATCGGTCTGGAAGCCGCCATTACCCCGACCGTGAGCCTTGGCATCAACTATGCCGGCCAGTTTGGCTCCGGCGTGTCGGATCAGGGCGTCGCGGCCAATCTCAAGATCAGCTTCTGACAGACCCTCCGCGCAAAATGCCCGGGCAGCAATCTCGCCCGGGCAAAGCTTGGCGAGCCCATGCAAAGCCGGCATCGCCGGGTTTTGTTCGCAGACGACTCCCGAGGTCGCCGCAGGTTTTAAAGCCTGACATCCACGCCCTCGGCCTCGAGCTTTTCCAGAACCAGTTCGGCGAAGGTCAGCCGGTCGGCGGCGTTGCGGGCAAAAGCGAGCGTCAGCACCTTGCGGCGGGCAGGGGCCAGCTTGTGTTCGGGCGCGGGGCGGATCATCTCCGCGCCGTAGCGGTCGGCGAGCAGCAGGCCGCAATCTTCGGGGAAGATATCGAGCGGCACGCCGGCATGGGTGGCGAAGAACAGGCGGTCGCAGAACTCGCGGTATTCCGGCCATTTGCGGTCGACCCGGAAGTCCTCGATCGAGGTCTTGATCTCGATGATCCAGATCTCGCCCTTCTCGGTCAGACAGATGAGATCAGCCCGCCTGCCGCTGCGCAGCGTCATCTCGGCGATCGCGGAGGCACGCATGTGCTTCATCAGATGCTGCACGCCGCGGCGTACCATGATGGCACGGTCCGACTGGCGACCGTCCGCCGTCGGGTTTTTGCCATGCAAATCGACAATAGCCATGGAACTTCCTTTCACGCAGTGCATTTTCAAGAAAGCGCGGCAGTCTTGCGGCGCACGTAATCCTCCAGGCAACAAACGAAGCGCAGGTTGCAACAGAATTTTAACCATAAGCTTCTATCAATTTGTCAGTATCACCTTTTGTTCCACGCCGTGAGACCGTCCATGCACATCCGACCTATTTTCCTGGCACTCTCGTTTACGGGCCTGCTCGCAGCTGCCGGCTGCACCACCACCCAGCCGTCAACGACGATTACGGCGCCGGTTTCGGCCTATGCGGCCACCATCGATGATGGCTACTCGCTGCCGCGCGTGCCGATTACCCAGGTCGATGAGAAATATCGCCGACAGATCATCAATTACGAAACCACCGAGGAGCCGGGCACGATCATTGTCGATACCAAGGAGCGCCTGCTTTATCTGGTGCTGGAAGATGGCAAGGCCATCCGTTACGGCATCGGCGTGGGCCGTGACGGTTTCCGCTGGTCGGGCGATGCCTATATCGGCCGCCGCGCCGAATGGCCGACCTGGTATCCGCCGCAGGCCATGGTCAAGCGCCAGCCTGAGCTGAAGGAATATGCCGGCGGCATGGAGCCGGGCGTGATGAACCCGCTCGGAGCGCGCGCGCTCTATCTCTACAAGAATGGCAATGACACGATGTTCCGCATTCACGGCAACCCGGACTGGACCTCGATCGGCCAGGCGGTTTCTTCCGGCTGCATCCGCATGATCAACCAGGACATTATCGACCTCTACGCCCGCGTCGACCCCGACAAGCGCACCAAGGTGATCGTGCTCGAAGGCTGAGTGGGCTTGAAGGGCTCTGACGGCAAACGCGCTCGGCGCCACATTCCCGACTCTCTTGTGTCCTACGCGCTACGCCACACTCTCATGAGTCATGCTCGGACTTGATCCGAGCATCCAGGCCGTACGGTGGGCGTCGCCTGGACCCTCGGGTCGAGCCCGAGGGTGACCCGAGAAAATCGAGATTCTGATCAAAAAAAGGCAGCTCCCAGGCAGGGCCGCCTTTCCTTTTTTGTGACGTTCGCAGGCCGCCGTCTGACGGTGGCCCCGCAAATGGCCTCAGTAACGATAATGTTCCGGCTTGAACGGGCCTTCCGGGGTCACGCCGATATAGGCGGCCTGTTCTTCCGAAAGCACGGTCAGCTTGGCGCCGAGCTTGTCGAGATGCAGGCGGGCGACCTTTTCGTCGAGATGCTTCGGCAGCACGTGAACCGTGTTCTCGTACTTGTCGTGGTTCTGGAAGATTTCCATCTGGGCCAGAACCTGGTTGGTGAAGGACGCCGACATCACGAAAGAGGGGTGGCCGGTGGCGTTGCCGAGGTTCAGCAGACGGCCTTCGGAAAGCAGCAGGATGCGCTTGCCGTCGGGGAAGGAAATCATGTCCACCTGCGGCTTCACATTGGTCCATTTGTAGTTGCGCAGCGAGGAAATCTGGATCTCGTTGTCGAAGTGGCCGATATTGCCGACGATCGCCATGTCCTTCATCTCGCGCATGTGCTCGATGCGGATGATGTCCTTGTTGCCGGTGGTGGTGACGAAGATGTCGGCGCTTGCGACAACGTCTTCCAGCAGCACGACCTCAAAGCCGTCCATCGCCGCCTGCAGGGCGCAAATCGGATCGGCCTCGGTGACCTTGACGCGGGCGCCGGCGCCCGACAGCGAGGCGGCCGAACCCTTGCCGACGTCGCCATAACCGCAGACGACGGCGACCTTGCCGGCCATCATCACGTCGGTGGCGCGGCGGATGCCGTCGACCAGCGATTCCTTGCAGCCATATTTGTTGTCGAATTTCGACTTGGTGACCGAGTCGTTGACGTTGATCGCCGGGAAGGGGAGCTGGCCCTTCTTGGCAAGCTGGTACAGCCGGTTGACACCGGTGGTGGTCTCTTCCGTCACGCCGAGAAGGGCTTCGCGCTGCTTGGTGAAGAAGCCCGGGGAGGCTTCCATGCGCTTCTTGATCTGCGCGAACAGCACTTCCTCTTCCTCGGAACCGGGTTTGGACAGCACGTCCTCGCCGGCCTCGGCGCGGGCGCCGATCAGGATATACATGGTGGCATCACCGCCATCATCGAGGATCATGTTCGACTGGCCGCCATCGGACCACTGGAAGATCTGGTCGGTATAGGTCCAGTACTCGGCAAGCGTCTCGCCCTTGACGGCATAGACCGGAATACCGGCGGCTGCGATCGCGGCGGCGGCGTGATCCTGTGTGGAGAAGATGTTGCACGAGGCCCAGCGGACCTCGGCGCCCAGCGCCTTCAGCGTCTCGATCAGCACCGCGGTCTGGATCGTCATGTGCAGCGAACCGGAAATGCGCGCGCCCTTCAGCGGCTGGCTTTCGCCGAATTCCGCGCGCGCGGCCATCAGGCCCGGCATTTCGGTTTCGGCAATGTCGATTTCCTTGCGGCCGTAATCGGCAAGCGCAATATCGGCGACGAGATAGTCGTTCGTGGTGCTCATCTGAAACTCCGGAAACAGTGAATGTCTCAAGGACAGCCGCAATCGCCGTCCACTTTTCATCTATCCCGTACGTATCAGCCTTGGCGAAAACTGGCAAGAAAGACATAAAGATTTCTTTATGTCTTTCTTTGCGGACTTCGGCAACTGTTAGGGCTGTGGACTCAGAAGATCGCCTGCAAAGGCGCCAATCATGTTATTTCGACCATTGCCATCGATCACATAGGTCCCTGCTATGGACGAAGCGGCGTCTCCATAGAATGCACCTTCGATTTTCGAATTTTCTTGATTGGCATAACTTGGATCAGGCGAAACCGGCTTTTCGATCGGATATGAGCTTCCCCCTAAGGTATCCATTACCTCTCGGGCTTCTCCAGCCGGTGAATAGGCGATCTGGCCAGGAATCGAGTTAAAGGTATTGCCTGCAATGGCGCCGTTAAATACGAGCTTGTTTCGCCCTGCAGTTATATTTCCATTCATGGTCGCAGAACCGAAATCGACGTCTGCGGAGAAATCTCCCGACTGCTTCAAGATAGGTCGATATCGATCCGGACCATAACCTATCGCTGTCCCATAATAGGATGCCTTGCCGGTGAGTGGCATATTGGCGGTCATGCCTTCCTTTGATCGATAGGCGTAAAGTACATTTGCTTTGCGACCTAGAAAGGTCTCGTACTCACTTTCAATCACGGCCACCAAAGCTTCGCCGTTCTCATTGATAACACGCATGTAATCGGAGGCAGCGTTTTCCGTTCCATCACCGTCGCCAGAAGAGGGTATGAAGGTCATTTCGCGGCCTACTTTAGGACCAGAAACAATTTCTACAGATACAGATCCGTCTGGCAACGGCTCGAAATATGCCGTCGAATCGCCCTCGATGGAAAGGGGGTCAACATAGGGTTCGCTGATGGCGGCATAACCAGTTGCATTTGCTTCTGCGCCCGAGCTACCGCCAGGTGCAGGTGCGAATCCTGGAGACATGACTGTCGGAGGCGGCATCTGTAGCTCCGGGCCACTTGAGACTGCTACAACAGGTCCGCCGCCGCTCCCACCACAGCCCGCAATTGTACAAAGCGCGACTGTACCGGCGAGCTTCACCACCCATTTCATCATTTTCCGGACCCCCAATCCTGATCAAAGCGGGTATGCCCCGCCATGAAAAAGTCGCAATTCGACAAGTGAAGGTCAAGAGAAAATTAACCGTGATGCTTGTTTTAAAAGTCTGGAATAAATGAGGTATTGCTTGATTTCTATGCTTCGTTGAGCGCCGCGCGGCAGGCCTGGAGGATTTCGAGCCTGCGGAGCTGACCTGCATAATAGGGCGCAAGCGACGGGTTAGGCGCGATCACGTGCGGCACGGCACGCATTGTTGCGGCGGCGTGACCGAGGCTTTCGAAGGCTCCCGCAGCAGTTGCAGCATTGATCGCCGAGCCGAGCAGCACCACGTCCTCGGTCGGAGAGACTGCGACCTCCACGCCCGTGGCGTCGGCATAGAGCTTTGTCAGAAGCGGATTGCGACGATGACCGCCGGCAAGGTGGAGCCTCGTTGCGGGGATGCCGTTTTCCGAAAGCATCGTCAGGATCTGCCTCAACGATAGCGCGATGGCGACGGATGCGCGCCAATAGAGCTTGCAGAGACCGTCGAAGCTGTTGTCGAGGGTCAGTCCCGCGACCATGCCTGTCATCGAAGGGTCAGCAAAGGGCGAGCGGCTGCCGTGGAAATCCGGCAGGATGTCGAGACCGTCGGCGAAACCCGGCCCGCGTTCGGCAAGCATTTCCGTGATCCGCGCGATCACGCGCCCATGCTGCTCCTCCGTGGCGCGGCCGCCGGCGCTGTGGACTTCGAGCAGGTGGTTCAGCAGCCCGCCGGTGGCCGACTGGCCGGCCTCGAACAGCCATTTTCCGGGATAGATCGCCGAGAAATACGGCCCCCAGAGGCTTGGCGCAAAGACCTTGTCATCCGCATCGCCGACGATGCAGCTCGAGGTGCCTCCGATCAGGGCAAGCTCCCCCGCTTGCCGCCGGTCTGGCGGCGGCAGCGCGCCGAGCGCGCCTGCATAGGCATCGACCAGCCCTGCTGCGACGACCACCTCGGTCGTCAGCCCGAAATCGCGGGCGGCTTGCGCCGTCAGGCGGCCGGCGGGGGTTCCGGCATACAGCACCTCGCCGGGGATAGCGGCCTTTTCGGTGAAATCGGCAAGCCCTGCCTTTTCCAGAAGATCATCGGGAAACGGCGACTGGAGATCGCCGCGATAGAACCATTTTGCCGCAAGCGTCGAGATCGAGCGGCGGTCGCTGCCGGTGGCGCGGAAGGTAAGGTAATCGGCAAGATCGAAAAAGCCGCCGGCCTTCGCCCATAGCTCAGGCCGGTTGCGCTTCAGCCATGCAAGTTTCGGCATCTGCATTTCCGGCGAGACCGAGCCGCCGGAATGGCGCACCGCCGCGTGGTCGAACGCGCTGAATTCCGCTGCCTCCGTTGCCGCGCGGTGGTCGAACCAGGCGATCGTGTCGTATCTTCCGGTCTCGTCTTCCGAAAGGGGCAGCGGGCGGCGGTCTAAATCGAGAAGGACCAGGGAGCAGGTGGCGCCAAAGGCAAGGCCTGCAATCCGTTCAGGGGCAATGTCTGCGCCGGACAGGGCCTCGCGGATCGCCGTTGCGGTCGCCCGCCAGATATCCTGCGAGGCATATTCCCCGCGTCTCGGCCCCGGTCTTTTCACCTGGAGCGGATGGGTGGCGCGCGCAAGCATCGCGCCGTCACGGCTGAACACGCCGGCCCTGACGCTTGCCGTGCCGACATCGACCGCAATCACATGATCGCGCATCACGGAAGCCCCCACCCTTTTCCGTCAGACTGTGCGTGCACGTTGGACGAGATTGTCCATGGCGTCAAACATTAGGTCGGGTTCAAGTGACGCAATCTGCGCGCGGTAGGCTTCGGAGCTGGCGTGGGTGGCGCCGACATAGGCGAACACCTTCATTCCGGCGGCCTTTGCCGCGGCAATGCCGGCGGGACTGTCCTCGATCACAAGGCATTCCTCCGGCGGACGGCGCATTCGGCTTGCTGCATAGAGGAAAAGATCGGGGGCCGGCTTGCCGTTTTCCACCATCGAGGCGGAAAAGATCGGAGGCTCGAAGCTCGGCAGAAGGCCCGCGATCTCCAACGACAGCCGGATGCGTTCGGGCTGGGAGGAGGAGGCGACGCAGAACATGTAGCCTTCCTGCTCCAGCGCCTCCCAGGCGTTCACAATGCCTTGCGTGGGTTGAAGCTCGCTGCGGAACCGCGCATAGAGATCGCGTCTCAGCCGTTCCAGAAACCCGTCGCCCAGCGTCGCCCCGTAATCGTCCTTGACGACGGAGAGCATGGTGGCCAGCGAGCGGCCGAGAAACAGCCGCTCGGCATCCCGGTCGCAGATCGAAATCCCCTCTGCCGAAAGCGCTTCCCTCAGGACCGCAAGCGAAATCGGTTCGCTGTCGACCAGCACACCGTCGCAATCGAAAATGATCAGCGGTCTTTCGGACATGGGTCTCCTTGCCGGTTACTCCATTTCACCGGCGACGTAGCGCTTCAGGGTCTCGGCGGTGCCGCGGTTGCGCAGGCTTTCAAGTGCCCCGGCAAACCGCTTCACGAAGTGCGGATTATCGGCGACGCTGCCGAAGATGTCACGCTCTTCCAGAAAACGCGCCGGCTTTTCCCTGGACGCAAGGGCTGCGGCGTGCAGACGATCGGCGGCCTCGTCGTTGAACCTGATCTTGCGGCCGCTGTCTGACGTGCCCTCGAAATAGCGGCACCAGAGCGCCGAAACCAACGCAAGCCCGGTCACATCCAGACCCTGCTCCAACCGTGCGGCGGTGGAGGGCAGGATGAATTTCGGCTGGCGGTTGGAGCCGTCGAGCGCAAGCCGCTCGATCGTGTCGCCGATCTTCGGGTTGGCGAAGCGGGTCGCGATCAGCTCGTAATAGCCGGTGAGGTCGGTATCCGGGACCGGTGGCACGATCGGGATGATCTCGTCCTTCTCGAGCTTTTCGAGAAAGGCCGCGATCAGTTCATTTTCCATCGCCTCGTGGACGAAGTGGATGTCGAGCAGCTCGCCCGGATAGGCGATCGCCGCATGGCCGCCGTTGAGGATCCTGAGCTTCATGATCTCGTAAGGGCTGACATCCTCGACGAAGGTGACGCCGACATCTTCCAGCGCCGGCCGGCCGAGCGGGAAGTTGTCTTCCAGAACCCACTGCCTGAACTCCTCGCAGAACACCGGCCAGTTGTCGGCAATGCCGTATTCCGCGGAGGCGATCTTCCGCTCGCGCGCGCCGGTGGCGGGGGTGATCCGGTCGACCATCGCATTTGGAAAGGCGACGTTGTCGCGGATCCAGACGGCAAAGTCGGGATCGGAAAGTTCCGCAAGACCCGAAACGGTGGCGCGGGTCACCGCGCCGTTATGGGGGATGTTGTCGCAGCACATCACGGTGAAGGGCTGTATGCCTTCGGCACGGCGCCTCTTCAGACCGGCAATGATGAGCCCGAAGGCGGTGGTCGGCGCATCCGGATTTTCGCCATCGGCAACGATCGCCGGATGTTGCGGGTCGAATTTTCCGGTCGCGGGATCGATGAAATAGCCGCCTTCGGTGACGGTTAGCGAGACGATCCGGATGGCCGGATTGGCAAGCGTCTCGATCATCGCCGCATAGTCCGGCGGCGCGATCATGTCGATCATCGCGCCGGTAATGGTGGCGGCACTTGCATGCGCCTCCTGGTCGACGACGGTTGTCAGAAAGTCCTGGGCCGCGAGAACCTCGCGCATCTTGGCGTCACCCGGCATCACGCCGGCGCCGATGATCGCCCAGTCATGGTCGCGGCCCTTGTTGAACAGGTCGTTGAGGTAGACGGCCTGGTGGGCGCGGTGAAAGTTGCCGACCCCGAAATGCACGATGCCGGGCGAAAGATCTGCGCGGTCATATTTGGGCACCGACGCCTTGCCGGCGTGGTCCTTGAGAGTGTCGAGAGAAAGTGCCTTGGTCATCTTCTTGTCCAGTGATCTTCGCGTTGCGGGCACAGGCGCCGGGTCGGGCGCCCGCGATACCTAAAGCGCGAGGCCCTTTTCGTCGAAGCGGTAGATCCGCTCCGCATCCGGCGTGACATAGACGGTGTCGCCATGACGCACCGAAAACTCGCCATTGGTGCGCGCGGTCAGATGGCCGATCCCATCGACATCGATGTGCAGGAAGGTGTCGGAGCCGAGATGTTCGGACACCGCCACCTTGCCCTTCCACTTGCCGCTTTCCGTGGACAGCGTCAGATGTTCCGGGCGCACGCCGATGGTATGGGCGTTGTGTTCGCGCGCATCCTCGCCCTCGACGAAATTCATCTTCGGCGAACCGATGAAGCCGGCGACGAAGAGATTGGCGGGGCTGCGGTAGAGTTCGAGCGGCGAGCCAACCTGTTCGATGTTTCCGGCCCGAAGCACCACGATCTTGTCGGCCATGGTCATGGCTTCCACCTGGTCATGGGTCACGTAGATCGAGGTGGCGCTCAATTGCTGGTGCAGTTCGGAGATTTCGAGCCGCATGTTGACGCGCAGCGCCGCATCGAGGTTCGACAAGGGCTCGTCGAACAGGAAGCATTCCGGATTGCGCACGATCGCGCGGCCGATCGCCACGCGCTGGCGCTGGCCGCCGGAAAGCGCACGCGGCTTGCGTTCCAGATAGTCGGTAAGGTTCAGGATTTTCGCCGCGTCCTCGACCTTGCGGTCGATCTCGGCCTTGTCGATATTGGCCATCTTCAGCGGGAAGCCGATATTGTTCCTGACGCTCATATGCGGATAGAGCGCGTAGGATTGGAACACCATGGCGAGGCCGCGTTTTGCCGGCGGCTTGTCGGTGGCATCCTCGCCATCGATGAGGATGCGTCCGCCGGAGACATCCTCCAGCCCTGCGATCAGGCGCAGGAGCGTGGACTTGCCGCAGCCGGAGGGGCCGACGAAGACGACGAACTCGCCCTCGTTGATGTCGAGATCGATGCCGGGAATGACGGCGTGTTCGCCAAAGCGCTTGGAGACGTTTTCGAGTCTGATGCTGCCCATTGGTCCTGTCCTTATTTAACCGCGCCGAAGGTAAGCCCGCGCACGAGCTGCTTCTGCGAAAACCAGCCGAGGATAACGATCGGCGCAATCGCCATGGTCGAGGCGGCGGAAAGCTTGGCGTAGAACAGGCCTTCCGGGCTCGAATACGACGCGATGAAGGCTGTGAGCGGCGCCGCTTTCGAGGCCGTCAGGTTCAGCGTCCAGAACGCTTCGTTCCAGGCAAGGATGATGTTGAGAAGAAGGGTGGAGGCGATGCCCGGGATCGCCATGGGCGTGAGCACATAGACGAGTTCCTTGCCGAGCGTTGCCCCATCCATCCGGGCGGCTTCGAGAATCTCGCCCGGGATTTCCTTGAAGTAGGTATAAAGCATCCACACCATGATCGGCAGGTTGATCAGCATCATCACCACGATCAACCCCGTGCGGGTGTCGAGCAGGCCGAGGTCGCGGAAGATGATGTAGATCGGCACCAGCACGCCGACGGCGGGGAGCATTTTCGTCGACAGCATCCACAGGAGAACATCCTTGGTGCGGGGCGTGGGCGAAAACGCCATGGCCCATGCGGCCGGCACCGCGATCAGGAGGCCGATGACGGTGGAACCGAGCGAGATCGCGACCGAATTCCAGAAATGGTGGAAATAGTTCGAACGCGCCTGCACCTCGATGTAGTTCTCGAGTGTCCAGTGGAAGAACAGGAAGGAGGGCGGAGACGAGACCGCCTCGCTTTCCGTCTTGAAGCTGGTCAGAAACGTCCACAGGATCGGGAAGAAGATCAGGAATGCGATCAGCCACGCGAGCGCCGTGAAGACGATTTTCCGTTGTGTTGTTACCTGGCGTGCCATCGTCAGTCCTCCAGATTTTTGCCGATCATGCGTACCAGGAAGAACGCAACGATATTGGCCAGAATGACGGCGATGATACCGCCGGCGGACGCGCCGCCCACGTCGAACTGCAGAAGCGCCTGCATGTAGACGAGGTAGGTGAGGTTGGTGCTTTCCGTTCCGGGGCCGCCATTGGTGGTGACCAGGATTTCGGCGAACACCGAAAGCAGGAAGATGGTCTCGATCAGCACCACCACGGTGATGGCGCGCGCCATATGCGGCAGGATGATGTAGATCAGCCGGTTCCAGGCGTTTGCCCCGTCCATTTCGGCGGCTTCCTTCTGCTCTTCCGACAGCGACTGCAGCGCCGTCAGCAGGATGAGCGTCGCGAAGGGAAGCCATTGCCAGGCGACGATCAGGCTGATCGATGTCAGCGGGATCGAGGACAGGAAATCGATGGGCTGTAGACCGAAGAACCGCGCGATCGAGGCGAACAGCCCGTTGACGGGGTTCATCAGCATGTTCTTCCAGACCAGTGCCGAGACCGTCGGCATCACGAAGAACGGCGCGATCACGAGAATGCGCACGATGCCCTGGCCGAAGATCGGCTGGTCGAGCAGAAGCGCCAGCGCAATGCCGCCGATCACGGTGACGAACAGCACGCCCCCCACCAGCATCAGCGTATTGGCGATCGCCTGGAAGAAGGCGGGATCCGTCAGGAAGAACCGGTAGTTCATGAAGCCGGCAAAGCTCTCCATTCCCGGCATCAGAAGATTGTAGCGCAGGAAGGAGAAGTAGATCGTCATCGACAGCGGCACGATCATCCATGCCAGAAGCAGAATGACCGAAGGCGCCATCATCAGCCGCGCCGCGCTTTTGGTATGGGTCGTCGCCATTTCGGTGTTTCCCCGCAAAGTGGCTCGAAAGAGGTCATGGACGTTTCGGCCCGGTGTTTTTGCACCCTTGGTCTCAATGGCGGTTTCAGTTGATCAGGTGCTGAAAACCGCTTTGGCCGCCGTCGCTTGACGCGCGGCGGCCAATTTCTTGATCCGGCGAGCAGCCGAGCCCTGAGGCCCGGCCACCCCGCGGAGGAAGCCTACTTGATGTAGCCGGCCTTCATCATTTCGCGCGTCGTCAGCTGCTGTGCGCTGGAGAGCGCCTGATCGGCAGAGACATTGCCGGCAAGGGCAGCCGAGAACTGCTGGCCGACAGCGGTGCCGATTCCCTGGAATTCCGGGATCGAGACGAACTGAGCACCGGTATAGGGGATCTCCTGAACCGACGGCTTGTTGGTATCGACCGCATTGATCGATTCCAGCGTCATCTTGGCAAAGGGAGCAGCCTTCTCGTAGTCCGCATTCTCATAAAGCGAGGTGCGGGTGCCGGGAGGGGCTGCGCGCCAGCCGTCCTGCTTGGCCACCAGATCGGTGTACTCCTTGGACGTTGCCCAGGCGACGAATGCCTTGGCGGCATCAGCCTTCTGCGTGGTTGCGGGAATGGCGAGGTTCCACGACCACAGCCAGTTGCCGCGATTGCCGAGATCGCCCTTTTCCGGGAACAGTGCGAAGCCGACCGAATCCGCGACCTTGGATTCCTTCGGATCGGTCACGAACGAGGCGGCGACGGTGGCATCGATCCACATGCCGCACTTGCCCTGCTGGAACAGCGCGAGATTCTCGTTGAAGCCGTTGGAGGACGCACCGGGCGGGCCATAATTGTTCATCATGTCCAGATAGTCGGTGAGCGTCGCCTTCCACTCTTCGCTTTCGAACTGGGGCTTCCAGTCCATGTCGAACCAGCGGGCGCCGTAGGAGTTGGACATGGCGCCGAGGAAGGCCATGTTCTCGCCCCAGCCGGCCTTGCCGCGCAGGCAGATGCCGTAAATGCCGGCATCCTTGTCGGTCATCGCCTTGGCGGCCGCCATGATCTCATCCCAGGTCGGTTCCGCCGGGATTTCGACGCCCGCCTTTTCGGCGAGATCGGTGCGGTACATCACCATGGCGCTTTCGCCGTAGAACGGTGCCGCATAGAGCGTGCCGTCAACCGAGAGGCCGCCGGCAATCGCGGGCAGCAGGTCGCCGGCGTCATAATCGCCGGGCATGTCGTCAAGCGCCAGCAGCCAGTTCTGCTTGGCCCAGATCGGAACCTCGTAGTTGCCGATGGTCAGAACGTCATACTGGCCGCCCTTGGTGGCGATGTCGGTGGTGACTTTCTGGCGCAGTACGTTTTCCTCAAGCGTAACCCACTCGAGTTCGATGTCCGGATGGTCCTTGGTGAAATCGTCGGTGAGCTTCTGCATGCGGATCATGTCACCGTTGTTGACGGTGGCAATCGTCAGCGTTTCAGCAGAAGCAACGCCGGTGAGAGCCACCAGCGAGCAGGCGCCGAGAAGTATCGTGTGAAGTCTCATACTCGTTCCTCCCTCAGAATTGAGCAATAGCTTACGATGTGGGCAATTACTCAACAAACGCGCGCAATCTGTCAAGTGGGCGAATGCTCATACTTTGGGCGAATGCTGCAAAAACATTGTTTGCGCTGAGGAATTTTTCGCCAGCGCCAGTCCGTTCAGCCCGCGATGAGAGAGCGGACACGCCGCCGCGAGCCCTAAATATGCCGCCTTCAGGCGTGAACTTTGCGAAGGGAAGGGCGCGCGCCGGCGTGCGCCGCAGCCAGCCAGCATGGCCGTCAGGCGGAACCGAAAAGAACGTGGGTTGAAGAAGCCCCGGTGTTATCCGGAGGCGATCAGCGCGGGGCGCGCTTGGCGAGGATGCGCTGGAGCGTGCGGCGGTGCATGTTGAGACGTCTGGCGGTTTCGGAAACGTTGCGGTCGCACATTTCATAGACCCGCTGGATATGTTCCCAGCGCACCCGGTCGGCCGACATCGGGTTTTCCGGCAGGTCCGCCTTCTCCCCCGGCTGCTGGGTGAGCGCGAGCACGATATCGTCGGCATCGGCAGGCTTTGCGAGATAATCGAGCGCGCCGAGTTTCACGGCGGTGACGGCGGTGGCGAGGTTGCCATAGCCGGTCAGCATCACGATCCTGGTATCGGCGCGGGCTTCGCGAATGGCGGTGACCACATCGAGACCGCTGCCATCTTCCAGGCGCAGATCCACGACGGCGAAGGCGGGCGGGCGCGCTTTCGCAAGCGAAGCGCCTTCGGCAACCGAGCTTGCCGTTGCGATATCGAAGCCGCGCGTTTCCATGGCGCGCGCCAGCCGTCTGAGGAACGGCGCGTCGTCATCGACCAGCAGCAGGCTGCGGTCCTCGCCGAGACCGGCAAGCGCATCAGAAACTTCGGTGGTGTCCAAATCATCCATGATTGTCAGGCCTGAAAACAATGACTTTTTCTTATGCCCCCGGCGCGGGCGGGGGTAAACCCCTGACGCTTCACAAAACCGAGAAGCCGGCAGCGTGGGACGCCGCCAGCCGCGTTGGCCGTCCTGTCATTGCAGGCGGGCTTTCCTTGTTCTAGACAAGCGCGATCAGACAACGGCGATCTGGCGGCATCGATCAGAAGACATCGATCGTGAGGCGGCGATCGCGACGAAAACGGATGACAGGCCATGGACGACCACGCAATTGCACCACCCGGCGCCATCATCGTCATGGGTGTCAGCGGGTCCGGCAAATCCACCATTGCCACGCGGCTTGCCGAGCAGATCGGGTTCCGCTTCATCGAGGGGGATGATCTGCATCCGGCGGCAAATGTCGAGAAGATGCGGAACGGCATTGCACTCGACGATGAGGATCGCTGGCCCTGGCTTGCGCGTGTCGGCGAAGAACTGTCGCAGTTTCGTGGTGAAGGCGTCATCATCACCTGCTCGGCGCTGAAGCGCGTTTACCGCGATCGTCTGCGGGCAGCGGCAGGCGGGACGCTTTCCTTCGTGTTTCTCGATGGCAGCAAGGACCTGCTTTTCCGGCGCATGGGCCATCGCACCGGCCATTTCATGCCGTTGTCGCTGCTCGAAACCCAGCTTGCGACACTCGAACGTCCCGAGGGGGAGCCGGGCGTCGTCACGGTCAGCATCGATCAGCCGCTTGACGCAATCTGCAATGCGGCGTGCGCCGGTCTTGCCGCCGCCTTGGGCTGAAGCGCAGCGTTCGGTGCGGGCGCAACGTTTTCCAGCTTGCCTTTCGCCGGTCCTTCGGCCAACGTCACAGAAAATGCAGTGGGGGACACGCAGATGACGGTAACGGCCGGCGAGCGCAATCGCGCGCTCTTTCTTGGCAGCATGGGCGGCGGGCTCGAATTCTACGATTTCGTGATCTATGCCTCCTTTGCCTCGCAGATCGGCAAGACCTTCTTTCCGTCAGAGGCTGCCGCGACGCGGCTTCTCGCCGCCTTCGCGATCTTTGCCGTCGGCTATCTGATGCGTCCGCTCGGCGGCATCCTGTTTTCCCATTTCGGCGACAAGTACGGGCGCAAGATGATGCTGCGCATCTCGATCGCCGGCATGGCGGGCGCGACCTTCATGATCGCCTTCATGCCCGGCTATGCAAGCTGGGGCCTGACCGCCACCGTGCTGCTCGTGGTTCTGCGGATGATCCAGGGGCTCTGCCTCGGGGGCGAAATTCCCGGCGCGATGACGCTGATCACCGAAACCATGCCGAAGCGGCGCGGCCTTGCCTGCGGCTTCCTGTTCATGATCATCAATATCGGCATGCTGGCGGCCCAGGCGGTGCAATGGGCAATCGAGCATCTCTTGTCGGATGCGGCCGTGCTGTCCTACGGCTGGCGGATCGGCTTTTTCATCGGCGGCGTGGTGGCGATCGCCGGCTTCTTCCTGCGCGCAAGGCTTTCGGAAAGCCCGGCCTTTGCGGAGATGGAAGCGCATGCCCACAAGGTGCCGCTTGCAGCGCTTTTCCGTGACAATCGGCGCGCCGTCTGGCTCGGCCTGTTCATCACCGGGCTTGGCGCGGCCGCCGTGCCGCTGCTCTACCTCTACATGAATTCCTATCTCACCGACTTCCTGAAATACGATCCCGATCAGGTGGCCTCGGCGATCCTCGTCGGCATCATCCTGTTTTCGCTGCCCATGCCGCTCGCCGGCCTTATTTCCGATTTCGTCGGTATCAAGGTGCCGGCCTTCATTGCAGCCCTTCTCCTCGCAGTTGCGGCCATCCCGGCCTATGTCTGGATGCATGAGGGGGTCGGCGAACTGATGCCGGCGATGATCGTGATCTCCCTGATCGCCGCTTTTGCCTGGGGCCTCGGGCCCGTGCTTCTGACCGCGATCTTCCCGACGGATGTGCGCTATACCGGCGTCGCCTTCGTCTACAATATCGGCTTTGCCGTCGTTGGCGGGCTGACGCCGCTGATCGCGACCTTCATCATCCAGCAAACCGGCTTCACGCTCGCACCTGGCTTCCTGCTCGCTCTCTTCGCAGCGCTTGCGACCGGCGCGATCTTTCTTTCGGAAGTCTTGCCGGCCAAACGCGGCTGAGGCCGCGCCGGCGGATCGCCTGCCGCAATGGGATCCACGCCCGAAGGGCACGGTCCCATGCGGCATGGTATTTATCTTGTCTGAGATGTATGTAAATCAGCGCTGACCTTTTTGTTGTTCATGCCCTCATGACGCGCAAAAGGCGGCGCGATTCGTCGCACAGACGAACATGTTTGCCGTGCCAGTACGGGAACTGGCCGGATTGTTCTGGAGATGGGATGAACAACATCAATATCGTCCTCAAAAATCTTGTGCTCGTTCACGAGATGACGGACGTCGACGGCGTCGGGAAAGTCATTTCCGATGCTGCTGCAGGCTATGGTTTCAGCTATTGCGGGCTGTTCCGCCGCACGTTCACTGCCGACGGCCAGGAGCCGCGCTGGAAGCCGGTTACCCACTGGATCCACAACCGGCCAATCACGGAAATTGCGGATCTTTCGGAAGGCGATGCCGATGCGGGCTGGTCCAGCCTTTCGGCGGGCGACGCGCCGTTTACATGGGACAGCGCGCTTGATACGGCCAGACAGGAAAACAAACCCGTCTATCAGAAGTTGAAATCACTGTTGGAACGCGCCGCTGCGGCCGGCATCACCCACGGCATGACCTTTCCGGTGTTTTCCCGCGACGGGCTCATGGGAAAGCTCGCGCTCGGCAGGACCGAACGGGTGGAACTCTCCCCCGTTGAAATCAGCCTCTTCAACACGCTTGCGGCCCAGTGTCTTCGCCAGTGCGAAACAATTCTGCAGCGCCGCGAAAGCGGTCCGGTGGCTATCGTTCCGATCCCGAAACTGTCGGACCGCGAGATCCTGATTCTGCATTCTATCGCTGCCGGAATGACATCCGTCGAGACCGCGAAGGCCGCCCAGATCTCGCACCATACGGTCGACTGGTACGTCAACGGTCTCCAGCGAAAGCTTGATGCGCGCAACCGCCAGAACCTGATAGCCATAGCCTTTCGCATGGGTCTCATCAGATAATTGGTCGATCATCCGTCAAAGCGCTTGCCGGGTTTGCGCTCGTGACGCACTTTGGCTATGAATTTGTGAAGCGAATTTCCCGAAGATTTCCCGTGGAGGCCCTCCCCTTGCCGATCTCTAAGATTCTTGTCGCCAACCGTTCCGAAATCGCCATTCGCGTTTTCCGCGCTGCAAACGAACTGGATATCAAGACCGTTGCCATATGGGCCGAGGAAGACAAGCTTGCGTTGCACCGCTTCAAGGCGGATGAGAGCTACCAGGTCGGCCGCGGCCCGCATCTTGAGCGCGATCTCGGGCCGATCGAAAGCTACCTGTCGATCGAAGAGGTGATCCGGGTTGCCAAGCTCTCCGGCGCCGATGCGATCCATCCGGGTTACGGACTCCTTTCGGAAAGCCCGGAATTCGTCGATGCCTGCGAGGCCGCCGGCCTCACCTTCATCGGCCCGAAGGCGGAGACCATGCGCCGGCTCGGCAACAAGGTCGCCGCCCGCAACCTCGCCATCGAAGTGGGCGTGCCGGTGGTGCCTGCCACCGCTCCGCTGCCCGATGACATGGAAGAAGTGGCGCGGATGGCCGAGGAAGTCGGCTATCCGGTGATGCTCAAGGCCTCCTGGGGCGGCGGCGGACGCGGCATGCGCGTGATCCGCGCCAAGGAAGACCTCGCCCGCGAGGTGACGGAAGCCAAGCGCGAGGCCAAGGCCGCCTTCGGCAAGGACGAGGTCTATCTCGAAAAACTGGTCGAACGCGCCCGCCACGTCGAAAGCCAGATCCTCGGCGATACCCACGGCAATGTCGTCCACCTGTTCGAGCGCGACTGCTCGATCCAGCGCCGCAACCAGAAGGTCGTCGAGCGCGCGCCCGCGCCCTATCTGAGCGAGGCGCAGCGCAAGGAACTTGCCGATTATTCGCTGAAGATCGGCCGGGCCACCAATTACATCGGCGCCGGCACGATCGAATATCTGATGGATGCCGACACCGGCAAGTTCTACTTCATCGAGGTCAACCCGCGCATCCAGGTCGAGCATACCGTGACCGAGGTCGTCACCGGCATCGACATCGTCAAGGCGCAGATCCATATCCTGGATGGCCATCCGATCGGCGATGAGGCCGCGTCGGGCGTTCCGCCCCAGGAAGAGATCAAACTGCGCGGCCATGCCTTGCAGTGCCGGATTACCACGGAAGACCCGGAACACAACTTCATCCCGGATTACGGCCGGATCACCGCCTATCGCGGCGCAACCGGCTTCGGCATCCGGCTTGACGGCGGCACCGCCTATTCCGGCGCGGTGATCACCCGCTTCTACGATCCGCTTCTGGAAAAGGTCACCGCCTGGGCACCGACGCCGCAGGAGGCCGCGCGCCGCATGGACCGCGCGCTCCGGGAATTCCGCATCCGCGGCGTTGCCACCAACCTGACCTTCCTTGAAGCGATCATCACCCATCCGAAGTTCATGGATTACAGCTACACCACGCGTTTCATCGACGAGACGCCGGAGCTGTTCGATCAGGTCAAGCGCGCCGACCGCGCCACCAAGCTTCTCACCTATCTCGCCGACGTCACCGTCAACGGCCATCCGGAAGCCAAGGGCCGGCCGAAGCCGCCTGAAGATGCAGCCGCCCCCGTGATCCCCTTCATCGAAGGCGAGCCGAAGCCGGGCACCAAGCAGCTTCTCGACGAGATGGGACCGGAGAAATTCGCCAAGTGGATGCGCCACGAAAAGCGCGTGCTGATGACCGACACCACTATGCGCGACGGCCACCAGTCGCTTCTGGCGACCCGCATGCGTACCCATGACATCGTGTCGATCGCCGGCACCTATGCCCGCGCGCTGCCGGAACTGCTCTCGCTCGAATGCTGGGGCGGCGCGACGTTTGACGTTTCCATGCGCTTCCTGACGGAAGATCCGTGGGAGCGGCTGGCGCTGGTGCGCGAAGCCGCCCCCAACCTGCTCTTGCAGATGCTGCTGCGCGGCGCCAACGGCGTCGGCTACACCAATTACCCCGACAATGTGGTGAAGTACTTCGTCCGCCAGGCGGCAAAGGGCGGCATCGACCTCTTCCGCGTGTTCGACTGCCTGAACTGGGTGGAGAATATGCGCGTGTCGATGGATGCGGTGGTCGAGGAAGGCAAGCTTTGCGAAGCCGCGATCTGCTACACCGGCGACATCATGAACGCCAAGCGGCCGCAATATGACCTGAAATACTACACCAACCTTGCCAAGGAACTGGAAGCAGCCGGCGCCCACATCATCGCAGTGAAGGACATGGCGGGGCTGTTGAAGCCGGCGGCCGCGAAGATGCTGTTCACCGCGCTGCGCGACGCCACCGAACTGCCGATCCATTTCCACACCCACGACACGTCCGGCATTTCGGCGGCAACCGTGCTGTCGGCGATCGATGCCGGCGTCGATGCCGTGGATGCGGCCATGGACGCTTTCTCCGGCAACACCTCGCAGCCCTGCCTCGGCTCGATCGTCGAGGCGCTGAAGGATCATGAGCGCGATCCGGGCCTCGATACCGGCTACATCCGCCGCATTTCCTTCTACTGGGAGGCCGTGCGCCACCAGTATGCCGCCTTCGAAAGCGACCTCAAGGGTCCGGCCTCGGAGGTCTATCTCCACGAAATGCCGGGCGGCCAGTTCACCAACCTCAAGGAACAGGCCCGTTCGCTGGGGCTCGAAACCCGCTGGCACAAGGTTGCCCAGGCCTATGCCGACGCCAACCAGATGTTTGGCGACATCGTCAAGGTGACGCCGTCCTCCAAGGTGGTTGGCGACATGGCGCTGATGATGGTGAGCCAGGATCTGACGGTGGCCGATGTCGAAAACCCGGCCAAGGAAATGTCCTTTCCGGAATCGGTTGTTTCCATGCTGAAGGGCGATCTCGGGCAGCCGCCCGCCGGCTGGCCCGAAGGCCTGCAGAAGAAGGTGCTGAAGGGCGAAAAGCCCTACACCGTGCGCCCCGGTTCGCTGCTGGAAGATGCCGACCTCGACGCCCTGCGCAAGGAAGCGGAAGAAAAGGTCGGACGCGAAATCGACGATTTCGAGCTGGCCTCCTACCTGATGTACCCGAAAGTGTTCGTCGATTATGCCCTTGCCAACGAGACTTACGGTCCTGTCTCCGTGCTGCCGACCCCGGCCTATTTCTACGGCCTCGACGAGGGCGAGGAGCTGATGGCCGATATCGAGCGTGGCAAGACGCTGGTGATCCAGAACCAGGCCATCACCGGCGCCGACGAGAAGGGCATGGTCACTGTGTTCTTCGAGCTGAACGGTGCGCCGCGCTCGATCAAGGTGCCGGATCGTGCCCATGGCGCCGGCTCCGCCGCCAACCAGAAGGCCGATCCTGCCAATGCCAACCATGTCGGCGCGCCCATGCCGGGCGTGATCTCCACGGTCGGGGTGTCCGCCGGTCAGAAGGTCTCCTCCGGCGATGTGCTGGTGTCGATCGAGGCGATGAAGATGGAAACCGCGCTCCACGCCGATCGCGACGGCGTCATCAAGGACGTCCACGTCAAGGCCGGCGACCAGATCGACGCCAAGGATCTTCTGGTGGTCTACGAGGGTTGATGGCGGCCGGCCACGGCTGGCGATCTTCAAACTGTTGAGAGGTTGGAAACCCCGGTCATTGTGCCGGGGTTTTCGTTTCTGCACTCGATTTTCCGAAGGTTGCGGGCGCGGCGCGTCCGGCGCGCTGGCCCGTCCACAGGCTCGCCAAGACGAGGGCGGCGCCGGCTAGCTGGATGGGCGTCAGCGCCTCGCCGAGGATCAACCAGCCCAACAAAACAGCGCTGAGCGGGCTCAGGAAGCCGAGCAGGGCCGCATTGCCGGGGCCGATCCGCGCGATGCCGCGAAACCAGAGGACATAGGTCAGAGCCGCGCCGATCAGTCCGAGCCAGACGAGGCCGGCGAGGTTTTTCATGTCCGGCAGGGGAAAGCCCTGCTCCGCCAGAAGCGCGATCGGCGCCAGCAGCAGTCCGCCTGCCGTCAGCTGCCAGGCCGTCAGGGTCAGCGGCGACACTGGCCATTGCCATTTTCGGGTCAGCACCGTGCCGAAGGCCATCGACAGCGCGCCACCGAACGCGGCCGCGATGCCGACAGGGTCCAGGGAGATGTGCGACGAAATCAGGAGCAGACCGACGCCGGCAAGCCCGGCAAAGGCCGCGACGATGGCCAGTGGCCGTATCGGTGCGCCGATCAGGGCGCGGGCCAGAAACAGAACGATCAGCGGCTGCGTTGCGCCAAGGGTTGCGGCGACCCCGCCCGGCAGCCGGTATGCCGCGACGAACAGCAGCGTCCAGAACAGTGTGAAGTTCAGGAAGCCCAGGAGGAAGAGTTTCGGCAACCAGCGGAGCTCCGGAAGCCGGCGGACGACGAGAAGCAGGATGATGCCTGCGGGAAGCGCCCGCAGCAGGCTGACCGTCAGCGGAAAGCCCGGCGGCAGCCATTGCGTGGTGACGATGTAGGTGCTGCCCCAGATCGCGGGCGCAAGTCCGGTGCAAAGGAAGTCGGACGGTTTGACCATGGATGCCTCCATTTATCTCGACATCAAGATAAGTTCATAAATCTTGACGTCAAGATGAAATTGCCTAGTCTGCCGCCATGGATCATGTGGACAGAATCTTGGCGCAATGGCAGGCGGCGCGGCCGGACCTCGATGTCGGCCCGATGGGCGTCATGGGCCGGCTCAACCGACTTCAGGTTCACCTGTCGAGGGGGCTCGAAACCATATTCGCCCGTTACGGGCTGAGTGCCTCAAGCTTCGACGTACTGGCAACCTTGCGACGGTCGGGGCCGCCCTATGCGCTTTCCCCTTCCGATCTCATGGATTGGACCATGGTCTCGTCCGGCACGATGACCAACCGCATCGACCGTCTCGTTGAAGCCGGTTTCGTGTCCCGGATGCGAAACCCCGCGGACGGGCGTGGATTCGTCATCGCGTTGACTGAAAAGGGTTTCGCGCTGATCGATGAAGCGGTCGGCGCCCATGTCGGCAACCAGCATGCGCTGATCGCGCAGTTGACCGCCGAAGAACGCGATCAGCTCGACCGCCTGCTTGCCCGCTGGCTTTCGGCATTCGAATAGCGCATCTCCGAGCCCGCACGGCATGCCCAAATTGTCACCTTCATCTTGCATGCATGATTTAACTGGATTATGCATGTTTGTGCACGATTTGGGTGATCCGAATGAATGAACTTCTCATCCGCGAGCGGCAGGACGTCATCCTGGAACGCCTTCATTCCGCAGGCCGGGTGCTGGCGGCGGATCTGGCTGTGGAGTTTTCTGTCTCCGAGGATACGATACGCCGTGACCTGCGCGATCTCGCCGCGCGCGGCCTGTGCGAGCGCGTCTATGGCGGGGCGCTTCCTGTGGCGCCCCAGCACGGCACGCTCGGCCGCCGCGAAGGGCGGGACAGCGCCGAAAAGGCTGCGCTCGGCCGCGTTCTTGCCGGCGAGATCGAAGATGGCATGAGCGTGTTTCTTGATGCGTCGAGCACCAACATCGCCGCGGCCCGCGCGCTGCCCAAGGGTTCCACGGCCACCATCGTGACCAATGCACCGGCGATCGCGGCAGCGCTCGATGGCCGCGAGGCCCTTACCGTGATCATGATCGGCGGTATCATCCACCGCGATGTCGGCGGTGCGATCGGCACCAAATCCGTGGCCGAGCTCGAGCGCTTTCATTTCGATCTGTGCCTGCTCGGCACCTGCGGTCTCGATGTCGAGGCGGGGCTTACCTGCTTCCATTATGAGGATGCGCTGTTCAAGCGCGAGGCCGCGACCCGTGCGCGGCGCGTCATCACGGCGGTGACCGCCGACAAGTTCGCCACCCGCGCGCCCTGCAGCGTGCTGGCGCTCGAGGCGCTGGATGGCCTCGTCGTCAGCGCCCGCCTGCCATCGGACGTGCGGGCGACACTTGAAGAAACCGGCGTCACGCTGATCAAACCCGCGACGGATAGAAGATGAACACCACGATCGTTTCGGCGCCCCGCCGGCGCTACATGTCCTCACCGCGTCTTGCGACCTCGCTGCTGTTCCTGATGAACGGTTTCATCATGGGCTCTTGGGCGCCGAAGATACCGGTCTTCGCCGAGCGTCTCCGCCTGTCGGAGGCCGCGCTCGGACTGATGATCCTGGTTTTCGGCGTCGGCTCGATCATGGCCATGCCGTTTACCGGCGTGCTGATTGCCCGTTATGGCGCAACCCCGGTCGTCAAGGCCGTCGCGGTCGCGTTCATCCCGACGCTCCTCCTCCTCACGCTTGCAGGCTCCGTCGCGCTGGCAGTGCCGGCGATCTTCCTGTTCGGGGCGCTGATGGCGGCGATGGATGTGTCCATGAATGGCAATGCCGTGGCCGTCGAGACGGCGGAGCGGCGGGCGATCATGTCGTCCTGCCACGGCTTCTGGAGCCTCGGAGGCCTTGCCGGCGCCAGTATCGGCGGCTTTCTGATTGCCCATGTCGGCTCGCTCGGGCACACGCTGATCGTGACGGCCATCGCCAGTGTCCTGCTGGCCGTTGCGTTTCCGAAGATTCTCGCGGATGCGCCGGAAGAAAGCGCGCGGCGCGAAAAGATCCGCCTGCCGAGATCGCCGCTCCCCTGGCTGATCGGCATCATGGCGCTGTTTTCGATGATCCCCGAAGGCGCTGTCCTGGACTGGAGCGCGATCTATCTGCGTGACGAACTGGGTGGCACGCTGATTTCGGCCGGTTTCGGTTTCGCGGCCTTCCAGCTGACGATGACGGTGATGCGCTTTGCCGGCGACCATGTGCGCGACCGTTTCGGCGCGGTCATGACGGTTCGCTTCTGCGCGGCGTTTTCGATCTTCGGCCTGTTATGCGCCGGGCTCGCGCCCAACCTCACCGTGGTGATCATCGGCTTTGCGATCACCGGCATCGGCATCTCGAACCTGGTGCCGGTCGCATTTTCCGCAGCCGGCAATCTGCCGGGCCTGCAGCCGGGCATCGGGCTTTCGGTTACGACCATGCTCGGCTATTCGGGCATTCTGGCCGCACCCTCGCTGATCGGCTTCATTGCCGAGCATATCGGCTTTGCGCCGATCTTCACGGCGCTCTCGCTTCTGCATGTCATCGTGTTCCTGATGGCGCCGCTCGCGCGCTACGCCGAGCGCGACCACCGGAGTTGACAAGCGGGCGGCATTGTACCACCTGAAGGGCTCAGAACTTTCCGGAGAAGACCATGTCGCGCCCGAATTATGATCCGCTGCAGCGCCGCGCCTCGGTCGCCGTCGATGTCGGCGGCGTGATCGTGGGTGGCGGCGCGCCGGTGGTGGTGCAGTCGATGACCAACACCGATACCGCCGATATCGATGCGACCGTTGCCCAGGTCGCCGCCCTTTCCAAGGCTGGGTCCGAACTGGTGCGCATCACCGTCGACCGCGACGAAGCGGCGGCCGCCGTGCCGAAGATCCGTGAACGGCTGGAGCGTCTTGGCCTCGATGTGCCGCTGGTCGGCGATTTCCATTATATCGGCCACAAGCTTCTCGCCGATCACCCTGCCTGCGCGGAAGCGCTTGCCAAATACCGCATCAATCCCGGCAATGTCGGTTTCAGGGACAAGAAGGACAAGCAGTTCGCCGAGATCGTGGAAATGGCGATCCGCTACGACAAGCCGGTCCGCATCGGCGTCAACTGGGGCTCGCTCGATCAGGAACTCCTAACCCGGCTGATGGACGAGAATGCCGAGGCCGGTTCGCCGCTTTCGGCCCGCGACGTTACCCGCGAGGCGATCGTGCAATCGGCGCTGCTGTCTGCCGAGCTTGCGGAGGAGATCGGCCTGCCGAGGAACCGCATCATCCTGTCGGCCAAGGTCTCCCAGGTGCAGGATCTGATCGCGGTCTATTCGATGATCGCCGATCGCTCTGACCACGCGCTCCATCTTGGCCTGACCGAGGCCGGCATGGGCACCAAGGGCATCGTCGCGTCTGCCGCCTCCATGGGCTATGTGCTGCAGCACGGCATTGGCGATACGATCCGGGTATCTCTGACGCCGGAACCCGGCGGCGACCGCACCCGTGAGGTGCAGGTGGCGCAGGAACTGCTTCAGGTCATGGGCTTCCGCCAGTTCGTGCCGGTGGTGGCCGCCTGTCCCGGCTGCGGGCGCACCACCTCGACCGTGTTTCAGGAGCTTGCCTCCAAGATCCAGTCCGATCTGCGCAAGAACATGCCGGTGTGGCGCGAGAAATATCCGGGCGTGGAATCGCTCAACGTTGCGGTCATGGGCTGCATCGTCAATGGGCCGGGCGAAAGCAAGCACGCCGATATCGGCATCTCGCTGCCAGGCACCGGCGAAACGCCCGCGGCCCCCGTCTTCGTCGATGGCAAGAAGGCCAAGACGCTGCGCGGCCCCAATATCGCCGCCGATTTCGAGGCCATGGTCGCCGATTATATCGAACAGCGTTTTGGCGCGGGCACGCAAGCGGCGGAATAACAAGTCTGTCGGCGGCCTTGGATCACCGTCTTGGCGCGGCCGCACAGCCCCCCAATCTTCTCGCCCCGGAGGGGAGAGATGTCGCGAAAGCGACAGTGAGGGGGGAGTCCATCACCGCGAACGCCTTCACGATTCGACATGCCGTGCCACCCTCACTGCCCCTTTCGGGGCATCTCTCCCGCCGGCGGGAGAGAGTATTGGGAGCAAGCTCCAAGTCCATTGATTTCTCTCAAGGGCGGATCGTTGGCCGCGAGGCTCGTTTACAGAATCACCTTCCCCCGCTCGTCTCCCGCACCATCAGCGTCACCGGCGACAAATGCCGTTCCGGCGGGCGCTCGCCGGTCTCGAGCCATGAAAGCATGGTCGCCGCCGCATCGCGGCCGAAAGCGCCGATATCGCAATGGACCGATGAGAGCTTCGGATAGGCGAGCGCGCATTCCTCGATATCGTCAAATCCGACAAGGGCGATGTCGTGGCCCACGGCAATGCCTTTTTCGGCAAAACCCGCCATCATGCCGAGCGCTACCAGATCGTTGAAGCAGAGCACCGCATCGATGCCGCGCGGATCGCGCGCAAGGCTCAACGCCGCATCCCGGCCAAAGGCGCGGGTCGGCCGGCCAAGCAGCGTTATCGGCGCGCGATCGCCGAGGACGGCGCGGTAGCCCGCCATCCGCTCCTGCGTGACGGCGCGATCCGGCAGGCCGCCGACAAAGGCGATCTTCTGCGCCCCCCGTTCGACAAGATGCCGGGCAGCCTCCAGGCTGCCGCTTTCGTAATCGAGCGAGGCAAAGGGAAAACGCGCCGTATCGGGCGACGCCATGCGCAGCACCTGAAGGGCAGGCAGGCCCGCCCGCCCAATCCGCTCGAACACCGCCCCTTCGTCGCCATAGGCCGGCGAAATGATCAGCGCGGAAACGCCGTGTTCGACCATGGAGGAAATCACCTGCGCCTGGATCGTGACGTCTTCATCGGTATTGGCGATTACGGTCGCAAAGCCGTGCTCGGCAAAGGTCATCTGGGCGCTGGCCGCGAATTCGGCGAAGAACGGGTTGCGCAGATCATTGATGACGAGGCCGATCAGCCCGGCTTCTGCGCCGCGCAGATTGGCAGCGGTCCGGTTATAGACATAGTTGAGCGCCTGCATGGATTGCTCGACACGGCTGCGCGTCGTCTTCTTGACCAGCGCGGAGTTCTGCAGCACGAGCGAGACCGTCGATTTGGACACCCCTGCATGGCGGGCCACATCGATGATCGTCGGTCGTTTTGCCATTTTCGCTCCCTCGAGGGGTCACCCGGCGGTCACCAGTCCGCAGGTTCAGGTCCACACATCTCTTTCAGCGTCATGCTCGGGCTTGACCCGAGCATCCACGCCACACGGAAAACCCGCCTGGATCCTCGGGTCAAGCCCGAGGATGACCCGGAAGGAGAGAGGCGGCTCCATGACTCAGTCTCGATGCCTTTCGCCGCGTTCAGCCGAACTGCGAAATCGGCGCCAGTCGCTTCATGCTCCCTTCGCGCACGCTCCGCAAGCCCTCACAGTCCGTGTTCGCGGGCGATCATGTCGGCGGCTTTTTCGCCGATCATGATGGCGGCGGCATTGGTGTTGGACGAGATCAGCGTCGGCATGATCGAGGCGTCGACGATGCGCAGTTGGCCGATGCCGTTGAACTTGAGTTCCGGATCGACGACGGCGCGCGCATCCGCGCCCATGCGGCAGGTGCCGGCGGGATGATGGTCCGTCTTGGCGTGGCGGCAGGCATAGGCGAAATAGTCGTCATCGGTCTTCACCTTCGGTCCGGGCAGCATTTCCCGCTTGATGAAGGGCTTCAACGCATCCTGATGCATGATCTCCTGCGCAAGCTTCAATCCCTTGATCGACATTGCGCGGTCATGGGGATCGGCCCAGTAATTCGGATCGATCAGCGGCGCATCGGCGGGATTGGCGGATTTGAGCCGCACCGAGCCGCGCGAGCGTGGCCTGAGATAGGCCGAATTCAGGGTCACGCCGGGGTTCTTCATCTTTTCCACGCCCGCCTCGATGCCGGAGCCGAGGCCGAGATGAAACTGGATGTCGGGCGAGCGCGCGGCCTCTTCTGCATACCAGAAGCCGCCGGTCTCGAACAGGCTGGAGGCGACCGGGCCCTTGCGGGTCAGGAGGTATTGAAGCCCCGCCACCGCCGACCAGAATGGCTCGGCATATTTGTCATAGGTAAAGTCGCCGGCGCATTCGAGGATGGTGAAGAGGTCGAGATGGTCCTGAAAATTCTCGCCCACTTCGGGATGATCGAACACGGCCTCGATCCCGGCCTTGCGCAGGTGCTCGGCCGGGCCGATGCCGGATAACATCAAAAGACGCGGAGAACCGATCGCGCCCGATGACAGCAGCACCTCGCGCCCAGCCGTCAGCACCTCGCCCGTGGCGGTCTCGACGCCCGTCGCACGGCCGTTTTCGATGCGGATGCGCCGGGTCTCGACACCGGTGCGGATGGTGAGGTTCTTGCGGTGGCGGGTGGGCGCGAGATAGGCCTTGGCGGCAGAGGAGCGGCGCGCATGGCGCTGGGTCAGCTGGTAATAGCCGACGCCGTCCTGGCGCTCGCCGGTCATGTCGGCGTTGAACGGAATGCCCATTTCCCCCGCTGCCCTGAAATAGGCCTCGCAGATCGGCAGCGGTGCGGAAGGCTTCGAAACCCCAAGCGGACCGCCCTTGCCGTGATATTCATTGTCGTAGGTGTCGTTGTCCTCGGCCTTGCGGAAGAAGGGCAGCACATCGTCATAGCTCCAGCCCGTGCAGCCCATCTGACGCCATTCGTCATAATCCAGCCGGTTGCCGCGGGTGTAGATCTGGGCGTTGATGGAGGAGCCGCCGCCAATCACCTTGGCCTGGGTATAGCGGATCGACATGTTGTTCATGTGCCGCTGCGGAACGGTGTGCCAGCCCCAGCTGCCGATCCCCTTGGTCATTTTGGCAAAGCCCGCCGGAAGGGTGTAGAACGGGTGCCGGTCGCTGCCGCCGGCCTCCAGCAAAAGCACGCTGACCTCGGGGTTTTCGGAAAGCCTCGCCGCCAGCACCGAACCCGCCGAACCACCGCCGACAATGATGAAATCATAACCCATGAAACATCCTCCCGCGGGAGGATTAGCACAGAACTAGGAACGTTCCAATAGTCTCGTGAGGAAACACCAAGCGGCTCGAGGAGAGGCAGGAAACCCTCCCCGCCATGCCGGAACGAGCCCGCTGAAGCGTAGGCTTGAAGCCTGATGCCGTGTCCTGGAAAACCGGTGTCAGGCTTGCCCTGGAAAGGCGTCCTCCTTGCCGATCAGCGCGAGGCCGTGGGCAATCGAGAGCAGTTCCCCGCCGGTTTCGATTTCGGAAAACCGGTTTTCGAAGATCTTGCGCACGGCGGGCACGAACGAGGTGCCGCCGGTCAGGAACACCTTGTCGATATCCTTCGGCTGAAGGCCGGCGCCGGCGATCGCCTCGTCGAGGGCCTCCTCCATCTGGGCGAGTTCGCCGGCAATCCAGCCTTCGAAGTCCGCGCGGCGGACGGTGCGGCGGCTGTCACGCCCAAGCGGCGAAAAGAAGAACTCCGCCTCGTCGGCTTGCGACAACGCCCGCTTGGTGGCCGACACGGCCTCATAGAGCGGGTAGCCCTCGTCATTCTCGATGAGCTCGATGAAGAGTTCGAGCGCGTCCGGGTCGGTGGCATCGCGCACCAGGCTTTTCAGATCGGTGAAGTCGCGGGTGGTCTTGAAGATCGAGAGCTGGCTCCAGCGGCCGAAATTGGCGTAGTAGTTCGAGGGCACGTCGAGCGTCTTGCCGAAGCTTTTGTAATGCGAGCCCTTGCCGATCATCGGGCTGACGACATTGTCGATGATGCGATAGTCGAACATGTCGCCGGCAACGCCCACGCCCGAATGGGAGAGCGGCTCGGCAGACAGTTTCCCCGCCGTCTTCGAAAACCGGATGATCGAATAGTCGGTGGTGCCGCCGCCGAAATCGGCGACCAGCACATTGGCGTCGCTTTTGAGACGCTCGGCGAAATACCAGGCCGCCGCCACCGGCTCCAGCACGAAGCGGATCTCCGGAAAGCCGAAGCGCGACAGCGCGTCGTTGTACCGCTCGAGCGCAAGGGCCTCATCCGCGCCGATGCCGGCAAAACGCACCGGCCGGCCGGCCACCACGCGGGAAACGTCGCCGGGCCAGCCGTCGCCGGCGTAATCCATCAGCTTTTCCAGAAACACCGCCATCAGATCGGCGAAGGAGTGCCGGCGGCCGAGCACGGCGGTTTCCTTGAACAGCGGGCTTGCCGCATAGGTCTTGATCGATTGCAGGAAGCGGCATTCGCCAGGATGGTCGATCAGCGTGCGGATCGCGGCAGCGCCTGCTTCCGTTGCCAGCGGCGCGCCGAAACCCGCCTGCCGGTCCTTCATGAAGGAGAGGCAGGTGCGCATCGTATCGGTCACGCCGGCGCGGCTCTCGAAGGAGAGCGAGTGCGTCTCTCCCTCAGCGCTGCCGGGGATTGCGATGACGGTGTTGGTCGTGCCGAAGTCGAGGCCGAGCGCGGTCATGGTGCTTGTCCTGTCAGGATGTGGAAGGGCCGGCGGTTATACGTCCGCCGGAAATGATTGCAAGGGCCGGAAGGAATTTTCGGGAATAAACCTATGCGTGTCGGCCCCCTTGCCAAAGCTGATGTATCATGGTGTCAAATCAGGAGGATTACATGAAAGCTCTCATACTTCTCGCCGCAGCACTTCCGCTTTTCGCCGTTCAGGCGAAGGCCGACGAGGCGGTAACGCTCACCCTGCCGGAAGGCACCACGGAAATTGCCGCAAAATATGACTGCGGGGATTTCACGCTCGACGCCCGCTACATCAACGGCGACCAGATCATGCTGGCAGAGCTTCAGTGGCCCGACAACCACATCATTGCGGCCGAAGTCATCGCGGCCTCCGGCGCGCGCTATGCGGCAGGCCAGTATGTCTGGTGGAGCAAGGGCAATGACGGCACGCTCTATGATGTGACCAAGGGCGAGAATGATCCGGGCACTGCCTGCACGGGTGCGAAATAGCGCCTGATGCGCAATATGGTCATTCTGTCCGGCTGTTCCGGGGGCGGCAAGTCGACGCTGCTTACGGAACTCGAACGCCGTGGCCATAAGGTGGTGGAAGAGCCCGGGCGGCGGATCGTCGCGGAAGAGCGCGCCGGCGATGGCGCCGCCCTTCCCTGGGTCGACCTCGAAGCCTTCGCCCGACGCGCCATCGCGATGGCGCTTGAAGACTGCGCTGCCGTCAGCGGCCATGACGGCTGGGTGTTCTTCGACCGCGGCCTGATCGATGCCATCGCCGCACTGGCGCACGCGACCGGCGAGACCGTCGCCGTGCCGGAGGCCCTTCGGGGCCGTTTCAGCCCACTTGCGTTCATGACCCCGCCCTGGCCCGAGATCCACCATCTTGATGATGCCAGACGCCACGGGCTTGAGGACGGTATCGCCGAATATCAACGGCTGATGGAGATCTATCCGCGGTTCGGCTTTCAAACGGTGGTGCTGCCGAAGACCGGCGTCGGTCAGCGTGCCGATTTCGTCCTCGCCACGCTTGGCGCCTGAAGGCCCGCTGCCGTCTGCTACCGGAAACGACCGCCGCGCTGGAGCACCTCGATCTTGTAGCCGTCGGGATCGGTGACGAAGAAGAACTTTGCGAAGGCGGCGCCATCGCGCTCCATGGTGACAAGCTTTCCGACCGGAATGCCAAGCGCCGTCAGCCGCTCGTGCTCTGCCGCCACATCCTCGACCGAGACCGCCAGGTGCCCGTAGCCGTTACCGAGATCATACGGTTCGCTCTGGCTTTCGTTGGTGGTCAGCTCGAGTTCGAAGCCGGTTTCGGCATTGGCGAGATAGATCAGGGTGAAGCCGTCGAAAGGGTAGCGATCGATCACCTCCAGGCCGAAGAGGAGCCTGTAGAAATCGGTCGAGCGCGCTTCATCGAGCACCCGGATCATTGAATGTATCATCTTGGCCATCAGCGGCTTGTCCTCTTGTTGATCGTGTTGCGTTTCAAACCGGCGGCTTGATCCAGGCAGGGGCAAGACTGGCCTGCGCATCGGCCGCGCCATCCCGCGCGACGGCTGCGACCCTAAAACGCTTTTGCGCGTGATGGAATGGAAAAGGGGGGCGCCTGGGTGCCCTGATGGCGGCTCGAAAGCCGTCCCCCTTGCACAATGACAGAGCCGGGTGCGTACCGGCGCCCGGTCTCCCCGGCTTGACCGTCCCGTCCGCCGCAGCTATCGCCGGAGATGTTCGGGGAGGGTTCGCCATGCTGTCGTCAAGCCGGTCTTCTGGCGCTGCTCTCTGCATCGCCGCCGTCGCCATGCTTTCGGGCGTCGATGCGCTGGCGAAAAGCCTTGGCGCCGCGCTTTCAAGCTTTCAGGTCGTGTTCCTGCGCTACACGGTTGCGGCGCTGCTGCTCGCCCTGTTCGTGGCGCTCTTCGTGCGCCAGTGGCCGAAGCGCGGCCAGCTCTCGGCCTATGCGCTGCGCGGCTTTCTGGTCGCAGCAACCGCCAGCGCGTTCTTCTACGGGCTTTCCGGCATGCCGCTGGTGATGGCGCTCGCGCTTGCCATGACCGGGCCGATCTATATGGCGGTGCTCGGCACGCTGGTGTTCGGGGAAAGGCCCGGCCGGCATCTGGTGTTTGCAATCGCGCTTGCGGTGGCCGGCTCCGGCCTGATCGTGTTCACCCGCGGAACCGGGCTTGCCGGACCGCCGGTGGCGTTGCCGGCAATCCTTGCAGGCCTGCTCGCGCCAGTGATCTACGCGCTGGCAGCCGTTGCGATGAAGCAGAACGCGACAAGCGAACACCCAGCCGTCCTCAGCCTGATGCAGGCGGTGTTTGCCGCGCTGTTTTCGCTGCCGATGGCGCTTGTCGTCTGGCAGGCGCCGCCCGCGGCACTCTCCTGGCAGATCGCGCTGATCGGGCTTTGCGGGGCGCTCGGTTTCATCCTGCTGCTTTCGGGGCTCGCCCGCGTGACGGTCTCGCTCTATGCCGTGATCGATTATTCGGCGCTGGTCTGGGCCGGGCTCTATGGCTATCTGTTTTTCGACGAGATTCCGACGGTGACGACGCTGTTCGGTGCCGGCCTGATCGTCGCCGCCTGCGTGCTCTCCGCCCGCCCGTCGTCAGGCAAAGACAAGATCACCGTGCAAGACGGATAGAATCATAGGTGACGCTGGATACGGGGTTGCCGTGCTGGTCGATCCGGATCGCCTCGACAGGGATGCCTAGCGAGGGGACATAGCTGTAGCGAAAGGCGATCGGGGCGGTGTCTTCGAGCAGAAGCGCGGTTTCCACGATCAGGGCCTGGTAGTGGCAGGCGCCGAGCGCAACCGATTGCCTGCCCCTGAAGGTCACGTCCATCGTGCCCTTCGATATGGTCTTGCCGTCTATCAGGAAGGTGACGCCGCTCTGCCAGTCATTGCCGTCGGCAAGCCTGTCGTCGATGCCCGCAACCGGCTTGTCATAGACGAAGCGGAAAGCGCCCTTGTCTCCAGCGCGCATGGTGGGGAGCAGGGCATGGGCAAATGTCGCCGTGACATCGTCGGCCGGCTCGGCTCCCCTTGGATATTGATACCGGCTGATCAATTCCCCGGCGCTTTCCCGGTAGAGGATGGCATATCCGTCGACGCTGCGGGTCAGCACGATGCCCTGTGCGAGGTCCGATGAAGCCGGGCACGCGGCAAGCGCTGCCGATGCCGGGCCCGCCAGCAGGAGGACCGTAAGGATCAGGTTTCTGGCGGAATTGGTGAACGTCATCATGTCATGTCGCTTTCAGGCAGTCGGTAGAGGCTTGAGCCGGCTCAGTGTCACAGGCGCCCGCATGGTTGCATTTCCCTTTGCCGGCGAGCAAGATCCCCGAGGACGATATCGGATGGATGCGCTCGCCGCCGCCTGCCGTTCTTGCGGCCGGAAGGGGCATGCGGGGCGGGAGCGGCAGCCCGAAAGCCAGGCAACGGCAGTGTCGCCCGTCTCTCGGCCGTCATCTTTTTTAAAAGCCCGGGCGCCAAGACGCTTGAAAAATGGCCAAAGAGCCTGTAACAGCCCACTGCAACGCAAAATCCGCGTTCGGGCCGCTTTAGCTCAGTTGGTAGAGCACATCATTCGTAATGATGGGGTCACGTGTTCGAGTCACGTAAGCGGCACCATTTCCTTCAAGCCTGATTTTTTGCCCCTTGGGGCCGTCATGCCTTCAGGCGGGAACTGGTCTGGCGGGCGCTCTGCTGTTATTCAATCCTCACGGCCGGAGGAGGCGCGATGACCAATCTGCTCGAAATCTGCGTCGGCGACATTGCCGGGCTTGATACGGCGGTGCAAGCGGGCGCGGATCGGATCGAGCTCTGCATGGCGCCCGATCAGGGCGGACTGACCCCCTCGCCGGGACTGATCGAAATCGCCGCCGGTGCATCGATACCGGTCCATGTCCTGATCCGTCCGCGCGCCGGCGGCTTTGTCTATTCCGAAGCCGAGTACAAGACCATGCTGCGCGATATCGCATTCTGCCGAGAGGCCGGCATTGCAGGCGTGGCGATCGGTGCGCTCGACACGCATCACGAACTCGATGAGGCAGGGCTTTCCCGGCTGATGGAGGCGGCCCATGGCATGGACATCACGCTGCACCGCGCCTTCGATCTCACGCGGGATCCCTTTGCCGCGCTTGAAAGGGCGATTGCGCTTGGCATTCCGCGCATCCTGACCTCCGGCCAGGAACCGCGTGCGAGCGAGGGCAGGGCGCTGATCGAAGCGCTGGCTGCCGCCGCAGACGGCCGGATCGCATTGATGCCCGGAAGCGGCATCAATGCGTCCAATGCTCATCTGTTTCTGGATATCCCCGGCATCACGCAGCTTCATGCCTCATGTACAATCCGCCACCAGGGCGAGCCCATGAAGCTGCAGGGTTTTGAAAGTGCTGCTCCACGCCACACCGATGAGCGCGCAATCCGGGCGCTGAAGGCCGCCATGGCCTGACGCCTCGGGCGATTTCCGGATGAAGCGGATGCCGGCCTGAAACAGCGCACGGACTGTGGCAGGGACAAGGGCAGGCACTGCGTCCGCCGGAGGCACGACTGCTCCACACCATCTCGCAGTCAGGGGGGCACACCCGTCACACCCCTTCTTGCGCCAAGACAAGCAGGCAGGGCGGCCTTGCTTTGCGGGGAAATCCGGACTTGCCCTATCGGGTAAGGCCGCGGGCATCCACCGCCCAGGCGCTGATCGTTCCGTTTTCCAGCACCAGAACCTGATCGTGCAGGTTGGTGACCGGGCAGACATGGTTGGGAACAACCCGCAGCCTTTCGCCGATCTCGGGTTTCCTGTCGCATTTCGACAGGTCGACCATGCCGTGTTCCTCGCTGAGGCGATCGATCACGGCGTCCGGATATTCCCTGATCAGGCCATGGCCCGGTCCGCCCTTGCCGGAAGGATCGCTGGTCAGCGACTTCGATCCCGCATCGATGACGGCCCTGTCCGGCTCCGGGCGGCTGACGACGGTGACCACGACATCGAAGGCGCAGTCTTCAAGCCTGGCGTGGCTGGCGCCCATCATCATCCGGTCGTTGTAGATATAGGTGCCCACCCGCAATTCGTCGATCACGCCGAGCGTGTGGACGAGAAACGCATCCGGCGTGCCGCCGCCCGAAACCAGCGGGATCGCGATGCCGGCCTGTTCGAATGCGGCGCGCGCGGCATTGACGAAGGTGACGGTGTTCTCGTTCGCCGGATAGGTCATCAACCCGGCGAAGACGAGATTTCCGGTCCCGGTCACCTTTCCGGCAAGGGCAAGCGCCTCTTCGACGCTGACGACGCCCGTGCGTTTTGCCCCGGTATCGAATTCGACAAGCACGGCGATGTCCGATCCTGCAAGGGTTGCGGCTTCGGCCGCTGCCTCAAGCGCAGCAAGGCTGTCGATTGCGACGGTCAGCCTGATCCGGGCCGCAAGGGCTGCAAGCCTTTTCACCTTGCCGATCAGCGGATAGGAAATCAGGATATCGTCAAATCCGGCATCGGCCATGATCTCGGCTTCGCCCAGTGTCTGGCAGGTGATGCCGCGCGCGCCAAGCGCCAGCTGCCGCTTCGCCATGGCGACGCTCTTGTGTGTCTTGATATGCGGTCTGAGCGCAATGCCGTGCCGGTCGCAATAGTCCTGCATGCGTTTAAGATTGGCATCGACGATGGCGAGATCAACAAGCGGTGCGGGGGTTTCGATGTCTTCGTAGGTCACGTCGTCTCCTGCTGATCGATCGCTTACGGAGGTCCAGGCGGCTGTCTGAGAGATACCCAGGCCGGCCGAACCGTGATCATAGCGTAATGCCGCCGGATATACCAAAACACCGTCAGACGCCGAGATACTGGTCCGTCAGCTCCGGCGTCAGGCCGTCAATCCCGCCCTGCCACACCGTTTCGCCGCGCTCGATGATCACCGCCTTGTCGGCGACGGAGGCGATTTCCTTCAGCGACTTGTCGACCAGCAGGATCGAAAGCCCCTCCGCCTTGAGTGCCCTGACGCCCGCCCAGATCTCCTGGCGCACCACCGGCGCCAGGCCCTCGGTCGCTTCATCAAGGATCAGAAGGCGCGGATTGGTCATCAGCGCCCGGCCGATCGCCAGCATCTGCTGTTCGCCGCCCGAAAGTGTCGCCGATGTCTGCCGCATGCGTTCCTTGAGGCGGGGAAAAAGCGCCGAGACGCGCTCGATATCCCAGGGCCCCGGACGGGCGGCGACCACCAGGTTTTCGGCAACTGTCAGCGGCGCAAAACAGCGCCGTCCCTCCGGCACGAGGCCGACGCCGAGACGGGCGACCTTGGGCGCGGTCAAACCCTTGACGTCCCTCCCGGCAAAGGCAAGCGTGCCGCCCGAATGCGGGAGCAGCCGGCTGATGCAGCGGATCGTGGTGGTCTTGCCCATGCCATTGCGCCCCATCAGCGCCACCACCTCGCCCTCGTCCATGGCAAGCGAGATGTTGAAGAGCGCGCGCACCGCGCCATAGGCGGCGGTGACGTTTTCGAGTTCGAGGAGCCGGGTCATGCCTCTTCTCCGAGATAGGAACGGCGCACTTCCGGATTGGCGCGGATTTCGGCGACGCTGCCCGATGCGATGATCTTGCCGTAGACCAGCACCGAAATGCGGTCGGCAAGGGCGAAGACGGCATCCATGTCGTGCTCCACAAGCAGGATCGGCGCCTCGCGCTTCAGTTCGGCAAGGGTGGCGGTGAGCTGCTTTCCGCCCTCGAGCCCCATGCCGGCCATCGGCTCGTCGAGCAGAAAGGCCCTCGGCCGCATGGCAAGCGCCATCGCGATTTCGAGCTTCCGCCGCTCGCCATGGGAAAGCGAGGAAACCGTGACATTGTAGCGTTCTGAAAGCCCCGCCTCGCCGATATGGTACATGGCGGGCTCGGTGAGCTTGCGATCGGAAAGCGCGGGCAGGAAGAAGCGGAACGTCCGCCCCGATGCTCCCGCCACAGCAAGCATGACATTCTGCAACACCGTGAAATCGGCGATCACCGACGACACCTGGAATGAACGGGCAAGGCCGAGACGGGCGCGGGCTGCGGCGTCGAGATCGTCAATCACCTGGCCCTCGAAACGGATCGTGCCGTGATCGGGGCGGGTTTCCCCGACGATCTGCTTGATCAGCGTCGATTTGCCGGCGCCGTTCGGCCCGATCAGCGCATGGATCTCGCCCGGCAGCAGCGTCAGGCTGACGCCATCCGTCACGGTCAGCGCGCCATAGGCCTTGCGCAGATCGGTGATTGAAAGGACCGGATCATGCATCGCGCGCTCTCCCCTGGAAAAGACGCCCGGTGACGAGCCCGATCAGGCCGCCCGGCGAATAGATCACGATCACCAGCAGCAGGATGCCGAGCAGCGCCTGCCAGTATTCGCTGATGCCGCCGAGCAGGTGTTCGAGCAGGATGTAGATGGCAGCGCCCGCGACCGGTCCGCAAAGCCTGCCGACGCCGCCGAGGATGACAAACACCATGATCTCGCCAGACATGTGCCACGACAGCATGGCCGGGCTTACGAAGCGGTTGAGATCGGCATAGAGCGAGCCCGCGAGCGCCACGATCATGCCGGACAGCACGAAGGCGACCAGCAGCACGCCATAGGGCCGGATGCCGACGGCCATGCTGCGCTGCCGGTTCTGGCGCGCCGCCTGCAGCGCAAGGCCGTAGCGCGACTGGGTGACAACGGCGGTGAAGACCAGCGCGATCGCCAGCAGCGCAGCGCATATGGCAAAATACTGGATCGGATCGAAGGTGTTCATGCCCGGGAAATTGTTGCGGACATAAAAGCTCAACCCGTCCTCGCCGCCATAGCGCGGCCAGCTGATCGCGAAATAGAACACCATCTGCGCAAAGGCGAGCGTCACCATGATGAAGTAGACGCCGGTGGTCCTGAGTGACAGAAGGCCGATCGCGAGCGCCAGGATGCCGCCTGCCACCATCGCCATCGGCCAGATGCCGAGCATGTCATTGCTGCCGGCCAGCGTGAAGGGGAGGGTGAACACCGGTTCGCCGGACATCGCATGGCTTGCCAGAATGCCGGTCACATAGCCGCCGACGCCGAAGAAGGCCGCATGGCCGAGCGAGACCAGCCCGCCATAGCCGAGTGCGAGGTTGAGGCCGACGCCGGCGAGCGCGAAGATCGCCGCCTTGGTGGCGAGCGTCACGGCAAAGCCGTTGCCCATCAGATGCGCGCCGATCGCAAAGGCGATGAGCGCGAGGAAGATGACGAGATTGATGATGATTTCGCGGGTCATGCTCTTGCCCCGAACAGGCCCTGCGGGCGGATAACCAGGACCACGGCCATCAGGATGTAGATCAGCATCGAGGCGACGGTCGCCCCCATGGCATTGGCGCCGGCACCGCCGCCGAGTGCTGCGAACAGGGACGGCAGCAGCGCCTTGCCGAGCGTGTCCGTCATCCCCACAAGCAGCGCGCCGATCAGCGCGCCCTTGATCGACCCGATGCCGCCGATGACGACCACGACGAAGGCGAGGATCAGCACCGGTTCGCCCATGCCGACCTGCACCGACTGGATCGAGCCGACCAGCGCGCCGGCAAAGCCCGCAAGCGCCGCGCCCAGCGCGAAGACGATGGTATAGAGCGCCGCAATATCGACGCCGAGTGCGGCAATCATTTCCCGGTCGGCCTCACCGGCGCGGATGCGGATGCCGAGCCGCGTGCGCGCGATCAGCAGCCAGAGCCCGATCGCGATCGCGATGCCGAAACCGATGATGACGAGGCGGAACATCGGATATTGCAGCCCGCCGGGCAGAGTGACGGCCCCGGACAGCAGGTTGGGCAGGTTGAGATAGAGCGGGAAGGACCCGAAGACCCATCGTGTGCCTTCCGAAAACACCAGGATCAGCGCGAAGGTCGCCAGCACCTGGTCGAGATGATTGCGGGCATAAAGCTTGCGGATGATGCCGACCTCGATCAGCGCGCCGACGCCGGCGGAAACCAGCAGGCTTGCGGCAAGGCCGAGCCAGTAGTGGCCGGTCGCCGCCGCCCCGAAGGCGCAGGCGAATGCGCCGACCATGAAAAGCGAGCCGTGAGCGAGATTGATCAGCCCCATGACGCCGAAGACCAGCGTCAGGCCGGCCGCCATCAGGAACAGCATCATGCCGTACTGCAGGCCGTTCAGGGCCTGTTCGACAAAGAGCGACACCCGCTCCTCCTTCGAAAGATGTGGAGTGAGGGGCCGGCGCGTCAGCGCCAGCCCGGCAAAAGGCCCTGCGGGACCTTACATCTTGCACTCGGCAGCGTAGGCGTCGGCGTGATCGGTCATCACGGTGCCAACGAGCTTGTTCGTCAGCACGCCATTGTCATCGATCACTTCGCGGACCACGAAGTTCTGGATCGGATGCTGGTTCGGGCCGAACTTGAAATTGCCGCGGACGCTGTCGAAATCGGCAGCGGCGAGCGCCGTGCGGAAGGCATCCGCATCTGCAACATCGGCAGCGGCAACCGCCGACAGCAGCAGGTTTGCGGTGTCATAGCTCTGCGCGGCGTAAAGCGAGGGCAGGCGGCCATATTCTGCCTCGAAGCCTTCGACGAAGGCCTTGTTGGCCTCGTTGTCGAGATCGGGCGACCAATCGGAGGTGTTCTTGACGCCGATCGCGGCATCGCCCATGGCCGGAAGGATGTCCTGGCTGAAGCTGAAGGCCGGGCCGATCAGCGGCTTGTCGACGCCGGATTCGGCATATTGCTTCATGAAGGAAATGCCCATGCCGCCCGGCAGGAAGAAGAACACCGCATCGGCGTCGCTGTCGCGGATCTGTGCGATCTCGGCGGCATAGTCGGTCGCGCCGAGCTGGGTGTAGACTTCCTTGACGACGTCGCCATCATAGAAGCGCTTGAAGCCGGTGAGCGAATCCTTGCCCGCCGGATAGTTGGGCGCCATGATGAAGATCTTCTTGATGCCTTCCTGGGTGGCGTAGGCGCCTGCGGCTTCGTGAAGATTGTCGTTCTGGTAGCTGACCGCGAAATATTTCGGATTGCAGCCGGCGCCGGCAAGCTGCGAGGGCGCCGCGTTGGTCGACAGGTAGAACTTGCCCTGCGCGACTGCGGACGGCACCACTGCCATGGCAAGGTTCGACCAGACGATGCCGGTCAGGACGTCGACCTTGTCGGACTGGATCATCTTGTCGGCGATCTGGACGGCGACGTCGGGCTTCTGCTGGTCGTCCTCGACTACAACCTCGATGTCGGATGCAGCATCGCCGGCCTGTTTCAGCGCCAGCATGAAGCCGTCGCGCGTGTCGGTGCCGAGCGACGCGCCGCCGCCGGACAATGTGGTGATGAGCCCGACCTTGACCGGGTCTGCGTGGGCCATGCCCGCAACACCGATTGCGAGCGCCATCACGCCGCTTTTCAGAAGAGTGCTGAATTTCATGTTTATCCCCATCTTGTTGTTCACGATTCCTTCGGAATTCGTCTCGGCCAAAGGCAACGCCCCTCGTGCCCATGGGGGCAGTCTAGTCGAAGCGTGTCGCCATGATAAGCCGTTGGGGGTTAAGCTGACACAATTCAAGTATTACATCAAACTTAAAATAATCTGCGCATGAACTTCGTTTTCTTTGAGACGGTTGGGTTGCGACGCGGCAGCGTTTCAGAATTTGTTTCTGGCAGGATGACACGACGCTATCGCTGGCCCTTGCCCTCAGCCGTTGCCTCTTCCATCTCTCGGCGTCATCCTCGGGCTTGACCCGAGGATCTAACCAAATGCCATCACGAGCGGCGAGAGTGACAAGGGCTGACGCTGTCCTTAACCCTCTAAAACCTGTCGCGGCAGACGTGATTGGATCCTCGGGTCAAGCCCGAGGATGACGCTGAAGAAGAAGGCGCAGATGCCCGCCTCACTCAAACCTCGCAAAGCGAAAAAATCTGAAACTATTTTAAAATTAAACTTATTGCCAACTTGACTTACGCGACGCCGATTTGTTCGAGAACCATTTTTCCGAACCGGTGGCACGGATTGGCCATGGCGTCGAGGATCGAATAGTGGTGGTGGCCGGCAACCGCAAGCGCGTCACAGGCGCCGCCTGCCGCTCTGATATGGCCGGCATAGAGCTGGTTCTGCCGGTGGAATTCGTCGCTTTCCAGCGCGCCGACGGCGGCGATCACCGGTGGAATCCTGGCTGGCAGCGGCAGGTCGAGCGGGCTGTTGCGGCGCGCGGCTTCCTGATCCATGGCAAGATCGGCATTGAGGTTGGTATGCCGGATCGGCTCGAGGTCGAACAGGCCGCTCACCGTGGTCACGCCCTTGATCGGATAGCCGGACACCGCGCCGAGCCCGGACCAGTCGGCGCCGAGCAGCATGCCGGCAATCTGGCCGCCGGCCGAATGGCCGGAGACGAAGATGCGCGCCTCATCGCCGCCATAGGAGGCGGCATTGCGCCAGATCCACTCGAACGAACGGCGGCATTGGTCTGCGATCGTGTCCATGGTGACGGCCGGGCAGAGACCGTAATTGGGCAGAACCACGGTGACGCCCCGTTCCACAAAGGGCCGGGCGAGGAAGCGGTACCAGGATTTGTCCGTCGAGCGCCAGTAGCCGCCGTGATAGAACACCAGCACCGGCGACGGCCCGCCACCGGCGCCAGGGAAGATGTCGAGCTTTTCGGCGTCGCTGTCGCCGAAGGGCACATCAAGCGTGCAGTCGAGCCCGGCTGTCGCCGTCTCGCTTTCAGCCTGCCAGCGCCTGGCATAAGCGCCGAAGGCGGGCACGCTGTCGCGCGCATTGTACTGGGTGTTGAGCCCGTTTTCGTCGTAGGCGCGAAAGGCATCGCGATCGCTGGTCATGCCGCTGGCTCCAGTTGCCGTTCGAGCTTTGCCTTGATCGCATCCGGCCAGGGTTGCGGACGGCCGCGATCATTGACGAAGACGAGCCGCGCCCTGGTCTCGAACCGTTTTTGCTCCCCGCAATGCGCCGTCATCCGGTAGGAAAACGAGGTCTTGCCGACACGCTCGACCACAAGGGCGATCAAGAGGTGATCGCCATGCAGGCTCGGCGCGACGAAATTCGTCTCGATCGACGCCGTCGGCACGCCCTCGCGGCCGACAAAGCTCTCAAAGGGCCATTCCAGAACATCCGAAAAGAAGGCCTCGACGCAGTCGTTCATCATCTCGAAATAGCGGGGGAAGAACACGATCCCGGCCGGATCGCAGTGCTTGAACAGGACTTTCTGCTTCATCTCGAATGTCATTGGGGGGCCTCTCAGGACTGCAGGCGGAACCGCTGGATCTTGCCGGTGGAGGTCTTCGGCAGCGTGTTCACGAACTTGATGCTGCGCGGATATTTGTAGGGCGCGATGGTCGCCTTCACATAATCCTGAAGCTCTTTCACAAGCACATCGCTGGCGTCATGTCCTTCGGCGAGCACGATATGCGCCTCGACGATCTGGCCGCGGGCCTCGTCGGGCGCGCCGATCACACCGCATTCCGAGACGGCGGGATGGCGCAGGAGCGCCGCCTCGACCTCGGGACCGGCAATGTTGTAGCCCGCCGATACGATGATATCGTCATTGCGCGCGGCAAAGTGGAAATAGCCGTCTTCGTCGTGGACGAAGGTATCGCCGGTGATGTTCCAGCCGCCCTCGACATATTCGCCCTGGCGCTCGCCAAAGAGATAGCGGCAGCCGGCCGGTCCGCGCACGGCAAGCCGTCCCATCGTGCCGCGCGGCGCTTCCGAACCGTCTTCGGCAAGCACCTTCGCCTCATAGCCCTCCACCGGCTTGCCGGTACAGGCCGGACGGTGGTCGTCGAAGCGGTTGGTGATGAAGATGTGGAGCATCTCGGTGGAGCCGATGCCGTCGAGCATCGGCTTGCCGGTCTTCTTGATCCAGGCCTCGTAGACCGGTGCGGGCAGGGTCTCGCCGGCGGAGACCGCGGCGCGCAGGCTCGAAAGGTCCGCGCCATCTTCCATGGCTTGCAGCATCACGCGATAGGCGGTCGGCGCGGTAAAGCAGACGGTGGCGCGGTATTTCTGGATGATCTCGATCATGTTCGGCGGCGAGGCGACTTCCAGAAGCGTGGCCGCCGCCCCGAAGCGGAGCGGAAACACCGCAAGTCCGCCAAGCCCGAAGGTGAAAGCGAGTGGCGGCGAGCCGATGAACACATCTTCCGGCGTCACCTTCAGCACGCTTTTCGCGTAGCCATCGGCGATGATCAGCAGGTCGCGGTGGAAATGCATGGTCGCCTTCGGGTCCCCGGTCGAGCCGGAGGTGAAGCCCAGAAGCGCGACATCGTCCTGCGCGGTGTCGACGGCATTGAATTTCACCGGCTTTTCCAGCGCTAGCCGGTCGAGTTCGGCATCGTGATTGGCGGTGCCGTCAAAGCCGATGACCTTCTTCAGGAACCGGCTTTCCTTGGCGCAGGCCACCAACTCTTCCATCAGCCGCGTATCGCAGAGCGCGAATTCGATCTCGGCCTTGTCGATATATTTGGCAAGCTCGCCGGCGCGCAGCATCGGCATGGTGTTGATCACCACGGCGCCGGCCTTGGTGGCGGCAAGCCAGCAGGCGACCATGGCGGGATTGTTGGCGGAGCGGATCAGCACCCGGTTGCCGGGCTTGACGCCGAGATCGTCGACCAGCGCATGGGCGAGCCGATTGGTCCAGTCCGTCATTTCCTTGTAGGTCCGCCGGCGGCCATTGCCGATCAGGGCGATATGGTCGCCGAAACCGCGATCGACCATCGCGTCGGTCAGCTCTACGCCGGCATTGAGCCGGTCTGGATATTCAAACCCTTCGAGGAGAAGGTCCGGCCAGCTGTCCATCGGCGGCAGGTTGTCGCGGGCGAAGCTGTCGGTATGGCCGGAGGGCCGGAGTTGCTGAGGCATGGTCTGTTCCCGTTATTTTTTTGAGTAACGCTGCCTGTTTCTTTTTTACGTCAGGCTGGCGGCGCGTCCATATAGGTTTCAAGCCCGGCGCGGATATCGTCCGGCCAGGGTGTCGATCTGTGGTTTTCGGTCGAGGTGAGCACGATGCGCTGGCGCACCGACCAGATGACCTCGCCATCAACGCGGGCGAAGGTTTCGAGGTCGAGCGAGGAGGTGCCGATGCGGCGCACATGCATCGCAAAATCCAGGACATCGCCGAACCGCGCCGGCTTTTCGAAGCCGATCTCCATCTTCAGCACAGGCATGCCGAGATTGCGCTTCATCATCATCTCTTCCCAGGTGATGCCAAAGGATGCGAACATGGCGCGGTTGACCTCGACCAGCATCGAGAAATAGGCCGGGTGATAAGCGATACCGGTCAGGTCGCAATCGCCGAACCGCAGGGTCTGGGAGGTTTCAAACGGCATTTTCTTTCCCCTGTTTCGAGCACGCATGTTTTCACCGGCATTTCCGGTTTGACAAAAATCATAAAGGAGGCGATTTGTTATTTCAATATTGAAATATTCAGCTTTTCATTCGCGCAGGCCCGCTGCCACCCCTTCTGCGTCATCCTCGGGCTTGACCCGAGGATTCAATCACGTCGGTCGCGAGCGGTGTTCGCGGTGTCCACGCCGCGACCGCCCCGCTAAAACCCTTCCCGCCCGCTCTTTTCGTAGGGAGAGGTGCTTAGATCCTCGGGTCAAGCCCGAGGATGATGTTGGCGGGGGAGGAGGGATGATCGACCGATGCGCCCGTAACCTTGAAAAGCATGGGTGCGCATTCAGACGACAAGCTGCGCTTGACACCACCGCCAATCCCATTTTATTTTAAGTTCAAATTAATTTTCTTGAAAAGACCACGCACAGCGACAGGGGAATCCGAACATGAAAATCGCAGTTCTGGGAGGCGGGCCCTCCGGTCTTTACTTCGCCATTTCGATGAAGCTTCGGGATGCCAGTCATGACATCACCGTTTACGAGCGCAACCGCCATAACGACACGTTCGGCTGGGGCGTGGTGTTTTCCGACGAGACGCTGGAGAACTTCAAGGGCAATGACCCGGTCGTGGTGCAGTCGATCCGCGACAATTTCGCCTATTGGGACGACGTCAAGGTGGTGCGCGGCGAGGAAAGCATGACGTCGGGCGGCCACGGTTTCTGCGGCATCGGCCGCATGAAGCTTCTGATCGTGCTGCAGGAGCGCGCCCGCGAACTCGGCGTCAACATCGCATTCGAAAGCGATATCGACAAGGACGGCATCGAGAAACTGCGCGCCGAAAACGATCTGGTGATCGCCGCCGACGGCCTGAACTCGCGCACCCGTGCGCTTTACGAGGATGAGTTCAAGCCGATGATCGACATGCGGCGCAACCACTTCGTCTGGCTCGGCACCAAGCAGAAGTTCGACGACGCCTTCACCTTCATCTTCGAAAAGACCGAGAAGGGCTGGATCTGGGCCCACGCCTACCAGTTCAATGACGATACCGCGACCTTCATCGTCGAGTGCGGGCCGGAGGTTTACGAGGCTTACGGCTTTGGAACGATGAGCCAGCAGGAGAGCATCGCCACCTGCGAGAAGATTTTCGCCCGCCACCTCGGCGGCCACAGCCTGATGACGAATGCCAACCATATTCGCGGCTCGGCATGGATCCAGTTTCCCCGCGTCGTCTGCGAAAACTGGCATTTCGACAATGTCGTGCTGCTGGGCGATGCGTCCGCGACCGCGCATTTCTCGATCGGCTCCGGCACCAAGCTCGGCATGGAAAGTGCGGCAGCCCTTGCCGACGAGCTGAATTCCGGCAAGCCGATCGACAAGGCGCTCGACGATTACGAGGCCGAGCGCAAGCTGCAGGTGCTGCGCGTCACCTCGGCTGCCCGCAACTCCACCGAATGGTTTGAGGAGGTCGAACGCTACCTCGACCTCGACATGATGCAGTTCAACTATTCGCTGCTGACCCGCTCGCAGCGCATCGGCCATGAAAACCTGCGCCTGCGTGATCCTGAATGGCTGGGAACCGCCGAGGCCTGGTTCCAGAACAAGGCCGGCAGCCAGTCGACACGGCGGCCGATGTTCGCGCCGTTCAAGCTGCGCGACATGGATCTGAAAAACCGCGTCGTGGTTTCGCCGATGGCCCAGTACAAGGCGAAGGACGGCAAGCCCAACGACTGGCATTTCGTGCATTACGCCGAACGCGCCAAGGGCGGCGCAGGGCTGGTTTTCACCGAAATGCTGTGCGTATCGAAGGAAGGCCGGATCACCTCGGGCTGCCCCTGCATCACGCGCGAAGAGGTTCCGCTCTGGAAGCGGCTCACCGATTTCGTCCATCAGGAGACGGATGCGAAGATCTGCGCCCAGATCGGCCATGCGGGCCGCAAGGGCTCGACGCGGGTTGCCTGGGAAGGCATGGACAAGCCGCTGAAGGAAGGCAACTGGCCGCTGATTTCGGCCTCGGCCATTCCCTACACGCCTGAAAGCCAGACGCCGAAGCCGATGGACCGGGCCGATATGGACATGGTGCGCGACCAGTTCGTGGCCGCCGTCAAGGCCGCCGACGAAGCCGGCTTCGACATGATCGAGATGCATGCCGCCCACGGCTATCTTCTTGCCTCCTTCATCTCGCCCGTCACCAACAGGCGCGAGGACGACTATGGCGGCAGCCTTGAAAACCGGCTGCGCTTCCCGCTCGAAGTCTTTGCCGCCATGCGTGCGACCTGGCCGGCCGAAAAGCCGATGACGGTGCGCATCTCCGCCCATGACTGGGTCGGCGAGGAGGGTGTCGATCCGGAAGAGGCCGTCCAGATCGCATCCGCGTTCAAGGAAGCCGGCGCCGATGCCATCAACGTTTCCTCCGGCCAGACCACCAGGGATGAAAAGCCGGTCTATGGCCGCATGTTCCAGGTGCCGTTCTCGGACCGGGTGCGCAACGACCTTCACCTGCCGACGATGGTCGCAGGCAATATCTATGATCCCGACCACGTCAACTCGATCCTGATGGCCGGACGCGCCGATCTTGTCCTGCTGGCCCGTCCGCATCTGGCCGACCCCTACTGGACGCTGCATGCCGCCGTCGAACTCGGCGATACCGAGCAGGAATGGCTTCCGCCCTACGAGGGTGGCCGCCGTCAGGCCAATACGCTTGCCGAACGCGCCAAGGCGATGTCATGAGCGTTTCCGGCAAGAAAGCGCTGGTGACGGGCGGGGGCTCGGGCGTCGGTGCGGTGATCGCACGGGCGCTTGCCGAGGCGGGTGCCGAGGTGATCATCTGCGGCCGCCGTCAGGGCCCGCTCGATCAGGTGGCCGAAGGTCATGCGGGCATTTCCGCCATGACCGCAGACATCACTGTTGAGGCAGAGGTCAAGGCGCTGTTTGCGGCGGCCGGCCCGTTGGATATCGTGATCGCCAATGCCGGCGCGTCCGAAAGCGCGCCGTTTGCCGCGACCACGCTCGAGAGCTTCAACGCCATGGTCGCCGTCAACCTCACCGGAACCTTCCTGACAATGCGGGAAGGCCTCACGGCGATGAAGGGCCGAGAAGGCCGGCTGATCGCGATCGCGTCCACCGCCGGGCTCAAGGGCTATGCCTATGTCGCGCCCTATGCGGCGGCCAAGCACGGCGTCGTCGGCATGGTGAAATCGGTAGCCCTCGAATATGCCCGCAAGGGGATCACGGTCAACGCGATCTGCCCGGGCTTTCTCGATACCGAGATGACCGAGCGTTCGATCGCCCGCATCGTCGAGACCACGGGCCGCAGCGCCGAAGAGGCGCGCGCCGCCCTTGAGGCCACCAATCCGATGAAGCGGCTGGTGCCGCCGGAAGATGTTGCCGGCGCGGTGCTCTGGCTGTGCTCGGACCAGGCCGCCATGGTCACGGGCCAGGCCATATCCATTTCAGGCGGCGAGGCCTGAGCGGGCACGCCCGAAACGCGCATAAGCGCCGTCACTATCTATTTGAGAGCTTACACATGACCACCTATTTGCAGTCGCCGCATCAGTTCCTCCACCCCGAAGGCTGGGAGCCGGCGCGTGGCTATGCCAATGGCATGCTTGCCGAAGGCCGCGTGATCTTCACCGGCGGTCTGATCGGCTGGAACGCGCGTCAGGAGTTCGAACATGACGATCTCGTCGGCCAGTTCGAACAGACGCTGCGCAATATCGTCGCTGTCCTCGCCGAAGGCGGCGCCCGTCCCGAGCATCTGGTGCGGCTGACCTGGTACATCACCGACAAGCGCGAATATCTCGACAATCTCAAGGCGATCGGCGCCGCCTACCGCAAGGTCCTCGGCCGGCATTTTCCGGCAATGGCCGTGGTTCAGGTGGTGGCACTGATGGAAGATGCAGCCAAGATCGAGATCGAGGCAACCGCCGTCATTCCGAACGATTGATCCCCGCCCGCAATCCGGTTGAGGTTTGAAGCAAATGCGGCTAAGGCGGATAAAACAGAAAGTATCCGCCATGACCGTTCGTGACATCAAAGATCCGGCCCTTGCCACCCAGCGCGTCCGCCTCTGGCTGCAGATGCTGAAGGCGGTGCGCCATGTCGAGGGCAATCTGCGCGAAAGGCTGCGCGAGAAATACGCGATGACGCTGCCGCGCTTCGACGTGATGGCCGCGCTGCACGCTGCGCCCGAGGGCATGCGTATGAGCGAGCTTTCCAAGCAGCTTGTGGTGTCGAACGGCAATGTCACCGGCGTCATCGAGAAACTGGTGTCGGAGGGCCTGGTCGAGCGGGAAAACCAGGAAACCGATCGCCGCGCCTTTCTGGTGCGCATCACCCCCAAGGGCAAGGCGCTGATGGATGAGGCAACCGCCGTCCATCGCGGCTGGATCGACGAGATTTTTGAAGAGATCGGCGAGCCGGACATTGCCCGGGCGATTTCGATCATGATGGATATCCGCCACAAGCCGCATTTGTAAGGCACGCTGTCCGGATAGGCGTATATGCCGCTGCGGGTGTTGCGCGCGGTTTGGAAGAGGCCGGAAGCAAGCACATTGTCAGCGGGAGAGGACCATGCAGCGCTATTTTGAAGATATCGAGGTCGGCGAAACCTGGACCAGCGAACCTGTCACCCTGACCGAGGCCGATATCATTCGCTTTGCCAGCGAATATGATCCGCAGCCGATGCATACCGACCCCGAAGCCGCCGCAAACGGCCGCTTCGGTTCGCTGATTGCCAGCGGTTGGCAACTGGCCTCGCTTTCCATGCGGATGTTCGTCACCTCCGGAAGCTTCGGCGATACGCCGATGGTGGGGCTCGGCCTCGAAGAGCTGCGCTGGCGCCTGCCGGGCAGGCCCGGTGACCGGATGACCACGACGCGCGAGGTGATCGAGACCAGCCGCCATGAAAAACGCCCGGAATTCGGCCGCATCCGCACCCGTGTCACGATGTTCAATCAGGATGACGACGTGGTGATGACCTATACCGTGCTCGCCCAGGTTCCGGTGCGCGATCCCTCAAAGGTCTGATGGGCGGACCTTACAGTTTTCTGAGCGCCACCGTTTCAACCATGTGATCGCGGCCCTTGCGCAGGATCAGATCGGCGCGCGGGCGCGTCGGCAGGATGTTTTCCTCGAGATTCCTGAGATTGATGTTGTCCCATAGCTTTTCCGCGTGGGCGGTCGCCTCCGCCTCGGAGATCTGGGTGAAGCGGTGGAAATAGGAGGCAGGGTTCTGGAAGGCCGTGGCGCGCAGCTGCCGGAAGCGCTCGATATACCATTGATGGATGAGCGCCACGTCGGCGTCGATATAGATCGAGAAGTCGAAGAAATCCGACACCATCGGCACCATCCGCCCGCCGGCCGGAAGATGGCGGGTCTGCAGCACGTTGATGCCCTCGAACACCAGGATGTCGGGCCGGTCCACGGTGATGGCATTGTCTGGCATCACGTCATAGCTCAGATGCGAATAGCGCGGCGCCCGGACATTGGGCATGCCGGCCTTGATTGCCGACAGGAAGTTCAGGATTGCGCCGGTATCGAAGCTTTCGGGAAAGCCCTTCCGCTGCATCAGCCCTTCGCGCTCCAGCACCGCGTTCGGATAGAGAAAGCCGTCCGAGGTGACGAGGTCGACCTTGGGGCTTGAGGGCCAGCGCGCGAGAAGCTGTTTCAGAAGTCGGGCGGTCGTCGATTTGCCGACGGCCACGGGGCCGGCGATGCCGATGATGAAGGGGGTCTTTGCGTCCTTCTCGTCGAAATTGAGGAACCGGCTGCGCTGCTGGAACAGCATCTGCGAGCTTTCCACATGGGTGGACAGCAGCCGCGACAGCGACAGATAGATCCGGCGGACTTCCTCGATTTCGGTCGGGTCGTTCAGCGAGCGCATCTCGCGCACTTCGTCGGCCGTCAGCGTGAGCGGCGTGTCGGCGCGGAAATGAGCCCATTCCTCGGCAGAAAAGAAGCGGTAGGGCGAGACCCGGGCGCTCACGGCATCTGCATCATCGGGAAGTTCGAAACCCTCGATCATTCCGGCTGACGTCCCGCCTTCTCGGCTATACCGGACTGGCCCGTCCGGCGGGCAAGCTCGTCCATGACGTCGGAAAGCGGGATGCCGGCGATCTTCAGCACCACCAGGAGGTGGAACAGCACGTCTGCGCTTTCTTCGACGAGGTTCTGCCGGTCTTCGGAAATGGCGGCGATCACGGCTTCGACGGCTTCCTCGCCCAGCTTCTTGGCGGCCTTCGTCTGGCCCTTGGCAACGAGCTTTGCCGTCCAGCTTTCCTCCGGCGAAGCCTGAGCACGCTGCGCGACGATCGCCTCCAGATCGGCGAGTGTGAAATCGGACATGTCTTCTCCTTTGCCGTCAGTCGAGCCTGACGGCAATCCCGTTGTCAGCCATATACTGTTTGGCCTCTCCTATGGAATAGGTGCCGAAGTGAAAAATCGACGCAGCCAGAACCGCGGTCGCATGGCCGTCGCGGATCCCTTCGACCATGTGGTCGAGCGTGCCGACGCCGCCTGACGCAATCACCGGCACGGACACCGCATCTGCAAGCGTGCGGGTCAGCGCGATATCGTAGCCGGCCTTGGTGCCGTCGCGGTCCATTGAGGTCAGCATGATCTCGCCCGCGCCGAGAGCGACCACCTTGCGGGCAAATTTTATGGCGTCGATGCCGGTCGGCTGGCGGCCGCCATGGGTGAAGATCTCCCAGGCGCTGTCGCCTTCCTCTGCCGGGGTCTCGCGGCGTTTCGCGTCGATCGAGACGACGATGCACTGATTGCCGAACTTGTCGGCGGCCTCTGCCACGAATTCCGGGTTCCTCACGGCGGCCGAATTGATCGACACCTTGTCGGCGCCGCAGAGGAGAAGCTTGCGGATATCGGCGACCGTGCGCACCCCGCCGCCAACCGTCAGCGGCATGAAGCAGTGTTCGGCGGTGCGGGTCACCACGTCGAAGATGGTGTCGCGATTGTCGGAGGTCGCGGTGATGTCGAGAAAGCAGAGTTCGTCGGCACCCGCCGCATCATAGGCCTTCGCCGCCTCCACCGGATCGCCGGCATCGATCAGATCGACAAAGTTGACCCCCTTGACGACACGGCCGTCCTTGACGTCGAGACAGGGAATGACACGGGCTTTGAGAGACAATTGAGGACCTCTTGCGGTTTTCAAAACGCAGTAGCTTAATAGAGCCCATGACGGAAAATGGCGAGTACATATTCTACGCTGATGAAAGCGGCGATCACTCCTTGATGTCGATCGATCCTGAGTACCCCATTTTTGTCTTGAATATCTGCTGCTTTCGAAAGGTCGATTATTGCAAGCGGGTCGTTCCCGCATTTCAGGATTTCAAGTTCCGGTATTTTGGCCATGATATGGTTGTCCTGCACGAGCGTGACATCCGAAAGCAGTTCGGTCCCTTCGCGATCATGACGGATCCCGAACTGCGCCACGCCTTTCTCAACGACCTCTCCGATCAGATTGCCGCGGCGAGATTTCGCATCTTCAGCGCTGTGATCGACAAAAGATCGGTGGAGGCAGAGCTGGTGCAGGAAAACCCATATGCGCTCGCTCTCAGGTTCCTGCTCGAGGAGATTTTTAAAAATCTTCGCCGGAAAGGCGTTCAGGACAAGCGGCATTTCTTTGTCTTCGAAAAACGCGGAGACAAGGAAGACACCGATCTCGAGCTGGAGTTCAGACGTGTGGCGGACGGTTGGAATAGTCTGCGAAAGCCTTTTCAGGGCTTCAATATCGTCTTCGGCGACAAAAAGGCGAACTCCACCGGACTTCAGATCGCAGACCTGACCGCGCGCCCTACCGGACTGAATTTTCTGAGACACGGTCAGCCCAACAGGGCATTTGAAATTATCCGGCCAAAGCTGGAGAAAATCGGGACCAAAAGAAAAATGCAGGGCGGGCTACTTGCGTACCGCCCCCCTGAAAGCATTTAGGCCCCGGAATACTCCGAAGCCTAACGCCGACCGAGAAACCCCAATCCATTTGTAAAAGATATAGTGCGATTGCCAGAAAATATCAATAGCAGGCTTTAAGATTCAATGGCTTAGCGCCTAACCGATTCGTTTCATTGGCCTTTCAGCAGCGCCAGCGCTTCGGCCGGGTCGATCCGGCCATCATAGAGCGCGCGGCCGGAGATAGCGCCTTCGAGGATCTGGGCGTCGGGCTTGGTCATCCGGGCGATGTCGTCCATCGAGGCGAGGCCGCCGGAGGCGATCACGGGAATGGAAACGGCGCGGGCAAGCTCCAGCGTCGCCTCCCAGTTGATGCCGGTCAGAATGCCGTCGCGGTCAATATCGGTGTAGATGATCGCGGCAACGCCAGCGCCTTCGAAGCGCCTGGCAAGCTCGACCACTTCAAGCTCGGAAGCCTCCGCCCAGCCCTCGACCGCCACCTTGCCGCCGCGCGCGTCGATGCCGACGGCGACCTTGCCTGGAAACGCCTTGCACGCGGCCTTCACCAGCTCGGGATCACGCACCGCGACGGTGCCGAGAATGACTCGCGCGAGCCCGCGCGACAGCCAGTTCTCGATATGATCGAGCGACCGGATGCCGCCGCCGAGCTGCACCGGGTTCTTCGTCGCCTTGAGGATGGCGTCGACCGCTGCGCCATTCACGCTCTCGCCGGCAAAGGCGCCGTTGAGGTCAACCACATGCAGCCACGAAAATCCTTGTTCCTCGAAGGCCTTCGCCTGCGCGGCCGGATCGGGATTGTAGATCGTCGCCTGTTCCATGTCGCCGAGCTTCAGCCGAACGCACTGGCCGTCCTTCAGGTCGATTGCGGGGAAAAGGATCATCTGGTTTCAGTCTTTCGTGTTGCGGAGAGGCAGCCTCAGGGCGCCCACTCCAAAAAATTGGCGATCAGCTTCAGGCCGAGGGTCTGGCTCTTTTCCGGGTGGAACTGGCTGCCCGCCTTGTTGCCGTTCGCGACGAAGGCGGTGACCGGGCCGCCGTAATCGGTGGTGGCGATGACCTGGTCCGGCTTCGTGGCGGCGAGGTGGTAGGAGTGGACGAAATAGGCGTGCAACCCGTCCTCTCCGGTCTCGATGCCGGCGAAAAGCGGGTGGGGCGTCGCAAGTTTCAGCGTGTTCCAGCCGATCTGCGGGATCTTCAGCACCGGATCGGCGGGCGTGATCGGGGTGACGTCACCGGCGATCCAGCCGAAGCCTTCCGAGATGGTCTTCTCAAGCCCGCGCTCCGACATCAGTTGCATGCCGACGCAGATGCCGAGGAAGGGCCGACCCTTGACCTCGACGACATCACGGATCGCCTCGACCATGCCGTCAACGGCGTGAAGGCCGGCGCGGCAATCGGCATAGGCACCGACGCCCGGCAGCACGATCCGGTCTGCCGACGCGACGATATCGGCCCTGTCGGTCAGCACGATCTTGGCATTGGCATCGCTTTCGCGGGCGGCGCGCTCGAAGGCCTTGGTGGCCGAGCGCAGATTTCCCGAACCATAGTCGATGATGGCGACTGTCTGGGTCATGGCTTCATTCCGATGTTAGGGCGCGGCACGGCGCGCTCAGGCCAGCATGCCCTTCGTGGACGGCACGCGGCCTTCCTGACGGGGATCGATTTCGGCAGCCGCGCGCAAGGCACGCGCCACCGCCTTGAAGCAGGTCTCGGCGATGTGATGGCTGTTGGCGCCGTAATGGTTCATCACATGCAGCGTGATGCCCGCATTCTGGGCCAGCGCATGGAAGAACTCGCGCATCAGTTCGGTATCGAACGTGCCGATCTTCTCGCTCGGGAAGGTGACGTTCCACACCAGGAACGGCCGGCCCGAAAGGTCGATCGCCGCCTTGGTCATGGTCTCGTCCATGGCGAGATCGATCGAGGCATAGCGGGTCACGCCGGCGCGGTTGCCGAGCGCCTTCGCCAGCGCCTGGCCGATGGCAATGCCGACATCTTCCACCGTGTGGTGGTCGTCGACATGGAGATCGCCCTTGGCGTTGATCGTCATGTCGATCAGCGAATGGCGGGAAAGCTGGTCCAGCATATGGTCGAAGAAGCCGATGCCGGTTGCCATGCGGGCCTCACCGGTGCCGTCGATATTGACGGATACGGAAACCGAGGTTTCCTTGGTTTCGCGCGCAATCTCGGCGCGGCGGGCTTCGGTCTGAACGGCCATAATGCCTGTTGCCTCCATCGAAACGGGATAATCGCCGTGTCTTATCAGGCAGCCCGTTGAAGCGCAAAAGAAAAGCGGCCCGATCGTCTGCCAGGACAGTGAACGACATGCTAGCATGCCGCCTCATCAAATCTAGAGAGACGGCGATGATGGGAAACGGCGAAGCGGACAGGCATGCTCTCGCTGTGGCACGGGAAGCAGCGATGACGGCCGGGCGGGCGGTTACTGCGCAATGGGCCCGGTTTCGCGCGTCACTCCGCTACAAGGGGCATGATGATGTCGTCACGGCCGCAGATATGATCTCGGACGAGATCATATCTGCACACATCGGTCAGGCGTTTGCCGGCCATCGCATTCTTTCCGAAGAGAGTGCCGGCTGTGATGGCTTTGATTTTTCCGGACCCCTCTGGGTGGTCGATCCCATCGACGGAAGCGCCAATTACGCGCGCGGTCATCGCTATTTCGGCATTGCGGTCGCATTTGCGATCGATGGCGTCGTGCGCGCGGCCTGCGTGCATGCGCCTGCCCTTGGCGAAACCTTTACCGCGGTGAAGGGGCGCGGCGCCTTTCTGAATGGCGTGGCCATCAGTCCGGCCGCGCCGACCGATCTCGCCAGAGCCGTCGTCAGCACCGGTTTTCCCCACGACAAGAGCGACATGGAACCACTTTTGCGGCGGGTGGCGATCTTGCTTGGCACCTGCCAGGATGTAAGGCGTTCGGCGGCGCCGGTGCTGGACATCGCCTATGTTGCCGCCGGCCGTCTCGATGCGCACACCGAAACGCTGTTTGCGTGGGATGTCGCCGCAGCCGGCCTGATCGCGACCGAAGCGGGTATTGTGCGCAGCCATCTTGGTCAGCCATCCCGCCTCCTCCCGCCCGATCTTGACGGCGGCGCGGTCCTGTTTGCGGCCCCCTCCATTCACCGGCCGCTTTCGGCGGTTTTGCGGGAAACACTCTAGCAGCGCAGATCGACGCGCGCGCCGGACGTTTTCCGCAACAGCGGCAAGACGGTCACGGGATATTGCAAGAGGTTGGCTCGGTTCAGCTCTTTCCTTTCCCCATCAACGGTTCTCGGTTAAGGGGGAGAGACTTATTCCGTTGAAAGCCGCCCATGCCCGCCGCCGATCGCTCCGCCCTCATCTATTTCATCGCCGCCTTTGCCGCCGGTTGCGTGCTGGCGATGATGACCCATCTGAATGGTCTTCTGGGCTTCTACAGCAATGCGATGTTCGCCTCGTGGACGGCCCATGCCACCGGCACGGTGGTCTCGGTCGCGCTTCTCGGGCTTCTTGCCCTGAAGAAGCCGAAAGGGGCAGCCGCAATGAAACCGCCGATCCCGTGGTGGGCCTATCTCGGCGGCATTTTCGGCGCGGCGACGGTGGTGTTTGCAGCGCTCGCCGTCAATTCGCCGCTGGCGCTGTCGGGCACGATCGCGATCGGACTTGCAAGCCAGGTGCTGTTTTCGCTTGCTGCGGATTACTGGGGTTTCTTCGGCCTTGAAGCGCGCAAGCTCGACCGGCGTGATTTCATCGTGGTGGGCCTGATCCTTGCCGGCGGCCTTCTGGTGATCCTGTCGGGAGCGGGCCAATGATCGCGGCCATCCTCTATGCCACCGTCACCGGGGTGCTGGTGGTCCTCAGCCGTCAGGTCAATGGCAGGCTCAGCCTTTCCACCTCGCCGATGACCTCCTCCTTCTACAATCATCTCGTCGGCTTCGTGGTGATGAGCGCGATCCTGATTGCGCTCGGCGGGCTCTGGCCCAGATCGCTTGCCGGCATTCCGGTTCATGCCTTCCTCGGCGGCCCGCTCGGCGTGATCTTCGTCGCCGCCGGCTCCTGGGTGATCCCGAAGATCGGCGCGGTCAACACGGCGGTGCTGATCATCGGCGGCCAGATGATAGCCGGTGCCGCGATGGACATGGCGGACGGCATCACGGCATCGCCGCTTCTTAGGCTATCCGGGCTCCTCCTCATTCTCGCCGGCATTCTTCTGGCCCAGGCGCGCCCGAAGGGCTGAGCGGATTGCAAATATGGCAGGGCTGCCTACATAGGAAGCCGGAATGGCCCGAGATGGAGGGCCGGAAGCGAGGTTTTTGATCATGAGCGAACACAATCCCTTCGGCACGATGCACGCCACAACCATCATCACCGTGCGCAAGGACGGTCAGGTGGTCATGGCGGGCGACGGTCAGGTCTCGCTCGGCCAGACGGTGATGAAGGGCAACGCCCGCAAGGTCCGCCGCATCGGCAAGGGCGGCAATGTGATTGCCGGTTTCGCCGGCGCGACCGCCGACGCCTTCACCCTGCTGGAGCGGCTGGAGCGCAAGCTGGAGCAGTATCCCGACCAGCTGATGCGCGCCTGCGTGGAGCTTGCCAAGGACTGGCGCACCGACAAATATCTGCGCAATCTGGAAGCGATGATGCTGGTGGCCGACAAGGACATCACCCTTGCCGTGACCGGTAACGGCGATGTGCTCGAACCGGAACACGGCGTGATGGCGATCGGCTCCGGCGGCAATTACGCGCTTTCGGCAGCGCTCGCGCTGATGGACAGCGACAAGCCCGCCGACGCCGTCGCCCGCCGCGCCATGGAAATCGCGGGGCAGATCTGCGTCTACACCAATGGCAACATCATCGTGGAAACGCTGGATGCGGCTTGACGGAACCATTAGCTTCCGCCCGCTCGCCGAGGCCGACCTCGACATGATGGCCCGCTGGCTGCGCGCGCCGCATGTTGCCGAATGGTGGCCGCGCGGTGAAAAGCAGGTGGAGCAGATGCGATCGCATCTCGGTGATCCCACGGTCTCACCTTTCGTGGTGCTGCTGGATGACGAGCCGTTCGGTTATATCCAGCTCTGCGATCTCGATGGCGAGCGCGGCCATGAACCGGCGCTTGCCGATCAGCCGAAAGCGACGTTCGGCATCGATCAGTTCATCGGCCCGGCCGACATGATCGGCCACGGCCTCGGCACAAGGCTGGTATCCGCCATGGCGGAACGGGCGCTTGGCGAGGGTGCCGCCCGCGTCCTCGTCGATCCGCATCCCGACAATACGGCGGCGATCCGCGCCTATGAGAAGGCCGGCTTTATCCGGCTCGGTATTTTCAGCATGACAAGCGGTCCGGCGCTTCTGATGGCCCGCGACTCTTGAGGAGCAGTGACAATGAGCAGTTTTTCCCCCCGCGAGATCGTTTCCGAGCTCGACCGCCACATCATCGGCCAGCACGACGCCAAGCGTGCCGTCGCAATCGCGCTTCGCAACCGCTGGCGCCGCCAGCAGTTGCCTGACGACCTGCGCGACGAGGTGATGCCGAAGAACATCCTGATGATCGGGCCGACCGGCGTTGGCAAGACTGAAATTTCGCGCCGTTTGGCGCGGCTTGCAGGCGCGCCCTTCATCAAGGTCGAGGCGACCAAGTTTACCGAAGTTGGCTATGTCGGCCGCGATGTCGAGCAGATCATCCGCGATCTGGTGGAAATCGGCCTCGTTCTGGTGCGCGAGAAGAAGCGTCAGGAAGTGCAGGCAAAGGCGCACGCCAATGCAGAGGAACGGGTGATGGATGCGTTGGTAGGCAAGACCGCCTCGCCTGCCACCCGTGACAGTTTCCGCAAGAAGCTGCGCGCCGGCGAACTCGATGACAAGGAAATCGACATCGAGATCAATGACAACAGCTCCGGCATGCCGGGCCTCGAGATCCCGGGCATGCCCGGCGCCAATATCGGCGTGCTGAACCTGTCGGAAATGTTCGGCAAGCAGCAGAAGACAAAGAAGGTGCGCACCACCGTCAAGGCCTCCTATGCGGATCTGATCCGCGACGAGAGCGACAAGCTGCTTGACGACGAGGTCGTCCAGCGCGAGGCCGTGCGTCTGGTGCAGGAAGACGGCATCGTCTTCCTCGACGAGATCGACAAGATCGCCGCGGGCGATGGCCGCATGGGCGCCGGCGTTTCCCGCGAGGGCGTGCAGCGCGACCTGCTGCCGCTGGTGGAAGGCACGACGGTTGCCACCAAGTATGGCCCGATCAAGACCGACCACATCCTGTTCATCGCCTCGGGCGCCTTCCACGTGTCGAAGCCCTCCGACCTCTTGCCGGAGCTTCAGGGGCGACTGCCGATCCGCGTCGAGCTTCAGGCGCTGACCAAGGAAGACTTCCGCCGCATCCTGACGGAAACCGAGGCGAGCCTGATCCGCCAGTACAAGGCGCTGATGGAAACGGAAGAAGTCTTGCTCGACTTCACCGAGGATGCGATCGATTCGCTTGCCGATGTCGCGGTGCATCTGAATGCCACGGTCGAAAACATCGGCGCGCGGCGACTGCAGACGGTGATGGAAAGGGTGCTCGACGAGATCTCGTTCACCGCGCCCGATCAGTCCGGACAGTCGCTGACGATCGACAGCGAGTATGTCCGCAAGCATGTCGGCGACATGGCCCAGGACACCGACCTGTCGCGGTTCATTCTGTAGTCACATAGTGACGCCATGGCAACTTGATGCCTGCAGATGAATATACGTCGCCGCGTGCCCTCGGGAGCGCGGCGGTCGTTGCAACAGACTGCGCGAGTTTCTGGCGTTCCCGTGCATCCAGATGGCTCGGAAACCCTGGCCTGGACCCTCGGGTCAAGTCCGAGGGTGACCCGGGAGGTGGTGTGTTTCCGTCGAAACGCGCCCGCACGACGGAATAGCTTTCAGACGCAAGACGGAATAGCTTTTCCCCATGACCTCTCCCCACACTTTGGGTCATCCTCGGACTTGATCCGAGGATCCAGGCGCTGCGACGGAACATCGGTGAGCGTGCGCCCCCACTCCGCTTTTTCTGACTGTCTCGGCCGTCCCTGAAGCGGACCACGCGTCGTCCAGGACCGCATTTTATCTCCTGCCCTGCAATTGCAATCGCGGTCCACGCTCCCTACCATTCAATCATCTGAAAGGTCGTGCGGCGTCCGTTGCTGTGCCGGCCACTATCCCGGAGGAAAAATCATGGAATACCGTCAGCTCGGCCGTTCGGGCCTCAAAATCTCGACCATCACCATGGGCACCATGACCTTTGGCGGCGTCGGCTGGGCCAAGACCGTGGGCGATCTTGGCGCCGACGACGCAAGACGTCTCGTCGATATCTGCCTGGAAGCCGGCGTCAACCTGATGGATACGGCGGACGCCTATTCGCAAGGCGTTTGCGAGGAAATCATCGGCGAGATCATGGACAAGCCGCGCCGCGACAAGATGATGATCGCGACCAAGGCGCGCTTTGCCATGGGCGACGGGCCGAACGATGCCGGCCTTTCCCGCCACCACCTGATTGCCGCCTGCGAGGCGAGCCTCAAGCGCATGAAGACCGATGTCATCGATCTCTATCAGGTTCACGAATGGGACGGGCTGACGCCGCTTGAAGAAACCATGGAGGCGCTCGATACGCTGGTGCGTCACGGCAAGGTTCGCTATATCGGCTGCTCTAATTTTTCCGGCTGGCACATCATGAAGGCGCTCGGCATTGCCGAACGCGAACGCCGCCAGCGCTTCGTCAGCCAGCAGATTCACTATACGCTCGAAAGCCGCGACGCCGAAAACGAACTGGTGCCGATCAGCGTCGATCAGGGGCTCGGCATTCTGGTCTGGAGCCCGATCGCCGGCGGCCTGCTCTCGGGCAAGCATCGCCGCGACCAGAAGGCGCCGGAGGGCACCCGCCAGTTCGCCGGCTGGACCGAACCGCCGATCCGGGACGAGGAGCGGCTCTGGACGATCATCGACACGCTGGTCGAGATCGGCGACGCCCGCGGGGTTTCGGCAGCGCAGGTGGCACTCGCCTGGACGCTCGGCCGCAAGGGCGTCACCTCGGTGATCATCGGCGGGCGCACGGAAGACCAGTTCCGCGACAACCTCGCAGCAGCCGACCTGACGCTGAGCGAGGAAGAACGCGGCCGCCTCGATGCCGTCAGCCAGCCCTGGCTGCAATATCCCTACTGGCACCAGCGCAACAGCGCCTCCGAACGTTTGGGCGAGGCCGATCTCGCGCTGATCGCACCTTATCTGGAAGGGAAGTAAGGCACCCGCCCCTCTCGCACTTGCTGGAAGGGCTGCTGAATGCAGCCTTGCGGCTCGCTCCCCATATTCTCTCCCGCTTGCGGGAGAGAAGCCCCGAAAGGGGCAGTGAGGGTGAAGCAACGTTTCTAATCGTGAGGGCGATCGCGTAGAAAGACTCCCCCTCACTGTCGCTTTCGCGACATCTCTCCCCTCCGGGGCGAGAAGATTGGGGGGCTCTGCAAGAAAGGCGGGGGCGAGGGCTGACGCTCGAAACCTCGAAGAGAGGGGCGGGTATGCCGACGCGCTATCCATTCATTCCAATTCGGCAAGAATATTTCAAATTATTGCCGAATTGACGTTACGGTCTTTGTCGCTACATTGGCGGTCACAATCCCTTGCACCTCAGGAGGTCTCATGTCCCGCATCGAGAAGAACGGTCTTGCCTATGACAAGGCGCTTTATGATTTCCTGACGGAAAAAGTGCTGCCCGGCACGTCGGTCGCAGCGGACGCGTTTTTTGAAGGCTTTGCCGCCATCGTCGGCGATCTGGCGCCCAAGAACCGCGCGCTTCTCAAGACGCGTGACGCGATGCAGGAAAAGCTCGACGCGTGGTACAAGAAGAACGGCGCGCCCTCCGATATGGCGGCCTATGAGGCGTATCTGCGCGAGATTGGTTATATTCTCCCCGAGGGCGAGGATTTTTCCGTAGCCACCGAAAATGTCGATCCGGAAATCACCACCATTGCCGGCCCGCAGCTCGTCGTCCCTGTCATGAACGCGCGCTATGCGCTGAACGCTGCAAATGCCCGCTGGGGCTCGCTCTATGACGCGCTCTACGGCACGGATGCGATTGCCGAAGAGGATGGCGCCGACAAGGGCAAGGGGTACAATCCGAAGCGTGGCGAAAAAGTCATCGCCTGGGCCAAGAATTTTCTGGATGAGAACATCCCGCTTGCGGGCGGCAAGTGGGCCGATGTCACGGGTTTCGGCTATGATGACGGCACGCTGATCGTCAAGACGCAAGCGGGCGAGACCGGCCTTGCCGATCCTGCGCAATATGCCGGCTTCAAAGATGAAGACGGCGACGCCTTCCGGCTCTATTTCGTCAACAACAACCTCCATGTGCTGGTCTTCGTCGATCCCGGCAGCATGATCGGCAAGGACGATCCGGCGGGCATCGGCGACATCGCGCTCGAATCGGCGATCACCGCGATCATGGACTGCGAGGATTCCGTCGCTGCGGTCGATGCCGAGGACAAGGTTCTGGCCTATTCCAACTGGCTCGGCCTGATGAAGGGCGACCTGACGGAAGAGGTCACCAAGGGTGACCGAACCTTCACCCGCAGGCTCGCCAGCGACATCGAATTCACCGGGGCGGACGGCGCGGACAAGACGCTGCCGGGCCGCTCGCTGATGCTGGTCCGCAATGTCGGCCACCTGATGACCAACCCGGCGATCCTTGACGCGGATGGTCGCGAGGTGCCGGAAGGCATCATGGATGCGGCCGTCACCGCGCTGATCGCGCTCTATGACATCGGCGAGAATGGCCGCCACATGAATTCGCGCGCGGGCTCGATGTATGTGGTCAAGCCGAAGATGCACGGCCCGCATGAGGTCGCTTTTGCATCCGAGCTGTTCGGCCGGGTCGAGGCGCTTGTCGGCATGAAGCCGAACACGATGAAGATGGGGATCATGGACGAGGAGCGCCGCACCACGGTCAACCTCAAGGAATGCATCCGCGCTGCCAAGGACCGGGTCGTGTTCATCAACACCGGCTTCCTGGATCGCACCGGCGACGAAATCCATACATCGATGGAAGCCGGCCCGATGATCCGCAAGGGCGACATGAAGGCAGCGCCCTGGATTGCGGCCTATGAGGACTGGAACGTCGATATCGGGCTCGAATGCGGCCTTGCGGGCCACGCCCAGATCGGCAAGGGCATGTGGGCGATGCCGGATCTGATGGCCGGTATGCTGGAAGCCAAGATCTCCCAGCCGAAGGCCGGCGCCAACACCGCCTGGGTGCCCTCGCCAACGGCCGCCACGCTGCATGCCACGCATTATCACGCCGTCAATGTCGCCAAGGTTCAGGAAAGCCTGAAATCGCGGGAACGCGCCAGCCTGAAGAACATTCTTTCCGTTCCGGTCGCCGTGCGCCCGAACTGGAGCCCGGAAGAAATCCAGGCCGAGCTCGACAACAACGCGCAGGGGATCCTCGGTTATGTCGTGCGCTGGGTCGATCAGGGCGTCGGCTGCTCCAAGGTGCCGGACATCAACGATGTCGGCCTGATGGAAGACCGCGCCACGCTGCGCATCTCCTCCCAGCACATGGCCAACTGGCTCTATCACGGCGTCGTCAGCGAGGAGCAGATTCTTGCCACCATGAAGAAGATGGCCGCCGTCGTCGACCGCCAGAACGAGGGCGATCCGCTTTACCGCCCCATGGCCGGCAACTTCGATGGTTCGATCGCCTTCCAGGCCGCGCTCGACCTGGTGCTGAAGGGCCGCGAACAGCCGAACGGCTATACCGAGCCGGTCCTGCACCGCCGCCGTCTGGAGCTGAAGGCGAAGGACGCCGCCTGACGGCGCGGCGGGCTGCGCTCAATGCCAGGGGCTGTGCCTGCCGCGCGGGCCCCCGGCTTCCCAGACCTGGCGGCAGGGACCGCGCGAATGCGGGAGGAACCCACGCTCGCGAGGCCCGCCGAGCGCTTGTCTTGAACGAGAAACAACCCTACATCGCGAGATGAGCCTTTCGCGCTGCAGGCGTGAGGCCGGCCCCCTTTCTCCCACCGGAGCCGACCATGTTGATAAGTTCCGCCAAGAAGGCGCTCTCCGATCTGATCGATCCGAGGATGCGCGGCATTCTCTGGAAGGTTCTCGGCCTTTCGCTTCTCTGTCTGATCGGCCTGTGGTTCGCAATCCGCGGCCTGTTCTTCTGGCTTGCTTTTCCCTGGCTGCAGGACCTGTTCCCGACCATGCCGGAGTGGACCGGCTGGATCAGCTTCCTGCTGCTGCTCCTGGCAGCCATCGGGCTTGCGCTCGGGCTCGCGCTGTTGATGGCGCCGGTTTCGGCCCTGGTCGCCGGCATCTTTCTCGATGATGCTGCCGAGCACATCGAACAAAACCGCTATCCCGGGGACCCGCCGGGGCGCGCGCTGCCGACATTCGTCGCGCTGAAAGAGGCGCTGAAATTTCTCGGTGTCGTCATCATCGGCAACATCTTCGCGCTGCTTTTGCTGCTGGTGCCGGGCGTCAATCTGATTGCCTTCTTCATCGTCAATGGCTACCTGCTTGGCCGCGAGTTCTTCGAATTCGCGGCGATGCGGTTCATGTCGCCGGAAGAGGCGCGGGCCTTGCGGCGGCAGCGGTCGTTCACGGTGTTCGCGGCGGGCCTGATCGTTGCGGGCTTCGTGGCGATCCCGATCGTCAATCTTGCCACGCCGCTGTTTGCAACCGCCTTCATGATGCATCTGTTCAAACGGATGCAGATGCCGAAAGCCGTTGTTCGTGCGTAAATTTGCACCGCACGCGCAAGAAATCACGAAATTCTCCCTATTGAATCGAAGCCTCGAAGCGGATATGACCGTTTGAGCATCACGAAATCGCGGAGAGCGCAGCATGGGCCGTATCGTATATCTCAACGGAGAGTGGCTGGACGAGAAAGACGCCAGAGTCTCCATCTTCGATCGCGGCTATGTCTTTGCCGATGCGATCTATGAGGTCACCTGCGTTCTCGACGGCAAGCTCCTCGATTATGATGGGCATGCGGCGCGGCTGAAGCGCTCGACGGCGGCGATCGGCATTGCCATGCCAACCGATGACGAGACGCTGCTCGCGCTCCATCGCGAAATCGCCGCGCGCAACGACATGACCGAAGGTCTGATCTATCTCCAGGTCTCGCGCGGCAATCCCGGCGACCGCGACTTCATGTTCGAGAAGGACATGACGCCGACCTTCTCGATGTTCACCCAGAAGAAGAAGGTGACCGATGCGCCGACCGGCAAGAACGGCATCACCGTGGTGACGCTCGAGGACCTGCGCTGGGGGCGCTGCGACATCAAGACGGTTCAGCTGCTCTATCCGAGCCTTGCCAAGATGGAAGCGCATGAAAAGGGTGCCGATGACGCCTGGCTCGTCAAGGACGGCTTCATTACCGAACAGACCTCGGCGACCGCCTATATCGTGACCGCTGACGACGTCGTCGTCACGCGTCCGCTGTCGCGCGAGATCCTGCCGGGCATCACCCGCGCCACCGCACTGGAAATCGCCGCCCGCAACGGCTTCAAGGTGGAAGAGCGCGCCTTCAGCGTGGAAGAGGCGTTGAATGCCAAGGAAGCCTTCTTCACCTCCGCGAGCAATTTCGTCACCCCCGTCGTCGAAATCGACGGACAGAAGGTCGGCAGCGGCAAGCCCGGCGAGATCAGCCTGAAACTGCGCGATCTTTATATTGCCGACCGCTTGGCGAACGCGATCTAGGGACGTTCAAACGCGGCGTTCCATTTGGCCGGTAGAAAGCCAATCAGTCCGTCTCGATCGGCACCAGCGGCGCCGGCATCTCGGAGGTCTTTTCTGCGGCCTTGCAGATATCGGCGATCACGCAGGCCGGACAGTCCGGCTTGCGGGCCTTGCAGACGTAGCGGCCGTGCAGGATTAGCCAGTGGTGGGCGTGGAACAGGTATTGGTCGGGAATGATCTTTTCGAGCTTTTCCTCGACCTGATCCGGCGTCTTGCCCGGCGCGAGACCGAGGCGGTTGGCGATCCGGAAAATGTGCGTATCAACGGCGATCGTCGCCTCACCGAACGCCATCGACATCACCACATTGGCGGTCTTGCGGCCAACGCCCGGCAGCGTCACCAGCTCTTCGCGCGTGCGCGGCACCGCGCCGCCGAAGTCGTCGATCAGCTTTTGGCTGAGCGCGATCACATTCTTCGCCTTGTTCCGGTAGAGCCCGATCGTCTTGATATGGTCAATCAGCCGCTCTTCGCCGAGCTCCACCATCTGTTCCGGGGTTTCCACGTCTGCAAACAGCGCGCGCGTTGCCTTGTTGACGCCGACATCGGTGGCCTGGGCGGAAAGGGCAACCGCCACCAGCAGGGTGAAGGGGTTTGTGTGTTCGAGCTCGCCCTTGGGCTCCGGCCGCTGGATCGAAAACCTCCGGAAAATCTCCTCGATCTCTTCCCTGCTATAGGCTGTGCGTTTCGACACGTTTGACTTTTTGCGCCTTTGGGTGCTGACTGTGGTCTTGGTTTTTGTCATGTTCAATCTGGCCCGCCGCGCGATGACCGAAGCGCCTGATGACAAGCCGGTCTTTTCGGCTGAACTTTTCCCCCATCGCTCTTTAGGGCGCAAGGGGTTTTGCGTGCTGCTTTTTCTGGCGGCGCTTGGCTTCGTGCCCAATGTGATCTATTTCGCGGCCAATGGCGCCTGGCCGATCGTGCTCTATTGCCTTGCGGCCTTTGCGGGTCTCTATCTCGCCTTCAGGCTCTCCTATCGGGCCGCGCTCACGCGCGAACTGGTGTCTGTCTCCAGGCTCGATGTGTCGGTGACGAAGGTCACGCCTTCCGGCAGGCGGTTCGAGGTGCACTACAATCCGTTCTGGACCCGCTTCACCGTCGACCGACACGCCGAATTCGGGATCACCCGGATGGCGCTTGCAGGCGGTGGACAGCGGACGGAAATCGGCGCCTTTCTCAATCCGGATGACCGGGAGAGCTTTGCCAGTGCCTTTCGCCAGGCTCTTGCCACCGTAAAACAGCGCATATGAGCGCGCGGGGCAAGAATCGGGTGGCGGACACCGCGAAAACAGGGCTTGCTTGGCGTCAAGAAGGAGCCCGAAGCCGATGAACGCCCTGTTTGACACCATTTCCGAAAGCGCCGTTGACGTGACGCCTGGCGGTCACGATTACGAAACGGTCCGCAAGGTCATTACCATGCTGAGCGAGGACTATCGCGACCAGCCGGGACTGGAAACCATTGCCGGTGAGCTCGGCATGTCGCCGACCGGGCTGCAGAAGACCTTCACCCGCTGGGCCGGGCTCTCACCCAAGGCATTCCTTCAGGCGATCACGCTCGATCATGCCAAGACGCTTCTCGGCCGCGAGCAGCTGCCGCTGCTCGACACATCCTATGAGCTGGGCCTTTCCGGCCCCGGCCGGCTGCATGACCTGTTCGTCACCCATGAGGCGATGTCGCCGGGCGAATGGAAGAGCGGCGGCGAGGGGCTGGTGATCCGCCACGGCTTCCATCCCTCACCCTTCGGACGCTCGCTGGTGATGATCACCGATCGCGGCCTTGCAGGCGTCGCCTTTGCCGACGAGGGCAAGGAGCAGACCGCGTTCGAGGACATGTCGGCGCGCTGGCCGAAGGCGCGCTACGTGGAGGACCAGCAGGCAACGGCGGCCTATGCCAAGCGCATATTCGACCCCGCGGAATGGTCGTCCGACCGTCCGCTCAAGGTGGTCCTGATCGGAACGGATTTTCAGATCAAGGTCTGGGAAACGCTTTTGAAGATACCGTTCGGCAAGGCCAAGTCCTATTCCGATATCGCAGCCGAGATCGGCTGCCCGAAGGCCTCGCGCGCCGTTGGCGCCGCCATCGGCCGAAACCCGGTCTCCTTCGTGGTGCCCTGCCACCGCGCGCTCGGCAAATCCGGCGCGCTCACGGGCTATCACTGGGGCGTGACGCGCAAGCGCGCCATGCTTGGCTGGGAGGCCGGCAAGGCCTGAGGCCGTTCGGCCTTGCCGTTCAATCCCTTCAGGCCTTTTCGCGCTGCGGCGCCAGTTCCACGGCATAGCGGATTGCCGCAACCATGCTCTGCGCGCGTGCAATCCCCTTGCCGGCAATGTCGAACGCCGTGCCGTGGTCGACGGAGGTGCGGATCACGCCGCCCTTCAGCCCAACGGTGATGTTGACGCCCTCGTCGAAGGACATGACCTTCACCGGGGCGTGGCCCTGGTCGTGGTAGCACGCGATAACCACATCGAAATCGCCGCGCGAGGCGCGGTAGAACAGCGTATCGGCGGGAAACGGGCCGCTGGCGTCGATGCCTTCGCCGACCGCACGCTCGATGCCGGGGATCAGCTTTTCCTCTTCCTCGCCTTCTCCGAACAGGCCGTTTTCGCCGGCATGCGGATTGATGCCGCAGACGGCGATCCGGGGCTTCGGGTTACCGGCCCGCGACAGCGTGTCATGGGCAAGCCTGATCACCTGATAGGTCCGCTCGGGCGTGATCCGGCGGATTGCCTCGATCAGGCCGATATGGGTGGTGAGATGAATGACCTTCATCTTCGGCGTGGCCAGCATCATCGAATAGGTTTCGGTGCCGGTGAGATCGGCAAGGATTTCGGTATGGCCGGGATAGATGTGGCCGCCGGCGTGAAGCGCTTCCTTGCTGAGGGGGGCGGTGGCGATGGCGTCGATCTGTCCGGCCTTGGCCATCTCGACGGCGGCCTTCAAAAACTGGTAGGCGGCGTCCCCCGCACGCGCATCGACCTTGCCATAGGCGAGGTCCGAAACGTCAAGTTCGGGATCCGCGCAGGCGACCGAACCCACGGGCACGTCCGGGATATCGGCGCCCGGACGGAAGGGCACGATCTCGAAAGACGCGCCGACGATATCGCGTGCGCGGGCAAGGGCTTTCGCATCGCCGATCACGACGATCTCGGCCGATTCAAGCACGTCCGGATCAACCACGGCGCGGGCAATGACCTCCGGCCCTATGCCACAGACATCGCCCATGGTGACGCCAATTCTCGTTTTCATCGCAGATTCCTCTCCTGCCCGGTCTTGAGGCACCGAAATGGCACATTCCGGTGGAAAATGGAAGGTAAATATCAAATTATGGCAAGTTCAGGCCCGTTTCGCGTTATGTTGGAAAGCTGTGGTAGATTTCTTGCAGGAGTGATCCCTTGTTGAAGGCCCGGCGCCTGGCGCGCATCATCGAGATCCTGAGGGAGGAAGGCTTCGCCTCGCTCGGCGACATTGCCGACCGCCTCGACACATCGGTTTCGACGATCCGGCGGGACATCGATCATCTGGCCGAGATCGGTCCGGTGACGCGCACCCATGGCGGGGCGGTTCTCAATCCCGCGGACGCGATGCGCTTCGAGCCGGGCAACGCAATCGCCTCCGAGCTTGCGGCCGATGCCAAGGCGGTGATCGGCAGGCATGCGGCGGAGCTGATTGTGCCGGGACAGACCGTGCTGTTCGACAGCGGCACGACCACGCGCGCGGTTGCCCGGGCGGCGCTCGCGCGCAATATCCCCTTTGCAGCCTTTACCAACGACATTGCGATCGCGGAGCTACTGTCGGCATCGGAAAGGGTCTCCGTCGATGTCTTCGCCGGACGGGTTCGTCCCGGCACGACAACCCTGATGGGCGCGCAGGCGCTTTCAGGGATTGCCCGCATCCGCGCCGATCTGTCATTCGTGGGCACACATGCGGGCAGTGCGGAGGGCGTGTCCGACACATCGGCCGAGCTTGCCGAAATCAAGCGGGCCTTTGTGGCGGCGGGAGAGGTTTGCGTTCTGGTGGCGGACTGCACCAAGTTTCCCAGAAGGTCGCTCTGCCTGTTTGCGGGCCTTGCCGATTTCGACCGGATCGTCCTTGACGAGGCAGCGGCGCCGGAGGTGCTTGCCGCGCTTGAGGCAGGCGGCGCGACGCTCGACATCGCCGGCCGCGCGGGCGCAGTCTCCGCCTAGCGGGCGTATCATCCCGGCCGGCTCCGGCCCGTCCCGGCGCGACGCCGCTATCCCTCGGCTTGGAAACTTGCGGCAATCAGGAGCGCTTCATCGGTGGTGATCTGGTCGGCGCCGCAGGCAACGAGGCGGCGGATCGTGGCGCGTTCCTGGGCCGCCAGTCCGGCGTCCGGATCGGCCGGGTTGAAGGTCCAGGCGTCAACCAGAAGGCCGGCCTCATGGCAGGCGGCAATCATGTCGAAGCCCTGATCGTCGGCCCTCAGGATCAGCGGATAGTGCAGATAGATCGTTCCGGCATCGGTTGGCGCGCGAAGCGCGCGCGAAAGCGCTTCCCTCGCGGCAGAAAGGCCGCCGTCCTGCCACGCTTCCTCAATCTCGTCCGACGGGTCGATGCCGCGCGCAACCCCCGGCAGCCTGTCGCGCATGGCGGTCATCAGCTGAAGATCTTTCGCCGACACGATGACGTTTTTCCCGTTTACGCCGATGATGTCGGCAAGGTGGGAAAGCCCCGCCTCGCCGATTTCGGAGAGCCCCGATTTCATGTCGAACTGCAGGACGGTGTCGGGGTGCGCGCTGCGCAGCATGCGGCCGAGATCTTCGGAAAGGGTCAGCGCCTCGCCACTGTCGCGGTAGCGGAGGGCAGCAAGGTCTGCGCGCTCATGGGCGAAAACGGGGCCGTGGCCGCTGGTCTCGCGTTCAAGCGTGGCGTCGTGAATGACGGCAAAGCCGAAATCGGCGCGCACCCTGAGGTCGATCTCCATCGATGCGCCGGTCTCGAAACCTTGCGCCATGACGGCGGGCGAAAATACCGGATCAGCAAGCCGGCGGCGCAGCTGATGCCATTTCAGCCGTGTGCGACGGCCGTTGTGCTCAAGGTAAAGTCCGTCTGTCATGGGGTCCGTGTCGCTTTCATCGCTGGCGTGCGCCGCGGTGAATAGCGGCAATCGTTGACGGTTGGATGAAGCCACGACGGCAATCGATCCGCAGGCTGTTTTTCGCCTGCGGATCGGGTTTTTACAAGCGGGGTCCTGTTGCTATTCGATGGTCGAAAGCACGCTGCGAAGCGTTGCCACCATCTGCCCGATCTGGTCTTCCTCGACGATCAGCGGCGGCGAGAGCGCGATGATGTCGCCGGTGACCCGGATCAGGAGCCCCGCCTCGAAGCATTTCACGAAGGTCTCATAGGCGCGCTTGCCGACGGCGCCGTCGCGCGACTGGAGTTCGATGCCGGCCATCAGGCCGAGATTGCGGATATCCTTGACGAAGGGCGCATCGCGAAGCGAATGGACGGCGTCTTCGAAGGGTGCTGAAAGGCTTGCGGCGCGGGTCAGGAGGCCCTGGCTTTCATAGATGTCGAGTGTCGCCATGCCGGCCGCGCATCCCACCGGATGGCCGGAATAGGTATAGCCGTGGAAGAGCTCGATCGTTTCTTCAGGGCCGGTCATGAAGGCGTCGTGGATGTGGTTCTGCGCAAAGACTGCGCCCATGGGCACCGTGCCGTTGGTGATGCCCTTGGCGGTGGTGTAGAGATCAGGCTTCACCCCGAAATAGTCGACCGCGAACGGCGTGCCGAGCCTGCCGAAACCGGTGATCACTTCATCGAATATCAGCAGGATGCCGTGCCGGTCGCAGATCGCCCGCAGCCTTTCCAGATAGCCCTTCGGCGGAATCAGCACGCCTGTCGAACCGGCAACCGGCTCGACGATCACGGCCGCGATCGTTTCCGCGCCATGCAGCGCCACGATCCGCTCCAGATCGTCGGCAAGCGTTGCGCCCGTCTCCGGCTCCCCGCGGGTGAAGGCGTTGGCTTCAAGGTCATGCGTGTGCGGCAGGTGATCGACACCGGTCAGAAGCGCGCCGAAATGGCGGCGGTTGTTGACGATGCCGCCAACCGAAATGCCGCCGAAGCCGACACCGTGATAGCCGCGCTCGCGGCCGATCAGCCGGGTGCGCGATGCTTCGCCCCGGACGCGGTGATAGGCGAGCGCGATCTTGAGCGCCGTGTCAACCGATTCCGATCCGGAGCCGGTGAAGAACACATGGTCGAAGCCTTCCGGCGCAAGTGCCTTCAGCCGTTCGGCGAAGGCGAAGGCCGCCGGGTGGCCCATCTGGAAAGAGGGCGCATAATCCATCTCCTCAAGCTGGCGCATCACGGCCTCTGCAATGCTGCGATGGCCATGGCCGGCATTGCAGCACCAGAGCCCGGCGGTGCCGTCGAGAATCGTGCGCCCGTCTTCGCTGCGGTAATGCATGCCGCGCGCGCCAACCAGCATGCGCGGCGTTTCCTTGAACTGGCGGTTGGCGGTGAAGGGCATCCAGTAGGCGTCGAGCGCCTGGTTCGTGCGTATGTTCATGAGCGTTCTCCTTTGCAGCGATTTGCGCACCGATTGCGAGCGGAGAAAAGTCTGTTTGTTTTCTGCGGTAGGTCCTTGTTTTCATTGAAAATGAAATCGTTGTGTTTACAATCGTAAACATGCAGAACACGGATGCGCTCTCCATCGATGTCGGCGTGAGACTCAGGGCGGTGCGCGAGGCCCACGGCTATTCGCAGCGCGAGCTCGCGCGCCGCGCCGGCGTCACCAACGGTTTCATCTCCCAGCTTGAAGCGGCGAAGATCAATACCTCGCTCAGCGCGCTGAAACGCGTGCTCGACGGCATTCCGATCGGGTTGTCGGAGTTCTTCGCCTATGAGCCGGAGCGAAAGGACAGGGTATTCTATCAGGCGGAGGAGCTGGTCGAGATCGGCAGGGGCCGCATCTCCTATAGACAGGTCGGCGGCAATCTTCTCGGCCATGACCTGCAGATGCTCTACGAGGTCTACGAGCCTGGCGCCGATACCGGCCGGGTGATGCTGAGCCATGATGGCGAGGAGGCGGGCATCGTCATCGAGGGCCATCTGGAACTGACGGTGGAAGGCGAGCGCAAGATCCTCGGACCGGGCGATGCCTATCTGTTCAAGAGCCGCCGACCGCACCGTTTCAGGGCGCTGCGAAACGGGCGGTGCGTTGTCGTCAGCGCCTGTACGCCGCCGTCATTCTGAGCGCTCGAAAGAAGACGTTCTGCCTATGCCGAAGCTCAGGCCGGGCACATTTCCTGCAGGAGAACCTGGGTCGAGTCGATGTCCTTCACCATCAGCTCTCCGGCCCGCTCAGCCTCACCGGCCTTGAAGGCCTCGATCATCTCGTAGTGATAGGTCGAATAGGGGTGGATTGTGCCCTCGTTGATCTGGCGGACCACGAGGTCGGAGAGGATGCGCATGTAGGGACCAAGCCTGAGCCACAGCGTCTCGATCATCTGCGGCAGCACTTCCGAGCCGGAGCGTTCATAGATCGCGAAGTGGAATTCCTGGTTCTTGCGCAGCATATCGTAGACCTGGCCCTGCTTGCCGAGGGTTTCGTGCTCCTTGGCAAGCCTCAGGCAAAGCGCGATGTCTTCTGCGGTCATCCGCGTTGCGGCAAGCTTGGTCGCCAGACCCTCGATCGCCTTGCGCGCGCGGCAGAGATCGTCGAGCCGCTCGCGCGATACCGCCGGCACCCGGGCAGAGCCGCTGCGGCTGATTTCCAGTCCCTTTTCGGCAGCAAGCCGCCTGAGGGCTTCGCGCACCGGCATGTGGCTGGTGCCGAATTCGGCGGCGAGCGAGGAGATGGTGGTGACCTGTTCGGGCTCGAACTGGCCCCACATCAGCGCGTGTCGCAACTGCTCATAGACCCCGTCCTGAACCGTCACTCTTGAGGAAACCTTGGAAAGTCCTCTTTCGATCATCGTGCATCTCTCTTGATTGGCGCTCTTCGTCTGTCGGGGCAGGGGCCGTCAATGTCAAGCGTATGCCCCGTTTTAGCGGGTTTTCGCCCTGCGGAAGTGCTGCTCCAGCACGCCGACCAGCCGCACGAGTGGCAGCAGGAAGAGAAGATAGATGATCGCAGCGCCGATCAGCGGCGTTGGATTGGCATAGAAGGCCTGCTGGTCCTGCGCCTGTTTGAGAAGTTCCGGCAGCGCCACGGTGGAGGCGAGCGCGGTATCCTTGAACATCGATACGCAATTGCTGGTGGTCGGCGGAATGACGATCCGGATCGCCTGCGGCAGGATCACCTTCCAGAGCGTGATCGGAAAGGGCAGGCCGAGGGCTGCTGCTGCCTCGAACTGGCCGTTCGGAACGCTTTCGATGCCGGAGCGGAACACTTCCGCCGAATAGGCAGCCATCACCAGCGAGAAGGACAGGATCGCGGAGGTCCAGGCGGAAAAGCGGATGCCGACGAAGGGCAGCGCGTAGTAGACGAGGATCAGCACCACAAGCACCGGCATGGCGCGGAACACATCGATATAGGCGACCGTCAGAAACCGGATCGGTTTCGGCGCATAAAGGCGCAGGACGCAGATCAGGAGGCCTGTGCTGACGCCGAAGATGATGGCAAGGATGCCGAGAACCAGCGTGTTCCTGAGGCCGCGCAACAGGAGCGGAATGCTCGCGACCAGAACCTCGGTGTTGAAGAAGGTTTCGACCAGTGTCATGGGCGGCAACTCCCGGTAATATGCGCATGAAACAGCGCGCGCGCCCCGGCGCGGGACGGCGCCCGTCAGGGGCTTTGGGCGGCAGCAGGAAAAAGGGGCGCGGCTTCAGCCACGCCCCCAATCCGTCAGGGCATCGCGAAGACGGTGACGGTCGAAGACCCGGCCGGCGGCTCGGAGCCGAACCACTTTTCGTGGATCTTGGCCATGGTGCCGTCTTCCTTCATCGTCGTGATCGCCTCGTTCATGGCGTCGAGCTTGGGCGAATCCTTCGCCATCATCAGCCCGTATTGCTCGCCGGTCTTGATCCGGTCGGCAACTTCGAAGCCCTTCATCTTGGTGAACAGGTACTCCATGCCGGGCACGTCGGAGACCACGGCATCGACCCGGCCGGCGCCGAGGTCGAGGAACATGTCCTGCTGGGCGTTGTAGCCCTTGACCGCCTTGATGCCGAGCGCGGTCTCGTTTTCCTTCACCCATTTCTCGCCGGTCGAGCCGGATAGCACGCCGACGGCCTTGCCCTTCAGGCCCTCGGTTCCGGAAAGCGTGACGCCTTCCTTGACCGCGATGCCCATGTCGGAATCGTAATAGGGCTGGGTGAAGGACTGCGACTGGAGGCGCTCGGCCGTGATCGTGATCGAGGAGATCGCGACATCGATCCGGCCGGACGTGGTGGCGGCAAACAGCGCCTGGAAGCCGTAATCGGCAATTTCCGGCTCGAAGCCGGCGCGCTTGGCGGCTTCGGTGGCAATATCGACCTCGAAGCCTTCAAAGCTGCCGCTGGCATCCTTGAATTCGAAAGGCGGATTGCTGGGGTAGGCGCCGATCGCGATCGTTTCGGCGGATGCAGCCGAAAGGCTGCCGGCGGCAAGGCCGAATGCCGTTGCGAGCATGATGACGTGGCGACGGGTAAGCATCATTTTATCATTCTCCCTCTGGTGGAACCCGCATGCTGTTGCGCAGGCGGATGAGTGGCGGCGCGCTTCAAACGCCGCCCTTGTCGCAACGCTTCAGCCTGCATGGGCCGCGATGATCTCGCCCAGCACTTTGTCAAAGCGTCGGATTTCTGCAAGCGTGTTGTAGTGGAGCAGCGAGACGCGCACGGCGCCCGTATCCATCGAAAGGCCGAGCCGCTTCATCAGGCGCGGCGCGAACATGTGGCCGTCGCGGATGCCGATGCGCGCCTTGCCCATTTCTTCAGACAGCGTCTTCGGTGCAAGATGGGGAATGTTGAAGCAGATCGTCGGCACCCGGCGGTCGAAATTGGCCTCGTCGGAAATGCCGTAGATCACGGCGTCATGGCGCTTCAGCACGGCGATCATCTCGGCCATCAGGATGCGTTCGTAATCGCGGATCGCCGCCATCGCCGCGATGATCGCCTCTCGGCGCGTATGTGTGCCGCCGGCGAGAAAGCGTTCGCCCACGCTTTCGAGATAGCGCACCGCCGCATCCATGCCGGCGACGTTTTCATACGGGAAGGTGCCGACCTCGATCTTGTAGGGAGGAACGTCCGGAATGAAGTCTTCCTTGAAGGTGGGCAGCGCGCAGAGCGCTTCATACCGGCCCCAGAGAAAGCCCATATGGGGCGAGAAATTCTTGTAGCCGGAGCAGACCAGATAGTCGCAGTCCCAGGCCTGAACGTCGATCAGCCCGTGCGGACCGAAATGGACGCTGTCGATGAACACTTCGGCGCCTGCTTCATGGGCGATGCGGGAGACGGCGGCAACATCGACGATCGTGCCGATCGAATGCGCGGTTGCGGTGCAGGCAACGAGCCGGGTGCGATCGTTGACCAGCGGTTTCAGATCTTCGGGATCAAGCGTGCCATCCTCGCGCATATGCCACCAGACGATCTTCGCGCCGTTCGCCTCCAGCGCCATCCAGGTGGCGATGTTGGCGTCGTGATCCATGTCGGTGACCACGATCTCGTTGCGGGTGTCGAGCATCTTGGCGATGCCGAGGCTGACGAGGCGGATGAAGGAGGTGGCGTTGAGCCCGAAGGAGATCTCCTCCGGCCGAGAGGCATTGATCAAAATGGCAACGCTTTCGCGGGCGGCCTCGAGGCCGGCATCCACGCGGGCGCTGTGCTCATAGCTCGCCATCCGCTGGACATTGGCATCGATCAGGTGGTTGGTGACGGCGTCAACGACGCTCTGGGGCACCTGGGAGCCGCCGGCGTTTTCGAGAAAGATGAACTCACCGGCCTTGACGATGGCAGGAAACTGTTTCCGGATCTCCTCGACGGGAAAGCCGTTGCTGAGCGGGGTGGATTCGGTCTGCCGGTTCATGGATTTTCCTGTGTCGTTCCCGGCTGGCGACGCGCACCGCCGCCAGCATATTTTGTTGTTTTGATTATTTGATCACAGAGTATTTTAAAGTTCAACTATTAGTTTTGCCTCCGGGGTGATTGTCTGCGCACAGGTTATGAAGGCGGATGCTGGTTCCGGAGCGGCGCGCCGGAGACCCCGGCCGCGGCCATTGATGCGGGTGCCTTTGCAAGCCGCGCCGGAGAAAGATGACCTGCGACAGCTGGCTCAGGCCGCTTTCGGCTTGGCGAAGATGTCGAGGCCCTGGCCGGTTTCCAGATAGGATTTCATGCTGGACAGCACGATCGGCCAGCCCTTGATGACGCCGTTGGCCATGCCGCTGCCGACCACCAGATCGTCATGGGTTACAGTGAGCCGCACCATGTCGTCATAGGGTTCGATTTCAAAAGTCACCCGGCTGTAGGCCTCGGGATCGGCCGATTGCGATTCATTGGCCCAGCTGATGACGAGGCGGGACGGCGGGTTGATCTCGATGACCTTGCCGACGAGCTGGACCTTTCGTGTCTCATTCGCCCTGACGTGCTGCCAGCTTGAACCCTGCTTCCACTCGGAAACGTTTTCGTGTCCCCAGTAGCGGCTTGCCATCTCCGGCTTGGTGATCGCCTCGAACACTTTCTCGGGTGTCGAGACGATGTAGGTCACGTAAACGAAACTGGTCTTCTCTTCGTTCATTTGCTGTCTCCTTCGAGTTCTGTCTTGAGATCATGCAGCAGGGTGAGCCGCTGATGTTCGAATTTGCGGATCCACCGCTCATAGACTTCGTAGAGCGGCACGGGGTTGATGAAATGCAGCTTTTCGCGCCCGCGCCGGGTGCTCGAGACCAGATTTGCGGCCTCCAGCAGGCCCAGATGCTGGGTCGCCGACTGGCGGGTCATGTCGAGGTGTTCGCAAAGCTGGCCAAGCGTTTGTCCGTTCTGCGCGCATAAGAGGTCGAGCAGCTTGCGGCGTGTCGGATCGGCCAGGGCCTTGAAAACGGTATCGGTATCCATGGGTCTCACTTTCAACACGCTTCATTATGCAGGTATTTGCCTGCATGTAAAGGGCAGTTATTTACCTGCATTTTCTGGCAGCAAAAAAAGGGCGCCGGAGACCCGACGCCCTTCAGCTTGTTGACAAATGTCCCCCGGGGTCATCCTCGGGCTTGACCCGAGGATCCAGGCCGCCCGGCGAAGTCTCGTTATAAATCTTGCAAATTCAGCGCGTTAACTCGCCCGGATGCTCGGTCCGAGCATGACACAAGAACGAAGGGGCGATGACACACGATGGTCAAAGCTTGGTGATTTTTCAGCAGCCTGAAGGGCGCCGGAGACCCGACGCCCTTCTCTGCACAGGCCTGAACTATTCGAGTTCGCTCTGCAGCTTGGCGACGTCGTCCGTGGTCATCTCGCCAACAGTCTCCACGCTGCCGTCGGTGATCTTCCAGAGGCGGAACGGGCCGGTGATGTCGCCATATTGGTCGAAGCTGACCGGGCCGATGACGCCCTCGTAGCGGATCGTCTTGCCGTCCTTGATCAGCGCGAGCGCCTTTTCGAACTCTTCCTTACCGGCAAAGATCGGCTCGCCCTCAGGATCGGTGACCTTGTAGATCGCATCGCGGATCGCGGCCGGGTCTTCCGAGCCCGCAGCGGCAATCGCAAGGCCCACGATCGCACCGGCATCATAGGAGCGGTCGGCGGCCGGGTTGGTGGGCGCGATGCCGCCGGAAAACGCCTCGTAATTGGCGTTGAAATATTCCGTCGACTGGGTCGGATTGGTGCCGGACGAGGTGCCATAGGCGTCGTTCAGATAGTCCGCGCCGACGGATTCGATGAAGTCCGGGCTGTTCATGCCGTCATTGAGCAGGAATTTCTGCGGGCCGCCCTGCGAGATCCAGGAGCGTGCGATCGTGGCGCCGTCGATCGGATAGGAGATCAGGTAGAGCGCATCCGGATTGCCTTCGAGTGCGGCAGTGACTTCCGACTGGTAGCTCGACTGCTTCTCGTTATAGGGCGTTTCGGCAACGATCTCGCCGCCAAGGGCCTCATAGGCGCGGGAGAACTCCTTGAACATGTTCACGCCGAAGTCGTTGTTGACGTAGATGATCGAAAGCTTGGTGAGGCCCTGATCCATGGCGTATTTGGCCGCCGCCACGCCCTGCAGCGCATCGGATGTGATGGTGCGGAAGAAGATGCCGTTGGTCTTGCCCTCGCGGCCGAGCGCCGTCAGCGTCGGCGAGGACGAGGCGGGCGAGACCTGCACCACCTTCGCCGGACCGGTGACGGAGGTGAGGATCGGGATCGAGACCGACGAGATGATGCCGCCGATGATGACCGGCACCTTCTTGACCTGAACCAACTGGGTGGCGGAATCGACGGCGACATTGCCCTGGCTCTGGCTGTCGCGTGTGTCGGTCACGAGATCGCAGCCGCGCACGCCGCCGGCCTCGTTGATATCGTTGAATGCCATCTCGACCGACTTGGCGCCGGCCTGGCCGTATTCGCCGGCGGGGCCGGTCAGTTCCATCACCATGCCGACGGTGATCTCGCAATCGGCAGCGTTGGCGTGGCCTACGGCCATCACCAGCCCGAGGGCGGTGGTCAGATATGCAAATGTCCTTTTCATTGTCGTTCCCCTTTTATGGAATGGACGTTCAAAATTGCGGTTCTGCCTGTCTTGTTCCGGCGGCCGCCAGGCTCTGGCCGCCGGTATGTCTGGCGGCGCTACACCCTGCCGTCGTTGAGGTTGTAGTGCATGATGTTGCCATGCCGGCCGGTGCGGTCGCGCTCCAGCGTATAGACATCGCCTTCAAGCGGCGTCGCCGTCGCCATGACGGCCTCGATTTCGGCAATGTCCTGATCGGTGAGCGCGATTTCCATGATCCGCGCATTCGCTTCCGCATGGGCGCGGTTGCGGGCGCCGACGATGACGGCGGCAACGCGCGGACGCGTCAGCATGAAGGCGCTGGCGATGGTGGCGATATCGGTGTCGTGGCGGTCCGCAACGGCGCGCAGCGCTGCAAGCAGCGCCTGGAAATAGTCCCAGCCGCCGAGATCGTCGATGATCAGCTTGTACTTGACCAGCGAGCGGTTTTCGAGCGGCATGTCGGGCTCGGCAACGCCAAGCCATTTATCGGACAGGAAGCCGCCGGCGACCGAACCGTAACAGAGGAAGCGGAAATCCTTTTCCTCCGCCAGCGCCGTCAGCGGCCCGGCCGGGCGCTGGTCGAGCACGGAATATTGCAGCTGCTGGCTCACCAGCGGGATGCCGCTTTCGATGATTGCGGAAAGCCTCTCGGTGTCGAAATTGGTGGTGCCGATATTGCGGATCTTGCCCTCGCCCTTCAATTCCAGAAGCCAGTGCATCGCATCGATGTAGCGGGGATGGGCATAATCCCACCAGTGAAACTGGACGAGGTCCAGCCGGTCGGTCTTGAGGCGCCCAAGCGACTGGTCGACAATGCCGCGGATATAGTCGCGGCTGATCACCGGCAGCACGTCGAGATCCGGCACCAGCTTGGTGTGGACCTGCATCCGTAGAGCTTCCGCCGCGCCGCGTTCCCGTTTCAGCTTCTCCCGTGCAGCGCCGATCAGCGCCTCGACTCCGGTATAGATATCGGCGCAGTCATAGGTGGTGATGCCGACATCGAAGGCGGCAATCAGATCGTCTACGGCACTTGACCGGTCGATTTCACCGTGGCCGCCGGCAAGCTGCCAGCCGCCGCGGATCACGCGGGGAATGGTATAGCCGGGCGCGAGTTCGAATGTTGTGTTGGTCATGCGTCATCCTTCGGCAGGGCTACGGCAGTGGTCTCGGCGTGGCTGAAGCGGCGGCGGCCGATCCGGGTAATCTTCAGCCGGCTTGCGCAATTGGGATCGGGGCAGGCGATCTCGGCGTCCGAGGTCATCCAGTCATTTCTGTGGGTGTCGCGCTGCTTGGCGGCGAGCAGCGGCAGCACGGCGGAAAGCGAATAGATCGAAAAGCCCTGGCCATCCGGCATATGCAGCATTTCGCCGCGCAGTTCGAAATGATCGCCGGGCCTTGCGCCGCAATAGATCGGCTTGCCCTCGGGCACGATCGCCTCGACCCTCAGATCGTAGAGCTCGAAACTGTCGTCGCTCATCCGCCGCTCCTTGAGAAGATGACCTCGCAGGCGCCGTTTCTGCGGATCGTGCCGCAGGCCGTGGCAAAGCCCTCAAGGTCGGCTGCAGGCACCTTCGCAACCACGCTGCCGGCAAGCCAGCCGATGGGGAACAGAAGCCTGGCGCCCGGTCCGTAAAACAGGCCGATATCGAAGATCGGGTTGGGGCTGCCGCCCCACATCCGTTCCGGCACATAGCTGAGCACGATGTCGCCGGGCTGCGGGTTGAGCGTGGCATTCTCCGGCGGCAGCGGCTTTGCGTAGCGAGCGCCTTCCAGATGGGCGGCGGGGATCGGGCAGGAGATTTCCGGTCCCGTCCACATCGCATGCATGCCGCCCACGGTGCGCTCTTCTGCAAGATAGTCCCAGAAGAAGGCGGCGTTTTCCGGTGCCCTGCCGGAAAGGAGAGGCGCCTTGATATCGAGGCCGGAAACGGTTTCGCGGATATGGATCATGCGGTCTGTCATGGAGTACTCGCTGTTTCTTGAAGCTGCGCGCTGAGAAAGGTGAAGGGGCGGCTGATATCGGTCACGAGCGCCTGACGCGCGGCGTCTGCGTCGCGCCTTTCAAGCGCTTCGACCATGGCGCGGTGATAATAGCCGACATCCGGGCTGGTGCGGTCCTTGGCCGCGCGCGAGAAGGCATAGGCCGCCGATCGCGTGCAGGGTCCGGATTGCAGCCACAGGCTCTCGATCATCGGCAACAGCACCGAAGAGCCGCTGCAGCGATAGATCGCGAAGTGGAATTTCTGGTTCAGCGTCGATTCCCGGTCGAAGTCGCTCGGCACGCTGAGATCTTGCGGCTCGCCCCATTCGGCAAGGATCAGGTTGAGTTCGGCGATATCGCGTCCGGTCATACGCGGGCAGGCAAGCGCTATCGCCTCCCCCTCGATCAGGATGCGCGTCTTGAGCAGGTCGTCGACCCGCTCCAGCGTAACGGGCGGCACCCGGACGGAACGCTGCGGCAGCGCCTCCAGCGCCTTTTCGGTGACGAGCCTTCCCAGCGCTTCACGCACCGGCATGGTGCTGGTCATCATCGCATCGGCGAGACCGCGTATGGTCAGCACCTGTCCGGGCTCGAACAGGCCGGCGATCAGCGCGCGGCGCAGCTCCTTGTAGACGCGGTCCTGAACGGTTTCCCGCTCCACCGGCAAAAGCCTCAATCCCTCGCCATCCGTCCTTGCCAGGCTCTGTTTCATTGTCCCCCGCCAGCATTTTTTGTTGCGGGAATATTTAAACCTGAATATCGTGATCAAAACAAGTGTGATCACAGATCAAAATTAGCTCGAAGCGGGCAAGGGGAATGATGACAGATGAAAATGGCCGGGCAGGACCGGACCATGTCCTGACGGTGAGCCATGCGGCCAAGAATTATGGCGGCTTGCTGGCGGTCAACGACGTTTCGTTCGCGCTGAAAAAGGGCGAGATCCTCGGCCTGATCGGTCCGAACGGCGCGGGCAAGACGACGATGTTCGATCTCGTCGCCGGCAGCCAGAAACCGACTTCCGGCAGCATTGCGATCCATGGGCGCGAGGTTTCCGGCCAGAATGCCTGGCGCCGAATCGGCCACGGGCTGGGCCGCACCTTCCAGATCCCGCGTCCTTTTCCCGAGTTGAGCCTGATCGACAATGTCATGCTCGCCCGCCAGAGCCAGACCGGCGAGGGCGTGATCGCCAATTTCCTGATGCCGAAGAAGGTGGCGGCCGAAGAGCGGCGTGCCCGCGAAAAGGCCCGCGAGCTGATCGCCTTCGTCATGCTGTCCCATCTCGAAAACGAGCCCGCCAAGGTGCTTTCCGGCGGCCAGCGCAAGCTGCTCGAGCTTGCCCGCGTGCTGATGGCCGATCCCTCGATCATGCTGCTCGACGAGCCGGCCGCCGGCGTCAACGCCACGCTGCTGGAAGTCATCATCGACCGTATCCGCGAGATCAACGCCCGTGGCATCTCGTTCCTGCTGATCGAGCACAATATCGACATGGTCAGCCGGCTCTGCGGCCGGGTTCTGGTGATGGCGAGTGGCGCGCTGCTCTGCGAGGGTACGCCGGATGAAATTTCCCGCGATCCGCGCGTGATCGAGGCCTATCTCGGAGGTGGCGCATGAGCGGGCCGGTATTGCAGGTGAACGAACTGGTCGCCGGCTACGAGCCGGGCGTTCCGATCGTGCGCGGCGCGTCGATCCGCGTCGATCAGGGCGAGATCGTCGTCGTGCTCGGGCCGAACGGCGCGGGCAAGTCGAGCTTCATCAAGGCGATTGCGGGCCTGGTGCCGAAATCCGGCGGGAGCGTGCATCTTGCCGGTGAGGACATCACCGATGTGTCCGCCCACGAGATGGTGCGCCGGGGCCTTGCCTTCGTGCCGCAGACGGAAAACATCTTTCCGCTGATGAGCATCGAGGACAATCTGAAGGTCGCCGCCGCCATCCTGCCGAAGAAGGACATCGCGCCGGGCCTTGCCGAAATCTACGACATCTTCCCGGATCTCTCCGCACGGCGGCGGACGGCTGCGGGCAATCTCTCCGGGGGCCAGCGGCAGATGCTGGCGGTTGCGCGCGCTCTGATCGTGCGGCCGAAGCTTCTGGTGCTGGACGAACCGTCTGCGGGCCTGTCGCCCAAATTCGTGACCATGGTTTTCGACATGCTGTCCGAAATCCGCGGCCATGGTGTCACCATCCTGCTGGTCGAACAGAATGCCCGCGCGGCGCTCGCCATCGGCGATCGCGCCTATGTGCTGGTGGAAGGCAAGGACCGGCATGAGGGCGTGGCCTCCGAGCTCTGGAATGATCCGGTGGTCGCCGAACTTTATCTTGGCCAGCGCGGAAAGCGCGACGGGAGCCCCGCATGAACCCGCAATTCCTCATCGACGGCGCGCTGAACGGCGCGATGATCGGCCTTGGCGCCATCGGCGTGACGCTGACCTATTCGATCCTGCGTTTTTCGAACTTCTCCCATGGCGATCTGATGGCCTGGGGCTCTTACGCGACGCTCACCGTGCTCGGCATCATCGGGGCGATCGTCGGCAAGGTGGCGCCGATCAAGCCGCTCTCCTTCGGCTGGCCGCTGATCCTGTCGCTCGTCATATCGATGGCGCTGATCGGCCTGATGGCGATCGCGCTCGACAAGGTGCTGTTTTCGAGGCTTCGGGCCAAGGGACAGATGATCATCGTGGTGATGGCAAGTTTCGGCGCCTCGATGGCGCTGCGCAACATGCTGGAATTCCTGTTCACCGCGCGACCGGCCTATTTCAGCCGTGCGATCCAGATCGCCATGCCGCTCGGCTTCGGCCTCAGGATCACGCCCGATCAGATCGCGCTTCTGGCGCTGACAGTCGTGCTGGTGACGGCCGTGCATCTGATGATGACCCGCACCCATGCCGGCCGTTCGATGCGGGCCGTCAGCCAGAACCCGGCGCTTGCGAAAGTGGTCGGCATCGATGTCCGCAATGTCGTGCGGCTTACCTGGATGACGGGCGGCGCGCTTGCCTGCGTCGCCGGCGTCATGATCGGCATCCTGGTGCAGATCCGCCCGCTGATGGGCTTCGACATGCTTCTGCCCATGTTTGCAGCCGCGATCCTCGGCGGGATCGGCAGCGTGCCGGGCGCCGTCATTGGCGGCCTTATCATCGGTCTCAGCGAGGCCGCAGCGGTGCAGCTCATCGGCGCGGAATGGCGCGCCGCAGTGTCGTTCATCATCCTGATGGCGGTTCTGTTTGTCAGGCCGATCGGCCTTTTCGGAGTGAAGGAACGATGATTGATCTTGTTGGCTACGGCGCCTTCTTCCTGACGACGGCCCTGATCTTTGCGCTGATCACCCTCGGCCTCAACCTGCAATGGGGGCTGACGGGCCTGTTCAATGTCGGCGTTGCGGGTTTCGTGGCGATCGGCGCCTATACCTCCGCAATCTTCACGACGCCCCCGGATCCTGCCCGTTTCGGCGGTTTGGACTGGCCGATCCTGGCTGGCTGGCTGGCGGCGATGGTAACGGCCGGCATTGCGGCTGCGATCACCGGTTTCGCCACGCTCCGGCTCAAGGCCGATTATCTCGCGATCACCACGTTTGGCGTGGCGGTCGTGGTCCAGCTGGTGGCGCTCAATACCCAGGGCCTTACCGGCGGCCCCTTCGGCATCGGCTTCATCCCGCGCCCCTTCGCGGAGCTTGCTTCGACACCGTTCCGCTTCAACATGGCAATCCTCGGCGTTGTCGCGCTGGTAACGCTGATTGCCTATCTGGCACTCGAGCATCTTTCCAAAAGCCCGTGGGGCCGGGTGCTGAGGGCGCTTCGGGAAGACGAGACGGCGGCCGTTTCGCTCGGCAAGAGCGCGCGCTTCTACCGCGTCCAGGCCTTTGCCATCGGCGGCGCGGTGATGGGGCTTGCGGGCGCGGTGCAGGCCCATTTCATCGGCTTCATCGCACCGGAAAACTATCTGCCGACGCTGACCTTCCAGGTCTGGGTGATGCTGATCGTCGGCGGTTCGGGCAGCAATCGCGGCGCCATCCTCGGTAGTATTCTGGTCTGGGCCATCTGGGCGGGATCGGGTGCGATGCTCTCGGCGCTGGTGCCGACCGATCAGCAGGCCCGCGCCGCCTCGCTGCAGATCGTCGCCATCGGCGTCATGCTCTGCGTCATCCTGCTGGTGCGCCCCGAGGGCATTCTGGGCGCGCGCATCAGGCGTCGCCGCAAGGCCAAAGCACGACCGGCGTAATCTGCCGGTCCGTAGACCTCGCGCTTTCCAGTTCGAGAAGCGTTACAGCTTCAAAATTCCCCTTGAGGCTAGAGCGGTTCTGTATTTGACGGAAACGTCAGATTGTTGACAGACCCGCCTCACTCTCCTCCGTCATGCTCGGGCTTGACCCGAGCATCTAAGCACATGTCAGCCCGACAGGCGTGGCGGATGAAAATCCATTTAAACACAGATCATTGTTCACCGCACCCTCCTCTCGTAAAGAGAGGTGATTAGATCCTCGGGTCAAGCCCGAGGATGACGTCCGGGGATAGGTTTGTGAGCAACCTTTGCGTTTCCATGAAATGCGGAAACGCTCTAGGGGTGTCGCATATGACTTTTCCGCATAGCCCCCCAATCTTCTCGCCCCGGAGGGGAGAGATGTCGCGACAGCGACAGTGAGGGGGGAGCATATCACCGCGAACGCCCTCACAGCTCTGGGAGGCTGCATCACCCTCACTGCCCCTTTCGGGGCATCTCTCCCGCAAGCGGGAGAGAGTATTGGGAGCAAGCTGCCACGCCTTATGCGATAGCCCTGCCCTTTGAGGGGAGAGATCGGGTGAGGAGAGACCTTTTACCCCTTGTCCTTCCCGCTGATTGCCTCGCGCACAACGCCGTAGCTTGCGCCCCAGGCGTCGGTCATGTCGCAGCGGATGTCCCAGAGTTCGGGGAAGAAGCGGTAGCGGGCGCCGGCCTGCAGCAGATCCACCGGACGGCCCTTCAGCGATTTCGAGCCGAGCCCGATCGAGCGGTGGATGAGGTAGACGTGGTTGGCGCGGAATTTCTGGAACAGCTCGTCGAATTCCACCAGCGCCTCGGCCACGACATAGCTGTCGCCGTGGTCGTATTTGCCGTCATAGACATCGGCCACGGTGAGACCCTTTGCGGTCAGGTAATGGGCCTTGAACATCTGCCAGAGATCGGGCGGCAGTCTCAGAAGCAGCTTGAAGCCCGGCGATTCCTGGCCCGAGCCATTGCCGAGCTGCAGCCGGATCTGCTGATACTCCTTGGGCGACATGGTCTCCAGCACGTCGAGCTGCGCCGTCATCAGTCGCATCAGCCGGTGGACCCGGCCCATCAGCGTCACAACCCGGTTGGTGTCCTGTTTCTCGATGTAATCCATCACATCGACCAGCGTGTAGGCGATCAGCTTCATCCAGAGCTCTTCGACTTGATGGACGATCTGGAACTGCAGCTCGTCGGCATTGGCCATTTCGGCGAGCGGCTTCTGACAGTCGAGCAGCTTCTCGACATTGAGATAGACGCCGTAATCGAGCATGACCGGATTTTCGATGCGATCGTGATAGGGCTGCTTGTCCATATGGGTTCCCGCAATGTTGCTTTTGATCAATGTTACCGGCTTTCCCGCAAACATTGTTTCAAAGCTTGCCCGGCATGGCGATTATTCGGTACGTTGTTCGCAATGAGGTTGAAAAGGCAGAACGAATGACCATCAGTGAAATCGATCGCAGGATCATCGGGCTTCTGGAGCGAGACGCCCGCATGTCATTTGCCGAGCTTGCGGAAACCGTCGGCCTTTCGAAGACGCCCTGCTGGAACAGGGTCAAGGCGCTCGAGGCGGAAGGGCTGATCAGGGGCTACCGCGCCGCGGTCGATCCGGCCGGCATGGGCTTCGGCATCGAGGCGCTGGTGCAGGTGTCGATAAGGCCGGAAATGTTCGAGCCGTTCGAACGGGAGGTGCGCGCCCATCCGCTGGTGCGCCGGGCGCATGCCACCACGGGCGAGGCCGATTACCTTCTCCACATCATGGCCGCAGACATGGCTGCCCTCGACCGATTGCTGCGCATGGAAATCAGCCAGCTTCCCGGCGTCACCCGCACGGTGACGGCGATGATCACGCGCGACATCAAGTCGGAGAATTCGCTCTCCGAAGCCCACCGTCACGCCGGTCTTTGAGATCGGTCAGTCCCTCAGCGCCGCGCCGAGACCGGCTGCGAGGCCGGATGCGAGCATCATTGCATCCGAGCCGATGATGTAGAAGCTGATGCCGGCCGTTTCCCATGCCGCGACATCGGAGCCGTCTGGACGGAAGATGCCGACCGCCTTGCCGGCGGCCCGCGCCGTGTCTGCAATCTGCCGGATCGCGGCATTGAGCTTTTCGGCATTGTCCGGCCCCATGGCATCAATGGCGACCGAGAGATCGCCGGGGCCGATGAAGATCACGTCGATGCCTTCGACGGCTGCGATCTCCTCGACATTGGCAAGACCCTCGGCGGTCTCGATCTGGATCGCGAGCACCACGGTCTCGTTGGCGGATTTCAGGGTCTCGGCGATGCGGTAGCCATAACCGGCTGCCCGTCCCGGTCCGACGCCGCGGCGGCCAACGGGGGGAAACCGCGTGGCGGCAACAGCGGCGCGGGCTTCGCCGGCGGTCGAGACGCGCGGCACCAGCACGCCGGCTGCGCCTGCATCGAGCGCGCTTGCAATTGCTTCCGGCTGATGGCCCGGCACCCGCACCATGGCAGGCACGCGGTGAAGGTCTGCGGCGCGGATCATGTCTTCCACCCGTTCGCGGCCGATCTGGGCGTGTTCGCAGTCGATGCAGAGAAACGCCGCTCCGCTTGTCGCCGCGATTTCCACGGCAACCGGATGCGGGATCGCCGAAAAGGTTCCGATCACGCGTTCAAACGAAATGCAGGTCTTGCGAAAGCCGCTCATGAATTCTCCTCCGGCATCAATGGTTGTCGCGGCCTTATGCCTCGTCGGCCGGCACCCGGTCCAGCCAGTCCGGATCGATTTCCGGCAGCGGGATCGCATCGAGCAGCGTGCGCGTATAGGCCGATTGCGGATTGTCGAAGACTTCGGCGCAGGGCCCGTGCTCGACGATCTTTCCGAACTGCATGACATAGACCCGGTCGCAGACCGCGCGGATGACGGAGAGATCATGGCTGATGAAGGCCATGGAAAGCCCCATCTCGGCGCTCAGTGCCTTCAGGAGGTTCAGCACCTGGGCCTGGGTGGAGACATCGAGGCCGGAGACGATCTCGTCTGCGAGCACGAAATCGGGCTTCAGCAGGGCCGCGCGGGCAATGCCGATGCGCTGGCGCTGGCCGCCAGAAAGCTCGTGAGGACTGCGGGCCAGCACCTCTTCCGGCAGCGATACGCGGGCAAGCATGGCCGCCGCCTGATCTCGCGCAGCCTTGCGGTCCTTTGCAAGCCCATGGAGCAGCAGCGGTTCGCCCAGAATCCGGCCGATCGAATGGCGCGGATTGAGCGAGGCCATCGGGTCCTGGAAGATCATCTGCATCCGCCGCCGCAACGGCCGCATGGCGGTATCGTCGAGCCGGGTGATATCCTGACCGTCGAAGCGGATTTCGCCATCCGCGACATCGATGAGGCGCAGCAGCGCGCGCCCGAGCGTGGTCTTGCCCGATCCGCTCTCGCCGACAATGCCGACGGTCTCGCCGCGCGCGATCGCGATATCGACGCCGTGCAGCACGGTGAGGCCGGGTATGTTGCCGAACAGCGATCTGCCGCCGCCATAGGTGACCTTGATGCCGGTCGCGGAAAGCAAGGGTTCGGTCATCGCGAAGCCTCCCCGATTTCTGCGCGCAACTGCGTGAAAATAGCCTCGGGCACGGGTTCAAGCCCCGCATCCGGCCGGTCGTAGCGGGGACCGGCGGCAATCAGCGCGCGGGTGTAGGCATGGGCGGGATCGGAAAGCACATCGGCGGTCCGGCCCTCCTCGATCACGCGCCCGGCATAGAGCAGGGTCACGCTGTCGCAGATCTGGGCGACGACGCCGAGATCGTGGGTCACGAACAGGACGGCGGTGCCGTGGGCCTTCTGCATCTGCCGGATCAGGCGGAGGATCTGTTTCTGCACGGTCACGTCGAGGGCGGTGGTCGGCTCGTCGGCGACCACCAGTTTCGGCCGCATCGCAAAGGCTGCGGCAATCAGCACGCGCTGGCGCATGCCGCCGGAAAGCTCGTGCGGGTAGGCGCGCATCACCCGCTCGGGATCGCGGATATAGACTTCCTCCAGCATGGAAAGCGCCACCTTGCGCGCCTCCTTCGCGCTCATGCCGCGCTTCAGCCGGAGCCCGTCGGTCAGCTGCGCCTCGATCCGCCGGCCGGGGTTCAGCGCCGTCTGCGGATCTTGCGGGATCAGGGTGATCTCGTTGCCCATGATCTCCTTCAGCGCCCGGCCCGGCAGCGACAGCAGGTCGCGGCCGTCGAAGCGGATGTGACCGCCGGTCACCTTGACGGTTGCCGGAAGCATGGCAAGCAGCGCCTTGGCGATGGTCGATTTGCCGGCGCCGCTTTCGCCCACCAGTCCGCGCACCTCGCCGGGCTCAAGGGTGAGCGCTACATCCGACAGAACCGGGCGGTTGCCGTCGCGCAGCGAAACGGCGCTGAGGCCGTCGATTGCTAGAAGGGTCATCGGCGCATCACCGGATCGAGCGCCCGGCGCAGGCCGTTGCCGAGCTGGTTGAAGGAAAGCACGGTGACGAGCAGCATGCAAAGCGGCGCCACCAGAACCCAGGGCGTGTGATGGATGGTCTGGCGGCCGGCCGCGATCATGCCGCCCCAGGTCGGGCTGTCGGAGGAGACCGACAGACCGACAAAGGACAGGATCGCCTCGACCACCACGGCAATGCCCATCTCAAGGCTCAAAAGTGCAACGAAGACCGGCAGGATGTTGGGGACGATTTCCTTGGTCAGGATCGCGAACCGCGAAAAACCGACCGTGCGCGCTGCGGTCACGTAATCCATGCCGCGCTGGGCGATGGTTTCGGCGCGCACCACCCGGCAGAAACGGGTCCAGTCGATGATCACGATCGCCGCGATCACGGAATGAAGGCCAGCGCCAAGCACCGCCACCAGCAGCACCGACAGCAGGACGGGCGGAAACGCCATCCAGATATCGACAAGGCGGGAGATCACCCGGTCGGTCCAGCCGCCATACCAGCCGGCCAGCAGGCCGAGCAGCGAACCGAGGATCGCTGCAAGCCCTGCGGCGATCACCGCAACGGTGAGTGCCGTGCGGGTGCCGTAGATCAGGCGCGACAGCACATCGCGGCCGAGATCGTCGGTGCCGAGATAATAGCCGGGTTCGGCGCCTGGCCACGTCACCGGTGGAATCTTCGACAGCATCAGGTCCTGTTCCAGCGGATTGTGGGGCGCAATCAGGGGCGCGAAGATCGCGATCAGGAACAAGAGAAGAATGATGCCGCCGCCCCAGAGCACGCGCTGCTCGCTCAAAAGGGCCGACAGCACCGGATGGCGCTTCTTGGGCGCAGCGCCTGCTGCAATGCTGGTGTCAGCCATGTCTGAGCCTCGGATTGAAGAAGTTGCCGGCAAGGTCTATCGCGATGTTGATCAGCACGAAGATCAGGCCGAACATCAGCACGATCCCCTGGATCAGCGGCAGGTCGCGGTTGATGACCGCGTCGATCGCCATGTTGCCGATGCCGGGATAGGAAAATATTCTCTCCACGATCACGGTGCCGCCGATCATGAAGGTGAACTGCACACCGGTCAGCGTCAGCGTCGGGCCGATGGCATTGCGGAGCGTCTCCTGCACGACGAGCCGGGTTTCCGACATGCCCTTCAGCCGCGCCAGCAGCACGTAATCCTGCAGCATCGCCTCGCTCAGGGCTTCCTTCAGCGTGCGGATGATGACGGCCGCAAGCGGAAGGCCCAGCGCCAGAACCGGCATCACCATATGGGAAAGCACATTGGCAAACAGCGAAAAGCGCAGTGTCACAAGGCTTTCGACCAGGTAGAAATTGGTGCTGAAATCGCCCGAAAGCTGAGGGTCGACGCGGCCCGAGGTCGGGAAGACCGGAAACGCGACGCCAAGCACCAGCACGAACAGCAGCGCCCAGACGAAATCCGGCACGGCGAGAAACAGCCCGTTCAAGACGTCAATGATCGATTCCAGAGCCGTGCGGCGGGCAAGCGTCGCGAGGATCGCGATCAGCCCGCCGCCGATGACGCCGAAGACGAGGGCGGCGAAGGCGAGCTCCAGCGTTGCCGGCAGGCGTTCCATCAACAGCGACAGCACCGGACGCTTCAGCGAGATCGAGGTGCCGAAGTCGCCGGTCAGCATTTCGCGGATCCAGACGCCGAACTGGACGGGAATGCTGGAGTCGAGCCCGTATTTGACCTTGAGCGCCAGAATGTCGTCGGCGGATGCGCCCGGCGAAATCATCATCGCGATCGGATCGCCGGGGACGACCCTCAAGAGACAGAAGACGATCACCGCGACGCCGAACAGCGTCACGGCCGCCATCACGGCCCGGTTGAAAATTCCGGTGACAGACATGAATACTCCGCCGCATTTCTTCAAGTTTAAAGGAGGAGAGCGGTGCTCTGCTCCAGCCTTGTTCTAAAGCTCTCTCCCCCTCTCCGCGTCACCCTCGGGCTTGACCCGAGGGTCCAGGCAGCGCTTTCCGTGTGGCCTGGATGCTCGGGTCAAGCCCGAGCATGACTCATGAGAAGGTGGCGTCTCTTGAGACACAGGGACAGGCGGCACCATGCCTGCAGCCTGTGCCTAAAAGCTTACTTCGGCGCAACCAGCGTCGGCTCGAGCGCGCCGGAAACGTTCGGCGTCACCGTCAGCGTGTCCTTGAACACGATCGGCTGGACATACTGGAGGAGCGGAATCACATAACCCTGTTCGGCAATGTACTTGCTGACCGCCTTCCAGCCTTCGATCCGCTTTTCCTCATCCATTTCGCCCCAGAGCGGGCCGATCATGCCGTCGAGGTCGTCGGTGTTCCAGACCGAGTGCGGCGACGGGCCGAACATGGCAAAGCCGGTGGAGGTGGTCGGGTCGCCGATGGCATTGCCCCAGTTGTAGAAGGCGGCAGGGGCCAGTTCGTCGGCCGCGCGCAGTTCGTAATGCTTGGCGATCTCGTAGACCTCGATATTCGCATCGATGCCGACCTTGCGCCACATGCCGACGATCGCCTGGATCATCTCGTAATCCTTGGGCTTCAGCCCGCGCGTGGTCTGGATCGTGAACTTCACCGGATTGTCGACCGAGTAACCGGACTCTGCCAGAAGCTTGACCGCGAGTTCGGGATCGTAGGGCACCTTGATGTCGGGATCGAAGGCGGAATATTCCGGCGCTTCCAGCGTGTCGAGCGGCACGCCATAGCCGGACAGAAGCCGGTCTATGATCGCCTGCTTGTTGATCGCGTAATTGGCGGCAAGACGGACATTCTTGTCGTTCATCACGTCGATATTGTTGAGGAAGATCATGCCGATGTCGGAAACCGGCTCGGCCACGCCGGAAAGGCCGGGCTTGGCGATCAGGCGGTCATATTCCTCGTAGGGGATTTCGAGCGTGACGTCGGAGGAGCCGGATTCGATTTCGGCAACGCGGCTCGTCGTGTCCGGAACGAATTTGAAGATTACGGTGTCGAAGGCGGGCTTGTCGCCATAATAGCCGGGATAGGCCTTGAGCTTGAGGAAGGCGTTGCCCTCATATTCCTCGACCATATAGGGGCCGGAGCCGATCGGGGCCTTTTCGAAGCCTTCCGCGCCGACCTTTTCGTAATAGGCCTTCGGCATGACATAGCCGGTGAGGAACGCCATCCACATGAACAGCGTCGGCTCGAAGCGGAGCACGTCGGCGGTGACCTTGTTGCCCTCGATCGCAAAATTGCCGATCGTCGACCAGACGAACTGGATCGGGTTGCCGGTTTCGGGGTTGGCGGCGCGCTCGAGCGACCAGACCACGTCTTCGGGGGTGACCGGCGATCCGTCATGCCAGGTCGCGCCCTCGCGGACCTCCATCCAGACCTTGGTCTTGTCCTCGTTCCAGCCCCAGTCGGTCAGGATGCCGGGCTCAAAGGAGAGATCCGGCTTCTGGCCGACATACTGGCTGAAGATCGAGCGGTAGATCGCCTGGATCGTCGGGTTGACGGCAGAGGCGCCGACGGTCGGATCGAAGGAGGGAAGGTTTACATTGAAAGCAATGGTAAGCGTGTCGGTTTCCGCGGCGAGGACCTGCAAGCGGCCAGCGAGGAGACCTGAAACGAAAGCGGCTGCGCCAAGGCCAAGTGTTTGGCGACGGGTAAAGGTCGTCATGATGATGCTCCAGTTGTTCCCGAGCCCGCAGAAATGGTTGTCCACGGGGTCATGCTTGTTGTTTGTGCCAAGTCTAAGAGCAAAACGGGCGGTCCGGCAAGGCAAATATTTGAGGTTTAAAATTTTGAGCGCCATTTGAGCATATTCTGATGCATAAATATGCAATTGCATGACTTCGGGCGGGGCCGAACCCGGAGATGACGCGGATTCCTCCAAAAATTCGCTATTTTTGTTGACATTTCGAGATTCCCAAAAATATGCTAATGCATGTTAATTCAAAAATCCGGTCTACGGAAAAGGGGATGTCGAGATGGCTGAGCGCTCTTTTGCTCGCGAAGTCGAGGATCTGAAACTGGGCGAGGGGGATACCTTTCGCGGCGAAGGTATCCTTGCCATCACCAAGGCGCTGCTGCAGTCCGGCGTGTCCTATGTCGGCGGATATCAGGGGTCTCCGATCTCGCACCTGATGGATGTGCTGGCCGACGCCAAGGATGTGATGGCCGATCTCGGCGTTCACTTCGAATCCTCCGCCTCCGAAGCCGCCGCCGCCGCCATGCTGTCGGCCTCGGTGATGTATCCCGTGCGCGGCGCGGTAACCTGGAAATCCACCGCCGGCACCAATGTCGCCTCCGACGCGCTCTCCAACCTTTCCTCGGGCGGCGTCACCGGCGGCGCGCTCGTCATCATCGGCGAGGATTTCGGCGAGGGCTCCTCGATCATGCAGGAGCGCAGCCATGCCTTTGCGATGAAATCGCAGATGTGGCTGTTGACGCCGCGGCCGAACCTGCCCTCGATCGTCGATGCGGTGGAAAAGGGGTTCGAGCTCTCCGAAGCCTCCAACACTCCTGTCATGCTGCAGGTCGGTATCCGCTCCTGCCATGTTCACGGCCATTTCGAAGCCAAGGACAACAAGCGCCCGGCCTTCACCCTGCGCGAGGCGCTGGAACACCCGAAACGCGACGTTTCCCGCATCGTGTTGCCGCCTGCAAGCTTCGTGCACGAGAAGGAAAAGCTCGAGAAGCGCTGGCCTGCGGCGATTTCCTTCGTGAAGGAAAACCGTCTCAACGAATTCTTCGGCCCGGAGGAGGGCGATGTCGGCATCATCATGCAGGGCGGGCTCTACAACAGCACGATGCGCGCGCTGCAGCAGCTCGGCCTTGCCGATGTCTACGGCAATTCCCGGGTGCCGATCTACTGCATGAATGTCGCCTATCCGATGATCGACGACGAGGTGATCGCCTTTGCCGCCGGAAAGAAGGCGGTGATCATGCTGGAAGAGGGCGCGCCGGAATATATCGAGCAGGCGCTGCACACGCTGATGCGCCGCCGCGATCTCAATACCAAGGTTTCCGGCAAGGACATCCTGCCGCTCGGCGGAGAATATACCACGCCGGTGCTGGTCAACGGGCTGACAGCCTTCTTCGAGGCGAATGCGCCGCAGATCCTCGGCAACCGCCCGCCGGTGCCGGACGCGGGCCCCGTCCTTTCAAACGCCAAGGTGAAGGCGCTGGCAGAGGTGGTGCCGCCGCGCCCCGCAGGCTTTTGCACCGGCTGTCCGGAGCGGCCGATCTTTGCGGCGATGAAGCTCGTCGAGAAGGAACTCGGCGAGCATCACGTCTCCGCCGATATCGGCTGTCACCTGTTTTCGATCCTGCCGCCCTTCAATATCGGCGGCACCACGATGGGTTATGGGCTCGGCCCGGCATCCGCCTCGGCCTTCAACGTCGATGCCGACAAGCGTTCGATCTCGGTCATGGGCGATGGCGGCTTCTGGCACAACGGGCTTGCCACTTCCGTCGGCAATGCGGTCTTCAACAAGCAGGATGGCGTCATTCTGGTGGTCGACAATTACTATTCGGCGGCCACCGGCGGTCAGGACATTCTCTCGTCGCGCGCCGACAATGCCCGGCGCAAGACCAACAATTCGATCGTGGATGCGGTCAAGGGCGTCGGCGCCAAATGGGTGCGCCAGATCGACCGCACCTATGACGTTGCCAAGATGCGCGACACGCTGCGCGAGGCGCTGACGACCGAGGAAAAGGGGCCGAAGATCATCGTCGCCTCCTCGGAATGCATGTTGAACAAGCAGCGCCGGGTGAAGCCGCAATTTGCGAAGGCGGTCAAGGACGGCAAGCGCATGGTCAAGGAGCGTTTCGGCGTCGATGAGGATGTCTGCACCGGCGATCACGCCTGCATCCGCCTGTCGGGCTGTCCGTCGCTCTCGGTCAAGCACACCGACGATCCGCTGAAGGATGACCCGGTGGCGGCAATCGACAATTCCTGCGTCGGCTGCGGCAATTGCGGCGAGGTGTCGGAGGCGGCGGTGCTCTGTCCGTCCTTCTACCGCGCCGACGTGATCCACAATCCGACCGGATGGGACCGCTTCGTGCACCGCGTCCGCACCGCCGTGATCGGCTTCCTGCAGCGCCGCCAGGCGCGGCGCATCGCATTCGCGGAGTAAGGGCCATGATGATGACCGATAGCCGGGCGCTTTCCGCCGACAAGCCGTTTTCGATCGCGATCCTCGCCATGGGTGGACAGGGCGGCGGGGTTCTCGCCGACTGGATCGTCAATCTCGCCGAAAGCCAGGGCTGGGTGGCGCAGACAACCTCTGTGCCGGGCGTTGCCCAGCGCACCGGCGCCACGATCTATTATCTCGAGATGATCCGCGCGCGCGATGGCGAAACGCCGATCCTGTCGCTGATGCCGACCCCCGGCGATGTGGATGTGGTGATTGCGGCCGAACTGATGGAGGCCGGCCGTTCCGTGATGCGGGGGCTCGTGACGCCGGACAAGACGCTTCTGGTCGCCTCCACCCACCGCTCCTTCGCCGTCGGCGAAAAGGAAAAGCCGGGCGATGGCATCGGCAATCCCGAAACCGTGGTCGACGCCACCGATTTCGCCGCCCGCAAGACGATCGCCTTCGACATGGATACGCTTGCGGTGAAGAATGGCAGCGTGATTTCGTCGGCCATGTTCGGCGCGTTCGCGGCCTCGAAGGCCCTGCCGTTTCCAAAGGAAGCCTATCACGAGACGATCAAGGCCGGCGGGCGCGGCGTCGCGGCGAGCCTCAAGGCGTTCGATGCCGCCTATGCCCGTGCGCTCCAGGGCGGAAACGACAAGGTCTCGGCAACGCCCGTCAAGCGGCTGGATACCCTTCCCGCCTCTGCCGGCCATCCGGTGCTCGACAGGCTGGTGAACCGGATCCGCAGCGAATTTCCGGATGTCGCCCATGCCATGCTGTTTGCCGGCGTGAAGAAGCTCACCGATTTTCAGGATCCGGCCTATGCCGACGAATATCTGACGCGGATGGCAGCGCTTCTTTCCGCCGACCGGGAAAATGGCGGTGCGGAGAAGGGCTTTGCCTTCACCGTCGAGGCCGCCAAATATGTCGCGGTCGCCATGGCCTATGACGACGTCGTCCGGGTTGCCGATCTCAAGGTGCGCGGAACCCGTTTCAAGCGCGTCGAAAACGAGGTGGGCGTGAAGGAAGACCAGATCCTCTACATGACCGAATACATGCATCCGCGCATGGAGGAAGTCTGCGGCACGCTGCCGAAGGGGCTGGGGCTCTATATCGAAAACTGCCCGAAGCTGTTTGCATGGCTCGACCGGCGTATCAACAAGGGCCGCCGGGTCAAGACCGCGACGCTGTTCTGGTTCTCCTCGCTCTATCTCCTTGCCGCCATGCGGCGCACCCGTCGCGGCAGCCTGCGGCATTTCCGCGAGGCGGAGCATCGCGAGGCATGGCTCGAGACGGCGCTCGCCGTGCTGCCCCGCAATTACGATCTCGCCTGCGAGACGATCGCGACACGCCGTCTCGTCAAGGGCTACTCCGACACCCATGCCCGCGGCCTGTCGAAATTCGATCGCGTCATGTCCGCGATCCCGATGCTGGAAACCCGCGAGGATGGCGCCGCCTGGCTCAAGCGCCTGCGCCAGGCCGCCCTGCTCGACGAAAGCGGCATCGCGCTCGACGGCGCGCTGAAGACGGTGGCGACGCTTTAGGCGACGGGCTGCGGACATGTCGGGTTAGGGGAGCCGCTCCGCACTTTCCGCGTCGTCCTCGGGCCTGACCCGAGGATCGAGGAAGCGATCTCCGTGTGGCCTGGATGCTCGGGTCGAGCCCGAGCATGACCCGATCGAAGGCCGGGCGAGACTATAGAGGAGCGATTGGAGACGGGGGCTGATGCGGACAGCCACCAAGCCTGGTGCCCTGTCTGGAACTGCGCTGCCGCTCAGTTTTGGGACAGCCGCTCCACACTGTCCGCGTCATCCTCGGGCTTGACCCGAGGATCCAGGAAGCGTTTTCCGTGTGGCCTGGATGCTCGGGTCGAGCCCGAGCATGACACGATCGAAGGTCGGGCGAGATCATAGAGGAGCGGTTGGAGGCGGGGGCTTGAGCGAACGGCCAGCAAGCTTGGTGCCCAGCGCCACCCTGCACTGCTCTAGATCTCGTTCACCCGCACATTGCGCAGCATCTTCTGCAGTGTGGTCACGAAGGCGCGGTGTTCGTCCTCGTCGATGCCCTCGAACATCTGCAGCAGGAAGGCGTACATGGTGGGCCAGGCCGCCTCGAAGGCGGTGCGGCCTTCTTCGGTGATCGAGACGTCGCGCACCCGCATGTCCTCATTGCGCGACTGGCGGCGGATATAGCCCTGTTCCTCGAGCGAATCGAGCGTACGGCTCATGGTCGACTGCTCGATCACGGCAAAGACGGCAAGCTCGTTGATGGTTGCCGACGGCGTGACCGAGAGCACGGCAAGCGTGCGCACCTTGGCGGTGTTCATGCCGAGATGCTTGAGCTCTTCCGCCAGATTGGCATTGTAGCGCGCCATCACCCGGTTCATCAGATAGGGCGCAAAGGCGTTCAGGCCGATTTCGCCAAGGCTGCGGACGATCTCGCCTGCGGCCCCGTCATCATTGAGAACCGAGCCTGAAAAACGCTCACCCATCGATCCACTCCATTACGTCAGCGAGGAAGCCAGAAGATAGCCCGAGCCGCCACCGAGGCCCGGACCCGGATGGGTCGATGCGCCGATGTGATAGAGGCCGGGAATGTGGGTCTTGTGGTTAGACGTAGTCTTGAACGGGCGCCAGAGGAAAAACTGGTCGAGCCCGCAGAAACCGCCATAGGGATCGCCCCCCACGAGGTTCATGTTCATGGCTTCGAGATCGGCCGGCGACGCGGCATGGCGCGCAATCACGATGTCGTCGAAATTCTCGATCCGCTCGGCAAGCATGGCATGGATGCGGTCGGCAAAGGCCTCGCGCAGCGCCTCGGTCCAGCGGCCGTCGGCGGGGCAATCGAGGAGGCCCGCAGCATCGCCCTTGATATGGCGCGGCGTATCGGGAAGCTGCAGCCACAGGATTGCGCCGCCCTCCGGCGCCCGGGTCGGATCAAGCGCGGTCGGCTGGCCGACGCAGACCGTGGGTTCTGCCGGGAGCATGCCGCGCTCGGCCTCGTTGGAAGAGCGCGAGACCGCATCGAGACCATCGGTGAGGTGTATCAGGGCGACATTGGCAAGCTCCGCGCCTGCCTTCCATTTCGGCGGCGCCTTCAGCGCATAGTGAATCTGCATGTTGCCCTTGCCATAGCGATAGGATTTCAGTCCTTTCGCAACGTCATCGGGCGCAGGCTTTCCGGCCAGCAGGCGGTTGTAGAGCTGGTTCGGGGTGACCGAGGCAATGACGCCGGACTTGGCGACAAGGGACGTGCCATCGGCAAGGCGCACGCCGGTGGCCTTGCCGGCATTGTCGAGGGTGATGCTCTCGACATCCGCACCGGTCCGGATCTCGCCGCCCTGGTCGCGGATCAGCTTTTCAAAGCCAAGCGTGAGGTTGCGCGCGCCGCCCTTGACGATCGGGCAGCCGGCAAGCTCGATCGCAAAGCCGATCACCTTCAGCATCTGGGCCGAATAGCTTGCCTCCGGCGAAAGTCCGCAATGCAGCACCCAGGGCGCCCAGAGCGCTTTTGCCTCTTCCGAGGTGTAGGTCGTTTCCAGATAGCCGCGCGCCGGCGTCAGCGCCTCGCCGAACCAGGCGGCGAGCCCGCGCGGGCCGCGCTTCCACACCTGCTTCATCATCGTCTTCATGGTCGCGCCGGACCAGAGGTTGCCGCCGAGCAGGGAGAACACGAAGTCCGCATCGCCTCCCATCGCGCCCATTTCGGCATCGAAGACGGCGCCATCGCCATCGGCCTTTTCGGCAAATGCGGCGATGTTGCGCTTGCGGTCTGTGGAGAAGATCAGATGGCTGCCATCACGCCTCAACACGCCGGTCGGCGTATCGGTGTGGCAGAATTCGACGCCGCGCGCTGCAAGGTCGCCGCCGAGCGCCGCAAAGGCGGGCGAGGTGAGGAACAGCACCATGGTGGTCGCCATCACATCGTGCAGGTAGCCCGGCGCGGTGATCTCGGCCGTCTTCAGGCAGCCGCCGGTCGTGTCATTGCGTTCCAGCACCAGCACGCGCTTTCCGGCCTTGCCGAGAAGGGACGCCGCAACCAGCGCATTGATGCCGCTGCCGATGATGATGTGATCGTAATTCGCCACGCTGAGCCCTCGCTGCCTAAAGGAACGGCGTGGCAGTGGTCTGCCGCGCCGGAATGATCGTCAGGCGATCAGCGCCAGGGCGCGCACCGGAGAGCCGGTGCCCTTGACGAACTTCAGCGGCGCCGCGATCAGGATCGCGCCCTTGGCCGGAAGCTGGTCGAGGTTGGAGAGGCTCGCAAGACCATATTTGTTGTGCTTGTGCATCAGGTTGTGCGCCGGGAAGGGCGGCTCCATGCCGCCGGCGGAGCCGGCATCGGTGCCGATGGTTTCCTGGCCCCAGCCGATAATGCCCTTGGAGATCAGGTATTCGATCGCCTCCGCCGTCGGGCCGGGGGAATGCGGGCCGTTTTCGTCGGCATTCAGGAAGGTTTCGCTCGAGCCGTTGCGCTTGTACCAGTCGGTGCGCATCACAACCCAGCTTCCGGCCTCGATCTCGCCGTGCTCGGCTTCCCATTCCTTGATGCTGTCGACGGTCAGCAGGTAATCGTGATCGGCTTCGGCTTCCTTTGACCGGTCGATGACGTTGACCGGTGCGACGAAATTCTGCGGCTTGATGGTGTCCGTGGTGTTGTCCGGATTGTCCTTGCCGGTGATCCAGTGCGACGGTGCGTCGAAATGGGTGCCGGTATGCTCGCCGAGCTCGATCCAGTTCCAGGCCCAGAACGGCCCGTTCTCGTCATACTCGGAAATCTTGTGCACCTTTACGTTCGGTGTGTTCTGACCGAACTCCGGCGGCAGATAAAGGACCGGCGTCTCGGGCCCGAGCGGCGCGGTGATGTCGACGACCTTGACGCTGCCCGAAAGCAGAGCGGCGCCGAGACTTCCAAGCACGGATGTATCACTCATGATATTCTTCCCCTTTGTCGCCCGGACCGGTGCCGGCGCATCTGGCGGTCTTGTTCAACCGGTCTTGTTGCGGGCGTTGAATGAGAGCCTATGAAAGAAAATATGATAATGCAAGGATCATGGCGCCGCCATCTGCGTTGATCGCAGCCGGTTGCCAATCTTGGCCAAAGGCGCGCAACCGAAAATTTTCAGCACAGAAAGACTATTTCGCTTGCAGGGATTGCAGGTTCCCCGAAAAAAATGCTCTTTTGAACAAAACGCATTTTCTATGCATATAGGTATATCGGGGAACGGCGATGACGGAAAAGACGGAATATGATGCGGTGATCATCGGTGCCGGCCATAACGGGCTGGCAGCTGCCGTGCATCTTGCCAGCAAAGGCTGGTCGGTCTGCGTGGTCGAGGCGGCTGAAGAGCCGGGCGGCGCTGTGAAAACGCAGGAGCTGACCGAGCCGGGCTTCCGCCACGATTTCGGCGCCATGAACCTGTCGATGTTCGCGGGCTCCGCCTTTTTCGCCGCTCATCGCGATCCGTTGACCGCAGCAGGGCTCGAACTGGTGCCGGCGCCGCATTGCTTTGCCAGCGTCTTCCGCGATGGCACCGCGCTTGGCGTCGGGCCCGACCTTGCCGAGACAAGGGCCGCCATCGCCGAACTGTCGCCGGAGGACGCGGCGCGCTGGGAACAGATGCTTACCGATTTCTCGCGCGATGCGCCGCATATTTTCGCGCTTCTCGGCGCGCCGATGCCGTCGTTTCAAACCGCTAAGGCGGTGTGGAAGGCCTGGCGGGCGCTCGGAACCGAGGGGCTTTACCGGCTGTCGCGGCTGCTGGTCGCCACCCCGCGCGCGTTCCTGGACCGGCATTTCGACAGCGAGAAGCTGAAGGTGATGATGGCGACCTGGGGTCTGCATCTGGATTTTGCTCCCGACGTCGCTGGCGGTGCGCTCTTCCCCTATCTGGAATCGATGGCGAACCAGGCTTTCGGCATGGTCATCGGCAAGGGCGGCGCCGACACCATCATCCGCGCCATGACAAAGGTGGTGCGGGAGCATGATGGCGATATCGTGCTGGGCGAACGCGTGGCGCGTGTCGTGCGCGACAGCGCCGGCAAGGCGACCGGCGTGACGCTTGCCTCCGGCCGGACGATTGCCGCGAAGAAGGCTGTGATCGCCAATGTCCATCCGAAATTGCTGTTTACCGATCTGGTGCCCGATGCAGCGTCCGATTTTTCCGAAAAGGTCTCACGCTTCCGCGCCGGACCCGGCACGATGATGATCCATCTCGCAATGGACGATCTGCCGGACTGGTCCGCGGGCAGCCATCTGAAGGACTATGCCTATATCCATATCGCGCCCGACATGCAGATGATGTCAAAGCTCTATGCCGAGGCGATGGACGGTCTGCTGCCGGCTGAACCCGCGCTCGTCGTCGGCCAGCCGTCTGCGGTCGATCCTTCGCGTGCGCCGGATGGCAAGCATGTTCTGTGGATACAGGTCAGGGTACTGCCGGCGGACGTCATCGGCGATGCGGCAGGCACGATCGAGGGCACCGACTGGGAAACAGTCAAGCATGCCTATGCCGAGCGCGTGCTCGATCTCATCGAGACCTATGCGCCGGGAACCCGGGCAAGGATCAGGTCAAGCGCGGTCTTTTCCCCGCGGGATCTGGAGCGAGAAAACCCCAATCTCATCGGCGGTGACAGCCTGTCGGGCTCGCATCACCTCGACCAGAACTTCCTGTTCCGCCCGGTTGCGGGCTATTCCCGCTATAAGACGCCGGTTCCCGGACTTTACATGTGCGGAGCAGCCACCTGGCCGGGGGCTGGCACGGGCGCCGGTTCCGGTTTCATGCTGGCAAAAATGCTCGCGGGCTGAAGGTTTGCTTTCCGGGCTTGCGGTCTATTCGGCCTCGCGGGCCCGGATTGCAAAGATGTCGAGCGGCTTGCCGCCGCCGGTCAGATCCGATGACAGCATCAGCCGTGTCGGCACCACGCCGCGCGCGGGGTCCAGCCGGATGACGAGGCTGTCGCGGTGGGCATTGGTGGTGAAGCGGTGGCGCTGGCAACCGTCGATCGTGCCATCGGCGCAATAGATGCCGACCTCCTGCCCGGCGCCATCCGGAGAGACCGCGCTGATCTCGATCAGAACCGGACCGCTTTCCAGCATGCCGCGCACGGCAACCGGAAGCGCGATCGCGACAGCGCCTACGTCTCCGACTGCATTGGAGGCAATCTCCACGGCGGGCGCATTGGCGAACGTGACGTCCTGAAGGGTCGCCTGAGCGCCCGGTGTCATCACATTGGCCGTGCCGGGCTGGAAGATCTGGGTCCAGCCGGACGCGCCTTCGAAATCCTCTGCCTCGATGCGCGGGCTCGGGTTTGGCACGGACGTATCCAGGTTCTCGGGGTTGATCGCGAAGTTGGAGTTGAGCACCCAGGCGCCGGCGAGAAGGACGAAGCCGATCAGGATCACGGTTATCACCGCTGCGGTCAGCGTGCGCCGGCGGCGGACTGGCTTTTTCTCCGCCCGCGCAGCCTGTTTTGCAGCCTTGCGTTCCTTGCGGGTGGGGCGGCGCCTTTTCGGGTCGGACCTGACGCTGCCTGTAAACGGCGTCCGGTCCTCGCCGGAAAGCGCGATGTCGCCCACCGGAGCGAGGGCTGCGCTGTCGATATGGCCGCTTTCCACGCGCGGCGCCATGGTGAAGCCGGCCTCGGTGAAATCGACATTCTCGGCCTCTTCGGAGGCAATCACGGGGCTTTCGGGATAGGCAAAGCGCGCATCCGGTTCAGCGTCGAAGGAGGGCTCGGCGGAAAAGCTCTCGCCGGGTGAGATCGCCCCGATCTCGTCATCGAGGGAGGGCGCCTCGGACGTGCGGGCATCCGGGGTGCGGCCGACCGCAAATGGGTCGTCGAACATCGGCCGCGCCTGTGCTGCCTCGCGGGCCTTGCGGGCGGCAGCCGCCTCTTCCTGCTCGATTGCGGTTATGATGTCGTCGAGCCTGCGGCGCTGGCGCGCAACGGCGCCCGGCTCCCGGATATTCTGGTTGGCGAGGCCCTTTTCGAGCGCCTGACGAGCGGATTGATAGACCCTTGCGCGTTGATTGGCGTCATGCCGGTCCGTATTTTCCAGCGCTGTCCTGATGGCTGATTCAAGTCCGCTCACAGTGTCTTCCCGTCCGTTGAAGATGGTATCATCGCTTTTGACAGTGTTTCCGTCGCCCGATCAAGGCAAAATACCGTCACGTGCCTGCTTCAACGCAGAAGCGCTTCGAACCGTTGCAAAATGCGCCGAAAAATGCGTCTTTGCGGTTCACGATCTTTGCGCCGCGCATGGACGCAGACAAACCGGGGAAGGGTCTTGTCCCAAACATTCCGCCTTGACGACCTGATGCAGATGGCGCGCGAAGAGGGCCGGATTGTGGCGGAGGATGCCGCAAGGCGCCTTGGCGTCACGGTTCAGACCATCCGCCGCGATCTGCTGACGCTTGCCGAGAAGGGCAAGCTTACCCGTGTCCATGGCGGCGCGGTGTTGCCATCGGGCACCGCCAATATCGGCTATGACGACCGCCGGGCGCTGAATGCCGCCGGCAAGGCCGCGATTGCGGAGGCAGCGGCCAGCCGGATTCCGGAAAATGCCGCGATCTTCATGAATATCGGCACCACGGTGGAGGCGGTCGCCGAACGGCTGCTCGGCCACAAGAACCTTGTCGTCGTCACCAACAATATCAATGTCGCCAATATTCTGGTCGCCAATCCCGGCTGCGAGATCGTGGTCGCCGGCGGCCAGCTCAGGCGCGCCGATGGCGGACTGGTCGGCCCGCTTGCCAACCGCATCGTCGAGCAGTTCAAGTTCGATCTTGCCGTGATCGGCTGTTCTGCGATCGATGGCGATGGCGATCTTCTCGATTTCGACATGATGGAGGTGGGCGTCAGCCAGACGGCGATCAGGCGCGCACGCCGGACATTTCTTGTCGCCGACCATTCGAAATTCCTGCGCACGGCGCCGGCCCGCATTGCCGGGCTTTCCGATATCGGTGCCTTCTTTACCGACCGCCCGCTTTCGCCAGAGCTTCAGCAGAACTGCAGCGGATGGGGAACCGAGCTGGTGATCGCGGGCGAGGGGCCTTCCGGGGCCTGACCTCACGCGAACGCCGCGCAGATTTGACTGGCGACCGGCGGGCCTCTTTACGGCGGTTGTGGCGGCACGCATAGTGTGCAAGGCGACGCGGTTGCGCCGTCCGGCGCTGCCGCCCTGACGGGAAGCCTGCAGCGCCTGTATTTCAGGCGGTATGGAACATTTTGCCACTGCTCGGCTTTTTGTTGGGACAGTGAATTTTTCCGGATTTTCCAAAGGGGTCGCGACCGCCATGGCGGGCGCCGGATCGGAGCTTTGTTTCTATGACGACGTTGAAGGGCATGACCTGGAGCCACCCGCGCGGCTATGATCCGCTGGTTGCCTGCGCCGAGAAATGGCAGGAAGAAAAAGGGGTCGAGATCCGGTGGGAAAAGCCCGTTCCCGAAGACCTCGAAAACATGACTGCGCTCGACATCGCCCACGAATATGATCTGATCGTGATCGATCACCCGCATCTCGGCCAGATCACGGCGGAAAACTGCATCGTGCCTCTCGATATGGAAGAGCGGCAAGAAGAGCGTACAGCCTTGCAGCAGGGCTCGATCGGCGATGCGTTCCAGGCGTTTCATTTCAAGGGGCATCAATGGGCGCTGCCGATCGATGTCGATGCGCAGATGCTCGCCTACCGTCCCGATCGCGCGCCGAGCTTGCCCAGCAACTGGGATGAACTTCTCGAGCTTGCCGAAGAGGGCCATGTGTTGATGCCGCTGAAGCCTCCCTACAATCTCCTGACCTTCTTCACGCTCGCCGCCAATGCCGGCACGCCCTGCCGCAATGACGGCCCCGGCGAACTGATCGACGAGGACGACGGCATCGCCGCCTATGAACGCTTGCTGGCGCTCGCCCGGTTCGTGCCCGAAGACAATCTGGTGATGGATCCTGTCGCCGTGCTGGAGGCGCTTGCAGCGCCAGATGTCGAGGCCAGCATTGCGCCTTATGTGCCGGGCTACGCGCTTTACGCACAGGACGGTTTCAGCCACAACCGCCTCAGCTTCACCGATATCCCGGGGCTTGGCGAGCGCGGTCCTGCAGGCTCGGCGCTCGGCGGGACCGGCATCGCGGTGTCGGCCTTCAGCGAGAACCGGGATGCTGCGATCGATCACGCATTCTGGCTTGCCAGCGGCAAGGTTCAGTCGACGATCTATGCAGAGGCCGGCGGTCAGCCTGCCCATGCCGACGCCTGGAAAAGCGCCGAGGTCAACAGCGTGGTCAACGGCTTCTACCGCAATACGGCCAACACGCTTGCCCATGCCTACATGCGCCCGCGCCACGACGGCTATATGCGTTTCCAGCTGCAGGCATCCGATGTGCTGAGTGAGGCCCTGCGCACAGATGCTCCGGCCATTGCGGTGATCGGCAGGCTCAACAAGCTGTTCGCCGACAGTTTCTAGGCGCGCAGACCGGGCCCGCGACGTCTTCCGGAGCGCTTGGGACCAGCTCGCGGCTCGGTCCAAAACCCGCGTCGGCCTTTTTTGATTTACGTACATCATTCGACGCGCTATAAGGGGACAAAACAAGGTCCCGCAAGTGGACCGCCGGGGGAAAGAGCCAGGCAGGGGAGAGATGCGCCCGACAGTCCACGATATAGCCTTGAAGGCAGGCGTCAGCCTCGCCACCGTCGACCGTGTCATGAACGACCGTCCCGGTGTGCGCGAAAAGACCCGGGCCAAGGTCGAGGAGGCCATCCAGCAGCTGGGCTATGTCCGCGATGTTGCTGCCGCCAATCTCGCCAAGGGCCGGACCTATGCCTTCACCTTTATCCTGCCACGCAACGACAACGCGTTCATGGCCGAGCTGCGCGCAGCCGTCGAGCAGGCGGGCGAACGCGGCCGCATTGAACGCACGGCCATCAAGATCGTCGATGTGCCGGCCTTTGACGGAGAAGCGCTGGCAAGGGCCCTGCACAAGGCGGGCGAGGAATGCCCTGCCGGCATTGCGATGGTGGCAATCGACAGCGATCCGGTGCGCAAGGCCGTCGGCGCGTTGAAGAAAAAGGGCATACCGGTCGTCACGCTGGTTTCCGATCTGGAAGACAGCGGCCGCGACCATTATGCCGGTGTCGACAACCAGGCGGCGGGGCGCACGGCGGCAACCTTGCTTGGCCGGTTCATCGGCGCGCGCAAGGGCCGCATCGCCATCCTGGTCGGTTCGCTCTCGGTACGCGACCACCAGAACCGCCTCTCCGGCTTTTCCGAGGAGATGGCGGCCGATTTTCCCCATCTTGCGCTCAAATCCCCTTTGGAAGGCCGCGACGATTCGGCGATTGCCGAACGTCTGGTCGACGCGGCGCTGGCCGCCGATCCCGATATCATCGGCATCTACAGCCTCGGCGCCGGCAATCGCGGCCTGATCGCGGCGCTGGAAAAGGCGCGCGCCAATGGCCGCGAAATCGTCACGATCGGGCACGAGCTTTCCGAGCATTCGCGCGCAGCACTCGAAAACGGCCTGTTTGACGCCGTGCTGAACCAGGATGCCGGTCACGAGGTCAGAAGCGCGGTGCGCGTGCTGAAGGCCGAGGCCGATGGCCTGCCCGTGATTGCCGCGCAGGAACGCATCCGCATCGATATCTTTATCAAGAACAATCTGCCGTAGCCGGCGGGAAAGGCAAATGACCATGTATCTCGGGCTCGACCTCGGAACCTCCAGCCTGAAGGCGATGCTGATCGATGGCGATCAGACCGTGATTGCCAGCGCCGATGCGCCGCTTTCGGTCGCACGGCCGCATCACGGCTGGTCGGAACAGAACCCCGCCGACTGGATCGATGCCTGCCGGATCGCCGTCGGCAGGCTCGCCGAGCGCCATCCCGGCGAACTGGCAGCCGTGAAGGGCATCGGCCTGTCCGGCCACATGCACGGCGCGACGATCCTCGACAAGGCTGGCGAGGTGCTCCGGCCCTGCATTCTCTGGAACGACACCCGTTCGCATGTGGAAGCGGCGGCGCTCGACGGCGATCCGCGGTTCCGCGCGATCACCGGCAATATCGTGTTTCCGGGCTTCACCGCCCCCAAGCTCGTCTGGGTCAGGAAAAACGAGCCGGAGATCTTTGCGAAGATCGGCAAGGTGCTGCTGCCGAAGGATTATCTGCGCTACTGGCTGACCGGCGAATACATCTCCGAAATGTCGGATTCGGCCGGCACCTCCTGGCTTGATACCGAAAAGCGCGACTGGTCCGACGAGCTGCTGGCGGCAACCGAGCTTTCCCGCGCCGAAATGCCGGCGCTGGTCGAGGGCTCTGAAGCCGGCGGTACGCTGAAATCCGCGCTTGCCGCCGAATGGGGCATGACCGGTCCCGTCGTGGTGGCGGGCGGTGCCGGCGACAATGCCGCGTCCGCCTGCGGCATGGGCACGGTTGCCGATGGCGCGGCCTTCGTTTCGCTGGGCACCTCCGGCGTGCTGTTTGCGGCGAACGACCGCTACCGCCCGAAGCCGGAATCGGCCGTCCACGCCTTCTGCCATGCGCTTCCCGGCACCTGGCACCAGATGGGCGTGATCCTGTCGGCGACCGACACGCTGAACTGGTATGCCCGGATCACCGACAAGAGCCCGGCAGACCTTTCGACCGAAGTCGGCGATACGCTGCAGGCCCCGGGCGATGTGACCTTCCTGCCTTATCTGTCCGGCGAGCGCACGCCGCACAACGATGCGGAAATCCGCGGCGCCTTCATCGGCCTCGCCCATGAAAGCGACCGGCCGGCCATGACCCGCGCGGTGATGGAAGGCGTCGCCTTCGCGCTGCGCGACAATCTCGAGGCGCTGCGCTCGGCCGGCACCGAACTCACCCGCATCACCGCGATCGGCGGCGGCTCGCGCTCGCGGTACTGGCTGAAGACGGTGGCGACCGCGCTGAACCTGCCGATCGACATCCCCGCCGACGGCGATTTCGGCGCGGCCTTCGGCGCCGCCCGCCTCGGCATGCTGGCGGCAGCCGGCGGCGATCCGCTTGCCGTCTGCACCCCGCCGAAGACTGCGGAGACGGTCGAGCCCGAAGCCGCCCACACCGCTGCCTTCGAGGATGGCTACCAGCGTTTTCGCGCGCTCTACCCGGCGATCAAGGGCGTCCGCAAGGGCTGAAGCGCTGCCGATGAAATTCACGGTCTTCAGAGTGGGCCGTGCCTGAAATCCAACAGAATGGAGAATTGATATGAGCACCGGTTTTTTCGGCGATATCGCCAAGATCCAGTATGAAGGTCCGGACAGCGACAATCCGTATGCCTTCAAGCACTACAACCCGGAAGAGGTCGTCCTCGGCAAGACGCTGAAGGACCACCTCCGCTTCGCCGTCGCCTACTGGCATTCGCTGGCCTGGGAAGGCGGCGACCCCTTTGGCGGACGCACCTTCGATCGCCCGTGGTATGATGGCGAGATGGACAAGGCCAAGCTCAAGGCCGATGTCGCCTTCGAACTCTTCACCCTGCTCGGCGCGCCGTTCTACTGCTTCCATGACGCCGATGTGCGCCCGGAAGGCAAGAACTTCGCCGAAAGCACGAAGAACCTGAACGAGATCGTCGACTACTTCGCCAAGAAGCAGGAAGAAGCCGGCATGAAGCTCCTGTGGGGCACGGCCAACCTCTTCACCCATCGCCGCTTCATGTCGGGCGCCTCGACCAATCCGGACCCGGAGGTCTTCGCCTACTCCGCCGCGACCATCAAGACCTGCATGGACGCGACCATGAAGCTCGGCGGCGAGAACTACGTGCTGTGGGGCGGTCGCGAAGGCTACGAGACCCTGCTCAACACCGACCTGTCCCGCGAACTCGACCAGATGGCGCGGATGCTGCACATGGTCGTCGAGTACAAGCACAAGATCGGCTTCAAGGGCGCGATCCTGGTCGAGCCGAAGCCGCAGGAGCCCTCCAAGCACCAGTATGACTACGACGTCGCCACCGTCTACGGCTTCCTGCAGAAGCACGGGCTGGAGAAGGAAGTGCAGATGAACATCGAGCAGGGTCACGCGATCCTGGCCGGTCACACCTTCGAGCACGAGCTGGCGCTCGCCCGCACGCTCGGCATCTTCGGCTCCATCGACATGAACCGCAACGACTACCAGTCGGGCTGGGATACCGACCAGTTCCCGAACAATGTTCCGGAAATGGCGCTCGCCTATCTCGAAGTGCTGAAGGCCGGCGGCTTTACGACCGGCGGCACCAATTTCGACGCCAAGGTCCGTCGCCAGTCGATCGACGCGGCCGACTTGCTGCATGGCCATATCGGCGGCATGGATGCCTGCGCGCGTGGCCTAAAGGCCGCTGCCCGCATGTTCGAGGACGGCGCCCTGCAGAAGCCGCTCGACGAGCGCTATGCCGGCTGGAACGGCGATGTGGCAAAGAAGATGCTCGCCGGCGAAATGACGCTGGAAGAGATCGCGGCCATGGTCGAGAAGGAAGACATCAACCCGCTTCCGAAGTCCGGCCGCCAGGAATATCTGGAAAACATCGTCAACAAGTACGTGTGAGGCGTGAATGCGCGGGCCGCCTCGTGCGGCCCTCAGGCATTTGACAAGCCACGGCTTCAGAGCCTCTTGCCACGTGCTCGGGCTCGACCCGAGCATCCATACTGAGCAGGCGATTGACGCTGTTTATCGACGCTGTTCACATCTGCATGGATCCCCGGGGTCAAGCCCGGGGATACCCCGCGAGCGCTTTATCGGCGACCTCGCGCCGCCGCATCCTGTGGGTCAGCTTGCTTTCGGTCTTCAGTGCCCGGCTGCACTCGAAAACAGATTCATCACCAGCACGCCGCCGATGATCATCGTGATGCCGATCCAGGCGGCAAGGTCCAGGCTCTGGCGCAGGAAGACGACGCTGACGGCGGCCGTCAGCACGATGCCGAGGCCTGCCCAGATCGCATAGGCGACGCCAAGCGGGATCGTCTTCAACGCCTGCGACAGGCAGAAGAAGGCGATGATGTAGAACACGGCCACGCCGATCGTCGGCATCAGCCGGGTGAAGCCGTAGGATTTCTGCAGCAGCGTCGAGCCGATCACCTCGCAGACGATCGCGATACCGAGCATGCCGTAAGCCGCAAGCGCCGGGTTCATGGCCGTTCCTTCTTAACAGCGTTCAATGCGCCTCGTCCCAATTGTGGGCGGCGCGGGCATCGACCTTCAGCGGCACGGCCATCGAGACGGCGGGCATCGCCGCGTTTTCCATGATGTCGACGACCAGGGCTTGCGTCTTTTCCACGGCCTCGTCCTCGACCTCGAAGATCAGTTCGTCATGAACCTGCAGCAGCATCTTCGCCCGGTCGGCAAGGCCCGCTTTCGCAAGTTCCGGCTCGATCCGGATCATCGCGCGGCGGATGATATCGGCGGCCGATCCCTGGATGGGGGCGTTGATCGCGGCGCGCTCGTTGAAGCTTTTGACCTGGTGGTTCGAGGATTTGATTTCCGGGTAATGGATGCGGCGGCCGAAAATGGTCTCGACATAACCCTTGTCGCGGGCCTTTTCCTTGGTCTCTTCCATGTAATCGTGAATGCCCGGAAAGCGCTCGAAATAGCGCTTGATATAGTCGCTCGCCTCGGAGCGCTCTATGCCGAGCTGGTTGGAAAGCCCGAAGGCCGAGATGCCGTAGATGATGCCGAAATTGATCGCCTTGGCGCGCCTTCTGACATCGCCCGGCATGCCTTCCACCGGCACGCCGAACATTTCCGATGCCGTCATCGCGTGAATGTCGATGCCGTCGGCAAAGGCCTGTTTCAATTGCGGAATATCGGCCACATGGGCAAGCACGCGCAACTCGATTTGGCTGTAGTCGGCAGACAGCAGCTTGTGGCCGGGATTGGCGATGAAGGCGGTACGGATCTTGCGGCCTTCGGCGGTGCGGACCGGAATGTTCTGCAGGTTCGGCTCCGACGAAGACAGCCGCCCTGTCGTGGTCGAGGCCAGCGAATAGGAGGTATGAACGCGCTTGGTCTGAGGGTGGATATAGCCCGGCAGCGCATCGGTATAGGTCGATTTCAGCTTGGTCATCTGCCGCCAGTCGACGATGCGGCTGGGAAGCGGCAGGCCCTGTGCCGCCAGATCGTCGAGCACCTGAACGGCCGTCGACCATTGCCCGGACTTGGTCTTCTTGCCGCCGGGAAGCCCCATCTTGCCGAACAGGATGTCGCCGAGCTGCTTGGGCGACCCGATATTGAAGCGCTCGCCGGCAAGCTCGTAGATTTCGTCCTCGAGCGCTGCGGCCTTCTGCGCGAGTTCCCCGGAAAGCCGGGAGAGGATCTGCCGGTCGACCGAGATGCCGCGCTCTTCCATGCGCGAAAGCACCGGCACCAGTGGGCGCTCGAGACGCTCGTAGACGGTGGTCACCCGCTCGGCGGCAAGCCGGGGTTTCAGCACCAGCCAGAGCCTCAGCGTCACATCGGCATCTTCCGCCGCGTAAGCCGTGGCGCGGTCGATATCGACATGATCGAAGGTCACCATGTTGCGCCCGGACCCCGCGACCTCCTTGTAGGGGATCGGCTGGTGGCCGAGCCATTTTTCCGACAGCGCATCCATGCCATGCGCGCCCATGCCGGAATCCAGCACATAGGACAGCAGCATGGTGTCGTCGAAGTTCTTCACCGTGATGCCGTGGCGGGCCATCACGAGGTAGTCATATTTCAGGTTCTGCGCGATCTTCTTGACTGCCTCGTCCTCGAGCAGGCCCTTCAGCGCGGCAAGCGCCTTGTCGAAGGGGATCTGCCCTTCCGCAAGCCCGCCGCCCAGAAGATCGTCCTGTCCGGCCTTGTGGGCGACCGGAACATAGGCTGCGCGGATGACGGAAGCGTCGTCCTTGGCATCCTCGTCATAAAGCGCCAGCGAGAAGCCGGCGAGCTCGGCCTGCATCGCATCAAGCGAGGTGGTCTCGGTGTCAAAGGCGACGAGGCCGCGTTCGCGCGCGGTGGCAATCCAGGCTTCGAGCGTTTCGAGATCGCGGATCGTCTCGTAGCTGTCGCGGTTGATCGGGAGCGCTGCAAAGCGGGCGGCGCGTGCTGCTGCGAGATCTGCGGGCCGGTTGCCTTCTGACGAAGGGGCAGCGGTACCTGCCGCCGACTTGCCTTCACCCGGATCGAGATCCGGCCCATGGGCGTCGGCGCCCCATTCGACATCGACGGGTGCCGCCTCGATCGCCTGGGCCTCGGCGCCCGTCGCCTCCGAAACGCGCCGGGTCAGCGAGTTGAATTCCATCGCCTTCAGGAAGGAGACGAGCTTCGGCCCGTCCTGCGGCTCCAGCGACAGCGCGTCGAGCGGCACGTCCACCGGGCAATCCTGCTTCAGCGTCACCAACTGGCGCGAAACCAGCACAAGTTCCCGGTTGGCAATGATGTTTTCGCGGCGCTTGGTCTGCTTGATCGTTTTGGCATTGGCCAGAAGATTGTCGAGATCGCCGAATTCCTCCAGCAGCGTCGCCGCCGTCTTCGGGCCGATGCCGGGGACGCCCGGCACATTATCGACCGAATCGCCCGTCAGCGCCTGGAGGTCGATCATCTTTTCAGGCGGCACGCCCCATTTCTCGATCACTTCGGCAACGCCGATCTGCCGATCCTTCATGCCGTCATACATGTGTACGTTCGGGCCGACGAGCTGCATCAAATCCTTGTCGGAAGAGATGATGGTGGCAGCGCCGCCCGCTTCCACCGCCATCCTTGCATAGGTGGCGATGATGTCGTCGGCCTCATAGCCTTCCATCTCGATACAGGGCAGGTTGAAGGCGCGGGTCGCCTCGCGGATCAGCGAGAACTGCGGCACCAGCTCTTCCGGCGGCGGCGGCCGGTGGGCCTTGTAGTCGGGATAGATTTCCTTGCGGAAGGTTTTCGAGGAAAAGTCGAAGATCACCGCGAGATGGGTGGGCGTCACGCCGACGGAGGTGTCGCGCGCCTGGGTCAGTAGCTTCCACAGCATGTTGCAGAAGCCGGAGACGGCGCCAACCGGCAGGCCATCGGATTTGCGGGTCAGCGGCGGCAGCGCGTGGAAAGCGCGGAAGATGAAGCCGGAGCCATCAATCAGGAAAAGGTGATCGTCTTTTTTCATGGCGAATCCATAGCCGCTCGGGGCTCAAACGTCCATGGCCCGTTCGCCCGCATCAAGCCCTTCGCAAGCCTTGGCTGGGCCGATCCCGTCAATCGGGCGATCCCGTGCCTTTAATCAGATTACTGAATTGTAACGAAACGGCGTGCCCGCTTCCCTTGAATCGACACATTTCAGGGTACATTTACTTAGCAACGGCGCCTGATCACGCCGCTGTCTGGCAAGAGGCTCGTCCCCCGCCTCGTCAGACAAAAGGACAAAGGCTCCATCCCCCTCTCCGGCCTTTGTCCCTAAAAACGCCGCCATGGCCCGTCCCCCCTCCCGGCCATGGCGGCTTTTTCTCGCCCGGAATTGACGCAGTCCCACAGGTTTTCATTCGGCCTCTCCTGGCCTATGGTCCGCTCAATGATTTGCACCGGAGATTTTTCATGACCCAGCTAGAAGCGCTGTTGAAGCGCGCCGATGACAACCTGCCCTCGAGCCTCGACAAGCTGTTTTCGCTCCTGCGTATTCCGTCGATCTCCACCGATCCGGCCTACAAGGAAAAATGCGCGGAAGCGGCCGATTGGCTCGTTGCGGAATTGAAGACGCTCGGCTTTCTGGCCGAAGCCCACAAGACCAAGGGCCACCCGATGGTGGTCGCCACCAGCGAGAATGCCCCCGAGGGCGCGCCGCACGTGCTTTTCTACGGCCATTACGACGTTCAGCCGGTCGATCCGCTGGCGCTCTGGGAAGACGATCCCTTCGACCCGAAGATCAAGGACAGCGCCGCCGGCACCAAGGTGATCACCGGGCGCGGTACCAGCGATGACAAGGGCCAGCTGATGACCTTCCTGCAGGCCTGCCGGGCCTATCGCGAGGAAAACGCCGAGCTGCCGGTGAAGATCACCATCATGTTCGAAGGCGAGGAAGAATCCGGCTCGCCATCGCTGCCGGCCTTCATCGAGGAGCATGGCGATCTGATCAAGGCCGATTTCGCGCTGGTCTGTGATACCGGCATGTGGGACCGCGAGACGCCCGCGATCGCCGCCACGCTGCGTGGTCTGGTGGGCGACGAGGTGGTGATCAAGGCCGCCGACCGCGATCTTCATTCCGGGTTCTTCGGCGGCGCCGCAGCAAACCCGATCCATATCCTCGCCAACATCCTCGCGGGCCTGCACGACGAAACCGGCCGGGTGACCCTGCCGGGCTTCTACGACGGCGTCGAGGAAACGCCCGAAGAGGTGAAGAAGAGCTGGGAGCAGCTCGGCGAAACCGACAGCCGCTTTCTGGGCGCGATCGGCCTTTCCGAGCCTTCCGGCGAGAAGGGCCGCTCGGTGCTGGAATTGACCTGGACGCGGCCGACAGCCGAAGTCAACGGCATTACCGGCGGCTACACGGGCGAGGGCTTCAAGACGGTGATTGCCGCTGAGGCCTCCGCCAAGGTTTCCTTCCGTCTCGTCGGCACCCAGGATCCGGTCAAGGTTCGCGAGAGCTTCCGCGCCTATGTGCGCTCGAAGCTGCCGTCCGATTGCAGCGTCGAATTCCACCCCCATGGCGGCTCGCCCGCGATCCATCTGGATTACAACGCGCCCTTCCTGAAAAAGGCGCAGGCCGCCCTTTCCGACGAATGGCCGAAGCCCGCCGTCGTCATCGGCATGGGCGGCTCGATCCCGATCGTCGGCGATTTCCAGAGGAAGCTCGGCATGGATTCGCTGCTGGTCGGTTTCGGCCTCAATGACGACCGCATCCATTCGCCGAACGAAAAATACGAGCTGACCTCGTTTCACAAGGGCATCCGCTCCTGGATCCGGATCCTCGACGCGCTGGCGAAATAAGACGGGTGGTCGCCTGCTTGCCGGATGAGCGGCAAGATTTCCCAACCAACGCTATCACCCTCGGGCTTGCCCCGAGGGTCCAGGCCACAGAAAGAACGCCGCCTGAATGCTCGGGTCGAGCCCGCGCATGACCACTGGATGGGTTGCGGGTCGAAGCTTCGGTGAGACATCGCCCGATCCCGTTCAGCTTACGTTAACCTTCGATACTATCTTTTGCCGAAACGCCCGGTGCGAACCACCCCCGCCTTAATACCACCTTAAAGGGACGGGCCTAGAAACGGGTGCGGAAACGAAAGGTGCCGACGGCTCCCTGATGGCAAGCAAGAAGAACAAGCACGACAGAACCGAACCCTCTCTCTTCGGCCTTGGCGGCGGCGAGCCGGCGAAGCCTGCCAGGAAGCCTTCCAAGAAGCGTGCCACCGGGAAAAACAGGAAGACGTCGAAGAAACGGTCGCGCGCCTCTTCCGGCGGCGGGTTTACGCGCATGCTGCGCTTCCTGGTCTACTGGTCCTGTGTTGCAGCCGTCTGGGGCGCGATCGTCGTCGCCGGCATCGTCATCTATTACGGCTCCAAGCTGCCGCCCGTCGATGAATGGGCGATTCCGGACCGGGCGCCCAACGTGAAGATCCTCGCCACCGACGGTTCGCTGATCGCCAATCGCGGTGCGACCGGCGGCGAGGCGCTGACCCTTGATGAAATGTCGCCCTTCATTCCGATGGCCGTTGTCGCCATCGAGGACCGGCGGTTCTATTCCCATTTCGGCGTCGATCCGATCGGCCTTTCCCGCGCCATGATCACCAATCTCCAGCATGGCGGCCTCGTCCAGGGCGGCTCGACGCTGACCCAGCAATTGGCAAAGAACGTGCTGCTGTCCAGCGCCCAGACGCTGGAGCGCAAGGTGCAGGAAGCGCTGATGGCGCTGTGGCTGGAGCACGAATACAGCAAGGAGCAGATTCTGGCCATGTATCTGAACCGGGTCTATTTCGGTTCGGGCGCCTACGGCGTGGAAGCCGCTTCGCAGCGCTATTTCGACAAATCCGCCCGTGATGTCACGCTCGGCGAGGCGGCCCTTCTTGCAGGCTTGCTGAAGGCGCCCTCCAGGCTTTCGCCCGCCCGCGATCCGGAAGCGGCTGAGGAGCGCGCCCAGGTCGTTTTGGCGGCGATGCATGATCAGGGCATGATCGATGACAGCGATATGGCAACCGCGATGTCGCGCAAGCCGACGCGGGCGCCGAGCTACTGGACCGGGCCGGACAACTATGTCGCCGACATGGTGATGAAGGAGCTGACGCCGCTGATCGGCGATGTGACGACCGATATCGTTGTCGCGACGACGATCGATCCGGGCCTCGAACGCGATGCCGGAGAGAGCCTGTCAAAGGCGCTCGCCGCAAGCGGCGAGAAGGATCGGGTCGAACAGGGCGCGCTGGTCTCCGTCGATGGCACCGGCGCCATCCGCGCGCTCGTCGGCGGGCGCGATTATTCCAAGAGCCAGTTCAACCGCGCGGTGACCGCCAAGCGCCAGCCGGGCTCGGCCTTCAAGCCCTTCGTCTATGCCGCAGCACTCGAAATCGGCGACCGGCCCGGCTCGGTGCGCAACGATGCCCCGATCACCATCGACGACTGGACGCCTGAAAACTACGAGAAGACCTATTCCGGGCCGATGACGCTCACCAATGCGCTCGCCCATTCCGTCAACACCATTGCCGCGCAGCTGGTGATGGAGGCAAGCCCCGGCTATGTCGTCGATGTGGCCCATCGTCTCGGCATCACGTCGGATATCACCGCCAATGCCTCGCTTGCCCTCGGCACGTCCGAAGTGTCGCTGCTGGAGCTGACGGGGGCCTATACCGCCTTCATGAATGGTGGTTTCAGGGCGACGCCCTATCTGATCGAGAGCGTGAAAACCGCGGAAGGCCAGTCGCTCTTCCAGCGGGCAGCGCCTCAGCCCGAGCGTGTGCTCTCGGCGCAGACGGCCGCCAATATGAACGGCATGATGATGCGGGTCGTGACCGAAGGCACGGGCAAGGCAGCCCAGATCCCGGGCTGGCAGGTCGCCGGCAAGACCGGCACGACGCAATCCTCGCGCGATGCCCTGTTCGTCGGCTTCACCGCCAATCTCACCACCGGCGTCTGGGTCGGAAATGACGACAATTCGCCGATGCGGCACGTCACCGGCGGCAAGCTGCCGGCGCAGATCTGGCACGATTACATGGCCAAGGCCCATCACGGACTGAAGCCGCAGCCGCTTTATGGCGGTGGTCGCCTGATCGATCCGAAACCCGCCCAGCAGCCTTCAAACGACAATGACCCGAAGACGCTTGTCGAGCTTCTCGGCGAGATCGGGATCAAGACGCCCGCCTCGGACAATGCCCAGCCCGCCCAGCCGGAGCCAAGGCGGCGCACGCTGATGGACATCCTGAGCGGCAATTAGAGCTTTCGACGTCAGAGGGTTTTTCTCGGCCGTTTTTTAGGTCCTTGATCGCGTTTCAGGTCTCTTGCCGGGATCGTTTTGGCCTAGGTGGGTCTTCTGATCTTCAAGGGGAATTTTCCATGCCGAGGTTTCTATTTCTGACAGGCGGGCTCTGGCTGCTGCTTGCCACATTCGCTGTCTCCGCCGAGCCGGTCGGCTTTCGCGATGCCGGGATTGAGGGCGCAAGGCCGCTCCATGTCGCGCTCTGGTATCCGGCCAAGGCTGGCGGCGATCCGGTCGCGATCGGCGAAAATCCTGCATTCTTCGGCATCACTGCGGTGAGAGATGCAGCACCCGCGACGGGCATTCATCCGCTGGTGGTGCTTTCGCATGGCTATGGCGGAAACTGGCGCAATTTGAACTGGCTGGCGGCCGCGCTTGCCGGCCAGGGCTATATCGTCGCCGCTCCCGATCACCCTGGAACGACAACGCGCGACCGAAGCCCGCAAGAGGCCGCCCGGCTGTGGGAGCGCCCGCATGATCTCAGCCGCGTGATTGATCTCCTGATCGATGATCCCGGCTTTGCCGGGAGCGTGGATGTCGCCAGGATTGGCGCGATCGGCCATTCGCTCGGAGGATGGACGGTGGTTGCGCTCGCCGGTGGGCGGTTCGATGCCGACAGGTTCACGCAAGATTGCCGCCTCCATCCGAACCCGCGTATCTGCGGCCTTGCCGACGAACTCGCGCTTGATCGTCCCGCACTGGCGAAAAGCATGGCCGATCCGCGCATCGGTGCCATTGTTTCCCTTGATATCGGGCTTGCGCGGGGCTTTTCACCGGAAAGTCTCGCAGGCATCGCCGTGCCCGCCCTCGTCATCGGCGCAGGCACGGATATTGGCGACCTGCCGGCGAAAATGGAAAGCGGCTATCTCACGCAAAACCTGCCGACAGACAGCACCGTCTCAGTCGAAATTCCGGACGCGATCCATTTCAGCTTCATGCAGCCCTGCAAGCCGGGCGCGGCAGAGCTGATCGAGGCGGAAGACCCTGGTGAGGGGATTGTATGCAGGGACGGCGGGGCGCGCAGTCGAGCGGAGATCCATGCCGAGGTGCTCGGCCGGATCAGCGACTTTCTGGCGATGGCCATCCCGGCCACCCGTTAGGGCGGTTCCGTTTTTCACGGAGAAGAAGGGCCGCTCGGCACGCTGTGCCTTCCCGATCGAGAAAGCCTTCAGCCGTCGGTGACCTTCCGCTCGAACCGCCGGTCGCGGGCTCTCAGAAGCCGGCGGGCCTTCTGGATCAGGCGGCGCTTGCGGGTCTCGCCCGCCGTCTCGGCCCAGGCCGTCATGTTGCGATAGTCCCAGTAAAGCTCGGTGAAGGGGTGGGTGCACTTGGTGTGCCAGGGCTTCTTGGCATCGGTGAAATGCACGATCGAGGGCGCCCGGGCGGCTTCATAGGCCTCGTCCTCGGAATAGGACGGCTCCAGCGGGTTCGCCCGATAGATCCGCGTGCCGGCATTCCAGGACAGCGGAAGCACCTTGGTGTCGTTTTCGAACAGGATGTTGAGGAGGTCCTGATCCTGCGACACGATGGCGGGACCCTTGCTGCGGTAGGCGCTCAGCACAGCATCCTGGATGTCCATCTGCCGGAAACGGGCGATGTCGAACACCATGACCCCGGCATTGAAATAGCGGTGGTTGGCCGAAAGCTGCAGGCGCCGCGCCTGGTGGAAGCCGGCATCGTCCGGCGCGCCGGCCACGGGGTGGCCTTCGAGGTCAATGTCCCACAGCCGTTCGAGCGGATCGACGACGATGGTGTCGGCATCGATATAGATCGCCTTGCCGACCGATTCCGGCAGGTAGCGATGCATGACGAGGCGGTAATAGGTCGCGATCGAGACATAGTCGCGGTTGAGCGGCAGGAAGCGCAGGTCGCGATCGTCGATATCGCAGAAGTCGATCCGCCCGCCGGCATCATGAATGGTCTGTTCGAGTTTCGCCCTGTTTTTTGCCGAGATGCTGCCGCCGTTGAGGATGAAGAAGCGGAGCCGGGACGGCGTCTCGCTGGTTTTCAGCGCGGACAGCATGGTAACGGCGGCATGCGGGGCATAGCGATCGTCGACGGACAGCACGACATTGATGTCGTCTTCACCATTGCTGGCGCGCGGCACGATCGCCGACCGTTTGGCGCGGGCATCGCCAAGCACATCTTCCGGCACCACGGGCGGGCGCGGGCGCATGCCCCAGGTCAGCGGCAGCTCGCGGACCTTCGCCCCGTGCACCGCCTTGGCATAGTGCACATAGGTGTTGGTCAGGTACTCCGAAAGGAAGCCCCAGATCCGTTTCTGGTAGGGGTCGTAGTCCGAGGTGTCGATCCGGGTCTCGGCCTCCTCAAGCGTGCCGAACAGGAAATCGCAATATTCCTGGAACAGCGGTTTGCGCATCACCGAAATGCTGTTGAAGAACACCCGTCTTCCGGCAAGAACCTGAACGAGAAACGGATAGATCTCCGGAAACCGCTTCTTCACGATCTCCTCGACGATCGCCATATCGCCTTCGTGGTGCTGGTGCGCATAGAAGGCTGCGACCGCCATCGGCATGTCGGGCAGGCCCGGCAGATAGAGATCGCGCATCTCGGGGATCAGGATATCGGCGCTCTCGCAGGCCTTCTCGATCAAATCGTCACGCCAGCCATAGCGTTCGATCTCGCGTTCGGTGACCTCCGAAAAGGCAAGCCGCTTCGGCCTCTTCTCGGCAAAGACCAAAAGCCTGCGGTAGTGCATCATCCCGTAATAATCGGCTTCCACATTGTGCCGCATCCAGTAGAGCGCGGTGAGTTCGTTCCACGCGATGTTCTTTTCCGAGATATTCCTGCCCGTGTCGTCGCCCTGCACGCCTTCCATGACATGCCGCCCAAGCGCCCTGCCTGCCTGCACCGGGATCAGATGCTCTGTCCGGATGAGAGGGGCTTGCTTGAAGTAGACGACGGAGATGAAGATGTTTTTCGCGGTCATGGGAACCAGATCAAGGTCTTTCTACCTAGGGTAATACGAGAGTGTCATCGTCTATAAGATGATGCAGCTTTGGAAATTGTCCCCTTGCCACGTGGTCCATTCGTCGGAATGGTGCTGAGCGCGGCCGAGAGGACTTCTTAGTGACACCAAAATTGGCGTCTCGATTCTCTCAGTCGTTCAGGAATAATCAGTTCCTCTTCTCACCGAATTGTTGCAGCGGAATGCTAGCTGGGCTAGAGGTGAGCAAACTCATATTCGATCCGATGTGCAAGAAATATAAGGCTTTGTAAATGAAAGAATGCGTCCTGGTTACTGGTGGTGCCGGTTTCATCGGTTCGGCTATAAGCAAGTTTCTCGTCGAAGGTCGACACACTGTTGTTGCGATTGATAGCTTTCTGAGCCAAGTTCACCCGACAGGCACGAAATCTGAATTTCTGCACCCGGAGGTGGTGTTGCTCAAGCGAGACGTGAGCGAGCGCGACACGTGGGAAGAGTTCCTTGATCAGTATACGCCGACGATCGTTGTACATCTTGCGGCTGAGACGGGAACAGCCCAATCTTTGACGGAAAGTGTCAGGCATTCGAAGGTCAATGTGTTGGGCACCTCGGAAATGCTTGACGCCTTTGCGCGTCGGGCAATCAAGCCAGAGAGGATTGTTCTCGCTTCAAGCCGGGCGGTCTATGGTGAAGGACTTTGGCTTGACCAAGCTGAAGACAAAACCTTTCTACCTGAACCACGCAGCCATGCTCAGCTTGCCGCGAGCAAATGGGATCCGCTAAGCCCCTATGGCGGAAAGGTCGAGGCATTGAAGCACGACGCGTCAACCACGCCTCCCAATCCGACAAGCATCTATGGCGCGACCAAGTTGACTCAGGAGCACATTCTGAAAGCCTGGTGCGGCGCGTTCGGCGTGCCGCTTTCCGTGCTTCGTCTTCAGAATGTGTATGGGGAGGGGCAGTCGCCCCATAATTCCTATACCGGGATTATCAACATTTTCCACAAACTCGCATATGCTAAGGAGTCTATCCCCGTTTACGAAGACGGCGAGATCATCAGGGATTTTGTGCACATTGACGATGTCGCCAAGGCGATCGTCGCTGCGGTCAACGGTGCTGCAGACCAGCTGGGCCCAGTTGATGTCGGAACGGGTCGTCCTACGTCCATTCTGGAAGCGGCCCGCATTATAGCGGCAATGCATGGTGCGCCCGAGCCAGCTATCTGTGGCAAATTTCGGGATGGTGACGTAAGAAGCGCCAGTGCGGATATCAGTGCTCTCAAAGCGATCGGCGTTGAGCCTTCGGTCAGCTTCGAGGAGGGGAGCGAGCGCGTCGGTGGTTGGCTGATTTCGCGTGGATATATCTGACTCTGAGTTTTGGTCACTCTCTTGGAACTAAAGGTCTCGCAACAGATGGTTAAAGAACGAAGCGCTTCATACCCAGTGGAAGGGGCGACGCTCCAAGTCCAATCGATCCTCTACGGACTGAGTATTAAAGAGGTAGGGCGCACCATTGAAAGCCTGAGGAGAGGTTTTGATCTTGCTCACGCTGATGGTGTGCTTGAGCGATTGCGCTTCTTTATGGGGGACACGTCGGCTGAACCTTGCCTTTCCGATGAAGAGCTGGAGAAGGTGAAAGAAAAGTACGGCGACTTTATTGAGATCGACTACCACTTCTTTGACAAGAATGTCGGCTCTGCGGCCGGGCATAATTTCCTGGCCGAGGACGCGGACACCGACTATTTGATGATCCTAAATCCTGACGTGGTAATTTCGCCGCGCCTGCTCCAGCGCATGATTGCGCCCTTCCAATCCGGTGCTGTCGGAATGACCGAGGCCAAGCAGCTGCCTATCGAGCATCCCAAGGATTACGACGCGCGCACAGGTGAAACATCGTGGGCAACCACTGCTTGCGCGATAACGCCCACCAACTTGTTCCGACAGCTTGAAGGATTTGATTCAGAGTCCTTCTTTCTGTACTGCGACGATGTCGATTACTCCTGGCGTGTGCGTGAAGCAGGCAAGAAAGTGATCTTTTTGCCTGACGCAGTCGCTTTTCATGACAAGCGTGTCAGCCAGAGCGGTTCCTGGCAGCCTTCTTCCGCGGAGGTTTATTATTCCGCGCAAGCTGCGCTGTTAATGGCGTACAAGTGGTCCAACGAGAAGCTTCTCAACAAAATTCTGTCATTTTATGAGAATGGCAGCGAACAAGAGCGTGCAGCCTTCGATCATTTCCAGACAAAGCGGGAAGAAAACAAGCTTCCCGAGCAGAGGGACAGATCGCACAAGATCGCGACCTTCGAAGGATTCCTTTACGCCAAACATCGGTACGCGCTATGATTTTCAACAGTAAAACGCTTTATGACCATGCATATGAGGTCAATAATGTCTACGGCCATGCACTTGATCTTCTAAGCGAGTTTTCGGAGCGCGTCGTTGATATTGCTTCAAATGGCGTGCATCTCGACCTTGGCTGTGGTTTTGGCCGCATTGCCGAGCCTCTTACTGAGCGCCTGGGTCTGCATTATATCGGTGTCGATGGCGATGATCGCGGTCTGATTTCTTTGCAAGAACGTGGATTCGAGGCTCATAAGGTCGTCTTCGGCACGGCAGAGCAACTGGTTCAAGATATAGAGCAAATACTAAACGGTCGCCGGTTGTATTCGCTGACGATGCTCGACACTTTGGAGCATCTGCCGAATGGTACCGATGTCTTGAACGCCATTCGCGCCCTGATTTCCCGGAATTCCTGTCCCGCAGTCATCAGTGTTCCCAACGTCGCTCATCGTGATGTCGGCTTCAGACTTGCGATGGGTGAATGGGATTACACAGAAGACGGGTTGCTCGATCACACCCACACGCATTTATTCACCCAAAGGGGTCTTGAGCAGTTTCTCCAGCACTCGGGACTGCAGACGGTTGCGCGCAATCCGGTGCGCATCTCGCTGAGTGACCAGGCTTTTCCTGTGGGGCATCCTGCAGTTTCGGCTGGATCTCAACTGCATCAGCTTCTCAGTCATATTCGCAACGGTGTTGATGATACAGCGTCAATCAACCAGTTTGTCCAGCTGGTTCAGGCGGGGCCTCGGTCTGCGCCCGAGCCATTTTCCCTTGCGAAAATAGAGGATGCGGAGCGCCCCTTCCTGTCCATTATCACCCGGACTCAGGGCAAACGCATTCTTGGGCTGGAAGAAGTCATTCTTGCACTAACCGCTCAAGAAGATACTGATTTTGAATTGATCGTCGTCGGCCACAAGCTTGAATATGAAAACCAGAAGGCAATCGAGCGCGTCATCGAAGATGCCGTTGAGGGAATGCGCAACCGCATTCGGTTGGTCCTCGTGGATGATGGCAACAGGACGAGGCCGCTGAATGTGGGGTTTGCGGAAGCGCGTGGGCAGTACATCGTCATTCTTGACGACGACGACCTGCCACTGGCACATTGGACGGCGACCTTCCGGGAATTGGCGCGGAAGAAGCCAGGCGCCGTACTCCGCTCGGTCGCTGCAAAACAGACGGTGACTTCGGCAAAGCGAGGAAAGGCCGGCGCTGGTATCAAGGCGATCGGGGGGTTTGAGCCTTATCCTGCGCATTTCGATCTGTTTACCCACCTTTCCTACAATGAAACGCCACCGATTTCGTTTGCCGTGCCTCGGAGCCTGTTCCAGGATCTCGGTATTCGTTTTGACGAGACCCTTACCACGACCGAGGACTGGGACTTCCTGATCCGGTGCGCCTTGCTTGTGGGCGTTGCCACTTCCTCGGAAATTACATGTATCTATCGTTGGTGGTCAGATAACGATCACTCGTCTCGAACAGATCACAACAATGAGGAGTGGCTGTTAAACCACGAGGTCATCCTGAAGAAATTCGATCAGCTTCCGATTCTGCTCCCTCCTGGATCAAGCCGGCGTATTCGTCACTTGATGGGAATGAACTATTCGCCTCCGCCTGCGGATGAGGCTCAGGATCGACGTTTGGCCTTGTTGAAGAGCATATCAGAGGTGTTGAACTCTTGGAGTTGGAGGTTGACCAAGCCCCTTAGGTTGCCCGCGCGGCTTCGGGGAAGGAAAGACCCTAAGTTCAGGAAGTGCTTTGACATGCCTGAGTCCCAGCTGATCTTCATTGAGGGCAAGCTGCGCAAAAGCGGTTCGTGGCGCAAAACGAAGATATTCAGAAAAAAGAGGAAGTGAGATGCAGGGTCACCGGAATGAGGGTGAGGCGGCAGCGATTCGCCATGAGGACAACTTTGTCGCTCTCCGCATGTTCGCAGCCATTCTGGTGATATTTGGCCATGCATATGGGCTCACCCTGTCCACGGCTCCCGGATTTCTTGGAAATGGGGTCCATACGGTAGCCCTCAAAATCTTCTTTGTGATCAGCGGTTTTCTGATCACTGAGAGCTGGTTGAGAGATCGCTCTCTTTCGCGTTATTTCTCAAAACGCTTGTTGCGTATCATTCCTGGCTTGGCTGTGCTTGTAACGCTAACGGCTTTCTTGGTCGGTCCGCTCGTGACGAGCCTGGACTTCACGCAGTATTTCTCGAGCCATTCCGTTTATCAGTACTTTTCGAATATTGCCCTGTTTCCCAGGTACAACCTCCCCGGGTTGTTTGAAAACAACCCTTACCCGGTGGCAGTGAATGGCTCCCTATGGACCCTTCCTGTCGAGTTTTTTATGTATATAATGGTGCCGTTTATATTCTTTCGCGGTCCATCCAAATACATCGTTTTAATTGTTTTATTTATTTCGTTCATTCTTTCGCTGTATTTTATGCGCGGCGAAGCGCCTTTGATGGTATTTTATGGAACGAATGTCGTAAACGCTCTCGAGCTTGCGCCTTATTTTCTTGCTGGCGCAGCCTTCAAGGTATACGTCGATAGAAATTTCTTTAACCTGCAGGTCGCATTCTCGCTCATCATAATTGCTCCGCTCATTTGCCAAGGTCGGGTCAGTGGCGAGATTTTGCTTTTGTTGGTTCTCCCCTATACAGTACTTGCCTTTGGTTTCTGCCCAAATCCTGTCTTCTCCAAGCTTGGCAGGTTTGGAGATATTTCTTATGGTGTATACCTATATGCATTTTTGATACAGCAGATATTCTGTAATTATTTTGATCTGGCGCATCGGCCAAACACGAATTTCATTCTGACTTTGTTGGTCGTGCTTCCAGTGGCATGGGTTTCCTGGCATTACGTCGAAAGTCCTGCTCTCAAACTAAAGCCGGGGCGAGCGCGCGTGAAGGCGACGGTCCTGAGAGAAGCATAAGCGTTTTGAGCGGATCGTGAATTCATCGGTCCCTCGCTTGGTCATAATGCAATGCGGGCGACCTTGACGTGTCGTTCGCCAGGGTGCTGAGCTTCAGGCTTTGGTGGCGCAATGGAATCGCTGTCCGAGTATTGCTTGCCGTTCAATTCGGCTGATCTGATCTGCTTCACTTGAGGAAGAGACAAACTCGCGCGGACGAAGCGGCGTCAGGTGTGCATGTTGCTCATGCCTAGGCTGTCACAGGTTCACAAACACTTGCTGGAGCTGATGACAGTGAAAGCAGTCCAATCCAGAGTTCACGTCTCAGTCATCTCATGAAGCTGCCTCTGCGAGCATCTGGTCGCGGCTTCCCGGAGCGCCGCCGAGTGCGAGGCCGGACGCGATGGCGGGTGTTTCGAAGACGATCGCGGTGACGCCGGATGCGAGGTTGAGATCGTCGGCATGGCCGACGCGAATGCCTTCGACGTCTGTGATGAGATTTTTCATGGGGGCCTTCCCTGTCTGTAATCCCTTTGAATCAGAGGTTTTAGTGTTTGATTGGTCAATGGTTGAGGTTGGTTGGTTGGGATAAAATGCATTTTTTTGAATTAGCGTGTTGACGGGATCGGGAAATGGGGTCTATAAGCCGCCTCACCGAACGACGGGGCGGCGCTTCTGCGGGGCTTACGGTTCGAAAAAATCTTCCGACAGGCTGAGATGCTTAGTCAGGCTGAACTTTAGGGATTGGCCGAGCGAGGATTG
>NZ_JABUOU010000010.1 GCF_013344475.1 Martelella limonii | reverse complement strand
CTCAGAAGCGGATGTTGAGGCGGGCGGAGACGTTCTGGCTTTCATTGCCGCCGCCGAACTGGCCGGTATAGTTGAGGCCGACCGAGACCTTGTCGGTGAACTGGGTCTCGAAGCCGACCGACACGATCCCCTGGTTCTTGGCAAGCGGCGCGCCGGTGATGCCGAACACGTCGCCGCCGTCGAACGCCACCTGTTCGGCAGGGTTCAGATCGCCGAAGCCCGCCCGCCAGCCGGCCGCAGCCGTCAGCCGGCTCTGGTATTCGCCAAGCCTGAACTCCCAGGCGCTGCGCACGCCCACCGTCGTGAACCACGTATCCATCTCGCTTTCCGGATGGAACAGCGCCGCAACGCCCCCCGCCTCGGTGAAGCTTCCCGATTGCTGATGGATGTAGGACGCATCCACATAGGGCTCGATCTGGAAGCTGTCGGTGATCGCGAAGGTGTAGCCGAGATCGCCATAGACCTGGAACGTGCCGGCATCATAGGTCCCGCGCTCGCGTTCCGACAGCGTCGAGAAGTCGATCTCGCGGTCCGCCGTCACATCGTGCCAGGTATAGGCCATGCCGAAATCGGACCCGAACCCGCCCCACTGGCCGCCGCCGTAGAAGCCGAGCGTGAAATCATCGCTCCGGCCCGTGACATTGCGGGCATCGACCTCGTAGCTGGACTGGCCGTAGCCGACGACCGCGCCGAAGCGCATCGTGTCGAAGGCCGCAAAATCGGCGCCGAGATAGAAGCCGCCGGCAGAATCCGTGATCGTCGCGCTGCCGCCCTCGCCCTTGATGCGCGACCAGGAGCCATAGCCCGTCGCCCAGACCCCGATGCCGCTGTTTTCCTCGACGAAGGCGCCGAAGGGTGTCAGCACCGGGGTTTCGGCGGCATAATTGCTGACCGCGGAAATCGTCTCCCCGCCCGCGATACCGCCGAGCGTGCCGCGCACATGCCGGCCCGTCGCATCGCGCAGATAATGGCTGTTCGCCACCATCGCCCCGCTCATCGACGCATAGGCATCGCCCGAGAGCGAGGAGAGAGCGTCATCGAGTTCATCACGACCGGCCGCCTGGACGGATTCGTAGAGCGGCGTTGCCGGCGGCAGCGTCTGCACCGCTTCCATCGTGCCGCAAGAGTTGACCGACAGCGCGAAATCACCGCAGCGCGCCTCCAGCAAGGTCGAAGCCACGAAGACCACAAGTTCATTGTTGTTTTTGACTATGCTGTCGTAAACAAGCGCGCCACCGCCTGCCGCGATGGACGGCGCCGCAGCTTCGTTGATCTGGCCATTCGTGCTTTTGATGATCGTTACGTTGTCTCCTTGCTGAACGCCGACCTGGTGCGCGAAGGTCACGATCACATTTTGCTGCAGCGTCACATCGCCGTCAGAAACAATCACGCTCGCCTGGCCCAAGGCGAAATCAGCCGTGACGCTGATGGTCGAGTCGCTGTCGGCCGTGAGCGTGTTGACGGGTGAGGCCGATGTCACGCTTGCGCCGTCACCGACGATGAACGTCGCGTTCTTTGCCAAGGTGACATCACCGAAAGTGCCGGTCCCGGTAACATAGGCGCCACCGCCAACCGTGATCTTTCCTCCAAGAGCCCCGGTCAGGGAGAGCGTACCCGCATTGATGGCTGTCTGGCCCGCAAAGCCGCTGCTGTCTCCGGTCAGGAACAATTTTGAAGCGCTCTTGTCCTTGCTGAACAGCCCGCCTCCGGAGATCTTGCCGGACAGCGTGTAATCGACATCGGACGCCCAGCTGAAATTCCCGGATGAACCGATATTGATGTTGCCTGCAGAGAAGATATTGCCGGCCTGGCCAACCTGCAGAACCCCGTCCGAAACATTCGTACCGCCCTGATAGGTGTTCTGCGCCGTCAGTATCACGGTACCGGTGTTGGTCTTGGTAAGCTGTCCGCTGCCGGCGACTGGCAGCGCGATCGTAGCTGTTGCGGTGCCCTCGACGTCGACATTGGCATTCGCGCCGGCGATCGTCAGGATGTCGCTATTGCCGTTATCTGTCAGGGTATAGCCATCGACCGTGAACACCAGGCCGGCGAAGCGGATCTGCTCGGTGCTCGGACCGCTGGCGGGCGAAGCCACATTCACGGTTGCTGCCGTGCCGGTGAAATAGCCGATCGCACCGTCCTGCCACGGGCCGTTATTGGCGCCGGTCTGGTCCGACCAGTCCTTGTTGTTGACATCCGCCGTCCAGGTGCCGGCACCGCCGAGCGAGGAGGGCGCTGTGCGCTGGAAGGGGTTCCAGTAGAGATCGGGGAGCCCGTCATCGACGTACAGATAAAGCCCCTTCATCAGATAGACGAGTTCGTAGTTCGGATTGGTGATCGAGGGATCAAGGGTCAGGTTGGGGTCGCCGGTAGGCACGGTCGGCATTTCGATGAGGAAATAGTCGCCATCGCGCAGCGCCGTATTGGGATCTCCGCCGCCCGCCACGGTGATGAGGACATCCGCGCCCTCGGGCGTGAAGGTGGAGACCTTGATCAGGGGCGTGGAATTCGGCGTCGTGTTGAGCTCGACGGAAAGCGTTCCCGCCGCTGCCAGCGTAAGATTTTCGAGCGTCAGCGGCGTCGGATTGCTGACGGTTCCGAAAAGCGTTCCGTTGACCGTTGTATCCCCGCCAAGCTTGCCCTGGCCCTGCAACGTGCCGTCGACCGTCGTGATCCCCTCGAAACGGATGCTGTCGCTGTTGAGCGTGACTGTGCCCTTGACGATATGGAAGTGGGGATAGTCACTGGCAGGCGCATTCGGATTGTTGGTCGCCAGCAAATCGCCGCCAAGGATCTGGTTTGCGGCATTGAAGACCGCCGTGCCCGCCGTATCCACGGCAAAGGTTGCTCCGGGCTCGATCGACACGCTGCCGGCCAGGCTCCCGATCGCACCCGTCGTGGCACTGTCGGTCAGCTCCAGGATTCCCTCCAGAACGCTGGCGCCGCCGGTGAAGGTGTTCATACCGGTGAGTTCCAGCGTTCCGGCGCCCGCCTTCAGCAGACCGGCGCTGCCGGTGAGCGGAAGATCGACCGTCGCGGTGACGCCGCTTGCAACGGTTGCCGTCGCGAAGGAGGAGTTGCTGGAGAGCGCAAGCGTGTCGACCCCCGGCGTGGTGACAATCAGTGTCGTATTCGCCTGGAAATCGAAGCCGCCAACTGTGATCGCTCCGCTCGAGACATCCACTTTCACGGTGCTGGATTGCCCGGAGAAGATTGGCGTAGCCCCCTGTGTCCAGCCACCGTTGTTGGCGCCGGTATCATCGGACCAGCTGAGGTCGGCGCCCAGCATCGACCACGTGCCGTTGCCGCCGAAGCTTGCCGGCGTCGTGGCCTGGCTCGGATTCCAGTAGGGCCGCGGCACGATCGTCGAATTGACATCGAGATAAACGAGGCGGCTGCTCGTTCTGACATCGATGCTGTAGCCCAGACCGGCCTGGATAATCGAGAACTGGTTGTTGTTCGCATTGGTCCAGCGCGAATACTCGATCAACAGGTAAGAGCCGTTGGCAAGCACGTCACCGCCAACAGGGCGAACATCGAGATAGATGACCGTCGTAGGATCCGTTGTGATCGTTGTGATGTCGAAAAGCGGGTGTGGGCGGGGAGCGTTGAGTTGGTCGGATTCCAGGTGAACAATCAATCTGGATTCGTTCTCCAAAGATGCAGTACCATTGACCGTCAGAGTTTTACCAAAAGCATTTTCAAGCGTGCCATAGGCCTTGACGGTGAGCGCCGTACCGGTGGCATTTTGGAGAACACCCTCGCCGGAAAGCGTGCCGTAGTTCGGATCCGTCAGGCTCGTGCCGCCGTAAACGGTCGTCTGACCGCCGAGATGCCCAGCGGCCAGATCAAGTGTGCCGCCGGTAATACTCGTGATACCCAAAAAGCCGTCCGCATCGCCGGAATAATGGGTAAAGCCGGCCTGCTGCAGGATCGTGCCCTGCCCTGTATTTGCGCTGCTGATCTGCGCACCGAGATTGAACAGGGTGAGATCCGTTGCCGTGTGATTGAAGACCAGGCTCGTCCCCGTGCTTTCAAACACGATCGAGGCAAGCTGCAGGAAGCCCGACTGGGCAGCCGCATTCGCGCTCAGCGCGCCGAAGGCAAGCGCTGCGGTGCCGGAACCACTCGTGGTCAGAACCGCTGCACCCGTCGTAGGCGTACCGATATTGCCGCGTCCGCTACCGGTCACAACCAGCGCGCTGGTGCCCGGGTTCAGCCCTGCCTTGTCGAGACCGATCTGCAGCTTGTCGCTCACCAGCGTGCCGGTCAGGTTGACGATCGCATCCTCGTAGACCCAGGCATCACCGTCGAAGCCGGTCGTATCGCCGGAGAAGGTGAGCGTGCCGGAACCGCGCATGTTGATATCGCCGACCTGGCTGGGACCCGAGACATTATTGGCAAAGGTGCTTGCCCCAACGGTTTCGATCGCGAGGATGAGCCCGACATTGTTGCCGAACACGATATCACCGGCAATGGAACCATTGAGCGCGCTCGCGGTGCTGCCGAGCTGGAGCGTGCCGGCCGAAATCAGCGTGTCATCATCATAGGTATTGTCTGCGACCAGGACCAGCGTTCCGTTGCCGGTCTTCTCCATGCCGTCCGCGCCTGTGAGCACGACGCCAATCTGGGCGGTGCCGGTATCAACCTCGATCACCGGCGTCGCGCCATTCTGGTCGAAGACGAGTTCCAGACTGTCGGCGGCTGCCGACGTGGTGTAGGTCAAAACGTAGCCGTCGACATCGAAGATCAGTCCCGTCACCTGAATGGGCGGAGAGCCTGATCCGTCGACACTGACCGTGCCGGCCTGCGCGGTGAAGATCGCGGTATTGGGAGAGGCCCAGTCGAAGGAGAGCGTCCCGTTCTGGTCGGTCCAGTTGGTCTGCTGTGCATTGACGATCCAGGTTCCTGTTCCGCCATTGACCTGGTTGTTCGGCTGCAGCACCGAGCCGTTCCAGTAAAGCGCAGTGTTGATAGGCGTCTGGTACAGCTCGATGAAATATTCGAAAAGCAGCGTTGAGGGGTTCTGCTGCGTGCCGGTCTCGAACCGCCCCGTATTCACGCCTGCAGCCGTCACCGTCACGTCGGCGCGGGCATAGTCCGTGGTAATGTTGTTCGGCGAGGTGAACAGGATGTATTTGTCGCCCGTGGACGAGGGTGCCGAGAGAACGTCGACTTCCAGTGCCCCTCCAAGCGTCAGCGTGGCGCCGACCGCGACCAGGTCATTATCCGGTCCGCCGGCCGGGTAGTTGGCAACGCTCATCTCGAAGATCGACTTCGATTCCGTCGAGAGTAACAGATCGCCAAGCACGGTAAGCGTGCCATAGGAAGGGTTTCCGGCAAGCGCCGCGGCGGATATGCCGTCACCGGGCGACAGAACCGCGAAATTGGTGCTGCCGGAACCGATGCCGACCTGGACCGTGCCCGTGGCCGAACTGATCGTACCGATACCCGAGAGCGTACCGCCGGCCTGAACGTCGAAGAGCCCGCCCAGCGTGCCATTCACGTTCAACGTTCCTCCGACGATGGTGGTCTTGCCGATAAACCCTGAACCGTTGCCGGTATAGGTCGTGAAGCCACTGCGGTGCGAAATCGCGGCCGTATCCTTCACCGAGGCCATGTCGATGCTCATGGTATAGGCATCGCTGGCGACCGCCTTGTGATTGAAGCTCAGAAGCGGCGTTCCACCGCCGAACAGAAGCTGGGTTCCGGAAAGCTGGCCGGGGTCGAGCGGGGTCGAGCCGACCGCGCCACCGATGCTGAGCGTCGACGTGGCGCCGCCGCTGCCATTGGCTTGGCCCATGACGATCTGGCCTTGCGGCGCATCGAGCAACCCGCCATCGTGAACCGTGACGGTGACCGTCGTGTTGTTGCCCTCGCCGATCAGGATATTGCCACCGCCCGTCCGGACGATACCGCTGTCGGCGATTTCCATCGAAACCGTGCTGGTGTCGGAAAGGCCGATCTGGATATCGCCGTTGTCGGCTCTCAGGATCGACTGGCTGCCGGTCACCAGGGCATCCGCCGCCGTGCCGGGCTCTGCGGCAAAGACGATATCAGTCTCGCCGGTGGCCGAGAACGTCGCCCCCGCCTCTACCTTCAGGGCTGCGGCATAGCTTCCGCCATTCCCATACCCGATGAAGGCTTCCTGGGTGACTTGCAACAGCGCACCGGAACCGCTGAGAAGCAGCGCTCCGCCATCCGACGTGGCCTGGTCGGCGGATTGTTCGGGACCGAGATGAAGCGAGGCGGCCGAAAGCGTCGGCGCCGTGGCATTCGTCTGGAGTGTCAGCGTGCCGGCCGCAATATAGAGATCACCCGCAAATGCCTGGCTGTTGCCCGTATAGCTGATGGTATAGCCGGCACGGTTCATCAGCACCTGGCCTTCGCCGGTGATGGTGTTGCCGAGCGCGTCGCCCGTGACATCATAAAGCCAGAAGATCGCAAGCTGACCAATCTGGACGTCGCCCTTGACCGATCCCGACAAGCCGCCGAGCAGCGCCGTGCCGAGCTGCAGCGTGCCGTCCTCGATCTCCGTCGACCCGCCATAGCTCATGTCGTGGGCGAACGAGACGGTGCCAGCGCCGTTCTTGCTGACGGATCCCATGCCGTTCAGCGCGGCCTCCGGCTTCAGATCGAGCGCGATCGTCGCCGTATCCCCGGCATTGATGACATTGACGTTGAGCGGATTGAAGGCGCTGCTGATGGTCAGCGCCGCGTTGAGCGACGTCGCCGATTGCAGGACATAGCCATCGACCCGGAATTCAAGCCCGCCAAGAAGGATCGGCGCGCCCGTATCATTGACCTGGACGGTACCCGCCTGGCCCATGAATACGGCATTGCGCTCGTCCGTCCATGGGTAGATGGCCGTGTTGGTCGCGTCGGTCCAATACTGGAAGGCCGGATTCGTCTCATCTGCGGCGTAGAAACTCTCGTCATACCACGTTCCGTTTCCGCCGACCGGCGCACCCGTGCCGATCGTGGTGCCGCCATTCCAGTAGAGGTCCTGACCGGCTGGCGCGTTGACGATATCGAGCGTCACATAACCGGCCTCGCCCACGCCGGAACAGGCGCCTGAGGCATCGTAGCAGATCTCATATTGATCGCTCGTCAGAACGGTTCCGTTGAACGTCACCGATGTTGCTCCGAACTGTCCCGAATAGCTGCCGTAGCCGATCAGGTAGTAAAGCCCGTAGCGATCGGAATCGATCACGACATTGAGTGAACCGGCGATCGACAGCGCGCTGTTGACCGTCACCACGTCATTGGCTGTCGGATCATTCTTCAGATTTCTCTGGGCAAGCTCGAGTTTGGTTGTGGCATTGGCGCCAAGGGTAAGATTGCCGAGGATCGTCAGCCCGCCATACTTGTATTGCGCCGGGTCGGAGGCATCGCCGGGCGACAGGATCGAGGCGGTCGTCAGGCCGATGGACACCGTCGTGTTGCCGGCCCCGATCGTCGCGCCATTGCCCGAAAGCGTGCCGCCGCTGACATTGACCGTGCCGCCGATACCGTAGTCCAGCAGATTGAGCGTGCCCTTGGAAACGGTGGTGGTCTTGGCGTAGGCGACATTGTTGCCGGTGAAATTGACGATGCCGGGACCGATGACGTTGAAGTTGCCGGTAAGACCGGTGATGTCATTGTCGAACTCGATGCCAGAAGCCGGGAGTGCGGGCGCGTAATAGTCAAGCGTGCCGCTTCCCGAAATCGGGCCCAGCACATCGCCCGCGCCATAGGTGCTGTCGCCGATCTGCAATGTCCCGCCGGAAATCGTGACACCGCCGGTAAAGCCGTTGATGGCGCTGAGGACCAGCGTGCCGGTGCCCGTCTTGTTGACGGCGACGCTGCCGGTCATGCCGGTATCGATCGTCGCCGTCGTCGCGCTGACATTGATCGTGGCCGTGCCGCTCACGCCCGTCAGCACAAAATCGGCGCCGTAGAGCCTGTAGCCGGCGGTGCGGAAATCGAGACCGGACGCCTGGATGCCGGAGACGAGCTGGACATTGCCCGCCGTGGTGCCGGCGAAGATTGCAAGACCCGTACCGTCATTGACCCAAGACGTGCGCGAAGCCCACGAACCGGTCGAATCCGTCCAGTTCATATTGCTGGTGTTCCAGGTGCCGTCGCCGCCGACAAGCCCCGAATTCTGGGAGATCTGGCCGTTCCAGTAGAGCCCCACCTGGCCGTTGGCGTCGGTAACGACGAGACGCACCTGGTTGGGCAGATATTCAACGGTCGAGCCATTCGGCTTGGAGAGCACGGTGAAAGTCGAGGATACGCTGGTGGCATTGATCAGCGGATAGACCCCCGACGTGCTGCCGTTTGCCAGCGACACCGTGAGATTGCCGCTTGCATTGAGCGCGCCCGTTACATCGATCAGATCCGCATTTGCGCCGCCGACCATCATGATCAGCCCGGAGCCCGACTGGAACACGAGATCGCCGCCGATCGAGAGCACGCCGGTGGGCGCGATCGTCGATCCGCTGTAGGCGGTCACGGTTCCGCCAAGCACGCCGTTGCCGGCAAGCGTGCCGCTCTGCAGCCTGAGCGCGCCGCCGAGACTGCCGGTGACGTTGAGGGTGCCGGTGCCGAGGAAATCGGTCGGACCGGCAAACGTGGCATTGACGGTATTCGCGATCAGCACATCGCTCGGGCCCTCGATGGCGAAACTGCCATTCAAACCGGTGATGTCGTTGTCGAAGGTGAGGTTGGCGGCGGCATAAAGCACCAGATCGCCGTAACCGGCGATCGGTCCGCCGACCGAGCCATTGCCGCGGACGGAATCGCCGAGCTGCAACGTGCCACCATTCATGGTGACGGTGCCGGTGATGAGGTTGGCCTCCGTCAGGACAAGCGTGCCGCCACCGGATTTGGTAAACCCGCTGCCCGTGAGCACGATGTCGAGGATGGCCTGATAGGCTGCGCCGCCCGCGCTGACATCGATCACCGCCGAGGTGCCGGTGAGCGAGATGCCGTTGCCGGTCAGGAGATAGCCGTCAACATTGAAATAGAGGCCGGAGGCCTGGATCTGGGTGCCTTCGACAGTGACGGTGCCGGCGAGCGTATCGAAGACCGCCGTTTTTCCGTCAACCCAGGGGCTGAGCTGAGAGCCTTCCTCATTGGTCCAGTTGCGCGTATCACTTGCGCTTGCATCCCGCCAGCTACCGTCCCCGCCCGCGCCGTAAGGGGTCGGCTGGTTGGCGCCGGTGAGACCGTTCCAGTAATAATCCTGATCCGCGATCGTGCCGTAGACGATCAGGACGATGGTGTTGGTATTGTTGTAGCCGACGAGGATCTCGTACTCGTCGGGCGTGAGCGTCCGCCCGCCCTCAACCACCATTTTTGAACCGAAATCGCCCGTATAGCTGCCGTAGTTCACCAGCAGATAGGGATTGTCCGGACCATATTGCGTGCCCGAGAAATCGACCCTGATCAGGCCGCCGAGCGCCAGCGCGCCGGTGACGTTCAGAAGGTCGGAATTGGTGTCGCCGATCTGCAGCCAGAGCGTCGATCCCTCTCCAATGGTCGCGGACGTGGTCAGCGTTAGATCGCCGCCGATCGTCAGCGTGCCGGTCGCGGTCTCGCCATTGCGATAGTCGCCGGGCTTGATGCTGCCCGCGCTGACGGCGGCGACGGTCACCATCGTGCCCGCGCTGCCGACCGTGCCCGTGCCTGCAAGCGTCATGCCGGCATCAACCGAAATGGTGCCGCCGAGCGCGCCCATGACGTTGAGGATCGGCGTGCCGCCGACATTGCTGGTCGTCCCCGCATAGGTGCCGTTTGCGCCGGTCACGCTGATCATGCTCGCCGCATCGCTGGCAAGCTCGAAATTGCCGGTCAGGCCGGTCATGTCGTTTGCAAACACCTGATCCGCAGTCGCATAGATCCTGAGCAGGCCGCTTCCGGTAATCGCGCCGGTGACGGACCCGTTGCCATAGCCATAGGCGCCGAGCTGCAGCGTGCCGCCGCTGATCGCGATCGTGCCGGAGACCGGGTTGGTCTGGGTCAGGATCAGCGTGCCTGTTCCGGTCTTGGTGAGACCGGTGGCGGTGACGACGATGTCGAGCGTGGCATCGCCGGAGGCGACGCTGACGGCCGGCGCCGCGCCGGAGAGCGTGATGGCATTGCCGGTCAGGATGTAGCCATCGACATTGAAGTTGAGGCCTGCGGCCGAAATGCTGGTGCCGTCAACGGTCACGTTGCCTGCAAGCGTGTCGAAATTGGCGGTCTTGCCATTGACCCACGCGCTGATCATCTGACCGGCCTTGTCGCTCCAGTTCTTGGTGCTGGTGGCGCTTGCATCCTTCCAGCTGCCATCGCCGCCCACGCCGTTTGCGACCGGCAGGTTGGCGCCGTCATCGCCGTTCCAGTAGAAATCCTGATCGGCGATCTGGCCGTAGACGATCAGCACCACCTGGTTGGTATTCTGGTAGTCGAGGATGATCTTGTATTCATCCGACGTCATCAGCGCATTGCCGTTCGCGACGTCGTAGACCTCCTCCTTGTCGAAATCCCCGGTATAGCTGTCGTAGCTGAACAGCACATAGGGATTGTAGGGGCCGAATTTGGTGCCTGAGAAGTCGACCCTCAGATAGCCGCCGAGACCCAGCGCGCCGCCGACCACCACGAGATCCGTGTTGGTGTCTGCAATCTGCAGGCGGGTGGATGCGCCGATCCCCGATGATGTCGGGTTGAGCGTCAGGCCGCCGCCGATGGTCAGCGTGCCGGTCGCGGTCTCGCCCAACCTGTAGTCGCCGGGCTTCAGGTAGCTCGTGCTCGTCGCGCCGATGACAACGGTCGTGTCGGCGCTTCCCACCGTGCCATTGCCCGCAAGCGTCATCCCGCCATCGATGGTGACGGTGCCGCCGAGATTGCCCGAGACGTTCAGGATCGGCGTGCCGCCGACATTGGTGGTGGCCCCCTGGTATCCGCCGTTCGTGCCGCTGATGGTGATGATGCTGGAACCGGAGCTTGCAAGGTGCAGATCGCCGGAGAAGCCGCTGAACGAATTGGCGAAGGCGTAATTGCTTGACGCATAGATGCCGAGCAGGCCGGAGCCGGAAATGGCGGCGGAGAAGCTGCCGGTGCCATAGCCCGCAGCGCCGAGCTGCAGTGTGCCGCCCTCGACCGTTACCGTGCCGGTGATCGCATTCGAGCGGGTCAGAACCACCGTGCCGGCGCCCGGCAGAGCCAGATTGGTGCTGGTGATCGCGACATCGAGCGTCGTCGTGCCGGTATCGGCATGGATCGCCGGCAGCGTGCCGGAAAGCGCGATCCCGTCGCCGGTCAAGAGATAGCCGCCGACATTGAAGACCAGGCTTGCTGCGGTAATGCCGCTGCCGGAGACCGTGACCGTGCCCGGATTGCGGTAAAAATTCGCGGTCTTGCCATTGCTCCAGCCGCTGATGTTGCTGCCGGTATCATCGGTCCAGTTGCGCGTGCCGGCGGAGCTGCTCCAGGTACCGTTGCCGCCCATGCCATAGGCGGTCGCCGCATTGCCGCCGGTGCCGCCGTTCCAGTAATATTCCTGTCCCGGCAGGGCACCGTAGACGATCAGAACGACAGAATTCGTGTTATTGTAATTGTAGTCGAGGTGGTATTCGCTGCTGCTAAGCGTCCGGCCGCCATCGTTCATGTCATAGACATAATCGTCCCAGAATTGAGCACCGCTACTACTTCCATACGTAATGAGCGTGTAGGGATCTCCGTAGTTCTCGCCGGAGAAGTAAATATAGAAAACACCTCCATAAAGATCGGCCGCACCTGCGATGTTGATTAAGTCTGAATCTGAATCGCCAACATCCATATACAATTCGGAATTATACGCAAACTGCATCCCCCCAGCGATCGTCATCGTTCCGGTAGGTTTAACAGTGGCAACGTTATAACTATCTCCATACATCGTTACAGAGCCACCGATGGTCGCTTCACCAGCGAGTAAACCGCTCTGTATATAGACATCCCCCCCGAGAGAACCGTTGAGCACCAACCCGCCCTGGAGGAAAGAAACCGTCGTCTTTCCAAAAAATCTCGCATTTGTATTATCATCTATCTCCAGTTCTACATAGTCGCCCACCGAAGAGTAGATGTTAAAATCACCCAATAGCCCTGTTATATCATTATCGAAATATCTATTCTCCGCTACATATACAACAAGGCTTCCATCCCCACTGATGGAGCCACTTACAAAAGCGTTACTTTCGCCTGTATTTCCGAGAAATAGATAACTACCATCCGTCAATGTTATATCACCGGATTCTGTATTATCTGCATAAAGAAAAAGGTAGCCACCGCCCGAAACTGTAAAACCATTTTCCGAAATGATGAAGCTTGCTATTTCTGCTTGTTCAATAAGAAAAAGATGGTCGCCGGGATCAACGTAAATGACGGGAGAAGAGCCGGTAAGCGTGATGGATCTGCCGACAATCTTATAGCCTCTGTTGCCTTCATCAAAGCTAAGCCCTGCAGCCGAAATACCCCAGTCGCCAACAGTTACCGTGCCACCTCCCGTCGCAAAATGCGCCGTTTTGCCATTCACCCAGGCGCTCAGCTTTTCGCCGGACTGTCCGGTCCAGTTGGTATAGGTCGTTTCCGTTTCGCTGGCCCATGTGCCACTTCCCCCGGCCCCATTCGGCTGCGGGGAATTTGAGCCGGTGCCGCCGTTCCAGTAGAAATCCTGATCCGTCAGCGCGCCGAGAAGGACCAGAACGACTTCGTTATTGCCATTGTAATTGGGGATGATCCTGTAGTCGCTCTGCGACAGCTGCGTGCCGTTCTGCCAGACCTGCTCGCTGCCGAAGCTGCCGGAATAGCTGCCATAGGTAAACAGCGTATAGGGCGTGTCGAAGTTCTGGCCGGAGAAATAGACGGCGAGCGTGCCGCCCAGGGTGAGCCACCCCTGAACGACCACGAGGTCTGACGGGCCGTCACCGATTTGCAAGGTCGTCAGCGCCCCGCCCGCAAGTGTCAGGTTGTTGCCGATCGTCAGCGTGCCGGTCGCATTCTCGCCGGCGGTATAATCGCCGGGCTTCAGGTTGCCGACGTTGCCGTTCTGGCCGATGGTAACATTGCCGCCGGCCGTGCCGGTGCCTGCCAATGTGGTATTGCCATTGATGAAGATCGAGCCGCCATGGCTACCCATGACATTCATTACCACCGTTCCGCCGGCATTGGTGGTGGTGCCATTATAGGAGCCGTTCGACCCCGTCAGCGTGATGATGCTGGTATCGGTGCTTCTCAGCTGGAAATCGCCCAGCAGGTTGTTGATATCGTTGCCGAACGAGATGTCGCCGAGCGCGTAGAGCTGCAGGGTTCCAGATCCATTGATCGCGCTCTGCACGGAGCCGTTCTGCCACGTTGCACCACCGCCGAGCTGAAGCATCCCCGCGCTGATCGTCAAGGTGCCGGTGATCTGATTGGCCTGCGACAGGGTCAGCGTACCGCTGCCGGTCTTCGTGAGGCCACTGCTCGTTATCGTTACATCGACGAGCGCGTCGTTACCGCCGACATCGATGGTTGGCGACGGACCCGAAAGGGTAATGCCGTTTCCGGTGATGACATACCCCGAGATCTCGAAGACCAGCCCCGCTGCCGAAATATCGCTGCCGCCGACTGTGACCGTGCCCGCGCTGGTGGCGAAATGCGCGGTCTTGCCGTTGACCCAGGCGCTTGTCTGGCTGCCGCTTTGATTGCTCCAGTTCTTGGTGCCAGTCGAACTTGCGGATTGCCATGTACCGTTTCCGCCCGCACCATTCGCCTGCGGCGCATTGCCGCCTGTACCGCCGTTCCAGTAGAAGTCCTGGTCGGAAAACCCTTTATAAACGTATAGAACGACACTATTTCCATTGTAATGGTAATCTATACTATACTCATTATCTCCGAGGTGACGGGAATTGTCATTTTCATCTAATATCTCAATATATGAATATTCACCGACTTCGCTGCCGCCATAAGTGAACAGGACATAGGGATTGTCGTTTCCATATCGGGTTCCAAAGAAATCGACAATCAGCGCACCGCTGATGGCGAGATTGCCATTCACCACGATCAGATCGCTATTGGCGCTACTGTCGCCAGTCTGCAAAAGTGTAATCGGAGCGAGGTCCTTCCCCGGAGCCGATTGCGGAGTTACCAGAGACAGATTGCCGGCGATCGTCAGCGTCCCGATCGCGGTATAGTCATTGCCGTAGCGATAGTCGCCAGGGGATATCAATCCGTTGGCACCCGGTTGATCCGGCCCGAAGATCGTAACAGTACGGCCAGGGCTACCCACAGTCCCTGTGCCGGACAGCGTGGCATAACTGTTGCTTTGGATGACGACATCGCCGCCAAGCTTTCCAACGACGTTGATCGTCGGCGCTGGACCGTATGAAGAGGTCGTGCCGCTGTAGCTGCTATTGTCGGCTGTAAGCGTCACGACAATGTGCGCCGCTATGCTTCCAATCTCGACATTGCCCGAGAAAGAATTGATATTATTGCCGAATTCAATGTTCGAGGACGCCAGGATGGAGAGCGTGCCGCCGCCGCTAACAGCCCCCCTGACGGTACCATTGGTGCTGTTGCTGCCAAGCTGCAGCGTGCCCTGCTGAATGTCCGTTCCGCCATTATACGTATTGCTGCCGGAGAGGATGAGCGTGCCGCTGCCGGTCTTGGTCAGCCGGGCCGACTGGGTATTGTCGCTTACGGAGAGGTTGAGCTCGGCGGTCTTTCCCGAATCCACATAGATGGTCGCACCACCGCCATTCATCTTCAGGTTGCCGCCGGTGAAGGTGTAGTTCCCGCCCGTGATCTCCATCCCGCCGAAGACGACATTGTTGGAGCCGCTGACGGTGACCGTGCCGGAACCACTGGAAAAATAGGCGGTCTGTCCGGCATTGGGCCAAACCCCACGGCTGCCGCCGGCCTCGATCGTCCAGTTGCTGGTGGTCGTGTCCCAACTGCCCGAACCGCCGGCGCCGCCCGCCGGAGGGGTGCCGGAACCTGGGCTCCAGTAGACGAAGTCGCCGGCGGGAGGCTCGGTTCGCACAATGACAGCGATCTTGTTGAGACCTTGATAATTATAATCTAACTCATACGCTGTCTTCGGAATCTCCGCGTAACCATCATATACAGCATATACTTTTACGTCAGAGAATTTCGATAGCAAACTTCCATAATATCTCACAAGAATTTGAGGGCTATTCTTAAGATATACATAAATATTTGCGGTTCCATTTAGCCTCAAATCACCGTTTACAGCAGCTAAACCGTCACCATTTCCACTTGGAGTCCAATAAGAAACGATTCCAGGTGCGATCGTTACAGACGTTGCTACTTCTGCGTTGTCAAAGCTGACAGTTCCTGACTGTACATCAACTGAGTTTTGGCCACCTGCGAGGATTAAATTCCCGCCCAAAACAACAATATCCGCACTATTTGTAGCGCGTGCATTTAGAGTCGCACCATTGTATATATTGAATTTACTACCATATGCGCCAGCTAATATAAAATAGAACCATGTATAACCAGAGTAGAAATCCGCTGTTATCGCATTCTTTGCAAATACTATTGATGGAAACTGATAGTTGTCAGATTCTACAGCGTTATGATTGAATATAAATTTGGAAGAACCATCCGATTGCAACGTAGGCAAATTGCTATACATTAATATTCCGGGTCCGTACTGTGGATTTCCGTAATTTGATGGATCACCAATAACAAATGATGAATTTCCATTCAAGGAAATGCTATTTGACGAGTATGGCTCCGGAAAAAGTAAAGTTCCTCCGTTCATGAGCCATACCTGCCCTCCATTTGAATGAAGATTTCTAACTTTTGACTGACTTCCAGAACCGATTACCTGTAAATGTCCACCAGATTCGATATTAATATCACCCTGAAAAGAGCCGCCACCGTCTACAATAAAGTCGCCCTCCACGTTAACCTGACTTGCTGTTAGTTGACCGTTCGTAACCGCTTGCGAGAGACTTCCCACCAAAGTTATATTATTTGCGGTTGCCGTCGTACCCGCGCCAAATCGAACACCAACGTTATTATACTGATTTTTACTTGCGCTATCGCTATAGACGCCTAACCCGCTTGATACGGTAATATCATTAAGGACCGCGCGAGCACCGCTCGTGACATAAAGATAGCCGGCTCCTGCATATGAAGCGCCGCTGTAGCCGATATAGATCGGCACCCCGTTGCCCATGGTCAGCACGGTGCCGGAGTTCTGCACATTCACGTACATGTTCGCCTGATTGCCCGCTCCGAGCCCGGCTGCAGAGCCCGGAGAGCCGACATAGAAGGGCCCGTCGGTCAGCGTGATGTTGGCGCCGTTCTCGAAATTCCAGGTGAGTGTGCTCGTGCTGGAATAGAGCGCGCCCGGCTCCGGAATGTCCTGGGTGCAGGTATTGCCCGAGAATGTGTAGGTCGTCCCCGATTGGGTGTAGCAATCGGCAAGCGCCGCGCCGCTGCCGGAGAAATAGAAGCCGCCCGCGCCGAGAAGCAACGCACCGGAGAAGACCGTGCCGGCCATGAGGCTGCGCATGGCGCTGCGGCGTCCCCTGGGCTCCGGTCGAGACATGTAACGACGATCGATGGCAAGCATTCCGATATCCCCCGATAACAGCAAAGCCCACGGGCAAAGCCCGAAGCAACGAAGGCGCACCATTTTACATGATATTATTTTTGTAATTCTCGAGTCATTACTAACAAACTGAGATTTTTACGTCAATATAGTCGATTAATATCTATTTATATCATGTAATAGTGCGCCAAAAACCGAATTTATATTACAGTTAATTTTGAATATACCTGTTTTATTATTTTATAATATGCCCGATTTATACTTGTGGAGGGTGGCGCGATGCGGCGCCTGCCGCGCTTGATTGAAATCAATCCCTATGCTGCCGCGGCGTTCTATTCTGCGCGATGACGGTGGCCTTCGCCCTGCCTGCCGATCCAGCGGGCGGCCGCTCGCCGGGCGGGCCCGGGTCAGCGATGAGGGAGCCGATGAGGTGGAAAAACGCCATGAAGGCCGCGGAGGCGCGACAATGAACACGACGCTCAGCATGAACGACCGCATGAAAGCCCAATTCATCGAGACCGGCCTGACGGCGGCGATGACCTTGCCATCGGCCAACCGGCTGATGGAATGCGCGACATTCACGACCGCCGCGCCGCGCCAGAAGCTGTTTCACGAAGGCGATCGGGCGCGGCAGTTCTTCAGCGTGGTTACCGGCTATGTGCGCCTGTTCCGCCAGAACAGCGATGGCCGCGAGGCCGATATCCGCATCTGCGGGCCGGGGGATACCTTCGGCGCCGAACTGGTGTTTGCCGGCAACATCTGGACCTATGATGCGGAGGCCGCCGACAAGGCGATGCTGGTGTCATTTGATCTGGAAAAGGTGCGTGAGATCGCGGCAGGCGATGACGGCAGCTTCGCCCGCGCCATTGCCGCCTCCGTTTCCGCAGAGCTTCAGGACGCCCGCGACTGCATTGCCGGCGACCGGCTCAACACCGCGCTGCAGCGGGTGGCGCATTATCTGATCGAGCAATGTCCGGGTGGCGCTTCGCCGCAGACATTCCGGCTTGCCTGCCGCAAGAGCCTGCTTGCCGGCAAGCTTGGCCTGGCGCCGGAAGCGCTGTCACGCGCCTTCGCCACGCTGAAGACGCTCGGCGTCCATGTGCAGGGCCGCACCATCGAGATCACCGATATCGAGGCGCTGAAGGCGCTCTGAGCGCCCTCAGAGCCCGCCGTTTTCCTTCAGGAACGCGACCACATCCGCCACGCCCTCGCCGCGCTTCAAGTCGGTGAACACCGTGGGGCCACCTGCGCGCATGCGATCGGCATCCGCTGCCATGACGCCGAGATCGACCTCGACATAGGGCGCCAGATCCTTCTTGTTGATCACCAGCATGTCGGAGCGGGTGATGCCCGGCCCGCCCTTGCGCGGGATTTCCTCGCCCTGGCAGACCGAGATCACATAGATGGTGATGTCGGCGAGATCCGGCGAAAAGGTCGCCGCGAGATTGTCGCCGCCGGATTCGATGAAGATCACGTCGAGATCGGGAATCCGGGCATTGAGTTCGGCGATCGCCTGCAGGTTGATCGTCGCATCCTCGCGGATGGCGGTATGCGGGCAGCCGCCGGTTTCCACACCGATGATCCTGTCCGAAGTGAGCGCCTGCATGCGCACCAGCGCATCCGCATCCTCGCGGGTATAGATGTCATTGGTGACGACGGCGACGGAATGATCGCGGCTCATCGCCTTGCAGAGCTTTTCGGTGAGCGCCGTCTTGCCGGAGCCGACAGGGCCCCCGATACCGACGCGAAGGGGTCCGTTTGCGGATTTCATGGGTCTACCTCGTCAGTTTACGAGCGGAACAGGCGGGAATGCTGGGTTTCGTGGCGAAGTGCTGCGATATCCGCGCGGAAGGTGCAGGCGCCGAGATCCTCAAGGCTTGCGGCGGCGGCGCGGGCGCCCGTGTCAAGAATGGACGCCTCGAGGGCTGACAGAACCCGAAGCCCTGCCACCTGGCCCGAAAGCGAAAGCCTGATTGCCGCGGAGATCGCCTGCGACACCTGGGCATGGAGATAACCCTGGCAGGCAGCTTCGATGCCGATGCCATGGGCGGCCGCAACCGCCCCGAAGGCGACCGGCAGGGCAACCGGATCTGGCAGCCGCTCGAGCACGGGCGACGGCCATGCGCTGGCTGCGCCCATGAAGGCGGAGCCCAACGCCATCGTCTCGCCGTGGCGCTCGCGCGAACCGGCAAGCGCTTCGGCAAGGGCTGCGATATCATCCAGCGCGTCCGTGCCGTGGCTTGCCGCAAGCAGCACGGCATCGTTCCACAGAAAGCCATGCGCAAGCCCTGCTGCAAGCCAGGCTTGCAGCCCGTCCGCATCGCGCACGAAGCCGTCATGCGCCGCGCGCTCCAGCCCGCCTGAATAGGAAAAGCCGCCCAGCGGAAAGGCCGGCGAAAGCCAGGCGAGAAGCCTCAGAAGCGGTGCGCCGGAAACGGCTGCGCCATCAATCATGGTGGTGGTGATGGCCGTGATGATCGTGGTCTCCGTGAGAATGATCGTGACCGCCCGCCGCATGATAGGCGCCGCGCACCGGCTGGAACGGCTCCACCACCGCGTGCACATGCGCGCCGAGGCCTTCCAGCATCTGGCGGATCACGTGGTCGCGCAGGATCAGGATCCGGCCTTCCTCGATCTGCGCCGGCAGATGGCGATTGCCGAGATGCCAGGCAAGCTGGATCAAATGAAGCCTGCCATGGGCATGGATTTCGAAGAGTTCCTCGGGCGCGGCGGCGATCTCGATCAGCGTTCCGTCTTCCAGCACCAGCCTGTCGCCATCGGCAAACAGCACCGCGTCCTTCAGATCAAGCATCACGCTGGAACCGTCTTCAAGCTTCAGGGCCTTGCGGCGCAAATGCCGGCCCTCATGGGTGAGTTCGACCCGGCCGGCAACCGGCCCGCCATGTTCTCCCGCAGGAATGAAACTCGTGACGCGCTGCATGCAATTCCCTCTGAGCGCCCGGCCTGTAACGATGCTCTCTGCAACGATGCCGGGCATGCCTTCCTTCATAACAAGATTGCGACGCTTGGCAAGCACGTGGATGGGGACGCGCCGAGCAACAAAAAGGCGGCCATTGGCCGGCCGCCCTTCTTTCCTTCAAAGCGGATCGGAAGGCCTCAGGCGGCCTTGGCTTCGCGCTTCAGGTTTTCCAGAATGTTCTGCGGCGAAGAGACGCTGTAGGGGTCGGTCTCGCACATGTCGGAGAAGCCCTCTTCCTCGAACCACTGCTCGACGACACCATCATTGATGATGGCGGCATAGCGCCAGGAGCGCATGCCGAAGCCGAGATTGTCCTTGTTGACGAGCATGCCCATCTTGCGGGTGAACTCGCCCGAGCCATCCGGAATGACCTTCACGTGCGCGAGGTTCTGCCCCTTGGCCCAGGCATTCATGACGAAGGCGTCGTTGACGGACATGCAGTAGATCTCGTCGATGCCCTGCGCCTGAAACTCGGGGAACAGCTTCTCGAAATCAGGCAGCTGATAGGTCGAGCAGGTTGGCGTGAACGCGCCCGGCAGCGAGAACAGCACAACGCGCTTGCCCTTGAAGTAGTCGTTCGAGGTCATGTCCTGCCAGCGAAACGGGTTCGGTCCCTCAATGCTTTCATCGCGGACGCGCGTGCGGAAGGTAACGTTCGGAACTTTACGGCCGATCATTGCGATCTCCTTAATCAGTCTTGGGAATTTTATCGTGGCCGGATTTTAACGGTTCTGGGGAGGCGTTGAAAGGTCGGCGGGGCCGATCGGCGGCTTGTCATAGCTGGTATGCGATAAGTGCATGGCTACCAGGCCATCAGCGCGTTGTCGTTTTGGTTTTGAAGGCAGCCTGTCCCCTCACTCGGGGTCATCCTCGGGCTTGACCCGAGGATCCAAGCACATCTCACCACGACAGTGGTAAGGAGCCCACAATTCTCAGTGAGAGCTTGTGTCAAAACGCCAGTTCCGCTCGCGCCAGCAGTGAATAGATCCTCGGGACAAGCCCGAGGATGACGCAGCTCGACGGGAATGGCTTTGCGAAGTACGAAATTTGGGGGCCTGTTTACGTTCAAAGGTGACCCTGTCGGCTGGCTCACGGAGAGCCAACTGCTATTCTCGAGCGACATTTGCGGCCCAAGCAGACCTTATTCCTATCCCGAACTAGTGTCGAAAGTCGTCGCCTGACTGACCTGCCGCATGCTCAGAACAGGAAATACCGCTGCGCCATCGGCAGCACGTCGGCCGGCTCGCAGGTCAGCACCTCGCCATCCGCCCGAACCTCGTATGTTTCCGGATCGACGGAAATCTCCGGCGTTGCGGAATTGTGGACCATCGAGGCCTTGGAGATGCCGCCGCGGGTGTTCTTCACCGGCAGAAGCTGCTTGGCGACGCCGAGCTTGTGCGAGAGGCCGGCATCGAGCGAGGCTTCCGACACGAAGGTGACCGAGGAATTGGTGCGGGCCTTGCCGTAAGCGCCGAACATCAGCCGGTAATGCATCGGCTGCGGGGTCGGGATCGAGGCGTTCGGATCGCCCATCGGGGCCGCGGCGATCATGCCGCCCAGCAGAACCAGATCCGGCTTCACGCCGAACATCGCCGGCGACCACATCACGAGGTCCGCGCGTTTTCCCACTTCGACCGAGCCGATCTCGTGCGAGAGCCCGTGGGCGATGGCAGGGTTGATCGTATATTTGGCGATATAGCGCTTCACCCGGAAATTGTCGTTGTCACCCTGCTCCTGCGAAAGCCTGCCGCGCTGGCGCTTCATCTTGTCGGCGGTCTGCCAGGTGCGGATCGCGACCTCGCCGACGCGGCCCATGGCCTGGCTGTCGGAGGAGATGATCGAGAACGCGCCGATATCATGGAGAATGTCCTCCGCCGCGATCGTCTCCTTGCGGATCCGGCTTTCGGCAAAGGCGATGTCCTCGGGGATCGACGGCGACAGGTGATGGCAGACCATCAGCATGTCGAGATGCTCGGCGATGGTGTTTTTCGTATAGGGGCGGGTCGGGTTGGTCGACGAGGGGATGACGTTTGAAAACCCGCAGACCTTGATGATGTCCGGCGCATGGCCGCCGCCGGCGCCCTCTGTGTGGAAGGCATGGATGGTACGCCCCTTGAAGGCGGAAACCGTGTCTTCCACAAAGCCGCTTTCGTTCAGCGTGTCGGTATGGATCATCACCTGCACATCGTATTTGTCGGCAACGGACAGGCAGTTGTCGATCGCAGCCGGCGTCGTGCCCCAGTCCTCGTGGAGCTTCAGCGCGGCGGCGCCCCCCAGCACCATTTCCTCAAGCGTGCCGGGCAGCGATGCATTCCCCTTTCCGGCAAAGGCAAGGTTCATCGGAAAGGCGTCGGCCGCCTGGATCATCCGCTCCAGATGCCATGGGCCGGGCGTGCAGGTGGTGGCGAGCGTGCCGTGGGCCGGGCCCGTGCCACCGCCCAGCATGCAGGTTAGCCCGCTCATCAGCGCTTCCTCGATCTGCTGTGGGCAGATGAAGTGGATGTGCGCATCCATGCCGCCGGCGGTGATGATCTTGCCCTCCGCCGCGATCGCCTCGGTACCGGGGCCGATGATGATGTCGACGCCCTTCTGCGTATCCGGATTGCCGGCCTTGCCGATTGCCGAAATGCGCCCGTCCTTGATGCCGATATCGGCTTTCACGATGCCCCAGTGATCGATGATCAGCGCATTGGTGATGACGGTATCGACCGCGCCATCCGCCCGCGTCACCTGGGATTGGCCCATGCCGTCGCGGATCACCTTGCCGCCGCCGAACTTCACCTCGTCGCCGTAATGGGTGAAATCCTTCTCGACCTCGACGAAGAGCTCGGTGTCGGCAAGCCTGAGCTTGTCGCCCGTGGTCGGGCCGAACATCGAGGCATAGGCGGCGCGGGACATTTTAAAGGGCATGGAATTCCTCCTGGGGCGGGGCGGAAGGTTTTATACGGCAGCGCCGTCATATGCGTGCGGGCTCAGGCTCTTGGGATCGACGCCGTCGAGACAATTGGCGTTGACCGCAACCACCGCCGAACCATCCGGACCGGTGGCATGGGCGAAGCCCTCGATCCCGCAGGTCTTGCAGAACAGGTGATGGATCTTCTGCTTGTTGAACAGGTATTCGGTAAGGCTGTCCTCACCGCTGTTCAGCGTGAACTTGTCGCGCGGCACGAAGGTCAGCACCGAGCCGAGGCGCTTGCAGCGCGAGCAATTGCAGGTGACGGTGTGGTCGAGATCGGCCTCGACATCGAAATCGACAGCGCCGCACTGGCAGCTGCCGTGATAATGTTGAGCAGTCATGATCAAAGCTTCCCCATGATATCCTGACGGAATCCGTAAACCGTGCGGCCGCCCGCATAGGGCACCAGCGTAACATCGCGGGTCTGGCCGGGCTCGAACCTGACCGCCGTGCCGGCGGGAATATCAAGCCGCATGCCGCGCGTCTTGTCGCGCTCGAAGGAAAGTCCCGGATTGGCCTCGAAGAAATGATAGTGGCTGCCCACCTGCACCGGCCGGTCGCCGGTGTTGGAAACGGTCACAGTTACCGTCTCGAGGCCCGCATTGATCTCAATCTCGCCGTCAGCGGCGATCAGTTCACCGGGGATCATGTCGTTCTCCTCTTCACGCCGCCTGGCGTGGGCCGCAGCCCTCGGCCTTCAAGACGCGGACAGTGGACGCCGGGTGCCGGGCGAGTGCCTGGGCCGGACGGATGGGACGCGGGGTGAAGTTTCCGCCGCAATTCGGGCAGATGTCACGCAGGACGACGTCGACGCAATCGCTGCAGAATGTGCATTCAAAGGTGCAGATCATCGCCTCGGCGCTGTCGGGCGGCAGGTTCTTGTCGCAGCACTCGCAGTTCGGACGCAGCTCAAGCATTTCGGCTCCTCACCTGATCGGTTCATGCACGGTCACCAGCTTGGTGCCGTCGGGGAAGGTGGCTTCGACCTGGATGTCGTGGATCATCTCGGCGATGCCGTCCATCACCTGGTCGCGGGAAATCACATGGGCGCCGGCCTCCATCAGTTCGGCGACCGGGCGACCGTCACGCGCGCCCTCGACCACGAAATCGGTGATCAGCGCGATCGCTTCGGGATGGTTGAGCTTCACGCCCCGCTCCAGCCTTCGGCGCGCGACCATGGCGGCCATGGAAACCAGCAATTTATCCTTTTCACGGGGCGTCAGGTTCATGCGGTTCTCTCATTTCCTTGCAACTCACAGATGCCAGACTTTCGGCAGATTCCGGCCGTCCCGCAAGACCCTTAGTGCCGGAATCAGACTTTTTCTCAAATGATAGCCATCGGCCGCGACAATGCGGGCGACCAGCTTGCCATTCCACTCGCTCGCGCCGGCGGAAGCCGCCCCCAGCGCCTCGCGCACCTTCGGCATCAACGCCTCCGCGCGGGGCCCGCAATAAAGCAGCGTGGCGAAGGCGACATCGCCGCCGAGCACCGCCGTCTGCGCCACCAGATTTTCGATATCGCCGGTCATGCGGACGTCCTCGGCATGGATCAGCTGGCCGGCGCGGCGCACCCGCCAGCGGTCGCGGAAATTGCCGTAGCGCACCGCTTCGCCCATGGCCTTGCGGCCGAGAAGCACAGCCTCTATCGCAAGAAACTCGGCCGTCTCGGCAAGATCGACATCGAGCCTGCGGTTGAGAGAGGCATCGTCGAACAGGATGGTTTCCTGCGGCAGCCAGTCGAGCCGGGCGTTTTCGCCGACGCGCAATTCCGTATCGATCGCCGCCGGGCCGCTATCGGATTTGTAGATCTTCTCGCAGGCCTGCGTGGTGGCGGTCAGCGCCGTGCCATCGCCCGCGTCCAGATCCCATTGCAGCCGGTCGCCGCCGGTGAGCCCGCCCGACGTGTTGATCAGCACCGCTTCCATGGCGCCATCGAAGCTTTCGGGGATGCGAACCTTTGCAGCCCCTTCCTGATAGAAGGTCTCAAGCCGGGTCTTGCCGCCGGAAAGCTTGGCGCAAACGCGACCCGTGCCGGAGGTCCTCTGCGGCCTTGCGATCGACCCCGGGGTCAAAAGTTCCGTCCCGCCGTACATGCCCCCTCCTTGGCGCGCGCCGCCGCACCCTGTTCTTCGATACCGCTCCACCTTTCGCGCGAGGGCGCACCTGCCCGCACACCTGTTTGTTCCGTCCAGCCCATTGGTTTTCCTTTTTTATCGTGCTGCTGTCGATCGGCTCTACGCAAGTTTCGTGCCGTATCGACGGTAAGCGCGGGCCACCGGAAAATTCCCGATCTTTCCGCTTGCCCGGACAAAAGGTAAAACGCCTGAACCCCGTGCGCTGCTCCATCGAAGCGCACAATTTCTCCTCATTATGCGCGCCGAAGCATCACACCGTCAGATGCCGCCGCGCTTCGGCGGTATCGAGCGTTGCCGCCTCGCCCTCATGCACGATCACGCCGCGGTCCATGATGTAGACCTTGTCAGCCAGCTCGCGGCAAAAGTCGAGATATTGCTCGACCAGCAGGATCGCCATGCCGGTGCTGTCGCGCAGATAGCGGATGGCGCGGCCGATATCCTTGATGATCGAAGGCTGGATGCCTTCGGTCGGCTCGTCCAGCACCAGGATCTTCGGCCGGGTGACCATGGCGCGGCCGATCGCAAGCTGCTGCTGCTGGCCGCCGGAAAGGTCGCCGCCGCGCCGCGACAGCATGGTCTGCAGCACCGGAAACAGCTTGAAGATATCGTCCGGAATGGTGCGCTCGTCGCGGGCAAGCGGCGCAAAGCCGGTCTCCAGATTTTCCCTAACCGTCAACAGCGGAAAGATTTCGCGGCCCTGCGGCACGTAACCGACGCCGCGCTTGGCGCGCGCATAGGGGGCGAGCCCGTCGAGTTTGTCGCCGCCGAAACTGATCGCGCCCGCGGAAATCGGATGCTGGCCGGTCACGGCTCTGAGCAAAGACGACTTGCCGACGCCATTGCGCCCGAGCACACAGGTGATCTTGCCCATCTCCGCTGTGAGCGAGACGTTCCTGAGCGCCTGTGCCGCGCCGTAGTGGAGGTTGACGTTTTCAACGGTCAGCATGGGTGGAGCCTTCCTGGATGGGTAAGGGGTGCGCATAAGGAGGGGCGGCGACGTGCGGCCTGGATCCTCGGGTCAAGCCCGAGGATGACGCGGGAGAGAGATGCGGACCGCCGTGACAACCACGGCGTTTCTGCTCGCTCCGCGCCCGCATCCGCTTCACCGCCTCCCCACTTGTGTCATCCTCGGGCTTGACCCGAGGATCCAGGCGGATGGCATGAGCGGTTATGTCTACATCGTCACCAACAGGCCACACGGAACGCTCTATATCGGCGTCACCCGCGATCTCGAGCGGCGTATTCACGAACACCGCGAAGGTCTCGTTCCCGGCTTCACCAGCCGCTACGGCTGCCACCGGCTGGTCTGGTACGAGGAGCATTTCGAGATCGGCAGCGCGATTGCCCGCGAGAAGGCGTTGAAAGCATGGAACCGGGCATGGAAGATCGCGCTGGTGAGCGGGATGAATCCGGGCTGGGACGATCTTTACGAGACGTTCCTCTGAGCGCACCTGCCTGGATCCTCGGGTCAAGCCCGAGGATGACGCGTGGGGGGAGCGGAGCGCAAGAGCGGCGAACGCAGCGAGAACGGCCTGCCGTGGCTTTGAGACGCCAGAAAACGGGGTGAGCGAAATACCCGGGTCTTGCAGAATACTCCCCACCCCACCACTTGGGTCATCCTCGGGCTTGACCCGAGGATCCAGGCGGCAGTTCGCAGCGCTTCCCCCGTGCCCCATCCTCACCTCCCGAGATAGTTCTCGATGACCTTCGGGTCGTTCGACACGTGGTCGATAGAGCCTTCGGCGAGCACGGAACCTTCGGCAAGGCACGTGACCTTGACGCCGAGGTCGCGGACGAAGCCCATGTCGTGTTCGACGACGACGACCGAGCGATCCTTTGCAATCTCGCGCAGAAGCCGCGCGGTCTCGACGGTTTCGGCGTCGGTCATGCCGGCCACAGGTTCGTCCACCAGCAAAAGCTTCGGCTCCTGCGCCAGCAGCATGCCGATCTCCAGCCACTGCTTCTGGCCGTGGGAGAGGTTGGCGGCAAGCTCGGCCCTGCGGTCGGTCAGGCGGATGGTTTCGAGGATCTCGTCGATGCGGTCGCGATCCGTCCCGGACAGGCGGTAGAACAGCGTCGAGAACACGCCGCGCTTGCGGTTGAGCGCCAGCTCCAGATTGTCCCACACCGTATGGCTTTCGAACACGGTCGGTTTCTGGAACTTGCGGCCGATGCCGAGCTGGGCGATGTCGGCCTCGTCGCGCCGCGTCAGGTCGATCGTATCGGAGAAGAACACCTCGCCCTCGTCAGGCCTCGTCTTGCCGGTGATGATGTCCATCATCGTCGTCTTGCCGGCCCCGTTCGGGCCGATCACGGCGCGCAGTTCGCCGGGATCGATGACGAAGGACAGGCTGTTGAGCGCCTTGAAGCCATCGAAGGAGACCGAGACATTGTCGAGATAGAGCAGGCTTTTCGCGCGTTTTTCAGGATTGCTCATCGGGCTGGCTCCTCGGAGATGCCGTCGATACCGGCTTCCGCCTCTTCTGAATGTTCCATGCGGTCCTTCGCATCAGGGCCGGGCCTTTTCGAAAACCGGGCGGCGATGGTGCCGACTATGCCCTTCGGCAGGAAGAGGGTGACGGCGACGAACAAACCGCCAAGAGCAAACAGCCAGAAGGCGGGGAACAGTCCCGTGAAGATGGTCTTGCCGCCATTGACGAGAATCGCGCCGATGATCGGGCCGATCAGCGTTGCGCGCCCGCCGACCGCGGTCCAGATCACCACTTCGATCGAGTTTGCGGGGGCGAATTCGCCGGGGTTGATGATGCCGACCTGCGGCACGTAGAGCGCGCCGGCAACGCCCGCCATCATGGCCGAGACGACGAAGGTGAAGAGCTTGTAGTTTTCCACCCGGTAGCCCAGGAACCTGACCCGGCTTTCGGCATCGCGCACGCCGACCATGACCTTGCCGGCCTTGGAGCGCACGATTGCCGAGGCGATGAACAGGCCGAGCGCGAGGAAGATCGCCGAGGCTGCAAACAGCGCCGCGCGGGTGCCGTCGGCCTGGACGGAAAAGCCGAGGATATCCTTGAAATCGGTCAGCCCGTTATTGCCGCCGAAGCCCATGTCGTTGCGGAAGAAGGCCAGAAGCAGCGCATAGGTCATGGCCTGGGTGATGATCGAGAGATAGACGCCGTTGACGCGCGAGCGGAAGGCGAACCAGCCGAACACGAAGGCAAGCGCGCCCGGCACCAGCAGCACCATCGCCATCGCGAACCAGAACATGTCGAAGCCATGCCAGAACCAGGGCAGCGCCTTGTAGTTCAGGAACACCATGAAATCCGGCAGCACCGGATCGCCATAGACGCCGCGCGCGCCGATCTGGCGCATCAGATACATGCCCATGGCATAGCCGCCGAGCGCGAAGAAGGCGCCATGGCCGAGCGAGAGAATGCCGCAGAAGCCCCAGACCAGATCGAGCGACAGCGCCAAGAGCGCATAGCAGAGATATTTGCCGAACAGCGACACCAGATAGGTGGGAAGATGAAAGGCGCTGTCGGCCGGGATCGCCATGTTCAGGAGCGGCACCAGAAGGGCAATGACGAACAGAGCGATGATCGCGATCGACACCTTGCGGTCGAGCGAGCGGAGAAGATAAGCCGTGATCATGATTCAACCGCCCTTCCCTTGAGTGCGAACAGACCACGCGGCCGTTTCTGGATGAACAGGATGATGAAGACCAGCACCAGGATCTTGCCGAGCACCGCGCCGGCATAGGGCTCCAGGAACTTGTTGAGGATGCCGAGCGAGAAGGCGCCGACGAGCGTGCCCCAGAGATTGCCGACGCCGCCGAAGACCACGACCATGAATGAGTCGATGATGTAGGACTGGCCGAGATTGGGGGAGACGTTGTCGATCTGCGACAGCGCGACGCCGGCAAGGCCCGCGACGCCCGAACCCAATGCGAAGGTGAAGGCATCGACCCAGGGCGTGCGGATGCCCATGGAGGCTGCCATCCGCCGGTTCTGGGTGACGGCGCGCATCTGCAGCCCGAAGGCAGAGCGCTTCATCAGGAGAAGCAGGGCGAAGAACACGGCAAGCGAGAACGCCACGATCCATAACCGCGACCATGTGATCACCAGCCCGCCGAGATCGAAGGAGCCCGCCATCCAGGATGGGTTGCCGACCTCGCGGTTGGTGGGGCCGAAAATGCTGCGCACCGCCTGCTGCAGGATCAGCGACACGCCCCATGTGGCAAGCAGCGTTTCGAGCGGCCGGCCATAGAGGAAGCGGATCACGCCGCGTTCGATGATCAGGCCGACAGCGCCGGTGACGATGAAGGCGACCGGAAGCGCGATTGCCAACGACCAGTCGAACAGATGCGGATAGGAGGTGCGGATCACCTGCTGGACGACGAAGGTGGAATAGGCCCCGAGCATCACCATTTCGCCATGCGCCATGTTGATGACGCCCATGACGCCAAAGGTGATGGCAAGGCCGATCGCGGCCAGCAGCAGAACCGAACCGAGCGACAGCCCGTACCAGACATTCTGCGCCGCATCCCAGAAGGCGAGGCGCTTCTCGATCTTCGCCTGCGCGGCATCGATGTCGTCCTGCAGCTCCGGGCCGACGCTCGAACGCGCCGACAACAGGATGGAGATCGCCTCGCGGCCGCCAATGTCGGCGATATCCGAGATTGCCTCTGCCTTTTCCTCGGCGCTGCGGCCGGAATTCAGCACGGAAACGGCGCGCGCCTGCGCAAGAAGGGCAGCGATCTCGCTGTCGTCCTCCGTCTCGATCGCCTTTTCGAGGAGAACCAGATTGTCCTCGCTCGGTGCCTTCAGAAGCGATTCTGCCGCCGAAAGCCGGACTGCGCGGTTGGGGCTCATCAGCGTCATGCCGGCCAGCGCCGCGTCGATCGTGGAGCGGAGATTGTTGTTGACCTTGATCTTGTCGAGATCGCGCTTGGATGCCTCGCCCGCCTCCTCGCCGGTCAGCGGGTCGATCAGCAAAAGATTGCGGCTGGAAGACCCCTTGCGGGTGATGAACACGCGGCCATCATCCTTGCGGGCATAGAGATCGCCATTGGCCAGCGCCTTCAGCGCGGGAACGGCGGCATCGTCGCCGGTTGCTGCAAGTTCGTTTACCAGCGCTTCGGTTTCGCCGAAGCCACGCACCGAGCCGAACTGACCGATCATGCCGGACAGGTCGGACTGGGCAAAAGAAAGGGGCGCACATGTCAGAATGAAAAGGATGACTGAAACGAAAGCTCTGAAATAGCGCTTGCGGAAGAAAACGGACATATGCGCCCCCATGCTTGACGGCCCTCGCAATGTCCGGCCGCCCCCCTGTTGACCGGGCGCGATCATGGCTGACCGCGCCCGGCGTCGAGCTCAGTTTACTCGGACATGCCGCCGCATTTCCCGGTCTCGACATTGAAGTTGCCGCAGGACATCGGAGCGCGCCAGTCGGCAATCAGGTTCTTGCTGTCCGGCAGGTAGTCGGACCATGCGTCGCCGGCGACGAGGCCGGGCGTCTCGTAGACGATGTCGAACTGACCGTCGTCCTGGATTTCGCCGATCAGCACCGGCTTGGTGATGTGGTGGTTCGGCATCATCGCGGAATAGCCGCCGGAGAGGTTCGGAACAGCCACGCCGATCATCGCGTCGATGACGGCATCCGGATCGGTGGTGCCGGCCTTTTCAACGGCCTTCACCCACATGTTGAAGCCGATGTAATGGGCTTCCATCGGGTCGTTGGTCACGCGGGCATCGTCACCGGTGAAGGCGTGCCAGGCATCGATGAACTCGTAGTTCGCATCGGTATCGACGGACTGGAAGTAGTTCCAGGCGGCGAGATGGCCGACCAGCGGCGCGGTGTCGAGACCGGCAAGCTCTTCCTCGCCGACGGAGAAGGCGACGACCGGGATATCGGAGGCCGAGATGCCCTGGTTGGCGAGTTCCTTGTAGAACGGAACGTTGGCGTCGCCATTGATGGTGGAGACCACGGCGGTCTTCTTGCCTTCGGAGCCGAACTTCTTGATGTCGGAAACGATCGTCTGCCAGTCGGAGAAGCCGAACGGCGTGTAGTTGATCATGATGTCTTCTTCGGCAACGCCGTGATCCTTGAGATAGGCTTCGAGGATCTTGTTGGTGGTGCGCGGATAGACATAGTCGGTACCGGCGAGAACCCAGCGCTCGACGCCGTCATTTTCCATCAGGTAGTCGACGGCGGGGATCGCCTGCTGGTTGGGGGCGGCACCGGTGTAGAACACGTTGCGCTGGCTTTCCTCGCCCTCATACTGGACGGGGTAGAACAGAATGTTGTCGAGTTCCTCGAACACCGGCAGCACGGATTTGCGCGAGACCGACGTCCAGCAGCCGAAGACGGCGGCGACATTGTCGCCCTCGATCAGTTCGCGCGCCTTTTCGGCAAACAGCGGCCAGTCGGAGGCAGGGTCGACGACGACGGCTTCAAGCTGCTTGCCCAGCAGGCCGCCCTTGGCATTCTGCTCGTCGATGAGCATCAGCATGGCGTCCTTCAGCGTGGTTTCCGAAATCGCCATCGTGCCGGACAGCGAATGGAGAATGCCGACCTTGATCGTGTCTTCCTGGGCATGGGCCACCCCGGACATGCCGGCGGTGGTAAGCGCTGCAAGAAGTGCTGCGCTGGTCAATCCCTTTGTGAAATTCATGTTTTCAGTTCCCCTCAACGATTTTGCCTGAATGGCTTTTGGACGTCAGGGCGCGGTGGAAGGCGCGCCTCGGCCAACTATCGTTGAGTGGCGGAAAACCCCACATACGTCATTTGACGTAGTTGAGGGGGAAGGCTTGCGGTGTCAGCCGGCCTCGACGGGCTCGATATCGAAGGCGGCGGCAAGCAGCGCCCGGGTGTAATCGGCCTTCGGATTTTCGAACACGTCTCTGGCAGGACCGCGCTCGACGACTTCGCCAAGCCGCATGACGATGATCTCGTTGGCGAGCGCACGCACCACCTTCAGGTCGTGGCTGATGAAGAGATAGGCGAGATTGTGCTTCTTCTGCAGGCTGCGCAGCAGATCGACCACCTGCGCCTGCACGCTCATGTCGAGCGCCGAAGTCGGCTCGTCCAGCATCACGAAGCGGGGTTTGAGCACCATGGCGCGGGCGATCGCGACGCGCTGGCGCTGACCACCGGAGAATTCATGCGGGTAACGCCAGCGGGTGGCGGCATCGAGGCCGACCTCCTCCAGCGCTTCAGACACGCGGATTTCCCGCTCGCGCGCGGTCAGTCCGCGCTCATGGATCTTCAGCCCTTCGGCGACGATCTCGCCAATCGACATGCGCGGCGACAGCGACCCGTAGGGGTCCTGGAACACGATCTGCATTTCCTCGCGCAGCGGCTTCATCTCACGATAGGAATAGGCATTGATGTCCTTGCCGATGAAGGCGATGCGGCCTTCCGACGCGATCATCCGCGTCAAGGCGAGGCCGAGCGTGGTCTTGCCCGAGCCGCTCTCGCCGACGACGCCGAGGGTTTCGCCGGCTCTCAACTTCAGCGAAATGCCGTTCACCGCCTTCACGTGATCGACGGTTTTCCTGAGCAGCCCGGCCTTTAACGGAAACCAGACTTTCACGTCGTCCGCCTCCATGACCACCTCACGCGAGGGATCGTGCGCCGGCGGCAAGCCCTTGGGTTCTGCGGCAAGCAGGTGTTTCGTATAGTCATGCTGCGGATCATCGAAGATCTCGGCAACCGGACCATGCTCGACGATCTTGCCCTTCGTCATCACGCAGACCCGGTCGGCGAATTTGCGGACGATGCCGAGATCGTGGGTGATGAACAGCATCGACATGCCGTGATCGCGCTGCAGTGTCTTCAACAGTTTCAGGATCTGCGCCTGAACGGTAACGTCGAGCGCGGTCGTCGGCTCGTCGGCAATCAGCAGTTTCGGGCGGTTGGCGAGCGCCATCGCGATCATCACGCGCTGGCGCTGGCCGCCGGAAAGCTCGTGCGGGAAGGCGCCAAGCCGCTTTTCCGGCTCGCGGATGCCAACCTCGTTGAGGAGCTCCAGCACGCGCTTGCGGGCGGCAGCCCCGGTGAGACCCCCATGGATCGCCAGCGTCTCGCCCACCTGCCGCTCCACGGGATGCAGCGGATTGAGCGAGGTCATCGGCTCCTGGAAGATCTGGGTAATATCGCCGCCGCGCACGTCGCGCAGCGTCCGGTCGTCAGCCTCTAGCAGGTCGCGGCCCTCGAACAGGATCTCGCCGCTCGGATGGCTCGCCGCCGGGTAGGGCAGCAATCTGAGCACCGATGCGGCCGTGGCCGACTTGCCGGAGCCGCTTTCGCCCACCAGCGCCACCACCTCGCCCGGCATGATATCGAACGACACCCGGTCGACAGCGAGATTGCTGGAACCGCCATGGCGGAAGGCGACCGAGAGATCTTTCACGGAGAGGATCGGGTTCATTGGAACGTCTTCCTCGGATCGAAGGCATCGCGCACCGCCTCGCCGACGAAGACCAGCAGCGACAGCATGAGCGAGAGCGTGACGAAGGCGGTGATGCCAAGCCAGGGGGCCTGGAGGTTGCTCTTGCCCTGATTGACGAGTTCACCGAGCGAGGGCGAGCCGGGCGGCATGCCGAAGCCCAGGAAATCGAGCGAGGTCAGGGTGACGATCGCACCCGACAGGATGAACGGCACGAAGGTGAGCGTGGCCACCATGGCATTGGGCAGCAGGTGGCGGAACATGATGGTGCCATTGCCGACGCCGAGTGCGCGGGCGGCGCGGACATATTCGAAATTCCGCGCGCGCAGGAATTCCGCGCGCACGACCGCCACGAAACTCACCCATGAGAATACCAGCATCACGCTGAGCAGAACCCAGAAGCCGGGCGGCAGGATCGCGGCGATGATCAGCAGGATGTAGAGCGTCGGCAGCGACGACCAGATCTCGATGAAGCGCTGCATCAGCAGATCGACCCAGCCGCCGAAATAGCCCTGAACCGCGCCGGCGCTGACGCCGATGACGGCCGAGAAACCGGTGAGCAGCAGGCCGAACAGCACGGAGATGCGGAACCCGTAGATCACCCGCGCCAGCACGTCGCGGGCAAGATCGTCCGTGCCGAGCCAGTTCATGTTGCCGAGAACACATGCCGGGTCATCGACGCCCTCAGAATAGCCCGCGCAGCGCTCCTCCTTGCTCATCAGCCAGAAAGGCGGCGTCGGCGCGGAATAGGGAACATTGGCATTGATGGTGCGATAGGAATAGCGCACCGGCGGCCAGATCATCCAGCCATTGGCCTCGATCTCCTCGCGGATGAAATCCGAACGGTAATCGGTGACGGCCAGAAAGCCGCCGAACTTTTCCTCCGGGTAATCGACCAGCACCGGAAACAGGATTTCGCCCTGATAGGACGCGATCAGCGGCTTGTCATTGGCGACGAATTCCGCGCCGAGGCTGATGATGAACAGGAACAGGAAGAGCCACAGCGACCAGAAGCCGCGCCGGTTTGCCTTGAAATTCTGCCAGCGGCGGACGTTCATCGGCGACAGGATGCCGGATTTCGGCACGTTTGCGATGGCGTCAGGGAATGCGAGTTCGCTCATCTCACACATCCCTCTTTTCGAAATCGATCCGGGGATCGATCCAGGTGTAGATCAGGTCGGAAACAAGCCCGATGACGAGACCCAGGAGCGAGAAGATATAGAGCGTGCCGAACACCACCGGATAATCCCGGTTGACCAGCGACAGATAGCCGAGCCGCCCCAGCCCATCGAGCGAGAACACATTCTCGATCAGAAGCGAGCCGGTGAAGAAGGCGAGGATGAACGAGCCCGGAAAGCCCGCGATCACGATCAGCATCGCATTGCGGAACACATGGCCGTAGAGCACCTTGCGCTCGGAAAGCCCCTTGGCGCGGGCGGTGACGACATATTGCTTGCCGATCTCGTCGATGAAGGAGTTCTTGGTCAGAAGCGTCGTCGTTGCAAACGAGGACACCGACAGCGCGACCAGCGGCAGGGTCAGGTGCCAGAAATAATCGAGCACCTTCTGCCACCAGTTGAGCTGGTGGAAATTGTCGGAGACGAGCCCGCGCAGCGGGAACAGGTCGAAGAACGAGCCGCCGGCAAACAGGATGATCATCAATATGCCGAGCAAAAAGCCCGGAATGGCATAGCCGATGACGATCACGCCCGAGGTCCAGACATCGAAGCGCGACCCGTCCTTCACCGCCTTGCGGATGCCGAGCGGGATCGAGATGCCGTAGGACAGGATCAGCACCCAGACGCCAAGCGAGATCGAGACCGGCAGCTTGTCGATAATCAGATCGATGACGGATGAATTGCGGAAGAAGCTGTCCCCGAAATCGAAGGTCAGATAGTCCCGCATCATCATCAGGAAGCGCGTCAGCGGCGGCTTGTCGAAGCCGAACTGGCGTTCGAGATCCGCGATCAGCTGCGGATCGAGCCCCTGCGCGCCGCGATAGTTGGACGAGGCGGCGCTGTTGAAACTGTCCATCGAGATCCCGGCATCCGAACTGCCGGAAATGCGGCTTTCGGCGCCGCCGCCCTGACCGTTGATCTCGGCAATCACCTGCTCCACCGGTCCGCCGGGGGCAAACTGCACGATGATGAAGGAAATCGTCATGATCCCGATCAGCGTCGGGATCATCAACAGGATGCGGCGCAGGATGTAGGAACCCATTATGCAGCGCTCCCGACGGGATGGGATCGCAGCGAAGCTTCCTTGAAGCTCCCATCATGAAGACCCATCGCCGCATAAGCCCCTCTCGCCCCGGAGGGGAGAGATGTCGCGACAGCGACAGTGAGGGGGGAGCCTATCCACGCGGGCGCCCTCACAAGACTGACATGCTGCATCACCCTCACTGCCCCTCTCGGGGCATCTCTCCCGCAAGCGGGAGAGAATATCGGGAGCACGTGGCAATGCCCGGAGGCCATCTCGAAAGCCCGTCTTGCGTTAGCCGTCCGGTGCGTCTCGAACCGGCCTGAACCACGATGACCGACCTCTGCCGCCAGCGACACGCCACCAAACAGCACTCTCATTTCGCCTCCGTCGACCACCATCCGGCGGGGAAGTCGAGGCCGTATTCGGGGAAGTCGCCGTGGGTAATCGTGTCCCAGTAGGCGATGCGGTAATCCTTCGAATAGTAAAGCGGGATGATGTAGTCATTGGCCAGCAGCACCCGGTCGAGCGCCTTGGTGGCGGCAACCAGCGTGTCGCGGTCATCGGCGAACACGACCTTCTCGATCAGCGCATCGACGCCGGGATCGGCAATGCCGGCATAGTTTCTCGATCCGGGCTGCTCGGCCGAGCGCGAACCCCAATAGTTGAACTGCTCGTTGCCGGGGCTGAGCGACTGCGCCCAGAGTTCCCAGATCATGTCGTAATCGAAGTTGTCGACCCGGTTCTGATATTGCGAGCTATCGACCACCCGCACCGAGGCATCGATGCCGAGCTTGCGCAGGTTTTCGATATAGGGCAGCACGACGACTTGAAGCGAAGGGTTGTCGAGCAGGATCTCGAAGGCGAAGGGCTTGCCAGTTTCGGCATTGATCAGCTGGCCACCGCGCCTCTGGAAGCCGGCCTGCTTCAAAAGCTCGAAGGCCTTCTGCAGATTGGCGCGTGATTCCTCTTCCGTGCCGCCGACGGGCAGCTTGTTGGCCTTGTTGAAGACATCGTCCGGCACCTTATCGCGCACCGATTCCAGGATCTGCAGCTCCTCGCCCTTGGGCAGGCCTGAAGAGGCAAGATCGGTTCCGAACCAGAACGAATTGTCGCGGGCATAGGCGTCGCTCAACTGGTTCTTGTTGATCGTCTCGAAATCGAAGGCGTAGATCAGCGCCTCGCGGACCCGCTTGTCATCGAACGGCGCCCGGCGATTGTTGGGCACCAGCGCCTGCATGATGCCGGTTGAGCGCAGCGGATTTTCCACCGCCTCGCGGGTAACCTTGCCGTCCTTGACGGCGGGGAAATTGTAGCCGGTCGCCCAGCGCTTGGCGCTCGTTTCGATCCAGAAGTCGAACGAACCGGCGCGGAAGGCCTCGAATGCCACGTCCTTGTCGGCGAAATAGAGGTAGCGGATCTTGCCGAAATTGTTGCGGCCGACATTCACGTTGAGATCCTTGCCCCAGTAATTGTCATCGAGACGATAGGTGATCGAGGAGCCAGGATTGACGGTGTCGATCACATAGGGACCGGAACCCACGATCTTCTCGAGTGTGCTTGCGGAAATGTCGTGGACGACATTGCCGTCCTTGTCCTCGAACCAGTGCTTGGGGATGACCATCAGTTGGCCGACGATCTGCGGCAATTCGCGGTTGCCTGTCTCGTCGAAATGAAAGGTGACCTCGTGGTCGCCCGTCACTTCCGCGCTTTCGACGTGGCTGTAATAGTTTGCGTAAAGGGCGTTGAGCTTCTTGAAGCTTTCGAACGAAAAGACGACGTCTTCCGGCGTGACCGGCTCGCCATCGGAGAATTTCGCCTCAGGCCGCAGCCTGTAGGTCACGGAGGAGATGTCTTCGGGAAATCGAAAAGCCTCGGCGAGAAGGCCGTACATCGCGTCGATCTCGCCTTCCGACGGCGCCATCAGCGTTTCGAACACGAGACTGAGGCCGGCCGCCTTGGTGCCGCCATAGGGCACGGGATTGAGCGAATCAAACGTGCCGGTCGCCGACCATTTCAGCTCGCCGCCCTTCGGCGCATCGATATTCACATAATCGAAATGGGCAAAATCTTCGGGGTATTGCGGCGTGCCGGTCAGCGCCGAGGAATAACGCCATCCGTCGCCCTCAACGCTTTGCGCCAAGGCTGAAGGCGCGACAAGCACAACGCCCGCCACCACGATCCACGCAGCGCTCACAGCCCTTATCCACATTGTTTTTGCCTTCCCCGTTCTTGCTTTTCTCAATTCCGGACCAAGAATAAACTAATATCGACCCGGGTGTTCAAGTAGCCTTTTCGTGAGGCGGAAAACAGGCGGAATTCGCAACGGTTCCAAATTTCGTTGCAAAACGCCGACAAGGAGGACGCGATGCGCTGGTTCAGGGCCTTTTCCATACTCGCCGTGGCAGCGGGTCTGTCGGCCCCGGCTGCAAGCCAGGACTTTCCGCCCCCCGCCAAGGTTCTGTTCGCCTCGGAGACCACGCCGACGGCGGGCAAGCCGCAATCGATCGGCTTCTACAACAAGGGCTGCCTCGCCGGCGCCGAGGCGCTGCCGATCGACGGCCCCACCTGGCAGACCATGCGGGTGTCGCGCAACCGCCGCTTCGGTCACCCCGATACCATCGCCCTTGTCGAGAAGCTGTCGCGCGAGGCCGCGCAATATGACGGCTGGCCGGGGCTTCTGGTTGGCGACATTTCCCAGCCGCGTGGCGGGCCGATGATCTCCGGCCATGCCTCCCATCAGGTCGGTCTTGACGCCGATATCTGGCTGACGCCGATGCCCAACCGGACGCTGACACTCCGCGAACGCGAGGACATGTCCGCCACTTCGATGCTGAAGGAAGACGGCACGCTGTTCGTCGACAAGCAGAAATTCACCCCCGCCCATGAACGCCTGATCATGCGGGCGGCAAGCTATCCGGAGGTGCAGCGCATCTTCGTTCATCCCGGCATCAAGAAGGCGCTCTGCGAAGACTGGAAGGGCGACCGCACGAACCTTGCCAAGGTCCGCCCCTATTACGGCCACTACTACCATTTCCACATCCGCCTGTTCTGCCGGCCGGGCTCCGCCGACTGCAAGGCGCAGAACAGGGTGGACATGGCAGATGACGGCTGCGGCGCCAATCTCGCCTACTGGCTTTCCGATGAGCCATGGGCGCCGGCAAAGCCTGCGACCCCGCCGAAGAAACCGACCAAGCCGCAGCCCAAGCCGACCCGGCCGAGCTACACCATCATGTCGGATCTTCCGGGTGCCTGCCAAGCCGTGCTCGATGCGCCGGCGCCGGCCACTCTGCCGCAGGCGGCCCTGACGCCAACCATTCCGCTGCCGCCCCTGGCGCCCTGGCCCGAGATCGGCCCTGTTCCTCAGCAGAGGCCACAGGGATAAGCCGGGACTTTCAAAGCGGTTTGAACTGATGTAGGAAACCGTGGCCCCGCCGTTTGGGCGCCGGGCTGCAGCATAAATCCAGGGGCGCATTTCCGCGCCGCGCACACTTGATGCAAGGGGCAGAAGCCATGGCCAGAATTCCGCTTGAACAACCCCTCGCCTTTCCGATCCTGATCGGCGATATCGGCGGCACCAATGCGCGGTTCTCGCTCCTCGTCGATCCCTATGCAGAGCCGCGAGAATTCCCGATCGTGCATACCGCCGATTTCGCCACGATCGACGATGCCATCCAGGCTGCGGTAATGGACAAGTCGTCGCTGCAGCCGAAAAGCGCCATCCTCGCCGTTGCAGGCCCGATCCGCGGCGACGAAATTCCGCTGACCAATTGCGACTGGGTGGTCAAGCCCCACGACATGATCGCAAATCTCGGCCTGATCGACGTCATCGTCATCAATGATTTCGAGGCCCAGGCGCTGGCGATCGCCAACATGCCGGACAAGTTCCGCGAGCCGATCGGCGATGTCGCGGACAAGATGCTGGCCTCGCGCGTCGTGCTTGGCCCTGGCACAGGTCTGGGCGTGGCCGGCCTGGTGCATGCCGAAGAACGCTGGATCCCCGTTCCCGGGGAAGGTGGCCATATCGATGTCGGCCCGAGAACCGACCGCGACTATCAGGTGTTCCCGCACATCAAGACAATCGAGGGCCGGGTTGCGGCGGAGCAGATTCTCTGCGGCCGCGGCATGGTGAACCTCTATAACGCCGTCTGCGCCGCGGATGGCATCGAGCCGAAGCCTTTCGAGCCCAAGGATGTCAGCCAGCACGGCCTCGACAAGACCGATCCGCAGGCAACCGAAACGCTGTCGCTGTTTGCGACCTATCTCGGCCGTCTGGCAGGCGACATGGCGATGGTGTTCATGGCGCGCGGCGGCGTCTATCTGGCCGGCGGCATTTCCGAGAAGATCCTGCCTGCGCTGAAGAGCCCGGAATTCCGCGCCGCCTTCGAGGACAAGGCACCGCATACCAGGCTGCTCGCCGCGATCCCGACCTATGTCGTGACGCACCCGCTCGCAGCCCTCTTCGGCCTTGCCACCTACGCCCGCACGCCGACCCGCTTCGGGCTCGCGCTTTCGGGCCGCCGCTGGCGCGACTGAGCGCGTTTCACGCCGGCGCGCCCTTTCCTTCCGCGTGACCATGCAATAAGCTCGGCGCGGTTTTTGCAGGCGCTGCGAAGGCCGGACTGCAACGCATGATATCAGGAACACACATGAATTCTCCGGCAATGAAGCTCGTCGTCGTGGGCGCCAGCGGACGCATGGGCCAAAGCCTCATCCGCGTCATCTCGGAAACCGAGGGCTGCGTCCTGCACGCGGCGATCGACCGTGCGGACAGCGCTTTTCTCGGCAAGGATGCAGGCCTGATGGCCGGCGTCGGCGAGCTCGGGGTCGTTGTGAGTGACGATCCGCTGAAGGCCTTCCTCGATGCCGATGGCGTGCTCGATTTCACCGTGCCGCAGGCCTCCGTCGAATACAGCGAACTTGCCGCGCAGGCCCGCATCGTCCACGTGATCGGCACCACCGGCATGTCCGAGGCTGACGAGGACAAGGTGAAGGCCGCAAGCCGCCATGCCCGGATCGTCAAGTCCGGCAATATGAGCCTCGGCGTCAACCTCCTCGGCGTGCTGGTCAAGCAGGCAGCGGCCGCGCTTTCGGCAAAGGGCTGGGACATCGAGGTTCTGGAAATGCATCACCGCCACAAGGTGGACGCGCCCTCCGGCACAGCGCTCCTTCTGGGCGAGGCGGCCGCTGAAGGGCGGGACGTGTCGCTGAAGGAAAAGGCCGTGAAGGTGCGCGATGGCCATACCGGGCCGCGCGAGGAAGGCAGCATCGGATTTGCGACGCTGCGCGGCGGTTCGGTCGTCGGCGAACATTCCGTGCTCCTCGCCGGCGAGGGCGAAACGGTGACGCTGTCGCATTCGGCAACCGACCGCAGCATCTTTGCCCGCGGTGCGGTGACGGCGGCCCTTTGGGCGCGGGACGAAAAGCCCGGTCTTTATTCCATGCTCGACGTGCTCGGGCTTAAAAGCTAGCAACCTTTCAAGAGGAATATATTCATGAGCGGCACACTGGTTCTGGTCCGTCACGGCCAAAGCGAATGGAACCTGAAGAACCTTTTCACCGGCTGGAAGGACCCTGATCTCACCGAACAGGGCGTGGCCGAAGCCCATGCGGGCGGCAAGGCGCTGGCCGAGACCGGCATCAAGTTCGACGTCGCCTTCACCTCCGACCTGTCGCGCGCGCAGCGCACCTGCCAGATCATTCTGGACGAGATCGGCCAGGGCGATCTGGAGACCATCCGCAACCAGGCGATCAACGAGCGCGACTACGGCGATCTCGCCGGCCTCAACAAGGATGACGCCCGCAAGAAATGGGGCGAGGAGCAGGTTCACATCTGGCGCCGCTCCTACGACGTGCCCCCGCCCGGCGGCGAAAGCCTGAAGGATACCGGCGCGCGCGTCTGGCCCTATTACCTGACCGAAATCCTGCCGCGCGTTCTCAGGGGCGAGAAGGTGCTGGTGGCCGCCCATGGAAATTCCCTGCGCGCCCTCGTGATGATCCTCGACCGGCTGAGCCAGGAGGAAATCCTGGAACTCAACCTCGCGACCGGCGTGCCGATGGTCTACACGCTGAAGGCGGATTCGACCGTTGCCGACAAGCAGGTGCTCGGCGACATGTCCAAGGCACACTGATTTCCCTCGGGATTTCCAGACATCCGGAGCCGGGCGGCAGCAATGTCGCCCGGCTTTCGCTTTCAGGCCGGCGAATAGAGCCTGTCGAGCGGATAGGCCTTCAGGTCCTCGATCAGTTCGATGAAGCCCGCCACCTGATGTTTGGCGATCGCGCTTCCCTTCTCGGCGGTGCCCGCGGCCGCGTTGCCGACGGCGCCCTTGGGGTTGAGGTCGTGCGCGATCCAGGCGAGCGCATTGGGCGGAAGCGGCTGGAGATGGCGGGTATTGTCCTTTTGCCACTCAGCCAGCGAGGCGAAATTCTCGGCATATTCCATCTTCACGAGCTCGGGGCGGAAATGCAGCATCAGCGACGTCTCCACCTCGCCGGCATGAATGCCGAAGGTCCGCTCGTCATCGCTGATCATGCCTTCGGGATGGCCAAAGCGGCCCCATTGGGTGGATACCACCGCCATATTGAAGCGCACCCGCATTTCGCGGGCGACGATATGCATGATGTCGAGATTGCCGCCATGGCTGTTGACCATGATCAGCTTGCGCAGCCCGGCAGCCGCGACCTTCTCGCCGATCGCGGTCCAGGCCGGGATCAGGAGATCGGCGCCCAGCGAAAGCGTGCCCGGGCCATGGATGTGCTCGTTGGCCTTGCCGATTTCCTGGACCGGAAGCACCAGAACATCGAGATGGTCGGGAATATTTTCCTGAAGCGTGTCGAGCATGCCGCGCGCGATCGCGACATCGGTCGCCACGGGAAGATGCGGCCCGTGCTGTTCGGTCGACGCCAGCGGCAGGATCGCAACCGTGGTCTCGGCATCAAGCGCTGCAAAGTCCGGGCTTGTCAGTTCATTCCAGTAGAAGCGCTTGGCCATGTCTCACCTGTCTCATGTTCCCCGCCGTTTCTTTGCGGCGTCGAACACAGGTGTAGGCAAAGCGCTTAACCGGCAAAAGCATCGTTTTGCGTTCCGGCTGCTCTCTTTTTGCGCACAGTCTCAGGCCGTCTTCGGTTTGCCCCTCTGGGCAAGCGCAATCCCGCTGATGACGAGCACGAGGGCAATGGCGTGAAAACCCGCAAGCTCCTCGCCCAGCACCAGTACGGCAATGATCGTGCCGAAGACCGGGATCAGGTTGATGAAGATGCCGGCCCGGTTGGCTCCGATCACATCGACGCCGCGGATGAAGAAGGCCTGTGAAATCAGGGAGGGAAACAGGCCGGCATAGATCACCACGCCAAAGCCGATCGCGTCATGGGGAAAGATTGCGGCGCCCGCCGACATCTCCAGGAGCATGAGCGGCACCGAAGCGACCACCGCACCGCCGCAGAACGAGATGACCATCACCCGCCAGTCGAGCGGCGGCTTCCACCGCAGCGCGACGGTGTAGCCGGAATAGCAGAGCGCTGCGGCAAGGGCGAGCAGATCGCCGAGATTGAGGTCGAGATGCAGGACTTTGCGCAGCTCGCCCTGGGAGACGACGGTGGCGACACCTGCGAGCGTCAGCAAGAAGCCGGACATCTGCATGATCGTCGAGCGGGTGCGAAACAGGGCGAAGTTGATGGCGAGGATGCAGAACGGCAGGATCGCCTGGATCATCGAGACGTTGATCGCCGATGTCAGCTTCAGGCCCGAATAGATGAAGGCGTTATAGCCGGTATAGCCGACCGCGCCGAAGGCGAGGATGGCCGGCCAGTTGCGCCTGACCACCGGCCAGTCCTTTCGCAGCTGCGGCGCAGAGAACAGTGAAAGCACGATCGCCGCCATGGTCCAGCGCAGAAAGTTCAGCACCATAGGGGAGACATGGCCGACGGCAAGCTTGCCCGCTGTCATGTTTCCGCCCCAAAGCAATGCCGTGATGGTGAGAAGCAGATAGGCCTGCCATTCGATGGCGTGCGCGCCTGATTTCATGTCATTCGCCAATCTATTCGAGGTATGGACGGAATAATCCGTCCTCCATGCCGCTGTCACGAGAAAATTTCTGAACTGAGGGGGTGGGGGATCGCATTATGAAAGCTACATGGTTATAGATGCTGCGGTTTAACCGTGACTAAGACATTCCGGGTAGGTGCAATGACAAACGTAGTAGTGGTCGGTTCGCAATGGGGCGACGAGGGCAAGGGCAAGATCGTTGACTGGCTCTCCGAGCGCGCCGATATCGTCGTGCGTTACCAGGGCGGGCACAATGCCGGCCACACGCTGGTGATCGACGGCGTCAGCTACAAGCTCTCGCTGCTACCCTCCGGCGTCGTGCGCGAAGGCAAGCTTGCCGTCATCGGCAACGGCGTCGTCGTCGACCCGCATGCGCTGATCGCGGAGATCGGAAGGCTTGAGGCGCAGGGCGTCAAGATCTCTCCCGAAAACCTGCGCATTGCCGACAATGCCACGCTGATCCTGTCGCTCCACCGCGAGCTTGACGGCATGCGCGAGGATGCGGCTTCCAATTCTGGCACCAAGATCGGCACCACGCGCCGCGGCATCGGCCCTGCCTATGAAGACAAGGTCGGCCGCCGCGCGATCCGGCTGATGGACCTTGCCAATATCGAGACCCTGCCCGCCAAGGTCGACCGGCTGCTGACCCATCACAATGCGCTGCGGCGCGGCTTCGGCGCGCCCGAGATCGCCCACGAAACGATCATGGAAGAGCTCACCTCGGTTGCCGACAAGGTCCTGCCCTACCGCGAAACCGTGTGGCTGCTGCTCGACAAGAAGCGCCGCGCCGGCGCCCGCATCCTGTTCGAAGGCGCTCAGGGCACGCTGCTCGACATCGACCACGGCACCTATCCCTTCGTCACCTCGTCCAACACGGTGGCAGGCCAGGCCGCTGCCGGTTCCGGCATGGGCCCGGGCTCGCTCGGCTACATACTCGGCATCACCAAGGCCTATACCACCCGCGTCGGCGAAGGCCCGTTTCCGACCGAGCTCAACGACGAGGTCGGCAATTTCCTCGGCGAGCGCGGCCATGAATTCGGCACCGTTACCGGCCGCAAGCGCCGCTGCGGCTGGTTCGACGCCGTTCTGGTGCGCCAGGCTGTTGCCACCAACGGCATCACCGGCATCGCACTCACCAAGCTCGACGTGCTCGACGGCCTCGACGAACTGAAGATCTGCGTCGCTTACGAGCTTGACGGAGAGCGGATCGAGGCGCTGCCGGCAAGCCAGGGCGCACAGGCCCGCGTCAAGCCGATCTATGTGACGCTGGAAGGCTGGAAGGAATCGACCGTCGGCGCCCGCAAATGGGCGGACCTGCCGGCCCAGGCGATCAAATACGTACGTCAGGTTGAAGAGCTGATCGGCGCACCCGTGGCGCTTCTATCCACAAGTCCTGAACGCGACGACACCATTCTTGTGACCGATCCGTTTGAAGACTAAGCAAAAAACATAGTATTGTTGCGGAAATGTCCCGCACAATAGGGGTGATTCATGGCGGATTTTACGGCAGTTATCAGGCGCGCAGTCGAGGGACTTCCCGAACAGTCTCCGGAATTGCGCGCGCGCGTCTACGACAAGGCGCGCTCTGCTGTGATCCGGCAGATGGAAAACATGAACCCGCCGCCGCCGGAAGCGATGATCAAGCGCCAGATCGACAAGATCGACGCCGCCATCGCCGAGGTTGAAAGCGATTTCACCGTCGCCATGCCCGCCGACGAGCCGGAAGAGGACGTGTTTCCGCAAGCCACGTTCCATGACGACGAACCGGCTGTCGATGACCAGCCCGTGCATGAAGCCGAGGCGCCTGCGGAAGATTACGAAGACCCCGCCCCGGCTCCGACCGCGCCGGACTATGCCGAAGACGAGCCTTACGACGATGTTACGGCGGAGCCCGAAGAGCAGCCGGCCGCCGAGCCGCGCTCCATGGGTTTCCTGCAGGGCGCGACCTTCGAGGCGGTCAACCGCCCCGACAGGGTCGTCTTCGAGACGATGCCTGATCCCGATGAGGACCAGGGCTACTCCTTCGACCGTCCCGAGGACGAGGAAAGCGAAGCAGGCTCCGTCGTGGTGGAATCCGACGAGGACGATGAGCCCCGCCCTGCCGACGACTGGCAGTTTGAGGCAGCCCCTGCGGCAACGCCCGGATATGAACCGCCGGCTGCTGCAGGCTCCCGATCCGTCTCCGAAAAGGACTGGGCTCATGTCGATAGTCTCCTGGGACTTGAGCCGGACGAACGCGGTTTCGACGAGGATGACCGCCTGACCGGCGCGGGCCGCCATGATGACGATGACGGCTTCGAAGAGGAAAAATCCGGAAGCGGCAAGCGGATCGCGCTTGCGGTTGGAGCCGTGGTTCTTGTCGCCGTGATCGCCGTTGGCGGCTATTTCGCCTATGAAAACCGCGACAGCCTGATGGCGCCCGGCGACGCGGTGACAGAGACGGAAACACCGGCCGAAACCACCGCGACCCCGCCCGACGCGGAAACGGACGCAGAGCCTGCCACCGAAACCGCAGGCGCGCCCGCAACCACCGCGCCCGAGAGCGAAGAAGGCGGCACGGAAAAACAGTTTACCCAGCGGCTTCTGCCGGACGGCACCGAGGTCGATGAGGGCCTGCCTGCCGCCGGCGAAAACGTAGGCCCCGCCCGTTCGGTCGCAAGCCAGACGGCGGGCTCCACCGCACCCGCAAGCGCCGGGCAGGACACCGCCGATCCGGCTCCGCCGGTGGGCGCGGCCCAGAAGATGTATCTTTACGAGGAACAGCTCGGCCAGACCGTTCCCTCGGCATTCCAGGGCACGGTGACCTGGGAGCTGAAGCAGGAGAACAACGGCACGGCTGTCTCCGAACCGGTGATCGAGGGCGTGATGAATGTGCCGGATGCCGGGCTTTCCGGCGTCGTGACCTTCCGCCGCAACGATGATTCCTCGCTTCCGGCAAGCCACCTGATCGACATCTCGTTTACCCTTGGCGACAATTTCCAGGGCGGCGCGGTCGATAATGTCCAGCGCATGTCGCTGAAGAATACCGAGGCCTCGCGCGGCGATCCGCTGATCGCGGTCTCGGCCAAGATCACCGACGATCTCTACATGCTGGCGCTCAATGATTTCGATCAGGCCCGCGGGCAGAACATGGCGCTCCTTGCCGAGCGCAACTGGATCGATATCCCGGTGACCTACCGCAACGGCCGCCGCGCACTGCTGACCCTTGAAAAGGGCACCACCGGCATGGCGATCTTCGACCGGGCCGTGCAGGAGTGGCAGGCGCTCGGCGATATCGGCGACAACAACAACTGACAGCAAGCCTCGATCAGGAAAGGCCGCACCGGTTTCCCGGCGCGGCCTTTTGCTTTTACAGACGATCAGTGTGCATATCAGTCGTCGGCGCCCTCGCGCACGGCGCGGACAGCCTTGGCATTTGCCGCGACCTGCTTCTGCACGGCGTCCTGCACCTTCTCGAACGCGCGGACCTCGATCTGGCGAACGCGTTCGCGCGAGATCGAGAATTCTCCGGAAAGCGATTCCAGCGTTTCCGGGTCTTCCGCAAGCCTTCGGGCAACGAAGATCCGCTTTTCACGGTCGTTCAGAACGTCCATGGCTGACGACAGCATGTCGCGGCGGGTTTCGAGCTCATCCTGGTTGACGAGCATCTCTTCCTGGCTGTCATGGTCGTCGACCAGCCAATCCTGCCACTGACCGGATTCGCCTTCCGTTGCGCGGATCGGCGCGTTGAGCGACGCATCCCCGCCAAGGCGGCGGTTCATCGAGATCACTTCCTCTTCGCTGACATTCAGCTTGGTCGCGATTTCGGTGACCTGCTCCGGCTTCAGATCGCCATCCTCGATCGCCTGGATCTTGCCCTTCAGGCGGCGCAGGTTGAAGAACAGGCGCTTCTGATTGGCAGTGGTGCCCATCTTCACGAGCGACCAGGACCGGAGAATATATTCCTGGATCGACGCCTTGATCCACCACATCGCATAAGTGGCCAGACGGAAGCCGCGTTCGGGATCGAACTTCTTGACGGCCTGCATCAGACCGACATTGCCTTCGGACACGACCTCGCCGATCGGCAGGCCGTAGCCGCGATAGCCCATCGCGATCTTGGCGACGAGGCGCAGGTGGCTGGTGACGAGCTTGTGGGCGGCACCCCGGTCATCATGTTCCTGATACCGCTTGGCAAGCATATATTCCTGCTGCGGCTCGAGCATGGGGAATTTGCGGATTTCTTCGAGATAGCGGTTGAGACCGTTTTCTCCGGCACGAATGCTGGGAAGCGTATTGGCCAATGCTTTCACCCCCTTGGTGTTGCAATCCTTCTCAAATCCAACGGCGCTCGCGGGGCATCGCCCCACAACCCGATCCGTCGATTTCTGAAGGGAGAACCCGATTTAAGTAAGGCAGACCGGGCTTTCAAGGTATCTGAAGGGTGAACACTCCATTTACTGGAATGTTTGTGAAATCTCAGCCCTCGAAGGCCGCGCAAAGCGCTTCCATGTCATCCGGCAGCGGCGCCTCGAACCGCATTTCCTCGCCGGTTGCCGGGTGCTCGATCACCAGCAGCGCCGCATGGAGCGCCTGACGCGGGAAGCTGCGCACCACGGATGCCGCGTCCTCTTCCAGAAGATTGGCCTTGGTCTTGAACCCGGCGCCATACATCTTGTCGCCGATCAGGGGATGGCCGACATGGGCCATGTGCACGCGGATCTGATGGGTGCGGCCGGTTTCCAGCCTGCATCCCACGAGGCTCGCAAGCGCCGTGCCGTCCGGCTTTTCGCCAAAACGGCGCAAGACGGTGTAATGGGTGATCGCGAAATCTGCATCCGCACTGTCAGCGGATTTGACGGCGCGGCGGATGCGGTCTGGCGCGCGGCCAAGCGGTGCGTCGATCGTGCCCTGCAGCACTTTCGGCCGGCCCCAGATCAGCGCCTTGTAGGCGCGCTGCAACGGGCCGGTGCGGCCGTGATCGGCAAACTGGGCGGCAAGGGATTGGTGGGCGGCGTCGTTCTTGGCGACCACCATCACGCCCGTCGTATCCTTGTCGAGACGATGAACGATCCCCGGACGGCGCACGCCGCCAATGCCCGAAAGCGTGTCGCCGCAATGGAAGATCAGCGCGTTGACCAGCGTCCCGGTCCAGTTGCCGGCGCCCGGATGAACCACGAGGCCCGCCTGCTTGTTGATGACGATGATATCGTCGTCCTCATGCAGGATCTCCAGCGGTATATCCTCGCCATCCGGCTCGGCATCTTCGGGTTCGGGCATGACCAGCGTGATCGCCTCGCCCGGCCTCACCTTCCGGCTCGGTTCCACGACCGGCTTTCCGCCAATCGAGACAGCGCCCTCCGTGATCAGCGCCTTGACGCGGGTGCGCGACACGCCGTCGCCCATCTCGTGCGCGATGAAGGCATCCAGACGTTCTTTCGTACCCTCGGGGACGAGAAAGTCTTTTCTATCGGGCTGGCTTTGTTTAAACGGGTCGTCTGTCATCTTAACTTTGCAAGTGCGGTCCGCGCTTGTTAAGCGAAACCGGCCTGCGGAGCAATGGACAATGTCGCAACATCGCATTGAAGACGACGAAGAAGACAAGCCGCTCGACCCGGCTGTCGAACTGGTGCGGCGGCGGATGCTGCGGCTGCAGATCATATCGGCGCTGATCATGATGATCTCGCTGATGGCGGTTTTCGGCGCCATTCTCTACAAGGTGATGAGCCGCCCGGACGAGGCGCCGGTTGCCGAACGCGGCGGCGCGGTGGTTCCCGCTGATGCGCCGCGCGCGCTGACGGCGAACCTGCCCCGCGGTTTCACGATCTCCGACGTGAGCTATGGCGATGGCCAGGCGCTGATCTACGGCACCAAGGAAAACGGCGAGCAGACGCTCTATCTCTTCGACATCAATTCCGGCCGCATGGCCGCCGATGTCGAACTGCGCTTCGACTGAGATGATCGCGATCACCGATCCCGATGATCCGCGCATTGCCCCCTTTCGGGCGATACGGGAGAAGGATCTGGTCGGGCGCAAAGGGCTTTTCATCGCCGAAGGCACGGTGGTGCTGAGGGTGCTGGCCGAGGCGCCTGCAGAGCGTTTTTCCGCCGATTGCATCCTGGTGCTGGAAAACCGGCTCGCAGGCATTGAAGACGTGCTCGCCGCCTATCCGGACGATGTGCCGGTCTACACCTGCAACAGCCAGGTCATGAACGCCATCACCGGCTTCGACATGCATCGCGGGGTGCTGGCGCTCGGGCGGATCACCGGGACCCACAGTGCAGCCGACCTCGCCGCAACGCTCCCCGATGACGCGCTCGTCGTCGTCTGTGTCGGGCTTTCCAATCATGACAATGCCGGCGCGATCTTCCGCAATGCCACCGCCCTTGGCGCCGACGCGATCTTCCTTGACGCGACCAGCTGCGATCCGCTCTATCGCAAGGCGATCCGCGTCTCCGTCGGCTCCGTTTTGAAGATGCCGTGGACCCGCGAGGGTGACGGGGCAGCACTTCTGAGCACGCTTGCACAGGCCGGGTTCGAGGTGATCGCGCTTTCCCCGCAAGGGAGTGAGGCGCTTCAGCACGTCAGCCCGCGCGGCCGCACCGCGCTGGTGCTCGGCACCGAGGGCGAAGGCCTGCCGGCGGAGATCATGGAGACATTCAGGACCATCCGGATCCCGCAGGCACCCGGCCTCGACAGCCTCAATGTCGGCAATGCCGCGGCAATTGCGCTCTATCAGTTGGCACTTGCCAAGGGCCGGATCGGCTAGAGCAAATCCGCGTTTCACGGAAACGCGAAATTGCTCTATCTCTTTGTTTTTACGCAATTCCGGACGGTGAACCGGTGTCCACTTCACCTGGAATTGCGCTAACGGCGTTCGTCGATCAGCGCGCGGGCGCGTTCTGCAAGGCTCACGCGGTGAGCGTTGCCGGCGCCGCCGCTGCAAAGCGCCGCCTCCAGCGCTTCCTCGGCACCCTCGCGATGGCTGTAGGCGATCATCATGGCCGCAAGCTCCGCAAAGGCATCGCGCAGGGCTTCATCCTCGCGGTCCGAGCCATGCGCCGCATCGATGCGGCCCAACAGCTCAGCATAGCGGTTTTCGATTTCACGCTTCAGATCGGCCAAACGGCGCTCCGTCAGAAGGGGTTCCAGGTCGGCCGCTGGGTCAGCTTCAGATAGCCGACATTGACGCCGAGACGCGCACCGACGCCGGAGCGGACCGGCACCAGAATGACGTTGCGGTATTTGTAAACCTGCATCGAGAAGCCCGCAACGATATAGGCCGATCCCGAAACGCCGCCGTAGCGGTGAAAGAGATCGGGCACCGAGGGCAGATTGTAGACCAGCATCATCACCCGCGACCCGTCGCCGCCGTAATCGATGCCGAGCGATGGGCCCTGCCAGAATACCTTGTGGGCGCCGACATTCTTGGTGTTGAGCGTGCCCTCGCCATAAGTCAGCCCCGCGATGAAGGCGCCCGAGCCTTCCGCGCCGAGGATATAGCCGTTCGGCAGGCCGTATTTCGAGAACGCATTCTGCAGTGTCTGCGCAAGACCGGAGCTTGCCTCGCCGAAGAAGGTATTGCCGGCGGTCACAAGCTCATCGGGTGAAAACGTGCCGCTCTGCATGGTTTGCGGCTGCTGCTGTGCGGCTGCGGGAACAGCAAAGAGCACCGTCATCACGAGCGCGAAGACAAGTGCCGGCACGGACCTTGCGGTTTTTCTGGCAAACATGGCGGTTCCATTCCTGTTGCTTTCGGTATTGGCGCGCCGATGCCCGATTTGCCTTGAAACAACATACCGGCAGACGGCAAGCCTCTGACGCTATTGTGGGCCAGACCCCTTAACAATGGATTTACCAAATGCGAGGATTTTGCGGTGATGCGAATATCGCTTGAAAGATTGCGGCGATACCAGCAAAAGACAGCGACGGCCGGTGACAGGCCAAAGCCTTGAGGATGTGCGAAGCGATGAAGAACCCGAACCTGACCCTGAACGGCGCAGATCTTGCGGCCCTTCTTGCAAGCCGCATCTGTCATGATGTCGTCAACCCGATCGGGGCGGCCGGCAACGGGCTCGAGCTTCTCGACGAGGGCGGGATGGATGAGGACGCGCTGCAGCTCATCCGCCAGAGCACGCTTTCGGCCACCATCCATCTGAAATTCGCCCGGATCGCCTTCGGCGCCTCCGGCACGCTCGACACGCCGCTCGACACCGGCGAGGCGGAAACGGCAGCCCGCGACCTGATCTCGCTCGGCAAGCGCGTCACACTGAACTGGGCCGGCCCGCGCATCAATGCGCCGAAGAACCGGGTGAAGCTGCTTCTCAACCTCTTCCTCGTCGCCCAGTCCACCATTCCGCGCGGCGGCACCATCGATGTGGGTCTTGATGCCGCAGGCGACATCTTCGCCTTCATCATCCGCACCCGCGGCAATTACGTGCAGATGCCGTCGGAATTTGCCCGCATCTATGGCGGCGTCATGGAAGACCCGATCACGTCGCACAATGTCCAGCCCTATTACACGGCGCTGCTCGCCGAGGAATCCGGCATGGCCGTCGAATTCGTCGTCAATGAGGGCGAAGTGGTGTTCGAGGCGAAGCCTTCAGCCTGACACGCTGAGCCCATGTCTGCGTACCGCGCCTGACGGACGATTTCCGTCAGGCTTTTTTATGCGCGTGCGCTGCAGCAAGATTCCCCATTTTTGCCAAGCTTTGCCTTCACGAGTTGCGCTCCCGACGCTGCGGACTTTCAACTGACTGTTTTCGAAGCAGTCCGTTTTGGAGAATGCCGCATCCGCTATTTTCCCGTCAGTTTTGATGGAGAGCGACGCCATGCATGGCTTGCGAGGCGAAAACACAATGACCGTTTCGACGCAGACTGAACGCGCTTCAAGTCACCCTGCTTGCGCTGAACCCGCGTTCGCGGCTGCACAACCCACCTCCATCCTGAATCTGATATGGAGGCAGTGCGCGCCGTCATCGCGTCTTCGACCGCCGGGCGCGGCGCAAGCCTTCGCGCTGATGGCTGCGCTCACGCTTGCGGGCTGCGCATCCCCGCAATTGCAGGATACGACGTCGCGTATCGATCTTCTCGAGCAGGAACTGAGCGCGCCGCCTCCGCCGATCGCAACCGGGAACGCAGGCGCCATCGGCCCGCCTCAACTGCTTGCAAGCGCGGAAAGCCGCGGCAAGGATTTCATGCGCGCGCGCATCAGCCGTGCACGCGCCATGCTGGCGCTCGATCAGGTTAAATCGGAGCGGCTCCCGCGCTTCAGCGCCGAGGCGCGACGGAGCAGCACCTATACCGGCGATGATCTTGCCAATCTCGCGAGCGTCTCCAATGTCGTGCTCGGGGTGAACTGGGATATATCCAAGGCTCTGCTGAAGCTCGACCATTCGACGGTGGACGTTGCAGGCAGGCTGATCCCCGTCCAGTATCAGATTGCGCAGAAGACGGCCATGTCCAACCTTCTGAGCGCCTACGATGCTTATACCAAAGTCGATTTTCGCAGACAGTCGGTGGCGCTGAGGGCGAAGGGCCTGCAATGCCGTATCGATGCCGAAGAAAAGGTTGATCCGGGCGAAAGGAGGAGCGAGCGTGAGCTTGCGGCCATGAGGGACCAGATCGCCGCTGTCCGCCGGGAGGAGAAGGCGGTCGTGCGATCGCTGAACGCGAAGCGCGACACGCTTCTGGGTCTCGCAGGGCTTGCAGAGGGCGGTTATGAGGTGGAGCCGGCAGGGTCCATGCTCGCCGCGCTGCCGGACTACCGTTCCCTGCCGACCGCGAACGCGGAAGCCTGCTTTGCATCGTCGGGGAAAAAACGGCTGGAAGACCTTCTGGTCGCCGCCGCAGATGCACAGCTCGGTCTTGCACGCCAATCGCGTTTTACCAAACTCAAGACCTCGATCCCAAGCTTCATGACGCAGGCGGGCGGCCTGAACCTGCAGTTCCTGGTTTCCTACGTGCTGCCGTTGATCGATGAGGGCGATGCTCTTCGTCTGACGCAGAATGCCCGGTTGACGCTCATGGAAACCATTCTTTCCGCGCAGGACAACCGCCGCGCCTTCATGAATGATTTCGATACATTGAAGCTCAGCATCGCCGCCGCAGACAGCGACCTTGCCGCCGCCCGCTCTTCTCTTGCGCGTGCCGAAGCCAAGAATGGCGACGCCGCGCCAGACCAGCAGTGCTTGGCCGCGGTGGAGCTTGAAAAGGCGAAATCGGAGCTCGCCGCCGCCCGCTTCAAGATCGACATGCTGAAAAGTCGCCTCAATCTGCTTTGCGCACCGTTGAGCGAAGAAACCGCCGATTTGACCGGCTCATCCGGCTAAAGCACCGCCGGTCATGAAAAAACCGCCGGACACAAAGCCCGGCGGTTGGCGTTCGAGACTGCATCCGATAACCGAAGGCTACGGTTGCCCCTGTTCCTTCGCGTCTTACTTCGCGCCTTACTTCGCGTCCGGCCAGGCGGTCGGGTCGGTGTCGAGATCCGGGAACTTCTTCGGATCGAACAGCGGCCGCCTGATGCCGGACGAAAGCTGGTTGCGGTAGTCGTTGATCAGGCGCAGCGCGGTCGGGAACAGCATGGTCAGCGCCAGAAGGTTGACGACGGCCAGAATGCCCATCATCGGGTCGGAGAAGTTGAAGACCGATGTGGCACCGGGCGCCACCGCGCCGATGAAGACGATCGCGATGATGATGATCCTGAGGATCTGCAGCGCGCTCTTCTTGTTGGTCATGAAGTCCAGCGCGTTTTCGCCGAGATAGTAATTGTAGATGATCGACGAGAACGAGAACAGGAAGATGGCCGCCGTCAGATAATATTGCGCCCAGCTGCCAAGGTGGTCGACAACGCTCTGCTGCGTCAGGATCACGCCGTCGACACCCTCCTGGCCCGGCTGGTAGACATCGCCAAGAAGAATGACGAAGGCGGTGCAGGAGCAGATGATGATGGTGTCGATGAACACCGAGAAGCTCTGTGTGATTCCCTGGCTCACGGGGTGGCGGACATAGGCGGTGGCGGCAACGTTCGGAGCCGAGCCGAGACCGGCCTCGTTGGAGAACAGACCGCGCCTCAGACCGTTCGACACTGCGGCGCCGATGCCGCCGGCAACCGCCTCACGGAAGCCGAGCGCATTGGCGACGATATCCCACAGCACGGCCGGAAGGGCGGTGATGTTGAGCAGGATGATCACCAGCGCCATGGCGATATAGCCGAAGGCCATGATCGGGATGATCACATCGGAGACCTTGGCGATGCGATGGATGCCGCCGAAGACGATGAAGCCCGTGGCCGCCGCCAGCACGACGCCGGTGATGTAGCGCGGAATGCCGAGACTGTCGGCGGCGGCACCCGCCACCGTATTGCCCTGGAAGGCGTTGAAGCCGATGGCGAAGGCTGCGATCAGGCAGACAGAGTAGATGACGGCGAGCCAGCGATAATTCGTGCCAAGTCCGTGGATGATGGCGCGGGCGGGGCCACCGCGATAGTCGCCATTGGGCTCGGTGCGCTTGTAGAGCTGGGCAAGCGTGGCCTCGACAAGGCCGGAGCACATGCCGACCAGCGCGATCGCCCACATCCAGAACACGGCACCCGGGCCGCCGGCGGTGATGGCAACCGCGACGCCCGCGATATTGCCGCCGCCGACGCGGCCGCCGACGGAGACGAACAGCGCTTCGCGCGCGCTGATCTTGCTCGGATCGCCATCCTCATCGCCCCACAACACGCCGAACATGCGCTTGAAGAAGCGGAACTGGACGAAACCGCTGGCGATCGTGAAGAACACGCCGAGAACGACAAGGAACGGAACCAGCGCCCAGCCCCATGTCAGATCATTGATATAATTGAAGAGTGTATCCAAAAACTGCACTGCAAGTCCCCCTGTTTGTGCACAAAGCGCAAGACCGCATCATGTCCGGCGGACCTCACCGGACCGCGCAGTATTCACGACGCAACTATGCTCCTGGGTCCCCACCCACACGCGCCGAAGCCCGTTGTTTTTGCTTTGCTTAAGGGGAAGGTAGGCGCGAATGCACGGAGGGGCAAGCAGGTTCTGCAGGGGTGCGGAAAAACAGGGCGGCGCGTGCATGCGCGCGCCGCCCGCAATCCATGGTCAACGCCAGCCAAGTCCGGGCGCAACGTGCTTCAGGATCGCTTCGATGACATGGGCGTTGTAATCGACGCCGAGCTGGTTCGGAACGGTCAAGAGCAGCGTGTCGGCTTCCGCGATCGCCTCATCGCCCTTCAGCTGCTCGATCAGCCTGTCGGGCTCTGCGGCATAGGAGCGGCCGAATACGGCGCGGGTTTTCTCGTCGAGATAGCCGATCTGGTCCTGCCCGCCGCCGCTGCGGCCGAAATAGGCCCGGTCCAGATCGTTTGTCAGGGCAAAGATCGAGCGGCTGACGGAAACGCGCGGCTCGAAATCATGGCCGGCCTTCTTCCAGGCCGCGCGGAATGTCCGGATCTGGTCGGCCTGCTGCTTGTGCAGCGGCTCGCCGGTCTCGTCGAATTTCAGCGTCGAGCTCTGCAGGTTCATGCCGAGCCCTGCGGCCCATTCGGCCGTTGCATTGGTCGCGGAGCCCCACCAGATGCGCTTTCTGAGCCCTTCCGCGTGCGGCTCAAGCCGCAACAGGCCGGGCGGGTTCGGAAACATCGGGCGCGGATTGGGTTCGGCAAAGCCACGGCCTTCCAGCTGCTCCAGAAACACTTCCGTATGACGGCGCGCCATGGCGGCATCATCCTCGCCTTCGGCGGGCTCATGGCCAAAATAGCGGTAGCCTTCGACCACCTGCTCGGGCGAGCCGCGGGAAATGCCGAGCTGCAGCCTGCCGCCGGAAATCAGATCGGCGCTGCCGGCATCTTCTACCATGTAGAACGGGTTCTCGTAGCGCATGTCGATGACGCCGGTCCCGATCTCGATCTTCTTCGTCTTCGCGCCGATGGCGGCGAGAAGCGGAAACGGCGAGGCCAGCTGGCGGGCAAAGTGATGGACGCGGAAATAAGCGCCGTCGGCGCCCAGTTCCTCGGCAGCAACCGCCAGATCGATCGATTGTGAAAGCACATCGGCGGCCGAACGTGTGGCCGACTGCTGCGACGGCGTCCAGTGACCAAAGGAAAGAAATCCTATCTTCTTCATTTTATGCGTACCTCCGGCATCTTCGATGCCCATGTGATTGGCCGTTCCGCGCGCAAGCCGGATACGGCACTGTTGCCGGGAAGATGCCCATCCTTTCAGGCGTTCGCAATGGGTGTTACCATGAACACTGCGTCTCCGGCCGCCGATACAAAAACGGCCCGCATCGCTGCGAGCCGTCGTGATCGTCTAAAGGCCTTGGCCTCACTTCTTTTTGCCGGAAGCCTTCTTGGCAGCGGGCTTTTCTTCGGCCTCTGCCTCGCGCTCTTCACGCAGGCGGCGCAGGCGCTCGGTCTTCTTCTGCTTCAGAGAGGCCTCTTCAGCAATGATGGAGCGGGCCACCTTGTCAGTCGTCGCCAGCTTGTCGCTGGCCGACACGCGGCCGGGCTTCAATTCCGTTGTCTCAGTCATATCCACCTCGTGGCCGTGATCGAAATTCTTCGCGATCAGCGCTTTCCGCGAGACGGCAGAAGGCCCTCGCGCTGGAGCTGCTTTCTCTTGAGCTTGCGCAGGCGCCGCACGGCTTCACCCGCTTCGCGATTGCGTTTTTCCGAAGGCTTCTCGTAAGAACGGCGCGCCCGCATCTCGCGGAAGATGCCCTCGCGCTGCATTTTCTTCTTCAGCACGCGCAGCGCCTGATCGACATTGTTATCTCTTACCAGTACCTGCAAGAAAACCTCCTTGTTGTTGCTTACTTTCGCCACCGGCTGCAAAAATCCAGCAACCGGTGAAGCGAAAACAAAAAGGCCGGGAATGACCCGACCTCTTCTCAGCCGCTGCCAGTACATCCGTGGTCAGCGACAATGAATGACAATTCTTGAACAGCTTGAAATAAGGTGAAAAACACCAATGCCGGTGTGGCTGCCAGTACATCCGTGGTCAACCGGGCAATAAGATCAAGCCGAAATAAGATCGTCGGCCGCGCTCTTCTAAAAGAGCGGTTATGTGCAAATCTTCCAATCAGCGGCAAAAGCCATGAGTGAGGAAGACGCGAACCCGAAAAACGGGCGCGGACCGCTTGCTTTCATCCTCTGCGGCACGAGAATATCGATTTTGAGAGGAAATCGGTCGGCGTATGGCCGAAGGCATCACAAGCAATCGTCGATGGACGAGATATAGGCCGTCTTGGCGGCGATTACAACACCAGGCTCGAAAATAGCCAAGGAGCGGGCCCCGGCCCGGCGCTCCCAAAATTGCCGATGACGGGTGAAAGTCCTTGTCGCACCGGCGCTGCAGCAGGGATCGCGCCCGGCCTTTCCTGCCGCCGCCGCTCGCCCGCGATCCCCAATGTCGCAAGCAAGTGCGGTCGAAACATTGTGCCGCTGCGCATTTTCGGCTATCGCCGGTTGAGGAGCGTGCACAGACAGGCCTGACCTTATGAAAAATCCCTTTACCACCGGCAGAACGTCCGGCCGCACACCACGGCTGCGTCGCAGCCCGCTCGTGCGCTACGGGCTCGCCGGCGGCATCCTGCTTGCGGTCGGTGCCTATCATCTGGTGCCCTCGGTGATTTCGCCCGGCGCAATGAGCAGCGCCTTCGAAGAGGAACTGAGCGGCTGGCTGGGCGCGCCGGCATCGATCACCGGGCAGGCGGACATTTCCTACTGGCCGCGCCCAAGGCTCATCACCCATGGCGCAGCGGTTCCCCGTCCGGGGGGCGGCGGACTTCTGGTCTACGGCAATGCCGGAACACTCACCGCCGATATCAGCCTTTACGGCGCGCTCACCGGACACCCTTCCTTTTCCAACCTGGCGCTCGACAATGCGGTTCTGATCTTCGAGGATGCCGAGGGTGCGACCGCCGCAAACCCCATGGCCAAGGCGATCGCATCGGCACGCGACGGCCATGTCGATGTCCTGAACGGCAAGGGACCCGGCGCGTTGACGCTTGCAAACAGCACGATCGCGATCGCCGGCGAAGAAGAACCCTGGATCATCAAGGCCGTCAACGGCGATTTCGAATGGGCAAGACTGGACGGGGCGGCCGAGTTCAGCGGCTCTGCCGAATTTGCCGGCGAGCCGACCACGGTTTCGGTCTGGGCTGCAAAGCCCGCAGCCGTGCTTGCGGGCCAGTCCTCGAAGGTTGAACTGAGCATCACCAATTCCGCCAATACGGTCAGCTATCAGGGCACGGCCTCGGGGCGCGAACCCTATTTCCTTGACGGCACATTCTCGTTGTCGACGAGCGATCTCCAGAAGCTCCTGGCCGCGCTTGGCGTCGAAACCCGGCTGCTCGGAAGCGTCGAGCGGGCCTCGCTCAAGGGGCAGGTATCGCGCAGCGGCAACGCGCTCCGCTTCTCCCCCATCGACCTTGCATTCGGCGATGCCAAGGGAAGCGGCGTTCTCGATATCGTGCCCCAGGCCGAAGACGGGCCTTCGCGCGTGACCGCCACCATGGCGTTCAGCGATATTGCGCTTTTCGATGCCGAATCATCGCTGCCCGGCTGGATCGACACGATGATGGACCGGTCGGACGATGATGAACGCTACGCGCTCTCCGATCTCGACCTCAGGATCTCGGCGGGCACCGTGCGCCTTTCCGACATCACCCTTTCCGACGTCGCGGCGAGCGTGATCCGCACCGATGAGCAGACAAGCTTCGATATCGCCGACAGCAAGCTCGACACCGGATCGCTGTTCGCCCACATCTCCGTGCGCAACGATGACAGCGCCGACGTTCGGCTGAATGCCGAGGCGGTAAAGTCCGCCCCGCTGTTCCGCCAGTTGGGCGTCGCCGTGCCACTCGAAAGCGATGCACTGAGCCTCGAGCTGAACTATGCCGCAGCGCTCCCCTTCGCGCGCGACGGCAAGGACGGGCTCACCGGCAGCTTCCGGTTTTCGGCACAGGCGGGAACGCTGAACTGGCTGGACCTCGCATCAATCCTGGAGACCGCCCGAAACAGCCGCTCCTTCGCCTTTTCGCCGCTCAAACAATCGCCTTATGCATTTCGCGCGATCAAGGGACGCGGCACATTGAACGGCGCGGAACTGACGCTTGACGGCGTCACCATCGAGGCCGAAAACGAAGAGATCACCATCAATGGCCGGATCGACACCGATACCGGAAAGCTCTCCGCGCATCTGACGGCCGTTCCCACATCCGGCGATGGTGCGCCGATCGCGCTTGATATCGACGGCAATGCGCTGGCGGCCTTTGCACGGGTCAGCGAGGCGACGCCGCCTGCCGCCGACGAGTGAGGCAGGCGTCAAGATCCTCATCTCCGGCCCGACTGGAATGGCGTTTCACAGGTCCGCTTCCGAACGTTTTCCCGCGTAAAGCTGCTGGCGGGCCTTCATGAACCGCGCCAGCCGATCCGCTATCTTTCTGATCTCGCGCTGATGGCGGTCATCATCGTGGAGCACCAGCCATTGCTCATGCGTGAGTTCGTCGATGATGGCGCCAGCGCGCTCAAGCCTCTGATTGGTATCTCCGATGAAGCAGGGCAGCACGGCAATCCCCGCTCCGGCCTCGACAAGATCGAGCATCGAACGGGGACGGCTGGCGGTTATGGCGATCGCCCTAGCGCGTTGTCTGTGCGGATAGCGCAGATAGTCTGAAACCGCCTCGTCCTGGCTAACGGCCACCCATCGCTCCAATTGAGATGCGGGGGCATTTTTCGCTCCAAACGGCGCATAGGCCACGGCGCAGAGGCGCCGGGCGGCAAGATTGGTCTCCTCCGGCCGGAATGAACGAATGCCGATATGGTTTTCGCGATGGGCAAGGCTTGCGCGTTGCTCGCCGACAACGAATTGCAGGCGCACACGATCCCCGGGCGGCTGGATATCGTTGATATGCTGACTAATCAAAAAGGCATTCCATGTGCCGATCGCCAGCCGCACCAGGGTCGGCGCTGATGCTTCGCCCTGCCAGTCCGCAACGCGGCGCAGACTGCCTTCTGCCTCCCTCAGCATGGCAAACAGCTTCTCTCCGTCCTGGGTCAGCCGATAGCCGCGCTGACTGCGCCGGAACAGGGCGCGCCCCAACCGCTTTTCGAGATCGAGCATATGGCGGCCGACCGTAGCCGGGCTCAGTCCGCTTTCATCCGCCGCACCCGAGAGGCCGCCGTGTCGAACGACAAGCAGAAACAGTTGATAGAGCGACCATGGAGCATTTTTCATAAATGAAAAATAGCGTGCGTTTGCGGCGGTATCAAACGGTAATTTTCGCTCTTAATAACGGGGATGGCTTCGACCAGGGAGACATCACCATGCATGAACACCGCCATCGTGCCTTCCAGGCGTTTTTTGAGCAACGCAGACTCACCGAGGACGACTATTACCGCGCTTTTGCGAGACCGCTTCCGCGACCGTGTTACGCGCTTGCTGCATGGCTGCTGAGGGCCGTAAAAGCGCTCAGACGGCATCGCCCGCAGCAACGCCGGAGGCCCAGGCCCACTGAAAATTGTAGCCGCCGAGCCAGCCGGTGACATCGACGCATTCGCCGATGAAATAAAGCCCCGGAACAGACCGCGTCTCCATCGTGGCCGAGGACAGCGCACGGGTATCGATGCCGCCAAGGGTGACCTCGGCCGTGCGGTAGCCTTCCGTGCCGTTGGGCTTGATCCGCCAGTCCTGAACCGCTTCCGCAAGCCGCCTGAGCGCCTTGTCGCTGGCATCGGCAAGCGCGCCTTGCGGCCCGTGCCGCTCGGCAAGGAATTGCGCGAGCCGTTTCGGCAGGTGCTGCGCGAGCGCGGTCTGGGCCGACTGCCTGCCATTTTCCCGCTTTGCCTTGATGAGCTCATCCTCGAGCGCGACATCCGGCAGCATCCTGACGGCGATCTCGCCGCCGGGCTTCCAGTAAGACGAAATCTGCAGGATGGCAGGGCCGGAAAGGCCGCGATGGGTGATCAGCATCGCCTCGCGAAACGCGGTCTTGCCGCAGCGAACTTCGCTGTCGACGCCAATGCCCGACAGCGGCTGCAAGGCCTCCTGCAACACAGGATCGAGCGTGAAGGGCACCAGCGCCGGACGGGTCTCGACCATCGGCACGCCGAACATGGCAGCAATCTCATAGGCAAGGCCGGTCGCCCCCATTTTCGGGATCGACTTGCCGCCCGACGCAACCACAAGGGCTTCTGCTGAGGCAGGCACATCATTGAGCCTCAGCGTGAACCGGTCGCCGGTGCGTGCGATATCCAAGACCGAGGTCGAAAGCGCGATCGTGACCCCGCCTTCCTCGCATTCCCGGAGCAGCATCGCGATGATCTCGCGCGCCGAGCCGTCGCAGAACAGCTGGCCGAGCGTCTTCTCGTGCCAGGCGATGCCATGGCGATCGACGAGATCGATGAAATCCTGCGGCCGGTAGCGCGCCAGCGCCGATTTGGCGAAATGCGGATTTTCGCTGATATAATTGCGCGGGCCCGCATGGATATTGGTGAAGTTGCAGCGTCCGCCGCCGGAGATACGGATTTTCTCGCCGGGCTTTGCCGCATGGTCGACGAGAAGCACGCGGCGCCCGCGCTTTCCGGCGCGCGCGGCACACATCAGCCCGGCCGCACCAGCACCCACGATTATGACATCATAGTCCTTCATGAACCCTCCAACGCGGATTTGGCCGAGAAAACACGTCTTGCCCCCTCGCCAATGTCTCTGCGGTGGTTATGATATAGAAAACCCGAAAGATACCCGGCCAAAGAAATGCCATCCAAAAAAATGACCATGAAGTCCGCATCCAAGTCTCACAGCAGCCGATTGAAACGCGCAAAGAAGCCAAGCGTCCTCTCCTCCCCCGCCTCGGCGCGGGGCGTTTCCGACTGGAAGGAGGCCGCCCGCTGGCTGAAGGCGCGCGGGATCGAGGATATCGAATGCATCACGCCCGATCTTGCAGGCGTGCCGCGCGGCAAGATGATGCCGACCTCGAAATTCACCTCCAACACCTCGCTGGCCCTGCCCTCGGCGCTCTACCGGCACACGATTTCGGGCGATTATCCGGATGAAAGCGGCAGCTTCCGCTATGAGCCGCGCGACAACGATCTGAAGCTCGTGCCGGATCTGTCAACGCTGACAACGGTTCCATGGGAAGCCGATCCGACCGCGCAGGTGATCTGCGACGTCGTCGGTTCCGATGGCGAGGAAGTGCCCTATACGCCGCGCAACGTGCTGAAGCGGGTGATCGAGCTCTATGAGAAGAAGGGCTGGCGGCCGGTGGTCGCGCCCGAGATCGAATTCTATCTGGTTGCCAAGAACGACGACCCCGATCTGCCGCTGACGCCGCCGGTCGGCCGGTCCGGAAGGCCGATCGTCGCCGGTCAGGCCTATTCGATTGCCGGCATCAACGAATTCGACGAGCTGATCGACGACATCTACCACTTCTGCGAGGCGCAGGACCTGGAGATCGATACGCTGATCCACGAGGAAGGCCCGGCGCAGCTCGAAATCAACCTGCGCCATGGCGATCCGCTCGAGCTTGCCGACCAGGTGTTCTATTTCAAGCGCACCATCCGCGAAGCCGCAACCAAGCACGGCACCTTCGCCACCTTCATGGCGAAGCCGATGCAGGGCCAGCCGGGCTCGGCGATGCACATCCACCAGTCGCTGATCGACATCGAGACCGGGCGCAACGTGTTCACGCTGGACAATGGCGAGCCATCGCCGGAATTCTTCCACTTCATCGGCGGCATGCAGAAATACGTGCCCGCCACGCTGGTGATGATGGCCCCCTATGTGAACTCCTATCGCCGGCTGACGCCCGACATGGCCTGCCCGGTCAACACCGCCTGGGGCTATGACAACCGCACCACCGCCTTCCGCATTCCGGTCTCGGACCCCGATTCGCGGCGCGTCGAGAACCGGCTGCCAAGTTCGGACGCCAATCCCTATCTCGCGCTTGCCGCCTCGCTTGCCTGCGGATATCTCGGCATCGAGAACATGACCGATCCTTCGGCGCCGACAGCCGACACCGCCAATGAAGGCATTGTCGACCTGCCGCGCGGGCTTCTCGAGGCGCTTGCGCTGATGGAAGCGGAAACGGCATTGCACCCGGTGCTTTCGCACGAGTTCATCGACCTTTATGCCGGCATCAAGCGCGGAGAGTTCGAAACCTTCATGCAAGTCATCAGCCCGTGGGAACGGGAATTCCTGCTGCTTCATGTATAATGGCGGCCTCGTGATCACGGAGAATTAAGGCGCATGGAATGGCAAAGCCCGATCGCCCCGGGCATGTCCTGGTATCAGGCGACACTTTCTGAACGACCGACCTACCCCCAGCTTGACGGGTCGACAACGGCCGATGTCGTGGTGGTCGGCGGCGGGTTCACCGGGCTGCAAGCCGCCTACCAGCTTGCAGCGGACGGCGTCGACGTGGTGCTGATTGACGCCGCCCGCTTCGGCGATGGTGCCTCGGGCCGCAATGGCGGGCAGCTCGGCACCGGCCAGCACTGGTGGCCGGAGGACATGGAACACAAGCTCGGCAAGGCACGCTCGGCGGCGTTCTTCCGCATGGCGGAAGATGCCAAGTCGCATCTCCTGGATTTTGCCCGGGCTAACAAGATCAATATCGACTTCAAGCCGGGCCAGCTTTCCGTCACCCACAAGCGGGGACTGGATTACACCTACCGCAACCACGTGGAGGTGCTCGCCGATCGCTACGACTATCCGCACCTCTCCTTCATGAGCCGGGAGGAAACCGCAGAACGCCTCGGCTCAACGCACTACCACTGCGGCATCCGCGACATCGGCACCGGCCATATCCACCCCTTGAAGCTGCTCGTCGGCACAGCGACGGCCGCCGACAAGGCGGGCGCGCGCCTGTTCGAATTGACAAAGGCCGTGAACATCGACCGCACCGAGGGCAAGGTGGTCGTCGAAACCGAGCGCGGCAATATCACCGCCGACCGCGCGCTGATTGCCTGCAACGGCTATATCGAGGAACATCTGGAGCCGAAGACGGCGGCGAAGATCATGTCGATCCGTTCGTTCATCGCGGCGACCACGCCGCTGCCCAAGGCGGCAAAGATCCTGCCGGGCGGCGAATCGGTCGATGACAGCCGCTTCGTGGTGCGCTATTTTCGCAAGGCGCCGACGGGGGAACTGCTGTTCGGCGGCCGCGAGGTCTATTCCGCCGATGATCCGAAAAACATCACCAAGCACCTCCACCGCCAGATTGCCCAGGTCTATCCGCAGCTTGCCGATATCGACATCACCCATGCCTGGGGCGGGTCGGTCGGCATCACCATGCCGCGCCGGCCGCTCGTTCACGACATCATGCCGGGCGTCACGTCGATCGGCGGATTCTCGGGCCATGGCGTCATGCTGTCGAATTATTGCGGCAAGCTCTATGCCGACGAGATCGCCGGGCGTTCCGCCGATCTCGGGCTTTACCGCGACCTCGAAATTCCCGCATTCCCTGGCGGCCAACCGCTGCGCAAGCCGCTGGCGTTTCTGGCGCTCACCTGGTTCGCACTCAAGGACCTGTTCTAGTATGCTGTTGCGTAACATGCCGATCCACCTCCCGCCTTCATCCGCTTTTTTTTGAAATCGGACTGGCATTTTTAAATCGATTTGATAAAACACCGCCAACCCGCTGACGATTGAGAGGACTGACCATGAGCAGTCAGATGATTCCGGTCGAACCCTTCGACTATGTTGTTTTTGGCGCAACCGGGGACCTGACGGAGCGCAAGCTTCTGCCGGCGCTTTACCACCGCCAGATTTCCGGCCAGTTCACGGATCCGACGCGCATCATCGGCGCCTCGCGCTCCGAACTGACGAGCGAGCAGTTTCGCAGCCACGCCCAGAAGGCGCTGAAGGAACATCTGAAGGAAGGCGAATACGACAAGGACGAGGTCGCCAAGTTCCTCGCTCGCATCGAATACGTGCCCGTCGACGCGACCAGCAACAAGGGCTGGGATCAGCTGAAAAAGATGCTGGAGGAAGGCAAGGAACGGGTCCGCGCCTTCTACATGGCTGTTGCGCCCTCGATCTTCGGCCCGATCTGCGATGGCATCCGCGACCACAAGCTGATCACCAAGCAGACCCGGATCGTGGTTGAAAAGCCGCTCGGACGCGACCTCGAGTCCGCGCTCGAACTCAACACCATGATCGCCAAGACCTTCCGCGAGGAGCAGGTCTTCCGCATCGACCATTACCTCGGCAAGGAAACGGTGCAGAACCTGATGGCGCTGCGCTTTGCCAATGCGCTCTATGCCCCGCTCTGGAACGCCAATCACATCGACCACGTGCAGATCACGGTCGGCGAAGAGGTCGGCCTTGAAGGCCGCGCGGGCTATTACGACAAGTCCGGCGCGCTGCGCGACATGGTACAGAACCACATCCTCAACGTGCTCTGCATGGTGGCGATGGAAACGCCGAACTCGATGGAAGCAGAGGCGGTGCGCGACGAGAAGCTCAAGGTCCTGCGCTCGCTGAAGCCGATCACCGAAGAGAACGCGAATGCCGTGACGGTGCGCGGCCAGTACCGCGCCGGCGCCTCCAGGGGCGGCGCGGTGAAGGGCTATCTCGAAGAACTCGGCGGCGAATCCGACACCGAGACCTTTGTGGCGATCAAGGCCGAAATCGAAAACTGGCGCTGGGCGGGCGTGCCGTTCTACATCCGCACTGGCAAGCGGCTGGCGACACGGCTTTCGGAAATCGTCATCACCTTCAAGGAAATTCCGCACTCGATCTTCGGCGAGGGCACCGGCCGGATCGCGGCGAACCAGCTGGTCCTGCGCCTGCAGCCCGATGAGGGCGTGAAGCAGTGGCTGATGATCAAGGATCCTGGTCCCGGCGGCATGCGCCTGCGCCAGGTGGCGCTCGACATGAGCTTCGCCCAGGCCTTCGACGTGCGCAATCCGGACGCCTATGAGCGCCTGCTGCTCGACGTGGTGCGCGCCAACCAGACGCTGTTCATGCGCCGCGACGAGGTCGAGGCGGCATGGCGCTGGTGCGACCCGATCCTGAAGGCATGGGAATCCACCAACCAGCCCGTCCACGGCTACACCGCCGGCACCTGGGGCCCGTCCAAGGCAATCGCGCTGATCGAGCGTGACGGCCGCACCTGGCACGAGCCGCTGTAGAGGTGGATGCGATGACCGAGACGATGCACACATTCAAGTCCGGGGCCGATCTGGCCGCTGCCCTTTCTGCTGCGGTTGCCGCGAAGCTTGCGGGCGCCATCGCCGACAAGGGCATGGCGTCGATCGCCGTATCCGGCGGCTCGACCCCCAAGGCCTTCTTCCAGGCGCTGTCTTCCGCGCCTATCGATTGGGAGAAGGTGACCGTTACCCTTGTCGACGAGCGTTTCGTGCCGGAGGACAATCCGCGTTCGAACCATCTGCTGGTCAAGCAAAACCTGCTCAAGGGTCCGGCGGCGAGCGCCCGTTTCATTCCGCTTTACCAGAAGGTGGAAACCGCCGAGGAAGCGGCCGAGATCGTGACCAACAAGGTGTCGGCCGCAAGCCTTCCCTTCGATGTCGTGATCCTCGGCATGGGAACCGACGGCCACACCGCCTCGTTCTTCCCAGGAGGAGACACGCTTGAGAAGGCGCTCGACAAATCCACGCCTGCGGGCGTGATGGCAATGCATGCCGAAGGTGCCGGCGAAGCCCGCCTCACCTTCACCTTCTCCAGCCTCGAAAATGCGGGCCTTCTGGTCCTGCATATCGAAGGCGAGGCCAAGAAGGACGTTTTGAACAAGGCCCTTGCAGGCGAAAGCGAAGCGGAAATGCCAATCCGCGCCGTTCTCGCCAGGGCCTCCTCTCCCGTCGAAATATACTGGGCGCCCTGACACCTCCTGCCGGGCGCCTTCCGCAAAACACAGGAAAAGCCCATGACCGCCGATCCCCGTATTGCTGAAATCACCGCTCGCATTGTCGAGCGGTCCAAGCCCACCCGTGAAGCCTATCTCGACCGCGTCTCCCGGGCGATCTCGAAGGGCGTTCACCGCTCCGTCCTGTCTTGCGGCAATCTTGCCCATGGCTTCGCGGTCTGTTCCCCCGCCGAGAAGGACGCGCTTGCCGGCGATACCGTCCCCAATCTCGGCATCATCACCTCCTATAACGACATGCTGTCGGCCCACCAGCCCTTCGAAACCTATCCGGCCATGATCCGCGAAGCGGCCCGTGAAGCCGGCGGGGTTGCCCAGGTGGCCGGCGGCGTCCCGGCCATGTGCGACGGCGTGACCCAGGGTCAGCCGGGGATGGAGCTGTCGCTGTTCTCGCGCGATCTGATCGCAATGTCTGCAGCCATCGGCCTGTCACACAACATGTTCGACGCGGCCGTCTATCTCGGCGTCTGCGACAAGATCGTGCCGGGCCTTGCCATGGCGGCGCTGACCTTCGGCCATCTGCCGACGATCTTCATTCCCGCAGGTCCGATGACGACCGGCCAGGGCAATGACGAGAAATCGCATATCCGCCAGCTCTATGCGGAAGGCAAGGTCGGCCGCAAGGAACTGCTGGAATCGGAATCGAAATCCTATCACGGACCCGGCACCTGCACCTTCTACGGCACGGCCAATTCCAACCAGATGCTGATGGAGATGATGGGCCTGCACATGCCCGGCGCCTCCTTCATCAATCCTAATACGCCGCTGCGCGATGCACTGACCAGGGAGGCCGTCAAGCGCGCCTTCGCGATCACCGCCGATGGCAACGAGTTCACCCCCGTCGGCCAGATGATCGACGAACGGTCGATCGTCAACGGCGTCGTCGGGCTTCACGCGACGGGTGGCTCGACCAACCACACCATGCATCTGGTGGCGATGGCGCGCGCGGGCGGCATCCAGCTGACCTGGCAGGATATCTCGGAGCTTTCCGACATCGTGCCGCTGCTTGCCCGCGTCTATCCGAACGGTCTTGCCGACGTGAACCATTTCCACGCGGCCGGCGGCATGGGCTACCTGATCCGCCAGCTCCTCAATGCTGGGTACCTGCATGACGATGTCCGCACCGTCTTCGGCGAGGGCATGGAAGCCTATGCCATCGACGTCAAGCTCAACGCGGACGGAACGGTGCTGCGCGAGCCGATCGGCGACGGGCCGAGTGCCGATCCCAAGGTGCTGACCACCCACGACAAGCCGTTCCAGCCGAATGGCGGGCTCAAGATGCTCAAGGGCAATGTCGGCAAGGCCGTGATCAAGATTTCGGCCGTGAAGCCGGAGCGCCGCGTGATCGAGGCACCCGCAATCGTGTTCCACGATCAGCAGGCGCTGCAGGATGCCTTCAAGGCCGGCGAGCTCAACCGCGACTTCATTGCCGTGGTCAGGTTCCAGGGCCCGAAATCGAACGGCATGCCGGAGCTTCACCGCCTCACACCGCCGCTCGGCGTGCTGCAGGACCGCGGCTACAAGGTAGCGCTCGTGACCGATGGCCGCATGTCCGGGGCATCGGGCAAGGTGCCGGCGGCAATCCACGTCACGCCGGAGGCAAAGGATGGCGGACCGATCGCCAGGATCCGCACCGGAGACATGATCAGGCTGGATGCCGAGGCCGGCACGCTGGAGGTTCTTGTGCCCTCCGAAGAGTTCGAAAACCGTCCGCTCGCGGAGGTCGATCTCTCCGGTAACGATTATGGCATGGGCCGGGAACTCTTCGCCCCATTCCGCCATTCCGTCGGCACGGCGGACCAGGGCGCAAGTGTGGTCTTTGGGTAACCGTTAACTGTTTTATCAATACGTTACCGGTCGCCGCAATGCGTGCGCTTTGTTGCCACGAAATAGACACAGGCCACCAATATTTCGTCGAGCCGGGAAACAAATCCCGGCCTTTTTCGTTTCAGAGGCAAGGGTCAATCCAACGTCAAGCGACTGTATCATTCCGGCAACATTGCCCCAAGGAAGTGTTCCGAATGTACAAAGTTCATTTGATCGATTGATTAAATCACCTATGTAGACGCCAGGTGAATAACACTGAAGGAGTACAGTAATGAAAAAGTTTCTTCTCGCCTCCGCCGCTCTCGTCGCAATGACGGCTGGCGCCAAGGCCGCTGACGTTGTCATGACGCCGCCCGCAGAGCCCTATGTTGCTCCGCAGGTAATCCCGCAGTCCTTCAACTGGACCGGCTTCTACCTCGGCGGCACCGCCGGCTACGACTGGGCGAGCGCCAACGTTACCTATCTCGGCGTTCCCGGCTCGGGCGATGATTTCAACGGCGGCAAGCTTGGCGGTTTCGCTGGTTATAACTACCAGTTCACCAACAACGTCGTTCTCGGTGTCGAAGGCGAACTCGACTACAACTGGAACGAACAGTCTTACGACGTAGGCCTGCCCTACAACGTCAAGGCCGGTTCGGACTGGGAAGGCTCGGTTCGTGCACGTCTCGGTTACGCATTCGACAACGCCCTCATCTACGCAACGGGCGGTTGGGCGATTGCCAACGGCTACGTAGAAGCCAACGGCCTGAGCCAGGACCAGACCTTCAACGGCTGGACCGTCGGCGCTGGTATCGACTACGCTCTCTCGAAGAACGTATTCGCTGGTCTTGAGTACCGTTACACCGACTTCGGCAAGAAGGACTTCGACGGCGCCCTCGCTGGCTTCTCCGGCAAGGACTACGAATCGAACCGCGTCATGGCGCGCGTTGGTTACAAGTTCTAATCTTACGGACCGGCGGTTCGCCGCCGCTCCTTCTCCTGTCACCTGTTGACGGAGAACACATCAAGCCCGCTGACACCGTCAGCGGGCTTTTTGTTTGCTGTTTGTGAAGGATGCACGCTCGTGTGTCGGCACCAGCGACCAAGGTCACGGCACGGGAAGCCCGGCGCGGATTGGATGCTGCGCGATGCAAAAAAGCCGTTCCGCGCAAGGCACGGAACGGCTCAAAAGACAGGACGAACCATCTTTTTCTTCCCCGTGGGGAAGATGCAGGCGGCATCTGCGAGGAAAGGCTTGGCACGCTCCCGGCAAAAGCCTCCCCGATACCGCGATTACCGGTAAAGGTAGCTGCGGCCCTTCTCATCGAACAGATGCAGCTTGGTCGGGTCGGCGACAAACCGCATCACATCGCCCGCAGCGCCCTTGTGGATGCCCGGCAGCTTGATGATGATCGGCTCATCCTCGATGATGTCGCCCTCGATGTAGATCAGCGTGACCTCGCCGAGCGCCTCGATGATCGAGATCTTGCCCTCGAACAGGAACTCCTCGTCGGACGTTGCCTCGCGCACGTCTTCGGGACGGACACCGAAGCTCGCCTTCTTGCCCTTGTCTTCGGCTGGCGTCTTGACCGGCACCTCGAAACGCTTGCCGTCATTGAGCTCGACCTCCGTGGTCTCGCCTGTCTGCGTGATCGTGACCGGGACGATGTTCATGGCGGGCGAGCCGATGAACTGTGCCACGAACAGGTTGGACGGGCGCTCGTAAAGCTCCAGCGGCGGACCGACCTGTTCGATATAGCCGCCCGACAGGACCACGATCCGGTCGGCAAGCGTCATCGCCTCGACCTGGTCGTGGGTCACGTAGATCATCGTGGTGTCGGCCATCTTTTCGTTGAGCTTGGCGATCTCGATGCGGGTTGCTACGCGCAGTGCGGCATCGAGGTTGGACAACGGCTCGTCGAACAGGAACACCTTGGGGTCGCGGCAGATCGCGCGGCCGATCGCCACACGCTGGCGCTGGCCGCCCGAAAGGGCCTTGGGAAGGCGGTCGAGATAGGGCGTGATCTGCAGCATTTCGGCGGCAGCGCGCACCCGGCGGTCGATCTCTTCCTTGCTTTCCTTGGCGATCCGCATGCCGAAGGCCATGTTGTCGTAGACCGACATGTGCGGATAGAGCGCATAGGACTGGAACACCATCGCAATGCCGCGCTTCGACGGGGGCACGTTGTTGACCACCTGCCCATCGATCGAGATGTTGCCGCCGGAGATTTCCTCAAGCCCCGCAATCATCCGCAACAGCGTGGATTTGCCGCAACCGGAAGGGCCGACAAACACCACGAACTCGCCTGGCTCGATCTCGAGATCGATGCCGTGGAGAACCTCGACATTGCCGTAGGTTTTCTTGACCTTGCTGAGTGAAACGCCAGTCATTTCCGCCCCTTTCCCTTATGCGCCGCGACGGGCGAAATATCCGCCCCAGGCAGGAAGTTTTATCGTTTTGCCATCTGTTTCAAACTGAAAGCCGGTCGCAGCCCCGTCGAAGGCCGCAAAGGCGCCTTCCGGCAGCGCCACCGAAACCGGCTCGCCCGAAATGTTGAAGACGCAGAGCACGCTCTCGCCATCCAGTTCGCGCTCGAATACCAGAACCTGATCGCTCTCCGCCTGGTGGAAGGTCATTGCGCCACGGGCAAGCGCCGGCAGGCTTTTGCGGAGTTTCAGGAAGGTGCGGTAATGCGCGAGCACCGAGCCATCCGCATCCTGCTGAACGTCGACGGCCTTCATCACGTGATCGGCCGAGACCGGAAGCCAGGTCCTGTCCGCTGTCGAGAAGCCGGCATTCGCCGCGCCCGACTGCCAGACCATCGGCGTGCGGCAGCCGTCACGTCCCTTGAATTCCGGCCAGAACTCGATGCCGTAGGGATCCTGCAGGTCTTCGAACGCAATATCGGCTTCCGTAAGCCCCAGCTCCTCGCCCTCGTAGAGGCAGATCGAGCCCTTGAGCGTCATCAGCAGCGAGGCCAGCATCTTGGCATAGGCGATCTTGTCGGCGACGCCCTCGCCCCAGCGGGTGACGTGGCGGACGACATCGTGGTTGGAAAACGCCCAGCAGGCCCAGCCTTCGGGAGCCGCTGCCTCGAAGGCGCGGATCGAATTGACGACATGCTGCGGCGTGACCGGCTGCGGCGCCAGGAATTCGAAGGCGTAGCACATCTGCATCTTGTCATTGCCGGAGGTATACTCGCCGACGATTTCCAGACCGCGCTGGCTGTCACCGACCTCGCCGACAGCGGCGACCGCCGGATATTCCTCCATCACCGCCCTGAGGCGCTTGAGAAACTCGAGGTTTTCCGGACGGCTCTTGTCGTAGAGATGTTCCTGGTAGTTGTACGGGTTAACCGCCGGCGCCGTCTGGTCGTTGCGCAGTTCCGGCGCGAGCGCCGGATTGTCGCGGAATTCCAGATCGCAGAAATAGAAATTGATGGTGTCGAGGCGGAAGCCGTCAACGCCGCGATCGAGCCAGAAGCGGGCCACATCCAGCAGCGCATCCTGCACATCGGGGTTATGGAAGTTGAGGTCGGGCTGGGAGACCAGGAAGTTGTGCATGTAATATTGCAGGCGGCGGCTGTCCCACTGCCAGGCCGAACCGCCGAAGATCGACAGCCAGTTGCTGGGCGGCGATCCATCGGGCTTGGCGTCCGCCCAGACATACCAGTCGGACTTCGCATTGTCGCGGTTCGCCCGGCTTTCAACGAACCAGGGATGCTGGTCGGAGGTGTGGGAAAGCACCAGATCGATCATGATCTTCAGGCCAAGCTCATGCGCCTTCTCGATCATCGCATCGAAATCGGCAAGCGTGCCGAACATCGGATCGATGTCCTTGTAGTTCGACACGTCGTAGCCGAAATCCTTCATCGGCGAGGTGAAGAACGGCGAAATCCACACGGCGTCGGCGCCGAGTTCTGCGATGTAATCCAGCCGGTCCGCGATGCCGCGAATGTCGCCCACGCCGTCGCCATTGCTGTCCTGGAACGAGCGGGGATAGACCTGGTAGATGACGGCGCCGCGCCACCAGTCCTTGTCAGCGGCTTTGGTAATATCTGCATTCATTGCTTTTATCCTGAATTTTCAACGGGCGTCGGGCGGCGTCAGCCGCCCTTGACCGAACCTGCAAGCAGGCCGCGCACGAGATAGCGTTGCAGTGCGAAGAACACGAGCAACGGCACGAGAATGGAAATGAAGGCCGACGCCGTCAGAATTTCCCAATTGCCGCCCCGCGAACCCAGAAGCTCGCGCAGCCGCACCGTCAGCACGATCGTGCTTTCGGAGTTTTCGAGAAACACGGTCGCCACCAGAAGGTCGTTCCAGGTCCACAGGAACTGGAAGATCGCAAACGAGGCAAGCGCCGGGTAGGACAGCGGCAGGATGATCTTGTTGAAGATCGTGAAATCATTGGCGCCGTCGACACGGGCCGATTCCATGATTTCGCGCGGCAGGCCGGCGATATAGTTCCTGAGAAGATAGATCGCGAGCGGCAAACCGAAGCCCATATGCGCAAGCCATATCCCGACATAGGTCTTGGCCGGCACATCGAACTCGCGGCCGATCCAGCCATACATTTTCAGAAGCGGGATCAGCGACATCTGCAGCGGCACGACCAGCAGGCCGATGATCACGGCGAGCAGAAGGTTGCGGAACGGGAACTTCATCCACGACAGCGCATAGGCCGCATAGGCAGCCACCAGAACCGGAATGATCGTGGAGGGGATGGCGACCGTAAGCGAATTGAGGAAGGACTGGCCAAGGCCCTCCGCCGTCACGACTTCGCGATAGTTCTCGAGGGTAAAGCGCGGCGGTATCTCCGCCGTGACGAAAATACGCTGGCCGCGCTTGCCGAAAGGTTCGGGCGACGTCATACGGTAGTCGCCGTTCCTTTCGACCGTCAGTTGCTGTCCGTCGCCGATATCGACGGTCTGGTCAACGTCATATTCGGTCGGATTGAGCGAAGAGGTCCCGAAATGGCTGACCTTGCCCTTGGTACCATCCAGCGCATTGCCGGTGATCACATAGACGCCGTTCTCCTCGGTCTGACCCTCTGCGCCAGGCGCACGGTGGATCAGGTTCTGGGTGGAGGTCGAAAGCGACGTCCACCAACCGGAGGCGACGATCTGGTCCTTGTCGCGCAGCGAGGTGACGAGCAGGCCGAATGTCGGAATGGTCCAGAGGATCACCAGCAACAGCACGGTGATGTGGGAGAACCAGACGAGCGGGGATTTCTTGTGCGAATGCATTACCGGCCCTCCATCTCTTTACGCGAATTGCGGATGTTCCAGATCATGATCGGGATCACGAGAACCATGATCACGATCGCAATCGTGGCGCCGCGTCCGAAATCGCCGCGGCGGAACATCCAGTCGAACATGAGGTTGGCAAGCACCTGCGTATCCCATTGGCCGTTGGTCATCGCGAGCACGATGTCGAAGACCTTGAGCACGATGATCGTGATCGTGGTCCAGACCACGGCGATGGTGTTGTAGATCTGCGGGATCATGATCTTGAAGAAGATCTGGAAGCCATTGGCGCCATCGATGACGGCGGCCTCGATGGTTTCCTCCGGAATGCCGCGCAGCGCTGCCGACAGCAGCACCATGGCAAAGCCGGTCTGGATCCACAAAAGGATGATCATCAGGAAGAAGTTGTTCCAGAACGGCATCGCGATCCACACATGCGGCTCGCCGCCCATCGCGACGATGATCGCGTTGAGGATGCCGATCTGGTCGGAGCCCTCGGCGCGGTAATCATAGACGAACTTCCAGATCACCGAAGCGCCGACGAAGGAGATCGCCATCGGCATGAAGATCATCATCTTGGCAAAGGATCCCCACCAGATGCGATCGGTGAGCCAGGCAATGATGAGGCCGAAGAAGGTCGACAGCGCCGGCACGAACACGAGCCAGAGCATGTTGTTGAACATCGACTGCCGGAACTCGGAATCGTTGAGCATCCAGACATAGTTCGAGGCGCCTACATATTGATCACCGGCAGGTCCGTTCAGCGAGAACCACAGGGACGCGCCCACCGGATAGACAAGGTAGACGCCCAGCGACAGAAGCGCTGGCAGCATAAATAGCCACGGACGGATCATTCCCGAAACGCGGAGGTTGCGCACCCCCTTCGCCGGATCCTTCGTCTCGGAAGGAAAAATGATGTCGAGCAGCTTGTTGGTGCCGTAGAAATAGATCACGGCGGCGACCACGCCGATGACGACGGCCAGCAGGGCCTTGAAAATTTGTTCCACGCCTTTCACTCCCCGTAGCGGCTCTGCAACGGCTCCAGGCCGCACCGCTCAGCTTTTTGTTTTCGGGTTTCCGGCGCATCGCAAGCGCCGCCCCTTCAGCAGAAGTCTGACGTTTCGCCGCTGTCTCCTGGCTGTCGACCTAAGACAGGGCGACCGGGCCGCTTGGCGGCCCGGTCAAGTATGGCAAATTCAAGCGGTCCTGACGACCTTTACTTGATCGAGTCCCAGGCCTTCTGGATGTTGTTGGCCGATTCTTCAGCCGACTGACCGCCGACGAAATCAACCATGCCGGTCCAGAATGCACCCGCACCGATGGCGCCCGGCATCAGGTCGGAACCGTCAAACCGGAAGGTCGTTGCGTTGGTCAGGATCTCGCCCTGGCCGCGCAGCGCATCATTGGCATAGGCTTCCGGGTTCACGCCCGTGAACGGCGTCAGGAAGCCGGACTGGGCCATCCACACTTCGTGTGCGATCGGGGTCTCCAGGAATTCGATGAAGGCCTGGGCGGCGGGGCTATCCTTGGTGATGCCGAACAGCGTGCCGGCGCCGAGAACCGGCTTGCCGAGATCTTCGCCTTCATAGGCCGGGAAGTAGAAGAAGTCCGCATCGATGCCAAGCTCGGTGCCTTCCGGGAAGAAGGACGGGATGAACGAGGCCATGTGATGCATGTAGCACTTCGGCGGCGACGAGAAGAGGCCCTTCGGGCTGTCGCGGAAGTCGGTCGAAGCAACCGAGGCAGCGCCGCCATCGACGAACTTGTCGTTCTTGGCAAACCAGCCGAACTCGTCGATCGCATTGACGACGCGCGGATCGTTGAACGGAATTTCGTTGGTGACCCACTGGTCGTAGACTTCCGGCGACTGCGTGCGCAGCATCATGTCCTCGACCCAGTCGGTCGCCGGCCAGCCGGTGGCACCGCCGGAACCGAGACCGATGCACCAGGGCGTGCCGCCATCGGCAACGATCTGCTCGGTCAGGGCCTTCAGGTCTTCAAGCGTTTCCGGCACTTCGTAACCGGCGTCCTCGAAATTGTCCGGCACATACCAGACAAGCGACTTCACGTCGGCCTTGTAGGGGAATGCGTAGAGCGCCTTTTCGCCATCCGGACCGGCATAGCTCGAAAGCGCCACCCAGGAATCGCCTGCGGCGTAGTTCTTGGACAGGAACTCACCGGCTTCGGCGGGCAGCTTCGTCAGAAGGCCCTTGGCCGCGAGATCGGCGGCGAGGCCGGGCTGCGGGAAGACGGCGATGTTCGGCGGGCTGCCGGCCTGCGTGTCGATCACGATCTGCTGTTCGAAGGAGTCCGAGCCGGCGTAATTGACGTTGACGCCTGTTGCTTCCTCGAAATAGGCGATCACGCTTTCAACCAGATCCTTGTCGGGACCGAGCCAGGGACCGAAAATCGACAGCGTTTCGCCGCTGATGTCGCCATGGTCTTCCGCGAACTGGTTGTAGCTGTCCCAGTTGAAGCGGGAATCATCGCCAACAGGGAATTTGAGGTCGGCCGCGTGTGCGGCACCGGCGAGCATAGCCAGCGTGGCAGCGCCGGCCAAAAGAGCTTTGTTCATGTGATTTACCTCCCATCACATTCGGCTCTGTGGTGAGCCTTGATTGTCATTGCGCAATTTGTCCAAAGCGCTTTGACATTCCCAACCATCTCTCTCACAGGGCATTGGTGTCAACCCCCCATCAATGCAACCCGCCAATTTTTGGCGAAATTGATACGGCGTTCGAGATTTTTTCTCGTCGGCGCTTGCAAAAAACGCAAAGCCGCGTTCAGATGAAGACGGGATTTCTCAAACCGCTTTGAGAGATTATTTGGGAGAATGACCGGGCGAAGTTGCAACGGCATCAAGCATTTGCGATGAACCCCGAACCTGCCATGTGGCGGACCGGACGTAGCGATTGAAATGTCGTCACCGGAGCGTTGACAGGAAATGGCGGAAATCACGCGGGCGATAAGCATCAGCGTGCGGGAGGACCAACGTGAATCTCAAGCAATTGTCGGCGCGGCTCGGCCTTTCGCCGACGACGGTGAGCCGGGCGCTGAACGGATATCCGGAGGTCAATGCGGCAACGCGCGAGCGGGTGCTGAAGGCTGCCCGAGAGACCGGCTACCGTCCGAACCGCACGGCCCAGCGGCTGGCGACCGGCAAGGCCGGCTCCATCGGCCTGCTGATGCCGATCGGCGACCAGGTGATCTCGGACCTTCATTTCGGCGAGTTCCTGAACGGGCTCGGCGAGATGGCGCAGGCCGAGGATTTCCACCTCGTCGTCATGCCCTCCGATCCCGCCAACGAAGTCTCCGCACTCAGAAGCCTTGCGACCAGCGGCTATGTCGACGGGCTGTGCCTCGCCTATATCCGCGAGAACGACCAGCGCATCGAACTGATGGAGTCCTTCGGCCTGCCCTTCATCGTGCATGGCCGCTTCTTCGAGGTGCCGCACGCCTATCCCTCGCTCGACGTCGACAATGAGGCCGCCTTCTACGATGCCACGCGCCTGCTGCTGCAGCTCGGCCACCGCCGGATCGCGCTCATCAACGGCGACGAGAATTTCGGCTTTGCGATCAGGCGCCGCGATGGCGTCGTGCGCGCCTGCCGCGAGGCCGGCGTGACGCTTGAACCGCAGTTCCACGTCTCGACCCAGATGACGGAAGCCGACGGGCAGCGCGCCGCCGAACAGTTTCTGGCGCTGCCCGCAACCCCGAGCGCGATTTTATGCTCGAGCATGATCCAGGCGCTCGGCATCGAGCGGGCGGTGACCGCCGCCGGCAAGAGGCTCGGCGATGACATCTCGCTGATTTCCTATGACGATGTCCTGCCGCTACTGCGCCCGGAACTGTTCAGCGTGCCGCTGACCACCACACGCTCGTCTCTGCGCACCGCCGGAAAGCGGATTGCCGAACGGCTGATCATGCGCATCAACGGCACGGAAACGGAAGATTTCGCCGAGTTGTGGCGGCCGGAGCTCGTGGTCCGCTCATCAACCGGCCGCGCGCCGGACTGATTGCCCGGCCACGCTTCAGGGGCTTACGCTGCCGGCTTTTCGGCGAGCACCATGTAATTGACATCGGTATCGCGCGAACGGTTCCAGCTATCGGTCAGCAGGTTGAAGAACACGCCCTGACGCTCGATCGGGATCATGCCGGCAGCCTTTAGCGGCGACTCGATCTCTTCCGGACGCACCAGCTTCTCATACTGATGGGTGCCCGGCGGCAGCCAGCGCAATACCCGCTCTGCCGCAAAGATCGCCAGCGCCCCTGCCTTCAGCGTGCGGTTGATGGTGGCAACGAACATCATGCCGCCGGGCTTAACCAACGCGGCGCAGGTGGTGAGGAAGAAGTCGACATCGGCGACATGCTCGACCACTTCCATGTTGAGCACGATATCGAACTGCTCGCCCGCTTCCGCCAGCGCCTCGGCCGTCGTCGCCCGGTAATCGACCGGAACGCCGCTCTGGGCGGCATGGGTTTCGGCAATGCCGATATTCTTCTCTGCAGGGTCGATACCGACGACCTCGGCGCCCATCCGCGCCATCGGTTCCGACAGCAACCCGCCGCCACAGCCAACGTCGAGAAGCCGCAGCCCTGCGAGCGGCCGGGCGGATGTCTCGTCTTGTCCGAAATGGGCACAGGCCTTTTCCCGGATATAGGCGACACGGACCGGATTGAACTTGTGCAACGGCTTGAACTTGCCGTGCGGGTTCCACCATTCCGCCGCCATCTTCGAGAACCACTCGACCTGGGCGTCATCGATCGTCGTCTTGCGTGCAGCGTCGGTCATCGGTTTCTCCGCGTTTGTTTAGACGGTTATAGGTGCGCGGTGGCCGAGCGGCAAGGTTTCGGCGGGAGACAGATCAGCGCATCTCCCGCCGGAAGGGCCTTGTCAGCCCCGGATCACGCCGCCGGTCGATTTCTCGACATTGGCGATCACCTTCTTCATCAGCGCGTCGAAATCCTCATCCGTCAGCGTCCGCTCTGCCGGCTGGATCGCGACTTCGATCGCGACCGACTTCTTGCCCTCGCCAAGTGAAGCGCCCTCGAAGATGTCGAAGACGGTGACGCCGGTGATCAGCTTGCGGTCGGCGCCGGCGGCAGCGCGTTCGATCGCGCCCGCCTCCACCTTGCGGTCGACCACGAAAGCGAAGTCGCGGGTAACCGCCTGGAACGGCGACAGCGTCAGCGCCGGCTTGGTGCGCGTCGGCTTCTTCTTCGGCTCCGGCATGGCATCGATGAAGATCTCGAATCCGGCGAGCTTTCCGGAAACATCGAGCGCTTCCAATACCTTCGGATGGAACTCGCCGAAATGGCCGAGCACGATCTTCGGGCCCATCTTGATGGTGCCGGAACGGCCCGGATGGTACCAATCCGGCCCGCCGGAGACGATCTGGACATTGGCCATCGGCAGGCCGCAGGCTTCCAGCACGGCAAGCGCGTCGGCCTTGGCATCGAACACGCCGGCGGCGCGGCCGGCACCGGTCTCGCTGTTCGACCACATCCGGCCCGCGCCCGAAAGCGTGGCCGCGCCGCGGCGCAGACCACCGGCAACCCGGCGCTGACCTTCCGGTGTGTCGTTTTCATAGGTCGCAGCGACTTCGAACAGCGCGATATCGCCATGGCCGATTGCGGCATTGCGGCGGGCAGCCGCAAGCAGGCCCGGCAGCAGCGAGGGGCGCATGTCCGACATGTCGGCGGCAATCGGGTTCGAGAGCTTCAGCGAAGGCTGACCGCCGCCGAAGAGCTTCGCCTGATCTTCCGGAATGAACGACCAGGTAACGGCCTCCTGCATGCCCCGTGCGGCAAGCTCGCGCCTTGCAGCACGCGAGCGGATCTGCAGCGTCGTCAGAATCTTCGCGCTCACCGCACCTGCGGCCGGCAGCGGTTCGGGGCGGATCGCATCCACGCCGTGGATGCGCATGACCTCTTCCACCAGATCGGCCTTGCCATCGACATCGGGCCGCCAGGACGGGACCTTGACGAAGACGCGCTCGCCCGCGCCATCGACGGTGAAGCCGAGACGGGTCAGGATATCGCTGCTTTCACGCGGTGAAACATCGAGACCGGTCAGGCGCTTGACCTCCGAGAACGGGTAATCGACAACCTTTGCGGTGTGGCCCTCATAGCCAACGACCGTCTTTTCCGTCGCCGTGCCGCCGCAGAGTTCCAGCACCAGTTCGGTGGTGCGCTCCAGACCGGGGACCATGTATTCCGGATCGACGCCGCGCTCGAAGCGATAGCGCGCATCGGTGATGATGCCGAGCGTGCGTCCGGTGCGGGCGATGTTCATCGGGTCCCACAGCGCCGATTCGATCAGCACGTCGGTGGTGTTCTCGTCGCAGCCGGAATGTTCGCCGCCCATGACGCCGCCGATCGACTCGACGCCGTTGTCATCGGCAATCACGACATTTTCCGGCGTCAGTTCGTATTCGCGCTCATCGAGCGCCAGGATCTTTTCGCCCGCCTTCGCACGTCGCACGACAAGACCGCCCTTGACCTTGGCCGCGTCGAAGACATGCATCGGCCGGCCCTGATCGAAGGTCATGTAGTTGGTGATGTCGACCAGCGCGTTGATCGGACGAAGGCCGATCGCGATCAGGCGCTGTTGCATCCATTTCGGGCTCGGCCCGTTCTTGACGCCGCGCACCAGCCTGAGCGCGAAGCCGGGGCAGAGATGCTTGTCGTCTTCCGCAAAATCGAGCGTCAGGCTGGCCGGCGTTTCGCCTTCCGTCTGGAAGGCCGGGGCCGGGCGGGCCTTCAGCGTGCCGAGACCGGAGGCGGCGAGATCGCGGGCGATGCCGTAAATGCTGGTGCAGTCCGGACGGTTCGGCGTCAGATTGATTTCGATGACCGGATCGTCGAGCCCGGCATATTGCGCAAACGACGCGCCGACCGGCGCATCGTCCGGCAGGTCGATGATGCCGTCGTGACTGTCCGACATGTCGAGCTCTTTTTCCGAGCACATCATGCCCTGGCTCTCGACGCCGCGAATCTTGCCGACCGACAGCGTGACGTCGATGCCGGGCACATAGGTTCCGGGCAGCGCCAGCGCGCCGACAAGGCCGGTGCGGGCATTGGGCGCGCCGCAGACGATCTGCAGCGGCTTGCCGCCATTGACCGCCGGGCCGGCATCAACCGTCAGGACCCTGAGCCGGTCGGCATCGGGATGCTGCTTCGCCTCGGTGACGCGGGCGATGGTGAACGGCCTGTAGGCCGCCTTGTCATCGACCTCCTCAACCTCAAGCCCGATCGTCGTCAGACGCTTGCAGATGTCCTCGAGCGTGGCGTCGGTTTCCAGATGGTCCTTCAACCAGGACAGTGTGAATTTCATTGTCGTCTTCCTGTTATTGCGCCCGGACCATCCCCAGGCTCACATTCTCGCAGAACCACTTGTGGCCGATTGCCGCGTCGGTTCATTCTTTAACGTCGCTTCACTCTCGGCGTCATCCTCGGGCTTGACCCGAGGATCCAAGCACGTGTCCCCGCGACAGACGTTCGCGCGACACCCGCAGCCTCCGCTCGCGTCTGAGGTGATTGGTTGCTCGGGTCAAGCCCGAGCATGATGCACGTGCTGGGGTTCGCGCCTCAAGCCGCCCTTTCCGGCTCTTTCGCTCCGGGCATCTTCTGCCCCAGAAACATGCTCTTCACCGAAATTCCTTCATCGACCCGCGTCCACCAGATGCCCTCATACATCAATTCGATCTCGTTCAGCCCGGCCTGATCGAGGCCGGCCAGAAAGGGGTACCACCAGAGCGGGGCGGAGATGGTACGGCCATCGGCGAGCGCCACATGCACTTCGCCCTTCGTACACCATGCCTTTACAGGTCGCATCTCTTCGGTCTCAAACTCCAAAGAAGTCATTCCACACTCCGATCCACTCGGCTTGATGTTCAGATATGACGGACACTATGCGTTCAATTTCGCGGTCATTGTAACCAATGTTCCGCGCAACAGCCATTGTCTCCAGCCAGACCTTAAGCGACTTGTCATCCTTGACCACATGGACATGGGGCGGCTCGCCCCGATCCAAGGCATAAAAGCGAAACCTGCAGCCATGCCAGATCAGGAGCGTCGGCATCCTTCCCTCAAGACCCGGTCTCTTGCTCGTCGTCCTGAAGCGTCTCCACCAGCCGGAACCGTTCGCAGACGAGCTCCATGTCTGGCGAGAAGCCGCCATTGCGGGCGAAATAGGTCTCGTGGCTTTCGCGCCAGTGTTCAAGCGACAGGTCGCCCTCGCCCTCATCGCGCGCGAAATCCTCGCCGACCTCGTCGAAACGGCAGATGTCGACTTCCGTCGTCTCGATCACCGCCGCGGGCTTTCCCGCGCCATCCAGCACCACATCGCGCCGGCCGACCTTCGGCATCGGTTCGTGCGCATCCTTGATGTCGCGGAGCGCGGTGCAGGTCGCCGTCTTCTTGCCCGACAGCACCAGCGCCAGCAACGCGTCCTTCAGCGCCGGCGTATCGCCGAACGCGAACTGGACGGCATCCCGGTAGCGCTCCGGAAGCTCGGTCATGACGACAGGCCGGCAAACAGCGTCGGAATGTCGAGCGGACGGAAGCCGTAATGCGACGTCCAGCGCTCGTCGGCGGCGAAGAAGTCGCGCAGGTCCGGCATGCCGTATTTCAGCATGGCGATGCGGTCGAGCCCCATGCCCCAGGCAAAGCCCTGATAGACATCCGGATCAAGCCCGCAATGGCGCAGCACGTTCGGATGCACCATGCCGCAGCCGAGAATTTCCATCCAGTCCGTGCCGGTACCGAACTTCACCTGGTCGCCGGAGCGGTCGCACTGGATGTCGACCTCGAAGGACGGCTCGGTGAACGGGAAGAAGGACGGGCGGAAGCGCATCGTCACGCTGTCGACCTCGAAGAAGGCCTTGCAGAATTCCTCGAGCGTCCAGCGCAGATGGCCAACATGGGTGGTCTTGTCGATGACAAGCCCCTCGAGCTGGTGGAACATCGGCGAGTGCGTGGCGTCCGAATCCTGCCGGTAGGTCTTGCCGGGCGCGACGATGCGGATCGGCGGCTCCTGGCTCATCATGGTGCGGATCTGCACCGGCGAGGTGTGGGTTCTGAGCACCTTGCGCTCGCCCTTCTCATCCGGATCGAAGAAGAAGGTGTCATGCATCTCGCGGGCGGGATGGCCTTCCGGAAAGTTCAGCGCGGTGAAATTGTAGTAATCGGTCTCGATCTCGGGACCCTCTGCAATCGAGAACCCCATATCGCCGAAGATCGCGGTGATTTCGTCGATGACCTGGCTGACGGGATGGACCCGGCCTGACAGCGACGGCGACGGGCGGACCGGAAGCGTCACATCCACCGTTTCGGCGGCGAGCCGGGCCGCAATCGCCACATCCTTCAACTCTGCCTTGCGTTCGGCAATCGCCGTGCCGACCGCGTCGCGCAGCGCGTTGATGGCCGCGCCGCGGGTCTTGCGCTCTTCCGGGTCCATCTTTCCGAGCGTTTTCAAAAGCTCGGACACGGAGCCCTTCTTGCCGATGGCATTGACGCGGACCGCCTCGATCTCTGCCTCATCGGCGGCATCGGCGATCTCGCCCATCAGCTTCGTCTTCAGATCCTCAAGATCGGACATGTTCTCGTCTTCCTGCTGCCGCCTGGACCCCTTCAGCGGGCGGTCCAGGAAAATGATCGTCTGAATGCGAAAAACCCGCACTGGTCCTGCCAGCGCGGGTTTCCCAAATTGATATGCATAGAGGCTTGGGAAGCGCTGGCTTAAGCTACAGCGCTTTCAAACTCATTGGCGGTACCTTCGGTCTTCAGGTACTCCAGACCCTTCTTCGCAGCGCCAACCAGCGCTTCGAATGCTGCGGGCTCATGGATTGCCATGTCCGACAGAACCTTGCGGTCAACTTCGATGCCGGCCTTGTTCAGACCGTCGATGAAGCGGCCATAGGTCAGGCCATGTTCACGCACAGCAGCGTTGATACGCTGGACCCACAGAGCGCGGAAGTTGCGCTTGTTGACCTTGCGGTCGCGGTAGGCGTACTGCTTCGACTTGTCGACAGCAGCCTTGGCGGTGCGGATGGTGTTCTTGCGACGGCCATAGAAGCCCTTGGCTTGCTTGATGACCTTCTTGTGCTTGGCGTGGGCGGTAACGCCACGTTTTACGCGAGCCATATCATGATCTCCTTAAATCTATCTCTTGAGCGGTGTTAGCGGGCGTTACTTGCTGTAGGGCATGAACTGCTTGACGATCTTGGCGTCTGCATCCGCCAGAACCATCGTGCCGCGCGCATCACGGATAAACTTGTTGGAACGCTTGATCATTCCATGGCGCTTGCCGGCGGCTGCCGACTTCACCTTGCCGGTCGCGGTAACCTTGAACCGCTTCTTGACCGACGACTTCGTCTTCATCTTGGGCATTTTGCTACTCCGTTTTATTGATTGCACCGGGAGACGAACCCCGGCATCGCATTTGGAGCGGACACGGCATGCCCTGCCGGCCCGCTCGAACGGCGCGTGTATACGCGCTTTGACCTTGTTGTGCAACCTCCCCCGCGCGATAAAAGCGAAGTGCCGCCACGGGTTGATAACCCGGGCGGCCCGTCATCTCTCAGAACGCGGCGAAAGCGATTATTTCGGCGCCAGAACCATCAGCATCTGGCGGCCTTCGAGCTTCGGCTCGGCTTCCACCTTGGCGATTTCGGCGGTGTCTTCCTTGACCTGGGACAGAAGCTTCATGCCGAGTTCCTGGTGGGCCATTTCGCGGCCCCTGAAGCGAAGGGTCACCTTCACCTTGTCGCCTTCTTCAAAGAACTTGTTCATCGCCTTCATCTTCACCTGATAGTCGTGGGTGTCGATGTTGGGACGCATCTTGATTTCTTTGACTTCGACGATCTTCTGCTTCTTGCGGGCCTCGGCGGCGCGCTTCTGGTTGGCATATTTCAGCTTGCCCAGATCGAGAATCTTGCATACGGGCGGCGTCGAGTTGGGGGCGATCTCCACAAGATCAAGCCCGGCTTCTTCAGCCATTCTCAACGCATCTTCTGTCAGTACGACGCCCTTGTTCTCCCCGTCCTCGTCGATCAACTGGATCTCGCGGATGCGGATATCACGGTTGGCGCGGGGACCTTCTTTGGTCGGGGGAGCGGCTCTATGGGGTCTGCGAATGGTCGTTGTCTCCTCAAATCGTTGAAATTCAGCGGCGTGCGTGCCAACTGCACAAAAACTTGCACGTATTGGACACAAATGGTTGTTACAGCCGATGTGTCAATAACACAGCCGAAAAAGAAAATCACCTGTTGATCGCCAAAGCTGAGCGATTGCGGGGCTTTTATGACAGATGCGGAGGCTATGATGCACGAACAAGGCGAACTGACCTATACCGAAATCGACCATGGCGAGGGCAATCTCAAGATCGCCATGCGCATCAGGAAAGGCGCCGAAGAGGCGCCGACGCTGGTCTGGTTTTCAGGCTACGGCTCCGACATGCTCGGCACCAAGGCGGAGGCGCTCGATGAATTTTCCCGCGACAACGGGCTCACCATGCTGCGCTTCGACTATACGGGTCATGGCGAAAGCGACGGTGCCTTCAGGGATGGCACGATCTCGCGCTGGCTTGCTGATGCGCTGCAGGTAATTGCCCATGCCGCCCCCCGCCGCATCATCATCATCGGCTCGTCCATGGGCGGTTGGCTTGCGCTTCGCGCGGTGCAGGAGCTGAAGCGTAAGGAGGGCGCGCCCGTGGTTGAGGGGCTGCTGCTTCTCGCGCCCGCGCCCGACTTTACAAGCGACCTGATCGAGCCCGGCCTGACGGATGCCCAGTGCAAGGCGCTCGCCGATGACGGCTATTTCGAGGAACACTCGATCTACGGACCGGAACCGACGATCTACACCGCCGCCCTTCTCGACGACGGCCGGCGCAACCGCGTTCTCGACGGTATCATCGAAACCGGCTGCCCGGTCCATATCATCCAGGGCAAGCAGGACCCGGACGTGCCTTACAAGCATGCGCTGAAGCTGATGTCGCACCTGCCGGCCGACGATGTCGTCCTGACGCTGGTGCAGGACGGCGACCATCGCCTGTCCAGGCCCGAAGACATCGCCCGCATGCTCTCGGCGGTCTCGAGCCTGGTCGAGGGGGCAGCCGAGCGACGTTAACCATTTCTTAAGATCTAGGGCGCCCGCAATGCCGCGCTGATTGACTCAAGCCGCCAATTCTCCTTAACTCTTTGTTAAGAATTCACTGGCGGATGGGTATAGCGTGCCTCGTTTGGATCGACTGATTTTTTCGGCTTTCTGTGCCATTGCGGGCGCCCTCTTTGCGGCCCCTGCCCTTGCAGCCTCCGCCATGCCGGTGGGCGGCATCACCTCGCAGCCGATCGGCCACTTCGAATTCTGCGAACAGCATCGTCGCGACTGCCAGCCGCATACAGGCAACACCATTGCCGCGCGGCTGACATCTTTCGGATGGAACACCGTCATCGCCATCAACAATGCGGTGAACGCAGAGATCCAGCCCGTCACCGATGAAGAGCTCTACGGCCGCGAGGAAGTCTGGGCCTATCCCGAAGACGGCGCGGGCGATTGCGAGGATTTCGTGCTCGAAAAGCGCCGCCGCCTCGAGAAGGCAGGCATTTCGGCATCCGACCTGCTGATCACCGTGGTGCGCAAGCCCAATGGCGAGGGCCATGCGGTGCTGACGCTGCGCACCAATGACGGCGATTTCATCCTCGACAATCTGAGCGACGACGTCCTCGCCTGGTCGGACACCCCCTACACCTTCCTGAAGCGCCAGGCCTCGTTCGACAGCGGCCGCTGGGTCAAGATCGAGACCGGAACCGATCTGCCCGTCGCCTCGTTGCGCTAGCAGAATGGGCGGCCCGCTCCCTGCCGGGCCGCAATCTGCAGCGGGACAAATGTCGTTCGGAAGCGAACGGAAAGACAGCAACAGGCGCGGTGCTCATGAAGACTGATCGCTCCTCACCGATCGTGATCCTCACCGGCGCCGGCATCTCGGCCGAATCGGGCCTTGCCACCTTTCGCGATCAGGGCGGCCTCTGGGAGGGGCACAGCATCGAGGATGTCGCGACCCCGCAGGGATTTCACAAGAACCCCGATCTGGTTTTCGACTTCTACAACATGCGCCGCGCGGAAGCGGCAAAGGCCCGTCCCAATGCCGCGCATAACGCGCTCGCAGCGCTTGAAAACGCCTGGGAGGGCGATTTTCTGCTGATCACCCAGAATGTCGACGACCTGCATGAAAAGGCGGGCTCCAAGCGCGTGCTGCACATGCATGGGCGGCTGAATTCGGCGCTCTGCCATGAATGCGGCAGCCACCAGCACTGGGAGGGCGATCTGGATCGCGACTGTTTCTGCACCAGTTGCAGCCGCCCGGCGCTCCGGCCGGACATCGTCTGGTTCGGGGAAATGCCCTATGACATGGATGCGATCGAGGAGGCGCTCGGCAATGCAGCCCTGTTTGTCGCGATCGGCACCTCCGGCACGGTCTATCCGGCAGCCGGCTTCGTGATGGCTGCAGCCTCGGCCGGCGCCAGGACCGTCGAGATCAATCTCGAAGCGACCGGCAACGATCTCTTCGAAGACCATATCACCGGCTCGGCCTCGACCGCCGTGCCCGCCTTCGTGAACATGCTGCTCGGCAAGGCCTAGGCCGCCCGGCCTGCAAAGAGCCTGTCCAGAAACGCCAGACATCGGACCAGTTCACCGGCGGCAATCGATTCGTCCGGCTGATGGCCGTCATCCATCGTTCCCGGTCCGCAGACCAGCGTCGGGATGCCAAGGCCCGCGAAATAGCCCGCTTCCGTACCGAAGGCGACGCTCAAGGGGCTGCGGTCCTCCAGCGCCGCGAAGACCAGCCCAAGCGCCGGGTCGGACGGGTCAGTGTCGAGGCTTGGATAGGAACCGGTCTTTGCGATCGTTACTGTTTCGGGCACATCGATCCGCTGCAGAATATCGTCCGGCTGCTCTTCTGCCAGATGACGGATTTCAAACAGGACCTCAGCGTGATCGGGCACGATGTTGAGTGCGGTACCACCCTGCATGACCCCTGCATGGACGGTCGAAACCGGAGGATCGAAGGCATCATTGCGCGCGCCTTCCACAAACAGGCGCTGCTGCTCCTGCCTCAGCGCAACGATCACATCGGCCGCGCCATGGAGCGCATTGACGAAACGCGGCGCAAGCGCGCTGTGGCCGGCCGTGCCACGGCTTGTCGCGCGAAAGCTCGCCTTGCCCTTGTGCCCGGTCGCCGGCCGCATCAGCGTCGGCTCGCCGACAATGGCAAAGTCCGGACGCCCGAGTACGGGAATGACGTGATCAATCATCTGCGGAATGCCAAGGCAGCCAACTTCCTCGTCAAAGCTCAGGACAATCGACACCGGCATGACCGGCGGCGCGGTGTGAAACCTCTCGGCCATTGCCAATACGCAGGCGATGAAACCCTTCATGTCGGTCGCGCCCCGGCCGTGATAACGGCCCTCATGGGCTGCAAGGCTGAACGGATCACGGCTCCAGCTCTGCCCCTCCACCGGCACCACATCGGTGTGGGCGGACAGCACAACGCCGCCCTCGTCCTCGCCCCATTTGGCCAGCAGACCCGCTTTCTGACCACAGCCCGACGGCAGGACCCGAACCTGAAAGCCGGCCGTTTCCAGAACGTCCCGCGCCCAGTCGATCAGTTCCAGATTGGATGCCGAAGAGACGGTTGGAAAACCGACCAGCCTTTCCAGCAGCGATACCGTGCGCGCAAGCGACCTCATGCGTCACCCGGCACGCCGTAAGAGGGGGCCGCCGTCGGATCAAGCGCGCGGGTGATGTAATCGTTGGCCTGCGGCTGATAGACCTCAAGCGCTGCGGCGATCGCCTCGATCGGGCAGGCATCCGCCACCCAGTCCGCACGCAGTTCGATATAGGGCCAGTCCTGCCTGTCGACGACCAGAAGGCCCGCGGAATGGACCGGACCCGCCTCGCCGCCGCGCTTCAGGCCGGCGCGCATGGCGGCAATCAGCCGGTCTGCGAGGCTTGCCTGCGTCGCCTCGAAAGCCTCGACCATGGCCGCAGGTACACCGGGATCTGCCATAAGGTTGCCGCCGGCGGCGCAGTCCACGCCGATCGCCGACGACCACACGCCAAGCGCCTTGCCGCCGGAATGGATCGCGGGCGCGCCCTCTTTCCCGATGACGATCAGCTGGCGATAATCATTGAAGCCATCGCTTCCGAGCGCAGTCTTGACCGCATCTTCGGCGCTGCTGCCACGTTCGAGAGCTGCAAGGGCTGCCGGACCGAGCGCCGGATTGGTGACATTCTGGGTCGCCACCGCCCCGACACCAGCTTGCGCAAAGGCGCAGCGTGCGGCAACGGCCGGGGATGACGAGGATATGGCGAGGCCAAACTGGCCGGTCCTGGCGCAGCGGCCGACAATCGAAAAGGTCATGGCTTCAATCCGGGATAACGGCGGTGGCGTCGATCTCGACCAGCCAGTCGGGCCTCGCAAGCGCGGTCACGACGACGCCGGTGGAAACGGGATGCACGCCTTTGATATATTCGCCCATGGTGCGGTAAACCGCTTCGCGGTGGCGGACATCGGTGAGGTAGACCACGACCTTGCACAGATGCTCCATGCTGCCGCCGGCCTCCTCGATGAGCTGGCGGATATTCTGCATCACCTTGTGGGTCTGCTCCACCGGATCGTGGCTTGCGATGTTTTCTGCGGTATCGAGATCCTGCGGGCACTGGCCGCGCAGAAAGATCGTCGCGCCGCGTGCGACCACGGCCTGACAAAGGTCGTTATCGAGCTTCTGTTCGGGATAGGTGTCCTTGGTATTGAACTTGCGGATGCGTGTATGCGCCATCTCTTGCTCCTGCTATGCCGGCGGCCGGTAGGCGTGGTAGCCGCGCTGCTTGACGATATGATCGGCGATGTAGCCCGCATCGTACCAGACGCCCCAGATGAAGGACGAGCCGCGCCGGGTCTGCCATGGCAGGCCAAGAAAATAGATGCCGGGTTCATCCGACACGCCCCGCTGATGCTTCGGGCGGCCGCGCTCATCCGTCACATCCGCCTTCAGCCAGGAATAGTCAGAGCCGTATCCGGTCGCCCAGATGATGGTGGAAATGCCCGCGCGCTTGAGATCGAGGGTGAGAAGCGGCGCGCTCACGCAATCTGGATCGGCCGCGATCCGGCGCGCTTCCGGCTCCTCCGGCAGGTCCAGTCCGTTTTCGGCGATATAGGCGTCGGCGGCGTCGAGCAGCGCCAGATAATTGGCATCGCCGTTGTCGAGATTGGTCTTCAGATCATCGGCGAGGGTGAGGATCCCTTCGCTGTAGCTCTGGGTTCGGCCGAGAAGCGTCATCCCGCCCTCGGCGAGTTTTCGGAAATCGACCGTGCGGCCGCCATCGACACCGCTGACGGCAATGGTGGTGTGTTCGGAATCGGGCGATGCCTCGCGGTCCCAGAGGTTCAGCACGCCAAGCCACCAGACGAAATCGCGCCCGCGATAGCGCCGCGGGGGCCGGTCATGGGGGCCGAGCGAAAGATAGACGCTGCGTCCCGCCGCCTGCAGTTCGGCTGCAATCTGCGCGCCCGAGGAGCCGGAGCCGACCACCAGCACCGCGCCATCGGGCAGGCTTTCGGGATTGCGGTAGGCCGCCGAATGAATCTGGAGGAGAGCGGGGGTCTCCGGCACGATCTGCGGGATCAGCGGCACCTGGAACGCACCGGTCGCAGCCACCACGAAATCGGCCTCCAGCATGCCGTCTGACGTTTCGACGCTGAAGCCCTGCCGCCCGGAAAGCGGCGTCACCGCCCTGACCTCCACCCCGGTCCTGACCGGTACCGAGAACTTTTCGACATAGGACTCGAAATAGGCGGCCACCCGGTCCTTTCCGACAAAGGCCTCCGGGCCATCTTCGAATTCCAGGCCGGGGAACCGGTCATGCCAGGCCGGTCCGTTGGTCACGAGCCTGTCCCAGCGGCCGGTGCGCCAGCGCTCGGCGATCCGGTCGCGTTCCAGCACCACATGGCGCACGCCAGCCCGCGACAGATGCTCGCTCATGGCAATGCCCGCCTGTCCCGCGCCAACGATGACGACTTCGGTCTTTTCGATTGTTCCGGCTGCGGTCACCTGAGATTCTCCGGCTTCGTTGTGCGCGCCATCATTCACAATGAATGCCGGCTTGTCGATGGCCGTGTTCAAGGCACCGGCAGAAACCAGAACGGCCGGAAGCCCAAGTTATTGCGGCACCGCCTTGCCCAAAGGCAAAGGGCCGGCACATGCATGCCGGCCCCCAGGTTCCTTGCGTTTGCTATCTCACGCGGCTGTGGTCTCAGCGGCGCGGAACTGTTCTGCAAGCGCCTTGTACCACTTGCCGGACTCCTTGATGGTCCGCACCTGGGTGTCATAATCGACATGGACGATCCCGAACCGCATGCGATAGCCCTCCGCCCATTCGAAATTGTCCATCAGGCTCCAGGCATAATAGCCCTTCAGCGGAATGCCGGCATCGATCAGGTCGGCGCAGACCGCAATATGGTCCGAGAGATATTCGGTGCGCGGACGGTCGTCGATGACACCATCGGCCGGCTCCATGTTGTAGCAGGCGCCGTTTTCCGTGATGTACATGACCGGCAGGTCGTAGCGGTCGTAAAGCGTGCGGACGAGCTTTGAAAGCGAGGGCGCGTTCACCTCCCAGCCGATATCGGTGAAGGTGTTGTTGACAGGCGCTGCATCCCTGACCGCCGGGAAGGCGGCAACCGGGCTCGGATCATGGGCGATGCGCGCGGGCGTGTAGTAGTTGAGGCCCCACCAGTCGAGCTTCTGGTTGATGGTTTTCAGGTCGTCGGCCTCGATCGCCGGCATGCGGTCGCCGTATGCGGCCATGAAATCGACCGGATATTCGCCCTTTAGCATCGGATCGAAGAAGCAGCCATTGTTGAACTGGAAGGCGCGCTCGAAGGCGGCTGCGTCCTCGGCACTGTCGGTGGCGGGCTCGAGCGCCTGATGGTTGCAGACGATGCCGACCGGCAGTTCCGGCGCTTCCTGGCGGATGGCTTCAACCGCAAGGCCATGGGCAAGGTTCAGCGTGTGCATGGCCGCAAGGGCGGCATCGATCGATTTTTCGCCCGGCGCATGGATGCCGTAAAGATGGCTCAGCCAGACGATGCACCAGGGTTCGTTGAATGTGCCGATCATATCGAGGCGGTCGCCGAGGCGTTTCGTCACCGTCTGGGCATAGCGCTGGAAGGCATAGGCCGTCGAGCGCGCCGCCCAGCCGCCGTCGCCGGCCAGCGTCAGCGGCAGGTCCCAGTGATAGAGCGTCGCATTGGTCTTGATGCCGCGCTCCTTGCAGCCGTCGATGAGGCGGTCGTAGAAATCGAGGCCCGCCTCGTTCACCGGGCCGCGGCCATCGGGAATGATGCGCGGCCAGGCGATCGAGAACCGGTAGGTTTCGACACCGAGCGACTTGATCAGGTCCAGGTCTTCATCGAGGCGGTGATAGTGATCGCAGGCGACATCGCCGCTATGGCCCTCGAAAACGCGGCCCGGCATATGCGAGAAGGCATCCCAGATCGACGGCTTGCGGCCATCCTCGCGCGCTGCACCTTCGATCTGATAGGCGGCGGTGGCGACACCAAACATGAAATCGGACGGGAAACGTCCGGCCAGAGCCTTGGGATCGAGCATGCTGGATTTCCTTTTCGTCTCGACCGGACCACGTGTCCGGTTTCAATCGTCTGACCGCCGCGCCAAAGGCTGAAACGGCTGCGTAGAGGCGATCTCTAGAAAATCCAAAGCGCTTTGTACAGGACGGAGACCCCAAATCTGCAACGTTACAGAAGTTCTCCCGTTATCGTTGCCGAATTGCGTCACCGCCCTGTGGAGCGGTTAAAAACCGCGTCAGACGTCGAGCTTCACCCAGGCGCCGTCATCCTTGGACGAGGCCACGCAAGCCTCGACAAAGGCAAGGCCGATGACGCCGTCCTCTATCGTGGGATAGATCACGTCCGCTTCCTGCCTGCCATCGCGGAAGGCCTTGATCGCAAGGGCTGCCTCGGAATAGATCGTCGCGAAGCCTTCGAGATATCCTTCCGGATGGCCGGCCGGAATGCGCGAGACGCGGGTCGATTCGCTCATGGCGCCGGCGCCGTTTCGGGTCAGCATCTGCTTCGGCTTGCCGAACGGCGTGAACCACAGAATGTTGGGATGCTCCTGCACCCATTCGATGCCGCCCTTGGTGCCGCAGACGCGGATCTTCAAACCGTTTTCAAAACCTGGGGCCACCTGGCTCGCCCAGATCATGCCCTTCGGCTTCACGCCGTTCTTCTCGGCAAAGCGCAGCATGATATGGGCATTGTCATCGAGCGGACGGCCCTCGACGAAGCTGTCGAGATCGGCCGAAAGGCTTTCCAGCGTCGCGCCGGATACGAACAGCGCAAGATTGAGCGCATGGGTGCCAATATCGCCGATCGCACCACCAGCACCGGAGCGCGCCGGATCTGTGCGCCATTCGGCCTGTTTGGAGCCGGAGCGTTCGGCGGGTTCCGTCAGCCAGTCCTGCGGATATTCCGCATGGATCAGGCGGATGTCGCCGAGATCGCCATTGGCGACCATCGCACGGGCCTGCCGGATCATCGGATAACCGGTGTAGTTGTGCGTGAGGATGAACAGCGCATTGGCCTTGTCCGCGATCTCCTTCAGCTTCTTGGCGTCTTCGAGACTGGAGGTCACCGGCTTGTCGCAGATGACGTGGATGCCCTTTTCGAGGAAGGCTTTCGCCGGGCCGAAATGCATGTGGTTGGGCGTCACGATCGCGACCGCCTCGATGCCGTCCTCGCGGGCGGCTTCCTTCTCGGCCATTTCCTCGTAGGAGCCGTAGATGCGATCCTCGTCGAGCCCGAGTTCCTTGCCGGAGGCGATCGCCTTTTCAGGCGTCGAGGACAGCGCGCCCGCGACAAAGGTGTAGTGGTCATCAAGACGCGCGGCCATGCGGTGCACGCCGCCGATAAAGGCGCCCGAGCCGCCGCCCACCATGCCAAGCCGGATGCGGCCGGTATATTTCTCGTCTTTTCCTTCAATCGCCATTTTCGTGTCTCCTGAATGTCTTTGTCTTTGGGGGAAAACCCCTCATCCGGCTGCCGCCACCTTCTCCCCTCAGGGGAGAAGGAACCGTGTGGATGGGTCTCTGCCCCTCAACCCGATCAGCGAGCCCCCTCGCCCCCTAAGGGGAGAGGGCTGGGGTGAGGGGGGAGCCATCAGCCAGCTATACCGCCAATGTTTAAAGCCCGAGCATCCGCTTGTTGGCGGCCTCGTCCGTACCGCCGCCGGCGAAGTCGTCGAAGGCCTTCTCGGTGACGCGGATGATGTGGTGACGCACGAATTCCGACCCCTCGCGGGCGCCGTCTTCCGGGTGTTTCAGGCAGCATTCCCACTCGACCACGGCCCAGCCGTCAAAGTCGTTGGCCGCCATCTTCGAGAAAATCGCACCGAAATCGACCTGTCCGTCACCGAGCGAGCGGAACCGGCCGGCGCGCTCGACCCAGCCCTGATAGCCGCCATAGACGCCCTGCCGGCCCGTCGGATTGAACTCCGCGTCCTTGACGTGGAACATCTTGATCCGGTCCTTGTAGATGTCGATGTTGTCGAGATAGTCGAGGCACTGCAGCACGTAATGCGACGGATCGTAGAGCATGTTGGCGCGGGGATGGTTCTTGACCTGTTCGAGGAACATCTCGAACGTCACGCCGTCATGCAGGTCCTCGCCCGGATGGATTTCGTAGCAGATATCGACGCCGTTCTCGTCCGCATGGTCGAGGATCGGCGTCCAGCGCTTCGCAAGTTCGGCGAAGGCGGTTTCGACCAGACCGGCGGGCCGCTGCGGCCAGGGATAGAGGAACGGCCAGGCAAGCGCGCCCGAAAAGGTCGCATGCGCATTGATGCCGAGGTTCTTCGAAGCGGAAATCGCCATCTTGACCTGTTCGACGGCCCATTCCTGACGCGCCTTCGGATTGCCGCGCACTTCTGGTGCTGCGAACCCGTCGAAAGCCTCGTCATAGGCCGGATGGACCGCCACGAGCTGGCCCTGAAGATGGGTCGAAAGCTCGGTTACCTCGACGCCGTTTTCACGCGCCGTGCCTGCAAATTCGTCGCAGTAATCCTTCGAGCTCGCGGCCTTCTTGAGATCGATGAGCTGGCCTGCCCAGGTTGGCACCTGAACGCCCTCATAGCCGCAATCGGCCGCCCATTTGGTGATCGCGTCCCAGCTGTTGAACGGCGCCTCGTCGCCTGCGAACTGACCGAGAAAGATGCCCGGTCCCTTGATCGTCTTCATGAAATTTCCTCCGTTCTGCGCGATCGCGCCCGTGGCAAGCGGACGCTTTGAAATTTTCGGCGAAACGGCCCTGCGGAGATCGCAGGGCCGAAGGCTTTGCCGGAGCCATGTGTCATGCCGCCCCTGAGGGGGCGATCTACCGGATCAATAGGGCGAATCCGGGAAGTAGTAGTTCTCTGCATTGTCCTTGGTGACGAGCGTGGCATCAAGGATATAGGTGCCGGCAACCGGAACCTGGTCCATCAGGCCTGCGACCGTCAGTTCCATGGCCGTGCCGATCATTGCCGGCGGATAGAGCACGTCGACCGGGATCATCGCATCGCCGTCCATGACCTTCTTGATCATGTCCTTCGAACCCGCACCGCCGATGACGTACTGGACGTCGTCGCGGCCGGACTGTTCGATCGCCTGCAGGACGCCCACGACCATGTCGTCGTCCTGTGCCCAGACAACGTCGATCTTCGGATATTTGGTCAGGTAGTCCTGCATCACGCGGAAGGCGTCGTCGCGGTTCCAGTTGCCGAACTGCTTTTCGAGAACCTTGACGTTGGAGCCTTCGAGCGCGGCATCGAAGCCGTCCTGGCGCTGCTGGTCGATCGGGATCGGCAGGCCGCGGATGACGACGACTTCGGCGTCCGGCGTAGTTTCGGCGATATATTCACCGGCAACGGCGCCAAGTGCCGGGTTATTGCCGGCGACGTAGAGGTCGCGGACATTGTTGTCATTGTTGGACGGTGCGCGGTCAACCAGCGTCACGAAGGCGCCCTGGCTCTTGACCTGCATGATGGCGTTGACCAGCGGATCCGGGTCGGTCGGCAGGATCACCAGCGCGTCGATACCCTGAACGGCGAGGTCCTGCACGGCGTTCGCCTGGCTTGCCGGATCGGGCGAGGTTTTGACGATGATTTCAAGATCATCATATTCACCCATCAGCTCTTCCGCCACGCGCTGTGCGTGGTAGACGATGCCGGCGGTCCAGCCATGGTCGGCGGCCGGGATCGAGACGCCGACCGTCAGCGCCTGAGCCTGGGTCACGCCGGCAAGCGAGGTCGCTGCCAGAAGGGTTGCCCCAATTACCATATTCTTCATGTTCACTTCCTCCCAAGTGGCGGACCGGTTCCGGCCGGAAATCCCGGCCGCGGGCGGTCCGTGAACCCCGATGACTATTGCCGGCGGAACAGCGAGCGCTGCACCAGCATGGCGATGATGATGATCGTGCCCTGAATGGCGGCAATCAGATATTCGGATATGAAATTCGACAAGAGCATGATGTTGCCGACGATCTCCAGAATGAAGGCGCCGCAGATCGTGCCCCAGATCCGCCCGACGCCGCCGCGCAGCGCCGTGCCGCCGACGACCACGGCGGTGATCGCCTGAAGCTCCCAGAGAATGCCCGTCGTCGCCGAGGTCGAGCCGAGGCGCGGCACGTAGAACAGCACCGCAACCGCGACGCAGAGCCCCTGGATCAGATAGGTGAGGATCCGGATCTTCTTGACCGAGATGCCGGAATAGCGCGCGACATCCTCGCTGGAGCCGACCGCGAGGACGTGGCGACCGAAGCGGGTGCGATAGAGCACGAAGGCCCCGATCAGCGCGGTGACGATGATCGCGATCACCGGCACGGGAATGCCGAACACCGTTCCGAAATAGGCCGGGCGATAGGCGGTCTGGACGTCGAAATCCCTGAGCGTGATCGCGCCGCCCTGTGACAGCCAGGTCGTGAGCCCCCGAAATATCCCCATGGTCCCGAGCGTGACGATGAAGGGCTCGATGCCGCCCACCGTGGTGATCACGCCGTTCAGAAGACCGCAGGCCATGCCGATCGCGATCGCAAGCAGCATGGCGGCCGCGATCAGCAGATAGGGGTCGGAGATCACCGCCGTGTTGATGAACATGATCATCAGACTGGCAACGAAGGCGACCATCGAGCCGACCGAAAGGTCAAGCCCGCCCGCCGAGATCACGAAGGTCGCGCCGACCGCGATGATGGCGATGAAGGCCGAACGGGTGGCGACATTCATCAGGTTCGTGACCGTCAGGAAGTTCGGATTGGACAGCGCGCCGAGCACCAGCAGAAGCGCCAGCGCCAGAAACGGCGCCATCACGCGCAAGTCGATGCGGCTCATGACACCCGATTTCGTCTCGCTCTCGGCGCTCATGACGCCATCTCCCGCTCGCCGGCCACGCCGGTTGCCAGCACCACGATCTCGTTTTCGTTCATGTGTTCTCCCGTCACCTCGCCGGCGATCTCCCCTGAGCGCATCACCACGATCCGGTCGCAAAGGCCGATCAGCTCGGGCATTTCCGACGACACCACGATGATCGAGCGCCCCTCCCGGGCAAGCTCGGCGATAAACCTGTAGATCTGTTCCTTGTTGCCGATGTCGATGCCGCGCGTCGGCTCGTCGATGATCACGATCTCGGGCTCGAGCAGCATCATCTTGGCGAGCAGCAGCTTCTGCTGGTTGCCGCCGGACAATTCGCCCGCCGCCAGCTCCTTGGAGCCGGTGCGGATGTCGAAATCGCGGATCGCCTTGTCCAGCGCCTCATCCTCGGCCTTGCGGTCCACCTGCAGGTTCTTCGTGAACCGCTCCAGCGATGACAGCGTGAGATTGGTGCGCAGGTCCTTGGTCAGCAGCAGGCCCTTGCCCTTGCGATCCTCTGAGAGGTAGACAATGCCGGCCTTCAGCGCCGCAATCGGCGCGTTGAACGTGACGTCGCGACCATTGAGCGCCACCTTGCCCTTTCCGGGCCGGAGGCCGAGAAGACCCTCCATCAGCTCGGTGCGCCCGGCGCCGATCAGTCCGGCAAAGCCCAGGATTTCGCCCTTCCTGAGGGTAAAGGTGCAATTCCGGGCATAGCCAGGCACGCTGAAATCGCTGACGGAAAGCACTGCCTCGCCGCCGCCGTCATGGGCGCGGTCGGGGTAGAGCTTCGATACATCGCGCCCCACCATCAGCCGCGCCATGTCGGCTGGCTGCAGCGTGTCGCCATCGCGGCTTGCAATGCACTCGCCATCGCGCAGCACCGTCACGGTATCGGCGATCTGCTTGACCTCGTTCAGGCGGTGGGAAATGAACAGCACCGCCACGCCGCGATCGCGAATATTGGTGATGACCTTCAACAGCGCCTCGGTTTCGTGGGGCGTCAGCGAGGCGGTCGGCTCATCGAAGATCACGATACGATGCGGCGTCAGCAGCACGCGGGCGATCTGCACCAGCTGGCGCTTGGCGATCGAAAGGCGCGATACTGGAATATCGGGGGGAATATCGGCGCCGAGTTCCAGAAGCGCCTTGTGCGCCTCGGCATTCATCACCCGGTCATTGACGGCGATGCCCTTCAGCACTTCGCGCCCGAGAAAGATGTTCTGGGCGACGGTCAGGTCGGGTGCGAGCAGGATTTCCTGATGGACCAGCACGATGCCGGCGGCTTCGGCTTCCACCGGATTTTCGAAAACGACCGGTTGCCCATCGAGCTTCAGCGTGCCGGAGGTCGGCTTCAGATTGCCTGCAAGGAGGCGCATCAGCGTGGATTTTCCGGCGCCATTCTCGCCGATCACGGCATGAATCTCTCCAGCCCGCACGGAAAGGTCGATACCGTGCAGGACTTCGATCGGACCAAAGGATTTCCGTACCCCTTCGGTCTGCAAAAGAGGCGCATTGCCGCCCGCCTGCTGTGTCATGCTCCTCCCCAGGACGCCGTTGGTGACGCTCTTTTCAGCCGGCATGTCATCGCCGGTCACTCTTCCGCACCGCGCTCCCGAGCGGTGGATGCTCCAGCCTCTATCGCCGCGCGAGCGAAGCCGAACAATGCATCGCCATGACCCTACCGGCAAAGATGATGTACGTAAAGCATCTTTCGGTGATCGGTGCGAACCTTCGGTGTATCGAAGGCTGGCACAACCTATTCGGGCTTGGGTGGGACATCCTTCGGGAGTGCGGCAGAGGCCTCCTGCTCTGCCTGCCTTTCGGCCGCGATGTGGCTTGCCTCCAGCACCCATTCGCGCCAGATCGCGACGATCAGCGCCATCAGCACGGGGCCGACGAAGAGGCCGATCAGGCCCATGGTCTTGACACCGCCCACAAGGCCGAAAAAGGTCGGCAGGAAGGGCAGCTTGATCGGCCCGCCAACGAGGCGCGGGCGCAGCGTCTTGTCGACGATGAAGAGCTCGATCGTGCCCCAGGCCATCAGCGCGATGCCGTTGATCGGCGTGCCGCGGGCAACGAGATAGGCCGAAATCAGCGTGAAAGTCAGCGGCGCGCCGCCCGGCACCATCGCCATCACCGCGGTCAGCAGACCGAAGGACAGATAGTTCGGGACGCCTGCGAGATAATAGGCAATCCCAAGCACGACACCCTCGCCGACGGCGATCACCGTCATGCCGATAACGGTCGACGAGATGGTTGCCGGCACCACGCGCGAAATCCGGTACCACCGGTCGGGAAACAGCCGCTCGCCGATGACATCGAGCTGGCCGGCGAACTTGTCGCCGTCCTTGTAGAGGAAGAACAGCGCGATCAGCATGAACAGCGCGGCGAGAACGAGCCCGAAGATGCGGCCGCTGACAAAAAGCGCCGTGCGATAGATGCTGCCGATGTTCTCCCCGCTCGCGGCCTGGATGAGCTGGCCGATATCGCCGGGCTTGCCCAGATATTCCTTCCACTTTTCCGTGACCCAGAGACCAATGACCGGCAGGTTGTCGATCCAGTCAGGCACCGGCGCGCCCACACGGTTCGCCTGAGCCGCCCAGGTGATCCAGGCCTCGAGCTCGCGCGACATGTAGATCACGGCGAAGACCACCGGCACGATCAGGAACATCAGGATCAGGACGATCGCAATCGCTGCGGAAAGCTTGCGCCTGTCGCCAAGCCTGCGATTGAGATCCTGATAGACCGGCTGCGAGGCAAAGGCGATGATCAGGGCGGCGAGCACCGGCACCAGGAAGCCGTGGAAGAAATAGACAGCGGCGATCGCAACGCCGAGCAGCAGCCAGCGCGCTGCGGTCACCGACGGGATCAGCGGCGTTCTGGTGGAAGCGCCCGTTCCGATCCAGCTTTGCGTCCTGTGCTGCGGTTTGTGATCCATCGCCTGCTCTCTCCCCGGTCCAGCCGGGCCTTTATCTAGGTGTCCGGCCTATCGTCTTTCAAGGACGATTGAAAGCCTTGCGAGCGCGCTCATCGCCAAAGCCGGCGCAGGTCAGTACCTCGAAGGCTTCCAGGGCTGTCGGACGAAGGGTTTCAGGATCTGGCTGATATGCGGCAGCGGCGAGATTTGCGACATAGTGCTCCGGCAGGCCGTGCTGGCGCGCCCCCGCCAGCACCAGTGCGTGATACCAGTCGAAGGGTAAAAGCGATGGATCGCAGAAAGCGGGCGGCGCCATGTAGGTGCTTGCCGGAACCGGATCCAGAACGCCGAACGGGCGCACCGGACAGTCATCGATCCGGTCATAGCCGCTGCCCTTGCCTTCAAAGGCATCAAGCAGCGGCAGCTCGCGGCGGTCGAGCTTGAACAGCACGCCATAGACCTCGCTGCCCGGCTGGCTGAAGATCGTCGCCTTGCCGGAGCCCTCGCGCCCGATCTTGGAAAAGGCGAGCGCATGGTCTTCCATCACCGCCGGCCCGACAGGGCGTGCCGAAGGGCAGCGGCGGGTGAGCCGCTCCGTCAGCATGTTGGAGCCGAAGGCAAAGTAGAACAGCGTCATCAGCCTTCCAGTTCCTCGCGCAGCATTTCCAGCTCCAGCCATTCCTCTTCCATCGCGACAAGCTTTTCGCGTTCGCGCTCCAGAACCTTGGCAGCCTTGGAAAAGCCGTCCGGATCGCGGGCGAAGAACTGCGGATCGGCCATGCGTTGTTCGAGCTTTCCGATATCGGACTCGATCTTCGCCATTTCCTTCGGCAGGTTCTCAAGCGCGAATTTCTGCTTGAAGGAGAGCTTTCCCCTGGCCTTCTGGGCAACGGGAGCCGCGTTTTCGCGCGCGGCCTGCTTTTCGCGCTTCTCCTGCGCCTTCGCCTCGGCGGCAGCGCCCTTGCGCTGGGCCATCATGTCGGAATAGCCGCCGGCATATTCGAGCCACTCGCCATCGGGCGAAAGAGGGTTTGCCGGCGCGATCGTCGAGGTCACGGTGCGGTCGAGAAAATCACGGTCATGCGAGACCAGAATGACGCTTCCGGCAAAGCCCGCGACAATTTCCTGCAGAAGATCGAGCGTTTCGATATCGAGATCATTGGTCGGCTCGTCGAGGATCAAGAGGTTCGACGGCCGCGCCAGGATGCGGGCGAGCATCAGCCGCGCCCGCTCGCCGCCCGAGAGATTGCGGATCGGAGTACGCGCCTGTTCGGGCTGGAACAGGAAGTCCTTCATGTAGCCGGTGACATGGCGCTGTTCGCCATTGACCAGCAGCGTATCGCCGCGTCCGTCAGTCAGATAATGCGCGAGCGTATCCTCCGGGTCGAGGTCCTCGCGCTTCTGGTCGATCACCGCGATCTCGAGATTGACGCCGAGGCGGACGAAGCCAGAATCGGGCGCAAGCTCGCCGGTGAGCATTTTCAAAAGCGTGGTCTTTCCCGCGCCATTGGGGCCGACGAGACCGATGCGGTCGCCGCGCGACACCCTCAGCGAAAACGGCTTGACGATGTCGCGGCTGCCGAAGGTCTTGGTGATGCCTTCCGCCTCGATCACCAGCTTGCCGCTTTCGCGCACCTCGCTCACGGTGGCGTTGACCGTTCCCTGGGGGCCCCGATGATCGCGGTGACGGGCGCGCATGTCGTGCAGCTCGCCAAGGCGGCGCATGTTGCGCTTGCGCCTTGCCGTGACGCCGTAGCGCAGCCAGTGCTCCTCGCGCACGATGGCGCGCGACAGCTTGTGCTGCTCTGCCTCTTCCTCTTCCAGCACCTTGTCGCGCCATTCCTCGAAATGGGCAAAGCCGCGATCCATGCGCCGCGCATTGCCCCTGTCGAGCCAGACGGTGGCGGTCGAGACGTTTTCGAGAAAGCGCCGGTCATGCGAGATCAGCACCATGGCCGAGCGCGTGCCCGCAAGCTCTTCTTCCAGCCATTCGATGGTGGTGAGGTCGAGATGGTTGGTCGGCTCGTCAAGCAGCAGGATATCGGGCTCGGGCGCGAGCACACGGGCAAGCGCCGCCCGGCGCGCCTCGCCGCCCGACAGCGTCTTCGGATCGGCGGACGGCGAAACGCCCAGATGTTCCATCATGTAATCGGCGCGGTAATGCTCGTCACCGGGAGCAAGGCCGGCGACGACATAGGCTTCGACCGTGTCATAGCCTGCAAAATCGGGCGCCTGCTCGAGATAGCGGATGGTGGCGGATGGCTGGCGGAAGATTTCGCCGGACTGCGCCTCGACCAGGCCCGCGGCAATCTTCAACATTGTCGATTTGCCAGAACCGTTGCGCCCGACAAGGCAGATGCGGTCACCCGGCTCCACCTGCAGTCCGGCACCGGACAGAAGCGGCGTTCCGCCGAAGCTCAGATGGATATCGTCGAGTTTCAAAATCGGGGGCATGCGCCTCACACTCCAGAAAAATCATGCGGCCGGAGAATGATGATCCCGACACCGTTTTTCAAGGCGAAGCGCACCGGCCCGCCCCTCGCCTTGTTGGAAACGGCACGCGCCACGCCGAAGGGCAGTGCGAAATCGTCGAGCGGATAGACGGCATTGTCGATCGACAGGCCTTCGAGCGCGGAAAAGCCGAGCACGGAAAACAATGCTCCCTCCGGCATGTCGACCGTGATCTCGCCGGCAAGCAGCGGATAGGCCTCTTCCTCGCCGGATGTCAGGATGATCTCGGTCCCCTCCCCGGCCAGGCGGACCGCCAGCAGCATGTTCATCAGACCGTGATCGGTGCGCGCGCCCTGCAGCGCGCCTGCCATCACGATGCGCCGCGCGCCGCGATCGATCGCCTCTTCGACGGCCAGCGCGCCATCGGTCAGATTCTTGGCCGGCGGAAAGTTCCTGCGCTCGATCTTCGGATAGCGCCCGATCAGGTCGCTTTCCGAGGAATCGAAATCACCCACCCAGACTTCCGGCGTCACGGAAAGCGCGGCGGCATGGCGCATGCCGCCATCGGCAGCGATCACGCGGCTTTCAGCCACCAGCGCACGCACGCGCGCGTCAACGGCAAGCGCGCCGCCCAGCAATATCGTGAAGGACCTGTTCATCGCCTACGCATTAAAGCGGATCGCCCTCAATTGAAAGGGCGATCGCGGCGGCGGCGGGGGACGAAACGGTCAAAGGGCAAGGCAGTACCGGTCAGACGGCCCTGGGAGCCTTGGGGGCGTTGACCACCGGCTCGGCATCCTCGCCGCCGGCATGGTTGCGGGCATAATCCTCCAGCCCGTCGACGAAGCGGTGATACAAAACGGAGAACTGAGCGAGGTCATCCGCGGACCAGTGCGCCGTCACGCTTTCGAGCAATTGCCGCTTGACGGCATGTACCTCGTTGAGCAGGACCTGACCTTTGGGCGTGATCACCAGGATCGAGCGGCGGGCATCATTCTGGCAGACCCGCCGTTCCAGCACATCCTGGGAAACGAGTTCTGCCACGATCCGGCTCGCGCGCGAAGGATCGATGCGCATGCCCTCCGCGACCGACCCGATCGTCGCACGGTCGACCTGGCCTGCGCGAAAGACCACATCAAGCACGTCGAGATGGGTGATTTCGAGCGCGGGCGCGACATTGGCGATGGCGATCCGGCCGATGATCCGGCGCCGCATCATCAGCCTGTGCTGGGTGATCGCATCGGACAGCAGCGCCATGGAATCGTCATGGGTGTCGGGCATTTCGGGGCTTTGCTCGGTCATGCTTCCTGTCTATCAGATGATGGGGAAATTGGGAATATGCATTATGCATATTCATGCTGTTGACAACTATTTGCTATCAGCACATAAATCGGCTTCATTTTCAGCCGAGGCCGCGCTTTCATGCAGGAACACATCCCCTTCGTTTCACTGGTCGAAAGCCCGAAGAGACGCATCGCGGCCTTTCTCTTCCTGCTGCTGTCCATGTTCCTGGCAACGCTCGACAACCAGATCGTCTCGACCGCCCTGCCGACGATCGTCGGCGAGTTCGGAGCCATCGAACGGTTTGGCTGGGTCGCCTCGGCCTATCTGCTCGCGTCATGCGCGGTGATGCCGATCTATGGCAAGCTTGGCGACCTTATCGGGCGGAAATATGTGCTGATGGCCGCCATCGTGCTTTTCCTGATCGGCTCCCTGACATGTGGCCTTGCCGTCTCGATGAACACGCTGATCGCGGCACGCGCGCTGCAGGGCCTTGGCGGCGGCGGGCTGATGGTATCGATCTTCTCGCTCAACGCCGATCTCTTCGAGGCCCGCGAGCGCGCGAAATACCAGAGCTATGCAAGCCTCGTCCTGATGACCTCCGGCGCGCTTGGCCCGATCCTCGGCGGCACGATGACCGCCGCCTTCGGCTGGCGCTCGATCTTTCTCGTCAACCTGCCGGTCGGCCTCATTGTGCTTGCCGGGCTCTACATTCTCATACCCAACCGCCGGACGGGCCGCACGCCACGGATCGACTATGCCGGCGCCGTCCTGCTTGCGCTCGCCGTCACGGGTCTCGTGCTCTGGTGCGATTCCGGCGAACTGTTCGGCTCCATGGTTGCCCCCTTGAGCCTGGCGCTGCTTGGCACATCCGCCGTGCTTGTCTTCCTGTTCGTGCTGGTCGAGCGGCGCGCGCCGGAGCCGATCATCCCGCTTTCCCTGTTTGCCAATCCGACGGTGGTGCTGCTTCTGATCTTTTCGGCGGCAAGCGGCAGCGTCGCGATCGGCATGGTCAACTATTTCGCGCTGTTCCTGCAGTCCGTTCACACGCTCTCGCCAACCACGGCGGGCCTGTTCTTCATACCCATTACCGGCGGCCTCGTTCTCGGCGCGCTTGTGAGCGGACGGCTGATGTCTGCGACGGGCCGCTATCGGCCCTTCGCCATATGGGGCCTGACGCTCTCTGCCCTGGCACTTGCAACACTGTCGCTGTTCTCGTCCTCCATGCCGCTTGCGCTCATCGCCGTGATCATGGCTTTTCATGGCATCGGCATCGGTTTCGGCCAGCAGGTTCCGGTTCTGGGCGTTCAAAATGCCGCGCGCGGCGGCGATGTCGGCGCTGCGACCGGAACGGTGACGCTGTCGCGCATGGTCGGCGCCTCCGCCAGCATCTCTGTCTATGGCGCAATCCTTGCGCACGGCATCGCGCGCTTTCAGGCGATACCGGGCGTGGGCGATCTGACAGGACTTTCCCCGGCAGCGATCGCAGGACTTAAAGAGCCCGCACGATCGGCTGCCGTCGCCGGCTATGCAGACGCCTTCACCATGCTCTTCGGGTTCGCGACGGCCATCTGTCTGATCGGCATCATCGCCGCATTCGCGCTGAGGCCTGCCGTCCTCGGCACAGCCGCAGAAAAGCCGAAAGGCTCTTCAGCTTGACCGCTTGACGGCCGTACCGGGCGGCGGCGTGATCGCGGGCGGCATCACCGCCTTGCCCCGTGCCGCGCGGGAGAGGGAATTGCGCGCGGCGAGATACTGGAGGACGAGGCCCGCAAGCAACAGCAGCGTATCCTGCAAAAGCGTGGTACCGACCATTTCCCGGAAGATCTGCAGCGCGAAGGCGATCAGCGAGCCGGTCACGAAGGTCGTAAGGCTCGCGCGGCCCATGACATTGATCGGCTCGAACACCGGCCGGCCCAGAAATGTCCGCAGGCCCGGCAGATAGATCAGGATATAGGCGAGCGCCAGAATATGCGCGATACGCGGCAGGCTCAGACGCTCCTTGCCTGTGTCGGCGATGAACTGCGGCATGAAATCGGGGAAAGGAAAATTGTAGTTTCCGCTCAGCCGCCAGTAGAGGGCGAAGACCACAAAGGCGACCGCCGCCGCATAAAGCACCGGATGAAACGGAACAAAGGCCTTGCCGCGGCGATGGCAAATGCCGACCGCGAGCCCGATCGCAAACAGAAGCTGCCAGCAGAAAGGGTTGAAATACCATGCCCAGTCGGCCGGATAGGCCGGGATCTGGTAGCCGAGATAGCGCGTGAAAAGCCAGATCGCGGCCGAGACCGCCAGCATCAGCGACAGGCTGCGCATGCCGAGATAAAGCAGGCCCGGCAACACCAGGAACAGCACGATGTAGAGCGGCAGAATATTGAAATAGCTGATCTGGTAGCTGAGCAGGGCAGAGCCGGTAATCGTCGAGAACGGCGCCTTCCAGAGCCAGGCAAGCCCGCTTTCCTCCGCAAATGCCTCCATGCCGAATGCCACCAGCAGTGGCGTAGCAAGCGCGAGGACGACGAGCGTGGTGAACATATGGGCGCCGTAAATGGTGCCGGCCCTGCGCCAGATCCGCACTGCGGTCTCCATCATCGAGCCCGCAACGAACCGCCCGCTATAGGCAAGACCCGCCGAAATGCCCGAGATCAGAACGAAGGCTTCCGCCGCATCGGCAAAGCCGTACATCCGCATCGTGTAGTAGGAATAAAGGTTTTCCGGCACATGGTCGATGAAGATGATGATCAGCGCCAGACCGCGCAGGACATCGATGCGCGGATCGCGCTTGCTCTTCACCGGAGCCGGCGCCACGCCGGCATTGGACTTCATCGCACTCAACTATCTTATCCCTAAAACGCCGAATAAGCGGTTTCCGCCGCGTCCTTCTGCTCTCCGACCAGATAGGCATCGCGGTCGATCGCAGGCTTTTCCTGCCAACGCGCGAGGACGGCATCGCGTTCCAGCATGATCGGCGGACGCTTCTGTTCTTCGGGCGTCCGGAAAAGTCCGATCGCAAAGGCGATGCGCCCGCTCTTCGGCGAGGAGCTCGCGGCAATCAGAAACGGCGACAGGATCTGCGGCACGGCGATCGGCGTCAGCCACCAGAACAAGTCCGGCGCCAGCGTCCATGCGCCTACCATCATGATGATGCCGGTCAGCACGATCCACCAGCTTGCGGCAAAGGCCTGGCCATAGCGGAGCGACTGGCCTTCGCGATCCGAAGACGGCCAGCCGCCATCCATGCCGAAAATCACCTGCAGCACGGAGCGGCTCTGGTACATGAGCGTGATCGGCGCGAGCAGCGACGACCAGATGATTTCCGCAAGCGTCGAGAACAACACCCGGAAGAAGCCGCCAAACCTGCGCGCTTCGCCGGTTACGCCGGAGCGGAGCGCAATCAGCAACTTCGGGCCGATCAGAAGACCGCCGACGCCGACCAGCAGCGTCACGGCAAGCGCCGTCTGCGCGCGCGGGAAGATCGCCGGCAGATAGGGGCTCGGGAAATAGTCGATCGCCGGCGCAAACAGGGGCGCCACGATAGAGGCGGCGATAAAAGCCATCCACAGCGGCGAACTCAGATAGGCCATCACGCCCTGGAAAAAGGTGAACCGGTTCCAGCCATGCAGACCCGGCGCGGTCAGCAGCCGGATATGCTGGAGATTGCCCTGGCACCAGCGCCGGTCGCGCTTGGCATAGTCGATGGCGTTCTGCGGGCCTTCCTCATAGGACCCCTCAAGGTCGGCATCGACGCGCACGATCCAGCCCTGACGGGTCAGAAGGGCAGCCTCGACATAGTCATGGCTGAGAATATGGCCGCCGAACGGCGGGGCGCCGGTCAGCGCGGGCAGGCCGCAGCTTTCGGCGAATGCAACGGTGCGCACCATCGCATTGTGGCCCCAGAACGGCCCCTCATTGCCCTGCATCCGCGCCAAACCGCGGGTAAAGATCGGCGAAAACAGACTTGCGGAAAACTGCAGCGCCCGCGCAAACCAGGTTTTCGATGCAATGATCTTCGGCAGCGTCTGCAACAGGCCGAGCCGCGGCTCGGCTTCCATGCGCCGCAGCATTTCAACGATGGTCTCGCCTTCCATCAGGCTGTCGGCATCGAGGATCAGCATATAGGTATATTTTGCGCCGTGGCGGCGCACGAAATCGCCGATATTGCCCGCCTTTTTACCGGTATTGTCGCTGCGGCGGCGATAGAAGGCGCCGATGCCCTGCGGCATTTCGGCGTGGAGCCCGAGGAACCACTGCTCCTCATCGGCAATCACCTCCGGATCCCGGCTGTCGGAGAGGATGGCGATATCGAAAAGCCCGGCATGGGGCGTTTTTGCCAGCGAGTGCGCCATCGCGGCCGCCGAAGAAAAGGTTGCCCGCGGATCTTCGTTGTAGACCGGGATGAGGATCGCGGTGCGCGCCGCCTGGCCGCTTTCGGAAAGCGAAGCGCGCGGCGGCGTCTTCATCCGCCGGCCGATCAAGCCGCCAATGCCGAGCGCAGCACCCCACGCGATCCATGCCGCTGTCGATGCGCACAGGAAAATCCGGACGAAATCCACCCAGTCCGTGCCGTCGGCAAAGAAAACGTCCATCGCAAGGCGCGAGGCCGCGATGGCAACGATGGCTGCGAATACGACTGAGAATATGCGCCTGAAGGCCAGCATTGGTGATCCTTAAAACCGCAAAACCGCACCTTTGGGGTCGCGGTTGGCAGAGAATACCGGATTTCTACCCTTTAAACGTGGAAAGCGGGGCTGCCCTGGGAGGAACACAGCCCCGCTCGCATGTCTTGCCGCTCATTGCGGGCCTCTGACGGCCCGCAATTGTCCTAAAGCCGTGCCGAGCGCGGACGCTGCCAAAGCATGACCGGCGACAGGATCGTCGCGATCACGCCCTGATGGCGCGGACGCTCGAGCAACTGCTCGGGCATGGGGAGCGGCGCTGAAGCCGGGAGAAACCGGCTGAATTCAGTCTTATGGTCTGACCCATTAATCTGGTTGGTCATCGCCTTGTCTCCACTGATATAACCATACTTCACTCACATCGCGGCTTCCGTCTGTCAGAGCCGCTACAATTTCCACCGGTGCATCCCCGGCGGGCTTCACGTCTATCGCCAGCCGCCAGACACCCTGGCCCCTGACAGAAGACACCGTTGAATGCACGATCTCTCCATTGGTAATGTGCAGGCGCTCCTGAAGTTCCGAACCGGGTGCCATGTCATCGAGCGGCCCGCCTGCAAAATCGACAACGAGCTTGCGCACGTTATCGTCCTTGTTGGCGACGCCGGAAACACCGCCCTCGCCGCTTCGAATATCGATCACGCGGGCGAGACGCCCCTGATCCTCTTCGATCGTACCCCAGGTCAGCCGGTATCCGAATTCGGCGGAACCGCCCTTCCTGGCGGGGCTTTCGGGCTGCCAGAAGCAAACGATGTTGTCGTTGACTTCCTTGTCCGTCGGGATTTCGACCAGAGAGATCGTTCCCTTGCCCCAATTTCCGACCGGCTCCACCAGGAGTGACGGGCGGCGTTCGTAATGGGCCTCGGCATCCTGGTAATCCGCAAATTCGCGGTGGCGCTGGTAGAGACCGAACGCGCGCGGATTGGTTTCGCCGAAGAAGGAATTGGCGAGCGACTTTGCATTCTGCAGGTTACGCCACAACTCCGTCCCGTCGGCCCGGACAATCTTGAGACCTTCACTGTCATGCACCCGTTCGCGGTAATCATCAAAGGCATGATGATTGGCCGGCCCGAACAGGAACATCGATGTCATGGGAGCAACGCCCAGACGCTCGATATCGTTCCGGAAAAAGAGTCGCGCCGTCACATCCATGCGGGTGTTCTTGCCCGGCGTGATCACGAAACGATAGGCGCCGGTCACGCTCGGACCGTCGAGCGCGGCGAACACCGTGATCTTGTCGTTCTCAGACGCGGGCCGCATGATGTAGAACGCCGAAAAGCGCGGAAATTCCTCGCCCTGGCTCGTCGCGGTGTTGACCGCAAGGCCCCGCGCCGAAAGCCCGTAAAGATTGCCCTGGCCGAGCGCACGGAAATAGGACGAGCCGAGGAACGAGATCAGCTCATCGGAGACTTCCGGCCGGTTGAGCGGATAGTTGATCCTGAAGCCTGCCACGCCCGGCAGCTTGACGCCATGGAACTGGTCGACATTCAGCGGCTCGCGATAGATGAAGTCATCGCCGGTGAAGACGAGCTTCTCGGCTTCGCCATCGGCAACCTCGTAGATGTCGACCGGCGTCTTGAACAGCCAGCCGAGCGCAAAGGCCTGCAGCTGGAAATCCGACTGATCACGCCAGATCGCCTTGTTGGGATCGTAGCGGATCGCGCGGTAGTCATCATATTGCAGGTCATTGAAAGGTGCTGGAACCTCCTGGGAAGGTTCCTCATAGGGCTGTGATGCCGCGGCCTTCATCTGCTCCGTAAGCTTGTCGAAATTGAAGGCGTCAGGAGGCGGACCACCGGCATCGACGGTGGCGTTCGCCTCAGGCATCTTTCCTGGTTCGACAGCCTGCTGCGCAAGCGCCGTGCCGGCAACACCGGACAATGCAAGTGCGCCAACCGCTGTCTGGGCCAGAAAGGTTCGTCTCTTCATGCGAATTTCCCGTCAGGTTCAAATGGCTAGATAATCAGAAATGGTGCAGGGCAACAGGGCTATCCCCTTAAGGTGCCGAAAGGGCAAATACAACAATGCTATGCTGGCGATGCTAAAGCTGCCGCGAACGACTCCCAAACGAGGAAAACCGCTTCCGGTTCCAACAAAAAAAAGGAAATTTTAAGGTCGAGAGAACAAAGGCTCCGGGAATCCGGCATTGATTTTCACTCACCAAAAAGGGGCCGGCATGCAGAGTTGCATCCCAGCCCCTGCCAGCAAAGCCATTCAGCCAAAAAATGGCGAAATAAAGGCAAGCTGCCACCTTCGCGCCGCAATATTTTCACATCTGCAAAAAGCGTCGCGTGCACCCCTCGGTCAGGCTGCCTTGACGATCTCGACCAGCTCCACGGCGAAGTTCAGGTCCTGTCCTGCCAGCGGATGATTGGCGTCCACCGTGACTTCCTGCTCTTCGACCTTGGTCACGATCAGCGGCACGGTCTGGCCATCGGGCGTGCGGGCCTGAAGCTGCATTCCGGGCGCAACCTCGATCTCCTGCGGCATCGCCGAACGCGGCACGACCTGAACCTTCTGCGGATCATGCGGACCGTATGCCTCGGTCGAGACGACCTTGACGTCGCGGCTGTCGCCGACATTCATGCCTGCGATCTCGCGGTCGAGGCCGGGAATGATCTGGCCGGCGCCCACGGTAAATTCAAGCGGCTGGCGGCCTTCCGAACTGTCGAAGGTGGAACCGTCATTGAGGGTTCCGGTATAATGAATACGAACGAGATCGCCTGTTTTGGCTTCAGTCATTTCGTGTGCTCCTTCCTTTGTACACTGCACGCGGACGCCTTGCGACCACGCCGTTTCCGGTTTCCAGAGCGCTTTCGCCCCCTGAAGGATGAGCCGACACGCTTATCTTTGCATGACGACGATGTTGCATCCGGCGCGCCGGACGCGCCCTTTACCTAATGTCTCCGGGCCATTTTTTCAAATCGGGCGCCTCTTGCAATGGCATGGGCGCCGCGATAGGTGTGGATCAGCTCTAACGGGGTGCGATTGTCGCTGAGAGGCCTGAGGCCAACCCGAGGAACCTGATCCGGCTAGCACCGGCGGAGGGATTAGACGCGCCAGACGCCCTTTTCCCATTCTGTTATCGAATAAAAAGGAGGCGTCATCATGACCCGCACAGCTTTTGCCATTGCAGCCCTTGCAACGCTCGCTGCCCTGCCGGCCGCTGCAGCCGAGGAAAAGGTGCTGACCGTCTATACCTATGAAAGCTTCGATGCCGAATGGGGGCCGGGCCCTCTGGTCAAGACGGCATTCGAAGCCGAGTGCGGCTGCACCCTCAAATTCGTGAGCGTTGCCGACGGCGTTGCGCTCCTCAACCGCTTGAAGCTCGAAGGCAAGTCGAGCCCCGCCGATATCGTTCTCGGCCTCGACAACAACCTCATCCACGAGGCGAAGGAAACCGGATTTTTCGCAAAGTCCGGCGTTGCAACAGAGGCCGCCGCAATCCCCGGCGGTTTCGCAGATGATGTGTTCGTGCCCTTCGACTATGGCTATTTCGATATCGTCTACGACACAAAGAGCATCTCGAACACGCCCTCGACGCTGGACGAGCTGATCGATGGTCCGGCCGACCAGAAGCTGGTGATCGAGGATCCGCGCACATCGACGCCGGGGCTCGGCATGCTGCTGTGGATGAAGGCCGTCTATGGCGATGATGCCGCCGCACAATGGGAAAAACTGTCCGACCGGATCCTGACCGTCGCTCCCGGCTGGTCGGAGGCCTATGGCCTGTTCACCAGCGGCGAGGCGCCGATGGTGCTTTCCTACACCACCTCGCCGGCCTATCACGAGATCGAGGAAAACAGCGACCGCTACAAGGCGATCGATTTCAAGGACGGGCTCTATATCCAGATCGAGGTTGCCGCGATGACGGCGATGGCCGACGATCCGGAGCTTGCGCGCTCCTTTCTCGAATTCATCCTGACGCCAGGCTTTCAGGATGCGATCCCGACCCATAACTGGATGATGCCGGTCGCCCCGACCACCGATCCGCTGCCCGCAGCCTTCGAAAATGCGGTGAAGCCCGAAAAGACGCTTCAGTTTTCGCCGGAGACGATTGCCGAGAACCGTCAGATCTGGATCGATGAATGGCTGAACGCGATGAGCGCCCGTTGAAGATGGATGGGTTTATGCCGGAGATGAACCAGGGATGATCTCGGCAGCCGAACGGCAGCGCAGCTATGGCTACGGGATCGCCGCCCTTGCCGCCGTCTTCGGCTTCATCCTCGTGGCGCTCGCGGCACTGTCCGGTTTCGGACGGATCGAGGACGCCGTCGCCGTCTTCGACGAGCCCTATATCTGGCGCATCCTCCGCTTCACGCTGTGGCAGGCAGCGCTCTCGACCGTGATCTCAGTTGCCCTTGCGATCCCCGTCGCCCGCGCGCTTGCGCGGCGTCCGCACTTTCCGGGCAGGCTCTGGATCGTGCGGCTGATGGCGGTTCCGCTCGGACTGCCGGTCCTGATCGGCGCGCTTGGCCTGCTCGGCATCTGGGGTCGGCAGGGGCTCGCCAACGATCTCCTGACCCTTGCGGGATTCGGCCGTCCGCTGCAGATCTACGGCCTTCAGGGCATTCTGCTTGCCCATGTCTATTTCAACCTGCCGCTCGCGGCCCGGCTGCTTCTGGCGGGGCTGGAACGGGTGCCGCAGGAATATTTCCGCTCCGCCGCCATGCTCTCCATGCCCGGCCGCGCGGTGTTCCGCTTCATCGAATGGCCGGTGATCGCGCCGCTGATTGCGGGCGTTGCCGGGCTGATCTTCATGCTCTGCGCCACATCCTTCACGCTCGTGTTGATCCTCGGCGGCGGGCCGGCGGCCACCACGATCGAGGTCGCGATCTACCAGGCGCTCCGGTTCGACTTCAATCCCTCGCGCGCCGTCGCCCTTGCGGGGCTGCAGATCGCGCTGTCCGGCGCGGTGCTGATCGCGCTGGCCTTCCTGCCGAAAGCCTCGGACCCCGGCTCCAGCGCGGAGACGGCGCTGGACCGGCCGGATGGCGCGCGCCGCATCGGGGCGCTTGCGGACGGTGCCCTGATCAGCGCATTCACCGTCTGGCTGGCCCTGCCGCTTGCCATCATCCTCGTCAAGGGACTGAAAGCCGATCTCCTGAGGCTGATCGGCGAGCGGGTCTTCCTGCATGCCACGGCAACAAGCCTTGGGATCGCGCTTGGCGCCGCCCTGATCTCGCTTGCGATCGCGCTTGCCTTCATCACCGCGACCGGCGCTGTCGCCGCATCGAAACGCCCGGGACCCGCCGCCCGGGGCTTCCGCGCAACGATCGCAGCCATGGGATCGCTGGTGCTGCTGGTGCCGCCGATCGTCCTTGGGACGGGCTGGTTCCTGCTTCTGCGCCCGGCAGGCCTGACGGATGCCGCAGCCCCGGTGATCGTGGCCGGCATCAATGCGCTGATGGCGCTTCCCTTCGTGCTGCGCGTGCTGCAGCCGGCAATCGCGGTGCACCGGGCTCGCACCGCAAGGCTTTCGGCCAGTCTCGGCCTTTCCGGCCTCGCCCGGATCCGCATCGTCGACTGGCCGGGGCTGAAGCGGCCCCTGCTGACGGCGCTTTCCTTTGCCATGGCGTTGTCGCTCGGCGATCTTGGAGCCGTTGCGCTCTTCGGCGGCGATGACCTTACCACTCTGCCCTGGCTGCTCTACAGCCGTCTCGGCAGCTATCGCACCGCAGATGCGGACGGGCTGGCGCTGCTGCTCGGCGCGCTCTGCCTCGTGCTGATGATCGCGGGAACGAGAGCGCCGGAGGCCAGATGATGAGGGATACCGCAATGCCTGACATGCCGGCCGATATCACGCTTGAGAGTGTCTCCCTGCGTCTCGGCGACAAGGCGTTCCTGTTCGACGCCACGATTGCGGGCGGAATGGTAACCGCCGTCACCGGCAGGTCCGGCTCGGGCAAGTCGACGCTTCTCAATCTGATCGCAGGCTTTGAGACCCCGGACAGCGGCCTCGTCAGGATCGGCGGCGAGACCATGAATGCGCTGCATGTATCGAAGCGTCCGGTTACCGTCGTATTTCAGGAAAACAATCTCTTCGCCCATCTCGACATCTTCACCAATGTCGGACTCGGCATAGATCCGGCGCTGAAGCTCGATGCCGCCGGGCGAGAGCGCACACGCCATGCACTGGAGCGGGTCGGCCTTGCGGGTTATGACAGACGCAAACCGGCCACGCTTTCCGGCGGCGAACGCCAGCGCGCCGCCTTTGCCCGGGCGCTGGTGCGCGACCGGCCGGTACTGTTGCTCGATGAACCCTTTGCCGCACTCGATCCGGAGATGCGCAGCGAGATGGGCGGGCTTCTTCTTGAACTTCATCGCGAATCCGGCAATACCGTTGTGATTGTCTCGCATGAACCGGACGAGGTGGAAGCGATTGCGGATCACCGTCTGGTTGTGGAAGACGGGCGTCTTGCAGCGCGCTATTGACCGGCGGCGCGGCGAACGTCAAATATGGGTAGACGACCGGATACGCTCCGATCGGCAATGAGCAGGGACGCGTTTCAAGACGCGACAGGCATGGTGAACAAGGTCAGCCGCGGCCACACGCATTTCAGACGCAACCGCTTGCTTTCGGGCATGCAGCCTTCAGTGTTCGCCCTGATCGCGGCCCTTGCGCTGTCGTCATGCCAGACGAATGATACTTTCTTCATTCTGCCGGAGACGCCGGCGGTCTCGGAACAGACTGTCGATGCACTGACGCGCAACGATCCGAATGCCGCGATGGGCGCGCGCGAACATCCCCGCATTCTCGAGACCTATGGCGGCCAGTACCGCGATCCGCAGGTGGAGAAACTGGTGGCGCGCGTGGCAGGCGCTCTCACGGCCGTATCGGAAAATCCGCGCCAGACCTACCGGATCACGATCCTGAACTCGCCGAGCATCAATGCCTTCGCGCTGCCGGGGGGCTATCTCTACGTGACCCGCGGCCTTCTGGCGCTTGCAACGGATGCATCCGAAATTGCCGCCGTGCTATCGCACGAAATGGCGCATGTGACCGCCAATCACGGCATTGAACGCCAGCGCCGCGAAGAGGCGGAGGCGATCTCGAACGAGGTGATCTCCGAAGTGCTGCCGGGCAATCCGGAGGTCGACCAGATTGCCGCGCGCGGCAAGATGCGCCTTGCCGCCTTCTCGCGGCAGCAGGAGCTCGAGGCCGATGCGATCGGCATCCGCATGCTGGCCGAAGCCGGTTACGATCCCTATGCCGCCTCGCGCTTCCTGCGCTCGATGGCAGCCTATGCCCAGTATGAAACGGCGAGTGCCGAGGATGGCAGCCTCGATTTTCTGTCGAGCCACCCCAATACGCCGCGCCGGATCGAGCTTGCAGCGCAGCAGGCCTCCCTCTATGCCAATGTCGGCTCTTCCGAGATCGGCCGCGACTATTTCCTGAGCGGGATCGATGGCCTGCTCTATGGCAGCAATCCCGATCAGGGCTATATCCGCGACCGCGATTTCTATCATCCGAAGCTGCAGATCGCCTTCCAGGTTCCGCCGGGCTTTTCGATGTCGGACAAGGCAAATGCTGTGGTCGCGACGGGTCCGGGCGATGTCGCGATCCGGTTCGACGGGGTCAAGGCCAATGGCCGCCGCGACCTGGCGGACTATATGCGCAGCGGATGGGTGACGGGACTGGTGGACGGCTCGGTGGAAACGACCACCGTCAACGGCATGCCGGCGGCCACCGCCACCGCGATCGCGGGGGAATGGATCTTCGATGTCACCGTCATCCGCGACGGCGCCGAAATCTACCGGCTGTTGACCGCCGCCCCGCGCGGCAGCGGCACGGTGCAAAATGTTGCCGCCTCGGTACGCTCCTCGTTCCACAAGCTGTCGCCAAGCGAGGTCGCCAATCTGAAACCGCTGAGAATCCGGATCGTGACGGTACAACCTGGCGACACGGTGGCCAGCATTGCAGCCCAGATGATGGGTACCAACCGCAAGCTTGCCCTTTTCCAGGTGCTGAATGCGATCACGCCCGGCGCAACGCTCTCGGTTGGCGACAAGGTCAAGATCGTTTCGCAGTAAAGCCGTCCCGCTTTGACGGAACGGCTCAGGCTACCGATAAAGCCACAGCTCGGATGCATCCGCCAAATGAACCCGCAGGAGAAATGTTTGGACTTGATCCGGGCAGCTCAAGCGATTGTGCCTTCTGGGCATTATTGCGAACGCTTGCCGTATGGCCTGGATCCTCGTGTCGAGCACGAGGATGACCCTGCATTCAAGGGCAAAGTTTGACAACAAAACGAGCCGTCCCACGCTATGTGGAACGGCTCGAATCTTTCACCGATATCGATGGCTCGGTGCAAGCTGCATGGGCGCTCAGGCAATCGCGAGTTCGACGGAGCCTTCGGAGGTCATGGCCATCTTCAGCTTCTCGAGCGCGCGGTTCTCGATCTGGCGCACGCGTTCCTTCGAGATGCCAAGCTCGGCGCCGAGCTCTGCCAGCGTCGCGCCGTCATCCGCAAGCTTGCGGGCGCGGATGACGCGGTTTTCGCGGGCGGACAGCTTTCCAAGCGCGCGTTTGAGACGAAGATGCAGCCGCTCGCCATCGATGATGCCGGAAACCTGCTCTTCGGGCAGCGGCGCATCGCAGACCAGAAGATCGATCCGCTCCGCACCATCCTCGCCATCCGCGCTGACAGGCGCCTGAAGCGAGGCGTCATTGCCGGAAAGCCGGGCGTCCATCACCTGAACATCTGAGACCGAAACGCCGAGACTGGCCGCTATTTCCTCATAGATGGCCTGAGCGCTCATGCTCTGGTCGCGTGCGGCGATCTTGGCGCGCAGGCGGCGAAGCTTGAAGAACAGGGCTTTCTGGGTAGAACTTGTGCCACCTCTGACGATCGACCAGTTGCGCAGCACGTAATCCTGCATCGAGGCACGCACCCACCAGCTTGCATAGGTGGAGAATCTGACGCCGCGTTCATGGTCGAACCGGGCGGCCGCTTCAAGAAGCCCGACATAGCCTTCCTGGACAAGATCGGATTTCGGAAGCCCGAAGCCGCGGAATTTGCCAGCCATCGACACAACGAGACGAAGATGGGCCATCGCGATATCGTCGCGCGCATCGCTGTCTTCGCGCACCCGCCAGCGGGTGGCCAGTTCCGTTTCCTGTTCGCGGGTGAGGTAGGGTGCCGCCATGGCGGCGCTGGCAATACGGTGATCCTGAACGTCGATATCCATGGCAGAGCTCCCGTTAGGCGCGGTGATCGGGTCGACGAGAGGACAGGACTACGTCCCGTCCATTCTCTCAATCATGAACGCGGCTCGGGGCCATTTAGTTCAACATGGAATTCATTTTTTTGAAGAACAGGTCTGGTCCATAAAAAAATCCGGCCTAAAAGACCGGATTTTCTTCAATGATGCGTGCAGAAGCAGCGCCGATCAGGCGGCTTCCTCGCGGGCGTCGTCTTCTTCTTCCGCCGTCTTGCCGCGCTTGGGGCTCTTGGCAAGGTTGGTCTCGATCAGGCGAACGGCCTCGGTATCAGACATCTTGTTGACGGCTGCGATTTCGCGGGCCATGCGGTCGAGCGCTGCCTCATAAAGCTGGCGTTCCGAATAGGACTGCTCGGGCTGGTTTTCGGCGCGATAGAGATCACGAACCACTTCGGCAATCGAAATCAGGTCGCCGGAATTGATCTTGGCGTCGTATTCCTGGGCGCGGCGCGACCACATGGTGCGCTTCACGCGGGCCTTGCCCTGCACAACCTTCAGCGCGCGCTCGACGAAATCCGTTTCCGAAAGCTTGCGCATGCCAATGCTCATGGCCTTGGCAACCGGCACCTTCAGGCGCATCTTGTCCTTGTCGAATTCGATAACGAAGAGCTCGAGCTTCATGCCGGCCACTTCCTGCTCCTCGATCGCGCTGATCGTGCCAACGCCGTGGGCAGGATAGACGATGGATTCACCGGGCTTGAAACCGTGGCGGCCGGCAGGCTTTTTCTGTTGTACTGTCATAGGCTTTCAAAAACTCCCTGTTACGCATCCGGCGGGCGCCGGTTCCGGACATGCATGCTCCGGAGGGTGGGGCAACGGAGGTTGCCACCCACTGTATCCATCGAACGGGCAACGAAAAACGTCACGAAACCGTGATCTGAAGGCAGAAGCACTTCAAAAAATCCGATTATCCGACGCTTGGGTTGATTTCTTTCTTCGGCTTTACGGGCAATGCTGCCGTTTTATGGGTCAGTGCCAATTATATAGCACGACGCGCAGCAGAAATCAATGAGCCGTGCGCCCGTGACGCGTTGTCACAGACGGGAACGTGGTCCATGGCCGACACCTAGCGGAATTGCCACCATTCGCCAAGCCTAAAATTGCCGTCGGCTCCGAAAAATTCAGGCTTTGTTGACGGGGCGTCAACGCCCGAAGCCGACCACTCAGTCGCCTGCGCCAGGCTTTTCGGAGAAGTACTTCTCGAACTTGTTTTCGACACCATCCATCTCCTCCGCCTCGGGAAGCGGCTCCTTCTTGATGGTGATGTTCGGCCAGGATTCGGAGAAATCGGCGTTCAGCTTCAGCCACTTGTCGAGACCCGGCTCGGTGTCGGGCTTGATCGCCTCGGCGGGACATTCCGGCTCGCAAACCCCGCAGTCGATGCACTCGTCGGGATGGATCACGAGGAAGTTCTCGCCCTCGTAAAAGCAGTCGACAGGGCAGACTTCGACACAGTCGGTGTATTTGCACTTGATGCAGTTATCGGTCACGACATAGGTCATGAAGAACTCCAGAAACCTGCGGCGCAACCCGTCAGAACCGTGAACCGGCCCGTTTGGGGCTTTGCGTCCATAAACTCTGATCGGGGAGTACCGGCTTTCAAACGGCCCGGCAAGACCATTTCATGCTCGAAACCCGGCCCGGACGGGTAGAACTTTCCAAACCGCCCGAAGGTTTCAGTCCCCGCGCAACTTCGAAAGCTCGCGGCGTTCCTTCTTGGTCGGCCGCCCGGAACCCGGCACGCGCTGGGCCTGCTCGAAGGCGGACAGCGCCTCGCGCGCTTCAGGCGGGGGGCTGACATCCTCGTAAAGCGTCTGCGCCTCCGCATACGGTCCGCGCCTTACGCCCGCAGCGCGCACGATCAGATGGAGGTCGCGGCGTTCGAGCGCAATCACCAGACGGTCACCGTCGCCGACGTCGACGCTCGGGCGGATCACCCGCGCGCCGTTGAGCCGGACCTGCCCGTCGCGCACCATTTTCTGCGCGAGCGAGCGGGATTTCACGATGCGCGCGAAGAACAGCCACTTGTCGATGCGCTGTCTTTCGGCGGTATCCGTCATCGCTTCGGCAGCTTCAGCGTTTCATCTGCGCCTTCAGCGCAGCGAGCTTGGCGAAGGGCGAATCGGGATCGACCGGCTTGTCCTTCTCGCGCCGCGGCGGACGCTGATTGGCCTGATCGTCATTGCGTTCGCGGCGCGGACCCTTGCCCGGGCCTTTGCCACCGCCCTTGCCGGAACGCTCATTGGCTTCGTTGTTGCGATCGCCGCCCTTGCGGCCGCCCTGCTGACCGCGCCCGCGGCCTTCGCCGCGCGGCTGGCCACGGCCCTGCTGGGGGCGGGGCGCGTTGCGTTCGTTGCGGCCGGCCTGACGCCACAGGAGAACCGGCTTTGCCTCTTCCTCGGCGGCCTCGGCGGGCTTTTCCTCCGGCGCGGCGGACGTTTCGGCGGCGCCTGCGGAAGCGTCCGTTGCAGGCGCCCCGGTCTCAGCCTCGGGTGCAGCGTCGGCTTCGCCTTCCGCATCGACCGGCTTTTCTGTTGCAGCTTTCTTGGCGACCGTCTCCACCGTCACGCCGCTCGGCGCCTGACGCGCAGCCTTTTCGGCATCACGGGAGGCCTGGATGTCCGAAATCTCGGCAACCTCGGCTTCCGTTGCCGTATCGGCGCGATATCCGAGACCCTTCAGGATCTCTTCCATGTCATCGGCCGTTGCGCCGAGGATGGACATCATCGCGGGCGTCGTGACGAACCGGCGGCCGTCAAAGGCGCCTTCCGGGCGCGGCGTGCCGGTTTCGGGCTTCCACTGGGTCAGCGGACGGATCAGATCGGCGAGACGCTCTAGAATATCGATGCGCACGGCACGCTTGCCGAGGAAACGGAAGCCGGCGAGCTTGTAGAATTCGCGCTCGTAGGACGGCTCGGTCACGACCGAGGTGCGTCCGGCTGCGAGCACGGAAATCAGATCGCCATAACCCGGCTTGTCCATGCCGTCATTCTTCAGCGCCCAGAGCAGCGTGATCATTTCGGCAGGTGCGGGCTTCAACAGCGCGGGAATGAAAACGTGGTAGGCGCCGAAACGCACGCCGTAGCGGCGCAGCGATGCGCGCGCATCCTGATCCAGCGTCTTCACCTCATTGGCGACGTCGCGACGGAACAGCACGCCGTAAGCCTCGACCAGCTGGAAGGCGAGACCGCGGGCGATGCCTTCGAGATCCTCGGCATTGGCAAGATCGTCGAGCGGCTTCAGCACCGTCTGGATCTGGTGATTGACGTAACGCTCGATGCGGGCGGCAACATGATCGCGCGCAGCCCCCGTCAGCTGTTCATCGGCCAGCAGGATCACCCGCGGCTTCAAAACATTGTCGGTTGCGACCAGACGGGCCACGGGATCACCGAGCCAGCGCACGGTGCCCGAGGCATCGAGCGCCAGGTCGCCATTGCCGGAGGCGTGCAGCCGCGCGGCGCGAGCCTCGAACTCCAGCGCCAGCGCTTTTTGCGCGGCAGCTTCAATGGCCTTGGCATCGGGACCCTCGGCCCCGGCCACGGCTTTGAAACGGAAGCCCGCCAGTTCCCCCACATGATGTCCTTCCACGAAGACATCACCATTTACGCTCACTTCAGCTTCAAGCATCGCATTCTCTCTCAGGCGCTTCATCAGCACAGATGTCCTGCGGTCAACGAAGCGTTTCGTCAACCTCTCATGCAGCGCATCCGACAGCCGATCCTCGATTTTCCGTGTCTTTTCCTGCCAGTGTGTCGGATCGGCAAGCCATCCGGGCCGGTTCGACACATAAGTCCATGTTCTGATCTGGGCGATTCTCGCCGACAGCGTATCGATTTCGCCATCGGTACGGTCGGCATGACGCACCTGGGCTGCCAGGAAATCCTCGTCCACCGTGCCATTTCTGACCAGATCAAGATAGAGGGAGGCAATCAGCTCCGCATGCTGGGCGGGCGTGATCCGGCGATAATCCGGTAGCGCGCAGGCCTCCCACAAAAGTTCGATCCGCTGCCTGCGGTCCGCCTTGCCGGCGACCTCCGGGTTGCGGGCCAGGAATTCGAGCGCGCGCTGGTCGACGGCAGGCAGTGCCCGCGTCAGCCCCTGGACCCGGGGCACATCGTCGAGGCTCGCCTTCAGACCGGCGAGCGAGGAGAAGTCGAGCGACTTGGACCGCCACTGCAGCACGCGGACCGGATCGAAGTGATGCGACTGCAGCCGCTCGACCAGTTCATCGTCGAACGGCGCCACCCGGCTCGTCACCCCAAAGGTGCCGTCGCGCATGTGGCGGCCGGCGCGGCCGGCGATCTGGCCGAGTTCGCCCGGATTGAGATTGCGGTACTGGTGGCCGTCGAACTTGTGGTCCTGGGCAAAGGCGACATGGTCGACATCGAGATTGAGACCCATGCCGATCGCGTCGGTGGCAACGAGATATTCGACATCGCCGTTCTGGTAGAGTTCGACCTGGGCATTGCGGGTGCGCGGGCTGAGCGCGCCGAGCACCACGGCTGCCCCGCCCCGCTGACGGCGGATCAGCTCGGCGATCGCATAGACTTCATCGGTGGAGAACGCGACGACCGCGGACCTGCGCGGAAGGCGCGTTATCTTTTTCTGACCGGCATAGAAAAGCTGGGAGAGACGCGGCCGCTCGATCACGGAAATGCCGGGCAGCAGGCTCTGCAGGATCGGCCGCATCGTGGCGGAGCCCAGAAGCAGCGTCTCCTCGCGCCCGCGCAGATGCAGGATCCGGTCTGTGAAGATGTGGCCGCGCTCGAGATCGCCGGCAAGCTGGACCTCGTCGATGGCGACGAAGGCAACGTCTGTCTCGCGCGGCATCGCTTCCACGGTGCAGACGCTGAAGCGCGCCTTCGGCGGCGCAATCTTCTCCTCGCCGGTGATCAGAGCGACATTGTTGACGCCGACGCGCTCGACGATGCGGGTATAGACCTCACGCGCAAGCAGCCTCAACGGCAGGCCGATCACGCCGGAGGAATGCGCCACCATGCGCTCGATTGCAAAATGGGTCTTGCCGGTATTGGTCGGACCGAGCATCGCGGTGACACCGCGTCCGCTCAAGATCATTGCTTCAGAATTCAATGTCCGGTCCCAAATCGTGTGGTCAGGGCCAAATCCTCGCCCCCGGCCTGTCTCCAATCGTCGCGCCTGTCGGCTTCATCGTGCCGGCTGCGACCGCTTTTTCTATAGATGGCCTGTGCGCGGGCCACAAGCAAGGCCCGTGCAGGATTTAGAGGTCAAAAAACGCTGCTGCGTTAAGATCTGGAACAGATGCGAACGAATCACAGACGAATCGCTGACTCGCCCGTCTTCCCTTTTTGTTCACGGCTAGATGTTGCGCAGATGCGCGTTCATGCGCCCATATCTGGATTCGCAATTTCCAGTCATCGCCGGCAAAGGCCGAATTGCGCCCGGCGACGTTAACCTTTGACGCACGCATTTTCTGAGTGGGCGGATACCCCGGACAAGGCCCCGAGTCGGGCTGGCGTTAACCTTCAGGTCAAAGCCGGAACGAATCGGCGACGAATCGCTTACCTGCCCGTTTTCCCGTTTTGTTCACCGCTACATCTGGTGGAGTAAGACTTCTTTAACCATATTTTTCAGGTATTTGCCGGCCCTCAACGGCGATGACCGTTAACCATTTGTCGCACCAATTAAATGCGGAGACCGGGGGAACAAACCGGCGAAAGGCCGCGTTTAGCGTCCAATCATTCTGATCGAGAGGGAATTCAATGCTGGGCACCATTCTTCTTATTATTCTGATATTGCTTCTGATCGGCGCATTGCCGCGTTGGGGATATTCCGCCAACTGGGGCTATGGTCCGTCGGGCGGTCTTGGCCTCGTGCTGCTGATCGTCATCATCCTGCTGCTTGTCGGCTACATCTGATACATCACGGAGATCTGAGAATATGAAAAAGACTGTACTCGCCCTCGCCCTTCTCATTCCGCTTGCAGCCTGCACCACGCAGCAGCGCAACGCCACCATTGGCGGTGGTCTTGGTGCCGCCACCGGCGCTGCCGTGACCGGCAATGCGACGGGCGCTGTTGCCGGCGGCCTGATCGGCGCTGGCGTTGGCGCTGCCGTCCGCTAATTGAGACTGATTCAAAACTGATTGCGCCGGCAGAGCGAATTCTGCCGGTGCTCATTCAAGCGGCGCGCGTCATCTGGATGTCGCGTCAAGATCGGCTCGAAGCGTTCAACCCCGCTCGTCGATCCAGGCGTCGCCCTCGCGCGACGCCTTTTATTTTTTTGCTCTTAGAACGCTCAGAAGCGCTCCACGCACATCGCAACCCCCATGCCGCCGCCGATGCAGAGCGTTGCCAGGCCCTTTCTCGCGCCGCAGCGCTGCATTTCATAGACCAGCGTTGTCAGCACACGCGCACCGGACGCCCCGATCGGGTGGCCGAGCGCAATCGCGCCGCCATTGACATTGACCTTGTCCGGGTCGAGCTCCAGATCGCGGGTGATGGCGAGCGCCTGCGCCGCGAAGGCCTCGTTGGCTTCGACGAGATCGAGATCGGCGAACTGCCAGCCGGCCTTTGCGAGCGCCTTGCGCGATGCCGGGATCGGTCCAGTGCCCATGATCTGCGGATCGACACCCGCCGTTGCCCAGGACGCGATCCGTGCAAGCGGCGCGACGCCGCGCCGTTCCGCATTGGCCTCGTCCATCAGCACCAGTGCCGCCGCACCATCATTGATGCCGGAGGCATTGCCGGCGGTCACGCGGCCGCCATCCATGAAGGCGGGGCGAAGCCGCTCCAGCGCTTCCGGCGTCATGCCCTCGCGAATGCCCTCATCCTGCGCAATCACGGTCTCCGATTTGCCGCTCGCGACCGTCACCGGCACGATCTCGTCTTCAAATCGGCCTGCGGTACGCGCTGCCTCGGCGCGGTTTTGCGAGCGCGCGGCATATTCATCCAGCGCTTGGCGCGAAAGCTCCCAACGCTCGGCGACGTTTTCCGCGGTGATGCCCATGTGATAGCCATAGAACGCATCTAGCAGCCCGTCCTTCAGCATGGTGTCGACCAGTTCGGCATTGCCCATGCGCGTTGCGCTGCGAAGATGGGTGCAGTGTGGCGACAGCGACATCGACTCCTGGCCGCCGGCAACGACGATCTCCGCATCGCCCGCTGCAATCTGCTGCATGCCGAGCGCCACAGCGCGCAGGCCCGATCCGCAGAGCTGGTTGATGACGAAAGCGGTCTTTTCCTGCGGCATGCCGACCGCCATCGCCGCCTGGCGCGCCGGGTTCTGCCCGCAGCCCGCCGTCAGCACCTGCCCGAGGATCACCTCATCGACCGCATTTGGCGAAACTCCAGCACGCGCAAGCGCTTCGGCGATGGCGACCGCGCCCAGTTCGTGGGCCGGAACACCTGAAAGCGCCCCGCCCATGACCCCGATCGGCGTGCGCGCCGCACCTGCAATAACGATCCCTGAACCGGCCATGCCGCCCTCCCGCGGTTGTTGTTTTCCGGCACTGTGCAAAAGCGCGGAAGGGAAGTCAAACGCGGTGCGGCGGCACGATTGCCACCCCGCGGCCGACCGGCCCGCCGCCATCGCTGCAATGCGACAAAATCATTGTATCGGGGGCTTTTTTGGAGTTACATCAGGACGGGAAGAGGAAACAGATCGCGGGGAGGAGGCACTATGCCCGTAAGCGACGGACCGACCATCATCAAGAAATATGCCAACCGCCGGCTCTACAACACCGGCACCAGCAGCTACGTCACGCTGGAGGACCTGGCCGACATGGTGAAAAAGGGAGAGGATTTCACCGTCAAGGACGCCAGGGCCGGCGACGACATCACCCATACCGTGCTGACGCAGATCATTTTCGAACAGGAAGCGAAATCCGACCAGGCGATCCTGCCAGTGTCGTTCCTGCGCGAGATCATCGGCTATTACGGCGACCAGATGCAGGCGATGCTGCCGGGCTTTCTCGACAACGCCATGAAGGCGTTCTCCGAGCAGCAGGCCCATATGCGCGAGCAGATGGACAAGGCGCTCTACGCCAACCCGCTGAAGCGGGAATATTACCGCAAGGAAGAGGCGTCCCGCGCCCTCGGCGCCACCAGCTACCGCGCCCCAGATGAGGACGACGAGATGGCCGCGATCCACACCGTCACCGGCGATCTCGACGATCTGAGGCAGCAGCTCCGCCTGCTGCAGGACCGCATCGACAACATGTGACGCTGGCGACCGGCCCGGCCTCGCGCTAAAGGCCGGTCACCGCGCAAAACGCAAAACACCGCCTCCTTTTCGGGAGGCGGTGTTGTTTTGTGGCCTGCGTTTCAGCCGATCCGGAAGCCGCGATAGCCATCATCGCGGATCTCGTTCATCTCGCTCATGTAATTGCCCATGCCGCCCATGTACCACATCGAGGTGCGGGGCTTTCCGGGAATGTTTGCGCCGTTGATCCAGCTGTCGGTGACCTGGAACAGGGTTCCGGCCATGCCCTCCTGGCAGATGCGCACCCAGCCATCCTGCGCCTCCTTGCTGGTCTCGATGATGCCGTTGCCGTCTTCTGCCCGCCTGATCATGTCGCTCAGGAAGTCGACCTGCCATTCATGGACCAGCGGCTGGCTGGTGAACGGGCTGAAGGGGCCGAAGACCATCAGGAGGTTCGGGAAATCGGCAATCGACATGCCGGCATAGGCGCGCGGACCGTCCTTCCAGGCATCCTTGAGGCGCACGCCATCGCGGCCGATCGTGTCGATCTTCAGGTAATTGCCGGTCATCGCGTCGAACCCGGTCGCCATGATCACCACGTCGAGGGCGAGTTCCTTGCCGTCGATCATCAGCCCGTTTTCGGTAAAGCGCTCGATCGGATGGGCCTTGACGTCGTGGAGCGTGACATTGTCGCGGTTATAGGTCTCGTAATAATTGTCAGCCGCAAGCGGGCGCTTGGCGTAATAGTCGCGCGGCGTCAGCCGGTCGGCAACCTCGGGGTCATCGACGATCGCGTCGATCTTCGACTTGATGAAGTCCGTGGCCGTCTTGTTGGCTTCCGCCGTCACCGGAATGTCGGAGAAGGTCTCGAGCAGGAAGCTGAAGCCATTGCCCTTCTGCCATGCCTTTTCATAGACGCGCCTGCGTTCTTCCTCGTCGACCTCCAACGCCGAGACCGTGCTTTCATCGAAGCCGAAAACCGCAGCGGTGCTGAGCGCCCAGTCGCGGAAGCCATGGGGATCGGACTTGATCTTTTCGCGGGTTTCGGCAGGAAACGGGCCGATGCCGAGCGGAACCACCCATTGCGCGGTGCGCTGCAGCACGTGGAGATGGCCGACCTTGTCGGCAAGCGCCGTGATGATCTGAATGCCTGTGGACCCGGTCCCGACCACGCCGACGCGCTTTCCGGCAAGATCCGGCGCGTCCTTCGGCCATTTGGAGGCGAGCAGCACTTCGCCCTTGAACTTGTCCTGATCGGGAAATTGCGGCGCGTAGGAAGACGACAGCAGGCCGACGGCCTCGATCACATATTTCGCCTTCACGGTATCGCCGTTTGCGGTGGTCAGAAGCCAGCGCTTCTCGTCTTCCTGCCATTCGGCCCGGGTGATGCGGGTGCGGAAATGGATCGAGCGCTTCAGATCGTGCTTGTCGGCAACGGCGTTGAGATAGTTCAGCACTTCCGGCTGCTTGGCATAGCGCTCCGACCATTCCCAGTTCTGGAACATGTCGAGGTCGAAGGAATAGGTATAGACGGTCGATTCGGTATCGACCCTGCAGCCGGGATAGCGGTTCCAGTACCATGTGCCGCCGACGCCATCCGCATCGTCGAAGGCCTCGGCGTTCATGCCGAGCACATTGCGCATGCGGTGGAGCGCGTAAAGGCCTCCGACGCCCGTGCCGATGATGGCCACATCGAGCTCGTGATGATTGTGCGATACCGCGTTCATGATGGAACCTCCCATTCTCGTAAAAACCTGCGGCGCAAGGCCGCCGCCGGGGCGTATTGTCGGGTCCGCACTCCCTCGCGGCCTCCGTCCCGGCGATCTTGTCGGGACACTCATATGGTATTACGGTATTATCGTCAATCGCGGCATTTGACGAAATCGGCCTTGTCATCATCATATTCCTATAATACCGTATTACGATATTGAGGAGTAGCCGCTGTTGCGCGCTTGCACGAAGGATCGCATGACATGAACACACAAAGTCCGGGCCGGATCGACGCGGCCGACGCCGCCCTGATGCCGGATACAAGGCTCTATATCAATGGCGCCTGGGTCGAGGGGCCGTCCACCTTTTCAGTGACGAACCCGGCCAATGGCAAGCCGTTTGCGACCGTCTCCCATGCAGGCTCCGAAGACGCGATCAAAGCGCTCGATGCGGCGGCGAAGGCCCAGCCCCAATGGGCATCGGTCGCGCCGCGCGCCCGCGCGAAGCTGATGCACGCGGCCTACCGGCTGATGCTCGAGCGCGAGGAAGCCTTCACCAAGGTCATGACGCTTGAAAGCGGCAAGCCGCTGACGGAATCGCGCGCCGAATTCCTGCTTTCAGCGGATTTCCTGCTGTGGTTTGCCGAACAGAGCGCGCATATCCACGGCTCCTATTCCGACAGTTCCAATGGCGGTTTCCGGGTGGTGGTCAAGCACCAGCCGATCGGCCCCTGCCTGCTGATCACGCCGTGGAACTTCCCGCTGCTGATGATCGTGCGCAAGGCGGGCGCCGCCCTTGCCGCCGGCTGCACCACGATCACCAAGACCGCGCAGGAAACGCCGCTGACCGGCGCGCTGTTTACCCAGGTTCTGCACGATGCAGGCTTCCCGGCAGGCGTTGCCAACCTGCTGCATACCACCAGTTCATCCGGCGTGTCCGAGCCGCTCTTGAAGGACAAGCGGCTTCGCAAGGTATCCTTCACCGGCTCGACCCGCGTCGGCAGCCTCTTGATGGAACAGGGCGCGCGCAACATCTTGAGCTGTTCGATGGAGCTTGGCGGGGACGGCCCGTTCATCGTGCTTGACGATGCCGATATCGATCTCGCGGTCGAGCAGGCGATCATCTGCAAGTTCCGCAATGCCGGCCAGGCCTGCGTTGCCGCCAACCGGATCATCGTCGACAGCAAGGTCGAGGCCGAATTCACGGAGAAGTTCGTGGCCAAGGTCAAGGCGCTGACCGTCGGCGACGGCATGGGCGCCGTCGATGTCGGCCCGATGATCTCGGCAAAGCAGCGCGACCGGCTGAGCGAGACGCTGAAACAGTTGACCGATGCCGGCGGCACGCTTCTTGCCGGCGGGCATGCGGTCGAAGGCGACGGCTTCTTCTTCGAACCGACCGTGGTGCGCTATGAAGGCCGCAACGCGGTGATGTGCTCGAACGAGCTGTTTGCGCCGATCGCGACGATCTTCGCCATCGATGGACCGGAAGCAGCGCTGGCCTTTGCCAATGAAAGCGATTTCGGGCTCGCATCCTACGTATTCACGAAAAACCTCTCGCGTGCGCTCACCTTCGGGGAGAAACTCGAATTCGGCATGGTCGGCATCAATCGCGGCATCATGGCCGATCCCAAGGCGCCGTTCGGCGGCACCAAGGCATCGGGCGTCGGACGCGAGGCCGGACAGGATGGCATCTACGAGTTCATGGAAGCGAAATACATGGCGGTAACGGTTGATGAGGCGCTGATCTGATGGGCATGGAGAATGCGCTTGGGCTGGGCCTCGTGCGCCAGCCAAAAACGGTGCTGTTCGGCCCCGGCCAGCGGCGCCAGCTTGGCCGCTATGCCAAGGGCTTCGGCACGCGCGCGCTGGTGGTTACCGATGCGCGCATGGCAACCACGCCGGAGTTCGAGGCGCTGGCAAAAGACCTGCGTGACAGCGGGCTCGCCGTCACGGTCTTCGACCGGGCCGAGCCCGACCTGCCGCGCCGCAATGTCATGGACGTGGCGTCGATGGCCGGGGCGGTGGATGTCATCATCGGCGTCGGCGGCGGCTCCTGCATGGATCTCGCCAAGGCCTCTTCCGCCGTGCTGGCCCATGGCGGCGATGTGCGCGATTATTTCGGCGAATTCGCCGTGCCCGGCCCCTGCATTCCGGTGATCACCATCCCGACCACCGGCGGCACCGGCGCGGAAGTGACGAGCCTTGCCATCGTCTTCGACGAGGAGACCGGCATGAAGATGGCCGTGGCGGATGCCCATATCGAGCCGGCAATCGCCATCATCGATCCGGAACTGACGCTGACCTGCCCGAAGGGATTGACGGCGGCAACCGCTGCCGATGCGCTGTCGCACCTGGTCGAAGCCTACACCGCGCGCCCCAAGAACCCGACGCCGGAGCAGATCGCGACCCAGATCTATGTCGGCAAGAACCGCATCACCGACATGTTCTGCGAGAACGGGCTGAAGCTGATGAACCGTTCGCTGGAACGGGTCGTCGCAACGCCGTCCGACCTTGAAGCGCGCGCCGATGTGATGTTTGCCGCCTATTGCGCCGGCATGGCGATCAACACCACCGGCACGGCGGCCGCCCATGCGATCCAGAGCCCGATGGCCGCGATCGGCCACACGCCGCACGGCTTCGGCGTCGGCGCGCTTCTGCCTTATGTGATGCGGCTGAACCTGCCCTATGCCACGGCAGAATTTGCAGGCATTGCACAGGCGCTCGATGTTGCCGCACCGGGCAGTTCGCAGGAAGAACAGGCCCGCGCCGCAATCATCCGCATCGAGGCGCTGCTCGAAGCCACCGGAACGCCGCTGGAGCTGACGGCACTCGGCATTGATGAGAGCCATTTCGACAGGATCGCCGGATCGGCCATCAAGGCGAGCCGCCTCGTGCTCAACAATCCGGCGCCATTGACGGAAGAGGCCGTGCGCAAGGTGCTCGCCCGCGGCGTTGCCGGCGACAGAAGCTTCTGGGAATAGAAGCCTCGCTGGCGGCAGACGCCATGTGACGGCTCCCACCGCGAAAGGGTGGGTCAGTGAACTGGCCCAACCGGTATCGCCGACGGGCCCCGCTTCCCCCAAAGGGTCATCCTCGGGCTTGTCCCGAGGATCCAGGCAGACCGCCCTGCGCTTGAAGATTATCCATTGAATTCACAAGCGCGCGCATGCCCACCCACAGCCCCGCAGATCGGCTGAGGCCGACGACGGACCAAACGGCCCGCCTTAGTCCTCGCCGAGGATCGCCTTGTTGCGCTTCATGTATTCGGCGATCGCGAGTTCCCCTGCAAGGGTGATGTGATGCTCGCAGGCGGCAGCGGCGGCATCGCCGTCGCGGGTGACGGCAGCGGCCTCGATGATTGCCTCAAGCTCGGCAATCGACGGTTCGATGCGGCTTTCGTCGACAAAGGCGAAGCGGCGGAACATCGCGATGCGGGCATGCATGCTGGCGAGGTTTTCGGCGAGCACGAGATTGTCCGTACCCTCGGTCAACAGCGTGTAGAACTCGGCCTTGATCTGCTCGCGGCTTTCGACATTGCCCTTGCGATAGTCCTTGTCGAGGCGCTTCGAGAGGTTCTTGAGCTTGGCGCACTGGCTGTCCGTGGCATTCTGCGCGAAAAGCCGTCCGGCAAGGCCTTCGAGGGCTGCCCGGACGACATAGATCGAACGGATTTCCTTCTCGGTCAGCACGGTCACGATCGGGCCGAGATTGGGCACGACGCTGATCAGGTGCTCGGATTCGAGCTGGCGCAGCGCCTCGCGGATGACGGTGCGCGACACGCCATAAGCCTCGCAAAGCGCACTTTCGATCAGCCGCTGGCCGGGCACCAGCGCGCCTTCGAGAATATCCTCGCGGACAAGCCGCACGACCTGCTGGCGAAGCGGCGCCGCCTGGCGTGCGATGACTGTGGAACCTGCCATAAAACTCTCCGATACTGGTTCCGGACCGGGTCCGGCTGCCGGAAGGGACGCACCCCGCCCGAAAATGATCTGCCTCCCCGCAGGCAGGCCCAAAACGGGTCTAACAAGATTTCGCCGGGGATGCGAGGGACGGCCCGGCGTCTTTCGTCTTACCATCACTGATATGATATGACCGTAATACCGTCAATTGCCTAAGGTCTTGCAGACCGACAGACTTGCCTTTCATTGGCGCCACCTCTGTACATTAATACCGTATTACGGTATGACGCCTAACAGCTCCGGCGTCTGTCGGAACGGTGAAGCATACGGGAGGAAAAGAATGGCTGCGAGGCAACAAAAGACCCAAAATGCGGGTTGGCACAGGTTCAATATCGGCGGACTGGAATGCACCGCCCTCTGGGATGGCTACATCCATCACGGCTATGAAGGCATCTTTCCGAACGCGCCGCCCGAACGCATGGCCGCGCTGCAGCGGGAACACCTCCTGCCTGCCGATCACATTCCGATGGACCTCAACCCGGTCGTCGTCAATACCGGCGAAAAGCTGATCCTGATCGATGCCGGCATGGGCCAGACATCGGTGATGTTCGGTGACAAGATGGGCCGGCTTCAGGAAAACATGAAGGCCGCAGGCATCGATGCCGCGGATATCGACGTGGTGCTGATGACCCATCTTCACCCCGACCATTCCTTCGGCCTGCTTCTCCCGGATGGCAAACCGGCCTTTCCCAATGCCGCGCTTTATGTCTCGAAGACCGACTGGGACGAATGGACCGACAAGGAGAACCTTTCCCGCAATGATTTCCGCAAGGACTGGACGGCAGGCACGATCGAGGCGGTCGAACCTTACAGGGAGAGGCTGCATCTGTTCGAGATCGGCGACACCATCCTGCCAGGGGTAACCACGCTGTCTGCCGCAGGCCACAGCGCCGGCCAGACCGCCTTCCTGTTCGAAAGCGAGGGCGAGAAGGTGATCTTCACGGGCGATCTCGCCCATCACCAGATCTACGACCCCTACCATCCCGAATGGTTCTTCCACATGGATTACGACAGCGACCCCCAAATGGGCGCCGATGCCAAGGCCGCGATCTTCGCCAGGGTGGCCGACGAGAACATCCGCTATCACGGCTATCACTTTCCCTATCCGGGGCTTGGCCGCATGGTGCGGGCCGAGGACGGCACCTTCCGTTTCCACGCCGAGCCGGTCAATCCGCGCCTCCTTCCCTGAGAAATGAACATGTCCACCCATGAACAGAAATGCGCGATCGTCACCGGCGGCGGTCGCAATATCGGCCAGGCGATTGCGCTCAGACTGCAGCAGGACGGGTTTCGCGTTTTCGTGCTCGATGTCGCCGCCCCCGAGGCCGAAACGCTTCAGGCCGACGCGACCGAGGTTGATCTGCTCGACGCCGAGGCAGCGAAGGCGGCGGTCAACGCCATCGTCGGTCGCCATCCGATTGCCTGCCTCGTCAACAATGTCGGCATCGTCGCTCCGGCCCCGCTCGATGAGGTCCGGCTCGAAGATTTCGACCGGCTGATGAACCTCAATCTCAGGACATCGATCATCTGCGCCCAGGCGGTTGCGCCCGGCATGCGCGAGCACGGCTTCGGCCGGATCGTCTTCAACACCAGCCGCGTCACCAAGGGCAAACTCGACCGCACGCTCTACAGCGCCACCAAGGGCGCGGCGCAATCGATGGCGCGCACCTGGGCGCTGGAGCTTGGCAGCGCAGGCATCACCGTCAACTGCGTCGCCCCGGGGCCGATCGCGACCACCGCCTTCTGGCAGAACAACCCGCCCGGCGCGCCGAAGACCAAGGCGATCACCGATGCCATACCGGTCGGCCGCATGGGCACGCCGGAGGATGTCGCCAATGCGGTGAGCTTCTTCTGCGACGACCGCGCGGGCTTCGTCACCGGCCAGACGCTGTTCGTCTGCGGCGGCGTCACCGTCGGCTGATGCTGCTCCGGGCGACGCGATCCGCCGCCCGGCATGTCGTGTAAACAGAGCGCGGTTCCGCCTTTCCGTGAAAGCCGGAACCGCTGCTCTCGCTATCCGTTCCGGCCTGCGTCCTCGAGGATGAAATCGTGCTCGACGCGCCAGAACCAGCCCTCGCGCTCTGATGCGGCCATCTCATCCGGACTGTCGACCTTCTGAAAGGCTGCCATCAGACTTTCCTTCACCCCGAACACCGCATCGGAATGGATGTAGGGATCATCGGGATCGAAGATATGGGTGGTCAGCGTCTTGTAGCCCGCAGCCGACAGAATGTAGTGGAGATGGGCCGGACGATAGGGATGACGGCCGAGCGCGCCGAGAAGCTTGCCCACCGGCCCGTCATCGGGGATCGCGTAATATTTCGGCCGGACGCCCCAGAAGCGGTAGGTGCCATCCGGTCCGGTGCGAAACCGGCCGCGCAGGTTGAATTCCGGCTGTATGCCCTGCTGCTGGACGTCGTAGAACCCCTCGTCATTGGCCTGCCAGACATCGATCAGCACGTTCGGCAGCGGATTTCCGTCGAGATCGCGGATCGTGCCGCGCACCTCCATCTGCTCGCCCTTGCCATCAAGGCAGATATCCGCGCCCATCTCCATCAGCGGTGCATCGTCGACATGGAAGGGGCCGAGAACGGTCGATTCGCTCGCCCCCGATGGCTTGCGGTTGTTGATGGCATCGACGAGCATGGAGACGCCGAGAATATCGGACAGGAGAATATATTCCTGTCGCCATTCATTGCAGATCTGTCCCGTCGCCGTCAGGAACTGGATCGCCTTCATCCACTCCTCTTCCGTGGGTTCGATCTCCTTGACCGCCGCGTGGAGGTGGCGGGTGATCACCGCCATCACCTCGGCAAGGCGCTGGTCCGTGGCTTTCTGATTGCGGGCAATCACCACATCGGCGGATTCCGCCTCGGTGAAATATCCGCTTTCGCTTGTCTGGTCGTGCATGTCTCGGCCTTTCAGAATGTCTCGGGGCGGTCGCCATTGAGCGCCGCCGTCAGGATGCGTGTCATGTCGGCGGCATCGAAATCGCGGGGATTGTCGTAGCGGTCGGTTCCGGCGATCTCGGCAGCGCGGGGAATATCGGCCTCGGTAAAGCCGTAATCGGCCAGCCGGAGTGGCGCGCCGACAGATTGCGCGAAATCCCAGAGACCGCCGCCGAGATCATCGCCAAAGAGATCGGTTGCGGGAGCGAGCGCCGCGCGCGCCGCGCCGGCATTGAAGCCGGCCGTATGCGGCAGCAGGATTGCATGGGTTTCGGAATGGGGCAGGTTGAACGAGCCGCCGAGCACATGGCAGAGCTTGTGGTGAAGGCCCATGGCCGCCTGACCCAGCACGATCGCCGAGAGCCAGGCGCCGTAGAATGTCTGGCGCCGGCCCTCGAGGTCAGCTCCGTCCTTCATGATCAGCGGCAGGCCGCGATTGAGGGCCTCCAGTGCCGAAGCCGCCATCTGGGAGACGATCGGATTGCCATCCGGCGCATAAAGGGCTTCCACCGCATGGGCGGCGGCATTCAGCGCCGAGGTGACGGTGAGCGCCTTCGGCAGCGAAAGCGTCAGCGACACGTCATAGATCACGGTGTTCGGCCGGATCGCCGGATCGCGCCGCGTCGTCTTTCTGCCATCCTTGGTCTCGCCGAGAATGTCGGTCATTTCCGATCCGGCATAGGTGGTGGGGATCGCAAGATGCGGCATGCCGGTGCGGATCGCGATCGCCTTGCCGAGACCAATCGTGGAGCCGCCGCCGATCGAGACCACGCAATCGGCGCCAACCGATGTGGCGACGCCGAGCGCCTTTTCCGTCACATCCGTCGGCGTGTGCATCGCCGCCTCGCAGAAACGGCCGGCGGCAAGAGCGCCGAGATCGTCCACCATGCGTTCGGCTTCGGCACTCTGATGTTCCGTGGAGAGCACGAGCGCGGCCTTGCCGCCGAGCTTTTCCACCTCGTCGCGGGCGCGGGCGAGCGTGCCGGCGCCGAACAGCACGCGGGTCGGAATTCCCTTGAAGACGAAGTCATCATTGATGGTCATTGTATCTCTTTCAGCAGGTGATCAGGCATAGTTTTCGGCGGCGAGCTGACGGGTCGAAAGCAGGCCATCGATCGCGCGCTGGGCGCGCTCCAGCGCCTCGCGGTCGGATATGTCGCCGCGCAATGCGGCATGGATCTCGCGGCCGAGCACGGCCTCGATCCCGTGATATTCGGGCACGGCCGGGCGCGACCAGGTGCAGACCGAGTTGGATTTGAGCAGCCTTGCGACGACGCCCATGACCGGCGAGCTTGCCGCCGCTTCCGGGTCGGCTGCGACCGAAAAGCGCGGCGCCACCGGAAAGCCTTCCGAGACATGCTCCTTCATCACTTCCGGAGAACACATCCAGCTGATCGCATCGAAGGCGAGCGCCACGCGCTCTTCATCGAGATTGGACGGGATCATCAGATGGAAGCCGCCAACGGGGTTCGCGTGCATGCCGGCCCTGCCCTTCGGCTGTTCGAGATAGCGCATGCGCCGGGACACCACGGATTTGACGTGATATTCCATCAGGGCTGCATGCATCGACCAGCAATAGCCCATGACCGCCTTGCCGGTCAGAAGCGCGTCCACGCGGCGGTCCCAGTCCATGGTCAGAATGTTCGGCTCCGACACGCCGACGAGGCGGTGCATGTAGTCCAGCACCTCGAAGGCCTGATCGGTCAGCACCTGGCCGCGCAGCCTGTCGGAGACCAGATCATGCATCGGCATGTGGATGCGCCGGCGCGGCAGGTTGAGGCAGGCGGTGTTGCAGGAGCCGAGCAGAACCATGAAGGTGCTGGCGATCGGCATCCCCTTCGCCGCATTCCAGGCGACGCCATAAAGCCCCTCGGACGGGCGCTGCAGCGCCTTCGCCGCATCGATGACCTGGTCGAAGGTGCGCGGATAGGCATGGCCGGCGCGTTCGAAAATGTCCTGTCGCGCCAGGAACAGCTCGACCGTGGTGTAGATCGGCACGCCATATTGCGTGCCCTGCCAGGCGCCCGAATCCCACACCATCGGCGAGAAATCGAGCGGCTGGATCCGGCTTTCGGCAATCAGCGGATCGAGTGGGCGCACCAGACCGCGATCGACCAGATCGCCGACCCATGGCTTGTTGACGCAGATGACATCGAATTCGGAGCTCTTGCGGGCGCCGTTTTCGATGATCCGGTCGTAAAGTTGCGGCAGCGGCAACAGGTCGACATTCTGGATCGAGCCGATATTGGCGCGCAGATCCGCCCAGGTGTTGCGCAGCGCCTCGAAATAATTGTCCTTCCGGAACAGGAACCGCAATTCCTTGGCGCCGGAGGCGTGGTGGCTCTGCAGCCGCGGCGGCGGGATCACCACGCGCGAGAAGTTGGAGCCGCCGAAATAGAACTCGTCGACGTCCTCATCCGAGGTGATGGTGCCGAAGGTACGCCCGATCGTGGCCTTGACGCTGCGGCAGTAATCCATGAAGCGCTGCTGCAACTGCTCGCTCGGACGGACATAGAAGCTGCGGCCCGTGGCCGTGCGCGGATCGAGCACGATGTTTCCGTCCTCGATCATCTGGGTGACATGGCGCATGGCGGTGACGAACGGCACGCCGCCGCTTTCGGCAAGCGCGCTCTTGGTGATGTCGCGGCCGGTCAGATGCGCCTGCATCAGGGAAAGCGTCAGCTGGAAGACCGGGTCGCCCCTGCTGTCGGCCACGACCGTTCCGAACGGCCTGGTGAGGCTGTTCAGGAAATCGATGATGCGCAGCATCTCATATTCGGTCATTCCGCGGTCTCCTCCCAAAGACCGGCGTATCAGCCGGGTTGCGACGACGTATCCCTGATCCAGTCGACCAGCGCGAAGAAATCGCGCCCCTGCCAGCCTGCTTCCACCGCCGCCCGGTACTGTTTCAGGATAAGGGCGCTCACGTCCATATCAATCTTCTCGGTATGCGCCGCATCGAGGATCAGCGAGAAGTCCTTGACCATCTGGTCGAGCCTGAAGGCAGGCACGGTCGCATCCACCACCACGGTCTCGCGCTTGTAGCCGAGCAAAGGCGAGGCAACGGCGCTTTTCAGTATGACGTCCATCATGGCGGCGCGGTCAAGCCCGCCGCGCTCGCCGAGCAGGATCGCCTCGCCCAGCAGCGACGCAGCTCCGCCCACCAGCGTGTTCAGCACCAGCTTCATGAACCGCGCCTCATCGGCGGGACCGAGATAGAAGCGCTCGCCGGAGAAGCGGGCGATCAGCGGCTCCGCTTCCTCCCAGGCGCTGCGGTCGCCCGAGGCCAGCACGGTCAGGCCTGCTGCGGCGGCAATGGTGGTGCTGCCTGAAACCGGCGCGCGCAGATAACGAATGCCATGTGCCGATAACACCTCCGCCGCGCTGCGCGAGGCGTCCGGGCTGACGGTGCTGGTATCGATCAGGATCGTGCCACTTGCCATCGCCGGGGCCAGTGCCTTGATCACGCCCTGAAGGGCGTTGTCGTCCGGGATTGAGGTAAACACCAGTTCAGAGGCTTGTCCGACCGCCTCGATCGTATCGCCGACCTGCGCACCCGCGTGTTCCATGACGGCGACATTGACGGCATTGGTATCGAAGACGGTGAGGTCGTGGCCGGCCGCAAGCAGATGGCCCGCCATCGGCGCGCCCATTTTCCCCACACCGATCCAGCCGATTTTGGCAGACATGGCTTTCCTCCCAGGATTGATTTTCTCAGACCCTAGGACCTTGCCGAAATCGCGGGGCAAGCAGTTTCGACCATTCTGGAAAATTTTCGTCACAGCAGCTTCCAAACTTCGGCTGAACTCCTCACGGGCAGGGCTTTCGCATGCGATCATAATACTGTAATACCGGATTATGGCGCGGAGGGCGCGGATTATTTCATTGGGAGGAAAAGATATGAGGCTTGAAGGAAAAGTTGCGCTGGTGACCGGCGCCTCACGCGGGATCGGGCTCGGCATTGTCGAGCGGTTCCACGAGGAAGGCGCCATCGTCTATGCCGGGAGCACCAGCAATCCTGAGGGGGTTTATCCTGAAGGCGTTTCCGGCGTGAAGCTCGATGTGGCGAACGAAGACGACTGGACGTCGGTGGTGGGGCAGATCATCGCCGAGCACGGCAGGATCGACTGCCTGGTGAACAATGCCGGGATTGCCGTTTATGACGGGGTCGCGGACGGCTCGACCGAGAACTGGCGCAAGGTGCTGGGCGTCAACCAGGACGGCGTGTTCTTCGGCATGCGGGCGGTCATTCCGCACATGCAGGAGAAGAAATCCGGCTCGATCATCAATATCTCCTCGATCTGGGGCAAGGGCGCCGTGCCGGGGGCGCACGCCTATCACGCCTCCAAGGGTGCCGTGATCATGATGACCAAGAATGCCGCGATCACCTATGTCGGTGACGGCATCCGCGTCAATTCGGTGCATCCGGGCTTCATCGATACCCCGCTGACCCAGGCGCAGGCCCCGGAAATCAATGCCTATGTGATCGGCTTGACGCCGATGGGCCGGGCCGGCACGCCACGCGAGATCGCCAATGGCTGCCTGTTCCTGGCATCCGACGAGGCGAGTTTCATCACCGGTTCCGAACTCGTGATCGATGGCGGCTATCTGGCGCAGTAGCGCCGGAGGCAAAAATTTCCGGAATGGGAATCTTACGCCGCCGCAATGCCGGCGGCGTTGGCACATTCAGACCATCGCCATGGGCGGGAGGATCTGAATCATATTGACGTATGACCGTAATACCATAATATAGTATTCGTGATCACGAGCGGCCGACGGAGGAACGCGGCCGCGGGATCGATTGTCCGCTGATGCCAGACAGGCAAAGCGGGTGGCGATCCGTCCGGCCGGTTCGAGCCGGCCTGCAAACAAGGGAGAGGAACTGCAATGACCATTTTCAACGGCCTGAAGGGGCCTGCCTGCGCAACGGCGCTCGCTCTGCTTTCATTTGGCGCACCGATGGCGGCAAGCGCCCAGACGGCGGAAGAGCTGCTGCAATCGCGCCTCGGCACCACCGATGTCGGTCCGGTCTTCATCGAGACCTTCGACCGGGCAGCGCTTCCCGTCAGCGACGAGATGCGCGCCAAGGCGATCGAATGCTGGAAGAACAACCAGTGCGACACCGGCACCGGCGGCGAACTGACGGTCGCCTATGCCGATGGCTTCGGCGAGAATGTCTGGCGTGAAGTCACCAAGATGGAATTCATCATGCAGGCGCTCACCTATCCGGAAATCGGCAAGATTTCCTACACCTCGGCGCGCGGTGACGCCGCCAAGGCACTCTCGGATTTCCGCGCCTATATCGCCCAGGGCGTCGACGTGATCGTGACCTTTGCCGACCATGGCGAGGCGCTCGCGCCGTCGATCCGCGAAGCCACCGAATCCGGCATCACCGTCGTGCTCCATAACGGCACCGTCGCCGGCACGCCGGGCGAGGACTACGTCACCAATATCTCGGAAAACATCTGCGAGCTGGGCAAGGAATTCGTCAAGGCGATCCGCACCGGCAATCCCGATGCTGCCAATATCGCAGCGCTCGGCGGCACGCCCGGCAACCCGCTGTCTTCCACCTGGCAGGGCTGCGCCAAGGAAGAAGCCGCCGCAATCGGCGGTCTCGACATCGTTGCGACGGAAGACACAAACTGGACCCAGGAAGGCACGTTCTCGGCCGTTTCCGCGATCCTGTCGCGCTTCGACAATATCGACGGCTACATCTACGATTATGCCGACGGCTTCCGCGGCGGCGTGCGTGCCTATCAGTCGGCAAACAAGCCGCTCGACATCGTCGTGGCGCTACGCACCGACGAACAGGGTCTGTTCTGCGACATGAAGGCGGCCAACAATCCGAACTTCAAGATCTTCTACTCCTCCGGCCAGAACTACCAGGCACGCCTGGCGCTGACGGCGGCGATGATGTCGCTTGCGGGCGAGGACATCCCCGCCAATCTCGACGTGCCGTTCTCGATGAAGCAGGCCTCCGTCGACCAGTGCGACCCGACCCTGCCGGACGAGGTTTCGGTCTCGACCATGGTCGATCCTGACACGCTGCGCGCAATGTTCAACTGATTTCGCGCTACCGGCATGGCGGCGCGTCCGCCATGCCTCTTTTATCGGGAGGAGGGAAATTCATGTCCGAAATCGTTCTGGCGATGCGCGACGTCTCCAAGACCTATCCGGGCGTCAAGGCGCTGGATCGGTTCAGCTTTGATTGCCGCGCGGGCGAGGTTCACGCCATTCTCGGGGAAAACGGTTCAGGCAAGTCCACCCTGATGAAGATCGCCTCCGGCGCGATCGCCCAGAACGAGGGCACTGTCGAGATCGCGGGTCAGAAGCTCGACCGCGCCGATCCCCGCAAGGCGCTGACCTTCGGCCTTGCCACCGTCTACCAGGACGACAGCCTTGTGCGCGAACTGACGGTTGCCCAGAACCTTTATCTCGCAACTGCCCCAGGAACGGTCGCCTATGGCGACATGACCCGCTGGGCGGAGGAAAAGCTTGCGCCCTTCGGCCTTTCCATTTCCCCGAAAAGCCTGGTCGGCGATCTCACGCCCGCCCATCGCCAGTTCGTAGAGATCGTCAAGGCGCTGCTGTCGCGCCCGCGGGTGCTGCTCCTCGACGAGCCGACCTCCACGCTCGACCATGACGGCGTCGTGCATCTCAGCCGCATCGTGCGCGACCTCGCAAGCCAGGGCACCGGGATCGTCTATGTCAGCCATCGCCTGCCGGAAATCCTCGATCTCGCCGACCGGGTCACCATCCTGCGCGACGGCGTGCATGAGGGCACCTTCGAAGTAACCCCCGAAACCTCCGAGCACGAGCTGGTTTCGCGGATGATCGGCCGCGATGTCGAAAGCGAATATCCGGCGAAAACAGGCGCAAACGTGCATGAACCGGTACTGGTCGTTGAAGGGCTGAGCGGCGCCGGTTTCGACGACATTTCCTTCACCGCCCATCGCGGCGAAATCATCGGCTTTGCGGGTGCCGAGGGCAACGGCCAGCGCGAGGCGCTGCGCGCCATTGCCGGCCTCAACGCAAGCCATGCCGGAACCGTGACCTGTCTCGGGCGGCCCGTGGATGTGACCGAACCCCGCCATGCATTGAAATCCGGCGTGCTCTGCCTGTCGGCCGACCGCGCCGGCGAATCCATCTTCCCCGATCTCGGCGTGCGCAAGAACATGACGCTGCCGCGCCTCAAGGATTTCGTCCGCAACGGGCTGGTGTCGAAAGCCGAGGAACAGCGCCGGGCGGAAGACATGCGCGATGGCTTCGGCGTCGTCGCGGCAACGCTCGAGACCCCCATCAGCGGCCTTTCCGGCGGCAACCAGCAGAAGGCGGTGCTGGCGCGCTCATTCAGCGCCGAGGCCGACGCCGTGCTGATCGACGAGCCGACCCAAGGGGTGGATGCCGGCGCGCGCCATGACATCTATCAGGCCATCCGCTCCAATCTGAAGAACAGCGGCACGCTCGTCGTCAACTCCTCCGATGCGCAGGAACTGGCCGGCATTTGCGACCGGGTGCTGGTCTTTTCACGCGGGCGGATCGTCGCCGAGCTTTCGGGCGCCGACGTGACCGAGGAAAACATCGTCTCCGGCTTCCTGCGCGCGCGCGATGCCAAGCAGGCGAGCGAGGAAGCCCCGGGCGCGATCGCGCAGGTCTTCCGCACGCTGATTTCCGGCTCGAACATCTGGTGGGTGCCGCTTCTCTTTCTCGCCGCCCTCACCCTGATCGTCGGCACCTACGCGGCGATGGAAAGCAAGGTCTTCCTGCGCAGCGTCAATATCCGATACATCCTGCTTGCCACCGCACCGGCCGCCCTGGCTGCGATGGCGCAGCTCCACGTCCTGCTGGTGCGCGGGCTCGATGTTTCGGTGGGCTCGATGATGAGCGTCACCGTGGTCGCCGCCTCCTACATGATCGCATTCCAGATGCCGATCTCGACGCAGATCATCGGCGTAGGCGCCTGCCTTGCCATCGGCGTCGTTGTCGGGCTCGTGAATGGCAGCCTGATCCGCTTTGCCAATATCAACGCGGTGATCACCACCATCGCCATGCTCTCCGTGCTGCAGGGCGCTGCCCTTCTGGCGCGTCCGATCCCCGGCGGCATGATCTCGCAGGAGTTCACCGGGCTGATGAAGGAACGCATCGGCGTCCTGCCGGCCTCGATCTTCGTGCTGGTCGCCGTTGCCATCGCGCTCGACTACTGGCTGCACCGCACCCGCTCGGGGCTCGAGGCCAAGGCCGTGGGCTTCCGCGAGGTGGCGGCCCAGAGGAACGGCGTGCGGGTCAATCTCGTGCATATCCGCGCCTATGTGTTTGCGGCGCTGATGGCGACGGTGGCGGGCTTCTTCCTCGGTTCGGAAGTGGGCGTCGGCGCGCCGACAGTTGGCGCCAATTATGCCCTCACCTCGATCGCGGCGGCCGTGCTCGGCGGTGCGGCCCTTTCGGGCGGGCGCGGCTCGTTCGTCGGCGCACTCTGCGGCGCGCTGTTCTTCGCGCTGATGGTCAATGTGATCACCCTGCTCGGGCTCTCGACCGCTTTCGGCATCATCGCCGGCGGGGTCATGACGCTGCTTGCGATCTTCCTTTATTCGGGTCTCGGCGAGCTTGAGGCTCTGCTTCTTTCCGCCATGCGCCGGCGCCGGGTGATGACGCCGGGCGCCAGGAGGGCGGCGTGATGCCGGCCCGTATCTCCAACAGCGACGAGGGCAACATGACCGAGACAAGCGCCATCGCAACCTACACCCCCACCTCGCGGAAGGGCCGGGGCGGCAAGGGCCGCGTGCCGGTGATCCAGATGCAGTTCGCGGCCATCTGGATTGCGCTTGGCGTGCTCGTGGCACTGTGCGCGCTGTTCCTGCCCCGCAGCATTTCCGGCACCTCGATCACCAGCATACTGCCCTTCGCAAGCTTCCTCGCAATTGCGGCCATGGGGCAGGCGCTGGTGCTGATGGCGCGCGGCATCGACCTGTCGGTACCGGCAATCGTGACGCTCTCGAGCACGGTGCTGCTCGGCACTTCCGGCGGCGCGGACGGCTCTGCCGTCATCGGCACGGCGATGGCGCTCGCCTTTGCCATGTCCGTCGGCCTCGTCAATGGCATACTGGTTGCCTGGCTGAAGCTCAACGCGCTGATCGTGACGCTTGCAACCGGCGCCATCGTTGCCGGCCTCACGCTCTGGTATCGCGGCTCGCTGCCGGCCGAATCCGGCGTGCCGACCGTGCTTGCGGAATTCGGCGAAGCCCGCTTCCTCGGCCTCAACACCACGGTCTGGATCACCATCGCGCTGACCATCGTGCTGACTGTGCTGCTGCGGCGCACCCAGCTCGGCCGGCGGTTCGAAGCGGTGGGCGCCAATCCGCGCGCGGCCTATGCGACCGGCGTCGAGATCCGCCGCTACCAGGCGGGCGCCTTTGTCGCCGCCTCGCTGCTTTACGGCATTGTCGGCGTGCTGCTCTCAGCCTTCATCCGCAACCCGACGCTCGATGTCGGCAACCCCTATCTGCTGGCACCAATCGCCGCCGCCGTTCTGGGCGGCACGGCGATCTCCGGCGGCATCGGCTCGATGATTGCCGTGGCGGGGGCGGCCCTGTTCCTGACCCAGCTCGGCCAGGCGCTGAAGGTGCTGGGGCTCGAAACCTCGTGGCAGATGATGTTCCAGGGCGTCGCCATCGCGCTCGGCATGTTCCTCTCGGAAGTCCAGAGCAGAAAGCGCCGGGGCGGTTGAGGTAGCGCGGTCCTACCGGCACCCGGTCAATACCAGCAAAGTGGAAAGGGGCGCCGTGAGCGCCCCTTGGTTTGTTGAAAACCCTGTCCTTCAATTCGGTGTCATCCTCGGACTTGATCCGAGGATCCAGGCAACATGGAAAGGCCCGCAATAGGACCCGGAAAATGCGATCGCGCGCCTCGATGCCCTGATTACGTCCAAGTCTGACACCTGTGGGTGAGCTTGGCGCGCAAGAAGGGCTCTGAAGCCGGGGCTCTCCCAAGCCAAAGGGGCGCTCGTGGCGCCCCTTTCATCGTCTCGAAGCTTTGCAGGCTTGCCCTTACAGCATCACCCGTTCGCCGGTTCGGCTGCTCTCGATCACCGCCTCCAGCAGGGCTGCGGTGTGGATCATCTCGGTCGGCGTGATCGGATAGGCGGCCTCTCCGCGAATGGCGCGGGCAAAGGCGACGATATTGTCGCGCACCGGTTCGGCGGGCGCCACTTCCTCGACCGAGATCTTGCTGCCGGTGCTGGCACGGGTGACGATCCAGCCATCCGGCGCCTCGACATGGGCCTTGTCGCGGACATCCACCCAGCCGGCCGATCCGAACAGCGAGGCGCGCGACACGAAGGGCATGGCGAGATTGGCGGAAATCGTCGCCGTGCCGCCGCCTTCGAAGCAGACGAAGCTTGCGATCGTATCGCCCTGCGGCAGGTTCGAGGCGAGCGTCTCGCAGGCGGAAACCACGCTTTTCGCAGGCCCCATCAGGCGCACGGCAAGATCGAGGAGATGGATGCCCGTCGCCGTCATGCCGGCCGCCGGCGCGTCCTCTGCACCGAGCCGCCAATTGGTCGGATCAAGGCTCAGGAACTTGTCATGGCTGAACGTGGCATCGAACTGCATCAATCGCCCGAGCGCGCCGGAATCGGCCGCGGCGATCATCTCCGCGATCGGCGGCTCGTAACGCCGTTCGTGACCGGTGGCGAGGATCAGCCCTGCAGATGTCACCGCCTTGACGGCGGCCTCCGCACCGGCGCGGGTCATCGCCACGGGCTTTTCGCAGAACACATGTTTGCCGGCGCCAGCAGCCGCTTCGATCTGGCGGGCATGGAGCTTGTGCGGGGTGACCAGCAGCACCGCCTCGACATCCGGATCGGCAAGCGCCGTCTCGAGATCGGCGGTCACCGGCACGCCGTTGGCGTCGGCAAAGCTGCGCGCGATTTCGCCGTTCGGCTCGACAGCGCGGACGATGGTAACGTCTTCGGGCGCGGCCTTCAGCACTGCCGCGATCTTCTGTCCCCACCAGCCGAGCCCGACAAGTGCAACGCGGACAGGGCCACTCATGAGCGGTTGTCCACACGCTTGTTGAAGGGATGGATCGAGACCTTTTCCCAGATGCCGGCCCGGTAGAACGGGTCGTTCTCGTGGTACTTCACCACCTCTTCGATACTGTCGGCTTCCACCAGGAAACAGGAGCCGATCATGGTGGTCTCGTCTTCGGCGAGAAGCGGACCGGAGATCACCATCTTGATCGGATTGCTGGAGAGATAGGCCTTGTGGGCTTCGTAATGATCCAGCCGGTCCTGGACCTTGCCCTCATAATCGAGACAATGGACGATGTAGTGCATGTAGATCACTCCCTTTCATGAAGATCGGCCGCGCCGAGACGGGCGGCAAAGGCTTCGACCGCCGGTGCAGCGGTCGCGCGGGCGATGACGACGATGCGGCTCTTTCCGCCGCTGGCCGCCGGCGCGAGCCGAACGGGCCGGTAGATCTGGTCGCGCACCATCTGGATGGCGAGCGGGCGCGGATCGTCGATATCCTCGACAATCCCCTTGAGGCGCAGAAGCGCGCTGCCGGCGGAGCGGCTCATGCGGGCGATCTGCTCGCTGAGCGCCGTCCAGCGCTGTGGGCCGAAGGCGATCACGAAGGAACGGATCGCTTCATCGTCGCTGACATGCAGCGTGCCGGTGGCGCGCAGCCAGCGGTTCGGCTGGGCGGCACCGCTCCTGGAATCAATCAGGCCGGCATTGAAGAGCGCGTCGGGGTCCGGCAAGGCCTGCGCGTCGAAGATCGGGGCGGTCGGGTTCATGTCGGCAAGCTGGCGGCGGATGCGTTCTGCCGCCGCCTGGCCGACGAGATCGGCCTTGGAGATCACGATCCGGTCGGCGCAGGCGATATGTTCCGGGCGCGCTTCGCCGGGCGCGGTGGCATCCACCACGGCAATCGCCGCATCAAGGCGCACCAGCGCGCGCAACACGTGATCGGCGCCGATCCGGGCGATGACGGCGGAGAGATCGGCAACGCCGGAGGTCTCCACCAGGATGCGCTGCAGCGGTGTCGACTGCGCCGCGATCATCGCCCTGACGGCCTCCGAAAGATCATTGCCCGGCCGGCAGCAGACGCAGCCATTCTTGAGGAGTGCCACACGGGCGCCGGGCGCTGCCTCCGAGATCAGCAGATCATCGATGCCGAGCGCGCCGAACTCGTTCACCACCACGCCCGTTCCCGCCATGTCGGGGCGGGAAACGAGACCGGCGATCAGTGTGGTCTTGCCGGCGCCGAGCCCGCCGCCGATGACGGAGAGCGCGGGACGATCGCGCGTCACGGCTAGAACTCGCTGTCGGTTGAAGCCTCGAACGGGCGCGGCAGCCAGGAGCCGTCTGCGGGAATGCCGGCGCGCTCGAACAGGCGGTCGCGGGCAGCTTCAACCTTGGTCTTGAACGCCGCGTGGTCGAAATCGACCAGCTTGAAATCGCGCTTTCTGACCTTGCCGCCGACCAGCACGGTTTCGACATTGCCGGCATGGGCGGCCTCGACGACGATGCCATAGGCATTGTTCATCGGCATGGTGTTGAGCGCATTGCAGTTGACCAGCACGATATCGGCTTCCTTGCCGACGGTGAGCGAGCCGGTCCGATCGCCGAGCCCACAGGCAATCGCCCCCTGGAGCGTTGCGAATTCCAAGACATCGGTCGCCATCAGCGGCAGCGGGTCGACGATCACCTTGTCGATCAGCGCCTGGTTGTTGACGACGGCGCGCGTGCCCGAAAGCAGCGCGCGCATGGCGGAGAACATGTCGTCCGGCACGGTCGTCACCACATCGATCGAGATCGACGGGCGGACGCCGACGGCAAGGAGCGCGAGCGTCGGCGGGAAGCCGTGGCCCATGTGGAGCTCGAGTTCCGGCGCGATCGACGCCGTTCCGCCGGTATCGCCGATGATGCGGAAATCTTCCGGATGCAGCGAGTTGCAATGGACATAGGTAACGTCGGGACCGGCAAGCCCCTCGCCGTGGAGTTCGACCACCGGCTTGTTCATGCCCCACAGCCCATCGCCCATGTGGACGCTGATCCTGAGGCCCAGATCGCGGGCCTTGATGAAGTCCTCCCGCGTGACCCGCATGGTGGCAAACTGGTTGCCGCGCGCAGCAAAGCCCATGGTGACGAGCTGGTCTTCGGAGGAGAAATATTCGCGGCGGATGCGCGCGACATCTTCGAAATCACTCGGCTTGTCGCTGACCGGCACCCATTCGGCGTTTGAGTTGCCATAGCCGAACACGGCGCGCATGCCGGCAGCCATCAGGCCCTCGACGGCGGCGGAGGCATGATCGGGCGTATTGTTGTTGTGCGACCAGTCGTAAAGCGTGGTGATGCCGGCATCGAGCGCTGCAATCGCGCCAAGATGATTGCCGATCTTCATGTCGTCGGGCGTGTAGAGGTCACCCATGACGCCGCGCACGCCGGCAAAATACTGGGCGAGCGTCCAGTCGGCGCCGGTCGCGCGCAACAGCGCCTGCCAGGTATGGCGGTGGGTATCGACGAAACCGGGAATCGCGATCCGGCCTTCGCCCTCGATCACCTCTGCGTCGCCTGCATCGAGCGCCGGGCCGATCGCGGCAATCTTCGAACCCTCGATCAGGATATCGCCGCGCGGAATCACGCCGATCCTGGGGTCGATCGAGATGATATGGGCATTCCTGATGATCTTGCGTGACATGGTGGCCTCCTCCATAGCCGAATCTTTCTTGAGCCGCCGCCGCGATCCTCTTCGCAACGGCCAGCCTCTCTCCCACCATCAATGGCGTCTCCGGCGGCGATACTGCCCGAAAAAATTCCCGAAATGAAAATTTGATGGAGAAAGCACGGTTTCGCAGATGCACGCGGCACTAAAGCGGGCGACCCGCCTTTGCCTTTTCAAGTGGCCGCAGCGCGCAACTGCGTGATCCTTGACCTGTCCAGCGTCTTGCGTTCGCCGTGATGATCGAAGGCATCCCTGAAGGTGAAGCCGAATGGCGACGGGCCGTGATCATGGAGAAACTCGTATCGTTCGACGCCCTCCGCCCAGGTCGGCCGGCGGGCGGTCTCCGCATGCCACCACATCACCAGCGGCGGCCAGTCGCCCTGCCTGAACCACTCCCGGCCACGCCGGACAGCGTCGGCGTGCAGTCCGGAATAGGTGAAGGCAAACAGCGCCTCGATATCCGTCCAGAGAGACAGCGTCGCCGGCGACCAGCCATCGCCGCGCTCATCGTAAAACCGCGGATAGACTTCCGCTCCCCAGGGAAGCGGACCGGGATCCGAAGCATATCCGGACCGCGCGACCAGCCCCACGGCGGCATCGGCCGTCGAAAAGACCGGATCGTTCGGCGCCCGGAAACCGTCATTGGAGGGATCATCCGCAGGCCTGATGAACTGGCCAAATGTGTAAAGGGCAAGAAGCATCGCCTGAAAAGCCTGATCGCAGCAGACGGTTCCCTTCAGTCGCCTCAAAGGATGATCCTGTGGGTGCCGCCTGTCACCACCAAAACACAAAAAACCGCCCCGAGGGACGGCTTTTTGAAGTTCAGCGGAGAAGCGCCTGAAGGATCAGGCGTTTTCCTTCGGCGTCAGAACCTGGCGGCCGCGATACATACCGGTCTTCAGATCGATATGGTGCGGACGGCGCAGTTCGCCGGAGTTCTTGTCTTCGACATAGGTCGGAGCGCTGAGAGCGTCGGCAGCACGGCGCATACCGCGCTTGGACGGGGTCGTTTTTCTTTTCGGTACAGCCATTGGACTACTCCACTTAGGGCGCAAGGCTCAATCATCGGCGGGTGATACCACCGCAAGATTGCCCTTGGAATGCTTGAAATTTGGCGCGCTTATACAGGGGAAACCGGGACTTGACCAGTCCCCCGGGCATTTTTTTGTCCGATACGGCGATTCCGTCTCAAACTTCGTCTTCCGGCACCACCCAGCTTTCAGCCAGCGCGCCATCGCGCCAGCGCTGGAAGGCCGGAACGCTCCTGATCGCGTTCATATAGGCAAGCGACCGTTCGTTGTCGGTCAACTGGTAGATTTCGAAGCGGTTGACCACCGGCGCATACATCGCATCCGCCGCCGAAAAGCTGCCGAACAGGAACGGCCCGCCGGAGGTTTCGAGCGCTTCGGCCCAGATCGTTTCGATCCGCCGCACATCGGCCCTGACCGCATCATCGACGGCAAGCGGGGCAGGCTTGCGTCCGAAATTCATCGGGCAGGCAGCCCGCAGCGCCCTGAAACCGGCATGCATTTCCGCCGAAATCGCACGGGCTTCGGCGCGCTCGATGCGGTCGGCCGGCCAGAGCTTCGCTTCAGGGTAAAGCTCTGCGACATATTCGATGATCGCAAGCGATTCCCAGACCCGGAACTTGCCGTGATGCAGGACCGGAACAAGACCGACGGGCGACACTTCGCGGAACCGCGGATTGCCGGCGGGAAAATCGAACGGGATCAGAACTTCCTTGAACGGAATGCCCGCGGCTTCCATTGCAAGCCATGGCCGCAGTGACCAGGAGGAATATTTCTTGTTGCCGATGTAAAGCGTCAGATCACTCATGCCCGATCCTTTCCGGTCATTTGCCGCGCGCGATTTAACCCGATTTCGCCTGCGAGCACCAACACAATTGTCGAATGTCATTCATAAAGGCAGGTGATGTAAGCGCCGGAGCGCGCGGCAAGCCGCTCCACCCGTGCGGCGAGGTTCTGCATGTGGCGGCTGGGGGCCGCAGCCTGACGGCCCACCGGGTCCGGCAGGGAGACGGCAAGGAGCGCCGCCTGGCGCGCGGAGAGCTTTGCGGCCGACACGCCGAACTGCTCCTGCGCCGCCGCCTCGATACCGAAGGTTTCGGGACCCCACTGGGCAATATTGAGATAGATCTCCATGATCCGCTTCTTCGGCCAGACGACATCGGCGCTGATGGCAAGCGGCAGTTCGAGCCCCTTGCGCAGATAGGAGCGGCTGTTCCAGAGATAGAGGTTCTTGACCGTCTGCATCGGGATCGTGCTCGCCCCACGCGCGGGCTTGCCGGCAAGCGCATCCTCGACCACCGCCTTGTACTCGCCCCAGTCGACGCCGTCATGGCGGCAGAACTGTCCGTCTTCCGACATCATCACCGACTGCACCAGCACCGGCGCGATCTCCTCGAACGGCACCCATTGGCGCTCATAGCCGGTAAAGAACCGCGCCATCATCGGCACCGAGACGGGATGGACGAAGGATGGCCTGTAGAAGGGCAGCAGCACATAGGGCAGGACGACGATCACCGCGACCGCAAGGAGCCCGTAGCGGACGAGGCGGCGAAACAGCGACCGGCGCGGGGTGTCATCCTCATCCTCGTCCGGCAGTTCGTCGTCGCGCATCGATCCATAGGCTCTGTTGAAACGGGCCCCATCCATAGCCTGAAGCGGCCTCATTGGAAAGCCACCAGCGCCGCCGCCGAATACCGGCCGCCACCGGGCATAAAATCAGCTTGAACCGGCTCATCCCCCATGCCAAGACAGGCCCATGTCAGATGCCGAATTCTCCACACGCCTTTCAAACGCCAGACAGGACGTCGAGGCCTGCCTTGACGGGCTTCTCGGTCCCGAACCGCTTCCAGGCGAGACTGCACGCCCCGACGCGCTGATGGCGGCGATCCGCCACGGCGTGCTGAACGGTGGCAAGCGGTTCCGCCCGTTTCTCGTGATCGAGAGCACAAGGCTTTTCGACGGCTCGGACAAGGCCGCGCAAAGGGTCGGCGCAGCGCTTGAATGCATCCATTGCTACTCGCTGATCCATGACGACCTGCCGGCCATGGATGACGACGATCTGCGCCGCGGACGGCCGACGGTGCACAAGGCCTTCGACGAGGCGGCCGCCATTCTGGCCGGGGACAGCCTGCTGACGCTTGCCTTCGACATCATCGCCGACGATGCCACCCCGCTTGATGCAACCGCCCGGCTCACCCTCATCAGCACCTTGGCGCGCGCGGCCGGCCTTGGCGGCATGGCGGGCGGACAGGCGCTTGATCTTGCAGCCGAAAAAACGCCCCCCGACGAGGGCGGGATCGTCACGCTTCAGGCCATGAAGACCGGCGCGCTGATCCGGTTCGCCTGCGAGGCGGGTCCGATCATCGCAGGCGCCGGCAACGAGGAACGCGCACGCCTTTCACGCTTCGGCGCGGTGATCGGGCTTGCCTTCCAGCTTGCAGACGACCTGCTGGACCTGAGAGCGGATGCAGAAACGATGGGCAAGGCCACCGGCAAGGATGCGGGCCGCGGCAAGGGCACGCTGGTTTCGCTTCACGGCGAGGCGTGGGCGGAAAGACGCCTGTCAGACCTTGTATCGGAAGCGGAGACCCTGCTGGCGCCCTTCGCCGGAAGGGCGGAAACGCTGATCGCCGCCGCCCGCTTCGTCGCCTCGCGCGACAGCTGAACGGACCTCAATCATTGCCGACCACGCGGTTCCGGCCGCTGTCCTTGGCCGCATAGAGGCGCGCATCGGCCTCGGCTATGAAGCGGTCGAGCGTATCGCCCGGGCCCGGCACGGCGGAATAAAATCCTATGCTCACCGTGACCGGCTTCTTGCCATTGGCATGCGGCACCGGCGCGTTCGCGACCTTTTCCCTGAGCGCATCGTTGAAGGCGCGCGCATCCTGAGGCGTTCCGGCCACGTGGAAGGCGATGAACTCCTCCCCGCCATACCGCGCCACGACATCTGTGGCACGGGTGAAATGAGCCTGCAGGATGGCGGCCAGCTGCTTCAGGCAGGCATCGCCGAAGACATGGCCCATCTCGTCATTGATCGGCTTGAAATGATCGACATCCAGCATCGAAAGCGTGAAGCGTTCGCCGCTGTGCCGGCACGTCTCGAAGGCGGTTTCCGCAAGCGCGATGAAATGGGTGCGGTTGTAGAGCCCCGTCAGGCCGTCGGTAATCGATGATTCGTGCAGAAGTTCGTTGGCCCGGTTGAGCGCCAGATTGAGCAGGCGGAGCTTGCGCACCCAGTAAAGAAAGATCAGCAGCACGACCACAATCACGACGGCCGTGACAATCAGCACCCGGTAGTCGATGGTCCGCTTGAAGGGAGCGAGTTTCTGACGGCTGAGGATCGTCTGGATCTCGGCGGGATCGAGCGTGGCGATCAGCTTCTCGAATATGTCGCCGAGCGCCGGTTCATCGGCTGCCGTGGCGGCAACAACCTGCACGTTCTCCGCGATACGGCCCGATATCTTGACGTCATTGGTATCCATGACGGCAATCAGATAGGCAAGCGTGTCGAGCGGTCCGACCACGGCATCCAGCGTGCCGTCCAGCACGGCCTCCAGCCCCTGCTTTTCGCCTTCGATGGGAATGAGCGTCACATCGCGGTAGCGCGTCTGCAAAAGCTGAAAAGGCACATGGCTCGCCACCACGCCGACCCGCTGGCCGGAAAGCGACCGCATGCTCTCCACGAAGGGTGCCTGCAGCGGGCTTGCCACGGCAAGCGCCATTTCGAGATAGGAGGGCGCGAACTCGAACAGGTTTTCTGTAAATTCGCTTTCGACCACGAAGGGAAGCACGTCGCAGTCCGCGCTGGCTGCATCCTGTTCGCTGTCGCCGGTGAGCGGCACGGGCTGGATCTGCCAGGAAAACTTTCCGTTCCGGCTCAAGAGCCCGATCAGATCGGCGACCGCGCCGGAAAAATCGCCATCCCGCCCGATCACGGTATAGGGGGGCGACATCGGGTCCACGCACACACGAAGTGGTCCACGATCACGCAGATAGGCGCGCTCGGCCGCATCCAGAACCAGCCGTTGGCGGCTGATATCGGCGACCGGCGGACCGAGCCAGCGGCTTTCCATTTCCTGCCAGCGCGAAACCGGGATCGATTCCAGCGCGTGGTCGATGATCTTTGCAAGATAGGGATAGCGCGGCGAGACCCCGAAGCGCAGGTCCTCGCGCTCGACGCCATCCATCAGGAATTCGCCGCCGATCTCGATATTGATCAGCCCGTCCCGGCGGATAATGGCATTGCCGTTGCTGAGCGAGGCGATGGCGGCGTCGATCTCGCCATCGGCAAGCGCATGGATCAGCGCCTCCTGCCCATCATACTGACGCACATCGTCAAACCGCGCCGATACCGCATCGGCATAATAGATATCACGCCCGATCCCTATGCGTTTGCCATCGAGATCGGCAAGCTCGCGGTAAGGCCCGAAACCGGAGCGCATGAAGACCGCATTCGGGATGCGGTGGTATTCCTCGGAAAACAGCGTGAAATCGGCGCGTTCATCGGTGCGGGAGATATTGGTGATGACGTCGAGTTCGCCCGCTCTGAAGCGCTGCAGGAGCCTTGCCCAATTGTCGTAGACCGGCTCGAACACGAGGCCGGTGCTGGAGGCGACATATTGGGTGAGATCGACCGCAAGCCCCTGCCCGCGCCCGTTTTCGAGGGAGCTGAAGGGTTGGTAGTCGATGATGAAGCCGATCGAAAGCGGCGGCGCCTCCTCGACGAACAGCTGCTCTTCCGGTGACAGCCTCAGCGGCCCGGCATTCACGGCGCGTCCGGTGCGATAGGCAAGCCAGCGCCCGGTGATCTCGTCGAGCGTCGCCTCGGGAAGGGCCTCCACGCCCTTTTCCAGGATAGAGGCAAGAAGAGCCGCATCCGCATCGCCGTCCGGGGCCTTGAGTACGCCCAGCCGGAAATCTTCGAGCGGCACCGCCGAAAGCGGCAATGCGCCGGTCGAGACTACATTGGTGAAACCATTTTCGCGAATGAAGAAATTGCCGGTCAGTTCGGCGGCGAGCGCCGCATCGACCCAGCCGAACGCCACCGCGGCCATCAGATCGCGATAGGTCGCATAGTCCTGAAGTTCAAAACCCTGCGCACTTAGCGCATTGGCGTAATAGATGTCGCGGATAACGCCGATCCGCCGCGCTTTCAACGCCGCGAGATCCTCGGGGTCATTTGCCGGATGATCGATGTTTTCAAACAGCATGGTCCGGCGCAGATGATAGGGTTCGCTGAAATCGATGAAGCGCGCCCGTTCCTCGGTATAGGAAATGTCGCCGATCGCATCGAGACCGCCTGCCCTGAACCGTCCATAGATCTCAGGCCACGAGCCGAGACGGATATCGAAGTCCAGGCCTGTCAGCGAGGATAGCGCTTTCATGACATCCACGGACCAGCCCATGATCCTGCCATTGAGGAAGAAGGAGTAGGGCTCGTTATCGGAGACAAGTCCGATGGTAACAGCGGGATGCGCGGCGATGAAGGCGCGCTCTTCCTCGGTCAGCTCAAGCGGCTTCGCCCTGAGCGGTGCTGCGAGAGCCAGCAGCAACATCAAGCCGACCAGCAGAGCCGTCACCTTGCGCATGGTGCCGGTCAGCCCTGCCGGAATGCATATGACAGCCTGTTGCGCCTCGGCCATTCTGCCTGTCCATCTTTCTTGTATCGTTCCAGCTTCCCAAGCCCATAGCAAGAGATCAAGTTGTGACCAGTCTTTCTTGCATTCCATGGACGTAAAAAACACCCTTTGCTTGTCGATCGGCGAAAAATCTGCGCTCTGCAAACAGCGTCCGCCAGAAATCATGCGCAGACGCAGGTTCTCTTTTGCCGCTATTCGTGCTTGCATGGTTGCCGCGCCCGCCCGGGCGTCTCGTTTTGCCGCATTGGGTGGTCGATAAGCGGGATCTCCGTTTTCGCCCGATGCTTTGATCAAGCCGCCTTATGGAGACGAAGATGGATTGTGTATTGCTGGGTGTTCCGGTCGAGTGCGGCTCGGGGCGCCGGGGCTGCAACATGGGGCCGAACGGTCTGAGGGCAGCGGGCCTTGCCGAGGCGCTGACGGGCCTTGGCCATAGGGTGCTGGATCTCGGAGACCTCAGCCCCGCTCCGCAGCGGTCGGTGTCGCATCCCAATGCCAAGCTGAAAGCGCTCGGCGAAACCGTCTCCTGGCTCGATGCGCTGGTGGATGCCGCCTACGACATCGCCGGAAAGGGCCTGCCGATCTTCATGGGCGGCGACCATGTGATGGCGGCGGCAAGCGTGGCGGGCGTTTCGCGGCGCTCTCGGGAAGACGGGCGGCCGCTATTCGTGCTCTGGCTCGATGCCCATACCGACTTTCATACGCTCGACAGCACCGAAAGCGGCAATCTGCACGGAACGCCCGCCGCCTATTTTACCGGCCAGCCGGGTTTTGAGGGCGTGTTCCCGCCGCTTCAGGCACCGGTGGACCCGGCAAATGTCTGCATGATCGGCATCCGCAGCGTCGACCCCGCCGAGCGCGAGACGATCGGCGCCACCGGCGTCACGGTTCACGATATGCGCGCGATCGACGAGAACGGGATCGCGGTGCTGCTGAAGGCCTTTCTGGAGCGGGTGGAGGCGGCAGACGGCATGCTGCATGTCAGCTTCGACGTCGACTTTCTAGACCCTTCCGTCGCCCCCGGCGTCGGCACCACGGTTCCCGGCGGCGCAACATTCCGGGAGGCGCATCTCGTCATGGAAATGCTGCATGACAGCGGGCGCGTGACCAGTCTCGACCTCGTCGAGCTCAATCCGTTTCTCGATGAGCGCGGCAAGGCCGCGACCTTGATGACGGATCTGACGGCAAGCCTGTTCGGCAGGCGGGTGATGGACCGCCCGACCCGCAGCTATGGCTGACATCAGCCGCTGCCGATGATCATGCCAGCCGCCAGAACAAGGCCGCCGCCGAGCACGACCTGGAAGGCGGCGCGCATGAACGGCGTTTCCATGTATTTGTTCTGGATGAAGGCGATCGCCCAGAGTTCGAAGAACACAACGATGATGGCAATCACCGTGGCGGTCCAGAATTCGGGGATCAGATAGGGCAGCGCGTGGCCAAGGCCACCAAGCATGGTCATGACGCCCGATGCAATGCCGCGCTTGATTGGCGAGCCGCGGCCTGACAGCTTGCCGTCGTCATGGGCGGCCTCGGTGAAGCCCATCGAGATGCCGGCGCCGACGGCAGCGGACAGGCCGATCAGAAAGGTCTGCCAGGTGTCCTGGGTGGCAAAGGCCGCGGCAAAGATCGGCGCAAGCGTCGAGACCGAGCCGTCCATCAGCCCGGCAAGACCCGGCTGCACCCATGTCAGGATGAACTGGCGATGCTCCTTCTGCGCCTCTTCGGAGCGCACATCTTCGGGCGCGTGCTTTTCCCCGAGCGTTTCGGCCATCTCCTCATGCGCCTCTTCGGCCATGGCGAGATCGCCCAGAAGCTTGCGGGTATCGGCATCGGAGACTTCAGCCATCGCCGCCCGGTAGAAGCGCTGCGCCTGCTCCTCCATCAGAACGGTCTGCTCGCGGATCCTGTCGAGCGACAGCGACTGCATCAGCCAGTCCGGCCGGCGCTCGATGAATTCGCGCACATGCTCGCGCCGGATCAGCGGGATGTCATCTCCGAAGCGGCGCTTGAACATGTCGATCAGCACGCGCCTGTGCCCGTCCTCGATCTCGGCCATATCGTCGAATATCTTCGCGCTCGCCGGATAGTCGGCGCGCAGATGCGCGGCATAAGCCTTGTAAATACGCGCATCATCCTCTTCCGAAGAGATGGCGAGGGCGAGCATTTCCGGCTCGCTCAATGAGGAAAAGGCACGCTTGGAGCGGCCAAAGAGTTTCAGCACCATGACCCGATTTCCGAAATTTAATTTAGAATTATTCTAAATCAACATTCCGGGATGGTCAATTGCAAAGCCTGGGAAAACCGGCAGCGCTTCCATGAGGATCGAGGCGGCGCCAGATCCGGCAGACATGGGAAGCATCAATGCCGCTGGTGACAGGCGTATTACAGTTGGCGCGACGTTGACCTCAGACCGGCATCCGAAACCGGCGGGACAGTCGTCGCGGCCCGGCAGCCTGGACCGCTGAAGGCACGTCACCGACAAACCAGGCAATATGGGATGGTGCACACAAAAAAGCCCCGGACGAGCCGGGGCCTTTGACGATGGGAGCGACGTATCTTGCGTCAAGCGATCATGCGCCGCATTCGCCCGGGAAGATCAATCGGTGCGGTCACCCGCATCAGCGCCATCCCGGTTTTCACCGGCAGCGCTGCTGTCGGTCGCCGCATTGAACCCGGCGCCGTTTCCGAGCTGACTGTACAGCGAAAGGCTTGCCTTGAGCCCGGTTGCCATCACTGTCGACGGCTGCAGCGCAAGCGCTGCGGGTGCTGCCGCCAAGAAAAGCAGCAGGGCAGAGAAGGATGCAATCCGGGTCATATCAAACACTCCCTGTGTGGCGCCGGAGGCCGGCGCCCGCAGCGCGAATCCGAAATCAGTTGTTGCTCTGGCGGACCTGGTCGACGAGGTTCAGCGAACCGTCATTGCCGACGCGGTAGTAGTTCACGAAGCTGTCGCCCTTGTCGGAGGTGCGGATTTCAACCGTGCTGCCGGCCGGGGCCTTGGTGAGCTTGCCGGTTTCCGGAACAGCGGACGGCTGGATGGCGAAGGCGGCCGGGGCGGCGAGGATGGCGGCGAGGGCTGCGGTTGCTGCGATCTTGTTCATTTTGGTTTCTCTCTTCCTTGGGGTGCAGCGCCGGTCTGGGGCGCGCATATGATTGATTGTCTGATTTCCCTGCCGCCTTCGGCGGCGTCCGGACGGTCTCGTCCGGACCGGAAATCGTTAGTCGTTGCTCTGGCGAACCTGATCGACGAAGTTGAGCGATCCATTTTCGCCAACACGGTAATAGTTCACGAAGCTGTCGCCCTTGTCGGAGGTGCGGATTTCAACCGTGCTTCCGGCGGGTGCCTTGGAGAGCGAGCCGGTTTCCGGGATGGCGGACGGCTGGATGGCGAAGGCGGCCGGGGCGGCGAGGATGGCTGCGAGGGCTGCGGTTGCTGCGATCTTGTTCATTTTGGTTTCTCTCTTCCTTGGGGTGCAGCGCCGGTCTGGGGCGCGCATATTGTTATTTGTCTGATTTCGCTGCCGCCTCCGGCGGCGTCCGGACGGTCTCGTCCGGACCGGAAATCGTTAGTCGTTGCTCTGGCGAACCTGATCGACGAAGTTGAGCGATCCATTTTCGCCAACACGGTAATAGTTCACGAAGCTGTCGCCTTTGTCGGAGGTGCGGATCTCGACCGTGCTGCCGGCGGGTGCCTTGGAAAGCGAGCCGGTTTCCGGGATGGCGGACGGCTGGATGGCGAAGGCGGCCGGGGCGGCGAGGATGGCTGCGAGGGCTGCGGTTACTGCAATCTTGGTCATTTCAAATACTCCTGGGGTGTTTCCGTTGGCGCTGTTTGAAAGCGCTTCATCTTGTTTGTGTTTCTTAGTCGTCGCTCTGGCGAACCTGGTCGACGAATGTCAGCGAACCGTCGTTTGAAACGCGGTAGAAGTTGACGTAGCGATCGCCGAAATTGTCCGTGCTCTCGATCTGTACGGTGCTGCCGGCCGGAGCCTTGGTCAGCGTGCCGGTGTCCGGAAGAGCGGAGGGCTGGATTGCAAAAGCGGCAGGTGCGGTTGCAAGCGCTGCTACCAGCGCGGTCATTGCTGCAAACTTGGTCATGATGAAACTCCTTTGGTCATCACAGTGTCGTTCGATGACCTGGAAATGGAGTTTAATCGAATGATTAACAAGTATCCATTTTGGACCCGCAGCGTTGCGAATCCGTTGACGGCAATACTGGAACCATTTCCAGAAGCCTTTGATCCGACTTATTTTTTATGGCCGAAACCAGCAGAAAAGAAGCAAATTTCAATTATAAATCAAGTGATTAAAACAGGAAGGGAGTATCGCTCCAACACCCGCCGGGGGCGTGAATTGCAACAAAAAACCCGGCCAGAAGGCCGGGTCATTTTTTTCATTCGTGACGAAAAAAAATTATGCTTCGAGCTTTTTCGCGATCAGGCTACGCAGTTTTCCGAGGTCCTTGGCGAAATTGCGGATGCCTTCGGCAAGCTTTTCGGTCGCCATCGGGTCTTCGTTCATCATCCAGCGGAACGTCTTTTCGTCCATCTCGATCTTGTCTTCGGCCTCGAAGCTGTCGGGCGTCAGCTTGCGCTCGAGCGTGCCCTGATCGGCATCGAGCTCTTCGAGAAGGTTCGGCGCGATCGTCAGACGGTCGCAGCCGGCAAGGCCTTCGATTTCGCCGATGTTGCGGAACGAAGCGCCCATGACCACCGTCTTGATGCCATTGGCCTTGTAGTAATTGTAGATCGAGCGCACGGACAGAACGCCCGGATCGGTTTCGGACGTGTAGGTCTCGCCGGTGTCGTTCTTGTACCAGTCGAGAATGCGACCGACGAAGGGCGAGATCAGGAAAGCGCCGGCATCGGCGCAGGCGATGGCCTGGCACTTGGCAAACAGCAGCGTCAGATTGCAGTCAATGCCTTCCTTCTGCAGGATCTCGCAGGCGCGGATGCCTTCCCAGGTGGAGGCGAGCTTGATCAGGATACGATCCCGGCCGATGCCGCGCTCCTCATACGCCTTGATGATTTCATGCGCCTTGGCAACCGATGCCTCGGTATCGAAGGAGAGGTCGGCATCGACTTCGGTCGAGACCCGGCCCGGCACGAGGTTCACCAGCGCTGCGCCGACATCGATGGCAAGACGGCTGGCGATCTTTGCGACCACCTCGTCCGTGGCGCCGCCCTGTTCCTTGCCCCACTTGATCGCTTCTTCGAATTGCGCGTCGAACATGTCCGTCGAAAGCGCCTTCAGCACGATCGAGGGGTTGGTCGTGCAGTCCACCGGTTTCAGTTTTTCGACCGCGTGAATGTCGCCGGTGTCGGCCACGACCGTGGTCATTTCGCGCAGTTGATCCAGCTTGGAAGCCATTATCCTCATCCTTCCTTCTGTGGCGCAGCCATAAGGCCCGCCCAATTCCGTTCCGCCGATGTCATGCGGGCGCTCACCGCTGATTGCGGGTCGCTCTCATGCGTTGACGACTGTTCGCAGACATCGCCCCGCCGCGCAAGGGCGGCAGCTTTCCGGTGACTATCGCAAGACCGGTTTTTCAAAGTCAAGGAAGGATATGCCGTTTCTGGTCGCCACCGATCGCATTTTGAACATAGCCGATTTTTTCCGCGCGGCGACGCGCCTTTCGCACGGTTGCTGCGTTTACAAAGACAGCCACCGATGGACACCCACGGAGATCAGAATGACCGACGATCAGGAAATGCGGCTGAGGACGCTCGAAGCGGGCGCCCCGATCACCGAGGTACTGGCCTTCTATGATGGCCTTCCGCCGGCAACCATCGCCCAGATGATCGGCGCCTGGCGGGGAGCGGGCGTTCCAACGGGTCACGCGCTTGACGGGATGCTGGAGCAGATCGGCTGGCACGGCAAACGCTTCGAGAGCGCGGAAGACGGCCATCCCCTGGTCTTCGAACAACAGGACGGTACGCTGTTTTGCGTCAATCCGTCGCGGCTGCCGATCGGCATGGTTCTCGACCATGCGGCCCTTGCCCGCTCCACGATATCCGCCGCGCTTTTCCGGGCTTCCTCGTCCGTGCTCTCGACCAGCAAGCCGCAGGCGCGCCTTCGGATGACCGAATATCGCGGCGTGGTCTCGGCCTCGATGATCTACGACGGCCTTCCGATCATTGATGTGTTCCGCTCCGTCGGGCCGGACACGCTGATCGGAGCCATGGATATGCGCGGCATGGAACAGCCCTTCATGTTCACCTTGAGGCGCGAGCCCTCCTGAGCCTCCGTTGCCTTGCGCCGCGAATGGCTGTAGGGACGAGGTGAAGCCGAACCTTTCCCGAAGGCGGGGCGCGCGGGCAGCACTGGCAAGCACGTTTGTCCCTGTTTCGCCATATCGCTCGCAGTGCACGCATCGGCAGGGGACGGGAGGAGAGACCACCAATGCCGACATTTTCCATTCCCCCGGCATACGGCGCCTGCACCCCCCGCGACCGCCCGACCGGCGGGCTGCAGGTCAGACCGCAATGACCGCGATCGCGCTTCTGACCGGCCGAGCCTGCACGCTTGCGGGAAGCGATGCCCTGAGCGGGATCGCCAAGACCCCCGCCACTCTGCCCATCGCGCTTGGCACGGAAAGCTTGGCGGGCGACGAACAGGCCGATCGCCGCGTCCATGGCGGCGCCGAAAAGGCAGTGCATCACTACCCTTTTGACCATTACCCGATCTGGCTGAGCGAACTCGGCAATCTCGAGGCGCTTCGGGCGCCGGGCGGCTTCGGCGAGAACATCTCCGCATCCGGGCTTACCGAGAAGACCGTCGCCGTTGGCGACATCTTTCGCCTTGGCACCGCGCTCCTTCAGGTCTCGCAGGGCCGTCAGCCCTGCTGGAAGCTCAACCACCGCTTCGGCGTGAAAGACATGGCCCGGCAGGTTCAAACGACAGGGCGGACCGGCTGGTACTATCGCGTGCTGGAGCCCGGCATCGTCAACGCCGGCGACGGGCTTGAACTTGTCGACCGCCTTCAGCCGTCATGGACGCTCCACCGGCTGTGGCATGCGCTTTATGTCGACCGGATGAACCGCGATGAACTTGGGGCCATGGCGGCGCTTGACGTTCTCGCCGAAGGCTGGCGCAAATATGCGGTCCGGCGGCTTGAGAGCGGACGCGTGGAAGACTGGCGCAACAGACTGGATGGCAAGACATGACCCGACCTCCCTTCGTGATATCGATCCAGAGCCAGGTGGTTTTCGGCCATGTCGGCAATTCCGCGGCGCTGTTTCCGATGCAGGCGGCGGGGCTCGAAGTGGCGGCGATCCCGACTGTTGTCTTTTCCAATACGCCCGACTATCCGACCCTGCGCGGCCGGGCGCTGCCGCCGGACTTCTTCCTCGATCTCCTGAAGGGCGCCCGCGAGCGCGGCCTGCCGGAACGCGCGGACGTCATCATGACCGGCTATATCGGCTCGCTCGACGTGGCGCTGATGGTTGCCGATTTCGTCGCCGAGGCGAAGGCCGTCAATCCGCGCCTTGTCTATCTCTGCGATCCGGTCATGGGCGATGCCGGTCCCGGCCTTTACGTGCCGGAGACCATCGCCGATGTCATGCGCGACCGTCTTCTGCCGCTGGCCGACATCGCGACGCCGAACCCTTTCGAACTCGGCTGGCTGACCGGCAGCAAGATCGAGACGCTCAAGGATCTGGAAGCGGCCAAGGCCGAGCTGCGGATGGCCGGGGACGCAAGACTGATCGTCACCGGCTGCGCGCTTTCCGACAGTCCTGCGGGTCACATCGAAAGCGTCATTCTCGGCACCGGCAAGACGAGCCGCCATCCGGTGGAGCACCTGCCGTTCGCGCTGCCAGGCACCGGCGACCTCTTCGCAGGCCTCGTGGTCGCGGGCTTCGCCCGCGGCATGCCGCTGGAGGAAGCCGTTGAAAACGCGCAACTGCTCACGCTCCGCGCCCTCCGCCACGCAGGCGCGCTTGGCGCAGGCGAAGTGGTATTGAGCGAGCCCGCGTTCCGCCGCGCGCTTCTGACGCTCGGGCAGTGAGGGCAGTCCGGTTTCCGTGAGCCACGAAACGGCTCAGCCCCTCGTCTTCCGAGGCAATTCCGGAAGGTGAAACGGGGGGCCACCTCACCCGGAATTGCCATCCCGGCTATCGTCCGCCAAGCGCTCGAACCTGCCCGTAGGCGAAGAAGTCTGCGCATCGTTTTTCAAGAACCCCAGCCATCCGCAGTGCGCCGGATGCTGCAGGTGCAGGCCTCTCCGAGCCCGTCAGCTTGCGGTCCAGCCGCCGTCGATCATCACGGCGCTTCCGGTCACCAGCGACGAGGCTTCCGAGGCGAGATAGACGGCGGCGCCGGTGAGATCATCGACCTTTCCGATGCGGCCGAGCTGGATCTTGCTCAACGCATAGTCCTTGAAACCCGGATCCCTGAAATAGGGTTCGGTCATCGGTGTCTCGATAAACGTCGGGCAGATCGTGTTGATCCTTATTCCGTAGCTGCCGAGTTCGATCGAAAGCGACTTGGTCAATCCCTCGATACCCCATTTGGAAGCGCAGTAGAGCGTTCTGTTGGCCGCCCCCGTATGCCCCATCTGGGAGGACATGTTGATGATCGATCCCTTGATCTTGCGATCCCGCATATGCATCGCCATTGCCCGCGCGGCGAAGAAGGCGGCGCGCAGATTGATCCCCATGACGGCATCGTAATCGTCGGGCGTCACATCGAAGATCGGCTTGGGGCGGTTGATACCGGCATTGTTGCAAAAGATGTCGATATCCGGCAGGTGCTGGACCTTCGCCTCGAAATCGGCAATGTCCGTGACGTCGCAGACCATGATCTCGGCCCTGCGGCCGAGGGCTTCAATGTCGGAAGCAACGGCTTTGAGATCGGCCGCGGTGCGGGCACACAGGACGAGGTCCGCGCCGGCCTCGGCGAAGGCGATCGCGATGGCGCGGCCGATGCCGCGCCCCGCTCCCGTGACCAGGGCCCGCTTGCCGGCAAGCGAGAAACGGTCGAGCACGCTCATTCTGCGGCCGCTCCGTAGGCGACATTTCTGCCGCCGTAGCGGCGCACACGCAGGTTGCACTGCTCGGCATGGCCGACGAAGCCTTCCAGCATGCAGAGCCGCGAACCATAGGCGCCGATCATTGCGGCCGCCTCGTCGGTCAAGACCTTCTGGTAGCTGTGGGTCTTGAGGAATTTGCCCACCCAGAGACCGCCGGTATAGCGGCCGGCCTTTTTGGTCGGCAGCGTATGGTTGGTGCCGATCACCTTGTCGCCATTGGCCACATTCGTGCGCGGCCCCAGGAACAGGGCCCCGTAGCTGTGCATGTTTTCGAGGTACCAGTCGTCACGGTCGGTCATCACCTGAACATGCTCGGAGGCGATGTCGTTTGCAACCGCAAGCATCTCCTCATGGGTGTCACACAGGATCACCTCGCCATAGTCGCGCCACGACACGGAAGCCGTCTCGGCCGTCGGCAGGATTTCGAGGATCCTCGCGATCTCTGAAAGCGTATCCTCGGCCAGCTTGCGGCTGTTGGTCACCAGAACCGCCGGTGAGTTGTAGCCGTGCTCGGCCTGGCCAAGCAGGTCGGTCGCGCACATCTCCGCATCCACCGTATCATCGGCGATCACCATGGTTTCGGTGGGGCCGGCGAAGAGATCGATGCCGACGCGGCCATAGAGCTGGCGCTTGGCTTCCGCGACATAGGCATTGCCCGGACCCACCAGCATGTCGACGGGCTTGATCGTCTCCGTCCCGAGCGCCATGGCGCCGATCGCCTGGACCCCGCCCAGCACGTAGATGTCATGGGCGCCGCCCAGATGCATGGCAGCGACGACAGCCGGGTTGGGTTCACCCTTGAATGGCGGGGTCGCGGCGATGATCCGCGGCACTTCTGCAACCGAGGCAGTCGCCACCGACATGTGCGCGGATGCCACCATCGGGAACTTGCCGGCGGGCACGTAGCAGCCCACCGACTGGACCGGAATGTTCTTGTGGCCCAGGATCACGCCGGGAATCGGTTCGACCTCGATGTCGAGCATGGACTTGCGCTGTTCGCGGGCGAAGTTGCGCACCTGCGCCTGCGCAAACTTGATGTCTTCCATGTCACGATCGGAGACCCGCGACATCAGGCCTTCGATATCGCCCTTAGACAGCTTGAAGGAAGGGGGCGAGTACTTGTCGAACTTCTCGGACAGGCTACGCACAGCCGTGTCGCCGCCCTTCTGGATGTCGTCGAGAATGCCCTCGACGATGGTGCGGACCTTCACGTCGTCTTCAGAACGTTCATCTGCGGGCTTGCCGCGCTTGAGGTGGGTAATGGACACGATATTTCTCCGATCATTGCAGGTTCGTTCCGGCACCGTGGCGACATGTCTGGCGGCCGCGCGCCGGAAGCTTTCTGGATCAGCCCGGCCTCAGGAAGACGGGCTACGTTTGGGTTTATGGGTCTGCCGGAATGCCGCGAGCTTCATCAGCTGGCCGTCGCGCCAGGCTCGGCGGTCGGCGAGCGATCCGGCGGGAAGTTCCAAACGGCGCTCGGCCTCCGCGCGGGCAATGACGTCGTGCGGCCAGGGATGGTCCATCCGGCCGTTGCCCATCCCGAAATAGAGCGGGCCAAGCCGTTCGGCATAGTCGGCGATCCCGCCGGGGGCATTGAGATCGATCGTCTCGAAAGGTCCCATGAAGGACCAGCGCAGACCGAGCCCCTCGCGGACGGTCGCATCGATGTCCTTGATCGAGGCGTAGCCCTCCTCGTAGAGCGCCCAGGCCTCATTGAGGAGCGCGCCCTGGAGCCGGTTCAGCACGAAACCATCCACCTCGCGGGTGAGCGAAACCGGCACCTGACCGACTTCCTTCATCAGCTCGCGGACTGTTGCCACACAGTCGGGATCGGTCCAGGGGGCGGGCACGAGCTCCACCACCGGCACCAGATGAGGCGGATTGACCGGATGGTTGATCATGAAGCGCGCACGGTTGACGCATGCCTGCGTGAAGGCGGAGGCCGGAATGCCGGACGAGGACGAGCCGACCATTGCCGACGGATCCATCGCCTTGTCGATGGCGAGACACGCCTCCGTCTTCACGTCGACGCGCTCGAAGACCGATTCCTGGATGTAGGTCGCGCCTTCGAGCGCTTCTTCCAGCGTGTCGAAGACCTTGAGGCGGGCGAGCGTATCGGCGGCGTTGACGACCAGGGAGGCGACCTCCAGTTCCTTCAGCGAGGTCTCTGCCCAGGCATGAAAGCCGTCACGGATCTTCGGCTGGGGATCGTAGACGCGCACCGTCAGACCGGCCCGTGCAAAGACGATCGCCCATCCCGAGCCGACCAGACCGGCTCCGACAATGGCTACGACGCGTGTGCTCATCAGCCCGACACCTTCGAGGTTTCGCCATCGGCGAGGCAGATTTCCGTGATCCGCAGCCCCTCGCTCGTGGTGCACGACGGAAATACGTCCTTGATGCGCTCCTCATGGACCGGAATGACGCGCTTGGCTTCATAGTTTGCCTGCTTCATCATCTCCTCCGTGGCCATGACGAGATTGGTCTGGCTGCCGACCGCCAGACCGACCGGCGTGTAGATCTTGTCGAGATCGACCGCCCCGCCCGGGCCGGAGATGTTTTCGAAGACGTAGACGAGGTCGCCAGCCAGCACCCATGTGTCGTCGGACTGTTCCTTGCCGTCGTTGCGCACCGTGACCCACATCGAACCGTAGGTGTGGCTGTCGAAGGCGGCATGCAGATCGATGCCCGGAAGAACGTTTTCCACCGAGCCGTCGACGGTGACGAGACGCTTGTCGCGCGCCAGACCGACCCCGCGAACGATGTCGCCCGGATCAACGGCGATCATCATCCACCGCATGCGGTCGGGCAGCGACATGGCCCAGACCCATTTCGCAATCTCGCGTTCCTGGATGTAGAACTTCGCATTCGGAAAGTCCTCGACATTGCCGAAATGATCGAAATGCGCATGGGTGATGAAGCAGGTATCGACCTCTTCCGGCGTGATCCCGATCGCGCCGAGCACCGTCTTGGGGCTGCGCCAGTTCTCCACGCCGAACTTGTCGCCGAGATGCTTGCCGTACTCCTTGTCGTTGTAACCGACATCGACCATGGCGATATGATCGCGGCCCTTGATGACGACGTAGCAATAGGGAAGCTTCACATGGCCCTGGTTGTGTGCGCCATACAGCACGCCGCTCTTGTGATAGTCCTTCACATAGGAATATTCGCAAACCCAGATCGAATAGTCTGACATCTTTCTTTCTCCTCCCGTTCGGATTGAATGTGATGACCGGAATTACCGGCCGCAGCTGCAGCACGCGTTTGAAAAGTCGACCATGACCAGTCCGGCCTCGTGGGAACTCGCCTGCGAAAGGCTGCGGTAGGCCTGTTCGAGATGTTCCCCCATTTCATCGAAGGTGACGTCGAGATCTGTCCGAGCGTTCAGCTGTGGGAACGTTCTCAGAATCTTGCCGCAAAAATCATGCGCAGCCTGGATCTGCTGCTTGTGCCGCGCGAGCGGCCCAGGCGCCTTTAGCGCCGCGATGCGGTCAGCGGCATCCGTCCACCGCTTGGTGCAGTTGTCGACCTGCTCGAGTTCGACAAACTCGATCTTGCGCGTGACGCGCGCCAGGATCATGAGACCCGCAAGCTGGCCGATCACCCGGCGCAGATCCTCGTAGATGCCACGGCAGGCCATCGCATAATCGCCGGTCTGCTCCGAACCGAGAGCGGCAACGAGCTCGGCTTCGCCGGGCGGAAGGGCTTCCGGCACCGGATCGCATCGCATCAGCATCGCGCAATCGGGCTTGTGGATGCCGACGATGCGGTTGAAGGTCTGGCTTTCGGCATGGGCGCTCATTGCTTACTCCTCCTCATTGTTGTCTGACGCTCCACCATCGGGCCGGGCGGTATGCGCACGATGCGGGGTTCATGGTCTGAATGGTTATGATGGCCGGCAAGCTCACGGGCGAGTTCGACGGTTGTCTCCATCATCTCCCTGGTCGGCTGGGCGACCGTCGTCAGACGATGCGAGGGCCAGCCGGCCATGGCGATGTCGTCATATCCCACGACAGAGACATCGTCCGGCACCTTCAGGCCAAGGTTTTCCTGAATGCCCTCGATGAAGCCGATTGCGACGATGTCGTTGGCGCAAAAGACCCCGTCAGGCGCCTCTCCCTCCGAGACCTGCCGCCAGGCTTTGTAGCCATCCGTGTAGCTGAAGGTGCCCGCCTCGAATATGCGAGGCGGCGAAAGGCCGCGCTCGACGGCGCGGTCGCAAAAGCCCTTGCCTCGCTCGACATTAGTCGAGGCGCCGGGAAAGGCCGAGACATAGGCGAGTTTGGTATGGCCGCTGTCGATCAGGAAATCGGCGGCCTTCCGTCCCCCTTCGATATTGTCGCACGTCACCCCGAAGCCGAGACCATCGGCAGAAAGCCGGTTGAAGAAGATGCAGGGCGCGCCGGCGGCCTCGCATTTCTCGCGCGCCGAGGATTTGAAATTGGTCGCCAGGATGATCACGAGGTCGGGCTGATAGGTCAGCAACAGGTCGACGGCCGGGTCGATTTCCTCGGGCCGTCCGGGCGCGACGAGCATGGTGTTCATGCCGTGGCCCTGCAGCAGGCCCGTCAGGTTCGTCATCACTTCGGGATAATAGGGGTTGGCGAGATCGGAGACGACCATGCCCACGATCTGCGTCTTCTTGGTCACCAGGCTCTTGGCAAATGGATTGGCCCTGTAGCCGATTTCCTCCGCGCGCTTGAGCACTGTGCGCCGGGTTTCCGAAGCGATCACCGCATCCGGATAGAAGGCCCTCGATACCGTCGAAACGGACATGCCGAGATCGCGTGCGAGATCCTTGACTGTCACTCGGTTACGGCCGGCTTGTATCTTGGTTTTCGAGGACATGTTCCCGTATTCCACTGTTCGCGTTACTTGCTCGATCAAAGCCAATGGACAATCCTAATGTCCATTGCGCAACAGACAACGCAGATTTGGAACGCCGCAGTCCACATTTTACCGCGGCGTCCCGGTTCGATCTCACTTAAGGCTGAACGGTCGCTTCCACCTTGGTCAGCTTGTAGAGCGTTGCAGGCGCTTCGCAGTCATCGCAGTTGATGCCCGGAAGATTGGAGGCTTCCGGCACGGCCTCCGGCAGCGGCTGGATGGTTGCGCCGGCAACCGGTGTGCCGTCCAGGGCAGAATCGACGTTGATCTCCGGCAGCAGTTCCGGATTCAGCACTTCCGAGACGAAGGAAGACGGCACCCGGCTTGCCGGGAACACGTTGCAACCGTTTTCGTAGCTGTCGCCTTCGCAGACCTTGACGTCGGCGGCGGGAACCCATGGAAGCGGGTACTCGATGTTCATCGGCTCGAGTTCGCGTTTGCCGGTGAGGATTTCCATCATCAGCTTGAACGCATAGCCGGCCTGGGCGGGCGGCGAACCGGAAGACACACCGCGCAGGCCTTTTTCCTGCATGGCGGGATCGGCGAGCGCGAGGCGGAAGCCGGCGGAGTTCTCACCCGTCATCGGCACGAGACGGTCGCCCGCGTCGAGAAGGGCCTGGACGGCGCCGTATTCGCCAGCCTGTGCCCAGATGCCGTCGACATCCGGATGCGCAGCGAGCGCCTTTGCGGTTTCCTGCTGCGTGGTACGATCATCCCAGTAGGAATAATACTCGCCAGCAATTTCGATGCCCGGATACTGGTTGAAGATGTGCATGGCGCCGTCGGTATGACGCTGGTCGACCGAGTTGCCCGGCACGCCGCGCGACAGGAAGATCTTGCCCTTGCCGCCCAGTTCGTTGACGAGCGCCTGGGCGCTGTTCTCGCCGAAGCCCGATGACAGGTAGCTGACATTATAGGCGCAGCTTTCTGTCACTGTCGCATCGTACATGAAGAACAGAACGCCATCGTCGCAGCCGCGACGGATGGTGCGGTTGAGCGCGGACGAAGAGATCGGGAAGCTGACGATGCCATCGGCGCCGTCCTCGATCATGCTTTCATAGGCCGAGATCTGGGCCTGCGGGTCGGTGCCGGAGATGACCTCGACGAGATCGACCATTTCGTCATAGGGCGGTGTCGCGGCCAGCGCCTTGACGATATTTGCGGCTTCCGACTGCCAGGCGTTGCCGGAATAGGACAGGCTCAGATAGATCTTGTACTTGCCGTCTTCGCCCTGCGCCTTTGCCGGAGCCGTTGCCCCAAGCGCGGCAGCGGCCAGGACCATCGCCGAAGCTGCGAGTTTCAGTCTGTGTTTCAGCATTGTCGTTTCTCCTCCAAGATTGGCCAGATTATTTCCATTCGGGACGCTAGGCCTTGCGCCGAATCGAGCGAATGCGGTTGAAAAGTTCCTCCCGAAGCAGCAGCAGCGCGATCAGGATGATGGTGCCTTCGATGATGGTCCGAAGACCGAACTCCAGGCCGATCGCGGAGATGATGGTGCCCAGGATGGTCAGCAGGAACGCGCCGCCGACGGTGCCGAGAAAGCTGCCCTGCCCGCCAAGGATCGAGGATCCGCCGATGACCACGGCAGCAATGGAGGGCAGGAGATAGTCGTCGCCCATGCGAAGGGTCGCGCCGCTGGAATAGCCCACCAGCATGAAGCCGGCGAAGCCCGCGCACATGGCGCTGATCACATAGGGAAAGATCTGCATGGCGACCACCGGCACGCCGGCGATCCGCGAGGCTTCCGGATTGGTGCCGATCGCATAGAGGTAGCGCCCGAGCGGCGAACGCTCCTGCAGCAGCCAGCCCAGAAGGACGAACCCGATGACAAAGACGATCGGCGACGGCAGCCCCAGGATGTGAGACTTCATCAGCGCCACAGCAATCTCGGGCGCATAGCCGCGCGGCGTGCCCTTGGTGATGCCGAGCGCGGCCGAGGTCACGATGATCGATGTTGCCATCGTCATGATGAAGGGCGGCACCCGCATCCAGACGACACCGACGGCCGAGAGCAGGCCGACAAGGCCGCAGGCCAGAAGTGCCGCAGGCAGCAGGAACCAGGCGTCGGGGTTTCCGGCGCCCACCATTGCCGTGGAAAGCACCCCGCCGAGCGTGATGAGCGCGGGGATCGAAAGATCGAGACCGCCGGTGAGGATGACCAGCCCCTGACCGAAGGCAACCACGACCAGGAACGAGCCGAGGATCAGCACCGTTTCGACCTGCGACCACGAACCGAGCGCGGGCGAAATGAAGCGCGACAGGAACAACAGGACGACGCAGATGATGGCGATGGCGATCGTCGAAACCGTCTCGCGCCTGATGCGCGCGGCCTTGCGTGTGTCGGCGGTCTGCGACAGGGTGGCGTTTTCGTTGCTCATAGCTTTGCGGCCCTTTCACCCAGTTTTTCGATCAGTCCGCTGAAGACGACGGCGATCACGAGCACCGAGCCCTGGAAAACGCCGGTGTAAAAGGACGAGACACCGCTCGAAAACAGCACCTTCTGGAGGAGCATCAGCGTGGCGGCGCCCATCACCGAGCCAAAGAGACTGCCCTTGCCGCCCGACAGGGAGGTGCCGCCCAGCGCCACGGCGGCGAAGGAGAGAAGCAGCAAGGGGGTGCCGGAGGTCGGATTGCCGGTGGCGGTTTGGGCCGAGAGCATGAAGCCGGCCAGCCCGTATAAAACGCCCGCGCTGACGAAGGTGAAGAAGCGCACCTTCCTGACGTTGATGCCCGACAGGCCCGACGCATGCTCGTCTGCGCCGATCGCGTAGATTGAAATGCCGAACGATGTCCGCCGGATGTAGAGCCAGGCGAGAACCACGGCGAGCACGAAGAGCCCGGAGATCGGGATCGTCTTGAACAGGCGGTCCGTGAGTTCGTAGGACAGCCAGTCGGCGACGCGTCCGCCCGGCGCGTTGAGAATGACGAGCGCCACCCCCTGGCAGATGATCATGGTCGCAAGGGTTGCGGCGATGGACTGAAGCCGGAGATAGGCGACGAGGAACCCGTTGATCGCGCCGACAGAACCGCCGATTGCCACGCAAATGAGGATCGACATCACGGCGCCGCCGGGACCATCGAGCGGATAGACCGCCATGACCACGTTGCAGACCGAGATGACGCCGGCGACCGACAGATCGAACCCGCGGCTGATGATGACGAAGGTTTGTCCGGCCGCTGCCAATGCCAGAGGCACGGTGTTGTTCATCAGCGCCGCGATCGATGATGACGACAATGCCCGCGGCTGCAGGTAGAAATAGAGCGCGTAGAGCGCGAAATAGAGAATGACGATGATGAGGCCGCCCTGGAGCAGACGCGCGAACATCTGTCCGGCAAGCCGTCCCTGAGGCGGATCGACCTCGGTTCGTGTGGCGATCTGGTTCAGTCCGGTCATGAGGCAGCCCCTTCCAGGGCATCGACATGCCCCGTCATCGCGGCCACCAGACGCCGCTCGTCGATCTCTTGGCGCGAATAGGTCTTTGCGATTTCTCCGCCGTAGAGCACCATGCACCGGTCAACGAGTTGAACGAGTTCGGGAAGTTCCGAGGAATAGAAGAGCACGGAGCCTCCTTCGTCGGTAAAGGCGCGGATCGCGGCATAGATCGAGGCTTTGGTGCCGACATCCACCCCGCGCGTCGGATCGAAGAGCAGGAGCGTGCGCGCGCCGGTGGCAAGCACCCGTGCGATGAGCGCCTTTTGCTGATTGCCGCCGGACAGGTCGCCGATTGCAAAACCGAGATAGCGCGGCGCCATGTCGACGCGTTCGCCGGCCGCCTTCGCCATCCCGAACTCGACGCGGTCGTTGACGAAAGCCGGGAAGCCGACGGTGCCGAGGATCGGCAAGGCGACGTTGGATGCCGCCGTCATGCCAGAAAGAATGCCCTCCGTCTTGCGCTCCTCCGGAAGATAGGCGACGCCGCTTCCGGCCTTCAGCGCGGCGCGCGGCGAGCGCGCGGTGTAGGGTTTGCCGTCGAGTTCGACCGAACCTTCCGCGACCTGTTCCAGCCCGGCGAGCATGCGGAAGACATCCCGCTGCCCCTGCCCTTCCAGCGCGGCAATGCCGACCACTTCACCGGCATTCAGCTCGAAACTGACCTTCTTCACCGCGCCGCCGGAGAGATTGCGCACCTTCAGCCTTGTAGCGCCGGCGGTGGGCGTCCGCCCCTCGCCGGTGATGCCGTCGCGCACTTTCTTGCCGACCATCAATTCGAAGATGTCGCCATCGGTCGCCTCTGCCAGGCTGACGCTTGCGATCGTCGCGCCGTTGCGCAGCACCGTCGCCGAGCGGCAAATCTCGCGCACTTCGGAAAGGCGATGGGAGATATAGAGCACAGCCACATTCCGCCCGGTCGCCCGATCGATCTGCTCGAAGAGCCAGTCCGTCTCCGCAAGCGATGCGGTCGGCTCGTCAAGGATGAGCACGCTGCCGGCGTAGCTGAGCGCCCGCACGATCTCCAGCCGTTGGCGGTCAGCGAGCGGCAAGGTGGAGACGTCGACGCGAGGATCGAGCCGGCCGAGCCCGTGCTCGGCGAGGATCTGGGCGGCACGCTCGACATTGCGGCGACCCGAGACCATGCCGGCAAAGCCACGGCTGAGATGCGGCAGCAGAAGGTTCTGTGCCACGGTCAGGTTCGGAACGAGGCTCAGTTCCTGAAAGGCGGTCGCGATGCCCTGCATCCGCGCATCCTCGATGGATTGCGCCCGGCAGGGCTTTCCGTGGACATGGATGGTGCCCGCGTCCGGCGCGACCGCACCGGTGAGAATCCGCACCAGCGTCGACTTGCCTGCACCGTTCTCGCCGAGCACGGCATGAACTTCACCGCCCTCGAGCGCAATGTCCGCATGCTCCAGCGCAACCGTTGCGCCATATGCCTTGCGGACAGACTCAGCCACCAGCGCCCTTGCAGGCGCCGTTTGTATATTCGAAATCTGCACAGTCTCCTCCCGCCCAGAAAACTTTAGTGAGAACGTTCTCTGAGAACGTTCTCATAACACGGCAATTCTTCTTATCCGTCAAGAGGCGAGCAGGAAAATAACGCGTTCTGGTGGGAGATCCGTGATATATCAGCCACTTGGGGATGGTTGCCTTGCCGGCGTTGGTCTGGCCTCCGCGCGGAACCGATAATGCATAGGCTTGCGCTTGAGAGCCGAGGCTCGGATGAAGTCTTGTCGCGGAATGACATCGACGACCCTAGATCGTTCAATGGCTTGCTCATCGTTCTGTCAGAGCACTAACGCTGCGACCAGTCTGCAAATCGCGCTTTGATGCAAGGCGTTTGGCGTCAGCCAGAATTTTTATCGGGATGAGCCTCATCGCAGCGGCTACAACGGCAGCATCGCCGATCTGTTGCTTGGGCTTATGATGGTGCAGAAGACGTGGGTTTGCGCCCTGTGCTGACAGACGGAGATGCAGGAAATCACTACCGCGTGTCTTTTGACAATCACGAAAGTCCAGCATTGCATTGGCGGTATCTTACCCGCTCTGAGACCTAAAATGGGCTGCGTGATCTCTACCGCTGACCCCGGTCAAAACGGAAAGGATGACCGTCGCCTGGTTTCGCGAGAGGAAAAGCCCGCGTTAGCGCGCCAGCTCCTATCGTTCGTTTTTTTGGGAACGCTGATCCCGGCCGAGCGTTATTCGGGGGAATGGCGGCGCGCTTCTCGCGCCGCCGAAACAGATTGAACAGGAGGACACCATGCCAGGTATCGCTCAATCCAAGATTCTGATTCTCGCCACCAATGGCTACGAACGTTCCGAACTGCGCGTGCCGCTCGACAAGCTCAAGGAAAAGGGTGCGGCCGTCACGATCGCTTCGATCGAAAAGGGCCCGATCAAGAGCTGGGACGACAAGGACTGGGGTGACAGCGTCGAAGCGGAGCTTTCCGTCGATGACGTGACCGTATCCGATTACGATGCGATCGTGCTTCCGGGCGGCCAGATCAACCCGGACATTCTGCGCACCAACAAGAAGGCTGTCTCGATCGTCAAGGAATTCGTGAGCTCGGGCCGCATCGTTGCAGCCATCTGCCACGGTCCGTGGATGCTTGTCGAAGCCGACGTTCTGAAGGGGCGCGAGGCGACGTCCTATCCTTCGATCAGCACCGACATGAAGAATGCCGGCGCTAAATGGGTCGATCAGGAAGTCGTCACCGACAATGGCATCATCACCTCGCGCAACCCCAACGATCTGCCGGCCTTCGTCGACAAGATCGTCGAGGAAGTCGAGGAGGGCCGCCATCCGCGCAAGGCTGCCTGATCTGGACGCATGATCAGAGCTCCTGAACAAGCGCAAGCGTGAGCGCTTGACGCAAAACCCGGGCAATGCCCGGGTTTTTAGTCTGATATTGAGCGGGACCGGTCAGGGTCGGGTTTAAGCCGGGTGTTCGGGCGTGGAGACCAGAAGTTCGGAGAGGTACCTGCCGTAATCCGTCTTCCGGAAGGTTTCGGCATGCCGGCGCAGCATCGCAGCATCGATCCAGCCGCTACGATAGGCGATCTCCTCCGGACAACCAGACTGCATCCCTTGCCGGACAGACAACGTCCGCACGAAATTGCCGGCGTCGAGCAGGCTTGAATGGGTTCCGGTGTCGAGCCAGGCATAACCGCGCCCCATCCGCTCCACCGCAAGCTTGCCTTCGTCGAGATAGGTTTCAAGTAGGGTCACGATTTCAAGCTCGCCGCGATGCGATGGTTTGACCGCGCGCGCGCGCTGCGGCGCCTCGCTGTCGAGAAAATAGAGACCTGTGACAGCGTAGTGCGACGGCGGAACCTCGGGCTTTTCGATGATCTGCTTGGCCTTGCCATCCTTGTCGAACGCCACAACCCCGTAGCGCTCCGGGTCAGCAACATGATAGCCGAACACGGTGCCTCCCTTTGTCTTCGCGTCGGCGGCCGCCAGCAGTTCCGGCAGGCCATGGCCGAAGAAGATGTTGTCGCCGAGGGTCATCGCGGACGGCGCCCCGTCGAGGAAATCCTCTGCGAGAATATAGGCCTGGGCCAGCCCATCCGGCGAAGGCTGGGTGATGAAGGTGAGTTCGATCCCCCACTGGCTGCCATCGCCCAGAAGCCGCTTGAACTGATCCTGATCGGTCGGCGTGGTGATGATCGCGATTTCGCGGATCCCCGTCAGCATCAGCACCGAAAGCGGATAATAGATCATCGGCTTGTCATAGATCGGCATCAGCTGCTTGGAGATCGCCATCGTCAGCGGATAAAGCCGCGTGCCGGAGCCGCCGGCCAGAATGATACCCTTGCGTGCCTTCACGATTGCGCCCCCAATTCCTTCAATACGTCCAGTAGATCTGCCCGCCAGTCCGGTCGCGCGAGACCGAAATTGGCAAGCGATGAACAGTCGAGCCGCGAATTCAGCGGTCGCGATGCCGGTGTCGGATAGGCGGACGTCGGTATATCCTCGACCCTGACCGACTTCCCGGCAAGATCGAAGATCGTGCGGGCAAAATCCGCCCAGCTCGTGTCCGGCCCGCCGGAGAAATGATAAATGCCCGATTTTTCCGGATGAGCCCGTAGCTGGCCTGAAATCACATAACAGGCAAGCGCAATGGCGCGCGCCGATGTCGGTCCGCCGATCTGATCGGCAACGACATTGAGGCTGTCCCGGCTTTCGGAAAGCCGCAACATGGTCTTGACGAAGTTTCCGCCATGGGCGGAAAACACCCAGCTTGTCCTGAGAATGGCATAGGCGCCGCCGGCGCCCGCCACACGCTTCTCGCCTTCGAGCTTGGTGCGGCCGTAGGCACCCAGCGGAGCGGTGTCATCGCCCGGCGAGAACGGCGTTTCGCCATCGCCGGAAAACACGTAATCGGTAGAGATATGCACAAACGGCACGCCGCGCTCTGCCGCAGCTTGCGCGATCGCACCTGGCGCGGCGGCGTTGACCCTGAACGCCGCCTCCTCGTCACTCTCCGCCTTGTCGACCGCCGTATATGCGGCCGCATTGATGACGGCATCGGGCGCGTGCACGGCAATGGCTGATGCGCAGGCTTGCGGATCGGAAAGATCCACCTCTTCGCGCGACAGGAAGACCGCGTCGGGCAATATCCGTTGAAGCTCCGTCGCCACCTGGCCGGAACGGCCGAAAACCAGGATCATGCCTTCACCCCAAGCCGCTCGCCGACGCCCTTGCGGTTCTGCAGCGCCTGCCACCAGGCCTCATTGTCGAGATACCACTGCACGGTCTTGGCAAGCCCCTCCTCGACGCTCACGGAAGGCCGCCAGCCAAGCTCCGCGCTGATGCGCGACGGATCGATCGCATAGCGCAGGTCATGGCCGGGCCGATCGGTGACGAAGGTGATGAGGTCGCCATAGCTGCCGCTTTCGCGCGGGCGCTTCTCGTCGAGGATCGCGCAGATGGTCTTCACCAGCTCCAGATTGGTGCGCTCGTTTTCGCCGCCGACATTGTAGCTGCGGCCGACCTCGCCCTTTGTAATGACGGTCAGGAGCGCTTCGGCATGGTCTTCGACATAAAGCCAGTCCCGAATATTCTCGCCCTTGCCATAGACCGGGATGGCCTTGCCCGCGAGCGCGTTCAGGATCACCACCGGAATGAGCTTTTCCGGGAAATGATAGGGCCCGTAATTGTTCGAGCAATTGGTGACCAGAACCGGCAGGCCGTAGGTCTCGTGCCAGGCGCGCACCAGATGGTCCGAGGCAGCCTTGGACGAGGAATAGGGCGAACGCGGATCGTAGGGCGTGTCCTCGGTGAACATCCCCTCCGGCCCGAGCGAGCCGAACACCTCGTCCGTCGAGATATGGTGGAAGCGGAAGCTCTCCGGCCGGCCGCGGGCGACCCAGTAGGCGCGCGCAGCCTCCAGCATGTTGTAGGTGCCGTTGATATTGGTCTCGATGAAATCACCCGGCCCGTCGATCGAGCGGTCGACATGGCTTTCCGCGGCCAGATGCATGACCGCGTCGGGCTGGTGCTTTGAGAACACCGCATCGAGCGCGGCGCGGTTCCGGATATCGGCCTGTTCAAAGCTGTAGAGGGGGCTGTCTGCTACGCTTGCGACGTTGTCGAGGCAGGCTGCATAGGTGAGCGCATCGACATTGACGACGTCGAAACCGCGCTGAACCGCAAGACGAACGACGGCCGAACCAATGAAGCCTGCGCCACCCGTGACCAGAAGTTTCATGTGTGATCCTCAGTAGGTAAAGGGGTTCGAGAAGGCCGCGAAGGACGGCGCATCCCTGTCTTTTGCCGAGACCACCGGATCGATATCCTTGAGCGGCCAGTCGATGCCGATATCGGCATCATCGAAACGCACGCCGCCATCGCATTCGGGCGCATAATAATCCGAGCACTTGTAGACGATCTCGGTATCCGGTTCGAGGGTCATGAAGCCATGCAGGAACCCTTCCGGGATCAGCAGCTGCTTGCCGTTTTCGAAGGAGAGCTCGACGCCGTACCATTTGCCGAAGGTGGGCGATCCCTTGCGGGCATCGACCGCCACATCGAAAAGCCGGCCGCGGCCACAGCGGACAAGCTTTGCCTGCGCATGCGGCGGCGCCTGGAAATGCAGGCCACGCACGGTGCCAACCGTCTTCGACAGCGAATGATTGTCCTGCACGAAATCGATATCGACGCCGTGACCGGCAAGCGCCTTCCGGCTCCAGCTCTCACTGAAAAACCCACGCTCGTCGCCGAACCGCTTCGGCGTGATGAGGAGAAGGCCCTCGATTCCAGGGTTTTTAATATCCACGTGCTGGTCTCCGTCGGATGCGTTAATTATACCGAAATTGGAGTACACGACCTCGCGCGCTGCTACAAGGGAGCCCTTCTGAGCTGAACCCCGACTTCCCTGCAGTTTTCAGGGGGCAAAGCATAGGTTTTCGTGCAATGTGCCGCTATTCCTTGCACAAAAAAGCCCCCTGACTTTGTCAGGGGGCTATATTTTTTGATTTGGTTGCGGGGGCAGGATTTGAACCTGCGGCCTTCAGGTTATGAGCCTGACGAGCTACCGGGCTGCTCCACCCCGCGTTATGCTTTGAGCGACCGGGGGGGACCTGCGTTGGACGGATTGTCCATTGGGTTGCCCGGTATTTTGTATTTTGTCGGTCCTCGAAGGCTTAGGCCTTCTGCGGTTCGACATCTTTGTTTTGTCGGTCCTCGAAGGCTTCGCCTTCTGCGGTTCGACGGGGGCTGCTCCACCCCGCGTTATGTCTGAGCGACGTTTTATGGCTGAACGAAGAAAGCCGCCTTGATGGCGGCTTTTGATCGGCAGTCGCCGCTGATGCATGATTTGAGAAGATTGTGTTGCATTTGGCAGACCTGGCAGCGACCTACTCTCCCGTGTCTTAAGACAAAGTACCATTGGCGCTGGGGTATTTCACGGCCGTGTTCGGAATGGG
>NZ_JABUOU010000001.1 GCF_013344475.1 Martelella limonii | reverse complement strand
GCGAGGCTACCATTTCGTGATCGTCAGTGATTTTCTGAAAAATACCCTTGATCTCAATGGCATTTGCCCATAAACGAGCCTCACCGGAGAGGTGGCCGAGTGGTCGAAGGCGCTCCCCTGCTAAGGGAGTATACCAGAGATGGTATCGAGGGTTCGAATCCCTTCCTCTCCGCCACAAAACTAAGCAGCCTCTCTTGAATATCGTATAAATATCAATTGATTAGATATCAATGTCGTTTGCTGCCTTACGCGATTCTTCATTTCTGCTACACGATATGCTGCACATCTTGCTCCACTTTTCTGACGGGAGCATGCGATGCCGCATGTGCGAAGAGGATCGGTATTCCAGAGCGTTTCAGTTTTTCATAGAAGCGTATCCAGCCTTTCCAGGTTAGTTTGCGCACTCTTGCGGTTTGATGGTCGTAACAAGGCGTCCTATGGCGCGCCATGTATCCTCGACGGTTCTCTTTTGGCCGATGCGCATTCAGTGTTTGATCTTGGCGAATGCCTGTTCGATCGGATCGAGGTCGGGTGAATAGGGCGGCTGGAACCAGAGCCTTGCGCCTGCCGCATTGATAGCCTTGCGGACCGCGGCTGACTTGTGGCTGCCGAGATTGTCCATGACGACGATATCACCGGGCTTGAGAGTGGCACAAGAATCTGCTCGACATAGGCTTGGAAACACTGGCCGTTGATCGGCCCGTCGAAGGCGCAAGGGGGCCGTTAGATGGTCGCAGCGCAACGCGCCGAGAAAGGTCAGGGTTCGCCAATGACGATGCGGCGCAAAGCCCTGAAGGCGTTTGCCGCGTTTGCCCCATCCCCTGAGCGGCGCCATATTGGTTTTGATCCAGGTTTCATCGATGAACACAAGTCTGCCGGGATCGAGGCCGGCCTGCAAAGTCTGCCAGCGCTGCCGCCGTCTGGCGATGTCAGCGCGCGCCTGCTCAAGGGCGAACAGTGTTTTTTTGAAGCTGAGACCCTCGCGCCGCAGGAACTTCCAGATCGTATCGTGCGAGACCTTTACGCCACGCGCGGCCAGTTCATCCTTCAGCCCATGCAGCGTCAGATACGAGGTTTGATTCATGCGCTCGATGATGAAGGCCCGGTGCGGTTCCAGAATGCGCTTGCGATGGCCGCCTATCTTGCCGGGGGCGACCGGACCGGTCGCCCGGTAGCGCTGCGACCACTTCACTGCAGCAGACACGGAAACCCCAAAGCGAGAAGCGACCGAACGGCAAGTCTCGCAAGCATCAATGGCAAGAACCAGACGCCTTCGAAGGTCATTGGAAAAAGGTGCCGTCATCAGATGCTGGCTTCCTGTCCAGCCAGCATCTTGAATCACAAAACCAGCAAAAGGGGAATCCCTTTGATTTTATCAAACGCAGAACCGCTCTAGGGGGCAGTGTTCTGTCCTCAGAAAATGGAGGGAAGTCGGGGCTCAGGTCAGACAGTCCAGTGAGAGCACCAGTAGCGAATTTCTTCGAGACCCCTGTTCTTTCATTTGTTTAGTACCAGAAATAGTCTTTAAATCCGCGATATTTCTAATATTCCAGCATTGCGGTTGTCTTCCCAATGATCATTGATGATTTTGGTGATTGGGGGGATTAACCGATGAACAGGAAAATCTGTTGCAGGCAAAAATATAGCTTTCTGCGCTGTGGGCTGGATTGCGATGGTTTTTCTTTCCCGGAAAGTGGTCTCTCTCAAGCGGCAGAGGCTCTTGTGCCTGCAAGGCGCTTTTCTGATCTGCCTGCTCTGGGCAAGCCGCGCCGGTATCTTGCGATTTCCAGCGCGCTTGCGCTGATTTTACTGGTCGCGCCCTTTTCCTCTCCCGCTTTGGCTGATTGCACTACGGCCGGTCCTGTTGGCAGTTGCACCGGCTCGGTTGACGCTGGCGGGATTATTTTCAGGGACGGTACGATCCATCGGCTCGATATTTACGGGCTGACATCCGGGATCAGTGGCGCCGAAGGCAGCCAGCTCGTCCTTTGGGCACTGGGAAAAGGCGGTTCTGGCGCAGGAAAGGGTCCAGATGGCGAAAGCGGTGCGGCGGGTCAGGATCTTGATCTGAAGCTCAGCCTTGGAGCCGATTTCGGCATTGAAGGGCCTTCCGGGATCAGCATGAATGCCTCCGGCGGGGATGGCCATGCAGCACACGAGGTATCTCTCGGCAGAAAGGCCGGTTCTGGCGGATCCGGTGCCAATGCCGGTGCGGTCACGCTCGATGTTTATGGCGCGGACGGCGTCGCTTCTCCCTTTCCGATTTCGGTGAGCGGAGGGTCGGCGATTGTCATTGATGCCAATGGCGGTGATGGCGGCGCTGGAGGGAAGGCGGTTTCTTTCGGCGGTTTTGATTTGCCTTCCGGCTTTGGCGGGGCTGGCGGGGCTGGCGCAGGCATTGATGTAGCGCTTTCGAAAGGAAGCATTTTTGTACAGCGCGATGGCTCGAGCACAGGGGTACAGCTCACTTCAGCTGGGGGGCATGGCGGCGTTGGCGGCGACAGCATTGCTACTTTTGCGGGCGGGGACAGCGGTGGTTCCGGGGGGCTCGGCGGTGATGGCGGCGATGTTGTGTTCAGTGCGGCGGGCCAAAACGTGGTTGTGACAAAGGGGGACTATCATTCCGGTGTTGTCGTAACCAGCCGTGGCGGCAATGGCGGGGCCGGCGGCGGCACAAGCGGTGTGTTCAAGCGTGGCCCAACTGGCGGTGACGGCGGGGACGGGGGGGACGCCACGGTAACGCTCTCCGGCATGGTTGGCACATCCGGCAAGGAAGCGTTCGGGATTCAGGTGCACAGTGTCGGCGGCAATGGCGGCAATGGCGCCCAGGGAGGCACGGATGGTGCATCGGGTGCCGGCGGGCGCGTTGCGCTGAGCCTGAGTGATGCTGTGATCACGACAGCTGGCGAAAAGTCTGCCGGTGTCGTTTTGACCAGCATCGGCGGGTTCGCCGGAGAGGCGAACAATGCCCATTCCTTCTTTGACAAGGCTGAAGCCGTTCGAAGCAGCAGTGATGGTGGTGCTGTGACGGCAATGCTCAGCAACACCTCGATCAAGACGCTCGCGGATGCCTCGATCGGATTTCTGGCGCAGAGCATTGGCGGCGGTGGCGGCAGTACGCAGGCTACCGGCGGCATTTTCGTGTTTGGCGGCCCAGCCGGCCAGGGCGGCAAGGGCGACGCTGTCACCGTGACGGTTGATGGTCTTGTTGTTGAGACACAGGGCGTCCATTCCACAGGTGTTTCGGTCGCCAGTATCGGCGGGGGCGGGGGTGTCGCTCATTCGGTTACGGGTCTGATCGCTCTCGGGGGCGACGGCGGCAATGGCGGCAATGGCGCCAGGGTCAGCTTCGAGAGCACGGGCGGCGGGGTTCAGGTAACGACGCATGGCGACCTTTCCGATGGCCTTCGCCTGACGTCGGCTGGCGGCGGCGGCGGTTCCGGCGGCGGTACTGTCGAGTTGTTTGGAAACTTTTCAAATAATCTGGGCTCGACCGGCGGCAAGGGCGGCTCCGGTGGTGATGTCCATTATGTGGGGTCTGCCAAGGATGTCATAACGACTTCCGGCGCGCATTCGCGCGGGATCTTGCTGCAATCGGTCGGCGGCGGTGGCGGCAAGGGCGGGAGCCTTGTTGCCGTCAAATCCGGACTTTCGATCGATCTCAAATTCTCGCAAGGCGCTGGCAAGGGCACCGGCACACATCATGGCGGTACGATTGTAGCCGAGCAGGTTGCAGGCTCAGTCACGACATCCGGTCATGGTGCAACGGGGATCCTGGTCCAGTCTGTTGGCGGTGGCGGCGGTGCTGGCGGTCACACCGTGACGGTGGCGGCGGGTACGACAATCAATCAGGAAATCTCACATGGCGCCAGCGGCGGCGCCGGCGGCGCTGGCGGCAAGGTTGATGTAAAGGGCACCGCCAATGTGACGACCAACGGTGATCACGCCGATGGTCTTCTGGTTCAGTCCGTCGGCGGCGGCGGCGGCGTTTCATCGACGGTTGTGAACGTGGTCTCCGGCGCCAAGCTTCTGGATGGCATGTTCAATCACAGTCTCGGCTCGACCAACGGGTCTGGCGGCGATGCCGGCGCTGTGACAGTGACGTCAAGTGGGACGATTGCGACAACGGGTCATGATTCGTCCGGTCTTCTGGCACAGTCTGTTGCAGGCGGCGGAGGGCGCACGGGTGCGTCCGTGAACACTGTCGTTGGCTTTGATATTGCGACGCGTGTCTCGCAAAAGAGCGGCGGCAATGGCGGCAGGGCTGGCGCGGTCAATGTCACGAATGACGGCAAGATCACGACCGGGACGGCGGCTGTTTTTGATGCCGATGGCAAGCTGCAGACAGCCGCGAGCGGAAAGTCTTCGAGTGCGATTCTGGCCCAGAGCCTTGGCGGCGGCGGCGGTGCCTCGGGGACTTTGGTCAATGACGAGGTCGCGATCAAGCTTGGGCAATGGTCTCTGGCAAGCGCTGGCGGCAATGGCGGCAGTTCCGGCGCGGTCGATGTGACGAACCGCGGTATGCTGACCACCTATGGCGATCTCGGTCGCGGCATATCGGCGCAAAGCCTTGGCGGTGGCGGCGGTGTTTCCAGCACGCTCACGGGTGGCACCGTCTCCATCGCGTCGGTCGATATCCTCCATGGCGGTGATGGGGGAGATGGCGGCAAGGCAAGTAGCGTAAGCGTTGACAATAGCGGGAATATCGGGACATCGGGACTGCATGCGACAGGGCTCCTGGCGCAGAGCGTTGGCGGTAGTGGCGGAGCATCCGGACTTGTCGTCGATGGAACCGTGGGTGTTCCCGGTCCCGATAGCATGTCCGCCGCAATCACCACGACGGTTGGCGGCAAGGGTGGCAATGGCGGCAGTGGCGGCAAGGTCGCCGTCACGAATTCTGGTGTCGTGACCACCGCTGGCGGACATGCACCAGGCATCGCGGCACATAGTCTTGGCGGGAATGGCGGCGCTTCGGGCGTCACCATCAGCGCAACAGTTCAGGTTGCAGAGAGCAATGCAGCGATCACCACGACGATTGGCGGCAACGGCGGCAATGGCGGCAGGAGCGGCAAGGTTTCCGTCACGAATTCCGGTGCCCTGACCACCGCGGGCGCGCATGCACCGGGGATCGAGGTCCTTAGTCTTGGCGGGAATGGCGGCGCTTCGGGCGTCACCATCAGCGCAGCAGTTGAGGTTGGCCAGGGTAGCTTTGCGGTCCCCACCACGATTGGCGGCGATGGCGGCAATGCGAGCGTCAGCGATGATGTGCGTGTCACCAATGAGACGGGAAGTGTGATTACCACGGCGGGACTTCGCTCACACGGGATTTCGGCGCAATCCATCGGCGGGAATGGTGGTTCTGCAGGCTTCACACTGTCTTCAGCCAGCCAACTTATCGGATCGGAGGGAGACGATGCGTATAGCACCACGCTTGGTGGATCCGGCGGCGCCGGATCCAGTGCCGGGAAAGTGACGATCGATAACAAGGGAGCGATCACGACGGCCGGAGCCGAATCCGACGCCATTCTTGCGCAATCCACGGGCGGTAATGGCGGCGTTGGTGGGACGGCCACCGAGGCGTCCCTCTTCGGCACGGCCGGCAGAAATTTCACGGTCGATACCACGATTGGCGGCGGCGGCGGCGGCGGTTCACAAGGTGGCGCCGTTTCTGTTTCCAATGAAGCCGATCTGGGAACGATCGGCGCCACGTCGTCGGGCATTTACGCCCAGTCGATCGGCGGCAACGGCGGCAAGGGTGGGAACAGTATTGTCGGCATATTGGGCTTTGGCAAAACGGAGCCAAGATTCAATTCCTTTGACTTAACCGCGAATGTCAATATCGGCGGCTCCGGAGGCACTGGCGCGCATGGCGGCAGCGTAACTGTCGAAAATCGCGGCCGGATTTCCACCTTTGATGCCGGTTCTTACGGGATATTTGCGCAGTCCGTGGGCGGCGGCGGCGGTGATGGCGGGAACGTCTATGCCGGTTCTTTTGTGTTCACCAGGATCCAGAACCTGGAACTATTCCGGCACAGACCTGTCAAGCTGGCCGCCTCCTTCAATCTCGGCGGCGGTGGCAAGGGTGGCGGCACTGGTGGCAGCGTCTCGGTTTCGAACGCTGCTTCCATTTCGACCTTCGGGGAGACATCTTACGGCATTTATGCGCAATCTGTTGGCGGTGGTGGCGGTATTGGCGGCAATGCCACATCTGCAAATGCCGGGCAGATCGCGCAATTGGCTTCTGATTGGCAGGTCTCGAAACTTGCGAATGAGGAAAGCGAACGTACTATAGAGGAATATCAAGCCACTATAGAAAAAAATAAATTATTAGCTCGCGAAGACACGCCAGAAATAAAGGAACTTCAAAAAAGTTTCGATTCTCTCTACAAGGAATATTATAGTATATTTAATAAATATAATGTATCTGATAGATCTCTAGAAAAGAATGCTATGGCAGCTAGAGATAAAATTATTAACATTCGCAATGACATAAAAAAGAAGTATGAGGATGCTAATAAAAGAATTAAAGGGTATATAGACAATACTGAAGTTAAGAAGCCTTTCAGTCTGGCGCTGGTTGTTGACATTGGCGGTGGTGCTGGATCTGGCGGTGATGGCGGTGATTTGACTGTCGATAATGCTGGTTCCGTTTTCACACTCGGTGACTATGCGACGGCGATCTATTCTCAAACCATTGGCGGTGGAGGCGGCGTTGGCGGCGAGGGCACAGAATGGGCCTATCTGGCAGCAACAGTCACCGGCAGCAGCGGCGGCGGCGGCAAGGGGGGCGCGATCAGTGTCGCCAATACCGGGTCTGTTATGACGCTTGGCAAGGGTGCGGTCGGGATCTCCGCTCAGTCTGTCGGCGGCGGCGGCGGGGCCGCGGGCAGTCCGCAGGATTCTCTGCAGGATGTACTTGATTCGCTGGTTGAAGCGTTTGGGTCTGGCGTCTTCGGCGTTTCGCCCCATCCTGATGGCGCGAAGGGCGGCGATGGCGGGCCGATCACGGTGACGCTGTCGAAGGATAGCTCGATTGCCACATTTGGCGATTCCGCCCACGGTCTTTGGTTGCAGTCGACTGGCGGCGGCGGCGGAGCGGCGGCTTCGTCGCTGGGTCTCAAGATCGGCAGTGCCGGCCTGAAGGGCGATAGCGGTCTGATTACAGCTGATATTGCAGGCAGCATCCTGGTTCTGGGCAAGGGCGCGCATGGCATATTTGCGCAGAGCGCCAGCGGCGGTGACAAGTCGAGCCATTCGGGCGGCGTCTATATCACTGTCTCGGGGCAGGTGATCGCTGCCGGTGAGAAGTCTCGCGCCATTCTTGCGCAGGCCTCGTCCCTTTCCGTGAATGATTCCATGGACAGCAAGGAGGGCGTTGTCACGATCACGATCGCCGAGGGCGGTGTTGTTGCGACGACGAACCCGGAAGCCCATGAGACGATTGCGATCATGGGTGGGCGTTCGCGGGCCCAGGAAGATGGCGTCGAAGTGATCTCCAACCGTGTGAGCAATAGCGGGACCTTGCGAAGTGCCGGATCGTCTTCGATCGTCATTGGTTCCGATGGAAAGGCCGGGCTCAGGATATCCAACCTTGGCAATCTGGCTGGCGGCATTGATGTTCGGGGCGGCGATTATCCAGCCGAGCTCGTCAATTCCGAGGGTGGCCGATATGCGCTGGGCAATAAGGTTGATCTTGGTGGCAGCGACCGGTCGGCGATTACCAATGCCGGCGCGATGTCTGCAGGTGGCTTTGGCGTAGTTGACAAGGCAAGGATCACCACGGGCGCCTTCACGCAAACGGCAACCGGCGTCATTCAGGTCGATCTGGCCCAGACGTCTCCTGCCGCCACGCTGACCAATGACGTGATCACGCTTGATCTTGGCAAGGCCAGGGACACGGTCAACCTTTCGGGCGGGGCACGTGGCTGGTGGACTGGCCGGACCAACTTCGTCAATGGCGACAGCGGCGAATTCACATTCCTGAAGACAGAAGATGGTGCTGCACTTTCTGCACGAGAGGTGCAGATGATCAACAGCGCGACGGTCGCCTATGCGCTTCAAGACACAGGCGATCCGACGCAACTGACGAGTATGTTTGTTGTCGATTATACCGGCGCCGGGAGTGGCCAGTCGCTGGATGCGAATGCGCTTGAATTTGCCGGCCATTTCAACTCCGTCATGGGAAGCGTCCGCAAGGGCGATGTCGATCAAGAAAAGACAGATGCGCTCGGCCTTCTGGCGACCGACATCCTGAACGCACCAACCGGAGAGGCCGTTGAGGAGATCTATGGACATCACACCCTGGACGAAAGCCTGATCAGTGCGTCGCGCCAGGTCGAAGCCTCTCAGGCGGTCCACAGCCTGCTGCAGAGCTGTCCTATTCTTGATCCCGCGGCGGGGGAAACCTTCTATCATCAGCGTGAATGCGTCTGGGGACAGGTTGTCGGTGATGTGTTTCATCAAGACGAGACGGATTCCACACTCGGGTTCGATGAGTATACCGCCGGTTTTGAAGGGGCTGTGCAGACGGAAATCGCCCGCGACACCTTCATCGAGGCCGGCGGCCGTGTTCAGCATGTTCGGGTCGATGGCAGCAATTTCGACCAGGACGGCTATCTTTGGAGCGGCGGCGCTGCGTTCAAGCGCGAGGTCGGCGTCTTTACACTGTCAACGACCTTTGGCGGCGGCTACTACAATTATGATCAGGCCCGCAGATACGCGATCGGCAATCAGTCCTACGGGGCGGGCGCCGATCTGGCCGGAGGTTTCGTGACGGCGGAACTGCGCGCCTATGCCGTCTTGCCGTTCGATGACTATTACGCAAAACCATCCATCGCGCTTGCCGGCACGCGTCTGTTCCAGAACGGATTCCAGGAAGACGGATCCGGACCGCTGAACTGGGAAGTCGATCCGGTCGCACATAATTCGCTGGTTTTAAGCTCTTCGCTGGAACTTGGGCGTGCATTCAACTGGGCGGATCATGCGGCTGTCGGGTTCGTGCGGGCGGGCGTGTCGTCCACGCTGAGCGGCTCAAACTTCGATCTCGCGTCGCGACTGATCGGGGGCAGTGTGTTCGATGACGATGTTGCGATCACATCGAGCAGCGACAGGAACCAGTTCGAGCTGGCTGCCGGGTTGAACATGGATCTGAGCGAACGACTATCCCTGTCTCTCAAGGCCGGAGGCTCAATCTCGGAGAACACATCTTCCTACGGCGGCTACGCCCGCATGCAGTTCAATTTCTGAAGCACGAATGACATCTTCCAAGCCGAAGCCGCCTCATCGGCCGCAATACAAGAATTCAAAAGGAATAGTGAAGTGCTGAGACTTTTTGCTTCGGGTGTTTTGGTCGCAACATCATTTTTGCCAGCCGCTGCGGCTTTGCCTGGCGGCGCGAACGAGTTGCACGAAACCTATCAAGACTGGCAGGTCAACTGCATCAGCGACGACAAAGGTGATCAATGCGTCATGTCGCAGAGGCAGGTCGATAGCGCTTCCGGTGATACGGTATTCTCCGTGGAGTTGATAGCGGGCGAGGATGGCGGCCTGCTCGGTCTCATCGTGATGCCCTTCGGCCTCGCGGTGGCAGAGCCGCTTTTTCTTTCGCTTGATGAAAAGGCCGCGGAGCAGCAGCTGGAGTTTTCGACCTGCTTGCCGCGGGGGTGTCTGGTTGAGATCAACCTGGATCGGGAAATCGTCGACGGAATGAAATCCGGCTCGAGCCTGACCGTGACCGGAGCGGTCGCCAACAGCGACAAGAAAGTTCCGTTTGCGGCATCGCTTCAGGGCTTTTCAGCGGCGTTCAAACGACTCAATGATCTAGCGGAAGTTGAATAGTCCCGAGTAGGTGTATGATTGGCATTCGTTCGAGCGTGATCCATTCCACTGACAACACAGTTAAAGTCCATGTTGTGGAAATAAATATGGATTCATCGAGATCAAATTCCAGGGGATAATAGTCGGTTTTGCCGCAAGGATGGACGTTAAATTAAACGATCCGCGACATTTTTATTTGGAGGATTGCCATGGAGATGCACGGACCAGTTTTTTCTATTGGAGGATCTGATGGTTGCTTCCTTCCTGCGCATCGGGACGGTGCTGCCCAGGCGTTTCTGTTTGATGAGCGACAGGCATTTTTCAAAGCTCCAATGTAAGGAATCCTGCTGATTCATGTCCCAGACCAATGACACATCAAGCCGTCTCTACCGCGAGGCTGCGCTGAAGCAACTTCAAAGCTCTGAGAGTACTGAGAGCGTGATGCGCGTGGTTGGTCCGAGCGGTTGGGTGGTTGCAATCGCGATCACGCTTGTTTTTGCGGGTGCGATCTATTGGAGCGTTTTCGGAACCATAACAACTCTTGTTCGGGGTCCGGGAGTTTTGGGCCCTGCGTTCGGCGCAGCCAGAGACTTCACAGTTACCCATTCCGGGGTCGTGAAATCGCTTCCGGTTCGGCTCGGCGGGGCAGTTAAAGAAGGGGATCGCCTGGCGTCCATCGAGATCGCCTCGATTGCGCATGACAAGCTTGATGCGGAACGCACCTTGCGCTCGCTGAGAAGCGAGCAGGAGCTCTTGAACACCTATTGGAACACGTTGCTCCGCCAACAGCTTGCGGAAATCGATCAGAACGAAAGGGATTTGCAGCGGCAAATCGATTGGAATGAGCGGCGGGTGAAAAGCCGGGAAAAAATTCTTACGGGCTTTGAAAAGGCAAGCGAGGAAGGCCTTGTCACCCCGTTGAGGCTGGAGCAGGCTCGTGACGATCTTATTCAAGCATCCGGCAACCTTGATGAAGCGAGGTTCAACAAGGAGCAGCTGGTTTCCAGGCGGCTTCAGATTGAAAACCAGAAGGACACGGCTCTCCAGGCGATGGATGACCGGATATTGAATGCCGAGGAGAATCTCTCCGATATCGAGGAGACCCTCGAAAGCGGCGGGAAAGTCATCTCGGACATGGACGGGCGTGTCGTTGAAATCGCTGCTGCCGTCGGTTCTTTTGTTCAGCCAGGCGAGACGATTCTCACTATCCGACCTGTGGATGAAGAGATTGAAGGTGTGTTTTTCGCCGATCCGCTTCATGGAAAGAAAATCGTCAAGGGGATGGACGTGAGTGTATCGCCATCCACCGTGGAGCCTGCCCGCTTTGGCACGATCCTCGGAAAGGTTGTGTGGGTCAGCGAAGATCCCCAAAGTAATGCTGCGATAGAACGCCAGCTTGGGAATCCGGATCTGGCGAGAACGCTCGCAGGTCAACGCCCTCCGATATCTCTCGGCGTGCGGCTGGAAAAAGATACGTCGACCCCTTCAGGGCTGAAGTGGAGCTCTGGCAATGGCCCCGACCTGAAAGTCAGCACCGGCACTTTGGCTGATGCCGAAGTCATGGTCGAGCAGGTCCCTCCGATCGTCCTGGTCATCCCGGCGATCCGGAAGCTGCTCGGTATCAACAGATGACATGCGGAGCGCCGACATGAAAAGACGTTTTCCGCCGTGGAGGCCGAGGGGCATTTTTCGCAGCCGCAACACGCCGACCATCCTGCAGATGGAGGCTGTCGAATGTGGCGCGGCTTGTCTGGCGATGGTGCTTGCCTATCATGGCCGCTGGGTTCCGCTGGAGCGGCTGCGTGTTGAATGCGGTGTTTCGCGAAATGGCTCAAATGCCTGGAACGTGATGGAGGCGGCCAGGCGTTTCGGCTGCGAAGCAAAAGGGTTCAAGGCTGGACTGGGCAAGCTCCGTGATCTGCGGCTGCCTGCGATCATCTTTTGGCGCTTCAATCACTTCGTGGTTCTGGAGAAGATCGATCGCAAGGGCGCCCAGATAAATGATCCGGCTCAGGGGCGGCAGCATATCAGCTGGGCCGAGATGGACCGCAATTTCACAGGCATCGCGATCACCATCCAGCCGGGCCCGGATTTCACACGCGGCGGCGAAAAACCTTCGGTTTTGCGACAACTTCGCAGGTTCGCACGCGGCACAGGGGGGCCATTTGCCTTCATCCTGCTGGTGACCTTGCTGCTTGTGATACCCGGCATCGTGATCCCGGCGCTGAGCAAGATCTACGTCGATGACTTTCTGATTGGAGGGCAGCAAGACTGGGTGAGGCCGCTGCTTGCCATTTATCTTGTGGCGGGCGGCCTTAGTATGCTGCTGAGCTGGCTGCAGCAACATTTCCTGATGCGCTTTTCCGCAAAGGTCAGCATCGGCATGACGCGAAACGTGTTCTGGCGGCTCCTGCATCTGCCGGCCGACTTTTTCAGCCAACGCTATGCCGGTGACATTGCCAACAGACTGGCATCTGCCAATCGTGTTGCATCCATGGTGTCCGGCCCCCTCGCGTTCAGTATCGTGGGGATCATTTCCATCATCGTCTACGGCGCGATGATGTTTTCCTACAGCCCTTTTCTGGCTTCGATCGTCGTTTTTCTTGCCGCTTTCAACCTCGTCATGGCGCGCATTGTATGGATAAGGTTTGAGAATGCACGCCATCTCCTCGCAAAAAATGGCGCCGAGCAAAGCTCGGCGATCATGAGTGGTCTCTCGGCAATCGAAACGGTCAAGGCTGCCGGGCTCGAAGATGACCTGTTTGCACGCTGGGGAGGGGTGCAGGCACAGTATGTGTCTCTGTCCCAGACGATCGGGCGCCAGAACCGCATTCTCAGCCTTCTCCCCGGCAGCCTTGGCGCCCTCGGCAATGTCGCTATTCTCAGCGTCGGCGCCTTGTTGGTTCTGGACGGCAGGATGACCGTCGGAGACCTTATCGCGTTTCAGGTTCTGGTCGGCAGTTTCAATGGACCCATCGCAGGTCTTGTAAGCCTTGGCTCCTCGCTGCAGACAACGCAGGTCGATCTCAGCCGTGTCGAGGACCTCATCAATTATGATGCCACCAGACCGGAGGTGACCTCTCCAGGGGGTACGGCCGCTTCAAGGGAAACGTTGCCGCTCATTGGCAAGGTGGAACTTCGCGCCATCACCTTCGGGTATAGCCGGCTCGAAAAGCCGCTGCTCGAAGACTTTTCCCTTTTGCTCCAACCGGGCATGCGTGTTGCCCTTGTTGGAACAAGCGGCTCGGGAAAATCCACCATCGGCAAGCTGGTTGCCGGGCTCTACCAGCCGTGGCAAGGCGAGGTTCTTTTCGACGAAAGGCCCGTCCAGAAAATGGACCGGTTGTCGCTGACATCAGGACTTGGCGTGGTTAGCCAGGAGATCAATGTCTTCAGCGGCACATTGCGTGACAACATCACCCTCTGGGATAGCTCGATATCCGACCAGGCGATCAACAGCGCCGTTGCCGACGCCTGCCTCGATCAGGCAGCTCTCGTCCGTGAGAAAGGCATCAACGCTGTCGTCTCAGAGGCAGGCCGTAATCTCAGCGGAGGCGAACGCCAACGCCTCGAGATAGCACGTGCTCTCGCGCGGAATCCGGCGGTATTGATTATGGATGAAGCCACATCTGCACTGGATCCCGTAACCGAGAAGACCGTCGATTTGAACCTGAGGCGACGTGGCTGCAGCTGTATTATCATCGCGCACAGGCTCTCTACAATACGTGACAGCGACGAGATCATGGTGCTCGATCAGGGGAGGATCGTGCAACGCGGGACACACGAGACATTGATACAGGACCACGGCGGGCACTACGCACGGCTCGTGGCCTCTCACTGAGAAACCAGATTCATGACCGATCCTGATAGCCGGCAATCAGATCTACCCCTGCCACTTCGTGATGCCCAGGACGCTGCTCGAATGCCGCGTTCCATACCGCTGAATGCAGTGGCCGGTGTGTTTCAGGTCGAAAAGGGGAGGGTCGACGTGTTTGCCGTTGATCCTGACTTCCAGATTTACGGACCTCTGCGCCATCTCATGCGTCTTTCCGAAGGTGACGTATTTTCGGGCTTTGCCGATGTTGAGATGACTGGCAATGTCCCCGACATTCTTGTGATCCCAACGCCAGAAACGAGTATCACGGCCGCAGAGGATTCTCCGCATGCGACGCAGATAGACAGTTGGCTCTGCCGCTTGCTGGCGTGCTGCCCGTCCGCCATTGCACCCCGCGGAATTGTCCCGTTGCGCGCCGGTCAGCCTGTCGAGCTTGCGCCTGGCACGGCCGTTTGTTCCGGCGGAGCGTTGCTCTGGCTCGAAACAGACGAAGTGTTTGCCTCCGGCGACGCGCGTAATGTCGGTCCTGGCCTTGTTCCGCTGACCGATGCGTTCTGGGCGCAAGCAACATCCCCAACCCTTGTGCAGGTGCATGACAGCGCGGCGCTGGCGGAGACCGGGCGACAGCATCAGGGCCGTGCGCAGGCTAAGCGGATGGCGCTTGAAGGCATTGCAACGACACTCGAAATTGAACGCCGGAACATGCAGGACAATGTTTCACGCCGCGATCTGGCGGCGGAGATTCGGCTGAATGCAGCAGATGGAAAGCTTGCCGCACTCCTCGATGGCAAAGCGAATTCTTCCGCGGGACCGCTGGAGGCCGATGCGTTGTTTCGCTGTGCAGCGCGCGTTGCTTCGGTGGATGGTATCACCCTGAAAGCAAAACTGGCCGGACCTCCAGCGGAACGCGGTGAAGCGGTTGCGGGATTGGCCCGGTTCAATCATGTGCGCATGCGGCGTGCCCGGTTGCCTGAAGAGTGGTGGCGCGGCGACCATGGCGCCTTTCTCAGCTTCACCGAGGCCGGAGAGCCGGCATGCCTCATTCCTGTCCGCAACGGCTATCGCCATATCGATGCCGATGGCAGGGAGCGTAAAGTCAACAAGCAGCTTGCGGCAACGCTTCTGCCGGAGGCTTATGTATTTTACCGACCGCTGCCGGACGGCGAGGTGACGCCGCGGGCTCTTCTCGGTTTTGTGTTTCGCACTAATGCCGGTGCATTTGGCACAGTCATGATTGCATCCGCCTGTACTGCGCTGCTGGCGCTGTTGACGCCATTCGTGTCTGCCCACATCTTCGATACCATTATTCCGAAGGCCGAATACAACCAGTTGATCCAGGTGACCATCGTTCTGGTCACCGCTGCCTTTGCGTCGCTTGGATTTGGCATGGCAAGAGCGTTGACGCAGCTGCGCATGAGCGGGCGTGTCGATGCCTTGATGCAAAACGCTGTCTGGGATCGCTTGTTGCGCCTGCCAGCATCGTTTTTCCAGCAATACGAAGTGGGCGATCTCGCGAGTCGTGCGTCCGGTATCAATGCGCTCAGTCAAGCATTGAGTGGATCAACGCTTTCAGCGCTCGTCAGCGGCCTCTTTTCGGCGATCAGCCTGGCAATCATGATCTACTACCAGCCCGTTCTCGCAGGGATTGCTGTTTGTTTCGTGGTATTCGTTACGCTGATCAGCTGTATTTTTGCTTATCTGCAGCTTCTTTACCAACGCGAGCAGTACGAACTGAGCGGAAAACTCTCCTCGCGGACATTCCAGTTCATAGCCGGGATTTCCACACTGAAGGCCGGCGGGGCGGAAAGGTTGGCATTTTCAGACTGGATAGAGCGGTTTGCCCGCAGCATGCATTTTCAGTTACGTTCCAACGTACTTTCATACAGTGAGGGGTTGCTGACAAGCGGCGTGCTCACGATCTTCCAAATCGTTGCGCTCGCTTTCTTCGCCTTCTACGTGGAAGATGTGTCAACCGGCACATTTGTCGCGTTCGGTGCAGCATTCGGGCAGTTTTATGGTGGTATTGCCGGTTTTGCAGGCGCGCTCGTCACGCTGGCGTCGCTGAAACCGCTCTATGAACGCACCGGACCTATCAGAACTGCGGAGCCGGAGGTTTCGCGCTCGAAACTCGATCCGGGTGCGTTGAGCGGGCGCATCACGTTGGCGCATGCCACCTTCTCTTATGAAGAGGGCGATCGGCCCGTTCTGGATGATGTCAGTATCGATATCTATCCCGGTGAGTTTGTAGCGGTCGTCGGCGCATCAGGCAGTGGCAAATCGACCTTGATCAGGCTGCTGCTGGGATTTGCGACACCGCAAAAGGGTGTCGTTGCATATGACGGACATGACATCGCAAAGCTTGATCTGACCGCGCTGCGGCGGCAGATCGGTGTCGTTCTCCAAGACGGAAAGCTTCTTGGCGGCAGTATTCTCGATAACATCACGGTCAATGGCGTCTTTATGGAAGACGACATCCGTCAGGCCGTCATCGATTCCGCCCTCGAGCCTGACATTGCGGCAATGCCGATGGGATTGCAGACATTGGTTGGCGAGGGTGGCTCAACCTTGTCCGGAGGCCAAAAGCAACGTCTGCTGATAGCCCGCGCCCTTGTTCGCAAGCCGCGCATCGTGTTGTTCGATGAAGCGACAAGCGCTCTCGACAATGTCACACAAGCTCACGTGAGTGCAGCACTCGAACGCATGCGGGCAACGCGCGTTATTGTCGCTCACAGACTTTCAACGATACGCAACGCCGACCGTATATATGTTTTCGAGAATGGCAGGATCGCTGAGAGCGGAACATTCGACGATCTCGTAAAGAACGATGCTGCCTTTACCGCGCTGGCGAGACGACAGTTGATTTAGAAGCACCGCAGTTCTTGCTCGAGCATGGGTGTGAAGCGGCTCGGTTTGTTGAAACAGGCAGATGCCGTTCTGTACCGGTTTCCGGCCTCGGTCACGCTGCTTGCGGCATTGCGCCCAGGCCTGAATATTCCGAAGGATAAGATGTTATGAGCAATAAGAACGGGGATCAGCCTGCTGGCCGAGCAATATTGTCCTTGTCTGCGCTTGGGATTGTCTATGGCGATATAGGCACCAGCCCACTCTATGCCTTCCGCGCGGCAATCGGCACAGTAACAATCGATGAAAATTCCATACTCAGCATTCTATCAATGATAGTATGGTCGCTCGTAATCGTGGTTTCCCTCAAATACCTGCTTCTGGTGATGCGCGCCGACAACAACGGCGAAGGCGGCATTCTTGCGCTCCTTGCCTTGCTTCAGCCATGGCGCGGCAAACCGGGAATCGGGCAGACTGCCCTCATCATCATCGGCCTTTTTGGTGCTGCCCTGCTTTATGGTGACGGCATGATCACGCCTGCAATTTCGGTTTTGAGTGCCGTTGAGGGCATCCGCACAATCGAACCGGCTATTGCGCATTATATCGTGCCGATCACAATCGTGATCCTGCTGGCGCTGTTCTCGTGGCAGTCCAGCGGAACGGCGCGCGTTGCGGCCTGGTTCGGTCCAATCATGCTTGTGTGGTTTGCCACAATTTCCGTGCTTGGCGCTGTTCAGATTTTTCACAATCCCGTGGTGCTGAAAGCGCTGAGCCCCGCCTACGCCGTTGAATTTGGCTTTATGCGGCCGACGGCCGCGGCCATTGTCATGGGATCAGTCTTCCTCGCGGTAACCGGCTGTGAGGCTCTTTACGCGGATATGGGGCATTTCGGCCGCCCTCCTATTCGTCTCGCCTGGTTTGGCTGCGTGTTTCCTTGTCTGGTGATCAATTATTTCGGTCAGGGTGCATTGGTCCTCACCGGCAGCGTTCATGCCCAGCAACCCTTCTACGGCCTTGCACCGGACTGGATGCGCATTCCGCTGATGCTGCTTGCAACGGCGGCCACGGTGATTGCCTCCCAGGCGGTGATTTCCGGCGCCTTTTCGCTGACGCGCCAGGCGGTTCAGTTGGGGCAATTCCCCCGCGTTAGAATTCGTCAGACCTCTTCCGAAGAAACCGGCCAAATCTACATTCCGTCGATCAACCTGTTTCTGGCCTTATCCACCGTCGCGCTTGTCATCGTATTTCGCAGTTCTGAAAATCTGGCCGCAGCCTACGGCATTGCCGTCAGCGCCACGATGGTCGTCACCACCATTCTGTTGTATTTCGTCATGATCGATCGCTGGCGTTGGAAGGTCTGGCTGGTTTTGCCTGTCACCGCAGGTCTCGCGGCGATTGATCTCACGTTCTTTGCGGCCAACAGCGTAAAGATCATGGATGGTGGCTGGCTACCGATTGCCATTGGCGCAGCGATGTTCATCATCATGCGCACATGGGCGTTCGGCCGCCAACGGCTCCTCACCTTCCTTTCCAGCAATGGCCAGGATCTCGGTGAGTTCCTTCAGGCCGCTCAAGCCAGCAACGCTCCGCGCGTTCCCGGGACGGCGGTCTTTCTCGCAGCATCATTGTCAGAAACGTCGCCCGCGCTGATGCAACAGTTCAAACATCTGCCGGTTCTGCATGAAAAGGTCATTCTGCTAAACGTCGTCAGCCATGAAGTGCCGCGCATCAATGCACGCAATCGCCTCGACGTGAAGCAGCTCGGAATGAATTTTCAGGGGCTGCACGTTCATTACGGCTTCATGCAGTCACCCAACGTGCCGGTCGCCTTGCGCCTGCTGGCAGAAATCGACGACAGCCTCGATGTCAACAATGTGACATATTTTCTGGGGCGTGAAACAGTTATCCCTTCGGAGACAGGCTTCACCCTTCTGAGCTTGCAGGAGAGGCTTTTCTGCGCCCTTGCACGCAACGCCCTCCGCGCTACAGCGTTTTACAATCTTCCGCCTGAAAAGGTGGTTGAACTCGGCATGCAGATCGAGATCTCAGCATATCGCCGCCAAGCTAAATCCTCTGTCTCTTCTGCGTCAATAAAAAAAGAGGGACAAAGATGACAGGGATTATACTCTGGGCGGCGCGGTTCGATTTCGCCGCCTTCCGGCCAACTGGTGCAGGAGTTCCGTCCAAATCGCACCGGCTCTGATCGACCGATGTCCATGCGAATGGCTGCATGCCTGAAGCCGCGTCTGGCCTGTCCACCACTTCGATGCTTGTGGCAGAGACCGTGAGCAGCGCTTGCTCGTCTGGGCCCGGCACGGTCGTGAATACCGCCGCGCCGGACCTGCAGATTGGGACGTTTCTCCAGAGATGGAGCCATTCGACTTCGATGGCCTGCCGGCTAAGGCCTCCAGCTTCACGTCTATTGCGTCGCAAGGGCTGGAGGCCTGTATCTTGGAGGTGCCCGACAGGGCGATTGGCTCAGTTAGAGTATGGCACTGCCGATTTCGGCAATCTCAGCGACCTCTGAGAGGTCTTCCAAAAGGCCCACACGCGACCCGACTTCGGCGACATTTGACGGAGCGCCCACGGAAATGACCGGTTGTGTTTCTGGCAGTCTGCCAATGTTTTCTGTTCTGACCAATCCAATTGGTACAGGGGATTTCGGGCTTGAGACAGCCGAATGTATGATTTTTCCAATCACGCCGGCTCCAGTTGCCCCAGCTACTTCAGTGGCAATGCCCCATGCTGAAGACCAAAAGCTCTTTCCGCCAGAAACCATCTGCAAATCCTGCGGTTTCAGTTCGGAAAATTGTGTTTCTCCTGAATCTACCGAAGAATTCATTTCAGAATAACGATTGTTTTCGTTGTAAGTGTCGAACATTTTCTTCACTCCTATCGTGAAAAATGCACGACTATGAAGTGGTGATGGTACGGTGGTATTTAAGTGCCTTTTTTATTAAATTATTTTCATATATGTACATGGTGAACTTGATCCGGTGCAAGGTCTGGTGGCGATCGCATCGGCACGGTCTGTGGGATCCTCAGCGGCGTGAAGCTCTTCTGGGAGGCACCACCATGGCAGTTATTCCGCAGAGTGAACTTGAAAAGCCTTATCCACAAAGTGACTGTGACGGCTGAGCCGCTTGCGGCAGAAGCAATTTTGAGAAGCCGGACGAGACCGGCCCTGCCCGAGGAGAAAGGTCGCGCCCATCAGGTAGGCGCTGTAATCACAGCCGATGCTGGCTTGACCTGCCACTGTATTTTCATTCGGCTGCGGTTAGAGCCTGAGCGGATTTTGATACGCCAAATGGCGCGGTGCAAGCAACCGGTTGAAACGCGAAGCTTTCATTTTGCTTAGCGTTTGAGCCTGTTGCGGTTTTTCAGTTTTCTGGGCTTCTGCTAATATGGCCAACGAATATTGGCAGAATTTGTTTGGCCTATATCACATTCGAAAACGCTCAAGACACTGTGTTCGGGATGAAATTGCCAGACTTGTTGGTTTGGATGACGGGGTATCGAAATGAAAAGCAGAACGCATGTTTCTATGGGCTATTCCAACTCTGACTTAACGCGGTTTAATGGTAGAGTCGGCGGCGGCTCCTCTGATCTATATCGGAGTGATGAGGCAAATGTCTCAGTGAGTTTCGCTCCACTTCTGTCCGTCCCAACGCTTATTGCCGCCGATGGCAAGGCTGATAATTTCCGAAGAACCGATGTGGAGTTAGGAGCCTACGAGATAAAGGTTTTAGGGCTAGGGGTTGGCGCGGCGGCAAGCTTTACGACCGACAACACACTTGAATTCGACTTCGATGCCAGCTTGATCTTTGGTGTCGAAAACCAATTGGCTCAGAGAGCTTCGCTTCGTAAGTGCAAAGGACTTTACCCGCCGCCAGATGGGCAAGGAGGCTAATATGCCACAATTCATGCGCGGGGTGTTTGTCGCGGCTTCGGCGGGCTTTCTGATCTCCTTTTTCATGTCGAGCTTCACGCGCGATGCTTTCGCTGATGCCCAGAAATGTGATGCCTTGCATGAGGCTCCGTTGTTGACGCTCCGGCCTGTTATCGTGTTCGGCATGTCAGTCAATTTCGAAAGCGGTGTTTTGAAGTCCTTCCCGATTGGCTCTTGTGAGGAAGACCTGACAAACTGGCTCAACGAGTCAGGTTTTAAGCCGGTGGTGCGTAGTACCGCAGATGCGATGTTCTTTGGCGAGCCGGACGAAATCGCTCGATACCTTGAAAGAAGTAAAAATGGCTCCCTGATCAATCGGCGTGATTTAGAGCGTTGGGCGCCGATTGGATGGTCTTACTTTTCGGTCGCGTGGAACAGTGATGAAGCGGGTCGTCTGACGGAAATCTATGCCGACTCGAAGCAACTTCATTTCGATTTGCCGTAAGAGGGAAAGACGTGTGAGCTCAAAATAGCAGCGAATGCGATTGACCTGCGCCCCGACTTACCTCCATTTTTAGGAGAGTCTTGGGTTGTCAATCTGGCCTCAAGCGGCCTGTCTTTCCGGTGCCATTCTCATTGCGAACGCGTTGGGCGTGATATTTCACAGCGATGAGTGTGGTCTGTTTGCGTTGTAATCCTCCTTCAAAGGAGATATGTCATCGCGCGCTTGGGCGAGTGATGAGAACAGCGTCTCGTTGAGGCAATCGTCGCGGAAGCTGCCATTGAAGCTTTCGATAAAGTTGTTCTGCATCGGCTTGCCGGGAACGATGGAGTGCCATTCGACATGGGTCTCCTGGCACCATTTGAGGATCGCCATACTGGTCATCTCCGTGCCGTTGTCGGAGACAATCGTCCTTGGCTTGCCGCGCCTGTCAATGAGCGCATCCAGTTGCCGAGCGAGACGAGCGCCAGACAGCGATGTGTCCGCGATGAGGCGCAAGCGTTCGCGGGTGAAGTCATCCACGACAGCCAGCACCCGGAAGTGCAGGCATCTGTGAAGGCATCACGGATGAAATCCAGGCTCCAGCGCTCGTTGGTTTGCGAAAAGGCAAGGTCAATGGTCGTCTTGTTCCCAATGCCCTCTTGCGACCGCCGCGCGTGCGCACGGTCAGCTTCTCTTCCCGTTATAGCCGACGGAGTTTCTTCAGGGTCATGACGATCCCTTGCCGATCCAGCATCACATGGATCCGCCGGTAGCCGCAGCGCCGGCGCTGGGAGGCCACCTTCTTCATCGCTTCACGAATGGATGCATCGTCGGGGCTATTTACGCCTCGCGTCAAGAGTTTCTGGTCGTGAGACCTCAGGTGCAATCTCCATGGAGAGGCGATACTCGATCATAAACGGCCTGAATTGCCGTCAGATCCTGGGTTTTGGGGCGAGAATATCCCGCCTGTATTTTGCGCCAGCGTTTTTCCTCTGGCTTCCGGAGGATTGCGGGTATCCGCCGGCCTCCACGAAATCTCCATCATTTCTCAACCGAACATCGAAGGGCGCATGTCAGGTGCGGGCGAAGTACACCAGCCTGGACGCCTTTCATGTCGCACCGCCTTTCTTTTATCACCGCTATCGTTGGCGTCGTCGCCCTCGCAATCTTTCTGATTTTCCGCCACGAGGCGGTCTCGCAGATCGAAGACCCGTCTGCAAATACGCAAGCTCCCGCGCAGGTCACCACGCTGACGCTTGAGCCGGAGCGCGTGGTCCTGATCGAGGCCTTTCCCGGGCGCGTGGCGGCCTATCGGCGGGTCGAGATCCGGCCGCAGGTCACCGGCATCATCAAGAAGCGGCTTGTCGAAGGCGGGACCGAGGTCGAGGCCGGCGAGGTCCTCTTCGAAATCGATCCCGCGCTGCTTGAGGCCGATCTCGATACGGCCAAGGCTGGGGTGATGCGGGCCGAGGGAGCGCTGGCCCATGCCCGCCAGGGGCTGGCGCGGGCAAAGGCGTTGATCGCGGAAAACGTGACCAGCCGCAAGAATTACGAGGAAGCGCAGAATGATCTGACTGCAGCAGAGGCAAATCTTGCCGAAGCGAAGGCCGTCGCGCACCGGCGCGCGCTCGACCTCGATTTCGCAACGATACGCTCGCCGATCAAGGGCTATGTCGGCCGCACGGTCGCCGACGAGGGCGCGCTTGCCTCCAGCCAGACGGAGCTTGCGGTGGTGCAGGAGCTGGACCGCGTCTATGTCGACCTGCGCCTGCCGGCAACGAAGCTTGACGGCGTGCAGTCTGCCGCCAAGGAGGGGCTTGGGTCGGCGGAGATCCTCGACGCTGACGGCAAGCCGCATCCCCGTGCCGGCCGGCTGGCGCTTTCCGATGTCACGGTCGATCCGGGAACCGGGGATGCCGCAGTCCGGATCGAGGTGGAAAACCCCGGTCTCAATCTGCTGCCGGGCATGTATGTCCGTGTCCGCCTGCCGCGCGGCGTCCTTCCCGATGCGCTGCTGGTGCCGGAAGAAGCGGTCGTGCGCAACGGCGCCGGCGAGGCGCAGCTCGTGGTCGTGACGGCCGATGGCCGGGCCGCGCGGCGAAAGGTGGTTCTCGGCGATGCCATCGACGGACGCGTTGTCGTCACCGCGGGGCTGAAAGCGGGCGAGATGATCGTCATTCGCGGACAGGATCGCGTTCAGGACGGATTGCGCGTGAGCCCGGTGGGCGCACAGCAGGATGCTGCAACAGCAGCTGATAGGCATTAAGGGTCAAAGATCATGCCACAATTCTTTATCGACCGCCCGGTCTTTGCCTGGGTGATTGCGATCTTCATTGCGCTCGCCGGGCTCGTCGCCATTCCGAAGCTTCCGGTAGCCCGCTTTCCGGACATTGCGCCGCCAAGCATCAGCATCTTCGCGACCTATACCGGCGCAAGCGTCGATACGGTCAATGACAGCGTCGTTCGGCCCATCGAGAAGGAACTCTCGAGCGTCAAGAACGTGCTCTATTACGAATCCACCGCCGACTCGACCGGCGGCGCCAACATCATGGTGACGTTCAAGCCCGGAACCAATGCGGATATGGCGCAGGTGGATGTTCAAAACCGGCTGAAGAATGCCGAAGCGCAGCTTCCCGAGGCAGTCCGGCGCGGCGGCATCAGCGTCGAGGCCGCCGAATCCGGCTTCCTGATGGTGCTCACGCTCCGCTCGGTCAGCGGTGAGACCGACGAACTTGCCCTTGGCGATTACATGACCCGCAATATAAGCGAGGAGCTGAAGCGTCTGCCGGGCGTCGGGCGCGTCCAGCAGTTCGGTTCGCCACGGGCCATGCGCGTCTGGGTGGATCCGGAAAGGCTTGCGGCCTACGACCTGACCATGGCCGATGTGACCGAGGCGATCACCCGCGAGAACGCGCAGGTTTCGCCCGGCCGGGTCGGCGACGAACCGACGGTTCCGGGAACGAAGGTCTCGACGCCGCTCACCGTCCATGGCCAGTTGACCACGCCGGAGGCATTCGCGGCGATCCCGCTCAGGGCCAAACCCGATGGCGGACGGCTTCTGCTTTCGGATGTGGCGCGGGTTGAACTCGGCGCCCAGACGCTGGCCTTCAGCGTCAGCAGCAATGGCAAACCGGCCGCTGCCGCCGCGATCCAGATGCGGCCCGGCGCCAACGCCGTCAGCACCGCCGCGGCGATCGAAAAGCGCCTGGCGGAACTGAGGCCATCAATGCCGCAGGATATGGAGATCGCGATCTCCTACAACACCGCGCCCTTCGTGAAGGTCTCGATCACCAAGGTCGTCCATACGCTGATCGAGGCGATGGTGCTGGTCTTTCTGGTGATCCTGCTATTCCTGCAGAACATCCGCTACACGCTGATCCCGACCATTGTTGCGCCGATCGCGCTTCTTGGCACCTTCGCGGTGATGCAGCTTGCCGGCTATTCTATCAACGTTCTGACCATGTTCGGCATGGTGCTCGCCATCGGCATCATCGTTGATGACGCGATCGTCGTCGTCGAGAATGTCGAACGCATCATGGCGCGGCAGGGCCTGTCGCCAAGGGACGCGACCCGTCAGGCGATGCGCGAGATTTCGGGCGCGATCGTCGGCATCACGCTGGTTCTTGCGGCGGTCTTCATCCCGATGGGTATGGCAGCCGGGTCCGTCGGCGCGATCTATCGCCAGTTCACTCTGTCGATGGCGGTCTCGATCCTGTTCTCCGCCTTCCTTGCGCTGACGCTGACGCCGGCGCTGTGTGCCACGATCCTGAAACCTGTCAAGCCCCATGCCAAAGGCGGCTTCTTTGGCTGGTTCAACAGAGGATTCGGTGCGCTGGCGAAGCGCTATACCGGCTCTGTCGGCTGGGTCCTGCGGCGCGGCGGGCGGATGCTCGTCATCTATGTCGCGCTGATTGCGGCACTCGGCTACGGTTATTCGAAGATACCGACATCGTTCGTGCCGGAAGAGGACCAGGGCAGCTTTATGGCGATGTTCGAGCTTCCGGCCGGCGCCACCGCCGAGCGCACGCGCGAGGTTGTCAAGGCCTATGAGGCCCATACCGCGACACGGCCCGATATCGTCGAAAGTCTCGTGATCCTCGGCTTCGGCTTTTCCGGCTCCGGTACCAATGCCGCGCAGGCCTTTACCAGCCTGAAGGACTGGGGCGACCGCGACACCACGGTTGACCAGGAGATTGCGGCGGCGGAAGCCGCGATGGCCGACATTCCCGAAGGCATGGCGATGATCATGAAACCGCCGGCAATCGAATCGCTCGGCACCACATCGGGCTTCGCGCTGAGGCTCGAGGACCGTGCCAATGCCGGGCCGGCGGCGCTGAAGGCGGCAGAGGACCAGCTGATCGCGCTCGCCGCCGAAAGCAGGCTGGTAACCGGCGTGATGGCGGACGGGCTGCCCGATGGCCAGAGCATCGCGCTCAAGATCGATCGACAGAAGGCGCTGGCGCTCGGGGTGTCCTTCTCGGCCATCAGCGACATGATCTCGACGGCGATCGGGTCGACCTATGTCAACGACTTCCCCAATAACGGGCAGCTTCAGCAGGTGGTCGTGCAGGCCGATGCGCCCGCAAGGATGCATGTCGAGGATGTCCTGCGTCTCAAGGTGCGCAACATCGATGGCGGCATGGTGTCGCTATCGGAAGTGGTCGAGCCGGTCTGGGAAACGACGCCGCTGCAGGTCCAGCGCTATAACGGCTATCCGGCCGCGAACATTTCGGGCTCGGCGGCGCCGGGTGTTTCAAGCGGCGCGGCGATGACCGAGATGGAGCGTCTGGCGCAACAATTGCCGCGCGGCTTCGCGGTGGAATGGACCGGGCAATCGCTGCAGGAACGGCAATCCGCCACGCAGACGCCAATGCTGCTGGCCGCCTCGATGCTGATCGTGTTCCTCGTGCTGGCCGCACTTTATGAAAGCTGGTCGATCCCGCTTTCGGTGATGCTGGTCGTGCCGCTTGGCGTGCTCGGCGCGGTGCTGGCGGTGCTGGCACGCGGAATGGACAATGACGTCTTCTTCAAGGTTGGCCTGATCACCATTATCGGGCTTTCGGCGAAGAACGCCATTCTTCTGGTCGAATATGCCCGCCATCTGAGACATGACGGGATGAGCCTCCATCGGGCCGTACTGCAGGCAACCCGGCTACGGCTTCGGCCGATCGTGATGACGTCGCTGGCCTTCATCCTCGGCGTCGTGCCTTTGATGCTCGCGCAGGGCGCCGGCTCCGAGATCCAGAACGCGATCGGAACCGGCGTGTTCGGCGGCATGCTGTCGGCCACCACGCTTGCGGTATTCTTCGTGCCGGTGCTCTACGTTACAGTCAGTCGACTGACGCTGCACGGAACGCGGAAGAAGGATGTTGCCAACAACCCGGAACCCGCCGCGCCGGCACAATGAGTTCGGGCGTTCCCCGCCATCCGCATGGATGCACGGGGAACGCTCCGGGCGGCATTTCAAAGATCGAAGACATGGCCATGAACAATGCTCTGATCCTGATTATCGAAGACGAACCCGAGATCGCCGAGATCATCGGCACCTATATGGCGCGCGAGGGCTTCCGGGTCATTACCGCGGGCGATGGCACTGTGGGGCTTGCCCATCATCTGCGACTGCGTCCCGATCTGGTGGTGCTCGACATCAAGCTGCCCGGACAGGATGGTTATGAGGTGCTGGCAGCAATCCGCCGGCGCGGCGATACGCCGGTGATCATGGTGACAGCACTTGCGGAGGATCTCGACAAGCTCCAGGCGTTGCGCATCGGCGCCGACGATTATGTCGTCAAACCGTTCAACCCGCTCGAGGTCGTGGCCCGCGCCAAGGCCGTGCTGCGCCGGACCATCGGGCGCACGGCCGCCGAGGTGCTGCGCGTCGGTCCGCTGACTGTCGATCCTCAGGCCTATCGCGCATCGGTCGATAGCCCAGCCGGGGCGGTGGTGCTCGACCTGACGCGGACCGAGTTCCGCATCCTCGCCCATATGTCCGCTAACCCGGGAAGGGCATTCGAGCGCGCGGAACTGGTTGACGCCTGCATGCCGGAGAGCGAAGCGCTCGATCGCACGGTGGACAGCCATGTCAGCAATCTGCGCCGCAAGCTTTCCGCCGCCGGAGCGGATGGCCTGCTCACCGCCGTGCGCGGCGTCGGCTACCGGTTGGACAGCACCAATGTCTAGAAACCTGAATTCCCGGATCGTCCGCGCGATGATCGCGTTGACGCTGCTCGCCTTCGCCGTCGTCTATTTCGGGCTGATTGCCTATTTCTTCTTCATCTACGAATGGCTCTATCCGGAGTTTACGAACGACGATTTCCTGCGCACGGGCGATATTGTCACATTGGGTCTGCTTCTTGGCATCGGCATATCCTCGGCTTCACTGCTCGGCTGGATCCTTGCACGACGGATCGTGGAACCGCTGAAGTCGGTTGCCGAGGCTGCCCGCCGTGTCGCGGAAGGCGACTTTTCGGCGCGCGCTTCATTGCGCGGCGGCAATTTCGGCGAGGCCGGCGATCTTGTCGATGACTTCAACCAGATGGCGGAACGGCTGCAGCGTGCCGAGACCGAGCTGCAATATTCCAACTCGGCGATCGCGCATGAACTCAGGACGCCGCTCACCATTCTTCGCGGGCGCCTGCAGGGCCTGTCGGATGGCGCCTTTACCGCCAGCCCGGAGCTTTATGCCCGGCTGATCGAACATGTCGACGATCTGTCGGCCATCGTGGAGGAATTGCGCACATTGGCGCTCGGCAATGCCGGTCAGCTTGACCTGCAGGTCGGGCGTCTCGACCTTGCGGAAGAGGCGGCGGCGGCGATGAACGCCCTTGAGGAGCCGCTCGCAACGGCCGGGATCACCGCGACCCGGCAACTGGGCCGCGCTGTGACGACCGCCGATCGCGCACGGTTGCGGCAGGCCTTCGTCGCGCTTATGGAAAACTGCTGCCGTTATGCGCCGGGAAGCACCGTGCTCGTGGAGACAGGCGTTTCGACAGAGCATGTCTTCTTCCGCTGCACCGACACCGGCCCCGGCCTTTCCGCCGAAAACCGCGCACGCGCCTTCGAGCGGTTCTGGCGTGCGGACGAGTCGCGCGGCAGGGCAAGGGGCGGTTCGGGTCTCGGCCTGCCCATCGTCAAGGCGATTGCCAGGGCGCATGGCGGCGACGCGCTGATCCTTCCCTCCCAAAACATCGGCCTTTCCGTCGAGATCCGGCTGCCGCGCCCGGATTAGCTTTTTTCAGCGAGACTATCCATGTCAGATCATCTGAACGACCCCGATGCCTATGACGGCCTTGCCGCCAGGCATGTGTCGATGCGGCGCGTGCTGGCCTTGTTCGCTCCCTATCGAAAGCGGATCGCCATGGTCATGCTGCTGATGGTGGTTGCCTCCGCGACCGGCCTTGCGGGCCCATTCCTGCTGCGCGCGATCATCGATCAGGCCCTGCCGCAAAACGATATCGGCCTGCTGCTCTGGCTTGTTGCAGGCATGGTCCTTGTCGCGTTGTTGTCGGCCATCATCGGAGCCGGTCAGGTCATTCTCTCCTCGCGCATCGGACAAACGGTCCTGCATGATCTGAGGGTGCGGCTCTATGCCCACCTCCAAAGCCTGTCGCTGCGCTTTTTCACCGGAACCCGCGTTGGCGAGGTTCAGTCGCGGATCGCCAGCGACATAGACGGGCTGCAATCGCTGGTCACCGATACCGCCAATGAGCTGGGACGCTCGCTGAGCGCGGTGATCATGACGGCGATCGCTATTCTCATCCTCGACTGGCGCCTGGCGCTGTTCGTCCTGTTCATCGTGCCGGGAACGGTCTTTATCAGCAGCCGCGTGGCGCGGATGCGCGAGGCGCTGACCTACCAGCAGCAGGCGCGCGCCGCCGACATGTCGGTCGCCGTCCAGGAGACGCTTTCGGCCTCGGGCATCATCCTCGCGCGGACCATGGGCAGGGGCGCGCACCTGACGCAGCGTTTCGCCCGTATTTCCAAGGATCTGGCAAAGCTGGAAATGAAATCGCGGACCGCCGGCGAGTGGCAATGGTCGCTGATCGGCCTGGCGCTGGCGATCCTGCCGGCGATGACCTTGCTGGCGGGCGGGCTGCTGATGCAGACCGGCAATCCCGCCTCTATCGGAACGCTGGTCGCCATGATCGCGCTGCAGGAACAGCTGCTCTGGCCGTTCGAGCAATTGCTGGAAATCGGGCGCGACACGCGCAAGACGCGCGCTCTGTTCGCGCGGATCTTCGAATATCTGGACAAGCCGGTCGAGATCACCGAGCGCGCCGATGCCGTGACGATCCCGCGGGCCGCGATGCGCGGCGATGTCGCGCTGGATCACGTCAGCTTCGCCTATCGCGAGGAGGGGCGTCCCGCCGTCCACGACATCAGCCTGTCCATTCCGGCCGGCAGCCATGTCGCGATCGTCGGTCCCACGGGGTCGGGCAAGACCACGCTCGGATACCTGCTGGCGCGGCTTTATGATGTCGACAGCGGCGCAATCCGGTTCGACGGTGTCGATCTGCGCGACCTCAGCTTTCAGTCCTTGTCAGACATGCTGGGCGTCGTCTCTCAGGACCCCTATCTGCTGCATGCCTCGGTGGCGGAGAACCTGCGCTTCGCCAAGCCGGAGGCGAGCGACGACGAACTGGTTGTGGCCGCACGGATCGCCCAGATCCACGACCATGTCGCGTCCCTTCCCGAGGGCTATGACACGCTGGTCGGCGATGACGGCTACCGCTTTTCCGGCGGCGAGAAGCAGCGCCTGGCGCTGGCCCGCACCATTCTTCGCGATCCGCGTGTGCTGTTGCTCGACGAGGCGACCAGCGCGCTCGACACCCGCACCGAACGCGCGATGTCGCAGGCGCTGGACCAGATGTCGAAAGGGCGCACGACGATCACCATCGCGCACCGCCTCTCGACCATCCGCCACGCCGACCTGATCGTGGTCATGCAGGCGGGCCGCATCGTCGAGCAGGGCAGTCACGACCGGCTGATGGCGCTTGATGGCGTCTATGCCGGCCTTACGCGCGGGGCCTGATCAACACGCGCAAGGACTGTCCGACGCCTGCCGGCCTGCTCGGCAAGCGGCAATGCCAGGTCCGACGGGATCTCGATTGTCCGGCCGAAGACGCTGGCCATCAATACGCTGGCCATGGACACGCCAAAGACGGTGATGCCGAGGCCGGTGCCCAGTTCATAGCCTGTGCCCTCGAGCGAGCCTGCCGCGCCACCCTTTTCGGGCTCCACAGACCCCATGATGGCGATGGATGACGCCGTCGAGGGGCTGTTCGCACTGCGTCTCTGGAGAGTCGAGGAGGGCGTCGATCTGCAATCGCAACTCGATGAGATCGAGGCGATGCTGCTGAGCCGCAGCAGATCCAATTGACCGGGCTTATTTCCTCTGCGGCGCGACCGACGGCAAGACTTTATCCCTTACGACGATGTCCCGCTATTGCGACCGTGCTGCGGCGCCGTCTTGACTTCTGGCCAGAATCCATCCGGGGAGGGCGTCAAGCGCGCCGGGCGCATGGGCGTGGCGGCCCTCGAGAAGGAACCGGACCATTGCAGACCATGGCCAGTCACCGATCAGTTGCCAATATAGGCGGAGGCTTTCAGAAGGCCGTGCGCGGCCTCGGGCCAGATGATGATTTCGGTCTCCTTCTCCCTTCCTGTCAACGCGTCACGAAAGTTCGCCGCATTGCGCACGGGATTGACATTCAAGTCGTCCGCGCCCCAGATGGCAAGCACCGGCAGATCGAGCCGGGCAATTGCATCGCGCGCATCGGCCTCTCGGTCGAGCCGGATGAACTGCCAGCGATCCGCGCTCATTCCGGCGGGCGGGCCGGCCGCTTCCGGACCGAAGATGTGCTCGTCTTCGAGGCTCTGATCCACAATCGTCAGATCGATAGCCTTCGGATCGAGCCCGTCGCGCGAGAGCATCGCCACCTTGCCGCAGAGTGTTATGATGATGGGTCAGAGCGCATCGGCTCTGGGCTATCGCCTGCACATCTGCCAAGCTCATCTGCTTGCAGAACGCGTTTCTGGGGAGGAGCTCAGTTGTAGAATTACTTAAATTGTATATTTAGTATAAGGCCATGGCGTGACGCCGCATAACTTTGACAAACACGTTTGGCAGATACGTTCTAAGACGGGCGTATTATATTTTTGCAGTCGAGCGCCATAGTTCTTCCTGAAAACACTGGACGATTGCGTGGAACTCGATCAGGCGGGACAATGCAATGACGATAAAAAAATACTGGGATATGGCCAGCCAGATTATGACGGTTCGGTCCGATAATCCGGAGCTTCTCCAAGCTCAGTACCAGTCGTTCGCCCGCCAAATGCCCATGATGTACCTGATACTCATTGCCAACACCTGGGCGCTTGCCATCACACATATGGCTGAAGCACCAATCTGGCTGACGATGCTGATACCAGGAGCGTTCACCTTGACTGCTGGCACGCGTATCGTGTTCTGGTGGAACGTTAGGAACACACGACCAAGTCTTGAAGCCGCGCATGCCGCGCTGAAAAAAACCAACCGCATCGCAGCCATTCTGGCTATCACGTTCTCCGCTTGGTCTCTCTCGCTGTTCCCCTATGGCGATCCCTATGCCCAGTCACATATAGCCTTTTATATGGCGATAACGGTCATCTGCTGCATCTTCTGTCTGGCCCATCTGCGGTCCGCCGCATTCCTGGTGACGGGCATCGTCAATGGAACATTTGTGGCCTTCTTTTCGTCTGTTGGGCAGCCCGTCTTTATCGCTATATCTATCAACGTCGCTCTTGTTTGCTTTGTAATGCTGGTCATTCTCATGACAAATTACCGAAACTTTGAGAAAATGATAATCGGGCAACAACAAACGGAAGCACTCAGCAACGAGAACCTGCGTCTGGCAAATCTTGACAGTCTCACCAATCTTCCCAACCGCCGTGCATTTTTTGCGCATTTGCCCGCCAGCATCGAGTCCGCGAAGGAAAGCGGAACACGATTGGCACTTGGTGTGATGGATCTGGACGGATTCAAGCCTGTCAATGATATCTATGGCCATTCGGTTGGAGACAATCTGCTGATCGAAGTAGGGGCAAGATTATCGACACTACCACCCAACTGCCGTTTATACCGTCTTGGCGGAGATGAGTTTGCCATTATTATGATGGAAGCAGCCGAAGACGACATCCTTGTTGTCAATTCCAAAGAGCTGCTGGAGCGTCTGCTTCTTCCGTTTAATTTGCCCGAAGCGACGGTCCAGATATCGGCGTCCATGGGGATTGCCGTTTATCCGGACATCGCTTCGACCACGGAACAACTATTCGACCGCGCAGATTACGCGCTTTATTATGCAAAACGGAATAGGCGAGGCGCAGCCGTCCTGTTCAGTGCAGAGCACGAAAGTCGGCTCAACGATGACTCGCGCATCGAACAAGCGCTCAAGCTGGCAAATCTTGAAGATGAACTCTCTGTGGTCTTCCAGCCCATCATTAATATTCGAACGCAACGGGTATTGGGGTTTGAAGCATTGGCTCGCTGGACGAACCCGATACTGGGTCAGATTTCTCCAGCCCTGTTCTTTCCTATTGCAGAGCGCGCTGGCCTCAGCGGCTTCCTAACAAAGCATTTGCTGCGACATGCACTGGCGGTCGCAAGAAATTGGCACAATGATATTCGTCTTTCCTTCAATCTATCCGTGCACGATTTGAATTCTCATGATGGCGTCCTTGCATTGGTGGGCATCATCGAGGGCAGCGGCTTCGATGCGCGCCGCCTGGATCTGGAAATCACAGAAACGGCCTTTATGCACGACTTCGAGCAGATGGAACGGTCGATTGAGATGCTCAACCTACTCGGCTGCGGCATCTCGCTTGACGATTTTGGTACTGGTTATTCCAGCCTTTCACGACTGCATTCCTTGCCGCTTTCCGCAATCAAAATTGACCGGAGCTTCGTAACTGATCTTCACAAGAAACCCGCCAGCTACAAGATCGTCAAATCGCTTCTGGCGCTCGGGCACGATATGGAACTGGATTGCATTATTGAAGGTGTTGAGACCAAGGAAGAGTTGGCTGCACTGGAGAAGCTCGGCGGCACAATCATCCAAGGCTTTGTATTCTCGCCCCCGATTTCGGAACAAGACGTCGAGGGCTTTCTATCCGGTCATCCTCCCGTTTTTAAAGGGTGAATAGTCCCGAGTTTCGTAGATACCCTCGATCTGGATCTTGTGCTGCCGTTCGAGCGCGACGGGCGACAGCATGCCTTTGCGGGCGCGTTTGCGCCGCCGTCAACCGCCGAAGCGTGGTTCGGGAAGTCCCTTGATCCCGAGCCCCGTGATCGCGAAAAGGCTGCCGCGAAGAACGCCGTCGCCGGGAAAGCGCGGCAGCGGGGGCTTGGCCATCGAGGTGACATAGAGCACATCGAGGTTCGGCCCGCCGAACTGCACGCTGGTTACCTTCTTCACCGGCATTTCGATCTCGCGGTCGAGCGTGCCGTCGGGGGCGTAACGGCAGAGCCGCCCGTCATAGACCAGTGCCAGCCAGTAATAGCCTTCGGCATCGACGGTTGCGCCATCCGCCGCGCCGCCGTTTGCGGTGTCGACCTTTGTGAAGGTCCGGCGGTTGGAAACGGCGCCGGTCTCGATGTCGTAGTCATAGGCCCAGACCTCGCCGGTCCAGGTGTCGGTGAAGTAGAAGGTCCTGTCGTCCGGTGAAAAGCACGGACCGTTCGAGCAGATGATGCCGTCATCGACCTTGGTGACGCTCAGATCGGGATCGACCCGGTAGAGCGCGCCTTTCGGGCCTTCCTCCATCATGTCCATCGACCCGGCGAAGAACCGACCGCGACGGTCGCACTTGCCGTCGTTGAGGCGGGTGGTGTCCATCCCCGGCTCGGGATCATGCAGCAACTGGCAGTCGCCGCTTTCGAAATCCAGCAGGTGGAAGCCCTTGTCCAGCGACACGATCGCGCCCGCGCCGTCCTTGCGAAGCGCCATGGAACCGATCTTGCCGGGCACGTCCCAGGCGCGCAGCTCGGCACCTTCGGCCGTGCAGCGGAACACCCGCCCGTCCATCGAGTCGATGAAATAGAGCCGCTGGCTCTCCACATCCCAGACCGGGCCTTCGCCCAGCGTGGTCTTCACGTCCAGCAGAATGTCGATCTTCATAACCGTCTTCCTCCCTGTCAGAAATTCACGGCGTCGCCGCCCTTCAGCGCCAGCATTGCGCGGGCCTCGTCCGGGGTGGCGATCTCGAGCCCGAGCCCTTCGACCAGCGCGCGCGCCTTTTCGACCTGCTGGGCATTGCTCTCCGCCAGCTTGCCGCGCGCGATCCAGATGCTGTCCTCCAGTCCGACGCGGATGTTCCCGCCCATACTGACCGCCTGGGCGGCGATGCGGAACTGGTCCTTGCCCGCGCCCAGCACCGACCAGCGGAAATCGCTGCCGAACAGCCGGTCGGCGGTGCGCTTCATGTGCATCACGTCTTCGGGGTGGGTGCCGATGCCGCCCAGAAGCCCGAAGACCGATTGCACGAAGAATGGCGGCTTCACCAGCCCGCGATCTGCGAAATGGGCGAGGTTGTAGAGATGCGAGATGTCGTAGCACTCGAATTCGAACCGCGTGCCGTTGCCGTAGCAGGTCTCCAGCACATATTCGATGTCCTTGAACGAGTTGCGGAACACCAGGTCGCGCGAGCCTTCCAGGTGCTCGCGTTCCCATTCATGCTTGAATTCCTTGTACTTCGCCAACAGCGGGAAGAACCCGAAATTCATCGACCCCATATTGAGCGAGGCGACCTCTGGCGACCACTGCGCCGCCGGTTTGGTGCGCTCGTCCACGGTCATGTAGGGCGAGCCGCCGGTGGTGATGTTCACCACCGCATTAGTCGACTGCTTGATGCGGCCGAGGAAGGGGGCGAAGGCTTCCGGCGACTGGTCGGGCTTGCCCGTCTTGGGGTCGCGCGCGTGCAGGTGCAGGATCGCGGCCCCGGCCTCGGCGGCGCCGATCGCGGCCTCGGCAATCTCGTCGGGGGTAATGGGCAGGTATTCCGACATGGTCGGCGTGTGGATCGCGCCTGTTACGGCGCAGGTGATAATCACTTTGTCAGGCATTGTCTCAGTCTCCGATTTCGTTTGCGGCGTGCCGCTTGTGGGCGGCAAGCGCCATGAGCCGCCGGTCACGCCAGGCTTGCCGGTCGGCGATGTCTTCTGCTGGGAGCGCGGCGCGGCGCTCCGACTCGATGCGATCCAGCGCGGCACCGCGCCAGTCGGCGGCGGCCTGCCCGGAAAGGCCGTCATAGATGCCCGCGTAGCGTTCGACATATTGCCGCACGCCCTCGGGAGCGTTGAGGTCAATGGTCTCGAACGGTCCGATGAAGGACCAGCGGAGCGCAAGCCCCTCGCTGAGGCCGATATCGATGTCCCCGGCGCTGGCATAGCCGTCTGCAACCAGCCGGAACGCCTCGTGCAGCAGCGCGCCCTGCATCCGGTTCATGATGAAGCCGTCGATCTCCCTGTTCATGACTATGGGGCGCATTCCCGCCGCCCGCAGCATGGTGGCGGTGCGGTCCATCAGGGCGGGATCTGTCCAGGGCGCCGGCACAAGTTCGGCCGCCGGGACCAGATAGGCGGGGTTGATCGGGTGGTTCACCATCACCCGGTGACGTCCGGCCAGTCCCTCTGAGATCGCCGAGGGCAGAAGGGCGGAAGAAGACGAGGCCAGAACCGTTTCCGGCCCCGCGATCGCGTCGAGCCGCGCGAAGATGGCGCGCTTCACGCCGATCTCCTCGAACGTGCTTTCCTGCACGTGCTCCGCCCCGTCCAGCGCCTCTTCGAGCGTGGCGACGGGTCGGATGCGTGCAAGCGCCTCCTCGGCGGTGCAATCGATGAGGCCGAGCCGTTCCAGCTCGGGCAGCATCTTGGTGGCGAAGGCCCGGGCTGCACGAGGCGCTTCGGGTTTTTCGTCCCAGAGCCGCACCTCGTGGCCAGCGCGGGCGAAGACGATGGACCAGGCGCGGCCGATCAGGCCGGCGCCGACGCAGGCGATAGGGGCAGTCATCACAGCGTCTCCACGTTGCCGTCGACGGGGAAGCTCTGCCCCGAAAGGTTGCGCCCGGTATCGGCAATCAGGAAGGCGGCCATGTCGGCGACATCGTCCGGCGGGGTCATGCGCCGAAGAGAGACGTTGGACAGGTAACGCTCTGTCATCGCCTCGTGGCTGAGGCCGGTCTGCTCGGCGCGGGCGGCGATCACCTTTTCGATGCGCGGCCCGGCGATGATGCCCGGCAGGATGGCATTGGCCCGGATATTGTCGGGCCCAAGCTCCTTGGCAAGACTCTGAGTGAAGCCGACGACGCCCCACTTTGCCGAGGCATAGGGGGTGCGGAAGGCGTAGCCGAACCTGCCGGCCGACGACGACATGTTGACGATCGCTCCGCCGCCGGCCGCGCGCAGCATCGGCACGGCATGATGGGTGCACAGAAACTGCCCGGTCAGGCAGATATCGATGCAGCGTCGCCAGTCGGCGGGCGATATCGCGTCGACGCCGCCGGTCGGGCCGGCGATGCCGGCATTGTTCACCAGCGCATCCAGCCCGCCCATGCCTGTCTCGATGGCCTTGAAGAAGGCCGCGACCTGGGTCTCGTCCGAGACGTCGGCGAGCATCGCGACCTCTGCGCCGAGTTCGGCGGAGGCAGTTTCCAGCGCGGTTGGGTCGACGTCGCAGATCGCCAGCCGGGCGCCCTGGCGGGCCAGTTCGCGCGCGATGCAAAGGCCGATGCCGCCCGCGCCGGCGGTAATGGCGACGCGTTTTCCGGCGAGGCCTGGGAGGATCATACGGGGGGTATCGTTCATGGCAATCTCCTTCATTCGCGCAGGGCGATCACGGCCATCAGGATGACGAGGCCGAAGAATACGGATCGGAAAGCAAAGGGCAGGGCGGTGCCCGCGAGCAGGGTCTGCATCGCGGTCAGCAGCAGCGCGCCGCCCAGCATGCCAGCGTAATGCCCGCGCCCGCCGGTGATCAGCGCGCCGCCGACCACCACCACGGCGATCGAGGGCAGCAGATAGTCGTCGCCCATGCCGAGGCTCGCCTGTCCGGAGAACCCGGCGAGCAACACGCCCACCAACGCGGCGCAGAGCGCTGACAGGATATAGACCGAGACGATCACCCGCCCGGTGCGCACCCCCGACAGGCGCGCGGCGAGCGCGCTGTTGCCGACGGCATAGACGCGGCGGCCGAAGACGGTGCGGCCCAGAAGCAGGATCGCGAGGGCGGCAAAGGCGATCATGAACAGGATGACCGGGGTCACGCCGAGGATCTTGCCGGTCATGAGCCAGCGCAGCGCGGGCGGCGCAAAGCCCGCCGGCGTGCCGCCGGACCAAATCAGCGCTGCACCCTGCAGGATGCCGTTCATCGCCAGCGTCACCACGATCGGCGATAGCCCCAAAGCGACCACGCCGAGCCCGTTCGCAAGCCCGATCAGCGCGGCCACGGCGAACACCACCGGCAGCGCGACCAGAAGACCCGCGTCCTGGCCTCCGACCAGTCCGGTCATCAGCACGCCCGAAAGCGCGATGCACCAGGGCAGCGACAGGTCTAGCCCGCCGGTCAGGATCACCGCGCCCTGTCCCAACGCGAGGATAGCGAGGAAGCTAGAGAGCACCAGCAGCGAATCCCAGTAGCGCCATCCGGTGAATACGCCGCCGAGCACCAGTTGCGTCGCGATCAGCACCAGCACAAGGCAGAGCCAGGCCGGAAGCGCATGACGCAGCGTCGCGCCATAACGCTGCATGAGGCTCAGCTTCGGCGCGGTTCCGGATGGCTGTGTGAAGGCAAGTCTGCGGTCGGCCTTCGGGCGTTGCGACACCAGCCAGCCCTTGCGGCGGGCGGCAAGCGCGTCCTTCAACTCACGCAAGCGCTGCGAAAGCGGGCTGTTCTTGCTCAGCGAACCTGCCAGCACCGCAACCAGCAGCACGGCGCTTTCGGCGATGGTCGCGTAATAGGCCGAGACGTTGAGCGACAGCAGCAGGTTGACCACGATCATCAGGATATAGGCTCCGAGGATCGTGCCGGGAATGCCGCCCTTGCCGCCGCCGAGCCGGGTGCCGCCGATGACGACGGCGGCGAAGGTCGGCAGCAGCAACGCGTTGCCCACCAGCGGATCGCCACTGCCGGTCTGGGCGCTGACGAAGACCCCGGCCAGTCCGTAGAGACCGCCTGCAAGCATGTAGGTGACGAAGGTGACGGTGCGGGTCCTGAGGCCGGTCGCCCGGGCCGCCTCGGGATCGCTGCCGACCGCGAAGAGCGCCACGCCGAACGCCGTGCGCTTCAGCCAGAGCCATGCCAGGATCAGCACGCCGAGCAGGGTCAGCGGCGCTGGCAGCAGTCCCGGCAGCGTGTCGCCGAGATAGAATGATGCCAGCGACGGCGAGACGAAGCCGCCGGGCGTCGCCATGATCAGCAGCGTCAGCCCCTGAACGATGAACATGACCGCGAGCGTCACCACTATCGGCTGAAGCCGCATCACCGCGACGAAAAAACCATTTACCGCGCCGACGCCCATGCCGGTTGCGATCCCGACGGCGGTCCACAGCAGCACGGAAGCCTCGGCGTTCGCCGGGTCCATGGAGGTCGCCAGAACCGCATTGACCAGCGAAACCACGGCGCCGGCTGACAGGTCGAACCCACCGGAAAGGATCACCAGTGTCTGACCGGCAGCAGCGATGGCGGTGGTTGCCCCGCCGCTTGCAAGGAAGGAAATGTCGAAATAGCTCAGCGGATAGGGGCTCAGAAAGCTGTTCAGCAGCATCAACCCGGAAAAGACAAGTGCTGCGACGATGACCGCCTGGGCGCGCTTCAGGCTGCGCAGGCCCGAAAGAGTGGCGGTATGGGGGGTAGAGCCAAGGTGCTGATCAGTCATGCCGGGATCTCCTGGCGGGCGCTGGGGTTAGCGGCGTGCAGCGGATCGCAGCCCCCGAGCGTTGCTTCCATGATGGCGTTCTCGGTCAGGGCTTCGCCTTCGAGCCAGCGGCTCACGCGGCCCTCGTAAAGCACCCCGACCCGGTCACAGAGATGCGCCAGTTCGGGAATTTCGGTCGAATGCATGAGTACAGAGCCGCCGGCGTCGGAATAGGCGCGCAGCAATGCGTAGAGCTGTTCCTTGGTGCCCACGTCTATGCCCCGCGTCGGATCGAAGAGGAGCAGGATGCGGCTTTGCGCCACCAGCCATTTCGCCAGCACGATCTTCTGCTGGTTGCCGCCCGAAAAAGCGCCGGCGGGCAGATAATGCGCCCGCCCGTCAACCTCGACGGCGGCAAAGGCCCCGGCAGCAGCACGCGCCTCGGCGGCTTCATCCAGCAGCGGGCCACGGCTGAACCGGTCCAACACCGGCAGGCTGGCATTCTGCCGCCCCGGCAGCTTGAGGAACAGACCTTGGGTCTTGCGTTCTTCGGGCACAAGCCCGATCGCGACGGAGGGATGCAGAGCATCGGCGGGCGAGCGCAGGTGCAGCGGGCTGCCGTCCAGCTCGACATGGCCATTTGAGAGGTGTGCCTGTCCGAAAAGCGCGGAAAACAGCGCTTCCTGACCCATGCCCTGCAATCCGGCAATGCCTAGGATCTCGCCCCGGTGAAGCGCAATGTCGACATCCTTGAGCTTGGGCCCGGCGGACAGGCCGCGTGTTGCCAACACCGGCGTTTCGCCGTGCCGGTCGCGCGAGGGGCGTGGCGGTGGGAAGGCGTTTTCGACCGAGCGGCCGATGATCATTTCGACCACCTCGGCATCGGTGACATCGGCGACCTTTGCCGAATGCACCGAGCGCCCGTTGCGCAGGATCGTCAGCGTGTCGCAAAAGGCGCGCACTTCTGGCATGCGGTGCGATATGAACAGCACCGTGATGCCACGCGCCGCCGCATCGGCGATGATGCGCCCGAGCCAGTCGACATCGCTGCCCGACAGGGCCGAGGTCGGCTCGTCCAGCAACAGGATCCGGGGATTGCGATAGAGCGCCCGGGCGATTTCGATCTTCTGGCGGACCGCGAGCGTCAGTTCGCCGGCGAGCGCGTCAAGATCGACGGAAAGGTCGAGCGCTTCGAAATGGGCGCATACGGCGCGGCGGGTGCGGCCGCGGTTCAGCGTGCCGAGCGGCGTCCAGGGCGCGCGTGGCAGAAGCATGTTGTCGAGCACCGTCAGATCGGGCACCAGGGTCAGCTCCTGGAAGGCGGTCTGTACGCCGGCCGCATGGGCATCGCGCGGCGAACGCAGAACGACATCCCGTCCGTCGATGCGGATGCTGCCGGCATCTGGCCGCACGAGACCCGACAGCAGCTTCATTGTGGTCGACTTGCCCGCGCCGTTTTCGCCCAGCAATGCGTGGACTTTGCCCGGGGCAACGGAAAATTCGACCTGGTCATTGGCCACGGTCGGTCCGTAGGCCTTGGTCAGGCCGGAGACCGCGACAGCGGTTGCGGATGACATGGCGTCCTCGCGAATACTTGGGAAGAGGGGACCGGCGGCAGGCTGCCGCCGGATCGGGGCAGGGGATCAGCGCTCGGGCTGGCCCACCAGGGCAGCGTTCAAGCCGAGCTGCGGCAGTTCTTCCGAGAAGATCGAGGCAAACCAGCCGGGGTTCGACACCAGGCTTGGCTGGAACACGTTGCAGCCGGCCTTCTGTTCTTCCCAGCTCCCGGTTTCGCACAGCTCGACCGTTTCGTTGGTAACCAACGGCAGCGGCAGGGTGGTGTGCTGCGGAATATCGGTTCCATCGAGTTTGTCGACGGCCAGCTTCAGCGCCAGCGCGCCGGAATATGGCGGAGAAGCATAGGAAATTCGTTGCGCGCCCATTGGCGCATAGGGGGATGCGGCGCCATCGACCGCAGTATCGGTGGGCAACATCTGGATGCGGCCGCCGTTCGAGCCTTCGCCGGCGCAGGGCAGCAGATCCTCGGGCGCCTGCCCCGCCTCGAGCTGCATGGCATTGGCGGTATAGCAGCCAACTTGCATCCACAGACCGTCGATCGCGGACCAGTCGCGGGTCGCCATCAGCTTGTTGAGCTCGGTCCTTGCCACCGCCTGGCTCCACATGCCTACGGCTTCGCCGACGATGTTGATGCCCTCATGCTCGGCGAAGACTTCCTTCGCGGCCGTGGTGCGGGCGGTGTCAACCGAGGTTCCGGGCACGCCCGTTACCATGACGACATCGCCCATGCCGCCCATCTTTTCGACCAGCCATTCGGCGGTCTTACGGCCCGCTTCGGCCTGATCGATGGTGACGTTGTAGGCGCAGGGCTCGGTGATTTCAGCATCGTAGGCGATGATCGTCACGCCGCGCGAGCAGGCGCTGCGGACCACGCTGTTCAGCGCCGTGGGCGAGATCGGGTAGACCACGATCGCATCCGCGCCCGCCTGCACCATGGCATTGATCTGCTGGATCTGGCGCTGGGCATTGGGGCCGGCGACCTGCACCTCAAGGTTCACGCGATCCTTGTAGTCTTCCGATGCGGCCAGCGCCTTGATCATGTTCGAGGCTTCGGCCTGCCAGTCATTGCCGATGTAGCTCATCGAAAGAAAGACTTTGTAGGGCTCGGCGGCCTGTACTGCTCCGGCAAGGCCGATGGCGCAGGCAGCGCCCGCAAGTAAACGTCCAATCATGATTTCCTCCCGTTAAAGGCGACTCTCCCGATCGCCCGACAGAACTCAAGATTAAATATCTTTGATCAAAAGTCAAAACATCTTTCTCTTTGACCAGAAATTTCGTACCTTCCCCCTTCAGGACAAAGGGATTCACCATGCTCGAAAATGTAACGCCGTTGAAGAAGGAGACGCTTCAGGCTCTTGTGCACCAGCGCCTGTGCGACCTGATCCTCCAGGGCGAGATCGCGCCAGGAGAATCGGTCACCGTGGCGAGCATCGCCACAGCGCTGGATGTAAGTCCGATGCCCGTTCGCGAGGCGATTTCCCGGCTGATGGCGCTGGGCGCGCTGACGGTCGTTTCGGGCCGGTCGATCGGGGTGCCGCTGCTTGGCGCGGCGCAGCTCGAGGATTTGCGCAAGGTCCGTTCCGAGATCGAGGCCTCGGCTGTCACCTGGGCTGTGGCGAATCGGACGCCGGCGTTCGAGGCGAAACTCGAGGCCCTTTTGCAACGCATGGAAGATGCGGAAGCCCAGGGGCAGGTGCGTGATTTCATCCACCGCAACTACGAATTCCATTTCGCGATCTACACGCAGGCGGGCTCCGCGCTCATGCTTGATATCATCGCCACGCTCTGGCTCCGCATCAATCCGCAGTTCCACTTGCTGCAACGCCATGGTCACTACAAGGCGTCGAACCGGCAGCACCGCGCTCTGTATGAGCGAATCTGCGCGGGCGATGCGGGGGGCGCGGTCTCCGCCCTGCGGGAGGACATCGACAGCGCGTATGAAGTGCTCCTCAAAACGCTGAAAGAGCGCGGGCCGCGATCCGATCACACTCTGGCGCGTTAGTTCTCGGGCACATGTTGCTTGACCCGAAAGCGGCCGAGCCGATGCCTGTTCAAAGGCGACGGTCGCACCGCTTGTGAACATTGGAAAGCAGGTCGACCAGTTTCCGGAACACGCCAGGATCGACCGGACCTTCACGCGCTCGCTGAAACTTCGACGATCGATACTGCCAAGAGACGTTTGCGCCATGCGAGGAATGCGTGGCGACACGATGCATTCCAGCGACCGGGAAGCATGCCGTCATTCGACAGCGCTATCCACGACGGACGCTATCTTCGAGCAACATGTCCCGTCAATATTTCTGCCCGTCAAGCGCGTGGCTTTGCGATGCTTCAAGGGTGAGGCGTTTGGCATTCAAAGTGGTCAGGGTGGCTCTCATAAAGAGCCGAAGGCGGTGTTTCAAAACTCGCAACTTTTGCCGGCCACTTCACTGATGCTTTCGGGAGCATCAAGGCATAAAAACGGGATCAGGATTACAATTAGCCGACCGCAAAACCGGAGTTCAACGGTCGCTCGTCGCGATGACAATCCATGCGTGCTTGTGAGGCATGGCGGATACAATCTTGCTCTCCGCCAGAGACCCATGAACATAATGGTTTGATGTCCTCAGTATCCGGCGGAGAATGCCTTGCGTATCAAGCGTGGGCTGCAGGGGCGGTCAGGCGTTGAGGATGACTTTCATCGCCTTTTCGCGCGCGGCATTGCCGAACACCTCATAGGCATCGATGATCTTGTCGAGCGCGAAACGGTGGGTCACCAGCTTGCCCGGATCGACCTTGCCGGCGCTCAGCGTCTTGAGCAGCATCGGGGTGGTATTGGTGCTGACCAGACCCATCGAGATATTGATGTTCTTGATCCACAGCTCCTCGATATGCAGCTCCACCGGGGTGCCATGGACGCCGACATTGGCGACATTGCCGCCCGCCGACACGATCTTCTGGCAAATGTCGAAGGTTGCGGGCACACCGACCGCCTCGATCGCGACATCGACGCCGAGACCGTCAGTCATCGCCATGATCTTCTCGACCGCATCCTCGGACCCGACATGAACGGTGTCAGTCGCGCCGAACTGCTTTGCGAGTTCAAGACGTGACGGGTCCATGTCGACCATGATGATCCGTCCCGGTGAATAGAACTGCGCCGTCAACAGAACCGACATGCCCACGGGACCCGCGCCGACGATCGCGATCGTATCGCCCGGTTTCACGTGGCCATACTGCACGCCGATCTCAAGACCGGTCGGCATGATGTCGGAGAGCATCACCAGCGCTTCTTCGTCGGCGCCCTCTGGGATCGGGTAGAGCGAGTTGTCGCCATGGGGAATGCGGACATATTCGGCCTGGGTGCCATCGATCAGATGACCCAGAATCCACCCGCCATCCGAGCAATGGGCGTAAAGCTGGCGCTTGCAATTGGCGCATTTGCCGCAGGAGGTCACGCAGGAAATCAGCACCGGATCGCCGGGCTTGAAGTTGACCACGGCATTGCCGACTTCCTCGACAATGCCGACGCCTTCATGCCCGAGCGTCCGGCCCGGCGTCACCGCCGGCACATCGCCCTTGAGGATGTGAAGATCGGTGCCGCAAATGGTCGTCTTGGTGATCTTGACGATGACATCGGTGGGCTTCTGGATGCCCGGCTTTTCCTTTTCGACCCAGTCGTTTTCTCCAGGTCCGTTATAAACGAGTGCTTTCATCGAAACGCCTCCCTTGTTTTCTAACGGCTGCAAAGCAACCTTCTGAAGGAAGTGTACTCCTCAAAAACCGGCTGAATGTGTCCGAATCTCGGACAGCTTCTCGAAAGGGAAGCGACAAAACGCCGCGCGGAGATGGTTGCGCGGCGTCCTGTTGACGGTCTGAGTTCCGCGATCAGGCCGCGCGTTCCGGCACCTCGAGCCCCAGCCATTCAGTGTAGAAGGCATCGATATCCGGCTCGAAGTCATGGATCACCGGATACCAGGGCGTCGGCGCCTCGACATCCAGCAGGTCGCCCGATTTCGGGCAGTAATATTCGCGGATCACCTGCCAGTTCGACGAGGGCGCCATCAGCCGGGGATAGAGTTCCTCCATCTCGGCGGCCGTTTCGCGCACCCGCATTACGGCATGGAGTTTCCAGTTCTCGCGCCAGTCGCAGAACTCGTGCCCGGCCTCGGATTTGACCACCCATTTCTTGTCCGAGGGGCGCTGCACGATGTAGAGCTTCGGTCCCAGCGGCAGGATGATCCTGTCCTCCCATGGCACCTGTTCCTGCAGGATCTCGATATATTTGACGAAACGGTCGGCATCCTTGGGCGTCGAGAGCATCGTCTGGAGCGTGTCGCGGTCGATCTTGCCATCGACGAGGTCTTTGATCTTTGCCTTGGTGTAAGCCATTGTCTTTCTCCTGAATAAAAAGGGGCGCCGCGCAGAATGGCGGTTTTTTCGCGGCGCCCGGTGGGATCACTCCTCGACGAACTGAACGGTCTTCACATCCGGCAGATCGGAAAGGTCCATCGAATACTCGCGGCCATAGGACGGGATCGGAAGATCCGCCTCCTTCAGCTGCCAGTCGTCGGGCAGGTCCCAGAACTTGCGGAAACCTTCCTCCCATTTCGGGCCGAGCTTGAAGCTTGCCGCGAACATCTGCTGGACATGGGTGCCGGCATCCTTTGCGAGAATCCGCTCGCGCTCCTTCGCCATCCATTCGCGGGTCGGCTGGGCCTTTTCGAGACGCTCCTTGCGGATCTTCGTGCGCAGGGCCTTGGAGCCAGCCTCGTCGGCCGTGAACAGGCCGTCAGCGCCTTTCTTCAGGACGACGCCATAGACCGTTTCGGCGAAACGTTCGATCAGATATCCGCCGTTCACGTCGGTTGCCACGGACTGCGGCTCGCGATCCAGCGGATCGCCGAAGCCCGGCCCGCCGCGCATGTAGTTGAGATAAAGGTCGTAATCCTTGAACATCTCCTCTGTGGTGATCGCCTGCTTGTCGCGCTTGATGCCCTCGGCATTCACCAGCGCGTCGAAGGTCGGGTTTTCGGGGTCGGTATCGCCGCCGAAGGGGATCGGGTCGCCATTGGCGATCTTTTCCTTCAACCCGGTATCATGGGCTGCGAAGCGATAGCCGGAGGCTGCCGGATAACCGCCCATCAGACCCCAGTCGGAGCTGATATGGCCGTTGCCCATGAAGAACATCGTCCAGTCCTTGGCGTTCCAGACCATGCGCAGCGATTCAAAGCCGCAGCCGCCGCGATACTTGCCTGCACCGCCCGACGACGCCTTGATCTGGCGTCCGAGATAGACCAGCGGTTCCGCCAGCTCCCAGATCTCCATGTCGCCCATGTCGCCTTCCGGGTTCCAGATCGCGGCGGCATGGCTGATGCCGTCGGCGATTGCGGAAGCGCCGACCCCGTTGGCCGCGCATTCGAACGAGTTCACCGCATGGATCTCGTCATACTGGTTGAACCCGCCGCCCTGCAGCCAGTTCGAGGTGTTGGCGTTGCCGGCATTGACCTCTTCCAGATATCCGCGCCCGAAATAGGACCGCGACAGGCCGCGCCACAGCGCCGTCCACGAACTGACGAGGAAGTGCCAGCTATAGGCAAACGCCACGCGCCGGTCGTTCGGGTTCATCCAGGTGCCTTTCGGCAAACGGAATTCCGTGCCGTAGGCCGCCCCGTCATTGATCATCTCGGTCGGGATCAGCGTCTGGGTCATCATCACCCAGATGCCGGAGGTGAAGCTGACGGAATGGGCATTATAGGTATGCCAGCCCCAGCGGCTCGAGCCCTCGAAATCGAGACGCCACGTGCCATTCGGCCGGATCGTCATTTCCGACGGCGTGTGCATGATGGTGTCGACCTTGGCAAAGTCCGACGGCACGCGCACATCTTCATGGTTGTAGGGCACGTCGACGAAGCCGACCTGGCGATAGACCCCCGGAATGGTCATCGCCTTGATGCGGTTCTGCAGGCCCACGCGGCCATGCTCGACCGATTCATAGGCGAACTTCCAGTAGGCATCGATCCCTTCTTCGGCGATCACCTCCTCGACCAGCTTGCGGATCATGTGGCAGCCGGCGACGCGGGTGCGTTCATCCAGCATCCAGTAGCGGGTGGTGCGCACCGCGCGCTGGCTTTCATGGAGCCAGTCGCGCTTCAGTTCGTCATTCTCGCCGATCTTGCGGCAGGTGATGGAGTAGCCATCGCCGAAGCGCTGGACCTGACCGGTGGTCATGGAGCCCGGACCGACAGCACCGGTATCGATCACGTGGGTCACGCCGCCGACCCAGCCGATCAACTCGCCCTTGTGGAAGATCGGAACGATCGTATGTATATCGCAGGGGTGCACGTTCCCGATGAGGGAATCATTGTTGCAGAAGATATCCTTGTCCTTGACGCCGGGATTGCCCTCCCAGTCGTTCTCGATCATGTATTTGATCGCCGCGCCCATGGTGCCGACATGGATGATGATCCCCGTCGATGTCAGGATCGCGTCGCCAGCCGCATTGTAGAGGGTGAAGCAAAGCTCGCCTTCCTGCTCCACGATCGGGCTTGCGGCGATCTTCTTCGCGGTTTCGCGGGCATCCACGACGCCGGCACGCAGGCGCGAGAACAGCTTGTTGTAGAGGATCGGACTTTCCTTGTGCAGCGTCCGCTCCGTGAGGCCCGCATAGTGGCCCGTTCTCTTGGTTTTTTCCATGATCTCGTCGCGGTGCTGTTTCAGCGTCTGGCCGCCACGCACGATGCCGCGGATATCGGTTTGTACATTCATGATGTTTCTCCTCCCTTGACCGTTACACTTCTTTCAGATGGAACAGCCGGTGACCGTCGAGCCAGGTTTCAAAACCGCCTGGTACGACAAAGGTGGTGGCGTCGGATTCGATGATCGCAGGCCCGGTGACCCGGTTGCCGGGCTTCAGGCTTTCCATGCGGTAGAGCTGCGCATCGACCCATTTGCCCTTGCGGTAGAATTTGCGGGTCCCGAGCTTGGCCTCCTCAGCCGGCGTCGGGATGCCTTCTTCCTCCTTCGGAATGCGGGGTTTCGGGATCGGCACGGTGCCGCGCATGATCGCGCCGGTGACGGAAAAACCGAGCTCCGGCGAGCGCGCGGAGGCGGCATATACCCGTCCGTAAGTGTCGTTGAAGGCATCGACCAGCTTGTCCCAGTCCTCGGCAGTCCTGGCCGAACCGATGGGGCTGTCGATTTCCAGATCGTTGAGCTGGCCGCGATACTGCATCCGATAGCCGGGTTGCAGGCGGACCTGATCGCGCGAATAGCCGTTCAGCTCGAACTCCTCGAGCACCCGTTCGGCCAGTTCATGCCAGGCTGCGTTCAGCGTTTTCGCTTCGATCTCCTTGGCTTCCTCCGAGGCCGTTTCGCCGATGTTGATGTCGAGCGACTTGTCGTAGCGGTATTCGAAGTCCGCCGCCGCGCAGCCGAAGGCGGAGAAGCCCGCAGCCCAGGCCGGAACGATCACATCCTCGAAGCCCAGCCCTTCGGTGTAGCCGTAGGTGTGGACCGGCCCTGCGCCGCCATAGCTGAAGCAGGTGAAGGAGGACGGCGAATAGCCCTTGCCGGAAATCATCGAGCGCAGATAGTCGCGCAGCTCGCTGTCCAGCAGTTCGATGACGCCTGCGGCCGCTTCTTCCACCGTCAGGCCGAGCGGATCGGCAACCTGTTCCTTCATCGCGTTATAGGCGCGCTGCCGGTCGAGCTTGACCTGACCGCCGAGGAAGTTGTCGGGGTTCAGATAGCCGAGGATCACGTGGCAGTCGGAGATGGTCACCGTCTCGATACCCGACTCCTCCCAGCAGACGCCGACGCGATAGCCCGCCGAATCCGGCCCCAGCTTGATCGCCTTGGTATAGGGATCGAGGCGGATGAACGAGCCCGCGCCGGCGCCGACCGAATCGAGGCCGACCAGGGGAAGCGACAGCACCAGCCGCGCCATGTCCGGGTCGTTCTGGATCGTCAGTTCGCCCTGGGTGATCAGGGCCACATCGAACGATGTGCCGCCGATATCCGAGCAGGCGATGTTCTTGTAGCCCAGCACCTCGCCGAGATATTTGGCGCCGATCACGCCGCCGATCGGGCCGGAGACAATGGTGCGCGCCAGCTCCTTGGCCTTCCACGAAATGGTGCCGCCATGGGTGGCCATGACCCGGAAATCGAACTTCGATCCGTTCTCCTTGAACTCGGCCGAGATCTTCTTCAGGGTCTGGCGTGACGGCTCGGCCGCGAAGGCCTCCAGGATGGTGGTATTGGTGCGGTGGGTTTCCTTGCGGACCGGATAGTAGTCGGTCGATGCGAAGACCGGGGTCTGCTTGCCGGCCTTGGCGACCTCTTCCTCGACGATATCGCGCACCCGGCGTTCATGCGCGGGGTTCTTGTAGCTGTGCAGCAGCGAAATCACGATGCCTTCGACATCCTGCGCGATCAGTTCCTTCGCCGCCTGGCGGGCGGTATCCTCGCGCAACGGAATGACCACCGTGCCGAACATGTCGACCCGCTCCATGACGCCGCGCGTCAGGTGGCGCGGCACCAGCGGATCGTCGTAATAGTGGGTGTTGAGGTGAATGCGGTCCTCATAGGCCATCCCCAGATAGGCCTGGCAGGCACGGCCCATGCGGTGGAAATCCTCCATGCCCGCATTGACGATGAGACCGGTCTTGAGACCCTTGCGTTGAACCACGCGGTTGAGCATGGCCGTGCCGGAATAGACGCCGGTCTGGATCGAGCCCAGCGCATCCTCAAGCGACAGGCCCCAGCGCTCCAGTCCCTCTCGGCTCGATTCGATCAGTCCGCGCGCCTCATTGTCGGGCGTTGACTGCGCCTTGCCGACCACAAAATCCCCGTCGGAATCGACGAAGAACGTATCGGTCATCGTCCCGCCCGCATCGATGCCGAGCACCTGGACCGAACGGTTGCTTCTCTGCTCAAGTGACACGAAAAACTCCTCCCATTGTTCCGGCCATCCCGAGAGGGGACGGCCACGATTGAGAGGATGCACCTTTTGTGAATGCCGGGAGTGTCCGGTTTTCATGCGTCCGGACGGACATCTTGCGGACGCGAAATCAGTCCTTTCGCTCGCGCGAAATGCCGTAGCTGTCGAGCTTGAGGTAGAGCGTGGAGCGGGCTATGCCGAGGCGTTTTGCCACGCGGGAGAGATTGCCGTCTTCGGCCTTCACCGCGCCGAGGATTTCCGCCCGTTCGACATCGCGGAGTGTCTCCGTACGATCGGATTGCGCGCGCTGATGAAACTCGCGGGGGAGCGTGCGCTCGGTTATCAGCCCGCTTGGCGACAGCGCATCGAGCGCCGTGATCAGATTGCGCATCTCGAGCAGGTTGCCCGGCCAGGCATAGGCCTGCAACGCGCTCATGGCGCCGGAGGTGAACCGCAATTCGCGCCTGCCGGTTTCCTTGGCATGGCTCTGGACGAGCCGGCGCAGCAGCGGCTCGATTTCCCCGGAGCGTTCCCGGAGGGGAGGGATATGGAGGCGCGCGCCTGCGATCCGGTAATAGAGATCGCTGCGGAAATTGTGGGCGCGCATCTCGTCGTAAAGCGAGCGGGCCGAAAGCGCGATGATCCGGCCCCCGCGTTCGGACACCAGTTCGACGAGCGTGAACAGCAGCTTTTGCAGCGATGGCGAAATCGCGCCAGGGCTCGAGAGGCACAGCATGCCGCCAGCCTCGGTGTCGCGGGCAGAAGCGATCAGCGCGCGCAAGGTATCCTCGGTCAGCTGGGCGCAGTCGATCACCTCAAACGGGCCGTGGGCCTGTCTGCTGGCATTGTGGATCGCCTTGGCGAGAGCGTTTTTGCCCGTTCCCGTCTCGCCTTCGATCAGGATCGAGATCGGCGTCTCGGCCAGTCTCTGGGCCTGCGCGCAGAGTTCGGCCGAAACCTGTCCGACGCTGGCGATCTGCTGCAACTCCATGCCTGCCCAATTGCGCGCCAGCGGTCGCGAACGGCGCAGCGAGACCATGATGCCAATTGCCTCGCCCTCGGCTTCGATTACCTCGAAATCGGCGCCGTTCAGGCATTCGCCCAGGACCTCGCCGATCTGTCCCGCGGGCCGGTCGATCAGCGTGGGCAGAAGCTTCGGCAACTGGCGAAGGGCATCGTCATCTTCGCAGAACCGCGCGAAATCCTCCGTCGAAAACACGCTCGACCCATTGCGATCCATGACCAGCGTCTGATCATTGCCGCGCCTCAGTCGGCGAATGTGGGAATATTCGAGCAGCAGCTCGCGCTCGTGGCCGAGCATCTGGTTCAGCTCTGTCTCCACCTGCAAGGCCAGCGCCGACGACAGTGCGACGGCATTGGGCTGCATGATCGCGCCCGGCCAGGAAATATCGAGCACGCCCATGACGCGCCCGGTTCCCGGTTCGATGATCGGCGTCGCCGCGCAGTTCCAGCGCTGGATCGCCTCGCAGAAATGCTCGGCATCGCGGATGAGCGTCGGCACGCCGAGATAAAGCGCCGTGCCGATGGCGTTGGTGCCGATCGCTTCCTCGATCCACTGGCCGCCCGGGTAAAGGTGATTTTCCTGCGCATCGGCAAGCGTGTGAGGGTCGCCGGCGGCTTCGATCACCACCCCGGAATCGTCGCTGAGCAGAAGAATGTCGCGCGTTCCGATCAGCAGGTTTCCCGCCCGGTGCATGGCCTTTTGCGAGGCCTTCTCAAGTCTTCGCGCCCGCGCGCGGCGACCTTCCAGGCGCTCCTCATCGAGAACGGGAGCCATGGTGCGTTCGGCAATCGCGTGCCGCAGAGAACGCTTCCAGCTTTCCAGAACGTCATGACGAATGTCCGCAGGCGCCTGTCCCGTGGACATGAAATCTTCCCATTCCTTCTTTCGTGCAATGCGCTCCATCTTCTCCTCCCGAAAAGATAGCCCGCCAGAGAGCTGTTGCCGTTGAGGCTTACACTCTGATCGTGACCTCCATGAAACCATTAGAGCGAATATGCCGATAATACCAATTGCATGCGTTCCGTTGTGTATGAATTTCGGACAGTCTCGCCGCGGCCCCGCCGGCATTCTTGCGGGCCGCTGTTGCTTGCTGTTCAGGAACCGTGCCCTTCATTCGGCTCGGCCTTGCGCATCCAGTTGGAGCGCTTGGCCGGCGAGGCCGCACACGCGCTGGAGCTTGCCTGCGACATTGATGCAGGACAGATCATTCATCAATGAGTGTTTTGCCGGCGGCATGGAATTGCCGTCCGGCGGCGACACGCTTTCAGGCTTCGGCCGGGAGAAGGACTGGAGGGCCTGCTGTCTTTCCGCACGACCAAGGGCATCGCGACCGAGCCTTGCAGCGTCGCCGGTCTTTCGGCGCAGAGCGCATCCCTTCAATCGCTCAGACAGCCCTGCGTTGCACGAGGTAGACGTGGTCGCAGGCCATGACCACCTCGTCACGCTGGTTCTTCACGCGCACCTCCTCGATCACGCGGCCGTAGTCCGGCCGTTTCGGGTCGTCCTCGCAGCGCGCGATCGTCAGTACGGTGTGGATGGTGTCGCCGATAAATACCGGTTTGGGAAAGCGCAGGCGTTCGTAGCCATAGGTGAAGGAAAGCGGGTTGATTTCCGACGCCGACAGACCGATGCCGATCGCGAATGTCATCGTGCCATGGGCGATGCGCTGCCCGAAGGACGTCGACTTCATGTGTTCGGCGTCCATGTGGTGCGGGAAGAAATCGCCGGTATGGCCGGCATGGACCACGAAATCGGTCTCGGTGATCGTGCGGCCATAGGTGCGGCGCTCCTCGCCGACGGCAATATCCTCGAAATGGCGCGGACGTTCCATCAGAAACTCTCCTCGAACAGCCGGTTGAGCCGGGCAATTGTGGCATGGGGGGGGGCGCCGTCCCGGAGTGCCGCATTGAGCGCCTCTGAAGCCTCGGCCTGGAAGCGCATATAGCCGTCATGGCGCGGGCGCAGGTAGGAGGTCTCGAGTGTTTTCCGGGTGTTGCGGTAGAAGTCATGGGTCCTGACGTTCACCGCCTCGGCGCTCCAGCCGGCGTCATGGCCGGGCTGTCCGCCGGCCTCCGGGTAGAGCCCGGACTGAACAGCGCCGCCTGCCACCCAATAGGCATAATCCGTGGCGGCCTGCCTGTTTGGGGAAAAGGCAGAAACAGCAATGCCCGTGCCGCCCAGCGCAGAGCCGCAGGGGCCGTTTTCGCCGAGCGCCGGGATGTCCTTGAAAGTCAGGCGATGCGAACGGAAGCCATCAATCGCGTAATTCGCATAGCCATAGATGTAGGGCGAGAGCGCGGCTTCAGGGGCGGGCGCGGCGAGCGCCTCGAGCACGGCGATGGGGTCCATGGCGAAATTATTCGCCGGCACAAGGCGCGCAAGCTCAGCCAGCTTTTCGAAGACGGCCATGCCGTCGGCCGCGTCGATCAGTGGGCCTGGACCGTCATTGCGGCAGGGGCTGCCGGTGTTGGCGGCCAGGGTGTAGAATGTCATCAGATTGTGCGGCGGGCGAAGCGGCAGCATGACCCGGCCCGCGCGGGCGAGCGTGATCAGGCTTTGCCAATCGTCGGGAGGCGCTGGCAGCAGGTCTTCCCGATAGGCCAGAACCTGGGCTGCGGCATCCAGCGGGAAAGCCCATTGACGGCCATTGTAGTGATAGCTTGCATAGGAGGCACCGACAGAGCCGTCTTCCAATCCCCTGCGTTCATCCTCGCGACCTTCGACATCAAGCGGCGTCAGGCAGTTTTCCGCCGTGATCTGGCCGACATGGGGATGGTCGATGACGATCATGTCGTATTGCCGTGCCAGCTCCTCTACCGGAAAGCTCTCGAAATCCTGGAGGCTGCGCTTGTCCCACGCAATCGCAACTCCGGTCCTTTCCTGCCAGACGCTGGCGCTTGCCACCATGGGATCATAGCCGCGGGGGTGGCTCCAGGTCATGCCTCTCAGTTTGATTGTCACAGTCCGAACTCCGCGCGTATGGCCGTGCTTTGCTCCCCGATCCTCGGCGCTGCGCGGCGGGTCTGCATGCGTTTGCCATCGACCCTCAGCGGCGAGCGCGTGGTCCGGATTTCGATGCCATCCTCGCGCGTTACCGTTTGCAGCATGTCGAGCACCTTGAAGCCGGCATGATCCATGAGCTCCGGCCAATCGAGCACCTTGGCGCACCAGATGTCTGCCGGCTCCAATATGGCGAGCCAGTGCTCGGTGGCCTGCTCCTTCAGCACGTCAGCGATGATGCGCTTGATGTCGTCGCGGGCGGAAAACCAGAGATCCGGCTTTCCGCGATAGGGGGCGAGCGCGCCGATCCCCAGCGCATCGGCAAGCTGGTCGATCGGCATCATGGCCAGCGCCAGATAGCCGTCTGCGGTCGGATAAACGCCGTAGGGCGCGGACAGATAGGCGTGTGCGGAGCGAAAGGACGAGCGCTTCGGCGGACGCCTGCCGTCATTGAGATGGGTGGTCAGCACCTCGAACTGAAAATCGATCAGCGCCTCGAGAAGGCTGGTCTCGACATGGGCGCCCCTGCCGGTGCGGCCCTTCTTCACCAGCGCGGCAAGAACGCCCTGGCACAAGGCCGCGCCCGCCAGCATGTCGGCAATGGCGAGGCCGAAGGGGACCGGACCCTGCTCCTCGTCGCCATTCAGCCACATCACGCCGGAACGGGCCTGGGCGAGCAAGTCCTGCCCAGGCCGGTCGACCCAGGGGCCCTCATCGCCATAGCCGGTAATCGAGCCGTAGACGATGCCGGGATGGTACGCCTTGACGGTCTCGTAATCGAGGCCGAGCCGGGTGATCACGCCGGGACGGAAATTCTGCAGCACGACATCGGCCTTGCCGATCAGCGTCTTCAGCGCGGTCACATCGGCCTCGTCCTTCATGTCGATGGCGAGGCTTTCCTTGGAGCGGTTGATGGCGTGGAAGATGGTGGAATCGCCGCCGATTTCGGTGTCGGACAGATAGAGCCGCCGCGACAGGTCGCCGAGACCGGGGCGCTCGATCTTGATCACCCGGGCGCCGAGGTCCTGCAGGCGCAGGGAGCAGTAGGGGCCGGAGAGAAACTGGCACATGTCCAGCACAAGTATGCCGGCAAGCGGCAGGTCATCATTGTCTGCAGTCATGGTCTTTCCTTGATCGGAGTCGCGGGCGAAGCGCTCGACCGGTAGGCCGCCTCGACCAGCGCCATGGTGTTCCAGGCGTCCTCGACCGAGGTGACCAGGCGGTCATCATCGCCTGAGACGAAGCGCTGGAGATTGCTCATCACGCCGACGAAGGCATGCGGGAACCAGGTGCCGGCAAGCGGGATCTGCTGCCATTCGCCGCCTTTCGCGCAGAACCACAATTCATCCGGCACGCCTTTGGGATAGTTGAGGTTGACCCCGAGCGTCGTGCGCGCGACCCCCCTGGTGCCCTCGAAACGGAAATAGCAGTCCTGGAATTTCGGGCCGAAATCATGATTGTGGTTGATCGAAAGCACGGCGCGGACCGGGTCTGGATAATCGAGGATTGCCGATGTCCGGGTCTGGGCCATGGTCGACAGCGGATGGCCCATCGTGCGGGCGTGCACGCCCGCCGGATTGCCGAGGAAATGGCGTATCAGGTCGAGATAATGGATGGAGTGCAGCAGGATTTCGACGCGGTCCATGGTCTTCAGGAATGGCCACAGGTCCCAGGGCGTCATCATGTTGGCATGCATCTCGACATCGACCAGTTCGCCGAGCGCGCCGCTCCGGTAAAGATCGTGGATGGCGAGCATCATCGGCGAGAAGCGAAGCTGGAAGTTCACCGCCGCCGTCAGCTTCTTCGCGCGGCAGATGTCCAGAATGGCCGTCGCTTCCTCGAGATTGCGGCCCATCGGCTTCTGTAGCAGCACGGCCGCGCCATCGGGCAGGCGGTTCAGTACGTCCAGATGCGCAACCGGCGGCAGAGCGAGGTCGAAGATCGCGCCGGGCACGGCAGCCGCTTCATCAACGCTTGCGAACGGGGTGATATCCCACTCGGCGGCGACCTTTGCCGTGCGCTCGGGATCGATGTCGTAGATGCCGGCGACCGGCAGGCCGGCCATGCGATAGGCCGGCAAATGGGCGTCACCCACGATCGAGCCGGCGCCGAAGATGACGATGGGGCGCGGGGCGCGAACCGCCGCCCAGCTTTGCGCCGGGTTGCGAGCCTTTTCTGACACCTGCTCCTCCTTCAGGTTAGAATATCATTCTTATCTGAATAGAGTATTCAAATTTGGATTGATTGCAAGGGCGCGCATTCCATGGCGTGTGTTTTCCCTGCCGTTGCTGTGCTGCATCATGAACCCGTGAAAGCAGCCCTCCGCACTCGACAAGCCGTTCGTTTCGCACTAGGAAGCGCGGGTCTTGCGATCACCGGACCATGTGCCGCGCGATCTTCCTGGTGCCATTCCGCGCACCCCACCGCCAACACGATCAGGATGATCATGAGCGAAGTTCCGCCCTGTCCCAAATGTCAGTCCAGTTACACATATGAAGACGGTGCGCTGCTGATCTGCCCCGAATGCGGCAACGAATGGTCGGCCGGTGCCGATACGGCCGTCGAGCCGGAATTCAAGGACGCCAATGGCAATCTGCTCGCCGATGGCGATACGGTGACCGTCATCAAGGATCTGAAGCTGAAGGGTTCCAGCCAGGTTCTCAAGGTCGGCACCAAGGTAAAGAACATCCGGCTTGTCGAAGGCGATCACAATATCGACTGCAAGATCGATGGTTTCGGAGCCATGAAACTGAAATCGGAATTCGTGAAGAAGATCTGAAGTCCGCTCCGGAAAGCGCCATAGGCACCGCCGTCAAGCGAGATGGAAGACGTCTTCCATCTCGGCCCACCATTCGCCTTCCGCGGCGGTGTCGAGCGGTTTCTGGCAGGGCATGCAGACCGCCCACCATTCCCGGGTCTTGGGGTCGGCCGCCATCTTCGCCTGATCGGCCTCGTAGTCGTCCCCGGTGTATTCGTAATAGGAAAACAGCAGGTTCTCCGGCTCGCGCAGGAAGATCGTGTAGTTGCGGATATTGCACGCCTTGATCATGTCCAGCACGTCCGGCCAGACATTGGCGTGAAGCTCCTTGTATTCGGCGACCTTGTCGGCGCTGAGCCCGATGACCATCCCGATGCGCTGCATGGGGTTTCTCCCTTGGTTTGTCTGAATTGCGTCTAGAGGCGGTAGAGCCTCATGGCATTGCGGGAAAACAGGTTTTCCTGGTCCTGCTGCGTTGCTCCAGCGACGATTTCCTTTGTGCTCGCAACCCAGTCTTCAAGGCTTGCGTGGATGGTGCAGACGGGAAAGTCCGAACCCCAGACCACGCGGTCGAAGGTGAACACGTCGAGGACGTGAGAGATGTAGGGGCGGAGTTTCTCCGTGTTCCAGTCCGCCCCGGCATAGGCGATCACGCCGGAAATCTTGGCGGTGACATTGGCCAGTCGCGCGCATTCGGAGATATTTTCGGCCCAAGGCGCATAGGCCTCGTTTTCGATGTCGGGCACGCCGCAATGGTCGAGCACGAACTGTACCTCTGGGCATTTTCCGGCGAGGGCGATTGCAAGCGGAAGCTGGCGGGCGGCAACGCAGAGGTCGAAGGTGAGGCCGTGGCCGGCCAGGCGACGGATATTTTCTGCAAAGAGCGGTGCCTGCGAGACATCGTCCGGCACCACATGGAGCACGCGTCTCAGCCCGCGCACGCCGGGGATGGCGGCAATCCGTTCCAGATAGGCTGGGAAGTCCGGGCTCTCCGGCCGGCAGGCGGCGATCGCGCCAGCGATCTTTTGGTGCGCGCTGACCATGAAGACGGTCTCGGCCTCCATGTCGGTCTCCGCGACATCGACTTCCATATGCAGCGCGGCATCGATGCCGAGCTTTCCGGCGCGGGCGAAATAGTCCTCAGCCGTTATCTGGTGGTCGAGCGCCGGGGCATCCTTCAGCCAGGGATAGGAGAACCGGTCCTTGTAGACGAGATGAAGGTGAGTATCGATGATGCGCATTGTTCCTCCCTTGCCTCGGTGGGCATCTGTTTGCGGCGGCCGGGCCTCTCGTCTCACGGATCGGGACGGCCTTTGGAAAGGCTTGCGGCTGCCGCGCGCACAAATTCCAGGGTGCGCGCCCGGTCGTCTTTGATCGTGCGGTCAAGGCGCTCCGTATAAGGCGATGTGACGACCGCCATCACCGACCCGAGCGGCCCGATGACCGGCGCTGAAAGATTGGTGACGCCTGCGATCTGCTCGCTCGGCATCATGGTGTACCCCGCTTTGCGGATCCCCTCGAGACGGGCTTCGGTCTCCGGCGTCAGCGTCTCGCCGGCGCCCTTCAGCATCAACGCCCGGTTTTCGGGCGAAGAGAAGGCGAGGAAGACGAGGCCGGAGCCGGTCGAGGTAAGCTTCAGTCGCGTGCCGACGCGAACGGCGAGGCTCCAGTAGCTCGGCGCATCAACCTGCGCGACGACGACGGCGGCGTTGCGGTCGAACACGACGATATGACAGGACTGTCCCGTCTCCTGCGCCACGTGCTGAAGCAGCGGCATCGCCTGGTTGACCAGCCGGCGCAGTGGCGGTCTGGCATGGACCAGTTCGAACATCTTCAGCGTGATCTCGTAGCGGTCCTCCGGCGTGCGGCGGATATAGTCGCGCCGCACCAGCCGGTCGAGCATGCGGTAGATTTCGTTGGGTGTGCGGCCGAGCGACTTCGCGATCTCCGCCTGGCTCAGCGATCCGTCGGTCTCGGCCAGCAGCTCAAATATGTCGAGCCCCTTGTCGAGGGCAGGGGCGCGGTAGCGGTCGGAGTCTTCTGAAGCCATGTTCGTTCCTTGCGGCACGGGTGAAACTTCACCCTGAATTTGCTGCGAAACTGACGTCGTTCCCGCCCGATATCAAGAGCGACGTTGACGGCTGCGCCAAATTGATGCTTATATACGAATAGACTTTTCAAATATGGAGGATCAAGTCTTTTCTGGACTTGAGGGATTGAGGAGGACAGACATGCGACGGAATTTTCTGACAACAGCGCTGATTACTACCTGCGCGTTCGGCGGCCTTGCGGCTGGCGCACAGGCCGATGACTTCGACTACGGCAGTTTTCCGGGCTATACGCTTCAGGTGAAGCTGATTGGCGGCACCCAGTACGAGAAGCTCTACACGCGCATCCCCGAATGGGAGGAGATGACCGGCGCCAAGGTCGAGATCGTTTCTTCCAAGAACCATTTCGAGCTTGACCGCGAGATCAAGCAGGATATCGCGACCGGCGGCATCTCCTGGTGCCTTGGCTCGAACCACACCAGCTTCGCCCCGCAATATGGCGACCTCTATATCGACCTGTCGGAGTTCATTCCGCAGTCGGAGCTCGACAAATATGTCCCGGGGACGCTTGAGTCCGCCAAGGTCGATGGCCGCCTCGTCCAGTTGCCGCGTGTCACCGACGTGTCGAACCTCTATTATCGCAAGAGCCTCTACGCGGATCCGGCAAACCAGACGGCGTGGAAGGAGAAATATGGCACCGACCTTGCCCCGCCGAAGACCTTTGACGAGTTTCGCGACCAGGTGATTTTCTTCGCCGATCCGCCGAACCTCTATGGCACCGCGTTTGCCGGCAAGGACGAGGGCATGTCGGGCCGCTTCATGGAAATCCTGCGGGCCAATGGCGGCGATATGTTCGACGCCGATTTCAAACCGGTCTTCAATTCGCCGGAAGGCGTTGCCGCCCTGGAGTGGTTTATCGATGTCTACGACGCCGGCGCGGTGCCGGCCGGCACGGTCAATTACACCTGGGACGATATCGGCCAGGCGATGGCCGCGGGCCAACTCGCCATCGATCTGGACTGGCCGGGTTTCGCCGCCTTCTTTGCGGATCCGTCTTCATCCAAGATCGCGGATGACCTCGGGTATGCCGTGGCCCCGGTCGGCTCGTCGGGCAAGCGCGGCGGCTGGTCCGGTTCGCATTCGTTCTCGGTGACTGAGGATTGCGACAACAAGGATGCCGCCGTTTCCTTTGCCGTGTTCATGACCAATGACGAGAGCGAGCTCATGGAAGCGATGGCCGGCAACCTGCCGACCCGCTCTGCCACCTATGAAGAGGTGATCAACTGGTTCAACGAGAACGGCAAGGAGAACCTCGCCGAAATGTTCCAGGTCTGGCAGGAATCGCTGGCTGACGCCCGCACCCCGCCGCTGATTCCGGAATGGATCCAGGTCTCGAACGTTCTGTGGCCCGAGCTGCAGGCTGCAATCGTCGGCGAGAAGACCCCGCAGGAAGCGCTCGATGACGCCGCCGACAAGGCGACCATGATCATGGAAGACGCAGGCTACTACTGACCTGCCCACCTGACGCCGCCGGCCAAGGCTGGCGGCGTCATCGGCTCCGGCTGAACAGACTTTCCGATTTCCTGAACTTTCCGAAGGCGCGACATGAAGTTCTTCAGGTCTCCGCAGGCGACACCCTATCTTTTGCTGATGCCGGCCATCATCGTCATTATGGCGGTGGTGCTGGTGCCGCTTCTGGTGTCGTTCTGGACGAGCTTCACCAGCTACAATCTGGTGCGGCCGGACTCGCTCTATAATTTTGTCGGCCTGCGCAATTACAGGCGACTGATCGGCAATGAAGACTTCTGGTGGGCCTTCGGGCGCACCGTGGTGTTCATCACCATCGCGCTCAATCTGGAAATGCTGTTGGGGCTCGGTCTGGCACTGCTCGTTAACCGCATCACCTGGGGCCAGCGGACGCTCAGAACCATCATGATGTTTCCGATGATGTTCTCGCCGATCCTTGTGGGCTTCCAGTTCAAGTACCTGTTCAACGATTCCGTTGGCCTGGTGAACAATGCGCTGTTCGCGCTCGATCTGATCGACAAGCCGATCCCGTGGCTGGTCAATGGCTGGCTCGCCAATTTCTCGATCATCGTCGCCGAAATGTGGATGTCGACCTCGATCTTCGCGATCCTGTTGATGGCCGGCCTGCTCGCCATGCCGAAGGAGCCGATCGAGGCCGCGAAGGTTGACGGCTGCAACGCGCTGCAGGTGTTCCGCCACATCACGCTGCCCTTCCTGATGCCGTTCATCTGGATCGCGATGACCATCCGCTCGCTCGATGTCGCGCGCGCCTATGACATGGTCAAGATCATGACCAATGGCGGCCCCGCCGGACGCACCGAACTGATCTGGACGCTGATGACGCGCACCGGATACCAGAACGCGCAGATGGGGATGGCGAACGCCATGGGCTACATCTCGATCCTGCTTTCGATCGGCTTTACCATCATGTTCTACCGCAATCTGTCGAAGGCCCGCGTCTTCATGGGAGGGGCCCAATGAGCGCGCGCACCATCGAAAAGCCCTGGCAGCGCTGGCTGCTCCGGATCACGCTGTTCATCGCGATGATGATCCTGGTCGTCCCCGGCGCCTGGGTGGTGCTGACCGCCTTTCGTCCCAATGTCGAAGTCATGGCCCGCCCGCCGGTCTGGATCCCGCAGGTTTGGACGCTCGATAATTTCCTCGGCATTTTCGGACTTTTGCCCGACCGCCAGCAGGGATTGCCGGTCGAGCGCTATTTCATCAATTCGCTGGTGATTTCGCTGACCTCCACCGTGGTCGCGATCCTGGTCGGGATGATGGGCGGCTATGCCTTCGCCCGCTACCGGTTCAAGGGCAAGGGCGCGCTGTTCCTGTCGTTCATGCTGTCGCGCACCGTGCCGGGCGTGGCGCTGTCGCTGCCGCTCTTCATCCTGTGGAGCAAGGTCGGTCTGATCGACACCAAGTTCGGCCTGATCCTCGTCTACATGGCGATCAACATCCCGTTCACGATCTGGCTCACCGACGGTTTCTTCCGGCAGATCCCGGCCGATCTTTCCGAGGCTGCCCAGATCGACGGCTGCACCCGGTGGCAGGCCTTCTGGAAGGTCGAGTTTCCGCTTGCCCGTTCGGGCCTCGCCTCTGCCGGCATCTTCGCCTTTCTGACGGCCTGGAACGAATTCGCGCTGGCAAGCCAGCTCACCCGCACCACGGCGTCGAAGACCATGCCGGTCGGGTTGATGGACTTCACCGCCCAGTTCACCGTCGACTGGACCGGGATGAGCGCCATGGCCGTGCTGATCATCATCCCGGCGCTGATCCTCACCTTCATCGTACAAAAGCACCTGATTGCCGGACTGACGTTCGGCGGCGTGAAAGGATAATCCCGTGGCCGAAGTGCACCTTTCCAAAATCGTCAAGCGCTACGGCGCGCTTGAAGTCGTCCACGGCATCGATCTCGACGTCGCCCACAACGAGTTCGTGGTCCTTGTCGGCCCGTCGGGCTGCGGCAAGTCGACGACGCTCAGGATGATCGCCGGGCTCGAGGACATTTCCGGCGGAGAGCTCCGCATCGGCGACCGGGTCGTCAACACCCTGCCGCCGCGGGCGCGCAACATCTCGATGGTGTTCCAGTCCTATGCGCTCTATCCGCACATGACAGTCAGGGAAAATCTCGGCTTCGGCCTGAAGATCGCCGGCATGACGCCGGAGGACATCAAGCCGCGCGTCGACGAGGCGGCAGGCATTCTCGGCCTCGAACCCTTCATGGACCGGTTACCCGCCAATCTTTCCGGCGGCCAGCGCCAGCGCGTCGCCATGGGCCGCGCCATCGTGCGCCATCCGGATGTGTTCCTGTTCGACGAGCCGCTGTCGAACCTCGATGCGAAGCTCCGCGGCCAGATGCGCGTCGAGATCAAGAAGCTGCATCAGCGGGTCAAGACCACGGTCATCTACGTCACCCACGACCAGGTCGAGGCGATGACGCTTGCCGACCGGATCGTGATCATGCGCGACGGCTATGTCGAGCAGGTCGGCACTCCGACGGAGGTCTTTGAAAACCCGGTGAACACCTTTGTTGCAGGCTTCATCGGCTCTCCGCCGATGAACCAGCTTGAGGGCGTTGCCGAGAACGGCGCGGCGCGGCTCTCCGATGGCGCGCTGGTGCCGTTGCCTGGCGATATCGCGTCGAAGGTCTCGTCAGGTGACAAGGTCATTATCGGCTTCCGTCCGGACGCCTTCGCGCCGAAGGGTCATTCGCTGCATGCCGAGGACCGCTCGTTGGAGGTCGACCTGCAGGTGTTGATCTCCGAGCCGCTGGGCACCGAGACCATCATCTACACCGAGCTGGGCGGCAAGGAGGTGCAGGCGAAGATGCTCGATCCGCGGCCGCTGGCCGATGGCGAGAAACTGACCTTCACCCTCGACCTCGATCGTCTGCACGTCTTCGACGCCGACACCGGCAAGAGCCTGAGGGCCTGACCATGGGGAAGATCGTCCGCGCCGAAATCGTGATGGTCGACCTGAAGCCGAAGGTGAAGCGCGTCGATGCGATCCAGTCTTTCGTCTCCCAGGAAACGCCGATCGTGCGCATTACCGATTCTGACGGCGTTACCGGTACGGGTTATTCCTATACGATCGGCACGGGCGGCCCTTCGGTGATGGCGCTTCTGGAACGGACGCTGCTGCCGGCGCTGATCGGCCGCGAAGCGTTCGACATCGAAAGCATCTGGCGCGATCTGACTTTCCTGACCCACGCAACGGCGGTCGGCGCAATCACATCCATCGCGCTTGCCGCCATCGATACGGCGCTTTGGGACCTGAAGGCGGTCAGGCTCGGCCTGCCGCTTTATCGCCTGGCGGGAGGCGCGAAGTCCGAAATACCGCTCTACACCACCGAAGGCGGCTGGCTGCATCTTGAGACGGAAGCGCTGGTCGAGGATGCGGTGCGGGCGAAATCCGACGGCTTTTCGGGTTGCAAGCTCAAGGTCGGGCGACCGCTTTCGGAGGATGCCGCCCGCATCGGCGCGGTGCGCGAGGCTGTCGGGCCGGCCTTCGAAATCTTCACCGACGCCAACCAGGCCTTCAATGTCGATGAGGCGGTGCGTCGCGCCGCCGTCTACCAGCGCTTCGACATCGGCTGGCTGGAAGAGCCGCTGCCGGCCGACGATATCGAAGGCCATGCCGTGCTTTCGCGCCACACATCCGTGCCGGTCGCGGTCGGCGAGAGCCTTTATTCCGCCGCGCATTTCCGCGAATATCTGGAACGGCGCGCCTGCTCCATCGTCCAGGTCGATGTCGGCCGCATCGGCGGCATAACGCCGTGGCTCAAGGTTGCGCATATGGCGGAATGCTTCAACGTCGCGGTCGCGCCCCACTTCCTGATGGAATTGCATGTGTCGCTTTGCGCGGCCGTGCCCAATGCGCGCTGGGTCGAATACATTCCACAGCTCGACGCGATCACGCTTTGCGGCATGACCATGCGCAACGGACGCGCCGTACCATCGGATGAACCCGGCCTTGGCATCGCCTGGGATTTCGAGGCGATCGCCCGCATGGCGGTCGAAGGATCGCAGAAGACAATCACATGAAGGACACGCCCATGACTGACCTCACCGGCAAGACCTGCCTCATCACCGCCGCCGCGCAAGGCATCGGCGCGGCCTCCGTCACGGCTTTTGCAAGGGCCGGCGCAAGAGTGATCGCAAGCGATATCAACGCCGAGAAACTCGCCGAGCTGGAAAGCATGGATGGCGTCACCACACGGCTTCTGGACGTGTTGTCGGACGCGGCCGTCGTCAATGCCGCGCGTGAAATCGGCGCGATCGACATCCTGTTCAATTGCGCCGGCGTCGTCCATGCCGGTTCGGTTCTGGACATGAAGGACGGCGATCTCGATTTCGCCTACGACCTCAACGTCAAGGCGATGGTGCGCACCGTGCGGGCGTTCCTGCCGGGCATGCTGGAGCGCGAACACGGCGTGATCATCAACATGTCCTCTGTCGCTTCCTCGCTGAAGGGCGTGCCGAACCGCTTTGCCTATTCGACCACCAAGGCCGCCGTGATCGGCCTCACCAAGTCGATTGCCGCCGATTATGTGACGAAGGGCATACGCTGCAACGCGATCTGCCCCGGAACGGTCGACAGCCCCTCGCTGCAGGAACGGCTGAAGGCGACGGGCGACTATGAAAAGGCACGGACCGATTTCATCGCCCGCCAGCCCATTGGTCGTATCGGCACGCCGGAAGAGATCGCCGATCTCGCCGTCTATCTCGCCGGCGCGACCTATACCACGGGCCAGGCCCATATCATCGATGGCGGCTGGACCGCCTGAGCGACCGCAAGACCGAGTGCACGACATGACCACCATTACCGGACTTTCCATCCACGATCTGCGTTTCCCGACCTCGGCCAAGCTTGATGGGTCCGACGCGATGAACCCCGATCCGGACTATTCCGCCGCCTACGTCATCCTTAAAACGGATGACGGGCTCGAGGGCCACGGCCTGACCTTCACGATCGGCCGTGGCAATGAGGTCGTCTGCGCCGCGATCCGCGCGCTGGAGGCCCGGTTGAGGGGGCTCTCGCTCGACTGGATTGCCGAAAATCCCGGCCGCTTCTGGCGCCATGTCACCGGCGACAGCCAGCTGCGCTGGATCGGGCCGGACAAGGGCGCCATGCATCTGGCGACGGGCGCCGTTGTCAACGCCGCCTGGGACCTGATGGCGAAGGCGGCAGGCAAGCCGGTCTGGCAGCTCGTCGCCGATATGACGCCGGAACAGCTCGTTTCGATCGTCGATTTCCGTTACCTGACCGACGCGATCACGCCGGAGGAAGCGCTCGCCATCTTCCGCAAGGCGGAGGCCGGCAAGGCAGAGCGCATCGCGGAACTGAAGACGAACGGTTATCCCTGCTACACGACCTCCGCAGGCTGGCTCGGCTACAGCCATGACAAGCTCCGGCGTCTGGCGCAGGAAGCGGTCGATGCCGGCTTCACCCATATCAAGATGAAGGTCGGGCAGGATCGCGACGAGGATGTGGCGCGGCTGAAGATTGTGCGCGAGGTGATCGGCGAGGATCGCACGCTGATGATCGACGCCAACCAGGTCTGGGAGGTTGATCAGGCGATCGACTGGGTGAGGGCGCTCAGCGCCTTCCGGCCCTATTTCATCGAGGAGCCGACAAGCCCGGACGATGTCGCCGGCCACAGGAAAATCCGTGAGGCGGTGGTGCCGGTCAAGGTCGCGACCGGCGAAATGTGCCAGAATCGCATCCTGTTCAAGCAGTTCATCGCCGGCGGCGCGATCGACATCGTCCAGATCGATGCCTGCCGCATCGGCGGGTTGAACGAGGTGTTGTCGGTGCTGCTGATGGCCGCGAAATTCGGCCTTCCGGTCTGGCCGCATGCCGGCGGCGTCGGGCTCTGCGAATATGTCCAGCATCTGTCGATGATCGACTATCTCGTCGTCTCCGGCACCAAGGAGGGGCGGGTGATCGAATATGTCGATCATCTGCACGAGCACTTCGTCGACCCCTGCCGGATCGAACGGGCTGCCTACATGCCGCCGGAAAAGCCGGGCTTCTCCATCGAGATGAAACCGGAAACGATACGCAATTTTGCACACACGATGCCCAAGGCGTCGTAATCAGGGAATAGGATCATGAAACTGCTACGAGTCGGCGCAAGGGGCGCCGAGCGCCCTGCCATCCTCCACACCGATGGCAGTTATCGCGACATATCCGCGATTGTCGCCGATATTGCGGGAGAGGCGCTTTCAGACCATGGCCTGTCACGCATCCGCGCTGCAGATATCGCCAGCCTGCCGGTGCTGCCGGGGGAAAGCCGTATCGGTCCCTGCGTCGGCAGCGTCGGCAAATTCATCTGCATCGGTCTCAACTATGCCGACCACGCCGCCGAAACGGGTGCTGCGATCCCCGAGGAGCCGATCATCTTCATGAAGGCGACCAGCGCCATCGTCGGCCCGAACGATGATGTCCGCATTCCCAGAAACTCGAAGAAGAGCGACTGGGAGGTCGAACTCGGCGTCGTCATCGGCAAGGAAGCCCGCTATGTCGATGAGGCCAATGCGATGGATCACGTCGCCGGTTATTGCGTGGTCAACGACCTGTCCGAGCGAGAATTCCAGATCGAGCGCTCAGGCCAGTGGGTCAAGGGGAAGAGCGCCGATACCTTCGGCCCGATCGGTCCCTGGCTGGTCACGCGCGACGAGATCGATGATCCCCAGGACCTTGCCATGTGGCTCGAGGTCGATGGCCACCGCTATCAGGACGGCTCGACCAGGACGATGGTCTTCGGCGTGCGCCATCTCGTCAGCTATCTGTCGCAGTTCATGAGCCTGCAGCCTGGCGACATCATCTCCACCGGCACGCCGCCCGGCGTCGGCATGGGCCAGAAGCCTGCGCCGATCTATCTCAAGGAAGGCCAGCGAATGCGCCTCGGTATCGAAGGCCTCGGCGAGCAATCCCAGAAGACGATCGCCTGGAACGCGTAAGCACACCCTAGCTCCGCCATTTCCGAGGCGCAGATACACCGTCAGAAGAGGCCCGAAATTGTTGAGACAATCCGAGCCACTTCTTTCAGGAGGCGTTGTTGCTTCTGTTTAAGGCTTCAGCATCACCTTGCCGGCGCGGCCGGGCGTCAGGCTTGCATCCATCGCTTCCTTCACCTGGTCGAGCGGGAAAATGCCGCCAACATCAAGCGTCAAAACACCTTTTGCCGCGAGTGTGACCAGTTCGGTGATCAGGCGGATGCGTTTGTCGGGCTCCATTTCGGCGCTGACGCGCGCGCCCCAGAAGCCCTTGACCGTGATCTGCTTCATGATCAGGGCGCCCGATGAGAGCGGCATAGGCGCACCAGTCGCGGTGCCGAAAACGACCAACTCACCGTCGGATGCGAGAAGGTCGACCAGATCTGCGGCAATATCGCCGCCGACGGAATCGATTGCGGACATGACGCGGCCTTCACCGATGATCTTCCGCGCCTCGTCCTTCCAGCCATCGGCCGAAGTGGACACGACATTCTTGATGCCTTCAGCGCGAAGGTCTGCGGCGGCCTCATCGCGCCGCACAAGGTTCAGGAGGTGAACCCCGCGGGCCTCGGCCAGGATGGCCATCACCCGCCCGACAGCACCGTTGGCAGCCGTCTGGATGATCCAGTCGCCCTTGCCGGCCTTCAGCATATCGAGCATTGAAATGGCGGAGAACGGCATCGCGATCAGCTGCGCGCCCATCGCGTCGGAAATCTGCTCGGGCAGCGGCAGCACGCCGGCAGCGGGCGCGATGAAGTGTTCCGCCCAGGTTCCGTGTACGCCTGCAATGGCAACACGCTTTCCGACAAGCGCCGTGTCGACGCCTTCACCGACAGCGTCGACGATACCTGCGGCTTCCGATCCGCCGATCGCGCCGGGCAGGGGCGGCTTGTAGCCGTAATTGCCGCGGATCGTCCAGAGATCGTGATTGTGGATCGGCGAGAGGAGCGTTGCAACCCGCACCTCGCCTGCAGAAGGTTCCGGCAAGGCAACCTCGCGGGTTTCAATAACGTCTTTCGGTTCGCCAAAAACGTCGTGAACTGCAGCTTTCATTGGTTTTCTCCTTTGCGCGCGTCCGCGATCAGACGCGCTTTCGTATCGTTCATTGCCCGCTCCAGCGGGCGTTGATCAGCAGCGAGTTTCGACAGGATCGCAGCACCCAGCCATTCGGCGTAGAGCGCTTCAGCCACTGCATCGGGATCGTGCTGCGGCAGAAGGGAGCCGTCGCGGGCGCCCTCCCGCAGCAGATCTGCCAGGATCGCGATCAAAATCGTCACGCCATCATCGAGCACTTTGCGCATGCTCTCCGATAGGTCGGCAACTTCGGCGCCGAGCTTGACCACGAGACAGGTGCTGACCAGTCCCGCCTGGCGTTCCTGGTCAAGCCAGGCGGCGCAGAAGGTCATCAGCTTTTCCGCTGCCGTTAAGTCCATCTTCATCAACTGATCGAGGCGCGTCCGGTACTCCGCTACATAGTCCTGCAGCAGCGCCTCTCCGAAAGCCTCCTTTGACGGGAAGTAGTAGTAAAAAGACCCCTTCGGGACGCCTGAGGCATTGAGGATCAGGGATAGCCCGACAGCATTGAAGCCGCCCTTCGTCACCAGCTGACGGCCGGTGGCGAGGATCTTCTGTCGGGTTTGATCGGACTTGCTCTGCTTGGCCATGGGCTGCATATAGGAATTAATAGACCGGTCGTCTAGTGATGTCGAAAGAAGACCACGCATCTCCGGAAGCGGTGTCCTGGTGCAGCCCGCTCCTGGCTGATATTGTGATCGCTCGCGTGCCACGATCGATGTCGATCTGCATCGGGCAGGTGAATGGGGCAGGGGATTGGCGTTGATCATGAGGTCGGCCCCGGCCGCAAGGCCGGCTTCTCAACATCCGATGCTCCAGGTTCCTGCAAGGTCCGGGTGTTCCTTGCTAAGCGTGGCACATTCAGGGTTGGCCAAGCGCTGGAAAACGCCCGAACGTGTCGGGCTAGACTTCAGGAGCCGCTGCCTGCCGTCTGCATGGCAACGGCGGAGAGCAGCAGCTCCTCAAGCGTCTTTGATGCCTTGGTACCCGAGTTCGAGCGATGCAGGACGAGCGGGAGGGAGCCAAGGGCAGGAAGTCCGGTATCCGCGGAGCTGAGCGTGCTGAGATCGTCGGGGATAGCGTCTACGGTCCTCACCGTTATGCCGAGGCCCGCGCGGACGGCGGCCCAGACACCCAGCAGGCTCGATGTCGCAAAGGCATGTCGCCAGGGCGTTCCTGCCTTTTCGAGCGCTTCCGTCGCGCGCCGGTGGAAAGCACAAGGCGCATCGAAGGCAACGATCGGGACCGGCTCGTTGTCGGTCATCGCGTGATCCTTCCTCGCGATCCAGGCGAGCTGCCGTTCCGCGATCACGGTGCAGTCCAGGCTATTGAACCCGCCCCAGGTGAGCGCGAGGTCGAGGTCGCCGGAACGCACAGCCTCGGCCATACGGGAGCCGCGATCGACGCGCGCTTCGACACGGATTTTCGGATGCGCGCCCTGGAAGCGGGCGAGAAGAGGCGGCAGCCACGTCTCTGCAAAATCCTGTGGCACTCCGATACGAACCCAGCCTTCCAGATCCGCAAGCGTGTCGAGCGCCATGCGCGCCTCGTCATTGAGGTCGAGGATGCGGCGCGCGTAACCGATCAGCCGCTCACCGGCCTCCGTCAGGACCAGCCCGCGCCCGTGCTTGCGCATCAGCGGCTGGCCAGTCTGGTCTTCCAGCTTGCGCAGATGCAGGCTGATGGCGGAGGGCGACCGCCCAAGCCGCTCGGCGGCCTTGGCGAAACTGCCGAGGTCAACGCCGGTGACGAATGTGCGCAAAACGTCCATGTCGAGATTTACCGGAGCACCGACCATTCGTATTTCCTCAATAGAGTGTTTTGAAGATCCTGATATTCAAAACGAAATTGAACCGTCATGATGAGCCTGTCAATCCAGATCGGGAGCCATTCGAATGCCCTTCGTCCATATCAGCATCGCCGGCGCATCGCTTTCGGCCAGTGAGATCGCAACGCTTCAGTCGGAAGCAACCCGGCTGATGGCCGAGGTGATGGACAAGCGGGCGGACCTTACCGCCGTGCTGGTCGAATTCCATGAGCCAAGGCTCTGGAGCATCGGAGGGCAGTCCGTCACCGCTGCAGCCCACCTCGATGTCAAGGTGACCGCGGGGACCAATGACATGGAGCAGAAAGCGAGCTTCATCCGGCAGGCTCATGATCTTCTGGCAAGCACTGTCGGTGCGGGTCTTCCGGTCGCAACCTATGTCGTCATCGATGAAGTGGAAGCCGATGCATGGGGTTACGGCGGCCTGAGCCAGGCCGCGCGGCGGAAAGGCCTGGCCTGAGCGCCCGATTGCGGTGGTTTTTGGATCGGGACTGCACTCATGCAGGCGCAACAACGACATAAGGCGGCTTTGCGCTTGCCTGAAACGCTGGACCGCGCCGCCTAGATGTAGAACTCTGTTGTGGCTCTCTTCAATTGGGAAATAACAGACTAGACGGCGCCGGGTGCGGCGGCGTCAAGCCGGAGGCTTCCGAGGGCGCGTTTGATCTCGTTGCCGAGAAGCCGTTCCGGCGGGGAAATGCCGGAGGAGGCGGACATGATGACGCCGATCTTAAGGTTCAGCAGCACATCCTGCTGCAGCGGCACGAAACAGAGCCGGCCCTGCTGGATCTCCTCGTAAAACCCGATCTGCGTGTAAACGCCGAGGCTGCGGCCGGCCAGGATCAGGTGCTTGGCGACATGCAGCGTGTCGGTGAAGCAATTGGTCGAGAGCGACGGCGCGAGGCCGGAAAGCGCCTGGTCGATGATCGAATTGCGCCCGCGCGCGTCGACCGTGCGCACCAGCTTCAGCCCGCCGAGATCGGCGATCGAAAGGCTCGCACGGCTGGCGAGCGGATGGTCGGATCGCATGATGATCCCGATCGGGGCGCCCTTTTCCGAAATCACCCGGACGCCCGGATGGAGATCGAAGGTGAAGGTGATGCCGATATCGCAGGCCCCGTGCGCCACCTTCTCGCCGATTTCATCGGGCTGGGCCGTGGTCACCGAATAGGTGACCTGCGGATAGACGCTGTTGAAGTCGAGCAGGATGCGCGGCAGCAGGCCGTAGGTGACGGAATCGATCGCGCAGATATTGATGTGGCCGGTGCGCAGGTCGCGGATATCATCGAGCATCATCTTGGTGCGCTCGTACCCGTTCAGCGTCTCGCGGCAGTGTTCGAGCACGATCCGCCCCGCATCGGTCAACGCCACGCCCTCCGGCGTGCGTTCGAGCAGGCGCACGCCGATGGTCTTTTCGGTCGCGATGATCTTGCGGTTGACCGTGGTCGAGGACACGTTCAGCACCGCCGCCGCCTTGCGGATCGAGCGCTGGCGGGCAACCTCGTCGAAATAGCGCATGAAGGTCGAATGCATCGGGCGCTCCGCCTTAAACCTGCCGCCGTCGGACGATCCCTTCAGGCGGGTTGCTAGACATGTCAAAACAAGCAGTTAGCATCGGATCACGGTGCGGCAGACACGCACCGCATCCGGGGTGGTGCATTTTATGCCTCAGTGTTAGCAGGTTTTTGCACTTTTTGCAGCGCCATATGCTCCGTACACTTCTGGAACTGATAACCGGCAGGGGAACACCGGGTCAGTGCATCAGCAACCAGTGGCAGGGAGAACATCGATGCCGCACGCTCTTCTGAACGGTCTCAGCCGCCGTTCGCTTCTGAAATCCATGGGTGCCGCCGCCGGTCTTGCCGGCGCGGGCAGTCTGATTTCCATCACGCCATCGCGGGCCGCCGACACCTTCAAGGTCTCGATGCAGCTCGGCTGGCTCGCCTCGAACGGCAATCTTGGCGAGATCTGCGCCAACAAGCTCGGCTATTTCGCCGACGAAGGCCTCGAATTCGAGATCATTCCGGGCGGGCCGAACATCGATGGCGTCGCCTCCGTCGCCTCGGGTCGCGCCAATCTCGGGCAGGTGTCGTCCAGCCCGTCGCTGATGCTGGCGCGCGCCGCCGGCATTCCGGTCAAATGCATCGCCGCCGGATACCAGCAGCATCCCTATACCTATTTCTCGCTGAAAAAGACCCCGATCACCAAGCCGGAAGACATGATCGGCAAGAAGATCGGCACCCAGGCCACCGGCCGCATTCTGTTCCGCGCGCTGCTCGCCAAGAACGGCATTCCGGAGGACAAGGTCGAGCTGGTGATCATCGGCTCCGACATGAACCCGCTGATGACCGGCCAGGTCGATGCGATCACCGGCTGGAAAACCAATGTGAAGGCGCTCGAGATCCTCGGCGACCAGCGCGTCGACATGACCCTCTGGGACGCCGGCATCAAGCTTTACGCCAATCCCTTCTACGTCACCGACAGCACGCTTGCCGACCACGGCGACAAGGTGGACGCGATGATCCGCGCTATCTCGCGCGGCTGGGGCTTTGCCCGCGAAAACCCGGACAAGGCGGTCGACTATCTGGTCGAGGCCTATCCGAACTTCGACAAGGCCGCCGAGATGGAGGCCGTGCCGTTGGTGCTCGACTATTCCTTCAACGCGGCCACGAAGGAAAACGGCTGGGGCACGATGACCAAGGAAAACTGGCAGGACCAGATCGACATCTACTCCGAGCTCGACCAGTTCCAGGGCAAGGCGCCGACCGTCGACGAGGTCATGACGCTTTCCGTTCTGGAGGCCACCGCCGACACGCGGCCGAAGCTGGGATGATCGCCATGAACGCGCCAAACGCGGCGATGGCATACCGGGAGGCAGGCGCTCCGGCGCCTGCGGCCCGGCTGCGCAACGCTTCCGTGAAGTTCGGCGATTTCACCGCCATCCAGGATCTGAGCCTCGATATCGGCGAGGGCGAGTTCTGGACGATCCTCGGCCCCTCGGGCTGCGGCAAGTCCACGCTGCTCAGGCTCGTTTCCGATCTCATTCCGCCGGCATCCGGCGAGGTGAGCGTGTTCGGGAAGTCGACAGAGGCCGCCCGCCTTGCCCGCGAATTCGCCTTCGTGTTTCAGGACGCGAGCCTGCTGCCCTGGCGCAGCGCGCTGAAGAACGTGGAGCTGCCGCTCGAGGTCGGGCGGAGCCGCGGCATCAAGCTGCCCGTCGGCGACAAGACCCCGCGCGAGCTGCTGGAGCTTGTCGGGCTGAAAGGCCGTGAGGATGCGCTGCCGCACGAGCTTTCCGGCGGCATGCGCCAGCGCGTCGCGATCGCCCGCGCGCTGGTGTGCCATCCGAAGCTCTTGCTGATGGACGAACCCTTCGGCGCGCTCGACGAGATGACCCGCGATCACCTCAACCTTCAGCTCCTGAAGATATGGGAGGAAACCGGCGCAACCATCCTGTTCGTGACCCACTCGATCCCGGAGGCCGTTTTTCTCGGCCAGAAGGTGCTGATGCTGCAGGCCCATCCCGGCCGGCTGCGCAAGATCGTCGACATCGACATTCCCGGACCCCGCGCGATCGCCCAGCGCGAGACGCCGGAATTCATCCGCTACGCGGCCGAGCTGCGCCAGATTCTGGAGACATGCTGATGGCGACCACCGAGATGACAACGGATGTGGAGGCCATCGACGCCACCGCCGCAAGCCGCGCCGCCCGGCTATCGCGCCTCGTCGGCATCGCGATCCCGGTGTCCACCACGCTCGCGATCCTGCTGCTTTGGGAGGCGGGAGTGCGCATCTTCGGCGTGCCCTCCTACATCGCGCCGGCGCCGAGCGACGTGGCGCTGACCTTCGTCCAGGACTTTCCGACGCTGATGGCCAATTTCTGGCCGACGCTTCTGGAGGCGGTGCTCGGTTTCCTGGTCGGCAATCTGGTCGCGGTGCTGATCGCGATCGCCTTCGTCCACAGCCGGCTGATCGAGAAGGCCTTCTTCCCGCTCGCCGTGTTCGTCAACACCATCCCGATCCTCGCGATCGCGCCGATCCTGGTGCTGATCTTCGGCTCGGGGCTGACGGCCAAGGTGATGATCGCAGCGCTGATCTGCTTCTTTCCGACGCTGGTCAACATGGTGCGGGGGCTGAATTCCGTCAGCCCGCAGATCCTGGAGTTGACGCGGGTGCTGTCGGCGTCGAAATCCGAGGTGTTCTGGAAGGTGCGGTTGCCGTCGTCGCTGCCCTTCCTGTTCTCGGCGCTGAAGATCGCGGCGACTACCTGCGTCATTGGCGCGATTGTCGGCGAATGGGTCGGGGCCAATCTGGGGCTCGGGGCGCTGATCCTCGATGCCACCTTCAATTTCCGCTCCGCGCTGCTTTACGCAACGGTGTTCCTGTCCTCGGGCCTGTCTGTGCTGCTGTTTGCCGCCGTGACGCTCGCCGAGCGCCTGATCGTGCGCTGGTAGGAAAACCTCAACCGGAATTTCAAGACGGGCGGTTGCCCGGGGAAGAGCTGTGCCAAGATGAAAGAGACATACGGACATATAGCCCTGAAACGGGACGAGCAGATACCGGTGGTCGCCGATTGCGACGTCGTGGTCATCGGCGGCGGTCCGGCGGGCGTGAGTGCCGCGGTATCGGCCGCGCGCAACGGCTGCTCGGTCACCCTGATGGAGCGCTACCACCACCTCGGCGGCATGGCCTCGGGCGGCATGGTTCTGGTGCTCGACGACATGGTCAACGACGGCAACGAGATCGTCACCACCGGCATCGTCTCCGAATTCGTCGACCGGATGGCGGCAGAGGACGGCGCGGTCTATCCGCCGCCGGAGGACTGCCTGACCAATTGGGAGATGTGGCGCAAATGGTCGCGCTGGGGGGCGATCGACTTCCACAAGACCGGCATCCCGCAGCCGATCATCCACGCCGTCGCCTTCGACCCCGACTGCTGGAAGCGGACCAGCCTCAACCTGATCCGGGAAGCCGGCGTCAACCTGCGCCTCCATTCATGGTTTTCCGAGGCGCTGGTGGAGGATGGCAAGGTGACGGGCGTCATCTGCCAGACCAAGGTCGGCCGGCAGGCGATCCGGGCGAAGATGGTGATCGATGCGAGCGGCGACCTCGATGTCGCAGCCTCGGCCGGCGCCTCCTTCCTCACCGGGCAGTACATCGTCACCACGGTGTTCCGGCTTTGTGATGTCGATATCGAGAAGGCCGAGGCCTTCGAATTCGACCATCCGGAGGAATACAAGGCGCTCGACCGGCAGGTGCGCCGGGTGATCGGCGGGGCCTGGGGCATGTGGTGGCTGAAGACGCCGCTGCCGGGCATCGTATGGTGCAACTGCCCGCATATGCCGGGCTATGACGGGCTGTCGCCGGAGGACATGCTTGCCGCCGAGATCGAGGGCCGGGAACGGATGATGAAGCTTCTGCATTTCGTGCGCGCCAACCTGCCGGGCTTCGAGAACGCCAAGATGCTGGGGGCGGCCGAACAGCTCGGCATCCGCCAGACAAGGCTGCTGCAAGGCGAATATGTCGTCACCCGCGACGACGTGAAGTCCCGCCGCCACTTTGCCGACAGCGTCTGTCGCGGCCGCGATTACTACACGCCCTACCGCGCGCTGCTGCCGAAGGGGATCGACAACCTGATCGTCGCCGGGCGCCACTATTCGGTGGAAAGCGAGGCTCAGAAGCTGTCCCGCGAAATTCCGCCCTGCATGGCGCAGGGCGAGGCGGCGGGCGTCGCGGTTGCAGTCGCGCTCGAACAGAACGTGGCGCTGCGCGATGCCGATGTCGCCACCATCCAGAAGCGCATGCGCGCCCAGGGCGCCGATCCCGGCGATATTCCCTCGGCCAATGCCCGCGTGGAATCCACCGCCGCAGCAGAATGAAAGACAATGCCATGACGACAGATAATCTTCCCCTCTCCGGCATCCGGGTGATCGATTTCACCCAGGTGATGCTCGGCCCCTGCGCGACGCAGATGCTGGCGGATTTCGGCGCCGACGTGATCAAGATAGAGCGGCCCGGCGCCGGCGACCTGTCGCGCCATTTCTTCGACGACCACACCGAGGCCGGCCGCAACAACGCCGTCTACTGCTCGCTCAACCGCAACAAGCGCTCGGTCGAGATCGACACCAAGTCGGCGGAGGGCAAGGAGATGGTCTACGACCTCGTGCGCCAGGCCGATGTCGTGGTCGACAATTTCCGCGCAGGCGTGATGGAGCGGCTCGGCTTCGGCTACGAGGCGCTGAAGGCGATCAATCCGAAGATCATCTGCGCCTCGGGCACCGGCTTCGGCTCCACCGGCCCCTATGCCCACAAGGGCGGCCAGGATGTGCTGGCGCAGGCCATGACCGGCGTGATGGAGAAGACCTCGGATCCCTCGATCCCGCGCTCGATCTACCCGACCACGCTCTGCGACTACACCGCCGGCATGCATCTCGTGCAGGGCGTGCTCGCCGCCCTTCTGTCGCGCGAGAAGACCGGCCACGGCCAGCGCGTCGAGGTCTCGCTCTACGATTCGATCATCGCCATGCAGATGCAGGAAGCCGCGCAGTGGAACAAGCACCGCGCCGTGCTGAACTGGGCCGCGATGCCGCTGACGGGCGTGTTCGACAGCACCGATGGCGCGCTGGTGATCGTCGGCGCCTTCAAGGCCAATCCGCTGCGCGATATTTGCGCCGCACTCGGGCTCGAGGACCTGTCGCCGACCTATCCGGATCTTGCCAGCCAGCGCGCCAACAAGCCCTATCTGCAGAAGCGCTTCGCCGATGCGATCGCCACCAACACCACCGCCCACTGGATCGAGCGGCTCGAGGCCCAGGATCTCCTCTGCGCCCCGGTTCGCTCGCTCGGCGAGGCGCTTGCCGATCCGCAGACGGCAATCAACGACATGCTGCTCGAGTTCGACCACGATCTTCTCGGGCCGCTGACCCTCGTCGCTTCGCCGGTCCACCTCAGCGATGCGCCGGTGGTGCTGCGCCACAAGCCGCCGAAGCTCGGCGAGCACACGGCCGAGGTGATCGCCGAATTCGGTCTCGGCAGCGCCGTGAGGGCCGCCGGATGAGCGTTCTCTTCACCGTCGAAAACCATGTCGCGCGGGTAACCATCGACCGGCCTGAACGGATGAACGCTGTCGACCAGCCGACCGAGGCGCGGCTTGAAGAGATCTGGCTGGCGATCGAGGCCGATCCTGATATCCGCTGCGTGGTGCTGACCGGGGCGGGCGACCGCGCCTTTTCCGCTGGCGCCGACCTCAAGTCGGGCTCCGGCGCGTCGGGCCTCGAATACTGGGCGCGGATGAACCCGAACGGCTTCGGCGGCATCGCGCTGCGCCAGAGCCTCACCGTGCCGGTGATTGCCCGCGTCAACGGGCTGGCGCTTGGCGGGGGAATGGAAATGGTGCTCGGCGCCGACATCGTGATCGCCAGCGACACCGCCCGCTTCGGCCTGCCCGAGGCGAAGGTCGGCCGTCTGCCGCTCGATGGCGGCATGGTGGCGCTGCAACGGCTGATCCCGCGCAATATCGCCGCCGGCCTGATGATGACCGGGCGGATGATGAGTGCCGCAGAGGCCCATGCCGCTGGCCTCGTCAACGCCGTCGTGCCGGCCGAAGGCCTCGATGCAGAGGTCGATGCCTGGGTCGCCGACATCCTGAAATCGGCGCCGCTGTCGGTGAAGGCGATCAAGGCGACGTTGCGCAGGACCGCCCATCTGTCGGCGGCCGAAGCGCGGGCGCTGCAGACGCCGGAGCTGATCGCCGCGCTCGTTTCCGAGGATTCCCAGGAAGGCGTTGCCGCCTTCCGGGAAAAGCGCGCCCCGGTCTGGCGCGGCAGGTAGGCTTGCCATGGCCCTGGTCATAAAGAGCGAGTGCATCGACATCAAGGACGGCGTCTGCGCCACCGTCTGCCCGGTCGACTGCATCTATGAGGGCGAGCGGATGTTCTACATCCACCCGACCGAGTGCATCGAATGCGGCATGTGCGAAAGCATCTGCCCGGTCGACGCCATCCGCTACGATGACGATCCCGGTGAGGACATCGCCCGCTTTGTCGAAATCAACCGCGCTGTCTTCGATGATGGCGACGGCGGTTTGAAGGAGCCGGGCGGTTGGGTAAAGAACGCGCCGCCGATCGACGATCATTCCGTCATCCGTGACTGGCCAGTGAAACAGGAAAATCAGACATGAAGGGCATTATCGCCGCAGTTCCGACGCCGGTAGATGATCAGGGAAGGGCGCTCAAGGCGCCATTTCTGGAACATTGCCGCTGGGCGCTCGCACATGGTTGCGACGGGTTGAACGTGCTCGGCACCACGGGAGAAGCGAACTCGCTCGGCATCGCCGCGCGCAAGGAGGTCATGGCATGGGCGGCGGAAGCCTTCGACCCGGCGCGGCTGATGGTGGGCACCGGCCTTCCGTCTCTTGCAGATACGCTCGATCTGACGCTGTCGGCTGCCGACCTGGGCTACAGGACCGCGCTTGTTCTGCCGCCCTTCTATTACAAGCCGGTGAGCGATGACGGGCTGTTCCGATGGTACATGACGCTCGACGAAGCCTTGGGCGCAAACCCGATAGCGGTCTGGTTTTACAACTTTCCGCAGATGACCGGCGTGCCGATCCCGGTGGACGTCGTCGCCCGGCTTGCCGCCGCGCGGCCCGAGCGATTTGCAGGCATCAAGGATTCCTCCGGCGATCTTGCCTATTGCCGGAGCCTGGTTACCGCTGTGCCGGGGCTCGCCGTGTTTCCGAGTTCCGAGACCGCGCTTGCAGAAATCTCGACATCCGGCTTTGCCGGCTGCATTTCCGCGACGGTGAACATCTCCGCGCCGCTCTGCGCCCGTTATCTCGCCGCCCCGGACGACGCTCTTGCGACCGAGATCGCCGCGACCCGCAAGGCGATTGCCGCCCACCCGCTGGTGCCCGCCGTCAAATATCTGGTCGGCAAGCGCAGCGGCGATCCCGTCTGGCAAAACGTCCTGCCGCCCTTCACCCCGTCTGACGAAACCGCACGCGCCGCGCTTGACGCCGTCATTCAGGCAAACCGATGAGAGAGATCGATCATGGCCGATGAAGCAACATGGTCCAGACGCTTCCGGGCGCTCTGCGATGAGACCGCCTCCTGGTCGGAAGACCGCGATTTCAAGGTGGGGGCGGTGATCGTCGGGCCGGGCCATGAGGTCCGCGCCACCGGCTATAACGGGTTGCCGCGCGGCGTCTCGGATCATGACGACGCGCGTTTCGACCGGGCGAGCGGGGAAAAGTTCTTCTGGATCGAACATGCCGAGCGCAACGCGATCTACAACGCCGCCCGCTCCGGCGCGGCCCTTGCCGGCTGCACGCTCTATGTCAACCGTTTCCCCTGCGCCGACTGCGCCCGCGCCATCATCCAGAGCGGCATCACTTGCGTTGTGTGCCCGCCCAGGCCGGAAAACGATGGGAAGCTCGATCACAGTTTCGCTGTCTCGGAAGTGATGCTTCGCGAGGCGGGGGTTCGTTTTGGTGATGCCGAGTCATCGGCGCACAGGAACAGTCCGCGAGTGTGAGGTCTGTCCAGGGATAGGGAAGCGCGATGCAGCTGGTTTTCAGCGCGTCTGGCCGTGAAATGGTTCAGAAGCGCCAGCCCACACGTCCCGTGACGCTCTGAGCAACGGTCTCCCGGTTTCCCTCCATCTCATACTGAACCCGCACTTCAAAGCCACTGTCCGCGACATATTCGAAACCCAGCGCCCCCTGGCCGAGCCAGTCCTGGCCGTCGTAAAGGGTCGAGAAACTGGTATCCCGGCTCGATGCGCCGCTGAAGCGCGCATCCTGGGCAATATCGCGGTCGTGCCACCAGCTCACGCTGGTCCTGGCAAAGGGGCGCAGCGTACCGCCTTCGAGATCGACGCGCGCACCCCATTCAAGCCCCGGACGGATGCCGAAGGAAACGTCATCGACGCTTCCCATATCGGCGGCGTAGGCGCTGGCGCCTTGCTCCGAATAGCCCGGTACGTGGGTATAGATCGTATCGAGGTCGAGATAGGGCTTCAGATAGGATCCGCCGAGATCGGCATAATAGGCCGCTCGGAGCCGGCCGACAAAAACATGGGACTGAGGTTGCGAGAAGATGCTGTCTCCATTTCCTCCCGCAAGGGCCGCGCTGATATAGCGCGTCTGGTCGATGTCGCTGAAGATATAGCTGCCCGAGGCCGCCAGTTCGAAGGCGCCGTCGATCCGTTTCTTGACTGCAAAGCCCAGTCCATATTCGTCGGTGGAGGAGGAGTAGATGCCATTCGTCGCATGGGTGCTGCTTTGCCCGAGAACCGCCGAACCACCGATGAACCAGTCGTTTTCAAGCGCTTTCTGGCCGCCGAAGCGGAAGGCAGTGGTATCAGTGTCATAGCCTGGGGCGCCGTTTGCCGAGAATGTCCGGATCGTGCCGCCCGTGACCTTGCCCCACACGCAGCTTTCCTCCGTGAGAAACGCGGTTTCGCCGGTAAAGACCGGACAGGAATGAAGCGAGTCTGCAAGCTTCACGACCTTGCCGGATTGCTCTGCGGCAAGCCTCACCGCGCCCTGGGGCGAGAGCGATGTCAGCATCTCCGCGTAACCGGCACTGTTGCCTTCTGCCACATTGGCAAGGGCCACCATGGAGGTGCCAAGGTCGCCGATGTCGCCGCTTTGCCATTGCTGCTGGAAATAGGTCGCAAGCGAGCCCGCCGTGCCGGAAAGGCCTGCCTCAGAGGGCGCGAAATCGAGGCTTTCGGCGGCCAGCAGAATGCTTGGAAGGCCCTGATAGGTGCCTGAGGAAAGCGCATAGTCGACCACGAAGCTGTCGGTGACGGAAAGCGCGTTATAGGAGGGTGGCTCCGGCGTGCCGGTCACGCTGAAGATCGCAGCGCCCGGCAGCGGCGCGGACGGATCGCGCGTTTGGGGCAGGGCGACCACCGAAGGCGCCACGGTGCCCGCAAGCGAGACCGCCGCGTTCTCCGTTTGCATCCGGATCCAGTCCATCTGGCCATCGGCGAGGTTCACGTCGACTTCGAGCGTGGCCGAGGCCTGCTGGGTGAAATTCGAGACGAAGAAATTCGAAAAGCCGACCGTGCCAGGTCCCGCGACATTGAGCGTGCCCGCGTTCACGAATGTGTCCGCAGTGCTGTTCACGCCGCTCCGGGTCGGTACGGGATTGCCGATCGTGACGTCGGATTGGTTGGCCGCAAAGATCGTCTTCCAGAACTGGGTGCGCCCGTTCACCGGCGGCCCGCTGACGGGATAGAGGCTGTTGGCAAAATCCGTGTCATTGTCGATGACGATCCACGGGCCGGCATTCAGGGTTCCGGAATTTTCGAACCGGTTCTGGCCCACGCCGAGATCGACATTGCCACTGATCGTTCCGGCATTGGAAAGGGTGGTCAGATCGCTTGCCGGTGCAGAAACGCCGCCATTTGCCTGCCAGCCGAGACCCGTATAGGCGGCGGCGACCGCAAAGCCGTTTTCTCCCGCCGAAACCGTCCCATTTTGAATGTTGATCGTGTTTGACATGCCGCCGGCAATGGCAATGCCGGCACCTGCCGGGCCGCTGCCCCCTGTCACGTCGCCATTGACCTTGACGGCGATCTTCGGCAGGTCCGTGGTGGATACCGATAGCGGTCCGTTGCTGAGCGCCTCGGCATAGATGCCGACCGAGCCGGTGCCGGTCGCCTTGATCGTTCCTTCGAAATCAACGGTTACATTGCCGGCAACCGCGGCCGTCGGGGTGCCGTTCGACGCCGAAGACGCGCTGAAAACGCTGTAAAGTCCGGCATAGGTTGCAGCGGAGCCGCCCAGGCCGCCGGCAGACTGCGCGAAAATGCCATGCGCGCCGTACCCGGTCGTGGTGATCGAGACCGGCGCGTCATTCGTCCTGACGGTCACATTGCCGCCGGTGCTTCCCGAAGAGGGGGAACTGTAGATCTCCGTTGGCAGGAAGAGCGTTGCGAGCGCGGTATCGATGCCGCCGATATGCCCGCCGCCGCCGCCGACGGACTGCGCAAGGACACCTGCCGCGCCGGTGCCTGCGGTCGTGATGTCGCCGCCGAGCGTGACGGTGACCGCGCCGCCCGCGCCGCCGTTTCCGCCACCCGGACCATAGCTGACGTCGCCGACCGAAAGCGTCGCCGCATGACCGATCGCCCCGCCGCCACCGCCACCGCCGATGGACTGGGCAAAAATGCCGAATGCTTCGTCACCCTTGGTGACCAGCTTGCCGGTATTTACAATCGAAACCGAGCCGCCATTGCCGCCAGAGCCGCCCGATCCGCCGAGCGAAATGGAAAGGCCTGAAAAGGCTTCGCCTTCAGTGCTGGCGCCATCATTGTCCGCCACGCCGGGAGTGGCGTAGAGCGGAGCCTGCGTGCTTTCCGGCAGGTCGCTTTTCACATAGGTCTGTCCGTCGAGATAGGCATAACCGCCACCGCCACCGATGGACTGGGCCGCAAGCGCATGGCTCTGGGCACCGGAGGTGGTGATGTCGCCGGTATTGGAGATGTCGACTTCTCCGCCATTGCCGCTGGCGCCGCCATCGCCGCCATTTCGAAACTCGATACCCGTCAGGAGCGCCTTCTCGTCTGCGGCCAAACCGCCCAAGCCACCGCCGCCGCCGACGGACTGGGCAAGGATGCCGAAGGCGTGATTGCCCGAGGTGCCGATCGCACCGGTGTTCGTAACCGAAACCAGGTCGCCATTGCCGCCAGCCCCGCCAGTGGCGCCGATGATGACCGTGCCGCCCGCGGATGAACCGGCCCCGGTTGCAGCACCGCCCGCACCGCCGCCGCCGCCGATCGATTGTGCGAGAATACCGGCCGCAATCGTGCCCTCGGTCGTCACGGCGCCATGGTTCGTCACGGCTGTCGCGCCGCCCGCGCCCCCTTTTCCGGCGGAACCGCCGAGCGCGATATCCAGCGTGATCGTGCTGGAGGGCCCCTTGACGGAAGAGCGACCCTTCCACCAGTTTTCGAGCTTGGTCCAGTATTTGATGATGGTCTTGGGCGCCTTGGCATCATTCGCCATGCCAAGGGAGTTTGCCGCCGTGGCACTGCCGCCGGTTCCGCCGCCGCCGCCGACAGACTGGGCGAGGATGCCCGTGCTGCCATGCCCCTTGGTGGCGATCGACGAACCTTTCTCCGCGTGGACGGTGACATTTCCGCCCGCGCCGCCATTGCCGCCGGAACCACCGAGGCTGAAGTCAACCTGCATCTTGGCCGCGGCCGCGTTTGAGGTCGCGCCGCCGCCGAGGCCGCCGCCGCCGCCGACCGATTGTGCAAGAATGCCGCGCGAATTCGATCCTTCCGTGGAGATTGCACCCTTGCTGGTGATTGTGACCGGTCCACCCGCGCCGCCGCCACCGCCTTTGCCGCCGAGCGTGACGGAAGACGAAGCGCTTGACCCCGCCACGATCGCCACCCATTGCGGCGCATAGGCAGCCCCCGCGCCGCCGGTTCCGCCGCCGCCGCCGACAGACTGGGCGATAACGGCATCGGCGGAATTGCCGTGGGTTTTGACATGACCGTCATTGGTGAATTCGACAGTGCCGCCCGCGCCGCCGCCGCCGGCATTCCCGGCAAGGCTGACGCTGACGGCGCCATTCTTGCCCGCTCCCGCACTCGTCGACAGCGAACTGATGATGGACGTTGCCGAGGTCGCCTGGGAGTTGCCGCCATTGCCGCCGCCGCCGCCGATCGACTGCAACAGCGTACCGTAGGACTGGTCTCCCCAGGTCGTGACCGTGCCCTTGTTGGTGACCGTCACCGCGCCGCCATCGCCGCCGCCATCACCGGTGCCTGCAACGGCGACGCTGGCGGAAACGGAGACCCGGTCGCTGAGGCCTGATACCGGCGTTTCCGAAAAAGCCGTTGCCGCTCCTCCAGACCCGCCGCCGCCGCCGATCGAGGCGGCATAGATGCCGAGGGCATCATCGTCATTGGTGGTGATGGAGGCAAGATTGGTGACGCTGGTCGGGCCGCCAACGCCGCCTGCGCCGCCATTGCCGCCAATGGCAACGGACACGGCAATGCTGACGCCTTCGATGGGAATGCCGAAGGCGGCGCCGGTCGCACCGCCGCCATCGCCGCCGCCGCCGCCGACGGAAAGCGCATTGATGCCGTAGGCCCCGACCCCCCAAGTCTCGATCCTGGCCTTTTCCGCTTGCGACGCGACAGAGCTGTCAAGAACAGTCGGCAAGACGGTGACTGCCCCGCCGCTGCCGCCATTTCCGCCGGTTCCGCCTACGGTGATCGTCAGGAAGCCGCTTTCCGCGAAAGAGCCACCGCCTGCGCCGCCGCCGCCGCCAATCGACTGCGCCATGACCGCATGCGCATTGCTGCCCGACGTGGTGATACTGCCGATGGGGGCGATCTTGACTGCGCCACCTGCACCGCCGCCGCTGCCATCGCCGCCACCGGCATAGAACGCGCCGCCGGCAGAGCCGCCATCGCCGGAACTGCCGATCTCAGAGCCGAGGACAAGCCCGCCACCGCCGCCGACGCTGAAACCCGAAAGCCCGATCGCACCTGCACCAAGGGTCGTCAGCGTACCAGCGCTTGAAAGCGTCACGGCGCCGCCATTGCCGGAGCCGCCGGCATCGCCGCCGATCGAAACGAGACCGGAGGACGCGCCGCCATTGCCGCCGCCGCCGCCAACCGTTTGCGCAAGAATCGCAAGCGCGCCCGCGCCGTTCGTCCGGATCGATGATCCGGCCTTGGTGGTGATGCTGATCGCGCCGCCATTGGCACCCGCACCGCCCGCGCCCGCCCGCGCGTAAAAGGGGTCGACAGCGCCGGCGCCGGCGCCGCCTGTGCCAGCATAGGCTTGCGCGACGATACCGAATGAAGCATTTCCCTCGGTCACGACCTTGCCGGCAAGCGTGACTCCGATTGTTCCGCCTGCGCCTGCCGCACCGCCATCGCCGCCGCTTCCGAGGCTTCCGCCCGAACCGCCTTCGCCCCCGGCGCCGCCATTGGCAGAGACATAAAGACCCGCCGCACCACTTCCCGAGGTTTTGAGAAAAACATGCTCTCCCAGATCGACCGTCACGGCGTTGGCCGCACCGCCGCCGGCGCCGTTCTGTTCGGTGCCGCCTCTGCCGCCATTGCCGCCACTGGCATCGATCCAGAGCGCCGGCGCGTTCGCTCCGGAAGTCGTAATATCCGCGGCATGCCCCTTGATCGTGACCGTGCCGCCCGCGCCGCCACTGCCGCCCAAGGCCTCGACACCGAGCGGCTCGCCCTCGTTCTGGCCCGCCCCGCCGTTTCCGCCTGTTGCCGAAATGGAGATCGCGGCCGCATTGTCACCCGTCGATGTGATCGCAGGCTTTGTGTCGCCCGCGCCGGATTCAAGCGTCAATGACAGCAATCCGCCTGCGCCACCCGCACCTGATCCATTGGGGTCGTCCCATACAAAACCGGTTGCGCCGCCATTGCCGCCTTGACCGCCACTGCCGTTGACGGAGATCGCGGCTGTGCCGCTTCCGGTGGCCGTCAGCGTGGCTGCGGACGTGATCGCGGCCGTTCCGGCTGCACCGCCCGGCGCACCCGAAACGTCCGGGGTATCGTCAAACCCGCCCGACATGCTGACACCGCCACCCTTGCCGCCTGATACATCCACCATCACGGGTGCCGTGCCGGAGGGCTGGCTGTCGATCGTTCCGCTCACATCGACACTGACCGCCGATCCGTTTCCGCCGGAGGGAAGCGGATCGGAGGGATCCCCGCCATAATCGGGATAATTCGTGCCGCCGCCCTGGTAATTGACCGGCACGTTGGCGCCGTTATTGCTGACGCTGTCCGAAGACCAGGCCGGCGCTGTGAAAAGGGGATTGAGAAGGGTCGAGGCAAGAAGAAGCCGGAGGAGGGCTGCGCCGTGCGGCCGGGTGATCTCACCCTCCGTCTCGTGTCTCGTTGGAGCTTCTACAGTGCGCGCTACGGTAACCATCATGCCATGCCCCCATGATCATGCTTCAGGTTAACGCAGGCTTTTCTCGTAGACAATTGAACAGGGCTCTGAAGTTCAGCGTTTTGTGCGTGCGCAGGCACGGAAAATGGCCCTTGCATGGCCGGCTGCGGTGCCCGGGGCCGTTTGTCCCGGATCTCCGCCGTGACTGCAGGGCCTTGATTGCGAACGTTTCGATTGCAGATGGCTGCCGGCCTGCATCTATCGAGAGTATGTCCTGTTGCGGCGCGGTTGCTCGCGGGCGCTTCCAAGCGCCGGCCCGGACTTACCGGGCGGTCACCAGGGTGTGGTTTTCGCCTTCGCTGTTCAGGTAGCGGCGGACGGGGAGTGGCAGCTTCGGTGATCTTTCTGCGATCAGGCCGCATCCCTCCAGAAGCTTGCGCTTGTCGGGGTTCGTGCCGACGGCGCGCCAGATCGTGCGTGTCGAATAGGGCATGTTTTCCTGTCGCCAGGATACGCCGGTGGTGACGCCGCGAAGATAGGTGCGCTGATGCTCGCCAAACGGCATCAGTGTCGTCTGCGACAGGAACGAGTGTTCGGCCATGCCGCGCTCGACGATGAAGAGCCGATTGCGCCAGTAGGCGGCGAGCCCCGCATATTTCGAAAATTGCCGGATCTCCAGATCGGGGTCATAGATCCGCTCGATCGACTTGACCGTGATCTGGCCAGCCTTTTCTTCAATCAGGGAACAGCTCCGGACAATTTTTCCGGGCCAGGACAGGCTCTTGTGAAAAAGTTCGTAGTAGCCCGCGTAGGAGCGCAAGGCCGGGAGGTTCCCGGGAAAGCCGTCTCGCAAGAGCGAGATGGGTCCAACAGCTTCGGCCGGCGTCTCGAGAAGCTCCTGGAACCGCTTTTCGGGAAGCTCGAAATCCTGCGGGCCAAGACCGAAATACCGCGCGATCCTCCCTGTATTGTAAGGGGAGGGGCGACTTTGGGCGGCGAGGTAGCGATTGAACTGCTGCCGGTTGATACCGATCTCGCGGCAGATTGCCGTGATCGACGGGCGCGTGTCGCAGGCGAACCGTAGATTGGTCGCCAAATTGCTCTTGATCGGTGCAGTCATCTGCGGCCTGGACATTCCTCATAGCGTCAATTCGCGTCAGTTCGCGTCAATACGCGAAGTTGTCTGCTCCGCGCAAGGTGCTTATTCATCTGCCCATGTTTTTTGACCTGAGGGTCGATTGCGCCCTCAGCTATTCAGATGACGCCTTTCGCAAGTATCCGCGGCCGCTCTTTTCGGGCGGCATAAGCGAGATGCTGCCATGTTAAGTCAGTCAGGGGAAACCAGATGAAGAACAGAAAAGCCTCCATTCAGCAGGGCGGTCTCAACCGCCGCGCCTTTCTTGCCTCGGCAGCCGCGGCCGGATTTGCCGCCACCGCTTCCGGTCTTCTGATGCCGCGCGAGAGCTTTGCCGCCGAAGAGCCGCAGCGTGGCGGCAATCTCGTCCTTGGCCTGGATGGCGGACAGACCACCGATGTGCTCGATCCCGGCACCTATGCCGGCAGCACCATGTTTCTGGTGGGCTTCACCTGGGGCGACCGGCTGGTGACCACTGATCCGGTGTCCGGCGAAGCGCTGCCGAGCCTTGCCGAAAGCTGGACCACGTCCGGCGACGCGAAGACATGGACCTTCAAGCTGCGCAAGGACGTTCGCTTCCATGATGGCTCGCCGTTCACCGTCAATGATGCTGTCCAGACACTCCGCCGCCATTCCGACAAGGATTCCACCTCCGCAGCCCTCGGGCTTCTCGAAGAGATCGAAACCATCGAGGAAAGCGGCGGCGACCTGGTCATCACGCTGAAGAACGGCAATGCCGACCTGCCGCTGATGCTGACCGACTATCATCTGCAGATCCAGAAGAATGGCGGGATGGATGATCCCAACAGCGTCATCGGTACCGGCCCCTACAAGCTCGAAAGCTTCGAACCCGGCATCCGGATCACCTTTTCCAAGAATGAGGATGACTGGAACGAGGATCGCGGCTTCGTCGACAGCGTCGAGGTTCTCGTCATCAACGACAATACGGCCCGCATCGCGGCGCTGTCGTCCGGCAAGGTGCATTTCATCAACACGCTGAGCCCGAAGACGATGTCATTGCTGTCGCGGGCGCCGAATGTCGAAACCATCAGCACCAAGGGCAAGGGCTTCTATTCCTTCCTGATGCATGGCGACACCGCGCCCTTCGACAACAACGACCTGCGGATGGCGCTGAAGCTTGCCATCGACCGCGAGGCGATGCTGAAGACCGTTCTCGGCGGCTATGGCACGATCGGCAATGACTATCCCGTCAACGATGCCTATGCGCTGGCGCCGACCGATATTCCGCAGCGTGCTTACGACCCGGAAGAGGCCGCGCATTACTTCAAGAAGTCCGGCCATGAAGGTCCGGTCCTGCTGCGCACCTCCGATGCCGCCTTTACCGGCGCGGTCGACGCTTCGGTCCTGTTTCAGGCCAATGCCAAGGAAGCGGGCATCGACATCCAGCTCCAGCGCGAGCCTTCCGACGGATACTGGTCGAATATCTGGAACAAGAAGCCGTTCTGCGCCTCCTACTGGGGCGGCCGGGCGACGCAGGATATCCGCTACACCACGACACAGCTTTCGACATCGACGTGGAACGACACCCGCTTCAAGGATCCCGAATTCGACAAGATGCTGCTTGAGGCCCGTGCCGAGACCGATCAGGAGAAGCGCCGGGCGCTCTACCGCCAGATGGCGATAACGGTGCGCGACAATAGCGGCCTCATCCTGCCGGTGTTCAACAACTATCTCAACGCCCGTTCGGTGAAGCTGAAGGGCTGGATCGATGATGTCGGCAACGACCTGTCCAACGGCCAGATCGCAAGCCGCGCCTGGCTCATTTCCTGATCCGGCAACAGAGGAAGCCGCGGGCCAGACCCGCGGCTTTCATGACCCCATGACAGACACGCAACCAAACCCTTCCACCCCAGTCGCCGCGCCGCCGCCGGGCCCTGTCGTCGTCCTGCGCGCGCGCTTTCCCATGGCAAGCCGCATTGCCGAACGGATCGTGCTCGGCATCGGCCTGCTTCTTGCCAGCTCGATCCTGATCTTCGCCGGGATCGAAGTGCTGCCGGGCGATTTTGCCACCACCTATCTCGGTCAGGCGGCAACGCCGCAGGCAATCGCCAACCTCAGCGCCGAATTCGGGCTCGACCGGCCCCTGGTGACCCGCTACTTCGAGTGGCTCGTCAACATTTTGCATGGCGATTTCGGGAATTCATGGGCGAGCGGCCAGTCGGTCAGCGGCCAGATCGCCGACCGCCTGGGCAATTCGATGCTGCTGGCAGGCGCTGCCGCCGTGATCGCGGTGCCGCTTGCCGTCGGCCTAGGCCTGATCGCTGTCCTCTATCGCGACCGGCTCATGGACCGACTGATCAATCTTGTGTCGCTTGCCGCCGTTTCGCTGCCGGAATTCTTTGTCGCCTACCTGCTGATCATGGTGTTCGTGGTCCAGCATCCGGTCGCGGCGTTCCCGGCCACGGTCTATGACAGCATGAGCCTGTGGGAGAAGCTGCAGACGATCATCCTGCCGGTCGCGACACTCGTTCTGGTCGTTCTGGCACACATGATGCGCATGACGCGTGCCGCGATCATCAATGTCATGTCGTCAGCCTATATGGAGACTGCGGAACTGAAGGGCATCGGCGCCCTGCGGGCGATCGTCAAACATGCCGCGCCCAATGCGCTCGCGCCGATCATCAATGTCGTCGCGCTCAACCTGGCCTATCTGATCGTCGGGGTCGTGGTTGTCGAAGTCGTTTTCGTCTATCCAGGCATGGGCCAGTATATGGTGGATGCGGTGACGGTGCGCGACCTGCCTGTGGTGCAGGGCTGCGGGCTGATCTTCTCGGCCATCTACATCCTCCTCAACATGGTCGCCGACATTCTCTCCATCCTTGTCAATCCACGCCTGAGGCACCCACGATGAATATGCGATCCATTCCGCTGACGGCATGGATCGGCATGGCGGGCATCGCCATTGCCGTCATCGCTGCCGCCTTCGCACCCTTTCTTGCACCCTTCGGCGAAAACCAGATTGTAGGAACACCCTGGGAGCCGGGGAGCAGCGCGTTTCCGCTCGGGACCGACAATCTTGGCCGGGACCTGCTCTCGCGCTTGATCTACGGGGCGCGCATGACGCTATTCGTGTCGTTCTGCGCTACGGTTCTGGCCTTTTCCCTTGGGGTCGTTCTCAGCTTCGTGGGCGCTGTCATGCGCGGTGTGGTCGATATGGGCCTGTCGCGTCTCAACGACCTGATGATGTCGATCCCGACGCTGATCTTCGCACTGATCGTGCTGGCGGCGCTGCCGCAGAACCTGTTCGTGCTGATCGTGGTCATGGCGGTGCTCGATTCCACACGCGTCTTCCGTCTCGGACGGGCGCTGGCAGGCGATATCGCGGTGATGGACTTCGTCGAAGCGGCACGGCTGCGCGGCGAGAAGACGCTGTGGATCGTGTTCCGCGAGATCCTTCCCAATGCGATGACCCCGCTTCTGGCCGAATTCGGCCTGCGCCTCGCCTTTGCGGTGCTGTTCATTTCGACGCTCTCCTTCCTCGGCCTCGGCATTCAGCCGCCGACCGCCGACTGGGGCGGCATGGTCAAGGACAACAAGGACGGCATCATCTTCGGCGTGTCCGCAGCGCTGGTGCCGGGCGCGGCCATTGCCGCCCTCACCATTTCGATCAATCTCGTTGTCGACTGGCTGCTGAAACGCACGTCCAGCCTGAAAGGGGGCCGCGGTGGCTGAGCTTCAAACGCACGATGGATCACCTCTGCTTGAGGTCCGCAACCTCCAGATCGGCGCCATGGCCTATCCGCCGGGCGAGCGTCCGCATAAGATCGAGATCGTCAGGGGCGTGAGCTTCACGCTGGAACGCGGCAAGGTTCTCGGCCTGATCGGTGAATCGGGCGCGGGCAAGTCGACGATCGGGCTTTCTCCTCTCGCCTATGGGCGCGGCGGCGTCACCATTACCGGCGGCGAGGTTCTGCTCGATGGCATCGACATTCTGAAACTCGGAAAGTCCGGGACGCGGGCGCTTCGCGGCGCGCGGGTCTGCTACGTCTCGCAATCGGCGGCGGCCTCGTTCAATCCCGCCCACAAGCTTGGCGATCAGGTGATCGAGGCGACCGTTCGCCACGGGCTCATGAGCCGGACAGAGGCGCGCGCGCGGGCCGTGGACCTGTTTGATATCCTGGGCCTGCCGGAGCCGGAAACCTTCGGCAACCGCTATCCCCATCAGGTATCGGGCGGTCAGCTGCAGCGGGCAATGACGGCCATGGCGCTCTGCAGCCGGCCGGAACTGATCGTCTTCGACGAGCCGACCACGGCGCTCGACGTTACCACCCAGATCGACGTTCTGGCAGCGATCAAGACAGCGATCGCGAAAACCGGTACCGCCGCGCTCTACATTACCCATGATCTCGCGGTCGTGGCGCAGGTTGCCGATGACATCATGGTGCTGCGCAACGGCGAAACCGTGGAATATGGCAGCGTCCAGAAGATCATCGAGAATCCGGATGCCGAATACACCCGAGACCTGGTGAACGTCCGCGCGATCCGTCACACGGAGGCGGCGGACCAGTCCGAGCGCTTCTTCGAGATGAAGAACATCTCCGCCGCCTATGGCGCAACGCCCGTTCTGTTCGATGTTTCGCTGCATGTGCCGAAGGGCCAGACGCTAGCGATTGTCGGCGAATCCGGTTCGGGCAAATCGACGCTCGCGCGGGTCGCCACGGGCCTGTTGCCGCCGTCCGCCGGCAGCGTCCGCTTTGACGGGCAGGATATGCCGCCGGCGCTGAAAAGCCGCAGCCGTGAGGAATTGCGAAGGCTGCAGCTGATCTACCAGATGGCCGATACCGCGATGAACCCGCGCCAGACCGTCGGTGGCATCATCGGCAGGGCGGTGACATTCTACGAGGGCTTGCGCGGGTCTTCGCGGCGAAACCGCGTCAATGATCTGCTCGAGCAGATCGAAATGGGCAGCGGCTTCTATGACCGCTATCCGGCCGAGCTCTCCGGCGGCCAGAAGCAGCGCGTGGCGATTGCCCGCGCGCTGGCCGCGCAGCCGGAGTTGATCATCTGCGACGAACCGACCTCGGCCCTCGATCCGCTGGTCGCCGACGGCATCTTGAAACTGCTGCTGCAGCTTCAGAAGGAAAAGCAGCTTTCCTACGTGTTCATCACCCACGATATCGCCATTGTCCGCGCCATTGCCGACAGTGTCGCGGTGATGCACCGGGGCAGGCTGGTCCGTTTCGGTCCCAAATCGGAAGCTTTGACACCGCCTTTCGATGATTACACCGACCTGCTGCTGAATTCCGTGCCCGAAATGAAGATCGGCTGGCTGGAAGAGGTGCTGCAAAGCCGCAGGATTTCAAGCGCGGGCAATTGAAGAATTCCGGCCGGGCCGCAATGGCGGCCCGCGCCCGTCTCCCGAAAAATTCGAATACGAGAAGGTCAAAACCATGGCGCAACAAGGCTTCACGACGTCCGAAGACCAGTGGATCACGCTGAAGGACGGCACGCGCCTCGCAACGCGAATCTGGATGCCGGAGGGCGCCGGGGACAAGCCGGTGCCAACCGTGCTCGAATATCTGCCCTACCGCAAACGTGGCGGGACGGATCCGCGCGACGAATCCACCTATCCGGTGTTCGCCGCCGCCGGCATTGCCGGTGTCCGGGTCGATATCCGCGGCTCGGGCGAATCCGAAGGGGTCATCGACGGCGAATACACCCCGCGCGAACTCTCCGATGCCTGCGAAATCCTCGAATGGATTGCAGCCCAGCCCTGGTCGAACGGCAATGTCGGCATGATGGGTATTTCCTGGGGCGGCTTCAACTGCCTGCAGGTGGCAGCCCTCAAGCCGCCGCAGCTGAAGGCCGTGATCTCGATCGCTTCGACCGTCGACCGCTACAATGACGACATCCACTACAAGAACGGCACGCATCTATCCGCCCAGCTTTCCTGGGCGGGCACGATGCTCGCCTATCAGTCGCGGTCTCCCGATATCGATCTGGTCGGCGACCGGTGGAAGGAGATGTGGCTGGAGCGGCTCGAAGGCGAGCCCTTCTTCATGGAGGAATGGCTTGCGCATCAGCGCCGTGACGATTTCTGGAAACACGGCTCCATCTGCGAGGATTTCGACGGATTTCCCGTGCCGGCGCTCGTCATTGCCGGCTGGGCGGATGGCTATCGCAACACGCCGCTGAAGGCCATCGAAGGGCTCGATGAGCGGGCCAAGGCGATCATCGGCCCGTGGATCCACAAGTACCCGCATTTCGCATGGCCGAAGCCGCGCATGGATTTTCATGCCGAGGCGATTGCATGGTGGAAGCGCTGGCTGGACGATGCCGACAACGGTGCGGAGGCGTTGCCGCAAATGCGCGCCTATATTCTCGATGGGCCGCGTCCGGCGCTGCGGCGCGAGAACGATCCGGGCTACTGGATCGCCAAGAAGGACTGGGAAGAGCCGCAGACCCAAATGCTGACCGTCGCTGCCGATGGCGCGCTGAATGCAAACGGCGCCAGCGAGGGGACCGGCGACATCTATCTGCGTTCCCCGCTCGATACCGGCACCAGCGGCGGCGAGTGGTTCACGCTGAAGCCCGACGCGGAAATCGCCGGCGATCAGCGCATCGATGACGGCGGCTCGCTGATCTTCCGATCTGCGCCGCTTGACGAAGAGGTCGTCTATCTCGGCATGCCGGAATTGACGGTCGATGTTGCCTGCGCCGGCGATTGGGAAAACCTTGCCGTCCGCATCATCGATGTCCATCCCGACGGTACCGAGACCCGCGCATGCTACGGCGTGCTGAACCTCGCCCATCGCAATGGCAACGAGATTCCGGAAAACATGCCGCGCGGCGACAAGATCCGCATTTCCATGCAACTCGATGCCATGGGCTATCGTTTCGCGCCCGGTCATCGCATCAAGCTTGCGCTTTCGACGAGCTACTGGCCGATCATCCTGCCATCGCCGCAGGCGCCGGGCCTCACGATCGATACCGCGAGCATCCGCCTTGCGATGCCGCTTCTTGGTGCCCATGAGCGCATCACCGTCGATGCGCCGGAAAACCCAGACCCGCTTCCGCAGTATGAAATGCGGCTGCCCGACGAAACCCGCCGGTCGGTCGAACGGGATCTGGTCACCGGGCGCACTCATTACCGCATCTACGAGGACACCGGTCTGGAAGTGCATCCCGGAAACGGATTGCGCACCCAGGAAATCCGCAACGAGGACTGGTCGATCGACCCGAACGATCCTCTGTCGATGACAGGGGATATCGACTGGAACATCCGGATTGAACGCGATGGCTGGTCGGTTGCGACAAGGACCACCACGACAATGCGCTGCACCGAAACGGACTGGATCATTGCCGCAAGCGTGACTGCCTTAGAAGGCGAGCGGGAAATCTTTGCCAAGACGTTCGAACAACGCATTCCGCGCGACTTCATGTAGGCGAGAGCGCTGCCCGCAGACACCGGCACGACGCAGCGCGCGAACGGCTCTCCGGCATGCCGGAGCGGCGTTTGCGTGGGTCGGGTTTCAAACCTGAACGATGGTAGAGAGCATTCCGCCGCCGGCCGCAGCGCCAGTGCGTTGCCGCGAGATCAAGGAAGGATCATCGCGGCGACGGCCTCCGGGCCCCTCGGCAGCAGGCGGTTCGGCTCGACCGAGCATGGGCCGCCGAATGGATCGAGGCGGAGAGGATCCAGCATCAGGCTGCCTTTGCAAGACTGCGGGGAACCTGGTTGGGGCAGGGGCCCGATTGCAAGAAGGAGCCGCATCAGCTCCTGCCTGACATGACCACGCGACGGCCATGTCAGGCAAAGACGGCAAGCTGGGCCGTCAAGTCCGATGGCTCCCCGACCACCGATCCCGAGGAGGCGATTGAGGGCATGCTGCTTCCAACAGCCGGACCGAAGGGCTTTGGCCTCGCGCTCTCGATCGATCTTTTGTGCGGAATACTTTCGGGCGGGGCGATGGGTTCCGACGTGATGCCGCTCTATGGCAGCGCCGATGTGCCCTATGACTGTTCCCACGTGCTGATCGCGATCGACGTCGGACATTTCGGCGATGCGGCGACCGCCAGGGCCAGGGTCGAGGCATTCTGCAATGCCATACGAGACGGAGCCAAGGCCCCCGGCGTCGACCGCTTGTTCACGCCGGGCGAGCCCGAATGGCAGCGTCGCACGAAATGGGGCGACGAGGTGCCCCTGGATGCGTCGGTGCTCAACGCGCTGAAGGAGCTCGCCCGCGAGCTTGGAACCGAGATCAAGACAACTCCCCGGTAATGTGAAACAGGAAAGGCTACACTCATGCCGAAGCAGGAAATCACCTCCCCAAACCTCCGCACGCCGAATGGCCATTTTTCTCAGGCAACGACGATCGAAGCCAGGGGCAAGCTCGTGTTTGTCTCGGGCATGACGGCGCGGCGCGCGGACGGAACGATTGCGGGCATTGGCGATATCACCGAGCAGACCCGTCAGGTCTGCGAGAATGTGAAGTCCGCCGTCGAGAGGGCTGGCGGCACGCTGGATGACGTTTGCCGCGTCGACGTTTATGTGCGCAACATCGAGGATTTCGAAAAGATCCATGCAGTGCGGCGTGAATATTTCAAGTCACCCCTCCCGGCATCGACAATGGTCGAGGTCAGCAAGATGGTATTCCCGGAATATCTGATCGAGATCTCCGCCATCGCCGTCATTCCGGAGGCATGAGCAGATGCTGCACCTGGCATCCATCAATCTGAATGGCGCGCCGCGCCTTGCCTTCAAGGACGACGATCGCTTCCGCCTGCTTCCGGGCGACATGACCACGATGCAGGATGCGATCGTCGCGGGCAGCCCGGCATTGATCGAGCTATCGAACCGTGGCGACCTTGAACCCATTGCCTTTGACCCAGCCTTGCTGGTTGCGCCGAGAACGGGTAGCCGCCGCGATATTCTCTGCGCGGGTTGGAACTACTGGGACCATTTCGAAGAGGGCAGGGGGCGGCGCGACGGCCAGGATGTCGACCGTCCCGAGCACCCGACCTTCTTCACCAAGGGGCCCGATACGATGATCGACCCCTTTGGGGAAATTGCCTATGATCCCGAAATCTCCGCCAAATGGGACTATGAGGTCGAACTCGCGCTGATCATCGGCAAGGATGGCCGGAGCATTTCAGAAGACAGTGCCCTCGATCACGTGTTCGGATATTGTCTTGCCAACGACATATCGCAAAGGGACCAGCAACGCGCCCATGGCGGCCAGTGGCTCAAGGGCAAGAGCATTGACGGCACAATGCCGTTCGGCCCTTACGTAACGCTTGCGTTCGATGTTGATCCGGGCGCGGTCGACCTCGAATGCATCGTCAACGGGGAAACGGTCCAGAGCGCTTCCACGAAACTGATGGCGTTCTCCGTTCCCCAGCTGATTGCCGAACTGTCCTTTGGCATGACGCTCCGCGCGGGCGATATTCTCTTGACGGGAACGCCTGCAGGCGTTGGCAATGCCCGCACGCCACAACTATTTCTGAAGGAAGGGGATGAAGTCATCTGCCGCAGTCCGCAATTGGGCGAGCTTCGCAATCGCCTCGGTGCGACAGACCTGCATTCGACTTTCATCGCCTGACCCGCTCTTCAAGGAGATCCATCATCATGAGCGAAGATTTCGGCTTTGCACGCGCCGCAGAACGCGGCATCACACTGGGGCAGATCGGTCATCGAATTGTTGAAGAGAACGACTTGACCCGCGTTTGGGAGGTTCGGCTCGAGCCCGGCGAAGAGCTGGGCTTCCATATCCACTATCACCCCTATTGCGTGATTTCGCTGGGCGGGGGTGCGAACCGGATCGAGACGATTTTCGGAGAAGAGATCGCGACCGATGAACCGCTCGGGCACACCGTCTTCATCGACCAGAAGCGCCCGATCCACAAGCTCAAGAATGTTTCCGACACACTCTATCTTTCGCGTTTGATCGAGTTCAAGGCCCAGCGCTGGAGCTACGTTGATGACCCGTCGAATGCGAGGCCGCAGGCGGATGGCAGCGCACCGGAAGGATATGCTGCTGCGTTCAGGGAAATTCTGACGCAGACCGCCGACCTGCCATGGGAGCCCAAATCTCTCGATGGGCTGTCGCAGAAGATGCTGTGGCGCAACGAGGAGACCGGCGCCTCGATCGCGCTGATCCGGTTTGAAAAGGGCGTTGGCATTCCCAATGCGCACGCCCATGCATCCAACCAGTTCATGTTCTGCCTTTCAGGCAGGTATCGCTATATTCCGACCGGCACGACGCTGGTCGCCGGATCGTTCTATTGCAATCCGGTGGGAAGCGTCCACGGCCCGACCATTGCCGACGAGACGACGGTCTTCCTGGAAATCTACGACGGCCCTCACTATCCCGTGCAGCCGCCGTGGTACACGGATCCCAAGGATGCCCACTGATGGAGGGTGGCTGGGACATTCACACCCATCTTCTGCCGGTTGACATAACCGAGAAGGCACAGTCGGGCGCATACGGAATGAAGCCGGGCGACGGCTTCGTCGAGGTGCATGGCTTCAGGCTTCAGCTTTCCGCCATGGGCAGGCCGGAAAACCTGGTCAAGCGGATTGATCAGGACGGTCTCGATGGCGCTGTCGCCGCCGCACCGCCGCCGTTGTTTCGCGCGGATCTGCCTGCTGGCGAACGCAGGGGCTATGTCGACTGGTTGAATGCGGGTGTTCTCAAGGCCAGCGGGGCCGACCCGCGGATCAGGGCCATGGCCTATCTGCCGACGGATCTGCCCGAATGCGCGCTCGAAGTCGCGGCGTCGCTGACGCCGGACTGGGCCGGCGTGATCATCGGGACCGATATCGGCGCCCACAGCTATGCGGACGAGGCCTATCATCCGCTTTGGGCGCTCCTCTGCGAACGCCGGCTGCCGGTCCTCATCCACCCGTCCGAATCAAGGGATCGCCGGCTCGCGCCCTTTTACCTGTCCAATCTGATGGGCAATCCGATGGAAACGACGCTTGCCGCGGCACAAATGATCTTCGGGGATGTTCCGACGCGCTATCCCGATCTCAAGGTCATCCTGTCGCATGGCGGGGGAGCGCTTGCGCAGCTTGTCGGCCGGTGGCAGCGTGGTTTCGACAGCAACCGGCCGGGGATCAAGCCCTTGGGAGCAAGTCCCATCGATGCGGTCAGATGGTTCTATCTCGATACGATCGTGCATTCGGAAGCCGTGCTTGAGCTGTTGCTGAAGACGGTCGGCGAAGATCATCTCCTCCTGGGGAGCGACTGGCCTTTCCCGATGGGTACCGCAAGCGCCGAGGATGATCTGAAGCATTTGCCCGATCGGCTCAAGCGCAAGATCCGCCTTGAGAACGCAGGCCGTGTTTTTCAGCTCTGACAATCCTTGATGGGTGCAAAGGCGGGCGGGTGCGTCCTGACCGCCATGCGGTTTCTGGCAGCAGAGGCTGCTCGGAGCCTGACGCGGATCCGGAGAAACCTGCGCCTGGCACAATGACAACCCGGTTCCGTCGCGGGTGCGTGGCCCCTGGGGCAGCAGCCCCCTCACCGGGGGGCGGTGCGTTGCGGCCGCGCACTGAAGATCCGCGAAGGGTGACGACGCAAGGCCTGGTGAGGCGTGCGGCGGGCCGATCCTGTGGCACGCATTGTCGGGGCGAGAATGGCCGAGATGCAGCGGGCATATCCGATGTCTTGGAATATAAGCACGCAGGATGCAGCGATCTATTGCCTTTGCGTGGAAAGACGGCGGACCACGTTTGAGGTTGTCACGATCCGAAACCGATAGGCAAACTGCCTCTGCCGTCATCCGCTCGCGCATCAGGCTGCCGATCGCGCCATGAAGGGGCTGGACGATTGGCGGCAAATCGGCAATTCATTGATTCATGAAAACACTTTCCCTCATCTTCGGCATCCTGCTCCTGATCGGAACATTCGTCTGGTTCTCCTACTTCGTGCCATTGGGCTGCGCGATGAACACCACCGGCTGCCGGGAGGAGTTCAGCGTCTGGAGCCAGATCGGGCTCATCCATTTCTGGCTGCCATTGGCGGTTTCGGCGGCAGCGATCATTTTTGGCGTCAGGCGCGCGTGAGAGCGGCGGCGCCGGGGTTGGCTACGCCTGCGTTTTGGTGACCAACCGGCGCCGGATCAGGCGATGCTGTCGCGCTCCCAGTACCACGCGACATACATTTTCCGGCGGTCGTGCTGCCGGTTCTTCAGAAGCGCGCGGATATCGCGGATATCGCCCTTCTCGCAGGCGATCCAGACGAAGGTTTCGCTGTCGAGGCCGGTGATCGCCTCCCTGGTGGCCTCCGCCAGGCTCTTGTGGTCGGCGGAAGCGCGGTGCAGCCAGGTGAGGTCGAGATCGGCGGCCCCGCCGATCGCCTGTTCCTCAAATGCGTTTTCCACCTCGATGATCGCCGTCAGCCGTGTACCTGCCGGCGCTTCGCCGGCTATGCGGGCAATGGCGGGGAGGGCGGCCTCATCGCCGGCAAGGAAGATGTGTTCGGCCTCGGGAACGGCGCCGCCGCCGGGACCGAGAAATGCTGCCCTGTCGCCGGGCTTTGCATCGCGGGCGAAATCGGCGCCGGGCGTCTTCGTGCCCTCAGCCGGATGCTGGAGGAAATCGACCCAGACTTCGCCGCGCTCGATATCAACGAAGCGGATCGTATAGACCCGGATCAGCAACGAATCCGGGCCGTCCGGCCATTTGATCCGGCCGTCTTCGCCGATCACAGGCCAGACCGGCGGCCGGCCCTTTGGCGGCACCAGCAGGCGGACATGCATGTTGCCGCCGATGAACGGCGTCACGTCGGCGCAGGCAAACTTGACCCGCAGCATATGCGGCGTCACGCTTTCGGTTGCGACAACGCGGACCTCGTGCAGGTTTGCGGGGGCGGTTGGCGCCGGCGGTTCAGCCCATGTGAGTTCAAGCGGGTCGTCGCCTGCGAAATAGAACAGGTATTCGGCGAGCATGGTGCGCGCCAGTTGCAGCTTCTCTGTGCTTGGCGCGGCAAGCGCGATCGCCAGTTGTTCGCCATCGACCGTGAGCGCCATTGCGCCCGCTTCGGTCGTGATCGTCATCTGTCCGTCGGAATGCGCGATATCGAAATGCTCGCCCAGATGCTCTTTCAGGGTATCGAGCATGAGCGCCGGTGCTTTCGGCCGGGCGATGCCGGCAAGGTGGAACGTCATGGCGTTTTCCTTTCTGGCTTTTCGGTCGGCGTTTCGCCGCTGTGGTGGCGGCCCATCGGCAGCATCATCGGCCGGGCGGAAACCGGGTCGGTGATGATCCTGCTTTCAAGGCTGAAGACCGCGCGGATGTGGTCCTCGGTCAGCACCGTTTCCGGCGTGCCCGCCACATGAAGCCGTCCGGCCTTCATCGCTACCAGGTGATCGGCATAGCGTGCCGCCAGGTTGAGATCGTGCAGCACCATCACGACGGTGGTTCCGTGCTTCCGGTTGAGGTCGGTCAGAAGGTCCAGCACCTCGATCTGATGGCTGATGTCGAGAAATGTGGTCGGTTCGTCGAGCAGCAGGATATCGGTCTCCTGGGCCAGCACCATGGCGATCCAGACCCGCTGGCGCTGCCCGCCGGACAGTTCGTCGACGGCGCGGTCGGCAAGATCCGCCGTTCCCGTCGTATCGAGCGCAAGGGCCACCGCTGCGTCATCCTTCGCGCTCCAGCGCGAAAACATGGTCTGATGCGGGTGGCGGCCACGACTGACCAGATCGGAAACCGTGATTCCCTCCGGCGCGAGCGGCGACTGGGGTAGCAGACCGAGGGTGCGTGCCAGCAGCTTCGTCGGTGTGCGGTGGATGGCCTTGCCGTCGAGCAGCACCGCGCCCCGCTTTGGCGTCAGGAGCCGCGATAGCGTCTTGAGCAGGGTCGACTTGCCACAGGCATTGGCCCCGACAATCGCCGTGATCCGGCTTTCCGGCACGGTGAAGCTGAGATCGTCGAGCACGATCTTGTCGCCATAGCCGGTGGTGATGCCTTCTGCGCTGAGAACATGACGGTTCATGGCGCTCTTTCCGATCTGTTGGCGCGAATGATGAGATAGATGAGATAGGGTGCCCCTAGCGCCCCGGTGACGACGCCGACGGGATAGCGTGCCGGCAGCAGGAACTGGCCGGCATAATCGGCGATGAGAACGAGGCTTGCGCCGACCATGGCGGCCGGGATCAGCAGGGAGCCGCCGCTGCGCGTGATGCGCGCGGCGATCGGCCCGGAGAGAAAGGCCACGAAGGCGATCGGCCCGGTGACCGCCGTCGCGATCGCGATCAGGCCTACGGCGGCGATCGTCACCATGAGGCGGGTTCGGGCAATGCCGACGCCGAGCGCTGCGGCCGTATCGTCGCCAAGTCGGAGCGCTTCAAGATCCCGGGCCTTGCCGAGCAGCAGCCCGCCGCAGACGACAAGGCTGAGCACAAGCGGAACCGCCTGATCCGGCCGAGCGCCATTGATGCTGCCCGTCAGCCAGCGCAGCGCCTCCTGCAGGTTCCACATCGGCGCACGCGACAGCACATAGGAGATCATGCTCTCCAGCATCGAGGAAACGCCGATGCCGACGAGGATAAGCCGGGTTCCGGCAACGCCGTTCCTTGCGGCAAGGCCGTAGACGAGAAGCGCGACGCCGAGGCCGGCCGAAACGGCAAAGACCGAGACACTGGCCCCGTCGAGCTTCAGTACCACGATGGCAAACACCGCCGCGGCACTGGCACCGGAACTGATGCCGATAATGTCCGGGCTCGCCAGCGGATTGCGCAGCATGATCTGGAAGGCGACACCGCCAAGGCCGAAGCTCGCCCCGGCCAGCACCGCCAGCATGGCGCGCGGCAGGCGCAATTGCCCGACCGTGAAGGAAAGCCCCGGCACATCCTCGCCGAGCAGCACGCGCAGGACCGCGCCGGGTGGCGCGAAGGACTTGCCCAGCATCAGCGTCAACGCAAACAGGGCGGCAATCAGCGCGACGAACAGCGCCATGACCAGCCGCCGCCGATTGCCGCGCCGGGTTCTCGTCGCGCTCACGCGTTCAAGGGTCGAAGAGGGGGCCGTCATAGTTCGCGCACCTGCTGTCGCCGGACGATCCAGATGAAGACCGGCCCGCCGACCAGCGCGGTGATGATGCCGACTTCGACCTCGCCGGGACGGGCGGCAATGCGCCCGATGATATCGCTCGCCAGGAGCAGGATACCACCGCCAAGGGCCGAGAACGGAAGGAGCCAGCGGTGATCGACGCCGACGATCAGGCGGCACGCATGCGGGACCACGAGCCCGACAAAACCGATCGGCCCGCAGACCGCCGTCGTTGCCCCGCACAGGAGCACAGCTGAAAGCGCTGCGACTGCGCGGCCAAGGGCAACGTTTTCCCCGAGGCCCGCCGCCACTTCGTCGCCCAGCGCCATGGCGTTGAGCTTGCGCGCCGAGATAAAGGCGAGCGCGACGCCGACGGCAAGGAAGGGCAGGACAGGAAGGATGCGGGAAAATGTGGCCCCGCCGACGACACCGATCTGCCAGGAGCGGATGCCGCCGGCGATATCCCCTCTCGGCAGCACGATCGCCATGACCAGCGAGGCAAACGCGATCGAGGTCGCTGCCCCGGCAAGCGTCAGCTTCAGCGGCGTGGCGCCCCCGCGTCCGAGCGAGCCGACGAGATAGACGAAGACTGCGGTGACGCCCGCGCCGAGGATCGCCGTCCATATGTAGGCGTTGGAGGAGCTGATACTGAAAAAGGCGACGCCGATGACAACCGCCAGCGCCGCGCCCATGTTGACGCCGAAAATGCCGGGGTCGGCGAGGGGGTTGCGGGTGATGCCCTGCATCAGCGCGCCGGAAAGCCCGAGTGCGGCGCCCGCCAGCACGGCGAGAACCGTGCGCGGAATGCGCATTGCCACCACGGCCTCGCCGATCGTGTCGTCATGGCCGGAAAGGGCTGCCGCGATATCGGACACGGAAACCCCGCGCGTGCCGATCGCCAGCGAAGCGCCCGCCAGCACCACGACCGCGAGCATTGTGAGGGCCAGCCAGCCCACCCGCCGTCCGCCACCCATGCCGGGGGCAATTTGCCCTTGCGCCCTCATTCCGGCGTTGCGGCTGACTTTCTGGCCGCTGCGGCAAGTTTTGCCACATAGTCATCGAGCACATAGGAGATCGAAAGCGGGGTCGGGTTGGCAGCCGTGCCAAGAGGGTCGGACCCGAGGAGAACGACCGCACCATTCTTCACCGCCGGGATACGGCTCATCAGCGGGTTTGCTTTCATTGCTTCATAGAGCACGTTGTCGCCATAGGCGACGATGATGTCGACATCGTCGAGCGCATCGACCCGCTCGACGCTGAGCGAGCCTGAGAAGCTTGCGCCTTTCGAAGCCGCGACAACGCTTGCAGGCGCCTCAAGCCCGAGATCGGCGAAAAACTGCACGCGCGTGTCATGGGTCGTGTAGAAATTCACCACGCTTAGATCGGTGGCGTCGAGATGGGTTATGAACATTGCCGTCTTGCCGGACAGTTCGGGATATTTTGCAACCTCCGCCGCAATCTCTGCCTCGGTCCGGGCAATCAGCTGATCGCCCTCAGCTGCCATGCCGATGCCGGCACTGTCGAGCCGGATCATGTCGCGCCAGTTGGTCGACCAGGGCGCTTCGGGATAGGCGATCACCGGTGCAATCAGGCTCAGCGTTTCGTAATCGGCGGCAGTCAGTCCGGAATAGGCTGCGAGAATGACGTCCGGCCGGACCTCTGCAACGGCCTCGAAATCAATGCCGTCGCCCTCGTCGAACAGCGGCGGCGGTGCGGCGTCCAGTGTGCCGAGCCGCTCCGAAACCCAGGGCAAAAGCCCGTCTCCGTCATCATCGCCGAAATTGGCCGCCGCGAAGCCGACCGGCACCACGCCGAGCGCCAGTGGTACTTCTTGATTGGCCCAGGCAACGGTCGCCACCCGCTCCGGCTTTTCGGTGATCACGGTCTCGCCGAAGGCATGGCGGATGATGATCGGCTCGGCAAGGGGTTGGCCGGCAAGGGCAGCATCATGTGCGGAGAAGCTGAGCCCGGCTGCCGTGGCGAGCAGGGAGAATAGGAAAAAGCGCCGCATGACGACCTCTTTGAACGCTTAAAGTTGACGCTAACTTTCATGTTTAATAGACGAGGTCAAGCGATAGGCCTGTGCGCGCCGGCGCCGTTGGTGCAGGAGCAGGAGAATCCTTCAAAAACCGAAAAACATACAATACTAGACTAAAACAATCAGGTATTTTCGCGCCGAATATGACAGCCGTTCCGCCGCTGCCGCGCTGACGGATTGCACGGAAAAGGCTGTCAATCTGCGGGACGCGATTTCTGGAAACTGGACATGAATTTTTCAATACGCAATCAGGCCGGCCGGGGTTCCCTGAAGGGCTACAGGCTTGCTCTTCTTCTCGGCTGCACGGCGCTTGTCGCCATTCCTCTGCCTCTTTCGGCCCAGGAACAGACGGATAGCCAGGATGGCGAAAGCGTCGGTGTCACCGTTCTCGAGCCGGTCGTCGTCTCGGTTGATGGCTATGGCGCAAGCGATGAAAGCTCGATCGTTTCCTTCGGCAATACCGGCGGCGGGAAGCTCGCGACTGATTTCCTCGATACCGCAGCGTCCGTATCCGTCATTACTTCCAAGGAAATCCAGTTCCGCGATGCCCAGACCGTCGAGCAGGTGCTGGATTACACCTCGGGCGTGACCACGGACTTCTACGGTTCCGACGACCGCTTCGACTACTACAAGATCCGTGGCTTCGACGCTTACAGCTATCGCGACGGCCTTCCGCTCGGAGACCCCTTCGGGGGCATCCGCGAGGAGCCTTACGCTTTCGAGCGTGTGGAAGTCCTCAAGGGGGCTGATTCGACGATCTTCGGCGTTTCGGACCCGGGCGGGACCGTGAATTTCGTCTCGAAGAAACCGCGCAGCGAGCGGTTTGGCGAAGCCTATATCACCGGCGGTTCCTTCGATCACGCCGAGGTCGGCTTCGATTTCGGCGACAATATCACAGAAGATGACACGCTCTCCTACCGCCTGACGGGGAAATTCCAGAACGCGGATGCGGAATACGATTATTCCAATGATGACGAGAGCTTCATCATGGGCGGCCTCACCTGGCGCATCGACGACGCTACCGAGATGACGTTGATCTACGACTATCTCGACCTCGACGGCACGCCCGGCAGCGGTGGTTACCCGATCGGCTCGGACTTCAGCCGCAGCACATTTCTTGGCGAACCCGACTACAACTACAACGATGTGACCCGCAATACCGTCACGTGGATGTTCGATCACGACTTCGGTTCGGGGCTCATCTTCAGCTCGCGGACGCGCTATTCGAGCAGCGAAACCGGCTTTGGCTATGCCTATGTCTACGAGCCGGTCAGCAACGGCGACACCATCGCCGACCGCTACTATTTCGGCAATGCCCAGTCCTATGACGATTTCGTCATCGATGCGCATTTCGAGTACGATACGTCCTTCGCCAATGTCGACAGCCGGACGCTGGCGGGGATGCAGTACGAGACCTATTCCGGCACCAATGTCAGCTACTATGACGTTGCACCGGGCATAGACTGGACCAATCCGGTTCGCTCGGGCGGGCCCAACTACGCGGGCCCCTACGCCAGCACCAAGAACGACCAGATCACGACCTCGGCCTACGTGCTGGAAGAGCTGACCTTCTCCGAAAAGCTGATTGCCTCCGTCGGCCTGCGCAACGACTGGCTTAATCTCGAGCAGCTCAACCAGCTCTCCGGGACCAACACAACGGGCGACTACAGCGAGTTCACCGGGCGCGCTGGGCTGACCTACAAGATCACCGACGAAGTCTCGACCTATGCGAGCTATGCCCAGTCGGTGGCGCCGCCCACGCTCGGAATCGAGCCGGAACGCGGCGAGCAGTACGAAGTCGGCTTGAAATACGCGCCGCTCGCCTTTCCGGCCCTGTTCAGCGTCTCGCTCTACGACCTGTCGAAAACCAATATCACGGTCACCAATCCTGCGACCAGCCTGCAGGAATCGATCGGCGAGGCGCGGGTGCGCGGTATCGATCTCGAGGCCAAGGCCGAACTGCCGCACAATTTCAGCATGACGGCAGCCTATTCCTACATGATGTCGGAGATTGTGGAAAACGGCACACGGGGCAATGTCGGCAACCAGCTCGGTTTCGTGCCCAACAATGTCGCCTCGCTGTGGGTGGATTACACGCTGGAAGGCGAGGGCCGGCGCGGCGACATGACCTTCGGTCTCGGCGCACATTACCAGAGCGCCTATTATTTCGGAGAGGACAATCTCGTGAAGTCCGACCCGAACATCACGTTCGATGCGGCCTTCTCCTACGATGTCGCCGAACACACGACGCTGCAGGTCAACGCCACCAATCTCTTCAACGAGAAATACGTCGCCTATGGCGGCTACGGCGCCGACTGGTACAATCCGGGCCGAGCCGTTTATGTGACGCTGCGCCAGACCTGGTGAGACGGATCAAGGGCTGGCCCGCATCGTTGCGGGCCTTCCTTCACCCGCCCGTAGAGAGCGCCTTGCGCCAGGCAGCCGGTGTTTCACCGGTGATCTGGCGGAACACGCGGGTAAGATGCGCCTGATCGGAAAAGCCGAGCTGTGCCGCGACATCGGCAACGCTGGTTGCGCTTTCCCCGAGCAGGCCCTTGGCGCGTTCCACGCGCCGTGCAAGCTGCCATTGCAGCGGCGTCTTTCCCGTGGTCTGGCGGAAGGCTTCGGAAAACCAGCTCTCGGAAAGGCCGACGGCCTCTGCCATCTCGCCAACCGTCATGCGCCCGTCGGGCGATGCGTCGAAGCGCTGCAGCAGGCGGTTCATCTGCGCCTGCGTGATCCGGCCGTTGGACGTGCGTTTGCCGGTTTCGGCGGGAATGTCGAGCAGGGCGGTTGCAAGGCTGCCGACAAGGTTCTCGGCAAAGAGCGGATGATGCGCGGGATTGGCCAATTCATCGACGATCATGCCGGCAAGCGTGCCGATCGGGCCGACATCGTCGATTTCCGCCGGACGGCGCAGGATGGCACGTGCCGCGGAACTGCCGGTCGATGGCGCAAGGAAGCGCATCAGCCGGTCCTCATGCAGGTGGAGGTCGAGATGGGAGAAGCGATGACGGGCGGTGAACTGCGTCCACATCGGAACGCCCGCCGGCACGTAAATTGCCCGCGTCAGCGGCCGTTCATGGCCGGAAAACACGCCACCACGGTTCGACACGCGAATGCAATCTGCGACATCGTTGAAGAAGACGACGATCCGGGGGTCGGGAGAGAGATAATAGGCGTTTGCGCCCTGATCGCCTTCCGCCTCCCAGTAGACGCCGACAAGGCCGTCAAGGCCTCGCCACTGCACGGGCAAGACCGGCCGGATGCCATTTGTGTGGCACAACATGGAATGCCGATAGGTCAAGACAGGATACCGTTTTCAAATATTGGCTCACGCACGACTGCTTCGGCAACATGACGATGCCTTCAGCGGTGACGCCGGTGCGGTCAGCCAAAGCCGTATAACCTGACCATAAATATCATATTTTCTGCATGTGCAAGTTCGCATGTGCAAGCCTGCGTTTCCGAACGCACAAGTTCTATTGTGCCTCCGAACCTGATGTGCCTGCGAGGCAGCTATCGACAAAACCGGCCGAAGAACTTAGATAATGCCGCAGCGTGGTGAGGGAGCATCATGTCGCTTTCTGCGTCGCCGGCCTTGACGTGCTGTGTTGAACTGTCTGAATGGTTTGCCGCCCACAAGGGCCGATTATCGGAAGCTGATGCTGGCGGATGAGCTGGCATTTGTGCCTGTGGTCCTGCGAAAGCAGACAGCATGCGGGGGTTGGGAGGCTCTCAATGCAGAAGTCTCGAATTCCTTGTCTTTCCGCTGTAGCGCTTGGCGCTCTTCCCGTTGCCAGCGTGGTGATCTCAATCCCGCTGCCACGCTTCTTTTCCGTTCGCTCCGGCATGCTCTAACGCGCCTTCGAGCGTCAGGCCTCTGAATTTCATAAGGACACACAAACATGGAAGCTCTGGTTCTCGAACAGAAAGGCGTCCTGAAGATCCGCGATATCGATCTGCCACTTGCGGTCGGTCCGGATGACGTCAAGATCAAGATCCACACGGTTGGCGTTTGCGGCAGCGACGTCCATTATTATACCCACGGCGCCATCGGCCCCTTCGTGCTGCGTGAACCGATGGTTCTCGGCCATGAAGCCGCGGGCATCGTCGTCGAGGTCGGCGCCAATGTGAAGGACTTCGCCGTCGGAGACAGGGTCTGCATGGAGCCCGGCGTGCCGGATCTTGGCTCCCGTGCGTCGAAGCTTGGCATCTACAATGTCGACCCCGCCGTCCGCTTCTGGGCAACGCCGCCGATCCACGGTGTGCTGGCGCCCTATGTCGTGCATCCCGCGGCATTCACATACAAGCTGCCGGAGCGCGTCTCGTTCTCGGAAGGCGCGATGGTCGAGCCGTTCGCGATCGGCATGCAGGCGGCCTCGCGCGCCCGGATCGCGCCTGGGGATGTCGCGGTCGTGGTCGGCTGCGGCACGATCGGGATCATGGTCGCGCTCGCCGCGCTTGCCGGCGGCTGCTCCAAGGTGTTCATCTCTGATTTTTCGGCCCCCAAGCTTGCAATCGCGGGGCAATATCCGGGCATCATTCCGGTCAATGCCGGCGAGGAGGACTTTGCAGAGGTCGTCCTGCGGGAGACCGGCAACTGGGGCGCGGATGTCGTGTTCGAGGCGAGCGGCAGTGGCAAGGCGTTTGAAACGCTCTTCGATCTCGTTCGGCCCGGAGGCGCCGTGGTGCTTGTCGGCCTTCCGGTTGCACCGGTGAAATTTGACGTGTCAAGCGCCATTGCCAAGGAGGCGCGGATCGAGACGGTGTTCCGCTATGCCAATATTTTCGATCGGGCACTCAACCTGATCGCGTCCGGAAAGGTCGACCTCAAGCCACTGGTGGCCGAGACTTTCCCGTTCAGAGACAGCATCGCCGCCTTCGAACGCGCCGCATCTGCCAGGCCGTCGGACATCAAGCTGCAGATCGTCATGGAAGACTGATGACTTTCTATGGCGTCTGTCGAATGGCGCGAAGTGGGTTGGCAGCCGGTTCCTCACGCGCGCATTTTCGGGTGCGATGGTGGTTGCCGCGCCCGTGACGGTCATGGCCGCATCGGGCAGTCCCCTGCAGCTGCCGCGCGTACCGATGTCCGCTCGACAAGGCTTACGGGGATGAAGTGGTGGGAGGAGGGGGCATTCGCCGGTCCCATGACGGCTTTCAGCGTGGCGCGCGTGAGCGAGGACAGCGACTGGCTGATGGTGGTGAGCTGGTGCGACGACCAGTTGGAAATGGGCGCGTCGTCAAAGCCGATCACCGAGACATCGCCGGGAACGGAGAGGCCGAGCGCGTGACGCGCCGTGTTCATCACGCCGAGCGCGATCTCGTCCGTCACCCCGAAGATCCCGTCAATGCTTCCCTCGGAAAGCAATCCGTGGGCGGCTTCGATGCCGGTTTCGTAATTGTTGCGTCCACGGCTCCATTCCGTGACGGGAATGCGATGCCGCTCCATGACGTCGATGAAGGCTTCGGCGCGTGCAAGCTTGGCGGAGGTTCGGGATTCCGACAGGACGACCGCGACATTCTTGCAGCCGGCGGCAATCAGCCTCTGCGCGGCAAGCGCCCCGCCGGCGGCCGAATCCGCCTCGACCAGATCGACAAGCCCGATCTTTTCCGGCAGCGGCCGGTTGATGAGTACGAGACGCGTGCCGTTTGCGGCGGCAAGCCGCATCATCGCGTCCGGAACGGCGCCCGACAGCAGGACGACGGTGCGCACCCTGTAATCGAGCAGCTTTGCAACCGCGTTTTCCATGTCATTTTGCGCAACCGCCAGATTGAGCAGCATGCATTGCAGCCCTTGTGCCTGGAGCGCTGCGGTCAGCGCATCGACCTGGGCGGAAATATAGGGATTGGAGAGGTTCGCCCCGACAAGGCCGACGAGATCCGAGCGGTCCTTGTGCAGCGTGCGGGCGAGAAGGTTGACCCGGTAGCCGAGCTCTTCGGCTGCCTTCATCACCCGGTCGCGGGTTTTGGGCGCGACGCTTGCGCCTTCGGTGAAGGTGCGGGAGACTGCGGAGCGGGAGACGCCGGCGAGACGGGCGACATCGCCAGCGGAGATGAATTTTTCAGACATGACTTGCCTATGCCGCGTGTTCATTGCCCAGCAGATTGCGTGACCTGACCTCTTGCGCAAGCGCAAGCATGGGTGGCAGCGGGTAGTTGTCTTCGAGCCCGCGGAGGTCTCGAAGATGGGCAAGCGCATCATCGAAGCTTGAAAACCGATCATGGACAAAGCGGGAAAGCCAGAGCGCGATCAAGGTGACCGATCGCGAACGCCCGCCGCGGCAGTGGACCAGAATGTGGCCCTTGCGATGCTTGGGGTAATGCGGCTTTGCGGGCACATAGCCGCGCATCAGGCCTTCCACGGTATAGACGGCCGCTGCCATGAGATGCGGATCATTGCCGGCGCCGTCGATCATGCCGATCTGGTAGCGGCGGATATGGGTGCCGTCTGCAAGCTCGAGCGGTCCGGGGAACATGTTGATGGAAACGTTGAGCGTTTCCGTGATCCCGGCTTCGAAAAGGCAATCGGGATCTTCGGCGGCCGCAAGATTGCCGAGAAAGAGCGTTTTCTCGTATGGGCCGACATTTTCAATGACCGGAAACAACAGCGGACGGTCATCCTCGCGCGCTTCGCTTACGGGCACATGATCGGGAACTCCGAGGCGTTTTTCTGTCATGGTCAAATCTCCGTCTCCGGTTCCAGTCTTAGCCGTGCGCCGAGGTCGCGGGCAAGCGCGGGGGCGGCGGCCATGTCGACAAAGGCCGGCAGGACCTGTCGCGCGCCGCAGTGATCGGCGAGCGCAATGACATCGCCCCTGCGCGGGTGGACGTTCCAGGCAAGCCACACGGCCTCGCTGCGATCGATCAGGCGGCGCGCTGGCGTTCCGTTCGGGACATGGCTCGAAAACACGAAACGAAATCCCCCGCGTGCCAGAAGCGCCGCCGAGAGCCCGGCTTCGGCATTGGCTTCGGTCGCGACGATCACCTGCCGGGGCGTAGCGCTTTCGCCATCCACCACGGAAAACGACCGGCCGGTCGCCGCATCGATTTCTTCACCGACATCGGCGCTGACATGCACCTGGTGGCCGCGGGCGGCGAGGGCGAGTGCCATGTCCGTTCCGCGTCCGGCGGAAGGACAGCAGAGCACGGCACCACCCTCGGCATAAGCGGACATGGCCGCGATCTGGTCTTCGAGAGCCTGCGCGCGGTCGCCATAGGAAGCATCGACGACGAGGGTCGATGCAGGCGGCGGATAGTCGAACGGCATCCCGCGTGATTCCAGACTGATGTCGCCGGTATAGATGAAGTTGCCCGAAGGCGTTTGCATATGAAACCAGACGCCGCCCGGCGCATGGCCGCAGCGTCCGGTGGTCAGCGAAAGGCCGCAGGCTTCGAACGAACCCTGTTCGGGAATGATTTCCGCTGCGCTTGGCGCATGCTCGCCTTTCAGAAAGCCAAGCGTTCGCCCGGTTGCGAAGACGCACGGGTTCCCGATGTCGTCGAGGTGGTCAAGCGAGCCCGCATGGTCGCGATGGGCATGGCTGAGAAAGACCGCATCCACAGTCCCGATCGCGCCAATGTCGGGGTGTTCGTCCTTGTCGAGGCCGTCGCCGAAATCGAACAAGACGCGCTTTCCTTCCGCCTCGACCAGAAAGATCGCGGCACTCTTGCGGTTGAGCCCGCTGATCACCTTCAGTCGTGCCAAGGCAGAACTCCCTGTGGAAGCCTTTTGGCAAAGGTGAGGCTGAGTAGCATCAGCGCGAGGATGACGACGACCATCAGGCAGCCGACGGCGGCGGCAAGCGTCGATGATCCGGCCTCCTCCAGAAAGATGATCATCGGGCCGATGGTCTGGGCGCGCGAGGAAACGAGCAGGACGGAGGTCTGGATCTCGTTGATCGCTGTCATGAACACCAGGATTGCGGATGCCGCCGCCGCAGGGGCCAACACTGGCAGCACGATATCCTTCAGCCTGCGGAATATCCCGGCCCCCACCACCTGCGCGGCTTCATCGAGCGACCGTTCGACCTGCGCGAAGCCGCCAAGGATCGGCTGCAGCGAAAGCGCCAGAAAATTCGAGAGATAGGCGGCAAGGATCACCCAGACCGTGCCGTAGAGGCTGGCGCCCACGATCGGCAGGGGCTTCAGGAAGAACAGGATCATCGCCACGCCGATGATGATACCGGGGAGCGCGTAGGCGAGTTGGGAGGAAAGGTAGAGCAGGCGCGGCGTCACGCCCTTCCGCCAGCTCAGGAAATAGCCGAGCGCGACGGAGACCGGAATGAGGATCGCGACCGAGAGCCCCGTGAGCCACAGGCTGGTGAAGAAGGCGTTGCGGATGCCTTCGTGATGGAGGATGGCGTTGGCGAAATTCTCTAAGGTCAGCGTGTCGATAGTGAGCGGCTGACCGTATCCGCGCACAAGGGCGGAGCCGGCTAGTGCCGAAAGGGGCAGCGCCAGGGCAACCAGAAGGTAACCCCATGCAAGCCCGGTCACGGGCAGACGGAACCGGCCGAGCGGGAATTTGAAGGGCCTCGAGGCGCCATCGACGCGCTGGTCGCCCATCCGGCTCAGGAAGCTGGCAACGCCCATGCCGAAAATCGTCAGAGCAGCCAGCAGCAAAGCGAGGAGCGCCATGTCATTGAGCGCCGAGGGGCCGTAGGAATTGAGCTGCCGGTAGATCAGCGTGATCAGCGTCGGCACGCGGGCGGGAATCCCGAGCATGGCCTGAATGCCGAAATTGCCGATCGACGACACGAAGGCGAGCGCTGCTCCGGCGAAAATGCCGCCGCGGATCAATGGCAGAATCACGCCGATCGTGGCTTTGAGCGGCGAGGCGCCCACGGCGCGGGCGGCCTCCACCAGATCGGCGGGCACGCGGCGCAGATTGGCCCGCACCGCCAGAAACACCAGAGGCGCGTTATAAAGGCCAAGCAGAACGACGATCCCGCCTGCAGAATAGAGCGGATGGCGCATGCCGGGCGGAAAGCTGATGCCGAGAAGGTTCATCACCGGGCTTGCCGGCGAGAAAGCCTGGATCCAGGCAAGCGCGATGACCTGCGGCGGGATCATCAAAGGAAGGACGAAGCCGAATACCCAAGCAGTGCGGCCGCGCATGTCGCTTGCACCGACGAGAAGGGCGGCGACCGTACCGGCGGCGGTGGCAATGGCCGTGGCCGACAGCGAAATCCAGATCGTGTTGACCGTCGCCTCGAATACGCGGCGGCCGCCCAGCACATCGGCGATACGGCCAATTTCAAAGCCGGTGCCGGTCACGAAGGCTGCGTAGATCAGCCGTCCAAGCGGCAGAACCGACAGGATGCCGACGAACGCCGCAAGCGCCAGCATCAGCGCGCGCTCTTTCTTCAGGAGCCCGGACAGGGTGGAGAGCGTCCACGTAGGACGCTCTCCGGTTGCTGTGGTCGACAGGGACATCGCGATTACAGGCCGAAGATCTCGGCGAATTTCGCGCGGACCTGTTCGTCGGTCTTGACGGCCTCGTCGACATCATAGCCGATCAGCGTCATCGAGGAGAGTTCCGGATAGCCTTCCGGTGCGGCCACGCCCGGCATCAGCGGGATGTTGCCCTGCTTGGACACCAGTTCCTGGCCCTGTTCGGAGAGCAGGAAATCCACGAACTTCTTGGCCGCTTCCTCGTGCTTGGTCGTGCTCATGATGGCGACCGGCTCACCGATGAAGGAAACGCCATCCTTCGGGGCGATATAGTCGACGGGGGAACCGTCGGCCTTGGCGCGCAGCGTGTTGGCATCGACCAGGATGGCGTATTTCGCCATGCCGGAGGCAACGGCCTTGGTCGCCGGTCCGTTACCGCCCTCGGGCACGATGTCGAGATCGTTCAGACCCTCGTAGAACGACCAGCCGATCTCCGGCGCATTGATGAGCGCGTGAAGGTGGTTCAGCGCGGCGCCAGAATAAAGCGGGCTCGGCACGGCGATCATGCCGCGATTGTCTTCGACCAGAAGATCGTTCCAGCTTTCGACCGGCTCGGCGATATCGGTGTTGTAGGCAATGCCCGTGGTGATCGCCTTGGTGCCGAAATAGGTCATGTCCTTGTCGTAGGCGGCCTGGTCGTAGCCGTCGACCGGAGCGTCCGGATAGGCCATCAGATGGCCTTCGGCCTTGAGCGTGCCGAGGTTGATCGGGTCTGCGACCAGAAGGACGTCGGGCTGGATGTTGCCGGCTTCGATTTCGGCACGCATCACGTTCATCAGTGCCGAGGTGCCGTTGCGGGTCCAGTTGACCTTGATGTCAGGATTGGCGGCTTCGAAGGCGTCGACCGTTTCCTGGGCCTGTTCCGGCGCCTGGCTGGTGTAGAGCGTGATGGTTTCCTCAGCGTGGGCAGCCGAAAAGGCAAGTGCGCTGACCGTCGCAAGGGCAAGCATGGAGAGTTTCATCGGGGATTTCCTCGATTGTTTGGCTCAGTGGGAGAGTTCTGCTGCTTTCAGGTCCGGAAGGACCCAGCCGTCTGCAAGCGTGACGGCTACGCGCTGCCCGGCTTCAATGCGGGCCGGGGCAGGGACGTTCATGAAAAGGGTTTTTTCTTCCGGGCCGGCGGCAAGCTCGACCCGCAGGATATCGCCGCGATAGGTGATGCGGCGGATGGTGGCGGAAACGCCGCCGGTGTCCGTCAGACGGAGGTCGACGGGGTGAAAGGCGACCCGCGCCGCGCCGCTTGGCAGGGCCGAGGGGCGGTTTCGCACCCGCACGCGTTCTCCGAAGAAGCGCGCGAAACCATAGCCGCTTCGATCAGGCTGGAAATCCTCGATCGGCGCGATCTGTCCCTCGCCGATAAAGCTTGCCACCATCTCGTTGGCGGGCTGGCTGTAGAGTTCGGAAGGGCTTGCGAACTGGCTGATCGTCCCCCTGTCCATCACCGCGACGCGGTCGGCGAGCGCCAGCGCTTCGGACTGGTCGTGGGTGATGTAGAACATGGTGGCGCCGGAGCGGGCGTGGAAGCGGGCGAATTCCTCTTCCATCTCTCCGCGCAGATGCACGTCGAGATTGGCAAGCGGCTCATCGAGCAGCACAAGGCTTGCATCCATGGCAAGGCAGCGGGCGAGCGCGACGCGCTGCCTCTGCCCGCCGGAAAGGGCGGCCGGGCGGCGATCGGCAAATGCCGTCAGGCCGACTGTCTCCAGAACGCGGGCCGTGCGCGCCTCTCGCTCGGCGCGGCCGATCCCCTTGACCTTGAGGCCGAAGGCGACATTGCCCGAAACCGTCATGTGCGGCCACAGCGCGTAGCTTTGAAACACGACGCCGATACCGCGCTCTTCCGGGGGAAGGTGGCGCCCGTTTCCGGAAAGAAGCGTGTCGCCGACCCGGATCGCACCGCGATCGATCGGCTCGAACCCGGCCAGGGCCCGCAGCAGCGTGGTCTTGCCGCACCCCGACGGACCGAGGACCGCAACGAACTCGCCCGAACGGATCGAAAGCGAAATACCCTGCAATACGCTGGTCTTGCCGAAGGACTTCTCGACGTTCTCGATTTCGATCGCGCTCATGGGGTCTGTTCCGAGCTGTCGGCCGCAGTCGGAAGACCCTGCTGAGACCGGTGAGAGGCGTTTTGCAATGCTTTGCAATCTTCGACGCCATCAATGCACCGGTCGTGTGACAGTTCTGTTTCAGGCCCTTTTCGGTTTTGTGAAACTTAGGAAGTGCTGTTGGAAGCGCGCGCCCCTGATTTGTGAGGAGGGGTGCTGGCATGCCGGTCGCCTGGTGCGGATGAAGGCGGCGCCGAAAAGCGCCATCATAAAACCGAAGGCCAGACCCGCACCTGCAGCCCGCGCGATTTCAAAGGCCGGGAGCAGGTTCAGCACCAGGTTTCCGCCGCCATAGATGAAGAGGGATTGTTTGCCTGCACGCGCTAGCCCCGCTGTCAGATGCTTCAAATAGGGGGTGCGCTGCACGATCATCAGAAAGAGGCTGATGGCGCTGAACCCGAGGATGCCGACAGCGAAATAACCCGGGTGATTGGTCCAGCGGTGCGCGATAAAACGGCGACCGGCATCCATCACGCCGTTTGAGAGCTCGTGTGATAGAATAAGTGCGGCCAGCATTACCAGAATGGCGGGAAGGACCTTGCGTCGGCGCGCGGTCATCACCTCTCCGAGGGCGAGACCGAAGGCGAGAAAGGTCATCGCGGGCAGAAGTGCCGGACCATAGCCCGTGCCGATACCGGTGAAGAAGGTAAGGACGTAGGGCACGGTTGCGTCCAGGCTGCCGGCAGCGATACCCTTCAGGCCCCAGCCGAGCGCGGCGAGCCCGAGAACAAGATAGGCGCCGTAGCGCACAAAAAGTGGCAGCAGCACCAGAACCACAGAAAATAGCAGAGCGTAGATCATCAGGATCTCGCTGAAGCGGCCCGGTCCGAGACCTGCAAGGGCGCGTGCGCCCTCGGCAAGGCCAAGATTTCCCGACACCATTGCGGCAAGGGTGATGACGGAAAACAGCGACAGACATTGCACCATGCGTACCGCAATCCGGCGCCTCGCCTGCGAAATCGGCGCGCCGGCGCGCAGTTTTGAAAGATAAGCGAGCTCGATCATCACGCCGAACACGATGATGAAGCTTGGCGTCGACAGCCGGGTGAGCGGGAGCAAGAGATGAAAGTCGGGTACGAACTGCACTTTCACATGGTCGACCATGGCGAGCAGGACAGCCAGACCTCGGACAGCATCGAAAACGATGTAGCGCTGTGATGGTGGAACATGGGTCATAGGCTCACCGCCGGTTCGAACAATTTCAAGGGTCATTCTGCTTTCTGTCGCGTGCCATCGCTCTCCGTTGAGTACATCGCCACGATCGTTCGTATGACGCGGCCTTGCAGCTTTGGCCGTATCTGCTGCTCTTGCACTTTCTGGCCTCCTTGGCAGCTTTCGGGGAGGCGTGGGCATGCGGGCGAAGCCCGGATGAGAAAGGTGGGGCCCGCCGATCGAAACCGGCGAGCCCCGTTTGCGAGCGTGGATGGTTCTAGGCGGCCATCTGGTACCTGGGGGATTGGTCCTTCAGGTCACCGAGCAGTCGCAGCCAGCGTTCTGCGAATACCTGCTCAGCCTCCTTCGCTCGCTCTCTCAGGGACACGGCGCCCCGTCGAAACGTGTTGATCTCGAACGCCTGCAGAAAACGGGCCCAACCCTCCGGCGAATTGTCGCCGACGCCAAAGCCGCCGTTCCTGACATGGCCGGAAAGCCCGTCGGCAAGCGATGCGGCAACCGGCCGGCCGGCGGCCATGGCTTCAAGCGCCACGAGGCCGTAAGGTTCATAGCGCGATGGCATCGCGATCAGATCGCAGTCGGCCATCGCTGCAGCCGGACTTTTTGCAAAGCCGCAGAACTTGATGCGCGGATCGGTGCCGGCACGCGCTTTCAACTGCGCTTCCTCCGATCCTGAGCCGTAAAGCCGCAATTCAACATCCTGACGTCCGGAAAGGAGGAGCCCTTCGATCAGGATATCGAACCCTTTTTGACGGTCGAACCGGCCGAGCGCGCCGATGACGATCTTTTCCGTTGGGCGCCTGTCCTCCAGCGCGAAGAATTCATCGAGCCGCACGCAAGGCGAGACGACGGCAAGATGGTTGCGTGAGACGAACTTCCGGCCGAGCCACTCGCCCTGTTCGGCGCTGACGGCGACGATCTTGTCGAAAAGGGCATAGGCGGCCGACAGGAGCGTTTCGAACCGGTCGCGGTTTTCCACTTCGGCTGCCACGAAACGCTCGCAATAGCTGTGCTCCACATGGACCAGCGGCGTATTGGCATAGCGGGCGCGCAACGCCGTCATCAGCGGCATGTTCTTCCAGCAGACCGAGAGGTGGGAGACGATCTGCTCCGCATCGGCAAGGCGCGGGGGCGAAAGCTGGCCGCGCTTGACGCGCACGATCTCATGCGTGCCGGCCGTTTCTGCGAGCGCAGTGGTGAGATGATCGAGCATCCGGTTGATGCCGCCAAAACCGGCATCGTCGATGAGGTGATAGGTGGTCATGGTCTTCATCTTCCTTTGTCAGGCGTTGCTGTTGCCGAGCAGGCGGCTTTCGAGGTGGCCGTAGACGCCATCGCCCGCAAGCGCCATCAGCGCGGCTGCAGCAAGGGTCACGGTAGACTTCACCGGTTCTTCGAAGAACGGGCGCGGCGAGGCCTTCAGCGCGCGGAGCGCGAAGGACAGCGCCTTGCGACCCTGGCGCATCGAAACGCACCGGCGTGCGAGATAGCGCAACTGATAGGCTTCCGCGCGATTGCCGTGGCGGGCGACGAGGTCGGGCGCGATCCGGGCGATCTTGTCGCGCATCGCGCACCAGGTCTGGAACTGCCGTTCGACATTGGCCGAAAGCGCGCCGACATGGATGCGATAGAGCGTCAGGTGGCCGGGAATGCCCTCGATCTTCCAGTCCTGGGTCAGGATGAAGCGCAGCCAGCCCTCTATGTCGTCGGACTGCCGGAAGTTTTCGTCGAACCACCAGTCGCGCTCGGTTTCGCCTGCCGGACGATAGCCGAAACCCTTCAGCGCTTCTGCCCGCAGGACGGCGGCAGAGCCGTTGCCGATCGGATTGCGGCAGAACACATCTGCCGCGGTGATGTTTGAAAGCTTCGGAGTCTGATTGATGCCGACGGGCTCGCCCCTGCGGTCGATCAGGCTGGAGCCCGAAAAGCTGATGCCGACATCAAGGTTCTGCTCGAGGTGGCGGATATGAAGTTCTAGCTTTTCGGGGAGCCACAGATCGTCTGCATCGCAGAAGCCGATATATTTGCCCTTCGCAAGCGCAATGCCGGTGTTGTGCGCGCCCGCCAGTCCGCGGTTCGGTTGGCTGATCAGGCGGACGCGGGGGTCCGGGCAACGCTTGACGATTTCCGCGGTGCTGTCGCTCGAACCGTCATCGACGACGAGGATTTCAAGATCGGTAAAGCTCTGTTCCATCAGGGAAACAAGCGTTTCGCGGATGGTTGTCGCGGCGTTGTAGGCCGGTACGACGATGCTGGCGATGGGGTGCTGCCTGGTCATGATAACATCCTCCTGGTGGTGGTTAGTGGCATGCCGCAATGCGCCGGAAGACGCTGGGGCTCAGGGATTGAAGTGTGGCTGCGGCAAGTGTCAGGACACCGCGTGCCGGCTGTTTGAAGAAAGCGCGCGGGCTGAGCCGGAGCGCTTCCAGTGAAAGCTTGAGTGCCATGCCGCGCTTTGCCTCGAGCCTGAGCGCGCGGCGGGCGAGGTAGCGCAGATAGGTTGCCTCGGCCGCGTCGATTTGCTGTTCCGACAACGGAACGTCGAGAAACCGCGCTGTCGCAAGCGCCGTTTCGAAAGAGGCGCGCATTGCGAAAAGGTTCGATGACAGGCCGCGACGGCTCGTCCGGTAGAAGGTCAGGACGCGATCGATCCCCTGGATCCGCGCGCCGCCGGCTGCCAGACGCACCAGCCACTCGACATCCTCGCCGTGAACGATCTCTGCCTTCAGACCGCGGGACTTGAGGTAGGCGGCGCGGGTGACGACGATGTTCGACATCGTGCAGGTTTCGTTTTCGGCGATCAGGTCGGTGACTGTCAGCGGGCGTTTCGACACCGTCGAGAATGTCTCGACGTTTTCGGGGTTCTCGCTGAAGAATGCGACGCGACCATAGGCGACATCGAGAGCATCGGACCCGGCGAAACGTGCCTGCAGAATCTCAAGCCGGTTGACCGGCCAGATATCGTCGGCATCGAGAAAGGCAATCAGCGCGCCTTTGGCGAATTCGGACACCGCCCGGTTTCTGGCAACGCTCGGGCCGCTGTTTTCCTGCTGCACCACAGTGATGCGGGGTTCATTCCGGGCGATGGTCTTGACGACCGCGACGGTATCGTCTGTCGAACCGTCGTCGACGATGATGACTTCGAAGTCGCCGAAGGTCTGGTCGAGCACCGACGACAGCGTTCTGCGGATGGTGCTGGCTGCGTTGAAGCAGGGAATGATAACCGAGAAAGTGGGCATGATCAGGCTCCCTGGAAGGCGGTTTTGTTGAGTTTCGTGGCCGTCAGGCCGAATGCCTTGACGAGTACGGGGGCGGATACGGCAAGCTGGGCGACGGTGGCTGCGGCCAGCGTTGCGATCGCAAGGGCCTTGAGGCCATGGGGCGCGGCGATCATCGCGGCGGCGGTGATGATGCCGCCTGCAATCAATGACAGCACGAGCTCGCGTTCGGGATTGCCGCCGGAGCGCAGCCATTGGGCAGTGACCGACCACAGCATGTTCGGGATCGCCATCAGGCAGAGGATCGCAACGAGCGGTGCAACCTCATCCCACTGCGAACCGAAGACCAGGGCGACGTAGGATGGGGCGGCGATGCTTTGGGCAAGCGCCAGGACGGTGATAGCCGTCATGGCAAGCATCAGGCCACGCTTGAGCGCCAGCACCCGGTTGCCGCTCGTCGACAGATAGGGAAAGAGCACGGTCGACAGGGCGGTTGCGAGCGAAGTCGAGATGCCGACGCCAGCGTTGAAGGCGAAGAAATAGATGCCGAGGGCTTTGGTGCCGAGCACGGCGCCGACGATCAGCTTGTCGGCCTGCGCTCGGAGCGCCTTCACGAATTCGATCGCAAGCACCGACGCACCGAAACGGGCGAAGGCCGAGAATGGAGCGGGCGCGACATCGCGTTCGGGTTTCCAGGCCACCAGCCGGCGCATGCCGATCAGCCATACGGGCGCTGATACGAGTTTCGGCACGACCACGGAGAGCGGGCTTGGAAACACCGCGACCAGCACACAGGTCAGGAGATTTGCGCTGACATTCTGCGCGCCGGCGACAGCGGCCGTCTGTGCCAGCTTGCCCTTGCGCATGGCCAGCGCGCACTGCACGAGGCCACCGGGCATGAACATGTATTCGAGGCCCAGAAGCGCCATCAGGGCAAAGCCCATCAGGCTGCCGCCCGCAAGCCAGAAGCCGGCGCCGATGGCGACCTGCAGTACGGTCAGCCCCGTGCACCAGACCCAGAAGATATGGTGGGCGCGCTTGCAGACCGCTGCAAGTTCGGCTTCGGTCGCGATGATGATGCGCTGGCCGACGCCGTTTTCTGCAAGCGACTTGAGAATGTCGGAGCCGGCCATGGCCGCCGCCGCGATGCCTATTTCGAGAGGAGAGAGAAAACGGGCCATCGCGACGACGACCGCCAGTCGGGAGACCTTGGCTGCGGCCTCCGACGCCAGATAGGCCGAGGCGCCGCGCAGAAGCGGCGAAGACGCAGCATCAGCAATCATGTGTCTGAGCGTGTTCATCTTGTTATCCTGGCCTTTGTTGAAGCGGTGGACGTGTTGTTTCGTTGTGCTAGGGTTATACGTGAGAGGAGGGCGGTCTTTGGGGGTTCCGAAGATTAGCGAAACGCCCGTTCGGCTTTGTGTCCTATCCTTTGGTATAGGCGACAGGTCGCAAGGCCATGTGTTTATTGGGCGTATTGGCGGTCGCGTAAGAAAGCCGCCTTCAGTATGGGTCACCGCGTTGGAAAACCGTCTCAAATCGTCTGCCGCCCGCCTTGCGATCTTGGCGTTGCTTGCACTGGCGCAGGGCTGCGCCTCGCTCGAGCCGATCGAGAACAGCGAGAACGTGAAGCAGGGCGAAAGCTATCAGGCCCAGTATCGCGAGACGACGGACGACGAGGCCGAGCGGTTGAGGAAATCTTCCGTTCTCATGAATGCACAGCGCTGCGCGCCCGATCAGCGTCTCGGTCCCGCCGGCAGCCGCATGGTCCCGCCCGATATCGACATTCTATCGCCCGGCGATCTGATCGATGTCTCCGTGTCCGACGACGAGCTCATATCCGGGAAATATGAAATCTCACAGGATGGCACGCTCAGGCTGATGCATGTGCCGCCGGTCAGCGCCAAGGGCCGTTCGGTGGATTCCGTTGAGGAATCGGTCCGCAGGGTTCTGATCAATGCAGAACTCTACAACACCGTGCCGCTCGTCTCGATTCGGGTGATGGATTTTGCCTCGGCGCGGGTCTTCGTGGCCGGAGCGGTATTCGAACCAGGGTCCGTGACCATCGGCTCCGTCGAAAGCACCTCTCTCGATCAGCTGCGCCAGGAAACCATCGGCGGGCGTGCCAGCGGCCGACGGCTTGCCCGCGCGCTGCAGTCTGCGGGCGGCGTTCGCCCTGACGCGGATCTCTCCCGCGTATCGGTGTGGCGCGGCGGCCATCAGACGGTCTATGACATGCGCAACGTCATCACCGGTCATGCCTATCCGGACCCGATCCTGCTTGAGGGTGACCAGGTGGAAATCCCGAGCCGCAACTGTTTCCAGGAAGAGCTGATGGCGCCGTCGGCAGTGTCGCCGCCCGGGGTCAAGGTGTTCATGTCCAATCTCGCAGTGCCGGCGTCTTCAAATGCGCAGGCCGCGATTTCCAAGGATACGGTGGAGCTGCGCTACGGCACGCGGTTCCTGCAGGGCGTGTTCAGCCTGAACTGCGTCGGCGGCGCGAGGCTCACCAATTCGAACCGGTCGGCGGTGCTCTTTACCCGCAACCCGATCACGGGCCAGTCGATCGTGATCGAGCGCAATCTCGAAGAGCTTCTGCGGCGCGGCGACCGGGATGATTTCGATCCCTATCTCATGCCGGGCGATGCGCTCGCCTGCTACGATTCCTCGGTCATCAACATAACCGACCTCGCCACGAAGCTCGGCATCATCGGCGCGCTTGGCGTATTCATCTAGCGGTCGGATCAGTCCGTGAGGTCGGCAAGCGCGGCATGCGTTCTTGCGGCAAGATCTTCCGCGGCAGCGCAGAGTAGCTGGACATTCGCACCAAGGCGTGCGTTCGATTCCAGTTCCAGCAGTGCAGACCGCAACGCCAGTGCCCCGAAGACGGCCGCAGAGCCTGCCATCTTGTGCGCCTGCGCCGCAAGCTGATCGGGGTCGGGGCTGGTGAGCCACCTGGTTTCTGACAATTCGTGTCTGAACCGTTCAAGCTGCTGCACGAAAAGTTCGGGCGGAAGGGCCTCTGCAAGTTCCGCCAGGGTCTCGTGGTCGATGAGGTCGAAATCATCCAATCGGGAAAGCGGCTCGTGGGGCGGGATGGATTCGGCGTCCTGACGGGCGGTGAGGCTTGCAAGGACCTGGCGCACCTTCGCGCTTCGCAAGGGCTTGATGATGCAATCGTCCATGCCTGCCGCCGAGAGCTTCAGCCGCTCGTCGGGAAGAGCATGGGCGGTCAGGCCGATGATCGTGGTTTTGGCCGACAGCCCGCCGCCCTCGCGGATGGCGCGCGTCGCGCCGATGCCGTCGAGGCGCGGCATGCTCACATCCATGAAAATCACGTCGAAGCGCGCCTGCTCAGCCTTTTCCACGCCTTCGATGCCATCATGCGCCTCGACGATCCGGCAACCGTGTTTTGCGAGCATTTCCCTTGCCACGAAACGGTTGGTCTCGTTGTCTTCGACGAGCAGGACGGAAAGCCCGGCCTGCAGTGCCGGGACAAGCGGATCATTCTCCGGCTCGGTTTTGGCTGGCGCGGGCGAAACGGCCTCAAGCGCTGGAACCCGGAGGTAGAAACGGCTGCCTTCTCCGGGCGTGCTGTCGACGCCGATCTCGCCGCCCATGAGTTCGGCGATCCGGCGGGAGATGCCGAGCCCGAGCCCGGAGCCGGGCGCCGTCCGCTTGTAGGACGGATCGAGCATGATGAAGTCGTCGAAGATGCGCGCGCGGTCTTCCTCGCTGATGCCGATACCCGTATCGCTGACAGAGAATTCGAGCCAACCTTCCCGAGGGCCGGAGGCGGCCCGGAGCCGGATCTGTCCGTTTTCGGTGAATTTGACGGCATTGCCGACAAGGTTGATCAGAATCTGACGCAGCCCGTGACGGTCCTGCTGAAAGACTGCCGCTCCCTCGTCCACGTCGACTTCGATGCTGTTGCCGCGCGCATTGGCCGCAGGATCATTCATCTTCTTGATCTCGGTCAGCAGCGGCGTCACGTCGAAACGCGATGGCGTCAGACGGGCAACGCCGGATTCGATCCGGGTGATGTCGAGCACATTGTCGATATGGCCCTGCAGAATTTCGCCGGAGGCGATCGCGGTTTCGACATAGTCGCGCTGTTTCCGCGAAAGCCTGGTCTCGTTCAGCATGTCGAGAAGACCCATGACGCCATTGAGCGGCGTGCGCATCTCATGGCTCATCACGGCGAGAAAGTCAGACTTGGCCTTGGCCGTTGCCACTGCATCGTCGCGCGCCTGGGTAAGGTCGCGCTGGACGCGCTTGCGATCCGAGATGTCGCGCATATAGGTCACGATGATGCGGCCGTCGCCACTTCGTGTCAGGCCGACGGAGACTTCCGCCGGGAACACCTCGCCACTTGCGCGCATCGCGTTGATCTCGAAACGGCCTGTGAGATTGCTGTCGCCGCCGCGATAGGTTTCGAGAAACTGCTTGCGCCGTTCGCGGTGAAGCGCAATGTCTTCCTTCGGGATGATCAGTTTTTCCGCCGAAACGCCCAGCGTGTGTTCGCGCTTGTAGCCGAAGAGATTTTCGGCGGCCGGATTGAAGTCGAGAATACGCCCGGTCTCGTCGGAGACGATGATCGCTTCAAGCGACGCGTTGATCGCGCTTTCGTACAGAAGGTTCTGGGTCTGCAATTCCTCGCTTCTGATCCGCGCGATCCGGAACTGCCAGACCGCGAGAAACAGCGCCATGAACATGGCGGCCATCACGCCGGCGGTCACGAGCCCGGTGTGCAGCAGCAGGCTCGAGAAGGCCTGCCTGTCCTTGTCGGACTGCTCGGCCATGAACCTGACACCACTCAGCGTGATTTGGCGCACATCGTCCCGCATTGCGACGGCGGTGTCATTGAGCACGGGCAGGGCGGCTGCGAGCGCATCATCGGGCCCGTCGATGACGGGAATGAGTTGGGTCAGCGCATCGGCGACGGCGTTCAAGTCGCTTGAGATGTCCGATCCGCTGGTCAGCTTGCTGAACACAGGGCCGTCGCGCAGGGTCACGATCCGGCTGTAGAAGATGTCGAAGCGCTGCCTTACATCGGCGAGCGCGTCCCCGGTGGTATCGTGGATCGCATCATCGACGGCGCTTTCGAACATCAGCAGCTCGACCTGAACCTGGGCCATCGACCACTGGACATTGTCGGAGGATGCCGATTTCAGCCGGGCGAGTTCCTGTATGAGCTGCGCGGCGAGAAGGCTCAGCACCAGGACGACGCCCAGCAGCAGGAGACCGGCGGCGGCATAAATTCCCTTCAGGTCGCGCGGCCTGCGGGCGCTTTTGTCGTAGCCCGCCCTGTCATGCATCGTGTCAGTCTTCCACTTCGATCGATTTCAATTGCCATATGCTACGCGAATAGGTGACCTCTGTCTTGTAGGATGGCTTGTCATCAAAGGGGTAGATGACCCAGACAGGCCCCTTGTCGCGGATCGAAAGCGGTTTTCCGTCTACCCGCGTCGCCAGAATGGGGCCGCCGGCAACAGCTTCGCTTGAAGGCACTTCGATGGCGTAGTCGTTGAGCGCGGTCATCAGCAATTGCGTGCCATCGGCCTTGACGGTATCGAGCAGGGTCTTCAATTCGACACCCGAATATTCGGCATTGCCCTCCGTCCAGATGGTCTTCGTGCGGAAGCTGGTCTGCGGCAGGGCGTCGAGCATGGCCAGGTCGAATTCGGCGATCTCGCTGTCGACATTGGTCACGTCGATATTGCCGGAAACCGTGAGGATGACGCGCCCCTCGGGCCTTGCCAGGTCCTCGGCCCATGCCGACGAGGCAACCAGAAGCGCGGCGAAGGCGGCGTAAGCAAGCTTTTTCATGGTCATCAACCTTTGCGATTTTTGATCGTAGCCCGTGTTGTACGCCGTCTTGCGCTGCCGGTTTGAGCAATCAAGGATGGCGCCACTATCCGAAAGGATAGGTTTGTGCGGCCGCTGCCATGCGACCGCCGGAAACAAGCCTGATCGGGTGCCTAGTAGGCACCCCGACCGGAAAATACCGCGCGCACGGTCAGCGCGATGATCGTGAGATCGAGCAGGATGCTGCGCGAGCGGATATAGGCATTGTCCATCTGCAGCATGCGCTCGAAGCCGATCTCGGCGCGCCCGGAAACCTGCCAGAGGCCGGTGATGCCGGGCTTGGCCGCAAGCCGCGACCGGGCCTCGGGGTGATAGGCCTCTACCTCCTGCGGGAGGGCGGGCCGCGGGCCGACAATCGACATGTTGCCCTTCAGCACGTTGAAAATCTGCGGCAGTTCGTCGATCGAAAGCCTGCGCATGATGCGGCCGACCGGCGTGATCCGCGGGTCATGTCGGGACTTGAAGCAGATGCCTTCGCGGTCGCTGGTGGCAAGCAGGGCGGCGCGGCGGGCTTCCGCGTCCCGGAACATCGAGCGGAACTTGTACATGGTGAACGGCCTGCCGTTCTCGCCGATGCGTATCTGTCGAAAGAACACCGGTCCGCGCGACGTTGCAGCAACGGCAATGGCAGCTCCAACCAGCAAGGGGGAGAGCATCATGATGGCAGAGAAGGCGACGGCGATGTCGAGCAGGCGCTTGCCCTTGACGGCGCCGGGCACCCGGCCTTCGCGGACGCGCCGCGCTTCGCGCCATGCCGTCGCGAGAAAGCGGAAATTGCCGATGAGGTAGCGCTTTGCCATTCTCTTCGGTTCCATCATCAGCCGCCATACCCACTCGAAACCGGTCTTGCGAAGCAGATGCGGTGCGCGGGAAACGCGGCCTGCCCAGAAATCGAACTGTGCACCAACGCCCATCACCAGGTTTGCGTTGAGCCTATGGCGGTTGCGCGCGATCCAGACGTCCTGCATCGGCACGCCAAGCGCGACGAGCACGATGTCGGCGCAAGAGCCATTGATCGCGTCGATGATGCCGGCTTCGTCATCCTTGGTGAAATAGCCATGCCGGGTACCGGCGACCTTCAGCCCCGGCGCCAGCTCCCGCGCCTTTTCGGCGGCGTCTTCGGCGACGCCTTGCTTGCTGCCGAAGAAATAGACGGACAGGCCGCGCTGGGCTGCCTCTCTGCAGAGCGGCACGAACAGGTCGGTGCCATTGAGGTTTTCCTCGAACGACGTCTTCTGCATCTTCGCGGCAAGCTTCATGCCCGAGCCATCGGGCAGAACGTGGTCGGCCTTGCCGATCGCCCAGCGATAGGATGCATCGTCCTGATAGGTATTGATGCAGTGGGCGTTCACAAAGGCGACGCTCTGCTTCTCGTTCTGATTTTCAAGGAGACCGGCCACGACGACCTGGCGGGAGGCGCTGACGATGGGAAGTCCGAAAAGGGAAATTGTCTTGAAGGCGGTCATGTGTCTCTCCGACATGCGTGTTTGCGTTGATGGAGAGAATGGCGAACCGTTGCGCGGTTTTGTTCGTCGAGGAAGGCCAGAAGAGGTCGCAGAAGCGATGTCCGACTGTGCCGACGCAGTTTTCGCTAATGCTTTCGGATGGTTCTTATAGCCAAAGGATAGGCTTTGGTTCTGGAGACCTATCCCTTAGCCTAATTGGGGAGGGCCGGCGGTTACGGCGTGGCGGTTTTTCAGTTATGGATGAAGTATGCAGTGCAGATCACGGGAAGGGGCAAACCATGAAGATACTGATTGCCGATGACCACGAACTGGTGCGCGACACGATCTGCGCCTTTCTGGCCAATGAACCGGGTTTGCGCATTTCCGTTGCCGCCGATTTTGATGGCGCCGCCGCGCTGATGACCAAGGAAGGTCCCTTCGATCTCGTGCTGCTTGATTACTCGATGCCGGGAATGGATGGGCTCGGCGGTCTCGAAAAGGCGCGGAAGCTCAATTTCGGCAGTCCCGTTGCGATCCTTTCGGGGACGGCAAGCCGCGAGGTCGCCGAAGAGGCGCTGGCGTCCGGCGCTGCCGGGTTCCTGCCGAAAAGTCTTCCGGCGAAATCCCTGATCCATGCCGTCCGCTTCATGGCGGCCGGGGAGCAGTATGCTCCCGTCCAGTTCATGACCGAGAAGGAAGAGAAGGCGACCCATCCGCTTGCTGAAAAACTCACCAAGCGCGAGATGGAGGTGCTGAAGGGGCTGGTCGAGGGCCAATCCAACAAGGAAATCGCGCGCACGCTCGATCTTCAGGAAGTGACCGTCAAGCTGCACGTCAAGACGCTGTGTCGCAAGCTCGATGCCAAAAACCGCACCATGGCCGCCATGATCGCCAAGAACGCCGGTCTGTTCTGAAACTATCCGAACGGGTAGGGGGAATCGCGAAAGGGCATCGCATCTGTGCGACGGTGCCGGCCTGACAAAGGCGTTCGGCTTTATCTAGAACGGGAACTCAATGTGGGGACCGTTCGATGAAAACCAGCGACTTCGAAATTCCGGCCGACGACGCCAGGCCCGCCCTTGAAAGGCCTGCGCGCTCGGCCCCACGGCCGTTGAAGCGCATGCTGCGCGCCTTTGTCTATTTCCCGCGCGTGCTGAAGCTCACCCGTGGCGGCAAGCTCAGCCTGTGGCGGATTGCTGCCGGCGGCAAGCCGGACGATTCCGGTCGCCTGCCGCGCTATTTTCTGGTCGGCGCGATCATGCTGGGCGCGATCTGGGCGCCGGTGATCAGCTATGTCCGCTATGCGCCGCTCAAGTTTTCATCCGAAATGTCGCTGATCCTGCCGGGCGCCGGCGCATCGACCTCGATCAATCTCTCGGATATCGGCCAGGCTTCTTCCTCGGCCAATTCCGCCTATTCCAGCTCCACGCTGAGCCCGACCGTCACCTATCAGAGCCTGCTGTCGTCGCCGCAGGTCATCGAGCGGGCCGCTACGGCGCTCGGCGATACGCCTGCTGCCTTCGGCAATCCGCGCATCAAGCTTCTCGACCAGACGAGCTTCATCGCCGTCACCATCAAGGGCGGTTCTCCGGAGGAGGCGCGGGCTCGCAATGAGGCCCTGCTGTCCGCCTTCCTGTTCGAGCTCGACAAGCTGCGCGACGACGAGATCACGCGTCGTGAAGGCTCGGTGATCAGCGCGATCGACGCCTATCAGGGCCAGGTCGATGACGCCCGCAAGGCGATCGCCGATCTGCAGCGCGAAAGCGGACTGCAGTCCAACGATCAGTATGACGCGATCATTGCCGACAATGAGGACCTGCAGCTCGTCATCGACGCTGATGAGGCACGGCTTCGCGAACTGACCGAGCGGATCGAAACGCTTGGCCGTTCGCTCGGCACCACGGCCGAACGCGCGGCGTTGATCCTGAAGCTGGGCGCCGATCAGGAATATGTCACGCTGGCCGATGATCTTGCCCGCGACCGGGCGGATCTCGCGCGGCTTGCGGTCAATCTCGGCCCGAAACACCCCAAGATCGTTGGCGCCCACAATCGTGTCAACGGGCTCAGCGAGCGACTGTCGAGCCGGGGCGTGATCCTTGCCGGCTATGACACTGCGGATCTGGCAGGGGAGGTCGATGCGCTGGCCGAAGGCGAACGCGCAGCGCTTTTGTCAAACCTGGTGACCTATTCTGCGGAAGCACGCGGCCTTGAAGCCGAGATTGCAGCCCGCCAGGCATCGCTTGCCCTCAGCCAGGAGCGCGTCCACGCGCTGTCGGATGCCGCGGCACGGCTGGACGCGCTGAAACGGGAGTATAAGGTGGCAGAAGCCGTGTTCGCTTCGGCACTTGCGCGGATCAATACGGCAAAGTCCGATATCTTTGCGTCCTACCCGATGGTTCAGGTCGTCAGCCAACCCTCAAGCGACAAAACGCCGACATCGCCCAATATCAAGATCGCGATCGCAGGCGGCGTGGCCGGCAGTTCGTTTGCGCTCTTCAGCCTGCTGCTCGCCTGGATCCGTCAGCCGATCCTGGGCAGAGCGGTCAAACTCTTCACGCATGGCACGTAAGATGGCGTTCACCTTCAAGCCGGAGAGCATTCCGGAAGCCATTGTCTATAAGACGCTGGTGTTTACCTGGCTGTTCTATGCCTTCGGCGCGCTTTATGTCGTTGGTCCGGTCCTGGGGTGGACGCTGTTCGCCCTTGCGGTGATCGCGCTCTATTTCGGGCCGTCCCTCAGGCCGTCCCTCAGGCCGGCGGGGCCGGTGCCCTTCATCGTCTGGCTTTGGATCGCCGGCATGCTGGTGATGCTGATTGCACTTTGGGGCGGACACCTGCAATGGGGGCTTGGTCTGAAACAGACCATCAAATCCTCGGTCGGCTGGGCCAAGGGCTGGGCGCTGCTGGCGCTGTTTCCCCTTGCCGGAGCCGTGCTGCAGGTGCGGCGCGAATCGATCATACGCGGGCAATGCGTGATAGGGCTCTGGACCCTGTTGCTGCTGCCGGTGATGTTCGCCGCGCCCTATATCGGGCTGCCCGAACGGATATTCGTCTCGCCGCTGAAGGCCGTTGGCGGACCGGGGCCGGAATATTTCTCGGTCTACTTCTACACGCTCGACCCGTCGACCTGGACGCCGCGCTGGCAGTTCTATGCACCCTGGTCGCCCTTTGCCGGGCTGCTCGGCATCGTCATGGTCGCCTGCGCGCTGGAAGAAAAGCAGCCGTTCTGGAAGACCTGCGGCATTGTCGCCGGCCTTGCGATCATCGTCCTCACGAAGTCGCGGATGAGCCTTGTCGGGGTCATCGTCTGCACCGTCGCGCCCCGCATGCTGCCGCTGGTCGCAAAAGTCTATGCCTGGCGTCTCGCCGCAGCCTTCGCCACACTGATGGCAATCTTCGGCGGCGCGGTGCTGACCATGATTCAGGGCGGTATATACGCATTCAAGAACGCCCGCGCCGACAGCACGCGGGTGCGTGAGGCGCTGCAGCGCATTGCCTATGATCGCTGGTCGGAGGCCTACTGGTTTGGCCATGGCACGGTTCAGCCCGGTCCGCATCTTGTGGAATACATGCCGATCGGCTCGCATCACACCTGGTATGGCCTGCTGTTCGTGAAGGGGTTGACCGGCTTCCTGGCGATGCTGGTGCCGCTGGCAATGCAGACCTTGATCGTGGTCGTCGATTGCATCCGTCATCCCCGCGGGCAGTTGCCGCTCTCGATCGTGTTCGTCATGATCGTGCTGAGCTTCGGCGAGAACATCGAGATCGAAGCCTATCTGCTGTGGCCCGCCCTGATGATGCTTGGCATCCACGCAAGGGAGATGTGGCAGGCGGAAAACGCCAATGCGCGCTTGGCGCAGGCAGAAGAGACGATGCCTGCGTGAACACCGGTTGGTTGCGTCATGCGGTGGAGAAGCGCGCTTGGCGGAAAAGGACGCCGGTGATGGTGGTGCGCACCGATGACCGCTGCTCCTTCACCCTCACGTCATGCGCGTGCCACCTTCAGCTTTGCCTGCTCGAGCGTCCAGTATTCCATGTCGAACAGATCGGCTTCGGAAATCGGCGTGAAACGGCCATAGGATTCGGCCGCATTGATCGCCCGGGTTGCCTGTTCGCAGAGATCGCCGCCGATCCGTGCGGCGCTCTCGCTCGCGCCAAGGGCAACCATGCCTTCGCCCTTGATCACGATCACGCGCGGATAGGTGTCGAGGATGGTCTTGGGTTCGTCGGCTCGTGCTGCGTTGCGGGCGAAATAGGCCTCGTAGCGGGCGCGGTATTCCGCAAGGGCCTCTGCGATCTGCTGTTCACCGTCGTCGTTCTTGATGATCATGGGCCAAGGCTTGATGCGGATGACATGGTCGGGCGTCACCGTGCCGCGCGCGGAGACTTCATCGATGTCTGCGCGCGAGACGTAATCGCGGATCGCAGGCGTCGAACGGTAGTCCATGTGCAGCGCAGTCGCAAACGGCGAGCCTTCGCCGCGAAGCGCCTTTTCCAGCCTCTGCAGCAGCGCTTCGTCTTCTATCCCGTCGCTTTCCTGCGGTCCGGCAAGGGTGGCGCCCTCGGCGGCAAGTTCTTGCTCGGCCATGGTCACGAATTCGATCATCAGGTCGTAAGATGCCTTCGCCGTGTCCGCGAAGGTGAAAAGCCCGTGGTTTTCGAGCCAGAGGCCTTCGCAGTCAGGCTGGGCGCGGTAGATCTTGTCGGCTTCGATCGAGAGGTCGAAACCCGGCATGACATAGGGCACGAAGGCGAGCCTTTCGCCGTAAATGCGCCTTACCGTCTCGGCCATGTCCTTCTGGTCGGCCAGCGCCAGGATCGCGGTCGCATGAGTGTGGTCGACGAAGCGGAACGGCAGGAAGGCGTGAAGCAGCGCCTCGACCGAGGGGTTGGGAGAGGCGGGATCGATCAGGTTCGCCCTCAGCAGCGCGACCATCTCCGGATCGGTGAGCTTTTTGCCGTGACGCGCGGCCAGAAGCGGCGCCATCCTGACGGCAGGCAGGCCCGGCGCCTCGATCGTATCCAGATCCCAGCCGCTGCCCTTGATGTGGATGATCGCTTCGCCGTGCACGTCGGTGACCTTGACGGATGTATTGCCGCCGCCGTGGAGCACGAGATCGGGGTCGGCCCCGATGATGCGGGATGTATAGATCCTGAGGCCCAGATCCGGGTCCTGCCCTGCGGCGACCGCCGCATCCTCGAAGGCCTTTGCATCAATGTCGTTCCAGCGGCTTTGCATGTCAGATGTCCCGTTATCAAGAATGGGACGGGCGACCGTGATCGCCCGTCTCCTCTGTTGGATGTCGATCAGAAGTCGAAATCGTTGATATTGTCCTTGGTGAAGACGGTCCGCTCCGGCAGCAGGATGATGCCGTTCCCATCAGCCTCATAGTCATAGCCCTGGACGCTGTTGGGCGAGACCGTGACGGTTCCGATGCCCGGAATATCGAGCGTGTCGCCTACCTTCATCGGGCCGTTTTTTAGAACATGATCAGCGACATAGACAGAGATCTTGCCCTGCTGAGTGACGTCCCAAAGGCCGAAACGGTCGATCGTGCCGCGTTCGATATAGGGGCGCATGACGTTCGGCGTGGAGAAGCCGACAATGGTGACGTCGTCCGCCCGCTTCAGGTTTTCAGCGGCCTGGGCTGCTGCGGGAAGCGCATTGGCATCGGGCGCGATGATCGCATCGAGGTCCGGATAGGTCTGCAGGATGCTTTCCGCGGTCTGCAGCGATTTCTGGGCATCGTTGTAACCATATTGCGTGGTCACGATTTCCCAGCCCGGATGCTCCTTGGCAATCTTTTCCTTGGCGGCGTTCGCCCATGCATTCTGGTCGGTGACCGTCGGGCTCGAATAGAAGAAGGCCACCTTCGCCTTGTCCTTGGTAACGCCTTCGGCCGCCATCTCCACCAGAAGGCTGCCAAGCTGTTCCGGCGTGCCCTGGTTTACGTAGTAGCTGCGGCATTCCGGGTTGACGTCGCTGTCCCAGGTCATGACCAGCACATCGCGGGCCATGGCGCGCTTCAGCGCCGGGCAGAGACCATCGGGCGAAACGGAGGAGACGATGATCGCCTTGTAGCCCTGGTTCACGTAGTTGTTGATGAACTGCACCTGACCGGAGACGCTCGGCTCGGTCGGCCCGTCATAGGTCACCTCGTCGCCAAGCTCCTTGCCGGCCGCAACCGCACCGGCGCCGCCGCTGGTGAAAAAGCCGACGCCCACAAGCTTCGGAATGAAGGCGATCTGCTCCGATGCAAAGGCGGCTCCCGCCGTCAGCATCGAACCGGCGAGCAATGCCGCGCCGAAAATACCCGTCTTGAAACCAGAATTCTTCATTTTCGTTCTCCTCCTTAAGAAACTGACGCCCGCTTTGCATTCTGCTGACGCGCGACAGCGATGAAATCGGCAAGCATTGTCGTGCCATGACGCAATGCGACCGCTACAACCAGCAACCCTCCCGAAAGTGCGCTGGAAATCTGGCTTGGAACACCGACGGCCTGCAGCCCCTGCTGCAGGTAGCCAATGACGAAGGTGGCGATCAGGGTTCCGATGATGGAGCCCTGTCCGCCATAGATGGATGCGCCCCCGAGCACGGCTGCGGTCACGGCCGGCAACAGTGTGGCCGAGCCGAGGTCGACGCGCGCGGAGCCGAAATAGGCCGAGAGCGCGAGGCCTGCAATCGCGGCGCAGATGCCGGTGATCACATAGGTGATGGTCTGCACGCGGGTGACGGGGATGCCTGAGAAACGGGCCGCGCTTTCCGACTGACCTGTCAGGAACACAGCGCGGCCGAACCGGGTCATGTGCAGCAGCACGATCAGCACGGCGGCAAGCGCGATGAACAGCAGTGTTGGGGCGGGGATGCCCATGAATTCGGCATAGCCGAAAGCGGTGAAAGAATCCGGGAAGTTGCCGATCCCTTCATAGCCGCCCGCGCCTGCAAGGCCGGAGACCACGGTTGCCGCACCCTGAAACAGATAGAGGCTTCCAAGCGTCACCACCAGCGGCTGGATTTTCGAGAAATGGATGACGCAGGCGTTGAGAAGCCCGCAAAGCCCACCGACGATTAGTGCAACGGCGATCGAGACCGGCAGGGGCATGCCGAAATAGTTCGAAATGCCGAAGGAGATCGCGGCAAAGCCGATGACGGAGGCAAAGGACACGTCGATCCCGCCGGCGATGATGACCAGTGTCAGCGGCAGGGCGACAATGCCGATCTGCACGAAGTCCGAGATGCCGTAGATCAGGTTCGAAACGTTGAGGAATCGCGGATTGATCAGCCCGAAAATGGCAAGCTCCACGATCAGCATCAAGAGCAGCGCTGTTTCCCAGCGGAAGAGGATCTTTTTCATTGGTCAGCTCCGGCATGTGCGGGCGTGGTCGTGGAGATTTCTGTGGGCCTTTCAGTCCGGTCGTGCACGGCGTAGCGCTTGGCGCGGATGCGGCGGCTGACGATCAGGCGGATGCGGCCGTCGAGAAGGATGACGGACAGCAGAATGGCGCCGGCGATGAAGTCGTTCCAGTAGGCTGGGATCTTCAGGAAGACGAGCGCGCTGTCGATAGATGTCAGGAACAGAACCGCTGCGATGACGCCACCGACGGAGCCGGTTCCGCCAAGCAGGCTGACGCCGCCCAGAACATTGACGGCGATCGCCTTGAGTTCCACGCCGTTGCCGGCCTGGTTGGGGATGAAGCCGATCTGCGCGGCAAAGGTCAGGCCCGCAAGTGCGGCGCAGATACCGGTCACGACGAAGGCGGTGAATTGCACCAGCCTGACCGGAATGCCCAGATGATGCGCCGCCGCGTGATTGTCGCCGACGGCATAGAAGGCGCGGCCGAAGCGGGTGGCGCGAAGAAGGAGCCAGATCAGGATCAGCACGGCGAAGACGATGAGGGTCAGCACGGAGATCCCGATTGTGGCATTGGCGGCGAGCGACTTCAGGCCCTGCGGCAAATCCTCGATCCAGCGCCCGCCGGTCATGGCGAGCATGAGGCCGCGAAAGAAGCCAAGCGTTCCAAGCGTCGCCACGATTGAAGGAATGCCGAGATAGGCCACAAGCAGGCCGTTGACCGCGCCTGCCACGATGCCTGTGGCAATGCACAGCGCAATCGCAAGCGGCAGGCTTGCGCCCGCATTCAGCGTGAGGCCGAGAACGACTGCACTTAGACCCAGAACGGAACCACTGGAAACGTCGATATTGCGGGTGATGATCACCACCATCGTGCCAAGCGAAATGAGCGCCAGCACAAGGCTGTTCGAGAGCACCACGGACGCGGTTGCAAGAGACAGATATCCGGGCGCAAAGGCGCCTGCAGCAAGCGATGCAATGACCAGCACGACAAGCAGCGTCAGTACCCTGTTACGTGAAAAGGCCTCAAGCATGGGCGTTTTCTCCCGCTCCGAATGCCATGCGCGCGATCGCGTCAACGGCGATCTCGCTTCTGATTTCACCGGCAAGTCTGCCGAAGGCCATGACCTGCACGCGGTCGGCAAGCGCTTCGATCTCATCGAAATCCGAGGAAATGAGAATGATCGCGACGCCTTTTGCGGCAAGTTCGCGGATCAATGCGTAAATGTCGTTTCTGGCGGCGACATCGACGCCGCGGGTCGGTTCATCCAGAATGAGCACCTTGGGGCTTGCCGAGAGGCATTTTGCCATCAGCACCTTCTGCTGATTGCCGCCGGAAAGCCCCTTGGCCTCCTGGCCCGGCCCCGTGCAGACGATGCCCATGTCCGAGCGGAAACCGTCGAATGTCAGCCTTTCCTGTCCTGCACGCAGAAAGAAGGGCAGGCGGTGGACCAGATAGGAGGATGCGTTCCAGAAGAGCGGCGCTTCCAGAAACAGGCCGTGCTGCTGGCGATCTTCCGGCAGATAGACGAGGCCAAGGTCGATCGAGCGTCGCGGAGAGCGTTTGGCGAAGGCGGCGCCTTCGAGTGTGACGGTGCCTTCGGACTGGGGGCGAAGGCCGAACAGGGTTTCGGCAAACTCCGTGCGGCCTGCGCCAACGACACCGGCAAGGCCGAGAATTTCTCCGGCATGGACATCCATGTCGATATTGGCGAAACCTTCGCCGCTCAGATTTCTCACGGAGAGCCGCGCACGCCCGACATGGGAAATGGTCTGTGGCGTCCGTAAGGGGGCATCGGCGCTTTCGGCGTTGTCAACGCGGCTCATCGCATCGACGATCTCGTCATCGGAGAAGTCCGAAAGCGGGCCGGAGAGCACGATCGCGCCGTCGCGCAGCACGCTGATCGTTCCGCAGATTTCGCGGATTTCACGCAGCTTGTGGGAGATGAAGAAAATTCCGACGCCTTGCGCCTGCAGGCTGCGCACCCTTTCAAACAGGGCGCGGGTCTCGAACGGCGTCAGCGCCGAGGTGGGCTCGTCGAGAATGAGGACCTTGGCGTCGCGGATCATGCCGCGCAGGATCTCGACGATCTGCCGTTCGGCAATCTCGAGCCCTGCGGCCTCCTGGTCGAGGTCCAGAGAGACCGAAAGTTCTCCGAGCAATTGCTCGACACGGGGACGCATGGCTCTCGCAGACCGCTTCAGGCCGAGGCAGATGTTTTCCAGAACCGTCTGGTTCGGGAAGATATGCGCCTCCTGCGGGACGAAATAGAGCCCGAGCTTCTGCGCAGCGGCCGGCGAGGGGGTCGAAAGCGCCTGTCCGTTGATCTCCACGGATCCGGAATTGGCAGCGATGACCCCGGACATCACCTTCATGAGACTGGACTTGCCGGCGCCATTGCCACCCAGAAGCGCGTGCACCTCGCCGATGCCCAGCGTCAGCGTGACGCCCTTCAGCACCGGGACGGGCCCATAGGACTTCCAGATATCGGTCAGCTGTGCAGCCCTCCCGGCTGTCGACATCGCGCGTCCTCCTCGCCTGTTCAAATGCTCCACCTTGCGAACATTCGATCACAGTGAGCGTGCTCCGTCAATATGATCAACAATTCATATCCTGCGATTTTCACGGCCGAGGATACAATAATTCAGAATTATTATTGGAAATCAGTGCTTTGAATGAGTGCGAATTTTTAATCGTGCATATCCGTTGACGGATCAAATGTTTTTAAGATATTCAAATGTTCATGAACTGGGACGAGGGAAGCCGATGAGCGCAGACGCGGGCGACTGGAGTTATGCGGATACGGACGAGGAAATGCTCACCCGTATCGCGTGGTACTATTACAATGACGGCCTGACCCAGAGCGACATCGGCGAAAAGCTTGGCATGTCGCGCATCAAGGTGTCGCGGCTCCTGGAGAGCGGGCGCAGATCCGGCATCATCCAGGTGCGCATCAATTCCCGTTATCAGGGCTGTCTCACGCTGGAGCGGGAGGTGAAGGAGCGTTACGGCCTGCAGGAAGCCTATGTCGTTCCGAAGCTTCCCGAGGACAATCCAAGCGACCGCCTCGGCCAGGCTGCCGCGCAGTTTCTGATGCAGAGATTGCAACCGGGCGATCTGCTTGCGGTCGGCTGGGGTGAGACGGTTTCGAACACGATGCAGCGCCTGGGCCATGTCGCCAATGAGCGCAGTATCGGTCTTGTCAGCCTCACCGGCGGTGTTGGCACATATGTCGACGGCATGCGCACTGCCAACTGGGGCAGCAGTGTTCATCTGGTGCCGGCGCCGCTGGTCGTCCGCGATCCCGCCGTTGCCAATACGCTCAGCCACGAGCCGGCTGTCGCCAATCTTCTCGATATGGCGCTGAACGCCTCCTACCAGCTGGTGGGCATCGGAGAAATTTCGCCGTCGTCGACGGTGGTGCGGTCCGGATATGTCACGCCCGACGAGATAGAGCCGCTGCGGCGCAAGGGTGCGGTCGGCGATATTCTCTGCCAGTTCTTCAACGAGCAGGGCGAAGTCCTCGATCTGCCTTTCCACGACCGCGTGATCGGCGTGAAGCTCGCCGGCCTGTCGCGCGCGGAAAAGGTAATCGCGGCGGCCGGCGGCCTGCACAAGGTTCAGGCGATCCACGCCGCGTTGCGCGGACGGTTTGCCGGTATTCTGATTACCGACGAGACCACGGCGGAGGGGCTGATGAAGATCAGGGAGCGGGACGCATGAGCGGCAAGAACACCTATCTGCTCGCAATCGATGCGGGCACGGGCAGCGGACGCGCCGTGATCTTCAATGCGACAGGCGAGCAGATCGCAAGCGCGCAGCAGGAATGGTGGCACAAGCCTGACCCGCGCTTTGAAGGCTCGATGGATTTCGACGTCGAAGGGAACTGGGCGCTGCTTTCGCGCGCAATTCGTTCCGCCCTTCAAAAGGCAGGGATTTCCGGCAGCGATATCGCCGCCGTCAGCGCCACCAGCATGCGGGAAGCCTTTGTGCTGTTCGATCGTGACGGCCGCGAGATCTGGGCCTGCGCCAATGTCGACAGCCGGGCGGGGAGCGAAGTCGGCGCACTGAAACAGGCACACCCTGCACTTGAGGCGGAACTCTACGCGGAATCCGGCCAGACCTTTGCGCTCGGCGCTTTGCCGCGCCTGTTGTGGCTGAAACGAAACCTGCCCGAAATCTACGAGCGCACGCACCGCATAGCCATGCTTTCGGACTGGGTGCTTGCGCGCCTCTCCGGCGTCATTGCCAGCGACCCCTCCAATGCGGGCACCACCGGGCTCTTCGATCTGAAGGCGCGCGACTGGCAACCGAGCGCCATGAGCCGCGCCGGATTGAAAGATGACATTTTCCCTGATTGCGTCGAAACCGGCACAGTCATCGGAAGCGTGACGGAAAAGGCGGCGGCGGAGACCGGTCTTGCCGCCGGCATTCCCGTCGTCATGGGCGGCGGCGATTGCCAGATTGGCACTGCGGGGACCGGGCTCGTCAAGGAGGGCGATTGCGCCGTGCTTGGCGGAACGTTCTGGCAGCAGATCGTCAATGTCTCGCCGAGGCTCACCGACCCGTCGATGGATCTGCGCATCAACCCGCATGTCGTTGCCGGTCTCAATCAGGCCGAAGCGATCAGCTTCTTCGTTGGCGCAGTCATGCGCTGGTTCCGTGACAGTTTCGGCGCAGAAGAAGTGCTGAAGGCGGGAAGCGAGGGCGACGCTTACACGCTGCTTGAGGAGAAGGCGAGGGCCGTGCCGCCTGGCGCCTACGGCATCATCCCGATCTTCTCCGACGTCATGCATTACGGCAAATGGTATCACGCCGCACCTTCGCTCCTGAACCTGTCGATTGATCCGGAGCGCTCCGGCAAGGCCGCGATCTTCCGTGCGCTTCAGGAAAATGCAGCGATCGTGGCTGCCCGCAACCTTTCCCGGATATTCACGCTTTCGGGGATTACGCCGGACAAGATCGTGTTTGCGGCCGGCGCGGCAAAATCCGCGCACTGGGCCCAGATCCTTTCAAGCGCGACGGGCATCCCGGTGGTCACGCCGGTGGTGAAGGAGGCGACCGCGTTCGGCTGCGCCGCTGCCGCTGCCGTGGGGGCCGGGCTTTATGCGGATATGGCGGAGGCGGCGAACGCCTGGATCCGCTGGGATCAGCGGTTCGAGCCGGATGCAGGGCACAAGCAGATCTACGATGAAGCAGGCGAACGCTGGGCGCGGGCCTATGAACTGCAGCTTCAACTCGTTGACGAAGGCGTCACCACCGCAATGTGGAAAGCGCCGGGACTTTAGAATCTTACAACAGTTTCAATACCAAACCGGGAATTTAGATATGCTTGTTCAGTTGGTTAGCATCGCAGTCAAGGAAGGACATGCGGCGGAGTTCATCGAAGCGTTCCGTATCAATTATGAGGGAACGCGCAAGGAGCCCGGCAATGTCAGGTTCGATGTCCTAAGAGACCCGGAAGACGATAACAGCTTCCTGATCTACGAGGTCTTCACCTCGGAAGAGGCGGTCGATGCGCATCGCAAGACAGAGCATTACCAGGAATGCGTCCGCCGCATCGATCCGATCCTCGCCGGGCCGCGCACAAAGACATTCTACCGTGCGGAAATGGCCGAATTTCTGTGATGGCGCAACACGCCGGCCGGGCCTGGAAGGTCCGGCGCGGCGAGCCCGCGCCGGTCTGTGATGAATTGCCCGCTGCTTAAAGGCGACGGGCAAGGGGATTTGACGGTCGGGTCAGAGGCTCGATGCCTTCTTGATGGCGCGGCCGCCCTGCATGATCAGCGGCATGTGCGCGCCCTGACCGGTCAGGAGATCGAGGTTTTCGAGCGGGTTGCCGTCAACGGCGATGATGTCGGCATGGGCGCCGGGCGCAATCACGCCGACCTCGCCTTCCATCCTGAGCACCTTGGCAGCGTCGACGGTCGCGGACCGGATCACGGCATCGGAAGGAATAAAGCGACCCCGCAGCGGAAACTCGCCCGACTGCTCGGTCTGCATCCCGCCCAGAAGGTCAGAGCCGTAGCCCATGGTCACGCCCGCTTCGAATAGCTTCACCAGGCGCTCGAGACCGGCCTCGCGCACATCCGCTACCTTGGCAACCGATTCCGGCGGCAGGCCGAACTCGGCGCCCTTGCGGGCCAGCAGATCGTAGGTGATGTTGGTCGGCACCACGACCGCGCCTTCGCGCGCCACGCGCTTGATGGTCTCGTCGCCGATCAGGTTGCCGTGCTCGATGCAGGTGATGCCGCAGTCGAGCGCCCGAACGATCGCCGCATCGGCGTAAAGGTGGGCCGCGACATAGGTGCCGAAACCGTTGGCGATTTCGACGAGCGCCTTCAGCTCATCGACCGAGTACACCAGATAGCCGACCGGGTCGGAGGGTGACGAAACGCCGCCATCTGCCATTACCTTCAGAAACTGGGCTCCGCCTTTCAGCTCTTCGCGGGCGGCCCGCATCAGCTCCGGCTTGCCGTCGCAGATCCGGCCAAGCGTTCCGAGCGCCTGGGCGTACCAGCTGACGTCGCGGTTGTCGTAGGGGCCGCGGTAATCGGTGTGGCCGCCGGTCTGGGACAAGGCCTTGCCACAGATCACCAGGCGCGGCGCGGTGAAGTGACCTTCTTCCACGGCCAACTGGAGACCGCGGTCGGCGCCGCCAAGATCGCGCACCGTGGTGAAGCCGCGCATGATCATGTTCTTCATCAGCGTGGCTGCGCGCGCAGCCACAAGCGAGGAGGGAAGCGAGGCGTTGAGACCGAGATTGGCGGAGGAGGCGATGGTGTGGACGTGGCAGTCGATCAGCCCCGGCATCACCGTCAGGCCGTCGAGGTCGAGTTCTTCGTCGGCGCTGAAGGAAACCGAGGGTGCGACATCGCGGATGCGGCCGTCTTCAATGGCGATCTGCATCGGCGCGGTCGGCTCGGTCGAGGTGCCGTCAACAATGCGGGCGTTCTTGATCAGGAGGGTGGTCATTTGGTCATCCTTTCGAAGGTCAGATCAGCGCCGGCGCCAGTGTCTGCGCTATGAGTGTCATGTCGGCCATCTGATCGGGCTTGTAGGTGTCTCGCTCCGCATTCAGCGACAGCACGCCGACACAGCGCCCGGCCCAGATCACAGGCGCGCAGGCGCAGGCCTCGCATCCCTTGGACAGGATCAGCTCTGCATCGGGGAAGGCCCAGAGCACGTCCTCGCGCGAATTGCCGAGCCAGCTCTTGCCGCCATCCAGCACCACCTTACCCCATTCGGTCAGGCCCATCGGTTTCAGCGCGCCTGTCGGATAGTCGGACTCGGAACTGTGCATCCGCATCACGTTTCCGGTACCCGGAAGGTTTTTAAGAACCGTCAGGAACCGGAAGCCGAAACGTTCGCGGCAGAGGTCTTCCACAGCGCGGTAGAGCGTGTGGGGCTGGTTGAATTGTGCCTGCGCGCTCAGCAATGCGGCGAGGTCGGCGGAAGAAAGATGAGAGACGGTCATTGTCTTATCCGTAGAAGAAGTTCGGAAGCCACAGCGCGATGCCGGGGAAGATCGCGAGCAGGGCAACACCCACCAGCATCAGCAGGAAGAAGGGGAAGGCGGCGCGGGCGACATAGCTGATCGAGCGACCCGAAATGCCCTGCAGCACGAAAAGGTTGAAGCCGACCGGAGGGGTCACCTGCGCCATCTCGACCATCAGCACGAGATAGACGCCGAACCAGATCGGATCAAAACCGGCCTGCAGCGCAAGCGGGAGCGAGATCGGCAGGCTCATCACCACGATCGAGGTACCGTCGAGGAAGAAGCCAAGGCCGAGATAGAACAGCGACAGCACCACCAGAAGGCCCCATGGCGGCAGGTTGAGCGCCGCAATGCCGTCCGCGACATCGGCGGGAATATGCAGGTAACCGATCGCCGTGGACATGAAGGCGGCCGTGATCAGGATCGAGCAGACCATGGTCGAGGTCCTGAGTGCGCCCATCAGCGTGTCGCGCAACAGGGTGAGCGACAGCTGGCGGGTGACGGCGGCAATGGCGATGGCCGCGATCACGCCGACGGCTGCGGCCTCCGATGGCGTCGCGATGCCCGAATAGATCGAGCCCAGAACGATGGTCATCAGCACCACCAGCGGTGCCAGATCCCAGAGCGCGCGCAGGAAGTCAAACGCGCTGCGGGCCTCGCGCTCGGCCGGCACGAGCGCCGGATTGAGCTTGGCGCGCGTCATGATGTAGACCGAATAAAGCGCCGTGATCATCAGGCCCGGCAGCACGCCTGCGGCAAACAGGCGCGAGATCGATTGCTCCGCAAGGATGCCGTAAACGATCATCACGATTGACGGCGGGATCAGCAGGCCGAGGCTTCCCGCACCCGCCAGAGACCCCAGAGACAGACGGTCATCATAGCCGCGATTGCCGAGCTCTCGGGTCGTGATCCGCCCGACGGTCGCGGTGGTTGCCGGCGAGGAGCCTGAGACGGCGGCAAACAGGGTGCAGCCCAGAACATTGGTGTGCAGCAGACGGCCCGGAATGTAATCGACGAAGGGCGACAGGCCACGGAACAGGCGGGTCGAAATGTCGGTGCGGAAGATGATCTCGCCCATCCAGATGAACATCGGGATCGCCGAAAGCTCCCAGCTTGTGGAATAGCGGTAGATGATGCCGGCGGCGATCGAGCCGATCCGCGACAGGTCCATTCCGTGAAGGAAGAACAGCGCCGAGGTGGCGACAAGGGCCAGCGAGATGAAGACCCAGATCCCGAGGCCGAGAAACAGAAGAAGGAAGGCCAGGGTCGCGGCCGCGGTCAGAAGCGTATCCATATGCTCTCTCTCAGTGGGGCGGCTTATTCGACCGGGGTGGAAAGCGGGGAGCGGGGCGCGGGCGAGGGGTGCCCGGTGATATGGCGCAGACCGTGCGACAATGCTGCAAGCGCAAACAGCGCTAGGCCCACCATCATGGCGCCTTCGGGGATCCATGTCGGCACGGCGGCAACCGAGGAGGAGACGGTTCCGCGCGACCAGGCCCGGGCAACGCGGATCCAGAACATCCATGCAAGGCCAGCAGAAAGCGCGCACGCGACAAGCGCTGCAAATGCAGTCATCAGTTGCTGTGCGCGCTCGGGAAGGCGGTCGAGCACCAGGCCCACGCGGATCAGGTCGCCATGTTCGAGAACATAGCCGAGCGACCAGATGACGCAGACGCTGATCGCGTAGCCGACGAATTCGTCCAGCACGAATGTGGAGGTGGCGAACAGGCTCCGCAGGATGATTTCATAGGCGATGTGGCCTACCATGTAGACCAGCGCACAGGCAGCGATCACTGCGGCCACGCGCGACAGGGCGAAAACGCCGGCATAGAAGCGGGTCATGCGGAGCTCCGGAGGGAAAGGGAAAATGCGCGGGCAGAGCCTGCCCGCGCCCGTCATCTGTGATCAACGGTTGCCGTAGGCTTCCATGATGGACTGCGCACGCGGGCCAGTCTCTTCAACCCATTTGTCAATAAAGGGCTGCGCAGCTGCCGTCAGCGCTTCGGAGAATTCGGCCGGAATTTCCTCGGTCACGGTCATGCCGTTTTCGCGCATGGTGTCGAAGTCCTTGGCGGTGGCGGCGCTCAGAAGGCCCCAGCCAAATCCTTCGGCTTCTTCGGCAGCTTCCTGAACGGCCGCCTGCTGCTCTTCGCTCAGATCTTCCCAGGCGTCGAGATTGACATGGATCGCCTGAAGCGAAGAAGCGTAGTTCACATTGGTGAAGTCCGACTGCAGTTCCCACATCTGCACGCCGACGCCACCATTCGGCGAGGTCAGGACGGCGTCGATGGCATTGGTCGAAAGCTGCGCGGGCACATCCGCCCAGGAGATCTGGATCGGGAAGGCGCCGGCATTCTTCATGGTTTCGGTGGATGCGACATCATAGGTGCGCACCTTCACGCCTTCGAGATCGGCGGTCGAGGTGAACGGCTTGTTGCCCCAGAGGCCGGACGACGGCCACGGCGTCGCCAGAAGCATGATCTGGTTGTTGTCTTCAAGGACTTTCTCATATTCCGGCCGCGCAAGCTCGTAGAGTGCGAAGACATCTTCGGACTTCGGCGCGAGGAACGGCAGGGAGGACAGCTGGAAGATCGGGTCGATGCCGGTCCAGAATACAAATGCCGAGGAGGCAGCCTGAAGTGCGCCATCGCCGACAGCGTCGAAATTGTCGACGCTCTTGTAGCCGAGGGCCGCGCCATGGTGGACGGTGATCTCGACTTCGCCATCGGTCTTTTCCGCAACGGCCTTGGCGAAGAAATCGGCGGTCTGGCCCTGAAGCGAACCGGCGGGATATTCGCTCGACAGATCCCAGTTCACCGCGAATGCGGGTGCGGCGGCAAGGCAAATGCCTGCGGCGGTGGCGAGTAGCAACGTCTTGTTCATATGGACTTTCCTTTTACGGCCCTTGGAACCGGGCAAATTTCTCCAGTCTGCTCGCAGGTTAAAGATAACTTACGAACACCTCTGTCTGCATATTGCGATCAGTTCTGTTCGTAAATCAACCTTCTGCGTGCCAAAAATTGCGTATTCACCCCAGAAAAATGGCAAAAGCCACCCGGCGATCCGCAAGCCATTGGAATCGTTTGGCCTGGAAAATCCATGGCTGGGCTTTGTTTTTAGGGGCGAGCGACGGATCAGGCCTTGCCGGCGATCTTCTTCCAGAGCGCGATCAGCTTGCCGGCCGTGCGCGGATCGGAATCGAAGCTCTGGTGCATGGCAATGCCGCGCAGCACCGAGAGATGAAGCTGCACTTTCAGATCGGCCTCGTCATCATCGACATCGCCACCGACAAGGCGGACGGTGATCTTGTCGCGCTTGCGGATCCATGTGACGAGAATGTCGCGCAGTGCATGGCCGAGTTCGTTGTCCTGGCGCGCGGCAAGCATCAGTTCCATGGCCGCGATATAGCGCCCGTCGGAAAAGATGCAGTCCCACAGCGCATCGATCATCTCTTCGACGGTCAGCTGGTGTTTTTCGGGATCGAGCCCGAATGGGTAGCCGTCGCGCCAGTCGCTGACCAGCTTTTCAAAGGCGGCGACGAGCATGTCGTTGCGGGTCGGAAACTGGTGGGTAAGTGCGCCGCGCGATACCTTCGCCTTCTGGGCGATCAGCGTGGTCGAAATCTGCTCGTAACCGACTTCGACGAGCGCTTCCAATGTTGCTTCGCAGACCTTGCTGCGGGTTTCCTGAGATCGTTCCGCCTGCGTGCGGCGCGGTCTTGCTGAAGTCGGCTGTTCGGCCCCGGCGCTCATGTCCCGTCCCGTGCTCATGAAGTTACGAACCGGTCTACCTGTTTTTGCGGTCTTTGCAAACCAGCTGCGGATTGGCGGTGCCAGCAGGCGGCGCCGCGAGACAGCGTGGGCGCAGCAATCGGTCCGGCAACGCGCATCTGCCATCCTACATAAGGCGTCTGGTCGTTGCGTCGGCGCTGATCTCAATGGAAGGAAAGCGGGAGAGCCGGGGCTCTCCCGAAAGGTCGTCAGCGAGCGACGGCCGAACCGTTGGCATCTTGCGTGCCATTGACGGATATCATGCGGTTTTCGCCTGCGGGCAGCACGATGTTCACGGTCTCGTAGGCGGGTTTGTAATCGCCATCGTGCTGCCAGATCAGCGTAAGGCCGGCATCGTCGCCCGAAAGCGCGTAGCGCGTCACGACATGGGCCGAAGGCTCGCGCCAGTCGATGGTGTCGCCGTCATCCTCATAGTCGACCGCTTCCGCCGAAAATGCGCCGGGGGCCGGGAAGACCGCAAGCGTTCTGACCCGGTCTGCCGCGGCGTTGGCGCGGGTCGCACCGTCCGAGAGCGGGATGACGGATCCGGCGCGCACGAACAGCGGCATGCTCGAAAGCGTCACGGAAAGCGTCACTTCGCTTCCCGGCGCATGATAGTCGCCGGTCCAGAAGTTCCACCAACCCGTGTTGTTCTTCGGCAGGTAGACCGTGCGCTCTTGTGCCTCCTCGTCGACGATATTGGCAACCAGAAGGTCGCGCCCAAGCATGAAGTCGTCCGTCTCTTCGAACGTTCGCGGATCGTGCGGATGGTCGAGGAAGGTCGGCCGCAGCATCGGCTCGTCTGCAGTGCTGGCAAGCCATGTGAGCGTGTAGAGATAGGGCGTCAGACGATAGCGCAGCTTCAGGGCATCGCGCACGAGGGGAAGGACGTCCGGATACATCCACGCTTCATTGGCCGTGCCGTCATCATTCCAGGAGTGGATGGTAAAGCGCGGATGGAAGATGCCGTTCTGGACCCAGCGCACGAAGAGATCCGGCGAAGGCTTCGGGCCGGAAAAGCCGCCGACATCGTGTCCGACATTGTAGATGCCCGACAGCGACAGGGAGAGGCCCATGCGGATATTGTACCGGATGGTTTCCCAGCGGGTGTAGTTGTCGCCGGTCCAGGTCTGGGCGTAACGCTGGATACCGGGGCATCCGGCGCGCGAGATCAGGTATTGCCGGTGATCGGGATCGAATGTCTCCTGCGCTTCCTTTGAAGCACGGCTCATCAGCAGCGAGTGGAGCGGCCGGATGAGGGCGACGGGGATCTCCCTGCCGAACCCGTTGCAGCGGGCCGCGTCGTCCCAGATCTCGTATTCATTGTTGTCGTTCCAGGTGCAGCCAATGCCCTTTTCGAGCAGTTGCTCGGTCACGCCCTTCTGCCACCATGCCACCGCTGCCGGATTGGTGAAATCGAGATGAGCGCCCGAATCGTCCCAATAGACCGCATCGGCATAGGAGTTGGTTTCGCTGTCGGTGATGAACAGGCCGGCATCGAGCGCTTCGCGGAAGCGGGGATGGTCCTGCAAAAGCGCGGGCTTGATGTTGGCAATCAGGGCAAGCTCTGCATCCGCGAATTTCTTCGTCATCGCTTCGACGTCTGGGAACTTGTCGTAATTCCAGTTGAAGACATAGCGCTTCGAACCGATCGACGTGTAGCCGGACGACATCTGGAAACTGTCGCATGGTATGTCGTGCCGGGAGAGTTCCGCCAGAAAGCCCTCCAGCTCTTCCTGCGCATTCGGCCGGTCGGTGTAGGCCATGGTCGAGCCGGAATAGCCGAGCGCCCAGCGCGGCATGAAGGCCGTTCCGCCGGTCAGCCGGGTATGACCCCTGACGAGGGGCAGCATGTCCGGGGCCCATGCGAAATAATAGTCGAGGTCGCCATCCAGCGCCCGGTAGGCGCGGAAGGGCTTGTGATAATTGTCGAACTCATTGCCGAGATCGAACCAGCACGAGGCAAGGTTGTCGTAGAACACCGAAAACGCCCCGGCATCCGGCGTCACGGTGAAGGTGACCGGCAGATGCTTGTAGAGCGGATCGGTGCTCTTGGCGTCATAGCCCATGGCATCGAGATTGCGCATCTCGTAGCGCCTGCCCGAGCGTTCGAGATCGCCCGTCTTTTCTCCGAGGCCGTAGACCTTCTCGCCGGGCTTTCTCAGCAGGAAATGGCTGTTGCGATGATCGCGGATGCCCAGCATGTAGGCGCCGGTCGGGCGCTCCTCGGCGACGAGCTTCCACGAACCATCGGCCTGCTTCGCTTCCCAGCGCATGGTCAGCGGATTGCCGATCGTAAGCCGCAGGGTTTTCGTCTCGATCGTCAGCGTCTCGTCGCCCGTGCAGGCAAATTCCGGCAGCGAAAAGCCGGAGAGATCGTCGCGCAGGCGGCCTTCGAAGGGCACGTCCTCGGCGGGCGCGATCGACCACGTGCGGTCAAGCCGCCAGGCGCCTGCCTTCTTCAGGGAAACCCGGAAAAGGGCTTCCTCCAGAACGGTGATCTTCAGTTGATGTGAACCGTCGACGGCGAGCGTGACGCCATTGGCGTCACGCGCGTCGAGCGCCCATGATTTGAGGGTACGCATTGTCGTATTCCCGTGTCTTTAGCTGCCGTAGCCGAGAAGCAGGCGGGGCAGGGCGAGGCTGATCGCCGGAATGTAGGTCACCAGCATGAGGACCGCGATCAGCGTCAGGAAGAAGGGGATCAGCGGTTTCAGAACCTTCGGGATCGTCGTCCCGCCGACCGAGCAGCCGATGAAGAGCGCCGATCCGACCGGCGGGGTGCAGATGCCAACGCACAGATTGAGGGTCATCATCACGCCGAACTGGACCGGGTCCATGCCGAGCTTTTCAACCACCGGCATCAGGATCGGCGTGAAGATCAGAAGCGCCGGCGTCATGTCCATGAAGGTGCCGACGACGAGCAGGACCAGATTGATGATCAACAGGATCATGATCGGGTTGTCGGTCAGGCCGAGCATATAGCTCGAGATCATGTTCGGAATGTTGCCGAAAGCCATGGCGCGCGACATCGCGATCGAGCAGCCGATCATCAGGAGCACCACCGCAGTTGTGACGGCGGACTCGAGAATGATTGAGGGCAGTTGCTTGATCGAGGTCTCGCGGTACCAGACGAAGGCGAGCAGCAGCGTGTAGACCACCGCGATCGCAGAAGCTTCGGTGGCCGTGAAGATACCGCCGATGATGCCGCCCATGACCACGATGACGAGGCCGAGTGGCAGAAGCGCATCGAGGCCCTTCTTCACGAATTCGCTGCCCGAGGGGCGCGGCTGTGTCGGATAGCCGCGCTTCTTGGCGATGATGCCGGCGACGATCATGATGCCGACGCCCATCAGGATGCCGGGCACATAGCCGGCAACGAAGAGCGCTGCAACCGAGGTGCCGCCGGTGATCAGCGAGAACACGATGAAGGTGGCGCTCGGGGGAATCAGCAGGCCGGTTGTGCAGGAGGAGATGTTGACCGCGGCCGAAAACGCCGGGTCGTAGCCTTCCTTCTTCTGCAGCGGCGCCATGACGCCGCCCACGGCGGCGGCGGAAGCGACCGCGGAGCCCGAAAGCGCGCCGAACATCATGTTGGCGAGCACATTCACATGCGCGAGCGAACCGGGCAGGGCGAAGCCGAGGACCTTGCCGAAATCGATCAGCCGGCGGGCAATGCCGCCGCGATTCATGATGTTGCCGGCAAGGATGAAGAACGGAATGGCAAGCAGGGTGAACGAATCAAGGCCCGAGGCCATCTGCTGTGCGACGATGAAGAAGGACTGGTCGAAGCCGACAAACAGCATGAAGGTGAGGGCTGCCGCGACGCCGATCGCAAAGGCGATCGGGACGCCGATCAGCATCAGAACACCGAAACTGCCGAACAGCACCAGAGGGGCGTAAGACATCAACATAGTGTGGTTTCCTTAGTCCAGGCCGCCGCCGGCGGTTTCGCTCTGGCCGATCTCTACCGCGTCGTCGCGAGTGACGACTTTCAGCGCCATCTGCAGGCAGTAGAACAGGATGATCGCGCCGCCGATGGGGAGCGCCAGATAGATGTAGCCCATCGGCAGCTGCATGGCCGGGGACACCTGTCCGTTTGCAAGCGTGCGGGCAACGAGGCCGCCGCCGCCCTTCATCATCACCATGATCGCGAACAGGGCGATGATGGCGAGAACGAGCAGTTCCGACGCCTTCTTTTGCCAGCCCGACAGGGCCGGGGCCAGGAGTTCGATGGCAAGATGACGGCCTTTGCCGAACGTATATGCGCCGCCGATCAGGGCGACCCAGATGAACAGGAATCGCGAGATCTCGTCCGTGTAGATGGATGGCGTCTGCAATACATAACGGCTGACGACCTGCCAGACGACGCATCCGACCATCACCGAGAACCCGATGACGATCGCAACGCCGAGCAGGGCGTCGATCACGCGTGCAATGGCATTCACCAGGCGGCTGAATATGTCGGGTTTCTGATTTGCAGACATCCGACCCTCCCTTGTGTCTATTTTTTCGCAGCCCCCTTGGACCCAGAAGACCGGGCTGATCGGCGCGAGATTGCCCCAGTTTCAAAAATTGGTCAACCAATTAGTGAATTTGGTTGACAGTCATGGGGAATTGGTCAACCTATCGCCCATCCGCTGCGAATTTGGCACCTGAAGGCGGTCTTTACATCATTCATCCAATCCTGAAATGAAAAGGTGCCGGGAGGACAGAAATGAAAGTCTCGACCAAACTCGCTCTGGTATCCGGCGCGGCCGCTATCGCATTTGCTGCTTCGGCAGAGGCGCGCACGCTGCGTCTGAACCACAACAATCCGCCTGATCATCCGCTGCATGGCTCGATGGAGTACATGGGTGAACGGCTTTCGGCGCTGACCGATGGCCGCTGGGACATTCAGGTTTTCCCGAACGGTCAGCTCGGCAACCAGCGCGAATCCATGGAACTTGTCCAGAGCTGCGCCCTTGATATGGCAAAGAGCAATGCCTCGGAACTGGAAGCGTTCACGCCGGCCTATTCCGCGCTCAACCTGCCCTATCTTTTCGTCAACGAAGACCACCTCTTCGATGTCCTGACCGGTGAAATCGGCGATGAAATTCTTGATTCGTCGCGTGAGAACGGCTTCCAGGGCATTGGCTTCTTCGTCGAGGGCGCGCGTTCCTTCTACGGCAACAAGGCGATCTATTCGCCCGAAGACCTGAAGGGCATGAAGATCCGCGTCCAGCCGAGCCCGTCGGCCATCCGCATGGTCGAACTGCTTGGCGGCAACCCGACGCCGATCGCCTGGGGCGAGCTTTACAGCGCGCTGCAGCAGGGCGTCGTCGATGGTGCCGAAAACAACCCGACGGCGATGACGACTGCCCGTCACGGCGAAGTTGCCAAGCACTTCTCGCTCGACGAGCACACGATGATCCCGTCCGCAGTCGTGATTTCGAACTGCGCCTGGGATGAGATGACGGACGAAGACAAGGCCGCCTTCCATGAGGCCGCGATCGATGCTGCCCGTTACCATCGCGAAGCCTGGGACAAGATCAGCGATCAGGCGATGGTCGACATGCAGGAACAGCTCGGCGTCGAAGTCAACGAAGTCGACAAGGCGCCCTTCGTGGAAGCCGTACAGCCGATGTACGAGGAAATCACCAGCACTTCTCCTGTTGTCGCCGACCTCGTCGCTCGCATCCAGGAAGAAGGCAAGAACTACGGCGGCCAGTAATCCGCCGCTCTGTGACAGGATGGCCGCCGGCGACGGCGGCCATCGGTTGAAAAATATACGAAAAGATATTCATTCTTGTGGAGGGGTGAAATGCTCGAACGGTCCGATCTCGCAGAAAACGCGTTGGCAGCCCTGCATGATGAGGACTACGACCGCCCCTTCAATCTTCAGAACCTCAACCACACAACCATGATCTTCATGGGCGACCGCCAGCAGCAGTCGCTCGACGGTGAATGGAATTTCTGCGTCGACATTCTCGATACGGGCCTGCGCCAGAAGTGGTTTGCGATGCAGCCAGCCGATCCGGCAGAGAGGCTCGAACCCTGGGATTACGACCCGTTCATGGGCGAGACCGTGCCCGTGCCGTCATGCTGGCAGATGCTGAAGGAGAAGTGGTACTTTTTCGAAGGCAGCGCCTGGTACACGCGATCCATCGACTTTTCGCGCAAAGCCGGCAAGCGCAGCTTCCTGCGTGTCGGCGCCGCGCAATACGACTGCAAGGTCTTTCTGAATGGCGCCTTCGTCGGCAATCACTATGGCGGCTCGACGCCTTTCTTTGCAGAGCTCACCGATCGCCTGAAGGATGGCCGCAACTGGCTGATGCTCTGCGTCAACAATGTGCGCACCACCGATCGCGTGCCGATGCGCAATACGGACTGGTTCAATTATGGCGGAGTCTACCGCGAGGTTTCGCTGATCGAGACGCCGGAAAGCCTGATCCGCGATTTTTTCATTCACCTGAAGCCTTTCGCGGATGGCTCGGTTCTTTCCGCAAGTGTCGTTGCAGAGGGCGCGGACAGTGCCACGATCGCTATCCCCGAACTCGGGATCAGCCGGACGGTCGCGCTTGAAGATGGCCGTGCGACGGTGGACATTGAAGCTGCACCCCTTCTCTGGTCGCCAGAACGTCCGAAGCTCTATGATGTGCATGTCAGCGCGGGCGATGACCGCGTGTCCGATCGCGTCGGTTTCCGAACGATCGAGCGCCAGGGGCGTGAGCTGCGTCTCAATGGCCGGCCGCTCTGGCTGCGCGGCATCTCCGTGCATGAAGATGACGAAAAGCGCGGCAAGGTGGTCACCGAAGAGGATCTTCGCCGGCGCTATCAGCATGCCAAAGACATGGGCTGCAATTTCGTGCGGCTTGCCCACTATCCCCACCATGAACGCGCGGTCGAACTCGCCGATGAATTCGGGCTCATGGTCTGGGCCGAGATCCCGGTCTACTGGGCTATCGACTTTGCCAATCCGGCAACCGAGCGCGATGCGCAGAACCAGTTGCTGGAACTCATCCGCCGCGACCGCAACCGCGCAAGTGTCGTGATCTGGTCGGTCGGCAACGAAAACGCCGATACCGATGCGCGGCTTGCCTTCATGAAAGGATTGGCCGAGACCGCGCGCGCCGAGGACCCGACCCGTCTGATCGCTGCCGCCTGTCTCGTCAACCACGCCAAGCTCAAGATCGAGGACCGGCTTGCCAGCCACCTCGATATCATCGGCATCAACGAATATTACGGATGGTATGACGAGGATTTTTCCGAATTGCCGAAGATCCTCGCCAATTCGCAGCCTGACCGCCCGGTTGTGATTTCGGAGACCGGCGCGGACGCCGACATCACCGAAAAGGGCCCGAAGACGGGGCTGTTTTCCGAAGACTATCAGGCCGAGGTCTATGAAAAGCAGATCGCGACCCTGAAAGAGCTCGATTTCGTCAAGGGCATGTCGCCCTGGATACTTTATGATTTCAGGACCGAACGCCGGCAGGGTATCTTCCAGCGCGGTTTCAACCGGAAGGGCCTGATTGCCGCCGACAAGGCCACGAAGAAGAAGTCCTTCGCGATATTGCGCTCTTTTTATCATGCAGTGGCGGCAAGGGAGGCTGAGGAATGGGAGAGGTCGTGAAGCGCCGCTATCAGGAAGTGGCGGTTGAAATCAGGCAGATGATCGCCCGTTCCAGCCACAAGCCCGGCGACCGGCTGAAGACCGAGCGCCAGATGGCTGAAGAGCTGGGCGTCAGCCGCTCGCTTGTGCGCGAAGCCGTGATCACGCTTGAGCTTGAGGGTCTCGTCGATGTGCGCAAGGGTTCGGGCATCTATCTTGCGGTTCCTGCAGACGTCACCGAAGAAGCCGAGCCGCCCGTCGATGACCTGCCGGATGATTTCGGTCCTTTCGAATTGCTGCAGGCCCGCCAGCTTCTGGAATCGACAATTGCCGCCTTCGCTGCGGAAATGGTGTCGATGGCCGATATCAGACGCATGCGCGAGGCGCTCGACATGGAGCGGGAGGCGATCGAGAAGGGCAGCGATGACGGCTATGCCGCAGACGAGCTGTTCCACAGGTTGATTGCCGTCGCGACCCAGAATTCGGTGCTGGTCGACATGCTCGACGAACTCTGGGCCAAGCGCAAGCGGAGCCGGATGTGGGCACAGTTGCATACGCGGGTTTTCGATACCGATTACCGCCGTCGCTGGCTGCATGATCATCAGGAAATCCTGCAGGCGCTGCAGAAGAAGGACGCGGCACGCGCGCGTCAGGCGATGTGGAACCATCTCCAGAATGTACGCGAGACGCTGATGGCGCTTTCCGACGTCGATGACCCCGCCTTCGACGGCTATGTCTTCGGTTCGCATGAACTGGGACGGGTCGTGAAATGATCATCCGCCGGGATGCCCAGTGAGAGTTTTGCCGGCCTGCAGGGTTTTGAGCGCGTTTGCGCCTGCGAGCGCGGCCGGCATCGGAAATGACAGGAGAATAGCATGAAGGAAAGCTGGCGCTGGTTCGGCCCCAATGATCCGATTTCGCTTGCAGAAGTGCGCCAGACCGGCGCGACGGATATCGTCTCTGCGCTGCACGAGGTGCCGAACGGCGTATTGTGGGAACGCGATGCGATTGCCGCCCGCCGTGACATGGTTGCGAAGGCTGGGCTGACCTGGTCCGTGGTCGAGAGCATTCCCGTGCACGAGAAGATCAAGACGGCTGAATCCGGCTGGGAAAAGCTTGCCGAAACCTGGGGCCGCTCCGCCCAGAATCTGGCGCGTGAAGGCATCAACACGATCTGCTACAACTTCATGCCCGTGCTTGACTGGACCCGTACGGACCTGACCTATCCGCTGGAAGACGGCGCGCTGGCGCTGCGGTTCGATTACCCGCTTTACGTCGCGTTCGACCTGTTCGTTCTGAAGCGCAAGGATGCTGAAGCCGATTACAGCCCGGAAGTCATCGCGAGAGCCGAGGCCCGTTTCAAGGCGCTTGATGCTGACGCCGTTGCCAAGCTGACGGCGACGGTGCTGGCCGGCCTGCCGGGCGCCGAGGAGAGCTATACGCTCGACGATTTCCGCGCCCAGCTCGCGCGCTATCAATCCATTGACGCTGCCGCACTTGCCGAACAGCTCTCCCGCTTCCTCGAAATCGTCGTGCCGATGGTGGAAGAGGCGGGCGCCGTGATGGCGATCCACCCGGACGATCCGCCGCGGCCGCTTTTCGGCCTGCCGCGCGTTGTCTCGACGGTTGCGGATATGGACCGTATAGCCGCCCGCATTGAAACCCCTGCGAACGGCTTCACCTTCTGCACGGGTTCCTACGGCGTTCGCGCCGATAATGATCTGCCCGCAATGCTGAGGAAGCATGGCGACCGGGTGCACTTCCTGCATCTGCGCGCGACCCGGCGCGAGGAGGACGGGATGAGCTTCCACGAGGCTCCGCATCTCGACGGCGACGTCGATATGGTGGCCGTCGTCAAGGCGGCTCTGGAGGTGGAAAGGGCAAGGGGCGTGCAGATCCCGTTCCGCCCGGACCATGGCCATGCGATCCTTGACGATCAGTCGCGTAAGACCAATCCCGGCTATCCGCTGATCGGGCGTCTTCGCGGTCTTTCGGAGGTGCGCGGTATCGCGCGCGCACTTTCTGCAGCGCTTTAGAAATCGTAATCAAGTATATGAAAACATTGGCGAACGGTTTCGGAAGTCCGGAGGCGTTCGTTTGCTTTTGTCTGGTGCGCTGGCATTTTCGAGCGTCCGGCTTTTGCAGGAGGTCTCATTTCAGCGCGCCGCTTGCATGGCGATAGCGCCAGCCGGACTGCGCCATGATGGCGACATGGATCGCCACCGCTGCGGCGAGACCGATGAGATGATCCGCGATCGTGATGCCCGGAACGCGGAACGCGACCAGCAGCGTTGCCACGCCGAGCGGCAGGAACAGCAGGAGCGCCGTCACGAGGCCCGGATTGTAGCATCTGAGCCGCACTGTGGTTACGGCGTGAAGCAGGGCATTGACGATGAGGAGATAGGGCGCGACGAGAGCAGCGCCCGGCGCTGAAAGCAATGCTGCATAGAATGCGAACAGATTGACGCCCCAGACCACCGGCAGGTTGACCACGAGGACATCCACCGGGCGCAGCACTTCCAGTCCGTGGAACATCTGCGCATTGGCAAAATGGCGGAACCGGTCGCCGCTGTGTTCCTCGACCTGATGAAACATGTAGACCGGAAGGTGCAGGAAGATCAGCGTCGCGAACAAGGGCGTCGAGAGCGCGATGGCTGGTAAGAGCGCTGTGAAGCCGCAAGCCATGAACAACGCTGCAACGACCCAGCGTTTAGCAAGCCATGCCACCATCGATAACCTCCCACGCGTTCGCAATCCATCGCTATGACGGTGCATGAAGAGCGGACTTAAATCAACTTCGGAGGCGGGCGTCACGCCCGGATCGGTGAGGCGTGTCTCGCGCCGGGCCCTTGCGAAGCCGCTGCTGATGCCACGCTTTTGAAGCGATCACCATGATCTTCGCTCGAAGACAAAACGGTATCTGCTGCATCAGCAGCGCCCCTTTGCCCCCATGCTTCTGCCCGTCCGCGCTTGTGATCGGCGTCGCTTTTCACTAAACAGCACGGAAATTGTCCGCTGCTGAATGGTGCTTCCTTGATTACCCGGATCTGGAATAACTTCTTCGCCCCGCTTCTGCGGAGGCCTGCCCATGTGCAGATTGCCGCACTCTGCTACCGCATGACGGAAGCTGGGCCTGACGTGCTGCTCATCACCTCGCGGACCACCCGACGCTGGATCATCCCCAAGGGCTGGCCGATGAAGGGCACGGACGGGCTTGGAACGGCGCTGGAAGAGGCCTGGGAAGAAGCAGGCGTGAAGCAGCGTGGCGCGGATGCGCTTCGCATCGGACGCTATCGCTACAAGAAGATCTTCGATGGCGGGCTGCCGGTTGCGACCGATGTGCACGTCTATGCGATCGAAGTGCTCGAACTGTCCGACACCTTTCCGGAAATGGGGCAGCGGGAGCGCAAATGGATGCGCCACCAGGAGGCGGCTCTCGTTGTCGACGAGCCGCAGCTGAAGGCAATCCTGAAGGATCTTCCGGCTCTGCTCGAACAGGCGCGATGACTGTCGGCGGCACGCGCTGGCCCCTTCGTTTATGGGACTTCAAGGAAAATCGACATTGACTGAAAACGGCAACCGGGACTGGAAGACGCTCGACAAGGACCTGAACCGTCTGACGCGTCTGGAAGAAGCCTCCATGTATACCGCGCGTCCGCTCGTCGGCGTCGGGATCAGCCTCGTCTTCGTTTCGTTTGCTGCCGTGGCAGCGGCAATCTTCGCAGGCGGTGAGCCGCAAAGCATTGCCCTCGTCGTTGCCGCAGCCTTCGGGGCCTATATGGCGCTCAATATCGGCGCCAATGACGTCGCCAACAACATGGGCCCGGCCGTCGGGGCAAAGGCGTTGTCGCTTCTGGGCGCGATCGCGATTGCCGCGGTGTTTGAAAGCGCAGGCGCGCTCCTCGCCGGCGGGGATGTGGTCTCGACGATTTCCAAGGGCATCATCGATCCTTCGGCGCTCTCAAATGCCGCCGTCTTCGTCCGCGCCATGATGGCCGCGCTGCTTGCCGCATCGATCTGGGTGAATATGGCGACATGGATCGGCGCGCCGGTTTCGACGACCCATTCCGTCGTCGGCGGCGTCATGGGCGCGGGAATCGTTGCCGCGGGCGTCGGGACGGTCAACTGGTCCACCATGGGCGCCATTGCCGCAAGCTGGGTGATCTCTCCGCTTCTTGGCGGCATCATCGCCGCTGCCATGCTCGCCTTCATTAAATGGCGGGTGATCTATGTCGAAGACAAGATCGCCGCGGCCAGGACCTGGGTGCCGGTGCTGATCGGCGTGATGAGCGCCGCCTTCGCGACCTATCTTGCGCTCAAGGGCCTGAAGAAGGTCGTGTCGATCGACTTTACCACGGCGCTCGCGATCGGAGCGGTGACCGGCATCGCGCTCGGTCTGGTCTCCGTGCCTCTCGTCCGCCGCCAGTCGCGCGGGCTTGAGAACCGCAACCGGTCGCTGAAATCGCTGTTCAGCGCGCCGCTGGTCGTCTCGGCAGCGCTGCTCTCCTTTGCCCATGGCGCCAATGATGTGGCCAATGCCGTCGGCCCGCTCGCCGCCATTGCCTATGTCAACCAGTCCTCGGCCGTCGCCGGCGAGGTCTCGATCCCGCTCTGGGTCATGCTGATCGGCGCGCTCGGCATTTCATTCGGTCTTGTCCTGTTCGGCCCGAAGCTGATCGGCATGGTCGGCAGCCAGATCACCAAGCTCAATCCGATGCGTGCCTATTGCGTCGCGCTCTCGGCGGCTGTGACGGTGATTGCCGCATCCTGGCTCGGCCTGCCGGTGAGTTCGACGCACATTGCCGTTGGCGGCGTCTTCGGCGTCGGCTTCTTCCGCGAATGGTACACGGAGCGGCGCGCGCGCAAGCTGATGAGCGAGCGGCCCGTCAGCCAGCGCATGCCAGGCCAGGAGCGCGCCCGCCGCAAGCTCGTGCGCCGGTCCCATTTCATGACCATTATCGCCGCCTGGGTGATCACGGTTCCGGCCGCCGCTCTCCTGTCGGCAGCGTGCTTCCTGCTCTTGCGTGCTATCGGCTTTTGAGGCGGCGTTCGGCGGATCAGCCATGCGTGGCCGCTTCAAAGGGCCGCGCGGAAATAGATCTGCGGGTGTCCGGTATCCGGAGCGATGCCGACCTTGGCTGAGACACGGAAGACCTCCGCAATCAGCGCTTCTGTGAGCACGTCTTGCGGAGTGCCGGATGCGACGATCGCGCCATTCTTCAAGACGATGATCCGGTCGCAATAGGTTGCGGCAAGATTGAGGTCGTGGAGCGCCACGATGCTGGTCACCTCAAGCTGGCGGATGGTGTGAAGGATGTCGATCTGATGATGGATGTCGAGATGGTTGGTGGGCTCGTCGAGAAACAGCACTTCAGGGCTTTGCGCCAGCGCGCGGGCAATATGCACCCGCTGCCGTTCGCCGCCAGAGAGCGTCTGCCATGACTGGTGCTGAAGGTGGGTCATGCCGACGCGTTCAAGTGCGCGGTCGACGGCTGCCTGATCCTCCGCACGCCAGCCTGAGAGCGCCGAACGGTGCGGCGTGCGTCCGAGCCGGACGACATCGCGGACACTGACGCTGGTTTCCGTGGCCGCGCTCTGCTGGACGAAGGCGACGCGCTGCGCAAGCGTCCGTCTTGGCACATCCGCAATATCCAGGCCGTTGATGATCACCTGGCCCTGCTGCGGCCGCTTCAGCCCCGCCAGAAGCCGGAGCAGCGAGGACTTTCCAGAGCCGTTCGGCCCGATCAGCCCGAGCGTTTCACCAGTGGCGACCTCAAGCGAGACATCGCTGACGATCGTCTTGCGCTTGACGCCCCATGTGAGCCGGTCCGCGACGACGCTCATGATTGCGGCCTCGCGCGATAGAGGATGATCGCAAAAAACGGAACGCCGACAAGCGCGGTGACGACGCCGATCGGAATCGTCTGATTGGCGACCAGCACGCGTGAGGCGATGTCGGCGATCACCATGAACACGGCGCCGAGAATGGCCGATGCCGGCAGAAGCCGCATGTGCAGCGGGCCGACGACATAGCGCGCGGCATGGGGCACGACGAGGCCGACGAAGCCGATTGCGCCCACCTGGCTGACGATGGTCGCCGTCATCAGCGCCGTGACGCCGAAGAGGATCAGCCTTGTACGGGCAACGGGAATGCCGAGCGCTGCCGCATCCTCGTCACCAAAGGTGAAGGCGTCGAGTGCGCGCGCCATCACGATGCAGATCAGAAGGCAGATGACGAGGACCACCACCATCAGCTGGAACTGCGGCCAGCGTACGCCGCCGAAACTGCCGAGCAGCCAGAACATGACGCTGCGGGCCTGCTGGGCGCTTGCCGAGGTCGTGACGATATAGGCCGTCAGCGCGTTGAAAAGCTGCGAGGCGGCGACGCCGGCCAGAATGGTATGATTGGGTCCGCTTGTTGCACCGTTCGAAAGCAGGGCGACCAGTGCAAAGGCGGAAAAGGCGCCAACGAACGCGCCCAGCGACAGCGATACCGTGCCGGCACCGATGCCGAGCACGATGACCGCGACCGCGCCGGTCGAGGCGCCGGCAGAGACGCCGAGAACGAAGGGTTCGGCCAGCGCATTGCGCAGCAGCGCCTGCAGGATCGCCCCGCAGATCGCCAGTCCCGCGCCGCAGAGGGCGGCGACGAGGCTGCGGCTCAGCCGAAGGTTCCAGACCACGCTTGCTTCGATCCTGGGTATGTCGGCGGTCGTCAGGCCGAAATGATTGGTGATCGTGAGAAACACCGTTCTGACCGGAATGTTGTAGTCGCCGATGGCGGTTGCAACCGCCACCGCAGCCACGAGCACCGCTGCCGAGAGCGCAAGCAGAAACGCTAGCCTTGCACCGGCGCTCATATGCGTTCCCTTCGTCATTGCGGGAGGTCGATCGCCTTCAACTGCTGTGCGATTTCCTCGGCGCCGTAAAGCGTGCGGATGCTGGGGTTCATCGCCGCCCCGCTCATCACCACGATCCGGCCGTTCTCCACCGCATCCATCTGGCTTACGGTTGGGTCTGAGGTGAGGAACTTGATCTTGTTTTCGGCCTTGTCGAGATCCCAGCGGTTGCGATCGACCTGGGAGGCGACGATCACGGTCGGATCGGCCGCCATGATGCCTTCCCAGTTCAGGGTCGGCCATTCGGCTTCCGTCTTCAGCGCATTGGTGCCGCCGAGCAGATCGGCGATGAAGGCCGAGGGCCCGTTGCCACCGCCGAGATAGGCATCATCGGCCGGCGAGGCGCTTGAGAACCAGAACAGGAATGTCAGCTTGTCGTTCTTCGGAAACTGTTCGCGCAGCGCCGTCTCGCGTGACTTGAAATCCGCAATCACGGCTGCGCCGCGATCCTGAACGTCGAAGATCTGCGCGAGATCCTCGATTTCCTGGTAAAGCAGGTCCATGTTCCAGAGCTGGTCGCGGCTGCCATAGGCGTCGCTGGTATCGAGCTTGGTCGAGCAGGCGCTTGGGGAAAGGTAGGTCGGGATGTCGAGCTCTTCGAAATCGGTGCGCTTTGCAACCTTGCTGTCCGGGCCCATCAGCGTGGTCAGCATCGCCGCTACGAAATCAGGTTGCTGCTCGAGAACGTTTTCAAGGGTCGGGAACTCGACGGAGAGAAGTTTTACCTGCGCATTGGCATCGGCAAGTTCGGGAAGCACCTGGTTTGGCCAGAAGGCGGTTGCCGCCATGCGATCCTGAAGACCGAGAAGCAACATGATCTCGGCGCTGTTCTGACCCAGGGCGACGGCATGTTCCGGCGCCTTTTCAAAAACGACCGTCTCACCGCAATTTTCGATCGTCAGGGGATAGGTCGTCGATCCGGCGAAGGCGGCGCCGGCAGAAAGTGCCGTTGCCAGGCAAGCGAGAAGGCCAAGTTTTTTCGTCGTTTTCATGTCGCATCCAGTCTGCTCGGGTCATTCGTGCGACTTCTAGAAGCGGCAGCCTGTCAAATCAAGATAAAAATACTCATGTTTTCGCGCGGATCCCCCGAGTTCTTCCAAGCGGTTCCGACATCTGAAAGTGCAGATGATCAAGGGGGAGCAGACGGGGAGGCCGCGCTGCCTGGGCAGCGCGGCGTACCATCATGCCCGTTCGACGCACATCGCAACGCCCATGCCGCCGCCGATGCAGAGCGTGGCAAGACCCCGGCGCGCGTCGCGGCGGTTCATCTCGTGAAGCAGGGTGACGAGCACGCGTGCGCCCGATGCCCCGATCGGATGGCCGAGCGCGATGGCGCCGCCATTGACGTTGACCTTTGCGGGATCAAGGCCGAGTGCGCCGTTGACTGCGCAGGCCTGGGCGGCAAAGGCCTCGTTGGCTTCGACAAGATCGAGATCGCCGACAGTCCATCCGGCGCGCTCGAGCGCCTTTTGAGACGCATGGACCGGGCCAATCCCCATGATCGCCGGGTCTACACCCGCCGTCGCGAAGGCCTTGATCCGCGCCATCGGCTGAACGCCACGCTTCTCGGCCTCTTCGGCGGACATCAGAACCATGGCGGCGGCGCCGTCATTGAGGCCGGAGGCGTTGCCGGCTGTGACCGTGCCGGACTTGTCGAAGGCCGGGCGGAGCTTCGCAAGCGACGCCTCATCGGCATCGGCACGGATCTGCTCGTCGCGCGCAAATACCGCGTCGCCGCGGCGGTCCTTCACCGTGAAGGGAACGATCTCGCCTTCAAAGCGGCCTGCATCCTGCGCCGCGGCGGCCTTGCGGTGGCTTTGCAGCGCGAAGGCATCCTGTGCGTCGCGGCTGATCGCGTAGCGGCTTGCCACGTTCTCCGCCGTGATGCCCATGTGGTAGCCGTTGAAGGCATCCATCAGCCCGTCGTTCACCATCGTGTCGACCAGCGAAATCGGGCCCATCTTGGTGCCGGCGCGGGCATATTGGCAGTGGGGGGAGAGCGACATGTTCTCCTGCCCGCCGGCAACGACGATCCGGGACTGGCCGGTCGCGATCTGCTGGGCGGCAAGGGCCACCGCGCGCAGCCCGGAGCCACAGACCTGGTTGACGATAAGGGCGGTTGCCGCCTCCGGTATGCCGGCCTTCATCGCTGCCTGACGCGCCGGGTTCTGCCCGGCGCCTGCGGTGAGCACCTGACCCATAATGACCTCGTCCACCGCATTGGCGGAAACGCCGGCGCGCGTGAGCGCTTCGCTGATGACGGCGGCGCCGAGATCATGAGCGGGCACCGTTGCGAGCGACTTCATGAAGGCGCCGACGGCCGTGCGGCAGGCGCCGGCAATGACGATATCGCTCATGCCGTTTCTCCCGTCTCGAGCGCGACTTCGAAATCGGCTTCTGTCTTTGCGCGGATTTCGTCCACGCTGACGCCATCGGCAAGCTCGATCAGCGTCAGTTTCGCAGGGCCCGTGCGGGCCACCGTGAAGACGCCCAGATCGGTGATCACCAGATCGGTGACGCGGCTTCCCGTCAGCGGCAGGTCGCATGCCTTCAAAAGCTTGGATTTGCCCTTGGCCTCGTGTTCCATAACCACGACGACGCGCTTGACGCCGGCGACGAGATCCATTGCGCCACCCATGCCCTTGACCATCTTGCCCGGGATCATCCAGTTGGCGAGATCGCCGTTTTCAGCCACCTGCATCGCCCCCAGGATCGACAGGTCGATATGGCCGCCGCGGATCATGCCGAAACTATCGGCGCTCGAAAAATAGCTCGTCTCCGGAAGCTCGGTCACGGTCTGCTTGCCGGCATTGATCAGGTCGGCGTCCTCCTCGCCCTCGAAGGGGAAGGGGCCCATCGACATCATGCCGTTCTCGCTCTGGAGGCGCACATCGATGCCATCGGGAATATAATTGGCGACAAGGGTCGGAATGCCGATGCCGAGATTGACGTAGAAGCCGTCCTCAAGCTCGCGGGCGGCGCGCGCCGCCATCTGTTCGCGTGTCCAGGCCATCAGGCGGTCTCCTCTTTGCGCTTGCGGGTGGTGCGCTGCTCGATGTGCTTCTTCGCATCCTTCACCTCGACGATCTTCGAGACGAAGATGCCCGGCGTATGGATGTGATCGGGATCGATCTCGCCGGCGGGCACCAGATGTTCCACCTCGGCGACCGTCAGCTTCGCCGCCGTCGCCATCATCGGATTGAAGTTGCGCGCGGTCTTGCGATAGACGAGATTGCCCTCGGTATCGCCCCTGAAGGCGTGGACCAGCGCGATGTCGGCGAACAGCGCGCGCTCCATCACATAATCCTCGCCGTCGAATGTGCGCACTTCCTTGCCCTCGGCGATCATCGTGCCGACGCCCGTCTTGGTGAAGAAGGCCGGAATGCCGGCGCCGCCGGCACGGATGCGCTCGGCGAGCGTGCCCTGCGGGTTGAATTCCAGCTCCAACTCTCCAGAGAGATATTGTTCGGCAAACAGCTTGTTCTCGCCGACATAGGACGAGACCATCTTGGAAATCTGCTTTGTCGCGAGCAGCCGGCCAAGACCGATGCCATCGACGCCGGCATTGTTGGAAATCACCGTGAGATTACGCGCGCCCGACGCCTCGACCGCTTCGATCAGGCTTTCGGGAATGCCGCAAAGGCCGAACCCGCCCGACATGATCACCATGCCGTCCTTCAACTCTCCCGCAAGCGCTTCCGCTGCGGATGAAAACTGCTTTTTCATGATTTCTCCTCCCGGTTCTCAACCGTTTAGTGAGAATAGATTAGGCTTGATCTTCGACGGGCGTTAGTCGTATTTCTACCATATGACCGCACCATCCTCCCAACCGCATCGCTTCCCGCTTGCAGAAATTCCGGTGCCCATGGTCTATGCCACGCACCGCATCATTCGCGATTGCAATGACGAGTTCGCGGCCGTCTTCGGTTATGAGCGGGAAAGCCTGATCGACCGGAGTTTTTCGCGCCTTTATCCAGGCCTTGAGGATTTCGTGCGCACCGGGGAAATGTGGCGGGTCAATCTTCCGGAACATGCCGTCTATTACGATGAGCGGATCATGGCCGATGCGGGGGGGCGGCGCTTCTGGTGCCGGGTGCGCGGGCGTTCCTATGATCTGAAGGACCCCTTTGCAGCAGCGCTCTACTGCTTCGAGCCGATGACGCGGCCGGTGACAGGCGCGACGATGAAGCTGACCGGCCGCCAGCGCCAGATCCTGACGCTCGTTTCCCAGGGGAAGACCAATGGTGTAATCGCCGCCGAGATCGGGCTCTCGCCCCGCACCGTGGAGGCGCACCGCCTGCGCCTGACCCGCACGCTCGGTCTTGCCAACAGCGCGGAGCTGCTGGCGTGGTTTCTGAACAGCGAGCAGTAGCGGGCTGCTCGAACCGGCTCGGGCGGCCCCGTCGCGGGGCCGCCACGCGCGCTTAAGCCTTTGATGACTGCAGGGCGTTCAGCATTGCCTCAAGCGATACGAAGGCTGAGGCAGCGCCAGGGTCGACATGGCCAACCGAACGCGCGCCGAGCTTTGCGGAGCGGCCGCGCCGGCTTTCGATGGTTGCGGTATAGTCCATGCCGGCCTTTGCTGCCTTGACGGCCGCCGTCAGGACGCCTGCCTCATCCGCGCCTTCTCCGGCTGCTTTTTCAGCGGCTTCGGCTGCCGGAACCCAGGCGTCGATCATCGTCTTGTCGCCGGGCTTCGCGCCGCCGCGCGACAGGATTCCGTCGCTCATGCCCCTGATCCAGGCGGCCAGCGCTGCCGGATCGAGATTGAGGCGGTCGCTGACCGCGCTCGCGGCATGACGGAAGGCGCCGGCATAAAGCGGACCCGACGAGGCGCCAACGGCAGTCAGGAAGGCATGTGCGATCGTTTCGCAGGTCTCGGCGATAACAGCGTCATCCTCGCGGTTGTCAAGCTCGACCTTCACCGCGCTCCAGCCGATATTCATGGTCACGCCGTGGTCGCCGTCGCCGATCACGCCGTCAAGTTCGGAGAGCCAGTTCTGCTTGTCGCGGATCGCATCTGCGATGGCATCCATCATCGTGACGAAGAGCACGGGCGTGATCGCGCCGCTGTCCTTCAGCGATGCCCTGTCGATGGCCTGGGCCTTGGCGCCCTCCTTGACGACACGGGCGCTGCGCTTGCCGGCAGGCGCGATGTCGCCAGCAGCACCCACGCTGAGCGCAGGGGTCTGGCATGGATGGTCGAGGAGCGCGGTCAGCGTATCGTCAAGCTTCAGAAGCGTGATCGAGGCGCCTGCCATTTCGAGCGAGGTTGCGTATTCGCCGACCCAGCTGTTGTGAATGGCGATATCCTTCTCGCCAAGAATCTTGCGGACGCGGCGGAACAGCACGAAGAGTTCAAGCTGCGTCGTCGCGCCAAGGCCGTTGACCAGAACGGCAACGCGATCGCCTGCGGCAAGCGCAAGCTCTTCCAGGATCGGCGCCATCAACGTGTCGACGACACTGTCGGCCGTTTCGAGCCTGGTCCGGCGCATCCCCGGTTCGCCATGGATGCCCATGCCGATTTCCATGTCTTCCGCGCCGATCTCGAAATTGGGTTTGCCGGTCTGGGGCAGCGAGCAGGCGCCAAGCGCCACGCCCATCGACCGGCAACGTTCGTTCGCAAGCCGGGCCATCGCCTCGACCGTATCGATATCATCGCCGCGATCTGCGGCAGCGCCAGCGCATTTGAAGACGAAGAAGTCGCCGGCCACACCGCGCCGTTCGCCGATCCGCTCGCGCGGGGCAGAGGCGACGTCGTCCGTCACTGCTATGTGCCTAACAGGCGTGCCCTCGGCGGCGAGATCTTCTGCCGCCATGGTGAAGTTCAGGACGTCGCCGGTGTAATTGCCGTAGAGGAAGACGACGCCCGCGCCGCCATCGGCCGCGCGTCCGGCGTCGAGGATCTGTTCGGGCGAGGGGGAGGCGAAGACATTGCCGACGGCCGCCGCATCGGCAAGACCGCGCCCGACATAGCCTGCAAAGGCCGGTTCATGGCCCGAGCCGCCGCCGATCACGATGCCGACCTTGCCATCGCGGGGGCCGTTCTTGGCGACGACCGCGCGTCCGGTGCCACCTTCCACGCACAGCAGGTCCGGATAGGCGCCGACCAGTCCCTCGATGAATTCGGGAATGATGTCTTCCGGGGCGTTGATCAGTTTCTTTGTCTTCGTCATGGTTTCCTCCTCAAGATTGGGGTCCTCAGCCGTGATCTCCGGGAACCAGGCGTTTGGCGGCAGCGACCGTGCGGGCAAGCCATTCATGCTCGATCCGCCGGGTCTCTTCCATGTCGTCGCTCTGCGGCAACCAATGTTCAAGGATGACGCTCATGTCATCCGGGCAGTGGGAAAGGCAATCGAGAATTTCGCTGATTTCGGCCCGGCCTTCGCCGAGCGGCGTGCCGTGGATGCGGAAGCCCACACCATAGGGGTCCGGCGTGATTTCGTAGTCCTTGAGATGCAGGTTGATGGTGTAGGGCGCCAGCATCCGCACCGTGGTCATTGGCCATTCGCCGGCGCAGATCGAGTTGGCGACATCGAGGCAGACGCCAAGCGAATCGTCGGATACGGCATCGAGCAGCTCGACCATACGCGGCGAGGGGTAGTTGAAATGGTTCTCGATCGCGATCCGCATCCCGGCCTTGCGGGCATCGACCAGAAGCTCCTTGAGCTGGGCGGCGAGTTCCGGCACGGGAACGAATGCGTCCTCGGCATCGAGCGCGACCCTCAGGATCTTCGATCCGATGCGCTCGCCGATCGGGATGTAGCGGGCAAGCTGCTCGGCATTGAAGCACTGGGTGCCAAGCTCGAGCGCCATGCCGTATCCGTCTGCCTGTGCCTTCAGGGCTTTATGGTCCTCAGCGCTCAGACGGTCGAGCGGCATGTTGTCCGCATACTGGACCAGTTTCAGGCCATGCTTGTTTGCGATATCAAGCACTTCGAAGGCCGTCATCGGCACGTCGGGCTGGATATTGCCGATGCCGATGGACCAGCGGAACGCGTAGCTGCCAAGACCGAGCTTCATGTCATCCTCGATAAAAAAATGCTGCTGCGACCGGGAGGGGCCGCAGCAGCCGGAACTTTGGTTAGTGGATCAGCGAGCCGCCGTTGACGTCGACTTCCGAGCCCGTGACGTAAGCGGAGAGGTCGGACGCCAGGAACAGCGCGCAGCCGGCAACTTCTTCAGCCTTGCCTGCACGGGCCATCGGGATGCCGGCTTCGATTTCCGTCAGCTTCTCGGGCGTCAGCATGCCACCGGTGATGTCGGTTGCGATGAAGCCGGGGCAGATCGCATTGACGCGGACATTGTCGGGGGCGAGTTCGCGCGCCATGGCCTTTGTGAGGCCGAGGACACCAGCCTTTGCCGCCGAATAGTGCGGGCCGCCGAAAATGCCGCCGCCGCGCTGTGCGGAGACCGAAGACAGGTTGACGATCTTGCCCTGCTTGCGCTCGCGCATGTGCGGGATCACCGCCTGGCTGCAGTAGAGGGTTCCGCGCAGGTTCACGTCGAGAACGGCGTCGTAGTTGCCGGGACCGATCTCCATGATCTTCAGCGGCTGGGTGATGCCGGCATTGTTGACGAGGATATCGATCTGGCCCCATTTTTCGACGAGCGCCTGCATCACCTTCTTGGCTGCTTCGAGATCGGTGACATTGCAGGCCATGCCGACATGCTGCGGGCCGAGATCGGCTGCTGCCTGCTGCGCGGCGGCCTCATCGAGATCGAGAATCGCCACGGTCGCGCCGTGTTCGGCGAAGAGCTTCGCCGTTGCCTTGCCGAGGCCGCGCTTCGACGCGGCGCCGGTGATCACGGCGAATTTACCTTCCAGAAGAGCAGTACCCATATTCAGTCTCCCATTTGCTCATATGTCCGGCCGAAAAGGTCCGGTTGTTCAGGTCTTTGTTAAATCAGAGCCAGCCGCGAAGCTGATCCTTGATGGCCGCAGTGGAAATGCCGTAGCGATCGTGAAGGCTCGGCAACGCGCCCGCATCCAGGAACTGGTCGGGCAGGCCGATCATCTTGAACGGCGGCGTGACGCCGTTGGTCAGAAGCGTTGAAGCCACGGCCTCGCCAAGTCCTCCCACCACGGTGTGGTTTTCGGCGGTCACGACAAGGCGGCCGCTCTTGCCGGCCTCGCGCAGGATGGTCTCCTGATCGAGGGGTTTGATCGTCGGGCAGTGCAGCACGGCGACCGAAATATTGTCCGCCTCGAGTTCCTTCGCCGCATCAAGTGCGCGCATGGTCATGAAGCCGGAGGTGACGAGCAGCGCGTCCGTGCCGTCACGCAGGAGCTTGGCCTTGCCGAGCTCGAACTTGTAGTCCGGGCAATGGTCGCGGATCACGGACGGCACCTTGCCGCGCGGCAGGCGCATATAGACGGGGCCCGGATGCGCGGTGATTGCGGGGACCGCTTCCATCACATCGATGGCATCGCACGGGTCGACGATCGTCAGGTTCGGCAGGCCGCGGAAAATCGCGATGTCTTCGGTAGCCTGGTGGCTCGGGCCGTAACCGGTGGAAAGGCCGGGCAGGGCGCAGACGATCTTGACCGGCAGATATTCCTCGGCGATCGCCATGGCGATGAAGTCATAGGCGCGGCGAGAGGCGAAGACGGCATAGGTGGTGGCAAAGGGAATGAAGCCTTCGCGCGCCATACCGGCAGCGGCCGAAATCATCACCTGTTCCGCCATGCCCATCTGGTAGAAGCGATCCGGGAAGGCTTCGCCAAAGATGTGGAGGTCGGTGTATTTCGCAAGGTCGGCCGTGAGTCCGACGATGCGGTCATTCTTCTTCGCTTCCTCGACCAGGGCATGGCCGAACGGGGCTGAGACCGTGTCATAGCCTTCGGCTGCGAGCGATGCGATCATCGCCGACGTGCGGCCGCCTTCTCCGGGCTTCGGTGCCTGGCGGGGTTCCCATTTGCGGTGGGGATCGTAATTCTGGGCTGTGCTCATGGTTCTTCTCCCTCACTCCGGCCGGTTTTCGTCGAGAACGGCAAGCGCCTTCTGCCATTCATCCGCTTCCACCCGCACGAAATGGGTGATTTCGCGCTGCTCGAGGAAGGGCACGCCCTTGCACATCAGCGTGTCGCAGATGATCACGCGCGGCTGGTCGCCAGCGTGGTTGCGGGCGGCGTCGAGCGCCTTGACCACGGCGTCCATATCGTTTCCGTCAACGCGCTGGACTTGCCAGCCAAAGGCAGCCCACTTCTCCGGCAGTGGCTCGGAGGAGAGCATTTCCGTCGACTTGCCATCGGCCTGCTGGTTGTTGAAGTCGACCAGGCAGATCAGATTGCCGAGGCGGTGGTGGGCGGCAGACATCGCCGCTTCCCACGTCGAGCCCTCGCCGAGCTCGCCGTCCGACATCAGATTGTAAACGAAGGCGCCGTTCTTCTTGGCCTTGAGGCCGAGCGCCATGCCGACAGCGATGCCGAGCCCATGCCCAAGCGATCCGCCGGTGATTTCCATGCCGGGCGTATAGGCGGCCATGCCGGACATCGGCAGGCGGCTGTCATCGGTGCCATAGGTTTCGAGTTCGTGCTCGGGCAGGATCTTCGCCTCGATCAGGGCCGCATAAAGCGCAATGGCATAATGACCGATCGACAGCAGGAAGCGGTCCCGGCCTTCCCATAGAGGCTCATCCGGGCGATAGTTCAGTGCGTGGAAATAGGAAGCGGCGAGCACGTCGGCGACACCGAGGGCCTGGCCGACATAACCCTGGCCCTGAACTTCGCCCATGCGGACCGCCTTGCGGCGGATCTCCCAAGCGCGGCGCTCAAGACTCATGTTCGACAGCGACGCTGCCGGTTGATGACTGGTCATGTTTCCTCCCGTATCGTGCTGCTGACCGTTTTGTGGCCAGTCTCGCAATTTACTGGACTCAGGAGGGGGCTTCCCGCAATTAAGAAAATCGAACTAGTTGTTAAGTTTAACTTAGGTGACGGGCGTTTCAAAATACGCAAAGTTCGCTGCGGTCAGGCAGCAGGAGGTTTGGTTGCCAGGAGGAGGGTCAGCCTGTTTGAGGTTGGCATAGCTATCTGTAAACATTATGGCTCGTCCTCTCACCCGCTGAGCATGCGGCTCCTGTTCGCCTATTGCCTCGATTAAACAGCTCTCAGGGAGGAGTTCATGAAGATAGCTCACTTACTCGCAGCAGCGGTCGTTTCGCTCTGCGCCACGCAGGCATTTGCCGAAACGCTCCAGCTTTCGCACAATGCGGCCCCCGGCAATCCGAAGGACGTTGCGTCGCTGAAGTTTGCTGAACTGGTCAATGAAAAGACCGACGGCCGCATTACCGTCGATGTCGGCGGCTCCGCCCAGTTCGGCGACGATGCCGAAACGATCACCAATATGCGCCTCGGCACTATTGCTTTCTCTGCAAACTCGCAGGGCACGACTTCGGCCGTCGTTCCGGAGATCGCGCTTCTCGGTCTGCCCTTCCTGTTCCAGAACCTCGAGCAGGCCGAAGCCGTGATGGATGGCCCTGCGGGCGATCAGATCGCGGAAGCTGCCGAAAAGCAGGGACTGGTGGTTCTGGCATGGTGGAACAACGGCATTCGCGAAACGTCGAATTCCAAAAAGCCGATCAACACGCCGGAAGACCTGAAGGGCATGAAGATCCGCACGCCACCGGATCCGATGACGATCGACATCTTCACCGCGCTTGGTGCGTCGGCGACCCCGATGGCGTTCTCCGAGCTTTACATCGCGTTGCAGCAGGGCGTTGTCGACGGGCAGGAAAACCCGCTGATCAACATCTACTCTTCCAAGCTTCAGGAAGTGCAGCCCTACATCTCGATGACCAACCACAAATATGAATCGACGCCGTTCCTGGCCTCGAAGATCGTGTTTGATTCGCTGTCGCCGGAAGACCAGCAGGCCGTTCGCGATGCAGCCGTTGAAGCCGGCGAACTGAACCGCCAGATGGTGCGCGACCAGACTGCTGAACTGCGCGGCATCCTGGAAGCCGAAGGCATCAAGATCAACGATGTCGATCCGGCTCCCTTCGTTGCCGCAACCCAGTCTGTCTACGACAAGTGGCACGAACAGTACCCCGAGCTGGTTGACCAGCTGGTGTCGTCCGCCAAAGAAGCGGCAGCAAAGTAATGAACGCCGACGGTATCCGGACGGCGCGCAAGGCGGGAACTCCCGCCTTGCGCCTCGCTGAAGGGTTGGGCTGGCTGCTCGACCGTATCTCGATGGCAATCGCGGTCGGCTCCGTGGTGGTGATCTTCTTCTCCCTGATTGCCGAGGTGGTCGTTCGCTACATGACCGACGCAAGCCTTGGCTGGCCGAACGAAGTTCCCAATATCCTGTTTCCCTGGCTGATCATGGGCGGGATCGTCCTTGGCGCGCTCAGGGGAGCGCATATCGCCGCCGAGGCCTTCAGGTCGATGCTCAACACCGCCCAGCTCAGGGTGCTGATGATGGGTATCCATCTTCTGGTTGCCGTTTCCTTCTTCTATCTCGCCTATCTTTCCCTGCAGGTGATCCAGATCACCCGGGTACAGGTTTTCCCGATGACGGGGCTCGGTCAGGCCTGGGCCTACAGCGCGCTGCTGTTCGGCTTTGGCGGCATTGCGGTTGCTTCGGTGATCAACCTTGTCCGCACCGCCTACGCCGATGATCCGGAAACCCTGTTCGAGACCGATGTGGAGCACACGACATGACCGCAATCATGACCGGCCTTTTTGCCGTAATGCTGACGCTGTCTGTTCCGGTCGGCTATGCGCTGATCATCGCCGCCGGCGCCGCGATCCTGATCGATGGCGGAACCCCGACGGTCGTTGCCGTGGTCAAGCTGTTCCAGCCGACGCAGAGCTTTCCGCTGCTCGCCATTCCTTTCTTCATTCTTTCCGGCTCGCTGATGATGACCGGAACGCTCGGCCAGAAGCTGATCCAGTTTGCCGCCAATCTGGTGGGCCGCTTTCATGGCGGTCTTGGCCAGGTCACCGTGGTTGGCTCGACGATCTTCGGCGGCGTTTCCGGATCGGCGGTCGCCGAGGCCTCCGCGCTCGGCACGATGCTGATCCCGTGGCAGAAGCGCGAAGGCTATCCCGCAGGCTTTGCGGCTGCCGTTACCGCGTCGTCGTCCACGATTGCCGGTCTCATCCCGCCCTCGATCCCGCTGATCCTGTTTTCCACGGTGTCGAACGCTTCGATCGCGAGCCTGTTTTCGGCGGCCATCCTGCCGGGCTTGCTGCTTGCCTTCGGCATGATGATGGTGTGCTACCTGTCTGGCCGCATCCGCAATTTCCCGCGTCTGAGCGATACCGGCGGGCTGAAGCGGCTCGGCTCCACCATTGTTTCCGCAGCGCCTGCGCTTGCCATGCCGTTCATCATCATCGTGCTGCTGCGCGCCGGCATTGCAACGCCGACAGAAGTCAGCGTGATTGCGGTTGCCTATGCGCTGATCGTCAGCGTGCTGATCTACCGCGATCTCACGGTGAAGCGGCTTCAGGAGGCGCTTGTCGGCACGGTCATCACCACCGGCGTGGTCATGCTGGTGATTACCGCGTCGAGCCTTGTCGGCCACGTGCTGATTTCCGAACGCGTCCCAACCTATGTCGCCCAATGGGCGCAGGAGACGCTCGGCAACAAGTACATGATCATCCTGATGATGAACATCATCATGCTGGTCGTCGGCATGTTCCTCGATCTGCCCGCCGCGATCCTGCTGCTTGGTCCGACCTTTGTCGCAATCGCCCAGGCGATCGGCCTCGATCTCGTCCAGCTCGGCGTGATGATCTGCATCAACCTTTCGATCGGGCTGTTCACCCCGCCGATCGGCACGACGCTGTTCATCGGCGCGGTCATCGCGAAGGTTCCGATCGGTGCGGTCGTGCGTGAATTGTGGCCTTTCTACATGGTCGCGATCACGGTGCTTGCGCTGATCTCCTATGTTCCTTTCCTGACGTTCTACTGAGGTTGATATGTCGTCGAAAATGAAAGTCGCCTTTGTCGGTCTCGGATCGATGGGACTGCCGATGGCGCAAAACCTGGTGAAGGCCGGACACGAGGTGCGCGGTTTTGACATGCGCCAGGAGGCCATGGAGGCACTGGTGTCTGCCGGCGGCAAGCCGGCGGCCAGCCTCTCCTCAGCCTGCGCAGGGGCCGATGCACTGGTGCTGATGGTGGTGAATGCCGCCCAGGCCCGCAGCGTGCTCGTCGGCGCGGGAGCGCTGCAGGCGCTGCCAGAAGGCGCGCATGTCTGCCTGATGGCCACCTGTCCGCAGGACGAGGTGGTGATGCTCGACAGCGAGGTATCGGCAGAAGGCAAGGTTCTCGTCGATTGCCCGGTTTCCGGTGGCGTCGTCGGCGCCAGGGCCGGAACGCTGACAATCATGGTCGGCGCGCCAAGGTCTGCCTATGACCATGTCGAAGCACTTCTTCGGGCCATGGGCGACAAGCTTTACCACTGTGGACCGGAGGTTGGTCAGGGCGCTGCGGTGAAGGCGATCAACCAGTTGCTGTGCGGAGTTCATCTCGCCGCAGCAGGCGAAGCGATGGCGCTCGGCGAAAAGGCAGGGGTCGACACGGCCACGCTGCTCGAGATCGTGTCCGGTTCGGCCGCCTCCAGCTGGATGCTCAAGGACCGCGGGCCGCGCATGCTGATGGACGAACCGCCTGTCACCAGCGCGGTGGACATTTTCGTGAAGGATCTCGGCATTGCGCTTGCGACCGGACGCGCCGCAGGCATGGCGCTGCCGCTTGCGGCTGCCGCGCACCAGATGTTTCTTGCAGAAAGCGGCGCGGGCAATGGTTCTCGCGATGATAGCCAGGTGGTTGCGGCCTACCGCCGGCTCAATGGCATGGGTTGACAGCTTCCTCCCGAAGGCCGCATGAGGTGGGCGTGTCTGTTTTTGCAACGGGCGCGCCCAAGCTGCTTTGGAGGCCGCCATGCCGATCAGCCCCAACCTCAATTCGTTGGCCTATTTCGAAGCTGTTGCGCGCACCGGGCGGGTGACGCTTGCAGCAGCCGAGCTCGGCGTCTCGACGGCAGCGGTCAGCCAGCAGCTCAAGCAACTTGAGGAACAGTGGGGCGTGCGTCTGTTCAGGCGCAAGGACCGGCGGCTGACGCTGACGATCGATGGCGAGATGCTGTTCCAGACGACCACCTCGGCGCTGCGGATGATCCGCGATGCCCGTTCGGCGCTGGTTCACCAGCGCAACAGCCATCAGCTGACCCTGCGCTCCAGCCCGAGCTTCGCGGTGCGCTGGCTGACGCCGCGGCTCAAGCGCTTCGTCGATTCCCATCCGGACTGGGGTGTGCGCATCGATGCCTCTCCCGATTTCTCCGATTTCGAAACCGAGGTGATCGATCTTGATCTTCGGTATGGGTCCGGTGCCTGGGAAGGGTTGCATACGGAGTGCATCATCAATGATTTCGTGCTGCCGATGTGCAGCCCGGATTATCGCGAACAGATGCGATCGATCAGCCCCGATCCGATTGTCCAGTTTTCCCATTCACGGCTGATCCATTCGGTGAAGGCGCTCTACCAATGGGATGTGTGGCTGATGGTGCATGAAATTGCAGCGCCCACCGAAACAAGCGCGCTGCGCTTCGATCGGTCGTCTATGGCGATCCAGCTCGCGCGCGACGGGGCAGGGGTGGTGCTCGATTCCGCCACGCTTGCTCAAGAGGATCTCGAACGCGGGACCCTCGTGCCATTCAGTCCGCAATTCGACGTGATCGAGTTTCCGGCTTATTGGGCGGTATGCCCCGGCAGGCATGTCAACCGCCGCGTGGTGCGGCTGTTCATCGACTGGATCCTGAAGGAGGCCGAGACCTTCGACCGAACGGCGCGCGACATGCTGGTTGCGCAGGGCTGCCGGCTGCGTCTTGCGCGCGATGCCGAGCCGGGCCTCAGATAGTCCCTCCAGCCGCATGACATTTTGCATTGTGTCGCGGGCAGCGTGAAGTCACGCCGCCCGCAGCGCTCACGTTATTCGGCTGACGCGGAAATATCGACCTGCTGCAGCAGGCTCGCCGGCGCCATCGCTGCCGTCATCAGGGCCGGCATGCCGATGCCCTGATCGGACTTTGCCTTGATGGCAATTGCGAGCGTCTTGGGATCGGCGATGAAGGCCGAAACTGCGTCGATCACGGGCAGAATGGTCTGATCATCGCCCAGGCTCTCGGCAGCAACGGATAGCGTGAGGGCAACAATCGAAGCGGCATCCCCTTCGCTGATGCCCTTGTCGTCCGCATAAAGCTTCAGGGCCCGGGAGAAGAGGCCATCGTTTTCAAGCTCCATGCTGATCTCGTGGACTGTGAGCGCAAATGCCGCAGCCTGTACCAGATCCTTGTCGCCCGAGAAGAACTCTTCGCCGAAATTGCCGATCGTGGCGGCGAGCGAAATGCTGCCGATGTCCTCGCCGCTCAAGGTGATGTCTTCGATGGCCAGCTGCTTCTCGGCCCTGTCCCAACGAAGCGCAATGTTTTCCGACATCGTCACCTCTTCATAGCCCATCTTCCTGAAGATCTGGACCGCCTCGTTTTTCTCGTCGGTGAGTTTTATCTTCAACTGATCCATCGCAAAATGGATGCCGGTTGGAATGCCCTTGAAGGGCTCGTCGAAGACGACGCTGAAATCCTTGAGGCTCATCTCTAAGGTCTCATCCACGCCGAAGCCGTTTTCTGTGTCCGGCGTCGCGCTGACGGCGTAGTCCGTCATCGTGATCGTGCCGAATGCGGGCATGAAGGCACTGACCTCGAGCCGGTCCTGACCTTCCGGACCCGCCTCTATCAGGGCCCTCACTGCTTCCATCGTCGGAACGAAGGAGAAGCCGGAGCTCGTTGCCTTTTGCAGGGTGAAGAAGTCATCGCCAGCCCTGATATCGACCCCCTCTACCTCTGTATCAAAGACCAATTCGTCCATGGCGACCGCCATCCGATCAATCTTGAAGCTCATGTCCGGTTCTTCAGAGGAGGTCACGCGCATGTCGGAAACTTCCATGTCGCCCTTCGAAATCGTATCGATGAGCGACAGGACCTGAAGACCCAGACGCTGCTTCTGCTCGTCGGTCATGTCCTGCGTCTGGGCGGATTCCTGCAATGCCTGCACCGTTTCGAAGAAGGGCACTTCGGGCAGGCGCATCCAGAAACCGCTGCTCTTCAACGCGCCGTAGGAGATGCTTTCCTCGTCCATCGTCATGACGAAGTTTTTCGCCGAAACCGGTCCGTAGACCAGGCGGGGCTCGTTCTTGTCTTCGCCCGCACTGGTCTCGGTGTAGATCCGGGCGAGAAACGGTCCGTCGATGTCCTGACCTTCGATGCTTTCGATGGAAATCGTCGTCGAAAGCGGAAGGGCCGGCGCGTCTTCTCCCGTCGGCGGCGTGACCTGAGCGCGCATCTCGCCCGCGGCGTAGGAGCCGACATGTCCGTTGACGATGTCCTTCAGCACGACATCGGAGTAGGTTGTCGTCTGCGCGATGCCCTCGATATTCTGCTTCGCGTCGATCTGCGGAATTGTGATCTGACCGGCAGAGATGCGCTCGACCCGCTCCGCCGGCGTAAGGGCGCTGTTCTCGTCCATGGCGGCGAGAAACTCCCGGTTCAACCCGGCATTCTCAACCTTCAGGTTCGGAACGGTGACGTCGTACAATTCGCTCTTGAAGGAAAGGTCGCTGGCCTCGATCATGCCGGTGAGAAAAAGAAACTCTGGCCTTGCCTCGACCGAGGCGACGTGCAGGGATTGACCTTCCTCGATCGGAAGCGTGAGATCTGTTACATGGACGTGGCCAATGAGGTCAGCCTTGACGGAGGCTGCGGTTGCGCCGCTCTTTGCGATGCTGTCTGCCACCGTCTTTTCCAGCATGACCTTGCCGCCGACCGCGCCTGCAGCCGCAATCACGGCGATTGCTGCGACCGACCAAAGCAAAATCCGCCCCGCTTTCCGCGTGCCTTTTGCCTTCTCTTCCATGCGATGCTTCCTTTTATCTGTGCGTCTTAACTTTCCTAACAGGCATAAATCTCCCGGCTTTGATGTGCAACAGCGCAGGTGCTGGCGCCCTGTGATCGGTCGGAGATTGTGAAGGTATTTTCGGGTGCGCGGCCCTTCGCAGAAAGTGTTCAGGAAGGGCATGCCGCGAGTGTGAAGAGCGTCAGTTTGAAGAAAAAAAGGCCGCCGCAATCAGTGCTTGCAACGGCCTGATGTCATACGTTCGGGCTCTAGGTCTCGACCGTCGGATAGTCCTTGTCTCGCCAGTGCTGCAGCCGGGCGGCCATTTCGCGCTGGAAGGACAGCGGCCCGGTCTTCTGGATGTAGGGCTCGTCATAGATGCCGATATACATCGTCAGATTGAGGAAGAAGTGGGCCCCCATCTCGAACAGCGCCACATAGTCGTGGTTGATCAGCGCGTCGCGTTCCGCATCGGTAAATGAATGCACGCTCGAAGCCTCGACATCATTGCCGAGAAGCTTGGGCCCAATCGACTGTTCCCAGGTGGCAACGAAGGTGCGCGGATCGTCGGTGTAGCGCTTCAGCAGTTCCGGATCTCGGTCGACGGTGAACAGGAACTTGTTGACGTAATATTTGCTCATGCCGCCTGCTCCTTCGGATACCAGGTGAAATAGGCTTCCATGGTGTGGAACAGGTCGAGATTGTCGACATAGTCGGCATTCTCGGGACCGGCGACGCCCAGCATCAGGATGAAGTTCAGGAAGCCCTGGGTGGCGTTGCCGCTTTTCACCATGCTCTCATGGGTGACGTTGTCGAGGATTGCCTCGATATCGCCATTGCGAAGCCACTCGATCGCCTGCCGGTCGAACACCGGGTCCGGGCCTGTCTCCATGAACTGGCGGGGGCCGCCGAGCTCCAGCGACAGATGCCCCGTGCCGATGGCCGCAACGCGCTTGTCGGACGGATAGGCGTCGATCGCCTTCCGGATGGCGCGGCCGAGATTGTAGAAGCGGCGCGGGCTCGGAAGCGGGGGTGCGAAGATGTTGGTATAGATCGGCACCACCGGCAGATCGTTCTGCGGCCTGACGGTGATGATCGGGCAGATGATCGAATGGTCGATCTTCAGTTCGTTCGAAAATGCGAAATCGAAATCCTGATCCATCAGGTGCCTGTGCATGAAGCGCGACATGTCCTCGTCGCCTTCCAGCACATATTTCGGAATGCCGAATTCGCGCTCCTCGTTATAGAAGGTGGCGTCATAGCGCGCCGCCTTGCCGATCAGGAATTGTGGGCAGTTGTCGAGGAAGATCTGGTGGAAATGGTCGGAGCCGACCATCACCAGAATATCCGGCTCAGCCTTCGCGAGCGTCTCGCGATAGGCTTCGATTTTCTTCTTCCATGTCGGCGCCTCGGGCATCTGCTGCTCGGGCGGCATGGTGGTGGCCTTCAGATAGAAGGGGTGGTGCGTCGATGCCAGTGTGGCGACCAGTTTTGCCAAGTTCTCTCCTCCTCAATCACCAAACAGGGACCGGGTCAGTCCCGCCTTTTCGAAAATCCTGTCGCGGCTCTTCACCAGTTCGTCGCGCAGATGCGGGATATCGCAGCCGAGAAGCTTGCCCTTCCACTTGCGCACCTTGCCGGCGACCAGCACGGTGTCGACATTGGAGCGCTCCATCAGCGTCACCACCGCGCCCGGCACATTGTTGAGCGGCGCGACGTTCAGCGCTTCTGCATCGAGCAGGATGATGTCCGCTTCCTTGCCCGGCGTCAGAGATCCGGTCTTCTTCGAAAGCCGGAGGCCTTCCGCGCCGCCGACGGTTGCCGCATGGAGCGCCTGGCGCGACGTGATCAGCTCGGGATAATCCTCGCCGCCAAGCGCCTTTTCGTTGGCAAACATGCGCTGCATGGTCACCATGGCGCGCATCTGCGTGAAGAAGTCCGCCGTCATCGTGCATTCGACATCGGTGGAAAGCGACATGCTCATGCCGAGGTCGAGCGCGCGCTGGATCGGAGGCATGCCGTGGCGCATCTGCATTTCGATCGGAACCGAAAGCGAGATGTGGGCGCCGGCATCGCGGGCGTATTTCCAGCCGTCTTCGGACATGCCGGTCATGTGGATGAAGATGTTGTCCGCGCCGAACTTGCCGGACTTGCCGAGCTCGTCGAAGGTCGGCTGCATGCCGAATGTCCCGACGACGTGCAGCGCGATCGGAAGATCGAGCTCGCGGCCGATCCGCCACGCCTCCTCGTGGAAGGGCAGGTAGATCTCGCCGCCCATGACCATGGAGATGAGCTGGTCGTCGGAAGAGAAATACTGTTCCTTCAGGCGTTTCGCGTCGCCCGGATATTTCGCGCCGTCGCCCCAGCCTTCGAAATAACCGAACACCGAGCGCCTGCCCGAATCCTTGAGCGCCTTGATCACCGCGTCGGAATGCTCCGGCGTATGGTGGATCTGGCTGACGTCCATCACCGTCGTGACGCCGGCATCAAGCTGCGACAGCGCTGCGAAAAGCTCGTTGATGTAGACATCTTCCGGCGTATAGGCCATCGAGGCTGTCTGCAGCACCATCTCGTAGTAATTGTTGACGGAGGACGGCCGGCCGTCATTGATCAGGATGGCGTTGGCAAGCTGGCCGCGCAGCGCCGTTTCGAACTGGTGATGGTGGGTGTCGATGAAGCCCGGCATCACGATCTTGCCGGCAGCATCGATGACGATCGCGTCGCTTGCCTCGATCGAAGGGCCGATCTCGACGATCTTGCTGCCCTCAAGCAGGATGTCGCCGCGTTCGAAATCGCCCACCGCCTGGTCCATCGACATGACGATGCCGCCGCGAATCAGGGTGCGTTGCCCTTTTTTGCCGATCTCTTCGGCCTTGAAGCCCGACTGGCTGCTCGCACCCTCCGCCTGGAATGCCGGCATTGGCAGCGGCAGCCGCTTGGCGTCGCAAAATCTGCACATGATCTTTCCTCCCTGAAACGATGTGCGGAACCTGTTCTCCCTCAGGTTCCAAGAATTGATTGCAGGACGGGATAGCGTCCCATGGCAAAGGCAATATGCGAGGCGGCTTCCCGAAGGGCGGGAAGCCTTTCCTCGATCATCTGTTGCGGCGTCACCATGCCGGTGTAGCCGGATGTATTGAGCGCGGCGATCGTCCGGCCCTCGAAGTCGCGGACCGGCACGGCCAGTGCGGTGATGCCGTAGTCGAGCTGGTCGACCGTGGTGGAATAGCCGTTGGCGCGGACGTCCCTGATCTTCTGACGGAGAATGTCGCGGTCGGTGACGGTCTTCGAGGTCAGCGCGACGGGTTTGACCTTGGCAAGATAATCCTCAAGCGCCTCGTCGGAGAGACCGGCGAGCAGGACGCGGCCAAGCGATGTCGCAAAGGCCGGATAGCGCGCGCCGATCACGGCTGCGGCACGCCGCGCCCGCTGGACCGAGACGTGGGCGACATAGATCACATGGTCGCCGTCAAGCGTGCCGACGGACGAGGCATCGCCAAACTGTTCGACAAGGCCGCGCAGATTGGGTTGCAACACCTCGTCGATATGGGCGGAGAAATAGAAGGCGGAACTGAGCGTCATCACCTTGGGGCGCAGGTGGAACCGCTTGTCCTTCTGACCGACATAGCCGAGCGACTGGAGCGTGATGAGGCTCCGGCGCGCGGCAGCCGGAGAAAGGCCCGCGCGGCGCGCGACTTCCGACAGCGTCATTTCCGAATGGGCGGCATCGAAGGCTTCCATGATGGAAAGGCCCTTGGCGAGCGCCTCCACGAATTCCGCAGGCCGCTCTTCGCCGTCGATGATCTTCAAAGCTTCTGACACGTTTTCATTCCTTCTAGCCGAACATGCTCCGAAATTGACGGCAACGCCGCATCGGGACAAGGGCCTGTCGCGCGCTTCGGGTGGCTGATCTGATGCGATCGGTCCGCTCCTGACCTTGCGACTTGACGGCACGTTAAATGCTCTCTACGATTTCGGCAAGAGGAAATTATTTCGCACAGCGAAAACGGAGCATGCCATGCGAATTGGAAAACAGGACAACGCCCTCACTGCGATCGCCACGTCCGATGCCGAAACCATCACCGTTCGCGGCTATGATCTTTGCGACGACCTGATCGGGAAGATCGACTTCAGCGATTATTTCTGGCTGCTGGTGATCGGCGAAAAGCCGACGACCGCGCAGCGCCGCATGCTGGATGCCTGCCTCGTCGCCATCGCCGAACATGGTCTCGTGCCGAGCGTTCAGGCTGCGCGGATGACGCTTGCTGCCGGCCCCGATGCCTGGCAGGGCGCGATGGCGGCAGGCCTGCTCGGCATGGGCAGCGTGGTCGCCGGTTCTTCCGAGCAGGCGGGCCGCTATCTGGTCGAGGTGCTTGAGGACGCGGGCGAGGGCGATATAGAGCAGGCCGCCCGCAAGAGCGTCGAGGCGCTGAAGGCTCAGCGCAAGAAGGTGCCGGGCCTTGGCCATCCGCAGCATTCGTCCGGGGATCCACGCGCCAATCGGCTGCTGGAGATTGCCGATGAGCTCGGCGTATCGGGTCGACACATCGCAGCACTCAGAGCCCTCGGCAAGGTCGCGCCCGAGGTGATGGACCGTCCGCTGCCGATCAATGTGTCCGGCGCCATCCCTGCGACCATTCTCGACGCTGGCTGGCCCGTGGAGGCGCTGAAGGCCGTGCCGCTGCTCGCCCGCACCGCCGGTCTCTCGGCGCACCTGTTCGAGGAAGCGCAGCGTTCGATCGGCTTCATCATGTCGCACCAGGCCGATCAGGCGATCGCCTATGACGGCAAGACATCCAAAAAGACGGCCTGAAACAGGCAATTCCGGGAGGCAGCCATATGGTCAAGATTTTGAAGGACATCCGGGTCATCGAACTCGGCACCTATATCACCGGTCCGGCGGCAGCCGCCCATCTTGCCGATCTCGGCGCGGATGTGATCAAGGTCGAGCGCCCGGGCGAGGGCGACCCCTTCCGCGCCTTCAAGGGCGGGCTCTATTCGCCGCATTACCAGACTTATAACCGCAACAAGCGTTCGATCGCGCTCGACACCCGCAATGCGGAAGACCTCGCCGTGCTCCATGACCTGATTGCGGGCGCCGATGTCTTCATCCAGAATTTCCGTCCCGGCGTTGCCGAAAAGCTCGGCGTTGGCGAGGAGGATCTGCGCAAGGTCAATCCGAAGCTGGTCTATTGCGCGATCTCGGGCTTTGGCCAGTCCGGGCCGTCGCGGGATCGTCCCGCTTTCGATACGGTTGCGCAGGCAGCAAGCGGATTTCTCCGGCTCCTGACGCCACCGGATCGCCCCCGCGTCATCGGCCCGGCGATTGCCGATGCCATGACAGGCCAATATGCGGCCATGGCAATCCTCGCTGCATTGCTGGAGCGCAGTTCGACCGGCAAGGGCCGGCGGATCGACATCTCGATGCTGGAGGCGATGAGCCATTTCAACCTCGACAGCTTCACCCATTACTACGCCGAGGGCGAGGTGATGGGCCCGCTGTCGCGCCCCGTGGTGTCGCAGAGCTACACCTTCGAATGTTCCGATGAAAAGTGGGTTGCGATCCACATGTCGTCGCCGCCGAAATTCTGGGAAGGTCTGCTTGCAGCCACGGAACAGCAACAGCTCGCCGACGATCCGCGCTTTGCCGAAAGGCTGGAGCGGATCCAGCATCAGGATGAGCTGATCGACATCCTGACGCCGGTGTTCAAGACCCGCAGCCGTGATGAATGGTGCGACCGCCTGCTGGAAGCCGAAGTGCCGCATGCGCCGGCCTATGACAGTGACGAGGCGATGGAGGATCCGCAGGCGGTCCATCTCGGCATTGCCGTCGACATGGATCACCCGGTCAAGGGCCGCACCAAGACCATTCGCGCGCCCTACAGCTTTGACGGCAAGGCGGAAACCGATATCAGCCCGCCGCCCGAACTTGACCAACATGGCGCGGAAATCCGCGCCGAACTGGCCCGCCGCAAGGCCGGCTGAGGGACCACGGGGGGAGGAGCCATGGACAGGATAGACAGCGTACCGGCTGCGGCCGTGCTCGAGGCGAGCAAGGGCATGCTTCAGAAACGGCTCTATGCCATCACCACCACGCCGGTGGATGGCCTGGGCCCGGTCTTCGCCGGCATGGAGGAGCATCTCGCCTATCAGGTGAAGCTCGAACAGGACGGCCTGCTTTATGCCGCAGGGCCCTTGTTTTCCGATGATGGCGAGACCTGGGCTGGCGAGGGTTTCGTGGTGGTCCGCACCGCGACGCTGGAGGAGGCCCGCGCCATCGCCGAGGCCGATCCCATGCACAAAAGCGGTGCCCGGACCTTCCGGCTGCGCCCGTGGATGATCAATGAGGGCCGGGTCTCGATCCGGCTCGACTATTCGACGCAGACTTTTTCACTGGACTGAACGCATATTTTGGGGAGGAACCAATGCGTAAACTCTTGAAAATGACGGCGGCAGCGATTGTCGTGATGCCTTCTTCGCTCTTCGCACAGGAGATCATCGATCTCACCATTGCATCCAGCCATCCGACGGTCATTCCGTGGGTCGGCATGATGCAGACCCATTTCATGGCAAAGACCGATGAGATTCTTGCCGAGACCGGCGATTACGAGATCAACTGGAACGAAGCCTTTGGCGGCACGCTCTACAAGGCGAATGCGACGCTCTCTTCCGTCGAGGAAGGCATCACCGATGTCGGCTGGGTGTTCTCCATGCTCGAGCCAGCCAAGCTGCCGCTCAGCCAGCTGTCGAGCTATGCACCGTTCTCGACTGCCAATCCGAAGGTCATGCTGACCGTGATGCAGGATCTGATGGAGAACAACGAGGCGCTTAGGGAAGAGTGGGAACAGTACAATCTGAAGGTGCTGGGGCTGACCGGAACCGACATGTACGACATCTACACCAAGGAGCCGATCGAGAGCATCGAGGATATCAACGGCATGAAGATTTCCGCCCCCGGCGTGCTCGGCACCTGGCTGCGCGGCACGGGCGCAAATGCCGTCGATGGAGCGCTGACGACTTTCTACACCGATATCCAGACCGGTGTTTCCGATGGCGTGCTGACGCTGGCGCTCGGCGCCAAGCCCGCCAAGCTCTATGAAGTCGCGCCGTATCTCAATCGCTTCGATGCAGCCGTTGCCTTCTCGGGCGCGATCGCCATCAACCGCGATGTCTGGGACACGCTTCCGGAGGAAGTGCAGGACGCCATGCTGGAAGCCGGCAAATATTACACCGATGCCCACGGCACCCAGCTTCTCGAAGGCCACGAGCAGGCGCTTCTCGACATGGTCGAGCTCGGCAAGGATCAGAACCCGCCGGTGACGCTGGTGGAGATGCCCGCCGACCAGCGCGAGGCCTGGGTGGCGCTGCTGCCGGACCTCGCCGGCGAATGGGCCGAAAGCCAGGGACCTGCCGCTCAGGAAATGCTGTCTGCCTACATGCAGGGCCTGCGCGATGCCGGTGAAACCCCTGTGCGCGACTGGGACAAGCAGTAACATGGCCCCACAGCCTGAACAGGATACTGCCCGCCATGATGGCGGGCAGGGCGGAACGGCAGCGCGGCTGTGGCAGGGCCTCGTCGATGGGCTTGCAGCCCTCGGCACGGCCCTGATCCTTGGCCTGATGCTGATCATCACGGCCGATATCGTGGTTCGAAACGGCGCCGGCTCCTCGCTGCCGCTGATTTCGGAACTCGGCGCGCTGCTTCTCGTGATGATCGTTTCTCTGCAGCTCGGCAGTACGGTGAAAGCCGACCGGCTGGCGCGCACCGAGATCTTCTATCCGCAGTTCAGGCTCAAGTATCCCCGCGCCGGCGCACTGTTGTCGGCGTTCTTCAACCTGACCGGCGCTGCCGTGATCGGCGGCATCGCCTGGTCCACCTTGGCCATCCTTGAGAAGGACTGGAACGCGGGAGAATTCATCGGCGTGGTGGGGATCGCAACGCTGCCGACATGGCCGTTCCGCGTCTTCATCCTGCTTGGCGTCACGGTTGCCGCGCTGGAATTCCTTGTGCAGGCGGTCCGCGATCTGCGGTCCGCTGCCAGAAAACATGAGGCCCCTCATGAGCCCGCTTGAAATCGGCGGACTGGCGATCGCCGGCCTCCTCGTCCTGATCTATCTCGGCATGCCGATCGGCGTTGCCATGCTCGCCGTCTCCTTCGCAGGCGTCGCCGCCATCCGCGGTGAACCTGTGTCGATGCGGATGCTGGGGGCGGCAGCCAACAATTCGCTTCGGGAGTATCTCTACGCCATCGTGCCGCTATTCGTTTTGATGGGCCTCCTGGTGACCGTCTCCAAGGTGGGGAAGGACACGTTCGACGTTTTCCAGCGCCTGCTTGGCCGGATCACCGCCGGGCTCGGCATCGCCACCGTCTTTGCGAATGCGGTGTTTGCGGCGATCACCGGCGTCTCGATTGCCTCGGCAACGGTGTTTTCCCGCGTCGCCGTGCCCGAGATGACCCGTCATGGCTATACCAGGAAATTCGCGACCGGCGTCGTGGCCGGATCGTCCGTTCTCGGCATGCTGATCCCGCCGTCGCTCCTGATGATCGTCTATGCGGTGCTTGCCGAGGAATCGGTCGGCCGCATGTTTCTGGCGGGCGTCGGCCCGGGCATGCTGCTCGCCTTCGCCTTCTCGGTGACGATCTTCCTGCTCGCACGCTTTTCACCCGGCTTCGTCTTTACCGGCGAGAAGGAGAGCGAAACGGAGGATACGCTCGGCTGGGGCGCGTTGCTGCGCAAGGCCGTTCCGATCGTGTTTCTGATGGTGCTGGTACTGGGCGGGCTTTACGGCGGCTTCCTCAATCCTACGGAAGCTGGCGCTGCGGGCGCGCTCGGTGCGCTTGCAATCGCACTGCTGCGCCGGTCGCTCTCTTGGCGCAGTTTCTGGAACCTTCTGGTCGAAACCGGCCAGATCACCGTCTCCGTCCTGTTCCTGATCCTCGCCGCCACCTTTTTCAGCCGCATGCTGGCGCTTTCCGGCGTGCCGCGCTTCCTGGCGGAAGTGATGCTGGATGGACCGGTGGGCCCCTGGGGCTTTCTGGTGCTCTATCTGCTGCTGATCATCGCGCTCGGCTGTCTGATCGATTCGATCTCGATCATGCTGATCCTGCTGCCGATCGCCCTGCCGGTGGCCGAAGCGGCGGGCTTCGACCTGATCTGGTTCGGTGTGCTCACCGTCGTGTCGGTGGAAATCGGTCTCCTGACGCCGCCATTCGGCCTTTCGGTCTATGTCATCAAATCGGCGATGAACGATCCCGACCTGAAAATCTCCGACATCTTCAGGGGCGCGCTGCCATTCGTCGGCGCGATGATCGCATCGCTGGGTCTGATCGTTCTCATCCCAGGCATCGCGACCTTCCTCGCGCGGCTCTGATCTGTTGAAGTGCATCCCGGTGCTGCGCGAAATTGACGCAGGCCGGGAGCGGCGCAACGTCTTTGTCTGACAGGTCTCCCGGGCCGATCGCATGCCGCTTCCGGCAGACAAGTTGATCAAAGTTGTTCGTTTGAAAAGGAACCAAACGAGGGCCCATGACCTTTAGTCTGGACCATCAAGGTTTCGAACGGACGATTGTTTTGAGCATGCAGCTATCATCGGACTTCTGGAATTTTCGCGGCTCCTTCAGAATCGCGAAGATCGTCGACATCGGCACGCACATGTCGCTGGTGAGGCGCGCCAACGGTCGTTTCATCATGATCGACAGCTGCGCGCTGGACGACACGCAGCGGGGAGAGCTGCTGCAGTTGACCGATGGGGGCAGGGCGATCGAGGCAATCATCAATGTCCACCCGTTTCATACGCTGCATTGCCGCTCCGGCCACGAAATGGCGCCTCATGCGCGCCTGATCGGCACCCGCCGGCATCGGCAACAGGATAGCGACCTGCCCTGGGACAGCCAGGTTATCGAGGACGCGGAAACCCAGGCCGCATTTTCTGAAGACCTCGCCTTCACCCGCCCAGACGGAGTGGACCTTGTGACCGATGACGATGACGTGCACGCCGGATCCGTCTTGGTCCGCCATGAGCGCAGCGCCATCGTGCATGTCGATGACACGCTCAACGTCATCGCCGCGCCCGGTTTTCTGGGTCGGCTCCTGCCGCAATCGCGGCTGAAGTTTCATCCCATGCTTCCGAAGGCGCTCCAGCCACGGGCGGGCGCTGCCGATGCGTTTTCCGGCTGGGCGAGGGCGCTCGCAGAGAACTGGTCCGAAACGCGCATCGTCTGCGCGGCGCACTCTGCCATCAGGCGTCTGCCGGAAGTTGGCTGGCGCAAAGAAATCCATGCTGCCCTCGCGGACATCGAAAGCAAACTCGAAAAACACCGTGCGGCAAACGGCTCATCCGGCCGAAGCCGTAATAAACCTGAACTAGGGAAGGATGCACACCCATGAGTGACAAACAGCTTAAGACGATCAACCCTCTGACCGAAGACGTCATCGACACATATGATTACATGAGCGACGCCGAGGCGAAGGCCGTGGTGGAAGCAAGCCATGAAGCCTATCTGGAGTGGCGTCTGAAGAGCCTGGACGAACGGGCAAAGGTGATCTCGGCGATTGCAAAGGCGCTGCGTGACCGCAAGGAAGAATTCGCTCAGCTGATGACCGACGAGGTTGGCAAGCTGATCGGCGACAGCCGCAATGAAGTCGAACTCTGCGCTGCGATCTGCGATTATACAGCCAAACATGGACCTGAGGTGCTCGCCGACGAGGAGCGCGAGGTGGACGGGGCGAAGGCCTATGTCGCCCATGCGCCGATCGGCGTGGTCTACGGGATCCAGCCCTGGAATTTCCCCGCCTATCAGGCGGTGCGCTATTCGATCTCAAGCCTGATGGCAGGCAATGGCGTCCTGCTGAAACACGCCGAAAACTGCACCGGCAGCGGCCTGTTTCTGCGCGATCTCTATGAAAGTGCCGGCCTCCCGAAGGGGCTCTTCGGTGTCCTTCTGATCTCGCATGATCAGTCCAACGCGGTGATCGAGAACAAGCTGGTGCGTGGCGTCACGCTGACCGGTTCCGACAAGGCCGGCCGCGCGGTCGCAGCCATTGCCGGCGAGCAGGTCAAGAAGACGGTGCTCGAGCTTGGCTCGAACGACGCCTACATGGTGTTTGACGACGCCGATCTCGACCTTGCGGTCAAGACCTGCGTTGCCGGACGGATCTACAATAACGGCCAGACCTGCGTGAACGCGAAGCGCTTCATCGTGACGGAGCGAAACTACGACGCGTTTGTGAAGGCCTACGCCGAGGCCTTTGCCGCAATCGAGCCCGGCGATCCGAATGCCAAAGATACCAAGCTTGGGCCGATGGTGAGCAAGGCACAGCGCGACAAGCTCCATGAGCAGGTCACCGAAAGCGTGTCGAAGGGCGCGCGGGTGGTCGTCGGCGGCGAGGTTCCGGACCGCAAGGGCTGGTTCTATCCCGCGACCGTTCTCGCCGATGTCGCGCCCGGCCAGCCGGCGTATGATGACGAATTGTTCGGCCCCGCCGCTTCGATCATCAAGGCAAAAGACGACAAGGATGCCATGCGCATTGCCAATGACAGCCGCTATGGCCTTGGCGGCGGCATCTTCAGCCGCGACGTCGAAAGGGCCCGCAAGCTCGCCGCAACAGAGTTCGACACGGGCATGATCTTTATCAACACCTTCGACGTGGCAACGCCCAACCTGCCGTTCGGCGGTGTGAAGGATTCCGGTTATGGCCGCGAGCACGGCCCGGAGGGCATCAAGGAATTCGTCAACGTCAAGTCGATCAAGATCGCATCCTAGCAAGCCTTCGGCTGCGGCGCCTTCTGCAGAGGTTGCCGCGGCCGGTTTTGACGCCTTGCCTGCTGCAATGGCTGGAGTAGAAAAAAGAAAGCCGGGCGCTTGCTGCGCCCGGCTTTTGCTCATTCGAACGGGGTCCCAGATCACGGAGTCGGCGGAGTGTAACCTTCGGGGAACTGCAGCAGACGGTTGCAAGTGCCGCGATTGCCATAAAGCGTCTGCCATTGCTGGGCCTGCTGGCTGGCGCGGATCTTCGAAGCCTGGATATCCGCACCGGTCGCGCCCATCTGGCGCGCCTTGGCATAGGTGGCGTCGGCCGCGTCGTTCAGCCGGCGGCTCGCACGCAGCCCGCCGTATTCCTGGCAGTTCGCTGCACCATAGGCAGCGCGTGAGCCCTGGTCGAGCAGCTCTTCCAACGGCGTTTCCGGCGTCGTCGACTGGCAGGCGGACAGGGCCAGAACTGCGGCGAGCGGAAATGCGAAGCGAATGTGGGCGATCATATGGTCCCTCCTGAGGAAGCCCGCGCTTTGACGGCGGGCCGTTGCAATGAATATCGGATACTCCTGCAGCGCGCGCAAGCAGCGGCTGCGCCTTTTCACGGCTGATCCGCCGTATCAGCCACCGTGGCCGCCAAGGTCGAGGTGGAGCCAGTTGCCGATGACACCCGCAAACATGTAGGGGCCAAGCGTCCAGACCGTTGCCCAGAGCAGCGCGCCTGCAATGTTGGCTGCGAGAAAGGGCGGCCAGCGCATGCCCATCGATCCCGCGGCGATGCCGTTCAGCTGCCTGAGGACAACGACGAACCGGGCACCGACGACGACCCAGGCGCCGCGCTTTTCGTAAAGCCCCTCGATCCAGGCCTGGCGGGCTTCTGTCATGCCGACATAGCGGCCGTAGCGGTTGATCAGGGTGCGGCCGCCGAACCGCCCGATAAGATAGCCGGTGCTGTCGCCGACGACGGCGGCGCAGACCACGACGGCAAAGATCCCCGCGATCGGCAACTGTCCGTCTGCCGCCAGCAGCGACGCGCCGATCAGGGCGCTTTCGCCCGGCACTGGCGCACCGATCGATTCGAGCGCGATGAGCACGAACAGCGCAATCAGTCCGTAGTGATGAAGATAGGGCTCCATATGGGAAATCGAATCTGCCAGAAAATGCGCCATGTGACCTGCTGCCCTCAGGAGCAGGTTCGGCGGAAAGGCGCCGCTGCTCGATTTCCATCTGACCCGGCGTCTATATCAGAACGTCGGGGGATCCCTTATATCCGAAAAGCCTTAAGCGGTCCTGATTTCGCAAAAAGAGGGAACCGCTATCATTTTTTTTGTCGCTGCAGTTGCGGGCGGCGACCCGGTGGCCGCTTCGCCTGACACTGTTCTAGGACCGCTTCTTCAGCGGCCAGCGTTCCTTTTTCGTGGCGATCACCTTCACCGTATCGCCGACGCGCACGACGCCATCTCCGCGCGGCACTGCATTCCAGCCAAACAGCACGCCGGGTACCCGCCGATCTGCAGACATTCTGAGCCGCGCCAGGGCCGGCAGGGGATTGGCAACCTCGCGGGAGCCGGTCGACTGGTCTTGCGTGGTCATGATGCAGCGGGTGCAGGGTTTGACGAGATCGAAGGTGATGCCGGCAATCTCGATTGCCGCCCAATCATCCTCGGCCCAGGCTTCGGCGCCATCGATGACGATATTCGGTCGAAACCGCTCCATGCCGACAGTCGCGGAGCCATTGGCCTTCAGATCCTCATTGAGTGCTGCAAGCGATGCTGTGGTGGTGACGAGGATCTGGAAGCCGTCTGAAAACGTCACGGGCGTTTCATCGCCGACCCAGTCCGTGCTGGCGATCCGGCGTGCGCCCGCGTCGAAAAAGGCAAGGCGCACCGGCCGGTCGAGCCAGTCCGAAAGCGTTGCATCGGCATCGCCGGTGCTGGCCGCCGCATCCACAGTATCGCGCCAGACGGTCACGGAGAACCGGTCCTGCGAAGACGGCCCGGTCACGATGTCGTCTTTTCCTTCGAGCGAAAGGCGCAGCCCGCCTTGTTCCGCGCGGGCGGAGAGGCGGGCAAGTGCCGGCAGTTCGCGCTGGCTGATGAAGCTTCCGTCCGGGTTTGCAAGGATCGCGCGGCGATCGCCCGACAGCCCGGTGGGACCGCAGTCGGAGGCGTCGAGCGCGATGCCGCGCGCGCTTTTCATCGGGTAGATGGTGAGCCCGGACACCTTCACTGTTTGGCTTCCGTCACGTCGCTGTCGGCACCGTCTACGGAGCGACCGGCATTTTCACCCTTTTTGACATTCTTGCCGTCTTCAGCTTTTTCAACCTTCTTGGCCTTTTCGCCGTTCAGCGGCAATCCGTCGTCGTCGAGTGCCGAAAGCGTCATCTGCGGGAACGGGATGGAGATGCCGGCTTCGTCGAAGGCAAGCTTCGCGTCGCGCGTCATCACATGGGTGGTCTTCCACCACAGGGAACCCGGCACCCAGTAACGAATGGCAATCACGACCGCGCTGTCGCCAAGCTCCTTGACGAAGGCGTAGGGCTCAGGGTCGGACAGGACGTTCTCGTTGGTCTTGGCAAGGTCGATCAGGATGTCGAGCGCCTGCTTCATGTCGTCGTCATAGCCGATGCCGATCGCCAGTTCGTGCATGCGCTGGGTCACGCGCGAGTAGTTGGTGATCGAGACGTTCCAGAGCGTCGAATTGGGAGCAAGACGATAGAGACCGTCTACTGTCTTGAGTTCGGTCGCAAACAGGCCGACTTCGAGCACCGTGCCGTCAATCGAGCCCGTCGAGATATATTCGCCGACCTTGAAGGGACGCAGCACCAGAAGCATGATCCCGGCCGCGATGTTCTGCAGCGTGCCCTGAAGCGCAAGGCCGATGGCAAGGGCGGCGCCGCCGAGGGCAGCGAGGATCGACGCGGTCTTGACGCCGAACTGACCAAGAACCATCACCAGCACGATCGTCAGGATGCCATAACGGGCAATCGCCCCGAAGAAGCCGGCAAGCGTCTTGTCGACATTGTCGATCTTCATGAACAGCGATTTGACGTAACGCTGCGCCAGCGCTGCGAGGATCCAGCCGACGATAAGCAGGACAATGGCTCCGATCGCCGAGAAGGCGTAGGTCACCACCAGTGCGATGATCGCATCGGCAAGATCGCTCGATGCATTGAAAAGATCACTGGCTTGCTTCTCTAGCGAATCCATCAATTCTTCCTTCTGTCGTTCATGCTTGGAATGTTACGGATACTCTACCTATGGCGCAACGGTTCCATGACAAGGTTGTCAATGCTGAGCATGAACGGATTGTTGGTGCGGCAGTCGCGCCCGCGACCGATCGACTTCACTGCGGCTTCCAGCCTGCCATTCCGTGCCAGCGCCTCGTCGCCAAGGGCTGCGAGCCGCTTGTTGGGCGTTGCCGCAGGCGAGGCCTCGCGCAACGATGCCGCGAGCCGGGCGTCGTCGATTTCAGGCGCTATCGCAAGGGCCGCGATCATGGCGGCTGCGGGCGAGCGGGAGACGCCCATCCAGCAATGGATCAACAATGGCCCTTCATTTTCAAAGCGTTGCGCGAAGTTTATGATCTGATCTACATGCGCTCGCTCGGGCGCCACGAGGTCGCCAGTGCCCGCGAAGGCAATGTCGTTCATGCGCAGCACGAGATGATGCTCAATGATCCCGGGCTTGGCGAAGTCGTGCTTTGCCGCCATCAGGGATATCATCGCCCGGCAGTGATGCCGGGCTGCCATTTCACCGATCCGCTCCAGCGGCGAAACGATGATGGTGCGGCTCATTTCGCCTTGCCCGCGGGAAGCCGGGCCGCTTCGATTTCGTCAAACCGCTCCAGAAACCGCTTCTGAGCAAGTGCTGTCGGCATCGGCTCGATCGGCAACATGTCGATCGATATCCCGTTTGGCTCACCGAAGAAGCGCTTCGCCTCGGAAATCGAGAAGCCGGCAAGCGTGATCGATTCGAAATAGGCGGCGATCTTGTCGGCGGACTTGATCTTGTTCTTCAGCGCCGGACGGGGATGGGGCGGGAGGCCGAAGCGCAGATGCACGGCCGCCTCAAGCCGTTTTTCAACGGTCTTGTAGCCGCCGCCGACCACGGCCTTGAAGGGCGAGATCATGTCGCCGATCACGTATTCGGGGGCGTCGTGCAGGAGCGCGGTCTGGCAATCATCGGGATTGGCGCCGGTGAGATGCGCGAAGACCACCTCGACCACCAGCGAGTGCTGGGCCACCGAATAGGCGTGCTCGCCCACCGTCTGGCCGTTCCAGCGCGCCACACGGGCAAGGCCGTGGGCAATATCGGAGATCTCGACGTCGAGCGGCGAGGGGTCGAGCAGATCGAGCCTGCGGCCCGAAAGCATGCGCTGCCAGGCGCGCTTGTCGGCTTTGGGCGGCATGGTTCAGTCCGTGTCCTCGCTTGCGGCTTCAAGGGTGATGCCGCTCCACGCATAGGGCGTGACGGTGACGGCAGTGCCGCCTACGGCAAGGCGCTCCGCCGAAGCCGCACGGTCGATCCTGACGATCGCCATTGCGGTGTTTCCAGACACCGTGCCGAGCTCTCCTGCGGGCTTGCCGTCAGCCTCGATGCGGGTGCCGGGAGCGGGCAGTGCAGAGGCGCCTTCGACCTTCACCAGCCGGCGCCGCGCCGTGCCGCGATGCTGCATGCGCGACACCACTTCCTGACCGACATAGCAGCCCTTCCTGAAGGACACTGCGCCGTTCTTGTCGAAAAGCAGATCGTGCGGGAAAGCATCCTGCGCGGCATAATCGGCATGCATCTCGGCAACGCCGGCGGCAATCCTCAGCGCCGCATAGGCGTCCGCATCCGCTTCGCCATGCCTGCCCGGCAGGCGCTTGATCACCATGCCGGCATGGGAAAAGCGCATGTCGGTTACAGCGTCTTCCGGCGCTTCGCCATCGGTAAACACGGTGACGCCGTCGTTTTCGGCCGCGGCGATGGTCACCTTGGCGCGCAGCTTGTAGAGCGTCAGGCGCTGCATCAGCGCTGCGGCATCGGCGGCGTGGGTCTCAAGCGCGAAGCCTGCCGCGGTGCGGCTTGCGAGAAATTCGAACATGACCTTGCCCTGCGGCGTCAGCAGGGCACCGGGAAAGGCTTCGCCTTCGGCGATGCGCTCAAGATCGGTGGTGATCAGGTTCTGCAGGAAATGCTCGGCATCATCGCCCTCGAGCGTGATGATCGCCCGCTCTGCAAGGTGAATCTGTGCCATGGTCGGCTCCTCTGGCTGATCGCCATGTGGTCGCTCAGCGCTTCGGGTTCTGATCGGGAAGGGCTGCGCGACGCAAGGCTATCCCGCACAACGCGCGGTTTTTTGTGTTGTCACGCGCCGGAGCGGATTCGTCAATGCTGGAAGGCAGCTTACTGCAGGATGCGGTCCGGGGAGAACTCGCCGGCAAGCATGCGTTCGCGCAGCGATTCCAGCATGGCTTCGGCGCCTTCTTCGCCAATCATGCGCACGGTTTCGCGCATGGCGAGCGCCAGCGCCGCATCGGCGATGATTTCCGGCTCGATGCCGTCGGCGACGCCATCGGCCCAGGCTTCATTCTGATATTCGAGAGCCACCTGCATCTTCTCGCGCACGATCATGTCGTCGATCTCGTTGACGTTCGGCTTCATCGCATATCCTTGTCGGCTTCTTCATCCGTCCTGATTTGCACCATGTTACCAAGTTTTTCAGTGCTTTGTCAGCGTGGATGGCCGAAAAAGTGAATATCCGGTTAATCGTCCGGCTGCAGCGCCTATTTCGCGGGGCTAATGTGTTTCTTTCGTCACACGGGCAAGACGCGCCTGCTCGAGCTTCTCCGCGCATTCGCGCACGCTTGAGGGCACATGGAGGCGTTCGATATCGGCAAGCGTGAACCAGCCAAGATCGTCGGCGTCGTCTGCGGCCGCAGCAATGGCCTCATTATCGACTTCCGCGAGGAAGACGCTGAGCCGGTAGAAGCTCGTCACATGTCCGTCGTGATCGCGGTCGATCAGGTCGTAAATCGCAAAAAGCGTTGGTTCTGAAATCGTTAGTCCAGTTTCTTCCTTCAGCTCACGAATCGCTGCCTGTTCCGCAGTCTCGCCTTTCTCCGCCTTGCCGCCGGGAAAGGCATACATGGCTTTTGCCGGAGGATGGGCGCGGCGCACCAGCAGAAAGGTGTCTTTCCGCCGGATGATGACGGAGGAGGCGGGTTTTGGTTCGACAGCCATGCTATGGAAGAGATGTTCAGGAAGCAGCGCTTCCGGTTTCAGTGAGGATTTCTGCAAGCAATGTGTGGGCGTTTCGGTCTGATAGCAAGCCCGGAAGAGGTGGAAGAGGCCTTCGACATCACGGCGGTGGACCCGTTTCCGCCGCGTTACAACATCGCGCCGTCGCAGCCGATCCTGATGATCGTCAGCGCCTCGGAGCTGACCGGAGGCGGCGAGGGGCGCAATGCGCTTCTGGTGCGATGGGGGCTGATCCCCGCCTGGGTGAAGGACCCGAAGGACTTCTCGCTGCTGTTCAATGCCCGCAGCGAAACGGCGGCCGAAAAGCCTGCCTTTCGCGGCTCGATGCGGCATTTTCGGACGCTTGTGCCGGCGTCTGGTTTTTTCGAGTGGCGGCGCACCGGCGAAAAGGGCGGGGCAGAGCCGTTCTGGATCCGGCCGCGCCAGGGTGGGTTGATCGCCTTTGCCGGGCTGATGTCGCCCTGGCTTGGCGCTGACGGAACCGAGATCGATACCGGCACGATCCTGACAACTTCCTCCAGCGGCGTCATCAGCCATATTCATGAGCGATCGCCCGTGGTGATCCTGCCGGAAGACTACGAGCGCTGGCTTGACTGCCGGGGCCACGAACCCCGCGATGTCGCCGATCTTCTGAAGGCGCCGCCCGCTGATTTCTTCGAGGCGTTTCCGGTCGCAAAGGCCGTCAGCAATGCCCGCAATCTTGGCGCGGACCTCATAGAGCCGATAGGTCCGGCGCTTGAGCGGGCGCCGGACGAGAACGGACCGGGACAGATGGACCTGTTCTGAGATGGCAACGCCCGGGCCTTGCTTCGGCCTGATGCGGTCGCGGTCCGGCTCAGCTTCAGGACCGGCCGCAGAGCGTCAGATGTCGAGATCGAGCCGGTTCTTGCGTGGGACGCTGTCGTCCTCATCGTCCTCGTCATGATCGTCTTCCATCACCAGCGTGCCGTATTTGCGGTGCCAGGCACGCGCGCCGAGCGGCAGGCTTGCGAGATAGAGCGCGCAGCCCGCGATCATCACGTGCCAGGTGTAGGCAAACAGGAGCGCGACCGAGAGCACGGCGAGCAGCATCATCGGCAGGGCGAAGTCGCGACGTACGGTAAAGCCGAGGCTCTTGCCGGACCAGACCGGAAGGCGGCTGATCAACAGGAAGCCGATCAGCACGGTGTAGGCGGATGAGGCAAGTGCCGTGCCGCGCCCAAGCTCCATGCCGAGAAATCCGAGATAGACGGGAAGCAGCATGATGATGGCGCCAAGCGGCGCAGGCACGCCCACGAAATACTCGCCTTGCCAGCTTGCCTTGCGCTTGCGGTCGGCCATCACGTTGAAGCGCGCGAGGCGAAGGGCGGCAGCAATGGCGTAGATCAGCGCCGCGATCCAGCCGAGCGTTCCGCCGTCATGCAGCAGATAGGTATAGGCGACAAGCGCCGGTGCAATGCCGAAATTGACGATATCTGCAAGCGAATCCATCTGTTCGCCGAATTTCGACGAGGCCTTCAGGAGCCGTGCGAGCCTGCCGTCGATTCCGTCCAGAAACGCGGCGATCAGCAGCATCACGACGGCCTTGGCAAACTGGCCGTCGATCGCGAGCCGGATGCCGGAGAGACCTGCACAGATGGCAAGCACCGTTACCAGATTGGGCAGGATCAGCCGCAGCGGTATTTCGCGCAACCGCGGACCACGTCCGGATTTGTCGCCGGAGGGCTTCACCCGCGTTTCGACAGGATGCTTGATATCGTCATCCGCCATCAGATCTTCCGTCCGACGACCGGCAGTTCAAAACCGCTGAAGGCAGCCAGTACGGTTTCGCCAGCGGTGGCAAGCTGGCCGACGGCAACGCGCGGCGTGGCATTGGTCGGCAGATAGACGTCGAGCCTGGAGCCGAACCGGATCAGGCCGAAGCGCTCACCGGCGTCAATGGCGTCGCCAGTCTCCGAGAAGCAGACGATCCGGCGGGCAACAAGACCCGCGATCTGGACGACGCCGATGCGGCCATGGGCGGTCTCGAGGACGAGGCCATTGCGCTCATTGTCCTCGCTCGCCTTGTCGAGTTCGGCATTCAGGAACTTGCCGGGGCGATAATGGATGCCGGCGATCCGGCCGGCCATCGGGGCGCGGTTCACATGGCAGTCGAACACGTTCATGAACACGCATATGCGCAGCATGGGCTCCGCGCCGAGACCCATTTCGGCGGGCGGAATTTCCTCGCTGATCGAGGAGACGCGACCATCTGCGGGGCTGATGACCATGTCATCATCCTGCGGCACCATGCGATCCGGGTCGCGGAAGAAATAGGCGCACCAAAGCGTCAGGATGAGACCGATCCAGAACAGGGGCTGGGCAATCCATCCGAGAATGAGGGTCGCCACCAGGAAAATCGCGACGAAGCGGTAGCCTTCCTTGTGGATCGGCGCCATCGACTGCCGAATGGAATCGATAATGGTCATGTTTCCTCGCTTCATTGCCCAAATCTGAGCTCTAAACATACAGGCTCTCAGCCGCCTTGGGAACAAGGCAGCCGAGCGTGGCTGGGGACAAGCAGATCAGTTGGCGGGGTCAAGCCGCATGATCACGCCCATGTCGTCGCTTTCGCGCACCTCGCGCAGATGCTCCTCGGCAAGGGTCGCTTCGCGCTGACGCTCCCACATCTGCGCGTAAAGTCCGTTCTGGGCGATCAAATCGTCATGGGTGCCGCGCTCGGCGATCTGGCCGGCCTTAAGAACGATGATCTCGTCGGCGCCGATCACCGTTGAAAGCCGATGGGCAATCACCAGCGTCGTCCGGTTCTGGGAGACGATATCGAGTGCTGCCTGGATTTCGCGTTCGGTGTGCGTGTCGAGCGCGGAGGTTGCCTCGTCCAGCACCATGATCGGCGGCGCCTTCAGGATGGTGCGGGCAATCGCCACGCGCTGCTTCTCGCCGCCCGAGAGCTTCAGCCCGCGTTCGCCGACCTGGGTTTCGAAGCCCTCCGGCAATTGCCGGATAAAGCCGCCGACCTGAGCCAGTTCTGCCGCGGCGTTGACCTCCTCGTCGCTCGCCGATGTGCGGCCATAGCGGATATTGTAGGCAATAGTGTCGTTGAAGAGCACTGTATCCTGCGGCACCATGCCGATGGCATCGCGCAGGCTTGCCTGTTTGACGTCACGCAGATCCTGCCCGTCGATGGTGATCGCGCCGTCATTGACATCGTAGAAGCGGAACAGCAGCCGGGAAATCGTGGATTTGCCCGCCCCGGTCGGCCCGACGATCGCGACCGTCTTGCCCGCGGGCACCTCGAAGGAGATGCCCTTCAGGATAGGCCGCGCAGCATCGTAGGAGAAGTGCACATCCTTGAAGGCGATGGCGCCCTGGTGGATCTCAAGGTCCTTCGCATCCGGCTTGTCGGTGATTTCGAGGTCAACTTCGAGAATGTCGAACATCTGCTCGATATCGGTCAGGCCCTGGCGGATTTCGCGGTAGACCGAGCCGATGAAATTCAGCGGAATGGCAAGCTGGATCAGCATGGCGTTGACGAAGACGAAGTCGCCGATGGTCTGCGTGCCGTTCTTCACCGCAATGGCCGAGAGCACCATCATGATGGTCATGCCGATGCCGAAGATCACGCCTTGGCCGAAATTGAGCCAGCCGAGCGATGTCCAGATCCGGGTCGCGGCATTTTCATAACGCGCCATTGAGGTATCGAAGCGATGTGCCTCCATCTTCTCATTGCCGAAATACTTCACGGTTTCGTAGTTCAGCAGCGAATCGATCGCCTTGGTATTGGCATCTGTGTCGCTGTCGTTCATTTCGCGGCGGATAGCGATGCGCCAGTCGCTGGCCTTGATCGTGAACCACACGTAAAGCACGACGGTGACTGCGGTGATTGCCAGATAATCGAACCCGTAGCCCCACCAGAAGATGATCGCGACCAGGACGAACTCAAGGACCGTCGGCAGCGTTGCGAGGATCGTAAAGCGAACGATCGTCTCGATGCCCTTGGTGCCGCGTTCGATGATGCGCGACAGCCCGCCGGTCTTGCGCGACAGGTGAAAGCGCAGCGCCAGTTCGTGCATGTGGACGAAAACCCGGTGCGCAAGCCGGCGCACGGCATATTGGCCGACGCTCGCAAACAGTGCATCGCGCAACTGGTTGAAGCCCAATTGGCCGATGCGGGCAAGGTTGTAGAACAGCACCAGCGTGACCGCGCCGAACAGGAAAGCCGGAAGCATCTGGTTGATCTCGAGCTCACCCGTCAGCGCGTTGGTCGCCCATTTGAAGGAGTAGGGCACGAGCAGGAGGATCAGCTTGGCGATGACCAGAGCGATCGTGGCAAGCACCACCCTGCGCTTCAGATCCGGACGGCTCGACGGCCAGATATAGGGCCAGAGGTTAACGATCGTGTGGAGCGGATTGGATGAATCCGCCGATACGGTTTTGCCGCGTTCTGCCATGCTTGTCCCCGCGCTCAAGACCTGGGAGGTCGAGCAAGATTGAAAACCGAAAAGACGGAAATGTCCGAAACCGGCGCAGGTTTCCGACGATCCTCGGCAGCGTCCCGGCTGGCATGAGCGCCAGGCAGGGCCAGCTGATCGGGCAATCTGACCAGGCCCGAGCAGCCACCGGCTCATCGAAAGAATGTGCAACCCGAAGGATACCGCTTTGACCGCGACATAAGGTGGCCGGATGATGATTGCAATGGCGCAGAGCAGAAAGGCGCGCTTGACGGCCTATCTGTCGGCGGCCGGCAAGCCGTATTCGGGCCCCACTTTTTCACCCTGCAGAAGGCGACGATGAATGGTCTCGGCCTCGCCGATCGGCATCGGTTCCTTCGGCACGGAAAACACCTGACCGGGCAGGATCACGTTCGGATTGACGATCTGCTGCTCGTTGGCGATGTAGATCGTGGTGTAGCGCACGCCGCGCCCGTACATGCGCCGCGAAATCCGCCAGAGATTGTCTCCGCGCCGGATGATCACCGCATTGTCGCTGCCCTCAAGCTGCGGCTGGGTAAAGGTCTGGAAGCCGTCTTCCTGCTCTTCACCAGCCGTCGCGGGCGCGCTGGAGATCGCCGCGACCTGATCGCCCGCCGGGCGGTCGAAGGGAACGACGGCGCGGGCAATCACGCCTCCGTCCCGCGCCAGCATGTCGACCCGGATCGTGTGCAGACCGATCGACACGTCGATCTCGGCATCGAGAACGTAATTGCCTTCGATATTGACCTTCGCATCGCCGATCAGCGTGTCGTCGATATATCCACGGATCGTGGCGCCGGGATCGCCTTCGCCGGCAACAAACAGGCGAGCGCCCTCGATCTCCACCGCCTTGATGCTGACAAGGGCGACGATTTGGGAACTTCCATCGTCCGTCTGCCGGTCCTCGCTCGCTTGCTGATTGTCGTCCGCGCCGGTTTCGACCACGATGGTCGGCAGGCGCGTCTCGTCGCCGTCATTCTGCATGCCCGAGGCATTTCCGTCCTGCTGCGCCGAAGCGCCGCCGGTGTTTCCCTGGGTGGAGGCTTCGGCGTTCTCCCTTGCGGTCTTTTCATCCGCCCCGGCTGTGCCGTCGTCGTCGCTGGACGCAGACCGGTTGACTGCGACCACGCTGCCTTTTGCGGCGTCAGGGTCTTCGTCCGGCACGGCGACCAGTTCCGAAGCCTTGCCGGGCTCGGTGATCAGCGCCAGAAGCTCGCCATCCGGCGTTTCGGGGATCGAGATCGTTGCTGTCTGCAGCGAACGTGCCGTGCGTCCGTCGGGCATGGTGACATCGAGATAGATGAGGTGATCACCGGGCTTCAGCGGGGTCTCGACGATGGCGACGAAATCGCCGGAGCTGTCGACCTCGGACGAGGTGATCACCGCATCGCCTTCCTTCACGCTGAGCGTCCCCAGCGGTTCAGCAGCGCCTGCGATCACCACCGTCCCGTCCGGGTCGACGCGCAACACGTCGAAGGTCGGAATCCGCAGGCGCGCGCTTTTCGGATCGCTTGAGCTATCGCTGTCGCTGCTCGGGCCGTCCGTGGCCACATCTGGCTGCTCGTCCGCCTGGCTCTGCTGCGCTTGCTCTCCGGCATCCGTGCCTTTTTCACCCTCGCGCGCAACAAAGAAGAGACCTGCCGCGATCAACACGAGCAGGATGACGGCGATGACGATACCGGTCCGTTTGCTTTTCATTCATTGCTCCAGCGAGGCGATGACGCCAATTGCCTGAAAACGCTAGCCATACTGCCCTATATATACAAGACTTCAATCGCTGTCCGGGCAAAGCTTGAACAGGGTAAACGCGTGATTGTGTTCGAATTGCAATGAACTTGACCGCGCGCGCGGGAATGGGATTGATTGAGAGCATGGAAAAACAAGAGCAAACGATTCGCCGCATCTGCGTCTATTGCGGCTCCAGGCCGGGCGTGGATCCGGACTATATGCGCGCCGGAAAGGCGCTCGGCGAAGCCATCGCAGCGTCCGGCTATGGCCTGGTCTATGGCGGCGGCACCAAGGGCATCATGGGCGCGGTTGCCGAGGGCGTTCTGGAAAATAACGGCCATGTGATGGGCATCATCCCGGAGTTTCTGGTCGATATGGAAGCCACGCGCGATCAGCTCGAGGCGCTTGACGAGCTTCTGATCACGCCCGACATGCATGTGCGCAAACATACCATGTTCGAGCGCGCCGATGCCTTCATCGCGCTGCCGGGCGGCATCGGCACGCTTGAGGAAATCGTCGAGATCATGACGTGGGCGCAGCTTGGCCGCCACAACAAGCCGATGATCCTTGGCAATATCGGCGGGTTCTGGCAGCCGATGATCGAGCTGATGGACCACATGCTGAAGGAGGGTTTCCTCCACACCAGCCACCAGGTGCGCCCGCAGTTGATCGATCATGTCTCCGACATGATCCCGGCGATCGAGGCGCTCTGGAATGAAAGCGCCGTCTCTGACGGGCAGGAGAGCCTCATCAGCAAGATGTAGCCCGCGCTTGCTGAATGCCACGAACCGCCAGCCGCGCTGCGTCTGGCGGTTTTTTAGTGCGTCGAGACTTGCGCCTTGCGCTTCCGCCGGATCATTGGCGCGGTGTAGATCACGAGCGCGATCCAGATGAGGATGAAGGCGACAAGTTTCGCCGGTTCCAGCGGTTCGCGGAAAATCAGCACCGCAATCAGGAAGATCACGCTTGGCGCGATGTACTGCATGATCCCGATGGTCGAAAGCCTGAGCAGCTTGGTGGCGTTGGCATAGATGAGCAGCGGAATTGCCGTTGCCGCACCGCATCCGATCAGGAGCGCGGCCGTCGCCGGCGATTGCAGGAAATGCCCGGCGCCGGTCGCCTCCAGCCAGATGATGTAGGCGAGCGCCGGTCCACTCAGCACCATCGCCTCCAGGGTAAAGGCGGTGGTGCCCTCGACCGGCATGATCTTGTGCAGGAAGGCGTAGGCGCCGAAACTGAGCGGCAGGAGCAGCGCCACCATCGGCAGCCTGCCAAGTTCGACAGTCAGGATGACGACAGCAGAGAAGGCGAGCGCGACGGCCAGCATCTGTCCGCGCCCGAGCTTTTCGCGCAGGATCAGCGCAGCAAGCGCGATCGAAAACAGCGGGTTGATGAAATAGCCGAGCGCTGCATCCACGGTCTGCGCGGTGGCGACCGCATAGATATAGGTGCCCCAGTTGAGCGTGATGAACAGGCTGCACAGAAGCACAAGGCCCATCATCTTCGGCTTCCTGAGAACGCCGGTGACGATGCGCGACTGGCCCGAATAGGCCACCATCGCGCCTGCAAACGGTAGCGACCAGATGATCCGATGCGCAAGGATTTCGCCGGTGGGAAGATGGGTCACGAGCTTCATGTAAAGCGGCAGCACGCCCCACAGGAGAAAGACGATCAGGGCCAGGACAAAGCCCTTGAGCGTGTCTCCCTGCTGATCTTGAACGGGTGTGGCGACCGCGACTGGTTCGGCGGACATGGCATTTCCTTCGATATTGGCATGACGCCATAGCGTGTGGCAGGCGCCGCCGCCACACGAAACTTGCGATCACACGCGCAGCAAAAGCCAGAGCGCGGCTATTCCGCCGCCGCCCGGCCGGCAAGCTTGCGGTTCTTCATCAGCTTGAAGGTGATCGAGTCCATCAGCGCCTGGAACGAGGCTTCGATGATGTTTTCCGAAACGCCCACGGTCCACCACCGCACGTCGTCATCGTCGATGCTTTCGATCAGGACTCGGGTGATCGCCTCGGTTCCGCCGTTGAGGATCCGCACCTTGTAGTCGGCAAGCTTCAGGTCGGCGATCTCGCCCTGGAATTTCCCGAGGTCCTTGCGGAACGCCTTGTCGAGCGCGTTGACCGGACCATCGCCCTCCGAAACGGACATGACGCGCCTGCCGTCTATATCAAGCTTGATCACGGCCTCTGAGACGGTCTTGATCCGGCCATGGCTGTCATAGCGGCGCTCCACCATGACGCGGAAACTGTCGACGTGGAAGAAATGGGGGACGCTGCCAAGTTCCCGCAAGGCGAGCAGTTCGAAGCTGGCATCGGCCGCCTCATAGGCATAGCCCATTGCCTCGCGTTCCTTGACGATCGAAATCAGCGTGTCGAGACGCGGATCGTCTTTCGCAACAGGGATGCCGAGACGCTTGAGTTCATTGATGAAATTGGATTTTCCGCCCTGGTCGGAAACCATCACCCTGCGGCTGTTGCCGACCGATGATGGATCGATGTGCTCGTAGGTTCTCGGGTCTTTCAGAAGCGCAGAGGCATGAATGCCGGCCTTGGTGGCAAAGGCCGAGGCCCCGACATAGGGAAGCTGCGGATCGGGTGCGCGGTTCAGGAGTTCATCAAAGCCGTGGGAGAGGGCGGAGATTTCCGTCAGCCGTTCGGCGTCGATGCCGAGAACGAAACGGCTGCTGTAGCGTTCCTTGAGCGCCAGGGTGGCTGCGAGCGTGATGATGTTGGCGTTGCCGCAGCGCTCGCCGATGCCGTTCAGCGTGCCCTGCACTTGCCGCGCGCCGGCGCGCACGGCAGCGAGCGAGTTGGCAACGGCCTGGCCGGTGTCGTTGTGGGCATGGATGCCGAGCGACGAACCCGGAATGCCGCTTGCAATGACATCGGCGACGATTTCCGCGACCTCATCCGGCTGCGTGCCGCCATTGGTGTCGCACAGAACGATCCAGCGCGCGCCGGCAGCGAGCGCGGTCCGGGCGCAGGCAAGCGCGTAGTCGCGATTGGCCTTGTAGCCGTCGAAGAAATGCTCGCAGTCGAGCATCGCTTCCTTGCCGGCCGCGGTAACCGCTTCGATGCTTTCCGCGATGCATTGCAGATTGTCGTCATTGGAAATGCCGAGCGCGACCTTGACGTGATAGTCCCAGCTCTTGGCAACCAGACAGACCGCGTCGCCTGCGGCTGCGATCAGCGCGGCCATGCCCGGATCGTTCGACGCCGAGACCCCGGCGCGCTTGGTCATGCCGAAGGCCGTCATCTTGGCACGGCCGGTGCGCTTCTTCGAAAAGAACGCCGTGTCGGTGGGATTTGCGCCCGGATAGCCGCCCTCGACATAGTCGAAGCCGAAATGATCAAGCATGTTGGCTATCGCAATCTTGTCTTCGACCGAGAAATCGACGCCTGGCGTCTGCTGGCCGTCGCGCAAGGTGGTGTCGAACAGATAGATGCGTTCGCGGTCTGACATGATCGGGTCTCCGTCCCTTTCGGCCTTTGCGGCCATTCTTATGGGTCTGTTATGCGTCCTGGCCGTCTTCGGGCGGCCATTGGTCTGTGTCGTGGTCCGGGTGCTGGCGCGAGACGATTTCGCTTTCCTCCAGCGTCTGCGGACGTCCGGGCTTTTCAAACAGGGTATCGATCCACGGCAACCGATGATCGTGGTTGACCTGGATTTGCGGCTCGAAATGCGCCGGATCGTCAAATGCGCCGATTGCAAGCTCGATGCCACCCGAAAACTGATAGGTCAGCGGCGTTCCGCATTTTTCGCAGAATCCGCGCAACACCTTTGCGGAGGAGCGGAACATGCTGGGCTTGCCGCGCGTCCATTCAAGATGCGCGATATCGGCTGTCACCAGCGCGCCGAAGAAATTCCCGAACGCCTTCTGGCACATCCGGCAATGGCAGATCGACGGCCGCCCCAAATGGCTGGCGCGAAACCGGACCGCCCCGCACTGGCAACCGCCTGAAAAACTGGGTTCACCGCTCAATGTCAGTCTCCCTCGGCCAATGGTCCGTATCGTGATCGGGGTGCTGGCGATTGCTGGCGGCGACCCCGATGGTGCCGCCGGGAAGATCGGAACGGTCGGTCGACCGCTCGGGAAGGTGGGGCAGGGCATGGAAGAAGGGTATGCGACCCTCGACTCCATCCTGCGTCTCCGGAACAACTGCGGATGGATCATCGAGACTGCCGAGCGTCACCGAGATGTGCTCGCCGCCCTCGGTCATGAAGAACAGCGGTGTGCCGCACTCCGCGCAGAAGCCGCGCTTGACATGCTCGGAGGAGAAGAACCACCGCGGCGCGCCGCGCGTCAGCGAAAAGACGCTGTTTTCCGCGCTCGCCAGCGGCATGAAATAATTGCCGGCTGCCTTCTGGCACATCCGACAATGACACAGATGCGGCGTTGCAAGCGGGCCTTCGACACGGTAACGCACGGCTCCGCACTGGCATCCGCCGGAGAAGGTGTTCATGATCGGTCTCTCCGGATGAATATCGGTGCAGGAGGCGCCTTGCCGGGGATAGTGCTCTCCCTCTCGGAGTCATGCTCGGGCTTGACCCGAGCATCTAGGCCACTCGGGAAATGCTGCCTGGATCCTCGGGTCAAGCCCGAGGATGACGCGCTAATAGGATGCGCCGAAGTTGGTAAGGGCAGGAGGCTAGCGACAGTGTTCACCGCTTCACCTCCCAGGTGGTGATGCGCTCGCCGGTTTCCTTGTCTTTTGAATCCTTTAGCTGGATCCCCTGAGATGCCAGTTCATCGCGGATACGGTCAGCCTCGGCCCAGTTCTTGTCGCGGATGAAGGCGAGGCGTTGCTCGACGATACTTGCGACATCGAAGCCCGCGGCTCGCGGCTTCAGATCGATACCGATCATTGCGGCTGCTGCTAGAAGAGCAGATCCGTCGGCGGAAAGCAGCGACTGGATATAGGTCGGCGTGTTCAGATCATCGGCCAGTAATTCGGAGTAGGAGGTGGGCATATCTCGGCCCGGTTCCGCTCCATCCGCCTTTCGGCGCAACTTCACCAGGATATTCTCTGCCTCCTCCAGCCGCTTCACCGAAAAATCGATCGGCTCGCGGTAATGCGTCATCAGCATGGCGAGCCGCAGCACTTCGCCGGGCCATTTGCGGCCGCCGAATTTTTCGGTTTCCAGCAAATCATGGATGGTGACGAAATTGCCTTCGGATTTCGACATCTTGCGGCCTTCCACCTGCACGAAGCCGTTATGCATCCAGACATTAGCCATCACATGATTGCCGTGGGCGGAGCAGGACTGGGCAATTTCGTTCTCATGGTGCGGGAAGATCAGGTCGAGCCCGCCGCCGTGAATGTCGAAAGTCTTTCCGAGGTGATGCTCAGACATGACCGAGCATTCGATATGCCAGCCGGGCCTTCCGTGGATGACCGTGGGCGCTCCATTTTCGGTAAAGCGCGCTTCCCAGCCGGGCTCGTCGGCGGCGCTTTCCTTCCAGAGGACGAAATCGGCCGGGCTTTTCTTGTGGCCTTCCACGGCGATGCGGGCGCCTGCCTGCTGATCTTCGAGATTGCGCCGGGACAGCCTGCCATAGTCCGGCATGGAGGGAACGTCAAACAACACTTCCCTGCCGTCTGCCCCCTTGGCGATATAGGCGTGCCCCTTGTCGATCAGCGTCTGGATCATCGCCACCATGCCGTCGATATGATCGGTCGCCCGCGGCTCGGCGGTGGGCGGGAGGACGCCCAATGCCTTGATATCGGCGTGGAACTGGTCGGCGGTCTTTTCGGTAACGGCGCGGATCGCGTCGTTCAGTGGCAGGTCCGGGTAGTCGCGCTTAGCCCGCGCATTGATCTTGTCATCGACGTCGGTGATGTTGCGGACATAGGTGACGTGGTCGTCCCCATAGAGATGGCGCAGCAGACGGTAGAGCACGTCGAACACGATCACAGGCCGGGCATTGCCAATATGGGCGAAATCATAAACCGTCGGCCCGCAGACATACATGCGCACATTTTCCGGATCAATGGGCCGGAAAACCTCCTTGGCGCGTGTCAGCGTATTATAAAGGCTGAGGGCATTGCCCATGTATTCTCTCCTGAACTCATCATGGCGATCGCAAAACAATGCTGCACCCGGGGCCGGGGGCTTTGTCTGTTATCGTTTTTCAGGACAAGAGCGGCCGGCCAGCGAGGTGCTAGCGAATAATGATGCAGATCGTGCAAAGGGCCGTATTCATGCCAGGAGTTATGCCGACTTGCCGGGCCTGCGTCAAGTGCGTGGCGAAGGCCTGAGAAAACGTGTTAAGGTAGTATTGTTGGTCACTTGTTACTTAAGCTAGAATTCGATAAAAAACGTATAAAATCAGCGGCATGAAAAATATGGTGTGGTTTTTATGTACCAGTGTGTACTTTTCGAAAATAATAAATCAAATTTAAACTATACAAATGCATCCTCTGCACTACGTTTAATCTAGGAACGCAATAGGGGTACGCAATGATCAAGCGACTTTCAATTCTCGCGGCGGCGCTGGCGCCCGCCATCGGAGCTCAGGCCGCAGACGTGGTATACACGCCCCCGGTCGTTGAGGATGTTGTCATCATCGAACAGCCCACCTTCACGTGGACGGGCTTCTATCTCGGTGCGGTTGCCGGTTATCACTGGACCCAGGCCGAAGCAAACACCTACCGACTGGTCGATCCGAGCTTTGATTTCGACAACTGGGTCGGCGGCGTCTTTGCTGGTTACAACTACCAGTTCGCCAACGACCTCGTTCTCGGTATTGAAGGTGAGGTAGACTACTTCGGCAATTCTGACGACCAGGCGCTGCAGGTCATCATCACCGGTGCACCGGAGCCGGCTGTCGGCAAGTTCGAGCGTGGCTGGGGCGGTTCGCTCCGTGGCCGTCTCGGTTATGCCTTCGACAGAACGCTCATTTACGGTACTGCCGGCGGCGAACTCGCCAGCGGCAAGGTCACGGGTGCAACGGCGCTCTACTCGCTCGACACCGGCGAGCAGACCATTCTGGGCTGGACCGTGGGTGCCGGCATCGAGCATGCCTTCACCAACAACTTCTTCGGCCGTATCGAGTATCGCTACACCGACTTCCCGAAATACGACAAGTCGTTCAGCTGGGATCCGAACTTCAGCATGGAAGCCAAGCAGAGCGTCGTAAAGGTCGGTCTCGGTTACAAGTTCTAATCAGATCACCTTTGGATTGCGAAAAGGCCGGATGGGAAAGCATCCGGCCTTCTTTGTGCGCTCACGACAAGCGAAGGTGCGTGTTCTTCGCGATCCATCGACAGCGAAGGCCCGCAGCTTGTCAGTCGTGAAGGTTGCGGGAAATCGCCGGACCCACCTCAAAGCCGTCGAAGCGCACCCTGAGCCCGGCGCGTTCCGGCGTGCAGGCCGTGATCCCGACCATCGCGTCTGCGGATGAGAACGGGCAAAGTCGCGCCATCTGCCATTTCTCGTCGCCAAGGTGGAACTGGATACGGACGGCATCGTCGTGACGCGTGAGGCGGATTGAAACCTGTGTTTCCGGCGTCGCCGCGGCAAGCGGAATGACGGACCAATCGGAGACGTCGCGGGTGACGACGGTCGAGAAGTGCATCATCCCGTCGGTGAACTCTATCCCCGCCTTTATCCAGCAGGTCTCGTCGATCCGAAGCATGATGCCGGCCTGATCATAAAGCGCCTGATAGTCTGCGCTGACGGTTACGCTTGCGGAAAAATCGCCTACAACCGGCTGCAGCCAGGCATGACCGGTGTCGCGGATGAAGCCGTAAAACGTGCGCCTCCAGAAATCCGTCACATTTTCGGTAACCAGCGTCAGCGTAGTGTCATCGGCTTCCCACACGGCCGGTTCGTTAAGCCATTGGCGCATCGCCGTGGTGCCCGTCATTGCGGCAACTGGTAGGTTTTCAGCGTGTCTTCGCGCACGACGTAGAGCTTGCCGCTTTCCGTGAAGTCCGGCTTCGTCAGCGCGGCAATCTTTTCTGCAACTTCGCTCGGGTGGGGCAGGGTCGCCGGGTCTTCCCCAGGGGCAGCCTGGGCGCGCATGGCGGTACGGGTGCGGCCCGGATCGACGGAGGTCACCTTCAGCGCGGTATGCGCGGTTTCGCCGGCCCAAGTGCGCGCCATCGCCTCAACGGCGGCCTTGGAGGCGGCATAGGGGCCCCAGAAAGGACGGCAGGTATGGGCAACGCCCGACGACAGCAGCACGGCGCGTCCGGCGTCCGATTGCAGCAGCAGCGGCTCGAGCGAGCGGATCAGCCGCCACGTCGCCGTGACGTTGACCGTCATCACCTTTTCGAAGACCTTGGCTTCCACATGGGCCAGAGGGGAAATCACCCCCAGCACGCCGGCATTGGCAACCAGAATGTCCAGCTTGCCCCAGCGCGCAAAGATCGAACCGCCGAGCCTGTCGATGGCGCCCATATCGGAGAGATCCATCGGCACCAGGGTCGCCGTGCCGTTGCCGTCGGCCTTGATCGCGTCGTCAAGCTCTTCCAATCCGCCCACGGTGCGGGCGCAGGCGATCACATGCGCGCCCTCTTTGGCCAGCGCCAGCGCCGTGAAATAGCCGATCCCGCGTGAGGCGCCGGTGACGACGGCCAGCCGTCCTTCGAGTGACTTGGACATGGTATGCTCCGGAATGCTCTCAATGGGGCGGATTGGCATGCGGGGATGGCCATCCGCCCTGTCTTCAGTGGCGCCGCGGCTTGGCGGGCGGCAGGGGTGGGCGGCGAGCGCCTAGCCGTTTCCGGCCAGAAGCTCGACCTTCGAAAATTCGCCTTCGTGCTCCTTGTCGAGGAGCCGGGTGGGATAGTCGCCCGTAAACTGGTGATCGGTGAACTGCGGCAGCGCATTGTTGCGCTTCTCGCCACCGACCGCCATGTAGAGCCCTTCAAGCGACAGGAACTGGAGCGAGTCGGCGCCGATGAACCGGCACATGTCCTCGAGCGTTTCGTGGTTGTTGGCGAGAAGCTTGTCGCGGTCTGGCGTATCGATGCCGTAATAGTCCGGATAGAAGATCATCGGGCTTGCGACGCGGATATGCACTTCCTTGGCGCCCGCCTCGCGCAGCATCTGCACGATCTTGACGGAGGTGGTGCCGCGCACGATCGAGTCATCGATCAGCACGACGCGCCGGCCGGAGATCACGGCCTTGTTTGCGGAGTGCTTCAGTTTCACGCCGAAAGCGCGGATCTGCTGCGTTGGCTCGATGAAAGTGCGGCCGACATAATGGTTGCGGATGATGCCGAGCTCGAACGGAATGCCGCTTTCCTGGGCGTAGCCGATCGCCGCAGGCGTTCCGCCATCGGGCACCGGGACCACAACATCGGCTTCCACCGGCGCTTCCTTGGCGAGGTTGAAGCCCATATTCTTGCGGGTCTGATAGACATTGCGGCCGCCGACGATGGAATCAGGACGGGCGAAATAGACATATTCGAACAGGCAGAGGCGCTCGGTCTGCTTCAGCGCTGGCTTGCGGCTGTCGATCGAGATCGTTCCGTCGGCCTGCTGCTCGCAGATCACCACTTCGCCGTTTTCCACGTCGCGAACAAATTTCGCGCCGATGATGTCAAGCGCGCAGGTTTCCGAACAGAAGATCGGCTTGCCGTCGAGCTCGCCCATCACCAGCGGTCGGATGCCCGTGGGATCGCGCGCGGCGATCAGCTTGGTGCGGGTCATCGCGATCATCGAATAGCCGCCTTCCATCTGGCCGATGGCGTCGATGAAGCGGTCCGACGAGGTCTTGGCCCGGGAGCGCGCGATCAGGTGCAGCACGACTTCCGTGTCGGAGGTCGACTGGCAGATGGCACCGTCGGAAATCAGCTTGCGCCGCATCGACAGGCCATTGGTGAAGTTGCCATTGTGGGCAATCGCGATGCCGCCGACGCCGAGTTCGGCAAACAGCGGCTGGACGTTGCGCAGGACCGTGCCGCCGGTGGTCGAGTAACGCACATGGCCCATTGCCATCGAGCCACTCAGGCTTTCGAGCATCGCCGGGTCGGTAAAGTGGTCGCCCACAAGGCCCAGATGGCGTTCCGAGCGAAACTGCTGGCCGTCATATGAAACGATGCCGGCGGCTTCCTGGCCGCGGTGCTGCAGCGCGTGCAAACCGAGCGCCGTAAGAGCCGCGGCATCAGGGTGGCCCAAAATGCCGAATACGCCGCACTCTTCATGCAGCGTATCGTCATCAATGCTGAAATCGTCACTCACGTCAAATCTGGTTTTCATCATCTGGTCCGGAAAGTGCGGGGCAGGGAGGTCCGCGATAATTTCAAGTCGACTTAGATAGTGGTGGTTGAGGCCTTTACATCAGGCACTGTGATCACGATCGTCTTACCGTCGGCCGCAACATTCATGCGACCGTCCAATGGCATAGCCGAGGCCTGAACTTCGCCGCTGCCCGGCAGAAGCGTTTCGAGCTTGTCGGCCAGCATATCGAGCGCCGGCTTGGATTTGGCGTTCTTGATCCAGTCAGGGCTCTGCGCATCGCCGACGAGCCAATTCCAGAACGCGACAGCGACCGCGAGAATCAGGATGCCACGGGCCAAACCGAAAACGAAACCGAGAGAGCGGTCGAGCACACCGGCGCGACTGTCGATAATATAGTCCGCAACGCGCGTCATCACCAGTGAAAGAAGCAGCAAAGCTATCAGAAAAATGATCGCGAAGGCCGCCGCCATCGTCAGCCGGGTGTCGCTGAGCAGGCCCTCGAGCATCGGCGCGAGATAGGGCCAGCCGAGATAGGCGATCGCTGCGGACAGGCCCCAGGCCAGAAGAGAGAGAATTTCGCGCGAAAAGCCCCTGACCATGGCCAGAAGGGCAGAAAAAAGGACGACCAATACGACGATCAGGTCAAACAGGGTCAGTGGCATGTATTGCTCCGCTCGTCTATCGGGCCTGGTCGGATGATCCGTTGCCGGCCCTAGAAGTCGCCATTGTCATTCTCACGCGCCGCCAGATTTCCGCCGGCGATGTCCGCCACGAGCTCCGGCAGGGCCTCGAAGCCTTTTAGCCCGCTTCCCGTGCCCGTTGCAATTTCGCCTGTTCCCGAAGGAAGGACGGCACGGGAGAAGCCCAGCTTTGAGGCCTCTTTCAGGCGCTGCACGGCATGGGCCACGGGCCTGATTGCACCAGACAGGCTGACTTCGCCGAAATAGACGCAATCTGCGGGCAGGGCAAGTCCGGCCAGGGACGAAATCAGGGCAGCGGCAACGGCAAGATCGGCAGCCGGTTCGCTGACGCGGTAGCCGCCGGCCACATTGAGATAGACATCGTGATTGCCGAGCCGGACGCCGCAATGGGCTTCGAGCACAGCAAGGATCATCGACAGGCGTGCCGAATCCCATCCGACGACGGCGCGGCGCGGCGTGCCGAGCGAGGTTGGCGCCACCAGCGCCTGGATTTCCACGAGAACGGGCCGGGTGCCTTCCATACCGGCAAAGACGGCGGCGCCCGGCGCCTTCTCATTGCGCTCGCCGAGGAAGAGCTCCGAGGGGTTTGCGACCTCGCGCAGGCCCTTGTCGCTCATTTCGAAGACGCCGATCTCGTCGGTTGCGCCGAAGCGGTTCTTCACTGTGCGCAGAATCCGGTAATGGTGTCCGCGCTCGCCCTCGAAATAAAGGACGGCATCCACCATGTGCTCGACCACGCGGGGCCCGGCGATCTGGCCTTCCTTGGTGACGTGGCCCACCAGAACGATGGCAGTACCGGTCTGCTTGGCATGACGGATCATCGCCTGAACGCCGATGCGCACCTGTGTCACCGTGCCGGGCGCCGCCTCCGCCTGGTCGGACCACAGCGTCTGGATCGAATCGATGATCACCAGATCGGGGCGCTCGCCTTCGGAAATGGTCGCCAGAATGTCCTCGACATTGGTCTCTGCGGCAAGCAGCACCTTGGTGTCGGACGCGCCGAGCCGTTTTGCGCGAAGCCTGACCTGCGCGATCGCCTCTTCGCCCGAAACGTAGATCACTCGCTGGTTCTGGCGCGAAAGGGCTGCTGCTGCCTGCATCAAAAGCGTGGACTTGCCGATGCCGGGATCGCCGCCCACCAGAACCGCCGAGCCGCGCACGAAGCCGCCGCCGGTGACGCGATCGAGCTCCGCGATCTTGCTCTCGATGCGCGGGGCTTCCTCGCTTTCGCCGTCAAGCGCGACAAGAGCCACCGGCCGGCCTTTCTTCGGCGCGCGGGCCGGGCCGCCACCAATGCCGGCAAGCGGGTTTTCCTCGATGATCGTGTTCCACGCCCCGCAGGCATCGCAGCGTCCGGACCAGCGCGGGGTGACCGCGCCGCAATTCTGGCAGATGAACTGGGTTTTCGCCTTGGCCAAGAGCTCTTCTTCGTCAATGTCTGCGACGGGCAGGGTTTCAGTCGGGCTGGATATAGCGGCGGCTATAGCGCAAGCCAAGGGAGGTGAGCAATTCATATCCGATCGTGCCGCCTGCAGCGGCGGCATCATCGAGCGCGATATGGTTGCCGAAGAGTTCGACATAATCGCCGGCCCGCACCGCGCCTTCCGGGAGATCGGTGATATCGAAGATCGTCATGTCCATAGTGATGCGCCCGAGAACGGGCACGCGGTGACCGGCCAAAAAGCCCGTGCCGCCGGTGGAGATCGCCTCGCGCAGCGGCACGCCGGTGCCAGATTTCGCCCTCAGATAGCCATCGGCATAACCTGCCGAAACCACGGCGAGCCGGCTGTCGCGCTGCAGGCTCTTGGTCGCACCATAGCTGACATTCTCTCCTGCCTTCGCGTGACGGATCTGGATGATCCGCGCCTCGGCGGTGGCCACGGGTTTCAGCATCTTCGAGGACCCCGGCGCCGAATCACCGCCGTATAGGGCGATGCCGGGCCGCGTCAGATCGAAATGATAGTCAGCGCCCAGAAGAATCCCGGCGGATGCAGAAAGGCTCGCCTCGACGCCTTCGAATGCGTTGGCCACGGTGCGGAACCGCTCAAGCTGTTCTCGGTTCATGCTTGCCGCGGCATCGTCGCCGCAGGCAAGGTGGGAGAGCACCAGCACCGGCGAAAAGCTTGCCGGCCGCGACAGGTCACCGGCAAGCCTCATCGCCTCTTCAAGCGTAAGTCCCAGTCGGTTGAAACCGGTATCGACCTGCAGGGCGCAGGGGTAGTCGCCATAATCGGCAATCGCTGCAAAGAAGAAGGCAAGCTGCTCCTCGCTTGCCAGCACCGGCACCAGACCGTTTTCGAAGAAGGTTTCCTCCGTGCCCGGCCACATGCCGGAGAGCACGAAGATGCGGGCATCCGGCGCAAACTGGCGCAGCGTCGCCCCTTCTTCCGGCACGGCCACGAAGAAATCGGCCGCACCGGCTGCGTAAAGCGCCTCGCCGACATCCTCGATGCCAAGCCCGTAGCCATCCGCCTTGACGACGGCTGCCGTGCGGGCGCTTCCCGAGAGCGCGCGCATCGCCTGCCAATTGCTGACGATTGCCGACAGGTCGACGGTCAGGCGGGCAGGGGCCCAGTCAAAATTGAGATCGGTAAAATCGTTCGAATATTCCGTCATGAAACTGCCGTTCGTTGCGTGGTTCCGGCAATCATAGCGTGATTGACGCGTTTTACCCAGAATTATTCGTCGAAATTCGAGTTTGAGTAGGACGGATCCGCAAGATCCGCGAAGCGGGTATAGGCGGCCTGGAAGGCGAGGTTCGCCGTGCCTGTCGGACCGTGACGCTGCTTGGCGATGATCACGTCGGCGGTGCCCTTGACCTTGTCGAGCTTCATCTTCCACTCATCATAGGCCGGATCGTCAGGATCGCGCGGTTCCAGGTTCTGAACGTAATATTCCTCACGATAGACGAACAGCACCACGTCGGCGTCCTGCTCGATCGAGCCCGATTCGCGAAGGTCGGAGAGCTGCGGGCGCTTGTCCTCGCGGTTTTCCACCTGACGGGAGAGCTGGGAGAGCGCGATGATCGGCGCGTTGAGTTCCTTTGCCAGCGCCTTCAGGCCGGTGGTGATCTCGGTCACCTCCTGTACGCGGTTTTCGCCCGATTTCTTCGAACCGGTCATGAGCTGCACATAGTCGACCACCAGAAGGTCGAGGCCGCGCTGGCGCTTCAGGCGGCGGGCGCGGGCGGAGAGCTGCGCGATGGAAATGCCGCCGGTCTGGTCGATATAGAGCGGCACCTTCTGCATGGTCTGCGAGCAGGCGACCAGCTTGTCGAAATCGGCCTCGGTGATGTCGCCGCGGCGGATCTTGGATGAAGACACTTCGGTCTGCTCGGAAATGATACGGGTGGCGAGCTGCTCGCCGGACATTTCCAGCGAGTAGAAGGCGACGATGCCCCCCTGCTTGGCCTCGATCGTGCCGTCCGGCATCACTTCCGGTTCATAGGCCGATGCGACGTTCCAGGCGATGTTGGTCGCAAGCGAGGTCTTGCCCATGCCCGGACGGCCGGCGAGGATGATAAGGTCGGAGCGCTGCAGGCCGCCCATCTTGTTGTCAAGCGTATGGATGCCGGTGGAAATGCCCGAGAGATGCCCGTCGCTCTCGAACGCCTTGCCAGCCATGTCGATCGCGATCGAAACCGCATTCTCGAAGGTCTGGAATCCGCCCTCGTAGCGGCCCGTTTCGGCCAGCGCGAAGAGCTTGCGCTCGGTTTCCTCGATCTGCTCCGATGGCGGCACGTCGATGGGCGCGTCATAAGCGGTGTTGACCACGCCTTCGCCGATTTCGATCAGCTGGCGGCGGATGGCGAGATCGTAGATCGTACGGCCATAATCTTCCGCGTTGATGATGGTGACGGCCTCGACCGCAAGGCGCGCCAGATATTCAGCCACCGTCAGGTCGCCCACCTTCACCGATCGCGGCAGGTGGGTCTTCAGCGTGATCGTATTGGCGATCTTGTCCATGCGGATGGTATCGCCTGCAAGCTCGTAGATCTTCCGGTGCAGCGGCTCGTAGAAATGCTCTGGCTTCAGAAAGTCCGAGACCCGGTAGAAGGCGGCATTGTTGACGAGAATCGCGCCGAGCAGCGCCTGTTCGACTTCCAGATTGTTCGGCGCTTCACGCGGCTGCGGTGCGGCGGCTTGGAAGGATGGCGCAAGGTCGTTCATGATTTTTCCGGAAGCTCCCGTGTGGATCGCTCAAGCATAGACGAATGAGGTTCGCGGTGAAGGGTAGATGCCGTTCTCAACACCAATTCACAGGTTGAAAATTTAAACGCCGCATCTCGGCCCGGCGCGCTTGACATGATTCGCCGTGGTCGCGCCAGAGGGATGATACACCCTGAGCCCGGCAAATGAAAAACCCGGCCTTGGATAAGGCCGGGCGGATTTTGCACTGTTTCCCATTCTCTAAGTCAAGCCCGAGCATGACACGTCACGGAAAGGAAGGCGAACCATAGCGGCCTCACGCACGGCCGGGCAGTCCGCCCCGCAAGGCCGGAAGGCCTTACTTGTCTTCTTCTTCGCCGTCTTCTTCCGAAGCTTCGGCAGCTTCGTCGTCGAGGTCGTAGTCGGCGTCCGGGTTGAAGAAGTCTTCCGGACGCAGAGCGTCCTCGTCAACGCCGTAGATGGCTTCGGCGGAGGTGAGGTCTTCACCCTTGGCCTGACGCTCGGCTTCTTCCTTGGTACGGGCAACGTTCAGCTCGATGGTGATCTCGACTTCGGCGTGCAGGTGCAGCTCGACATTGTGGAGGCCAACGGTCTTGATCGGCGTGTTGAGCACGACCTGGTTGCGGCCGATGTTGTAGCCTTCAGCAGCCAGGATGTCGACGACGTCACGGGCGGCAACCGAGCCGTAGAGCTGGCCGGTTTCGCCGGCGGCACGGACGGCGATGAAGGACTTGCCTTCGAGAACGTCGGCCACCTTCTGGGCTTCGTTCTTGCGTTCCAGGTTGCGGGCTTCGAGAACCGAGCGCTCGGCTTCGAAACGGGCCTTGTTGGCCTCGTTGGCGCGCAGCGCCTTGCCGGACGGCAGCAGGTAGTTACGGGCAAAGCCATCGCGAACCTTAACGGTTTCGCCCATCTGGCCGAGCTTGGCGATGCGTTCAAGCAGGATTACGTCCATGGTTCATTCCTTTCATCATCATTGGGATTGCGGGCCGACGGCGAAAGCGCGATGGCCCGTCTGGTATCGAGAAGACCCATGGTGATGAACACCAGGGCCGGGAAGGTGAATATCAGTGACAGGTAGGACAGTATGATCACCGGCACGCCCCAGCTCTTGCCGCGGGCGGCAAGATGCATGCGGGCGAGACCGGCGAGAAGAAACCCGCCGCCAAAGGCGCCGAGGCAGGCAGCGCCGATCAGGCCGATCGTGCCGCCGAAGAAGGTGATGACGAGTGCCGCCAGAAACACGTAGATCGCGTTGGTGCTCATCCTGAGCGACTGCGCCACATCCTCGCGCGGGCGGGTGGAGAGCCCGGACGAAATGGCGATGCGGCTTGCAAAATGGAAGGCGACGAACAGCAGGATCACCGAGGTTGCGCCCTGCACGATCGGCAGCATCAGCGAAAACATCGCCTTGTACTGGGCAATCATCGCCGCATCGGTGGCAAGCTCGGGGTTCTGCTCGGAAAGCGCTGCGGTAAAGGCATCGATGATCTGGCCGGTCGTGTCCGGTCCGTAACCGGCAACGGCGCCGACCACGATCAGCGCGGCGGTGACCGCAAAGCAGAGATGCAGCATGATATCGGAAAGCGGATACCATGCGGTCAGCCCTTCCGGCCCGCCGATCTCGGAGGCCGGGCGCGCGAGATTGCCGAGATGGCTGAGCCAGCCGGCGGGTATGAGCGTGACAGCAAGCGTGTAGAGCGCGAAAAAGGGCGAGGCGAGCGCAAGGCCTAGCGCGCCTGCGACCACGATGCCGATAATCGCCGGGACCAGCCCGTAGCCAAGACCTGCAATCAGAATGGGAAGCGCCGAGGCGGCGGCAAGCAGCGTCGAAAACAACACGGTGACACCCGCGCCATAGGCCAGCGCAAAGGCGGCCACGCCGGAAAGCACACCGATCAGCAATGTTCTTGCGGTAAGCGTTTTCATCTCGCTGTCCTGCTTGTCCAAGCAGTTAGGGAAAACTGAGTTTCCCAACCTGGGTTTTCTATTCGGCTGCTGCGCGCCCACCGCGCCGGAGCCAATCTCTCATGCGTCATGCTCGGACTTGATCCGAGCATCCATAACGCCCGGAAAGCCTTGCCTGGATCCTCGGGTCAAGCCCGGGGATGACGCAGAGTAGGCGGCGGGCGGGGCGCATGAAAGCGTGCCCCGCCCGCCAAAGTCAAAAAACCTTACGAAACGACGTAGGGCAGAAGGCCGAGGAAGCGGGCGCGCTTGATGGCGCGGGCCAGTTCACGCTGCTTCTTCTGGCTGACGGCGGTGATGCGCGAAGGCACGATCTTGCCGCGTTCGGAAATGTAACGCTGCAGCAGACGCACGTCCTTGTAGTCGATCTTCGGAGCGTTGGCACCGGAGAAGGGGCAGGTCTTGCGACGGCGGTTGAACGGGCGACGCGTCGGGATAGAAGCGATGGCTACCATTGTATTGATCCTTTTATCTCGTAAGCGCGATTAGAAGCGCGGGCGGCGTTCGCCGCGGTCACCACCACGATCGCCGCGGTCGCCGCGATCACGGTCGCCGCCACGGTTGTCGCGGCCGCCATCGCGTCCGCCGTCACGGCGGGGACGGTCGTCGCGGTCGCGCTTCTGCATCATGGCCGACGGGCCTTCCTCGTGCTCTTCGACCTTGATGGTCATGTAGCGCAGGATGTCTTCATTGATGCGCATCTGGCGTTCCATCTCGTGGATCGCGCCAGCAGGGGCATCGATGTCCATCAGGGCGTAATGCGCCTTGCGGTTCTTCTTGATGCGGTAGGTGAGGGACTTGAGGCCCCAGTTTTCGATACGGCCAACCTTGCCGCCGTTCTCTTCGATCAGTCCCTTGTACTGCTCGACGATGGCGTCAACCTGCTGGGCCGTGATGTCCTGGCGGGCCAGGAACACGTGTTCGTAAAGTGCCATTGATATGTGCCTTTCTTGCGTTTCCAGGACCCGGAATTCGGCGGCTAAGCCTCAACGACTGCTCCTGAGGGCGAACCCAGCAAGAAAAGCGCTATGACGAGACGGTCGAGAGCGGCGACACGGGAGGCAGGCGCTTTTATCGCGCCAGGCTATAAGCCCTCCGTTCAGCCACCAGCCTGAAGACCGGACCTTTGGATGAGCGGCTTATACACAGTTTTGGCAGGATGGCAAGGGCCGCGGGCAAGACGAGGGCGTCGTCCCCTTTCGAGCATTGCCAAACACGCTGTCGCAGACCTGCTTGGAGGGGCCTGCGAAAGGGCTGCGCTTCATTGCAGTTCGGGATCGGGCCCGGGATTTTTCCTGAGCAGGACGTCCCCACCTTGAGATTTCAATGCCAGCCATGCGTGGCGGCTGGTGCGTGCGGGGGTTGCGGTAATCGCCGAGGGAGTCGGCGCGCCGGCAACCACAATCTGATTCCGGCCGGCGACCTTTGCCTGGTAAAGCGCTTGGTCGGCGAATTTGAAGGCCGTCTCCAGCGCTTCGGTTTGCTCTGAACAAAACAGGCCTATACTGGCGGTGACGGTCAAGCCGGCATCGGCGTCTCCGGCTGTCGCGATCGCGTCCAGTATTCTCTGCGTGATGGCCATCGCCTGAACGCGACTGGCGTTACGCAGCAAAACCGCGAACTCTTCGCCGCCATACCGGGCTGCCAGGTCCACGCTGCGGATACTGTCAGAGATTTTCTGGGAGACATCCAGCAGCACGGCGTCGCCGGTGGCGTGTCCGAAGCTGTCGTTTATCTTCTTGAAGTGGTCGAGATCGATCAGAAGGAACGCAGTCCCGTTAGCGCTGTCTTGCAGCACAGACTGATTATATTCCAGCTCGAAGGCACGCCGGTTTCGAAGACCGGTCAGGGAATCGACCGATGCCTGATCCCGAAGATTGCGCTCGCGGATCTTCCGCTGACGTTCCCACTCCAGATATCCACCCAAAATCATCATCCCGACAACATTCGTCATGGTCAGGAAAGGGACGGCTTTCAGGAAGATGGTGGACCAGTCCTGTCTCGGTAGAAGGAAGGTACAAAGATAGGACAGGCTGATGAACAGTCCCAGTTGGACGAGATGCGCGGGTTCGATGTGGCTGTGGTTGCGGGTATAATGCCTCCATGCCAGCCCAGCGCAGCTGGCGAGGAACAGAGAAAGTATGCAAACATAAGCGTACTCGTACCCTTCGAGATACCGCGTGATCGCAGCCATCACAAAGCTGATCGCAGCCGCCAGCGGCCCGCCGAAAGCGCCCGCACAGGCAACGAACAGGTTGCGGGGGTCTATCTGCAGTCCATTGACAGACATGATTGGCTGGAGCGAAACGAGCGTCGCGCCCAGACCGAGTGTCAGGCCGAAGATGACCTGTCTGCTGAAGTGGCCGGATACATTCCTCAATATCACGGCGAACGCGACAGCAGTTAGCGCCATCATCCCAGCAAAGTTAACAAGCGAAACCAGATGCGATGACATGGTTTTTGAGGCTTTCTCAACCACGCCTAAAAACAGGCGAGAACCGAAAATAGCAGGTGTCGTCCGTTATGGGCAAGCCACAATTAAATTACCTGCAGTCTCCGCCCCTTGCTGCACAGGCAGATTTACCGGAAAATGCTGCGGCAATACCTGGATATTTTGCCAAATGGAACGAGCGAGGGGCAGTCCGGCAGCCGGTTCCGCACGGTTCGGCTGAAGTGGATGCGCAACGGTTCATCAGATTCGGAATCACCGATCGATAGCGCCTCAATAGTTCCGAAGTGTCCGTCCGCGCTTACGGATGCGGCTATTGCAAGATCAGATGACTGGATGGCCCCACTGAAGCCATCCGCATCAAAGTCGCGCCGAAGGGACCGAAACCAGACACCGCATTGTTGCGCGGTACAGTGCGGAAAGCGATGATATTGACGTTCCAGCGGTGCGGCCACAGTGCTGGTTGCGGCGTCGGGCCAATGGCGCTGTTTGGCCTATATCGGAGCGGCGCTCACCGGTCCCAATGTCTTCTCCTCGGCATCCGCTCTCTTCAAAACCTTATGCTGATCCTCCCCCAGCCCCTGTTTCCAGTAGCTTGAAACATAGAGCTGATTCGGCCCAAGCCCGCGTTCTTCTCTAAGATAAGCACGCACGCGCCGCATGGTTTCAAATTCCGTGGCGCACCAGGCGTAGACGCGGCCCTTGCGCCATTCGATGGCGCGTACGGCTTCATCGAAGGCTTGCGGATGATGGCCGGGCTCTGGGTTGATCACCCAATGGAGGCGGATGCCTTCGGGGTGGAGGAGGTTCTGCCGGTCGGCCTCGCTCTGGATCTCGATCACGGCATCGCCGACCGCGTCTTCGTGCAGCGCCTCCAGATTGACGGCGATCGCGGGAAGGGCGGTCATGTCGCCGGCTGCAAGATACCAGTCGGCGCCGGGGGCAAGGGGCTTTGCCGGTCCCGGTCCGCCGACTCGGATGGTTTCGCCGGGCGTCACGGTCTTCGCCCATGAAACAGCGGGGCCGCCGCTGCCGTGATCGCCGTGGAGTGCGAAATCGATGTCGAGCGCATCGGCGCTCTGGCGGCGGATCGTGTAGGTCCGCACCACCGGCTTTTCATCCGCGCCGGGCAGCATCAGCTTAACATAGCCGCCATCCTGCCCGGCGGGAAACGTCGTCATGGCAGGTCCGCCAATGGTGACGCGGCGCATGTTGGGGGTGATCTGTTCTGCGGAGAGGACGTCGAAGAGTTTTGGTTCTGGTCGTTTGTTCATCGTTTTAATATGACTATAAGTATCATGTTTTGCAATGACGCTGACATTTGATGTCAAGGAGGCATGATCGGGATCGCCAGTCAGCGCGTGCTGCTACACCAAAGCCCAGATATAGCCGCCGTAAGCCACCAGCATCGCAGCCCCCGTCGCCCGGTGGAATTTCGGGGCGAAGAACAGCATGGCGGTGAAGAACACGGTTGCGGCCAGCATCACCGGCACGTCGAAGGTGGCGAACCCTTCAGGCACCGGCAGCGGCGCGATGGCCCCAGTGGCGCCGAGGATGCAGAGGATGTTGAAGATGCAGGAGCCGGTGACATTGCCGATCGCGACATCGGAATGGCGTTTGACGGCGGCGACGATTGCGGTCGCAAGTTCCGGCAGGCTGGTGCCGAGCGCCACCACCGTCAGCCCGACCACCGCATCGGAAATGCCGAAATGGGTCGCCAGTTCGGTCGCGCCGCGTATGAGCAGTTCCGCGCCGGCAATCAGCGCCAGCAACCCGGCTGCGATCTGAAGCGTCATCTTCCAGACCGGGCTTGCGCCATCTTCCGGCAGTTCGGGCGTCGTGTCACTGGCAACGGCAAACCGGTAGGTTCTGAACAGGAAGAGCGCCAGCAGCGCCAGCAGGACGAGGCCGGCCACCCGGCCGATGATTTCATATTGTACCAGAAACAGCAGTAAAACGCTCGAGCCGGTCATCACGGCGGCGTCGCGGCGGACATTCCTGTCCCAGCCGGAAATCGGAAAGATCACCGCCGCCGCGCCGACAATCAGCAGGATATTGGCGATGTTGGAGCCGACCACATTGCCCAGCGCAATGCCCGGCGATCCGGTCAGCGCTGCGCGCACCGAGACCAGCAGTTCCGGCAGGGATGTGCCGAAGCCGACGATGACGATGGAGGCGATGAGGGGCGATATGCCGAGCCTGCGCGCCGTTGCCACCGCGCCCGCAACCAGCCACTCCGCCCCGAAATAAAGCCCGACGAGCCCGAGCGCGATATAAAGAAAATCCAAGTCCTGCTTCCCCTGCCGCCAATGTCTCTGGGCATATGGGGGCTCCAGCGCGGGAGACAATGTGCGGGGCAGGAAAACGGCAGGGGAGCCATGTGTTTTCAGAACATGGTAGCCCATCCTCCTCCACGGGCCGTCATCCTCGGGCTTGTCCCGAGGAGCTAGTCACATTTCGGGCGGAGTGGGTGGCCTGGAATACGTCGTATCCTGTCCAACTTTCTTGTCCGAGACGCCTGTCGTGCTGATCCGTGTTGAGATGCTCGGGTCAAGTCCGAGCATAACGGCAGAGGACAAAGCGGACTTTCTCAACAAACCGCGTCTCCTTCGCAAGGGGCCTTTGCAGGGCTATGCGGAGCCGCTTCAGATCGGCGCGGGAAACGCCCGGTGCACCCTGGCGATATCGCCGAGAATGTCATCTGTCATTGCGATATCGGCAGCGGCGATGTTGGTCGCAAGCTGTTCCATCGTCGTGGCGCCGATGATGGCGGCGGTCACGAACGGGCGCGACAGAACGAAGCCGAGCGCCATCTGCGCGGCGTCGAGGCCATGCTGCTCTGCCAGCTTGCAATAGGCGTCGACCGCCGGTTCCTGGTACTCCTGCATCCGCCCGCCGAGATCGGGCGAGATCGTGATGCGTGAGCCTTCCGGGCGGCGGCCATTGCGGTACTTGCCGGTCAGCAGCCCGGTCGCAAGCGGCGAAAAGGCCAGCAGGCCGACATCTTCGTGATGGGCAAGCTCTGCCATGTCGAGATCATGGTGTCGGTAGAGGAGGTTGTATTCGTTCTGGATCGTCGAGACCCGCACGCGATCCTTCGCCTCGGCCCGCGCCAGATATTTCATCGTGCCCCAGGCGGTTTCATTGGAAAGGCCGATCGCGCGGATCTTGCCGGCCTTCACCAGATCGTCCAGCGTGTCGAGCGTTTCGGCGATGTCGATGCGGACCTGGTGGCGGTCCTGGCCGAAGGGGGAATAGGACCAGGAATTGCGGAAGTGGAAGTGGTTCCGGTTCGGCCAGTGCACCTGGTAGAGGTCGACATAATCGGTGTTGAGCCGCTTCAGGCTCTGGTCGAGCGCGGTTCGGATGGCATTGGGCGTCAGCGGCTCGCCGTTTCTCACCCACGGCCTGCCGGGACCCGCCACCTTGCTTGCGAGCACGATGTCGTCGCGCCTGCCGCGCGCCTTCAGCCATTTGCCGATATATTCCTCGGTGCGGCCATAGGTTTCCGGGCCGATCGGGGTGACGGGATACATCTCTGCGGTATCGAAGAAGTTGACGCCGTTTTCCACGGCATAGTCCATCTGGGCGCACGCCTCGTCCAGCGTGTTCTGTGTGCCCCAGGTCATGGTGCCAAGACAGATTTCGGATACCTTGATGCCGGTGCGGCCCAAACTTTTGATTTTCATGAATTTACCTTGAGAAACGGCTGGCGTGACAATGGGGCGACTTTAGCCGCTCGCGTCGGTCGCGCAAGCGTGATGCCGCGTTTTCCTGCAACTTTCCTGGATGGGCGAAAACCCCGTCGCCCTTGACTTGCCCGTCCGAAACGTCAAATGGAGAACGAAACCGCCGCATTCCACCAAACAAGGAACGCGCGGGGAGGTTTCACCGCTAAGAGGCTGATCGAGATGAGCGTTGCATTCACCTTTCCCGGACAGGGAAGCCAGACTGTCGGCATGGGCAAGGCGCTGGCTGACGAATTTACTGCCGCGCGGCTGGTGTTCGAGGAAGTCGACGATGCGCTGGGCGAGAAACTCTCCGCCGTCATCTGGGAAGGCCCGGAAGACCAGCTGCAGCTGACGGCAAACGCCCAGCCGGCGCTGATGGCGGTGTCGCTTGCAACCGTGCGGGTGCTGGAAGCCGAAGGCCTCGATCTCGGCAAGGACATTTCCTATGTCGCCGGACATTCGCTCGGCGAATATTCGGCGCTCTGCGCTGCCGGCACCTTCTCGCTTGGCGATACCGCGCGGCTTCTGCGCATTCGTGGCAACGCCATGCAGCGCGCCGTGCCGGTGGGCAAGGGCGCGATGGCGGCGATCATCGGGCTTGAGTTCGACGATGTCGACGCCCTTTGCGGCGAGGCGTCTGCCACCGGCGTCTGCCAGATCGCCAACGACAATGGCGGAGGACAGGTGGTGATCTCCGGCGAGAAGGAAGCCGTTGAGAAGGCGGTTGCGATCGCAACCGAAAAAGGCGCCAAGCGGGCGCTGATGCTGCCGGTCTCCGCACCCTTCCATTGCGCGCTGATGGCGCCCGCCGCCGATGCCATGGAAGAGGCACTGGCAGAGGTCCGTCGCGGCGAACCGGTGGTGCCGGTCATCGCCAATGTCCGCGCCGCCCCCGTTTCCGATCCTGACGAGATTGCGAGGCTTCTGGTCGAGCAGGTTACGGGCCGGGTGCGCTGGCGCGAAACGGTGAGCTGGTTTGCGGCAAACGAAATCGAAACGCTCTATGAAGTCGGCGCCGGCAAGGTCCTGACCGGTCTTGCGCGGCGCATCGAACGCTCCTTGAATGGCGTTGCGATCAATGCCCCGGGCGACATCGATGCCGCGCTGAAGGCGATCAAGGGCTGAACCCGAAACGGCCCGCTTCTGCGGGCATTCATCTGACGAGGTTATGACATGTTGGATCTAAACGGCCGCAAGGCGCTTGTTACCGGCGCCAGCGGCGGCATTGGCGAGGCGATTGCCCGCATGCTTCACGCACAGGGTGCAACCGTTGGCCTGCACGGCACGCGGGCCGAGAAGCTTGAGGCGATTGCCGGCGAGCTCGGCGAACGCGCGCATGTGTTTCCCGCCAACCTTTCCGATCGGGATGCAGTCAAGGCGCTTGGCGAAAAGGCCGAGGCCGATCTCGGCGGCGTCGACATCCTGGTCAACAATGCCGGCATCACCAAGGATGGCCTGTTCGTGCGCATGAGCGATGCCGACTGGGAAAGCGTGCTGGAGGTCAATCTCACCGCCGCATTCCTGCTGACGCGCTCGATCATGCATCCGATGATGCGCCGCCGCTTCGGCAGGGTGATCAACATCACCTCGATCGTCGGCGTCACCGGCAATCCGGGCCAGGCCAACTACTGCGCGGCCAAGGCAGGCATGATCGGTTTCTCCAAGTCGCTGGCGCAGGAAGTCGCGCCGCGCAACGTCACCGTCAACTGCGTAGCGCCCGGTTTCATCGAGACCGCGATGACCGACAAGCTCAACGACAAGCAGAAGGAAGCGATCCTCGGCGCCGTGCCGATGAAGCGGATGGGAAGCGGTGATGACATTGCGGCCGCCGTGGCTTATCTTGCGTCCAACGAGGCCGGCTACGTGACGGGCCAGACCTTGCATATCAATGGCGGCATGGCCATGATCTGAAGATGACGGCACGCGCTATGCGTGCCGTTGAAAATGCTGGAGAGACCGGCAATCCTATGCTTTTAGGGCTTTGCGGCCACAACAAAGCATGGTAAGCGGGCCGGGACTGCCAAGAACAGTCCAGCGAGCGAACCCCGGTCTTGCGGCCGGGATTTCGATTTAAGTGGGCTTTGGTTCACATATCTGCCGCGGCATCTTCCCTGTTGGAAAGAAGGCGGCTTCCACATAGCGGATGTTTATGACATCCGGTAGAACTTGAGACAGGTCGAGGAAACCGACATGAGCGATATCGCAGAACGCGTTAAGAAAATTGTAGTTGACCACCTGGGCGTGGATGCCGACAAGGTTGTCGAAAGCGCAAGCTTCATCGACGATCTCGGCGCCGACTCTCTCGACACCGTCGAGCTGGTCATGGCCTTCGAAGAAGAATTCGGTGTTGAAATCCCTGACGATGCCGCCGATTCGATCCTGACGGTTGGCGACGCCATCAAGTTCATCGAAAAGGCCCAGGCCTGATTTCGTGAAAATTCCGGGCGGCATTCGGGCATAGCCTGAAGCAAGCCTTTCATGGCCCGGTCATTCGGGCCATTTTTTTGTCCGGAGTTTCGCTGCGCTGACGTTTTGCGCTGTCTGAAACTGCGTTTATAGTCTGGCGCTGACCGATTCAGAATGGCTCGGAGAAAGCCGTGTCTATCGGCGTCATGACAGGAATCTTTTGAAGGAATGGGGGGCGATCCACCAATGAGGCGTGTCGTAATCACCGGTCTGGGCATGGTCACACCGCTCGGCTCAGGGGCCGAGGTCACCTGGAAACGTCTGCTGGAAGGCGTCAATGGCGCAAGCAGGGTCACGGCGTTCGAAGTTGACGACCTTCCCGCGCAAATTGCCTGCTCCATTCCCCTTGGCGATGGCAGCGACGGCACCTTCAATGCCGATCAGTGGATGGAGCCGAAGGAACAGCGCAAGGTCGATCCCTTCATTACCTATGCGATGGCAGCGGCCGACATGGCGCTTGCTGATGCCGACTGGCATCCGGAAACCGACGACGACCAGATCTCGACCGGCGTCCTGATCGGCTCGGGCATCGGCGGTCTCAACGGCATCGTCGAGGCCGGCTACACCCTGCGGGACCGTGGTCCGCGCCGCGTGTCTCCGTTCTTCATTCCCGGCCGTTTGATCAATCTGGCGTCCGGCCAGGTTTCGATCCGCCACAAGCTCCGCGGTCCGAACCATTCGGTCGTGACCGCCTGCTCCACCGGCGCGCATGCGATCGGCGATGCCAGCCGCATCATCGGCTTCGGCGATGCCGATGTGATGGTTGCCGGCGGTACCGAATCGCCGATCTGCCGGATTGCGCTCGCCGGCTTTGCGGCCTGCAAGGCACTCTCGACCGATTTCAACGATGATCCGCAGCGCGCTTCGCGCCCCTATGATGTCGACCGCGACGGTTTCGTCATGGGCGAGGGCGCCGGCATTGTCGTGCTTGAAGAACTGGAACATGCCAAGGCCCGCGGCGCGAAGATCTATGCCGAGGTTGTCGGCTACGGCATGAGCGGCGACGCCTTCCACATCACCGCGCCGAGCGAAGACGGCGAGGGCGCATTCCGCTGCATGACGGCGGCCCTGAAGCGGGCCGGCATCGCGCCGTCGGAGGTCGATTACATCAACGCCCATGGTACCTCGACCATGGCGGACACAATCGAACTCGGTGCGGTTGAGCGGCTTCTGGGCTCGTCGGCGAGCAAGGTCTCAATGTCGTCTACCAAATCCGCGACCGGCCATCTTCTGGGTGCTGCAGGCGCGATCGAGGCGATCTTCTCGACGCTTGCAATCCGCGACAATATCGCCCCGCCGACGCTCAATCTCGACAATCCGGAGCGTGAGACGCAGATCGACCTGGTGCCCAAGGTTGCGCGCAAGCGCAATATCGATATCGCCCTGTCGAATTCCTTCGGCTTCGGCGGGACGAACGCCTCGCTGGTCTTGAAGCGCTTCGCCGGCTAGGGCCGGCGTCACATCTGAAAAAGAAACGGCTGACATTTTGCAGCCGTTTTTTTATTGAACGACAGCCTGTGCTCGCCGCGTCCCGCCCGGGACGATTCGATGGCGGGCGTGGATCGGCAGCGCTATTGGCGCGCCGGCAATGGCGGGGCCGAGCAACGGCTTCGGCAAGACATGGGTCAAGCGGGCATCGCGATGTCCGCACGGAAAATGCGACAAGGGGGTCCGGTGAGCGGCTCGGATCAGGATAATGGGCGCGCAAACGCGCCGGAACGCAGGCCTGCCTCGGTAAAATCCGCAAAGCAGGCGCTGAGGCCCGAACGTGTACCCCAGCCGAGGCCGCGTTCGAAGAAGGCGAGAAGCCCTGTCGTGGTTTTCATGAACTTCATGATGACGCTTCTGGTTCTTTGCTGCGTCGGGGCGATTGGCGTCTATTACTATACCATGTCGCGCTATCAGGATCCGGGTCCGCTTGAGGCCGCGCAGGAGTTCAAGGTGCGCAGTGGCGCTGGCCTCGCAACTATCGCCGTGGACCTCGAGCGCGAGGGGATCATCTCCGACTCGCGGATTTTCCGCTATGTTACGGCCGCCCGTTTCCGCGATGGTGAAACCATCAAGGCCGGCGATTACGAGATCGAGGCCGGTGCATCGATGCAGGAGATTGCAGACCTCTTCGAATCTGGGAAATCGATCCTCTTCAGCATTTCCTTTCCCGAGGGGCTGACCGTTCGCCAGATCTTCGACAAGCTTGCAGCAGACCCCAATCTCTCCGGCGACCTGCCGGACGAATTGCCGCCCGAGGGCAGCCTGATGCCGCAGACCTTCTCGTTTGCGCGCGGCACGCCGCGGACGGACATTCTTGAACAGATGCGTGCCGGGCAGGAAGCGCTGATCGACGAGATCTGGCTGACCCGTGAAAAGGATCTGCCGATCGAGAACAAGGACGAGTTCGTGACGCTCGCCTCGATCGTCGAGAAGGAAACCGGGGTTCCTGATGAGCGGCCGCAGGTTGCTGCCGTCTTTCTGAACAGGCTCGGCCGCGGCATGCGCCTGCAATCCGATCCGACCGTGATTTACGGCATTTTCGGCGGCGAGGGCAAACCCTCGGACCGGCCGATCTATCGTTCCGATCTCGACAAGGAAACGCCCTACAACACCTATCGCATCAACGGCCTTCCGCCGGGTCCGATCGCCAATCCGGGCAGGGATGCGCTGGAAGCGGTCGCAAACCCCGCGCCGATCGATGCGCTCTATTTCGTCGCCGATGGCACAGGCGGCCACGCCTTCGCCAAGACGCTCGATGAGCACAACGCCAATGTCCGCAAGTGGCGCAAGGTAGAGGCCGAGCGTTCGTCAAACTGAACCGCCCGGATGCATCCGGAACACGCATCGGTTTCAACCTCAAAAACCGGTGCGATTGAGGATATGTGGCGTTCCGGCTGCGGTTCAAATCCTGTAGGCTCGGCGCCGGAAGCGACAGCGAGGGATCATGACGCAGCAATCGATGACAGGCTTTGCCAGAAGCAGCGGCCATCGCGACCGTTTTCGCTGGAGCTGGGAGTTGCGGTCCGTCAATGGCAAGGGTCTCGATCTGCGCCTGAGGCTGCCGCAGGGTTTCGATCATCTGGAAAGTGCGATCAGAAAGCAGATCAGCGCAAGGCTGCAACGCGGCAATGTACAGGTGGTGCTGAATGTCAGCGTTTCCGACAGCAAGCTGGAACTGGTGGTCAACGAAACGGCGCTGAAGGCGGTCATGGAGCTCAAGTCCCGGCTTGCGTCTCAACTCGATGATTCGCGGCTGACGCTTGAGGGTCTGCTTGTCATGCGCGGCATTGCGGAACTGCGCGAGGCGGAGGAGCAGGGCGAGGCTCTGAAATCGCGCGAGTCGCTGATCCTTGCTGATCTTGGCGTAGCTGTCGAACATCTTGCCGCCATGCGCGCCGAGGAAGGCGAAAAGATCGTTGCCATGCTTGGCGAGCAGATCGATCAGATCGAGACGCTGACCGCTTCGATCGAGGCCGATCCGTCCCGGCAGCCCGCGGTGATTGCGGCAAGGCTCGCCGAACAGGTCCAGCGCCTGATCGAGGCCGCGCCCGCACTTGATGGCGAGCGGCTTTATGCCGAGGCGGTGCTTCTTGCCACCAAGGCGGATATCCGCGAGGAAACGGACCGGCTTCACGCCCATGTGGCGGCAGCGCGCAAGCTTCTCGCCGAAGGTGCGCCATGCGGGCGCAGGCTCGATTTCCTGGCGCAGGAATTCAACCGCGAAACAAATACGATCTGTTCCAAGTCCAATTCTGTGGCTGTCACCACTGCCGGCCTTGAATTGAAAACGGTGATCGATCAGTTTCGCGAACAGGTACAGAATTTGGAGTGACCATGGCAGACGATGTGAGCGGTTCCGGCAAAAGGCGCGGCGTGATGCTGGTGCTGGCCGCACCTTCGGGCGCGGGCAAATCGACGATTGCGCGCAGGCTTCTCGCCGAAGATCCTATGATCGACCTTTCGATCAGCGCCACCACGCGCCAGATCCGCGCCAGCGAACGCGAGGGCGTGCATTACTTCTTCATGGATCCGGAAGGCTTTCTGAAGAAGCGGGACGCGGGCGCCTTTCTGGAATGGGCCGAAGTGCATGGCAACTACTACGCGACGCCAAAGGCTGCCGTTGAAAAGTCGCTCGCCGAAGGCCGCGACGTGCTCTTCGATATCGACGTTCAGGGCGCCGAGCAGCTGAAACAGTCGATGCCGCGCGACGTTGTCGGTATTTTCGTCCTGCCGCCGTCGATGGAGGCGCTGCGGGCGCGTCTGATGGCGCGCGCCGAAGACAGCAAGGCGGCGATGGATGTGCGCCTGAAGAATGCCACAGGCGAGATCGCGCGCTGGCGCGATTACGAATACGTCGTCGTCAACGATGACCTGGAAGATGCTTATGATCTCGTCAGATCGATCCTGAGGGCCGAACGGGCCAAACGCGACTATGAAACCGTAATCCCGGATCACGTGTCGCGCCTGCTCGCCGAATAGGCCGCTTCTTCCCGACGGACAGCAACGCCGCATGGCCGCCCGGAGCGATAAGCAAGGGCGGCCATGCGGCGTTTTCATTCAGGCCTTCGAGGCTCTCAACCGCGCAGGAAGCGGGCAACCGCGTCGATCTCTTCCTGCCGGATCTCGTGGCCGCCCGGATGAAACTGGGTCGTAAGATCCGCCTTCTGCGATCCGAAATATTCAATCAGCGCGTGGGTGCCTGAAGGCGGACAGATCGGGTCGCGTTCGCCTGCGGTGATCAGCACGCGCTTGTCCTCAAGTCCGGCATTGTCGTCCGGCGTCCACGGGATCAGCGGGTGGAGCAGGGCGGCGCGATCGAACAGGTCCGGGCTTTGAAACAGCACCGAGGCGAGGATGTTGGCGCCGTTTGAATAGCCGATGCCGTAGACCGCGCGGCCGGGATTGTCGCTGCGATGCTTCGCGATGAAACGGCGCATCTTCTCCGTGCGGGTGGCAAGGTCGTCCATGTCGTAGACGCCTTCGCCGGTGCGCCTGAAGAAGCGCAGCGCGCCATGTTCCGAAACATCGCCGCGCGGGGAGACGATAGCCGCGCCGGGCAGCAGCTCGGTGACGAGCGGAACGAACTGGTTTTCATTGCCGCCCGTGCCGTGAAAGCTGAAGACCAGCGGCTGGTCCGGTGCGCCGTTGCTGGTGAATGCCTGATAGGTTTCTTCGGTCATGGTGTTCTCCCTCGGCAGGGCGGACCCGGCCGGTTTTATTGGCGGTTAGCGCGCGCTCGGCTGGAACGCGCGCCTTCCCACACTCAGTCCTTGATCGGCGTCAGGATCTGCTCGATCCGGGCGCGGTGCTGCTCGTATTGCGGCGGTAGCTTAAGCGCTTCACCCAGATGGGCGGTGTCCTCGTCGGCATCGAAGCCGGGCTCATTGGTCGCAATCTCGAACAGGACGCCACCCGGCGTGCGGAAGTAGATCGCCCAGAAGTAGTTGCGGTCGATGACCGGCGTGACCTGGTAGCCCGTATCCATCAGCTGCTTGCGGACTTCGAGCTGCGCTGCCCGATCTTCCACGGCAAAGGCGATGTGGTGGACGGAACCCGCGCCTTGGCGGGCGGCATTGGCCGATGGCAGGGTCTGGATATCGATCACATCCGCTCCATTGCCATTGCCGATCGCATAGCGGGTCCAGTCATCATTGCTGTCGACCTTCTCGTAACCCATGAAGCCGAGCAGTTCGGCGGTCGCGCCGCTGTCCCTGAGGCGCATGCTGGCGCCGTGGAAACCGCGGATCGCTTCCGCTTCCGCAATGTCGCCCTTCAGAAAGCCCGCACGGTCGTCATTGTCGACTTCGACAAGGCCAAAGCCGTCGCCGTCGGGTCCTGCGAAATGAAGGCGCTTTTCGCCGAAAACTTCGCTCTCTGCGATCTTGCCGACATTGAGGCCTGCGAGGCGCTCCTTCCAGAAGCCGAGCGAACCCTTCGGAACCGCAAACAGCGTCTCGCCGACTTCGCCCGTGCCGGGCTTGCCGGCGGCGATATGCGGGAAGGGGAAATAGGTCATGACCGAGCCCGGCGTGCCGGTTTCGTCGCCATAATAGAGGTGATAGACATCGGGCGCGTCGAAGTTGACGGTCTTCTTCACGCGCCGCAAACCGAGCGTGCCGGTGAAGAAATCGTTGTTCGTCTGTGCATCTGCCGCCATCGAGGTGATGTGATGCAGGCCTTTGATCTGCTGTAACATCATGGTGTTCCTTGTCCTACGGGGCCGTTGCCTCGTTTCTGGAAATAATATGATGGCTGCGTTTGGAGACGTGAAGCGAAATAAAATTGAATTTATTGTTGCAGTGAGCGTAATAATGGGCGGATGAAGGATCTTTCGGACATTCGCGTTTTCCTGAGCGTCGCAGCGCTCGGCAGTTTCGCAGCGGCCGCGCGCGCGCTCGCCATGACCCCGCCCAGCGTGACGAGGGCCGTCGGCGCACTCGAGGAACGGCTTGGCGTGCAGCTCTTCGTGCGCACCACGCGCCAGGTGTCGTTGACGTCTGCCGGTGCGGTTTATGCTGCCAGGATGGGGCCTCTGCTGAAGGCATTCGACGATGCGGCCGAGGAGGTGCGCGCGCAGGAGAGCGCCATCAGCGGTCTGATCCGGCTTAATGCGCCACTGTCGCTCGGCCAGCAGATTCTGCCGGATGTCCTCTCGGGGTTCCGTGCGGAAAATCCCGCCATCTCCCTCGCCGTCACTCTGACCGACAGTTTTGTCGATATCGTCACGGCGCCATACGATCTCGCGATCCGCATTTCCGGGCCGCCGGATGACAAGTCCACGATCTGGCGCAAGCTTTGCCCGATCCGGCGGGTCCTGGTTGCCTCGCCCGGCTTTCTTGCCGCCAACGGCGTCCCCGAAACCCCGGATGATCTGCCGGCCGCTGCCTGTCTCGCCTTCGATGCGGAGGCCGCGGGCGAAAACTGGGAGCTCACGAGTGCCGGCAGACGACGCCGTCTGCGTGCAGGCGCCGTTCTTGCCGGCAATAATGGTGAGCTTCTTGCAAGGCTTGCGGAGAACGGCGAGGGCGTGGTGATGCTCCCGCATTTCATCGTCGAGGAGGCGCTTGCCGCCGGGCGGCTCGTCCAGGTTCTTCCAGACTGGACGCCGCCGGAACTCTGGCTCACCCTCTATTATCCGCCCTATGAGCGCCTGCCGATCCGCGTCGCACGGTTTTCGGATTTCTTCGAAGCCTATGTCACGCGGGTTAGACCCTTATGAAGTGCTTGCCGAATGGCGGCAACTTCTCTACCTCTTTGCCACGATTTCGTTCGCTCAGAAGGACTTGATGCGCTTATGGCAAAGGCAATCTATCGCTCGCCGGCTCTGACCGGCGCCTTCTGGATGGTGCTTGCAGGCGTGGTCTATGCCGCCGGCAATGTTCTCATCCAGCAGGTGACGATGAATATGGGGTTTGCCGCCTCGTCGGTCGCCTTCTGGCAGTATGGCATCGCGCTGGTGTTTGCCGTGCCCTATCTCTGGCGCACCGGGCTTTCGGTGATGCGCACCAGCCATCCCTGGCAGCACATCATCCGGGTTGCCTTTTCCGCGCTGGGCGTTCAGGCGTGGGTGATCGGCCTTGCCTCGGTTCCGATCAGCCAGGCGATCGCGCTGGTGATGACGTCGCCCTTCTTCATCATCGTCGGGGCCAAGCTTTTTCTGGGCGAACGTGTCGGGCTATCGCGGTGGATGGCGACGGCTGTCGGCTTCACCGGCGCGCTCCTGATCCTTCAGCCCTGGTCGGAAACCTTCACATGGGTCGCGCTCTTGCCGGTGGCTTCGGCGCTTCTGTGGGGCGCCACCTCGTTGATCACGAAGCGCCTGACCGAGCACGAGAAACCGGAATCTATCACGGTCTGGCTCTTGATGTTGCTGACGCCGATCAATCTTCTGGTCGCGGTGAGCGGGGATTTCGCCGTGCCGGCCGGCGCGGTGATCTGGATCATGCTGGCGCTCGGCCTGCTGACGGCGCTGGCGCAGTATTTCCTGACGCTTGCCTATTCCAGCGCCGATGCCGCTTATGTCCAGCCTTTTGACGACCTCAAGCTTCCGCTCAACGTGCTGGGCGGCTGGCTGGTGTTCGGCTATGCGCCGGACGGCCTGTTCTGGCTTGGCGGGGTCATGATCCTCTGCGCGTCGCTCTCGATCATGCTGATCGAGCGCCGCCGCGAGCGCTGATTGCGGGTTGTCACCGTCCTGTAACGTCTGCGTAATCCTGCTGTCACACATCTCGCTCAGAACCCTCGCAGAGATCTTTGCATCAGAGGGGTTTTTCCATGCGATTCCGTCTTACCGGAGCGGCCGTGACTGCCGCGCTTCTTGCCTCGGCCGCATTCCCGGCATCCGCCGAACCGGTCTTCAACCGTATCTCGGTCTTCAGCGTTGCCGGCAACCTGCCCGCCGACATGGACCCGGCGACGGAAACCTCGGCAGAAATCATTGCCGCGAGCGAAGACGGCAACACGCTGGTTTATACCGACAGCCCGCTCGGCGCGCTCGGTTTCGTCGACATCACGGATCCGAAAGCGCCTGCCGCGCTCGGCATCACCAAGCTCGATGGCGAGCCGACCTCGGTTGCCGTTGCCGGCGCAAAGGCGCTGGTCGGCGTCAACACGTCTGAAAGCTACACCGCGCCGTCGGGTTTCCTCGGCGTGGTCGATATCGCCTCGCGCACGCTCGAAAGCCAGTGCGATCTTGGCGGCCAGCCCGATTCGGTTGCCGTGTCGCCGGATGGCTCGATGGTGGCCATCGCCATCGAGAACGAGCGCGATGAGGAGTTGAACGACGGCGAACTGCCGCAGATGCCCGGCGGCGATCTGGTGATCATTTCTCTGAAAGACGGCGTGGCTGATTGCGGCACGATCAAGCATGTCGTCATGACCGGCTTTGACGAAATGGTGGCGCCCACCGATCCCGAACCGGAATTCGTCGATATCAATGCCGACAACGAGATCGTGCTGACGCTTCAGGAAAACAACGGCATCGCCATCATCGACGGCAATACCGGTGAAGTAAAGAACCACTTCTCGGCTGGCACCGTCGATATCAGCGGCGTCGACACCGAGAAGGATGGCAAGCTTGATTTCACCGGCTCGCTTTCCGGTATCGCCCGCGAACCCGATAGCGTGAAGTGGCTCGACAATGACCGTTTCGCCATCTCCAACGAAGGCGATTACAAGGGCGGCTCGCGTGGCTTCTCGATCTTCTCCGATACCGGCGAACTGCTTTACGATTCCGGCAACTCCTTCGAGCGCGCCGTCGCTTCCATCGGCCACTTCCCGGACAAGCGCGCCGGCAAGAAGGGCGTCGAGCCCGAAGGCATGATCAAGGGCACGTTCGGCGGTACCGATTACCTGTTTGTCCTGTCGGAGCGTGGTTCCGTCGTCGGCGTCTATGACGACAGCGATGGGAATGCGCCTGAACTCGTGCAGCTGCTGCCATCCGGCCTGTCGCCGGAAAGCGGCGTCGCCATTTCGGATCGCAACCTGCTGGTGACGGCCAACGAGACCGATCTCGGTCCGGATGGCGGCGTGCGGGCGCATGTGATGCTCTATGCCTATGAGGACGCGGAGCCGAACTATCCGCAGATCCTGTCCGATGTTTCGCGCGATCCGCTGATCGGGTTCGGCGCGCTGTCCGGTCTTGCGGCCGACCCGTCGGATGCCACCAGGCTCTATGCCGTCAATGACAGCTTCTATTCCGCACAGCCGTCGATCTTCATGATCGATGCCTCCAAGAAGCCGGCGATGATCACCGATGTTATCCGCGTCACCCGTGACGGCGCTCCGGCCGAAAAGCTCGATCTTGAAGGCATCGTGACCGATGGCAAGGGCGGTTTCTGGCTCGCCTCCGAAGGCAACCCGGAAAAGGAAGTTCCGCACGCCGTCTACCATGTTGATGGCACGGGCGCGATCGTTGACACCATCGAGCTTCCCGAAGCGCTGCTTACGGGCCAGACCCGGTTCGGCATGGAAGGCATCACCACGGTCGGCGAAGGCGATGACCTGACGCTATGGATGGCCGTCCAGCGCGAATGGGCCGATGACGACAAGGGCTTCGTGAAGTTGCTGGCCTACACGCCCGCGACCAAGGAATGGGGCGCTGTCGCCTATCCTCTGGATGCAGCCGAAAGCGGCTGGGTCGGCCTTTCCGAGATCACCGCCAGCGGCGATTTTGCCTACATCGTCGAGCGCGACAACCAGATCGGCGAAGCGGCAAAGCTCAAGAAGCTCTACAAGGTCGCGCTCTCCGACATGCAGCCTGCCCCGATCGGCTCTGATCTCCCTGTTGTAGAAAAGCAGGAAGCCGCCGATCTTCTGCCGCTGATGAAGTCGGCCTCCAATGGCTTCGTCGTCGACAAGATCGAAGGCTTTGCCATCGCCGCCGATGGCACAGCCTATGCCGTGACCGACAATGACGGTGTCGACGACAGCTCGGGCGAGACGCTGTTCTTCACCGTTCCGCTGAACTAGGTGGGGTCCGTCTTACTGAAAGGCCGGGGGCTCAGCACCCGGCCTTTTGCATTCATGACCGTGCGAAAGGCCATACAACCGCGTTCTTCAGAGGTTTTCCGCGAGCGTGCAGAATTCGGCGATGCTCAGCGTCTCGGCGCGACGGGTCGGGTCGATATCCGCCTTGGCCAGCAGCGCCTCGCCGCCAAGGCTCTTGAGGCTCTGGCGCAGCATCTTGCGGCGCTGGCCGAATGCAGCCTGGGTCACCTTTTCAAGGGCTGGTGCTGCCACCGGCAAAGGCGTCTGCCGCGGTGTCAGATGCACGACGCTCGAGGTTACTTTCGGCGGTGGCGTGAAGGCCTGGGGAGGGACATCGAAGGCGATGCGCGCCTCGGTCCGCCAGCCCGCCAGAACGCCGAGCCGTCCGTAGTGATTGTCCCCGGCCTCCGCGACGATGCGCTGGGCGACTTCCTTCTGGAACATCAGGGTCAGCGATTCCCAATAGGGCGGCCAGCTCTCGGGAAGCAGCCAGTTGACCAGCAACTGGGTACCAACATTATAGGGCAGGTTGGCAATGATCTTGACGGGCCTGTCAGCACCAAGCGCCGCGAAATCCGTCTTGAGCGCGTCGCCGCTGATGATCTCGAGCCGGCCCGGATAGTGGGCGGCGATTTCCTCAAGGGCTGGCATACAGCGCTCGTCGCGCTCGATCACGGTGAGGCGCGCGGCACCCAGCGACAGGATCGCCCGCGTCAGGCCGCCAGGGCCCGGGCCCACCTCCACCACATGCGCGCCTTGAAGATCACCTGCCGTGCGCGCGATCTTCTGCGTCAGATTGAGGTCGAGCAGGAAATTCTGTCCGAGCGCCTTCTTGGCGTTGAGTTCATGGGTGGCAAGCACCTCGCGCAGCGGCGGAAGGTCGTCGATCTGGCTCATGCGGGGCTCCTGGAAAGCCGGTCGGCGAGCTGCAGCGCCTCTTCTAGGCTGCGCGGATCGGCAACGCCCTTTGCGGCAATGTCGAACGCCGTGCCGTGATCGGGCGAGGTGCGCACGAAGGGCAGGCCCAGCGTCACGTTGACGCCCTCCTCGAAACCGAGCGTCTTGACCGGGATCAGCGCCTGATCGTGATACATGCAGATTGCTGCGTCATAGCGGGCACGCGCTGCGGCATGGAACATGGTGTCTGCCGGAAGCGGGCCGACGGCGTCGATGCCTTCTGCCCGCAGCCGCGCGATTGCGGGGCGAACGATTGCCTCATCCTCGCGCCCGATGGTTCCCTGTTCGCCGGCGTGGGGATTGAGGCCCGCAACCGCCAGACGCGGCGCGGCAAGCTTGAAGCGCGCGATCAGATCGCGATGGGTAATGCGGATCGTGTCGACGATCAGCGATTCCGTCAGCGCTTCTGCGACGTCCTTCAGCGGAATGTGGATGGTAACCGGCACGACGCGAAGCTTGGAGCAGGAGAGCATCATCACTGGCCGGAAGGCTTCCCCCGTTGCGCGCTCCGCAAGCGCTGCCAGAAATTCGGTATGGCCGGGATGGGCAAAGCCTGCGCTGTAGAGCACGGACTTGGCGATCGGATTGGTGACGACCGCGCGCGTTCTTCCCTCATGGGTCAGTTGCACCGCCATTTCTATGGCGGCAATGGTACCGGCACCAGTCGCGGGGTCGGGCGTGCCCGGTGAGACCGCACCTGCGCTCGGAAGCGCCATCACGGGCAGCGATTCGTCGAATAAGGCGGACGCGTCCTCCGGCGTGCTGGATCTGATTGGCACATCGATGGCCATCATGGCCGCCCGGGCTGCAAGGACAGCTGGATCGCCGACATAGACGAAGGCTGGCGTGCCGGTCTCACGTCGCCTGTTCCAGGCTTTCAGTGCGATCTCCGGACCTATGCCCGCCGGGTCGCCCTGGGTCAGTGCCAGCGGCACCATGTCATGCTTTTCCAAGGACTAGTTGCCCGGTTTGACGATCTGTGCCTTTGCGCGCAGCTCTTCGAGATACTTGTCGCTCTCGGCATCCATGTCGACCTCTGCCGAATCTTCCTTGGCGCTCAGAACGAGGCGCGCGGCGTAATCGTCGGTCGCGGTCTTGCGCTCGCAGACGGCGAGGAACTCCGCGCCTGCGGGCGTCGTGATCACCGATGTGGTGTTACCGGTGGATTTGACAACGGCGCTCTTCCACTGGTCGGGAAGCTGCGGCTCGAGAAAGCGACCGAGATCAACGACGGCGACGTCGTTCTGGCCGGCGGCGAAGGCAATGGCCTGGTCGCAGCCGGGAAACGACTTGCGTGCTGCCTCTGCCTGTGACTTGCGCTTGCCGAGCAGGGCGCCGCGTTCCTTCTCCGGCACCACGAAGATGATCCGCTTCAGGAGATATTCGGTGGTCTCCGGCTTCTTGCCTGCCTTCTCGGCCGCCTCGAGCTGCGGAATGAACTCCTTGTCGGGCAGCATCGTGCTGCTGCCGTAGCGCGCCCGCACGAGTTGGCCCCAGCTCATGCTGACGGCCATGAAGAATTTGAAGTGATCCGGGCCAACGCCTGCCTGATTGAGAATGTTGCTCATCTGGGCGACCGACATCTTGTTGCCGGCGGCAAAGTTCGCAAAGGCGGCATCGACCTCAGCCTGGCTGACCGATGCGCCGCGCAGCGCGATTTCCGACTGTTTCAGCGCCTGATCGACCATCGCCTCCCGCGCCTTGGAGTCGCTTGCGCCCCTCTCGCCCATCAGGCGCAGAAGGTTCTTGCGCTTGGTGATGTCATCATTGGTGATCGGAACGTTGTTGACGATCACCGCTATGTCGACGGTCTTGGCGAAGGCCGGAGCCGCGGGCGCGCCAATGAGCGAGGCCGTGGCAATCATCACGGCGGCAAGGGCAGTCACGGAAAATCTGGCGGCGTTCATGTTCTTTCCTTTCCCCGGCCGGGCGACAAAGCCGTCGCGGCCGCATCCCAATCTCGTTTCGCGGCCTGGCTGAGCGAACGCCTGCGGGCGTAACGCACGGACGCACCGTGTCCTCAATCCTTCAGGAGACATGTGAGGCCATGCGCCGCGTCCCATGCCGATCCCGCGTTTTCAAGGAAATGTTTTGTCTATTTCGGAGGCAAAAGCAAGGCATTGCAAAGATTCGATGTTGCAGGCTACCGAGAATGCTCTGCCGAATTAATTGCTGCCGATCGCGATATCGCCCAGCGTGCGCAGCGTCAGTCGCGCGCCAATGGTCCAATCCACGCCATTGGTGTTATCTGTATCATAATTGTCCTGATAGGTGATCGAGAACGAGGTGCAGATGTCCTCGTAGCTCAGGCCCACCCAACGCCGCGTCAGCACATTGTTGGTGAGATCGTAGGTCAACGAGCCCGAAATGCCCCAGTTCTCGTTGAAGCGCAGCGTGCTGGTGGACTTGATCTCGCTGTTTTCCTGCTCGTAGGCATAGCCCGGCTGGGCGGAAACATTGGTGTAGTCAAGCGCAGTATCGAAGCGCGACGAAGCATAGGTGATGCCCAGATCGGTGCGCTGCAACGAGAAGTCGTCCTTGTCGAAACGGCCCGAGGCGTTGATGCCGACGCCGAAGGGCAGGGTTATCTGTCCGGCGCCAACATAGTCGGAGCGGCTGCTTTCAAGGCCCGATTCCAGTCCGACGCCGACGAGGTCCGGCGAGGCAAACGAATTGGCACCGGCAAGCTGGAACGACTGGCCGAACAAGCCGTTGACCAGAATGCCATTGTCATAAACCCCGCGGTAGCGGAAGCCGACATTGGCACGGGTGCCGCCCTCGACGCGGTCATAACCGGAGAACTTGTCGCGATCGAACAGTGTTGACGCGTCGAAGACGAAGCTCTGGGCGTCTTCATTGGGCAGGCCGCCGGCATATTGCTCGTCGTTGCGAACATAAAGCTGGCCGATCGGTTCGAAGACGTGCGAGCTGAAACCGTTGGTGATCAGCATCGGGTAGTTGACTTCCATACCCGCCGTCAGCATGGCACGTGCGGCCGAATCCTGATCGACGAAATTGCCGGTATAGTTCAGGACTCCGGGATCGATCGAGTTCGGATCGTCGACATTCAGCAGATAGCCGTCCGCCCGTGCGGCAAGGATCGGGGTGAGCTGCAGCCCCTGGGGCGAGGTGTAGGTTTTCTTCCACTCGACCTCACTCGTCAGCCGCGTGCTGTTGCCCTGAAGGCCGAGGAAGCGATCATTGACCGATGTGACGTCGATGTCGTTCTTCTGGCGAACGATGTTGGTCAGGTTGTTGGTGACCGAAAGCTGGCCTCCGGCGAACGGGCGCGGCGCAATGTAGTCGTAATCGATTCCCGGAACCACGATCGCCTGCTCATCTTCGCTGGCGTTCTGGCTGTTGGCATCCTGCACATCGAAGTAGTTGCCCTTGATCGAAAGCGAACTCCGCTTTCCGAGCCCCTCAAGATAGACCTGGTTGTTGAAGATCCGGTCGTCATGGCCGTCGATGGAGTAGGTGCGGGCGAAATTGGTGTCGCTCTGGGCCATCACATCCCAGCCGAACACCCATCGCGGATTGATCTGGAACTGGGCAGTCGAAGCAATCATGCCGCGCGCATCGTTGTCAGCGTCGCTGGTGCCCGCAGCGAAGCGGTCGCTGCCCTGCTGGTCGATGCCCGCAACGCGCAGCGTGTGCTGGCCGTTGCGATAGCGTTTGCGGTATTCGCCTTCCAGCAGAACGCCCTGCAGCGTGTAGCCCGTCGCGGTGATGGTGACGTCAGAGCTTGGGCCAAGCGGAATGTAGTAGGGGACCGAAAGCCCGAAACCGAGATTTTCCTCCATGCTCATGGAGGGGAACAGGAAGCCACGCTTGCGCTTCACGCTGCCATCGGGAACCGTAACCGTGGGCAGCACGGCGATGGTATGTCCAAGCAGCTGGAAGCGGGGATGCTCGAGGCGCACCGTCTTGGTAACGCCGTTCTGGATCACGCGCTCGGCGCGGATCTGCCAGAAGGGCGGCTTTTCGGGATTTTCGGCGCAGGGTATGCAGGCCGTGTAGACCCCGTCCTCCAGAACCATCACGTCATTGTCGATGCGCGTCGCGCGCTCGCCAGCCATCGCGATATTGTCGGGCGTGCGCACGCTGATGGCATCGAGGAAGCCGTTGGCGAAATCGTCTGTCACGTCGAGCTTCTCGGCGCGCAGACGGTTGCCGTCCGGGTCGATGACCTCGATACCGCCGAAGGCCATCAGCTTTCCGGCCTTCTGGTCGTATTCGACCTTGTTGGCGACCATACGGTAGCCCGCGTAATAGATCTGCACGCCGCCAAGCGCGTAGACCTGCTGGCTGTCATGATTGTAGACGAGCTCGTTGGCGCTGAGCAGCATCGGCCCTTCATCGCCCGTGGGAGCGGACGGCAAGCCGACCTCCTGGGCAGAGGCTGTCTGGATGAAGCCCATTCCCGGCGGGGTCAATGCAGTGGCAAGAGCCAGCAGCCCGGCAAGGCGATATGTGCCCGTCATGCGCCGAACCACTAGCCGTCCTCCTGATGCAGTAATATCGTCAAACCCAACGCCATCGCCACGACAACCGGAATCCAGGCTGCGAGAAGCGGGGAGAGTGTGCCGCTACTGCCAAACGCCTTTACAAGAACACTCGAAACATAAAGCAGAAAGCCGCACAGGATGCCACCTAAAATAACCGTGGGAGATTGCGCGAAGCGCGAGAACTTAAGGCAGACCGTTGCTGCGATCAGTGTCATAGCGACGAGCAGGAATGGCAATGAAAGCAGATAGTTATACTGCGTTTCTAGAGCGCTGGTCGATGTCTGGAACTGTTTCGCCAGCGCGATTTGTCGCGGCAGGGCAAAAAAGCTGACAAGATCGGGCTGGGCCAGATGCTGCTGGACGAAGTCCTGTTCCAGATTGGTTTTGACCCGCACTTCGTCCATATGTGTGGATAATTCCCCGAGTTCCGTCTGGGTGACGTTATGGAGCGTCCACCAGCCCTCGCTCAGCACCGCGCGTTCTGCGTCCTGACGTTTTGCGATTCCATTCTGATCGTTGAAGTAGATCACGACGGCATCGATGAGCTCCGTGCCGTTCTCCGCAATGCCGCGACCGCCGATGATGGTGTCCTGGCCATCGGTGATCTGGCGCAGCCACGGCACCACCTGGTCCTGCTTGCCGCCGACCGCCTCCAGCCCCAGCGCCTTTTTCTGGCTCCAGGATGCAAGCGGGTTGAGCGCGAGCACGGCGGAAGCGCCAAGAAGCGCTGAACCGATGACGAAGGGCATGATGAACTGCCAGACCGAAATGCCGGCAGCGCGCGCCACCACCAGTTCATGGCGCCGGTTGAGAGCGATCAGTGTCACCATCGCCGAAAACAGCGCGATGAACGGGATCGTCTGCTGCAGAATGTAGGGCAAGCGCAGCGCCGTGATGATCAGGGCGTCAAACAGGTTCTGACCCGCCGATTCGGAAATGTTGCCGACGACTTCGCTGAAGTCGATCAGATAGATGATCGACACCACGCCGAACAGGAACCAGCCGACCGTGATCAGATAGCGCATGAAGAAATAGCGGCCGAGGACGGAGCTGATCATGCAGCACCCCCGTCATTGGTCTTTCGCGACAGACGCGGCAGCGATGATGCCAAGCGGCCGAGCGGCCCGGTTCCGCGCCGCGCCCGGCGCGGGCGAAGCAGAAGGTAGAGACCGACTGCAAGCGAAACCAAGATGATCGCATAGGACACATAGACGAAGACGGGATCGTTTTCGGCCTGGTTGGAGCTGAAATGCGACAGCAGTCTCAGCAGCAGCGTCAAGCCGAAAGCCGTCGCCATCGGGGGCGCGCGTCGTTCACGGTGAGAGCGCGCGTCGCCGACGATGACAATCGTGAAGATCGCGTAGATAAAAGGAAGCGTCCAGTCGGTCAGGCGGCGCGTCAGTTCGGCGCGGTAAGAGCCTGGATTACCGAGATAATCCGGATCGTCTTGTGGCGGGTTCAGCAGGTAGGCAAGCCCCCGGTCGGTAGCGCGGCGGTGGGTCTGGCTCTTGCCGCTGGTCAGTTCCGACAGGTCGAAGCTGTACGAATCAAACTGGACGATCGAAACTTCGCCCTGCTGATTTTCCCGCTGCACCTGACCGTCGCGCATGATCAGCTGACTGCCGCTCTCGTCGACGGCGCCTTCCTTGGCGTAATAGATGTAGGAATTGTCCGGTTCGCGATAATCAGCCACGAACAGCCCCTTCAGGACGCGGCCGGAGAGGCGCTCCGAAATCTGGATGTAGAGGCCGTCCTCCACTTCCCGGAACGACTTTTCCTCGATCACCGTCGACAGCAGGTCGGCATAGACGGAGGCGATCAGGAGACGGGCTTCGGCGCGGGAACGCGGTTCGATGTAATTGTCGAGCACGAAGGAAAAGGCGCAGAGCACGACCGCAAACATAAGGATCGGTCTGTAGATGATCGCGCGGGTGGCGCCTGCGCCATCGATCACGGCAAGTTCCGAATCATTGTTCATGGCCGTCAGCGTCTGCGCCGTGCCGAGAACGATGCCGAAGGGCAGGACCGTCGGGATCACGGTCGGCAGGATCAGCGTTGCGAGCGTCAGGAAGGAGAGGATCGACTGCCCGCTATCGGTCACCAGATTGATTCGGCCGAGAACCTGCGTCAGCCACAGCACGGCCAGCACCGGCAACAAGGTTGCCAGGAACATGCGCACAACGCGGGCCAATATGTAGCGTTCCAGTATCTTCATGCCGATGGGATGTCGTCGCTTGTTCCGGTTGCCGCGCTCAGCGGGCATCGCGGATCATTTTGGGGCCGACATGTTCCTTTCTGGTAAACAGATACAATGTTCCAGTGAAAACCACCACGGACGCAAGCCATCCGAGAGTGATATCCGACAGATAGTGTCCGCCATAGGCGAGCCGCATCGCCGGAGAGGCGAATGAGAGCGCGATCAGCGGGGGCATCAGCAGGATGCGGAAGCGTGCCGGCAGGAGAAAGATCGCATAGCAGAACAGCCAGCCTGCACCCGCGGCTTCGCCGGATACGAACGAGCAGTTGGAGCCGCAGGCGCCGGAGAAGTCCCCGGCCGGCACGAAGCTCAGGTCGCCGCCGAAGAAATCGGTGTTGCGCGGTCGCGGCCGATGCGAAATTTCCTTCAGCATCGCGTTGACGATGAGGCCCGGTCCGACGATCAGGGCAATGAGACCGGCAAGCAGCCGCTGGGCGAGCGCCCTGTCATAGGTCGCGCCGTGATGGGACCAGGCAAGGATCAGGCGGTAGATCAGGGTGAGGCCCAGAATGATCGGAAGATAGAAGATCACTTCCCGGAGCATGCCGAGCATGGCGTCGCCGGCGATCGGGAAGCTGCCGCATATACGGCCGGGAACGGCATCCGCCTGGCAGGCCGTCTGATGAAAGAATGCCTTGGACGCTGCGATATCCATGTCCGGAAACAACCAGAAAATGGCCAGCAACACCCACCACAGCCCGAAGGACATGACGAACACGGCCTTGAGCCACGGCATCTTGCCGAGCCCGAAGGGCAGGGTTTCAGGCCATTGGTGCGGGAGCTGCAATGCGGATATTCCGGTTTCGTTGACGGCGCGGCGCACACACCGTTTCCAATTCTGCCGTTTTAAGTGTTATGAGGATCGGGTCAACCATTCTTGGCCGGTTGCGTTAATAAGGGGTAGATTTCTTTCCCACCTCATCCTGTCAATTCCGTGACACCCTTACCCGGAGCATGAAATGAAGTTCTCGATTTCCTTTGTCGACAAGGCCGACAGCGCTGGCGCTACGGCGATTGTAATCGCAGGCGAGGCACAGACGCCCGCAGGTCTTGCGGCCATCGGGTTAAGCGAAACGCTCTATCGCAAGGCTTCTGCGACCGCAGGGTTCAAGGCGAAACTGTGTTCATCGCTGGATCTGCTGGCGCCTGCCGAAAGCGAGGCGGACAGGATCGTGGTCATCGGGCTGGGCGAAGCGGACGAGCGCAAGGCCGACAGCTGGCTGAGGGCTGGCGGCAAGGCCGCATCGCTTGCCGGCAAGGCAAAGAAGCTGGTGGTCTATCCCGATTACGCTGCGGCTGCTTCGGATATCGCAGATTTCGCACTCGGCATGATTCTTGGCGGCTACGCCTTCGACCGTTTCAAGACCAAGGGCCGCGATGAGGATGAGGGCGAGGTCACCGTCGAAATCCTTGCAAGCCATGTCGCCTCGGCAGAAGCGGCCTTTGCCGATCGCCAGGCCGTCGGAGAGGGCGTTCTCCTTGCGCGCGAACTTGTGAACCTGCCCGCAAACATTCTTGGCCCGCGCGAATTCGCTGACAAGGCCGAAGCGCTTTCCGAACTCGGCGCCAAGGTGGAAATTCTCGATCGCGACCAGATGGAAGAACTTGGCATGGGCGCGCTGCTCGGCGTGGCGCAGGGCTCCGTGCGCCCGCCTTATCTCGCTGTCATTCGCTGGGACGGCGGTCAGGGCGATGAGCAGCCGATCGCTTTCGTCGGCAAGGGCGTGGTGTTCGATACCGGCGGCATTTCGATCAAGCCTGCCGCTTCCATGGAAGACATGAAGGGCGATATGGGCGGTGCAGCCGCCGTCATCGGGCTGATGCATACGCTTGCCGCCCGCAAGGCCAATGTCAATGTCGTGGGTATTCTGGGGCTCGTTGAAAACATGCCGGACGGCAATGCCCAGCGACCAGGCGATATCGTGACGTCGATGTCGGGCCAGACCATCGAGGTCATCAATACCGACGCGGAAGGCCGCCTGGTGCTCGCCGATGCGCTCTGGTATTGCAAGGAACGCTTCAAGCCGCGTTTCATGATTGATCTCGCCACGTTGACCGGAGCCGTGATGGTGGCGCTCGGCGCGCACCGTGCCGGCCTGTTTTCGAATGACGACGCGCTTTCGGCGGCACTTGCGGAAGCTGCCGAGACGACGCAGGAGCATGTCTGGCGCATGCCGCTTGGCGATGAATATGACAAAATGGTCGACAGCCGCTTTGCCGACATGCGCAATACCGGTGGCTCGCGCTTTGCCGGATCGATCACCGCTGCCCAGTTCCTGAAGCGCTTCGTCGGCGACACGCCATGGGCGCATCTCGATATCGCCGGCACGGCCATGGGCGCGCCGAAAAGCGAGATCAACCGCAGCTGGGCCTCTGGCTTTGGCGTGCGTCTGCTCGATGAGCTCGTGCGGTCGCATTACGAGGCGCGGGACTGACGAAACGCAGAAGCGATGACGGAAATCCTGTTTTACCATCTGACGGAATCTCTGCGGGAGGCGGCACTGCCGCCGCTCGTGGAGAAAAGCCTGGAGCGCGGCTGGCGGGTCGCGATCCAGACGGCGAGCGAGGAAGAGCGCGATCGTCTCGATGAGCTGCTCTGGACCTTCCGCGCCGACAGCTTCATTCCTCATGGCCGGGACGATGAAGATGGAGCAGAGCGCCAGCCCGTGCTGCTGACAACCGCATCTGGCAATCCCGGCAAGGCGGATATCCGCTTCTTCGTGGAAGGCGCTGCGGTGGCCGGTGTCGAGGACTATCAGCGCGTGGTGGTGATGTTCGACGGCCACGACAGCGATGAGCTCGCCGCGGCGAGAGCCGAATGGAAGCGGTTGAAGCAGGGCGACCACAGCCTGACATACTGGCAGCAGGGCGAGGGTGGTCGCTGGCAGAAGAAGGCCTGACGGGATCGATCTTTCAAGGTAGGCGAAGTGCTGTGGGCGTCAGCCGGCCTCGACGCTTTCAGGCTTGGCGATTAGGCTGTCGTCTTCATTTTCCTTCAGGAATTCAGCAAAATAGCGCTTTAACTTCGGAATCTTGATGAGCTCGTCGAGCGAGTATTTGTGTGAGTCGCGCACAAGCGTGGAGGGGTTCAGGTAGGCCTCCGCGTTTTCGGGTGTCAGCACGAAAGGCGGCTTTCCCTCCCGGCCGAGAATGTAGCTCATGATCAGGGCGCCTGTTCGGTGGTTGCCTTCGATGAAGAGCTGCGGGCGGCTGAGGACCCGGACATAGACGCCTGCCGCGCGCTTGCGCACAGGCTTGCCGGCATGGCGCTGATACCATTCGACAAGTCCGCCGATGTCGCCATATTCCCGGTCATAGAAATGCGCTTCGGTGCGTTCGAGATGATTGCGGAACTCATCGCGCCGCGCCTTCGAGGACCCGCACAGCACAAGGTGATTGAGCTCCAGCAGATGGTGGAACTGGCCCATGCGCAATATGTCGACATTGTCGCGCAAAAGCTTGTCGACATAGCCGTAACCTTCCATCATGTGCTCGATCACGCTGTCGGGCATGCCGTCCCGGCGCATGGTCAACTGTGCATTGATGCGATCGAACTGGCGCTGGGTATCGCGCAGCTTCTGTTCGATCTTCTGAAGGTCCAGTACGTGTTTGAACATCGTCAGTTCCGCTCAGCCATTCCTCGGGCTTGAGGCTATCATCATGGTCACGTGCGCCGCCGCGCAGGCGCATGATACCAAAAGGGCGGCATCCCTGAAGAAGCCGCCCGCAACGCTTCGATTTCGAACGACAGCCTGATCAGCTGAACTCGCCCGAGAGGTATTCCTTGGTCAACTGCTGCTTCGGGTTTTCGAAGATCTGCTTGGTCTCGCCGACTTCGACGAGGAAGCCGGTGCGGCCGCCCTGCGACATGTCGACGGAGAAGAAGGCGGTCTTGTCGGCAACGCGGATCGCCTGCTGCATGTTGTGGGTCACGATCGCAACCGTGTAGTCCTTCTTCAGCTCCAGCATCAGCTCTTCGATCTGACGGGTCGCGATCGGGTCAAGCGCGGAGCAGGGCTCATCCATCAGAAGCACGGTCGGCTCGGTGGCGATCGCACGGGCGATGCAAAGGCGCTGCTGCTGGCCGCCGGAAAGAGACAGGCCGTTCTGCTTCAGCTTGTCCTTCACCTCGTTCCAGAGCGCTGCGCGACGGAGCGCCTTTTCGACGCGGGCATGCATGTCGCCCTTGAAGCCGTTGAGGCGCAGGCCGAAGGCGACGTTTTCGAAGATGCTCATCGAGAACGGATTGGGCTGCTGGAAAACCATGCCGATATGGCGGCGCACAACCACCGGATCGACGTTCTTGGCATAGACATCCTGGCCGAGGAAGTGCACGTGGCCTTCAAGGCTGAAGGACGGGATCAGATCGTTCATACGGTTCAGCGAGCGCAGGACCGTCGACTTGCCGCAGCCCGAAGGGCCGATGAAGCCGGTGATCTTGCCCTTTTCGATATTCACGTTGGCATCGCGCACGGCCAGGAAATCGCCGTAGAAGATCTTTTCGATCTTGACGCCGATTGCGACGTCGCCGGTTTCCGGCGCGTTCTGGATGCTGTTCATTTCCATGGTGGCTGACATATCTTTCGACCTTTTTCCTATACCCGGCGCGTGCCGAAGGATCGGCTCAGGATGTTGAAGACGAGCACGATGAGCACAAGCACAAGCGATGCTGTCCAGGCAAGTTCAATCTGGTTTTCATATGGCATTGCCGAAAAATTGTAGATCAAGATCGACAATGATGCTGTCGGCTCCGTGAAGCTTCCGATCCAGTAATTCGAAAACAACGCTGTAAACAGCAGAGGAGCAGATTCACCCGATGCACCCGCCACTGCCAGCATGACGCCGGTCATAACACCGGGAAGCGCCGTCGGCAAAACAATTTTGGTGGCGACCTGGGTAGAATTGCAGCCCATTCCATAGGCCGCATCCTTCATCCGCTGCGGCACCATGCGAAAGGCCTGTTCGGCGGTCAGAAGGATTGTAGGGAGCATCAGGATCGAGAGTGCAACCCCGCCTGCAAGCGCCGAATAGGTCTTCATCACCACCACCAGCCAGGCATAGACGAACACGCCGGACAGGATCGACGGGAAGCCTGTCAGCACCTTGCCGACGAAGCGGATGAGAGCGGAGAGCTTGCCGTTGGGGTTAAGCAGACCGGTGTAGATGCCGCCGAGGACGCCGATCGGGATGGAGATTGCGGCTGCAATCACCACCATGACCAGCGTGCCGAGAATGGCGTTGCCGATACCTCCGCCCTGTTCAAACGGGGCAGGAGGCAATTCGGTGAAGATGGCGAGGCTGAGCCGAAGCCCGCCGCGGCTGATCAGCATCCACAGAACCGAGATCAGCGGGATGGCCGCTACGCCGGCCAGCAGCCACAGAATGAGTGTCTGGATGAAATTCCAGAGCGTGCGGCGTTCGGCAAAGGAGAAGCTGAGATCGGGATCGCCGAGGGCGACGGCCTCGGGGTTCATGAAGGATTGATCCGTCGTCGTTGTCATGGTGTCTTTGTCCATTGTCTCAGGTGACGGTCTGGCGCGTGGTGTAGTTCATGATGATCGTGCCGATGATGTTGACGGCCATGGTGATCACCAGAAGGACGACGGCGGCATACATCAGAGGGCCGATCTGGTTTGCACCGGCTTCCGGAAAGGTCGAGGCGAGCAGCGAGGCAAGCGTCGTTGCGGGCGAAAACAGCGACAGGGAGACCTGCTGCGAGTTGCCGATCAGCATTGCAAGCGCCATCGTTTCGCCGAGCGCGCGGCCGAAGCCAAGCACCAGCGAGGCGAAGATGCCCCCCGATGCCGTTGGGATGATGACCTTGCGGATTGCTTCCCACTTGGTGGTGCCCATCCCATAGGCCGCTTCCTGGATCTTCATCGGAATGGCGCGGAAGGCGTCCTGCGAGATTGCGGCAACCGTCGGCAGGATCATGATCGACAGCACGATCATGGCGGGGAACATGCCGGGACCTGCAAGCTTCGTGGAGAAGAAGGGAATGAAGGGAACCGTGTCATGCAGCCAGTTGGCGATCGGACGGATCGCGGGGATGAGCACATAGATACCCCAGAGACCGTAGACCACTGAAGGGATGGCAGCGAGCATCTCGACGATCAGACGGAAGACCCAGGCGAGGCGGGCATTGAGGAAGCCCTGTGTAAGGAAGATCGCGACGGCAATGCCGAGCACGCCGCCGCACAGCAGCGCCAGCAGCGAAGAATAGAGCGTGCCCCAGATTTCGGCCAGAATGCCGAACTGGTTCTTGCCCGGGTTCCACTCGACCGTGGTGAGGAAGGAGAGCCCGTATTCGCGCATCGCGGGGGCAGCCTGGCCGCCGATCTTCCAGAAAATATAGACGAGCAGAAGAACCGTCAGGATACCCGCACCGAGCGTGAGCATGCGGAACGACTTGTCGTAGGTGTATTCGAATGGCGTTGGCGGTCGAGAAACGCTGCCTTCGGCGGGCAGGTTGGTATTCGTTCTATCGGCCATCAAAGGCTCCTGCTGTCGTTGATCGGCGCGGTCGCGATCGAAAGAGGTAGGCTTCATGTCAAAAAGCCGGGGCGCATAAGCTGCGTCCCGGCCCAGATCATTAACGATCTATTATTACATTCCGATGTCAGCGAACGACTTCTTGTCGAGTTCGATGACGTTTTCCGGAAGCGGGATGTAGCCGAGGCTGTCAGCCATTTCCTGGCCTTCGGTCAGGGCGTAGTTGACCATTTCCTTCAGGGCAGCAACCGTATCGGCATCCTGGCCTTCCTTGTAGAAGAGCAGCCAGGTGAAGGTTGCGATCGGATAGGCTTCTTCGCCCTTCGGGTCGGTGATGAAGGCGCGGTTCATGTCGTCGAACTCGGCCGAAGCGAGCGCAGCCTTGCCGGCTTCAGCGCCAGCCTTGACGAAGTTGCCGGACTGGTTTTCCAGCATGGCGAAAGGCGTCTTGGTCTGCTGGGCGTAGCCGTACTCGATGTAGCCGATCGCGCCGGGGGTCTGCTTGACCGTCGCGGTGATGCCCTGGTTGCCCGGAGCGGCGATGAAATTGGCAGCCTTCGGCCAGGAAACCGTCTTGCCGGAGCCGACAGCGCTGTCGAATTCGGGGCTGATGGCAGCGAGGTGGTTGGTGAAGTTGAAGTTGGTGCCCGAGGAATCGGCGCGGACGACTACGGTGATGTCTTCGTCGGGAAGATCAACGCCTTCGTTGGCGGCAACGATGGCCGGGTCGTTCCACTTGGTGATCTCACCGAGGAAGATCTTCGGGTAAACGTCGCGCGGCAGCTTGATGTCTTCGACGCCATCGATGTTGTAGGCAAGAACGATCTCGCCGGCCGTCATCGGAAGCAGGATCACGCCGCCGTCGATCTTGGCGATTTCTTCGTCGCTCATGGCAGCGTCGGAAGCTGCGAAGTCAACAACGTGGTTGGTAAAGTCTTCGATGCCAGCGCCCGAGCCCTTGGACTGGTAGTTGACTTCGATGCCGGTCTTCTGGCCAAAATCCTTAAACCAGGCCGAGTAGAGCGGGAAGGGGAAGGAGGCGCCCGAGCCGGTCAGCGACGTGTCGGCAGCATTTGCAATGGTGCCGGAGAAGACCATGGCGGCGGCAACGACTGCAACCTTAGCGCCCTTGGAAAAATTTCCGATTTTCATCAGATAGCCCTTTTGAGGTTTGGTTGAAAACGGGAGTGCTATACCAATCAAAGTCTAGAAAGCATATATTGTTGTAAAAATTTCATATTTCTCGAAAACTATTTGTTTCTATTTATCCAAAATTCACATGACTGTCATAAAAGTGTCATGCTCGGGGATGGGCATGGGTATGCTTGCTTAAAGCGAATGCAATATTTGGGTTTGCGCATTTTATTGTCGCGCACGATGATGGCGCGGACGATGCTTTTCGCCGGGGCAGAGATCCTGAATTCCGCCGCGACGCCTTAAGATGAGGGAGACAACCCGCCCATCTGAAGGCTTGGGATCTGTAAACACAAAAAAAGCCCCGCAAGATCTGCGGGGCTTGATGAGGGAAGACGGAGTGCCGTCTCAGTTGTCGTAGCAGGCGAACATGTCGAAGGCGATCCCGTCATCGTCGCAATCCGGCGGGCCGGGCCTGCAAGACAAGGTGGGACAGGCATTCGTGTCCGCTGTCGGGATTTCGCGGCGGATGGCGTGTCCGGCTTCACCGAAGCAAATGGCCGGGCTTGCCACGTAACGGTCATAAAGAATGCGTCCACTGCCATTCGGTGCGGGATAACGCAGGATCGCGGCGCCCTGCTGGTTCAGGATCGTGAGCACCTGATTGCAGGTCAAATTCTGGATGTCGTAGCGATTGACGGGTTCCTGTGCTTGAGCGGCACCAAGTGATGCGAGAAAAACACTTGCCGTAATGAGTTGTTTCATGGTCCCAAACCCTCGTGGTCTCCCTGGTTTTCTACTAAACCATTGTAACAAGGAAATTGTTTCAGTCATGGTGCAACTTCAAGTGGATGATTCAACAATTGTTGATGTTTTGAAATCGGTGAAGCGCATTGCGCTCGTGGGCGCGTCCCCGAAACCGGAACGACCGAGCTATCGTGTCATGGGATTTCTCCTGTCCAAGGGCTACGACGTCGTGCCCGTCAATCCGGGCCTCGCCGGCAAGTCGATCCACGGACAGGCTGTGTGCGGCAGTCTTGCCGAAATCGACGGCCCTATCGACATGGTCGATATCTTCCGCGCCTCTTCCTTTGTGGGCGGCGTGGTTGATGAGGCGCTGGCATTGTCGCCGCTTCCCCGTGTCATCTGGATGCAGCTCGACATTCGCGACGATGAGGCAGCTGCGCGCGCCAAGGAAAAGGGGTTGACGGTGATCATGGACCGTTGTCCCGCGATCGAATATCCGCGTCTGATCGGCGCCTGAGCCGAGGTACGGCCGAGCGGGACTCGGCTTTGCCTCCTGAAAGTTGCGCGCAAGCCGGCGCTGCCTTTGCTGTCCTTCGAGTGTGACGCCGCTTCAGACGTCCTGAAGCAGCACGTCGGGGTCTGCGCGCATCTCGTTCAGAAGGGTTTCATTTTCGCAGTAGTCGCGGAAATTTTCGGAAGCCTGCCCATGGGCAAGGTCCGTGCGGCAGCGTTTCTTGTCACGGCAGCCGGCGCAGTTCGCTTCCATCCCATAATAAAGCCTGCGATACTGAAACTCCGCTTCCACCGGATCGATGTTGAGCGCTTTCATCATCTCGGACATTTCCGCCGCATCGCGCAATTCGAATTCCGCGAAGGGCGCTGTCGAAAGCGACGGAAATACGGCTTTCGCGGCGTGGTCGCCAGCAGGCGGCTGGTTGGGGTCGGCACTCTGCAAAATATCCATTGCTGCTCTCCACGTTGTCGACAGCCATACTGACACTTGTATAAAAGACGACATTGATCCCGATCAAAGGCCGCAACGCGGCTTTCAGGGGCATGTGAAACCAGGGAAGGAAATAATATGGCAAACCGGGAACCGGGCTTTTCGACGCTCTCGATCCACGCAGGTGCCGCGCCAGATAGCGCGACCAATGCGCGTGCAACGCCGATCTATCAGACGACATCGTTCGTGTTCAACGATTCAGACCACGCCGCGGCGCTGTTCGGCCTCAAGGAATTCGGCAATATCTATACCCGCATCATGAACCCGACGACGGGCGTGCTGGAGGAGCGCGTTGCCGCGTTGGAGGGCGGTTCTGCCGCGCTCGCCGTTGCCTCGGGACATGCCGCACAGTTCCTGACGTTCCATATGCTGATGCAGCCCGGCGACAATTTCGTCGCTGCAAGAAGGCTTTATGGCGGTTCGATCAACCAGTTTGGCCATTCTTTCGAGAGCTTTGGCTGGAAGGTTCGCTGGGCGGATTCGTCCAATCCGGAGAGCTTTGCCGCTGAAATCGACGACCGCACCAAGGCGATCTTCATCGAGAGCCTTGCCAATCCGGGCGGAACCTTCGTCGACATCGAGGCAATCGCCAAGGTCGCCCATGACCATGGCCTGCCGCTGATCGTCGACAACACCATGGCGACACCGTATCTGGTGCGCCCGCTCGCCCATGGCGCAGACATCGTCGTGCATTCGCTGACGAAGTTTCTCGGCGGCCACGGCAATTCCATGGGCGGCATCCTTGTCGATGGCGGTACGTTCGACTGGTCTAAGTCGGGCAAATATCCGATGCTCTCCGAGCCGCGCGGTGAATATGGCGGCCTGGTGATCCATCAGGCATTCGGCAATCTGGCCTTTGCGCTCGGCGCACGCGTTCTCAGCCTGCGCGACCTCGGTCCGGCGATTTCGCCTTTCAACGCCTTCATGATCGCGACCGGGATCGAGACGCTGCCGCTGCGCATGCAGCGCCACTGCGACAATGCCCTGGCTGTTGCCAAGTGGTTGAAGCAGGCGGACCAGGTCTCCTGGGTCAGCTATTCGGGCCTGGACGACGACGCCAATCACGACCTGCAGCAGCGTTATTCGCCCAAGGGCGCAGGCGCAGTCTTCACCTTCGGCCTGAAGGGCGGCTATGAGGCCGGCAAGACCTTTGTCGGGGCGCTGGAGCTGTTCTCGCATCTCGCCAATATCGGCGATACGCGCTCGCTCGTTATCCACCCTGCATCCACAACCCATGCACAGCTTTCGCCCGAGCAGCAGGTTGCGGCAGGCGCAGGACCAGATGTCGTTCGTTTGTCGATCGGCATTGAAGATCCCAATGATATCATTGCCGATCTCGAGCAGGCTCTGAACAGGATCTGATGAAAAAGCCGACGGGCGGCAAAGGCTTGCCGCCCGTCGGCTGAACGACTTATCCACAATCGACAGGGCGTCACATGGCCAGTGCGATATCGCGGTCGGTGGAGCCTGCTTCGGCGCTTTGGGTCGCGTCGTAGAACACGATCCGGTTCCGCCCGTCACCCTTGGCCTTGTAAAGCGCGCGATCGGCTTCGGTGAGCATGGTTTCGATATCGCCGATCCGTCCGCGCATCATCGTCACGCCAATGCTTACGGTCATTTTCAGGATGCGATCATTTTCCCGGAACGAGGTCGCCTCGAGCGAGGAGCGGATCCGCTCGGCAATCTGGGCAGCCGTCCGGCGGTCCGGCACGCGGGTGAAGATCGCAAACTCCTCGCCGCCAGTGCGGCCGAAGATGTCCTTCTCGCGCAGGCATTGGCGCACGACATTGGTGAAATTCACCAGCGCCCTGTCGCCAACGCTGTGGCCGTGAATATCATTGATCCCCTTGAAGTCGTCGAGATCGAGGGAGAAGTAGGCAAACTGATCGGTCTTGGCCGAACGATGCGACATCTTCTCGATCTCGTCGATCACGCCGCGGCGGTTCAGGACGTTTGTGAGCGGGTCGCTAAAGGCCAGGTCGCGCAGGTCACTCTCGAGTCGCTCCACGGTGAGCCAAACCGCGAAGAATCCCTTCGCCGAAAAAAGCAGAAACCCGGAAATCATGGCAAGTGAAGTGGTTGCGCTATCAAGTGAAGGCGGAGATGTCTGGAAGTTATAGGCCCCCAGGAATGCTACCGCTACCAGTGCTTCCGTAAAGAAGAGGGTCAGGAGAGGTCTGCGAAAGCGCAGTTTTATGCTCGGCATGCGGGTCGACAGGAAGTAAAAGCCATATACTGCGACCGCGAAGCTGCCGATATAGAAGCCAGCCACATTGGCGGCACTGCCAACGCCTGCAAGCCTGCTGAGGACGCCTACGCCAACCGACAAGGCGACAATGACCATCGTGAACGCAGCGGGCCTGTCTTCGCCGTAAAGGCTCAACAGCCCTGCCGTGGCGAGCGCGCGTGCGCTGATCAGGAAGGTAAAGGCCAGCAAACCGACCAGCCTCAGGGGATCAGATCCGGCCACCATCAGCAAGGCGAGGCCCAACCCCTGGGCCACCAGCGCGAAGATCCAGTAGAGCACATAGAAGCGCGTTCTGTTGCGCATCCAGAGCGGAAACAGAAAAGCGGCCAGGAGCAAGCTGTCCGCAGACCATGCGATGATTGCTGTTAGGTTATAGGGCAAATCTCAATCCCGAAATCCTGCATGCGGGGCTAAACCATAACGAGAAGCCATGGGATTCTCTAGATGTTTACTGGTCCTTTTTTCACGTTAATCGATTGAATCGGTGTAAAGTACCGTTGTTTACGCAATCTTTGCGAGAAAATCAGACAGATTTGGCGCGCGGGTCGTTGTTTTCCTCTCCATCAATCCATCTCTTGAAGTGACAGTGTATGGCACTCTATGTAGGAGGGACGACAAGATTCGAATGAGATCGGCGACACAGAGCCGCCCGAAGGACAGCCATGACAAATCCCGTAGACACTGCGATGGCCCTCGTACCCATGGTCGTGGAGCAGACCAATCGCGGCGAACGTTCCTATGATATCTATTCGCGCCTCCTCAAGGAGCGGATCATTTTCCTGACCGGCCCGGTGGAAGATCATCTGGCCTCGCTGGTGTGCGCCCAGCTTCTGTTTCTCGAGGCGGAGAACCCGAAGAAGGAAATCGCGCTTTACATCAATTCGCCCGGCGGCGTCGTGACGGCCGGCATGGCCATTTACGACACGATGCAGTTCATCCGTCCGGCGGTGTCGACGCTCTGCGTCGGTCAGGCTGCCTCGATGGGATCGCTCCTGCTGGCCGCTGGCGAAAAGGGGATGCGCTTTGCAACCCCGAACGCCCGGATCATGGTGCATCAGCCATCCGGCGGTTTCCAGGGCCAGGCATCCGACATCGAGCGTCATGCCCGCGACATCATCAAGATGAAGCGCAGGCTGAACGAAGTCTATGTCCGCCACTGCGGCCAGACGTATGAGGAAGTTGAAAAGACCCTTGACCGTGACCACTTCATGGACGCCGGCGAAGCCAAGGATTGGGGCCTGATCGACAAGGTCATGACCTCGCGCAGCGAAATCGAAGGGCTCAACTGAGCAGCGTTTAAAGGTGAGAAGCGTTCGGGCTCTTGAAGTTCGGATGCTTCATGCTTTGGTGCGCGGTTGCAGTTGACGATCGGCAAATCGCAGCGGTTGGCGCTTTTGGGGTTTTATCCGCTGCTGAAGCCGTTAATAGTATGGCAAACCGATGCTGTTACGACATCGTATTGCGTAATGAGTCCGGCGTGGCGGTTTGACCGGTAGGCGGGCATGGCCCGTCGTGTTGTTGCCCTTTTGTTTTGCGAGCGTGCTTCAGGGCGGCAGATAGCGAATAAGGTAGTGGCCGTTGTATCTGACGGCTTACTGGAAGGAAGTGATAATGAGCAAAGTCGGCGGTAACAATGGCGGTGACTCGAAGAACACGCTCTATTGTTCCTTTTGCGGCAAGAGCCAGCATGAAGTCCGCAAACTGATTGCCGGCCCGACCGTTTTCATCTGCGATGAATGCGTTGAGCTGTGCATGGACATCATCCGCGAGGAAAACAAGACTTCGATGGTGAAGTCGAGCGATGGCGTGCCCACCCCGCAGGAAATCATGGAAGTTCTGGACGAGTATGTGATCGGCCAGAAGCAGGCAAAGCGTATCCTGTCCGTGGCGGTTCACAACCATTACAAACGTCTCGCCCACGCTTCCAAGGGCGGTGGCGAGATCGAGCTTGCGAAATCCAACATTCTGCTGGTCGGGCCGACCGGCTGCGGCAAGACCTATCTCGCCCAGACGCTCGCCCGCATCATCGATGTGCCGTTCACCATGGCGGATGCGACGACGCTGACGGAGGCAGGCTATGTTGGCGAGGATGTCGAAAACATCATCCTGAAGCTGCTTCAGTCGGCGGATTACAATGTCGAGCGCGCCCAGCGCGGTATCGTCTACATCGACGAAGTCGACAAGATTTCGCGCAAGTCCGACAATCCTTCGATCACCCGTGACGTTTCGGGCGAGGGCGTACAGCAGGCGCTCTTGAAGATCATGGAAGGCACCGTTGCCTCCGTGCCGCCGCAGGGCGGGCGCAAGCATCCGCAGCAGGAGTTCCTGCAGGTCGACACCACCAACATCCTGTTCCTGTGCGGCGGCGCCTTTGCCGGACTCGACAAGGTGATCTCGGCGCGCGGCGAACGCACGTCGATCGGTTTCGGTGCGTCCGTCAAGTCGCCGGATGACCGACGCGTCGGCGATGTGCTGCGCGATCTGGAGCCGGAGGATCTGGTGAAGTTCGGCCTCATCCCCGAATTCATCGGCCGTCTGCCGGTGATCGCGACGCTGGAGGATCTCGACGAGTCCGCGCTGATGCAGATCCTGACCGAGCCCAAGAATGCGCTTGTGAAGCAGTATCAGCGCCTGTTCGAAATGGAGGACGTCGAACTGTCCTTCCAGGAAGATGCGCTGCTCGCCATTTCGCGCCGCGCAATCGAACGTAAGACCGGTGCCCGTGGCCTGCGCTCGATCATGGAGAAGATCCTGCTCGATACGATGTTCGAGCTGCCGGCGATGAAGGGTGTCCGCGAGGTCGTGATCTCCGATGAGGTGGTGGCCGGCACGGCCCAGCCGCTCTACATCTACGAGAATCGCTCCGAAGATAAGGCGAACGCCTCGGCCTGAGGCTGCCAGTCTGTTGATAAAAGATGACGGGGCAGGGCGGTTTACCGTCCTGCCCCGCGCGTTTTCAGGCGCATGAGACATGAAACGGCGGACGTGGCGGCCTTGTTCCGGCGAATTCACGGTACAGCTTGAAATCGCTCTTTCAAAACGCCACTTGTTCCGCAACAATTGACAAGAAACAACGGGTTGCTCCCAACAGCCCGCCAGTGCCCGGTCTTCTCCGGGCAGTCGGAAAGGAAAAAGACATGACGCAGAACGCGCCAGCAGCGGAAAACGCCGCTTTCCCCGTGTTGCCATTGCGTGACATCGTGGTTTTCCCCCACATGATCGTTCCGCTCTTCGTAGGTCGCGAGAAGTCGATCCGTGCGCTTGAAGAAGTCATGAATGCCGATCGCCAGATCATGCTCGTTACCCAGATCAACGCCGGCGACGACGATCCGGCGCCGGAGGCGCTTTATCGCATCGGCACGATCGCAAATGTGCTTCAGCTGCTGAAGCTTCCCGACGGTACCGTCAAGGTGCTGGTGGAAGGCAAGGCGCGTGCGGCGATCGACGATATCCGTCTTGAAAACGACTTCTACGAAGCCAATGCCACAGTCCTGGGCGAACCCGAGGAAGATTCGGTCGAGATCGAGGCGCTGTCGCGCTCGGTCGTTTCCGAGTTCGAAAACTATGTGAAGCTGAACAAGAAGGTTTCGCCCGAAGTCGTCGGCGCTGCCGGCCAGATCGAGGACTACTCGAAGCTTGCCGACACGGTTGCCTCGCATCTCGCGATCAAGCTGACCGAGAAGCAGGAAATGCTGGAAACCACCAGCGTCAAGGGCCGCCTTGAAAAGGCGCTCGGCTTCATGGAAGGCGAAATCTCCGTCCTCCAGGTCGAAAAGCGTATCCGCACCCGCGTCAAGCGGCAGATGGAGAAGACCCAGCGCGAGTATTATCTGAATGAGCAGATGAAGGCTATTCAGAAGGAGCTTGGCGAAGGCGAGGACGGCCGCGACGAGAACAGCGAGCTGGAAGAGCGCATCAAGAATACCAAGCTCACCAAGGAAGCCCGTGAAAAGGCGGACGCGGAGATGAAGAAGCTCCGCAACATGAGCCCGATGTCTGCCGAGGCGACGGTGGTGCGCAACTATCTCGACTGGCTCACCGGTCTGCCGTGGGGCACCAAGTCGAAGATCAAGCGCGACCTCAAGCATGCCGAGCAGGTTCTGGAAGAGGATCATTTCGGCCTTGAAAAGGTCAAGGAACGCGTTGTCGAGTACCTCGCGGTTCAGGCGCGTGCCAAGAAGCTCAAGGGCCCTATCCTCTGCCTCGTCGGACCGCCCGGCGTCGGCAAGACGTCGCTTGCCCAGTCGATTGCCAAGGCAACGGGGCGTGAATATGTGCGCATGGCGCTTGGCGGCGTTCGCGACGAAGCCGAGATCCGTGGCCATCGCCGCACATATATCGGCTCCATGCCCGGCAAGATCGTGCAGTCGATGAAGAAGGTGGGCAAGAACAACCCGCTGTTCCTGCTCGACGAGATCGACAAGATGGGCGCCGATTTCCGCGGCGATCCGTCGTCGGCTCTGCTCGAGGTGCTCGATCCGGAACAGAACTCGACCTTCATGGACCACTATCTTGAAGTCGAGTACGATCTGTCGAACGTGATGTTCATCACCACGGCGAATACACTCGACATTCCGGGCCCGCTGATGGACCGTATGGAGATCATCCGCATCGCCGGCTACACCGAGGATGAAAAGCTGGAAATCGCCCGCAAGCATCTCCTGCCGAAGGCGATCCGCGAACATGCCCTGAAGCCGGAAGAGTTCTCCGTCGATGACGGCGCGCTGACACGCACGATCCAGCAGTATACCCGCGAGGCGGGCGTGCGCAGCCTTGAGCGCGAGCTGATGAAGCTTGCCCGCAAGGCCGTCACCGAAATCGTGAAGGGCGACAAGACCGAGGTCCATATCACCGCCGATAATCTTCATGATTATCTCGGCGTCCAGCGCTATCGCCACGGCGAGGCGGAGGGCGACGATCAGGTCGGCGTGGTCACCGGTCTTGCCTGGACCGAGGTCGGCGGCGAGCTGTTGACGATCGAAGGCGTGATGATGCCGGGCAAGGGCCGCATGACGGTGACGGGCAATCTGCGCGACGTCATGAAGGAATCGATTTCGGCGGCTGCATCCTACGTGCGGTCGCGCGCGGTCGACTTCGGAATCAAGCCGCCTTTGTTCGACAAGATTGACATTCACGTCCACGTTCCGGAAGGGGCGACGCCGAAGGACGGGCCGTCTGCAGGCGTCGCCATGGCAACCGCCATCGTTTCTGTCCTGACCGGCATACCGATCAACAAGAACGTGGCCATGACCGGCGAAATCACGCTGCGTGGCCGGGTTCTGCCGATCGGCGGCCTGAAGGAGAAGCTGCTTGCTGCCTTGCGCGCCGGCATTACCAAGGTGCTGATCCCGGAAGAAAACGCCAAGGACCTGCCGGACATTCCGGACAATGTGAAGAACGGTCTGGAGATCGTTCCGGTCTCCCGCATGGGTGAAGTGCTGGAGCATGCTCTTCTGGAAGTTCCGAAACCCATCGAATGGGATCCGGAAGCCGAAGCGGTCGCGATTTCGAGCGATGAATCGGACAGCGACTCGGGCAAGACTTTCGCCCATTGACGCCGAAATATAGCCACTTTTCCGGGGCTCCTGTGGAAAAGGGGTGCGAAAGGCCGGTGATACACCGGCCTTTTGCGTGGAATTAGCCCCAAATCTCTTGCAATTCCCTGAAACGCAGGGCTTTTGAATTGCAGCGGGCTTTGGTGGCGTGTAACTAAAACCCCGAGACAAGAACTCGTTTCGAACCATTTGAGAAAGGGTGGAAACATGAACAAGAGCGAACTCGTAGCTTCCGTTGCTGAAAAGGCTGGCCTGTCGAAGACCGACGCGGCTTCGGCCGTTGACGCTGTATTCGACGCCGTTCAGGGCGAACTGAAGAATGGCGGCGAAGTCCGTCTCGCCGGCTTCGGCGCCTTCACCGTATCGCACAGCGCAGCACGCAAGGGGCGCAACCCTTCGACGGGCGCGGAAGTCGACATTCCGGCGCGCAACGTTCCGAAGTTCACGGCTGGCAAGGGCCTCAAGGAAGCTTGCAACTCCTAATTCCGGCATTGCGTCGGCGATATCGAACCCGGAGCGGTCTGCTCCGGGTTTTTTTATGATCAAATACGTTGAGTTCGGCTTACCGTAGGTCTTCACGGACCATTGTTGGGAGAAAGCCCGGTTTCCAGACGATCAAAGGTTCACCGCCGTCAAAGCCTGGGCTAGTAAGGAGTGGCACAGGTGGCATGGGGGACGGCCGATGACCGAAGACAAGCAGGAGCGATCCGGAGAATCGGTTGCGGAAAAGCACGCGTCGCAGCGCGCCGATGCTCCGGGAGCGGGCGAAGGCGGTGCGCTTCAGACGAGCATATCCTGCTCACGCGGTTTTCCGCAGTGGCTTGCCATGCACCACTGCTCGATTGCCTTCACCTCCTATCAATCCGGACAGCTTTTTCTTGCAGGCACCTTCGCCGATGGCTCCCTGTCGCTGCATCAGCGGAATTTCGTGCGGGCCATGGGCCTGATCGGCGACGAGCAGAGATTGCTTCTGGCAGGGCTTGCCCAGATCTGGCGGTTCGAGAACGTGCTCGGGCCCGACGAACGCGCGAACCAGCATTTCGACAGGCTTTACGTGCCGCGGCGGGGACAGACGGTTTCCGATCTCGACGTCCATGAGCTGGGTATCGACGCCGCCGGCCGGCTGATCTTCGTCAACACCAAATATTCCTGCCTTGCGACCGACAGCGTGGTCCACTCCTTCAAGCCGGTCTGGCGTCCGCCGTTCATTTCCAGGCTTGCTCCTGAGGACCGGTGTCACCTCAACGGCCTGGCGATGGAAGCGGGCGTGCCGCGTTTCGTCACCTGTGTCTCGACCACCGATATCGTCGATGGCTGGCGCAACCATCGTCGCGACGGCGGCGTCGTCGTCGATGTGGAGACCGATGAGATCGTCGCGGAAGGGCTTTCGATGCCGCATTCGCCGAGGCTCCACGATGGCGCCCTGTGGTTTCTCGATTCGGGCAACGGCTATCTCACCCGCCTTGATCTTCAAAGCCGGATACGGGAGCGGGTGGCTTTCTGTCCGGGCTTTCTGCGCGGCCTGTCCTTTTTCGGACAATATGCGGTGGTCGGCCTGTCGCAGCCGCGCCGCGAAGGTGTTTTCGCGGGCCTCAATCTCCAGGAGGAGCTTGATCAGCGCAAGGCGGAGGCCTGGTGCGGCATCCAGGTGATCAATACCGCCAACGGCGATATCGTCGAGTGGTTGCGCCTTGATGGCGGCATCCGCGAGCTCTTCGATGTACGCGTGCTGGCAGGCGTTCGCTGCCCGATGGCGTTACCGACCTTCGGTCCGGATCTCGCGAGCTTCATCACGATTGAAGCGCCCGACCGTCCTCTCGGCGAGCGCGGCTGGCATGATCAATGAGAGGCGGTGGCTATCATTCCGTATAGGGTGGGAATCCGTTTGGGAGATGTTTTATGGAACGGTTCCAATTTATGTTATCCTCATATGTCCGGGGCATCTCTGATCGTAGACAAGGCGGGTGACTTTGGAAGCCGAATTGAAGGACAGAAATGAACGGAGGCGTCTCAAGGCGCTTCAAAAGCTGGATGTGCTCGATACGCAGCCGGAGGAGGAATTCGACGCGCTTGCTAAAGCGGCGGCGTTGGTTTGCAACGTTCCGGTCGCTCTGGTTTCGTTGATCGACAGCGATCGACAATGGTTCAAGGCCAATATCGGTCTGGAGGGCCTCAAGGAAACCGCGCGTGATGTCTCCTTTTGCACGCATACGATCGAGGGGGACGGGCTTTTCGAGATCGGAGACGCGCGCATTGACGCCCGTTTCGCTGAGAATCCCTTTGTTACCGGTGATCCGAACATCCGGTTCTATGCTGGTGCGCCGCTGAAGCTGTCGAGCGGGGAGACAATCGGCTCGCTCTGCGTCATCGATACTCGCACGCGCAGGCTCTCGCAAACGCAGCGCACGATCCTGAGCCATCTTGCAACAGCAGCCGCAACCGCGCTGGAAGCACGCCGGGCTGCAGCCCATGAGCGCGAGCTGCTCGCAATTGCGGCCGAAACCCAATCCATTTTGCATCATAGCGAAGACGCCATCGTCACGCGCGACATGACGGGCCACATCACCCGCTGGAACCGAGCTGCCGAACGCATGTTCGGCTATACCGCCGGGGAGGCTGTGGGTGCTCACTTCAGCATTCTCAGCGGCAATCCCGGCCCCGACGACGCCGAAAGCCTCACCTCCGGTCGAAAGGGCGAGCGCCGCACGGAGCGAACGTGCAAGGACGGGAGCACAGTGCCGGTTTCGATCTCGGTCGGTCCGGTGGTGTCCGAGGAAGGCGAGATCGTCGGCATCACCGAGATTATCCGTGATATTTCCGAAATCGTGGCAGTCGAGCAGGAACGCGCCGGCGCCGAGAAGCGCTTGCGCCAATGCATCGCGGCAACCGAGGCCGGTACCTGGGAGTGGAATATCGTTTCCGGCGAGAACCGGGTCAACGACAGTTGGGCCGGGATGCTGGGGTACGCGCTTGAGGAATTGACGCCCTTCGGCATAGAAAGCTTTACCAGCCGGATCCACCCTGATGATAAGGCTGCCTTCGAAGCGAGGCTGAACCAGCACTTGAACGGTGAAAGCCCGGATTTCGAGGCCGAGCTCAGAATGCGCCACAAGCTTGGTCACTGGGTCTGGATCCTGACGCGTGGGCGGGTGATGGCTCGGCTCGAGGATGGCAGTCCCGAATGGATGTTCGGCACGCATCAGGACATTACCGAACGCAAGCGCGAAGAAGAGGAATTGCGGCTCAGCAAGGAGTTCCTGGATCGCACCGGGGCGGCTGCAGGCGTGGGCGGCTGGGATTTCGATCTGCGCGAAGGCAGGTTGCGCTGGTCGCGCGAGACCTGTCTCATTCACGATCTTCCGCCGGATTTCGAGCCCGCGCTTGAAGAAGCGATCGATTTCTACGCTCCGGAAGCGCGTCCGGTGATCGAGGCGGCGGTGCAGCGGTGCATTGAAACCGGCGAAGGGTGGGACCTCGAGCTTCAGCTGATCACTGCCAAGGGGCGCTGGATCTGGGTCAGGGCGGTGGGAACTGGCGAGTTTGACGAGAATGGTCAGGCCATCCGCCTCAGTGGTGCGTTTCAGGACATCAGCGAGAAGGTTGCCCAGCGCACCGCGATGGAAGAGATCAACCGGCTTTTCACGCTTGCAACTGAAAACGGCCGTATCGGCATCTGGGATGCCAATCTGGCAACGGGCAAAACCGACTATTCGGACATCTGGTGCGGACTGCTCGGCTACACGCGCGAAGAAATCGCCGATGACGTCGATCTCTGGCAGTCCTTTATTCATCCGGACGATCTTGCCCGCGCTTTGAAGGCAGATGCATCGCATGTCCGCGGTGAGGCGCCATTCTTCGAAGAGCAGTTCCGCATGCGCCACAAGGATGGACGCTGGATCTGGATTCTCGACAGGGGCCTGGTCACCGAAAGGGATGCCGACGGCAATCCCTTGCGCATGATCGGCACGCATATCGACATCACCGTCCAGAAGGAACAGGAGGCCGAGAAGCTGCTGCTGGGCGAGCGTCTGGCAATTGCCGCGGATAATGGCGGTATCGGTATCTGGGAAATCGATCTCGCGATGCAGCAGGCCACATGGGATCCGTGGATGTACCGGCTTTACGGCGTGGAACCGGATACCAGGGCGCCGCTTGTCGAATTGTGGAATCGCCTAACCCATCCCGACGACATTGAACGGATGAGCAATGCCGTGCGCGAGGCGATCGCAAACGATTCTCTGATGGAAGAGGACTACCGGATCGTCTGGGAAGACGGCTCGGTACACCACCTTCATACCACGGCACGCCTTGTGCGGGACGTCAATGGCGCGCCGCACCGTTTCATCGGCGCCAGCTGGGATGTGACCGAGGAGCGCGAGCTTGGCCTGGCGCTCGCCGGCCAGCACGAGCTGATGCGTGTCACGCTGGATTCAATCGGCGATGCGGTGATCAGTACGGATGACGAGGGCCGGGTACGCTGGCTGAACCCGATTGCGGAGATGATGACCGGGTGGAAGGCGGAGGATGCTGCCGGAAAGCCCTCTGACGAGATCTTCAACATCATCCACGAGGAAACCCGCGAGCGTGCGCTGGATCCGATCCGCGTCTGCCTTGAGCTTGGAGAGGTTGTCGGCCTGCCGGAAGACACCGTACTGATTTCCCGGCACGGAAAGGAGTATGCGGTCGAGGATTCCTGCGCGCCGATCCGGAACGAGGGCGGTGAGGTATTGGGTGCCGTGCTGGTATTTCATGATGTCAGCGAACAGAGACGGCTGGCGCGGGAAATGTCCTATCGCGCAAGCCATGACCAGTTGACCGGCCTGATCAACCGCTCGGAATTCGAGCGTCAGCTCCACGCGGTATCTGAAAATGCCCGCAAGGGCGGCGCGGAAGCAGCGCTCCTCTTCATCGATCTTGACCGGTTCAAGATCATCAATGACAGTTGCGGGCATGCGGTGGGCGATGAAGTGCTCGTCCAGGTCAGCAAGCTGATGAGCGGCGCGATCCGCTCCACCGATTACGTGGCACGGCTTGGCGGTGACGAATTCGCAGCGATCATCGAGAATTGCAGTGCCGAAGCCGCTCAGGTGATCGCCCAGAAGATCTGCGATCTCGTTGCCGATTTCCGGCTTGTGCACGATGGCAAGCAGTACAGCATCGGCGCCAGCATCGGGCTGGTGCGCATCGAGGAAAACTCTCCCAGCATGGCCGCCGTGCTTCAGGCTGCGGATGCCGCCTGCTATGCCGCGAAGGAGGAGGGGCGCAACCGGGTTCATGTCTGGCGCGACCATGACGAGGTCATCAAGTCGAGGGCTGGCCAGACCAGTTGGGTCACCCGCATCGAACGTGCGCTTGAACACGACGGTTTCGTGCTTTACGCCCAGAAGATCGTGCCTTTCGGGCAATCCGGCGAAAAGACCCATGTTGAACTGCTGGTGCGCATGGTGGGCGATCAGGGAGAAGTTATACCGCCAGGCGCATTTCTGCCGGCGGCGGAGCGTTTCAACCTCGCAGCCCGGATCGATCGCTGGGTGTTGTCGCGTGCGCTTGAATGGATGCGCGATGCCGGGGCAGGGCCGAAGAGTTTGGTTTCGGTCAATGTCTCAGGTCAATCTGTCGGCGATCGGGCCTTCCACCGGTTCGCTCTCGATCTGCTGGATGGCATGGATGCGACGTTGCGTGAAAGTCTCTGTCTTGAAATCACCGAGACCTCGGTCATCTCCAATATGGCGGAGGCTATGGAGTTCATACGGGTGCTGCGTGGCCGGGGCGTCAAGATCGCGCTCGACGATTTCGGCGCGGGAACTTCGTCCTTCAGCTACCTCAAGCGCTTCTGTATCGATTTTTTGAAGATTGACGGGCAGTTCACCCAGGGCCTGCTGACAGATCCGGTGGACGAGGCGACGATCCGCTGCTTCGTCGAGATGGCCAAGGTGTTGAAGATCAAGACCGTCGCCGAATACGTTTCGGATGACAGGATTGCCGACCGGCTGAAGGGCATGGGCGTCGATTTCGCGCAGGGCTATGTCTATCACGTTCCCGAACCTGCCTCCGGGGTGGTGCTCTAGCGGCCCGCGCCCCGCTCGTTTTTCATGGTCTTCCATGCCGATGCTCCCTGCCTCGCAAGAGCAAGGAGCTCGTTTGCTGTTGCTTGGTTGCAAAACATCCGTTGTTCTTCCAGCACCGTGACAATTCGCTTGACGGAGCCGGAATTCTGACTAAAAGGTACCGTACCGTACGTTACCCGCTGGAGACGAACGACTTGTCCGACGAAACCGAGATCGATGTCCATTTTTCGCCCCGCCAGCAGGCGGTGCTCGAGCAGGCGCTGCGGCTGCTGGTCGAGGGTGGCGAGAAATCCGTGACGACGGCCGGTATCGCGCGGGCGGCAAGCTGCTCCAAGGAAAGCCTCTACAAATGGTTCGGTGACCGCGACGGCCTTCTGGCCGCCATGGTTGCCTATCAGGCAAGCAAGGTGCGCACATTCGAGAGCGCAGGGCACCGCCTTGATGGTGACGAACTCAAGCGTCATCTGAAGGCCTTCGGCGAGGATCTTCTCGGCGTTCTTGCCGGTGATGTATCGCTCGCTCTGAACAGGCTTGCGATCGGCAGGGTGACGCGCGACGGGCAGAAGCTTGGACGCATGCTGCTCGAGCGCGGACGTGCCCAGATCGACCAACGCGCCCGCGCGCTGCTCGAAGATGGCAGGCGCTCCGGCGTACTGCTGTTCGACAATGGCGATGAAGCCTACCGCGTGCTCTACGGGCTGATCGTCGGCGACAGCCATGTACGGCAGTTGCTGGGCGAGGTGGCGGATCGCGGCATGTTCCAGCGCCGCGCAGAGCGGGCGGTTGAACGTTTCTGGCTGCTGTACGCGGCCAAATGAATGTCGGCCGCTTCAAGCGGCCGTGTGAATTGACGCCGCTTTCGGGCGGTCGATCAGAAGACAGGTTGTCAAGGGAAGGAAAGACAATGCGTGTTTATTACGATCAGGATGCTGATCTCAATCTCATCAAGGGCCGCAAGGTCGCGATCATCGGCTATGGTTCGCAGGGCCGCGCGCATGCGCTGAACCTGAAGGATAGCGGCGCCGAAAACGTCGTCATCGCGCTTCGTGCCGGTTCGGCAACGGCCAAGAAGGCCGAGGCTGACGGCTTCGAAGTCAAGACCGTTGCCGATGCTGCTGCATGGGCCGACGTGATGATGATGGCGACGCCTGACGAGCTGCAGGCCGGCATCTACAACAGCGAGATTGCTCCGCACATTCGCGACGGCGCAGCCATCGCCTTCGCCCACGGCCTCAACGTTCACTTCGGCCTGATCGAAGCCAAGTCGACCGTCGACGTCATCATGATCGCGCCGAAGGGCCCCGGCCACACCGTGCGCGGCGAATACCAGAAGGGCGGTGGCGTTCCCTGCCTCGTTGCCGTTCATCACGATGCTTCCGGCAACGCGCTTGACGTTGCGCTCTCCTACGCCTGCGGCGTTGGCGGCGGCCGTTCGGGCATCATCGAGACGACCTTCCAGGAAGAGTGCGAAACCGACCTCTTCGGCGAACAGGTCGTCCTCTGCGGCGGTCTGGTCGAGCTGATCCGCGCCGGCTTCGAAACCCTGGTCGAAGGCGGCTATGCGCCGGAAATGGCCTATTTCGAGTGCCTGCACGAAGTGAAGCTGATCGTTGACCTGATCTATGAAGGCGGCATCGCCAACATGAACTACTCGATCTCGAACACGGCCGAGTGGGGCGAATACGTCACCGGTCCGCGCATCATCACTGCCGAGACCAAGGCCGAGATGAAGCGCGTTCTGAAGGACATCCAGACCGGCCGCTTTACCGCCGAATGGATGCAGGAATGGCATTCCGGTGGTGCCCGCTTCAAGGCGACCCGCCGCCTCAACGACCATCACCAGATCGAGGAAGTCGGCGAGAAGCTGCGCGGCATGATGCCCTGGATCAAGAAAGGCGCTCTGGTCGACAAGGCGCGCAACTAGAGCATTTCTCTGATACGCGATTGCGAAAAGAAGCCGGAGGGTTCGCCCTCCGGCTTCGTTGTTTCAGACAGTCTGTGCGTCTCGGATCAGCGCTGCTACGGTTATGCCGAGGAACAGCAGCATTGAGGCGAGGGCGAGCAGCGCGCCGATAACGGCCGGAAGCTCGGTTCCCCCGAGATTGGCGATCACGATGCCTGGAATGAGCAGCACGATCGAGAACACCGCCAGTGACACCTGGGCAAGGGCAAGCCGGCGAGCGGCGATCTCCGGATGGGTCTGATAGTAGAGGCCATAGAGCGCCATCGAGACCCAGCCCAGCAGGTTCAGATGCGCATGCGCCGGGGCTAGGCTGTGATCGTGGCTTGCGGCCATGAAAATTCCCATCCCCATGCCGGTCACTGCGGCAAAGGTGGCGAACACAAAGCAATAGGAGGCAAGTCTCTTCATCTTTTTGCTGAGCCTCACGGGTGTTTACGCCTTCGGTGGCGGCAGGAGCGTGATGCCGAAGTTTTCTGCGGCGGCAAAAATGCGCGGCATGTCCGGTTCTCCCATTGCCGGAAACTGCTCGGTTTCCGGCGCAACGGCATCGCCGACGGCGCGGAAGAAGCCTTCATGCTGGCCGGCAGGCAGGTTGATGATCAGCATCCGCGCAACGACTTCGCCCGGATTGCGAAACGCATGGACGTCGCCGGCGCGCACGAACAGGAAGTCACCCTTGCCGCAGATCTTCTGCGTTCCATTCAGCAGGAATTCATACTGTCCCTCTGTCACCAGAAATGCCTCGGCATCTGTCTGGCTGTGCGGCGGAGCGCCGGCGCCGGGTGCTGTCAGGCATTCGGTGATCGAGAACTGGTTGTCAGTATCTGCCGCTCCGGCGCGGAAGGTCAGGAGATTGCCGAGGAAGTGAACAGTTTCGACGGGCGGCTTGTCGCTGTGAAATGCGGTTGAATGTTGCATGGCTAGGCCTTTCGGGTTAGTGATACGGTTGTACTGTAATGAGATTGTCGTCTCATAAAGGAATGGAAATGTCTCGTCAAGCGAAAAGCCACGAACGCGTCAACCAGAAGAAGAGAACCCGCGCTGAACTGCTGCGGGCCGCTCGGGAGCTTTCGGCCGAAGGCAGTTCGCTCGCCATTCCCGATGTTGCCGATCGCGCCGGTATTTCGCGCGCCACGGCCTATCGCTATTTCTCGACGCCGGACGAACTCATGCATGAAATCGCGCTCGACGCGGCGGCGCTTGCAATCCGTGTGCCCGATGATCCTGCGCTCGATGCTGGCGCCAAGCTGGAAATCGTCATCCTCCAGGTGCTGGCGATGCTGGAAGAGCACGAAACCACATTTCGTCACTTCCTGGCTGCGAGGATCGTGGAGAAGGGCGGCAAACGCGGTGGCCGCCGGCTCCATTGGCTTGACGAAACGCTGCGACCGCTCGCCGACGTCCTGCCGCGATCGCTTTATACGCGGCTGCTGCACGCGCTATCGCTCGTGATGGGTATGGAAACCATGGTGGTGATGAAGGATGTCTGCGGGCTTGATGCCAAAGAAAGTGAGGCCGTGATTATCTGGACCGCGCGTGCGATGCTTGGCGCTGCCCTTGAGGAGGCGAGGGACCGTTGAAGCGTTCGCAGGCACCGGGCGTGTCCTGGCCTGAAAAGCGGAGTATGTCATTATGTTGCTGCGATTGCCGTTCTAGGGACCGAAAATTACGCTGGAATGCAACTATTCGCGGTTTTATTGCCGGAAAATAGGTCAGCATTATTGACTTAAATAACGCCCTGTGGTGATGTTCACGGCACTAAAAAGACGTTTGAGGAAACCCCCATGCTTGACTGGGAAGCCATCTATGCCACGCGCGCCAAACGGATGGGCGCGTCTGAAATCCGTGAATTGCTGAAACTGCTGGATCAGCCGGATATCATCTCCTTTGCCGGCGGAATTCCGGACCCGGCACTGTTTCCGGCGGCCGCTTTCCAGAAGGCCTATTCGGACATTCTCGGCAGTTCCGAGGCCGGGCAGGCGCTGCAATATTCCGTCAGCGAAGGCTATGGCCGCCTGCGCGAATGGATCGTGCAGCGCATGAATGCGCGCGGCATCGACGCCGATATCGGCAATATCTTCATCACCTCCGGTTCGCAGCAGGCGCTCGACTATCTCGGCAAGCTGCTGCTGTCGCCCGGCGATACGGCGCTGGTGCAGTGGCCGACCTATCTCGGCGCGCTTCAGGCCTTCAACGCCTATGAACCGCGCTACGACCGGCTGGACCTTTCGCGCAATGCCGCCCCGCAAGACTATGCGACGGCCGCGAAGGACGCCGGAAGCCGGGTCAAGTTCGCCTATCTTTCCGCGGATTTCTCCAACCCGACCGGCGAATGCCTGACCCCCATGGAGCGCGAAAAGCTGCTCGATATGGCCGATGCGCTGGATATCGCCGTGATCGAGGATGCCGCCTACAGGGCTCTGCGTTACGAGGGCGAGCGGCAGCAGACGCTGCTCGCCATCGATTGTGCCCGCTCGGGCGGCATTGAAAAGACCCGTACGCTTTATTGCGGCAGCTTTTCCAAGACCCTGTCGCCCGGTCTGCGCGTCGGCTGGGTTTGCGCGGCGACGCCGGTCATCCGCCGTCTCGTACTTGCCAAGCAGGCTGCCGATCTTCATTCGCCAACCATCAATCAGATGGCGATCGCGCGCGTTGCCGAAGCCGGGTTTGATGCCCAGGCGGAGAAGATCACCGCCGTCTATCGCGAACGTCGGGATGCGATGCTGAATGCACTTTCCGCGCACATGCCGCAAGGGGTGAGCTGGACCAAGCCCGAGGGCGGCATGTTCGTCTGGCTGACCCTGCCAGAACACATCGACAGTGCAGCATTGCTGAAGGAATCGCTGAAGGAAGCCAAGGTCGCCTTCGTTCCCGGCAATGCGTTTTATGCCGATGGCAGCGGCAAGAACCATTTGCGGCTTTCCTTTTCCTGCTCGACGCCGGGTGCGATCGAGGAAGGGATGCGCCGGCTTGGCGCGCTTATCGGCAGCGAACTCGCCGCAGCCGCGTGAATTTCTGCGGGCGCAGGCCTTCGCGGCGGCGCTTTCCAGATATGTCAATCCGAGGACTGGCGGTACCCGCCGGGCCTTTTCCTTCAGGCAAGCGAAGAGCCAGCGTTGCTGTTGTCTGATGCGCTCATCCGCGGGTGTGCCGCATGGACCGCGCCCGAGCATCAAGGCGTGTGCCAGCACGACGGGCATGAGCGGGCGAAAGCGCACTCGGACAGAGACAACTGACGGCGGTTCTCAGAGCGCGCCGCGAGGCGCAGGCGGGCCTCGAACAGTCAGCCATAAAAAAAGGCCGGTCGCTTGGACCGGCCTTTCTGAAATCATCCGCTGAAGATCAGCGCTTGGAGATGTCGACGAAATCGCGTTCGGCAGCGCCGGTGTAGAGCTGGCGCGGACGGCCGATGCGCTGTTCCGGATCCTCGATCATTTCCGCCCACTGCGCGATCCAGCCGACGGTGCGCGCAAGCGCGAACAGAACGGTGAACATGGTGGTGGGGAAGCCCAGCGCCTTCAGCGTGATGCCGGAATAGAAATCGATGTTCGGATAAAGCTTCTTCTCGATGAAGTACTCGTCCGTGAGCGCGATCTTTTCCAGTTCCAGGGCGACGTCGAGGAGCGGATCGTCCTTGATGCCGAGTTCGCCCAGCACTTCATGGCAGGTCTTCTGCATGATCTTGGCGCGCGGATCGTAGTTCTTGTAGACGCGGTGTCCGAAGCCCATCAGGCGGAACGGATCGTCGCGATCCTTGGCGCGCTTGATGTATTCCGGAATGCGGTCGACGGTACCGATTTCCTGCAGCATGTTGAGGGCTGCTTCGTTGGCGCCGCCATGGGCAGGGCCCCAGAGGCACGCAATGCCGGCGGCAATGCAGGCGAACGGGTTCGCGCCCGAAGAGCCGGCCAGGCGAACGGTCGAGGTCGATGCGTTCTGCTCGTGATCGGCATGCAGGATGAAGATGCGGTCAAGCGCGCGCGACAGGATCGGGTTGACCTTGTATTCCTCGCACGGCGTGGCAAAGCACATGTGCAGGAAGTTCGCCGCATAGCCGAGATCGTTGCGCGGATAAACGAAGGGTTCGCCGACGTGATATTTGTAGGCCATGGCCGCGATCGTCGGGATCTTGGCGATCATGCGGATGCTGGCGATCTCGCGCTTGTAGGGATCGGAAATGTCGATCGAGTCGTGATAGAAGGCAGACATGGCTCCAACGGCGCCGCAGATGATGGCCATGGGATGGGCATCACGGCGGAAACCGGTAAAGAGCCTCGTGAGTTGATCGTGGATCATCGTGTGATGCGTCACACGGAAGTCGAAATCCTTCTTCTGCGTCGCTGTCGGCAGTTCACCGAACAGAAGCAGGTAGCAGACTTCGAGGAAGTCGGCATTTTCGGCAAGCTGATCGATCGGATAGCCGCGATGCAGCAGAATGCCGTTGTCGCCGTCGATATAGGTAATCTTGGACTTGCACGATGCCGTGGACGTGAAACCCGGATCGTAGGTGAACATGCCCGACTGCTTGTAAAGCGAAGCAATGTCGAGGACTTTGGGCCCGAATGTGCCCTCTTCGATCGACAGGTCGAATTCCTTGCCGTCGAGGTTGAGTTTTCCAGTTTCCGTCATCCTAATCCTCCAAGTTTCCGGCGCGGACGCGCAATCGAAGCCGATCGAGTTTTTCGTTAGCTATAGGATTGGCAGGATGTTGCCAAGCCAATGGCGCCGCAGGGCTGGTGATGAGTTATATCTGCGTTTAGCAAGTTTTCCGGGGTTTAGAAAAGGAAAATTTTGTCTGTCGGCGCTGCTGCTGCATTGCAATCGATTTACATTGGCCACAACATGCAAAGGTTGTGGGGCGGTGACTGCATATGCAATGGCGCGAAGCGGGCACAGACGAGACCAGAAAGGCGCCGTCGCGCGAGGGGCGCGCGCTTCGGTCGCCCTTTGGCGTGCAAAAGCGCACCCGTCTCTCGCTCTCGAAGCCGCGCGCGTTTCGTGCAGGAAAAGACGGCAGCGGACGGCCCAGCCTGGCAGCGCTCTGGCGCGAGGAACAGGAATTCGGCCGTCTGTTCCTGCTCGCGCCGGTGGCGCTTTCTGCAGGCGTTCTATGGTGGTTTTCGCTGGCCGCGACGCCGCTCTGGTGGGGGCTTGCCCTTTACTGGGGGGCGGCGATGGCCGCTGCCTTGGTTTTTCGTCACGCCCGCCCATTGCTGAAGCTTGCCAGCGCCGGGGCAGCCCTGTTCCTGAGCGGCGCCGGGCTTGCCGCAATCGAGACCGCGCGGCTCGATACGATCATGCTGGATTCGCCGGTCACCACCCACATTCAGGGCCAGGTGGCGGCGCGCGAGCCAACGGCGAGCGGCTGGCGCTACGTGGTGCGGTTGACCGCGACCGATGACCCGGTGATCCGCCGCCCGCCCGCGCGCGCAACGCTGGTTGCCCGCGGCAATTTGCCACCGGTTGCGATCGGTCATGAGATCAGCGGCCTTGCGCGCCTGCAGACGCCATCCGCACCCGTTTTGCCGGGCCTCGTCGATTTCGGCTTTCTCTCCTATTTCGATGGCGTGGGCGCGGTCGGCTTCTTTTATGGTCCGCCCGAAGACAGGGGCAAAATCGCCGCGCCGGGCCGCTTTGCCGCAGCGCGGCTTGCCATTGAGAGAATGCGCGATGCGATCGCCGGGCGCATTCGGGGCGTTCTTTCCGGCGATACGGGCGCCTTCGCGAATGCGATCATCACCGGCGAGCGTCGGGCGCTCAGCGATGAGATGCTGACGGCGCTGCGCAATGCCGGCCTTGCCCACATCATTGCGATTTCTGGGCTGCACATGGCGCTGGCGGCCGGAATCTTCTTCTCCAGCCTCAGGCTTGTGCTTGCGGCATCGCCAAGGGCGGCCGAAGCCCTGCCGACCAAGAAGGTTGCTGCCCTTTTCGCAGTTGGCGCCGCGCTTTTCTATCTGCTGATTTCCGGCATGCAGGTCTCTGCGGAGCGGGCGTTCATCATGCTGGCCGTCATGCTCCTGGCGGCTGTTTTCGACCGGTCCGCGATCAGCCTGCGAAACGTTGCTCTGGCAGCGCTCATCATCTTGATCGCGACGCCCTCCGAAGTGGCGGGGCCCGGGATGCAGATGTCGTTTGCCGCCACGCTCGCCCTGATGGCAGGCTATGGCGCCTGGCAGAGGCGTCCCGTGGCCGCCGGCCCCAGCCGCTTCAAGGCTTTGCGCTGGCTGTGGATCGCGGCATCCGGCATCGCGATCACCGCGCTGATCGGCGGCGTTTCGACAACCCCGTTCGCGGTCCATCATTTTTCCCGCATCGCAGGCTACGGTCTGATCGGCAACCTGCTGGCCATGCCGATCGTCACCCTTGTGGTGATGCCGTCGGGGCTCCTCGCGCTTCTCGCCATGCCACTGAACCTCCACGCTCCCTTCCTGACCGTCATGGGCTGGGGCCTCGAATGGGTGATGGCTGCAGCGATGCTTGTCGATGGACTTGGAGGGGCGGTGACGACCGGTGCGGTCCGTCAGGGATTCCTCCTCTCATTCATTTGCGGATTTCTCCCCCTGGTGCTGTTGCGTACGCGGTTGCGGCTTTTGGGCCTCATTCCGATCGGCGTATCGCTCGTGATGCTCGCATGGCCGAGGAGCCCGCAGCCCTCGCAGATCCTTGTCGACAGCGATGGGGCTCTGGTGGCGCTGATCCTCGGCGAAAGTGCCGCGCTCAATACCGCAAGACCGCCGTCCTTCGTTTACGAGCAGTGGGAAACGGCTCTCAAACTGTCCTCAAGCTTTTCCCCGGAACAACAGCCCGCACTGGAACTGGTGGAGGAGGACAGATTTGCGCGCCTTGGCTCCGAAGACCTCGCGCGGGCTGACAGGATGCTCCGGCAAACCATTGCCGATGCACACGAAATTACAAACAGGTTCCACTGTGTGAAGGACGCATGGTGCTATGCCGAATATCATGGGATCCGGATCGTCACGGTGGAGCGGCCGGCCCTTGCGGGGCTTGGCTGCGACCATGCCGACATCGTCGTCAGCCGCTACCGTCCCGGATTTCAGACATGCCGCTCAGGCGCATTTCTGGTTACGCCGGCAATGCGCAGGCAGCATGGCGCCTTCCGGTTTACGCTGATCGCGCCGCTGCCAATGACGTCACAGGCAGGCCTACCGTTTTCGGAGGAACCAGGCGCAGCGGAACAACGCATCGCTGTCGCACCGGCTCGAACCATGCCTGCAACAGGCCCTTCGCCAAACATCTCGGGCCGCGAAAACACTTCGGGCGGAAATGCTGCAGCCACAGTCGAAATCGAAGGAGAGAAGCCTGGGACGCCTAAAGGGCAAACGCCCACATTTGAACAATCACCGTCGCACCCATCAGCGCCGCCCCAGTCCGATGAACCCCGACCAGCCCCACCTCAATCAGCGCCAAGCCCTGAAGGCAGAGAATCGCGGGCATGCCTTCCGATCACGCTGTCCGTCGAAACCTCGGTGGAGGCGCCGGAGCGGGCCTGGAACCGCCATCGTCTCTACGACTGGCGGTCAGACACCTATCTGCCGCTCATCAGCCTGCCGGCGGAACTCACCTTCAGTGATAGCGGCGGATCAGCCCGACCAGCTTGCCCTGGACCTTGACCTGATTGGCCGCAAAGATCCGGGTTTCATAGGCGGGGTTTGCCGCTTCCAGCGCAATCGACGCGCCCTTGCGGCGGAAACGCTTCAGCGTCGCCTCTTCGTCATTGACGAGTGCGACCACGATATCGCCGGGGGAGGCGGTCGAGATATTGCGGATGATCACGGTGTCGCCATCGAAGATGCCGGCCTCGATCATCGAATCCCCCTGAACTTCAAGCGCATAATGTTCGCCCGTGCCAAGCATTTCGGCCGGAACCGTGATGTGGTGGGTGTTTTCCTGAATGGCCGAGATGGGGACGCCGGCTGCGATCCTGCCCATGACCGGAATGCCGGTTGAACCGCTATCGCTGTTGGCGGCCTGCGCCTTGGGTTCTTCCGGTTTCTTGCCGAGAGAACCCTCGATGACGCTCGGCGAGAAACCGCGGCTGCGCTGCTGGCCGATCACGCTGTCCGGCATGCGCAGAATTTCCAACGCGCGTGCCCGATTGGGAAGCCTGCGGATGAAGCCGCGCTCTTCAAGTGCGGTGATCAGCCGATGAATGCCGGATTTGGAGGCGAGGTCCAGCGCTTCCTTCATCTCGTCGAAAGAAGGCGGGATCCCCGTTTCCTTCATGCGCTCATGGATGAAGTACAACAGTTCCTGTTGCTTGCGTGTCAGCATTTCCTGCCCCTGGCCTTTCGAAACAAATCCAGAACGAACATACATGTTCCTACTGTGTTCCGCAAGTCCCGGCCTGCCGGTCGCACGCGGTGTTTCGGCGGCACTGCGGACGCAGGCAAGCGCGCGGCGGCGGTGCGATCGAGGGGACATGGGACGTACTGAACGAATCGTGCCTCTTGCGGGGTTGATGGGATGGGCTAACGCCGCTTTCTGCGCGGGGCGTAGGGTTTGAGCGGATGGGCATCGTAGATTGTCGGCCGGCCGAGCGCCATGGCGACCACGCGCGATGCCCTGCGATAGTTGAACAGCCCGCCGATGAAAAACAGCAGGCTTCCGACGAGATATTGCCATGCGAGAAAGCCGGTCAGCTGCCGCTCGTCCGCCGGATTTGCAAAACTCCAGAGATAGGGGATCGAAGCGACCGCAAACAGCGCAGAGCCGACCACGAATGTCAGCGCGGTCAGGTTCATCATCTGCAAGGTCACAAGATCATCGGCCTGCACGATCTGGATCACGTTGATCACGGCCCCCACGACGAAAAGGATGCTGCCGGTTATGAAGCAACCGGCGCCTGCGTTGACCATATCGAAGGCGGAGAGGAAGCAGACACTGCCTGCGACGAAGAGAAGCGTGCCGATGACATAGGCCCACGCCGCCCAGAATTCGAGCCGGTCCCAGACGGTTGCTTGCCCTTCGCGCTCGCGGGCGTGGACAAAGACTTCCAGAAGGTCATGTCCGGTGACGAGGAGATAGAGCAGCGACCCGAAGACGAAGATCCACGCACCGAGATCTGCGTAATCGGAGAGCGCGGGAAAGAAGCAGATGCTGCCGAAGATGAACACCGCGCCGCCGAGCTGATAGCAGATTGCGTTGATCGTCTCCCACCGGAAGTTCCTGCGCTCTTCCGGCGCGTCGGCGGCGACATCATGGTCTCGGGGTCGATTGACGAACATATGCGGCATGAGAGGACTGGTCCTTTTTCATGAGCCGGTCGAAGGCGGTGGTTGCTCCGAGTTTGCGGAAGACCACCCGGGAATCGCTTTTCCAGCCTGCAACAGGGCAGCCCCGAATGCCAGCATCGGGCGTTTTGGCGCAAGCGCAACGGCGCCGGCAGCATTTTTGATAGAAAGGCAGTCTGATGAAGAGGGTGGTGAGAGCGCAGGGGTTCGAACCCTGGACCTACTGATTAAAAGTCAGTTGCTCTACCGGCTGAGCTACGCTCTCCCGAGCCGGGTGACCGGCTGAAAGTGGGCGGAACATAGAAAGGGTCTTTCAGAAGGTCAACCCGGAATTTCGGTGCAGTGGCGATAATCCGGCGGTTTTCGGCGCGCGGAAAGGTGATTGGATTTGAACGTCCGTCTGGGCTATGACCGCCGGACGCTTTCCGGGGCATCGCGCTGCTGCCGGGTTCGGGGTGAGGGCGATGCCCTTGTCCGGTAAAATGACGTGTTGGAGCAGGTTTCTTGTCGATCGGCGATATTTCATTTCTCAGTGCGCTTCTCGCAGGCGCCCTGTCCTTTCTTTCGCCCTGCGTGCTGCCGCTGGTGCCTCCTTATCTCTGCTACATGGCCGGCATTTCGATCGACCAGTTCAAGGGCGGGGGCGAGGCGCGCCTGGCGCGTTCCCGCGCGGTCCTGCTGCCGGCATTCTTCTTCACGCTCGGCTTTGCCACCATCTTCGTGGCGCTTGGTGCAGGCGCCTCCAGCATCGGGCAATTGCTGCGCCAGTACATGGACATTCTGTCCAAGGTCGGCGGGGTGATCATCATTTTGATGGGGCTTCACTTCCTCGGCGTTCTGAGGATCTCGCTGCTGTCGCGCGAAGCGCGGTTTCATGGCGGCGGAAAACCCGCCAGCATCACTGGCGCCTATATCATGGGGCTTGCCTTCGCTTTCGGCTGGACGCCCTGCATCGGTCCGGTTCTCGGCGCGATCCTCGCGGTTGCGGCAACGAAGGACACGGTATCGAACGGCGCGGTGCTGCTTGCGGTCTACTCGCTCGGCCTTGCCGTGCCGTTCTGGATTGCCGCATTCTTTTCAGGCGCCTTCATGCGGTTTCTGGCGCGCTTCCGCCGTCACCTCGGCGCGGTCGAAAAAATCATGGGCGTGCTCCTGATTCTCACCGGGGTCGCCTTTCTTTTCGGCTTCATTGCCGATATGGCGATCTGGTTTCAGCAGACCTTCCCGGTTCTCTCCCAGATCGGTTAGCGCTGCGGCAAGCGGACCGGGATCATGGCCGATATTCTAGCGCTGCTCTTTCCATTTTTCGGGCTCATCGCCATCGGCTTCGGCGCGGCGAAGATCTTTCGCCATCCCGAAGAAGGCACGGCCTGGCTGAATATCTTCATCATCTATGCGGCGCTGCCCGCGCTGTTCTTCAAGCTCGTCTCGCGTACTCCGTTCGACCAGCTCACCCGCATCGATTTCGTGTCGATCGATCTGGCGGCGACCTATTGCGTCTTCGGGCTCGTCTTTGCGATCGGCTATTTCTGGAAGAGAAACGGCGTGCGCGAAACCACGATCCAGGCCTTCGCCGGCAGTTATGGCAATATCGGCTATATGGGGCCGGGGCTGGCGCTGCTTGCGCTGGGTGAGGACGCAGCCGTTCCGGTGGCGCTGATCGTCTGTTTCGAAAATGCGCTCCATTTCATGGTTGCGCCCTCGATCATGGCGGCGGCGGGCGGTGGCGGGCGCAAGGTTGTCGGCCAGATCGTGATGCGCGCCTTGCTGCATCCGTTCGTGGTCGCGACCGCGCTCGGCTTTGCCGTGGCCGCCACCGGCTACGGGCCGCCCGAGGCCTTCAACCGGCTGGTGGATTATCTCGCCCAGGCGGCGGCACCCTGCGCGCTGTTTGCCATGGGCGTGACGCTGGCGCTTCGCCCCGTCCGGCGCGTGCCCGCGGAGATCGGCTATATCGTGCCGGTGAAGCTCGTTCTCCACCCGCTTGTCGTCTACCTTTTCATGATGGCCCATGGAGGGTTCGATCCGCTCTGGGTCAAGGCTGCGGTGCTGCTTGCCGCGCTGCCGACGGCGACAAACGTGTTTGTGATCGCCCGCCAGTACGGCATCTGGTACGAGCGCGCCTCCGCGGCGATCCTGATATCGACGCTCTGTTCGGTTCTGACGCTTGCAGCGCTGTTCGCGCTGATCAACACCGATGCCCTGCCGCTCTGAACTCAGCCGGCAAACAGCGCCTTGATCCCGCGCATCGGCTGCACCCCTTCGCGCATGGCGAACTGGCGCAGAGGCGGAACGGCCGAGAGCACGTACAGGCCGGCGGAGCGCGCAAGCTGCGCCGGCAGGAAATCGGCCAGCAGCGAGCGGTTCAGGAGGTCAACGCTTGCCGTGCGGCTCAAGACGTCTGATCTGCGCAGCATGTCGTAACGATCGCCGGTGCGCGACGAGATTTTCCCGCCGTCAATGCCGTCCAGCATGCGCTGAAGCCGCATGATGTCGCGCAGGCTGAGGTTCAGTCCCTGCGCGCCGATCGGCGGAAAGGCGTGGGCTGCCTCGCCCACAAGCGCAACCCGGCCCTTGCCGAAACGGTGCGCGACAAGCGAGGACAGCGGCCATTTCTGCACCTCGCCCTCCACCTTCACTGCGCCCAGCAGAAACTGCATGCGCTCTTCGATGGCGCCGGCAATCTCCTCATTTGTGCGCGCGGCCATCGCCTCCGCCTCCGCCGCATTCATGACCCAGACCAGGCTGGAGCGGTTGGAATCGGGCAGGGGCACCTGCGTAAACGGACCGCCCCGGGTGTGAAACTCGGTCGAGATATCGTCATGGGGCAGGCTGTGCTCGAAATTGAGCACCAGGGCCGATTGCCTGTAATTCCACTGCCCGGTTCCGATCCCGGCGCTTTCGCGCACCCTGGATCCGCGTCCGTCCGCGCCGATCGCAAATTCGGCTTCGAAGCGCTCGCCGGCGGCAAGGGTGACGGCGACGGCGTTTTTTCCGGTCTCGATATTGGCCGCTGCCTGATCGAATGCTGTGATATTTGCTTCGTTGGCGACGGCGTCAGAGAGCTTGCCGACCAGCAGGCTGTTCGGAATATTGTAGCCGAAGGCTTCGAGATCGATTTCCGCCGAGCGGAAGCTGACGGTCGGCGCGCGAAGCAGGCGGCCGGTGCCATCGATGATTCGCATCGTCTTCAGCGGTGCTGCCTGGGGCTTGATGTCCTGCCAGAGGCCAAGGCGGGCGATGAAGGAAATCGAATGATCCATCAGCGCCGTTGTCCGGTGGTCTCCCTTCGTGGGTGCCGGCGCCACAAGCGCAACCCTGCGGCCGGCCCGGGCGAGTGCCAGTGCCGTAATCATGCCGGCGGGTCCGCCGCCGATCACTGCGATTTCAAACTCAGCCATTGTCTTGCCCCATCGTCTGTTGCCATAGGGATATAATGCCGCAAGCTTGTTTCTGCTTCGAAAAATTCTGGAAATTTTCGTTTTTTTTGTGCCGAGCGCATCGTTCTGGTGCATTCTGGCTCAAACTTCGGTAGGCCTTGCGGCACTTGCCGAACAGGGAGGCCGGCGTAAGCCGAAAACGGACGGGATGCGAATGGGATTCTTCAGCCAGCGAAAAGTGCCTTATGCGGAAATCCGGGCGTTTTCCGTCCATATCCTGACGGCGTCTGGTTCTTTTCTGGCGTTTCTGGGCGTTGTCGCTGCCGCCGAAGGCCGATTCGTCTCGATGTTCTGGTGGCTGGGGCTGGCGCTTCTGGTGGACGGGATCGACGGGCCGATCGCGCGCCGCCTGCGGGTCAGCGAGGTTCTGCCAAGCTGGTCGGGCGTCATGCTCGACAATATCATCGACTATGTCACCTATGTCCTGCTGCCGGCCTTCGCCCTTTACCAATCCCACATGATCGGCGAGCCGCTGTCCTTTGTCGCTGCTGCCCTGATCGTCGTCTCCAGCGCGATCTATTATGCCGACAGCGGCATGAAAACCGCCGAGAACTTCTTCTCGGGCTTTCCCGTTGTCTGGAACATGGTGGTGTTTTCCTTCTTCGTCATCGAGCCATCGTCGGCGGTGGCGATGACGATCGTGATCGTGTCAGTCGTGCTGACCTTTGCACCGATCAACTTCCTCCATCCGGTGCGGGTCAAGCGGCTGCGGCCGCTCAATCTGACGGTCTTCGCAATCTGGTGTGCAACCGGTTTCTATGCGCTTCTAGCATCTTTCGAAGCGCCGAAACTGGTGGAGGCGCTGTTCGTTGCAAGCGGTATCTATCTTTATCTGATTGGCGCGGTGCTGCAGTTCCTGCCAAAGCTTGGCGCACGGGCAGCGGCAACGCGGGCGGAGTTCTGAGGCAACAAACTCTTTGGGTAACATCCAAAAATCATTGCGCTTCAAACATGGTTTGTGCTTCATTTGTGCGCAGGACAGGGGACGTCCTATTTTTTAGTCAATCCCGTGGCGGCAGGGATGCTTTTGCATTCGGGTGCAGTGCCGGCGGCCGGAGGGCGGTTTGGACGAAGTAAAGCAACCGGCGGGTGATACGCTTCTGGCGGTCTCCGGTCTCACCAAATATTTTGGTACCTTTGCCGCATGCAACGGCATTGACCTCGAAATCGCGCATGGCGAAATCCACGCCCTGCTCGGCGAAAACGGCGCCGGAAAATCGACTCTCGTCAAGATGCTGTTCGGCGTCCTGGAGCCTTCTGCGGGCCAGATCCTGTGGAAGGGCGAGCCGGTCACGATCGAGGCGCCTGCACATGCCCGCAAGCTCGGCATCGGCATGGTGTTCCAGCATTTCTCGCTGTTCGAGGCGCTGACGGTTGCAGAAAACATCGCGCTCTCGCTCGACCCCGGCATCTCGCTTGCCGAAATTGCGGAGGAATCGCGCAGGCTCTCCGTCGAATACGGACTTCCGCTCGATCCGCGCGCCCATGTGGCCGATCTTTCCGTCGGCGAGCGCCAGCGCATCGAGATCGTTCGCGCGCTGCTGCAGAACCCGAGTCTCATCATTCTCGACGAGCCCACCTCCGTGCTGACGCCGCAGGAAGCGGACCGTCTGTTCGAAACGCTGTTCAAGCTGAAAGCCGAGGGCCGCTCGGTGCTTTATATCTCTCACAGGCTCGAGGAAGTGCAGCGCATCTGCGACAAGGCGACCGTTCTGCGCCACGGCAAGGTGACCGGCGCCTGCATCCCGCGCGATGAGACCGCCGGGTCGCTCGCGCGCATGATGGTCGGCGGCGAGGTGTCTGAGATCAAACGCCCGGAAGCCATGACCACCGGGCGTGCGCTGATCGAGGCCAAGGGGCTCAATGCGCCGGCGCGCACGCCGTTTGCGACGGCGCTGAAGGATATCTATCTGGAGGTGAAGGCTGGCGAGGTTCAGGCGATCGCGGGCGTTGCCGGAAACGGGCAGTCTGAGCTTTTCGATGCGCTCTCCGGCGAATATCCCGTTACGGATGGCCAGAGCGTGCTGATCGACGGCAAGGCCGTCGGCAGCAAGGGGATCAATGTCCGCCGTGCGCTTGGCGCAGCCTTCGTGCCGGAAGAGCGCCATGGCCATGCCGCCGTTACCAGCATGCCGCTTTCCGAAAATCTGGTTCTGGCCCGCAACGAGGCTGAAGCCGATACATTTCTCGCCGGCGGACCGCTGAAGATGATCCGCCGTGCCGTGGCAAAAGCCCGCACCGGCGAGATTTCCGGCTTCATGGATGTCCGCAAGAGCGGAGAGGACCCCGCGGCCGGTTCCCTCTCCGGCGGCAACCTGCAGAAATTCATCGTCGGCCGCGAGCTCGACCGCAAGCCGAAGGTGATCATTGTCAACCAGCCGACCTGGGGCGTGGATGCGGGTGCTGCCGCCCATATCCGCCAGGCGCTGGTCGATCTCGCGCGCGAGGGGTCTGCCGTTCTGGTGATTTCGCAGGATCTGGATGAGATCTTCGAGATCGCGACGCGCATTGCCGTGATCTCCGATGGCCGGCTTTCCGATAGCCATCCCGCCGAAACCATGACGCTGGAACGCATCGGCCTGTTGATGGGCGGCGTTCACGGCGAGGAGACTGCCGATGCGCATTGAGCTTGAAAAGCGTCCCGGCGCATCGCCGGTGTTCTCGCTCCTGTCGCCGGTGATTGCGCTTGCGCTCACCGTTCTGTTCGGCGCGATCATGTTCGCCGCACTCGGCAAGGATCCGCTGGCGGCGCTCTATGAGTTCTTCATTCAGCCTCTGCTCGATTCCTGGTCGCTGAATGAACTGATGATCAAGGCGGCGCCGTTGATCATGATCGCCGTCGGCCTTTCCGTCTGCTACCGCTCGAATATCTGGAACATCGGTGCTGAAGGCCAGTTCACGGTCGGCGCGATCGTCGGGTCGATCGTGCCTGTCTATTTCTACCAGTGGTCTTCGCCGCTGCTTCTGCCGATCATGCTGGTCATGGGCGCCGTTGGCGGCGCGCTCTATGCCGGCATCCCGGCGCTTCTGAAGAACTACTTCAACACCAATGAGATCCTGACCTCTTTGATGCTGGTCTATGTGGCGCAGCTTTTCCTCGACTGGCTGGTGCGCGGTTCCTGGCGCAATCCGGAAGGCTACAACTTTCCGCAGACCCGTGATTTCGTCGATGCGGCAAGATTGCCGGAAATGGTGTCTTCCGGTGCCCATTACGGGTTTGCGCTTGCCATTCTGGCAGCTCTTGCCGTCTGGTTCATGATGCGTTTCACGCTGAAGGGCTTCGAGGTGAACGTCATCGGCCAGTCGCCGCGGGCAGGGCGGTTTGCGGGCTTCTCGTCGCGGCGCATGGTGTGGTTCTGTTTCCTGCTGTCCGGTGGCCTTGCGGGCCTTGCTGGCGTCAGCGAGATATCCGGTGCGCTCGGCTATCTGCAGCCGCAGATTTCGCCCGGCTACGGCTTTACCGCCATCATCGTTGCCTTCCTCGGCAGGCTGAACCCGCTGGGCGCCATCATTTCCGGCCTGGTGCTGGCGCTGACCTATATCGGTGGCGAGGGCGTTCAGTTTACCATGGGCGTCTCCGACAAGGTCACCCGCGTCTTCCAGGGCATGCTGCTGTTCTTCGTGCTCTCCTGCGATACGCTCATTCTTTACAAGATCCGGATCATCTTTTCCGGAAAGCAGGCCGAGGGGAAAGCGTCATGATCGTCGAAGCGATACTGCTGACCATCATCACCGCGTCCACCCCGCTGGTTCTGGCGGCAATCGGCGAACTGGTCTGCGAGCGTGCTGGCGTGCTGAATCTCGGCGTCGAGGGCATGATGGTGATGGGCGCGGTCGGTGCCTTCATGGCGGCTCATGCGACCGGATCGCCCTGGATCGGCATGCTGGCAGGGCTTGTGACGGGTGCCTTGTTTTCGCTGCTGTTCGGTTTTCTCACGCTCACCCTTGTTGCCAATCAGGTGGCCACCGGTCTGGCTTTGACCATTCTGGGGCAGGGGCTTTCGGCCATGATCGGCGAGGGACTTGTCGGCAAGCCGGGCGTGAAAATGCCCTCGCTCGACATCCCGGTGCTCTCGGACATTCCGATCATCGGCCCGCTGCTGTTTGATCAGGATATCTTTTTCTACCTGTCGATCGCGGTCGTTGCCGGCGTCGCATGGTTCCTGTTCAAGACCCGCAAGGGACTGGTCCTGCGTTCGGTCGGCGACAACCATTCCTCCGCCCATGCGCTTGGCATCAATGTCATCGGCATCCGCTATCTTGCGGTCATGTTCGGCGGCGCCTGTGCCGGTCTTGCCGGCGCGCAGCTCTCGCTCGTCTATACACCGCAATGGTCGGAAAACATGGCGGCCGGGCGTGGCTGGATCGCACTGGCCCTGGTGGTGTTTGCCTCCTGGCGGCCCTGGGGCGTGCTTGTGGGGGGCTATCTGTTCGGCGCCGTCACGATCGGCCAGCTTCATGCGCAGGCCTTCGGGATCGCCATTCCCTCCCAGTTCCTCTCGGCACTGCCCTATGTGGTGACCGTGATCGTCCTCGTGATCATCTCCCAGAACCGGCGGATGACGCTTATCAATACGCCCGCAGCACTCGGGAAATCCTTTGTTCCCGACCGCTAGGCGGATTACACTGAAACCTTCAAACCATTAGAGGTGAACGATGAAAACGTTGAAATTCGCACTGGCCGCCTCGGCGGCGATCATGGCCGGTCTTGCAGCCACCGGCGCCAGCGCCCAGGAAGACGTCAAGGCCTGCTTCATCTATGTCGGCTCGGCCACGGACGGTGGCTGGACCCAGGCGCACGACGTGGCCCGCCAGGAGCTTGAAAAGACGCTCGACATTGAAACCGCCTATATCGAAAACGTTCCCGAAGGCCCGGATGCCGAGCGCGCGATCGAGCGCATGGCCCGGTCCGGCTGCAGCATCGTCTTCACCACCTCCTTCGGCTTCATGGAACCGACGCTGAAGGTCGCCGCGAAATATCCGGACGTGAAATTCGAACATGCAACCGGTTTCAAGACCGCCGACAATGTCGCGACCTACAATTCGCGCTTCTATGAAGGCCGCTACATTTCCGGCGTGATCGCAGGCTCGATTTCCGAGTCCGGCATCGGCGGCTATATCGGCTCGTTCCCGATCCCGGAAGTGGTCATGGGCATCGATGCCTTCACGCTCGGCGCGCAGTCCGTCAATCCGGACTTCAAGACCAAGGTCGTCTGGGCCAACACCTGGTTCGACCCCGGCCGCGAAGCCGATGCCGCCAAGGCGCTGATCGACCAGGGCGTGGACGTTCTCGCCCAGCACACCGACACCACCGCGCCGATGCAGATCGCTGCCGAACGCGGCATCAAGGCCTTCGGCCAGGCCTCCGACATGATCGAGGCCGGTCCCGAAACCCAGCTGACGGCGATCATGGACACCTGGGCGCCCTACTACATCAAGCGCGTCAAGGCAGTGCAGGACGGTTCCTGGACATCGGAACAGAGCTGGGATGGCCTCAAGGACGGCATCCTGACGATGGCGCCCTATACCAACATGCCGGACGACGTGAAGAAACTCGCCGAAGAGACCGAAGCGAAGATCAAATCCGGCGAGCTGAAGCCCTTCACCGGTCCAGTGTCCCTGCAGGACGGCACGCCGTTCCTTGCAGAGGGTGAAGTGGCCGATGACGGCACCCTGCTTGGCCTCAATGTTCTGGTTGAAGGCGTGGAAGGCTCGCTGCCGAAGTCCGAGTAATCGCAGCGATTGCTGATGGATCAAGAGAGGCCCGGCGCGATCACCGCCGGGCCTCTTGTGTTTAAAGGGCCGTGCGCGGCGATGCGCACGATCTGGCGCTCTGCCTGATCTCTTTTCACTTCCAATCGTCCGCAACGCACAATAGCCTGAGCTTCCGCAGTCATGACCCGGGTTCATTCGGTTTCCGAAACTCGTTGTCTGAGAATTTGAGAATACGATGCAAACAGGTTCACTCATTCCCTCTGACTGGCCGCCGGAGGGCCGGCTATTTCCTGTCGCCTCTGTCGATATCAAGGTCGAGGACGGCGACAAGGCACAGATCCTCCGGTTCGAGGAGGCGGTCCGGGAAAACTGGGAGCGGGAGGTCGCGGCCAATCCGCATCTCTTCAACGGCCGGCTGATCACGCTGAACGCGGTTTGTCTGGATGACGGGGCGATCACGGCGACGGGCCAGATTGTTCCCTACGCCTATCATCTCTGGTGGCGTCGCCAGGCACCGCGCCCGCCAACCTTTCATTCCTTTGCCATGCCTGTCATCGTGTCTGCGGACGGCGCGATCATGGCGATCCGCATGAGCAGGACCACGGCCAATGCCGGTAAGGTCTACTGCGCTTCGGGCTCTCTGGAAGTCGCCGACATCGTCGACGGCCACGTCGATATCGATGCCAACATGGCGCGCGAGGCGGCAGAGGAAACCGGGCTCGATCTTTCCGCCATGCGCGCCGAGCCGCAATATCACGGCGCACATTTCCAGCAGGCCGTCATGTTTTATCGCTTTTTCCATGCGACGCTTGACGCTGATCGGCTGATTGCCAAAGTGCAGGAACATATGCGTCAGGACGCCGAGCAGGAGATTGACGCGGTGATCGCGATTACAAGGGATAACAGGGACAATTTCGAATATGCCTATTCGATGTTCCCGGTGCTTGACTATTACTTCGGCTGAGGAAAAAAATGACCATGCTCGAATACGCAATCTACGACGTTTTCACGGCGGAACGTTACCAGGGCAATCCGCTTGCGGTCGTCTTCGGAGCGGACGGGCTCAGCGATGACGCGATGCAGACGATCGCGATCGAGTTCAATCTTTCCGAGACGATCTTTCTGCTGGCGCCGGAACACGCCTCGCATTCGGCAAGCGTGCGCATCTTTACGCCGGGCGGAGAGCTGCCCTTTGCCGGTCATCCGACGGTGGGTGCGGCGATTGCCCTGGCAGAGCGCCAGCACGGCATGGACACCGAACGCGACATGGTGACGGTGCTTTCGGAAAAGGTCGGGCCGGTGCGCTGCGCGGTCAAGCTTGTGCCGGGTGCGGTGAGCTTTGCCGAGTTCGATCTGCCGAAGCTCTCCCGCAAGGTGGAAGAGACGATCACGCGTGAAAAGCTCGCCGATTCGCTCGGCATCTCTCCGGGGGATATCGGCTTCGAGAATCACGTGCCGATGATCTGGTCGGCGGGCGTGCCTTTTGCGCTCATACCGGTGCGCAACCTCTCGGTGATGGAGAATATTGCCTACGACAAACGGCTCTGGCTTTCCTTTGCACCGATGGTCGATGGTCTTCCTGTGTGGGCCTATCCCTATACGCGCGGCGGCGTGCGCCATGATGCCCAGTTCCATGTCCGCATGTTTGCCGCTGAAACGATCGAGGAGGATCCGGCGACCGGCTCTGCCGCTGCGGCCTTTTCCGGTGCGATCCAGCATTTCGATGCCCTTGGCGAGGGCTCGCACAGCCTTGTCATCGAGCAGGGCGTGGAGATGGGACGGCCGTCCTATATCCGGCTCAATCTGGAGATCGGCAATACCGGTCACATCAGTGCAGCCCGTATCGGCGGTCAGGCGCTCTGCGTTGCGCGCGGAACTTTGCTTCAGGCTTGAGCTTTCCGGCGGGTGCGTGAGGGCATTTCGGGCTGGTTCGACAGGCAGAAGCGGCTGTCTGTCGACTTCGCATCAGGAAAAGCTGAAAAAATTTGCTGCAGCGCTGGACACGGTCGCGAATCCTCGTTATACGCCCATCCAACGACGCAAACGCGCCGTTCTCGTGGGTGATTAGCTCAGTTGGTAGAGCAGCTGACTCTTAATCAGCGGGTCGTAGGTTCGAACCCTACATCACCCACCATTCTCTTTCTTATCAAATAGATCCGCCTTGGAAGCTTCGCGGTAGGATCGCCGTTGGGATTTGTTTCGGACCGTCGTGATGGCGGTCGGCAGCGTTTCTGCGGGTGAAAAATTTCCGGTCGATTTTTCTCTTTGGAAGCGGCGAACGCTGCAGCATGGATCGCGCACCATGCCTGCTGCAAGCGGTGTGGTTTCCGCGCCGGTTTTCCGTGTCTACGAGCGGCCCTCCGGAGGGGGGCGGCTCGGCGGCCAGAGCGTCTGACGAAGGGCAATTCGGAAGCGTGCCGAGGTCTCAGTCGAGATGCCGCCCGACGGGCGCGCCGCCCTCTTTTGAGGGGGCGAAGGGACTTCGGTAAACTATGCGGCGGTTGCTTACGCAGTACCTGAAACGGCACTCCCGGAAACGCGAGACTGATAAGTCCGGGAGTTCTTTGCCGTGCAACCGTCCGCTGAAACGAGTGATATCGAAAGATCGTTACCGGTTGGTTAGCGGTCGCGCATAAATGCGAGAAAACTCCGAAATCGCACCGGTCACCCACGTAAAAACCGGGTCTTGCAGTTTGTCATTTTCCTGAAGCGGACGTATCGTGGCACGGGTCGGCAGCCGCCGCAATTTCGCCGGGACCGCGGTCCATAGGGGAGGTAAGATCGGAGGAATGACCCACATGAAGCTCAGTCTTGCAGCCTTTCTGCTGGCGACAGCAGGCACCCTTGCCGCAGGTGGCGCGCAGGCGGGCGAGGGGTGTTCCGACGTGACGGTCGCCGAATTGAACTGGCCCTCGGCCGGACTTGCAGCCTGGGTCGACAAGTTGATCATGGAGGCGGGCTACGGCTGCAGCGTCACCTTGATCGAAGGTGACACCAACAGCGCGGTCGACGGCATTGTCGAGGAGGGCGTGCCGCAGATCATTCCCGAATTCTGGTTCGAGAGCATTTCGCCAGCGCTTGAAGAAGCGGTCGCCGACAAGCGTGTGGCCTTCGGCGCGGCGCTTTTGGGCGAAGGCGGGGTCCAGGGCTGGTGGATGCCGAAATTCATCGCCGACGCCAATCCGGGTATCACCACCGTGCAGGACGCGCTGAAGCATCCCGAACTGTTCATGGCGGCAGAAGATGGCGGCAAACCGGCGGTATTCAACTGTCCCGAGGGCTGGGTCTGTCGCGTCTCCACGGAAAACCTGTTTCGTGCGCTCGACGGAGAGGAGAAGGGCTTTGCGCTCTATGATGTGAAGGATGCGTCCGAGCTCGATGACAGCATTCGTCGCGCCTTTGCGGAAAACAAGGGATGGCTCGGCTATTACTGGGCGCCGACGGCGCTTCTCGGCGATCATGACATGGTCAAGCTTTCTTTCGGGGTGGAGTTCAGCAAGCCGCAATGGGACAGCTGCACCATTGTAGAAGGTTGTCCGGATCCGAAGCTCAATGCCTATCCGGTTTCCGCCGTCTACACGCTGATCGACAGCGACATCGTCACCGAGGAGCCCGAGCTGACGGCCTATCTGAATGCGCGCTCCTGGAGCAACAGGACCGTCAGCGAAGTGCTGGCGTGGATGAGTGACGAGAACGCCGACAACGAGGCCGCTGCGCACCATTTTCTGAGTGAATACCCCGATGTCTGGAAGGCGTGGCTTCCGCAAGACATTGCCCGGAAGGTGGAGCAGTCCCTCGAACCGAACGGGTGATTGCGCGGGGCGTCACCGCGCGCTATGATCCTTTCGTGCCGGCGAGGGCGGTGGACAGTCCACGGGGATGGTCTCCGTGTCTATCGTCAGTGTCTTGCGATCAACACAGCGGACGCCTCTATTGATCTACGAATCGTTCGCTTTCGCAATACGTCCGCCCGCCGGCACATTTTCCTGCTCCCTTTCCAGATGGTGACGCCGATGCGTGAGACGACGCTCGTTCTGGGAGGTGCGCGCTCCGGGAAATCGCGTCATGCGGAAATGCTGGCGCGCGCAAGCTGCGGCCCGCACCACTACATTGCCACTGCCGAAATCCGCGATGATGCGGAAATGGCGGCACGCATTGCCAGGCACAGGGCGGAGCGTGGCGGAGGCTGGACGACCCACGAGACGCCGTTCGCGCTTGTGGAGCGTCTTGAGGCGCTCGTTGCGGCGCCATCGCCCGTCGTTGTCCTCGACTGTCTGACCCTGTGGCTCACCAATCTCATCCTGGACGATCGCGATATCGCAGCCGAATCCCGGCGCCTCGCCGGTTTCGTCGCGCGCTGTCCCTACCGGCTGATCATGGTCAGTAATGAGGTTGGACTTTCGATCGTGCCGGACAATGCGCTGGCGCGGCGGTTTCGCGATGAGGCCGGTATCTTGAACCAGACGATCGCAGCCGCGTCCTCAGAGGTAATCTTCATGGCCGCGGGCTTGCCGCTCCACCTTAAAAATGGCTCACAAGCCACTGATACATAGGATTGTTCGGGTCTACGAAAACCTTGATGGCCATTGCCATGCAGGAAACCACCAGCAGCGGCCGGATGATCTTCGCCCCATTCTTCATGGCGAGCTTCGACCCGGTCTGGGCTCCGATAAACTGACCTGCTCCCATCACCAGGCCGACCTTCCAGAGGATGGCGCCGCCGAAGATGAAGACGGCGAAAGCACCGACATTGGTCGAGAGATTCAGGAACTTGGTGCGCGCGGTCGCCTTCAGCAGGCCCAGCCCGCCAAGCGTCACGAAGGCGATCATGAAGAACGATCCGGTTCCGGGGCCAAACAGCCCGTCGTAAAAGCCGATTGCGGGGACAACCAGGACCGCAAACAGCGGCGCGGACAGGCGCTCATGGCGGTCGCTGTCATCAACGCCGCTACGCAGCGCAAAGTAGAGGCCGATTGCGATCAGCAGAAAGGGCAGGGCGGCGCGCAAGGCATCGCCCGAGATCAGCGTCGCGACCAGTGCACCGGCAGCCCCGCCTGCAAAGCCCAGAAGCGCCATCGGCCACTGGGTTCTCGGATCAACCCTGCCAGCGCGGGTATAGGAGATGGTCGCGGACGCCGCGCCGAATATCCCCTGCAGCTTGTTGGTTCCGAGCGCCTGCAAGGGCGGAACGCCGGCAATCAGCAGCACGGGAATGGTGATCAACCCGCCGCCACCTGCAATCGAATCGATGAAACCGGCGATGAAGGCGGCGAGAAACAGGATCAGCAGCAGTTGGATGGTTGCTTCGAACACGCAGATCACCGGTTACAATTGGGTGTGACACCACCGCTGGGACGGGCGGCGTTTCCTTTTTTCTCCGGATCGTGTAGGCCCTTTCTCAACCCGGCGCAAATGCCGTATTTCGATTTATGAGAGCAGGATGCTTTTTCATGCACAAGGTAATTTTCGACACGGATCCCGGTATTGACGATGCGATGGCGCTTCTGTTTCTGGAGCGGCATCCCGATATCGAGCTTCTCGGCATCACGTCTGTCTTTGGCAACGCCTCTGCCGATACCACCACCCGCAATGCGCAGTTCCTGAAGCGCGAATTCGGCATCGGCGCGCCGGTTTCCCGCGGCGCGGACGTGACCTTCGATCCGGCCCGCCCGATGGCGCCCTGGCCGACCTTCGTCCACGGCGTCAACGGTCTCGGTGATATCGACGTGCCGGAGACTGTCGACGATGTGCCGGTCGATCCGCGGCCGGCCTTCCAGTTCATCATCGATACGGTGCGCGAGCATCCGGGCGAGGTCGAGATCGTGGCTGTCGGTCGCATGACCAATCTGGCGATGGCGCTTGCGCGTGACCCGGAAATTGCCGGTCTGGTCAAGCAGGTCGTGGTCATGGGCGGCGCATTCGAGACCAATGGCAATGTCACGCCGGCTGCCGAAGCCAACATCCATGGCGACCCGGAAGCGGCCGATGTCGTGTTCACCGCGCCGTGGAAGGTCGTGATCATCGGCCTCGACGTCACGCTCCAGACCGTGATGACCCGTTCGACGATGAAGGAACTGGCAGCCAAAGGCGGCCCGGCGGTCGAACTGCTCGCCCGGATTTCCGATCCCTATATCGATTTCTACAGCCAGCAGGTTGATGACGGCATGGTGGTGCATGACAGTTGCGCCTGCGCCTATGTCGTCGCGCCGGAGCTTTTCGGCCTGAGGTCGGGCGCGGTGCGCGTCGTCTGCGGCGGGATCGCCGACGGGCTCACGCTCCAGAAGCCTGCGGGCCAGGCCTTCGGTCCGAGCCAGTGGGATGACAGGTCCGAGCAGAAGGTCGCAATGACGATCGAGGCCGAGAAGGTCGTGGATCTGATCGCCAGGACGCTCGTCGCCTGAAACAGGCAGAACACGCGGCCGTTTTCAGCCGATGTGTTTACCTTAATGACAGTATCGCGTTGATTGGCATCCCCGTTACACATACCGTTCTTCAGGGACTTGTGTGTAGCGGGGATTATCATGCGTGCAATACTTCTGGCACTTGCCATATTGCTTGGGGCGTCTTCCGTGGCGGAGGCTGCCCGCAAATCCGGCGACGAGATATTCGAGCCTGGCCAGGTCGTGGCTGCGGTGAGCCTGTCGACCCAGACCATGAAGGTCATCATCGACGGCTATCCGCGCTATGTCTGGCCGGTCTCGACCGGTGCGGGCGGCTATGCGACGCCCTATGGCGTCTATGGCGCGGAATGGTTTTCGAAGAACCATCGCTCGCGCAAATATAACAATGCCCCGATGCCGTATGCGATCTTCTTCCATCATGGCTACGCCGTGCATGGAACGGACCAGCTGTCGCGTCTCGGCAGGCCAGCTTCCCACGGCTGCGTCAGACTTCATCCGGAAAATGCGGCAGTTCTGTTCGATCTTGCGCGCAGCATTGGCGTGGAAAACATGACGGTCGTGATCGGCGACTGACGGCGCGTGCACTTTGCCGCCGTCGGCTGCCGCGCGTCCTTTGATGGCCGCAGATGTCGGAACAGCTCAGTCGTTGCCGGCCGCCGCGTTCAGTCTCTCGATATCCGGCACTCTGACGTGGCGGTTGTTTTCGATGATGACAATCTTCTCATTGCGAAGCTTGGTCATCTGGCGGCTGACGGTCTCGATGGTCAGTCCCAGGAAATCGGCGATGTCGGCGCGCGACAGCGGCAGATCGAAGGTGCAGCCATCTTCGGCCAGCGGATCGATATGGGTCGCGATCAGATGCAGGAAAGAAGCGACCTTTTCCTGTGCCGTCTTGCGGCCGAGCGTCAGCATCCAGTCGCGGGCTTCGTCGAGTTCCTTCAGCGACTGGTCGTAGAGCTTGTGTTCAAGCTCGGGCGACTGGGCAATCAGGCGCTCGAGTGCTGCCCGCGGGAAGGCGCAGATCTCCGTCTCGGTTGCTGCTTCCGCCGTAAGGGCGCTCTCCCGAGAAAACGGACGCCCCATGAAATCGGGTGCAAACTGCAGGCCGACGATCTGCTGACGGCCATCCGCCATCATCTTCGAAAGCTTGACCACGCCGCGCAAGATGTTCGAATAGGCGTCGACGCTCTCGCCCTGGCCGATGACTTCGGCGCCGCCATCGATGGTACGCCTCGAAGAATGCTTGTTGAGCTGCGCCAGCTGCTCCGGAGAAAGGACACCACAAATCCCGCCATGGCGCGCCTCGCAAGCCTTGCAGATCTGCGGGATCTGGCCTTCTTCGACGGAAAGGTGGGGCTTGTTGCTCATGTCATTCTCCCGATCCGCCGGACGCGGATCCCAACTGCTTGAATTGCGAATTCGCAAATGGATGTAGACGGGCGATCCTCTCCCGACAACCGTATTCATGCAAAGTTCGGCGCGTGCGCTCCGATAGTTGATTAAAGTCAAAGCCAGCGCAAGGCCCTCCGTCTAAGCCGGTTCCAAGCTCAAACTCGGAGGGACGCGTCATGACGTCGCAACGCCAATTGCTGCAGAAGTTCTCGGAGCCGGTACCGCGCTACACCAGCTATCCCACCGCGCCGCATTTTCACGAAGGCGTGGACGCGCAGACCGTCAGCACCTGGATTTCGGGTTTGGGGGCTGGCAAGACCCTGTCGCTCTACATCCATATTCCCTATTGCGACCGGCTCTGCTGGTTCTGCGCCTGCCACACCAAGCACACGCTGAAATATGAGCCCTTGGCCGCCTATCTCGAAAGCCTGAAATGCGAGATCGAAACCATGGGCCGGCTGGTGTCACGCGATGTCGTGGTGACCGGGCTCCATTGGGGCGGCGGCTCGCCAACCATGCTGAACCCGGGAGACATGCACCGCCTCATGGGCTGGCTGCGCGCGGCCTTCAATTTCGCCGAGGACGCGGAAATCAGCGTGGAAATGGACCCGAACGACCTCAGCGAGGCAGGCTATGACGCGCTTGCCGAGATCGGCGTTACCCGCGCGAGCCTCGGCGTACAGGATTTCGACCGCAAGGTTCAGGAGACTATCAACCGCCTCCAGACATTCGAACAGACGGCGGACGTGATTGCCGCGATGCGCGCGCGCGGCGTCAAGTCGGTCAATTGCGACCTTCTCTACGGTCTGCCCTATCAAACGATCGACACCATGGCGAAGACGGTCGCTGATATCATTTCGCTGCGGCCCGACCGGATCGCGTTGTTCGGCTATGCCCATGTGCCGTGGATGAAGAAGCATCAGGCGCTGATCCCCCAAGAGGCGCTTCCAGATGCCGACGAGCGCTTCCGCCAGATGAGCCATGCGGCAGCCATGCTTGGCGAGGCGGGCTATGTCGCTATCGGCATCGACCATTTCGCGCTTCCAGGCGATACGCTTGCAAAGGCGCAGCGCGGCGGCAGGCTCCGTCGTAATTTCCAGGGCTATACCGATGAGAGCGCCGATGCGCTGATCGGTCTCGGCGCCTCGTCGATCAGCCAGTTGCCGCAGGGCTACTGGCAGAACATGCCGGCGATCGGCGAATACCGGCGTCAGGCGGAAGCCGGCAAGCTTCCCGTCGTCCGCGGCATCGCGCTCCAGCCCTGCGACCACGTCCGCGCCTTCGTGATCGAGCGAATCATGTGCGCCTATGGTTTTTCGGCCTGCGAATTGAAGAGCCGGTTCGCCGGCGATGCCGATCCGGTAATCGCGGAAGCTGAAGCCTATGCCCGCGCTAATCCCGACCTGTGCCGTTATGACAGGTTCGGATTTCACTTGAAAAATGAGGTTTTTCCCTTCGCCCGCTCTGTTGCTGCGGTTTTCGATACCTATCTTGGGCACGGAAAGGGCCGTCATTCATCTGCGGTCTAAGTCGTAAAAATTGCCCTCTCTCGCCTTGCGGCCATTGGCTTTTCGCCGATCTTTGCCTATGAGGAGGGCTGAATTGAAAGATAAGAGGTATTTGGCGTGAGCGCTACATTTGATAAAGTTGCCGATATCATCGCGGAAACGAGCGAAATCGATCGCGATCAGATTACGCCGGAAAGCAATACGATCGACGATCTCGGCATCGACAGCCTCGATTTTCTCGATATCGTCTTTGCGATCGACAAGGAATTCGGTATCAAGATTCCGCTCGAAAAGTGGACGCAGGACGTCAACGAGGGCAAGGTCGATGCGGATGAGTACTTCATCCTGAAGAATCTCTGCGCCAAGATCGACGAGCTGAGAGCGGCCAAGCAGTCTTAAGGGCAAGATCAGCCCGCCTGGCTTCATCGCGAAACTGTTGCAGGGGCTGGATGCACAATGCTGCTTGAATATTTCCAGATGATCGACCGGATCGTGTCGGCGGATATTTCCGCCGGTACGGTCGTTGCGCGTTCGGTGGTGCCTGAAAAGAGCCCGGTTTTCGAAGGGCATTTTCCGGGCATGCCGCTGGTGCCTGGCGTGCTTTTGATCGAGACGATGGCGCAGGCCTCGGGCATGATGCTGCTCGGCGTCAACAATTGTACGGCCATGCCGTTTCTGATGATGGTCGACAGCGCCAAGCTGCGCGGCTTCGTCGAGCCGAACGCTGTACTCGACATCGAGGCGAGCCTCGAGCACGAGGGCTCCGGCTTTGCGGTGACCAAGGCGAAGATTGCTTCCGACGGAAAGCCGATCGCCAGCGCCCAGCTCAAATTCCGCACCATGTCCTTCGAAGATAATGAACTAGCGCCGATCGTGAAGCGGCGCGCCGAGGAAGTCGGCCTGTTTGCGGCGATCGCCGGGCAGGTCGCTGAAAGGTCCTGAAATGACGAAATCGGCCAATGATGTAGTCGTCACCGGTATCGGTCTTGTTACGAGTTTTGGCGTCGGCCGCGTGCCGCATGTGTCGATGCTGACCGGCGAAAGGCCCGAGATCCGGATCGACAGCGAAATCTGCGCACCCTATCCGGTGCATCCGCTGCCGGAGATCGACTGGAAGGACCAGATCCCGAAGCGCGGTGACCAGCGCCAGATGGAAAACTGGCAGCGTCTCGGCGTTTATGCCGCTGGCCTCGCGCTCGACGATGCCGGCATGAAGGACAGTGAAGAGCTGGTCGCGACGATGGACATGATCGTTGCAGCCGGCGGTGGCGAGCGCGATATCGCCGTCGACACGCTGATCGCCAACGAGGCGCTGCAGCGCAACGACCGCGAGGTTCTGCTCAACGAGAAGCTGACGACCGAACTGCGCCCGACGCTGTTTCTGGCCCAGCTTGCCAATCTCGTCGCCGGCAATATCTCGATCGTCCACAAGGTCGCGGGCTCTTCGCGGACCTTCATGGGCGAGGAGGGTGCCGGCATTTCTGCCGTCGCCACCGCTTACGCCCGCATTCTGGCGGGCCAGTCCACGCATACGCTGGTGGGCGGCTCCTTCATCGCCGAGCGCCGTGACATTCTGCTGATGATGGAATCGTCACACGCGCTTTCGCGCGGTGAATGGGCGCCGCTCTGGGACCGTCCCGAAGACGCCGACGGCGGCATGATCATGGGCACGGCCGGTGCCTTCCTGGTGCTGGAATCGCGTGAACATGCCGAAGCGCGCGGCGCGCATGTCTATGCCGTCCTTGAAGGCGTCGAAGGTGATCGCGGCAAGCGCGACGAGGGCCGTTTCGAAAAGCGCCTTGCGCGCCTGTTTTCTGACGCCGGGTTTGAGGGCAAGGCCGGCGAGGCGGTGTTCTCCGGCGCAACGGGTCTCAGCGAGATCACGGCACGCGAGGCGGGCTTCCTGAAGGAGCATTTTCCGGAAGCGGGACTTCGCGGCTATACCGGTATCACAGGGCACGCCATGGAAGCCAATTTCACGCTCGGTATCGCGCTTGCAGCGCTTGCGCTTGACGGCAAGGCGAAGGTTCCGGTGTTCAACGGCGGCGCCGAGCAGGCAATGTCGGCCCCCGCCGGGAAGATTGCGGTTACCACCGTCGGGCATCAGCGCGGCGAAGGCGTCGCTGTCTTGACCTCTGAGAAATAAGGAAGGACCGGCAGATGACGAATGCCTACACAGATCATCTCGGCCGCCCGCTCGTTGCCGTAACAGGCATGGGCGTGGTGACGTCGCTCGGTCGCGGTATCGAGGACAACTGGAAGAAGCTGACGGCTGGCGTTTCCGGGATCCATGCGATCTCGCGCTTTCCGACGGATCATCTCTCGACGCGGATTGCCGGCACGGTTGATTTCATTCCCTCCGAACCCAATGCCGTTGCCCGCTCCTACGCCTTTGCGGAAGCAACGATCGAGGAGGCCCTTGCGGCCTCCGGCCTTTCCGGCGATTTCGATGCGCCTCTGTTTCTGGCGGCGCCTCCGGTCGAACCCGAATGGTCAATGCGCTTTGCCCTTGCCGACCGATCGGGCCCACCTGCCGAGGAAAACGATGCCTATATCCGCTTTCTCGCCGCGATGCGCGAACGGGGTGATCGTGAATTCCACGAGGCGGTGCTGTTCGGCTCGATTTCGGAACGGATTGCCGACAAGTTCGGCACGCGCGGCTTGCCGGTGACCACGTCCACGGCCTGCGCCTCGGGTGCGACCGCGATCCAGCTTGGCGTCGAGGCGATCCGCCAGGGGCGGACCGAGCGGGCGATGACGGTTGCGACCGATGGTTCGGTCAGCGCCGAATCGCTGGTGCGCTTCTCGCTTCTTTCTGCGCTTTCCACCCAGAACGATCCGCCGGAGAAGGCCTCGAAGCCCTTCAGCAAGGATCGCGATGGTTTCGTGATCGCGGAGGGCGCGGCAACGCTGATCCTCGAATCGCTGTCCTCGGCTGTCGCCCGCGGTGCGAAGGTTTACGGCATCGTGCGCGGCTGCGGCGAAAAGGCCGACCATTTCCACCGCACGCGTTCGTCTCCCGATGGCGCGCCGGCAATTGCCACCATCCGCGCAGCGCTCGATGATGCCGGCCTCGACATTGACGGGATCGATTACATCAACGCCCACGGCACCTCGACGCCGGAAAACGACAAGATGGAATATTCCTCGCTCAATGCCGTGTTCGGCGAGCGGCTGAAGTCCATCCCGCTTTCCTCCAACAAGTCGATGATCGGCCATACGCTGACGGCGGCTGGCGCGGTCGAGGCGGTGTTCTCGTTCCAGTCAATGCTGACGGGCGTGCTGCCGCCGACGATCAATCACGTCAATCCGGATCCGGCGATCGAACTCGACGTGGTGCCGAATGTGAAGCGCGAGGCCGATATCGGCTCCGTGATCTCCAATTCGTTCGGCTTCGGCGGACAGAATGCCTGCCTGGTGATGACGCGCGAGCCGAAGTGACGGGTAGCGCGGCACGTCACCTTTGGCTATAAACGCCGCACGCGAGAACAATACGAAGGAAAACCGATGCGCGCCTTGCAGCTGACCGATGACCGCAAGATCGAACTGCGGGATGTGGCCGAACCGGATGCCCCGGCGCCCGGCGAAGTGACGCTGAAGCTGAAGGCCGTCGCGCTCAACCATATCGATGTCTGGGGATGGCGTGGCATGGCCTTCGCCAAGCGCAAGCTGCCGCTGACCATTGGCGCGGAAGCTTCCGGCGTCGTCGAAGCGATCGGGGCAGGGGTTTCCAACGTCCTGCCCGGCGATCTGGTCGCCATCTACGGGGCGCGGATTTGCGGGCGTTGCAAGGCCTGCCGCGAAGGCCGCGACAATCTCTGCGAGCATGTCGGCGGCGTGCACGGCTTCCACCTCGACGGGTTCGCTCAGGAAAAGATCAACATTCCCGCCCGTCAGCTCGTTGCGGCACCTCCGGGCGTCGATGCGATCGGTGCGGCGCTCGCGCCGGTAACCTTCGGCACTGTCGAGCACATGCTCTTCGATAATGCCAAGCTGCAGCCGGGCGAGACCATTCTCGTCCATGCCGGCGGCTCCGGCATCGGTTCGGCGGCGATCCAGCTTGCCAAGAAGATGGGCTGTACAGTGATCACCACGGTCGGCTCAGAAGACAAGATGGAAAAGGCCCGAGCACTCGGCGCCGATCACGTCATCAATTACCGCGAAGACCGCTTCGAGGGCGTCGTGCGCAAGCTGACGAAGAAGAAAGGCGTCGATGTCGTGTTCGAACATGTCGGCGCCGATACCTGGGCTGGCTCGATGCTGTCGATGAAGCGCGGCGGCCGTCTGGTCACGTGCGGATCGACCTCCGGCGTTTCCACCAATGTCAATCTGATGATGCTGTTCCAGCAGCAGCTGAAGCTTCTCGGCTCGTTCGGCTGCCGCATGGAGAACATGGCCAACGCGATGCAGAAGATGGCGCAGGGCGTGGTTCACCCGGTAATCGATACGCTTGTCGATTTCGACGGCATCGACAAGGCGCTGGAGCGGATGGAATCGCGCCAGATCTTCGGCAAGATCGTGCTTCAGATCGACGCGTGAAAACGGGTTTCGTTGTTGGCGAGGCTGGACTTCGTCGGTAAAAGACAGGCAGCGGCGCATGCGCGTCGCAAACCTGCAATTCTGGGCTGAAGCCGTTGAAGTTATTCATTACCCGCATCGTTCTTAAATCCCGGCAGTATCGCCAGTGGCTCGTTGCCTATCTGATCTTTGCGCTGTTGTCGGTGCTCAAGCTGTTTCCGACGGATGGGTCCATCCGGTTTGCAGACTGGGCGATGCGCAAGATCGGTCCCCATACCGGGCGGCACAAGCTGATTCTCGAAAACCTCCAGAAGGCCTTCCCTGAAAAGGACGCGGCAGAAATCGAACACATTGCGGTGGCAAGCTGGGGCCATATTGGCAGGCTCGCCGCGGAGTATGTGTTTCTCGACGATCTGTTCGATTTCGACCCGAATGCGCCGACGCCCGGCCGAATCGAGGTTGAGGGCGTCGAACGTTTCCTGACCCTGATGGAGCGCAATCAGCCCTTCATCGTCTTTACCGCCCATACCGGCAATTTCGAGCTTCTGCCGGTGGCTGCAGCTTCATTCAATCTGCATGTGTCCGTGCTGTTTCGCCCGCCCAACAACCCGTATATCGCCGAAAAGGTGTTCCGCTTCCGGCGCAAGCGCATGGGCGATCTCGTGCCCTCGCATGCGGGCTCCGCTTTCGCGCTGGCGGGGACGCTGGAAAAGGGCGGCGGCGTCGGCGTGCTGGTGGACCAGAAGTTCAAGCGCGGCACGCAGACGACCTTCTTCGGTCAGCCGGTGCATACCAATCCGTTGCTGGGAAAGCTTGCGCGCCAGTTCGACTGTGCGATCTATCCCGCGCGCTGCATCCGCCTTCCGGGCAACCGTTTTCGTCTGGTGCTGGAGGATGAGATCACGCTTCCCTTGAACGAGAAGGGTGCCATCGACGTGCCGGCCACCGCCCAGATCCTGAACGACAAGGTGGAAAGCTGGGTGCGGGAATATCCCGAGCAGTGGCTGTGGTACCATGATCGATGGAACCGCCGGAAGCCGATTTATTGATCTATCTTACGAGCTTCCTGATTTAATATACTGGAAATACAGGATTTTTTTGCTCTCTGTCGCGCTGTCAGGCGGTCGTCTCCGGTTTGCGCGGTCACTGCGGCGGTTTGAGCCCCGAGACGAACTGACTTTCGAATGCGATATGGCGCCGGAGCATGGTAAACAGGCCGCGCAGCAGATAGCCGGCAGCTTCCTTGTTCACCTCTTCATCGCGCGCAAGCCGTGCCAGCACTTCGCTCGCTTCCTCGGCGACGCAAAGGTCCTCGAAATGCTCGTTCTTGAGCCGCTCGAACGCGCTTGCCGGTGCGGATCGCAACCTGACCGTCGGAAAGACCTGTCGCTCCTCCCGTTGCTGGGCGCGTTCCAATAGCGGGATCAGGGTTTGCGAGAGGCAGCGGCAGCTTTGCCTGTCGACATTGCCGGGCAGCGAATCGGCGACCGCCTCCAGCGCGTCGCAAAGACCGTTGATCGTGTCGTGGGTTGAGGACAGGGCCGAATAGGGCGCCAGGTTTTCGGCCAGGATCGGTTCGCGCACGTCTGTTTCCCATTCTTGCTGTCGTGGGTCGGCCCTCTGCCGTAACGCCCATTGTGGTGCGAAATGTGGGGCTCGTTCATTGACTTGAGTCAACGGAGGCGCGCTTCGGGTCAGCGAGGGGTGGGGACGGAGCGAAAGGCCGCATTTTCCGGGCCTGCGGATGAAATTTGTTCATAAATCTTGAATAGGACTGGTGCAGGATTCGGCTAAAAGCAATGCTTTGAGAAGAGCGGTAGAGACGGAAGGATAATTCATGTCACGCAGTGCATTGGCGATTGTTCTGGCGGCCGGCGACGGGACGCGGATGAAGTCGTCGAAAACGAAGATGTTGCATGACGTGGCAGGCCGTCCGATGGCGGCGCATGTGGTTGATACCGTATCGCGCTCGGGCGTTGATGCCGTGGCGCTGGTGGTCGGGCGCGACGGCGACAAGGTCGCTGCAGCCTGCGCGCTCCCGGGCGTTGCCCTTGAAGCCTTCGAGCAGACCGAGCGGCTTGGAACGGCGCATGCGGTGCTTGCTGCGCGGGAGGCGCTTGCACGCGGCTATGACGATGTGATCGTGACCTATGGCGATACACCGCTTGTGACGGGCGAGACGCTTGCACGCGCCCGGGCAGCCCTTGCCGAGGGCTATGACGTGGTGGTGATCGGCTTCGAAACGGCGGAGCCTGCAGGCTACGGGCGGCTCTTGACGCGCGACGGCGCGCTCTATGCCATCCGCGAGGAAAAGGATGCCAGCGCGGAAGAACGCAAGGTAACGCTGTGCAACAGCGGACTGATGGCCTTCAATGGCCGGCGCGCGCTCGAATTCCTCGACGCGATCGGAAACGACAATGCCAAGCGTGAATTCTATCTGACCGACATCGTCGAGGTTGCGCTTTCCAAGGGCGGCCGGGCCGGCGTGGTGATGGCAGATGCCGATGAGGTTCTGGGCTGCAACAACCGCGCCGAGCTCTCCGAGCTGGAACGCATCTGGCAGACCCGCCGGCGACGCGCGCTGATGCTTGACGGGGTAACCATGATTGCGCCGGAAACCGTGTTCCTGTGCCATGACACCGTCATCGGCGCCGATTGCGTTATCGAGCCCAATGTGGTTTTCGGCCCCGGCGTCGAGATCGGCGAAAGCGTCGTCATTCATGCCTTCAGCCATATCGAGGGCGCGCGGATCGCTGCTGGCAGCACCGTCGGCCCGTTTGCGAGGCTCCGCCCCGGCGCGGTGCTGCATGAAAATGCCAAGGTCGGCAATTTCTGCGAGGTCAAGAACGGCGATATCGGCCCCGGGGCCAAGATCAACCATCTGTCCTATATCGGCGATGCCACGGTGGGCGCGCGCGCCAATATCGGGGCTGGCACCATCACCTGCAATTATGACGGCGTGAACAAGTTCCGCACAGAGATCGGCGCGGACAGTTTCGTCGGTTCCAATTCGTCGCTGGTCGCTCCCGTCAGCATCGGCGCGCAGGCCTATGTCGGCTCCGGCAGCGTGATCACAAGGGATGTGCCGGACAATGCGCTGGCGATTGCGCGTGGCCGCCAGGAAATCAAGGAAGGGCGGGCAGAGCTGTTGCGTGCCCGTTCGCTCGCTATCAAGGCAGCTCGCAAGGGGAGCAAGTAACACATGTGCGGCATTGTAGGGATTGTCGGCGACGCGCCGGTTGCCGAGCGGCTTGTCGACGCACTGAAGCGTCTGGAATATCGCGGTTATGATTCGGCCGGCATTGCCGTGATCGAGAAGTCTGAACTCGTGCGCCGCCGCGCGCCTGGAAAGCTCGAAAACCTGCGTACCGTACTGGCCGCCGATCCGGTGGACGGGCTCACCGGGATCGCCCACACCCGCTGGGCGACCCACGGCGTGCCGAACGAGGCCAATGCCCATCCCCATATCGCCGGTGATGTCGCGGTGGTCCATAACGGCATCATCGAGAATTTCGCAGAACTGCGCGCGGAACTGACCGCGAAGGGAATCGATTTTTCGAGCGACACCGACACGGAGGTGGTCGCCCGGCTTCTCGATGTCTACCGCCGCGAGGGCATGGCGCCGCGCGATGCGATGCTCAGCATGCTCAAAAGGGTCACCGGCGCGTTCGCACTTGTCATCCTGTTCAAGGACCGCCCGGACACGCTGTTTGTCGCACGTTACGGGCCGCCGTTGGCGATCGGCTACGGCGATGACGAGATGTATGTGGGCTCTGACGCGATCGCGCTCGCGCCGCTCGCCCACGGGATTTCCTATCTCGAGGACGGCGACATGGCGATCGTCGACCGCGATGGCGTGCTGTTCTGCGACTTTGCCGGCGAACCGGTGCGCCGCACGCGCCAGCCCCTGCAGCTTTCCTCGATGATGATCGACAAGGGCAATCATCGCCACTTCATGGAAAAGGAAATCTACGATCAGCCGGAGATGATCGCGCATACGCTTGGACGGTATTGCGATTTCGCCAATGGCCGCACCGCCGCGGCCAATGACGGGATAGATTTCGCCGCCGTCTCGCGTGTGACGATCGCGGCTTGCGGCACGGCTTATCTTTCCGGCCTTATCGGCAAGTACTGGATCGAACGCTATGCCCGGCTGCCGGTCGAAATCGATGTTGCATCCGAATTCAGATATCGCGAGTTACCCGTTTCAGATCAGGACCTTGCGCTCTTTATCTCACAATCCGGGGAAACCGCTGATACGCTCGCTTCGCTGCGCTACTGCAAGGAAAAGGGTGCCAGGACCGGCGCGCTCGTCAACGTTACCGGTTCCACGATCGCCCGCGAGGCGGATGCCGTGTTCCCGATCCTGGCGGGGCCGGAGATCTCCGTTGCCTCCACCAAGGCGTTCACATGCCAGCTCGCGCTGATGGCGGCGCTGGCACTGCGTGCCGGCCGCGAGCGCGGCACGCTGACGCTTGAGGACGAGAAGGCGCTGGTGCATGAGCTTTCGGAAGTGCCGCGCCTGATGAGCAGCGTGCTTCATGCGGTCCAGCCGCAGGTGGAAAAGCTTGCGCGCGAGCTGTCGCGTTTCCATCACGTGCTCTACCTCGGCCGGGGAACGAGCTATCCGCTGGCGCTCGAGGGTGCTCTCAAGCTGAAGGAAATCACCTATATCCACGCCGAAGGCTATGCCGCTGGGGAATTGAAGCATGGCCCGATCGCATTGATCGACGAGAACATGCCGGTGATCGTGATCGCTCCCCATGACCGCTTCTTCGAGAAGACCGTCTCGAACATGCAGGAGGTCGCGGCACGCGACGGCAAGATCGTGTTCATCACCGATGAGGCGGGTGCCAAGGCATCGTCTCTGAAGACCATGCAGACCATCGTGCTGCCGGACATGCCGGAGTTCATCGCGCCGCTGGTGTTCTCGCTGCCGATCCAGCTTCTGGCCTATCACACCGCCGTGTTCATGGGCACCGATGCCGACCAGCCGCGCAATCTCGCCAAGGCGGTGACGGTCGAATGATCGTAAGGCGCGAACGCCCTGGGGATGTCGCCGCGATCTATCTGCTGGTCGCGACGGCGTTTTCGGGTTTGCCGCACAGCGATGGCAGCGAAGCCGATATCATCCGCCGCCTGCGCAAGGCCGGCGCGCTGTCGCTGGCGCTTGTCGCGGAAGAGGAGGGGCAGGTCGTTGGCCATGTGGCGTTCTCGCCCGTGGGGCTTTCAGATGGAACGGACGGCTGGTTCGGTCTGGGCCCGCTTGCTGTCGATCCCGCCTTTCAGCGCCGCGGTATCGGCACATCGCTTGTGCTTGGCGGTCTCGAGCTTCTGAGGGATGAAGGCGCGCGCGGCGTTGTGGTGCTGGGCGCGCCAGGCTTCTACCAGCAATTCGGCTTCCGCAGCGAACCAACAATCACACTCGACGGGGCGATGGCCGACAATTTCATGGCGCTCCCCTTCGAGGGTGATCCGCCTGAAGCAAGGGTCGCCTATCACCGCGCATTTTACGGGGAGCTATGATCGTCCCGGCGTGAAGCCCTTTCGGCCTTGAGGTCTGCCAGCACGAAGAGCCTGATGGCGGAAGAAAGATTGACAGATTCATCGCGGCTGACGTCGATTTCGGCAAGAAGACCGGCAAGGCTGGAGCCACGCTCATCGGCAATACGAAGAAGCTCGGAGTAGAATTCGTCTTCAAGGGAAAAGCTGGTGCGGTGGCCGTTGAGGCTCACCGAGCGCTTGCGAATCACGTCTTGTCGTCGCCGCGCTCGCGCCGTCCCTGATCGAACTGGCGCTCGATCTTCTGCCGTTCCAGCTGGTCGCGCTGCTTTTCACCTTTGGTGCGGCCGTGGATCGCGCGGTTTTCGGCGGCCTTTTCCTCAGCCTTGCGGCGCTCGATCCGCTTTTTCTGCTGGCGCAGGTTGAGGATTTCCGCGCTCATCGGCGATCAGTGCTTCTTGCGGAAGGCATCGAGCGATACGACGGAAGCGCCGTCGTCGCTTGCTGCGGCGTCCTTGCCGTCACTGTCATTCTTGGGCGGCTCGGTCGGCGGCTCGTCTTCAAGCTCGAGCGTTGCGACATCGAATTCCAGCTCGAAATTCACCGACGGATCATAGAAACCGACGATCGCATTGAAGGGAATCACCAGCTTTTCCGGTACGTCGGAAAAGGAGAGCCCGATCTCGAACAGGGTATCGGTGATCTTCAGGTCCCAATACTGATGCTGGATGACGATGGTCATCTGCTGGGCGTATTTTTCCTTCAGCGCAGGCGAAATCTTCACGCCCGGAGCGCCGGTCAGGAAGGTGATGAAAAAGTGATGATCGCCAGGCAGGTGACCGGTGGCAGCAACTTCGGCGAGAACCTTGCGTATCATGCCCCGCAGTGCATCCTGTGCCAAGATGTCGTAGCGAATATGATCTTGCGCCATTAAGTCTTCCCACCTGTCGCCCGGTTTATGCGTTTCCCAAAGCCATAAGTCGGCTTTGCCAGAAGCGCAATCATTATGGGGGATTTTGTTCAAATTCAGGTGGAGGCTTCTGTTGCCAGGTGCCTCCGGACCCCGCCTTACAGTGCTACCCGCAAGGACTTAGATTGGGTTTCTGGAACCGCCATTAGGCAGCTACAGCGTAACCCTGAGCGTTGTTGTCATTTGCAACTACACTTGTGACCCGATAACGGTGGTATCATGCCGGGCAAAAGGTCAATCTTTACACTCTTGTCGATCCTATTTCGCCCCCATCAAAATCAGGCCTTCCCGCCTGATCATGGTGGAGGCGCCGGGTACCGCCCCCGGGTCCAATAAGCTTATTGCATTGCCGTTTATCACCATAGCCGGTCAAGCCGGCACGACTGATATAAGTGTTTCAAATGGTTCTGGAAAGGGGCGGGCGCGAGAAATTCCGGCTTATCCCGGAAAGCACGGCGCACTCTAAGCTTTGTGTTTGGACAAAATTCTGATTTAAGCCCTGCCATCTTGTTTCAAAAGCCGGTCCTGTCCAAACTCGCCCGGTCAATGGAGGCACGAATGGCGCGTCACCCCGAATATCAGTATCTCGATCTGCTGGAGCATCTTCTGGAGAAGGGCGATCGCCGCATCGACCGGACCGGCGTCGGCACGCTGTCAGCCTTCGGCGCGATGATGCGGTTCGATCTTTCGGACGGCACGTTTCCCGCCTTCACGACCAAGCGCGTCTACTGGAAGACGGCGATCAAGGAAATGCTGTGGTTCCTGACCGGGCAGACCAATATCCAGTCGCTGCTGAAGGAAAATGTCCGGATCTGGACCGACTGGCCGCTCGACAAGTATCGCAAGGCGACAGGCGAGGACATTTCGCAGGAAGCCTTCGAGGAACGCATTCTCGGCGATGATGCCTTTGCGGAACAATGGGGCGATCTCGGTCCGGTCTACGGCAAGCAGTGGCGCCGCTGGCTCGATGCCGAGGGCAGGGAACACGACCAGATCGCAACCGTGATCGAGGCGCTGAAGCATAACCCCGCAAGCCGGCGCATGCTGTTTCACGCCTGGAACGTTGGCGAACTCGATCAGATGGCGCTGCCACCCTGCCACATGACCTACCAATTCCACACCGCGCAGGCCGGGGATGGAAGGCTGAAGCTCTCGATGCTCCTGTTCCAGCGCAGCCTCGACATCGGCCTTGGCGCACCGTTCAACTGCGCTGCATCGGCGGCGCTTCTGACGATGATGGCCCAGCAGGTGGACATGGTGCCCGGAGATTTGATCTGGGTCGCCGGCGACTACCATCTCTATCTCAACCATCTCGATATGGCCGAAACGCTGATCTCACGCGATCCGCGGCCGTTCCCGAAGCTCCACCTTCGCAGGAAGCCGGACTCAATCGATGGCTATCGGATCGACGATTTCGAGGTGACGGGCTATCAGCCACATGATGCGATCGCGGCGCCTGTCGCCGTATAGCAGCTTGATTCCACAGCGATCCACTCTCGGTGTCATCCTCGGGTTTGACCCGAGGGTCCAGGCGGGTTGTTGCAGCGTGAGAAAAACGCGATGAATCACCGCTGTGCGGTCGTCCGCGAAAGCAAGAGACTCTGAAACCCAGGCCTCATCTGCGTTTCGATCAGCGGCGCGCGGGAAGGCTACCTGCGAAGGCAGCCCCGCATGAAAGGCGGGGCCCCGGCGGCCTTGCCGCAGGCATCAGCGCGCGATGCGCTTTCCCGCTTCATCGAAGAGATGCGTTGCTGCGGTGTCGAAGGTGACGCGGATGGCGGTCCCGGTCTTCAGCGCATGCTGGCCCGCAAGCACGGCCATCACCCGTTCACCTTCCCTGGTCTTGCCGTAAATCACGGTTTCCGTGCCCAGCGCCTCGACGAGCGTGACGGAAAGCTCGAAGCCGGTTTCGCCCTCGGCGGCGATCCTGATGTGCTGCGGGCGGACGCCGAGCGTGACCTTTGCGCCTGAAGCCGGCGGCGCACCGGCAATCGACACCTCGAGCACCTCCTCGCCGAGAAGGTTGACTGTAACGCTTGCTGAATCGGACTTGCTCACGGTTGCCGGCAGGAAGTTCATGGCGGGCGAGCCGATGAAACCCGCCACAAAAAGGTTTGCGGGACTGTTGAAGAGTTCGAGCGGCGTGCCGATCTGCTCGACCACGCCGCCGCGCAGCACAACGATCCTGTCGGCAAGCGTCATGGCCTCGACCTGATCATGGGTCACGTAGATCATCGTCGTCTTCAGCCGGTCGTGGAGCGCCGAAAGCTCGGCGCGCATGTGGACGCGGAGCTCTGCGTCGAGGTTCGACAGCGGTTCGTCGAACAGGAAAACATCCGGATGGCGCACGATGGCGCGGCCGATGGCCACGCGCTGGCGCTGGCCGCCGGAGAGCGCCTTCGGCTTGCGGTCGAGATAGGGCTCGAGCTCCAGCATCCGCGCGGCCTCGCCAACGCGGTCGGCGATCTCCTTCTTGCTGATGCCCGCGAATCTGAGCGCAAAGCCCATATTCTCCTGAACCGTCATGTGCGGATAAAGCGCATAGGTCTGGAAAACCATGGCGATGCCGCGCTTGGCGGGATCTTCATCGGTCATATCCTGGCCGCCGATCGCAAGCGTGCCGTCGGTAATGTCCTCAAGGCCCGCGATCATCCTGAGCAGCGTCGATTTCCCGCAGCCCGACGGACCGACGAAGACGACGAACTCGCCGGATTTTATGTCGAGATCGACCCCCTTGATGACTTCGACGGCGCCGAAGCTCTTACGGATCTTGTTGAGCGAAACATCTGCCATCTCAAACCTCAGCTGATCGTGAAGGTGACGGTGCCATCTGCAAAGGCAGGGCAGCGCGCCGTCAGTGTCAGTGTGCCGGCCGCATCGCCCGCTTCGACGTAAAGGCCTGCGGAGCCGCCCCGGAAACTGGTGATCTCGGGGCCGACAATCCGGCCGTCACCCTCAAGCGACAGCGAAACCGGTTCGTCGAAGAAGGCCATGACGTTGCCGCACTGGTCAAGCGCACGCAGGATCACGCGCACGCAGTCCTTTTCGCCCGCGCGAAGCGCGGTTGCATCCGGCGCGATCTCCATCGTCGTCGGGATCGGATTGCCGGACAGCTTCATGGTCTTGACGGGCTTGCCTTCGATGTAGCCGGTGAGCGTGCCGTCGAACCACTGGCGTCCCCAGTCGCCGAACTCTTCGGCGGAGACATTGGTGGTATCGAGAATGACCGGCGGATGGGCAAGATGCGGATAGGTGGTCCGGTCCGGCTCCACGCGCTTCGGCGCACTGTCGCCCACGGCAAGCTCGATATAATCGCAATTCGTCAGGATGATCAGCGGCAGGACGCCACCGATGTTGCGCTCGCCGCGGGCCCAGAAGGTCACCGGCTGCAGCACCACGCCCTTGTCAGGGTCGCCCTGCGAGGCATAGGCGTAGGCCGCAAACTTCGGCTCGCGGTGCATGTCCATGACACCGTGATAGCAGATCCGGTCACCGGAGCCGAAATCATGATGGGTATTGTAGTCGAACATGCACCAGCCGGTCCCACCCACGATATCCGGGTCGCCGGCGATCGCGTTCATCATCTGCAGATGGCGGGTCACGTGCTCGGCCTGGCGGCTTTCCTGGTCGAAGCGCTTGGTCGGGTACATGTGACCGTTATATTCGGTGATCATGTAGGGCACGTTTTTTGAGAGGCCCGTCACCTGCTTTTGCGACCGCGTGCTGCGGCGGGCCTCGTTTCTGCCCGGCTGCTCTTCGTCACCCAGGACGAAGTCGTTCATGGTGTAGACGTCTTCAAGCAGCTCGCTGTTCTCGATACAGCGCACGCCGCCCGTCTGGCGGGTAGCGTCGAGTTCGTGCGCAAGGCGGTTGGTCTCGGCGTAGAAGTCATGGTCGTCAGCGGATTCGTTGATGCGAACGCCCCAGATGATGATCGAGGGATGGTTCCAGTCGCGGGTGATCATGCGCCGGACGTTTTCGATCGATTCCAGTTTCCAGGCTTCGCCGCCGATATGCTGCCAGCCGGGGATTTCCTCGAACACCAGCAGGCCAATCTCGTCGCAGCGATCAAGGAAGTACTTCGACTGCGGGTAGTGCGAGGTTCTGGCGACATTGCAGGCCAGCTCGTATTTCAGAATATCGGCGTCCTTCTCCTGTCCGCGCCGGCCCATGGCATAGCCGAGATAGGGCCAGCTCTGGTGACGGTTGAGACCGCGCAGTTTCAGGGGGCGGTCGTTCAGGCGGAAGCCGTCGGCGGCGAAGGACACGGTGCGGAAGCCGAAACGGCTTGAAAAGGCATCCGTGCCCGCTTCGGTCTGAAGCGTGACGGAGAGGGTATAGAGCGTCGGGCTGTCGATATCCCACAGCTCAAGACCTTCGAGGCCTTCGATCGACAGCCGGGTCTTCGTCCCGGAGGCCGCCGCCTCGGCGGTGGCGATCTCCTTGCCGTCCGCGTCACTCAGCTTTGCGCGCAGGGTGCCGGCGGTTGCCTCTGTCAGGAAGACATCGGCGGTGACCGTCTTGCGGGCGGAGAGCGCATCCGGCGTCTCGATCTTGACGTTGTCGATGGCCACCGGCGTGGTGATCTTGAGCCAGACATCGCGGTAGATGCCGGCAAAGGTCAGGTAGTCGATGACATTGCCGAAGGGCGGGATCTCGGGGTTCTCGCTGCCGTCGATCTTGACGGTGAGCAGGTTGTCGCCGTCTTGCAGATGGGATCCGATTTCAACCTCGAAGGGCGTATAGCCATCCTTGTGGGCGGCGATCTCGGTTCCGTTGAGATAGACGACGGAATCGGCCATCGCCGCGTCGAAGACGAGCGTCACGCGCTTGCCCGAAAAGGATTCCTCTTTCGCGATCAATTTCTGATAGGTGAAGGCGCGCTGGTAGCATGTCTCGTCGAAATAGTTGAACGGCAGCTCGACGGCGGTGTGCGGCAGGCGCACGGTTTCACCGTCACGCAGCGTGTTGGCGGCTTCTGCATCGAAACCCTCGGAAAACACCCAGCCGGCATTGAAGTTCAGAACTTTACGCATGTGTATGACCTATTTCACGGAGCCAAGCATGCCCTGGACGAACTGGCGTTGCATGGCGAAGAATATGATGAGCGTCGGCAGCGTGGCGAGGATCGTGCCGATCATCACCGTGCCGTAATCGGGATAGTAGGCAGAGGCGAGCGAGGAGACGACGAGCGTGATCGTCTTGGTCTCGTTCGACTGCAGCACGATCAGCGGCCAGAGGTAGTTGTTCCAGTACAGCATGAACACGATGATGAAGGCCGCCGCATAGGTCGAGCGCATCACCGGAAAATAGATGTAGAGGAAGATCTGCCATTCCTTCAGGCCATCGACCTTGGCCGCGTCGCGCAGTTCCGAGGGAAACGCCTTGGTCGCCTGGCGGAAATAAAAGATCGAGAAGGCCCAGGCGATGAAGGGCAGGATGATGGCGATGTGGCTGTCGATGAGGCCGGCCTTCGCGGTCATCATGAACAGCGGGATCATGATCGCCGCAAACGGCACCATCAGCGTCAACAGCACGACCGCATAGACCCGGTCGCGGAATTTCGAGCGGAATACCTCGAAGCCGTAACCGGCAAGCGAGGTTATGGCGAGGGTCAACGCCGTGCCCACGGCTGCGATCTTGATGGAGTTCCACATGATCAGCGCGACATCGACCTGGGCGAAGAACGCCTCGATATTGGTCATCAGCGCCCGGCCGAAGGTGACCTTGCCGATGACGATGTCGGCGGTCGTGTTGGTTGCCCCGATGACCATCCAGAAGAACGGGAACACCGAGATGAAGGCGGCGAGCCCGAGGAAGATGTATTTCAGCGAACCGGACGCGGTCCTGAGCAGGCTGCCCTTTGTCATTTGCGTTCCCTCGCGGCGTAGAACTGCAGGAAGGAGAGGATCGCCACAATCAGCACGATGACGTATGAGACCGTCGCCGCGTAGCCGAAATTCGGCATGAAGCGGAAGGTCAGGTTGTAGATGTAGAGCGAGAGCGTCAGCGTCGCATTTGCCGGGCCGCCCTTGCCCTCGGTCAGATTGTAGACTTCGTCGAAGAGCTGCAGCGTGCCGATGGTGGAGGTAATCGTGGTGAACAGGATCACCGGCTTCAGCATCGGAATGGTGATGTGCAGGAAACGCCGCCAGGCGGGTACGCCGTCGATGCGGGCGGCCTCGTAGATCGACCTGTCGATGTTCTGAAGCGCTGCGAGATAGAAGATCATGTTGTAACCGGTCCAGCGCCAGGTAATGGCGAGGATCACCAGGACCTTTGCCCAGAACGGATCCGTGAACCACTCGATCGGCTGATCGGCGAGACCGATCGCCATCACCGTGCTGTTGACGATGCCATTGGTGGCGAACATGCTCTTGAACAGGATCGAGTAGGCGACCAGCGAGGAGACGCAGGGCAGGAAGATCGCGGTGCGGAAAAGCCCCGCAAACCTGAGCTTGGGGTTGTTGAGCGCGTTTGCGAGGATCAGCGCGAGCATGATCATCACCGGCACCTGGATGACCAGGAAGGTCAGCGTATTGGTCAGCGCCTGCCAGAAGACCGCGTCATACCAGAGCCGCTCGATATTCGAGAAGCCGGCAAATTTCATCATCATGCCGCGTCCGGAGTAGAACGACAGCACCAGCGAGCGGATGATCGGATAGAACATGAAGGCGGCAACGAGCAGCAGCGCTGGTGCTACGAACAGCCAGCCGTTGACGTCGTAAAACCGCTTCAGATTGCCGGGTCTGGATTTAGCCATGGTTAGTCCCAGTTGCAGGCGATGCATGTCGCCGGCCCGTAAAAGTCATGGAGCAAAAGGCGGGGCGGCGTTGCCGCCCCGCGCAGGGCACCTTACTGGATCTGGAACTTAGCCTGATCGTTGATGGCCTTCAGCACTTCATCGACCGGCTTGCCGTCGATCAGCGACTGGAGGTTTGCGGCAACGGCGGTATCAAGCTCGTTGGTAAAGATACCGTAGTCGACGGCCGGGATCTGGTTCAGCCAGTCGGAGAATTTCTGCCAGACCTTTTCGCCGCCGAAGAAGGGATCGGCTTCCTGGTAGGCTTCGCCTTCGCGCGCTGCGAGCAGCGATCCGACAGCGCCGCGCTCGACCAGGATCTTCTGGTAGAATTCGGTGTCCTCGGCGTAGATCGCATTGAGGAAATCGACCGCCTCGTCCTTCACGTCGGAGCTTTCGAGCACATACCAGCTCGAGCCGCCAAGGTTCGACGCATTGCCGGCGCCTTCGACACCGCCAAGCGACGGAATGGGCGCGATGCCCCACTTGCCGGACTGGTCTTCCTGCGCCTTGATCGTGCCGGTGATCCAGACGCCGGTGATGACCGAGGCGACATTGCCGGAGGTGAACGCGTTGACATAATCCGACCAGCCGGTTGCCGGGTAGATCAGGCCTTCCTTGGCAATCTTGGCCTGGGTTTCAAGCGCTGCCTTCAGCGCAGCATTGTCGACGATGTCGAGATCACCGTTCTCGTCGAAATACCAGCTGCCTGCCGACTGCATCATGATGCGGGTCATGCCGCCGTCATTGAGGTCGAGCGTGGTCATCTTGTGGCCGGTCTTGGCTTCGACATCCTTGCCAATCTCGATGAACCGGTCCCAGGTGATGTTCTGCATGTCCTCGGGCTTGTAGCCCGCTTCCTCAAGATAGTCGCGGCGGTAGTACATGCCGGTGACGCCGGTGTCGAAGGGCATGCCGTAGACCTTGCCGTCAACGGTCATGAGCTGCACCTTGTACGGTGCGAAGGCGTCATAATCGACAACGCCGTCCATCGCGGCAAAGGCGCCGGGGAAGGACTGGAGATATTTCTGTGCGCCGTAGTCCTCGATCAGCACGATATCCGGCAGCGCATTGGTCGCGCCGGACGCGAGCGCCGTCTGAAGCTTCTGCTCGACGTCGGCCTTGGCGAAGTCGACGACGTTGAAGGTCGTGTCGGGATGAGACTTGGTGTAGATCTCGCCCGCTTCTTTCATGATCGCGACGTTGAAGTTGGGGTCCCAGCACCAGATGGTGATCTCGCCAGCGAAAGCGGCCGATGCGCCCAGAACACACGCACCCGAAAGAGCCACACCCGTGATGCGGCTCAGAACTCTCTGCTTATCCATTGGTTTTCCTCCCTTTAGGACAAAGTCGCGGCTCTCCCCGCCACTCGATCATCAGCTAACTGCAAATCGGAAAACGTGGCAATAAAAAATTTAGTAAAATACAGGTAAACAAATCAGATTCCTGGCGGATGCCTGCAGCTGTCGCGCCAGATCATCTCGCTCGGGATCGAGACGCGCTTGGTATAATCCCGGCCATTGATCCTTTCGACCAAAAGATCGACAGCGCATTCGCCGATCGATTCGCCAGGAATCTTCATCGTCGACAGGGCAGGGTTGAGAAACTGGGCCACAGGAATGTCGTTGAAGGAGGCGATCGCGATGTCGTCGGGAACGCGAAGTCCGGCCTCGAGCAGGGCCCTGCCGGTTCCAATTGCGATATTGTCATTCGCCGTCAGGATGACATCGGGACGGTCTGTGCGCTCGAGCAGATCGCGGGCGTGTTCATAGCCGACTTCCAGACGCAGGTTCTGGCCGTCATTGCAGTCATTGTTGAGCGCGATGAGGGCCGGGTCGAAGGTGCCGTTCGCCTTCTGCCAGTCGACATAGGCGCGACAGCGGGTTTCGCTGTAGGGCGAGCCGCCACCGCTGATCCGGTCCTCGGCGCCGATAAAGGCGATCCGCTTGTAGCCGGCGGCGGAAAGGCCATCGAGAATCTTCACGGTCGCAACCGCCAGATCGCTGTGAACGCAATCATACTGCTCGTCTGCAGGCAGGAAATCGGCAAATACCACATGCTCGCAGCATTCCGCCAGAAACGCGATTTCCTCCGGCCGGTGCTTGCCGACGGCGATGATGCCAGCAGCGCTTTGCAGTAGGCTCGCGGCATTGGCAAGATCCGAGTGGAAGACCTTCAGGATTTCGCTGTTGTAGAACTGCGATCGCCGCTCGATGCCAAGCCGCACGCCGATATAGTAGGGATCGATCAGCTCCTCGTCGCGGTCGAGGAAATGGACGGTCGCAATCAGCGGAATAGCGGTGCGCGCCGGTGGCCGGCGGATGGGATGCGCCTTCTGGCGCTGCCGGTTGCGCGGGGTGGCATAGTCCAGCGCCTCTGCCGTTTCAATGATCGCCTGTCGCTTCGCCTCGCTGACAGAGAGCGTCGGATCGTAGTTCAGGACGCGCGATACCGTGCCGGCCGAAACGCCGACGGCCTTTGCAATTTCTCGAATTGTGACCATGAATTTCCTCCGCGCATCAAGGGAAACCCGGTGCGCCTGGTAAATTTTTACCTATTCGGCGCAGCGCTGCAAGCTTTTCCTCAAGCAACCCGGACGCCCCGGGGACTTTGACTCCGTAAACAGTTGGCTAATTGTCGGGAATCTGAAACGATCGTGATACAGACTTGAACACCAGTCTGTACTGCAGGGGGCAGGGGATTGAAGGCAAAGCAGAACGAGGAACCGCAGGCGGGTCTGGCGATGATGTCGCTCGCCGCGCTCGGTATCGTCTATGGCGACATCGGCACCAGCCCGCTCTATGCATTTCGCACGGCGCTCGGCTACGTGACCATCGATCAGGCATCCGTGCTTGGCATCCTCTCGATGATCGTCTGGTCGCTGGTGATCGTGGTCTCGATCAAATATCTGCTGATCGTGATGCGCGCCGACAACCATGGCGAGGGCGGCATCCTGGCGCTTCTTGCCCTGATCCAGCCATGGCGCGGCAAGGCGTCCATCGGCAAGAAGTCGCTGCTGGTCATCGGTCTCTTCGGGGCGGCCCTGCTTTACGGGGACGGCATGATCACGCCTGCGATATCGGTGCTGAGCGCCGTCGAGGGGCTGCAGACGATCGAGCCCAGAATCGCGCGGTTCGTTATCCCGATCACCATCGTCATTTTGCTCGCGCTGTTTTCGGTGCAGTGGCGGGGCACGGCAAGCGTGGCAGTGCTGTTCGGGCCGGTCATGCTGCTCTGGTTTGCGGCGATCGCGGCGCTCGGCGTCCTCAATATCGTCCATCATCCGGTCGTGCTGGAGGCGCTCAATCCGGTCTATGCCGTCAAGTTCGGCCTCGCCAAGCCAGCGCTCGCTGGCGTGGTGATGGGCGCGGTGTTTCTGGCCGTCACCGGTTGCGAGGCGCTTTATGCGGATATGGGCCATTTCGGCCGATCGCCGATCAGGCTCGCCTGGTTTGCATGCGTGTTTCCGTGTCTGGTCATCAATTATTTCGGACAAGGCGCCCTTGTTCTGTCCGACAGCGTGCATGCGAGCCAGCCCTTTTATGGACTTGCACCCACGGCCTTGCGCATCCCGCTCCTCGTTCTCGCGACCGCAGCCACGGTGATTGCATCGCAGGCGGTGATTTCGGGCGCTTTCTCGCTCACGCGGCAGGCCGTCCAGCTCGGGCAGTTTCCGCGTATGGAAATCCGCCAGACTTCAGCCGAAGAAACGGGCCAGATCTATGTTCCGACGATCAACCTTGCGCTGGCCATCTGCACGGTGGCGCTTGTGCTTGCCTTCCGCAGCTCGCAAAACCTGGCTGCCGCCTATGGCGTGGCGGTCAGCACGACGATGGTGATCACCACCATCCTGCTCTATTTCGTGATGATCTACCGCTGGCAGTGGAAACTCTGGTACGTGCTGCCGCTGACGCTCTGCCTTGCAGTGATCGATCTGACTTTCCTTGCGGCGAACAGCCTGAAGATCATGGAGGGCGGTTTCTTCCCGCTTGCCGTCGGCGCGCTGGTGTTCGTCATCATGCGCGCCTGGTCCTTCGGCCGGAGACGGATCGTGCGTTTTCTGACCGAGGATGGCATGAACCTCGATGTTTTTCTGGAGGAATTGCGCGGCAAGGATGTCCCGCGGGTGCCGGGTACCGCGGTGTTTCTCACCGCTTCGCTCCCGCGCGTTCCGCGTGCGCTGATGCAGCAGTTCCGACACCTGCCGGTACTCCACGAGCGGGTCATCCTGCTGAATGTGATCAGCGATGAAGTGCCAAGCGTGAACGCGCGCGGGCGGTTCGAGGCGCAGGATCTGGGGCAGAACTTTACCGTGCTGCACCTGCATTATGGGTTCATGCAATCGCCCAATATTCCGGTCGCGCTGCGTCTCTATGCGGAAGTGGATAACAGTCTCGACCTCGAGCAACTCACCTATTTCGTGGGGCACGAGACCATCATTCCGTCGCAGCGGGTGTTCTTCCTGCGCCGCCTGCAGCAGAAGCTGTTCATGTTCCTGGCGCGCAATGCGATGCGCTCGACATCCTTCTACAAGCTTCCGCCGGAAAAGGTTGTCGAGCTTGGCGTGCAGATCAAGCTTTGAGCGCGCGCCGCATCAGAAAGTCGGCCCCGAAAGCCCCAGAACATAAGCCGTGATCGTGAAGTAGAGCAGCAGGCCGGTGAGGTCCACGATCGTGGTCAGTGCCGGTCCGGAAACGACGGCAGGGTCCTGCCTGACCGCGATCGCGGCAAGCGGCAGCATCGCCCCGATGAGGGTTGCAGAGAAGACCTGGGCCGCAAGGGCAATCGCGATCGCAAAGCCGATCGTTTCGAGCGACAGGCCCTGCGGCACATCGGCCGCATTCGAAATCAGCAAGACCTTGAGAAAGGCGAACAGGAACAGCATCGCCGCCATCAGCAGCGACACCCGCGTTTCCCGCCACAGGATCCGCATCGCATCCGGCCATCTGAGATCCCCGCTGCTCAGCACCCTCGTGACCAGACTTGCGGACTGGGTGCCGACATTGCCGCCGGTATCGGCGACCATCGGCATATAGAGCGCGAGGATGACCAGCGCATCGAGCGCATCCTCGTAGATATGAACGACATAGCCGGCGGCAAGACCGGCAATCGCCAGCACCAGAACCCAGGGGAAACGGCGGCGAAAATCGCTCCAGACGGTGTGCTGGAAATAGTCGTCCTGAACCTTGCCGGAAAGACCGGCCCAGCGGTCGGCATCCGCCTGCAACTCGTCCACCAGAAAGGCATGCGCGCGTTCGCCATGGACAACCCCCGCAACTCTCCCCTCCGCATCGAGAACCGGAAGCAGGTCGATATGGCGTTCGTCCATCAGAAAGGCGGCGCGCTCGGCCGTGGTGGCGCCGATCCGGACTGTCTTTGCCTTGCGGTTCATGATCCGCTCGACCGGTTCATCAGCGCCGCTTTTGAGGCAGTCCTGCAGATTGAGGAGCCCGAGAAAGCGCCGCTCGGCATCAACGACGCAGGCGAGCGTGTAGAAGTGGCCTTCTTTCGCGGCAAAACGCTTCGCGGCTTCCGCGCAGGATGTGTCTGGCGCAATCAGCAGCGGATCGGTGTCCGAAATGGCTTCTACGGGTTCGGTTGAAGGCAGGAGAGAGGCCGAGCTGGCAAGATCTGTCATTGATCCGTTTTCTCTTATCGTTGACGGGCAGTGGAACCTATCCGGCGGAGATTACAGTTTTTCGATGATCATCCGTTTGCCGTCACAAGATTGTCCGGAATTCGCTGACGCCGGGGGCGTTGTAGAAGAAGCGGACCTCGGGCACTTTCATGTCGTGTCCAAGAATGACGGCGATATCGTCAAGCACCTGTTCGGTAATGCGCGGCAGGCTGAAGTCGCGTGCCCGCTCGAGCGGTATCCACTGAAGATGCGACAATTCGGCATCCGCGCGTGAAAAGTCGTCCGGATCCGAGCCGAGTTCTTCGGCATCGACGAGGAAGAACCGCGCATCGAAGCGCTTGTGCATGGTGATCGGCGTAATCGCGCGGAAGACGTAGCTGACTGCCGCTGCAGAGGGCACGAAACCGGCAGAGGCAAACCCTTCCCAACCCTTCGGCACCGCGCCGGACCAGGCGCCGCGGCGGCCGAGGATCTGGCCGGTCTCTTCCCACAATTCCCTGATCGCGGCCGCCACCAGCGCCGATGTCAGTTCCGGCGCACCATCGTGCTGGGCAAGGCGTGCGCTGCAGATCGGGTTGAGGTCACCCGAAAGGCGCACCGCGCTGTCTGTCGCATCGACACTGCCGCCGGGAAACACAAAGCGCGAGGGCATGAACGAGGACGATTGCGATCTTTGTCCCATGAGCACGCTGGGCGCTGTCAGCCTGTCGCGAATGACCACAATGCTTGCCGCATCACGCGGCGTCACAATGGACGCTGAAACGTCTTGCTCGATACTCATCTCATCCTCCCGTCTCATCTTACCCTTTCGCTTGCCGGGCCGGCAGCCAAGAAAGTCTGGGGCCGCGACGTGATCGCAGGCGCGCGGCCTACCGGACGCCCGCCATCTGACGCCTTGCCGCATCCCGATAGACCGATGCGGCCTGCCGATCGGGCGCTTCGGTCTTTTCGACATGAACCAGGCATGTATGCGCAGCACAGCCCTGGCCGAAACCCGATGTCGGGATATCAGGGGTGAGTACGTTGGGATTGCCGGCAAGGTCGCAGCCCGTTTGTGGATCTGGGGTGAACCACGCGCCCGTCGGCAGCACGATCACGCCTTGTCGCACATTCTCGGTGAGTTTCGCCGTGGCAAGGCAGGCGCCGCGCGCGTTCGAAAGCCGGACGACGTCTCCTTCCGCGATGCCCCGCTCGGACGCATCGAGCGGGTGGATCGCCGCCTGTTCGCGACCGCCGCGCTTTTCTGCAAGGCTTGCCCTGCCGGTGTCGAGTTGGCTGTGCAGTCGCCCCTTCGGCTGAGACGAGATCAGATGCAGCCGGTCGCCCGCCTCATCGCCAAGCCATTCCATCGGTTCGATCCAGGTCGCATGCGGCGGGCAATCCTCAAGCGCCAGCGTGCCGAGCCTGCGGCTGCCCAGAACGATCTTTCCGGTTTCCGTCGGCAGCCGGGCCTTGTGAGGATCGGCACGAAATTCGGAAAGGTAGACGTGGTTGCCCTTCATTGGGACCGGGACCGCCCCCTCAGACCAGAATGTATCGAAGTCCGGCATCGCTTGGCCGAGCGTGCTCCTCGCATGGTCTGCGGTCAACGCGTAGAGATGGCGCAGCCATCCGTCCTCGTCGCGTCCTTCCGTGAAGGCTTGCTCGACGCCGAGCCTTTGCGCAAGCGCCCGAAAGATTTCGAAATCCGATCGCGATTCGCCCAGTGGTTCGATTGCCTTCTGCATGGCGATGATCATGTTCGAGCGTCTGTGGCCTGCGATGTCGTTGCGCTCAAGAGAGGTCGATGCCGGCAGGATGATGTCGGCCCGCCGCGCGGTCGCGGTCAGCATCGGATCCTGCACGATGATTGTTTCCGGCCGTGTCCAGGCCTCCTGAAGGCGGTTCAGATCCTGGTGGTGATGGAAGGGATTGCCGCCTGCCCAATAGACCAGCCGGATATCCGGGTAGGTGCGGGTCTTGCCGCTATAGGTGTAGGTCTCGCCTGGCTTCAGCAACAGGTCGCTTATCCTCGCCACCGGAATGAAGCTGTTGATGGGCTTGATGCCCTGGCTCATCGCAGGCGACCGTCCGACCCCGATATCGGCGCCGACAGCGCCAAGCGAACCATATCCATAACCAACGCCGCCGCCCGGCAGACCGATCTGGCCGATCAGCGATGCAAGGCCGAGGGCAGCCCAGTATGGCTGCTCTCCGTGGTGGGCACGCTGGAGCGACCAGCTCAGCGTCATGAAACTGCGGGTTTCGGTGAGCTGCCGAGACAGTTGACGGATCCGGTCGGCGGAAAGTCCGGTGATGGAAGCCGCCCACGCGGCGGTCTTGGGCTCTCCGTCGCTTTTTCCTTCAAGATAGGCAAGCAGCTCCTGGGCTCCGCTTGTGTATGTCTCCAGGAAGGCGCGGTCGTGGCGGTTCTCGGCGATGATCTCGCCCGCAAGGCCAAGGAGAAGGGCAGTGTCGGTGTTGGGCTTGATCGGCCACCATTCGGCGCCGACCCAGTCGGGAATGTCGTCACGCACGGGCGAAATGTGGACAATCCGCATGCCCTTGTCGCGCATGCGCGCGAGGTTTTCGGAAAGCGTGTGGACGGAGATGCCCCCGGATTCGTTCTGCGCGGTGCGGGGGCTCAGGGCGCCGAAGACGAGCAGTGTCTCGGTATGGTCGATCAGCGTGTCGAGCGTGCTCGCCTTGCCGCCGCACGCATCCTCGTTGCCAAGCGTGTGGCGCAGGATGACGGGGCCTGCCGCGATCGAATAGGTATCGACATGGCCGGTATAGCCGCCGACAAGGTTCAGCATGCGCTTCAAGAGGGTGGGTGCGTGATGGAAGCGCCCGGCGCTTGTCCATCCGTAGGACCCTGCAAAGATGGATTCGTTGCCGTGTTCGCCCGCGACGCGCCTGATTTCGCCCGACACGAGGTCCAGCGCATCGTCCCAACTGACCGTCACGAAACGGTCGTCGCCCCGCCTGCTGCGGGACGCCGCAGGGCGATCCGATAGCCATGCCTCGCGCACCATCGGCTGCAGGACCCGGTTCTCCGGCTTCGCCCATTCGACGACGGAATGGATGATGTCTGAGGGTTCCGGATCGCCCGGAAAGGGTTCCACGCCGACGATCCTGCCGTTTTCGACCAGAACCGTGTAGGTCCCCCAATGGCTGGCGTGAGAAAAGCGTTCGATCATGTCTCGGGCAACTCCTGTGTCATGCCATCATCGGTCGGTGCCACGGCGACCGGTACTTTCGCACTTACCGATAACCGACTTCTGCGATTGCATCCATGAAAACGTGCCGCGTTTGCCTCGGACAATGACGGCCCACCCGATGCGTCGGCATGGTGGCGAGGCCGACACGGGCCGGCAGTGTGATGAAATGTGAAATATCTCTTCACAACAAAGTGTTCGCCTGCTGACGTCGCGCCGGAAGAGAATGAGTGCGCCCGTGAAATAGTCTGAAAAGCGCTGAAATCTGTCTATGCGCCAAGAGAACAGGTCTGCAATCTCGCCAAAAATCCTGATGCACGCCCACCGCTGCTGTCTGTTCAAGTGCGTAAGCGGTTTGCGATAAGACTTTGTTGCAATCGTTTCAGTTGAGCTAATCTGCATTTTTTGCAAATAATGCTTGTGTAAGAATATTCACTTGCGCCGGAAAACAGCCCTGTCCATAGTCTCTGTTCAGTCCGTCTTTTGGGACCAATAATGAAAAACAAAATTCGTCTCGAACGCTCAAGATTTCTGCTTACGCAGATTTTGCCCGCAGTGGCGCTGACATTGCTTGTCGGCTTCGGTGTGCTCGGTCTGTTGCTCTGGTCTTCCCATACGACCGACCACGCTTCGCGCGATCGTCAGTCGAGGCTTGTCGAACTTGTCGTCTCCAAGCTCCGAGAGGCTGCAGCTCACGATCAGGAGAGCGTGACGGTCTGGGACGATGCAGTCGAGCAGGTTCGGCTGAATGACACCGATTGGATCGATATCAATCTCGGCGCGTGGATGGGCGACTATTTCGGCTTCGACGGCGCCTACGTACTCGGCCCCCGGGACCAGCCCATTTACGCCTACACCAATGGCGGGCGCGCGTCTCCCGAAGCCTTCGAAGCCATCGCGCCGGAGGTTGTCCCGCTTGTGGACGCCTTGCGCTCGAAGATGCGGGCAGGCGATGTCAGCCAGGTGAACGAGATGGTGCTCAGCCCCGGCGTCGCGGACATCGCCGTCATACGGAACAGACCTGCGATCGTGACCGTGAAGCCGATCGTGTCGGATACCGGCAATATCGAGCAGATACCAGGAGAAGAGTATGTCCATGTGTTGGTCAGGTTCGTTGATGGCAGTCTCGTCGAGGAACTGCAGACCGACTACATGTTCGAGGACCTCTATTTCTCGTGGGTCGCCGCCAATGAGCGGGGATTGTCCAGCCAACCGCTGAAATCCGATGGCGGTGCCACGATCGGATATTTCGTCTGGCATCCCTATCAACCCGGTTATGTGATCATTTCCAAGGTCGTGCCGGTGCTGACCGCGGTGATTGTGCTGGCCCTTATCCTCGTGGTCACCTTCCTCGCCCTCAACCGCAAACGCGCGAAACGCCTTGCCGCGAGCGAAGAGCGGATCCGCTACCTTGCGCTTCACGATTCTTTGACTGGCCTGCCAAACAGGACGAGCTTCAATGACCGGGTCGATGAGGCGCTGGCTGAAGCCGGCAATTCAGGGATATCGCTGCTTTACCTCGACCTCGATCGTTTCAAGCAGGTCAACGACACACTCGGTCATTCCGCGGGCGATGCTCTGATTTACGAGTTCGGGCGGCGTCTCGCTGCCCTTGTGGGCGAGGATGACATCGTTGCCCGTTTCGGAGGCGACGAGTTCGCGCTGATGCTGCGCAACTACGCCGACTGTGACGAGATGGAGGGCATCTGTCAGGCGATCATCGATGAGGCACGCCGTCCCTTCGACATTGGGGGAAACAAGGTTTTCGTCGGCGTGAGCGTTGGCGCTTCCGTGGCGCAGGTTGACGGTATGGACCGAACCGAGCTTCTGAGAAAGGCGGATGTCGCGCTCTATTATTCCAAGACCACCGGCCGCGGCCGCTACTCCTTCTTTTCGCAGGCGATGGACCAGGCCTTGAAGCTGCGTCAGCATACCGAGACAGACCTGAGAAAGGCCCTGAGCGAAGAGGGACAGTTGCTGGTCTACTATCAGCCGATCCTGTCGAGCGAAAGCCACAAGACCATTGGTTATGAGGCGCTTCTGCGCTGGCGCCATCCCGAAAACGGCTGGATTTCACCCGAACTCTTCATCCCTATTGCCGAGGACACGGGGCTGATCTCGCAGATCGGCACTCTCGTGATGCGCGAAGCCTGCATTGCCGCCGCGGCCTGGTCCGAAATGACGGTTGCTGTCAATGTATCTGCGGTCGAACTCGGCGATCCAGACTATGCCGCACGGGTGCGGTCCATTCTGGAAGATACTGGCCTTGAGGCGCGCAGGCTCGAGCTTGAAATCACCGAATCGGCTGCGACTGACGAGAACAGCATCGCTGGCGACAATCTCCGCAGCCTTCGCAATATGGGCGTCCGGATCGCGATCGACGATTTCGGCACCGGATTTTCTTCCCTTGGACGCCTCCATTCGCTCAACGTCGACCGTATCAAGATTGACAAGAGTTTTGTCCAAGGTCTCGGTCCGCGCAGTGATGACGAGGCGATCATCCGTGCGATCGTCGATCTGGCGCACGCCAAGGGTCTAAAAACGACGGCCGAGGGGGTCGAAACCAAGGCGCAGGAAGAGCGTCTGGCGCGGATCGGCTGCGATGATCTTCAGGGCTTTCTCTATTCGGTGGCGATACCGCTCTGGGAGGTCAACCGCAGCCTGGTCTTTGGCGCGAAGGAACAGGACCTCTCTTCGCAAACCTCCTGATGGTTCCCCTTTTGATAGGTCTTGCCGCTGCCCGCACTCGCGGTCAGAGGGCTGCGGCTCACAGTCGGCTGCCGCTTGTCCGATTTAAATGCAATATTGGTCTGTTCGCTGGCATGCAAACCGGCCTAGACTTCGCTGCGATGAATATGTGAAGGGAAGTCTCAATGCCGACGCCATCCGCCAAAGCCTATGTGCCTTTCGTCAGCGTCGAAAACATGATGCGGCTGGTGCATAGCATCGGCATCGAGACGATGATGATCGAACTTGTCGAGGCGCTGGAGAAGGATTTCCTGCGCTGGGAGCAGTTCGATAAGACGCCCCGCGTGGCCGCTCATTCCGAAGGTGGCGTTATCGAACTGATGCCGACCTCCGACGGCATCCGCTACGGCTTCAAATATGTGAATGGCCATCCCGACAACAAGCTGACGGGCCACCAGACGGTGACCGCATTCGGGCTGCTCGCCGATGTCGCGACCGGCTACCCGGTTCTTCTGACCGAGATGACGCTTCTGACCGCCATCCGCACGGCAGCGACCTCTGCCATGGTTGCCCGCCATCTAGCGCCGGAGAATGCCGCAACGATGGCGATGATCGGCAATGGCGCGCAGGCCGAATTCCAGGCACTGGCGATGAAGGCCGTCGCCGGCGTCAGGTCGCTCCGGCTCTACGATATCGATCCTGAGGCAACGGAAAAGACGCGCCGCAATCTGGAAGGCAGCGGTCTTTCGGTGACAGCCTGCCGTTCGCCCGAAGACGCGGTGGTGGGGGCCGGGATCGTCACCACCTGCACGGCGGACAAGCAGTATGCCACGATCCTGACGGACAACATGATCGGAGCGGGAATTCATATCAATGCGATCGGCGGCGACTGCCCCGGCAAGACTGAACTCCACCCCGATATCCTTAAGCGCGCGACAACCTTCGTCGAATATCCGCCGCAAACGCGGATCGAGGGCGAGATCCAGCAGATGGGCGATGACTACCCCGTGGTCGAGTTCTGGAAGGTGCTTGCAGGCGGCGAGGCCGGCCGCACGGACGAAAGCCAGATCACCCTGTTCGACAGCGTCGGCTTCGCGATCGAGGATTTTACAGCACTTTGCTACGTCGCGGAGCGGATCAAGGGGACGGGCTTTTTCGAAAACCTCGACATGATCGCAGATCCAGACGACCCGCGCGATCTGTTCGGCATGCTTCAGCGTGGCTAGATCTCTTTCCGCTCGCGCAAGACGCAGTGCGGGTCCGGTGTCAGAGATCCGCATAGCCTCGGGCAAGATGTCTGCCTGGTGCATCTGCTTGAAGACGAGGTCGGCCAGTGCACGACCATAGCGAGGGCAGGGTGATGCCTGCGCGGTCGTCCCCGGATTTCAGAGCGAGAGGGCGCGCTGTTTTATGATATGAGGGGCGCGTTGCCCGCCCTGGAACAGACACCGGAGTTTCATCATGCCGCATCTCGATCTGACCTCACACAGGATCAATTACCGCGTTGATGGCGGGGCCGGGCCGTGGCTGGTGTTCTGCAACTCGCTCGGAACCGATTACACCATGTGGGATGCGCAGGTCGCGGGCCTTGCCGATCATTTCCAGATCCTGCGCTATGACCGCCGCGGCCACGGCGCCTCCGGTGCCCCGCAGGGGCCTTATACGATGGATGATCTCGGAGGCGACGTCCTGGCGCTGATGGACGCACTCGACATCGGGCGCGCGCATTTCTGCGGCTTGTCTATCGGGGGATTGACGGGACAGTGGCTTGCGATCAATGCGCCGGAGCGGTTTGATCGCATGGCCTTTTGCGCAACAGCCGCCCGGATCGGCAGCGCAAACGGCTGGGCCGATCGCATTGCAGCCGTCCGTGCACACGGCGTCGCAAGCTTGGCCGCTGGAACCCGAGAACGCTGGTTCACGCCGGAATTTGCGGTGGAAAACCCGACTGTCGTTGCCGGCATCATCGATCGTTTTGTGGCAACAGATTCAGATGCCTACGCCGCCTGCTGCGCCGCGCTCGCCAAGGCGGATTTTCGCGATGCTCTTTCCGAGATAGCAAACCCCGTGCTCGCCATTGCCGGCGCCGATGACCCCGTCTGCCCGCCTTCCGATCTCGCCGTGATTGCCGATACGGTGCAGGCCGGAAAACTCTGCATTCTCAACGGACGCCACATCGTCAATGTGGGGGCCGCGACCGCCTTCAACGCAGCCCTCGCCGCATTCCTGACCGGACCTGCAGGGTAGCGGCGGAGCAGTGGCGCGTCTGACCGCTCAACCGTTGGGCAGGCGATAATCGGCGGGTCGACTATTGGCGCGTACGAGCCGCATGTTCGGCAGATCGTTGCCCTCCATTTTTCGTGTGCGGTCTTCCGGGCTGAAATGTGCCCATCGTGCCGACAGGCGATCGTGAAGCACCTCTTCCGGAACGTCGATGAACACCGTCTTGTCGAACATCGCCGTCACCGGATGCCAGCGAACGTCGTCGAGAAGAAGATAATTGCCTTCGACGATAATCAGCCGGGCTTCCGGTCCGATAATGCGGGCGCCGGCGCGCGCGATCTCGATTGCGCGATCGAAGACCGGCACGGCAACCTCTTCGCCGTCGTCCTTCTGGATGCGTCGGAGCGCGGACAGGAGCCCGCCGGCGTCGAACGTGTGTGGCGCGCCCTTTCGCGCGAGGTCGCCGCGCGCCTTGAGCACGATATCGTCGTAGTGGAAGCCATCCATGGGAAGGACCTGAACCTTGCCGGGCAGAGTGTCGTTCAGGAGATCGAAGAGCGAATCTGCGACATGGCTTTTGCCTGCGCCGGGCGGACCCGCAAGCGCGACAAGCGTCCGGCGGTCGCCGGTCGCGAGCTGTTGCAGTTCGTCAGCGAGCTCTGCCAGCTCGACCCTCTTTTCCATTGCATTCCTCCCTCGGGAAAACGGCTGTTGTCCGTTTTGTTAATCGTATTCCGGACCCGGATCGTCGATGATCAGCCGGGGCGGCACGACGGAAATCTCGCCCGCCCGCTCTTCTTCGCCGTCGAACCACGCAAAGCAGACCTTGATCAGGTTTTCGACATCCTGACGCAGCATCAGCGTTTTCACCGGCAGGCAGGCCGCGAAGGGGTCCCAGTCGAAGCAGGCCACGCGCACATTGCTGGCGAGATCCGGGCGATCCCGCCAGAACGTCGCAAAACCTTCGAACGCCGTGATCGAGTTGATGAGCATGGCAAGTGGTGGGTTGCCGGGGGTTTCGAACAGGTCTGACAGCGCCTTGTGGGCGGCGACAGGACTATAGCCGCAGCGGACGATGTCGCCATCCCCGGCTGTCAGGTTCTTCTCCTGCATCGCGGCCAGAAAGCCCTTGATACGAAGGTCCGTCGCATATTCGCTTTCGCGCCCGCCGAGAAAGATCGCGCGTGCGTCCGGGGCGAGATCTTCCAGAAGACGGCGCGTCAGGGCGCGCGCGCCGCCGAAATTGTCCGTCACCACCGAAAAGGCGTCGGGACCCGGAAGGTCGACATTGACGCAGCGAACGCCCTTGTTGCGGCATAGGCGATTGATTGAGGACGGGTTTTCGACACCGGCGACCACCAGAAGCTCGACATCCTGCATCACCAGTCTCGCCGCGACCTGACGTTCTATTTCCGGGTCGCGCTGGGTGCTGACGACAATCGGCACCAGACCGCGCGCGCGCGCTTCGCTCTCGAAATTTTCCACCAGTCCGGCAAAGAATCGATTTCGGTGATGGGGAATGATCATGCCCGCAAGCGATGACCGCCCAAGGCGGAGCGCGCGGGCGCGCTGATTGGCCTGGTAGCCGAGCTCTGCGGCGAGCGCGAGCACACGTTCGGCTGTCTCCGGATTCGTGCGGTGCTTTTGCCATGTTCCGTTGAGCACGAAGCTCACGGTCGAAACAGAGGTGCCAGCGGCCTCGGCAAGGTCGCGAATCGTTGGCCTTTTCCTCGTTTTGCTCATGGAGTCATCCGTTTTTCATCATTTCGCTTAGCTGTAGCGTTGCAGGTTGACAATTGCAAAACCGGATTGACACTGCAAGCTAAAAGGATTTAGCTAAGCGCATCCGGCGGAAATAGCGGCAGGAGGCCGAGACCGGATTCGCAGATTTCAACAGGAGGAGAGCCCCATGGCATTGATTTCCATGACCCGTCGCGCGCTATTGGCGGGCGCAGCCACGATGATGACCGTATTTGCCGTTCCGTCAGTTCAGGCGCAGGATCAGACCACGATCGGCGTTGTTGCGAAGATCGGCGGAATTCCGTGGTTCAACGCGATGGAAGCTGGCATCGAGGAAAAGGCTGCTGAGCTCGGCGTGAACGGTTTCATGATCGGCCCGACCAGCGCCGATCCGGCGCTCCAGGTCCGGGCGATCGAAGATCTGATTGCCCAGGGCGTGGATGTGATCGGCGTCGTGCCGAACGATGCTGCCGTGCTGGAGCCGGTCCTGAAGCGCGCCCGCGATCAGGGCATCATCGTTCTGACCCACGAATCGCCCGATCAGCAGAATGTCGACTGGGACTTCGAGCTCGCTTCGGCGGTCGGCTTCGGTGAGGCCTATGGCAAGCAGCTGGGCGAGATGATGGATGGAAAAGGCAAGTATGCCGTATTCGTTGGCGGTCTGACCGTTCCGCTCCACAATGCCTGGGCTGACGCCGCCATCGCCTATATCCAGGAAAACTATCCGGACATGGAAATCGTCGGCGACCGCTACGGCGTTGCCGAAGATGTCGATGCCTCGCGCAAGACCGCGCTCGACCTGATGCGCGCCAATCCGGATCTCGGCGGCATCCTCGGTTTCGGCAGCCAGGGCCCGATCGGCGCGGCCCGTGCCGTGGAAGAACGCCGCAAGGTGGGTGAGGTCGTGGTGCTCGGACCGTTCTCGCCGGGGCAGGGCCGCAAGCTCGTCCATGACGGCGTGCTCTCCGGCGGGTTCATGTGGAACCCGAAGCAGGCCGGGGAGGTGTTCGTGACGCTCGGCACCATGCTGGTGAATGGCGAAAAGATCGAGGCCGGCATGGAGATCGAGGGCCTTGGCGTCATCGATCCCGATGTCGAGGGTCGTGATATCATTGTCGATCAGCTGGTGCAGATCAACAAGGATACCGTGGACGATCTGGCTGGTCTCGGCCTCTAGCAGCAACTGTTGCGCCCGGTGCGGAACGGCATCTGCCGATGCGCCGGGCGCTTGTCCCTTTGATGTTTCTAAAAACCAGGTGGATCCATGACGGACGAGCGAACGCCTTCTCAGGCGCCAGCTGACGAGGGCCCATGCCTGCTGCGCCTCGAGCATATCTCGAAGCGCTTCGGCGGCGTGCAGGCTCTCGATGATGTCAGCTTCAATGTGTGGCCGGGCGAAGTCCTCTGCCTTGCAGGCGAAAATGGCTGCGGGAAATCGACGCTGATCAAAACCGTCAGCGGCGTCCACAAGCCCGAGCCTGGCGGGGTGATGGAATGGGACGGCCAGGACATGAGCGATCTCGATCCTTCCAAGGCCCGCGAAATGGGCATTCAGGTGATCTGGCAGGACCTTGCGCTGTTTCCGGAAATGAGCGTCGCGGAAAACATCGCCTTCGAACGCAATCTTGGCAGCCGGCTGAAATTCGTCAATCACGATGCGATGCGCCGGGAGGCCGCGCGGATCCTCGATCGCCTTGGCGTCTCGATCGACCTCGAGGCAAAGGTCTCCTCGCTTTCGATTGCGAGCCGGCAGCTGGTCGCGGTTGCCCGCGCTCTGATTGCCGATGCGCGTCTGGTGTTCATGGATGAGCCGACGGCGTCGCTTTCACGCCATGAAACCGAAGCGCTGGTTGCCATCGTCCGGCGTCTGTCGGAGCAGGGCGTCGCCGTAGTTTTCGTCAGCCACCGGCTTGCAGAGGTGCTCGATGTCTGCTCCCGGGTCACGGTGCTGCGCGACGGGAAATATGTCGGGACTTACCCGACCGCAGGCATGACCCAGGCGCGTCTGACCGAACTGATGACCGGGCGGAACTTCGATTATGAGGTGCGCGTGCCGCAGGCGCAAACCGCGAAACCGCTGCTGTCTGTGCGCGGCCTTACCCGGCGCGGTGAGTATGAAGGGATCGATCTCGACATCGCACCCGGCGAAGTGGTCGGCCTGACGGGCCGCCTGGGCGCCGGGCGCACCGAGCTTGCGCTCACGCTCTTCGGCCTGAACCATGCCGATGCGGGCGAGATCTCGATGGACGGAGAGCGTCTCCGGATGACATCAAACCGGGATGCGATCCGGGCCGGCATCGCCTATGTCTCGGAAGACCGGCTGTCGCTCGGGCTGATCCAGCCCCAGTCGATCGCGGACAATACCGTGATATCGGTGCTTGACCGGCTTCTCAGCAACCGCCTGCTGTCTCCTTCAAAGAAGAAAACGCTGGTCGATGACTGGATCGGCCGGCTGCGGGTGAAGATCGGCGAGACCACCGATCCTGTTTCAAGCCTTTCGGGCGGCAATCAGCAGCGCATCGTTCTGGCGAAATGGCTCGCGACCAATCCGAAGCTGCTCATCCTCGACAGTCCTACGGTCGGCGTAGACGTTGGCGCGCGCGCCGGCATCTTCGAAATCGTAAGCGACTTGGCCGCCAAGGGCATGGCAATCCTGCTGATCTCCGACGAGACACCGGAAGTCTATTTCAATGCCGACAGGGTCCTCCACATGCGCGACGGCCGCATCGTCGAGACTTTCGTGCCTGCCGAAACGAATATCGATCGTATCGAGGAGGCGGTCCATGCGTAGATATCTGCCCAGACTCACGGGCACGGAAATGTGGCTTTCGGCGGTGATCACGCTGATCGTGATCGGCCTTGCCATTTCCACCGACACCTTCTTCACGCTGGTCAACCTGTTCGACCTTCTGAACTATTCCGCGGTGAACATCATCTTTGCCGCCGGTCTCCTGGTGGTGCTGATTGCAGGCGGCATCGATATCTCCTTTGCCGTCGCCGCTTCGGTCGTCCAGTATCTCGTGGTCACGACGCTGATGCATTTCGGCGGCGGCAACTGGGCCATAGGCTTCGCGCTCGCCATAAGCTTTGGCGCGATGCTGGGCGCCATCAACGCGGCGATGATCTATCACTTCCGGATCATCTCGATCGTCGTCACCATCGCGACCTTCAACCTGTTCTTCGGACTGTTGATGTTCGCGACCGGCGGCGTGTCGATCTACCTGCTGCCGGACTGGATGGTCGACCGGATCGTGCTGTTCGAGCGGGAAACCCCGATGGGGTGGGCCGAGATCACCTTGCCCGTCGCCGTCATGGCGGTGGTCGTGTTTGCGACGTGGCTGTTGCTGCGCCGCCTGAACTTCGGCCGCCAGCTGTTCGCCATGGGCGACAATACCGAAGGCGCCCGCAGGCTCGGCATCAATATCGGCGCGATGCACTATCTTGCCTATTGCTGGCTCGGCGCCTGCGCGGGTGTCGCAGGTCTGATGCAGGCGCATTATGCGCAGGAAGTGGTTCCGAACGCGCTTTACGGGCGGGAGCTTGAGGTTCTGGCTGCGGTTGTGCTCGGTGGCGCGCGCCTTGGCGGCGGTCGCGGGACGCTGCTCGGCGCGGTTCTCGGGCTGGCGCTGATTGCGATCACGCAGAATGGTCTCAACCTCCTCGGCATATCGCCCTACGCCTTCCGCATGATTGTCGGCGCCATCATCCTGATCGCGATCGCAATGTCTGCAGAGACGTTGGGCCTCGTCAGCGAGAAACTGCGCCGTTTCAAGGCAAACACCAGCACGACGGGATCCGGCACATGACACGATCACGCAAACATCTGTTTCCCCGCACGGCTGCCGGCAGCGAAATTCTGGGACTTGTCGTCGTTCTGGTTGCGCTTGTCGGGTTGTTCGGCTCGCTGTCCGACCGGTTCCTCACCGGTGCGACCTTTTCTTCGATTGCATTTCAGCTTCCCGAACTCGGCTTGCTGACGCTGGCGATGTTCATCCCGATCCTTTCGGGTGGCCTCAATCTTGCGATCACCTTTTCGGCCAATATTTCGGGACTGGTGCTTGCCTGGGTGATCACCTGGGGCGGCGGCGCGGAAGCCGGTCCGGCCGTGATGCTGCTTGCTGTCGTGGCCGCACTTGCAAGCGGGGTCATCATCGGCTGGCTGCTCGGTGCCATCATCGCTTATACCGGCGCGCATCCGATCCTGGCATCGCTTGCCATGATGATCTTCCTGCGCGGGCTCGGAGAGTTCCTGACCCGCGGCGGCAGCGTCTCCGGCTTTCCCCCGGCAATCTCGGCGCTCGGTCAGGGGACGCTCTTCGGGATACCTGCACCGCTGATCGTGTTTGCCGCCTGCGTCGGTCTCTGGGCGCTGATCCTCAACCGGACGCGGCTCGGCTTCTCGATCTTCATGCTCGGATCCAATCCGGAAGCCACGCGCTATTCCGGCATCGATACCCGCTTTACCCTGACCATGATCTACGCGCTGTCCGGATTCATGTGCGCGGTGGCGGGCATCATCATGGCGAGCCGCTTCAACTCGGTCCGCGTCGGCCATGGCGAGGCCTATCTGCTGATCACGGTGCTTGCCTGCTTTCTCGGCCGCGTCGATCCTTTCGGCGGGTTCGGGAGGGTCTCGAACGTCGTTCTCGCGCTGATCATCCTGCAGATCATCGGCTCCGGCCTCAACCTTCTCGGCACCAACCAGCATCTGGCGACAGCCCTTTGGGGCGCGATCCTGCTCTCCGTCATGGTGGCGCGCTACCTCTGGTCGCACCGCAGCAGGCTGGGCGCCCTCAGGGCCAGACCTTCACCTTCAACATCGCAGCAAGGAAGACAATAATGAGTATCAGTGGTTTTGGCGTTCATACGGCTATGTGGGCGATGGAATGGAACCGGGACGCGGCCGAGTTTGCCATTCCCGAGGCCGTGAAATACGACATCGACTTTCTCGAGATCACCATGCTTGATCCGGAAGGGGTGGATGCAGCCCATACCCGTGGTCTTCTTGAAAAGCACGAGGTCGAATGCGTGTGCTCGCTCGGCCTTCCGCTGGACCGGCTTCCGACCAACAATCCGGACGGCGCGCTCGAATTCCTTCGGATGGCGATCGACAAGTCATCCGCAATCGGTGCGAAGGCCATGAGCGGCGTCATTTATGGCGGCATCGGCCAACGCACCGGCAAGCGGCCGACCGAGGCGGAATACGATGCCACGGCCCGCGTGGTCGAAAAGGCCGCGGCCTATGCCAAGTCGAAAGGCATGGATTATGGCCTCGAGGCGGTCAATCGCTATGAAAACCATCTGCTGAACACCGCCGAGCAGGCCGTGATGCTGTGCGAGAAGGTCGGCGCCGACAACCTGTTCGTCCATCTCGACACCTACCACATGAACATCGAGGAAAAGGGTATCGCGCAAGGCATTCTCAAGGCGCGCGAGCACCTCAAATATATCCACCTGTCGGCTTCCGACCGTGGAACGCCCGGCCGGGATACGATTGCCTGGGATGAGGTGTTTACCGCGCTCGCGGCGATCGACTTCAAGGGCGGCATGGCGATGGAAAGCTTCATCACCGTTCCGCCGCAGGTCGCCGAGGCCCTTTCGGTGTGGCGCGACGTGGCGCCGGCGCGCGAAGAGGTGCTGACCGACGGGCTCGGTTTCCTGCGGATGAAGGCCAATCAGTACGGCCTGATCTGAGCGTGAAACACCCTGGCTGATCGAACGGAAGGCTCTGCCTCCCGTTCCTTGGGCAGGACGTCTTGCCCGCCTCGAAAGGGCGGGCAGGGCGTGCCTTCGGACGGCGGGCCTTAGATGCATCGCCTCAAGAAAGGCAGTTGCTGCGGCCTGAACTCGCTCCGTCAGATGTGGATCTCGGCGTTCAGAAGAGCCATCGCCGCTTCCTTGACCGCTTCGCTATGCGTCGGATGGGCGTGGCTGGTATAGGCAATGTCTTCCGCCGTTGCCGAAAACTCCATCGCCTGCGCAAGCTGGGCGATCATCGTCCCCGCGAGCGCGCCGACGATATGCGCGCCGAGAATCACCCCGGTATCGCGATGCGCAAGGAGCTTGACGAAACCGGCTGTGGAGTCGTTGGCCTTGGCCCGGCTGTTGGCGGCCATGGGGAACGACGCTTTGCGAAACGGGATTTCGCGCTGGACAAGCGCTTCTTCGTTCATGCCGACCGATGCCGCCTCCGGCAGCGTGTAGATGACGCTCGGGATGAGCGCATGATTGATCGCGCCCGGCAGGCCGGCGAGGCGTTCCGCGACGGCAATCCCTTCATCTGCGGCGCGATGCGCCAGCATGGCACCCGGCGTGACATCGCCAATGGCATAGATGTTCTCCGCCTGCGTCCGGCAGCGGCCATCGACCGGTATGAAACCGCGTTCGTCCACCTTGATCCCGATCGCCTCCAGCCCAAGTCCCGCAGTAACGGGCCTTCGCCCCGTTGCAACCAGCACGGTGTCCGCATCGACTGTCTTTGACGCTCCGGCCTGCGTCAGTTTAATCTCGGCTCGACCGTTGCTGATGCTGACATCTGTGACCGATGCCGAGGTCAACAGCGTCATGCCCTCCCTGTCGAGGATCTTCGCCATCTCGGAACGGACATCGCCGTCCATACCCGGCAGGATCTTTGCTTCGTGTTCAATAACGGTGACCTGCGCGCCCAGGCGTTTCCAGACCGATCCGAGCTCGAGACCGATGACGCCGCCTCCCACCACCACGAGGTGGCCTGGAACACGCGGAAGCGACAAGGCGCCGGTTGAATCGACGATCACGCCCGACGCGTTGTCGACGACGACGCTCTTAATCGCACGCGGAGCCGATCCGGTGGCGATCACGATCGACCTTGCCCTGACGCGCCTGTCGCCGACCGAGACGGTTTTATCGTCCTGAAAGACGGCGCGGCCGGTGAGGCGGGTGACGCCGTTCTTGCGAAACAGAAAGTCGATCCCGCGGGTCAGCGATCCGATGATCTCATCCTTCTTGCCCATCAGCGCTTCGAGATCGACGCTCGCTTCGGTGAGGCGAATGCCGAAATCGGCCATATGTCCGCCGGTTGCTGCCTCATAGAGCGCGGTCGCGTGCAACAGCGCCTTGGACGGTATGCAGCCGACATTCAGGCAGGTGCCGCCCAGCGTCGCGCGCTCGTCCACACAGGCCGTCTTCAACCCGAGCCTTGCAGCGCGGATTGCGCAGGCATAGCCCCCGGGACCAGCGCCGATCACCAGAAGATCGAAATCTTCGCTCATAGCGGCCAGCTTTCCAGCGCGGACACGAATGCCGTGAGCCACTGATTGGTCTGGTGGCCATCGAGTGCGCGGTGATCGATCGTCAGCGAAACGTAGGCCATCGGTCGGATCTGGATCGTGTCGACGCCGTCGGCTTCACGCACCACGACGCGCTTTTCGAGCTTGCCGACGCCCAGGATCGCGGACTGAGGCTGATTGATGATGATCGGCGATGCCAGAAGCGATCCAGATACGCCATGGTTTGAAATCGTGAACGTGCCGCCGCGCATATCGGCCGGCTTGAGCGTATTGGAGCGCGCGCGAACCGTCAGATCCTGAAGCTTTGCAGCGATGCCCGAAAGGGAAAGGTTCTGGGCCTCTCCGATGACCGGAACCACGAGCCCCCTGTCGCCAAGCGCCGTGCCGACGCCGATATTGATGTCACTGAAGACCGCGAGTGCATCCTCGTGCCAGCGGCTGTTGACCTCAGGCACTGCTTTCATCGCCTCGACGCAGGCGGCGATTATATAGGCGGTATAGGAAAGGTTGGTGCCGGCTGCCGAGAACTTCGCCTGGTTCTGCTCCCGGTGGCGCATGATCGCGGTGAAATCCGCTTCGAAGACCGCTGTCACATGCGGTGCGGTCTGGACCGAAGACTGCATGTGCTCGGCAATCGCAAGCCGCATCGGAGAGTGCTTGATCATGGTGGCCGGAGCGTCCGCCGCATCGGGAACCTGACGGGATGCGGCGACAGGTGTCGCCTCGCAAACGCTGCCCGCTTTCTCACGCTCATCAGAGTGCGTGACGTCATCAGGCGCTTCCGCTTTCAGCTTACCGGCGCTTGCGCCGTAGGCCGCATCCATATCTGCCCGCGTGACCCTGCCACCCTTGCCGCTGCCTTCGATCCCCGCCGGATCGATGCCGTATTGCTCGGCCGCGCGCCGGACGGCGGGAGAGTAATGCGTAACATCACGCGGCTGAGCGGCGGCATGAGCTGACGGCTGCTCCTTTGCAGGCGCGGCTTCTGAAAGCCGCAGCCGGCCGAGCACTGCGCCCGGGGCTGCGTCGTCTCCGGTCTGCATCAGGATTTCGGCCAGTATGCCGGCAGCGGGTGCAGGCACTTCCTGGGTTACCTTGTCGGTTTCGAGCTCAACCAGCGGATCGTCATGGCTGACATGGTCGCCGACGGATTTGAGCCAGTTGCGGACAACGGCCCTGGTTCCTTCCTGTTCAATCGGCGCCAGGATATCGATCAAATCGCTCATGATCAGAACTCCACCAGCGCCTGGATCCTCTTGCGGATATTTTCCACCGATGGCACAGCCCAGTCCAGAAGCACGGGATTATGCGGGCTTGGAATATCCGGCATCGTCAGGCGGGAGACCGGGGCGTCGAGGTCCATGAACGCCTCGTCTGCGACCACGGCCGCTATTTCGGCGCCGAAGCCTGCAGTCTTGAGGTCCTCGTGCACGACAAGGCACCGTCTCGTGCGGCGCACCGATGTCAGGACCGCGTCGCGGTCCCAGGGCATAAGGGTGCGCAGGTCGATGATATCGGCGGAAATGTCCTTCGCCGCCTCTTCGCAACGCGGCACCATGGCGCCCCACGTCACGATGGTGATGGCGTCACCCGTTTTGGTGAAGGCGGCCTTGCCGAACGGAAGCGCGTAATCATCTCCGGGGTAGGGCCGGCGTGCCCAGGCGAGATCCAGCATGGCGCGATGTTCGAAGAAGATCACCGGGTCATTGCCGCGCAGTGCGCTGCGCAAAAGCCCGACCGCGTCGGCCGCATTGGAGGGAACCGCGACCTTCCAGCCCGGCTGGTGCACGAAGGCGACCTCATTCGTCTGGCTGTGCCACGGGTCGCCGCATTTGAAGAAGCCGCCCGGCATGCGCAGCACCATGGGCGCTGCAAACCTGTTGTTGGTGCGCCAGCGGATCGTGCCGCAATCATTGATCTGTTCCGTCGCTGGCTCGGCATATTTGCGGAACTGGATTTCCGGCACGGGCATGAGACCAGCAAGCGCCATGCCCACGGCACGGCCTACAATGCCCTCTTCTGAAAGCGACGTGTCAAATACACGCTCAGGTCCGAACCTCTGCTGCAGGCCTAGCGTGACGGCGTGGACGCCGCCCTTCGGCCCGATATCCTCTCCGAAAAGCACCACCCGCTCGTTGATTGACAATTCGTGTTCGAGCGTGCGCCGGATCGCCGTCACCATGTTGATCCGCTGGCCTTCGGTGGACGGGGTTCCGGTTGTCGGGGGCGCTTTGTAGCCATGCCGGACCTGTCCGCCCATGGTCTGCAGATCGGTCTCGAAGAACACGTTGCGGGTCACCGTCTCGGGCCGCGCAGGTGCGCGCGCTTCCGCCTTGTGCCGCGCGGTCTCTGCGGCGGCCTTTGCCTCGGCTTCGGTCGAAAGCCATTCGTCCTCGCTCAAGACTGCCGGAACGATGTGCTCCTTCAATCGCGGCAGCGGATCGCGCGCCCATTCCCGGCGCACCGTCTCTTCGCTCTTGTAGGCCTGCGTATCCTGAAAACTGTGGCCCTGCAGGCGCGGGACTGTAAGCCGCAAGAGCACGGGCGCGCGCTCATCGCGCACCGACTGCACGGCATCGTTGATCAGACGCTGGGCCTCGTGCGGGGCTGCGCCATCACCTTCGAAAATGGTGAGCCCCTTCCATGCCGCAAGATTGGCGGCGATGTTGCCGCCCGGCGTCTGGATCGTGGAGGGAACGGAAATGCCGAATCCGTTGTCCTCGATATAGAACAGCATCGGCAGTTTCTGGGTGGTCGCGATCGTGAGGGCCGACCAGAACCCGTTGGAGGCGACCGAACCGTCGCCGCCGAGGACGACAGCGATGCTGCGCTCATAGTCGCGCCTGCGCATGACTTCGGCGTAATATTTGACCGCCTGCGCCCAGCCCGCCGTCGGCGTATATTGCGCGCCCACGCCGCCGCACATCGGAAGAGCGGACGCTCCGGAAGGGTTCGGGTGGTTGAAGACGACACCGATGTCGCGTCCGTCGGAATAACCGCCGGCGCGTCCCATCGCGGAGCCGAGTGCATCGGCCGGGTCGACGCCGAGCGCGAGAAGGAGCGGGCGGGACCTGTAGTAACCGCAGGCCGCATCATGGGGATCGGTCAGCTGGCTGCCGAGCATGATCTGCGCCATGTCATGGCCGCGCGCGGAGAACTGATAGAGTACCTTCTTTTCCGGCACGAGACTGGTCTCTTCCATCGCATCGAGCGCGCGCGAAAGATGGAGCAGATAGGCGATGCGACGCCAGTCGACAGCCTCATCCGGCCTGTTCCTGACGATCTGTTTGAGCGCTGCAGTTGCCATGATTCCCCTCCCGATGAACATTGATCGAGCTTCAGACTGTCACGTTTCGAGCGGAAATCCCGTTCATTTTCTTCATGATGCGAGCAGCGTGTGATATATTTCTCTTACAAAGAGGGATTACATGATGGAAACATTTCAGCTGGACGCAATCGACCGAAAGATCATCAAGGCGTTGCAGGACGACGCGTCCATCAGTCAGGCAAGTCTTGCCGACCTTGTGGGGGCATCTCCGGCTTCATGCTGGCGGCGGATTAAGGCGCTCGAGGACGCGGGGGTCTTGCGGAAAACAGTCCGGCTTGCAGACCCGGAAAAGGTCGGGCGCGGGCTCAGCGTGTTCTGTCAGGTGCGCATGAAATCGCACGATCCCTCCGCCAGGCGCGACTTCGAGACCTTTGTGCAGAGCTATGAGGACGTGATCGAGTGTTACTCGATGTCGGGCGAATGGGATTATCTGATCAGGGTCGCGGTGGCGGATGTGAAGGAATACGAGAAACTTCTGATGCAGGGGATATTGACGCACAAGGCCGTCGAACACTCGGCCTCGCATTTCGCCCTGAAAACCGTGAAATACACGACCGCCCTGCCGGTTTGAGGTCTAAGGCGTCGCACGCGTGGCGATTTGGAATCTGTCCTAAAGCACGCGATCTTGTCAGCGGCCTGGATTGAAGAGAAGAAGGCGTTGGAGAATCTCCTTCTGTGATGAACAACCCACGCGATGAGCGTTGTCGGCGCGCCTTGTTGCCGGGATATGCGTCAAGCATGATGAAGAGTGAACACGCGTGAAAGACGAGGTGGAAATCCGATGAAAGCCGTTCTGTTCGAAAAATTCCGGGAGCCGCCCAGGCTGGTGAATGTCGCGGATCCGGTGCCTGAAAGCCATGGCGTGGTGCTGAAGGTTGCCGCCACGGGGGTCTGCCGAAGCGACTGGCATGGATGGATGGGGCATGACGCCGATATCGAGCTTCCGCATGTGCCGGGCCATGAGCTTGCCGGCACAATTGCGGCGGTGGGCAGGGATGTTACCCGCTGGAAGATCGGCGACAGGGTCACCGTGCCCTTTATCTGCGGGTGCGGCAGCTGTTCGCAGTGCAATGCCGGCCATCAGCAGGTGTGCCTCGATCAACAGCAACCCGGCTTCACGCATTGGGGCTCCTTCGCCGAGTATGTCGCCATTCACAAGGCGGACCTGAACCTCGTGGCTTTGCCCGAGGACATGGACTTCGCGACCGCTGCAAGTCTTGGATGCCGGTTTGCAACCTCGTTCCGCGCGGTAATCGATCAGGGCAGGGTGCATGCAGGGCAATGGGTGGCGGTCCATGGCTGCGGCGGCGTCGGCCTTTCGGCGGTGATGATCGCAACGGCTGCCGGAGCCAATGTCATCGGTGTCGATCTCGATCCGGCGAAGCTTGATCTTGCCAGAAATCTCGGCGCGGTTGCCGTCATCAACGGCAGGGAAGCCGATGTGCCCTCTGCAATCCGGGACCTGACCGGGGGTGGAGCGCATGTCTCGCTTGATGCGCTCGGCCACCCCGTGACGATGACCAACTCGATCCTCTGCCTGCGTCCCCGCGGAAAGCACATCCAGGTCGGTCTGATGCTTGGCGAACATGCAGCGCCCGCCATCCCGATGCCGAAGATCGTGGGCCAGGAAATCGAAATTCTCGGCTCGCACGGCATGCAGGCGCATCGCTATGGCGCGATGCTGGAGATGATCACCAGCGGCAAGCTCGATCCCGCACGCCTCGTCGGCGATAGGATCGGTCTCGAGGACGCGCCCGAAGCGCTGATGGGCATGGATCGCTTTCAGTCTGTCGGCGCGACGGTCATTACAAGGTTTTGACGGCGCAGCGCGGTCGTCAAGCATGCTTGCGCAAGCGGCGGGAGCATGCTCGGACTTGCGCACAATCACAACATGACCTATACGTCACCACAATGACCTATGTGTCATTGTGGAATCTGTGGGCAGGCGGGTTTGAGTGAGGCCGTTTGCCTGAAAAGCGGAGGAGATGCTGTCATGCGCGTGCTGGTGCCCGTCAAGCGGGTGATCGATTACAATGTGAAGGTGCGGGTGAAGCCGGATGGTTCCGGTCCCGATCTCGCCAACGTCAAGATGTCGATGAACCCTTTCGACGAGATCGCGGTGGAAGAAGCGATCCGGCTGAAGGAGAAGGGCGTCGCCGAAGAGGTGATCGTCGTATCCATCGGCGTTCGTCAGGCGCAGGAAACGCTGCGCACGGCGCTCGCCATGGGGGCTGACCGCGCGATCCTGATCGTCGCCGCGGAAAACGCCGCCACGGACATCGAGCCGCTTGCCGTTGCCAAGCTGCTGAAAGGCGTGATCGATGCCGAAAAGGCAGATCTGGTGATCGCGGGCAAGCAGGCGATCGACAACGACATGAACGCGACCGGCCAGATGTTGGCGGCCCTTCTGGGATGGCCGCAGGCCACCTTTGCCTCGAAAGTCGAGATTTCAGATGGCAAGGCCGAGGTGACGCGCGAAGTCGATGGCGGACTGCAGACGATTTCGGTCGCACTGCCGGCGATCATCACCACGGATCTGCGCCTCAACGAGCCGCGCTACGCCTCGCTTCCCAACATCATGAAGGCGAAGAAGAAACCGCTGGAGGAAAAGACCGCGGCCGATTACGGCGTCGATCTGTCGCCTCGCCTTGAAATCCTGCGCACGCGCGAGCCGGAAGGGCGCAAGGGCGGCATCAAGGTCGCCACCGTCGATGCGCTGATCGAGAAGCTGAAAACCGAAGCGGGGGTATTGTGATGTCCGTTCTGCTGCTTGCCGAAACCAGCGGCAACACACTGGTGCGCGATGCGACCGCGCGCGCGGTCAAGGCTGTCTCCGGCCTCGGCGATGTCACCCTCCTGCTTGCAGGCGCAGGCCTTTCTGCCGCCGCGAACGAGGCGGCATGCATCGAGGGTGTATCGAAGGTGCTGGTTGCCGAAAGCGACGCGCTTTCCCATCGTCTCGCGGAAGCGACTGCCGAACTGATCGTCACGCTTTCCGACGGTTACGACGTCATCGCGGCGCCTGCGACCAGCGATGGCAAGAACATCCTGCCCCGCGTTGCGGCCAGGCTCGACGTGATGATCATCTCCGACGTCACCGCCGTCATCGACGCAGAGACCTTTGATCGGCCGATCTATGCGGGCAATGCGATCCAGACGGTCAAATCGCGCGATCCGGTCCGGGTCGTCACCATCCGCACCTCGGGTTTCGAGGCTGCGGGCGAGGGCGCTGCGGCGCCTGTCGAACAGGCAGGCGCACCGGACGCAACGGTCGCTTCCGAATGGGTCGCCGACAAGGTGGCCGAAAACGACCGGCCCGAACTGACGTCCGCGCGCATCGTGGTTTCCGGGGGTCGCGGCGTCGGCTCGTCCGAACAGTTTGCGATCATCGAGAAGCTTGCGGACAAGCTTGGCGCAGCCGTCGGTGCCTCGCGTGCGGCCGTCGATTCGGGCTATGCGCCGAACGACTGGCAGGTCGGCCAGACCGGCAAGGTCGTGGCGCCGGATCTCTACATCGCCTGCGGCATTTCCGGCGCGATCCAGCATCTGGCCGGCATGAAGGACAGCAAGGTGATCGTCGCGATCAACAAGGACGAGGAAGCGCCGATCTTCCAGATTGCCGATTATGGCCTCGTCGCCGACCTCTTCGATGCCGTTCCGGAACTGACCGAAAAGCTCTGAATCTCCAGCGACATGCCGGCCGGAGCGATGGTTCCGGCCGGCTTTGCTTTGTCCGGATGGCGTCAGAGCCGCGCGCAGGCCGCCCGGTATTCCGCATCAAGCCGGTCAACGAGCGCTCCGACCGACGGAATGTCGTCAATCGCCCCGATCCCCTGACCGGCCGACCAGACCGTCTTCCAGGCCTTGGCTTCCGATCCGAGATCCATGGCCTGATGGGCAGGCAGGTCGTCTGGGTCGAGCCCTGCCGCAACAATGCTGGGCTTCAAAAAATTGGCGGGAACGCCTGAAATTGCTGGCGTGTAGATTATATCGGCAGCGCTTCCATCAACGATCATCCGCTTGTGGCCCTCCGGCGCGATCGCTTCCTCCGTGGCGAGGAAGCGGGTGCCGATATAGGCGAAATCCGCGCCGAGCGCGCGGGCGGCTGCGATGTGCGCGCCGGTGGAGATGGCGCCGGAGAGCGCGATCGGTCCCGAAAAGAACGAGCGGATTTCCGAGACAAGCGCAAACGGGCTCAGCGTCCCGGCGTGCCCTCCGGCCCCGGCCGCCACGGCAATGATGCCGTCGACGCCTGCCTCCACCGCCTTTTCCGCATGGCGCCGGTTGGTGACATCGTGAAACACCAGCCCGCCATAGGAATGCACGGCATCCACCAGTTCCCTGACCGCGCCGAGCGAGGTGATCACCAGCGGCACCTTGTGCCGGATGGTGATCTCCAGGTCTGCCTGGAGCCGGGCATTGGTTTTGTGCACGATCAGGTTCACGCCGTAAGGCGCGGCATTGTCGTCATCGTCAAGCGCTCCCGCGATCTCGTCCAGCCAGAGGGCAAAGCCGTCGCTCGTGCGCTGGTTGAGTGCGGGAAAGGTGCCGCAGATGCCGGCGCGGCAGCAGGCGGTCACGAGTTGCGGCCCGGAGGCCAGAAACATCGGGGCGGCGATCACCGGCAGACGCAGGCGCGCCGGAAGCGATGTCGTGTTCAACATGAGTTTCCTCCTCCTCGGATATCTCAGACCACGGGGTCAGGCTGTTTGGCGGCCCTTGCGCGCTCCTCCGGCGACATCAGCAGGGCATAGTCTTCGGGCAATGGCGGACTTTCGGGAAGCGGCGCGAAGGCGGACAGCATATCGGCGGAGGAAAGCTTCCTGCCATCCTTCAGCATCACGGCGCGAACCGTCGCGGTTACCGCGACCTCGCCCTTGTGAGGGCCGCTCAGCGCAATGACCTTGTGTTCCATGAACAGCGATGTCTCGGTCCACCCCGCAAGCCGCGTTTCAAGCGTGAAGCGCTGGAACGCGCCAAGCGAACGGCGATAGCGCGCGTTTACGCCTGTGAGCACCGGCTGCCACTTTTCGCGGACCATCTTCATGCCAATTCCGGTGCGGAACAAAAGATCCATTCGCCCTATATCCATGAAGGCCAGATATCTGCCATTATTCACGTGGAAGTTGAGGTCGAGGTCCTGCGGCCAGACGCGAAGGGTAATGGAGGACATGTCATCCACACCATGGATGGAAGGTTGAAACCGCGCCTTGGCAAGCGTGCTGATCAGTCTTCCCCAAACATACATGACGTGTCCCAAACCCTTCCGGTGAAACGATATTCCATATTCTGCCAGCGCGCTGCTCGAAGCGGCAACATCAGTCTTGAATAAGGTGACGTATACGTATATATGATATCGTAATGGGCATGTCGAAGGAAAATTGCGCGTGTTAGAGCCTTGAGGAGGGTGTCGCGCAAGAAGGAGGAGACGTGGAAGAGGTGTTGAATAGCGCTGCCGCCGGAGATGGCGCCGATGAGCTGAAGGCCGGTACGCTGACGGCTTTGCTCGAAGAATCCGTTGCGCGTTTCGCTGACAAGGACGCGATCGAGTTCTTTGATCGTGTCTGGACCTATGGCGAAATCAATGCACGGATCGACAGTTTCGCCGCAGGCCTTGCCAGCATCGGTGTCGGCAAGGGCACGCGCGTCGGCCTCTGCTTTCCCAACTGCCCCTATTCCGTGATCAGCTTTTTTGCGGTTCTGAAAGCTGGCGGCATCGTCGTCAATTTCAATCCGCTCTATACCGGCCGCGAGATCCGCGACCAGATCCGGGATTCCGGAACCGAGATCATGATCACCCTTGATCTCGATGCGGTCTACAAAAACCTCGGCTCCGTCGTTGCCGATACCGGCTTGAAACAGGTCATCGTCTGTCCGATGGCAAACGCGCTGCCGAAGGTGAAGGGGCTTCTGTTCCGGTTGTTCAAGCGGTCCGACCTCGCGCATATCCCCGATGATGAGCGTCATATCCGCTTCGACGCACTGATGGAAAAGAGCAAGGGCCGAAGTACTCCGAAAATTGAGATCGCTCCCTCCGACATTGCCGTCCTGCAATATACCGGCGGGACCACGGGCGTCCCGAAAGGGGCCATGCTCTCCCACGGTGCGCTGGTTGCCAATGCACGCCAGCTGATCGCGCAGAGCGACCAGAGCGGACTGTTGGTGGCCGGCAGCGAAATGGTGATGTGCGTCCTACCTTTCTTCCACGTCTTCGCCATGACCGTCTGCATGCTCTACGCCGTTCAGATCGGCGCTTCGATGCTTTTGGTCCCGCGCTTCAACCGCGATGAACTGATCCCGCTGATGGAGCGCCGCAAGCCGACGCTGTTTCCGGCGGTTCCGACGATCTACGGCGCGATCAACAGCGTCGCCCAGACCCGGAAGATCGATCTGTCCTCTTTGAAGATCTGCATCTCGGGCGGTGCGCCGCTTCCCTCCGAAGTGCATGCCGATTTCGAGAAGCTGACGGGGTGCCGGCTTGCCGAAGGCTACGGCCTGACGGAATGTTCGCCCGTGGTCTCCGTCAATCCGCTCGACGGACGCTCGGGCCGCCCAGGCTCTGCCGGCCTGCCGATGCCGGGCACCATTCTGGAAATCCGCGATTCGGAAAATCCCGCCGTTGTGCTGCCCACGGGGGAAAAGGGCGAACTCTGGGTGCGTGGGCCGCAGGTGATGTCCGGTTACTGGAACCGTCCGGAAGAAACGGCCCATGTCCTCAGGGATGGCGCACTGCGCACCGGCGATGTCGGCTATCTCGATCAGGACGGCTATCTTTATCTGGTCGACCGGCTGAAGGACCTGATCATCTGCTCGGGCTACAACGTCTACCCCCGCGTCATCGAGGAAGCGCTTTACGAGCACGAAGCGGTGGCCGAGGCAATCGTGATCGGGGTGTCCGACAGCTATCGCGGCGAGCGGCCGAAAGCCTTCGTTTCGCTGCGCAAGGACGCAAAGGTCACCGTCGAGGAACTCCATGCGTTTCTGGTTCCGCGCCTCTCGAAGATCGAAATGCCGCGCGATATCGAAATCCGCGACACCTTGCCGAAAACCATGATCGGCAAGCTTTCGAAGAAGGAATTGATCGAGGAAGAACGAAAAGCGTCGTCTCATGCCGAAAAGGTGAATGCCGGGAAGGCCGATGGTCATGTTGACGCATAGGACAGGGGACCGCTATGGTGAAACGTTCAGGAAAGAGAAGGTTTTACGTGGCGGATCAGTTTTTCACCGTGACCCAGTTGGCGGAAGAGCTTGGGCTCACGCCCAGGGCGCTGCGGTTTTACGAAACCAAGGGTTTGATCAATCCGGGCCGGGCCGGGAAGACGCGGATCTACACGCAGCGCGACCGCGCGCGGCTGATCCTGATTCTGCGCGGGAAACGGCTCGGTTTCTCGCTGGAGGAGATCAAGGAGTTTCTGGATCTCTACAAGGCGGATCATACCCAGCAGGAACAGCTTCGCACGCTTCTTCGCGCCGTTCACGAGCGGATTCATCTGCTGGAGGAACAGAAGGTTGCGATCGATCTTACCCTTTCGGAGTTGAAGACGGTGGTACGCGAAACCGAGGAGCGGCTGGCAGAGACCAGCGGCCGGCTCGCAAGCTAGGCTTCTCTTGCCGCAAGCCGGGACATCCGCATTCGTGTGCGCACAAGAACAGCAAACGGGCACCCGTTGATTTCCAACGCGGAACCGTTTCACGCCGGGCATGGCTGCAAAACCTGTCGGGCCATTTCAGGGTCAGTGAAGAATTCCCATCGGTTGGGCGCATGCCGGTTTCGGCATGGCGCGGTCCGGATGGCTTTTCGTCGGGGCCGGCATTCCGTCCGGTCTCTTTCAAACGTTCATGCATGACGCGCCTGCCTGAAGGGCAGGGTGCATCTTGTGTTTTATCTCCAAATCAAATCATCGCGTTTTTCGGGAGGATGTCATGACCAACGTCGTCATCGCGGGCTATCAGCGCTCGCCTTTCACACTTGCAACCAAGGGCGAAATGGCCCGTGTCCGTCCGGATGATCTGGCAGCCCAGGTGGTGCGCGGGCTGGTCGAAAAGACCGGCGTGAAGCCTGAAGATATCGAGGACCTGATCCTTGGCTGCGCCTTTCCGGAAGCCGAGCAGGGCTTCAACCTTGCCCGTCTCGTGGTGTTGATGGCGGAACTGCCGAAATCGGTCGGCGGGGTCACTGTCAACCGCTTCTGCGGCTCCTCCATGCAGTCCATCCACATGGCAGCCGGCCAGATCCAGCTTGGCGCGGGCGAAGCCTTCATCTGCGCGGGCGTTGAGAGCATGAGCCGCGTGCCGATGACCGGCTTCAATCCGCTGCCCAACCCTGCGCTCTACGCCAAGGATCCAGGCGCCTATATCGGCATGGGCGACACGGCGGAAAACGTCGCGACCAGATGGCAGATCTCCCGCAAGGAACAGGAAGCCTTCGCCGCAAAGAGCCACGAAAAGGCTGCTGCCGCACGCGCGGAAGGCCGGCTGAAGGACGAGATCGTTCCGATCAGCATAAAGGGCGGCTCGGTCTCGGAAGATGGCTGCATCCGTCCGGAAACGACGGAAGAGGTTCTCGCCGGCCTGAAGCCCGCCTTCTCCAAGGATGGCTCGGTGACCGCCGGCACGTCTTCGCCGCTCACCGACGGCGCGTCTGCCGTACTGGTGTGCTCGGAAGAGTATGCATCGAAGAACGGCCTGACGCCGCTTGCCCGCCTGACCTCTGTCGGCATCAGCGGCTGCGACCCTGAAATCATGGGCATCGGCCCGGTCGGCGCGAGCCGCAAGGCGCTGGCACGCGCCGGCATTGATGTCGGCGCCCTCGACGTGATCGAATTGAACGAGGCCTTCGCCAGCCAGTCGCTCGCCTGCATCCGCGATCTTGGTTTGCCTGCGGATCGGGTGAATATCGATGGCGGGGCAATCGCCCTTGGCCACCCGCTTGGCGCCACCGGCGCACGCATCGTCGGCAAGGCGGCGTCGCTGTTGCAGCGCGAGGGCGGCAAGTATGCACTTGCTACCCAGTGCATCGGCGGCGGACAGGGCATCGCAACCATACTGGAGCGTGTCTGATGTCTGAGAACGGATTTGAGATCAACACCGTCGCCGTCATCGGCGCCGGCGTGATGGGATCGGGCATTGCAGCCCAGGTGGCCAATGCCGGCCACAAGGTGCTGCTGCTCGATATCGTGCCGGAAGGTGCATCCAACCGCAGCGTGATCGCGGAAACCGCGGTCGCGAAGATGAAAAAGGCCGATCCGGCGCCGTTCATGTCGAAGCGGGCGATGAGGCTCGTTGAAACCGGCAATATCGAGGACGATCTCGACAAGCTTGCAGGCGTCGACTGGATCATCGAGGTCGTTGTCGAGAAGCTCGAGGTCAAGAAGGCGCTTTATCGCAAGATCGATGCGGTGCGCCGGACGGGCACCGCGATTTCGTCGAACACGTCGACCATTCCGCTTGCCCAGCTTGTTGAAGGCATGCCGGAGGCGTTCGTCCGTGATTTCATGATCACCCATTTCTTCAATCCGCCGCGCTACATGCGGCTGATGGAACTGGTGACGGGTCCGGCCACGGATGCGGGACTTGCGGCTGCCGTGACCGATTTTGCCGATCGCAAGCTCGGCAAGAGCGTCGTCCTGTGCAACGACCGCCCCGGCTTCGTCGCCAACCGGCTCGGCGTCACCTGGATCCAGCTCGGCGTTCTCAAGGCCATCGAAGAGGGGCTGACGGTCGAAGAGGCAGATGCGGTGATGGGCAAGCCGTTCGGCATTCCGAAAACCGGCATTTTCGGCCTGATCGATCTCGTCGGCCTCGACCTGATGCCGCATATCGGTGCCAGCCTGAAGAGCTCGCTTCCTGAAGGCGACATGTTTCACGCGACCAACCGTGATCTTCCGCTTGTCAACAAGATGATTGCCGACGGTTATACCGGCCGCAAGGGCAAGGGCGGTTTCTACCGGCTGAACCGCGAGGGCGGCCAGAAGATAAAGGAGGCGATCGAGCTCGACAGTGGCCGGTACCGCACATCCGCCAAGGCAGAAAGCGGTGCGCTGAAGGCTGCGCGCAAGCCGCGCCAGGTTATGGAGATCAAGGGGCCGATCGGGCGCTACGCCTTCGGCGTCATGGCCAATACGCTCTCTTATGCGGCAAGCCTCGTCGGTGACGCTGCCGATGACATCGCTGCGATCGATGAGGTGATGCGGCTTGGCTATAACTGGCGCTGGGGACCGTTCGAACTGATCGACATGATCGGTGCGCCGTGGCTCGTCTCCAGGATGCGTGAGGAAAATATTCCTGTTCCGGAACTCCTCGAAAAGGTCGGCGATCGCACCTTCTACCGGATCGAGGACGGCAAGCGTCAGGCGCTCCAGTCGGATGGCAGCTACCGCGATATCGAGCGTCCCGAAGGCGTGCTGATGCTTGAAGACATCAAGCGCGTCAGCGAGCCCTTGCTCAAGAACGGTTCGGCCTCGCTCTGGGATATCGGTGACGGCGTCGTCTGCTTCGAATTCACTTCGAAGGCAAACGCCATGGACGAACAGATCATGGCGCTGCTCGACAAGACGATTTCGCTCGTCAAGAAACGCTACAAGGCGCTCGTCATTTACAACGAGGGCACCAACTTCTCCGTTGGCGCCAATCTCGGCCTCGCGCTCTTCGCCGCCAATATTGCGGCCTGGGGCGAGATCGAGAAACTGGTGAGCGCCGGCCAGCAGACCTACACCAAGATGAAATACGCACCTTTCCCCGTGGTCGCGGCACCCTCCGGCATGGCGCTTGGCGGCGGCTGCGAGATCGTACTCCACGCCGATGCGGTGCAGGCCCATGCCGAAACCTATATCGGCCTTGTCGAATGCGGCGTCGGGCTTGTGCCCGCCTGGGGCGGTTGCCGGGAAATGCTGACCCGCTGGCAGAACAATCCGGCAGCCCCCAAGGGCCCGATGCCCGCTACGGCCAAGGTATTCGAGATGCTCTCGACCGCAACGGTAGCGAAATCGGCCGACGAGGCGAAGGATCTTCTGTTCCTGCGCAAGGATGATAGCGTCACGATGAACCGCTACCGGCTTCTGGCGGATGCCAAGGCCAAGGCGCTCGCCATGGTCGAAGGCTATCAGCCGCCCGAACCGCAGGAGATCGTTCTGCCTGGACCGTCCGGAAAGATCGCGCTCGAAATGGCTGCCGAAGGCTTTGCACGGCGCGGCATCGCCACGCCGCACGACCTGACGGTCGCGCGCGAACTGGCAACGGTTCTGACCGGCGGCGATACCGATATCGTCGACAGGATGGATGAGGAGTCCATCCTCGAACTGGAGCATGACAGCTTCATGCGCCTGGTGAGGAACACGAAGACGCTCGACCGGTTCGAGAGCATCATCGAAACCGGCAAACCCTTGAGAAACTGAAGAGAAGGACGCAAACCATGCACGTCTACCATGCACCCATAAGGGATATGCGTTTCGTTCTGCAGGAACTGATCGGCATCAGCGATTATCCCGATATCCCTGGTCTCGAGGAAGTTTCGCCGGATCTGGCGGACGCCATCCTGGAGGAGGCCGGCCGGTTCTGTACCGACGTGCTGCTGCCGCTCAACGCACCCGGCGATGAAGAGGGCTGCGTACTGGAAAACGGCGTCGTGCGCACCCCGAAAGGCTTCAAGGAAGCCTACAAGGCCTTTGCGGAAGCGGGCTGGACGGCGATGGCATCCGATCCCGAATGGGGCGGGCAGGGGTTGCCGGAATCGATCAACAAGCTGGTCGAAGAGATGAGCTGCGCCGCCAACCTCTCCTTCGGCCTCTATCCGGGCCTCACCCATGGCGCCTATCAGGCGATCGTCGACCACGCGAGCGAGGATCTGAAGCAGACCTATCTGCCGAAGATGGTCGAAGGCACCTGGTCCGGCACGATGTGCCTGACGGAAGCCCATTGCGGGACCGATCTCGGCCTCTTGAGAACCCGGGCGGAACCGCAGGCAGACGGCTCCTACAAGGTCACCGGCTCGAAGATCTTCATCTCCGCCGGCGAGCATGACCTGACAGAAAACATCATCCATCTGGTGCTGGCTCGCCTTCCCGATGCGCCGAAGGGCGTGAAGGGCATCAGCCTGTTCCTGGTGCCGAAGTTCCTTCCGAATGCCGATGGCACGCCGGGCCAGCGCAACGGCGTCACCTGCTCGGGCATCGAGCACAAGATGGGCATCAAGGCGTCCGCCACCTGCCAGATGTCGTTTGATGAGGCCACCGGCTGGCTGGTTGGCGAGCCGCACAAGGGCATGCGCGCCATGTTTACGATGATGAACAGCGAGCGGCTGTCCGTCGGCATTCAGGGTCTTGGCGCGGGCGAAGCGGCCTATCAGGGCGCTGTTGCCTATGCGAAGGAGCGGCTTCAGGGGCGCTCGCTTGCAGGCACCAAGCACCCCGACAAGCCCGCCGATCCGATCATCGTGCATCCCGATGTCCGGCGCATGTTGATGACGATGCGGGCCAATACCGAGGGCTGCCGCGCGCTTGGCGGCTGGGTGGCGCGCAACCTCGACATGATGAAGCACCACCCCGATCCGGACAAGCGGAAGGAAGCGGAAGACTTCACCGCCCTGATGACGCCGATCGTCAAGGCGCTGTTCACCGATCTCGGTTTCGAGACTGCCTCCATCGGCATGCAGGTCTATGGCGGTCACGGCTTCATTCGCGATCATGGCATGGAGCAATATGTCCGCGACAGCCGCATCTCGATGATCTACGAAGGCACCAACGGCATTCAGGCGCTCGATCTCGTCGGCCGCAAGATGCCGGCGCATATGGGCCGCTATCTGCGCGCCTTCTTCCACCCGGTGCTGGAGGAGATTGACGCCGCCGTCGATGACGACCGCCTGTCCGACCTCGTCCAGCCACTCTCGAAGGCCTTTGGCGGGCTGCAGCTCTGCACAGCCGAGATTGCGCAGAAGAGCCTGAAAGATCCGGAAGAGGCGGGTGCTGCGGCAACCGAGTATCTGCGTCTCTTCGGTCTCGTCGCGCTTGGCGTGATGTGGCTGCGTTCTGCCAAGGTCGCCCATGAGGCGCTTGACAAGGGCGCGGAGGATCCGGAGTTCTACAAGGCGAAGCTCGTCACGGCTGATTTCTACATGACCCGCATCCTGCCGCAGGCCGCTGGCCTGGTTGCCGCGATCCGCTCTGGCAAGTCCGCGATGATGGCGCTTGACGAGATGGCGTTTTGATGGCGGTTCGCGATACGGGAGACTTATGGAATGGCTGAAATCGATACGCTGATTGCCGCGATGGAAGACAAATCGGATGCGCTCGAGGACCTCGGTTACCGGGTCCGCTTCGACATGAAGGATGGCGGATCGATCCTGCTTGATGCGACGGACGGAAATGTCGAGATCGAGCAGGATGAGACGGGCGAGGCGGAGGCCGATACCGTCCTCATCCTGTCATCCGACAATCTCGAAAAGCTGATCAACGGCAAGCTCAACCCGATGCTGGCCTTTTCGACCGGCCGTTTGAAAGTGCGGGGCTCGCAAGGGGTTGCGCTGAAACTCGCCAGCCTTCTCGAAGAGGCCTCCTAGGCCCATCTGAAACACGAAAGGCCGCACCGGTTTTCCGGCGCGGCCTTTATGCTGCTCGTCAAGCCGCAGCGTCTGAGGTTGCCACGCACGACAACCCACCCACAGGGGTCATGCTCGGACTTGATCCGAGCATCCAGGCGGCTCAACAGATTGTTTTCAAATCTTGTTGCAGACACTGGGCGTTCTGCCTGGATCCTCGTGTCAGGCACGAGGATGACCCGCGTTTAAGGGCGGTTTGGTAGCAAACAGAAGGCAGCGTCTGTTTGGGGGCGCTGCCTGGATCCTGCGCGACCGGCCTTGCCTTGCGGCGCCCGGTCGTCTTTTTGTCTTCTATTTCGTTCGCCGCCAGGTCTGGCTCTTGCAGATCACGCCGCCCATAACACAGCCCGAAAGCTTCAGCGTATTGGGATCGGTGAGTTCCATCTTGCCGGTATAGGTCTTGCCGTTTTCGAAATTGTAGAGCTTGCCTTTCCAGGCATTGTTGCCGTCGGGCGCGAGACCGGAAAGCATCTGCGTCCCGACAAGCGGGCGGCTGCGCCTGGAAGCGTCAGGGTTGTTCTCGTCGTTCGAAGGCGTCTTCTGCCAGACGATGGTGCCGCAGTAATTGCTGCCGCAAGGGGCGATCTGAACCTGCGTCTTGCCGCTTTCCGTCAGCCATCTGCCATCGGGTGATGCAGCGGCGGCCATGGTGGCCGTCATCAGCCCAGCTGCGAGCGCTGCGCCAAAAAATGCTCTCATGCTGAAATTCCTCCCTTTCGTTGCCCATGGAACGGCCTTGACGCGATCTCCTCCAGACCCGAAAAGGCCGTGCCGCCTCCGGTGATGGACCGGAGGCGGCCGCTATCGTCAGAAGCGGTAGCGCAGGCTGGCCGATACGATATCAACATGCGCATCGACATCGCCGAAGAAGGCAAGGCCGGCATAATGCGGGTTGTTGGCATCGATCTGGATGTTGGTATCGCCCGTCGTGAAGATGTGCTCATAGGCAAGATCGAGCGACAGCTTGTCGTTCCAGTTGTAGGTGCCGCCAACGGCTGCGTGGATGCGATCGCTGTCGGGGAGGCGCAGGTCGCGGTTCGTGACCGAAATCGGCGACCATTCGTAGCCGAGACCACCGCGAACCGTGAACTTCTCGTTCCAGGCATATTCGAGGCCGACCGAGACGTAGTAGCCGTCATCATATTCGAAGGGCAGATCCGTCAGTTGCATGCCCTTGGTGAAACCTGCGGTGCCATAGACCGGGAATTCATCAAACACGCTCCAGTGGGTCCACTCGAAGCCGGCATTCAGTGTGAGCTGATCGGTGATCTTCTGGCTCAGGCCGACGGTGATCTGGTCGGGCAGGGTGATGTCGGTCGTAACCGGATAGGAACCCGCAGGAAGCGGCGCCATCATGGCCCCGAGATCGAGCGTGCCATCAAGGCTCTGCTTGATCTGCGAACGGTAGCCGACACCGATGACGGTGCCTTCCATCGGCGTCAGCGTGAAGCCGAGATTGAAGCCGACACCCCAGGAATCACCCTGCAGTTCGGCAGACGGCGCATTGGGGAAGGGGCTCATAGCCTGCGTCAGGCGGGTCTCGAAATACATCGCCTCGATACCGCCACCGATGGCGAGCCAGTCATTCACCTTCCAGGCGATGGTCGGGTTGATGTCGTAGCTGACCACTTCCGAGGTACGGGCATAGATCTGGCCCGAATAGTTGAAGGGGTTCTTGGTTTTCAGGCCGAACGGGGCGTTGAAGCCCAGGCCGATCCAGACATCCGGCGTGATCTGGTAGCTCGCATAGCCGGCAGGCAGTACCGCGTCCATCCCCATGTCGCCGGTCGAGCCGGTTCCGCCGAGCAGCAGCAGCGCAGGCGCTGTGCCACTCGTCGGCGTAATGTCGGAATATGGAAAGATGCCGGAAATGTCGGCTTCCACCTGGAAGCCCTCGAAGGCCGCCATGGTTGCCGGGTTCCAGTACATCGAGCCGATGCCGGCCTGTCCCGCCGCAGCGCCGGCAAAGGCCTGGCCCTGTCCAAGCGCGCTCTGCTCGCGCAGCCCAAACGAACCGGCAGAGGCCGACCCCGCAGTCAAGATCGTGGCCGCACCCAAAAGCAGGATATTCATTCGGCTGGTCATGTTCATCGCTTGCTCCTCCTCACGCGAACTGAAGCGCATCGCGCCCCTTCATCCCAATTGGAAAGATAGCTGACGTTTAGGTAATGCAATATCCTTTTAAGGAACCATGCATATAAATTTTCCGCATGCGTGGCGAATAGGCCACAGGCTCTGGGGCGAAGCCATTCCGCCTGCACATTCCGCACAGCCTCTCTGAGGTCGCCGAAGGCAGCCCGGAGGCGAGACACTTGAAGTTTCTGCGCACAATAATATATAGCCTGCTAACGAATAGCCCACTAACGGATATCAAGTCAGCAATGCCCGATTCCTCGACCGAATTGCAGATCGCCTTTATCGAAGCGCTTGGCGTGACCAGCCGCAAGATGCGGACGCTTTATGATGCCCGCGTTTCGGCGCTCGGTCTGACTTTTTCCCGCGCCCGTGTCCTGACGCTTCTTGCCCGCCATGGCAGCCTCAATCAGAGCGCGCTTGCCGGCGAGCTTGACCTCGAGAAGCCGACACTGGTGCGCACGCTCGACCGGATGGCTGCGCTCGATCTGATCGAGCGCGTTACCGATCCCGATGATCGCCGGGTCAATCTCGTGCAACTGCGTCCGCATGGAAAGGCGATGGCCGAAAGGCTTATGGAAGAACGCGCGGGTTTCATCGGCGCCTTCTTCGTGCCGGAGGACGAGGCAGCACTGAAGCAGGCAACCGCGCTGCTGCAGGCGATCGTTGCGCGGATCGAGCGGATGGAGATCGAGCCATGAGTTCCATCCAGACCCTGGAGGCCGAGCAGGGAAAGCAAAGCGAGGCGCCCGCAGCGCCGTCCCAGCACGCTCCGCTCTATCCCGGCGCGCCACCGGCTCAGCCGCCGAAACCGCTGCCGCAGCTTCTGCTTTACATGTGCGCCGCAACCGTGATCGGGATCACCCAGGCCCTCGGCATGTCCTTCATCTCGGTGTCGATCCAGCAGATTGCCGGACCGCTGAAGGCAACCACGACCGAAGCGACCTGGATGCTTGCGGCTTATCTCGTGCCCAATGCCAGCCTCACGCTGATGCTCTTTAAGATGCGCCAGCAATTCGGTTTGCGCCGGTTCGCCGAGGTTTCGATTGTCCTCTATGTGCTGGTCAATCTCTGCCATCTTTGGATTGACAATTACCAAGCGGCAATCGTCATGCGCTTCTTCGCCGGCGTTGCCGCAGCGCCCATGTCGTCGATCGCTATCCTCTACATGCTGGAGGGACTTCCGCGTGAAAAGAAGCTCTCGATCGGCATCTCGTCGGCGATGACGGTCATTTCCCTCGGCACGCCGCTTGCCGGGCTGATGGCGCCTGTTCTTCTGGATTATGGCGGCTTGCAGAGGCTTTACATTTTCGAGATCGGGCTCGCCCTGGTCTCGCTCGCGCTGATCTACAAGCTGCCGCTGGTTTCCGGCGAGCGGGTGAAGGTGATCAGCCGCAATGACCTCATTGCCTTCGGCTTCCTGTTTGTCGGCATGGGTGCGCTGACGGTGGCGCTGACCGTCGGGCGGCTCTACTGGTGGACGGAAAAGCCCTGGATCGGCTGGCTCATGGTGGTCGGCGTCGCATCGCTGACGATCATGGTGCTGATGGAAACGCATCGCGAAAACCCGCTGGTCGACATCAAGTGGATCACCTCGGCCGAGATCATCCATTTCACCGGCGCTCTTCTGATCTTCCGGATCATCCTTTCGGAACAATCGAGCGGCGCGCGCGGCTTCTTCATGATGCTCGGCCTGAGCAACGAGCAGCTGCGCGGCCTCTATATCGTGATGATCGTGGCAACGATCGCAGCCGGCGTCACCTGTGCGGCATTGATAAAGCCGGGCAGGGTCGCAGCCATGCACGGCTTCGCTCTGGTGTTGCTGATCATCGGAACATGGCTCGACAGTCAGGCCACCAGCCTCACCCGTCCCGAGCAGATGTATCTGAGCCAGACGCTGATTGCCTTTGCTGCGGGCCTCTATCTGCCGCCGGCAATGCTGATCGGCTTCATGGCCGCCTTGAAGCGCGGGCCGAGTTACATCCTGAGCTTCATCATCGTGTTTCTGACGACCCAGCGCGTCGGCGGTATCCTCGGCTCCGCGCTGTTCGGCAGTTTCGTCACCTGGCGGGAGCAGATCCATTCCGCCGCGCTTGCCAAGGACATTACCGGCGGCGATCCGCTGGTGAGCCAGCGCCTTGCACAGCTTGCCGGCGCCTACGGTCAGTCCATCGGCGATGTCGCCCTGCGCAAGGCTGAGGGCGCCATGCTGTTTGCAAGCCAAGTGCGCCAGCAGGCCTACGTCCTCGCCTACAACGACGCCTTCCGATTTACGAGCCTGCTCGCTTGCGTGGCGCTCGCCGTTCTCATCATCGATGTTGCTTTCGAGCGGTGGGAAAACGGGCGTGCCGCCGCCGAGGGACTGGCCGCCTGAACCACAAGAAGATCAAGATCATGACACGCATATTCCGCTCTCTCTCCGCCTATCTTACACTTGCCATCGGCATCGGCGGCATCGTGACCCTGCTGTTTGCCTGGAACCTTCCGCCCTTTGACGGCGCAACGGAACGCACCGATGACGCCTATATCCAGGGACAGGTGACGCTGCTTTCGCCGCAACTCTCCGCGCTCGTGGCAGATGTTCCTGTGACCGACTTCCAGCCGGTGAAGGAGGGCGACCTGCTCGTGCGCCTCGACGATCGCATCTACCGCGAGCAGCTTGCCCAGGCCGAAGCGAGCCTGAAGGCGGCGCAGGCGGCTCTTGATGCGAATGCCCAGGCACAGAAGACCGCGCAGGCAAATATCGGTTCTGCCGAAGCCGGTGTTGCGAGCGCCAAGGCAAGCCTGGAGAACGCCCAATCCCAATGGGAGCGCATCGAGCGGCTGAAAGCCAAGGAGCTTTCAACCGGAACCGACATTGACAAGGCGCGGGCAACGCTCGATCAGGCGAAATCCGCGCTGGATCAGGCCAGTGCCGGCGTCGAGGTTGCGAAAGAGGCGTTGCAGACCACGATCGTCAATCGCCGCTCGCTGGAGGCGAATGTTGCGGCGTCCGAGGCTTCCCGCGCGCTTGCCCAGATCAACCTGGACAACACCCGGATCACCGCACCGCGTGACGGGACGCTCGGCCAGGTAAAGGCGCGCGAGGGACAATATGTGTCGCCCGGAACGCAGCTTGTCGCGCTCGTGCCCGACAATCGCTGGGTGATCGCCAATTACAAGGAAACCCAGCTTGACGGTCTGAAGCAGGGGCAGAAAGTGACGTTCACGGTTGATGCGCTGGACGGCGAGACCTTCACCGGACGTATCGAGAGCTTCTCGCCCGCCTCGGGATCGCAGTTCTCGGTCATCACGCCGGACAATGCGACGGGCAATTTCACCAAGGTCGCCCAGCGGGTTCCGGTCCGGATCGCCATCGACCCCGGACAGCCCGACCTCGACAAGCTGGTGCCCGGCCTTTCGGTGGTCACCCGAATCGAGGCCCAGAATGGCTGATGGAGATGACAGAGGTTCCGGCGCGCCATTTCAGCGCGCCGGCAACCCGACAGAAGGGGCACGGGAGGTTTCCTAGCCTGCAGGCCAGCTCACCCCACGCGCCGGCCAAATCTCAGCCGCGAGGGCCGCGTACACCTGACGCCGACGCCACATGGCGTTGCCAGTAGGCATGAAGCGCCGGCACGTCTCCGGACGTCAGGATCGGCATTGCTGCTTTCAACTGTTGATCCGTCCAGTCCCACCAGGCCATCTCGATCAGACGCGCGATATCGGCGGCCTCGAACCTGTCGCGGATCTTGCGCGCGGGGTTTCCGCCGATGATCGCATAAGGCTCGACATTGCGGGTCACGAGCGACCGCGTGCCGATCACCGCGCCGTCGCCAATGGTGACGCCCGGCATGACGATCGCTTCCGATCCGATCCAGACATCATTGCCGATGATCGTGTCTCCGGCTGGTTCGTAGCCGTTTCGCGCACCGGAAAATGAGTCGACCTCGCTCATCCAGAAGAATGGAAACGTGCTGATCCAGTCACTCCGGTGGCCCTGGTTGCCGGCCATGATGAAGGCGGCGCCCGAGCCGATCGAGCAAAAGCTGCCGATCACAAGTCTGTCGAGGCCCTCATCGGGCGGGAGGAAACGGGCGCAATCGTCAAAACCGTGACCGTGGTAGTAACCGGAATAATAGCTGTATCGGCCTACCGTGATGTTCGGGTTCTTGACCTGACGGTCGAGGGGGATGCCCTTGAACGGGCTTTCAAAGAAGTTGCTCATGAAATCTACCAGTCAATCTCAGCCTTGGCAGGCTGTCATGTCCTGCGCGCAGAACACACGCATTCTTGAGCCGGCACATTCAGTGCCAGCGGCAAGGCTTCTCGCGATCAAACGCGGAAGCAGATTCAGATGGTACAATCCGCAGACTTCATGCCTCGATCATGCATCCGCGCCACCGCGGAAGGCAAGCGCGTTCTCACGCGCGGCGTGGAGCATTCGCCATGCGAAGGGCGATGGTAGCGTTGAAAGAGATGTGCCGCCGGCATTGAAACAATCTAACATTGCATAAAAATGTAAGTCTTTACTTTCACCGCAAGGGTTGACGTCTGCCGCTCACGTTCTATTTCTGGGCTTGAGTTTTCGGGGGCATGGCATCGATGAGGCGCAAGGGCCTTGTTTTAACAGTTGTTTGTTCTGCTCTCGTGATGCTCACGGCGAGCCCCCTCCTTGCGAGCGGGCGTTCGCCGATCCAGACTGTCGCGCCGCCGCGCAATGCAACCGGAGAAGCCTATCTCGAAGCCGTTAGAGGGCGCGGACTTCAGACCAACATCAAGTATATCGCGCCCGAAGGCGAACATGCTGATGCGTCGGATACAGAAGAGCCCAGCGAGATTGCCGAGCTCGGCTCCACGAAACCCATCGGCTGGGCGATTGTCGCGATCATTGCTGGTCTGCTGCTCTTCCTGCTCTATCGGTCGCGCAATACGCTGGCGGAACTTGCAGGTCCGCGCAACAATGCCCGCTTGCCCGCATCGGCAGCGCCGGAACCGCTTGAACCCGCAGTGATAGATCACGGACTGATCGAGCGTCTTCGCTCCGAGCCTGACCCCAGGAAGGGGCTTCGCCTGGTGCTGCAGCGCTTCCTGGCGCTCGCCGCCCAGGAAAGCAGCATCCCGGTCAAGCGCAGCCTGACGACGCGCGAGATCATGGCGCGGCTTCCCGGCAGCTTCGGCCATCGCGAGACCCTGGAGACCCTTGCCAGGGAGGTGGAACGCGTGGTCTTCGGCGGGCATGAGATCGAAGCGGCGCAGTACCAGCATTGCCTCGACCTGGCGGCGCCGTTTCTGAAGAGGACCGGAGCATGAGTGAGGTGAAGCAGACGACAGCCGGCTCATCAACCCCGCTTGCGGTCATGGCGGTCATCGTGATCGGCGCCCTGTCTCTGATGTTTTTCCTGGGAAAGGCCGATATCGAACGCAGCGCGATCGGAACGGCGGGGCTGGCGATCTGGCTCGAGGGGCAAGATGTGTCTGTCGATCATGACGCGCCGGTCGAGATCGCAGGCGAGAAAACGCCGATCCTTCGCATCCTTCCGCTGTATGATCCCTATCTCACCATCGGGCGCGGCGATGATGACGAACGCGAAGCATCAGCCCAGCGTTTGACGTTCAGGAAGATGCCGCTTGAGGTGTTCACGTCGAAGATCGAAAGCGCCGATACGCTGGTCGTGCTGCCGAAATGGCGAAGCGACATGGTTTCGACCGGCAAGGCCGATCGCGGTGCTCTCATTGCGGATGCGCAGATGACGGTTTTCGGAATATGGCGCGGGCCTTCCGTGCGAACGCTGGACGGCCTGTTGGCCGAGACCGCGGTCCTGGACCAGGATGGCGCGTCGCTCGGACAGGCCGCGCTCTATGCGCCGCGCGTCCTCAGCGAGGGCATGAATGAAATCTGTGAGCCACTGCTGACCCTTGGTGACGAGGGAACGCTTCTTGCCAGGTGCGACGATGTCTATGAGGACGGCGTCAGCTTCTATCTGCTGTCCGATCCCGATCTTCTCGACAATCACGGGCTTGCCAATGGCGACAATGCCAGCATCGCAACGGAGATGATCCGCGATCTTGCCGCTGGCCGTCCCGTCTATATCGATCCCACGACCTATGCGAATGTCACCGACACGTCGGGCGTCGATCCTCATGAGCGCTCGCTCGCCGATCTCGGGCGTTTCTTCGGCTATCCATTCTCGCTCTTCTGGCTCGGCGCCGGGCTGACCGTGCTGCTTGCGCTCTGGCGCGGCAGCCGCCGTTTTGGTGAGCCGCTTGAGAGCGAGGGAATGGCTGTCATCGGCTCGAAGTCCCAGACGATTTCGGCCTCGTCCCGCCTGCTGCGACTTTCGGGCAGCCAGAGCGATCTGGTGGCTGCCTATGTCAGGGCCCGCATGGAACTGCTGAACGCCGTCGTCCTGGGGCCCTCGCGCCGCGCTTCCGGCACGGTTGCGCAAGACATCATGACCCGGGTCTCGCGACGCGCGCCCGAAACCGGCGCGCGGCTTGCCACGGCCTATGCGGCGGTGACCGACCCCGAGCTCGATCCCCACCGGCGCCTTTCGGCGCTGACACCTTTCGAAAAAGCGGTTCAGGAGACCCTTGATGAATTTGGACATGCTTCGCGCCCTTCGTGACCGGCTGACCGGCGAAATTGAAAAAGCGGTGCAGGGGCAGGGGCCGATCGTCGAGCTTCTGCTGATTGCGCTGTTCGCGCGTGGCCACGCCCTGCTGGAAGGCCCGCCCGGAACCGCCAAGACACTGCTTGCCCGCAGTGTCGCTGCCGCGCTCTCGCTCGATTTCAAGCGCATCCAGTTCACCCCGGACCTGATGCCCGGCGATGTCACCGGGTCGAACATCTTCGACTTCGATACCCGCCGGTTCGAGCTCGTCAAGGGGCCGATCTTCACCGACATCCTGCTCACCGACGAGATCAACCGCGCACCGCCAAAGACCCAGGCAGCCCTTCTGCAGGTCATGAGCGAGCGGCAGGCGACGATCGACGGCGTCGATCATGCGGTGGGCGATGTTTTCTTCGTGATCGGCACGCAGAACCCCATCGAACAGCAGGGCACCTATCCATTGCCAGAGGCACAGCTCGACCGCTTCCTGTTCAAGCTGGTGATCGACCATCCGGACGAGGATGCGGAATTCGCCATCCTGCAACGCCATGCCAATCAGGGGCTCGATGCCCATGTGCGCCAGGCAGCCATCACGCCGGTGGCCGGGATCGACGAGATCCGGGCAGGGCAGGCGGTGATCGACGCGATACGTCTCGACGAGACGATCCTGCGCTACGTACTGTCGCTTGCGCGTTCGACCCGCGAGGATACCGATATTGCTCACGGCGTTTCGACCCGCGCGGCCGATGCCCTGTGTGGCGCGGTGCGCGCAAGGGCCGCGCTGGACGGCCGCGACTACGCCATTCCGGACGACGTGAAGAGCCTGTTCATCCCCGTCATGCGCCACCGGATCGTCCTCAGCCCTTCGGCCGAAATCGAAGGCCGGACCCAGAAGAGCGTGCTTGAGGCCATTCTCGACAGAACAGAAGCGCCGCGCTGATGCGTCCATCCGTCCTGCTTCTGGTTCTTGCATGCGGCGTGACGGCCTTCTCCGTCGCGGCGATCGCGCTGCCGGCCATTCCGCCGCTGTCGATGGCGGTGGCCTGGGCCGCCTTGTGCCTTGCCGTGATCGCGGATGCGGTGATCACACCCGGCGGACGCCGTTTCGCGCTGCACTTCTCCGGCGCTCATGAGGTTTTTGTCGGGGAAGCGGCACGCTTCACGCTCCGTCTTGACGCCATTGGCGGTCGTTACTCCGTGCGTCATGCCGTTGCGCGGCTGCGCTGGCCAGAGGGTGTGAGCGGACCGACCGATATCGTGCTCGCCGCCCAAGGCCAAAGCCACGCGCTGGCCGATTTTACAGCGCGCGCGACAAAGCGCGGCAGGTGGCGGATCGCTATGATTTCAGTTCTGCGCGCAAGCAGGCTGGGCCTCATCGAATTTATCGAGAACCATCTACAGGATATTGAAATATCTGTTGTTCCCAATATCCGGTCGATTACTTCAGGAGAGCTCGATACCGAGATCGCCTCAATGGAATTCGGGGAGCGGGCGACCAGCATACATGGCGAAGGATCGGAGTTTCACCAGCTGCGCGAATTCGTGGCCGGCATGGATACGCGCACGATCGACTACAAGCGCAGCGCGCGCCACGGCGCACTGGTGGCGCGGCAGATGCAGGCCGAGCGCAACCATTCCATCGTGCTTGCGCTCGACAACGGCCATCTGATGCGCGAGGAGGTGGACGGCCTCGCCAAGATCGACCACATGATCAATGCCGGTCTCGCCCTTGCCTGGGCAGGCATCCTCGGCGGTGACCGCGTCGGCCTCTATGCCTTCGATGCGCGTCCGCGCCTGTTCGTGCCGCCTATGGACGGCCGGCGTGCCTTTGCGCAGCTGCGGTCCCATACGGCTTCGCTCGAGTACCGGCTGGTGGAGACCAATCATACGCTGGCGCTGAGCCATCTGCATCAGCGCCTTTCCCGTCGAAGCCTTGTGGTGGTGTTTTCCGATTTCGTCGACACCACGACCGCGGAGCTTCTGCTCGAAAACGTGCAGGTCTTGAACCGGCATCACGTGGTGATCTTCGTCACGCTGCGCGATCCGCTTCTGGAGCGCTATCATCGCCGGCAGTCTGACAATATCGCCATGGTCGCCGAGACGGTTGCCGCCGCCGATCTTGAGCGCGAGCGCCGCCGGGTGCTGGATAGTCTGCTGCGGCTCGGTGTCTTCGTGATCGAGACGACGCCGGGCGGTCTCAGGCCTGAGCTTCTCTCCACCTACATGACCATTCGTTCGCGGGAGCTGATATGAGCCTTTCCGGTGAAACCATCCGATCGAGCCGGTTTCGCAGCGAACGCGAAGGCGACTGGCTGCGGCTTCTCGCAATCGTCGACCAGGCCGAACGGCGCGGCGTCAAGAGCCTTGCCTTCGAAGATGCCCGCGATCTCGTGACGCTCTATCGCCAGGCCGTGAACGCCTTGTCCGTTGCACGCGAGATTTCGCTTGATTCCGCCATCATCGAATTTCTGGAGAGTTTGAGCGCCCGGGCCTATCTGGTGGTTTACGCCCCGCGCGCGAGTGTCGCGGGCGTTCTCTCCCGGTTCTTCACGCATGGTGCGCCGAACGCGTTCCGCCGTTCGGCATTGGAAATCATGATCGCCTTCGCGCTGCTTGCGCTCGGCACGCTGGCAGCGTTCCTGCTGGTGCACAATGATCCGACTTGGTTTTATGCGATCGTGCCGGAGGACATGGCGCAAGGACGCGGACCGCAGGCAAGCGCCGACGCGCTGCGGCGCGTGATCTACGATGACGAGCCTGCCGCCCTCGATCAGCTGGGTCTGTTTGCGACCTATCTGTTTTCCAACAATACCCGTGTTGCGATCTTCTCCTTCGTGCTCGGCATCATGGCCTGTGTGCCCAGTTCGCTGCTGGTGCTGTTCAACGGCGCCATGCTTGGTGCGCTTGTCAGCATCTATGTTGAAAAGGACATGGGGTTCGATCTTTTCGCCTGGCTCTCGATCCATGGCGTCACCGAGCTTTCCGCCATCGCGATTGCCACGGCGGGAGGCTTCCGGCTGGGCCGGGCAGTGCTCTTTCCCGGCGACAGGACCAGAAAGGCGGCATTGGCCGCCGCAGGCTTCGATGCCGCGAAGCTTGCCGTGCTGGCCGCCATCATGCTGCTTGCCGCCGGCCTTCTTGAGGGATTTGGGCGACAGCTGGTTACGTCCGCGCCGTGGCGCGTCGCCATCGGCTGGGGCATCGGCGCGCTCTGGTTCTCCTGGCTGATGTTTGCCGGACGCGACGCAACGCAAGCGCTCGCCGCTGATGGTGGGGCAAGCCTCAAGCGCAACGGCGCTTCGGAGCTCTCATCATGAACACGGCCGCGAACACGAAACGCGTCAAGCCATCGAAAGAAGAGCGGCGTTCTCTTGCCATCATTCCCCCGGAAGGCGTTCCGCTCACGCTCCGGACGGCGAGCCTTTCGGTGCGGGCAAGCGCCCAGATCGTCGATGTCATCATCACCCTCATCGCGAGCGCCTTGGTGCTGCTGACGCTGGGTCTGCTCGGTTCCTTCGACTTCGCAACCGCCCAGGCCGTCGCATCGCTGGTGTTTCTGCTGATCGGAACGCCCTATTACGTGATCGCCGAACTGCTCGCCAATGGCCGCACGCCCGGAAAGCGCCTGCTCGGCATCCGCGTCGTCTCTGCCGATGGGCAGGGATTGTCCGTTCATCAGATCGTGGTGCGCAACCTGATGAAGGAGATCGAAATCTTCACCCCGCTTGTGGTCTTGCTCACGGCGTCCATAACGAGCCCGATCGAGCCTGTGGTCGCATTCATATGGTTCATCATCGTGATGATCATTCCGATCGCCTCGGGGAAGAACCAGCGGCTCGGCGACATCATTGCGGGCACTGCAGTGATCTCGAACCCATCGTCAGCGCTGTTGCCGGATCTTGCAAATGCGCGCGTCGATGCTCGCGAGCGTTTCGTGTTCACGCCCCAGCAGATGGATCTCTACGGCGCTTACGAATTGCAGGTGCTCGAGCGCCTGCTGCGCGGTGCGAGAAACGAGATGACCAGTAGCCGTCTCGCCGATGTGGCGATGCGCATCCGCCGCAAGATCGGCTACGAGGAAACCGTCGCGCCGCATGAGGAAGAAACCTTCCTGCACGCCTTTTACACCGCCCAGCGTGGCTATCTGGAGCAGAAGAAGCTGTTTGGCGAGGCGCGGGCCGACAAGCGCCATGCCGACACGCCTTCGGACACCGGTTGATTTCGCAATCGGACGACTTTTTCATCCCGACCGTCTGCCGGTCACATGTTCATTCACCGAAAACTTAAAGGAGCAGAAACAAGATGACTTCACTCGATACAGCGCCAATCAAGCCCGCATTCGGGGTCGGAGAACGGATCGGGGAGACCTTTTCCGTTCTGCGCCAGCGCTTCATGACCTTCGTGCTCCTGGCCGCAGTGCCGGGCATCGTCGTTCAGCTGATCTCCCTGGCTGCGGGGCTTGGCGTCGGCGATGATATGTTTACGGACGAAACGAGCGCGGTTGCCGGAACGGCATCGATCGTCACCATCGTGATTTTCGCCTTCCTTATCCCGATCCTCGTCTATTCGGTGATGACCGGGATGATGGTGATGGCGGCCTATGATACGAAAACGGGTCGTTCGGTGCGCCTTGGCGCCTATGTCAGCGCGGCAATCAAGCGCTCGCCGATGCTCGCGATCGTGACCATCATCGTGACCTTCGGCATCAGTATCGCATCCGTGTTTTTCCTTGTGCCGGGCCTGTGGCTTGCAGGCGTCTGGTCCGTCTGCGTGCCGGTGGTGATGATGGAATCGCGTGGCCTCGGCGCGCTCTCGCGCAGTGCAGAACTGACCAAGGAATATCGCTGGCCGCTCGTAGGCTTCGTCGTCGTTACCTACATCATCATCATGGTGATCACCACGCTTGTGACGCTCGCCTTTACGGTGCTGCCGTTGCCCGCGCTTGTCATCGCGATCCTGATGGGTCTGATCAACGGCGTGACCACCGCCCTGCTGTCGATTGCGGTTTCTGTCGCCTATGCGCGGCTGCGCGACATCAAGGAAGGCGTCGGATACGCCGATCTCGCAGAGGTCTTTGATTGATCGAAGCGTGGAAGGCTTGAGAAAAGGCGGAAGGCCGCTCCAATCATGGAGCGGCCTTTTTCATTTCGTCAGGCGCGGTCTTTGTGCTTCAATGATTGCACGACGAGTAGCGACTGGAGGGGGCACTACCGCTCGAACGGCTCGCCAAGCGATGCAATGCCGTTGAGTTTCAGCAGGCGCCGGTCGGCGGAGATGATGCCGAGCACGATGATGGTCACGATATAGGGCAGGGCGGAGAGCAGCTGCGAGGGGAGCCCGACGCCTTCGGCCTGCGCCGCAAGGCTCATCAGCGAGACGAGGCCGAACATGCAGGCGCCGAGGAAGACACGACCCGTCAGCCACGTTCCGAAAACCACAAGGGCGATTGCGATCCAGCCGCGACCGGCGATCATGCCGTCGGCCCACAGCGGCGTGTAGATGGTCGAGGCATAGGCGCCGGCAAAGCCTGCCATCGCGCCGCCGAAGGCGATCGTCGCGACCCGCACCGCAATCACCGGAAAGCCGATCGCATGCGCCGCCTTCGGGTTTTCGCCGACCGCGCGCACGATCAGGCCCGTCTTTGTGCGGTTCAGCATGTACCAGACGCCAAGCGTTGCCAGCAGCGACAGCCACACGACGATATCCTGGCTGAACAGCCCGCCCACAACCGGAAGCTCGGACAAGCCGGGTATTGCGATCTTGGGAAGGCCCTTGATCGTCAGGCTTTCATAGGTCTTGCCGAACAGAGCGGAAAGACCCTGGCCGAGAATGCCGATGGCAAGGCCGGTTGCCACCTGATTGGCCCTGAAGCCCAGAATGACGAAGGCAAAGATGAGCGACAGCAGCGCGCTGACGACACCCGCTGCCAGAAAGCCGATCAGGTGGCTCCCGCTGTGATAGACGACGATGAAGGCAATCACGGCGCCAAGCGCCATCAGGCCTTCAAGACCGAGGTTGAGAACGCCGGAACGTTCCGCGACCAGTTCGCCGAGGGCCGCGAGCAGGAACGGCGTTGCGGCTGCGAGCATGCCGGCAATGATGAATTCGATCGCGCTCATGCCGCCCTCCGTCGATGGTTGGCCGGCCATTCCAGCCGGTAGCGCACGAAGGCTACGGCGACCAGATAGGAGAGCAGCAGGCTGCCCTGAAACACCCGAACGGCCGCTACCGGCAGGTTGGCAGACACCATGGCGTTGTCGCCGCCGATATAGAGCGCTGCCATGAACAGCGAAGAAAAGATGATGCCGATCGGGTGAAGGCCGCCGAGATAGGCGACGATGATGGCAGCATAGCCGTATCCGGTGGCGATCGAGCGCTGGAGCTGGCCGATGGGGCCGGCCACCTCCGCTGCCCCTGCAAGTCCCGCCGCAAAGCCCCCGATCAGCAACGACAGCCAGATGGCGCTCTTTTCCGAGAATCCGGCATAGCCCGCCGCCTTTGGCGCAAGGCCGCCCACCTGAAGCTTGTAGCCCATGAAGCTTTTCTGCATGAACACGAAGGCTGCAGCCGAAAAAGCGAGCGCCAGCAGAAGCGAAATGTTGACCCGTGTACCGGGGATCAAGGTCGGCACCATGGCGTCGTACTGGAACATCACCGATTGCGGGAAGTTGAAGCCGTTCGGATCCTTCCACGGGCCCAGCAACAGGTAATAGAGTAGCTGAAGCGCGACGAGGCTCAGCATCAGCGAGACCAGGATCTCGTTGGCGTTGAGCCTTGCACGCCAGAAGGCCGTGATGGAAGCCCAGAGAGCGCCGCCGATGGCGCCCAGAACAAGCATCAACGGCCAGATCCAGAACCCCGTCGCCATTGGAAACCAGACCGGGATCGACGAGGCGAAGATCGCACCGAGAATGAACTGACCTTCCGCGCCGATGTTGAACACCTTCGCCCGGAAACCGATTGCGAGCCCCTGCGCAATCAGCAGAAGCGGCCCGGTCTTGAGGAGCACTTCGGAAAACGAAGTCCAGGAGATGAAGGGTTCGAGCAGCATCGCGTAGACGACCGCGCCCGGATCGCGGCCCATCACCACGTATAGGCCGAGGTTGAGCACGATCGCGGCAAGAAGTGCCAGCGGCGGGGCAAGCAGCGTCGCCTTCAGCGATGCCTGTTCGCGACGCACGAGGCTTGGCAGAAAGGAAAGGGCCGGAGCACTCATGACGCGCGTTTTCCTGTTTCCGAGCCGATCATGTAACGGCCGACATCTTCCGGTCTGGTATCACGCGTCACCAGCGGCGGGCTCAGCCTTCCATGGTGCAGCACCTGGATATGGTCCGTCAGCTGGAACAGCTCTTCCAGCTCCTCCGAGATGACGAGGATCGCCATGCCGGCATTTCTGAGTTCGATGAGGCGCTGGCGGATCGCGGTCGCCGCGCCGATATCGACGCCCCAGGTGGGCTGGGCGACGAACAGCAGCTTTGGGTGAAGCATGATCTCGCGCCCGACGATGAATTTCTGCAGGTTGCCGCCCGACAGCGCGCCAGCCTCGGCCTCGGGGCCGGGGGTGCGGACGTCGTATTCCGCGATGCAGGCGCGGGCAAAACCTTCTGCGCTCTTGCGGTTGATCATGCCCTTCCGGACAAGACCGTGCCGGTGGGCCGTCAGAATGCCGTTGAGCGAGAGCGACAGTTCGGGCACCGCACCGCGGCCAAGCCGCTCTTCCGGGACAAAGGCGAAGCCGAGCCTTCGGCGGGCTGAGACGCTCATCTGGCCGACATCCTGTCCCATCATGAAGATCCGGTCCGGCGTCTTGAGCCTGGTCTCGCCGGAAATCAGGGCGGCAAGCTCTGCCTGGCCATTGCCGGAAATGCCGGCGATGCCGAGAATTTCACCGCCGCGCACCGACAGCGTGATCCGTTCAAGGGAGACCCCAAACGGGTCTTCGGGCGCATAGTCGAGGCCGATCAGCTCGAGCTGCTTGTCACCCTCATCCACGGGTTCGGCAGGAACGGGCTCTGGAATGTCGCGGCCGATCATCATGCGCGCCAGCGTGTGCTCGTCATGATCGCGGGGATCGAGATGGCCGGTCACGCGACCGGCGCGCAGGATCGTGGCGCGGTCGCAGATCGCCTGGATTTCCTCCAGCTTGTGCGAGATCAGCAGGATAGACACGCCGCCGTCGCGCAGCCTCCGAAGCGTTTCGAAGAGACGCGTGACCGCCTGCGGCGGTAGCACTGAGGTCGGCTCATCGAGAATGAGCAGCTTCGGATCCGTCATCAGGCAGCGGATGATCTCGACCCGCTGCCGCTCGCCGACCGAGAGCGCGTGGACATGGGCGAAGGGGTCAACCTCCAGACCGAATTCCTGGCCGAGGGCGCGCATGCGTTCGGCAAGCGCGCTCTTGGTGCCGGACATGACCAGCTGGATGTTCTCGACGACCGTCAGCGTCTCGAACAGGGAGAAATGCTGAAACACCATACCGATGCCCTGCCGGCGGGCGACCGCCGGCGAGGCAAGCGTGATCGGCTGACCGTTCCACGCCATGCTGCCCTCATCAGGCTGCTCGACGCCATAGATCAGCTTCATCAGCGTGGACTTTCCGGCTCCATTTTCGCCCAGGATCGCGTGGATCGAGCGCGGCGCGACGGAAAGGTCTATGTCCTGATTGGCGCGGACCTGACCGTAGCTTTTCGAGATACCGGAAAGCGAAAGGAGCGGTGTCTCCATTCTCCCCGCGCCTTATTGCGGCAGCGGCGTGGTGACGCCCTTCACATGCCAGTCCATGGCGACGATCTCCTCGTCGGTCATGGTCTTGCCCGCCGCCACGCCTTCGCTGTCATCGGCCTTCATGATCGGACCGGTGAAGGGCGAGAAACTGCCATCGGCGATCTTGGCTTCCGTCTCGGTGATCGTTGTCATGACGTCGGCGGGGATATCGCTGCTGACGTCAACAACTTCAACCACCTTGTCAGCCATGCCGAGGAAGGCATTGGCGCCCTTGAAAGTTCCGTTCATGTGAGCCTCGACCTGCGACAGGAAATAGGGCGACCAGTCGGTGGCGACGCAGCCGAGATACATCTTCGGCGCATAGCTCTTCATCGAGGAGTTGAGGTTGAAGGCGTAAACGCCGGCCTCCTCGCAGGCCGAGATCACCGAAGGCGTATCCTGGGCGTTGGAGAAGATCACGTCGCAGCCCTTGGCGATCAGCGCCTTGGCGGCATCCTGTTCCTGAGCCGGATCGAACCAGGAGTTGACCCAGACGACCGAGACTTCCACATCCGGATTGACGGCCTGTGCGCCGAGCGTGAAGGCGTTGATCGAGGTGATGAGCTCCGGAATGGCAAAGGCCGAAACCGAGCCCAGCTTGCCGGTTTTAGAAACGGCGGCAGCGGCCATGCCGAGCAGGTAGGTGCCCTGGAAATATTTCGCGGCAAACGGCGAGAAGTTCGGCGCGACCATGTAGCCCGACGCGTGCAGCACGCTGACCTTCGGGTTGCGGCGGGCGATCTGGAAGGCGCCGTTCTGGTATCCGAAGGAACCGGCGATGAGGAAGTTGTTCCCGTCGGCCACCGCCTTGTTCATGATCCGGTCGGCATCCGGGCCCTCGGCAATGTTCTCGAGCACCGTCACCTTGACCTTGTCGCCATAGGCCTCCTTCACCGGCTCGAGACCGGCTGAAAGCGCGTGGCCCCAGCCCACGTCGCCGATCGGGGAGGGTACGACGAGCGTGATGCCGAGCGGTTCGTCGGCTGCAAAGGCGCGGGCGCCCATGGCACCGGCAAGGCCAGTGGCAGCTGCGGCCTGGATCAAGGTTCTGCGTGTAATCTTCGTCATGGTCTACGTTCCCTGGGAGGTTGCTTTTCACATTTCAATTCGGGCGAGCGCCTGTTCGGCATCCGCAAAGAGCTTTCGTTCGTCGAGCCCGGCGAATGCGCCGTCCTGCCAGACGATCCTGCCATTGATCATCGTCATGTCCGTTGCCATGCCGATGCCGACACGGGGGATCAGGCTGAGCGGATCATGGCGCGTGCCGACATAGTCCATCCGGCGGCTATCGATCACGAAGAGGTCGGCGGCCATGCCGGGCGCGAGCCGACCGATATCCTTGCGGCCAAGCAGGCTCGCGCCGCCGGTCGTCGCGTACGCCAGGAAATCGGCAGGGGGCGGCACGGGATCGGCGCGCGTCGAAGACACCAGGCATTGCAGCATGTAGGCAGAATGCAGGCAGTGCATCAGGTTGGAATTGTCGTTGGACGCAGCGCCGTCGCAGCCGAGCCCGATGCGCAGGCCGAGCGCGTCCATCGCCGGAATATCGGTGACCTGTTCACCGACCAGATAGACCGGTTCCGGGCAGTGAGAAACGCCTGTGCCGCTTGCCGCCATCGTCGCAAGCTCATCGCGCGTGAGTTCCCAGCAATGGGCATAGAAGGTATCGGGACCGGCAAAACCCATCTCTTCCAGATAGTCCACCGTGCGCAGGCCGTGACGGGCCCTCATGACCTCGCTTTCGCCTTCGCCCACATGGGTATGAAGGAAAACGCCGCGGTCGCGGGCAAGGCGCACCGATTCGACGAAGGTTTCGCGGTAGCTGTTGACAGGCTGGCAGGGCGACACGACCACCTGACGCATGCTGAAGGGCGCGCTGTCATGATAGGCGTCGATCAGACGTTCGCAATCGCCGATGAAGGCGTCCGTCGTCTCCAGCATCTCGTCGGGAATGGTGGAGCCTTCGGATTTCGGCAGGCTGTTGCCGCCACGGCCGGCATGAAACCGCATGCCGAGCAGATCGGCGGCCTCGAACTGCCTGTCGATCAGACGTTTTCCGGCATGGCGCGGGAAGTTATACTGGTGATCGAAGGCGGTGGTGCAGCCATGCTTGATCAGCTCGGCCATGGCGGTGACGGAGGAGTGATAGAAGCTTTCCTCATCCAGTCGCGCAAACACGGGATAGATCCGGTCAAGCCATTCGATCACAGCAAGTTTGGTCCAGTCGAGATCAGCGCGATTACGCACGAAGCACTGGAAAAAATGGTGGTGCGTGTTGATCAGCCCCGGATAGACGAACCAGCCATCGGCGTCGATCGCGGTAACACCGGCGGGCATGCCGTGCGCGCCGAGATCAGTTCCGATGGCCTTCACGGCCGGTCCATCGGTCAGGAGGTCGACATTACGCCGGACTGCCGGACCATCGCCCTCGTCGACAACCACAGCCGCGCAGTTTTTCAGAAGATAACCAGCCATTTCAGGCCTCCTCTGCTTTCTGGTGCGGATCCGGCTTCAATTCGTGCAGGCGGTGAATGCCCGGCATTTCGATGAAGGCGTCGAGGGCGCGCAGCGCACGCATCCAGCGGCGGATGTTGGGATAAGGGTCAAGCGCTATGTTCCCGTCGGGCGCAAGCGCGACATAAGGAAAGCAGGCAATATCGGCGATGGTCGGACGGTCCGCGGCAAGAAAGGCCATGCCGCGTTCGCGCTGCTCGAAAAGGCCCAGTTCCAGCTCCCGCAGGGCGGCGATCCCGCCGGCCGTCATGCGATCAATATCGCCATCGACATTCAGCATGCGGTAAAGCCGTGCGCCGCCGAGATGCACGGTGAGGCGGGGCGAGAAAGACAGCCACTGCTGCACCCGGGCAGCTTCAGTGGCATCGCCTTCGCGCGGCAGCCAATCGGGCGCAGCACCCGCCGCGATATAGGCGAGCATGGCGGAGGATTCCGTCAGCAGAAGGTCGCCATCTTCGAGGATCGGCAGGGTCCCTGCCGGGTTGAGCGCCAGCATTTGTGGCTGGCGATGCTCGCGGCCCGGATGAAAATCCACTGCCTTGAGGTCGAGCGGCACGCCTGCAAGGGCGGCCATCAGGCGGACCTTGTAGCAGCTTGGTGAGAGAATGTAGTCGTAGAGTTTCATTGCGCTACCAATTGCGCGCCATAGGTATAGTTGTGACGCTTCAGCCACCGCCTGTAGGCGATCGAGGTCATGTCGGCGCGGGTCGGAATTTCCTTGCCGGGATCAAGCGGAAGGCGGGCGGGAAGCTGATTTTCCAGGATCGAGCGGTCCTGCAGGAAAATCATCTGCTGGAACTGGATGAGGTCGGTCATCGACGACTGATCGTCGAAAAGCGCCATCCAGGGCCAGACGTCGCAGATCTCCTCGGACAGCGGCTGCACGAAGAGCGCGATCACATCCCATTCGCCGGGACGCGGCGGGCTCGACTTGTAGAGCACGGAACAGGTGGGCGCGGGAACGCGGTACATGTAATCGGTGTCGATGCCGCCGCTTGCCGACTTCGCGGCCTGAGGCTGATAGAATTTCACCTGGGTCGCCCAGACCTCATCGGCATCCTCGCGGATTTCCACCTTGTAGTTCTGCACTTCGGTATGCGGTTCCGCACCGAGAATATCGGTGTGGACGAAGGGAAAATGCGCGATATCGAGGAAGTTCTCGACCGCCCTGAGCGGCGAACAGCGTACCCTTACAACGCCGACATCAACCAGCCGTCGATCCGGATCATCAGCCTCGGGGATGGCGAAGACGTCCTTTTCAGGCGCGCCGAGCGATGTCCAGACATGGCCGTAGCGGATCTGGACGGGCAAAGCGCGGCCATCATTGGTGGTGACGCTGACTGTTTCCGCGCCATCACGGGTAACGGTGATTGGCTCGTCCATCAGCATGGTCTCGCGTCGATCGAGCCCGTTGAAGAGCGCCACGGGATACCATTCGTCACGCATCGGGTTCATCACGCGGCTCCCTTCATGAGACCGGTTTCGGCATTGCGCCGCAGCGCCTCCGCTGCGCGCGATGCGGCGATCCGCGAAGCGCCGTCTGCATCTGCCTCAACAAGCACATGCACGACGGTCTCACCGTTTTCGCAGTGACCGATCAGCGCGTTGAGCGCTGTCATGTGCAGCAGACCCTCGGCATTGGCCTTCACGCCCGCAGCCGCTTCGATCGCTTCGATGGTGGCCTGAATGCTGATCGTCCGAACGGGAGACTTGCCTTCAAGCCGGGGCGGACTGCCGGTAGCGCCGCGGCGCCCGATCCAGATCACGCCGTCCTGTTCGACCACCGGATAGGTCTCCACCCTGATGGTCTTCGGCGGTTCGAGGTCCGGATGCGCGGGGATCGCCAGACATTGTCCGTCGTTTCCGTAGCGCCATCCGTGATAGATGCAGGAAAGCGCCTCTCCCCGGACGAACCCGTGAGAGAGCCGCATGCCGCGATGCGGACATCGGTCATCAGAAGCGGTGAGCCGACTGGACGCGCTCCGCCACAATGCGAGATCGCCTTCAGCGCTCCTCACCGGCATTGCAGTGGCCGCCGACAAATCTGCGGAAAGGGCCGCTGGCGTCCACTCTTTATGGAATTGCATTGACGGGCTTTCTTATTGTCTTTCTTGAACTGCCGGCACAAAACCCGGGCTGGCCGACCCACCGGCGGCAAACAGGTTTGCACAGCAATTATGCATTGGCAAGATTGTGCAAAATTAGTGCAGGGTTATTTGCGGCTCGAATGCCTTCATACATGTGATGCAAGCGCGCTGGTCTCTTGTCAGGGCTGCGCAGGCGTCGACGGCATTTCGTTGAGCGGCACGCTTTCGATCTCCTCCACCCAGATATCGATCGGACCGAGAGAGCAGGCCATTTCCATGGCATCGATCAAGGCCTGCGGTCCCTGCAGTGCCAGTTCGATTCGGGTTTCCGTCGCCGTCAGGATTTCATTCTCCAGCCCGAGTTTTCCGGCATGCCGCTCCATCCAGGGCAGAAAGCTCTCTCCGGCGAAACGGCCGTGCATCGTGAATTTCTGGGTCAGGACAGGTTGGGTCAATGCGCGATCTCGCAGCAAAACGGTGTTGGCCAGGCCAGCTTTAAGGTCGATGCGGGTCTGCGTAAAGCACCAAGGCGGCTTTCGTCGCGCGCTGCGCTATCCCGACCGGGGATAAAGGTCGCAGGCGTTGGACCTCGGATCACCGATATGACAGCATGGACCGGAATGGCGGCCAGAGGGAGCCGGTCGCAGGCAATCATTAAGTGGTGAGAATGAACGAGATCGATATCGTGCTGGTAGCAGCCGTGGCACAAAACGGCGTGATCGGAAGGGAAGGCGACATGCCATGGCGGCTTGCTTCGGATTTCAGGCGTTTCCGCCAGATCACCATGGGCAAACCCCAGGTGATGGGCCGCAAGACCTTCGCCTCAATCGGAAAACCGCTTCCCGGCCGCACCAATATTATTGTCTCGCGTGATCCCGAACTTTCGATCGAAGGATGCCTCACGGCGAACTCGCTCGAGGATGCCCTGTCGCTCGCCCGCGCGGACGCTAGCGCAAAGGGCGTCGACGAGATCTGCATCCAGGGGGGCGGCGAGATCTACCGCCAGGCGATTCGACTGGCAGACCGATTGCGCATCACCCATGTGGAGACAGAGCTTCAGGGCGATACGGTTTTCCCCGAAATCGACCCGGACGTTTGGGAGGCGACAGAGGAAGAGCGGGTGCCTGCCGGCGAGAAAGATGACTATCCGACGCGGTATGTGGTCTACGAACGCCGCCGTTGAACATGATTTTACTGCGAAAACCCCTTGGCAGGCACGGATCGCGTTGAAAGCGACTGTCCGCGTCCCTATAACGGAACAAACGCCTTGGGCGTAAAGGGGATCGCGCCTTGCGATCCAGAGGAAACAAACAAGTAAGAGGTGTGGATGCCCTGGAGCAATCAGAATGGCGGCGGTCCCTGGGGTGGCGGCGGCGGCGGAGATAGTCAGGGTCCGTGGGGTCAGGGTCCGAAGCGGCCTTCCGGCGGAAACGGCGGCGGCGGCAATGGCGGCCCGCCTGATATCGAGGATTTCTTCCGCAAGGGGCAGGATCAGTTCAAGGGCATGTTCCCTGGCGGTTTCAGCATCGGCCTCGTGGCCATTATCGTTCTGGTCGTTGCGGCCTTCTGGGTGATGCAGTCGGTCTACACCATCCAGCCCGACCAGCGCGGCGTCGAACTGCGCCTCGGCAAGCCCAAGCAGGAGATTGCCGGCCCCGGCCTGCACCTGATGCTGTGGCCGATCGACCAGGTCGATACCGTCAACATTACCGAGCAGCAGCTCAATATCGGCTCGGGCAACTCCACGCGCTCCGGGATCATGCTGACCGGCGACCAGAATATCGTTGATATCGAGTTCGCGGTTCTGTTTTCCGTGACCGACCCCGAAGCCTATCTCTTCAACGTCGAAAATCCGATCCAGACGCTGCAGCAGGTCTCCGAAAGCGCCATGCGCGAAGTCGTGAGCTCACGCCCGGCTCAGGACGTGTTCCGAGACGATCGCGAAGGCATCTCGCTTGACGTGAAGGACATCATTCAGTCGACCCTCGATGGCTACGGCGCAGGCATCACCATCAATGCCGTGTCGATCGAGGAAGCAGCGCCGCCGTCGGAAGTGGCAGATGCCTTTGACGAGGTCCAGCGCGCCGAGCAGGACGAGGACCGTTATCTCGAAGAGGCCAACCAGTACGCCAACAAGGAACTGGGTGCGGCACGCGGCGAAGCGGCTCAGATCCGCGAAGCGGCAGCCGCCTACAAGGACCGCGTGGTCAAGGATGCCGAAGGTGAGGCCGGGCGCTTCAATTCGATTTATGAAACCTATGTCGCTGTTCCTGAGGTCACCCGCAAGCGGCTTTATCTCGAAACCATGCAGCAGGTCTTCGCCCGCTCCAAGAACGTGATCATCGATGACGAGGGGCAGGGCATCGTGCCCTATCTTCCGCTCGACCAGATCGACCGCAACGCCGCGCAGAACCGGCCGCAGCCGACGCTCACGCAGCCCAATTCGTCAACGCAGAATCTCACCCAGGGAGCGAGCCAGTAATGTCATCCAATCGTCTACTCGCCGCTCTGGCAGTCATCGCTGCCATTCTGCTGCTGATCTATGCGTCGATCTTCATCGTCAATCCGCGCGAACAGGCGCTGGTGATCCGGTTTGGCCAGATCAAGGAAGTCAAAAGCGAGCCGGGCCTCTACTTCAAGCTGCCCTTCTCGTTCATCGGCGCCGACAAGGTTCAGTATGTTTCCAACCAGGACATGCGCTTCGATCTGGACGATATCCGCGTTCAGGTATCGGGCGGCAAGTTCTATGAGGTGAACGCCTTCGTCATCTATCGCATCACCGATCCCGAACGCTTCCGTCAGGCTGTGTCCGGTGACCGCGATGTCGCCGTCGCTCGCCTGCGCACCCGCCTCGATTCATCGCTGCGTCGCGTATACGGCCTGCGTGATTTCCAGGCAGCCCTTTCGAGCGAACGTGGATCGATGATGCAGGAAGTGCGCGATCAGTTGCGCCCTGCTGCGGAATCGCTTGGCATCAGCGTGGTGGATGTGCGCATCCGTCGCACGGATCTGACCAAGGAAGTCTCCGACGAGACCTATGCCCGGATGAAATCCGAGCGTCTGGCCGAAGCCGAGGCGACACGCGCCAATGGCCGCGAACGGGCGGAAATCCGCCGCGCCGCAGCCGATCGCGAAGTGATCGAGATCCAGTCCGCCGCCAACCGCGATTCGTCGCTGCTGCGCGGTGAGGGCGATGCCGAACGGAACCGGATTTTGGGCGAAGCCTATGGCAAGGACCCGGAATTCTTCTACTTCTACAGATCCATGAACGCCTACAAGGATGTGCTGGGCGAAAATTCCACCATGGTTATGTCGCCCGATTCGGAGTTCTTCGAATACTTCCAGACCAGCGGTTCCGGCGAACTTCCGCCAAGCCCGGTTCTGAAACAGAACGCCGATCCGCAGGATGTCCCCGCAACGCAGGGCAACTGATCCATGCTGATGCAGGATATTCTGCTCGGCCTGGCGTTTTATCTGATTATCGAGGGGCTGGTGTACGCACTGGCCCCTTCGTTTCTGATCAGCATGGCAAGATTGCTGCCGAGCTTCTCCGAAGGTGCGCTCAGGATTACCGGACTGATCGCAGTAGCGCTCGGCGTCGGTCTGGTCTGGCTGATACGCGGATAGGCTTTCGCGCGCCCTTCCGTTATGATGACGATCATGCTCCACGGAGGCCTGATGCCCTTGACCCTTTCCAAAACCCGCCCGACCGCACTGATCGCAGCCGCAGCCCTCATGGCAGCGACCGCGCTGGTTGCGCCGCAAGCGCCATGGGCGGCCGACCGGCAGACGCTCAACGACGTCTCGGTTGCCGACATGGCCGAAACGCTGCTGCCTTCCGTCGTCAATATTTCGATCTCGCAGGAAGGCGACAGCGAAACGGGCAGGGGACCGATCCCGAAAGTCCCCGAGGGGCAACCCTTCCAGGAATTCTTCGAAGACTTCTTCGACGGCGAGGGCGGAAGCGGCAACCGTCCGGTTTCCTCGCTCGGCTCCGGCTTCATCATCGATCCGTCCGGTATCATCGTGACCAACAACCATGTGATCGAGAATGCCGATACGATCGAGGTGACGCTGTCCGACGGCAAGACCCTCGACGCCACCCTTCTGGGTGTCGACGACAAGACCGATCTCGCGGTTCTGAAGGTCGAGCCCGACGCACCGCTGCCCGCCGTCAGGTTCGGCGATTCGCGGAAGGTGAGGATCGGGGAATGGGTCGTTGCGATCGGCAATCCCTTCGGTCTCGGCGGATCGGTCACGCTCGGCATCGTGTCGGCGCGCGGACGCGAGCTCGACGGTCCCTACGACAATTTCATCCAGACCGATGCGGCGATCAACAAGGGCAATTCAGGCGGTCCGCTGTTCAACATGGATGGCGAGGTCATCGGCATCAATACGGCGATCCTGTCGCCTTCCGGCGGTTCGATCGGTATCGGCTTTTCGGTCCCCAGCGAACTTGCCGAAAACATCGTCGACCAGCTGGTCGAGTTCGGCCAGACCCGCCGTGGCTGGATCGGCGTAAGGGTGCTCGACGTCAGTGACGATGTCGCGGGTTCCCTCGGTGCGGATGATCCCGCAGGCGTCGTCGTCGGCTCGATCATCGAGGGCGGGCCAAGCGACGGCGGCCCCTTTGAGGAAGGCGATATCATCCTGTCCTTTGACGGCCACGCAATCGAGACGCCGCGCGATCTGCCGCGCTTCGTTGCCGAAAGCCGAATCGGCGAGGCAGCCGATGTCGAGATCATCCGCGATGGCGAGCGGATGACGGTTCAGGTCACCCCGCAACTCCTCGACGATCCGGAAGAGGTTGGCACCGATGCGACTGCCGGCGAAGACGAGGTTCCGACGGATGAGGGCGTGCAGCCCGGGCTTCCGGTCACCGTCTACGGCATGACGCTCGGCGAACTCGATGACAATGGCCGCGCGGTCTATGCGATCGAAGGCGATGTCGAGGGTGTGCTGATTACGGATGTGGAAACCGGGAGTGCGGCCGCCGATGAAGGGCTCGAGCCCGGCATGGTGATCGTCGAGGTCGAGCAGGAAGGCGTTTCGAGCCCGCAGGATGTGCGCTCGCGGATCGTGAAAATGATTTCCGAGGGACGGCGCAGCGTTTCGCTGATGGTCGCAGCCCCCGATGGCGCGCTGAGGATCGTCAGCCTCGTTCTGGAATAGCCCTCAGCCTTGCCAGTCGGCCCTGAAAAGCCGGTAGAGCACGTGGCGTTTCAGATGGGCGTGGCTTTCCGGAATCGAGGGATGGTCGAAATCGCCATCAAGGTCCCGCTTCATGCCAACCCGTTCCATCACCGCCGTCGAGCGGTGATTGTCCGCGACGGCGAATGAGACGAGCTGGTCGTGACCGCGCTCCTTGAAGGCGAGCCGGATCATTGCGCGGGCGGCCTCGGTAGCATAGCCCTTGCCCCAGTAGCGGGTTGCCATCCGCCAGCCAATTTCGGGTGTGCCCTCGGGTTTGATATCTGCGCTGTAGTGCGCGTTCAGCCCGGTGAAACCGATCGCTTCGCCGGACTGCTTCAGCTCGACTGCGGGAAATCCATAGCCGGTCTCGACGATCCTTGCGTGGAGAATGTCGAAGAGCGCATCGCTCTCTGCCCGGGTGCGGCGCATCGGAAAGAAGGTCATTACCGTGTCGTCGGAATTGATTTCATGAAACAGGGCGCGATCGCGCTCTTCCCAGTTTCGGATGATGAGGCGCTCTGTCTCCGCGAGTTTCATGCCACGAAGTCCTTCCGATGATAGCCCTGGATATAGAGCAGCGCCGTCAGATCGCCATGGTCGATGCGGATCCGGGCTTCGGCTGCCACCTTCGGCTTGGCATGAAGTGCAACGCCGCTTCCCGCGAGCTGAATCATGCCGAGATCATTGGCGCCGTCGCCGACGGCCATGATGTCTTCTGCCGAAATGCCGCGCTTTGCCGCAACGTCGTTCAGCGCCTCGACCTTGGCTTCGCGGCCGAGAATCGGATCGGCGACGTCGCCGGTGAGCTTGCCGCCATCTTCCATCAGGATATTGGCCCGGTTTTCGTCGAAGCCGAGCATGGCGCCGATGCGGCTGGTGAACACGGTAAAGCCGCCCGAGACCAGCGCGGCATAGCCGCCATTGGCCTGCATGGTGGCGATCAGCTCCCTGCCGCCCGGCGTGAGCGTGATCCGCTTTTCGATGATCTCGTCAACGATATCGATCGACAGGCCCTTCAGAAGCGCGACGCGCTCGCGCACCGCCGGCTCGAATTCGATCTCGCCGTTCATGGCGCGGGCGGTGATGGCTGCGACCTTGTCCTTCAGACCCACCTCGGCGGCAAGTTCATCGATACATTCTTGGCCGATCATGGTCGAATCCATGTCGGCGAGCAGAGCCTTCTTGCGCCGGGTCGCGGCGTTTTGGACCACGACATCGACCGGCGCATCGCCGATCGCTCCACGGAGCGCTTCTTCGACCGCGCCCGCATCCGTGTCTGCAGCAAGCAGGAGATCGCAGGCGATGCCCTCTGCCAGCCACACAGTGTTTTCCACCATGACGGCGCTGGAAGCACTGGAAACGAGCGCTTTGGTGACGACAGGGTTTGACGGATTGGCGATGAGCGTGGCAACGAGAGCCATGACGAATTCCTTGGGTGACACTATGCGTGCCGTTTTGATAACGGGGCCGACGGCGAGCGGCAAGTCCGCTTATGCGATCGCGCGGGCGCGTGAAGCGGGCGGCGTGGTAATCAATGCCGACAGTATGCAGGTCTATGACACGCTGCGCGTGCTGACGGCGAGGCCTTCTTTTTCAGACATGGAGCACGTGCCACACCATCTCTACGGATATGTCGCTGCCGGAAGCGACTATTCGACCGGCGCGTGGCTGCGCGATGTGGCCGTGCTTCTGAAGCGTCTTGAAGGCGAGGGACGTCTGCCCGTCATCGTTGGCGGCACGGGGCTCTATTTCAAGGCGCTCACCGAGGGACTTGCGGAAATGCCGCTGGTCAGCCCCGATATCCGCGGCAAGTGGCGCTCGGCATTGGTAGAGGATGGGGCAACCGCGCTGCATTCCCGATTGATGGCGATCGATCCGGCCATGGGCGAACGCCTTTCGCCTGCCGACGGGCAGCGGATCGTGCGGGCGCTGGAAGTGTTCGAGGCAAGCGGGCGTTCGATCGCTGACTTCCAGAAAGAAAACCCGCCGCCGCTGATCAAGCCGGATGAAGCGGAGAAAATCGTCGTGCTGCCGGAGCGGAGCGTCATTCACGACCGCATCAACCGGCGGTTCGAAACCATGCTGGCTTCCGGCGCGGTCGAGGAAGTGGAAACGCTCCTTGCGCTCGATATCGACCCTGCGGCCCCGCTGATGCGCGCCATCGGCGTCAAGGAAATCGCGGCCATGCTTGCAGGCAAGATGTCGCGGGCCGACGTCGTCGAAAAGGCGAGTGCTGCCACACGCCAATATGCCAAGCGCCAGATGACATGGTTTCGCAACCAGATGGACGAAACCTGGAAAAGAGTAGATCCATCAGAAATTTAACACGATTTCCGAACGTGTTTTCTGCATAATATTATTGCGCGCATAGAGCTTTCAGGGCATTTTTCTTGCAATGGCGCGTTGACTGTCTCCCGAAGTCGGGCTATCAGCCTAGGCATGAATATGAACGCACTTCTTATCGTGGTGGGATCGCGCATGGGCAGGATGGTGTAACCATCCGGCGACAGCCACCCATGCGCGACAAACAGGCTCCTCCAAGGGGCCTTTTTTTATGCCCGAGGAAACCCAGGACCTTCAAACGGAAAAATGAGATGACCGCAGCGGACAACATGATGACAGGCGCCGAAATCGTTTTGCAGGCGTTGAAAGAAAACGGGGTCGAACACGTTTTCGGATATCCCGGTGGCGCCGTGCTGCCGATCTATGACGAGATCTTCCAGCAGGACGAAATCGAGCACATCCTCGTGCGCCACGAGCAGGGCGCCGGCCACGCGGCCGAAGGCTATGCCCGCTCCACCGGCAAGGTTGGCGTCATGCTGGTCACCTCCGGTCCTGGCGCCACCAACGCGGTCACGCCGCTGCAGGATGCGCTGATGGATTCGATCCCGCTGGTCTGCATTACAGGACAGGTTCCGACCGCGCTGATCGGCTCGGACGCCTTCCAGGAGTGCGACACCGTTGGCATCACGCGCCCCTGCACAAAGTACAACTGGCTGGTGAAGGACGTAAACGAGCTGGCCGACGTCATCCATGAGGCGTTCCGCATTGCCAAGACCGGCCGTCCGGGTCCGGTCGTCGTCGATGTTCCGAAGGACATCCAGTTTGCCACCGGCCGCTACACCCCGCTTGCCGAACATATGATTCGCGAAAGCTACAAGCCGCGGGTTGAAGGCAATGCCGATGCAATCCGGGCGGCGGTCGAGCTGATGGCGAAGGCGCGGCGTCCGGTTCTCTATACCGGCGGCGGCGTCATCAATTCCGGCGATGAGGCGTCACGGTTGCTGCGCGAACTGGTCGGGCTGACGAATTTCCCGATCACCTCCACGCTGATGGGTCTCGGGTGCTATCCGGCATCCGGCAAGAACTGGCTGGGAATGCTCGGCATGCATGGATCCTACCAGGCCAATATGGCGATGCATGATTGCGACGTCATGGTCTGCATCGGCGCCCGCTTCGACGACCGCATCACCGGCCGGGTAGACGCGTTTTCGCCGAACTCGAAGAAGATCCACATCGACATCGATCCGTCCTCGATCAACAAGAACATCCGCGTCGATATCCCGATCCTCGGCGATGTCGCCCATGTTCTGGAAGAGATGGTTCGGCTGTGGCGGGCGCTGCCTGCCGAAAAGCCCGCGCTCGACGACTGGTGGAACAATATCGAGCGCTGGCGCAACCGCGACTGCTTCGCCTATGCGCCGAACAAGGACGTCATCATGCCGCAATATGCGCTGGAGCGGCTGAACGCGGCGGTGAAGGACAGGGATGCCTACATCACCACCGAGGTCGGTCAGCACCAGATGTGGGCGGCTCAGTTCATCGATTTCGAGGAGCCGAAGCGCTGGATGACGTCGGGCGGTCTCGGCACGATGGGCTACGGCCTGCCGGCAGCGCTCGGCGTCCAGATCGCGCATCCGGAAGCGCTCGTCATCGATGTTGCCGGTGACGCCTCGATCCAGATGTGCATTCAGGAAATGTCGGCGGCGATCCAGCACAACGCCCCGATCAAGATATTCATCCTGAACAACCAGTATATGGGCATGGTCCGCCAGTGGCAGCAGCTGCTGCACGGCAACCGCCTGTCGCATTCCTATACCGAGGCGATGCCGGACTTCGTGAAGCTTGCCGAAGCCTATGGCGCGGAAGGCATTTATTGCGACAAGCCGGACGAACTCGACGAGGCGATCCAGCGCATGATCGACAGCCCGAAGCCGGTGATCTTCGATTGCCGGGTCGCCAATCTCGCCAACTGCTTCCCGATGATCCCGTCGGGCAGGGCGCATAACGACATGCTGCTGCCGGACGAGGCCAATGACGACGCCGTCGCCAACGCCATCGACGCCAAGGGCCGTCAGCTCGTTTAAGGACAAGAGGTCAGACAATGAACGCGAAACTACAGCCCACCGGTTCGGCCTATTTCATCTCGAACGAGACCGCAGCCCCCGAACGCCACACGCTCTCCGTCGTGGTCGCAAACGAGCCGGGCGTCCTCGCCCGGGTGATCGGCCTGTTCTCCGGCCGTGGCTACAATATCGAAAGCCTCACTGTTTCGGAGACGGAGCACGAGGCCCATATTTCTCGAATCACGATCGTCACCAAGGGCACGCCCGACGTGCTCGAGCAGATCAAGGCGCAGCTTGACCGGATGGTGCCGGTGCACAAGGTCGTCGACCTTTCGGTCCGCGCCCGCGAACTCGGTCAGGCTTCGCCTGTCGAGCGCGAGGTTGCGCTCGTCAAGGTCGTCGGCGATGGCGACCAGCGCCAGGAAGCGCTTCGCCTTGCCGATGCCTTCGAAGCCAAGGTCGTCGACGCCAGCATCGAGCATTTCCTGTTCGAGATCACCGGCAAGGTATCGAAGGTGGACCAGTTCATCACGATCATGAAGCCGCTGGGCCTGGTCGAGATCTGCCGCACCGGCCCTGCCTCGATGAGCCGCGGCCCCGAGGGCATGTAACAAACCGAAACGCCCCGCCTATCTGGCGGGGCGTTTTGATTCTCTGACAGGGTGAGGGCGCTTGCCTCGCTCCAGCGTCGTCGTCGTTTCTAGGCCCAGCGTTTCTGCAGGAATATGCGGTCGCGCCCTGCGACGAACTGTTCCATGCGTCCATATTCGACATAACCCTGGCGCTGATAGGCAGAGAGTGCCGCAGGGTTGAACGTGTCGATATAGGCGCCGATACAGCCGCGGGACCGGGCCTCGTCCTCCGCAGCGCTCAGCATCTTGCCGGCCATCCCCTGACCGCGCAGGCTGTCACCGACCCAAAGCCGCTGCACGTAAAGCCAGCCCCATGCCGTCTGCCCGTTAACGCCCGCACAGATGACGCCGGCGTCGTCGCGTACGATCACGGAGAGGGCAAGACGGTCGGCCGCACCAACGGTCGATTCGTTGTAGTCGGCAAGCGCGGCATCAATAATGCTGGCGTCTGATTCATCCGGCGCGGCTGAGACGATGATGTTCATGAGGTTTCCGAAACCACACACGACAAAACGCGCAAAGTTGTGACGCGGTCGCTGCAGAATGTAGTGAAGAAGGAAATGGCTCCCCGGGTCGGATTCGAACCGACGACCTATCGATTAACAGTCGAGTGCTCTACCGCTGAGCTACCAGGGAACATGCGCGCCGCGTTGGGCGCTACGGTGTGAGCGGGTTAATACAAATGGTGAGGCGATTTGCCAAGCCCTTTTTGATAAAAAAAGCAAAGAAGTTTTCAACGCTAATCTCCGCCAACGGAGACGGGCAGGGCGAACACGCATCGGTCCCAGCGCAAGGCTCTATCCGCGCGCCTCGACTGCCCCATCCGTTTGATGGTCCGGGCTGCGCTCCGAACGGTGAAGGTTAAGCATGGTCCTCTCGATTCGACGACGGTCGCGCTTGCTGCGAAGTTGGTGGGCAGCATAGCTTCGCGGCGAAACCACCAGTTCGTCGCGCGCGCCGATAATGTCGAAGACCCGTTCTGCCGCCACAGGTCTGTCCTCGGATGAGTAGGTTGCGACGATGGTGATGCACAGGCTTTCGATCGTTTCGAAACTGTTGAACCCCGGCGGAGACATTTTTGAGATCAAGCCACGGAAGGTCCCAAGATCGAGATGTTCAGCAGCGTCCAATGGCCCTTGAAACAACTTGGTGCGCGGGTCGGGAGCACTTTGCTCATCAAATGTCAGGTTGCTCAAGGAGTAGCTGAAATCCTGCCGCCCGTTTTCCGTCTTGACGGTAAAATCCAGTAGCACCGCATCAATGAAAATCGCCTTGGCGCTCATATTGCCCACCAGGCAATGGCCATCGAGCGTCGGGCTAGCGCCGCGATTGATCAAAATTTTGGCCCGTCTTCCTTCACGATAGCTGTTGAACAGCATTTGAAGATAGATTGCCCAGATGAACAGGGTCGCGATGCTGGCGAGAGCGCTGATCGCGCCTGAATTGTCGTTGATCCAGCTCCACATAGCAGCCTTTCACGGGGCGAGGCGTCCTTTGCGGTTCGTCTTGCGCATCGCTACCGCCCCTGAACTTGATCCCGTCATTCATCTGTCTGAACGCGTGCCTGAGGCTGCGGTTCCGTCCTGCCGTGCTCAAGATAGATCGTAGAAGAGGGGTAGGCAAAGCTCGAACCGCTGCGTTCCACGATCTCACGGATGGACAGAAGAAGGCCTTCCTGCACCTCAAGGAACACATTCATGTCAGCCGCTGAAATGTTTGCGTAAATTTCGATGATCACCGCCGAATCGGCATATTCAATCAGCCGCACCCTTTGCGGGGTCTCAAGCACGTGTTCATTTGATGCGAGCAGATCGCGGATCTCCGTGAGGATACGGTTCAAGGCGGCGGCGTCGGTCTGGTAGGTGAGGCCGATCCTGTGGCGAAACATGAAGACATCGCGGCGGCTGAAATTGGTGATCTTGCGCTTCACCAGATCGGCATTGGCGACAATGATGAGCGTGCGATCGAGCGCCCGGATACGGGTCGATCGGATGCCGATCTCCTCGATCGTGCCAGAGGTGTCGTCGAACTGGAAGAAGTCGCCGACGCGCACGATCCTGTCGGCATAAAGCAGGAGACCGCTGATGAAATTCTCCAGCGTCGGCTGCGCTGCCAGCGCGATCGCCAGACCGCCAACCCCAAGGCCGGCGACAACGCCGTAGATCGGAATGCCGATTCGCGTGGCGCCGTAACCCAGAACCACGATCGCCACGATGAACGACATGACCTGAAAGCCGGTGCGCAGCAGGCTCGCATCGAGCGTGTTGTTATGGACGGAGGGATTGCGGACCGTCCAGACGTAGATGGTCTGGAGAAACTGATAGGTGAACCACGCCGCGGCAGACCAGATCACCGCACTGAAGGCGGTGGTTGAGGCCTGCAGCAGATCGCCGGAGATATTGATCTGCTCTTCCATCAGGAACTGGATGACGTTTGCCGCGATGATCAGCAGCAGCGGCGGAACGATCCGCCGGGCCTGACGCCGCGCCGGATCAAGCGGAACGGCTCTCCGGGCATTCCAGCGGCTGTAGGCTACGAAGGCCGAAAGGAAGATCACGCCAGTCATAAACAGGCTGATCCACTGCCAATACGCCTGATTGCCAAAACTGCGCTTCAGCCAGTGCGGGCCGTCGAGAATGATCTCGTACCACCGAGGCGCGACGAGATTGCCCGGCGTATAGATATAATATTGATAAAGATCCTCGCCCCGATCTGCGATCAGCGGCAGCGTCTTGATCTCTTCGTAGCTGTCCGCGATTTCGGCGACCGTCCCCTGTGTAAACAGATACTCGCCTTCGTGCGGGCCATCCTTTTGCACCTGAATGGTCATGCTGGTGCCCGGTATGATCCACTTGTTCGGCAACGGCGTTTGGGCATCGCTCGTCAGGCTGAATGACCCGGCAGCCTGACCTGGTATCTCATCCGGCAGGGGCAGGTAGATGCGGTCGAAGATTTCCTGCAGCTGCAGGACGGTCTCAATGCTGAATCGCTTGCGAGAGGCTGCGGGGATGGCTGAAAGATCGAAGGTCTGTGCGGCCTTCTCCAGCAGCGACTCGACCAGCACGAGCTCCTTGCGCTGGTCGGGAGTCATGAAGAACGTGTTGCCGTCGAAATAGGCGTCGCGCACCTTCAACCATTTTTCCGTCGCGGTCTGCATGATGACGAGAAAGCTTTCGAGCGTGGCACGCGGGCTTCGGGTGTCGGGCGGCGCGATCGGATTGTTCACCAGCCGCTCGTAACGCGCGCGCATGTCCTCATTGCCCTTGGCATTTTCGAACAGGTCCTCGACCAGTTCGGCCGAGGTCGTCTCTTCGTCGTCGGGTTCAGAGACGCCGGGGGTTTTACCGTCAGCGCCTGTTTGCGGGGCGGTCTCCGTCTTCGCAGCGGCGCCAGTTGATTCTTGCGCAAGCGCTGGCCCGACCTCAACCAGGCCGATGATCAGCGTGAACATCAGCAGGAAGGAACCCACCGACCTGACGCGCCTGTTCAAAATCTGCATGCCAACCTCCCTGCGAGCGCGTGCCTGAATGGCGAACAGAACACCCTAATCAGGGGAGAGAGTATCCGATTCTGTGTGCGTGTTAAGCCCGCTATGCACGGTTTTTGGGCATGCGGAGTTGGTGACGGAAAATCGGCGGAAGTCGGCGTTTGAGGGGAAGAAGCACCGTTTCCCCGTTTGCGCGACGAAATAAACGCGGCGGTTCGGGCGCGCGCTATTGCAAATAAAAATGAATCATTCTAAATCCCCGCCGACCCTTCGATTTTAAGAGTTGGCCTCGTGGCGGAGTGGTTACGCAGAGGACTGCAAATCCTTGCACGCCGGTTCGATTCCGGCCGAGGCCTCCACCTCTTTTCTCAACATCGCCTGACAAGGTCATGAAGTCGCCTGGCGACACCTTTGGCACGCAATGGTTGTCAAGGTGACTCACCGAACGCTGCGACTGTTTTAGTGGCTTCAAATTCTTCCGTTTGTTTTCTCCACTGAGTGCACATCGCGACCCTGCGTCCGCAACACAACCAGAGATCGCATTCCTCAGCTTTGCCGCCGCGCGGTTCCGGCGCATTTCTGGTTCATTCTGCCTCCCAAGTCACTGAAATATGGGAACCTTTTTGACCGTGCTGCCGTTGAGGCTGCAAGCGGATCACATTCTGGACCGCAGTCACAAGGTTGTTGGAGCGCTGCCCTTCAGGGAGGGTAGCCTGAGGAGGAAAGTATGTTTGCAGATCGCAGGAAATCCAAGCTTCTGGCCGGCGCCGTCTTTGCCGGATGCCTTTTTGTCAGCGCGCAGACCATTGAGCGCGCACAGGCGCAGGGGCTGAACATCGGCGGCGAGAATGGCGTCAGCGTCGATGTCGCACCCTCGGATGGCGGCATCGGGGCTGATGCAAATGTTGGCGGCGCGCAAGGCGTTGATGCCGGGGCCGCAGTCGGAGGCGGCAGTTCAGGCGGCACATCCGCCGATGTCAGTGCCGATGTCGGCGGTTCAAGCGGTGCGAATGCGGACGTCTCAGCCGATGTCGGCGGCAGCGGAGGCACCAGCGCCAGTGCGGATGCCTCGGTTGGCGGCGACAGTGGTGTCGATGCGGGCGCCGACGTCGGTATCGGCGGCAGTGATGGTACAAGTGCCGACGTCGATGCCTCGATTGGCGGGGACAGTGGCGCGAATGCGGGCGCCGACGTCAATATCGGCGGCAGCGACGCCACCAATGCCGATGTGGACGTCTCGATTGGCGGGACCGGCGGCGAAAGCGGAACAGGCGGCACAGGCACCGGCACAGGCGGCGCCGGCAATGGAACCGGCGGCATGACCGGAGGGACCGCCAATGACGGCGCGGCCGCTGGCGGCGCAAACGGCGGAGCGATGCCCGCAGATGCAGACGATCAGAAACTCGTCATCGCCTTCGACGCCATGGACAGTTCGGAGCAGAAGGTCGTGCGCAAGCAGTGTGACGACGTGATGCGCAGCCCGCAGAGTTTCGAGGCCGGGCTTCAGCGCCTTTGCCAGCTGGTCGATGAATATCGCTGAGCGATATCCATCCGACATGGAAGGAAGGCGCATTCCGGTGCGCCTTCTTTTTTGTCGCTTTTTGCGAAGGAAGCTTCTCACATCTTGCATGCGGGCGACGGCCCATCTATGAAAAACCGAGTGCGACGCAGCATGAGCGGCGCGCGACGGTCCATGTTTGCGAGGTTGATGGCCATGATGAATTTCGAAACGGCGCGCAGGAAGATGGTCGAAAACCAGATCCGCCCGACCGATGTGACAGCCCATCCGGTGATCTCCGCCTTTCTGTCCGTGCCGCGTGAGGCTTTCTTGCCGCAGCAATCGAGGCAGCTTGCCTATATCGACGAGGACATTCTGGTAAAGTCGGCCAATGATGCCGGTCCGTCGCGCTACATGATGGAGCCGTCGCCGCTTGCAAAGCTGGTTCAGCTGCTTGATGTGTCGAAGAAGGATGTCGTGCTCGTCGTTGGCGCGGGTGATGGCTATGCGGCTGCGATCCTGTCGCTTCTTGCGCAGTCCGTCGTCGGTATCGACAGCGACGAGGAGCTCGTGGAGAGCGTCAGCAGCAAGTTCCTCGAGCTCGGCTATGACAATGCGGCCGTGGTCAGCGGCGTGCTTCCGGAAGGCTATCCTTCCGAGGCGCCTTATGACGCCATCTTTTTGAATGGTGCGGTCGAGATTGTCCCGGAAGCGCTGCTGCGCCAGCTCCGTGACGGCGGCCGCCTTGTGTGCGTCGAGGGTTCCGGCCATGCCGCACGCGCGACCGTCTATCGTCGCGACGGCGAGCTGTTTTCCTCGCTTGCGTCATTCAATGCGGCCGTGAAACCGCTTCCCGGTTTTGCCGAAGCCAAGACCTTCGAATTCTGAATGTGCTGACGGGGCTCTGGCGGAAAATTCTGTGTATAGCACTGAAAATATGGATGTTTCGGTGAGCATGCGTCGAGAGCTGGCGTATCGTTGCTACGATTCGACCCTCGGGACGCAGGAAGGTTTTTAATGGCGCAGCCTAAAATGCAGCAGGAACCGACGATGGAAGAGATTCTCGCGTCGATCCGCCGGATTATCGACAGCGGCGAGGATATTTCCCGTTCACCACGCGGGCGTGACAATGCTGCCGGGCGTGACGACGGTCGCTATCGCCAGCCGGCGCAGCAGGACGAGGAAAGGCTGGATGAAGATCGCGCGTCAGCGCATCAGGATCCGGAACCGCTGAATGAAGCGGGATTCGTCTCGCGCCGTCCCGCCTTCATGTTCGAACAGCCCGAAGACAACGAAGGCGAACAGACTGCCGAACGCTTCGAGCAGCAGATCTATGACGCGCCTGCGGACATTCAGCCCGAAACTGCCGAGGTTCAGGTCGAGCGCCATGATGTGTATCCCGGCACGATCGGTGAAGTTGCCCGTCAGGTGCGCGAGGCCACGGGCGGAGAGCCTCCGGCTCAGCAGGCACCCGAATCCGTCGAGCCACCCCGTGCTGAAGGCGATCCGCTGCTTTCCTCCGGTTCCGAACAGCGGATCGGCGAGGCACTCGGTGTGCTGTCCGATGCGCTCGAGCGCGAAGGCGCCCGCCGGATCGAGGAAATCGTCGTCAGCGAACTTCGGCCGCTCCTCAGGGAGTGGATCGACGAAAACATGCCCTCGATCGTCGAGGAAATGGTCGCGAAGGAAATCGAGCGCATGCGCAACGCGCGGCGTTAACGGCGGCAAATGCGCTCGAGGCCTTCATGAAGCCGCTCCCACCGGGGCGGCTTTGTTATTGACAGGCCGGAAGCCGAAAGCTTAACAACGACAGGCCGAAAAGGGCCATCGTTCCATGTCAGGAACGTTCAGCCCCGGCAGCCGTTTAAGGCGGACGAGCAGGGCGCAAGGGGCGTTCGGCCCGGTTTTGTGATCAGTCAGGAATTGGCGAAGACATGCTTGAGAAGACGTATGACGCAAAGAGCGTCGAACCCAGGATTGCCACCCGGTGGGAAGAGGCCGATGCCTTCCGTGCCGGAGCGAACGCAAAGCCGGGCAAGAAAGCGTTCTCGATCGTGATCCCGCCGCCGAACGTGACCGGCTCTCTGCATATGGGGCATGCGCTCAACAACACGCTGCAGGACATCATGATCCGCTTCGAGCGGATGAGGGGCAAGGACACGCTGTGGCAGCCGGGCATGGACCATGCCGGCATCGCCACCCAGATGGTGGTCGAACGCCAGTTGATGGAACGCAAGCTTCCCGGCCGTCGCGAACTTGGCCGCGATGCCTTCATCGAGAAGGTATGGGAATGGAAGGAAGAATCGGGCGGCCAGATCCTCAACCAGTTGAAGCGCCTTGGCGCCTCCTGTGACTGGTCGCGCGAACGCTTCACCATGGATGAAGGCCTGTCGGAGGCCGTGCGCGAGGTATTCGTCTCGCTCTACAAGCATGGCCTGATCTACCGCGGCAAGCGCCTCGTCAACTGGGACCCGCAATTTGAAACCGCGATTTCCGATCTCGAGGTCGAGAACCGAGAAGCCGACGGCCATATGTGGCATTTCAAATATCCGCTGGCCGGCGGCGAAACCTATACCTATGTCGAGAAGGACGAGGACGGCAACGTCATCCTTCAGGAAGAGCGCGACTACATCTCGATTGCGACCACGCGTCCGGAAACCATGCTGGGCGATGGGGCCGTTGCTGTTCATCCCTCAGATGAGCGTTACGCGCCAATCATCGGAAAATTCTGCGAAATTCCGGTTGGACCGAAGGAACACCGCCGCCTGATCCCGATCATCACCGACGAATATCCGGACAAGGATTTCGGCTCGGGCGCGGTCAAGATCACCGGCGCCCACGACTTCAACGACTACCAGGTCGCACGCCGCAACCACATCCCGCTCTACCGGCTGATGGACACCAGGGCAGCGCTGCGTGACGACGGCGAGCCCTATGCCGTCTGCGCGGCACAGGCGATGAAAATTGCGAAATCCGGCGAGCTGCCGAGCGAGGCGGATGTCGACGACATCAATCTGGTGCCGGACGAATATCGCGGCCTTGACCGCTACGCCGCCCGCCAGCGCATCGTCGACGCGATCAACGCCGAAGGCCTTGCCGTCACGGTGAAGGATGAAGAGGGCAATGCCGTTCCCTTCGTCGAAAACAAGAAAATCATGCAGCCCTTCGGCGATCGTTCCGGCGTCGTCATCGAGCCGATGCTGACCGACCAGTGGTTTGCCGATGCCAAGACGCTGGCAGAGCCGGCCATTGCCTCGGTGAGGGAAGGCCGCACCAATTTCGTTCCGAAGAACTGGGAAAAGACCTATTTCGACTGGATGGAAAACATCGAGCCGTGGTGCATTTCGCGCCAGCTCTGGTGGGGTCACCAGATTCCGGCCTGGTACGGCCCTGACGGTCAGGTTTTCGTCGAAAAGACCGAGGAAGAGGCGCTTGAGGCCGCGATCCAGCATTACATCGCCCATGAGGGGCCTTGGAAGGCATGGGTCGAGGATCAGCTCGAGAATTTCGAGCCCGGCAATATCCTGACCCGCGACGAGGACGTGCTCGATACGTGGTTCTCCTCCGCGCTCTGGCCGTTCTCCACGCTTGGCTGGCCGGAAGAAACCGAAGAGCTTGCCCGCTACTACCCGACCAGCGTTCTGGTAACGGGTTTCGACATCATCTTCTTCTGGGTGGCGCGCATGATGATGGGCGCTCTCAACTTCATGAAGGATGAGGACGGCAACCCGATCGAGCCCTTCGAAACCGTCTATGTCCACGCGCTGGTGCGCGACAAGAACGGTCAGAAGATGTCGAAGTCCAAGGGCAACGTCATCGATCCCTTGAACCTCATCGAGGAGTATGGCGCGGACGCGCTTCGCTTCACGCTGGCGATCATGGCCGCACAGGGCCGCGACGTGAAGCTCGATGAGAGCCGCATTGCCGGCTACCGCAATTTCGGCACCAAGCTCTGGAATGCCACCCGCTTTGCCGAGATGAACGGCATGGTGCTCGATGGCACGTTCCGCCCGTCCGGCGCGACCCAGACCATCAACCGCTGGATCCTGACCGAACTGTCGAAGACAACCGAGGCTGTGACCACAGCGATCGAGAACTTCCGCTTCAACGAGGCAGCCGATGCGCTTTACCGCTTCGTCTGGCATGAGCTTTGCGACTGGTATCTGGAGCTCCTGAAGCCCGTATTCATGGGCGAGGATGAGGAGGCGAAGGCCGAAGCGCAGCATTGCGTGGCCTTTGTTCTGGCCGAAACCTACAAGCTGCTGCATCCGTTCATGCCGTTCATGACCGAAGAGCTCTGGGCGCATATTGGCGGCGAGGGGCTTTGCTGCCACGCCGACTGGCACGAGCCTGGCTTCCGTGATGACGAGGCCGCCGACGAGATCAACTGGCTGGTCGAGCTGATCTCCGGTATCCGTTCAGCACGCTCGGAAATGAATGTGCCGCCATCGGCCAAGGCGCCGCTGATCCTGGTCGGCGCCAACAGCGACAGCCGCGAACGTGCGGCACGGCACTACCCCGCGCTGGAGCGGCTTGCCCGTATCGAATCGCTGCATTTCGAGCATGAAGCGCCGAAGGGCTCGGCCCAGGTGATCATCGGTGAGGCGACCGCCTGCATTCCGCTTGGCGCCCTGATCGACGTCGCCGCCGAAACCGCCCGTCTGCAGAAGGCGATCGGCAAGGTCGACGCCGATATCGAGCGCAGCCAGAAGAAGCTTGGCAATGAGAAGTTCGTGGCCAATGCCGATCCGGAAGTGGTGGCGACCGAGCGTGAGCGTTTCGAGGAATTGAAGCAGCAGCGCGAACAGCTTTCGATCGCGCTTTCCCGCGTGGCCGAAGCCGGCTGATCATCGCCTCGATCGGAAACAGGAAAGGGCGGCGCCATTGAACCGGCGCCGCCCTTTTTTATGCGTCGCGCTTTCAGATGCTCTTCGACGCACTCACATCCGGATCGAATGACCGCCATCGACAGTCAGCGTATGCCCGTTGATGAAGGATCCTGCATCACTTGCCAGAAGCAGCGCGGCGCCAGCGATTTCTTCGGGATTGCCCCAGCGCTGCAGAGGCACGCGCATCGCGGTGAATTGTTGCATGTCCGGATCACGTGCGAGGTGCGCATTGGTCTCAGTCGCAAACATTCCAGGCGCGATGGCGTTGCTGGTGATGCCGAATGATCCGTATTCCACCGCCAGCGCCCGGGCGAGCCCCTCAAGTCCCTGTTTGGCGACGGGATAGAGGTTGTCGCCGGGAAGCGGCATTCTTCCCAGCACAGATGTGAGGAAAATCAGCCTGCCATGACCTTGAGCCTTCATGGCGCGCGCCACGTCGCGCGAGAGCGATACGGCCGCGAGAAGATCGGTATCGATGAAGGAGGCGATTTCATCGTCGGTGAAGACGTCGAGGCTGCGCCGGTCGCGCGCGCCGACATTGTTGACCAGGATGTCGAGCTTCCCGTGTTTCTCGTAGATGGCATCAAGGGCGGCCCTGCGCGCCGGGGCATCGGCAATATCGAACGCGGCATAGGAGGCGCGGTGCCCAAGCGCCTTGCAGGCTTCATCAAGCCTCGCCTCATTGCGGCCGGTAATGATCACCGTCGCCCCTGCATCCATGAAGCCCCGGGCAATCTCGTATCCGAGCCCCTGCCGACCGCCGGTGACGAGGGCGACGCGCCCTTCCAGGGAAAAACGATCGATCAGGGTCATGCAAGCTCCGTTTTCAGAGGGGATATTCAATCCGGTTTGAGGGCGAGGGTTATTCCGGCTTTACCGGGCAGGCGCCAAGGCCGCTTCATGGCACGCCCTATCGCCTTGGTGCCAACGAAACGACGCCTTCGCCACCCGAAAACGGCAGGGAAAACTCCCACCAGAGATAGCCGACAATTGGCGTGCGATACATCTTCATCGAAGCGCCGTGCTCCATATCTTCCATGCGCGGCATCTGCGATGACGCGGGCATGAAAGGCGTTGAGGAGGAGCGCCTGCCGGTGGAAAGCTCCAGCCAGTGAACCGCTCCGTTTCCCGCAGCAAGCGTCTTGTGCCTGTCGTAGAGCACATAAACCACTTCTCCATTCTGCCATGCGTTCCATGCAGACACGAAGATGGCCAGAGAAACGGCGATGTTTAAAGAAAACAAGCAGAACAGAAGCTGCTCCAAATCCAGGCCGAGCTTTTCCGCGTTTGGGCTGGGAATAGGATATTGAATCTGGAGGTTTTCGCCGGGCAGGGCGCGGATGAGAATGAGCTTACCTGGCAGGCCTGTTCGATATTCGTGGCGCGAAACCTCGATCTGCTGTGTTCGGCCCTCATAGGGCTTAGACAGTCTGATCTTGAGATAATAGAGCGTTGTTCCAGGTCTGCTGAAGTGGCGTGTTTCCTTTATACGCTCCAGCACTTGGGCGCTGACATATACGCCATCGGTTTCAAAGCGTTGAAGCTCGGCGGTTTGCGCCATGCCATCGACGTGCAGATACAAGAATGCGAGCGGAAGCGTGATGAGGCCAAAACCGAAGCATCGCGATACGAAAAAGACAGCCATCCTCATGCGGCACTCGCCCCGCTTGTGTCCGCGTTGAGTGTAAGCCTTAAACGCAAGGCGACGCAATTGAGACCGGCGTCCGGCAGCCATAAAAAAAGGGCCGCGATCTCGCGGCCCTTCCAAAATGCAAAGTTCCTGAAGCGCTTAGCGCTTGGAGAACTGGAACGAACGGCGGGCTTTCGCGCGGCCGTACTTCTTGCGCTCGACGACGCGGCTGTCGCGGGTCAGGAAGCCGCCCTTCTTCAGAACCGGGCGCAGGCCGGGTTCGAAATAGGTCAGCGCCTTCGAAATGCCGTGGCGAACAGCACCAGCCTGGCCGGAAAGGCCGCCGCCGGTGACGGTTGCAACGATGTCGAACTGGCCTTCACGGGCAGCAGCGACGATCGGCTGCTGCAGGACCATCTGCAGGACCGGACGGCCGAAATACTCGGAAAAGTCCTTGCCATTGACGGTGATCTTGCCGGAGCCGGCCTTGATCCATACGCGGGCAACCGCGTCCTTGCGCTTGCCGGTGGCATAGGCGCGGCCGAGGTCGTCGACCTTGCGCACGTGAACCGGTGCAGACGGGGTGGCTTCGGTGGATGCGGCTTCGCCAAGTGCCTTCAGATCGGACAGATCGGCCATTATGCGCTCCTCACGTTCTTCTTGTTGAGCTTGGCAACGTCGAGCACTTCGGGCTGCTGGGCTTCATGGGGGTGGTTGGTGCCGGCATAGACGCGCAGGTTCTTCATCTGGCGACGGCCAAGCGGGCCGCGCGGGATCATGCGCTCGACAGCCTTCTCGATGACGCGCTCCGGGAAGCGGCCTTCGATGATCTGGCGCGCAGTGCGCTCCTTGATGCCGCCGGGATAACCGGTGTGCCAGTAGTACATCTTGTCGGTGTACTTCTTGCCGGTCATGGCAACTTTTTCAGCATTGATGACGATGACATTGTCGCCGTCGTCAACATGCGGGGTAAAGGTGGCTTTGTGCTTGCCGCGCAGACGCATGGCAACGAGGGTGGCGAGACGGCCGAGGACGAGACCTTCGGCATCGATCACGATCCACTTCTTTTCCACCTCTGCAGGCTTCTGGGAGAAGGTAACCATTGTTGATACTCTCAATTTCATTCCGAATCCCGAGGGAACGGACGTTTCTTGTTGCTTTGCTTGGTGACCAAGCATGATGGCATGTCCACGCGCGTGGTCATGCTGGCGGTTGTATAGTGGCAGGGATGAAATTGGTCAAGAGAGGAAATCGGATGGCGCTTTATTTAATGAAGCAAAAACATATAGATAGAAAAGCGGTATAATATTACCACATGGATTTCTGGCTGAGTTAATCTGAACCGACGCTTCTGCCCCCGCTTCAGCGGTTGGCTTCCTCTCCTGGGTCATGCTCGGGCTCGACCCGAGCATCCAGGCGACACGGAGAGCGCTGCCTGGACCCTCGGGTCAAGCCCGAGGGTGACGCGTAAAGGGGGCGCACGGGTACGCGACGCCAGATCTTGGTTGCAATCTCGCGTCTGCGCGGCCGGTTCGCAATGTTTCCAATCCGGCCTCCTACTGCAAAAAGTTCTTTACTTTTGCTGTCAATAAGAGAACATAACAAGAACAATAATGGAAGCAAGCCGCATGACATTGGATCGAAGGATAAGTCTGATCACGCTGGGCGTGGACGATGTTGCGGAAGCGACTGCCTTTTACGAACGGCTGGGCTGGAAGAAATCCTCGGCCTCGCAGGAAAGCATCACCTTTATTGGTCTTGATGGTATCGTGCTCGGCCTTTTCGGCAGGTCAGCGCTGGCGGAAGATGCCGGGTTGGAAGGCGTCCCGGACCAAAGGCCCGCTTTCTCGGGCGTCACGCTTGCCTATAATGTCAACTCCGAAAGCGCCGTCGATGAGACGCTTGGCTTTGCCGAAAGCTGCGGAGCGCGGATCGTCAAGCCGGCCGAGAAGGTGTTCTGGGGCGGTTACAGTGGCTATTTCGCCGATCCGGACGGCCACCTCTGGGAGGTGGCGTTCAACCCGTTCTCACCGCTTGATGAAAACGGGCACATGACATTGCCGGATTGATCGCCCGCTTCACCCGTGGGCGCGAATGACGGCGAGGAAATCCTCGCCGTAGCGCTGCAGCTTGGTCTGGCCGACGCCCGAAACGGCAAGCATCGCGTCGGCCGTGGTCGGTCGCTCGGCGGCAAGCGCGATCAGCGTCGTGTCCGGGAAGATGACATAGGGCGGCACGCCGTTTTCCTTGGCGAGCGCGGTGCGGGTGGCGCGCAGTTCTTCGAACAGGGCGTGGTTTTCATCCGGGATCGCCGCGCGTTTTTCAGCGGATCCTCGTTTTGAGGACGACTTGCCGCGCCCCGGACGGTCGGTACGAAACCTGACCGCTCTTTCATGGCGGAACACGGCGCGCGCGTCCGGCGTGAGTTTCAGCGCACCGTAGGCCTCGTGGTCAACGGCGATCAGGCCCGCCGCGAGGAGCTGCCGATAGACCGACTGCCAGGTCTTTGCCGGAAGATCGCTGCCGGCACCGAAGACCGGCATGGCAGTGTGGCCGAATCGTTCGGTCCGCTCGGTCTCCTTTCCCGTCAGCACATCGATCAGATGGCCCGCGCCGAAGCGCTCTCCGGTCCGATAGATCGCGGCCATCGCCTTGATGGCGGCGTCGGTGCCATCCCAGGTATCGACCGGCTTCAGGCAGGTGTCGCAATTGCCGCAGCCGCCGGGGTGCGCTTCACCGAAATGGGCGAGGATCGCCTGGCGGCGGCAACCGGAGGTCTCGCAGATGCCGAGCAGGGCGTTGAGCTTGGCGCGCTCTACCCGCTTGATTTCGTCCACGGCATTGCCGTTGTCGATCATCCGCCCGCGCTGCACCACGTCGGCCATGCCGTAGACCATCCAGGCCTCCGACGGCAGGCCATCGCGGCCCGCGCGTCCGGTCTCCTGATAATAGGCCTCGACGGAGCCCGGCAGATCGAGATGGGCAACATAGCGGACATTCGGCTTGTCGATGCCCATGCCGAAGGCGACCGTCGCAACGAGACACAGATCCTCTTCCTTCAGGAAGGCGTCCTGATGGGCGTCGCGCCGTTCGCGATCCATGCCGGCATGATAGGGCAAGGCCCGGATGCCCTGGCCGTCGAGCCATTCGGCCGTTTCTTCCACCTTGGCCCGCGACAGGCAGTAGACGATGCCGCTGTCGCCCTTGTGGCGCGCGAGGAAATCCAGCAACTGACGGCGCGGCTGGTCGCGCTCGATGATCTCATAGGTAATGTTCGGCCGGTCGAAGGAGGTGGTGTAGACTTCCGCATCCTGCAGCGCTAGGCGCTCTATAATGTCCTCGCGGGTGTGCGGATCGGCGGTGGCCGTCAGCGCCATGCGCGGCACGCCCGGAAAGGTATCCTTGAGCTGATCGAGGGACCGGTATTCGGGCCGGAAATCGTGCCCCCATTGCGACACGCAATGCGCCTCGTCGATCGCGATCAGTGCGATCTCAACATTCGCCATCATCGCGCGGAATCCAGATGTCGCCATCCGCTCCGGCGTCACATAGAGAAGGTCGAGCGTGGCATCCTCCAGCCCGCGCCGGATCGCGCCATACTCCTCGCGTGACAGCGTTGAATTGAGCGCCGCTGCCTTCACGCCAAGCTGTTTCAGCGCCTCCACCTGGTCGCGCATCAGCGCAATCAGCGGCGAGACGACCAGCGCCACGCCCGGACGGCACAGCGCCGGCACCTGATAGCAGAGCGACTTGCCGGCGCCGGTCGGAAACAGCACCACGGCGTCGCCGCCGGCCACCACCTGATCGACGACGGCCTGCTGCTTGCCGCGAAAGGCGGAATAGCCGTAGACGGATTTGAGAACGGAGAGCGGATCTGCAAGCTTGGACATGGATGAGCCTTAACGCGACGGATGCTCCGCGCCAAGGTCCGAGGCGGAATGGCGATGCTGTTTGCCGCGTTTTTCTTGCATTCGCCGAGCGCCGGAGCGATAAGCCGGAACGACAGACAAAGGCAGGAAAACATGGCAGGCACCAACAGCGAGCGTCCGCTGATCGCGGAAGGCCCTGTAATCATTCTGGTCAATCCGCAGCTTGGCGAAAATATCGGCATGGTGGCCCGCGCCATGGCGAATTTCGGCCTTGCCGAACTGCGCCTCGTGGAGCCGCGCGACGGCTGGCCGAGCGACAGCGCGCGCTCCGCAGCCTCCAAGGCCGACCATGTGATCGATGGCGTCCAGGTCTTCGACAGGCTCGAGGACGCGATCGCAGATCTCAATTTCGTCTATGCGACCACCGCCCGCAGCCGCGACGGCTTCAAGCCGGTGCGCGGCCCGACGGTTGCCGCTGAGACGCTGCGCACCCGACACACGGCAGGGGAGCGCTGCGGCATCCTGTTCGGACGCGAGCGCTGGGGCCTGAAGAATGAGGAAGTGGCGCTGGCCGATGAAATTGTGACGTTTCCGGTCAACCCCGCCTTTGCCTCGCTCAACATCGCCCAGGCCGTCCTGCTGATGTCCTATGAATGGATGAAGTCGGGCATGGAGGACGAGAGCGCGACGCCGTTCCAGGCCGTCGAGCAGACGCCCGCCACCAAGGAAAACCTGTTCGGTCTGTTCGCTCATCTCGAGGAATCGCTCGATGCGCGCGGTTATTTCCGCCCTGCCGACAAAAAGCCCAAAATGATCGACAATCTGCGCGCAGTCTTTACCCGTAGGGCGATGAGCGCGCAGGAAATTCACGTGGTGCGGGGGGTGATTTCCGCGCTTGATCGCTATACCCGCAAGAACCCGCGCGGCCAGGATGGCGGCGATGCGCAATGACAGTCCGGTTCTGATCTTCGATTCCGGCATTGGCGGACTGACGGTGCTGCGCGAGGCGCGGATGCTGATGCCGGAGCGCCGGTTCGTCTATGTCGCCGACAATGCCGCCTTCCCCTATGGCGACTGGCAGGAAGAGGCGCTGCTCCAACACCTGCTTCAGCTTTTTCAGCAATTGCTGGAGGAAATTCGCCCGGCCTGCGTGATCATTGCCTGCAACACCGCCTTTACGCTCGCCGGTGCAGCGCTGAGGGCGCGTTTTCCTGAAACAGATTTCGTCGGAACAGTCCCCGCGATCAAACCAGCGGCCGAGCGCACGGCCTCCGGCCTGATCTCGGTGCTGGCAACGCCTGTCACGGTAAAGCGCGACTACACCATGGCGCTGATCGAGAGTTTCGCAAGCCATTGTCATGCGCGGCTCGTGGGCTCGCGTTATCTGGCAGCCCTTGCCGAGGATTATATCTGCGGCATCGCGGTCGCGGACGCTGCGCTCTGGAGCGAGATTGCGCCCTGTTTTGTCGAGGAAGGGGGGCGGCGCACGGACATCGTCGTGCTCGCCTGTACGCATTATCCGTTTCTCGCAAACCGGTTCCGCAAGCTGGCGCCCTGGCCGGTCGATTGGCTCAATCCCGCAGAAGCGATCGCTCTGCAGGCGAAGCGGGTGCTGGGCGAGCCCGCCACGGGCGCCGATGGCGGCCCCAATCATGACTTCGTGATCTTCACCGGAGAGACGCTGCGGCCGGAAACCGTCCGGCTGATGCAGGGCTTCGGCCTCAAGATCGCCGCACGGCGGTCGAGCAAAGCCTGATCACAGCCAAGCTCTCTTCCAAGAACACATTCGGGCCGCGCGCCCGGTCGTTCACGCTCGTCTGCCGGCCGGGCGCACGCCTTGATGCCTGATCCCGAAATCCAGTCCCGGCGCGCGCGTCCATGGCGCGCCAAGGTGCGCGCCATGGACATGTAAGTTGACTAACTCACATTAGTTAGCTAAACAACTGACTTTCGGTCGGCGCTTATGGTATAGGCCAAATGGGGCTGGGCAGGCTCGCCGGGAACCCGGCGACATCGTGTATCAGGCACCGAAACTGGAAAGGTTGAGAATGACAAAACGGGATTCAGGAAAACGTGAAAGGCTCGTGGCAGCGGCGGTGAACCTTGCCTACCGCAACGGTTTCACAAGCACGTCGCTTGCCGATATTGCAAAGGAATCCGGCGTCCCGCTCGGCAATGTCTATTATTACTTCAAGACCAGGGACGATATCGCCGCGGCCATCATCGATCACCACAGGCAGGCATTCGACGAATTCCGCGCCCGCATGGTCGAGGTTCCCTCAGCCAAGGCAAGGCTCGTCTCCTTCATCAATATGACTGTTGCCAATGCCGGTGAGGTCGCCCGCCACGGCTCTCCCTCGGGCTCTCTCTGCGCCGAACTGCTGAAATCGGAAACGACAGGACGCGACGCCGTCCGCCCGCTGCTCGCCGACCCGATGGGCTGGATGGCCGAACAGTTTGCCGAAATGGGACACGGGGATGATGCAGGCGCTCTGGCGCTGCAATTGCAGGCGTCGCTTCAGGGGGCGTCGCTTCTGGCACAGAATGCCGGCGATCCGGACGTTCTGACCCGTGAAGGCGCGCGGCTGAAGATGTGGGTCAACGGGCTTTAGAGCGTCTTCGCGAATGTCGGCTTTTTCTCCCCAATTGCGACGTGAATTGGGGACAATGCGTTCAAGAGCTCTCAGCCGGCGGCAAGCCCCGGAATGGGCACGTCGAATGTCTGGGCAAGCAGCACGCAGTTGAGGCCGAGGACAGCGATCGAGCCGAGAATGGCAAGCGTTCCGATCAGGCGGCCATTGGCGTATTCGCCCATGATCCGGCGGTTGCGGGTGAAGAGCACCAGCGAGATCATCGGCACGGGGAGCGCGATCGACAGGATGATCTGGCTGACGATCAGCGCCTGCGTCGCATTGATGCCGAGCGCGACCACCACGAAGGCGGGCGCCATCGTGATCAGCCGCCGCAGCCAGATCGGGATCCTGAAGCCGACGAAACCTTGCATGATCATCTGTCCCGCCATGGTGCCGACCACCGAGCTGGAAATGCCGGAAGCGATCAGCGACACCAGGAAGGCAGCCGCAGCAGCGCCGCCGAGCAGCGGCGTCAGGGTGTGATAGGCGGTCTCGATTTCGGCGACCTCGCTATGGCCGTTGTGAAAGGCGCTGGCCGCCATCATCACCATCGCCATGTTGACGACGCCGGCAACGGCAAGCGCTGCCACCACCTCGATGTTTGAAAACTTGAGCACGCGCCGCCGTTCGGCCTCGGTCTTCACCGCAACCCGGTGCTGGGTGAGGCCGGAATGCAGATAGACCGCATGCGGCATGACAGTAGCGCCAATAATGCCGACGGCGATGGCAAGCGCTGCGGCGTCGGGAAGCTCAGGCCGCACCATATGGGCCGCAGCCTCGCCCCAGGCGACGGGGGCTATGAACAGTTCGACGATATAGCAAAGCCCGATCACGCCGATCATCGCGCCGATGATCAGCTCCATCGGTCGGAAGCCGCGCCGCTCGAACAGAAGAATGCCGTAGGTGACGATCGCGGTCACGCCCATGCCTGCCATCAGCGGCATCTTGAACAGCAGCGCCAGCCCGATCGCGCCGCCGAGAAATTCCGCGAGATCCGTTGCCATCGCCGCGATTTCGCTGACGATCCAGAGGATGATCACCACCGGTTTGGAAAACTCGTCACGACAGACCTCGGCGAGGTTCCGGCCGGTGACGATGCCGAGCTTGGCCGATAACGCCTGAAACAGCATGGCAATCAGATTGGCAAACAGCACCACCCAAAGGAGCGTATAGCCATACCCGGCGCCCGCCTGGATATTGGTGGCGTAATTGCCGGGATCGACATAGGCGATGGCCGCAATCATCGCCGGCCCAACGAAAAGCAGCGCGGATTTGGGACGCAGGCGACCGGAGGCAAGCGCGCTTTCGATTGCCGTGTTGGTGCGCTCGGTCAGTGTCTGACGTTCTGGGGAAATTTCTGCCATGCAGATCGATGAATGCCTTACCTTGGAATGGTTTTAAACACATAGATCAGGCATGTCTGATGTCAATCGTTGCAGCGCCCGACCGAATCGCGGAAAGCTGTGGGTAACGCGCGTGCCGGCGCGACCATGCCCGGGCGGACCTGCTAGAACCGGGCTCAATCCACAAAGAAGGTGAAGACCAAAGTGCAAGTCGATATCGACATGGGAACGACATCAACCGGTGACGTCGCCAGTCTCGATATAGAGGAGCTGCTGGCGACAAGGCTTCTGGTGCAGGGCAATTCCGGCTCCGGCAAGTCGCATCTGTTGCGCCGACTGCTGGAACAATCCGCCAAATGGGTGCAGCAGGTGGTGATCGATCCGGAAGGCGATTTCGTCACGCTGTCCGATGCCTTCGGCCATATCGTGGTCGATGGCGAGCGTTCCGAGGGCGAGTTGATCGGGATTGCCAACCGCATCCGCCAGCACCGCGTTTCCTGCGTGCTGACGCTGGAGGGGCTCGAGCTCGAGGACCAGATGCGCACCGCCGCCGTGTTCCTGAATGCGCTGTTCGATGCCGATCGCGATTACTGGTATCCGGTGCTGACCGTGGTTGACGAAGCACAGATGTTCGCGCCGACCGGCGGCGGCGAGGTCAGCGAAGAGGTGCGCCGCCAGTCGCTCGGCGCCATGACCAACCTGATGTGCCGCGGCAGAAAACGCGGACTTGCCGGCGTGATTGCCACGCAGCGGCTGGCAAAGCTCGCCAAGAACGTCGCTGCGGAAGCATCCAACTTCCTGATGGGCCGCACCTTTCTCGATATCGACATGGCGCGCGCGGCCGACCTTCTCGGCATGGACCGCCGTCAGGCCGAGCAGTTCCGCGATCTCAAGCGCGGCAATTTCGTGGCGCTTGGTCCCGCGCTTTCGCGCCGCCCGCTGAAGGTCGTCATCGGCGAGGTGGAAACCTCGGCGCGCTCGTCGAGCCCCAAGCTGATGCCGCTTCCGGACAACCCGCAGGATGTCGAGGATCTGATCTTCACGCCCGATCCGGAGGATCTCGCGCGCCAGTCCACAGCGCCGCGCCGCGTGACCCCGCGCCCCCGCCCGACGCTCGATATCATCGACCAGCTCGCGCAATCGGCAGAAAGCGCGGCGCCGGAGCCGCGTGGCCCACGCGCGGCGGTGATGAGCGAGGAGGAGCGCGAGGACTGGATCGCGATGACGCTCACGGAAATTGCCGATGGACCGGAATCTGCTTTCCGTTCGGATTCAGAGCTTTATCAGGATTTCCTGATGCGCGGTCGCATGAAGCGGATTTCCGGCGCGCCGCTCTCCATGTCTGATTTCCGCCGGCGGCTTGCGATTGCGCGGTCCGGCGTGGATGACGCCATGGCCGAGAGCGAAGCCTGGCAGATGGCGCTCACGCTCACCCCGCATGTCACCGACGATCTGCAGGGCGTGTTCCTGATGCTTGCCAAAGCGGCGCTCTCCGGCGCGCCGTGCCCATCCGATGCCACGATCGCGCGCGCCTACGGCACGCATTCGGCCCGCCGCGCCCGCCGCTTCCTGGACTGGTTCGAGGAGCAGGGCCTGATCGTGCTCCACACCGAACCCGGCGGCAAACGCGTCGTGGCCTTCCCCGACCTCGACGCCAAGACCGAAGGCGGCAACCCGGACGCCCCGGCGGAAACGCCGGAACGGCGGGATGCGGCGGAATAGAGTTGCGCGGTGTGCTGTTTGTATGGTGTCGCTGCATGCCCGCAGGTTTCCACCGGAAATGCCCCGGCCGTGACTAACCTGGCGTAACAGTTGGTTCAGAGTTGGCCGCCTGGACCCTCGGGTCGAGCCCGAGGGTGACCCTAGAATGGGGAAAAGTGGGAGTGACCCGTACGCGCTGAGATGCACGGGGCTAGTTAAGTTGTGCAGAGACGATAGCCATCCGAAAACGCGGAACGGCGGCACATCCTCCTTTTCTGGGTCATGCTCGGGCTTGACCCGAGCATCCAGGCCACATTCAAAACGAGCGCCATAGCCTTTGCGACGACGTCCGTCATGCCCAGCGCGGCTCCCTCGCTCGCCACGCGGCAAACCCTCCGAAAACGCCTAGCCCGCACTCAGATAGCGGATCGCCTCGTCGCGGCGGAAGAGGTAGAGCAGGGTTCGAAGCGCCGTGCCGCGTTCGCTCACAAGCTCCGGGTCTTTGTTGACGATGTAGCCGGCATCCTTGCGGGCAAGCGCCAGAATGTCGCCATGGGCTTCGATGCTGCCGAACTGGAAGCCCGGCACGCCGGACTGGCGGGTGCCGAGCAGTTCGCCTTCGCCGCGCAGTTTCAGGTCTTCCTCGGCGATGCGAAACCCGTCATTGCTGTCGCGCAGCACGGAAAGCCGGGCGCGGCCCATTTCGGACAGCGGGCCCTTGTAGAGCAGGATGCAGGACGAGGCTTCCGCCCCGCGACCGACGCGCCCGCGCAACTGGTGCAGCTGGGCAAGGCCGAAGCGCTCGGCATGTTCGATCACGATGATGGTGGCATCCGGCACATCGACGCCGACCTCGACCACGGTGGTGGCGACCAGCAACCGGGTCTCGCCGGATTTGAACGCCTCCATCGCCGCATCCTTGTCGGCGGACGACATCCGCCCATGGATAAGCCCGACCTTGTCAGGCCCGAGCGCCTTGGCGAGCGTTTCATGCCGCTCCTCCGCCGACATCAGTTCGACCGCTTCCGATTCCTCCACCAGCGGGCAGATCCAGTAGCATTTCTTGCCCTCGGCGAGCGCATCCCGCAGCCGTCCGACGACATCCCCGATCCGCTCCAGCGGGATTGTCACGGTCTGGATCGGCTTGCGTCCCGCAGGCTTTTCGGTGAGGTTCGAGACATCCATGTCGCCGAAGGCGGCCAGCACCAGCGTACGCGGGATCGGCGTCGCCGACATCACCAGGAGGTGCGGCGAGAGCCCCTTCTGCGTGAGGCGCAGGCGCTGATGGACGCCAAAGCGGTGCTGCTCGTCGACGATCGCAAGCCTGAGATCGTGATAGGCGACATTTTCCTGAAACAGCGCATGGGTGCCGATCACGATGTGGGCGGTACCGTCGGCAAGGTCCGTCTCGATCTGCCGCCGGTCGCGTGCCTTGGTCTTGCCGGTCAGAAGCCGCACCCGCACGCCCGCACGTTCGGCAAGTGCTGCTATGCCGTCATAATGCTGACGGGCGAGGATTTCCGTCGGCGCCATCAGCACCGCCTGGCCACCATCCTCGACAACCGCGAGCATGGCGAGCAGTCCGACGATGGTCTTGCCCGAGCCGACATCGCCCTGCAGCATCCGCAGCATCCGGGTGTCGGTTGCCATGTCGCCGAGGATTGCGGAAACCGCCTGTTCCTGTCCGGCGGTCAGCGCGAAGGGCAGGGCGGCGCGCACCTTTTGGGACAGCGTTCCCGTCGGCCGCACGGGACGGCCTTTCGCTTTGCGCATCCGGCTTCTGACCAGCGATAGCGAGAGCTGGCCCGCCAGAAACTCGTCATAGGCAAGCCTGCGCCTTGCGGGCGACTGAAGCTCGATGTCGCTGTCGTCGCGCGGGTGGTGAATGGCCCTGAGCGCCTCTGTTGTCGTTGGAAATCCCTGTCGCGCCACGATTTCACGATCGACCCATTCCGGAAAATCGGGCACCCGCTCAAGCGCTGCTTCCAGCGAACGGCGCAATATCTTTGCTGAAAGCCCGGCGGTCATCGGATAGACCGGCTCCACCGCCGGCAGCGTATCCGCCTTTTCCGCAGGCACCATGTAGTCGGGATGCACCATCGAGGGACGGCCGTTGAACCATTCGGCCCGTCCGCTGACGACGATGGTTTCGCCGACCGGCAGCGATTTCTCCAGCCAGTCGGCCTTGGCATGGAAAAAGGTCAGCGTCAGTTCGCCTGTCTCGTCGTGCAGATAGACGCGGTAGGGCGCGTTGGAGCGGGCAGGCGCCGGCTGATGGCGGTCGACGCGGCCTTCGACGGTCACGATCGCGCCTTCCGGCAAATGTGCGATGCCCGGCTTCAGCCGCCGGTCTATGACGGAGCTTGGCGCGTGAAACACCAGATCGATCACGCGTGCCTCGTCCTCGCGGCCGACAAGCTTCGCAAATGTCTTGGCGAGTTTCGGCCCGATCCCCGGCAGAGAGGAGACGGGCGCAAACAGGGGATCAAGCAGGGCCGGGCGCATAAATTTGAAATGTACCCCCGGTGAGGCTTTGGCAAGGCTGACAAGCGCGAAACGAGCCGCTATAGAGGCCCATCAACAGGGAAGGTGGCAAAATGACCGGTTTGAAGCGTTCCAGTGCCGATCTCGACCCGCGCCGCCGGCGCATGCTGTTTCGCGCCTGGCATCGCGGCATCCGCGAGATGGACCTGATCCTCGGCCAGTATGCCGAAGACAACCTTGCGGACATGGATGATCCGGCGCTCGACGAGTTCGAGGCGATCATGGCCGAAGAGGACAATGATCTGATCAAGTGGATCAACGGGGCAGAGCCCGTGCCTGAGCGTTTGCGGATCGCGTTGTTCGAAGAGATCGCCGCCTACCGGCCCGATTTCGATCCGGTCGAGAAAGATAGCTGAAGCAGTCCATGATTTCCGGATTTAACCCGAAAAAGCTCGATAATCTCTCCGGCGCCGTCACCATCGCCAATGCGGTTCCGGGAACGGAGCCGCTGGTGCTGGCGGAAATGGCGCGCGCCGGGCAGTCCGTCGCCTATGTGCTCTCCGATGGCCAGCGGATCGCCGATTTCGAGCAGATGCTCGCCTTCGCCGCGCCGGATATTCCGGTCCTCACGCTGCCCGCTTGGGACTGCCTGCCCTATGACCGGGTTTCGCCCGGCGCCGATACCGAAGCGCGGCGGCTGTCGGCGCTTGCCGGGCTCGTGGCGCATGCAAAGAAGCCCCATCCGGCCATCATCCTCGTGACCGTCAACGCCATGCTGCAGAAGCTGCCGCCGCGTGACGTTGTCGCCTCGCTCGGCTTTTCCGCCCGCGCCGGCCAGGTGATCGACATGGACGGCATCGTCCATCGGCTCGCGGATGCCGGTTTCGAGCGCGTGCCGACGGTGCGCGCCGTGGGTGAATATGCGGTGCGCGGCGGCATTCTCGATGTCTTCGTGCCGGGCGCCGACAACGGCGTCCGCCTCGATTTCTTCGGCGATACGCTGGAGACGATCCGCGCCTTCGATGCCGCCACGCAGCGCACCACCGGCACGGTCAAGGCGCTGGAACTCAACGCCATGAGCGAGGTCACGCTCGGCGAGGAGAACATTGCGCGCTTCAGAAAGAACTACCTGTCGATGTTCGGCGCGGCCAATCGCGACGATGCGCTCTATCAGGCCGTATCCGAAGGCCGCCGCTACGCCGGCATGGAACACTGGTTGCCGCTGTTCTACGAGCGGCTGGAAACCATGTTCGACTATCTCGGCGGTTTTCGTATTGTCGTCGATCATACCGCGCGCGAAGCAGCGGTTGAGCGCGCAACGCTGATCGAGGACTATTACCAGGCCCGGCGCACCAATATGGGCGAGGCGCGCGGCGGCGCGCCCTACAAGCCCGTGCCGCCGGATATGCTCTATCTGAGCGACAAGAGCTTTGCGGCGGGCCTTGATGCGACCGGTGCCATCCGCGTGTCGCCGTTCAACGAAGCATCGAGCGTCGGAAAGCCGGTGATCGCACTCGAGGCCCATGCCGGCCCGCGCTGGGCGGCCGAAGCCAAGGCGCTGAATGACGACACGCGCGTCAACGTGTTCGAGCAGGCGGTGCGCCATATTGCAGATACTCGTGCCAGCGGCGGCAAGGTTCTGATCACGGGCTGGTCCGAAGGCTCGCTCGACCGGCTTCTGCAAGTGCTGAAGGAGCACGGACTTGAAAAGATCAAGCCCGTTGCAGCGCTTGCTGATGTCGAAAAGCTCGGCAAGGGCGAGGCCGCCAGCGCGGTTCTGAGCCTTGAGGGCGGTTTCGAGACCGGCAATCTGTACGTCATCGGCGAGCAGGACATTCTCGGCGACCGGCTGATCCGCAAGAACAAGCGGCGGCGCAAGGCGAGCGACTTCATTTCGGAAGTCTCCGGTCTCGATGCCGGCTCATATGTGGTTCATGCCGAACACGGCATTGGACGCTTCATCGGGCTTAGAACCATCGAGGCGGCAGGCGCGCCGCGCGATTGCCTGGAACTGCAATATGCCGATGATGCCAAGCTGTTCCTGCCGGTCGAAAACATCGAGCTTCTTTCGCGCTATGGCTCGGATGCCAGCGAAGCGCCGCTCGACCGCCTCGGCGGCGGTGCATGGCAGGCGAAGAAGGCGCGGCTGAAGAAGCGCCTGCTCGACATGGCAGACGAGCTGATTGCGATCGCGGCCAAGCGCGCCACCCGTTCCGCGCCGGTACTCGCCGCTGCCGAAGGGCTTTACGACGAGTTCGCCGCCCGCTTCCCCTATGAAGAAACAGAGGATCAGTTCAACGCAATCGAAGCGGTGCGCGGTGATCTGGGCCTCGGCCGCCCGATGGACCGGCTGATCTGTGGCGATGTCGGTTTCGGCAAGACGGAAGTGGCGCTGCGCGCGGCTTTCCTTGCGGCCATGAACGGCGTTCAGGTCGCCGTGGTGGTGCCGACCACGCTGCTGGCGCGCCAGCATTACAAGACCTTCGCAGAGCGGTTTCGTGGCCTGCCGATCAAGGTCGCTCAGGCCTCGCGCCTGGTGCCGGCGAAGGAACTGGCGCAGACCAAGAAGGATCTTGCGGACGGCAAGCTCGACGTGGTTGTCGGCACCCACGCCCTGCTTGGAACTTCGATCAATTTCGCCAATCTCGGACTGTTGATCATCGACGAGGAGCAGCATTTCGGGGTCAAGCACAAGGAGCGGCTCAAGGAACTGAAGAGCGACGTTCACGTGCTCACGCTCTCGGCGACGCCGATCCCGCGCACGCTGCAGCTCGCCATGACCGGTGTGCGCGAATTGTCGCTGATCACCACGCCGCCCGTCGATCGGATGGCGGTCAGAACCTTCATCTCGCCATTCGATCCGCTGGTGATCCGCGAAACGCTGATGCGCGAGCATTTCCGCGGCGGTCAGAGTTTCTACGTCTGCCCGCGGCTTTCCGATCTGGAGGAGGTTCAGGCCTTCCTGCAATCGGATGTGCCGGAGCTGAAGGTCGCGGTCGCCCACGGCCAGATGGCCGCGGGTCAGCTCGAAGACATCATGAACGCCTTCTACGACGGCAAGTATGACGTGCTGCTGTCGACGACGATCGTGGAATCCGGCCTCGACGTGCCGACTGCCAATACGCTCATCGTCCACCGCGCCGACATGTTTGGCCTTGCCCAGCTCTATCAGTTGCGCGGGCGCGTCGGTCGCTCAAAGACGCGCGCCTTCGCGGTCTTCACCCTGCCGGTCAACAAGCGGCTTACCGACACTGCCGACCGGCGGCTGAAGGTGCTGCAGTCGCTCGACACATTGGGCGCTGGCTTCCAGCTCGCGAGCCACGACCTCGATATTCGCGGCGCGGGCAATCTGCTCGGCGAGGAACAGTCAGGCCACATCAAGGAGGTCGGCTTCGAGCTCTACCAGCAGATGCTGGAGGAAGCGGTGGCCGAGGCCAAGGGCGACGAGGATGCCGGCGGCTCCGACTGGTCGCCGCAGATCGCGCTCGGCACATCGGTGATGATCCCGGAATATTACGTCCCGGACCTCAATCTTCGCATGGGGCTCTATCGCAGGCTTGGCGAACTCACCGATGCCGGCGATATCGATGCCTTCGGCGCAGAGCTGATCGACCGGTTCGGGCCGATGCCGGACGAGGTGCAGTCGCTGCTGAAGGTCGTCTTCATCAAGTCGCTCTGCCGCATCGCCAATGTCGAAAAGCTCGATGCCGGGCCGAAAGGCGTCGTCGTGCAGTTCCGCAACCGCGAATTCCCCAACCCTGCGGGCCTCGTGCAGTTCATCGCGGAAAACAGCGTCTCGGCCAAGATCCGCGCCGATCACAGCATCTATTTCAACCGCGACCTTCCGACGCCGGACAAGCGTCTCGGCCAGGCGGCAATCATCATGAACAAGCTCGCGAAGCTGGCCGCAGCCTGAAAACGCCGGCGGTGACCGGTTTGCCGCGTGAGGCAAAATCGGTCACCGCGTATCGCGCGATCGGGATCAGATGCTCCGTCGGCAGATGGGCGCGGAAGGGATCGCCGATGAGGATATCGGCCCCTGCATCCGCGAGAGCGTTCAGGTTTTCCAGCGTTCGCGCGGCGGTTCTGGCATCGTAAAACACGTCGCCGGCCATGACGACAAATGGCTCCGGATTGGCGGCAGGCGCGTTGCACTCTGCCTTGCAGCTTGCTCTCGATACTCTCTCCCGCCTGCGGGAGAGATGCCCCGACAGGGGCAGTGAGGGTGATGCAGCGTATCCAGTCGCAACGGCGTTCGCGGGGTGGGTCTCCCCCCTCACTGGCCCTTTCGGGCCATCTCTCCCCTCCGGGGCGAGAAGATTGGGGGGCTTTGCGGCAGTGTCATGGGCGATCGCTTCGAGGAGTTCCAGTCGAGCAGAACCATTCCGCCCGCGTTCTATGAGGAGCGTTTGGATCTCCACGCCATTGAGCGCGGCATTGATCGAACCGGCTTCCAGTGCGAGCGGATCGATATCGCAAGCGATGACCGTGCGTGCGCCAGCTTTTGCAGCCGCGATCGCGACCAGCCCCGAGCCGCTTCCGTAGTCGATCACCGTGCGGTCGCGGACAGCATCCGGCTCAGCCTCGATATGGCGCGCCAGAGCCAGCCCGCCAGCCCAGACATGCGCCCAATAGGGCGAAAGCGCCCCGCCGAGCTCGGCAAGCAGCCGCCCGAGCCCGCTTTGCTCGTTTGCGAGATGGAGCTTGAGCGAAGAAAGGCCCGGAACCGGGGTGACCGGCAGCCGGGAATCGACGATTTCGCGAAAGGCGTCCAAACGCGTTTACGCCGCGGCAAGCTGGCTCAGCGCCTGCTGCATCACTTCGACGGGCTGTGCGCCACTGACGGCATATTTGCCGTTGAAGACGAAGAACGGCACGCCGGTGACGCCCATCTGCTGGGCATTGGCGATTTCGCCGCGCACCATGTCGCGGTCGGCATCGCTCGCCAGCAGCTTTTCCACCATCGCGCGGTCCATGCCTGCTTCGGCCGCAATATCCGCCAGCACCTTGTGATCGCCGATATTGCGACCTTCCTCGAAATTGGCGCGATAAAGCCGGTCGATCACTTCGTTCTGCATCGCGATGCTCTCTGTATGGGCCCAGAGCAGCAGGCGGTGCGCATCAAGCGTATTGGGGCGGATCAGGATCCTGTCAAAATGGAAGGTGATGCCGAGCTCCCTGCCGAGCGCGGTGATCTGCGCGTGCATCTCGTCGCGGCGTTCGGCGCTGCCGAGCTTTTCGGCAAGCATCGCCTGATTGTCGACGCCTTCCGCAGGCACGCTCGAATCAAGCTCGAACGGCCGCCACTGCACCACGACCTCGGTGCCCTCGGGCATCGCCTTGATCGCCTTGTCGAGACGCGCCTTGCCGAGATAGCACCACGGGCAAACGACATCAATGATGGCATCGACTGTTACGGTGGACATGGGGTTCCTTTCCTAGAATAGGATACACGGTCTGGCCGCCTTGCCTGCTCATCCCCCTGCGGTGTCACCCTCGGGCTTGACCCGAGGGTCCAGGCGACGTTCTCCGTGCTGCCTGGATGCTCGGGTCAAGCCCGAGCATGACCCTAGAGGTAGGGAGACGTGCGCGGCGGGCCTACTGCGCCTTCTGATCCCACCATGTGGGAAGCTGATAGCCGTAGATAGGCGTTTCCGCCGGATGTTCAATCTCGCTCCAGCGCGCGACCCACTGACCTTCCAGATGATAGAGCGGCAGCATGTAGTGGCCGTTTACCAGAAGCCGGTCGAGCGCGCGGACCGAATCGGTGAAAAGTTCAATCTCGCGCGCTTCCATCATGTCGTTGATCATCCGGTCGACATCGGTGCTTGCAACCCCTGCGAAGTTGAACGTGCCCTCGACATCGCGCGAGCGGCTGTCCCAGCGCCAGATCTGCTCAGCCCCGGGCGACAGGGACGAGGTAAAGTAGAAGCCCGGCGCGACAAGCGCGATCATGTCGTAATCGAAGGTGTTGAGCCGCTTCTGATACTGCGCGTCATCGACGGTGCGGATCGTCGTCTGGACGCCGATCAGGTTCAGCGTGTGCTGATAGGCAAGCGCCAGTTTTTCCTGCGTGGCATTGGTGGTCATGATTTCGAAGGAAAGCGGCTGGCCGTCCGGGCCGATCATCTTGCCGCCATTGATCTTGTAGCCAGCCTCGCCAAGAAGCCTCACGGCTGCCCCCAGAACCTTGCGGTCCGCGCCCGAGCCATCCGTCACCGGCATGGCATAGTCACCCGCGAGAATTGCCGGGTCGATCACGTCGACTGCGTCACCGAGCAGTTCCTTTTCCGCGTCGGTGGCCGGATTGCCATAGGCCCCGAGATCGGAATTCTGCCAGTAGCTCTCGGTGCGCTGATAAGCGTTGTCAAATAGCGTCTTGTTCACCCACTGGAAATCGAACACGTTCGACAGCGCCTCGCGCACCCGGGCGTCCTCGAATTTCGGCCGGCGGGTGTTGAACACGAAGCCCTGCATGCCGGTCGGCGTCTTGGGATGGAATACGTCCTGGACCACCTTGCCTTCGCCGGCTGCCGGGAAACTGTAGGCGCGCGACCAGTGGCCCGGATCATCGTCGAGATAGATGTCGACCGCCCCCTTCTTGAAGGCCTCGAACAGTGTCGAATCCTGAAGGTAGTAGTCGATCGTCACCTTGTCGTAATTCGCAAAGCCGACCATGGAGGGCAGGTTCTTTGCCCAGTAATCATCGCGCCGCTCGTAGACGATGCGTTGACCGGGCTCGACCGAGGCGATCCGATAGGGGCCGGAGCCGACGGGTGTCGCCATTGTGTCGGTGTCGAAGGTCTCGGGATTGATCGCATGTTCCGGAAGCACCGGCATCAGCGCGAAGATCAGGGGCGTTTCGCGATTGGCATCCTTGTTGAAGGTGAAGCGCACGCTGTTGTCGCCGACCTTTTCCATGGTTTCGACGAGGTCCAGACGGCGGTTGAAGGGTGGGCGGCCCTTTTCCTTCAGAAGGTTGAAGGTGAAGATCACGTCGTCCGCCGTCACGGGTTCGCCGTCCGACCATTTCGCACGTGGCGACATGTTGAACTGCACGAAGGTCCGGTCGTCGTCCCATTCGACGCTTTCGGCAAGCAGGCCGTAAAGCGTGAAGGGCTCGTTGCGGGAGCGCTGCATCAGCGGTTCGAACACGAGGTTTCCAAACACCTCGTCCCACAGACCGCGGGCCGAGGAGCGCATGCCCTTCAGCACGAACGGGTTCATGGCATCGAACGATCCGACCACGCCATACGTGACTTCGCCGCCCTTCTTCACATCCGGGTTGACGTAGTTGAAATGCGCAAAATCCGCCGTGAGGGCCGGATGGCCATGCATGGCGATACCATGGACGGGGTCTGCTGCAGCGATGCCGGCGAAAGCCGTGGAGACGAGGAGAGTGGCAAGGAAACGCATTGATTCGCCCGTGTCATGTTCAGTTGCCGGCGGATGGTATCATGCAGCCTGACAAACCCGAAATAGTCCGCAAAATCGCGCGCAAGCTGAAATTTTGGGCGTATTGGGGCTAGATTGGCGCCCGATGTGACGATATCAGAGGAAACACTGGCGGTTGAGGCCCGAAACAGGGACGCTTTGCCGCATTTCGGTAACAATAGCGATGCAGGGTCCGCGGACCTTATGCAGATGAACCAGGAGAGATTTTGATGCTTTCACGCGCCAGTATTTTCAAGCGTGTCGCGGTTTGCGCCTTCACGATTGCGGGCCTTACGGCCGCCGGCGCCTCGGCTCAGGACCAACAGCCGGCTCAGCAGGCCCAGGCAGCCGCTGCTGCCGCTCAGGCTGCCCAAGGCTGGTTCAAGACCTGCAATGAAAACGCCACTGGCGGCGTTTGCATCGTGCAGAACTATGCCCGCGCAGAAAACGGCCAGGTCCTGACCGCCGTTGGTCTCATCCGTCCGCAGGGCGGCAATGGCCAGGCCATGGTGCAGGTCACGGTACCGACCTTCCGCCTGATTCCGGCCGGCGTGCAGATGCAGATCGATACGTCCGCGCCGCAGAAGCTCGACTACGCAATCTGCACCAACGAGCAGTGCATTGCCCAGGCGCCACTGACGGACACGCTCATCGCAGCCATGAAGCGCGGCGGCAAGGTGACCTTCACCTCGGTCAATATGCGCCAGCAGCCGAACCCGGTCGACCTGACGCTGTCGGGCTTTACCGCAGCCTTTGACGGCGATCCGATCAGCCAGCCTGATCTCGTCGAAAGCCAGCGCAACCTGGACGAGTCGATCAAGAAGATGGCCGTAGACCGCCGCAAGAAGATCGAAGAAGCCCAGCAGAGCGCCACGACCGGCGGCAACTGATCTTAGGTCTCGATCCTACAGAAAAGCCCGGCTGAGCGATCAGCCGGGCTTTTTTTATTTTCTGTCATGCGCTCAGTGGCAGCTTGCAAAGCGCGGCGCCAGATGGCCGCTGTCGGTCTCGGTAAAGATCTGTTCGACCTGCGGATTGCGCAGCGGCTCGCCGCTCAGATCATAATCCAGATTGCCTTCCGAGACGTAGGCCACATAGCCCTTTTCCTCGTTTTCGGCGACGAGGTGGTAGAAGGGCTGGTCCTTTTCCGGGCGCAACTCGGCGGGAATGGAATTGTACCATTCCTGGGTGCGGGAAAACTCGGCATCGACATCAAATACCACGCCCCGAAAGGGAAGCGTGCGGTGGCGGACGATATCGCCGATATTGTATTTCGCTTCACGTATTTTCATGAGCATTTCCTTTCGGATTCTATATGGAAATGCCTTTTCGCCTCTGCAAGGGGCTGATCTCTATCGAAAAACGGGCACAAAAAAACCGGCCGCCCGAAGGCAGCCGGTTCGTATCGAAACCCGTCTGAAATCAGACCGAATAGTACATGTCGAATTCGACCGGATGGGGGGTCATTTCGAAACGCATGACTTCTTCCATCTTCAGAGCGATGTAGGCATCGATCTGGTCGTCGTCGAACACGCCGCCAGCGGTCAGGAATTCGCGGTCCTTGTCGAGGCTTTCCAGCGCTTCGCGCAGCGAGCCGCAAACAGTCGGGATTTCCTTCAGCTCTTCCGGCGGCAGGTCGTACAGGTCCTTGTCCATGGCATCGCCAGGATGGATCTTGTTCTTGATGCCGTCGAGGCCAGCCATCATCAGGGCTGCAAAGGCGAGATAGGGGTTCGCGCCCGGATCGGGGAAGCGAACTTCAACGCGCTTCGACTTCGGCGAGGAGCCGAACGGAATGCGGCAGGAGGCCGAACGGTTGCGGGCCGAGTAGGCGAGCAGAACCGGAGCTTCGTAGCCGGGCACCAGACGCTTGTAGGAGTTGGTCAGCGGATTGGTGAAGGCGTTGACAGCCTTGGCATGCTTGATGACGCCGCCGATGTAGTAAAGGCAGGTTTCCGACAGGCCGGCATAGCCGTCGCCAGCAAAGGTCGGCTTGCCGTCCTTCCAGATCGACTGGTGGACGTGCATGCCCGAGCCGTTGTCGCCGAAGACCGGCTTCGGCATGAAGGTTGCGGTCTTGCCATAGGCATTGGCAACCTGATGGACGCCATACTTGTAGATCTGGGTCTTGTCGGCCATGCGGGTCAGCGTGTCGAACACCATGCACAGCTCGTGCTGTGCGGAAGCCACTTCGTGGTGGTGCTTTTCGACGGTGATGCCCATTTCGGCGAGAACGGTCAGCATTTCCGAACGCATGTCCTGGATGCTGTCGACCGGCGGGACCGGGAAGTAGCCGCCCTTCATGCGCGGACGGTGGCCCATGTTACCGACTTCGTATTCGGTGTCCTGGTTCGTCGGCAGTTCCGAGCAGTCCAGCTTGAAGCCGGTGTTGTACGGGTCGGCGGCAAAGCGCACGTCGTCGAACACGAAGAATTCCGGCTCCGGGCCGAAATAGGTGGTGTCGCCGATACCGGTGGACTTCAGATAGGCTTCTGCCTTCTTCGCGGTGGTGCGCGGGTCGCGGTTATAGGCTTCGCCGGTCAGCGGCTCGAGAATGTCGCAGAATACGACCAGGGTCGACTGGGCGAAGAAGGGGTCCATGTGGGCCGTTGCCGTATCGGGCATCAGCACCATGTCGGACTCGTTGATGGCCTTCCACCCAGCGATCGACGAACCGTCGAACATCACACCGTCGGCGAACATGTCTTCATCGACAGCCGAAACGTCCATCGTCACGTGCTGCAGCTTACCCTTGGGATCGGTAAAGCGCAGATCGACGAACTTGACGTCGTTGTCTTTGATTTGTTTCATAATTTCAGAAGCTGTCGTCATTTAACGATTTCCTTGCATAAGAATATGACGATAGGGATACCCCGTCTTTCACAGAAAGAGGAGGGATGGATCAGATGGCGTCAACGCCGGTTTCGCCGGTACGGATGCGCACGACGCCTTCGACGTTGGAAACGAAGATCTTTCCGTCGCCAATACGCCCCGTCTGAGCGGCGTTGCGGATGGCTTCGATGACGGCGTCCACATTTTCGTCTGCCAGAACGACTTCGACTTTGACCTTGGGAAGAAAGTCGACGACATATTCAGCGCCACGGTAAAGTTCCGTGTGACCCTTCTGGCGCCCGAAGCCTTTGGCTTCCGTGACAGTGATGCCCTGCAGGCCAACGTCCTGAAGGGCTTCCTTCACTTCGTCGAGCTTGAAAGGCTTGATGATCGCTTCGATCTTTTTCATGAGAAAATTGCTCTCCGCTTCTCCCGTTGAAGCAGGCGTCAGCCCGCTCGGAACTTCTTATGCACGTTGCATGCCAAGTTCGACTGTCCTTCGTGCAAATCCACCGAAATGAACCGGCGTCCTCGCGAACGCCGCAGCTTTGCGCATTTGCCACTGAGATGAAGTTCGCCAAAAGGCGGCTTCAGGTCAATAGCGGGGCATTTCGGCGACCTTTCGAATCTGGACGCATGAATTTTAAGCAGCACATTAAGGCTAAATATTAGGCAATTGAACATCTTTTAGCCAGCGCAAAGTCTCCCTTGCATCACCCTATCATTATCAGTTCTATTCGCCACGACATAAAGGAGAATGAGCGTGCTGCTGACACCTGCCGAAATGGGCACTGCCGACCGGCTTGCCGCCGAAAGCGGCATTGACAGCTTTTCCCTGATGCAGCGCGCAGGCGAGGCGGTTGCTGCAACCGTGCTCCGCCACTTTCCGACAGCGCTCCGGGCGCTCGTTCTGTGCGGCCCCGGCAATAATGGCGGCGACGGCTATATTGCCGCGCGGGCCCTCGATGCGGCTGGCGTGCTCGTCTTGCTGTTTCATGCGGGCGATCCCGCAAGACTGACGGGCGACGCCGCAAGGGCGCGGCGCGCATGCCCGATCGAGAGCCGCCCGATCGCCGACTGCCGTCCCGAGCGGGGCGACGTGATCGTCGATGCGCTGTTCGGCGCTGGATTGGCCCGGGAGCTTTCCGAGGACATCCAGGCTTTGATCGGACGGGCCGACAGGTGTCCGGTTGTCGCGGTCGATCTGCCTTCCGGCATCAACGGGCTCACCGGAAAGGCGGAGGGGAAGGCATTTTCAGCCGCTCGCACCGTCACATTCATGGCGGCCAAGCCGGGGCACTATCTTTTGCCGGGACGGGTGCATTGCGGCGCAATCGAGGTTTTTGACATCGGCATTCCGGCACGGATCTTGGCAGAGGTCGCCGGCGCTCACCGTCTGAACGAGCCAGCGCTCTGGGCCTCAAGCCTGCCTGTCCCGGGCGTTGATGCGCACAAGTTCAAGCGCGGCCATCTCGGCGTCTTTTCCGGCGGCGCCTCCGCTTCGGGTGCGGCAAGGCTTGCGGCCTTCGCCGGCCTCAAGACCGGTGCGGGGCTGGTAACGATCGCCGCACCGCCAAGCGCCATGCTGGTGAATGCCACCCACCTGACGGCGATCATGCTGAAACCGGTCAGCGATCTCGCCGACCTTGAAGACTGGGCGTCAGACCGGCGGCTGACCGCGTTCGTGCTCGGGCCGGGCTTCGGCGTCGGCGAGCGGGCCCGCGCATTTGCCGGGGCATTGGCCGGCCGGCCGCTGGTTCTCGATGCCGACGGCATTTCATCCTTTGCTGAAGCGCCAGATGCCCTTTTCACCCGGCTTGCCGATCACCCTGTCAGTTGGGTGCTCACGCCGCATGAGGGCGAATTTGCGCGCCTGTTCGCAGACATCGCCGGGGACGAGACGCTTGGCAAAACTGAAAAGGCCCTGAAAGCGGCGCGCCGCGCACATGCCGTGGTGCTCTACAAGGGCGCTGATACGGTGATCGCAGCGCCCGACGGCCGCATCGCCATCAACGTGAACGCGCCGCCATTCCTGGCCACCGCCGGTTCCGGGGATGTGCTGTCCGGAATCATCGGCGGGTTGCTGGCTGAGGGCGTGCCTGCATTCGAGGCCGCAGCCGCAGGGGCATGGCTCCATGGCGAGGCGGGAAACCAAGCAGGCGAGGGGCTGACGGCCGAGGATCTGCCACACCACCTGGCATCGCTTCGCGATATCGCCGAAAGAGGCCGATGACAGCCTGAGCAGCCCTCACGAGATCACGCGCGTCATTCGTCGGTTGGCATGACCCATACTCGAAGTCTTCAAGCAATAAGGTGAAGCATGGTGCCGGAAGCAAACGTGAAAATCGTTTCCGCCTTAACTACAACCGCTGCTCAAGCGCTTCCGCATATCAGGCGCAAGCGATTCGTCCCGCTGTTTTGACGCATTCCCGCAAACATCAGCCGTTTCCGTCTGTCACAGCCCGACCGGGCAAGCCCTCTAGTCCACCAGCGCCTGCATGAACTGCGCACCCGCTGGCGCGCGAACCTTGCCGTTGGTAATGAAGAATGCGTAGACATCGCGCGGCTTGCCTGCTCCTGCCTCGCCGCCGATCAAAGGAAGGTCTTGAGGCGCGCCGCCCGAGGCCCAGCTCGCAAGCTTTCCCGCCCAGTCCTTCACGTCCTTGTCCGGATAGCAATGGGCATTGGCATCATCGCCCTTCTGGAGCCTCGTATAGACGAAATGGCCCGTGACATCGGCGATCATCGGGTATTCCGGGTGATCGGCGCAGACGATGGTGGCGCCGTATTTGCGCGCCAGCGCCACGAATTCCGGGTCCAGAAACGAATCATGACGGACTTCGAGCGCGTGCTGAAGCTTCAACCCGTCGCGTTCGGCCGGCAAAAGCTTGAGAAAATCCTCGAAATCATCGGCCTCGAACCTCTTGGTCGGCATGAACTGCCACAGGATCGGCCCGAGCCGGTCGCCGAGTTCGGTGATGCCCTGTCCCAGAAACTTGTCGACCGAGCCTTCGGCTTCAGCAAGTTTCTTGCGGTTGGTGCAGAACCGGCTGGCCTTCAGCGAAAAGATGAAACCATCCGGCACGCTCGCCGCCCATTTGGCGAAGGTGGCCGGCTTCTGCGAGGAATAATAGGTGCCGTTGACCTCGATTACCTTCAGCTTCTCGCTGGCATATTCAAGCTGGCGCGTTTTCGGCAGTTTCTCGGGATAAAACGACTCGTTCCACGGGTCGAATGTCCATCCGCCGATGCCGATCCTGATCTTGCCCTTCGCGGCCATCATGTCTTTCCCTGTTCATCAGGCGCATCTACGCGGAGCGCCATGTCGATCACCGTGAATTCCGGCCGGATCGGGTTCGGCCTCCGGCCGGTCTCGACAAACCCGAAGCGCTGATAAAGCGCGTAGTTCCGCGTCATCACGATATTGGTGTAGAGCCGGACTTCGCCGACCTTTTCCTGCCTTGCCTTGTGCACCAGCCAATCCAGCATCTGCCGCCCGTAGCCCTTGCCCTGCTTCGAAGGGGCGACGGCAATCGAAAACAGCATCAGATGGTCCGGATGCCGCTCGACCACGCAAAGCCCGGCCAGCGCATCCTCATCGCGAAATAGCCACACCTCGCTACGCGCGATGCGGGGCACATAGTCTTCCGTCACCGGAACCGGCGGATTGCCAAGGACTGGCAGGTAGACGGCGAAGGCATTCCGCGTCAGCGTCACAACCGTTTCCAGATCGGCAGGGGACGCCGGATGCGCAGTGATCATTCCGCAGCTTCCGTCTTCTTCGGCGGCCGGCGCTCCAGAAGCTCCTGAAGATACTGGCCGGTGTAGGAGGCCTTCTCCTTGACGATGTCCTCCGGCGTGCCGGCTGCGACCACCTTGCCGCCACCATCGCCACCTTCGGGACCGATATCGATCACCCAGTCGGCGGTCTTGATGACTTCCAGATTGTGCTCGATGACCACAACCGAATTGCCCTGATCGACCAGTTGATGAAGCACATCGAGCAGCTTGGCGACGTCATGAAAATGCAGACCGGTGGTCGGCTCGTCCAGAATGTAAAGCGTCTTGCCGGTGGAACGGCGCGACAATTCCTTGGCGAGTTTGACGCGCTGGGCCTCGCCGCCCGAAAGCGTGTTCGCCTGCTGGCCAACCTTGATGTAGCCAAGCCCGACATCGGTCAGCGTCTGCAGCTTGTCACGCACAGAAGGCACCGCCGAGAAGAAGTCGACGCCTTCCTCGACGGTCAGTTCCAGAATGTCGGCGATCGACTTGCCCTTGAATTTCACATCGAGCGTTTCACGGTTGTAGCGCTGGCCATGGCAGACGTCGCAGGTGACATAGACATCGGGCAGGAAGTGCATCTCGATCTTGATCAGACCGTCGCCCTGACAGGCCTCGCACCGCCCGCCCTTGACGTTGAAGGAGAACCGGCCGGGCTGGTAGCCGCGCGCCTTCGCCTCCGGCAGGCCGGCAAACCACTCGCGGATCGGCGTGAAGGCGCCGATATAGGTTGCCGGGTTGGAGCGCGGCGTCCGCCCGATCGGCGACTGGTCGATATCGATCACCTTGTCGACGAATTCCAAGCCCTCGATCCGGTCGTGGGGCGCCGGGTTCTCACGCGCGCCCATGATCCGGCGCGCCGCCGCCTTGTAGAGCGTTTCAATCAGGAAGGTGGACTTGCCGCCGCCCGATACGCCCGAAACGGCGGTAAACAGGCCGAGCGGGATCGAGGCGGTCACATCCTTCAGATTGTTGCCGCGCGCGCCCACGACCTTCAGCGCCTTGCCCTTCTTCTGCTGGCGCCGCTCGGCAGGCACGGCGACGGCGCGGGCGCCGCTCAGATACTGGCCGGTGAGCGATTTCGGGTTGGCCATGATGGCGGCCGGCGTGCCTTCGGCCACCACCTCGCCGCCATGGACGCCGGCTGCGGGTCCGATATCGAGCACATAGTCGGCCGACAGGATGGCGTCCTCGTCATGTTCAACCACGATGACGGTATTGCCGATATCGCGCAGGTGTTTTAGCGTCTCAAGCAGCCGGGTATTGTCGCGCTGATGGAGGCCGATCGACGGCTCGTCGAGCACGTAAAGCACGCCCGTAAGCCCCGAACCGATCTGCGAGGCAAGACGGATACGCTGGCTTTCGCCGCCCGACAGCGTGCCGGAATTGCGCGACAGCGTCAGATATTCGAGCCCGACATCGTTCAGGAACCTCAGGCGCTCGCGGATTTCCTTCAGGATGCGCGCGGCGATATCGTTCTGCTTCTGCGAGAAATGCCTGGGCAGATCCTCGAACCAGTCGCGTGCGGCGCGGATGGAAAGCTGGCTGACCTCGCCGATATGGCGGCCGTCGATCTTGACGGCAAGCGCCTCCGGCTTCAGCCTGTAGCCGTCGCAGGCCGGGCAGGGGGCCGCCGACATATAGCGTTCCATTTCCTCGCGCGCCCAGGCGGAATCGGTTTCCTTCCAGCGGCGCTCCAGGTTCGGAATGATGCCTTCGAAGCTCTTGGTGGTCTTGTAGCTGCGCGCGCCATCGGCGTAATGGAACTCGACCTTGTCCTCGGTTCCCTGAAGAATGGCAGCCGTCGCCTTCTCGGGCAGCTTGTCCCAGCGATCCGTCATCTTGAAGCCAAAATGCCGTCCGAGCGCTTCCAGCGTCTGCTTGTAATAAGGAGATGAAGATTTCGCCCAGGGCGCAATGGCACCCTCGGAAAGCTTCTTGGTGCGGTCGGGCACGACCAGACCTTCATCGATCTTCTGCTGGAAGCCGAGACCGTCACAGGTCGGGCAGGCGCCGACGGGATTGTTGAAGGAAAACAGCCGCGGCTCGATCTCCGGAATGGTGAAACCGGAAACGGGGCACGCGAATTTTTCAGAGAAAACAACGCGCTCGTGGGTTTCGTTCAGAGACTTGTTCTTGGCGCCGCCTGCGGCCGTCTCGTTTTCGGGCAGCGGCTTGTCGGCAAATTCGGCCACCGCCAGCCCGTCCGCGATCTCGAGACAGGTCTCGAGGCTGTCGGCGAGGCGGGTTGCCAGATCGTCGCGCACGGCAACGCGGTCGACCACCACGTCGATATCATGCTTGTACTTCTTGTCGAGCTTGGGCGCCTCGGCGATCTCGTAGAATTCGCCGTCGATCTTCACGCGCTGGAAGCCCTTCTTCATCAGCTCCGCCAGCTCCTTGCGGAACTCGCCCTTCCGCCCGGTCACCAGCGGCGCGAGGATGTAGAGCCTTGTGCGTTCGGGAAGCGCCAGGATGCGGTCGACCATCTGGGTCACGGTCTGGCTTTCGATCGGCAAACCGGTCGCCGGCGAATAGGGGACGCCGGTGCGCGCAAAAAGAAGCCGCATGTAGTCGTAGATTTCGGTCACCGTGCCAACGGTCGAACGCGGGTTCTTCGATGTCGTCTTCTGCTCGATCGAGATCGCTGGCGACAGGCCCTCGATGCGGTCGACATCGGGCTTCTCCATCATCTCCAGGAACTGCCGCGCATAGGCGGACAGGCTCTCGACATAGCGCCTCTGCCCCTCGGCATAGATGGTGTCGAAGGCGAGCGACGACTTGCCGGAGCCGGAGAGGCCGGTCATCACGATAAGGCTGTTGCGCGGGAGATCCACGTCAATGCCCTTCAGATTGTGCTGGCGCGCACCGCGGATGGAGATATTCTTCAATTCGCTCATGAGGTCGGCTTCTTAAGAGGAAAATTTCGGTTCTTATGTAGTTCGCGCCCCGGCGCTGTCGAGGGGTGCTTGAAAATCGATCAACTCAAGGGCTCGCTGAATCGCTTGACTCGATCTTAACAGATGAATAGAACAAATAAAGAACATTTTATTTGTGGATTGTCCGGTATCGGTTGCTCGCTTGCGGCGAGATCGTCTATGCTGTCGGAAACGCGAAAAAAGCGCCGCAGCGCGGCCAATCAGGTGATAGTCATGGCAGGTAGTGTAAACAAGGTCATTCTTCTCGGCAATCTCGGAGCCGACCCGGAAATCCGGCGTACCCAGGATGGCAAGCCGATTGCAAATCTGCGGATCGCCACCTCCGAAAGCTGGCGCGACCGCAATTCGGGCGAACGCAAGGAGCGCACCGAATGGCACCGCGTCGTGATCTTCAGCGAGGGTCTCTGCAAGGTCGCCGAGCAGTATCTGCGCAAGGGCTCCAAGGTCTATATCGAGGGCCAGCTCCAGACCCGCAAGTGGACCGACCAGGGCGGCCAGGAACGCTACTCGACAGAAGTGGTGCTGCAGGGCTTCAATGCGACGCTGACCATGCTCGACGGCCGCGGTGAAGGCGGTGGCAGCGGTCAGGGCGGCGGCTTCGGCGGCGGCCAGGGCGGTGGCGGCTACGACGATTACGATTCCCGTCCGGCATCAGGCGGCGGCGCATCCGGCGGCGGCCGCAGCAGCGGCGGCGGTTTCTCCCAGGACCTCGACGACGACATTCCGTTCTGATCGGCGGTCTGACCGCGACTGATAGAGCGGACCACAGATTAAGAGGGAGCGGCCAGGATCTGGTACCGCTCCCTCAGGCTGTTCACAAAGCCATCGCCTCTGAGATTGTCAATCCCGCCAAGAGCACCCACAGAGGGTCTTGCTCGGACTGGATCCGAGCATCCAGGCGGCTCGAATGATTGAATTTCTTGAGCCTTACTGCGAACGCTTCCCCTGCTGCCCGGATCCTCGTGTCGAGGGCAGTATGACGCCGAGCTTCAGGTCATGTTCCTCAACAAACGAAGGGCGCGGCCGGGATCTGGTGCCGCTCCCTCAGGCTGCTCACAAAGCCATCGCCTCTGAGATTGTCAATCCCGCCAAGAGCACCCACAGGGGTCATGCTCGGACTTGATCCGAGCATCCAGGCGGCTCGAATGATTGAATCTCTTAAGCCTTATTGCGACGCTTACCCTGCTGCCAGGATCTTCGTGGCCAGCGCAGTATGACGCCGAGCTTCAGGACATGTTTCTCAACAAACTAAGGGCGCGGCCAGGAACTGGTATCGCGCCCTTTTTATTTGGGAAGCGCAGCCGCCTTGTATCGAAGCCGCGTGAAACTGTGTCTGCGAGCGGCCGGCCGCTCAGGCTCCGGCAACCGGCATCAGCGCCGACTTGACCCCGTCGATCACGAATTGTGCGGCAAGGGCGGTCAGCATCATACCGAGGATGCGGGTCAGGATGTTTCGGCCGGTCTCCCCCAGCATGCGGTCGATCAGGCCGGCCATCAGCATGGCGACGAGCACCACCAGGCAGGCGAATGCGATCATGGCGGCAAGGGCGATCTTGTCGATCAGCGTGGTCATTCTCGAGCCGAGCAGGATCGTGGCAGAGATCGTGCCGGGGCCGGCGATCAGCGGCATGGCAAGGGGAAAGGCCGCAAGATTTGCCATGCCATCCTTGGTGATCGCTGTTTCGGTGGTCTTTTCCTTCCGCTCGACGCGCTTTTCGAAAATCATCTCGACGCCGATCCAGAAGAGCAGGATGCCGCCTGCAATCCGAAACGCGCTCATGGAAATGCCAAGCGCGTTCAGAATATCATCGCCAAACAAAGCGAAGGCGAGAATCAGGAAGAAGGAAATCAGGCTGCCCCGGATGGCGACGTTGCGGCGCTGCGCCTGGGTCATGCCGACGGTGAGCGCCAGGAATATCGGCACCATGCCCGGCGGGTCCATGGTCACCATCAGCGTCGTGAAGCCATTTACCAGTGTCGCGATTTCGTTCATAAGGATATCCTGATGCTTGTTCCAGGCGGTAGGCCAAAACCAAAGGTGGCATCCGCCCTGTTTCGGCCACTCTGCCACAACATCGCCGCGCCGTCCGCGTAAATTCTCAAATCCACTTTTATCCACCGGCGCCAACGCGCTAAAATTGGCGTCAGCATCCGGTTTCCGCTATAAAAAACCAGATGATTCTAGCTTGAGATCGTGATTCACATTGACTGATCAAACGACACCATCGGGCGGCGGCCTGCCGCCGGGCATCGAGCCCATTTCCATCATGGAGGAAATGCAGCGGTCCTATCTCGATTACGCGATGAGCGTGATCGTGAGCCGGGCGCTGCCGGATGTGCGTGACGGGCTGAAGCCGGTTCACCGCCGTATCCTTTTCGGCATGTCCGAAATGGGCGTGGACTGGAACAAGAAATACGTCAAGTGCGCGCGCGTCACCGGCGACGTCATGGGTAAGTATCACCCACATGGCAATTCGGCGATCTATGATGCGCTGGCGCGCATGGCGCAGGACTGGTCGCTCAGGCTTCCGCTGATCGACGGGCAGGGCAATTTCGGCTCGGTCGACGGCGATCCGCCGGCGGCTGAACGCTATACCGAGTGCCGGCTTCAGAAGGTCGCGCACACCCTTCTCGACGACCTCGACAAGGAAACCGTCGATTTCCGCGAGAACTATGACGGCACGCTGTCGGAACCGGTGGTGCTGCCCGCGAAGTTCCCGAACCTCCTGGTCAATGGCGCCGGCGGTATCGCGGTCGGCATGGCGACCAACATCCCGACCCACAATCTGTCCGAAGTGATCGATGGCTGCATCGCCCTCATGGAAAATCCGGCAATCGAACTGCCGGAGCTGATGCAGATCATCCCTGGGCCCGATTTCCCGACCGGGGCGCAGATCCTTGGCCGTGCGGGCATCAAATCGGCTTACGAGACCGGCCGTGGTTCCGTGATCATGCGCGGACGGGCAACGATCGAGCCGATGCGCAACGATCGCGAACAGATCATCATCACCGAAATTCCCTATCAGGTGAACAAGGCGACGATGATCGAGAAGATGGCGGAACTGGTGCGCGACAAGCGCATCGAGGGCATTTCCGATCTGCGCGACGAGAGCGACCGCGAGGGCTATCGCGTCGTCGTGGAGCTGAAGCGCGATGCAAACGCCGAGGTCATCCTCAACCAGCTTTATCGCTACACGCCGCTGCAGAGCTCGTTTGGCTGCAACATGGTGGCGCTCAACGGCGGCAAGCCGGAGCAGCTCAGCCTGCTGGACATCCTGCGCGCCTTCGTATCCTTCCGTGAAAGCGTCGTCAGCCGGCGCACCAAGTACCTTCTGAAGAAGGCACGCGATCGCGCCCATGTGCTCGTCGGTCTCGCCATCGCCGTTGCCAATATCGACGAGATCATCAACCTGATCCGCCGCGCGCCCGATCCGGCGACCGCGCGCGAACAGCTGATGGAACGGCACTGGCCTGCCCAGGATGTCGAGGCGCTGGTCCGCCTGATCGACGATCCGCGCCACAAGATTTCCGAGGATGGCACGTACCAGCTTTCCGAGGAACAGGCCCGGGCCATTCTCGAACTGCGCCTGTCGCGCCTGACGGCGCTTGGCCGCGATGAAATCGGCGACGAGCTGAACAAGATCGGCGACGAGATCAAGTCCTACCTCGAAATCCTGTCTTCACGCGCCAGGATCCAGCAAATCATCAAGGATGAACTGATGGCGGTGCGCGAGGAATTCGGCACGCCGCGGCGCACCGAGATCCTCGAAGGCGGTCCGGACATGGACGACGAGGACCTGATCGCGCGCGAGGACATGGTCGTGACCGTGTCGCGCAACGGCTATATCAAGCGCGTGCCGCTGACCACCTACCGCGCCCAGCGGCGCGGCGGCAAGGGCCGCTCGGGCATGTCGATACGCGACGAGGATTTCGTCACGCGGCTGTTCGTGGCCAACACCCATACGCCGGTGCTGTTCTTCTCCTCGCGCGGCATCGTCTACAAGGAGAAGGTCTGGCGGCTCCCGATCGGCACCCCGCAATCGCGTGGCAAGGCACTGATCAACATGCTGCCATTGCAGCAGGGCGAGGCGATCACCTCCATTCTGGCGCTGCCGGAGGATGAGGAGAGCTGGGCCGAGCTCGACGTGATGTTCGCAACGACCAAGGGCACCGTCCGCCGCAACAAGCTGTCGGATTTCGTTCAGGTCAACCGCAACGGCAAGATCGCGATGAAGCTCGATGACGAGAACGATCGCATCCTGTCGGTCTGGACCTGTACGCCGGATGATGACGTGCTGCTGACCACGGCGATGGGCCAGGCAATCCGCTTCCCGGTCCCGGCGATCCGCGTGTTTGCGGGCCGCAATTCCGTCGGCGTGCGCGGTATCGGCCTTGCCGAGGGCGACGAGGTGATTTCGATGACCATCGTCAGCCATGTCGACGCCGAGCCATGGGAACGCTCTGCCTATCTCAAGCGTGCAGCGCTCGAGCGCCGCACCGAAACCGGGGAGGGCGAGGATATCGCGCTCGTCGGCGAGGAAGTGGCGGAAGAAGGCGTGTTGAGCGATGACCGCTACGAGGAACTGAAGTTCCGCGAGCAGTTCATCCTGACGGTCACGGAAAAGGGCTTCGGCAAGCGCTCGTCCTCCTATGACTTCCGGATCTCCGGACGTGGCGGCAAGGGCATCCGTGCCACCGACACCTCGAAGACCGACGAGATCGGCCGTCTGATCGCCGCCTTCCCGGTTCTCGATGGCGACCAGATCATGCTCGTCACCAATGGCGGCCAGCTGATCCGGGTGCCGGTCTACGACATCCGCATCGCCAGCCGCACCGCCAAGGGCGTGACGGTGTTCAAGACCGGTGCGGACGAAAAGGTCGTCTCGGTCGAGGGCATCAGCGAGCCCGAGGATGATGAGGCGATCGAAGAAGCTGTCGAAACCGCAGGCGACGAGGTCGCCGCCGAAGCAGCGGCGACCGCGCCGGAAGTCGGCGGCAATGCGGACGAGGGCAGCGAGGAGGGCTGAGCTTTTCCTGCTCTGAAACGAATGAGAGCCGGGCCCTTGGGACCGGCTCTTTTTATTGGAAGCCTTTGCCATGGTTGAATTCCAAGTCTGTCATTCAGGCCTGGAAGCGGGCGACCATCGTCACGGCGACGCCTTAGCGCCTTGCGGGCCGCAGCGTTCCGTGACAAAAGGCCGGAAACGGGACTGAGATCATGGCGAAGGCATTTTACACAGGCTCATTCGACCCGATGACCAACGGGCATCTCGACGTTGTGCTGCAGGCGCTCAACGTCGCGGAAAAGCTTGTCATCGGCGTCGGCGTCAATGCCAGCAAGAAGCCGCTGTTCTCCTTCGAGGAACGCGCCGAATTCCTGAAGCGCGGCGTGGCTGAAAACCTGCCGGAACGGGCAGGGGACATCGAGATCATCGCCTTCAGCGGGCTTGCCATCGACACCGCGCGCGAAAAGGGCGCATCGATCATCATCCGCGGTCTGAGGGATGCCACCGATTTCGACTACGAAATGCAGATGGCCGGCATGAACGGGGCGATGGCGCCGGACGTCCAGACGATATTTTTGCCCGCCAAACCGGCTTCGCGTCCGATATCGGCCACATTGGTGCGGCAGGTCGCTGCGATGGGCGGCGATGTGGACCATTTCGTGCCCGATTACGTGGCGGCGGCGCTGCAGCAAAAATTCCCGCGCTAGCCGGTGAGGACTAACAAGGAGAACGACATGCGCAAGATGATTACGGGACTGGCGGCGGCAACGCTGATTTCGACTTTTGCAGGTGCGGCCATGGCCGCCGACACCCTGACCTTCAACACCACCGAAGGCCCGTTCACCATCGAGCTTTTCGATGATCTGGCGCCGCAGAATGCTGCCCGCGTCAAGGAACTTGCCGAAAGCGGCGCCTATGACAACGTCGTGTTCCACCGCGTGATCGACGGCTTCATGGCCCAGACCGGCGACGTTCAGTTCGGCGACACCGAGGAAGGCTACAACCCGGACCGCGCCGGCATGGGCGGCTCCGACATGCCCGACCTGCCGGCAGAATTCACCGACACCCCGTTCAAGCGCGGCGTTGTCGGCATGGCCCGCGCGCAGGACCCGAACTCCGCCAATTCGCAGTTCTTCATCATGTTCGATGACGGCCCGTTCCTCAACGGCCAGTACACGGTGATCGGCGAAGTCGTCGACGGCATGGACAATGTCGACAAGATCAAGAAGGGCGATCAGGCCCAGAACGGCAAGGTCAGCGATCCGGACAAGATCCTGAGCGTTACCGTCGGACAGTAGAATTCATGAACCCGCCCTGTCGAACCCGGCAGGGCGGGCAACCCGCCACAGGAGAGAATGATGGCCGAAATCAAGGACCCGGAAAACACCTTCATCATGGAAACGACCAAGGGAAAGGTCGTGATCGAGGCGTTTCCGAATGTCGCCCCGAAGCATGTCGATCGCATCCGCGAACTGGTGCGCGAGGGCGCCTATGACGGCGTCGTGTTCCACCGCGTGATTGCCGACTTCATGGCGCAGGGCGGCGACGTCCAGCACGGCAAGAAGACCTCGGACAAGTTCAATCCGGGCCGTGCCGGCACGGGCGGTTCCGACAAGCCGGACCTTCCGGCCGAATTCTCCGCCACCCGTCACGTGCGCGGCACATGCTCGATGGCCCGTTCGCAGAACCCGAACTCCGCCAACTCCCAGTTCTTCATCTGCTTCACCGATGCCCCGTGGCTCGACAAGCAGTATTCGGTCTGGGGCCAGGTGATCGAGGGCATGGACGCCGTCGACAAGTTCCAGAAGGGCGAACCGGTGCGCGATCCCGACCACATCATCACGATGAAGGTTGCGGCTGACGCCTGAGGCCTGCCGGGTCGCTTCGACCTCGCATCATCGAGGTGACTGTTGTTGCATGAAGCCTCTCTGTTTGCTCCTCATACTCTCTCCCGCCTGCGGGAGAGATGCCCCGAAAGGGGCAGTGAGGGTGATGCAGCTTCCGAAAGCTGTGAGGGCGTTCTCGTTGATAGTCTCCCCCCTCACTGTCGCTGTCGCGACATCTCTCCCCTCCGGGGCGAGACGATTGGGTGGCTCTGCGGTAACGCAGGGAACGATCGCAACGGTTGAGAGCGGCAGACGCAATTGCAGCATAACCCAACCCGCCCGGCCACCGCCGGCGGGTTTTCGAATTTGAGAATTGACCTGATACAATGCGCGTAGACCTCTTCGACTTCGATCTGCCGGATGAAAACATCGCGTTGCGCCCGGCGAACCCGCGCGACAGCGCGCGGCTTCTGCTGGTGCGGCCGGGGGCCGCTCTCGAGGATCATGTGGTCTCCGACCTTCCGTCCTTCCTGCGCCCCGGCGATGCGCTGGTGTTCAACGATACCAAGGTGATCCCGGCGCAGCTCGAGGGCGTCAGGCTTCGGGACGGGGGCGAGGAGGTGCCGGTCTCGGCGACGCTGCATCTCAGGAAGGCCGACAATGTCTGGCATGCCTTCGCGCGCCCCGGAAAGCGGATCAAGCCCGGCGACATCCTGCGCTTTGCCACAGCCGACGGCGCCGCGGTTCTCACCGCAACCGTCGACGAAAAACGCGACGGCGGCGAGGTGGCGCTGACCTTCGATGCGCGCGGCGGCGCGCTCGACGAGGCGATGATGCGGGTCGGCCACGTGCCCCTGCCGCCCTATATCGCCTCGAAACGCGCCGAGGACGGCAAGGACCGAGACGACTACCAGACGATCTACGCCCGCGAGAACGGCGCAGTCGCCGCACCGACCGCCGGGCTGCATTTCACGCCGAACCTTATGAAAGCACTCGAAGCTGCTGGTGTTGAACGGCATTTTGTCACGCTTCATGTTGGCGCCGGCACCTTCCTGCCGGTGAAAGCCGATGACACCGACGACCACGTCATGCATTTCGAGCGCGGCATCGTGAGCCCTGAAACGGCCGAGGCGCTGAACGCGGTGAAGGCGCGGGGCGGGCGGATCGTCTCCGTCGGCACCACCTCGCTCCGCCTTCTCGAAAGTGCCGCCACCGAGGACGGCCGGATCGCGCCGTGGGAGGGCGAGACCGGCATCTTCATCACGCCCGGCTACCGCTTTCGCGCGGTCGACATGCTGATGACCAATTTCCACCTGCCGAAATCGACGCTGTTCATGCTGGTTTCGGCGTTTTCCGGCCTGGAGACGATGCGCGCGGCCTACGCCCATGCGATCGAAACCGGCTACCGGTTTTATTCCTACGGCGATTCCAGCCTGCTGTTCAGGAAAGACGCATGACCGACGCATTCCAGTTCACCCTGAAGAAGACCGACGGCAATGCCCGTCTCGGCGAAATCTCGATGCCGCGCGGAGAAATCCGCACGCCGGCCTTCATGCCGGTCGGGACCGCCGGCACGGTCAAGGCGATGTATCTCGATCAGGTGCGCGATCTCGGCGCCGATATCATCCTCGGGAACACCTATCACCTGATGCTGCGCCCCGGCGCCGAGCGCGTGGCGCGCCTTGGCGGGCTGCATTCGCTGATCCGCTGGCCCCACCCGATCCTGACCGATTCCGGCGGGTTTCAGGTGATGTCGCTCGCAGCGCTCCGCCAGATCGACGAGAAGAAGGGCGTCACCTTCAAGTCGCATATCGATGGCAGCGTGCATCACATGAGCCCGGAACGCTCGATCGAGATTCAGGGCCTGCTTGGCTCCGATATTCAGATGCAGCTCGATGAATGCGTCCGCCTGCCGGCCGACCGGGCCGCAATCGAAAAGTCGACCGAGATGTCGCTTGCCTGGGCCGAGCGCTGCCGTATCGCGTTCGGCGACCAGCCCGGAAAGGCGATGTTCGGCATCGTCCAGGGCGGCGATATTCCGGATCTGCGCATCCGCTCCGCCCGCGGCCTCGCCGATCTCGACCTCAAGGGCTATGCCGTCGGCGGCCTTGCCGTGGGCGAGCCGCAGGATGTGATGCTGGCCATGCTGGAGACCACGCTTCCGGAACTGCCGACCGCAAAGCCGCGCTACCTGATGGGCGTCGGCACGCCCGACGACATCCTGAAATCGGTGGCGCGCGGCATCGACATGTTCGACTGCGTGATGCCGACCAGGGCAGGGCGCCACGGCCTTGCCTTCACCCGGCGCGGGAAGGTCAACCTGCGCAACGCCCGCCATGCCGAGGATCTCCGTCCGCTCGACGAGGAGAGCACCTGCCCGGCGACCCGCGACTATTCGCGCGCCTATCTCCACCATCTGGTGCGCTCGGACGAGTCTCTCGGCGGTATGCTGCTGACCTGGAACAACCTCCACTACTACCAGACCCTGATGCAGGGCATCCGCGCCGCGATCGCCGAAGGCCGCTACGCCGATTTCATGGCGGAGACCCAGGAAGGCTGGGCGAGGGGGGATCTGGCGGCATTGTGACCCGGCACGGTCCATGGGGCGAGCGCTGGCAGGGGGCGTAACCTCCCGAACATTGCGGAACAAGGCGGTCGGGTCTACGTTTTACAGTAATCGTGCTTTGTCCGCGTGACGAGGGGCCGGGTGGTGCACGTGCCGTGAAACCTGCCAAGGAGGCGATCCTATGCGCCCGACCACACCCTCTCACACGCCCACCGACCAGGATCCCGATACGCCATACGACAAGGACGCCGCCGGCGGCTGGGGTTCGCTGACGGGCGTTGCCCATATCTTCGGCGAAGTCAGCACGCAGACACGGGCGCTGGAGATCCTTGCCCATCTGAACAAGCCGAAGGGCGTGATGTGTTCATCCTGCGCCTGGGCAAAACCCGCAAAACCCCACAAGGCGGAATTCTGCGAAAACGGTGCGAAGGCGACTCTGTGGGAGCTGGACGAGGGCAGGGCGGATGCCGAATTCTTCGCCGCCCATACGCTTTCCGAACTCAAGACATGGCATGATCACGATCTTGAGAAATCCGGCCGTCTGACGACGCCGATGCGCTACGATCCGGCTTATGACATTTACCGTCCGGTCGGCTGGGACGAGGCCTTCGCCGATATCGGCAACCGGCTGAAGGCGCTTGCGGACCCCAAGGAGGCGGTATTCTACGCCTCCGGCCATGCGGGGCTCGAAGCGTCCTATCTCTATGCGCTCTTTGCCCGCGCCATGGGCCACCAGAACCTGCCGCAATCCTCCAACATGTGCCACGAGACCACCTCGGTGAACCTCAAGACCTTCATCGGCACGCCGGTCGGCACCTGCACGCTGGAGGATTTCGAGGAATGCGACGCGATCTTCTTCTTCGGCCAGAACACCGGCTCCAACAGTCCGCGCTTTCTCCACGTGCTGAAGGACGCGGTGGAGCGCGGCTGTCGCATCGTCACCTTCAATCTGGTGCGCGAACGCGGCCTGTTGAAATTCGTCGATCCGCAGAATGTCGCGCAGATGACCATCGGTTCGGCGACCACGATCTCCGAAAAATACTATCAGGTACGCCCGGGCGGCGACATCGCGGTGATCGCCGGACTGATGAAATGCGTGCTCGACGCCGAGGCAAGCGCCCCGGGCAGGGTGCTCGACCACGCCTTCATCGAAAACGAGACATCCGGCTATGAGGAAACCATCGCCGCGCTCGAAACGATCACCTGGGACGACATCGAGACCCATTCGGGCCTGACGCGCGCAATGATCACCGAGGCGGCTGAGATCTATCTCGGCGCCGACAAGGCGATCGGCATCTACGGCATGGGCATGACCCAGCATGTCAATGGCTGGCTCAATCTCGGCATGCTCTGCAATTTGCTGCTGATGCGCGGCAATATCGGGCGGCCGGGAACCGGCATTTCGCCGGTGCGCGGGCACTCCAATGTCCAGGGCCAGCGCACCGTGGGCATCGGCGAGAAATCGTCGCACATGCCGGCCGACAAGCTCCGCGCGCTGTTCGGCATCGAGCCGCCGGAGGAGGAGGGGTTGAACGCCGTCCACGCCTGCGAGGGGCTGCTTGAGGGCCGCGTCAAGGCGCTCGTCTCGCTCGGCGGCAATCTGCTGCGGGCACTGCCGGACAGCGCGCGCATGGAGGCCGCATGGCCGGGGCTGGAGCTGACCGTCTCGATCGCGACCAAGCTCAACCGCTCCCATCTCGTGCCCGGCAAGGTCGGCTATCTGCTGCCATGCCTCGGCCGCACCGACGAGGACATCCAGGAGACCGGCCCGCAGGCTGTCTCGATGGAGGATTCACTCTCCCATATCTATGGCTCGATCGGCAGCGCCAAGCCGCCGGGGCCGGAGGTGAAATCCGAAACCGCGATCATCGCCGCGCTCGCCAAGGCGACACTGCCTGAAAATCCGAGATTGAAATGGGAGGAATGGACGGGCAATTACGATCTGATCCGCGATCTTATCTCCGAGACCTACCCCGACAAGTTCCCCCGCTTCAACGACAGGCTGTTCCAGCCGGGCGGCTTCTTCAAGGGCAATCCGGCGCGCGAGCGCGACTGGCAGACGGAAACCGGCAAGGCGCAGTTCACGCCGCCGACGTTGATCTCCGCGCTTGGAGAACCGCCGACCGGCAAGGATGTGATGACGCTTATCACGCTGCGCTCCAACGACCAGTTCAACACCACAATCTACGGCTTTTCCGACCGCATGCGGGGTCTCAAGGGCAGCCGCGAGATCGTGCTGATCAATCGCGACGAGATGGCGCGGCTGGGGCTGGAGGAGGGGCAGAAGGTCGATCTCGTGACCGCTATCGATGATGGCGTCACCCGCCGCGTGGAGGGCTTCAAGATCCGCGCCTACGACCTGCCGCCCGGCTGCATCGCAGGCTATTATCCGGAACTGAACCCGCTGGTGCCGCTCGGCTATCATGAAAAGAACTCGCAGACGCCCGCCTATAAGGGAACGCCGGTGCGGCTCGTTTCGACACCGTGATAGCGCGCTGCTTGGACCGGCGCGTCAACGAAACGGCCTAGGGCCGTGCGCCTGTCCGTTGAAGAAAGGCCTGTACATCCGCGCGGCGCTGCTTGGAGCCATCGAAATTGTCGAATATCTGCCGATGCCCGTCGTGGGAATTCCAGTTGTTCCTGCGGATACGATATGCAGAAATCCAGGCGAGCAAATCCTCGAAGGAGGCTTCGCTCGCACCGCCTTGAACACCGCGCTTGCGCACATTGGCAATGCAGTCTTCTTCGGGCAGATCGAGCCAGATCAGTGCGGTGAGGCGGGGAAGCGCCATGTTCGCAAGCGCACCGTAAACACCTTCCATGATCCATCGATCGCCAAGCATGACGGCACTGACCATTTCGTCGCCCTCGGACCTGTCGCGCGCCACGCCATACCTGCCAGTTTCCCAATGAAAATCATCCAGATGGTGTAGCGGCAGGGAAGCATGGCGGGAAAGCGCCGACGCCAGCCATGATTTTCCTGCGCCGCCATTGCCGATGACGAAGACACGGGTGAAATAGGCGTCCATGGCAGAATTCCCGGTTCGACCGCTCGAAATCCAAAGAACCGTGTCAAACAGATATGGTCCTGAGAAACACGGTCCGGCTCCCAACAAAAATCACATAATGTAGATTATGGAACTGAAGTGCATCTCAAAGGCTGGATTTCCGGATCAGTTCAGGACCGGCGCGCGACCTGAGAAGCACCATGCGGACAGTGATTACCGCAGTTCACTCAAGCGCTTGTAGGCTGCGGTGAACCCTTTGAGTGAAACCGGAAAGCGCACCATGTTCGTGCCGTCGATCGGCTGAACGGTGATGTTCATCACATTGCCACCCTTCAGGCTTTCCAGCATCGTTGCGTCGAATTCAAGCGGCACAAGGCAGCCTTGCGGCAAACAAGTCGAGAAGCCGAAGAGCTTTCCCTCGCTCTCTTCATCGACCGTTACCCGCGCGCCCTGTGCGAGTGCGAGGCCGAACGGCGCGATGATTGCGCCCTGGACCGTATCCACGCCGGGCGGCAGCGAAAGCTCGACCGTCAGCACGCGCTGGCCGGTGTCCTTGGCGACCTGATTGAAGACCATGGCGCAGCGCGCGCCGACATCATTGGTCACACAGGTTACGCGCCAGTCCTGATAGGTCTCGTTGATGGAGCTTGCGCCGTCCGGCATCGCGGACAACGCCTGAGCTGCCGGAAGCGAAATGATTGCCGAGACGATGACGGCTGCAAGATGACGCGATTTCACCAGAATTCTCCCCATAAACTCGAATTTCGGTCGCACGGTAGCATGATTCGAACGCCCTGACACCGTTCGGCTGTTGGGCGGAACCTGACGCGATTGCGGGGCGGCCGACCGCCATTCGGATGGAGCTTGCAAAGCCGGGGTTAATCCGCGCCCGTGCTTGCAAGGCCAGCCGTTCCTCGCCATAGTCGCCCGCAATTCGCAGCGCATATATCAAGGAGAATCCCCCATGGCCTCGCACGGCAGGCGCGATGAACAGGAAGGCCCGGCGCGGCCCCCGGTTCCCGATATCATGGCCATTCTCGGCGAGAACAAGCCGCGCCGCCGCTTTCCCTGGGGCTCGCTGGTTCTGGTCGTCATTCTCGCTGGCGCCGGCTATGCCGGATACCGGTTCTATGAACGCGGCGATCTCCAGCACCTGGTGGCCGCCAAGCCCGGTTATGTCACGCAGGAAGTCATTCGCGGCCCGATGAACGTTGCGGTGCGGGCAACCGGCGCGATCCAGCCCAAGGAACGGGTCGAGATATCGACCGAGCTGTCGGGCACCGTGAAGGATGTGCGCGTCGACTTCAACAGTCCGGTCAAGGCCGGCGACGTGCTGCTCGAACTCGATACAGACGAGCTGAAGGCCGATATCCTCAGCGCCAAGGCCGGCCTTGCCGCCGCCGAGGCGGATGTCGCCTCCAGCAACTCCGCGCTCGAGGCCGCAAAGGCCACCATGGACCGCACCGAAAGTCTTGCCAAACGCAACGTCGCGCCACGCCAGGAATTCGAAGATGCAAAGTTTGCCTATGCTTCGGCTCAGGCAGACAAGCAGAGCGCGGAGGCGCGCATCGATGTGGCGAAGGCCGCTCTTGCGCTTGCGGAACTGCGTCTGACCAAGGCGACCATTCGCTCGCCCATCGACGGCATCGTGCTTTATCGAAATGTTGAGGTCGGACAGACGGTCGCGGCCTCGCTGGAGGCCCCTACTCTCTTCGTGATCGCCGGCGATCTCGACCATATGGAGTTGCGCGTCGATATCGATGAAGCCGATGTAGGACGCGTTCAGGAAGGCCAGAAGGCGAATTTCACCGTCGAAGCCTTTCCCGACAAGGTGTTTCCGGCAGAAATCGCCTCGATCCGCTATGCGTCCGAACTCAACAGCGATGTCGTGACCTACAAGGCGGTGCTTGCGGTCGACAATTCCGAACACCTGCTGCGCCAGGGCATGACGGCGACGGCCGATATTCTCGTCAGCGAAAGCGAGGATGTGATCCTGGTGCCGTCCGCAGCCTTGCGCTTTGTGCCGACAGGCGTGGATGTCCCGACCTCCGAGGGCGACGAGCGCACCGCCTGGCTGCTGAGAAACGACGAGCCGCTGCCCGTGCCGATCACCGTCGGCGCCACCGATGGCCGCTACACTGTGGTTGCCGATGGCGATCTGCGCGTCGGCGACATGGTGGTCACGGGGACCGGCCGCGAGGGAGACCGCTGACATGGCCGCTGCACCTCTCATCGAATTCCGCAATGTTTCTCGGATATATGGCGCCGGTGAAGCCGAAATCGCTGCGTTGAACGGCGTCAATTTCGCGATCGAAGCCGGCGAGTTCGTATCGATCATGGGCCCGTCCGGCTCCGGAAAATCGACGGCCATGAACATTCTCGGCTGGCTCGACCGGCCGACCCACGGGCAGTTCTTCTTCCAGGGCGTGGATACGACGGAGCTCTCAAACCCGAAGCTGACACTGCTGCGCCGGCATCTGCTGGCCTTCGTGTTCCAGCGCTACAATCTTCTGCCGCGCTCATCCGCGATCGAAAATGTCGAACTCCCCCTGCTCTATCGCGGCATCAACCGGACGGAGCGGCGCGAGCGTGCTGAAAACGCACTGTCGCAGGTCGGCCTCGGCGACCGTCTGCATCAGCGTACGCAGGAGCTTTCCGGCGGCCAGCAGCAGCGCGTTGCCATTGCGCGCGCGCTGATCACGGAACCGGCCGTGCTTCTTGCCGACGAGCCGACCGGCAATCTCGATACCCGGTCCAGCAACGACATCATGGAGCTGGTGACCAGCCTCAACGAGGATATCGGCATCACCGTCGTCATGGTGACCCATGACGAGAATGTGGCGCGCTATGCGGGACGGCGCATGCAGTTCCTCGATGGCAGGGTCGATGGCGACAACGCGATCAATGCCGATGAATGGCAGGAGAACGACCATGTTTCTTGAGTTGCTCAAGCTCGCGCTGCGCGCTGTCCGGCGCAACCTGCTGCGTTCTTTCCTGACCGTTCTCGGCATCATCATCGGCGTGTCTGCGGTGATCGTCATGGTCACCGTCGCAAATGGCACGGCCGAGCGCGTGCGCAGCGAGATCGCGCGGCTCGGGACGGATATCCTGTTCGTGCGGCCCGGCCAGCGGGACCCGGGCGCCGCCTCGCAGGCGGCCAAGGGCTTCAGCGAGCGCGACATCGCAGCGCTGCGCAACCAGATCCCGGATCTGCGGGCGGTCGCGCCCCAGAACATCTCCGACGTCACCGTGGTTGCCGGAGGCAACAACCGCCACACCACGGTGATCGGCACCAATGACGCGTTTCTGGCGGCCCAGGACTGGGAGATCGAAAGCGGCACGGGCTTCGAAGCAGCGGAAGCTTCAGCGGGCACGACCACCTGCATCCTCGGCGCTACGGTCAAACAGGCACTGTTTGCGGAGGAGGACCCCGTTGGCGGCAATATCCGCGTCGGCAATATCTCCTGCGCCGTCATCGGCACGCTCGGCGCCAAGGGCGAGACGGGCATGGGGCGCGATCAGGACGATATCGTCCTGATGCCGATTTCGACCTTCCAGCGCCGCGTCGGCGGCGACAGCTACATCGAGAGCATCATGCTGGCCGCAAGAGACGGCGTATCCACACACGCGCTTGAAGAAGAGGTGCGCGACGTCCTGCGCGAACGCCGCAACATTCTGCCCGGACGGCCGGACGATTTCGAAGTGAACGACATGACCGAAATCACCAATGCCGTCGCCGGCACAAGAAACCACCTCACCGGCATGCTGGCAGCCGTGGCCGCGGTCAGCCTGCTGGTCGGCGGCATCGGCATCATGAACATCATGCTGGTTTCGGTGACAGAGCGCACCCGAGAGATCGGGCTCAGGCTGACTGTGGGCGCTCTGGAACGTCAGGTTCTGGCGCAGTTCATCGTCGAGGCGCTGGTTCTTTCAGTTTCGGGCGGCATTGCCGGCATCATCATCGGTCTCGGCGTTGCCTATGGCGCGGTCCAGTATCTCGGCCTGCCCTTCGTCGTGAGTCCGTGGATGATCGCCGGCGCCTTTGCGTTCTCGGCACTGATCGGCCTGATCTTCGGCTACTTCCCGGCCCGGCGCGCCGCAAGGCTCAGCCCGATCGATGCGTTGCGGTTCGAGTGAAACCAGCCAGGAAGGCTGATAGCGAAGAAGACGGCCGGCCGCAGACTGGAACGCTGATAAATGCAAAAGGGCGAGCCTCACGGCCCGCCCTTTCTTATGCCATCTTAAGCTAGAACAGAACGTCGCCTATCCCGACGGAGCGGGAGCGGCTGTTCTTCTCAGCCCACAAACGCCCGTTCGATCACGAACTGCGACGGCTTGTTGTTGGCGCCCTCTTCCATGCTGGCGGCTTCGAGAAGCGCCTTGGTGTCCTTCAGCATTTCGGTCGAGCCGCAGATCATGGCGCGGTCGGTCTCCGGGTTGAGCGCCGGCACGCCGAGGTCTTCAAAGAGCTTGCCACTGGCGATCAGGTCGGTGATGCGGCCCGTGCGCTCGAAGTCTTCGCGTGTCGCGGTCGCATAGTGGCGCAACTTGCCACCGACGACTTCGCTCAGCAATTCGTCGTTTTCGATCTCCGCCATCAGGTCGAAGCCATATTTCAGCTCGGCAACCTCGCGGCAGGTATGGGTCAGGATGACCTCATCGAACTTTTCAAACGTTTCCGGCTCCCGGATCAGGCTTGCGAACGGCGCAATGCCGGTTCCGGTCGAGAACATGTAGAGGCGCCTGGCCGGCGTCAGCGCGTCGAGAACCAGCGTGCCGGTCGGCTTCTTGCGCATCAGCACGGTGTCGCCGGGCTGGATCTTCTGCAGGTGCTGGGTCAGCGGCCCGCCAGGCACCTTGATCGAGAAGAATTCGAGTTCCTCCGCCCAGGCCGGGCTTGCGATCGAATAGGCGCGGTAGATCGGCTTGCCGTCGACCATCAGACCGATCATCGCGAATTCGCCCGAGCGGAACCGGAAGCCGTCCGGCCGCGTCATGGTGAAGCGAAACAGGTGATCGGTATAGTGCTCCACGCTCAGGACGGTTTCGCCGTATACGCCTGCCGGCAAGGCTTCTCTGAGATCTTCGGTCTTGGTCTGCACGTTCATGTTCGGTCCTGTCATTCTGTCTCTTCGGCGCCCCTGACCTGCCGACGGGCCCATACCGGGCCCGCAATTTTCAGCATGTTTGTGCGCTCAGATACTACCGCTGGCCGCCAATTGCAAAGCCTGCGGTTCAAAACTGCCTTGTCAGGCGCTCGCCTTGCGCCGCCAGCTGTAGCCCGGCACGGCGTCCGCCGGTCTTGCAGAGGGCTGGTAATAGCGGGTGACAGCCGGCAAGCGGCCTTCCGCCAGCCGGCGGAGCGCCGTTTCGTTGGTCACGGCGAAACTGTCGAAACCGCAGCGCAGCATGTGCACCAGCGGATCGATCAGCACATCGCCGATCGCGCGCAGCTCGCCGCCATATCCCAGGCGCTCCCGCAGGAGCGTTGCCTGCGAGAAGGCGCGGCCGTCATTGAATGCCGGAAAGGTGAGTGCCACGAGCACAATCCTGTCGAGATAGGGCGCAAGCCGGATCGGATCGTCAAAGGGATCGAGCACGACGCCAACCGCTTCATTGCCGTCTATGCCGTTTTCGATGATATCGGCAAAGGGGATCAACGCCCGCTCCCCCTCGCCGGCCTTGCGGTCCTCGGTTTCGACGACCCAGGGATCACCCTCGACGAAGCCGCTTTCTTTCCAAATTGCAGTCATGTTCGTGCTCCTCAGGCGGCCCTGGCTTTTTCCGGGTAGAGCGCATCCTTGAACGGCTGCGGGCCAACCCTGCGATAGGCGTCGATAAAGGTCTCGGTCTTGTCGCTGCGAAGGGCAAGGTAGGTGTCGACAATGGTCTCTACCGCATCGGTCACCTTCTCTGGCTCGAAGCCGCGGCCGATGATCTCGCCGATCGAAGTGTTCTCATCCGCCGATCCGCCCAGCGTGATCTGGTAAAGCTCCGCGCCCTTCTTCTCCACGCCGAGCAGGCCGATATGGCCGACATGGTGATGGCCGCAGGCATTGATGCAGCCGGAAATCTTGATCTTCAGATCGCCGATCTCCGCCTGCCGCTCGGCATTGCCGAAACGGGTGGAGAGTTCCTGCGCAAGCGGGATGGAGCGCGCATTGGCAAGCGCGCAGTAATCGAGCCCGGGACAGGCAATGATATCGGTGATCAGGCCTGCATTGCCCGTCGCAAGCCCTGCTTCATCGAGCGCGCGGTAGACCGCCGGAAGATCGGCGCGGGCGACATGCGGCAGAACCAGGTTCTGCTCATGGCTCACGCGGATCTCATCGAAGCCGTACTGTTCGGCGATGTCGGCCACCACGTCCATCTGCTGATCCGTCGCATCGCCCGGAATGCCGCCAATCGGCTTCAGCGAGATCGTGATGCTCGCATAGTCGTCGCGCTTGTGGGCAACGGTGTTGCGGGTCAGCCAGTTGATGTAGCCGGCGTCCGCCGTGTCGAAGCGGTCACGCTCGCGGGCGGGAAGTTCCGGCGGGGCGAAATAGGCGCGGATCGCCTCGACATCGGCTGCGGGAAGCCGCAGCGCGCCGTCCTTCAGCGCATCGAATTCCTGCTCGATCTGTGCCTTCAACTCTTCAAGTCCGGTCTCGTGGACGAGGATCTTGATCCGGGCCTTGTACTTGTTGTCGCGGCGGCCGTTGAGATTGTAGACGCGCAGGATCGCGGTCGCATAGGTCAGCAAGTCTTGCTCCGGCAGGAAGTCGCGCACCTTCCTGGCGATCATCGGTGTGCGCCCCTGCCCGCCGCCGACATAGACGGCAAAGCCGAGCGCGCCGTCTTCATTGCGCTTCAGATGCAGGCCGATGTCGTGAACCTGGATGGCCGCGCGGTCGCGTTCGGCGCCGGTGACGGCAATCTTGAACTTGCGCGGCAGGAACGAGAATTCCGGATGGATGGATGACCACTGCCGCAGGATTTCGGCATAAGGCCTGGGATCGGCAACCTCATCGGCGGCCGCGCCGGAAAAATGGTCGGCGGTCACGTTGCGGATGCAGTTGCCCGAAGTCTGGATCGCATGCATCTCGACGCTCGCGAGTTCCCGCAGGATCGCGGGAATGTCCGAAAGCTTCGGCCAGTTGAACTGGATGTTCTGGCGGGTGGTGAAGTGGCCGTAGCCGCGGTCATAGGTCCGCGCGACATGGGCGAGCATGCGCATCTGGCGGGCGTTCATCGTGCCATAGGGCACGGCGATACGCAGCATGTAGGCGTGAAGCTGAAGATAGACGCCATTCATCAGCCGGAGCGGCTTGAAGGCATCCTCGGTGATCTCGCCCGACAGGCGGCGCGCGACCTGATCTGCGAACTGGTCCACCCGCTGCGAGACGAAGTCCTTGTCGAATTCATCGTAACGATACATGAGGTCTTACGCCTCCACGCGTTCTGGATTGGCCGCCGCATAGCCAGCGGCGTAGGAAATGGTCGGGCCTTCGGCGCGGATGCGCTCGCGCAGCCTCAGCGGCCAGATGCGACCGTCCGGGCGCTCCTCGACATCTATGACAGCGAGATCGACAACCTTGTTTGCCGAGAAGTCGCGTTTGCCGATTTCGTCGAGGCTTTCGATGGCGGCATCGTGGCGGGCCACAAGCGCTGCCTGCAAATCCTCGCACCAGCGGCCGTTGGCATCGAGCCAGACGGCCAGGCCGTCGGTCAGGCGATTTGCTGTCAGAACCTTAGAGGACATGGGCAACTCCCTTGAATTTCGTTCGGGCAAGCTGGTTGTCTTGCGAAAGCGCGCTCGAATGCTTCAGATTGGCGCCGGCCACCGCATCGCCGATGATCACCATCACCGGGCCGGCGAGATCGTCGCGCGCCTCCAGCAGTGGCATTTCGGAGAGAATGCCGTGGAACAGGCGCTGGTTGCTGCGGCTGGCATTCTCGATCACCGCAATCGTCGTGTCGGCAGGAACGCCCGCCTCCTGAAGCCGGGCGCCGAGCTTGGCTGCAACGGAACGGCCCATATAGACGGCAATGGTCGCACCGCGGACCGCAAGCGCAGCCCAATCCGGCAGGGTGTCACCATTGAGGTCGTGGCCGGTCGTAAAAACCAGGGTCGAGGCAACGCCGCGCAGCGTCAGAGGCAGTTCGAAATCCGCGGCCGCTGCCGTTGCCGAGGTGATGCCGGGCACCACCTCATAGGAAACGCCTGCCGCGCGCAGCGCTGCCATCTCCTCGCCGGCGCGACCGAAGATCAGCGGATCGCCGGACTTCAGCCGCACGACGCGCTTGCCTTCCCTGGCAAGATCGACCAGCAGACCGTTGATTTCGTTCTGCGACTTCGAATGACAGTTCTTGCGCTTGCCAACCGCGATCCGCTCCGCGTCGCGCCTGCCCATATCGACGACGGCCTGCGGCACAAGCGCATCATAGGCAATCACGTCGGCTTCCATCATCAGGCGATGGGCGCGGATCGTGAGCAGGTCTTCAGCACCCGGGCCAGCGCCCACCAGCGCCACATGGCCGGCAACCTTCGCACCATCGGCAATGATCTCGTCGGCGATGCATTCAGCCTCAAGCGTACGGCCCTTCTCGATGGCGGTGGCGACGGCGCCGTTGAAGAAGCGCGACCAGAAGGCGCGACGCGGCGCGCCGCGCGGGATATTGGCATCGACCTTGTCGCGCAGCCGGTTGGCAAGCTGGGCGAGCGGTCCGAGCGAACGCGGCAGCATGGTGTCTATCTGGGCGCGGATCATCTGCGCCAGCACGGGCCCCGCCCCTTCCGTGCCGATGGCGACGGCGATCGGCGGGCGGGTGACAAGCGCCGGCGTATAGAAATCGCAGTCGTCCTTCTGGTCGACCGCATTCACAGGGATCGACGCTGCCCGCGCGGCATCGGCTATCGCATGATCCTCTTCGCTGATGCCGGTTGCGGCAAACACCAGGGTTGCACCCTCAAGCTGGGTGCGATCGAACGGCGCTTCCACGATCCGATAGCCGCGCTCCGAAAGAAACGCCCGATAATCCTCCGCAAAGCTCTCGGCATAAGCCACGATTGCGGCGCTGGTCTTCGCCATAAGCCGTGCCTTGGCATAGGCCTCGTCCTCGCCTCCGAAGATCGCGACCTTGCGGCCATCGACGCGGAAAAACGCCGGAAACGTCGTCAGTAAATCGTCATTCGTGCTCATGGCGCACCGTCCTTCTCAAGATCGCGATAACAATCGCTCTCGAAGCGCCCGGTTTGAAGAAACGAAAATGCGCGCCGGCCCGGGAACGCACATTTCATTCCTCAATTCGCAGCTTTGCAGGGCAAATTTGCCCGCGTCTGACCGTCAAGCCTTGCGCATCACCGGCAAAGGCCCTTTAAATCAGGCCAGACCAGCCACCGGAGTGGATTGACCGTGGACGACCAGACCCTGACCGAAAGACTGCTTGCCGTCATCGAAGATGATATATTGCCCATGACGATGAAGGGCGTCAGCGGCGGAAACAAGGTGTTCGGCGCCGCCATTCTCAGGAAGTCCGACCTGTCTCTGGTCATCGCCGGCACCAATGACGAGACCAGAAACCCGCTCTGGCACGGCGAGGTCAATACGCTGAAGCAGTTTTACGAACTGCCCTCCCCACCGGCGACGCGCGACCTCGTTTTCCTGTCGACCCACGAACCCTGCACCATGTGCATGTCAGCGATAACATGGGCAGGCTTTGACAATTATTTCTATTTCTTCAGCCATGAGGATTCCCGCGACAGTTTCGCAATTCCCCATGATCTGAAGATCATGAAGGAACTTTACGGGCTTGATGCCGGCGGCTATCGGCGCAGCAACGCCTTCTTTACCGCCCGCTCAATCATCGACATGGCGGAGGCTGCCGAGGAGCCCGCCCGGTCCGCATTCCTCACGAGAATCGGCGCAATCCGGAAGACCTACGCCCTTGCCTCGGACACCTACCAGTCTCATAAGGGCAGCAACACCATACCGCTCGGCTGAGCACCCTCATCATTACGGAGCCCGAACCGTGGAAGCTTCCCGCGATATCGCTCGCCTCATCGACATCATGGCCGCCCTCAGGACGCCCGTCACCGGCTGCCCCTGGGACCTGAAGCAGGACTTCGACAGCATCAAGCCCTATACGATCGAGGAGGCCTACGAGGTTGCAGACGCGATCGAGCGGAAGGATTTCGACGATCTCTGCGACGAGCTTGGCGATCTTCTCCTCCAGGTCGTGTTCCACGCAAGGATGGCCGAGGAAGAGGGGCTGTTCGCCTTTGGCGATGTGGTGCATGCGATCACCGCCAAGATGATCCGCCGCCATCCGCACGTCTTCGCCGTCAATGAGGCCGATACGCCCGAAGCGGTGAAGGTCCAGTGGGATGAAATCAAGCGGCAGGAAAAGGCGGAGCGGGCCGCGCGGCGCGCCAAAAGCGGGATCACCGAAGACATGAAGGCCGGCCATCTCGGCGGCGTCCAGCGGTCATTCCCGGCGCTGACCGAGGCGCTGAAGCTTCAGGAACACGCCGCGCGCGTCGGCTTCGACTGGTCGGAGCCGGAACCGATTCTTGCGAAGTTCGAGGAGGAGATCGGCGAACTGCGCGAGGCCTTGCAGAGCGACGACAAGCCGGCAATCGCCGATGAGCTCGGTGACCTGATCTTCGCCGCCGTCAACCTCGCCCGACACGCCAAGGTGGACCCGGAACAGGCGCTGCGCGGGACAAATACGAAATTCCGTCGCCGTTTCAACCACATCGAGACGTCTCTTGATAATGCAGGCGAAACGCTCGACGCCGCCACGCTGGAGCGCATGGAAGCGCTCTGGCAGGATGCAAAGGCGATCGAGCGAAAGCTGGGCTGAAAGAGCGTGGGACGAACGCGGCTGGCAACGTCACCCTGAGCCTCACCGCTCGCTCCCCACACCTCTCAGCCCTGCGGCAGCGATGTGGCGACCGTGATCCAGCATTTCAGCTTTTGGAAACGTCTGCGATGAAAGGCTCGCCGTCAACCGGCGAGCAAGCTCTCCAGCCGATCGGCTTCCGCGCTTGCGAGCCTGATGTCCAATTCGACTGCGCCATCTTCCAGGTCTCGCCGCTCGTCCACGATCGTGTGCTCATAGAACCATGGCAGCAAATGGAGCTGCTGCGGCTTGAGCGTGATCGTGGTTTCGCTCAGAACGCCGGACAATCGCGTCGCGATCTGATCCATCAGCGGATCGATCCCCTCGCCCGAAATGGCGGAAACAGCCATCACGCCTTCTGTCGAGGCCGCGCGCGCCATCAGAGCGTCATGCTCTTCGGGCTCCAGCAGATCGACCTTGTTCCACACTTCGAGAATGCGGGCGTTCTGCTCCGCCTCGTCGATTCCGAGGTCGGCAAGAATGCGCAGCACATCGGCCGATTGCGCATCGCGGGCAGGATCGGCCATGTCGCGGACATGGAGGATAAGATCGGCTTCCAGCACCTCTTCAAGTGTCGCGCGAAAGGCAGCAACGAGGTGGGTTGGAAGGTCGGAGATGAAGCCGACGGTATCGGAGAGGATGACGGTGCGTCCGAGCGGCAGCTTCATCCGGCGCAGGGTAGGATCGAGCGTTGCAAACAGCATGTCCTCGGCCAGCACCCCTGCCCCGGTGATCCGGTTGAACAGCGTCGACTTGCCGGCATTGGTATAGCCGACCAGCGCCACGATCGGATGCGGCACCTTCTTGCGCTTGGAACGGTGAAGCTGACGGGTGCGCACGACCTGCTCCAGCTCGCGCTCGAGCTTGGTGATGCGCTCGCGCAGCATCCGGCGGTCTGCCTCGATCTGGGTTTCGCCGGGACCGCCCATGAAACCGCCGCCGCCGCGCTGACGCTCAAGGTGGGTCCAGCTCCGGACCAGGCGGCCGCGTTGATAGTTCAGATGGGCAAGCTCGACCTGCAGCCGGCCTTCCTTGGTGGAGGCGCGCTCGCCGAAGATTTCGAGGATCAGGCCGGTGCGGTCGATGACCTTCGCAACCCAGGCCTTTTCCAGATTGCGCTGCTGAACCGGCGACAGCGGATGATCGACCACCACGAGGCCGATATTGTTTTCATCCAGGATCTGATCGAGTTCCTCGATCTTGCCGGTGCCGAGCAGCGTGGCCGGACGCGGATCATTGACGCTCACGATCTCGGAGGCAACGACCTCGAGACCAATGGCGCGCGCGAGGCCTTCAGCCTCCTGCTGACGGCTTTCGGGAGCGCGCGTGGGGAGCGCGGAACGCTCCATTTCGGCGCGCGATTGCTTGATCACCGGCACGATCACGAGAACGCGGGACGAATCCCTGTTCTCGTATTCGCTTTCGGGAAATTGGGAATTATCGGAAATTGCTGTTCACCGGATCAGGAGGCGCTGTCATCGCCTTCGAACATCTGGACCGGCTGACCCGGCATGATGGTCGAAATGGCGTGCTTGTAGACGAGCTGGGAGTGCCCATCGCGCCGCAACAGAACGCAGAAATTGTCGAACGACGTCACGACGCCGGTCAGCTTCACCCCATTGATCAGAAAGATCGTGAGTGAAATTTTCTGCTTACGAACTGTATTAAGGAAAAGGTCCTGCAAATTCTGAGAACGTTCCGCCATAGCGCCGCTTCTTTCTTTCTCTTGCCGGCCGTGGCCGGTTCCGCCTCTTCGTCGCCCTGCTGATGGCAGGTGCAACATACCATGAACTTTTGGTAGCAAATCGCCGCAGCTTCCGCAACGGCGAAAAACATGAGGAACCATGCCACCTTTTACCAAGTCAGTGCGGACTAACGAAAACAAGTGGTCAGAAATACTGGATCGACACCCTGAAGAGCTGTTCGACGTGCCGCACTGCAGAAGCCGCCGCAAACAGGATCACGCGGTCATGGGCCTTGATCTTGAGATCCCCGTGTGGGCGGATGACCTCCTGGCCGCGATAGATGGCACCGATGCGGATGCCATCGGGCAGATCCAGATCGCGGAATGGCGTGCCAACCAGCGGAGACGTTGCGAGCGCTTCCGCCTCGATCACTTCCGCAGCCCCCTTCTGCACCGCATAGACGGAGCGGATCCGGCCCTTGCGCACATGCTGAAGCACGCGCGAGATCGTCACCGCACGCGGATTGATATAGGCGTCGATGCCGAGCGACTTTGTGACGTCGTGGAATGACGGGTTGTTGAGCAGCGCGAGGTTCGACTTGCAGCCAAGCTGCTTTGCGATCACCGAGGCGAGGATATTGGTCTGGTCGTTGTTCGTCAGCGCGACCATCAGGTGCGCATCCGGTACATCGGCCTGCATCATGATGTTCTGGTCGAGCGCCGAACCCTGGATCACGATGCCGTGGTGGAGCGCATCGGAAACGGCGATCGCCTTGTCCCGGTCCTGCTCGATCATCTTGATCCGGGTCTTCGGCTGCAGATCTTCGATCGACTTGGCAACGAAGAAGCCGATATTGCCGCCGCCGGCGATCACGATCCGCCGCGCTTCCTGCTCCTCGTGGCCGAACAGTGCGAGCGTGCGCCGGATATGCTCGTGCTCGCAAACCACATAGACGAGATCACCCGCCAGGATCTGGTCGGTCGAATGGGGGATGATCACCTCTTCATCGCGGTAGATGCCGGTGACGGTTGCATTGAGATCGGGAAACAACTGGCTGAGCTGAACGAGCGGCGTGTTCAGCACCGGGCAATCATCATTGCACTCGACGGCGAGCATCGCGATCTTCTCGTCGGCAAAGCGGACGATGTCCGTGGCGCCGGGGAAGGAAATGCGCCTGAGCACCATCTTGCCGACTTCCACTTCCGGCGAGATCGTCACGTCGATCGGCATGTGATCGCGGGAGAACAGGTCGGAATAATGGGCATGCAGGTAGCTCTGGGAGCGGATGCGGGCGATCTTGGTCGGCACGTTGAACAGCGAATGCGCCACCTGGCACGCGACCATGTTGATCTCGTCGTGCAGCGTGACCGCGATGATCATGTCGGCCTGGTCGGCGCCGGCCTTGGCGAGCATGTCGGGATGGGCGCCGTGGCCGACATAGCCGCGCACATCCAGCATCTCGGTGATCGCGGTGATCAGCGAGGCCGAAGTGTCGATCACGGAGACGTCGTTATATTCCTGGGAAAGCCGTTCGGCGATGCCGAAGCCGACCTGGCCCGCCCCGCAGATGATGATTTTCATAAGAACCCCTCTGGGGCTTGGTATGTTCAGGTGAGCGCAATCTGCCCGGTTTCAGCTCAAATGCCAAGCGACTTCAGCTTGCGGTGGAGCGCGGAGCGTTCCATGCCGACAAATTCCGCGGTCCGCGAAATATTGCCCCCGAAGCGGTTGATCTGCGCCATCAGATAGTCCCGCTCGAAGCGCTCGCGCGCCTCACGCAGCGGCAGCGTCATGATATGGGCATCGCCCGATGTCTGGATTTGCGGCAGAACGTCGGAAAGGTCTGCCGGCAAGAGCTCGGCCGAAATCGGCATGGAGGAATCCTCCTCCCTGGACAGAATCAGCAAGCGCTCCAGATTGTTGCGAAGCTGACGGATATTGCCCGGCCAGTCATGCGCCTGCAGGATCGCCATCGCGTCATCGCCGATCGAGCGCTGGCGCAGGCCCGCCTGATCACACAGCTGGCGCATCACGAAATCGACCAGAAACGGAATATCCTCGCGCCGTTCCGAAAGCGAAGGAATGCGCACCGGCACCACGGCGAGACGATGGAACAGATCCTGCCGGAACTGGCCCTCATCGATCCTTTCCTTCAGATCAAGCGCCGTAGACGACAGAATGCGCACATCCACCGACACCCTGCGGCTGCCGCCGACACGTTCGAACTGCTGATCAACGAGCACGCGCAGGATTTTCTTCTGGGTCTCGAGCGGCATTTCGCCGATCTCGTCGAGATAGAGCGTGCCGCGATGGGCGCGTTCGAGAGCGCCGGTCTTGCGGCTGCGCCCGCCGCCCGCTTCGACGCCGAAGAGCTCTATTTCCATGTTTTCAGGCGTGATCGCTGCCGCATTGAGCGCCACGAACGGCCCCTCGGCGCGCTGGCTCTTCTTGTGCATCAGCCGGGCAACGACCTCCTTGCCGGTGCCCGACGCACCGAAGATCATCACCCGGGAATTGGTCGGACCGACCTTGTCGACCGTCTGCCGGAGCTGAGAGACCAGAAGCGAAGAACCGACCAGCTCCTCCGGGTCGCCGCTCTTGCGCTTGAGCTCCTGCACCTCGATCTTCAGCCGCGAGTTTTCCAGCGCGCGCTCGGCAATCAGAACCAGCCTGTCGGCCTTGAACGGCTTCTCGATGAAATCGAACGCGCCGCGCTTGATCGAGGAAACGGCGGTTTCGATATTTCCGTGACCGGAGATCATCACCACCGGAAGCTCGGGATAGCGCGATTTGATCTCTTCCAGCAGCGCCAGCCCGTCGAGGCGGCTTCCCTGCATCCAGATATCGAGAAAGATCAGCCGCGGAACGCGGTCGGAAATTGCTGCGAGCGCGCTGTCGCTGTCATGGGCAACGCGGGTTTCATGGCCCTCATCGGAAAGGATGCCCGAAACGATATCGCGGATGTCAGCCTCGTCGTCGACGACAAGAATATCAGATGCCATCTTGTTTTTCCTTGTCTGTTTCCTGGCGTGCGGCCTCGCCGTCGTGAACATGCGGCAGCTCGACGCGGATCATCGCCCCTCGCCCATCGGCGAAATCAGGGGGCGCGTCATGCAGTTCCAGTTTCCCGCCATGCTCCTCGATGATCTTGCGCACGATCGCGAGGCCGAGCCCCGTGCCCTTTTCGCGCATGGTGATATAGGGCTCGAGGATCATGTGGCGGTTTTCAACCGGCAGGCCCTTGCCGTTATCGATGAAGTCCACGACATAGCGGTCGCGGGCCTCGTCATGGACAGCGCGCACCAATATCTTGCGCTCGCCGTTAAATTCACTTTGTGGAACGGCCTCAATGGCTTCCACAGCATTCTTTATCAAGTTTCCGAAGGCCTGACCCAGCATGCGGTCATCGAAAAGTCCGACCAGGGGCTCGTCTCCGAAGTCTCGGAGGAAGGTCACATCTGTGCGGCCCATTTCCAGTAGGAAGACGGCGTCCGCGAGGACCGTGCGCAGGTCCCCTTGCGTCTTGGCGGGCTTCGGCATCCGCGCGAAAGAAGAGAACTCGTCGACCATCCGGCCGATGTCGCCAACCTGACGCACAATTGTATCAGTACACTGGTCGAAGACCCTGCGATCCTCCTCATCCTCGATCTTTCGACCGAAGCGGCGCTTGATCCGTTCGGCAGAAAGCTGGATCGGCGTGAGCGGATTCTTGATCTCATGCGCGATCCGGCGCGCCACATCCGCCCAGGCGGTGGAACGCTGGGCGATGATGAGATCGGTAATGTCATCGAGCGTGATGACATAGGCGTTCGATCCGTCGCGCGAATCCTCGCGCGTGACCTGCACCGAAAGCGTGCGCTCCTTGCCGAGCCGGACAAGATTGATCTGCTGGCGGAAGTTCTGGCGGCTGCGGCGCATCGCCGCCGTCATCACCAGATCGATCTCCGGCGAGATATCCTCAAGCTTGCGCCCAAGCAGCTCGTCGTCGCGCGCGGCCAGAAGCTCGCCCGCCGACACGTTGACGATCGTGACGGTCCTGTCTTCATCGACACCGATCACGGCTGCAGTGACGCCGGACAGCACCGCCTCGATGAAGCGGCGACGGTCATCGACCTCGTCCTTCGCAACCAGAATTTCGCGCTGCTGCTCGCGGATTTCCGCAACCATCTTGTTGAAGGTACTGGAAAGCCGGCCGACGTCGCCATCGATAGAGCGCACAGGCACGGCAACCTTCATATCGCCCGAAGCCACCTGGTCGGCGGCCCCGATCAGCATCCGGATCGGCAGGACGATCCGGTCGGCAACGGCGATGCCCGTCCAGATCGCAGCGAGCAGGACGATCAGCGCAAAGCCGAGATAGAGAACCGCGAAGGCAACCTGGATCGAAACCCGTCCCTCTTCCATCGAACTGTATTCGTTGACATTGTCCTCGATCATCCGCATCGCGCTCATCACGGTCGGGTCGACCGCGCGGACGGCGTAGAGGAAGCTGTCGGGCACCGCCTCAAGCGCGATGATCGCGCCGACGAGATTGGTGTCGCCCGGCGGAATCAGCGTCGGCGTTCCGGCGGCAGCCTTTTCAAGCGCATCCGTCGGGATTTTCGGAAGCGGGGCCTGCTCGCCAAGATCGGCCTCGACAATGGTGCTCCCATCGGCGCGCACAAGCGCGGCGCCCAGAAGCCCGCGACCGCGTGCCTGTCGGGTCATCAGGTCGGCAAAGCCGCGGCGGTCGAGCAGGAAGAGCGAGCGGTTTCGCTCCAGGTCATTGCCCATCGACAGGGTCTGGCCCTGCAGATAACTCGCGTTCTCCATCATGTAGGCCTGCGCGACATTCAGCGAGGACTGAACGATCGACTGGGTGCGCAGAGAGAACCATCGGTCAAGCCCGGCATTGAGCGTCAGCGTCGCAAAGATCGCCACCACGATCGCAGGCGTCACCGCGACGATGGAGAACAGCGCAACGATTCGGATGTGCAACTGGGCTGCGGCACGTCCACGCCGGCGCGCCTTCAGGAGCTGCATGAGTTCGCGAGTGATCAGCACGATCATCGTCAGAACGAACAGCGAATTGGCGGCGACGAGCGCGACAACCACGCGTCCGGTCGGCTTGATCGGGGTCAGACCCAGGAGGATGAAAAGCGAGAGAAAGGCCGTTATCAGCGCGCCGCTGACGAGAAACATGCCGGGCGACGTCAGGATCGCACGCGCACCGCCGCGCCCGTAAGGCGCGTCGCTTTCAACCCCCTCCTGGCGAGCGGTGCCCGCCATGCTGCCCTCTGCCGTCATCATCGCCCTTTTTCAACAGGCGGCGCATCATTCCATGCACCGCCCAGGAGCGGGTAAACGCGGACGTTGCAGACGACTCGCGTTTTTCCCTTGTGAGGAGGATATGCAACAGATTGTGGCACAATTGCAACGGAAAGCTCTTTTGACAGGCCTTTCAGCCCCGCAAATCAGGAGCTGCGGGAGCTGCGATAGACCGAAACGCCAAGCTCCCTGATCTTCTTGCGCAGCGTGTTGCGGTTGAGGCCAAGCAGGTCGGCGGCGCGGATCTGGTTGCCGCGGGTCGCCGTGAGGGCTGCGAGAATCAGCGGATACTCGACCTCGTTCAACACCCGTTCGTAAAGACCTGATGGCGGCAGGCTCTCTCCGAAACCGGCGAAATAGGTGCGCATGTTCTCCTCTACCGCCTGGGCAATCGTCGGCATGCCGTTTCGCACCGTCGCACCTTCGGCCGGCGCCTCGGGCTGGTCGGACTGCAATTCCTGCTCGACGATTTCACGGGTGATCACCTCCTGCGGATAAAGCGCCATCAGCCGGCGCACGAGGTTCTCGAGCTCGCGCACATTGCCCGGCCAACCATAGGCCTTCATGGCATCGAGCGCGGACTGCTCGAAGCGCTTGCCGCCGAGCCCCTCGACCTCGCCTTCATTGACGAAATGGCGCACCAGATCGCCGATATCCTCGGCACGCTCGCGCAACGGCGGAAGCCGCAGCGGCACCACGTTGAGGCGGTAGTAGAGGTCCTCGCGGAACAGACCCTGATTGATCGACTGCTTCAGATCCTTGTTGGTGGCGGCCACGATGCGGACATCGGTGCGGATCGGCGTGCGGCCGCCGACCGTGGTGTACTCGCCCTGCTGGAGAACGCGCAAAAGCCTGGTCTGGGCATCCATCGGCATGTCGCCGATTTCATCGAGAAACAGCGTTCCGCCCTCGGCCTGCTCGAAACGGCCGGAAGAACGGGTCTGCGCGCCGGTGAAGGCGCCCTTTTCATGGCCGAAAAGCTCGGATTCGATCAGGTCGCGCGGGATGGCAGCCATGTTGATGGCCACGAAGGGTCCGTTCCGGCGCTTGCCATAGTCGTGGAGTGCGCGGGCGACGAGCTCCTTGCCGGTGCCGGATTCGCCGGTGATCATCAGCGTCAGGTCGGTCTGCATCAACCGGGCGAGAACACGGTAGATTTCCTGCATCGCCGCCGAGCGGCCGACCAGCGGCATGCCGTCCTGCATGTCATCGCCGAGCTTGGCAGGCTTGCGCTTCGGCTCCGAAAGGGCCCGGCCGACAATTGCGATCAGTTCGGTCAGGTCGAACGGCTTGGGCAGATAATCGTAGGCGCCCTTTTCCGACGCGCGAACCGCCGTCATGAAGGTGTTCTGCGCGCTCATGACGATGACCGGCAGCTCGGGGCGCGATTTCTTGATGCGCGGCAGGAGATCGAAGGCGTTTTCATCCGGCATGACCACGTCAGTCAGCACCAGATCGCCCTCGCCGGCCGACACCCAGCGCCAGAGCGTTGCCGCATTGGAGGTGATGCGCACCTCATAGCCGGCCCTGCTCAGGGCCTGGTTCAGCACTGTACGGATCGCCGCGTCGTCGTCGGCAACAAGGATCGTAGCTGTCATGTCAGGTATCCATGTTCGGGCTGGCCATTTCTGGCGGCAAAGGCAAAACGTCTTTCGAAACCGGCATGAGAATGCGGAACGTGGTGCGGCCGTTCATGTTCTCGCATTCGATGATGCCGCCATGCGCGCCGATGATCTTGGCAACAAGTGCCAGACCGAGACCGGTTCCGTTGGTCTTGGTGGTGATGAAGGGATCGAACAGATGCGGCATCAGGTCCGGGGGCACGCCCGGCCCATTGTCCTGCACGCAGAATTCGAGCGGCAGCGATATCTTCTCCCGGGTCCCCGCTATCGACATCCGGATGCCCGGCCGATAGGCGGACGTCAGGATGATTTCGCCATCTGGCTTGTCTCCCACCGCCTCACAGGCATTCTTCACGAGATTGAGGAACACCTGAACCATCTGGTCGCGATTGGCAAAGACCTGAGGCAATGATGGATCATACTCTTCCATGATCTTGATGTTGCGCGCAAATCCCGCCTTGGCGATCGCCTTCACATGATCGAGCACAGAGTGGATGTTGAGCGGAACGCGGTCGATCGGCCTCTCGTCGGAGAACACTTCCATGCGGTCCACGAGCGAAACGATCCTGTCCGATTCATCGCAGATCAGCCGTGTCAGCGCCCGATCGTCGTCGCTGGCATTGGTTTCCAGCAGCTGGGCCGCCCCGCGAATGCCGGAAAGCGGGTTCTTGATCTCATGGGCAAGCATCGAGGCAAGGCCGGTGACCGAGCGGGCGGCGGCGCGGTGCACCAGCTGCCGATCGATCTTGTCGGCCATGGAGCGAACCTGGAAGACGAGCACGACGGCACCCTCTTCGCCCACCGGCGCCACATAGATATCGACAAGCTTGTCCTGGCCGAGACGCGGCGAGGACAGGTCCACGCGGTATTCGTTGACCGCCCCGCGACGGGTGCGCACCTGACCGATCAGTGCCAGCAGCGGGCTGTCGAAGGGGATGAAATCGGACAGCGTCTTGCGCGAGAGCTGAGCCGCGCTCGCGCCAAAAAACACTTCAGCTTCCCAGTTCGAATAGGAAATGCGGCCATCCTGCTCGATCAGCACGACCGGGTTCTGGATGGCGTTCAGAACCTGTAGCGCGACGGCTTCCGCGCCGAGGCGCTGGCTGCCGTTGCCGATGACGGAACTCATGCCGCTTTCCTTTCAGGCGGTGCGTGTTCGAAAATGGCGGCGAGGCGGGCGGAAACGATCTCCGGATCATCCGCCGTCATGACCGCCGTGCGCGCCTCGGCATCCAGCCAGGGCGCGAGCCGATCGAGATACCAGCCAAGGTGCTTGCGCGCGTGGCGCACGCCGACCTTAGGGCCATAAAAGCGCAGCATCTCGGTATAGTGTTCCAGCACGATTGCCGTCCGGGCGGCAAAATCGGGCTCGTCGTGGCCGGCGAGATAACCCGCATGCCAAGGCCTGCCCTGGCAGGACCGCCCGACCATGACCGCGGTAATCCCTGGGCGCGAGAGCAGTTGAAGCGCATCCTCACGGCTCTCGATATCACCATTGGCGATGAAGGGCACGCTGACGACCTCGGCGACCCGCTCGATGGCGTCCCAGTCCGCCCTGCCCTTGTAGAACTGCATGCGGGTCCGGCCGTGGACGGTGATGGCCTGCACGCCTGCTTCCTCGGCGGAACGGGCGAGATATGGAGCATTGATGCTGTCATGGTCCCAGCCGAGCCGCATCTTGACGGTCACCGGAACCGTGACCGCGCGGACCGTCGCCTCGATGATTTCGAGCGCGCGCTCGGGCTCGCGCATGAGCGCTGAGCCGGTGTAACCGCCGACCACCTTCTTTGCAGGACAACCCATGTTGATGTCGACGATATCGGCGCCGTTTGCTTCCGCGATGCGGGCTGCTTCTGCCATGTAATGAGGGTCGCGCCCGGCAAGCTGGACCATATGCGGCTTGAGGCCGGCACCCTTCAACCGAACCCAGCTTTCAGCGGTATTGAAAGTCAGTTCACGACTTGCAATCATCTCGGTCACGACGAGGCCGGCGCCATGCCGCCAGGCAAGCGCACGGAAAGGCAGATCCGTGACACCTGACATCGGCGCCAGAATCACCCGGTTGCGGATCTCTATCGGGCCGATCCGGAATGAATCGGAGAGGTTGCGGTGAGGCAAATGGCTATCTTTCATGCAGCGCATCACGTTGCCCTATTTTTAGACAAGACGCCATTCCTTGCCAAGCGTTTTCACCTGCGCTTTATAAAATTTAGGCAAATGCTGGAAAATTGGGTCAATCCGTTTAAGTTCCGGCGAACGGGAATCAACAGGCGGGTTCTAGCCGAACATGACAACAGGTGAAAGCTTCAATCCGGCCGTTGTCGTGGTGGCGGCAGGGCGCGGCGAAAGGGCCGGCAGCCCCACGGAAGGACCGAAACAATACCGCCTGATCGGCGGCCTTCCGGTGATTACCCACACGCTGCGCACCTTCGCCGCATGGGGCGGCGCGAAAGCCGGCATTGTGGTGGTCATCCACCCGGATGACGAGGCGCTTTTCGCAGACGCCATCGCGCATCTTCACGCGCCCGGGGCCATCCGTTTCGTCCATGGCGCAACGACGCGCCAGGGCTCGGTGCTGCGCGGGCTTTCAGCCCTTGAGAAAGAGCGGCCGAGCCACGTGATGATCCACGATGCTGTCCGCCCCTTCTTCGACGCAGCCCTGCTGGATCGCGTTTCCGCGGCACTTCGCTCCGGCGAGGACGCCGTACTGCCCGCCGTCGCCGTTGCGGATACGCTCAAGAAGGCGGGCGCCGACCGGACCGTCGGCGCCACGGTATCCCGCGAAGGCCTTTATGCCGCCCAGACGCCCCAGGCCTTTCGTTATCCTGTCATCCTCGCGGCGCACCTTAAGGCTGAAGGAGAGGGTCGGAGCGACTTTACCGACGACGCGGGCATCGCCGAATGGGCTGGCCTTTCCGTGAAACTGGTGGATGGCCTCGCCGAAAATGTGAAACTGACCTATCGGAGAGACATCGCCATGGCTGACGAGAAGCTGGCACGCAACCTGATCGCTGATATCCGCACCGGCAATGGCTATGACGTCCATCAGCTTGTGCCGGGCGACGGCGTGACGCTCTGCGGGGTCAAGATCCCGCATGATATGGCGCTCTCCGGCCATTCTGATGCCGACGTTGCCTTCCACGCGCTGACAGACGCGCTTCTGGCGACCTGTGGGGCGGGCGATATCGGCGACCACTTCCCTCCCTCCGATCCGCAGTGGAGGGGCGCGGCCTCCCACATCTTCCTTGCCCATGCGGCGAAGATCGTGCGCGAAAAAGGGGGCGTCATCCTCAATGCCGATGTGAGCCTGATTGCGGAAGCGCCCAAGGTCGGGCCGCACCGCCTCGCCATGCGCCAGAACATTGCCGAATGCCTCGGCATCGATCTCGACCGCTGCTCGGTCAAGGCCACCACCAATGAAACCATCGGCTTTGTCGGCCGCCGCGAGGGGATCGCGGCGATTGCCACGGCCAGCGTGCACTACGGAAATATATGATGATCGACGCCGATATCGCCGAACGCGCCCGCATTTTGATCGAGCACTGCAAGGAAGCGGGCATGATGATCGCAACCGCTGAATCCTGCACCGGCGGCATGGTGGTTGCGGCATTGACCGATATTGCCGGCTCCTCCGCCGTCGTCGACCGCGGCTACATCACCTATTCGAACCAGGCCAAGGTCGAGATGCTCGGGGTGACGGCGCAGACACTTGAGACCTATGGCGCGGTGTCGCGCGAGACGGCACTGCAGATGTCTGCGGGCGCGCTGCTGCGCTCCGGCGCCGATCTTGCCATTGCAGTCACCGGCATTGCCGGTCCCACGGGTGGCACGCCGGAAAAGCCGATCGGCCTTGTCCATCTCGCCGCGCGCGACCGGCGCGGACGGCTTCACCATATCGAAAGCCGCTACGGCGATATCGGCCGGCAAGGCATTCGCCTTGCCACCGTCCAGACCGCGCTCGGCATGCTCGAAGGTCTGATTCAGGCGTAGATTTCGTCGGCGCGGGCCTCGAAGGCTTCCGAGAACTTGCGGAAGGCCCGTTCGAACATCGAACCCATCATTGCGCCCAGAATCCGGTTCTTGAACTCGTAGTTGATGTAGAACTGGATGGCGCAGGCGCCCTCGCCTTCCGGCTCGAACCGCCAGCGGTTGTCGAGGAAACGGAAGGGCCCGTCGACATAGCTGACATCGATCTTGCGTTCCGCCCTGTTCAGCAGAACCTGGGTCGTGAAGCTCTCGCGGATGCCCTTGTAGCCGACCGTCATGTCGGCGATCAGCAGCGTCTTGCCGTCCTTGTCGCGCGAAGACCGGACTGTCAGCGCTTCGCACAGCGGCAGAAATTCGGGGTAGCGCTCGACATCGGCAACCAGATCGAACATGCGATCGGCCGAATGAGCGACATGGCGGGTTGTTTTGAACTCTGGCATGCTTTTCAGCTAATGCGACGGAAGGCGGATGGCAAGTCTTTCGTTTCTTGATGCCGCAAGATTGGCGTACGCGGCTCGATAGAAGCGGCAATGCTTCTGCGCTTGTCCAACGTGAAAGCGCGATCGTTGACCGACCTTCTCCACCCTCCAGGATCACCCTCGGGCTTGTCCCGGGGGTACAGGCGGCGCTCTCCTTGTGACCCGGATACTCGGATGACGTCCGAGCATCGCGCATCAAGGCAGATGTCCGCACGGTGGATTTCGCAAACGCGAAACGCCTTGCCACTTGCAAATCCCGCCACATCCGGGATAATCCAACTCGTCGCGTTGGGAGAAGCCACAGTCTTGTGGTGCCGAAGGAGCAACCGCCCCGGAAACTCTCAGGCAAAAGGACCAGCGCGAGGTTCTGAACTCTGGAGACAAGGCCGAAGCGCAAGCGGAGGCTGGCCGAAGGGATAATAATCTCAGGCGCACGGGACAGAGGGGGCTCATTCGCTTCGGCGTTCTTTTGAACGTCAACCCTTGAGCCGGCGTTTTCCATGAAAGACGCAATCCGGAGGCATTGTCTTGGTCTCGCAAGAACCGTTGAAACAAACCCCGCTTCACGCACTCCATCTGGAGCTTGGCGCCCGCATGGTGCCGTTCGCCGGTTACGATATGCCGGTGCAATATCCGATGGGCGTTCTGAAAGAGCATCTCCATACCCGCGAAAAGGCCGGCCTTTTCGACGTCTCTCATATGGGACAGGTCTGGCTGACCCCGATCTCCGGCAATGTCGCCGATGCAGCACTTGCGCTGGAACGGCTGGTGCCGGTCGATCTCGCGGGCCTCAAGCCCGGTCGCCAGCGCTATGCCTTCTTCACCAATGACGAGGGTGGCATTCTCGATGACCTGATGGTGGCGAACCGCGGCGACCATCTGCTGGTGATCGTCAACGCCGCCTGCAAGGACGCCGATCTCGCCCATATGAAGGCCGAGCTTTCCGATCTCTGCAAGGTCGAGGACTTCTTCGAGGAAAAGGCGCTGCTCGCGCTGCAGGGACCGAAGGCCGAGGCCGTGCTCGCCACGCTCTGCGAGGCCGTGACCGAGATGAAATTCATGGATGTGCGCGCCTGCGACATGCTGGGCGTGACCTGCGTGATTTCCCGCTCCGGCTATTCCGGCGAGGACGGTTTCGAGATCTCGGTGCCGGCGGAAAAGGCGGACGAACTTGCCCGCGCGCTTCTCGCCCATGAAGACTGCGAGGCGATCGGCCTTGGCGCGCGCGATTCGCTGAGGCTTGAAGCCGGTCTCTGCCTTTACGGCAACGATATCGATGAGACCACGACGCCGGTGGAAGCAGCGCTCGTCTGGGGCATGCAGAAGGCCCGCAGGCCCGGCGGCGACCGCGAAGGCGGGTTTCCCGGCGCGGAAACGATCTTCACCCAGCTTGCAGATGGCGTTTCCCGCACCCGCGTCGGCCTGAAGGCCGAAGGCCGTGCACCGATCCGCCCGCCGGCGAAGCTCTATGCCGATGACGCCGGAGAAACCGAGATCGGCCACGTCACCTCCGGAAGCTTCGGCCCCACAACCGGCGGCCCGGTCGCCATGGGCTATGTCGCCGCCGATCGCGCCGAGCCCGGCACCAAAGTCTTCGCCGAAGTGCGCGGCAAATATCTGCCGGTCACCATCGCGGCCATGCCTTTCATAACCCCTACCTACAAGCGCTAACGAGCGGGAACAGCAAGATGACCATCAAATTTACCGAAGAACACGAGTGGCTGAAGATCGAGGGCGATGTTGCGACCGTCGGCATCACCCAGCACGCCGCCGACCAGCTCGGCGATCTCGTTTTCGTCGAACTCCCCGAAGTCGGCGCGAGTTTCGCCAAGAATGACGACGCCGCGACGGTCGAATCGGTCAAGGCCGCATCGGATGTGTTCTGCCCGCTCGATGGCGAGATCACCGAGGTGAACCAGGCGATCGTCGACAATCCCGAGCTCGTCAACTCCGCGCCGATGGGCGATGGCTGGTTCTTCAAACTGAAGCTTTCCAACCCGGAAGATGCAGACGCCCTGATGGACGAAGCGGCCTACAAGGAGTTCATCGCCTGATGACGACGCCTTCGGAATTCCAGTTCACCGACTACCAGCCCTACGACTTCGCCAATCGCCGCCATATCGGCCCCTCGCCCGCCGAGATGGCCGAAATGCTGAAGGTGATCGGCTATGACAGTCTCGACGCGCTGATTGACGCGACGGTGCCCACCGGCATCCGCCAGAAGGAGCCGCTTGCCTGGGGCCCCGCCATGACCGAGCGCGAAGCGCTCGACACGCTGCGCGAGACCGCCAACAAGAACAAGCCGCTCGCCTCCATGATCGGCCAGGGCTACAACGCCACCATCACGCCGCCGGTGATCCAGCGCAACATTCTGGAAAACCCGGCCTGGTACACCGCCTACACGCCCTATCAGCCGGAAATCTCGCAAGGGAGGCTGGAAGCGCTTTTGAACTTCCAGACGATGATGGCCGACCTCACCGGCCTCGACATCGCCAATGCCTCGCTGCTGGACGAGGCGACCGCCGCGGCCGAAGCCATGGCGATGGCGAACCGTGTCGCGAAATCCAAGGCCACCGCCTTCTTCGTGGATGAAAACTGCCACCCGCAGACGATCGCGCTGATCAAAACCCGCGCCGAACCGCTCGGCTGGGAGATCGTCGTCGGCAATCCCTTCGAAGACCTTACGCCCGACGCCGTGTTCGGCGCGATCTTCCAGTATCCCGGCACCTGCGGCCATGTCAGCGACTTCACCGGCGTGATCGCCGATCTCCATGCGGCAAACGCCATTGCCACCATCGCCGCGGATCCGCTGGCGCTCACGCTCTTGAAATCGCCGGGCGAGATGGATGCCGATATTGCGATCGGCTCGTCCCAGCGCTTCGGCGTGCCGCTCGGCTATGGCGGCCCGCACGCCGCCTATATGGCCGTCAAGGACGCCTACAAGCGCAACATGCCGGGCCGGCTTGTCGGCGTGTCGGTGGATAGCCGCGGCAACCGCGCCTATCGTCTGGCGCTCCAGACCCGCGAACAGCATATCCGCCGCGAAAAGGCGACGTCGAACATCTGCACCGCCCAGGTGCTGCTCGCCGTCATGGCCTCCATGTATGGCGTGTTCCACGGCCCGGACGGGCTGAAGGCAATTGCCCAGCAGGTCCACCGCAAGGGCGTGCTGCTGGCGAAGGGCCTCGAGGCGCTGGGCTTCACGGTCGAGCCGGAAACCTTCTTCGATACCGTCACGGTCGAGGTCGGCGCGTTCCAGAGCCTGATCATGAAGAACGCCGTCGAAAACGGCGTCAACCTCCGCAAGGTCGGCGACACCAGGATCGGCATTTCCGTCAACGAGCGCACGCGGCCCGCCCATGTGGAAGCGGTCTGGGATGCGTTTGGCGGCAAATTCTCGATTTCCGAGTTCGAGGCAGATTACCGCCTGCCGCAAAATCTATTGCGGACAAGCGCTTACATGACGCACCCGATCTTCCACATGAACCGCGCCGAAAGCGAGATGACCCGCTATATGCGCCGCCTCGCAGACCGGGATCTGGCGCTCGACCGCTCGATGATCCCGCTCGGCTCGTGCACGATGAAGCTCAACGCCACGGCCGAGATGCTGCCGATCACCTGGCCGGAATTCGCCGACATCCACCCGTTTGCGCCGGAAAGCCAGACGGCCGGCTACCGCGAGATGATCGCCGATCTGTCCGAAAAGCTCTGCCAGATCACCGGCTATGACGCCTTCTCGATGCAGCCGAATTCGGGCGCGCAGGGGGAATATGCGGGGCTTTTGACGATCCGCCGCTATCACCGCGCCAATGGCGAGGGCCACCGCAACATCTGCCTCATCCCGACCTCGGCGCATGGCACCAACCCGGCCTCCGCCCAGCTTGCGGGCATGAAGGTGGTGCCGGTGAAATCCCGCGACAACGGCGATATCGACATCGACGATTTCCGCGCAAAGGCCGAGCAGCATGCCGAAAACCTCGCGGCCTGCATGATCACCTACCCCTCGACCCATGGCGTGTTCGAAGAGACGGTGTCGGAAGTCTGCGAGATCACCCATCAGCATGGCGGCCAGGTCTATCTCGACGGGGCCAACATGAACGCGATGGTGGGCCTGTCGCGGCCGGGCGACATCGGCTCGGATGTCAGCCATCTGAACCTGCACAAGACCTTCTGCATTCCGCATGGCGGCGGCGGGCCGGGCATGGGGCCGATCGGCGTCAAGGCGCATCTCGCGCCGCATCTGCCCGGCAACCCGGCAACGGATGTCGAAGGCGGCGCGGTCTCGGCCGCCCCGTTCGGCTCGCCGTCGATCCTGCCGATCTCCTGGAGCTACTGCCTGATGATGGGCGGCGAAGGGCTGACGCAGGCAACCAAGGTGGCGATCCTCAACGCCAACTACATCGCCGCACGGCTGAAGGGTTCCTACGAAGTGCTCTACAAGTCCGACAAGGGCCGCGTCGCGCATGAATGCATCATCGACACGCGCCCCTTGAAGGACACGGCCGACGTCTCCGTCGACGATATCGCCAAGCGCCTGATCGACTGCGGCTTCCACGCTCCGACCATGAGCTTCCCCGTCCCCGGCACGCTGATGATCGAGCCGACGGAATCGGAAACGCGGGCCGAGCTGGATCGTTTCTGCGATGCGCTGATCGCGATCCGCGCCGAGATCACGGAGATCGAGGAAGGCCGCGCCGACCGCGCCGACAACCCGCTGAAGAACGCCCCGCACACGGTGGAAGACCTCGTCGGCGAGTGGACCCACCCCTACTCCCGCGAACAAGCCTGCTTCCCCCCCGGCGCCTTCCGCGTCGACAAATACTGGCCCCCGGTGAACCGGGTGGACAATGTCTATGGGGATCGGAATCTGGTGTGTGCGTGCCCGCCGATGAGTGAGTATTCGGAGGCTGCGGAGTAGAGGGCGGCCTGTTGGTCCCGACGGGGACGGGAGAGCGCAGCCTACACCCATCGGCAGATAACATGATACCGTGGCCGCGAGGTCGGCGAACCCAAACCGCCGACCTTTCTTCGTTTCCGTAACCATTCTCAACTCTCGGCGTCATCCTCGGGCTTGACCCGAGGATCCAATCACGTTTGACGCGAGCGGAGCTTGCGGCTGAGACGATGCTGCGAAGCAAGAACTATACACGCTTCTCGCTGGCAGAGGCGCTTCAGTTGTCGGCTCGAATGCAGACTGAAGCCGCAGCATCCATCAAAATGTCCACCGGTGTTTGGTTATATTGCCGAACCGATAGCTATATGGGCGCGATTTTTACTTTTCTTAAATTGAAATATAGCATAGCATTGATGAATTAACCGGATTGATTGTTATTTTCATCGTGAGAATATCGGTAGCAATATGAGAAATCAGTTTTTTCAGCATTTTGAACGAAGTGAAGACAAGATTAGATCAATATGGCAGAGTGCAGACTTCGCGTTTGATGCAAATTGTCTCCTCAATCTCTACAGATATTCTGAAAGCTCGTCATCTGAGTTTCTGTCTGTGATACGAGGACGCCGGCCGAAATTGTTTTTGCCCGAACAGGCGGCTTCAGAGTTCTTTAAGAACCGTCTCAATGAGATTTCCAATCAAGGGAAATCCTATGATAATTCCATTTCAACCATTGACCGTCTCATTGAAGATCTTCGTGGGAAAATGGGGCATCCTTTTCTTCCAGAATCGATTCACGATAAACTGGTTAGTGTTTTAGAAGAAGGCAAAGTTAGCTTAAAAATCGAACGCGACAACCATTTGAAGCGTCTCTCAAAAGACAGTATTCTTCTGGCTTTGGATGAAATCTTTGAGGATCGACTGGGCGAACCGCTCCCAGATGAAATTCTACAGGAAATACTCAGCACTGGGCAAACGAGAATGGAAGCTAAAGTCCCTCCTGGCTATGAGGATTTCCCCAAAATAAAAGAGCCCAAAACAGATTATGAGAAGCGCTCAAATTTCGGCGACTACATTTTGTGGAAACAACTTATTCAGCATTCATCTGAAGTTAAGCGTCCTCTGGTTTTCGTCACTGATGACAACAAAGAAGATTGGTGGCTTCGCGTTCATGGTAGAACAATCGGTCCAAGACCTGAGCTCATTGAAGAATTCAAAAGAGAATCTCAACAGGAAATACTTATATATAAATCAGATCAGTTCCTAAGGTATGCATTCAATGAGCTAAATGAGAATATAAGCCAAAATACCATAAGCGAGCTTGAGAAGACGGCAAAATATAAGATCGAAGATATTCACGATTCAAAATTTGATCCGTTTATTAAAAATTATAGAAAATTTTTAAAAAGCAGTAATTTTATAAATAATGATATAAAATTGCACGAAAAAATTAGAGATCTAAATTCTATTATGTCCGATCTAGAAGAAATGAGGGACAATATTGAAACAAGGTTGGATAAATACATCATTGAATCTCGTAATTCTAACGACATGGTGGAAAAACAAAAGCTGGAAGAATTTATCGACCAGCTAGCCTCCGAGTACATCGTTGTAGATGAACGTATAAGAATAATCAGATCAGATATAGATAAATATAATGATATTCAGAAAAAGATGAAATTTTAGAAAATTCACTTCAAAGAACAGCCGGAATACAGCAATCGTCAACGCTGTATGAATGTGGCCTCTATGCCTCCTTTGTTACAAGATGGCTTTCTTTTTGCCATTACTTATCTCTCGCCCAGGGTGCAACGGAGAGTGCTCACTGATCAGGTTCTGAGGGTAGCTTGTCTACCGCCCACTTAACGTGCGCTATGAGGCCTTAGGCGCAGCTTTCGAGTAAATAGATCGATCTCAATCACGGCACCAGAAACTCAAACGCCTCCGCCTCCTCCATCAACCCCGAAACATCCCCGCCCGGAATATCCGGATCGCCGAGCCCCAGCCGCTTCGCCGGCGCGCCCTCGGACAAGTCGAAATCCGCGAGTTCGACCCAGAACACCGAGGGGTTGATAACGGAGTCGAAATAGTAGCGGCGGTGGTCGTGTTCGGCGACGGTGCGCCAGAGGGTGGAGGCGATATTGGGCTTTTCGGGGTCCGACATGCCGAGCGGCGAGGAGATGGCGCGCACCTGCGAGAACACCGAGGCGAGCGCTGCACGCCTGTCCTTCTGCGGGGTCGCGGATTTGAGGTTGTAGCTCGCGCGCGCAAACCGGTCGGCGGCCTTCACCGTGCCGGGGAGAAAGCTCCTGCCGCCGACCAGATCCCAATAGGCGTTGATCGCAAGCTGCTGGTCGAAGGTCGGCGAATTGGTCATCACCCGGTAGTCGCGGCTGTGGTGGATATGGAGCGCGCCATCGACGAATTCGAAGATCGCGCTGTCGCCGGAGGGGTCGGAGAGCGCCAGATGCACGTTGGCGGGCGCGCCGTTTGGCGCGTCACCCGTGACGATGGTGAGCGGGTCGCCCTCCATTGCGGCGACCGCCTCGGCGACGGTCGCGAAATTGTCGAGCATGTATTGGAGCCATGCGCCGACGGAAATCAGCGGCTTGTCGCGCGCCTGCGGGTCGCCATAGGTCGATTCCACCAGATAGAGCATGTTGCCGGCAAGGCCCGCCTCGTTCAGGCCGTCCGAGGTCGCGAGATTGTAGATCGCGACGATCACCGAGCCGTATTTCGACGTCCATTCGGCAGAGCCCGCGCCGACCCCGCCATTGCGGGAAAAGCCGCGCGGAAACACCCAGAGATCGGACTGCATGGTGAGATCCTGCCAGTCCATCGAGCGCCCTGTGAGATAGGTCCCGGTTCCGGTTTCATAGAAGATGCGCGTGCACATGGGATTTCCTCCGCCTGACCCTGTTATCGTTGGCTGAGGCTAGCGCCATCGGCGCTTTCCGACAACGGAAATTCGACGATGCAAAACCGACGGCGCTCTAGAACCGGCTCCTGCCCGCCACGAAGCGCGCCAGCATCGGCCCGAGCGCCATCACGAAGAAGAACCGCGCAATCTGCATCGCCATCACGAAGGCGACATCGACATTGGTGGAGGCGGAAATGATGGCGACTGCATCCGCGCCTCCGGGGCTGGTGGCGAGATAGGCGGTCAGCGGATCGATATCGGCAAGCCAGACCAGAAGGCCAGCAAAACAGGCGCAGACCGCAACAAGCGCGAAGATCGAGGCAAGGACGCGCGGCAGCGCGCGCCGCGCATGAAGAAGGACGTCGCGATCAAACCGCGACCCGATGCCCCAGCCGACCAGAGCATAGCTTGCGGCCAGAAGCGCGCGCGGCAGCTCGATCTCGATCAGGCCCGCGACATTGAGCGCCGAGCCCAGCACCACGGGTACGATCATCGGTCCTGCGGGCAGCTTCAGCCGGCGGCCGATCAGAACGCCGGAGACCACCATCAGCAGCGTCTGCCCAAGCGGCCACCAGCGCGGTTCCGTCAGCCAGAGCGCCGCTTCGGACTGGCCTCCGCCGCCGGTCCAGACCCGTGCGATGGTGGCGGCCACCAGCGTCACGATCACCACGCGGGTATATTGCATGAAGGCAACGAGCCGCATATCCGCGCCGTAGGCGCCGGACATCAGCGTCATCACCGTGGCGGCTCCCGGAAACGCGCCCCAGATCGCGGTGGTACCGGGCAGCACCTGATAGCGCGCCAGAAGCCAGCCTATGACGAGGCTGACGAACACCACAGAGAGCACGCCGCCTGCAAACAGCATCCAGTCATTGCCGACCTCTTCCAGCACCGGCGCCGTCATCGTGCTTGCCACCAGCGTGCCGATCACCCCTTGCGCGAGGTTGAAGGGAAGCTTCGGCATCACGATCTTGCGGCCGGCTCCGGAAAACAGGATCGCCGCCAGCATCGGCCCGAGCAGCAGCGAGGCCGGCAGTTCCAGAAGCTGGAGCAGCGCGCCGATGGCGATGGAGACGGCAAGAAGCGGCAGCCAGATGCGCAAAAGCCCCGCGCTTCTGGTGGCGGGGCCAGCCGGCCTTTCCGGTGCTTCGGGGGCAGTCATGCGGCGGTCAACTCCGGACGAGGGGCGCGGCAGGCCCGGGCGGAAATGCACTGGAGCCGCGGCGATGACGGGATGCAAGGGCCAGAGCGGCCCGATCCCCTCCTATACGCGCCGCGCGCCTTTCAATGCAATCGCCTGCGTGTCAGCGCGGGCAGTTCTGGCGGCGCATGGCGATGTCGATCGCGTTCAGCCGCCCCTTGGAATAGGCAATCGTCGTTTCCTGGTTCTTCAGATTGGCATCGGACATGCTGCCGAGGTTTGCGCCGAAAGCGCGGACATCGCCCACGATCTCGCTATCCTGCTGCTGGGACAGATCCTTGAGCTTGGCATTCTCGACCTCGTACTGGCCGAGAAGGTCGGCACAGCTTGAGCCTGCAAATTCTGCCGGCGACATCGGCATGGCGCCGATCTCTTCCGAGCGCTGGGTGCAGGAGGCAAGGGTTGCGGCGAAGACGGCAATGGCAATGGCGGAGCGCATGGGCGAAACCTTCAAAGGGATTTGGAAGAAAATAGCACTTCCTCAACGCCCCGTCGCGCCTCGGGTTCCCTCATCCCCGCGCGATTCATCCGCTTCTTCATCGGGAAAGCGGGCAAGCGAGCGGCCATGGGTGAGTTCGCGGACGAGATCGGCAAGCGCGCGGGCCTCGGCCTCTGGCACGCGGAGGCGGAAGTCGGCACCCTCGGCGGTAAAATCCCGTGCGTCGATCAGCAGACCGTCAAAGGCGGCGAGACGGGCTTCCACCAGCGCAAGATCGGAAAAGCCGACCGGCAGTTCAACGCTGGTCATGGCGACGACCGGCTGTTTTTCGGCCATACGCAGGCACTCGGCAGCACTTCCCCCATATGCGCGCGCAAGGCCGCCGGTGCCGAGTTTCACGCCGCCGAACCAGCGGGTCACGAGCACCGCCACGCGATCGATGTCCTGCCCCTCGATCGCCTGAAGGATCGGCTTGCCCGCCGTGCCGCCCGGCTCGCCGTCGTCGGAAAAGCGGTAATCGGCGCCGATCCGCCAGGCCCAGCAATTATGGGTGGCGTCGGCGAAGGAATTTTCGGCGATGAAGCGCCGCGCCTCCGCCTCGTCGTGCACCGGCGCGGCGATGGTGGCGAAGCGGCTTTTCCTGATTTCCCGCTCGGATGTCGCGGGGCCCGTCAGCGTGTACATGGCATTCCCTTCCGCGCCTTTCAAAGGACACGGGATCGGGAAAGTCAAGCAGCGCTGCGGCCAAGCCTGTTGGCGGCAAGGGTCGCCACAAAACCGGTGAGACCGGTTGCAAACGCCCCCCAAGCCATGTCCACGGCGACCACCGTCCACGACCAGCCGGAAAGGGTTGCCATGTTGGTGAGGTCATAGGTGCCGTAGGCCATCAGGCCGAACAGCGCGCCGTTGGCGAGCCCCTTGAGCGATGAACGCGCCTTCACCCCCGGCATGACGGCAAAATAGAAGATGCCGATCATGTACATGAGGTAGAAACTTAAACCGGCGTTCCAGTTCGGGCTCTCCAGCAGAAGCGGGCCGATTTCCGACTGGTAGAAGTCGAAGGCGACCGTGCCGAGCCAGATGAAATCCAGCGCGGAAAAGCAGAGAACCGTTGCGATGACGGCGACCAGAAAGCGGTTCATGACGTTCCTCATATGCCCAGCAGCGGCTGTACCATCCGCATCAGCCGGCTTTGAAATCTCAGCGGCGCATCGGTGACCACGAGACAGATGCACTCGCCATCGCCGGTCACGACCGGACTGTGGAGCGTCTCGTCGTCCTCCTCCTCCAGATCGCCTGCGGCAAAGAGCTGGCCCTCGGAGATGTAGCTGCCCTTCAGCACCAGCGTGAGCTCGCGCCCGCCATGGCTGTGTTCGGGCAGCGGCTGGCCGGGGCCGACCCGCAGCAGGCGGGCCTGCACGGCCCCGCCATCGGGCTGCAGGATCGCCTGGTGGGCATTCAGGCCAAGCCTGCGCCACTGGACGCTTTCAAGCGAGCCGCCGATATAGCTTCGTAGCGGCTCCGGCACGAGCAACGCGGTCTCGGCCACCGGCTCCGGCCTCGGCGGCTGCTGCGGCTCGGCGTGCGCATCGTTGAGTCGCGCGAGCAGGGCGTTCCATGAGTGATCTTCGGAGATCGCCGCAGGTTCGGGCGCGAGTTCTTCCAGCATGGTCGCGCCGGCGGCTTCCATCAGGCGAAGCTGCTGGCGGCAATGCGGGCAGAGCGCCAGATGGGTGGCGACGGCCAGCGACCAGCCCTCCTCCAGTGTTCCGGCGGCATATTCAAGCAGAAGCGGCTCGCTGATATGGTGATGGATTGTGCTTGTCTTCATTTTTCTTCTCCAAGCGCGGCTCTCAGCCTGGAAAACGCTGCTCTGATACGGGATTTGACGGTGCCAAGCGGAAGGCCGAGACGATCGGCGATCAGGCTGTGCGATACATCCTCGAAAAACGAAAGGCGCAGGAGCTCGGCCTGTTCTTCGGGAAGGGTGGACAGGGCGTCGCGCATGCGTTTGGCGGACTGTTCCTGCTCGAAGCTTTCATCGGGCGCCGCCGGTGCGTCCGGCACGAAGGCGGGGTCTTCCGCATCGAATTCCGGGCGCCGCGCCTTTCTGATGCTGTCGACCCGCACATTCCGGGCGACTGTAAAGATCCATGCCGAGGCATTGCCGCGCTGCGGGTCGAACAGTTCGGCCTTGCGCCAGACCATCATCATGGTCTCCTGCATCAACTCTTCTGCAAGCGCTGCATCGCTTGCGCGCTTCATCATGTAAGAGCGGATTCGCGGACCGAAATGGCGGAACAGGCGCTCGTAGGCAGCCCTGTCGCGCGTTCGGCCGACGCGGCTCAGACACAATGTCATTTCCTCTACCGAAAGATCGGTCAATCCCCTACCCTTCCTGGCGCGCATGCCGCCACGCAAATAAGCGCCTGCGGCGCTTGTTCGGGCGGCCGCGGCTAGCGGATCGGAGACCGGTATGGTGTGAATGCTATCAAACATACCGCACACTACGACGCGACACTCCGCCCGGATTGCAGGTTTGAATAAATTTCAGAGCTTTTCAATCCATCGAACGATTTGTCCCGTAATTCAGGCTAAACGAAACAGGCGGAAAACACGATGCACAAGCCCAGCGAAAACGCTTACAGAAAGATCCGAGCAGATCGAAAGGTTGCCGTGATCGGCTCGGGCATATCCGGTCTCTCCGCGGCCTGGCTTTTGAGCCGGACATGCCATGTGACCCTGTTCGAGGCTGACGGGCGCGCTGGCGGTCACTCCAACACGGCCGACGTGACGATCGGCGGCGAGACGATCCCGGTCGATACCGGGTTCATCGTCTACAATGAACGCAATTATCCGAACCTCACGGCACTGTTCTCCTATCTCGGGGTCGAGACCCAGGAATCGGAAATGTCGTTTTCGGCTTCGCTCGACAATGGCGCCTTCGAATATGGCGGCAGCAACATCGCAACCCTTCTGGCGCAGAAATCGAACATGCTGCGCTTCAGCTTCTGGCGCATGCTGTTCGACATTTTCCGCTTCTACAGGCATGCGCCTGCCCTTGCGAAATCCGAACACGCAGACTCTCTGACGCTTGGCGATTATCTTGATGCGCGCGGCTATTCGAGACGCTTCGTCGAGGATCATATCCTGCCCATGGGCGCCGCGATCTGGTCGACGACGCCGGAACAGATGCGCGGCTATCCGCTCGCCGCCTTCACCCGGTTTTTCGAAAGCCACGGCCTGCTGACGCTGGTGGACCGGCCGCAGTGGCGCACGGTAACCGGTGGCAGCCGGTCCTATGTAACCCGCATGCTGGAACAGATCAGCGGTCCCGTTCGGCTCAATGCGCCGGTCGACCGTATCCTGCGCGACGCCGATGGCGTGCGTCTGATGATAAACGGCGCCGAAGAACATTTCGATTCCGTCGTTGTTGCGACCCATGGCGACCAGGCGCTGAAACTTCTCGGCGATGCCGGCTCTCAGGAACAGGAAATCCTCTCCGCCTTCCGCTACACCATCAACGAGGCCTATCTGCACAGCGATGAGCGCATGATGCCTGCGCACCGCAAGGTCTGGTCGAGCTGGAATTATCTGGAACGGCGCGCCGGTGGCAATACCAGCCTCTGCGTCACCTACTGGATGAACCGGCTGCAGGCGATAGACGAGCGGTTCCCGATGTTCGTGACGCTCAACCCGGCCGAAGAGCCGCAGAACGTGCACGCCCGCTATACCTATGCACATCCGCTGTTTGATCGCGCCGCGATCGAGGCTCAGCGCAATCTCTGGCGTATCCAGGGTGAAGGCAATGTCTGGTATGCCGGCGCGCATTTTGGCAGCGGCTTCCACGAGGATGGCCTGCAGTCGGGACTTGCCGCTGCGGAGGCGATATCCGGCATCCGCCGCCCATGGCAGGTGGAAAACGAATCCGGCCGCATCTTCCTGGCGCCTGCAGAACCTCTGGCGGCCGAATGACGCTGCGTTCGTCGATCTACACCGGCGCAGTCTTCCACCAGCGCCACCGGCCGAAGAAACATGCACTGAACTACCGCGTGTTCTGCCTGCTGGTTGATCTGGACGAGCTTCAGGATATCAAGCTGAAACTCTTTGCGCACAACGGCTTTGCACTCTTCAGCGTTCATGATCGCGACCACGGGCACCTTGAAGGCGGCAATCTGAAGACATGGGCGCTCGAAGAGCTCAAAAAGGCAGGAAGGTCCGCGACGCGGATCCAGATGCTGTGCTATCCGCGCATTCTCGGTTACGTCTTCAACCCGCTGACCGTCTATTTCTGCTATGATGAGGATGACGCACTCACCGCCATCCTCTACGAGGTCTGCAACACCTTCAAGGAGCGCTTCACCTACATTATCCCGGTGAACGACGACAAGCGGCCGGTGCGTCAGACGGCTGAAAAGCAGCTCTATGTATCGCCTTTCATGCCGATGGATTGCCGCTATCACTTCACCATCGCACCACCCGGCGAAAGCGTGAAGATCGCGATCAACGAGACAGATGCCGAGGGCCCGCTGCTTTATGCCGCCTTTGAAGGCGAGCGCAGTGCGCTCAGCGACCGCGCCTTGTGGCGGATGTTCTTGCGCTACCCCTTGATGACGGTAAAAATCATTGCCGGGATCCACTACGAAGCATTGAAACTGGTCTTGAAACGGGTACCGGTTTTCAGACATCATTCCTCACCGGCGCGCGTTCAAAGCGCTGTGGCGGGCGGTGCGATTACAGATGAGGAATTTCATGAGCGGAAAGCCTGAGCGACAAAATCACGGACGGCTCAATTTCTGGCAGCGGATGATTGCCAGGATGGCCGGACGGATTACCGCGGGATCGTTGAGGCTGACCTTTGCCGATGGACGCAGCTACCACGTACGCGGAGAGCGGCCCGGCCCTGATGCAGCCATAACCCTCAACAATGCGCGTCCGCTCATTGAACTGATGAAAGATGGCGACCTCGGATTTGCACGCGCCTATATCGCCGGCGACTGGGATACGCCCGATCTTGCCGCCGTGCTCGACCTTGCCGCCGCCAACGAGGCGGAGCTTTCGCGCGCGATGGCATCGTCCTTCCTGTTCCGACGCTTGAGCCTCATCCGCCACTCCCTGCGCCGCAACAGCCGCAGCGGCAGCCGGCGCAACATTGCCTTTCACTATGATCTCGGAAATGCCTTCTACAAACTCTGGCTCGACGAGACGATGACCTATTCCAGCGCGCTCTACGAGGGGCGCGACCGGTCTCTTTCCGAAGCCCAGACGGCGAAGTATGACCGTATCATCGCGCGACTACAGATCGGCCCGGAAGATCGCGTGCTCGAGATCGGATGCGGCTGGGGCGGGTTTGCAGAACATGCAGCAGCGCGTACCGGATGCCACGTCACCGGTCTCACGCTCTCAAAGGAACAGGCGAAGTACGCCCGAGAACGTCTTGCTTCTGCAGGACTTTCAGACCGAGCGGATATCCGCCTGGAAGATTACCGCGACTGCACCGGGACATTCGACAAGATTGTCTCGATCGAGATGTTCGAAGCCGTGGGCGAAGAAAACTGGCCCGTGTTCTTCAAGACCGTCAACGAAAGGCTGGCGCCCGGCGGAACAGCCGTGATCCAGTCGATCGCGATCGAGGACCACCGCCTTGACGATTATCGCCGCAACCCCGATTTCATCCAGGCTTTCATCTTTCCCGGCGGCATGCTGCCGTCGATCGAGAGTTTCAGAAAGGGGGCAAGCGGCGCGGGACTGAAAGTGAAGGACCTGTTTTCCTTCGGCAAGGACTATGCCCGCACGCTTCTGGAGTGGGAGGCCCGTTTTCTCGCCGAATGGGACGCGATCGCGCCGCTCGGCTTCGATGAGCGTTTCCGCCGGATGTGGCGCTATTATCTGAACTATTGCGCGACCGGCTTCGATGCCGGGCGGATCGACGTCGCCCAGTTCCACCTGCAGAAGCCTGCCGTTTGACCGGTCAGGCCTCTCTGCGCGGAAAGCGAAGGGCAATGAAGGCCGCAAGGCCCGCGGCGCCCGTGATGTTGAGGTAGCGAAGCCCTTCCATGTCCTCTTGCTGGATGGACACGAATGGCGCGCCGATCCTGCCATAAAGCAGCGCCAGCGCTACGAACGGAAGCGCGATCAGTGTGCGGGAAAGCCAGCGCTCCGAGGCATAGAATGCCTGTCCGCCGAGCATGATACAGGCAAACAGAAAGGCGAGCGTGCCGCTGTCCTGGCCCATCAGAAACGCAATCATCACGGTATCAGCCGTGCCGACGAGCACGACGCCCATGCGCGCTGTAAGGCTCCAGCCCTTTCTTGCGAGAAACCAGACCGCGAGATAAAGCGGCATCGTGAGGGCTGCGAGCAGCGAGGCATGAAGCGCGCTTTCGGCCACGAACCAGACATAGAGCGGATAGACTGGCTTGTTGAGGGCGATGACCAGCCCGACGGCACCAGCCGCGCTGGCAAGCGCGTCCGGAGCCGGATGCGCGCCGTCACCGGCGCGCGGGCTCTGGTTACGATTCGCCATGGCCGGACTTCGGCGGGCCGGGAAAGAAGGCATTTACCCGCGCCTTGTAGGCGCGAAACGCATCGCCGCGGCTTTCTTCCATGTGTTTCTCGAGGAACGGAATGCCGGAGACATGGTTCAGCAGCCAGTACATCATGATCGGCGCGAGCAGCGAGACGAGGACAGGAAGGATGGCCTCAAACCCGGCAAGCGCCATGCAGGGCCAGGCGCACCACCAGAGCCACTCGAAGAAGTAGTTGGGATGGCGGGAATAGCCCCAGAGGCCGATATCGCAGACCTTCTTGCCTTCCGGTTTTTCACGCTTGAACCTGGTGAGCTGCCAGTCCGCCGTGCCCTCACCGGCAATTGCGATGATGGCGATGGCGAGCGCCACCCAATCCAGCACGCCGGCAAAGGGCGCAGGGTTGAGAATGGCGGCGTAGATCGACAGGGTCAGCACGAAGGTGGCAAAGGCCTGGATCATCAGGAACCACCAGAGCCGGAAGCTTGCGTTTTCGCCCCATTCCTCCATCAGCTTCGCATAGCGGGGATCATCCTTGATCTTGGTGCTGCGGCTGAAGATGTGACCGGCAAGACGGGCAGCCCAGAGGCCCACCAGAACGCCTGCGAGCCATTTGCGCGCCGGATCCCCTCCTTCGGAGAACACGATCACGGCAAGACCCGCAAGCCCGGTAAGCGCAGACCAGATCGCATCGATCCAGCCGCTGTTGCCGGTCATGCGCTGAACGGCCCATGCGCCGGTCATCCCTGCGCAGATGAAGATGAAAACCAGAACCAGAAGTGTGATGGACAATGCCCTCTCCGATCATGCGTGTGCTTATGCACAGCACTACGTCCCGCACGCCCTTCTGGATCGATCAGCCCGGCGAAAGACCGCGCTGCCGTTCCGACCGCCGGCGCATCACTTCCAGGAATGTCAGCAGGATGACCGACAAAGTGACCAGGATCGAGGCGACGGCCAGGATGGTCGGCGATATCTGTTCGCGCAGGCCCGTGAACATCTGCCAGGGCAGCGTCTTCTGCGAGGCCGAGCCCAGGAACAGAACGACCACCACTTCGTCGAATGATGTGATGAAGGCAAACAGCGCGCCGGAAATCACGCCCGGCAGGATCAGCGGCATCTGGACCTTGAAAAAGGTCGTGACCGGATTAGCGCCGAGGCTTGCTGCCGCCCGCTCCAGCGAACGGTCGAAGCCGACCATGGTTGCGGTCACGGTGATGATCACGAACGGGGTGCCAAGCACGGCATGGGCGAGCACCACGCCCCAATAGGTGCCCTGAAGGCCAACGCGGGAATAGAAGAAATACATGCCCGCCGCGGAAATGATCAGCGGAACGATCATCGGGGAAATCAGGATCGCCATGATCGCGCCGCGGAACGGCACGTGGCTGCGCGCAAGGCCGATCGCCGCCAGCGTTCCGAAGCCGGTCGCAAGCAGCGTCGCCATGGGCGCGATGATCACCGAGTTCCAAAGCGCCTGCTGCCAGTCGGGATTGGTGAAGAAATCCTGATAGTGCTTGAACGAGTAACCCGACGGATCGAGCGCCAGCATCTTCGGCGTGAAGGTGAAGAAATCCTCCGCGTTGAAGCTGAGCGGAATGATCACGATGATCGGGAAGATCAGGAAAAAGAAGATCAGGCCGCAAATGACCAGGAACACATAGTGCCAGATCTTCTCGAGCGGCGAATCATAGGGGTGAATGGCCATGGTCCCTCTCCTATCCGAGCTTCACATTGTCGATGCCGACGATCTTGTCGTAGAGCACGAACATGAACATCACGACGACGAGGAGGAGCGTGCCGAGCGCGGCTGCAAGCCCCCAGTTGAGCGAACTCGAAATGTGATAGGCGATCCGGTTCGAGATGAAGATGCCGGACGTGCCGCCGACCAGTTCCGGCGTGATGTAGTAGCCGATCGACAGGATGAAGACGAGCACCGCGCCGGCGCCGATGCCGGGCACGGACTGCGGGAAGTAGACCCGCCAGAACGCCGTCCAGCTTGTTGCGCCAAGGCTGCGGGCGGCCCGCACGTAAGTCGGCGAAATCGTCTTCATCACCGAATAGAGCGGCAGGATCATGAAGGGCAGCAGGATATGGGTCATGGCAATGATCGTGCCGGTGGCATTGTTGATCATCACCAGCCGGTTGGCATTGTCGACAATTCCCGCCCATACCAGCAGATCATTGATCACGCCCTGCGTCTGCAGAAGCACCTTCCAAGCGGATGTGCGCACCAGGAGCGAGGTCCAGAACGGCAGCAGCACCAGCACCATCAACAGGTTGGCGCGCGCCAGCGGCAGATGCGACAGAAGGTAGGAGATCGGATAGCCGAGCACCAGGCACGAACAGGTGATGATCATCGACAGCATCAGCGTGCGGCCGAACAGGAACAGATAGATCCGCTCGTTCTCCGGCTTCATGCCGATGCCGTCAGGGCCCATTTCGGCGTCGACGGCGTTGAGGAAATAACCCGGCGTATAAGCCGGTGAATACATCTTCAGAACCGTCCAGGTATCGTGATTGCCCCAATCCCTGTCGGATTCGATCAGCTGCCCCTTGATGTCGGGCGAGCCCGGCTCGATCTTCTTCACCGTGCGCCCGGCCTTGCGGAACAGGCTCGACATGCCGGCCTGCTCGTAGTTGAGCCGCGAGCCGAGGCGGGTATGGGTCTTTTCTTCGACAGCCACGGTCAGATCGTCATAGAGCGCCACAAAGGTCGCCTCGTCCGGCAGATCGCCGGTGGAGGCATCCCAGTCCCGAAGCGCAAGCGTGGTCTTCGGCAGGGTATCGGCGACGATGTTGTTTTCGACCGAGCGGAACAGCATGTCGGCAATCGGTGCGATGAAGGCGACGAGGACGAAAGCCAGGAGAGGCGCGATCAGCAAAAGCGAGCGCATCTTCTCGCGCCGCAACGCCTTCCTCAACGCCTGTTTGAGCGGCTTTCCCTCGCCGGTCAGGATTTGTTGCTCAGCCACGCCGTTCTGTTCCCCTGTTTTTTTATTTGGTCTGGAGCGGATTGCGGAAAACGGCCGCGCCGCCGCCTTCCCCAATCGGCTCCCTGCCCCGACACATCGGGGCAGGAATATTCAGGACCGCAGTCCCGAGATGCGCCCGGCTCTTGCGGGCGCGCTCTCGGCGTTACTGGGCGAGCCAGGCCTGGAACTTCTGCTCCACGTCGTCCTGGTTGTCGGCCCACCACAGGATGTTGTTGACCAGATAGTTGCCCATGTTGTCCGGGTTGGTCGGCATATGCTCGGCCATCGGAATGCCGAGATCGGCGTGGTCGCCGACGAGCGGCTGCGAGGAAGCGCGGGCCGGGCCGTACGAGATGTACTTGGCCTGATCGGCGAGGCGCTGGGTATCGGTGGCGAACATGATGTAGTCCTTCACCAGCGCAAGCTTCTCGTCCGAGAGGCCGGCGGGGATCACCCAGCCGTCATAATCGAACACCTGCCAGTCCCACAGCATCTTCACCGGCTGATCCTGCTCGGCAATCACGCTGAACAGACGGCCGTTATAGGTCGAGCCCATCACGATTTCGCCATCGGCGAGAAGCTGCGGCGTTTCGGCGCCGGCGGACCACCAGATGATGTCGTCCTTGATGGTGTCGAGCTTGGCGAGCGCGCGGTCGACGCCTTCGGGCGTGGACAGGACGTCATAGAGATCCGCCTTGGCAACGCCGTCGCAGATCAGCGCCCATTCGAGGTTCTTCTTCGGGCGCTTTTCGAGCGCGCGCTTGCCCGGGAAGGTATCGGTGTCGAAGATTGCGCAGAGATCTTCCGGCTCCTTGCCGTTCCAGGCGGCGACATCGGTGCGGTAGCCGAAGGTGGTCGAGAACACGATCTGCGGGATGAAGCAGTCGTTGATCACGGCATCGCCGAAGTCGGCCACGGCGGTTCCGCCGTCAGGTGCGGGAGCGGTCCATTCGTTGAGGTCGATTTCCATGGCAAGGCCCTCGTCGCAAAGACGCTGGCTGTCCGGGCCCTCGACGTCGACGATGTCCCAGGTGATGTTGCCGGTCTCGTTCATCGCGCGCAGCTTGGCGACGGCCTCGTTGGAGGATTCGTCGTTGATGATCGTCACGTCCGGATTTTCAGCCATATAGGGCTGGTGATAGGCCTTGTCCTGCGAGGCCGAATAGGCGCCGCCCCAGGAGACGATCGTCAGGTCCTCGGCGAGTGCCGCATTGCCCATGGCCACCGTCGCGGCGGAGGCCAGAATCACGGTACGAAGTTTCATAGAAGTTCCCCTTCTTACGTTTTGACTGGTTGCGTTTATCCGGCCGGCCACAGCAGCGGCCGGCCTGCTCATCGAAAGTCAGGCGGCGTAATCGAGCGCCTTGCAGTCGCGTGCGGCAAAACCGACCGTCCGCGTCTGACCGACCTCGAGATCCCAACGTTCGCCGCGGTTCCTGACCTTCACGATGAATTCGTCATTGCCGCACACGCTCATCCTCACGCGGATGTGGTCGCCGAGATAGATGAGCTCCTCGATACGGCCGGTCACCTTGTTCTCGACATTTTCGGGCGCGATCAGCTCCACCCTCTCGGGTCGCAGCGACAGCGTGGTGCGGTCGCCTTCGCTGGCGACATTTACCTTTTCGGCCACCAGCGTAGTGCCATCCTCGACCTTGACGGTACATTCATTGCCATCGATCGATGTCACCGTGCCATGGAGCGTGTTGTTTTCGCCGATGAACTGGGCGACGAACGAATTGCCCGGATGCTCATAGAGCGCGTCAGGCGGAGAAAGCTGCTGGACAATGCCGTCATTGAACACAGCGACCCTGTCCGACATCGTCAGCGCCTCGGTCTGGTCGTGGGTGACGTAGACGAAGGTGACGCCGAGATTGTCGTGAATGTGCTTGATCTCGTACTGCATCTGCTCGCGAAGCTGCTTGTCGAGCGCGCCGAGCGGCTCATCCATCAGCACCAGTTCCGGATCGAACACGAGTGCTCGGGCGACCGCCACGCGCTGCTGCTGGCCGCCGGAAAGCTGGGCCGGGCGGCGATTGCCGAAACGGCCAAGCTGAACCATGTCGAGCGCGCGCTTGACCTTCTCCTCCTGCTCCGACTTGCTCATCTTCCTGAGCTGCAGCGGAAAGGCGAGGTTCTCGGCGACCGTCATGTGCGGGAACAGAGCGTAGTTCTGGAACACCATGCCGATGCCGCGCTTGTGCGGGGGCACGTTGTTGATCGGTCGCTCGTTGAGGTAAATTTCGCCGCCGGTCGCAGGCTCGAACCCTGCGAGCATCATGAGACAGGTTGTCTTTCCCGACCCCGAAGGGCCCAGCATCGTCAGAAATTCGCCTGGCGGGATATCCAGGTTCAGGCGTTTGACGACAAGGCTTTCGCCATCATAGCTTTTTTGAACATTCTCGTACTTAACCGATGCGCCACGGTTACTCGCCATATTGTCCCCATCTGTTTTGCCTATCGCTTTCTCTTGCGCGATTTTTAGGCAGTCCGTACCCAATACTGCAATTCACGCTCCTCAAATCAACCTCAAAATTCATGTTCTTGATGCATGAAGGCCGATTTCGCCTGAAAACGCGGGGTCCGGAGCGCTGGTTTACGACTTTCGTCTAACGCCACCGAGCGGCGAGAAGAGCCGAGCCATGCCGCGTTTGCAGGTCAGGAGAGTGTACTGCACCCAAGGATGCCTCATGCGCCGATTTGCGACATGGGTGTTACAGAGGGGCGGCAGTCAGATCGATTCGACTTCGATCGTGAGCCCGTCATAGCCGGGTTCGACGTGGTCGGGGGTTTCCGCCATCACGGTGTCGTAGTCGAGCGGCACATGCATGTGCGTCAACACCGCGCGTCTGGCGCCGAAGCGCTCGATCCATTCAAGCGCCTGCGTGAGCGAAAGGTGGCTTGGATGGCGCTCATACTGGAGCGCATCGATGATGATGAGATCGAGGTCGCCAAGCTTCTTGATTGCCTTTGCAGGAAAATCACTGACATCGGTGCAATAGGCGACATTGCCGATGCGGAAGCCGAGGGAAACGATGTCGCCATGCTGCTGCGCGAAAGGTGAAAGACGAATAACACCGCCCGGCCCCTCGATCACCACCGGCGTTTCGAGATCGTCGATGACATGCGGCTCGGCGATCGGCGGATAGGCGCTTCCCTCCGGCGTGGTCAGGCAGTAGGCGAAACCGTCAAGAATGCGGCCCATCGTCACCGGCTCCGCATAGATCGGGATGCGCTTGCGCTGGGTGTGAAAATAGCCGCGAATGTCGTCGATGCCATGCAGGTGATCGGCATGGGCGTGCGTATAGATCACCGCATCGATGCGCTTGACGCCAGTGCGCACCATCTGCTCGCGAAAGTCGGGCCCGGTGTCGATCACCACCGTCGTCACGCCGCCATCGGGCGCAATCTGTTCGACCAGTAGCGCCGTGCGCGTACGTCGGTTCTTCGGATTGTCAGGATCGCAAGCGCCCCAGTCTCCCCCGATCCGCGGAACGCCGGGCGAAGACGCGCAGCCGAGAATGGTGAAGCGCTGGCGGTATCCCACGGTTTCAGACCCGCTTCATCTTGGAAAAGCAGCGGAAGGCATTTTCCGTGGTGATGCGCGCAATCTCTGCCTCGCTCACACCTTTCACCTCAGCAAGCACCCGTGCGGTGTTGACCACATAGGAAGGCTCGTTGCGCTTTCCGCGGAACGGCGTCGGCGCAAGATAGGGGGCATCGGTTTCCACCAGAAGCCGGTCCATCGGAACGTCGGCGGCGATATCGCGGATCTCCTGCGAATTCTTGAAGGTGAGGATGCCGGAGAACGAGACATAACCGCCAAGGGCCACCCCGGTTTCGGCCAAAGCCCTGCCGGATGAGAAACAATGCAGGATGAAGGGAAAGGCGCCCGCCTCGGTCTCCTCGGTCAGGATCGCCTTCATGTCGTCATCGGCGTCGCGGCTGTGGATCACCAGCGGCAGCCCGGTCCGGCGGGCGGCATCGATGTGGCGCCTCAGGCCGATCTTCTGGGCTTCGGCCTTCTCAGGCTCGTAATGATAGTCGAGCCCGGCCTCGCCGATCGCGACCACCTTTTCATGGGCGGTCAGGCCGACCAGATCCTCGACCGAAATGTCGAGTTCCTCATCGGCATTGGCGGGATGGGTGCCGACCGAGCAGAACACATTTTCGTATTTCTCCGCAATCACAAGGACTTGCGGAAACTTCTTAACGCGCGTCGAGATCGTCACCATCTGCGCCACGCCAGCCTCTCTGGCGCGGGCGACGAGATCATCCCGCTCGCTGTCGAAATCCGGGAAGTCGAGATGGCAATGGGTATCGATCAGCATGAAAGTCTTTCTATTCCTCGGGCGCGACATAGCGCGGGAAGACCGGAGCCGGCTTTTCCAGCGGCGTGCCAGCCTTCAGACGGCCCGCCTCTCCCAGATGCGCAAAGGAACGCTCGGTTTCCGGGATCACCAGCAGATCGAGCAGTTTTGCAGCCGATTCCGGCATGGCGGGCTGCAGCAGGATCGCGATCTGGCGCACCACTTCGGCCGTCACGTAAAGAACCGTCGCCATCCGTTCCGGATCCGTCTTCTTCAGCGCCCAGGGCTCCTGGCCGGCGAAATAGCGGTCGGCCTCGGAGACCACGGCGATGATCGCGGCAAGCGCGCGGTGGATGGCAAGCTTGTCCATCTCGCCCCGGACCGTTTCAACCACGCCGTCGGCGGTGGCAAGCATGGCCTTGTCTTCGTCGGACAGAGCGCCGCAAACCGGCACCTGACCGTCGCAATTCTTGACGATCATCGACAGCGAGCGGCTGGCAAGGTTTCCGATGCCATTGGCAAGATCGGAGTTGATGCGCGTGCCGATCCCCTCGTCGCTATAGCTGCCGTCCTGCCCGAAGGAGACCTCGCGCAGGAAGAAATAGCGGATCGGGTCGAGGCCGAAATGCTCGACCAGGTTGAACGGATCGACGACATTGCCGACCGACTTCGACATCTTCTCGCCCTTGTTGAGCAGGAAGCCGTGGGCATAGACGCGCTTCGGCAGCGCCACGCCTGCCGACATCAGAAAGGCCGGCCAGTAGACAGCATGGAAGCGGATGATGTCCTTGCCGATGATGTGAATGCCGGGCCAGAAATCCCAGAGAGCCGCATTTTCATCCGGGAAGCCGAGCGCCGTGATGTAGTTCGTCAGCGCATCGACCCACACATACATGACGTGATCGGGATTGCCGGGTACGGGGATGCCCCAGTCGAAGGTCGTGCGGGAGATCGACAGGTCCTTCAGGCCGGACTTGACGAAGGAGACAACCTCGTTGCGGCGCTCGTTCGGGCCGATGAAATCGGGATGGGCGTCGTAATATTCGAGCAGCCTGTCGCCATAGGCCGACAGCTTGAAGAAATAGCTCTCTTCCTCGACCCATTCCACCGGCGAACCGAGCGGTTCGCGGCGCACGCCGTCTTCGCCGACGGTGGTTTCGCCCTCGTCGAAATAGGCTTCCTGACGCACCGAATACCAGCCGCCATACTTGCCGAGATAAATGTCGCCGTTGTCTTCCATCCGCTTCCAGAGCGCCTGAACCGCGATGCGGTGACGCTCCTCGGTGGTGCGGATATAGTCGTCATTTGAGCAGTTCAGCTTTTCGAGCAGGGTCCGGAACACGGCCGAGTTCTGGTTGGCCAGCTCGATCGGGGCGATGCCCTGTTTTTCGGCTGTCTGCTGCATCTTCTGGCCATGTTCGTCCGTCCCGGACAGAAAACGCACATTCTTGCCGTCGAGGCGTGCGAAACGCGCCAGCACATCGGTCGCAATCATCGTGTAGGCATGACCGATATGCGGGGAGCCGTTCGGGTAGAAGATCGGCGTCGTGATGTAGAAATTATTGCCCTGGTCGGTCATGTCCGGTGTCCGTCTGCGCTGTTCTTGCCGGCTGCCGCGCCGGTTGTTTGCCCGGTCTTAACCCCACTGTCGCCGAGCATCAAGTCAAACCGGAGGAAGGCTGCTCTCAATTGACGGCGGCGCGTATCCGGGCGAGCAGATCGAGCACCAGCTGCTTGCGGTCAAGATTGAACGCCTCGGCCTCGGCGACCTCCCCCGTCACCGCAGAGGAGAATGCGGCAAGCCGTTCGGCCTTTTCAAGATCGCCGGCAAGCGCTGCGGCCCGTGCCCGCGCCTTGATATCCTCATCGATGTGGCTCATCAGGAAATCGAGCACGACCTCGTTTTCACGCTTGGCCATGGCGTCAGCAAGCTTGTGCATCGTCAGCCGCGCCTCGCCATCGCCGCCCTCGAGCGTGGCGCGGTAGCTGTCGATGATCTCGCCGCCGCCATAATTGACGAGCTTCAACGCTTCCGAGACGCTGCCATTGGCAAGCTCCGCCAGACGCGCCTGCTCCTCGCCCGCGGCATGGACGCCAAGCGCGCCAAGGGCGCGCACCAGGTCATCCTCGTGAAGCGGCCGCAACCGAAGCGGCAGGCAGCGCGAGCGGATCGTGGGCAACAGCCTTCCCGGCGTATGCGAAATCAGCAGGAACATCGCATGTCTGGGCGGCTCTTCCAGGATCTTGAGAATCGCGTTCGCCGCCGATCGGTTCAGGTCGTCGGCGGCATCGACGATCACGATCCGCCAGTTGCCGGTGCCAGACGTCTGCGACAGGAAATGCCCTGCCCGGCGGACCTCATCCACCGTGATAGCGCTTCGCCGCTTGCCGGTCTTCACATCCACAGGGCGCTCAAGATGCAGAAGATCGTGCGACGCACCGGCGATGATCTGGCGCGTGAGCGGCGCAGAATGGTCGGGGGCGATGATATGATCTGGGGCGCTCTTCGGATCGGGATAGTGAAGCACATGGTTGGCGAAACGAAAGGCAAGCGTCGCCTTGCCGATGCCCTCACCGCCTTCGAGCAGGATTGCGTGATGGCCCTTTCCGCTTCTGTAGGATGCGGCAAGATAGGCCTCGGCCTCTTCATGCCCGTAGAGATGAGGATTGGCAGCGGGGTGAATGGCGCCTTCCAGAACGAGATCGTCAGCCATGGACTTTCTCCCCGAGCAGGGGGGAAACGGCCTGCCAGACGGCTTCCGCGACCGTTTCCGGCGCGCCATCGGCTGCAATGATGCGGCAGCGCACCGGCTCAGCCTCGGCGATCTTCAGGAAAGCCTTTCTGCGCGCTTCATGAACGGCGATATCATCCTTTTCAAACCGGTCCGGCGTGCCGGCAAGCGCCTTTTCCGGCGAACGCGCCGCCACGCGTTCGAGCCCTTCCAGGGCATCAAGATCGAAGATCAGCGTGAGGTCAGGAATGGTGCCGTCGACGGCAACGCGCTCCACGGTTGCGACAAAGGCCGGATCCAGGCCGCCGGCCGCGCCCTGGTAGACGCGCGAGGAATCCATGAACCGGTCGCAGAGCACGATCTTGCCTTCAGCAAGCGCGGGGCGGATGATCTCCTCGACATGATCATTGCGGGCTGCGGCAAAGAGAATCACTTCCATGCCAACGCCGAATGGCTCGGCAGCGCCCGACAGCAGCACATGGCGCACGGCCTCTGCGCCTGGCGAACCACCCGGTTCGCGGGTGACGACCACCTTGCGGCCAGCCTTTGTGAGCCGCGCAGCGAGCAGGCGGATCTGGGTCGACTTGCCGGCCCCCTCGCCACCTTCAAAGCTGATAAATAGCCCGGTTTTCACGCTGTCTTTTCCCCTGACGGATCGGTCCGTCAGGGTTTAGAGGAATTCGTCTTCCGGCAAAAGCCCCGAAGACGCTATCTCTTGAACGGAATCGGAACGACTGTCGCCGTGTTTTCAGCAACGATGGTCTCAGCCGCGGCGCTTGCTTCATTCGCTGCGACGGGCTTTTCTTCCTCGACCATGGCAAGCTTGGCGCTTGCGGCCTCTGGCGCGACCGTATCGGCCTCCGCTGCAACTGCGACAGCAACCTCGGTTGCTTCCTCGGCTGCGGGCGCGGCGGCGGCAACCAATGTGGCAGGTTCTGCTGCGGCATCGACAACAATAGGGGCCGACATATCAACAGCCGCCGCCGGCGCAGGCTCAGCCGCTGCCAGCTGAACATCTCCGAATCGGCCAGGATCGACGCCTTCCGGCACATCCTTCTTCTGATAGGAGGCCATCAGGTAGTCCATGTCGTCGGCATCCTTCGATGCGGGACCGACGTAATCGACGCGGACATTGGCAACGCCGTGGCCGGTGACCTTCAGCATCTCCGCCGCCTTCTTCGAAAGATCGATGATCCGGCCAGATACGAAAGGACCACGGTCATTGACGCGAACGACAACGGAGGTGTTGTTGTCCAGATTGGTGACACGCACATAGCTCGGAAGCGGCAGCGTCTTGTGCGCGGCCGAGAGGTGGTTCATGTCGTAGATTTCGCCGCTTGCTGTGCGGCCACCGTTGAATTTCGGGCCATACCAGGAGGCAAGGCCGGTCTTGGAATACTTGGTATCCTGCTTGGGCGTGTACCACGTTCCGCGTACCTGATAGGGCTTGCCGATCTTCTGGTAAGCGAGCGCCTCGGCCTCCGAAATCTTGTTTGCTTCAGCTTCGGCGAGTTTCGCGGCCTCTTCATTGCTGTCGACTGCTGTAGAAGCAACGGTCGTGCACGAAGCCATCAATGCCGTCAAAGCGAGCATCGCAAGCGAAGTGGAAAACCGGAATTCTGTCATGCCAATCTTTCTTACGTCTATGTCGATGTTCCGGCGGATATGCTTGCCGGAACCCCTGGACCTTGAAATTTTGTCAAGCTGTCCTATGAGGATGCTTGATGGCGTCATTGTGGCGCGTTAACAAAATTGGCGAAAATGCGCAACCCGCAATTGCCCGAACAAGGCCCGGACCGCTCCTGCTTGTCCGCAAATCCGGGCGAAAACAACCGCAAACGATCATCGGCATTGACCATGCTTCGCACACGATGATAAAGGCCAAGCTCTAAATCGCAAACACAAATAATTCGTGAATTGCCCGCTCAGGAGGAGTGGCCGAGCGGTTTAAGGCACCGGTCTTGAAATTCGGTTAAGACCGTTCTTCACTGTCACGCGCTATTCCGCAACGTCCCGTATTGCTGGGTGTTTCACGCGCCTCACTCATCTTCCGTCATCAATAGAATCCTTTTGTGCTACCGTGTTAGGTAGCAAAATGGTAGCAACCTGTTCTCGGGGTGTTCTCAATGACCAAAGCGAATTTCAGGCAGGCAGATATTGAGCGGTTGATTAAGGCCGCAAAAAAGTGCGGTGCAACAATCCAGGTCAATCTTAGGACTCTCGTGGTTACGATCTACCCCAATGGAAAAGAAGGCATAGAACCCTCAGTCGAAGCTCCCGACGGCAAAGAAAACTGGGACGACATGCTTACGCTGGAGAAATGGCGCAACCGACATAAGCGAGGGCGTGGCTCCCTCTGAGCGGTTCGCACATTAGAATCCGTGAAAACCGATTTGCGAAGCGCTATAATAAGGGGGGACAGGCCCGATACCCTTGTTTTCGCGCTTTCTCGTAAAGATTAAGCCTACTCTAACAGTTCAGAGATGTACCCCACAGGAGATGAAATTGTCAGATACCGATACGCCTCTACAATTTTTGGGAATCGAGCAGAGCGGAGAGAATTGGATAGTCGAATTTGCATGGCAAACCACCGGTCCTTTCCATGAATGGTTAAAGGCAAGCATCAAAGTGCCCGTCGAAACCGCCGATGAAGATATCCTTCGTGTCGGAAGGGCGTTCTTCCACGACATTTGCGAACGCGCTCTTGCGGAAACTAAAGATTGGAAGATCAGCGAGGACGAGCTTGCCAAGCTGATATCATCGGATAGCTAAGCCGCCTGAAGCAGCCTGTCGAACAATTCCGGCGTCAGCGGTCGAGAGTCCGGGACGGGCAGGCGTGGAAGTTTCGCGACCTTCCGCTGGAACGTCTCGGATGACCGTTTGCACTGCCTACAGCAGAATTTTGCCCACGGCATTTTCGAAACAAACTCGTTGGAGCACCATTCACATTTGAGGTGGTGCTCGGCATAGCCCTGCCTCTCGCGATAAGCACGGTTCGATACTAGCTTGGCACAGCGTTTTGAGCAGTATTTTGCATAGGGCGTTGTCGGGCGGAATCTCGTATCGCAGAATGCACACGCACGGGTCTCTTCAGCAAATTTGACCTTCCACTCTTTATGCTGATGCAGTCCTCGGCACTTAAGCGAACAACACATTTGGTTTCGGTTTGTCGGCTGATATGTAGTTCCGCATTCCACACATTGACGCTCAAGGAGGAGGCTTTCCCCTTTCTGGTGTCGAGAGACACAGCGGGGCGAACAGAAATCGGCGCTCTTTCGATCGCTGTAAAACGTTTTACCGCAATAGATGCACTCTTTCGGCGGGTTTTCCAATTTCTCCACGAGACGATAGGCCGAACGCATCGTGGCGTCTCTGATATTACTGTCTTTGGTAGCACGAGCCTCAAGCGCGGCTTTCGCGCACTCCTTGGAGCAGAAGCGCTGTGATCGTGTTCGCTCTACGTCTTCCATTGGCGCTTGGCACCATGCACAGAAGTCCGGCGACTGGGTGTAATATTTCTGGCCCTGATACCAGGTCGGACGCTTTGCTCCTATCCGCTGCAAGGCCTCTTCGACAACTCGTGTGGCCTCATAATCTGATTGGTTCCAGGCAAAACCTTGGAGGCAGAGCGCCGCGCGGAGACCGTGGCGGCAATCGGCCTCGTGTTCGAATTGGGTCAGGCGGAAGTCATCCAAGATATCCATCACGGACTCGACTGTGCGTTCCCTCTTCTGCCCTTTCAGGATGCGAGGCAGTGGCTTCGGACGTTTTTTCGGGCCGTGCCGGTATTCGTCCCAGCCCGCCCAGTATCCGTCTTTCCAGTTCCCGTGCTTTGCTCCACCGGCTTTCATCACATCACCCGAAAATCGCGTCAAAGAGGCCGGCTGTTAGCTGCCGGGTCGAATGCTGATCATCGCGCCGCCCTTGCTGCTGCTGGATGCGCGTATTTTCAATGAACGCCTCATCCATCGCCATCAGCGTAGCGATGTGATCCGGTCGCATCTCCCAGCGCATCAGGCGGCAATAAGCCTCGACCTCCAGATAGGAAATCGGGTTCGGCCCGAACGAATGCCACGTCCGCGTTCGACTGAGGTCGAGAAACCAATTCCAAAGCAGACCGCCGCCGGCGGGTATGGCGACACCCCTGCCCTCGGAAAGATTCCGCTTCACTGCCTCGACAAGCCTCTGGTCGTTCCGCATCAATCGCCCACCCGGAGCTTATCGCCCCGCTGCATTTTCCAGTCTTTCAGCAAACGCGCTGTGATGCCGTCCCTTCTGATCGTATAGACAACCGCCGCGCCTCCGACCATGCCGGAATAGCGCTGAGCCTCGAAGACCCGAAGCAAAGCAGCATCCAGATTTTCAGTTGTCCCTTTCAGGCCGGGGAAGCCCATCGCAAAGGCGTTATCTCGGTCAAAGCCGGCGACCAGTTTCCACAGATCACCTTTTGGTTCAGGCGACGCGAACACATCATCAATTGTCGTGACCCCGTAAGGCCCAGCACCGCCCTCGCTCCCCTGAGTTGAAAGGTGGATGCAAAAGGGATCGCTATGTCGACCGATGCCCACACCTGCGACCGCAACATCAAAATGATGAATCCGGGGGAAGATGCGCCGCCAAGAGTAGCGGAAGTAATCGAGTTTCTTGGGGAACACCCTGATAAGCTCGTCTTGCGAGCTGCATTGTCCGGCCATTAGAAAAATCTCTCTGGACCGAGAGATACTGCCCCTCACCATCACGACGGCATTTAGGTGCGGTATCGGCAAAGCCTTCACCGCGTGGTATCTGAAGTGGCTTTTGAAGAAGGCCGCTGTATCGCAGGCGAGGTGTATGCAATCCTGCTGCGGCAAGATGATCACGGAGCTCATTTCTTTCTCCTCCGGAATACGGCCTTGCAGGGACCTGTGACGATCGCAATCCCCAAAGCCTGCGCCACGCTGACACTGACGCCGCCGATAGTGAATAGCGTACTACTGAGAAACGCGCTGATGCTGGCAGGCTCGGCCAACGCGGCAGTCGAAGAACCCAAAAAAATCATGAAAACGAGTGCGAATACTCTCATTGAAGCTTCCTTTCGAATTACCGAGTGACCGGCCTGTTCAACTGGCGCTGACTGTCATAATGGGCAGCACGGGCGGCCTCGCCGCGAAGATTCTTGGAGATGGCAGCGTTTGTTCGTTTTTCGGATTTGGCCACGACGCTCTCGACGTAAGGCGCGATAGAGCCTTGGCTGTTGGCGGCAACGCCCACGGTCACATGCACATTCTGAGAGCTGCGACCCGGTGCGACTAAGGGGAGTTGATGATTGGGGATCACCTTTGATCCGCGCGGCAGGTCTACCAACTCGGGGCCGCGCTCACCCACGAGAGACATTCCCCCGGGCGCAAACTGCGTTCCGGATGCATGGGCGGGAAGACCGAACAGCCCACCGAGAAGACCAGCACCTCCTCCGAAGAGTCCTGCCAGCGGTCCGCTGCCGAACAAAGCGGCCTGCGCTGCGGCCTCGATAAGTTTGTTGATCATGTTGTCCAGCGCGGCGTTTCCGGTCTGAATGGCCGGTATCATCGCCAAGAAGCTGTCAGAAGCGATATCGCCGAAGAATTTCGCGGTTTCGGCCGCTCTCTCTTGTGCCGCACTCTGGTCGTAAAGAGATTCTGTGAGGCTCGTAATGGTTGCCTGTTCAGCCTGCGTCGCAGCGGCTCCGGCGCGCCTGAGGTTGGTGTAAACCTCTTTCTCACGGTCGGTCATTTGGAGCATGGCAAGCTCATCCTGCAACGCCTGTACCATGCGCTCGACCGAACGATGATCCCTGTCCGAAGAACGGCCCCTCCCTCTACCGCCTCTTCCACTGCCGCCCGCCGTTGAAACCGTGATCGGAGGCAGCATTGTGGTTCCGCCGCCATCGTCCGGATAAAGACGTTGGTTCAATATACCGGTGATCTCGGCGTCTTTTTCATCCGCCACGACCTTTTGCCGGTTAAGGTTGTTCAGAACACGCCGGCGCTGTTGATCGGTCATGTTCGGGTTGCTTTGGGTCTCCAGTATCTGATTTTCCAGAGAAATGCGTTCACGCGCTAACTGGGCCTGCTTGACCTGAAGGCTTTGCGTGCTCCGGTTTTCGAACTCACGAAACAGATCGATGAACGACGCAAGCGCGGAAGCAGCCTCAACAATCGCCGTCTTCAGAGCAGTACCAACCGTGTCGGCGACGATGCCAAACTGCCTATCCAGTTCTACAGCTTTATCGATCAGGTCTTCGTCCATGACGATGCCGAGATCATGAGCGGCATCTATCGCATCGCGTATGCCGGCCTCCCCGTCCTCGATCAGCTTGACGAATTCTTCGCCACCCGTTCCGCCGAAGATTTCGTCAGCGATCCGGATTTGTGCCGCTTTGTCCAGCTGCTGAAGGCGACCGATAATCTCCGCGAAGAGCGCCGACGGATTTTTCAATTTCTCAGCCAGGGTCTCGGCGTCATACCCAAGACGTTTGAATGCCTCGGCAGCGGACCCACTTTTGCCCTTTGAGAAAATAAACTCGTCCGCCCGAAGGTTCATTTCCTTCAAGCCATCGGTCAGTGCATCGACGCCAATTCTGTTCTGATCGGCAACATATTTTAGTTCCTGGAATGCCTCGACATTAACCCCGGCAATCTTGGCCTGATAACCTACCTCCGCGACGCCCGCCGCGACGTCCTGGACCTTGGAAACGACGGCGGTTAATCCGGCGATCGTGAGACCACCAACAAGCCCGCCGGCAAAGGCCTTCCCGAAGGTGCCAATCTGGGCCGTGGTGGAGGCCAGCGCCTTGTTGATCGTTGCCGTAGAGCGAACCATATCGGCTTCCATGCGCTTGGTCGCAGTGGTGGAAGACCTCCGCATCCGATCATAGTTGCGGTCCGCTGTGCTCCCTGCCTTTCTCATGTTCTTCTCGAAGTCGCGTATTCGCGCCTCAAGCATTACCACAAGCCGTTCTTCGTCGGTGGCCATCAGAAATACCCCATGTCTTCGGTAAATTCGGCACTGTCGTAAACCGAAAGGTTGCTGTTGCCTGCGGCGGCTCTTCCTACGGCCATCGCACATGCCACCGCGCCGTCGATACGGTCTCGGCTTTTGCCCTTGTGGAAAGACTTGTTCCCGGCCTTGTCGGTTTCCACTGCGATATTGTCGAAATGCCACCGCAAGATCGGATGACCACCATGCAGGAAGCGACGGCCAAGAATGGCGCGCTCAAGCTCTTTGACGGCGGGTGCCATGGTCACCCATCCCTGTCGCATCTCCACAGCCGGGAAACCATCATCCAGAAGGTTGTTCAGCATGTTGCGCGCAAGGTGCGGGTCGAATGCGATCTCGCGCACATTGAAGCGGGCGCACAGTTCCCGGATCTCGTCTTCCACCATGCGGAAATCGACAACGTTGCCGGGGGTGGGCAGAATGTGCCCGTCTTCCGCCCATTGGGGATAAGGCACTCCATCCTTGTCGGCGCGCCGGCGAAGATTGTCTTCCGGGCAGAAGAACCACGGCCAGACATCATAGCCGGCCTCAGGGTCGCCCCATGCCGCGACAACGGCGGTCAGGTCGTTGTTGGAGGATAGGTCCACACCCAGCCAGCACGGCGCTTGTGTGGCTTCCTTGTCGGCAAGATCAACATCGCCCCGGCCTTCGTCATAGACCGACATTTCCACGAACGGCGACGACGAATGATCGAGCCAGCGATTGAGGTTGTACTGCAGAAAGCTGTCGCGATCCGCAGGTGAATTGATCGCCTTGCGGGCCTTGTCCCGATAGCTCTCAAGATCGGGGTAGCCGTGCTTCATGCCGGGATTGACGGCGAACCACGTGGCTTCATCCTGCCAATCGTCACCCTCTTCCGACATGAAGATCACCGGCAACGTGGCGGGATCTTCTATCTCGCCCTTCTGGACTTTGATGGCGTACTCAACCGTCTTCCACGCAAGGTTTTCCTGCCCTCGCCCGCTGGTCGTGGCGACGATCAACAGCGTTCCCGGCACCTTCACAAGCGCACTATCCAGTGCTTCCCACTGGCGTTGTCCGGCGCGGCCCTCCCATGCGTGAAGCTCATCGGCGATAACGACATTCGGGGTCTTGCCGTGCTGCACCTTTCCGTCAGAAGCAACGGCGATATAGCGCGACCGCTCTTTTCGAAAGCTGATCGATGAGGTGTATTCACGCACGGACAGGTGCTTTTCCATGCGCCGATCGCCCTGCACGATCATGGCCGCTTCGTTGAAAAGCTCCATCGCCTGCTCATGGGCAGATGCCGCCGAGACGGTCAGACCGCCGGGAAGGCGCTCCGGCCCCATCAGATGCAACAGCGTGATACCGGCGCAAAGGCTGGTCTTCCTACCACCACGGGGCAACAGAAGCACAAGACGGCGCACGATGCGCGAACCATCTTCATGGCGCGGACCATAGAGCTTTCGGATTATGCGCTCTTGCCACGGGTCAAGCTGGAACGGATGACCGGAGGCCGGGTTTTTCGGATGCTTCAGACGGCGTAGCCATTGCACCGCGCGCTCGCCATACCCGAACGGATCGGGGATTTCGGAACCGTCATCAATCCAGGAGGGAATCATCATCGTCATCATCCCTTATCGCTGGACGTGAACGGGAAACTGGGGTCAGCCCCAGTTCGGCGGCAAGCAGGCGGGCAGACTGCATGGCCTTGTCCTGAACCCTGAATAGCTTCACAGTTATCTCAGGATCGTCCGTTGCCTGCATCTGGCCTTCCACCTCTCGGATACGACCGACGCACACACAGTAGTTTTCAAGGCTGGCAAGATCGGCTGTCGTCAGTATCCGGCGCTCAACCAGAGTCGGGATGACACGACGCCATTCCTTCTTGGCGTCGGCGGACAGCCATGAGGGGGCCGGCGGAACCTTCCGCATGGCCCCGTTATCGACAACGAGGTGGGGCTTCGTTCCCTTCATGACAGCCTCACACATCTGATTTCGAGACCATTGCGCCGGCCGATCTCCTTCAACCCTTTGATGTTGAAGTACGTCCCCGAGCCGTATTCGACACGGTCAGCATTGGTAATGCCGTCGATATACCGTGTACGAAACACGATCACGGCCTCATCGCTGGCACCGAAATCACGGATGAACTCCTCGGTGCTTGACTCGACTTTCTGGCCGCGAAGTGTTGCAATGTCTTGCCAGATGAAGACGGGTGCGCCGAATTCATCAACGGTGCTCGTGTAGCGCTGAATGGTGATTGTACGGTCGAGGTTTCCCGCTCTCATTGGGACACCTCGACTACAATCGCTTCGACGCTGACAACAGCGTGGCTCGTCTCGCCATCAGGGTCGCGCAGGAACCGCATGGATGCAACGCGGCAGTCAACACAGTGATAACCTGAGCCGAGCACGAGTTTTGACGAATGCAGGGCTGATCGCAGCGCCCCGGCTATGGCCCTTACGCCAGTGAGGCTGGGTTCCTTTTTCCAGATATGCAAGTCCATGTAGATGTGATGACGATCACGGGCGATGCTGTTGCCATCGTCAACGGTCTGGCCCGTTCCGATAATGATTGACGGGTCAGGGGCTGGTCGCTCATTGCGGTCCAAGATATGCCCAGCAGGCACGTTTGAAACCACGTCTTCTGTCGTCACCAGACGATCGCGTACGGCTTTCTGGAGTGCAAGTTCAGCATCCATCATGTGCCCCAATGCTGCCTGACGGCCTTTGAAATGGCTCGTTTAGTACGATTGGCGATGCGCTTTTTCAGGAGCCGAACAGACGGCCAGAAGAACGGCTGCGCCGGCATCTTCGTGCTTCCATATTCGAGCAAGTGTGGATACCGCACGTCTTCATTTCCGACCGTCACCGCAACGGTGTTCTCGGCCACGATCTGAGAGCCGCCGGGCTGAGAATAGGCCGGCGTCTGTTGCTTCGGGCCCGTGACAGCAACGCTGTTTTTCAGATCGCCACTATCTTCTGGCGCAAGTTGCTTGACCGTTCTTGCCAGCTCGTTTCCTGATTTCAACAATGAAGGATCGACCGCCGCGCGAACCTCTTTCGGTATGGCATTCAAGCGCCGCTTCAGCCGGGAGATTCCGCCATCATCTGCCATTTCAGAAACTCCATTCCCGATATTCGCGGACGATTTCCTGCACACCCAGCGGCATCGGCATTGCCGTGACACCGATAATCACGGTTTCGCGATTTTCGTACCAGTGCGCGGCCAGCATCAGGACGGCCTGCGACAAGGAGGCCGGTACCGGATCGTCGGGCGCGCCGGGGTAGACCTCTTCGATCTTGTACCCCAGCAACCGCTCGATATGGTCTTGTGCTGCGGCAATCTTGACCGCCATCAAGGCGTCATCAGCAGTTCCAAGGTCATCCGTGAAATTCAGCTGTGCCTTAAATTCTTCAAGCGTCACGATCGCCATGGCCAAAACTCCATTTCGGTCAAATCTTGCGTTTGCCTCCCCGCGCCGGTCCCGAGCAGGCGCGGAAAGTTCAAGACCACCCCCGGTCAGTCACCCATCGCTGCGGCGATGCGCACCACATTCGAATTGACCGCAAGGGAGATGTTCAGCTTCATGACGCTGTTTGCTTCGTCAAAGGCTTCGGATGCGCTCATCACCTTGGCGATGAACATGCGCTCTGATGGCGTCGGGTCGCTTCCGGATGGCGGGGCGTCATTGAGCACCAGCCTGAAACCATAGTCATAGGGCGTCTTCTCAGCTGCGATCGCTGCGAGCTGGCCGGCATCGTCATTGCTGATGCCACACACCACTTCCATTGTTCCGGCCGAACGCGGGCCCTTAAGGGTCTTCGTCCTGCTTTCACCAATGGCGTTAAAACTTACGGTTTCAGATGTGTCGCCAAGAGAACCCAGGTTCTCAAGGTTGGCGATCTCGACCCACGTCTCACCGGTGAAATCAGCGCTCGTGAAGTCGTTGTTCTTCTGGCTTTTGGTGCCGCCGATATAGAGCTTGGCACCAGCCGTTGCATAAAGGCTCATGGTCTCACCTCATTGGATGTGCGCCGCTCTTCCGATTGCTTGGCGCTGTTGTGACAGTGATGGCATAGGGGTTGCCAGTTGGTGCGGTCCCAGAAGAGCCGCTGATCGCCCTTGTGAGGGGTCTTGTGGTCAACCAGTTGGGCATGAGCGCCGCAGCGGATGCAGAAGGGATAGTCCAGCAGGAAAGCCTTGCTCTCCTTTTCCCATTGTGCGGTGTAACCACGCTGGCGGGCGTTCGGGCGCTTCCGGTCGAAGCGGGTCTTCCGGGCCTTGTCCCGCGCGGCCACGAGACTGCATTGCTCACCCGTCATATGGGTGAGGCCGCAGTATCCACAGACGCGAGGGGCTTTCATCGGCATGGTTACCACCACCCGTAGAAGGTGCCGGTCGTGCCAGTCGCTAGAACACGAACACCGCGAAACGGAAGGTAGGTTCCTGCCGTCATCTGATAGGGCAGATCAGTGCCACCCTCATCACGAATGACCGCCGTGCCGTCTTCGGCACAGAAGATCGTTCTTGGCCGGATGGCCATGTCTTCCGTATCGCTCGGCACGATCTCGAAATGACGCTCACCCATTGCGGTGGACGCCATTGCGTAGCCGGAAAGCGGATCAGCCTGTGCCATATCAAACCACCGGACGTTCGGCAGCATGGCCCTTGATCAGCACCGCGCCGGCAGCGATCGAGGTTCCACCGTTCTTGGTGACCACGAGCCGGATATAGCGCTTGAAGCCTTTGTACCCGACTTTCACCACCGCATTAGCTTCCAGACTGGCAGGGAATACCCCTTCCAGATGATCGGCATCGACATCGGTGAAATCGCCGCTGGTCGTGGTGTCCGATTCCTGAAGCTTGGCAGTGAAGTCACCAGCCGATGCGATCGCCCCGGTGTTGATCACGAGAGCGGCACTGCCAAAGGCGATCAGGTCGAGCGCCGGGCCGGTTGCCGTGGCGGAAAGAACGGCAGGGACAAGCGCCTGTACCGCTCCGATGTTGTTCACAAGATCACGCATGACAGCCTCCTTAGCTGGTCGCCATTTTGAGCTTCTTGAAGCGCGCTGCCTGGAGCACACGGCCACCGACACGGCGCGTGGCGTGGATGCGGGTCAGGCCGGACGTGGCAAGAAGATACGGGTTTACGAGGATCGACAGGCTCACCCGGTCAAGGATCCTGTAGGCCGAGAAATCGCCGTAGATGATCGGGAAGGCATTGGCCGCGATATCCGGCATATCCACCATTTCGACCACCGGACGGCCGAGAATGGTTTCCGGCTGACCGGCCTGATAGGACGGTTGCCACAAGTAATTGCCCTGTCCGTCTTTCAGGGTGCGGATGACGCCGAGCGTGGTGCCGTTCATGGCCCAGGAACCGCGACCGCGATAGGTCGCCGGCATCGAATACATGAGCTTGATCAGCGCATCGGCGGAAAGGTTGGTGGCGTGGCCATTGGCGAAGTAAGCGATATCCGGGTTGGTCATGAACCCTTCCGGCTGCTTCGCGCCCGTGCCGTTGACGAAGGCCGAACCTTCCTTCTGGCCGAAGTCTTCGGACAGCGCCAGGCGCACTTCGGTCTCGGCCTGCCCGCCGCTGTCGGCAAGAAGCTGGTTCGAGATATCGACATATGTGCTAATCTCATGAACAGGGATTTCCGCCTGTCCGAAGCTGGCCGTCGATTCTTCCTGCGCTTCCGTCTCACCCTTCCACTTGGCATTGGTGATGCCGGTGCGCTTGGGATAGACCACGGACGGCGCGCCGGTCGAACGAACCGAAGCAACAGAACGAACCGGAGAGAATTCGACAAGCTCCTTGATGAACTCAGACGACATTTCCGCCGGGGCGAAATAGCCGCCGCTCGGATCGCTCGAAACCGTCAGCGCCTTGCGCTCTTCAGCCGGAAGCGCATCGCCACGGGCGAGATAGATCGAGAACGCCTTGCGCTCTTCGGTCTGCTCATCCTCTTTCTTATCGCCGCCGGGCCGGTTGGCCTTGGTCTCCAGCGCCTTCAAACGCTCTTCGACCTTCGGATCGGCGCCCTTTTCTTCGACCTTCTTCAACCGTTCATCGACGGTCTTCGTCAGGTCCTCGATCGCCTTGGTGACGAGGTTTTCGGGGTCGTCTTCCTCACCCTTCAGGATCAGCGCCGAACTCGCCAGCGCCTGTTTGGTGAAATGCTGCATAGGTTGTTCACCCTTTCAGTTGCGCCGTGGCGCGGTTAAGAGCTTCTGCCAGTGTCAGAGCCCTGATTGCGGATTTCGCGCTGGTAACCCGTGCGCCGGGATGCATGCCGAAGGTGACAAGCGACACCTCCCATAGATCGAGCTTGGTGATTGTTCGGCCCCCGCCTTTGCGGGGGCTTGCCTTCCGGGTCTGGAACCCGACCGAAAGCCCCTTGACCGCGCCGGCCTTGACCAGAGCGTGAACCTCACGGGCGCGGGCAACGTCATCGATCAGAAGCGAGCCCTTGACCTTCAGACCTTCCTCATCCTCATCAGCAGCCGTCCAAGTGCCGACCGGGTCATTCGGATCGTGGCCGAACAGCATTGGCAAAGGCAGGGAAGCGCCGACGAACGCCCCCTTCTCGATCACGTCCCCGACGCGATCAGGTGAACCGAACGGCCATGCTGTTCCTTCGATCAATCCGCCTTCGAGCGCGGCCAGCTTGGTTTCGATGAAGAGCTTTTCCATCGTCAAACCTCCGGCCTGAAATTGGCGCGGTCACCGGCAAAGGCATCGACCTGAGCCTGTATCCATGCACCCGCCGTCAGCACCCGGAAGATCGCCTTGTGCGTCATGGCGACCGCCTTGCCGTCTTCCTCGATCTCCCAGTGCAACACGCAACGGGCCAGACATTTCAGGCGGGCTTTCTCACGGGCCTCTGCCGACACCCTGCCCTGATCGTCTGCGGCTTCCGCAAGCTCGTCCATCATCGCAATGCGGGCGCGGCGTTGGACGTCACTGTCCGGGCCAGCGAGCCACATGCGCATACCCGTAGGCTTGCCCTTCCATGGGTCGACAATTTCGAGCATGCGGCCCTTGTCCTGATCGGCCACGTTGGAGAGAACGTCACTCAGGTCCATTTTCACGGTCCTCTGTTTCGTCATTGTGGGAATCGCCCACATCGCCGGGCTGACTGCTTCCCGTGTTCGGGTTCGCATATTCCTCGCCACCTTCACGCGGCGGCAAGTCAAGCCATGCCCGGCCCTCATTGGGGTTGAGAACGCGACTGGCGATAAGGCTGCTGATAGAAGCGGCTCGCACCTTCAGATCCGCGCGGGTCAGATCGTCACGGTCAAAGCGGATGCGGAAATCGCGGCGCTCTTCTGGAAGGAACAAGGCCACACGCATCGCGCCTTCCAATGCCCTCAGCCACGGCTCAAGCGAATAGGACAGGAACTCTTTGCCCATCTGTTCGGAGTTGGACCAGGTGGCGCGGTCGAGGTCGTAAATCATCGACGGGGGGACGCGGAAGGCGCGGGCGATTTCGATAATCTGAAACTTGCGGTTTTCGAGAAACTGCGCATCGGTCGAGGTCAGCGTGATCGGACGGAAGGTCGCGCCATCCCAAAGGATCGCAGTCCGGCCGGCATTGTCCGGCCCTTCGTGGGCCTTGCGCCATGCAGCGCCCATTTTCTTGAAGCCCTCATCACCAAGCGGCTTGGGTGACTCGATCACACCACCGGGGCGAGCGCCATTCCTGAACAGCTTCCCGGCGTGCTTCTCCATGTCCTTCGCCGCGCCGATGGCATCAGCGGCAAGCGCCAGACAGGAGCGCCCGAACGGCCCGCGGAGGTGCACGATGTTCTGGGCATCTTCCGGGCGGTTGTTAATCTTGAAGCTGGGTTCCTGCCGACCGTCGGCACTGAAATCAATGGTCACATGAGCCGGTTCATACCGGATGATTTCCCGAACCTCTCCATCGACACGGTTTACCCAGGCAGCGCCGCCCCGGTCACTGGTCAGCGCCGTCGCGACAAGATCGCGGATCAGCTCGAAAGTTGACGTCCAGTCATTCGGGCGGTCACCGAGAAGGCGGGCAACGTGATGCTCGGCATCGGAATGCCAGTTTGTCCCGTCACGCTTTTCCACGACGATATCGAGCGTGGCACAGGCTTCAGAGACAAGACGGATTGCAGACTGGACGGCGGGAACCGTCAGCGCTGTGGCGACCGACACTGACGAACCGGCAACGCTGCCGCCCGTGAACAGCGCATATTCTTCCTCAGTCGGATTGCTGAGGGACTTCTGCTCAGTTCGGGAAAAGGGCCAAATCTTCATGACCTGAATATAGCCGACCAGGATGCAGAAAGCGCCTCCCGGAAATGCAGTTAATCACGCTAAAACAGGTAGTTAGTTGGCTTTCGCCACCGTGGCGCTCGTCCCAGCCGTACGAATTTCGTTCGGTTGCCGACTGCGACGAGAACCTTTGCGCTCCGCCGCTGACGCCTGCGGAACGGGCGACATTCACAGCAAAGCGCAAGGCGGCTTACGAGGCGCTGCATCCAGAGACGGCCCACGGTGCAATTGGCGGAGGGCATGACCAGAGTCGCCAACTTGGCGACTCTGCCAAAGCCGACCGCTTCACCGCCGACACTGCCGCGAGAACAGGCCAGTCAGAACGCGTTGTTCAGCGTAACGCAGAGCGCGGCGAGAAGATCGCGCCGGAGGCTATCGAGGCCGTTCGCGGGACGAAGCTGGATCCGGAAAGCGCGAAAACAAGGGTATAATATCCTTCACCCCTTATTATAACGCTTTGCAAACACGAAAAGCCCGCTCAATCCGGATTGTAACCAACGGACCAAATGGCAATCAGATTGGCGGGTCTGATGGAAAGCAGCCTGATACCGTCTTCTGCCCGCCAGTTGAAGCCAGCGGCCCAAGGGGAAAAGATGCCGCCAACCGGCCCCGCAACCGTGGTGTTCATGATACCGACATCGCCCCATCGGGCTTCTGACGTTTGATAGATACCGACCTTGGCGAGATGTTCGTCCCAGAGAGCTTCCAGCGATCCTGCTTCAGCAATCAGCCTCTGCGCATCGCGCCGAGAATTCCATTTCGGAAGGTCAAGCTTCTTGCCCGTCGCGAATTCAACCCAGCGCGCAGCCCAGGCAGTGCAATCGCTCTCGCCCCATACGACAGGGACACCATCCCATTGCTGCTTCCAATCGACATACTCCGTCGTTCTCATCATGGCCGGCGCTCCTCTTTCGGCCTCAGCCATTCCGCGATCTCTGTCCGGGTCGCGTAGTACCGCCCGCCTCGTATCCGGATCGGGCATTCATCATCCGTCGTGGACAGCTTTCTCACATAGTCCGCAGACGTGCCCATGAAGTCGGCGATAGCCTGCGCACCCCATAGGCTCTCCGTGGCAAGAGAGGGTAGCCGCCGGCGCGATGCCCCCTCAAGAATGCGGTCAATGTCTGCCGTGGTCAGAGCGGTGTCTGTCATTCGTCACCGCCTTCGTCGCGAACCACGCGATCGTAAACCTCGCACCCCCATTCTCGCGCCAGATCGCCGGCCGCAATGATAGCCTCGTCGTAGCTTTCGCAATCGTGCATACCCAGCCGGATCCCATCAGAGTCGATCAGGTCAACGAAAAATCGTCGTTCACCGACATGATAGAAAACGCGGTGGGTTCCGTTCGCGTCAGTGACAGTCGCTCCCGTTACCAAGCAAAAATGGATTTCAATCCGGTCACGCGCCGGGAATTTGATCACGTCACTCATACCGCATCTCCCGGATTGTTTGTCCATTCGTAAGACTGACGATGCATCTCCTGCTCCACGGCCTGCCAGAACAGGTCCAGCTGCTGCCCGATCTCACCGTCACCGAAGCCAAACCGCTCAAGCTGAGCCGTCAGCCCTTCGTCAACTTGCCGTCGATAATGCCGAGCACTCTTTTCCGTCGGTTTGTCCAGCATCTTGGTTGCCACGTCCCGGATTTTTCCAATCCGGTACACGAGCGGAAACACCATCAACTTCTTCGGAGGCGTCCAAGCGAATAGCGGGAGCTCGGTTTCTTTCTGGTGTTCCATCGGCTATCGCTCCACCCTGTCTCGGATCTGTGTCAGAACATACTCCCGGCCACCCTCCCCTGGTAACACTATATGTGTACCTCTCATGAAACCGTGAGAAGCGATGACGGTACCTCTCATGAAACTGTGAGGTCGTTTTTCAGGTCTTTCAGCCATGATTTGCCACCTTCATTCTGCCGAACTGTCCCCCTGATGAAACTGTGTGTCCCTCTGATGAAACTGTTGTTTTTTCATCAGCGCGCCAGCGGATGAATGATTTCGAAGCTATTTCACCGGTGACATCACAAGGGTATTCTGCAATTCTCCATTCGGTAGATGTGCGGTCTTTGCGGCTGAAACCGCTTGGTTTGACAACCTCGATGAAGCCGCGCTCCTGCAGAACTTTAAAGACGCGGCTTGCCGTCGCCTTGCTGCATTTTAACTCGTCTGCCATTTCCCGGCAGGAGCAACCTATGCGACCATTGTTTTTGCCGTCGTACCGCCATTTAATCCGAAGATATCCCATTTGCTCAACGGGGCTGAGACTATCCCAAGCCTCCGAGCGCCAAAAATAGCGCTCGATCATGATGAACTTGGCCTTGCCCTTGCGCTTGTACTTGCTGCTCATGTGCGCTCCCGATACAGGCCCAAGCGATCAATGTTCCGCATGCGCTCACTCACAGGTTTTTCGGTTTTGTCATGAAATCCGATCCGAGTTTCTCGGACGGTATAACCAGCCGCCCGGAGCTTGTTCACGGTGCTGCGGCATTCGTCTTCTGAAAGGCGGCTGGCATGTTGCTCTTGCTGACCGTTCTGGAAGCGAGAGATCACCCAAAGGCCATCATGCAAGAAATATTCGAAGTGAACTCGCACGGGCGTTGGCCGAAACCGCTGCTGGCCGCTTACCCGATTGAAACGTTCCGCGTTCTCATTTCCCAGAAGATTTCGGATCCAACGATCCTGAGTTGCCTGATCGGCTTCTTCGAAGCCTGAAGGCTGAGAGGATTTGGGCATGCTCATTAAACGGCGTCCTCCGTTCCTGATTCACCATCCCTCCCCTGATCCGCCAGTATACCAATTGTCCGGCAAAATTGAACTATGTACCCGACATATCCCGTTTTTGTTCTGGTTTGTTCACAGCCGCCGTCACGCGCGCGTCCTTTAATCATGACCGGCCTCGCGCGGTTGGTACGAGCGTTTTCAGGAAGTCTCGCAGATAGAACCGCTCATCTTCGAAATTGCTGTCAGCGGATTCTATCAACCAGTCATGACCGAGAACGATTTCCGTCTTGCGGACTGCTTCTTCCTTCGATCTGCACTGATGCCGCAGCACGTCCTTGCATGCCTCCCACGCGGCTTCGTATTCCGGGCCAACCGCCTCGATATCGCCGTTTTCATCCGCCGTCGCCAGCCATGCGGCATTGGCGACATGGAAGCGCTGAGCAAGAAGGTCGATATCAACGACAGCAACTGATGGTGATAGGGTCATTGGTAATCCACCTCCAGGTCAGTATCGGCCAGTTGACCGTCATGCCCGTCTTCCGGCCTTCCAAGCCATGGCTCGCTGTCCGCCTTGTCGTCCTCCCGTTCGTCGTCTTCCTCGCGGTCATCGTCACACGTCATGTCGTTGGTGATCGGGTGAGCTTGCAGCGGCCATCCGAGAACAGGTTCGCCGGTCCCGTCGTCTTCTCGATCGGCCTCGCCGTCGATCTCATCGAGAAGTGCAACAAGGTATTCCAGCCCGGCCTCAAGCTTTTGCCGGACGGCTAGCAATTCGTCGCGGTTGGTGGTAGTGGATGCAAAGTTCTTCATGCCGTCGTCCAATTGGTTTGTTGAGCTTTGGCCCGGCAGTGTTACCGCACTGATCGGGCCTTTTGCGTTCTGGGGTCTCATGCCGTAGCTCCCGCTCCGAACTTGGTTGTCAGGCCGAGCCGAGCCGCCAACGGTGCCACCGGCACCACAATGCGCCCCCCTACCCTGATCGTTTCAATGTCACCGCGCTTGGCTGCCTCATAGGCGGCGTTTCGGGCTAGGCCGAAAAACAACGCCCCGGCGTCCGGCACGGAGATGGTGGGTTTGGATAGTGCCTCTTCAATCGTCATTGTCAGTCCTCCTTTCGTGCGTTTCGTGTGCACGAAACGATATTTAACTCGAAATTAACTTGATTGCAACAGTTTCGTGTGTATCGTGCACATCTAATAAGGAGAGACTTTCATGGCCCGGCCGAAACTCGGCGACAGCGAGACGACCCGTCTACACATTAAAATTACTGAGGATGAGGTTGAGGCAATCGATACTTGGCGGTTCGATAATCGCATCCCCTCAAGGTCGGAAGCGGTTAGAAGGCTCTGCCAAATAGGTATTCTTGCAGACAACGAGTTAGATGGCATCGTCGACTATGCCGACGAAATCCATCATGGAATTGAGCGGGTTTATTTCGACACTGTGCGTTCAGTGGACGAAGTGCGAGAGAAAATCGTCAACCTCACAGGCGACGAGCTTAAAGCTCTCGATTCTCTTTTCAGAGAAATACTGCGTGACTTGACTGATGCTTCCGACGCAAGCGAGGAGCTTTATACAATGATCTTGGGAGTATTTAATGGTATAGCCCCTTTTGCAGAGTCGAAGACGATACAAGAAGGAACAACTAAGTCGAAAGAAGCAATATCAAACACAAATTCTCGCTTGAATGAGATTCAAAAATCGCGTGAACAAGCGGAAGAGAACAGAAGGCTTGTTACTGTTTGGTCAAGAATGACGCCGGAAGAGGTTGCTGAATATCACGCAATGAACGACGCCGACCAAGATAAGTTTCTCGAGCAACGGATTGAGGCTCTTAAGCAGAGCGAGGAAGAGCTTGAAAGGCTTCATTTAAGCAAAGAGGAAAAAGAAAAATGAAAGGCCATATCCGCGAACGCTCCCCCGGCAAGTGGGCGATTGTATTGGACGTTCCTGATCCGGAAACCGGAAAGCGGCGTCGGAAATGGCACACCTTCCACGGTACAAAAAGGCAGGCAGAGACGGAGTGCGCCCGGCTCGTCGCGGAACTGAACGGCGGCAGCTACATCGAGCCCGCCAAAACGACGGTCAGGGAATATTTCATCCGCTGGCTTCAGCATGAAAAGGCCAACGTCTCGCCGAAGACACACCAGCGCTATGAAGACCTGTTGCTGAAGAATATCGCGCCATCGCTGGGATCGATCACACTGAACAAGCTGACACCGGCCCGCATCGATGCGACATGGAGCCATCTACTCGAAAACGGACGCAGGGACGGGAAAGGCGGGCTTTCGCCCCGCACGGTTCATCACTGCCGCCGCGTGATGCTGACAGCGATGGAGCAGGCAGTGAAGTGGGATCTGTTAAAGCGCAACCCCGTAGCCCTCACCCGACCGCCGAAAATCGAACGGCCAACTGTAGAGGCATACAGCGCCTCTCAGACGGCCGAGCTACTTGAAGCGCTGAAAGATACCAGAATGTTCATCCCCGCGCTGCTCGCGGCTCTTTGCGGCCTCAGGCGCGGCGAAGTGCTCGCCCTACGCTGGCGTAATGTCGATCTGGAAAGCGGCGTCATCGCGATTGTGGAAAGCGCTGAACAGGTCGGTCAGGTAGTCCGGTACAAAGAGCCGAAATCAGGCAGGGCGAGAACCGTAGCAGTATCATCGACGGTGTTGGCCGAATTGAAGCGCCACCGAGCCGCCCAGGCTGAAGAGCAACTGAAGCTTGGCCTTCGCCCGGAGCACAGTTCTTTCGTGGTCGCACAGATCGATGGCAACCCGCTTAAGCCCACGTCACTGACGCATGAATGGGTTCGGCTGCTGGCAAAGAAAACCACCCTGCCCCGTATCCGTTTCCATGATCTCCGCCACAGCCATGCTACCCAACTTCTGGCCGCCGGCGTTCATCCTAAGATCGCGAGTGAGCGGCTCGGACACTCCACGATCGGCATTACGCTCGACCTGTATTCGCACGTGATGCCCGGCATGCAGGCGAACGCGGCAGAACAAGTTGACGCGGCAATCAAAGCTGCTACAAAGCGCTCCGGTGAATGATTGGGTAGCAAAGCGGTAGCAAATGCCGCTTTCCAGTTTTCAGGGAAAACCCTAAAACGCAAACTTATCAATCACTTGGAGGAGTGGCCGAGCGGTTTAAGGCACCGGTCTTGAAAACCGGCGTGCGTGAAAGCGTACCGTGGGTTCGAATCCCACCTCCTCCGCCGATCGACTCCTCGCCTCAGTTTATTTTCCGATTTTATATCAGTAGCTTAGTGATTAATGCCCTCAGTCACCGCTGGCCGGCCTCGTGATTTGCTACACGATGTGCTACACATTCTGCTCCACTTTTCGGACGGGAGCATGCGATGCCGCTTATGCGAAGAGGATCGGTATTCTATATCCGGCGGCGTGTCCCGAAGCGCTTTGCGCCTGTCGAAAGCCGTAGCGAAATCTGGCTGAGCCTCCATACTGATTCCGAGACACAGGCCAAGGCCAAGGCACCTCTGATATGGGCCGAGCAGATCGAAGCGTGGGAGGCTCGACTTGCCGGCGATACCGATGATGCCGAGGTGCGGTTTCAGGCAGCTGCAGAACTAGCCCAGCGGCGCGGCTATCGCTATCTCACGTCAGAGAAGGTCGCCCAACTTCCCAGAGCTGAACTGCTGGAGCGCATCGAAACCGTATCAGATCAACGGCACGTGCCACAGGAAGCGGCCGCTTTGCTGGGCGGCGTTGGCGAACCGCTCATTTCGGTCGAGCGCGCGCTCGAACTCTACTGGCCGCTGGCGAAAGATCGAATAGTTGGCAAGAGTGAAGATCAATTGCGCCGATGGCGCAACCCTCGGATCAAGGCCGTCAGGAATTTCATCTCGGTTTGCGGAAACCTTCCACTGAACGAAATTTCCGGCGACGTCATGCTGGATTTTCGTGCGTGGTGGGTGGAGCGAGTCGATATCGAGGACATATCGCCCGACACAGCCAACAAGGACTTCATGCATCTTGGCGACGTGCTCAAGACTGTGAACCGCATGAAGAGACTGGGTCTCGTTCTGCCCTTCACGGATATTGCCCTGAAATCCGGCGAGGCCAAGACCCGGCCACCTTTCTCACATGAGTGGATCCGGGATCAGTTATTGCGGCCTGGCGCGCTTGACGGGTTGAATGAGCAGGCGCGGGCAATTCTTCTCGCTATGGTCAATACCGGAGCAAGACCGAGTGAACTCGCAGGCCTCACGCCAGACGAGATCCATTTGGATGCCAATATTCCTCACATTTCGATCAAGCCGATCGGTCGGAAGCTGAAGAGCGGCAATGCAAGACGTGCCATACCCCTGATCGGCGTTTCTCTTGAGGCCATGAGGCCGTTCCCGGAGGGCTTTTCAAGGTACCAGACGCGTTCGGCGGGCCTGAGTGGTACGGTGAACAAGTTTCTCAGGGAAAACGGTTTGTGTGAAACAGCAGAGCACACGCTTTATTGCCTGCGGCATTCCTTCGAGGATCGCATGCTGGCCGCTGGCCTTGACGAGCGCATCCGCCGCGATCTGATGGGGCATGCCCTCAATAGAGAACGCTATGGCGCCGGAGCGAGCCTGGAGCAATTGAGTGATCTGTTGCAGCCATTGGCATTTTGAGCGATCAAGTGTTCCAGGTAGCTCAAGGTTTTGCAGGTACCATTTCTTTCTGACGCAGGATTGCGCGGGCGCGGGCCATTGTGTCGGCACGGTTTCTCTCCAGCTCGATCTCACGCTCCAGGCGTTCGAAGATCGGTAGGTAGACGGGATCATCTATGATCAGCGCGGCGATGGTCTCGAGGGCGGTTTGCAGCCGCTCGAGTTCCGATGCCGTTGCTGCCGGGCGACGCGCGAAGCGAGGACGAGCAACTGATCGCTCCCGCACCGCCTCACTTTCGGCATGGCTTTCCCGTTCTCGCGCCATAGGCTGCAAGTCGCTTCTATCGATGGAGGACATGCCCCCGCTGTTGCTGATGGAGGCATAGTACCCGATCAGAACATGAGATTTCCAACGGAAATCAGCTCGGAAATGTGGACAAGTGTATGATTTTATACGGATAAGTCCTAACGCATTAGGAGTCCGCAATTTTGGGCTTACGTCTCGCAAGATGAGTGTGTACAAAATGGTGCCGGTAACTTGAGCACCCGGCAGTATGCACGATTGGTCGATTAATGGGTGGTAGCAATCGGCTTACGGCGGGAAGACTACGGTACTCATTCACTCCGCCGGACCAAGGCAGCGATGACCTACAAGGCAACCGGTAACCTCCGTGCAATTGAGATTCTGCTCGGTCATAGCAAGATCGAAAACACTGTCCGATACCTCGGCGTGGACACCGAAGATGCCCTCGAGTTGGCAGAGCGCACCGAGATCTAGAAGTGTGCGGTTCCGTTTCGGCGGGGCCGTACCCCAAAAGAGCTTCTCCCGTGTTCAGATTGCTGACACACGGCTTTGCGTCCCCATTTCGGACGTTCGCGGTTTTGGACCCAGCTCCGATAAGCAGCCATTCGCCGCGCTCCGCATCAAGGTCTTGATGGGGCGGAATCCGGCCATTCGGTGCTCGGCCTGTTCAACGAGGATCGGGCGACTTTCTTCGTACCGGCTTAGAAAGTTGAGCGCTGTTCCAAGGCAATAGCCATAGTGTCCCCCCTCCAGCTCATAGGCCTTCCGGTAGCAGCGCTGGGCCTCTTCCCAGTTTCCTTCGTCCTGAGCCCAGTGACCGAGCCGATCCCAGGGCAAAGCGGCATCTTCGGCATCCACGTGCGCAATGTGCTGTTCGAACCCTTATCGAAACTTGGCGTAAGTGCTGATATCATCACCTTGCTGACGTAGATAGAAATTCGTCAAAGGCCATTCGGCTCGCGCGCGACCAAATTCTGGGTGCTCCGCTATATATCGATTCCAGAAGGATTGAGCGAAGCGCGCATTCTCAATGGTGGCGCGTCCGAAAGCGGCAATCTGCCGCGCACACCAAGGCCATATCCAAGGCGTGGCAACTGCCTCGCTCAGCAACCCGTTGATCTCACGAAAGGCCGCCCGGCCATCGACAAGACTGAACACGACGTTCGCGCGCCAGCCAGAAATCGTGCAGGCTCGGCCGATTTTCCGTTCAGTGAAGACGACCTGGTCGAAACATTCGAGCGCCTCTTCGTATCGGTCATTGCGATGATGGTAGTGCGCAAGGGCATTGTGAGCTTCAGGCAGGTTAGGTGTAAGAGTCTGTTCAAGAATTCGCCGCAGGCACCGATTTGTGTCCTCAGGACGCCGCTGGTCATGTTCGCAAGCTGGCGCATGGTCGCACGATCGCCGTTGGGCACGCCGTCGACATATTGGTCGATCGTGTCGTCGAGCGACACTTTCCCCTCTTCCACTAGCTGCAAGAGCGCGGTGACGGTGAACGTCTTGGTAACGGGACCGATGCGGGTATGCATGCCCACGTCCATCGGCGCGCCGGTATCCGGACCGGCCACACCCAAGGCCCCCGTCTAGTATCCGTCAGGTTTCAGGACGCCCGCGATGATGCCCGGCGCGGCGGCCTTGTCCAGCGACGCGCGGACGGCGGCGTCCAGCTTTGTGGCCATGGCGTCGGGCATTGGTGTGGTGGTCATCGCCTCGGTCACCGCGTAGGCCGTGACCGCGGCGGGATCAGCCACGCAGGCATGTGCCACCGCGGCGGTCGAGACCGACAGTACCGACGCTACCAGCGCCGCGCGGGTCAGCTGCACTGTTTTCGAACCTGATCCGATACGCGTCATCGCCGTGCTCCCGTTCATCGCTGATCTCGCGTGACAGCCATGCATTTTCCACTGGGGCAAACAATCTGGCACACGGTTGAATACTGGTATAAACTCAATCCGAACAAGTGATTTACCTGTCAGGCAGCGTCAATGCATGGTCAATCGACCTGCCGGAAGACAGGCGCAAAAACACCAAGGGCTCGAGAGAACCCGGCCGTGAACAGGAGAGGGAAAATACGGATGGGGCACACAATCAGCCTGAAACTGCGGCACGCAACGCGGGTTGCAACCTGCGGCATCGTACTGGCATCAACCGTCGGGGGCACGGCGACAGCCCAGGCCAACACGGCAGAAGACATTCGCGCCATCGCCCAGAGCCAGTTCGAGCAGCACAGCCTGAACTCGCTCCTGCTGGAAGTGCGCATCGACGGCGAGGTGGTCCTGACCGAGGTGATGGGCAACGCCATGACAGGCGTTCCCGCAACCACCGAAGGCCGGTTCCGGAATGGCGCCGTCGCACTGACCTACATTGGCGCCATAGCCCTGCGCCTTGCGGAAGAGGGTATCATCGATCTGGACGAACCCATTTCGAAATGGATGCCAGCCCTGCCGGGCAGCGACACGGCGACGATCCGGATGTTACTCAACATGACGGCGGGCTATCCGGATCACGTGGCCAACGAGGAAGCGTTCGTCGATCCGTTTCTGGAAGACCCGTTCAGGACATGGACACCCGGCGACCTGATCGCCGTCAGCCTGTCGACACCGAGAATGTTCGCACCCGGCACCAACTGGGATTACTCGCACAGCGACTACGTTATCCTTGGCCAGGTGCTGGAGGCGGCGACCGGCCAGTCGATGTTCGAACTGATGGACGACTACGTCCTTGGCCCGCTGGGTATGAGCGGTACCTTCGGCTTCGACACGGCCCAGATCCCGGCCCCCGCGATCCATGCCTTCACCGCCGAACGGGGTATCTGGGAGGACTCGACCTACTGGAACCCGTCCTGGACCCTGTCCTCGGGCGCAATCCAGGTCACCACGATCTCTGACATGGCGCAGAGCTTCGATGCGATTGTCGGCGCCGATGGGTTTCTGACGCCCGACTCCCGCGCCCAGATGATCGACCCGGTGCTGATCGGCTTCGGCGCCCCCTTGGCCGGATGCCGAGGCTGCCACGAACTGACCGAGGCTTTCAGTTACGGTCTGGGCGTTATGCTGCGGGGGGACTGGATCTTCCAGACGCCGCGGTTCGGTGGCTACGCTTCGACCGTGGGCACTTTGCCTGACGAACGCTCGGACGCCGGCCGGATCACTATCGCCGTGGCGGTCACCTACACCCGAGGATCTATCGACAACTGGGAAGAAACCCCTACGAACCTTGCCTCCCGAACGGTCCAGTTGATCGCGGAAGAAATCCATCCACAAAACCCGCCGCCGAAGTAGCGGGGCACGGATTTTCCAATATGCAAGCAAAATCTCAGCAGCGCGGTTATGCATTCCGAAGTCGAAACGTTGAAATCGGCCAACGACACGCTCTGCGGAACGCTTGGGTCATGGTCTTCAGCTGGGCCTCAGAGTCTGTTCAAGAAAGCGGATATCGAGCGAGCCGCCTTGTCATCAGCTTGATCATAGCGGTCTGAATGAAGGCGAGGCTTGTTGCTGAGAACCGCTCGAAGTCCCTTGCCAAACGGCGGTTTATCCCGAGCTACGCCAACGTTCGTTCGACAATCCAGCGCTTCGGCAGAACCTGAAAGCCTGCTTGATTGCGCTTGACGATCTCCCTCGGTCTCGGGCTTGCACTTTCGACCTTTTGGCCTTGATAGCCGCCGTCACCGCAGATTTTTTTCGTTGAAGGGAAAACGATTGGCGATTTTGTTGAACACGAGCGCTGCTCCATCGCGATCCTGAATGCCTGCCGAGTGAACCTCGGCCTTGAGAGGCATGCCGAGTGTGTCGACCAGAATGTGCCGAAAATGACGCCGCGCCTGTCAACGTGGAACGTCTGCTTTCCCGAGTTCGTTCCAACAAGCTGCCTGACAGGTTACGGCCCCTTTTCTGCCGGTCCGGAAAGTGCCTCCATTTCGGACGGTGGAGGCTTTAGCGATGAGCACCGAAAGCGGACATGCCTCCATCGTGTCCGCCCCATCTCCTGGCCGTGATCCTCGCGTGTAAAACTCCAATTTAAGACGATCCAATTGCCGCGGGCAAAGCACCAACCCTATGTCTCTCAAGTTTAACGCTGGTCAAAAAGGGGGCCGGTCAGCACTGACAGTTGTATCAGCGTGAAACCTGGGACCAGACGCGGGGGAATGCTGCGATTCAGGCTTGTCCGTCTCGTCGAAAGTCTCAGACTGTAAACTGCTGATTTGTCACACGATATGAACTCGGCGTGGAACCGTGCCGTTGGCTGAAGGCGCGCGTGAGGTGCGTTGAATCGCTGTAACCGAGACGATGCGCGATTTCTGTCACCGTTAAATCGGTGTTGAGGAGCAGCGCTCTGGCGCGCTCCATCCTTACCTCTGAAACAAGCTGACGGTAGGAACGGGATTCGGCCTGCAACATACGTTGCATGGTTCTTGGTCCTAGCCCCAGACGACTGGCCACGGCGTTGATCTGCGCGGAACCCGCCAGGAGATCGAGATGGATGGTTTCGCGCACCAGATCGGAAAAGGCCCTGGGTGGGCCCTGTTGCACCATATCTTTCAGATGGTTATGCCGCACCTGGTATGAGAGAGCGGGTTTGCACTGCCGCGGTTGCTCGAGCAGCGCGGAGGGGAAGGCGAAAGCCATGGCCGCGCTTCCATAACGAATCGGAACGGAAAGCATTTTCGCCATTTCCTCGATACGCTGATCATAGTCGACATCCAGCTCGATCCAGTCCGGTCGCCAGTCTTTGCCGGTATAAACCTGAAACGTCTTGAGCAGGGCCGGTATAGTGTGTTGCAAATGTTGAAGGCGATTTTCAGGGCGCTGCCCAAAGATACGATAGGCATAAAGCGCCCGCGTTCCGTTGACCGAAAGCGCCAGTTCAGTGCCGCTCTGATGATATTCTATCGATCTTGTTGCCCGCTTCAGGCAGGTCCGCAGCGTGGTGGCAGTACGCGAATAATCGACCCAGATGCCATAGCCGTCGACCATTTCCTGTCCCACCCTCAAGCCGAATAGAGGATCATCGGTCATAGCGGCTGCGGCCTCGTATAGCGCGACCAGATTATTGAGCGGCAACATGCGCTCGGATTCTGCCGCCACATCGAGCGGCAGGCCCACATCGGAAAACAGAGCGGCCGCAGCAAAAGGTCCTTCGCGCTTGTCGATGAGCGCGGGGAGCGGACCGATGCCACGCACCGAAGTCATGGCGATTGTGGTTTGCAATCGAGGCAAAATGGATCTCTGTCGTGAAATGGCAGGTAAACTTGATGCTTTTCTAATAGATAGGGAAACGGGTTCGGTAGTCAAGTATCTGGTATTCTTGCAGAAATGCTTGATGCCGGATTGCTTTCCGTGGGCGGAAATATGCTTTGACTTGATTAGCGCTGGTTTTGCGGCCGCACTCTCGATGCCAATCGGCCCTTGCGGCTGTCGATATAATGGGTTCGGGGAACTTGCGATATGCCAATGACATCTGTTGTCGCTGATGACCAAAATAGCTCCACATTCGCAAAATCGCGTGGGCGGCAGGCTTTGCGGCACAGGGGGTGGCGCGCTGCCCTTCTTGCGACAGCCGCGTTTTCGGCGTTTGGTACATGTCCTGCCTTCGCGGAAAACGCGCTGCCGTCCGGTGGGAGCGTGGTCACCGGTGCGGCCACTATCGCATCGAACGGTTCGGCCATGACCGTCACGCAGGGCTCTGACCGCGCCATCGTCAACTGGCAGAGCTTCAATGTCGGCCAGGCCAACAGCGTCAATTTCGTGCAGCCGGGCGACAACGCCGCGATCCTCAACCGCGTCACCGGCAATACGCGGTCCTCGATTGCCGGGGCGCTTTCCGGCAATGGTCAGGTCTTTCTCGTAAACCCTAATGGGATCGCGATCACGCCGACCGGGACGGTCAAGGCCGGCGGTGGCTTTGTAGCCTCGACGCTTGATATCACCAATGACGATTTCATGTCCGGCAATATGGTGTTCCGCGGCAATGGCGCGTCAGGCACGGTTTCTAACGAGGGCGTGGTGACGATCGGGCGCGGCGGCTATGCCGCGCTGATGGGCGGCAAGGTGAAGAATATCGGTTTGATCGCCGTACCCTATGGCAAGGCCGGGCTTGGCGCCGGCGAGGAGATCACGCTTGATCTCTCCGGCGACGGCTTCATGCAGGTGGCGGTCCCCTCATCGCTGATGGATGACGGCGAGGCGCTGGTTGAAAATTCCGGCACGGTGACGGCGGAAGGTGGCGTCATCCTGATGAAGGCGGCAACGGCGCGGGCCGCGGCGCGCCATGCCGTCAATCTTTCCGGCGTCGCCGAGGCGCGCTCGGTTTCGGGCCGCAATGGCAAGATCACGCTCGGCGGCGGCGCTGGCGGCAAGGTGACGGTCACGGGCAAGGTCTCGACCCGAGCCAAGGCCGCCCAGCCGAAGACCACCCAGGGCGGCGCGATCGAAATTACCGGGCTTGAGATCCGGCTTGACGACGCCGTGATCGATGCCTCCGGCTATGGCGCGGGCGGCAAGGTGCGCATCGGCGGCGACTGGCAGGGCGCCGGCGATGTTCCGCATGCCGACATCCTGACGGTGAGCGCCGGCACGGTGATCAGCGCGGATGCTGTGAGCGAGGGCAATGGCGGCTCGGTAGTGCTGTGGTCGGATCACCGCACCGCGTTCGCCGGCCGGATCAGCGCCACCGGCGCGACTGGAACCGGCGGCGATGCCGAGGTCTCCGGCAAGGCGCTGCTTTCCTATACCGGTTTTGCCGATCTGACGAGTGCTGCAGGCTTCGGCTCGCTGTTGCTCGATCCCTATAATGTGACCATCTCGAACGCCGCGGACCAGACGTCTTCCGGCTTCACCGCTTCGGGCAATGACAGTGTCATCAATGTCGCCACGCTGCAGAATGCGCTTGCCGGCGCCAATGTCACGGTTTCGACCGGCGCGGGCGGCAGCCAGGATGGCGATATCACTGTTGCCGACGCCGTCACCTGGGCCTCGGGCTCCACGCTGACGCTGTCGGCCTATCGCAACATCGCCGTCAACGCCAATCTTGCAGGCGGCACGGGTTCCCAGATACTGCTGCGCGCCGATAGCAGCGCCACCGGCAGCGGCACGGTCAGTTTTGGTTCCGGCATCACGGCAACCGCCGACGGCGGGGTTTCCCTCTACTACAATCCGTCGTCTTACAGCGCGCCGGTCGATTATTCGGGCAAGGCGGGCGGCGGCACGACGCTGACGGCTTACATGCTGGTCAACACGCTCGACAATCTCCAAGCCATCAACACCAATCTTTCGGGCACATATGCGCTCGGAAAGGATATCGACGCCAGCGCGACCGCAGGCTGGAATGGCGGCACGGGTTTCGAGCCGATCGAGCCTTTCAAAGGGATGTTTGATGGCGACGGCCATGTGATTTCCGGCCTGACGATCAATAGACCTTCTGTCAGTGGTGTTGGCCTGTTTGGGGGGACCGATATTAACGCAAGCATACGTAACATCGGTCTTGTAGATGCCAGCGTTACTGGCGACTCGCTGGTTGGAGGGCTGGTTGGCAACGGCTACGGGGCGATCAACAACGCCTATATTCATGGCAGCGTTTCAGGAAACGGCGCTGTTGGCGGCTTGGTGGGTAGACAGCTCTATTCCAGCATCAGAAATTCTCATGCGAGTGGGTATGTCACTTCCAGCGGAGATATGGTCGGGGGGCTGGTTGGAAACCTTACTTCGGCTTCCATCTCAGGTTCCTATGCAACTGCAGCCGTGAGCGGAGGAGATCAAGTCGGTGGCCTTGTTGGACAGAGCTTGGGGTCGATACGCAACTCCTATGCCACCGGAAGCGTCACAGGCGCCAGCCAGGTTGGAGGGCTTGCCGGGCGATACTCATATAGCAGTTCTATCCTCAATTCTTATGCCACTGGCAATGTATCGGGCACCCGCCGAGAGATCGGCGGATTGGTCGGTTCTTTGACGAACGGTGGGATCGAGCAATCCTACGCAATGGGCAGCGTTGCAGGGAGGGTAATGGTCGGCGGGCTTTTAGGACTGTTGGACGGTGGCACGGTCGAGCAATCCTACGCGACCGGCGTCATTTCAGCAGCGGGCTATGCTGGTGGGCTGGTTGGGGCTGTTGAACGCGGCTCGGTCGCCCACTCCCACGCAACGGGCAGAGTGACGACAACAGGCAACTTTACCGGTGGTTTGGTTGGCTATGCCACCGGCAATATCTCGCAATCCTATGCGACCGGCAACGTAACGGGTGATGGTGATGTCGGTGGACTGGTGGGTTATGCATCCAGCGGCACGATCACGAAGTCCTATGCGACAGGCGGGGTCTCGGGCAACGGCTCTGTCGGCGGGCTGGTTGGCTATGCCTCAGGCAATATTTCGCAATCCTATGCGACGGGCAGTGTCTCGGGTGTCCATAATGTCGGAGGGCTTGTGGGGTCGGAGTCCAAGCCCTATCTCTTCGCCGATTCCTATTTCGATACTGATACGACTGGCGTGTCACTGGGCGTTGGCAACAATGCCTCTGCTTCGGGCGTGATCGGGTTGAGCACTGTCGGCGCGCGCTCTGCCAGCGCCTACGGCGGTTGGGATTTTACCAACGCCTGGTATCAGGCGGGCGACATGCGCCCGATCCTTCGCTCCGAAGCGGCAGCGCCCGTGGATGGAGTGATCACGGTTTCCAACCTGCACCAGCTTCAACTCGTCGGCGCCGATCTTTCCGCAAGCTACCGGCTTTCCGGCGATATTGATGCAAATGCAACGAATGAGGTTTCCGCCGGCTATAATGCAAGCGGCATCTGGGGTGCTGGCGGCTTCGTGCCAATCGGCACTTCCGGTTCCGCGTTCACAGGCACATTTGATGGCGATGGGCATGTGATCAGTGGACTGACAATCAATCGTCCCGGCACGGATTACGTCGGCCTGTTCGGACTTACCAATTTCGGTTCAATCCTGCGTAATGTCGGCCTTGAGGGCGGTAGCGTTTCGGGCAACGGCGCAGTAGGCGGGCTGGTCGGTCGCAATTATAGCGCGATCAGCAATGCCTATGTGACCGGCAGCGTATCGGGCAACGTCGGAGTCGGCGGGCTGGCCGGGTGGAATGGCGGCACGATCGAGAATATCAATACGACCGGCAGCGTTTCAGGCGACACCTATGTCGGTGGCCTGGTCGGATTGAATAATAGCACTATCAGCAATGCCTATGCGACGGGCAGCGTTACGGGCGCCGGCGGCAACTCTGTCGGCGGGCTGGTCGGGCTCCATAATCGCGGCACTATCAGCAATGCCTATGCGACGGGCAGCGTCACGGGCACCGGCGGCAGCTCTGTCGGCGGGCTGGTCGGGTTCAATGATAGCGGCACGATCAGCAATGCCCATGCGACGGGCAGCGTTACGGGCGCCGGCGGCAACTCTGTCGGCGGGCTGGTCGGGTTCAATGATAGCGGCATGATCAGCAATGCCTATGCGACGGGCAGCGTTACGGGCACCGACGGCAACTCTGTCGGCGGGCTGGTCGGGTTCAATGATAGCGGCACGATCAGCAATGCCTATGCGACGGGTAGCGTTACGGGCAGCGGCGCGGATATCAGAGGGTTGATCGGGTTTAACAATGGCACGATCGAGAATTCCTATTTCGATAAGGAGACGACGGGCCAGTCGAACGGCGCTGACAATTCTTCCGGCGTCATCGGGCTGACCACCGCGCAGTTCCAGGATACCGCCTATTTCTATGCGCTGGCCACGGATGCCGGCTGGAATTTCGAGACGGTCTGGGCGCCGCCGAGCGAAGGCTATTATCCGGAGCTCTACGCACTTTCCGATGTGGTCTTCGTCAAGACCGACGGCAAGACGATCACCTATGGCGATGCGTCGGGCGCGCTCACCTATTCCGGCGTTTACGGTGGTCACAGCGGCGCGGGCGTTTTCGCGCCGACGCTGACAACGGATGCCACGGCGACATCCAATGTCGGCAGCTACGCCATCACCGGCCAATCGAGCTTTGTCGGCGATGACGGGATTACATACCGCACCGTCTACGGGCCCGGCGCGGTGACGATAAACAAGGCGACACTGAGGGTCACTGCCAATAATGGCTCGATGATCTATGGCGACGATGTTCCTGGCGATATCGGCTACACCGCAACCGGGTGGAAGAACGGTCAGACGGGCGCACTTCTAACCGGCGTCAGCGTCGGCACTAATGCTACCAAGACCTCGAATGCCGGAAGCGGCTACGCCACGGCAGCCTTTGGCGGCACGCTGTCGGGCGCCGCGGCTGGCAATTACGCGATCAGCTATGTCGGTGCCGATTTCGTGGTCAACAAGGCGCCGCTGGCGGTCACTGCCGATAGTGGCTCAATGATCTATGGCTCAACGCCGCCGACCGATCTCGGCTACTCGGTTTCCGGCTGGAAGAATTCCGACACCGGCAGCGTGACCGGCGCAAGCGTCGTTACCGATGCGACTTCAAGCTCGGGTGTGGGTAGCGGCTACGTCACCACCGCTTCCGGCGGCTCGATCACGAGCACGGCCGCGGGCAATTACGATCTTTCCTACGCGTCCGGCAGCTTCTCGGTTACCCCGCGTGCCTTGAAGATCACGGCCAAGGGCGCATCGAAGACCTACGGCGAAGTCGCCAGCCTGACCGCCTATTCGGTCAACGGCCTTGTCAACGGCGACACGGTAAGCACGGTCACTTTGACAAGCATGGGCAGCGCCGCGTCCGCGAATGCCGCCACTTATGACATCATTGCTTCCAACGCGACGGGCTCGGGCCTTTACAACTACGCGATCGACTATGTCGATGGCGCGCTGACGGTCGCAAAGGCCAAGCTGACGGTGACGGCCGGTAATGGCGAGATGAACTACGGCGATACCGTGCCGATGATCGGCTACGCTGTCAGTGGCTGGAAGAACGGACAGAGCGATGCGTTTCTGGTTGGGGTGATCGTCACCACGAACGCGAACCCGACCTCCAATGTCGGTACCTACTACTCAACGATGGCGGCCGGCGGGAAATTGGGCGGCGCGGCCTCCGGCAATTACACTCTCGACCATGTCGATGGTAAGTTCGCGGTAACCCCGCGGGCCCTGACAGTGACGGCATCGGATGCGGTCAAGACCTATGGCGATAAGGCCAGCCTGACCGGTTTCACCACCGCCGGGCTCGTTAATGGCGACAGCGTCTCCGCCGTTTCCGAAAAGAGCCTTGGCGCGGACGCAGAGGCTGATGCCGGCGTCTACGACATCATTGCCAGCGCCGCAAAGGGCTCGGGTCTTTCGAACTACGACATCAATTACGAGAAAGGCACGCTGACGGTCGACAAGGCGGCGCTGACGGTCACGGCTGACAGCGGCTCGATGATATATGGCGATGCCGTGCCCATGATCGGCTACGCGGTTTCGGGCTGGAAGAGCGGCCAGAATGGATCGTTGCTTTCCGGGGTTGTCGTGACGACGGATGCAACATCGTCTTCCGATGCCGGGAGCGGCTATAGCACCGCCGCTTCGGGGGGCGCGCTTTCCGGTGCCGCCGCAGGCAATTACGACATCAGCTATAGGGACGGATCGATGGCGATCCGGCGCCGTGCGATCACGGTTGCGGCCAATGCGGGTGCCAAGACCTATGGCGATCTCGGGCTGTTGAGCTACACGGTCGGCGGGATGGGACTTGCCAATGGCGACAGGCTTTCAGGCAGGCTGGAGAGCGACGGCCAAGCCATTCTGGCGAATGTCGGTTCTTATGCCGTCACCCAGGGTTCGGTGACTGACGCCTTCAACCGTAATTATGCAATCAGCTATCGTGCGAATACACTTGCCGTTTCGCCGCGGCCGATCACGCTGACTGCCGACGATGCCGTCAAGCAGCTCGGCACGCCGGCAGGCGTCCTTGGCTGGCAGATCACCGCAGGCAATCTCGTCGATGGCCACGCTTCGCTGAACGGCAGTCCCGCAAGTCGCGGCGCACCGTCCTCTGCGGCGGTCGGCACCTACGCTATTACCGCAGGCAGTCTCACGGACGCTGAAAATCCCAACTATGCCATCACATTTCTGCCGGGCAAGTTGGAGGTGCTGCCGGTTCTGGCGCCATCGGCTCCTGCTGGCGGCGTTCCGCTTCCCGGCCAGCAATTCGATCCGTTCACGGTCGCCGGCGGGTCGCTGCAAGAGACGCTCTTTGCAGACAGCAACAACCCGCGTGGAACGCTGATCGTCACCGAACAAAGCCCCGTTTCCAATGCCGCCTGCGATGCAGGGCCGCAAGTCCTGTTCATATGCCCATAGACCTCGCGGAGCTTGAATATCAACGGCCCTGATCTGCGGGCAAGCCAAGAATGCTGGAGTGATTTCCAATGCTAATTTCCAGGACCGCCGCAGCACTGGCAGGCGCGTTTGTGCTCGGCACGCTCCAGACGGGGGCCGCTTATGCGCAGACCGCCGGCCAGGTGGTCGAGCCCTCCTATGCCCCGCCTGTGATCCGTCAGCAGAGCGGCGGGCTTGTCCTGCCGCAATCGACGGGGCAGGAAGCGCCGGAAGGGGCGGACCAGCTGTTCGTCACGCCCTCGGGTCTCGATATCGAAGGCGGGCTGCCGGCGCTTGCCGGCGAGACGGCGCGCATCGCGGGGGAGTTCACCGACAAGCGGGTCAGTGCCGCAGACCTGTTCAGGGCGGCCAACGAGCTCGAGCTTGCCTATATCCACGCCGGCTATCCGCTGGCGCGCGTGTCGCTACCGCCGCAGACCATCGAGGACGGGCAGAAACTGAAGCTGGTGGTTAGTTCCGGCTATGTCGAGGGCGTCGACACCGCGGCTCTGCCCGAGACCGTAAGGCGCCGGGTGGACGCAGTGATGGCGCCGCTGGTCGATGCCGAGAACCCGAGCGAGGCGGCAATTGAACGCCGTCTGCTTCTGGCCGGAGACACGCCCGGCTATGACATGACGTCGACCCTGAAGCGCGGGGATACGCCAGGCGGCACGCTGCTGGAGCTTTCCGGCCGCTACGATCCGGTTACCGGCTTTATCGGCGTTGCCAATGACCTGACGGAAGAGCTTGGTGACTATTCGATCAGCGCCGGCGTCAATTTCAACAATCTCCTGGGCCTCGGCGAGGTCGGCTATCTGCAGGTCGGCGGCTGGCCGGGCTTCTCGGAGGGCAATTTTTTCTCCGACGATCCGCGCAACCGACAGATCGTTGCGGGCTTTTCGCTGCCAATGGGCACGGACGGCGTCTGGCTCAACGTCGAGGGCGTCGACAGCCGGACGCGGTCGGATACCGGTCTCGGCTATGACTTGCCCGATCATTACCAGCGGCTTTCGACCAATATCGGCTATGACTGGCTGAGAAGCCGCGCCGCCAATGCGTCGACCACCATCAGCTTCGATATCATCGAAGAGGAGCAGACATTCAGGTCGCCTGGGCTGACGACGCCGTTCACGCTGGACCGGCTGCGGGTGATCCGCCTGACCCAGTCCGGCGACTATTTCTTTACCTCCGGCGCAAGGGTTGCGGGCTCGGCGACGCTGTCGCTCGGTCTCGATGGGCTTGGGGCCTATCAGCCGACGGCGGCACTGCCGATGTCGCGCGATGGCGCTAAGCCGGACTTCCAGAAGCTGAAGGCCGAAGGCAGCTATCTTCAGACGCTCGGCGATCTCTTCAATCTGTCGCTGACGGCCAAGGCCCAGACGTCGTTCGGGCAGCCGATGGCTTCGTCGGAACAGATGGGCCTTGGCGGACTCAACTGGGTCTCGGCCTATATGGTGAGCGAGATCGAGGCCGATACCGGCGCGGCCATTCGCGCTGAACTTGCCTATCCGACCACGTTCAAGCCTTTCAAAAGCCATACCGGCTTCGCGGTCTCGGCCGCCCCTTACGTATTCGCCGCCGGCGGTATCGCCAAGCTCGAACAGCCGACTGCGCTGGAAGACGAGATCACCCGTGCGGGCGCCGTCGGCCTCGGCATCCGCTTCGCCGCCGCCGAAATCGACAGCCCCCATAACGGCAGCCTGACGCTTGAATACGCCCACGGCGCCAGCAACGCCGACGGCGAGGCCAACCGTTTCAACCTGTCGTTCACCACTCGGTTTTAGAACGCAGGACGTTTTATCGGTATCGCCGACGTTCCGTCTACACCTTTTTTGGTGGGGTGCACGAAAACCGGAATCTGCTCTTCTGCCTACGCCTGTTCAAAATCCCTGAAGAGCGCGAGTGACGACTGAGAGCAGGCAAGACCGAACTCAGAGGCGCAGCGCATATCGGTGTTGCTGGAGCGGTCATCCGCTGCGTTTTGCCCGAATGACCGATAAAGGATGAAGACCGCAGAAATTCTCAAAAGAAATGACAGCTTATGTGTGCGAATTTTCCAGGAGCCGACAGTCCGCTTTCGGCCCCTTTGCTGCCGATTCGCAGTGTGCCAGAGATTTTCTCGCTCTTGCCTACATACGTTGCGGAAGTACTTTTCTGTGAACTGCTGGATTACAGCAGTCTCATCTGCTTAACCCCTGCCCTATCTGAGCTTTCGAACAACGAGGAAAGGGTTACACCGAGCAGCCGAATTCCTTTCTGCACCGGAAAAAGCCCAGTAAGCATCGCCCCTGTAATCTCTCCGATTTCATCTGCGCTTCGCATGTCGTGTCCCAGCGTCCGGCTTCGCGTGATCTGCTGGAAATCTGCGTATTTCACTTTCAGCGTCACGGTCCGCCCACTGATCTGCCTGTTCTCAGCGTGGCGCCAGACCTTCTCGGCGAGCAGGATCAACTCCGCCGTCGCTGCCTCCAGCTCAAATATATTGGCAGCAAACGTGTCTTCCGCACCAATCGATTTGCGCGGCCGGTCGGGTTGAACCGGCCGCTCGTCGATCCCCCGCGAGATCCGATAATACCAGCTCCCCGACTTGCCGAAATTATCACGCAGGAAGGTGAGCGATTTCTCGCGCAAGTCAGCCCCGGTCACGATCCCGAGCCGTTGCATCTTCTCGGCCGTCGCCGGTCCGACGCCGTGGAATTTCTTGACGGCGAGGTCGGCAACAAATGCCGGCCCCATCTTCGGCGTGATCACGGCCTGACCGTTCGGCTTGTTCAGATCGCTCGCCATTTTTGCGAGGAACTTGCAGTAGGAGATCCCGGCAGACGCATTCAGGCCGGTCACTTCCTTGATACGGGCGCGGATGATCGTCGCGATTTCGGTAGCGAACGCGATCCCCTGCTTATTCTCGGTCACATCAAGATAGGCCTCATCGAGCGAGAGGGGTTCGATCAGGTCTGTATGCTCGGCAAATATCTGGTGTATCTGCGCCGATACCGACCGGTAGACATCAAACCGCGGCTTCACGAACACCAGGTCGGGACACCGCCGTCTCGCGGTCACTGATGGGAGCGCGGACCTTACGCCAAACGCCCGCGCCTCATAGCTGGCCGCGGCGACAACACCTCTGGCCGCAGAGCCTCCAACCGCGACCGGCTTCCCGCGCAGTTCGGGATTGTCGCGCTGCTCGACGGAGGCGTAAAAGGCATCCATATCGACATGGATGATCTTGCGGATGGCCGGGGCGGCATCATCCGTTTCCACCTCATGGTCTCTTTCCAAAGCTGTCAGTTCATCCAATGTGGCCATGACCATCTCAAGAGCGTAATCCGGAACGATGCTAATCGTCTCCGGGGTTTTCAGGAGGGTTGACGAGGACCAGCATGTTGCCGGGCAGCGGCCGCTGAAGGTGTTTCACATCGGCCCATTCCCCGGTGAGCCAGAGATCGACCTCTTCCGGCGTCGTCAGGATCGCCGGCATCGCCTTTTCATGAATGGGTTTGACGATCTCGTTCGGCGTTGTCGTCAAAAACCCGAAAAGTTCATATTTCTGTTCACCATCCCGGACCTTCCGCACGCCCTTCCACGGCGTCCAGAAACCGGCGAAGAACATCAGGGGTCGGTCCGGGTCCTGAGCAAACCAGGCATTCGGCACGCGTCCACCTTCCACCTTGCTCGCAGGGTCAGGTTCCGCAAATGATGTGAACGGCACGACGCAGCGGCTTGTCGGCCCAAGCCAGCGCCGCCAATGCGGAGATCCGACATTGCGGATGTTGGTGACCCCGCGATCGGCCTTGCCCTTTACGAAGGCCGGCGGCGTCGGCATGCCCCAGGTGGCACTGACGATCTCCCGATTTCCATCGCCGTCGACGCGAACGATCGGCGCCAGCGTGTTGGGATAGACATTGAGCGACGGCTCGTTCCATCCGGCCTTGTCGCTCATCGCCTTCGTAAACTCGACGACGGAATCCCGTGTCGTCGTCAGATTATAGAGATTGCACAAGTCCTTGCCCTCCCTCAGCGCCACATCCCACGCATCCGCGCGCCGACGTCGAGACGCACCTGCCGCGGGCCGGTGTTGTTCTGTTGGCCAGGTTTAACCACCGGCCATGACCTGTTCTCAAAATGCTGCAACAACATAGCGGGAATGAACCGGGTTCGCGAGGCATAGACATGCCTGTCGCCGGTCGAGGACTGCCCGTGCGTGAAAAAGCGCTGTGGCACGACAAGGTTCAGACTATCCCGCGCCCGCGTCATTGCAACATAGAGCAGGCGCCGCTCTTCCTCGATATCGTCGGTCGTGCCGACGCCAAGATCGGAGGGAATGCAGCCGTCCACGGCATTGAGAACAAAGACCGAGCGCCATTCCTGCCCCTTGGCCGAATGGATGGTTGAAAGGATCAGATAGTCCTCATCGAGCAGCGGCACCCCGGCCTGGCCGGAGGTGGCGTCCGGAGGGTCGAGCGTCAACTCGGTCAGGAACCGTTCCCGTGACGGATAGCCAGCAGCAATGTCTTCAAGCTGCAGAAGATCGGCACGGCGCATCTCGAAGTCCTCGTGGATGCGCTCCAGATACGGCTCATACCATGCCCGGATCCGGCCGAGCTCGGCGGGCCAGCCCATGTTTGATTGGCGGAGGTCCGTGACCAAAGACACGAGGCCCGGCCAGTCGGCCACCGCTCGTGAGGGCGCTGGCAGGACCGCCAGTGTCTCGACCGGATCGGCGGCTTCCGCAATCGCATCCAGCGCAGTTTGCGCCGAGGCCGGGCCGACACCGGGTAAGAGCTGCATCAGCCGGAACCCTGCCACACGATCGCGCATGTTCTGAGCAAACCGGAGGGCTGCCAGCATGTCCTTCACATGCGCGGAATCGAGGAATTTCAGGCCACCGAACTTCACGAAGGGAATGTTGCGCCGCGTGAGTTCCACCTCCAGCGGGCCGCTATGGTGGCTTGCCCGAAACAGCACGGCCTGATCCTTCAGCCGCATGCCACCCTCGCGATTGTCGAGCACCTCGTCGGCAATGAACCGCGCCTGATCGCCCTCATCGCGAACCGTGACCAGCCGCGGCTTTTCAGTTGAGGCGCGGTCGGTCCAGAGATCCTTGGTATAGCGCTCCTGGGCGAGACCGATGACGCCATTGGCGGCCGCGAGGATCGGCTGCGTCGATCGGTAACTGCGATCGAGCGTGATCACGTCGGCCTTCGGCGAGAATTCATTCGGAAAGTCAAGGATGTTGCGAACCGTGGCTGCCCGGAACGAATAGATCGACTGGGCATCGTCACCGACAACCGTCAGCCCCCGTCCGCCAAGCTTGAGCGCCATCAGGATCGAGGACTGCAGGCGGTTGGTATCCTGATATTCGTCGACAAGCACATGATCCCAGCGTCCGCCGATCTCGGCAGCAAGCACCGGGTCGCCCATGGTCTGCGCCCAATAGAGCAGCAGATCATCGTAATCGAGGACGTTCTGGATCTGCTTGGCCTCGACATAGGCCTCAAACAGCTCCCTCAGCTCCTTTTCCCAGGCGCTACACCATGGAAAATTGGCCCTCAGGATTTCCGAGAGTGGCGCCTCGGCATTGACGGTGCGCGAATAGATCGAAAGACAAGTGCCCTTGGCCGGAAACCGGTTTTCTGTCTTGGAGAACCCAAGGTCATGCCGGGCGAGGTTCATCAGATCGGCCGAATCCTCGCGGTCATGGATGGTGAACTGCGGATCGAGACCGAGCTCGATCGCATATTCCCTCAACAGACGGGCGCCGATCCCGTGGAACGTGCCGGACCAGGCAAGCCCGTCGGCCATGATCCCCGCCTTGTCGCCAAGCGCCTTCGCGCAGATCCGCTCGACCCGCTTTCCCATTTCGGCGGCAGCGCGACGGGAAAAGGTCATGAGCAGGATCCGGCGCGGATCGGCGCCGGAAATGACGAGTTGGGCCACGCGATGGGCAAGCGTGTTGGTCTTTCCGGAGCCCGCCCCCGCAATGATCAGCAGCGGTCCGCCGATCGCACCCTCGGGCAAATCCGTGCCATGCAGAACCGCGGCCCGCTGCTTGTCGTTCAATTTTTCGAGATGCGCCGCGCCCATACCGTTCTGCCTCAAGCCCTTGTGATTCAACGATGCACGCCTTGCGCATCGGTGTTCTTCCCCGGTCGCCGTCCACAGGGCCCGCCAATGAGGCCGATTGACTCAAAACCGGAAAAGAACAAATAAAGAACATATCGTAGAACTCCGCCGTTGCAAAGTCCTGAAGGAGACAGTCCGACATCATGCCGAACCACGCCGCCAGTCCCGCCATTGCAGAGCTTCGGGAGCGCATCGCGCATCTCGAAGGTCCTGGCGGACGTGCGCGATCGGTTCTGCCCTTCGGCCTGAAGGACATCGATCGCAGGCTACCGGGCGGTGGTCTGGCGCTTGGCTGTCTCCATGAGGTGGCAGGCGGCGGCAATGGCGCGGTCGACGGAGCGGCGGCTGCACTGTTCGTGGCAGGCATCGCCGCGCGCACCCGAGGTAAGGTGCTCTGGGTGGTCACGCGTCCCGATCTCTTTGCGCCGGCAATCGCCCAGGCCGGGCTTGCCCCCGACCGCGTGATCCATGTCGAGGCCGGCGACGAGAAGGCATTGCTTGCCTGTTTCGAGGAAGGGCTTCGCCATGGCGGGCTTGGCGCGGTTGTCGCGGAGACGGCGCGCCTCTCCATGACCGCCTCCCGCCGTCTGCAACTGGCGGCCGAGACTTCCAAAACGATCGGGCTGGCGCTCCGCCGCTGGCGACGGCAGAGCGAGGCCGGCGACTTCGGACAGCCGACGGCGAGCGTCACCCGCTGGCGTGTCTCGGTCCTGCCCTCGCGACCCCTGCCAGTTCCCGGCCTTGGCCGTGCGCGCTGGCTGGTCGAACTCATCCGATGCCGTGCCGGAGAAAGTGCTGATTTTGAACTGGAGGCGTGTGATGACACGGGTCGTCTCGCTCTTCCTTCCGAGGTGGCCGACGGATCGTCTCAGAAGGAAGTCGGGCGACGCATCGCCACCCGCTGATGCGCCGCTCGTCATGGCCGGCCGCACCGGTCGCCGCCGGCTGATCACGGCCCTCGATGCCAATGCCGAACGGCTTGGCGTGCCTATCGGCATGGCCGTCACCAAGGCGCAAGCCCTTGTGCCGGGGCTTGTGATTGCCGATTCCGATCCCACGGCCGAAACCGACGGATTGAACAAGCTGGCGCTCTGGGCGCTTCAGCGGGTTTCGCCGGTGGTGATGGCCGATCCGCCGGATGGCCTGGTCATCGATACGACCGGCGCCGACCACCTGCATGGCGGAGAAGACGCCATGCTTGCCGACATGATCAGGCGCTTTGCCGCGGCCGCTGTCGAGGCACGTGCTGCGGTCGCTGATACATGGGGCGCGGCGCATGCTGCTGCCCGGTTTCTGGCACGACCCGCGATCGTCATCCCACCGCGCGAAACCGAGGCGATGCTTCGAACCTTGCCGCTATCAGCCCTCCGGCTCGATCCCGGCACGGTGTCTGACTTGCACACACTCGGTTTCGAGACCATTGGAGAGCTGCTGGATCAGCCGCGCGCACCGCTGACCCTGCGCTTCGGCCCGGAAGTCGTCCGGCGGCTCGACCAGGCGCTTGGCCGGATTGCCGAACCGGTCGATCCGATCCGTTCACCGGAACTTGTCGAGGTGCGCAAGGCCTTTGCCGAGCCCATCGGGGCCCCGGAGACGATCTCCCGCTATATCGCCAAGCTCGCAGACGCCCTCTGTCATGAACTCGAAAGGCGCGGTCTTGGCGCCCGGCGGCTGGATCTCCTGTTCCACCGCGTCGACAACACCATGCAGTTCATCCGCGTCGGCACAGCGCAGCCGGTACGTGATCCGAGACGCCTTGTGCGACTGTTCCGCGACAGGCTGGAGACCGTCGATCCGGGCTTCGGGATCGAGATCATGGTGCTGGTCGCCATCCATGCCGAACCTTTACGCGAGAAGCAGACGATCTCCTCCCTGATCGAGGAGCCGGAATCTGACGTCTCCGATCTGGTCGATGTCCTTGCCAACCGCGTCGGTGAACATAGGCTCTGTCGTTTCGTGCCGGTCCAAAGCGATGTGCCCGAACGCTCGGTTGCCCGCATTGCCCCGCTTGCGCCGGAGACCGGCCTCACATGGGACGGCGACTGGCCGCGACCGCCGCGTCTGCTGCCACGACCGGAACCGGTCGAGACCATGGCGCTTCTCCCGGATCATCCGCCGGTTTGGTTCACCTGGCGCGGCGTGCGTCGACGCATCCGTCGTGCCGATGGGCCGGAACGGGTCCGTGGCGAATGGTGGAAGCGGGATGCCGAACTCACCGCTGTCCGGGATTATTTCCGGGTCGAGGACGATACCGGCGAGCGCTACTGGCTGTTCCGCTCAGGCGACGGCGAGCATGAGGATAGCGGCTCGCACCGCTGGTTCATTCATGGGATCTTCGGATGACTGGCCCGCGCTACGCCGAACTGCAGGTCACCACCCATTTCTCGTTTCTGCGCGGGGCGAGCAGTTGCGACGAACTGTTCGCCCGCGCCGCAGACCTCGGCATCGAGGCCATCGGTGTCGTTGATCGGAATTCGCTGGCTGGTGTCGTGCGGGCGTTCGAAGCATCACGGCAGACCGGCGTCCGACTGGTGATCGGCTGCCGCCTTGACCTTGCCTACAGCCTACCGGTCCTCGTCTATCCAACCGACCGGGCGGCCTATGCCCGGCTTTGCCGCTTGCTGTCGCTCGGCAAGATGCGGGCCGGCAAAGGCAAGTGCCACCTCGAATGGGCTGACCTCGCGGCCTATGGCGAGGGGCTGATTGCCGTCCTGGTGCCGGATCGGGCCGATGATGACTGCGCCATGCATCTGCGCCGCCTGCGGGAGGCTTTCGGGGATCGTGCGTATCTGGCGCTGACGCTTCGACGGCGGCCGAACGATCAGCTTCGCCTCTGGCAGCTGTCGAACCTCGCTGCCGCAACCCAAGTTCCAACCGTCGTCACAAATGACGTTCTGTTCCACGCGGTGGACCGGCAGATGATGCAGGATCTCGTCACCGCCATCCGGCACAATGTCACCATCGATGAACTCGGTCATCGCCGTGAGCGGTTTGCCGATCGCTACCTGAAGCCGCCGGAAGAGATGCAGAGGCTGTTCGACCGCTATCCGGAAGCGCTCGCCCGCACGATCGAGATCACGGACCGGTGCAGGTTCTCGCTCTCGGAACTCGCCTATCAGTATCCGGAGGAAAAGCTCTTTCCGGATCTGACACCGCAGCAGGCGCTGGAAAAACTCACCTGGGAAGGTGCTGCCGAGCGCTATCCCGAAGGCCTGCCCGACAAGGTGAGGTCCAATCTCGATCATGAGCTGGCGCTGATCGAGAAGCTGGACTATGCGCCCTACTTCCTGACAGTGAATGCGATTGTCCGCTTTGCCCGTTCGAGGGATATTCTCTGTCAAGGTCGCGGGTCGGCCGCCAACTCTGCGGTTTGCTATGTTCTCGGCGTGACGTCGGTTGATCCCGATCGCAATGATCTCTTGTTCGAACGCTTTGTCTCGGAAGAACGGCGCGAGCCGCCGGACATCGATGTCGATTTCGAGCACGAACGGCGAGAAGAAGTCATCCAGTGGGTTTATCGGACCTACGGTCGCGATCGATCCGCGCTCTGTTCCACCGTCATCCGTTACCGCGCCAAAGGGGCGCTCCGCGACGTCGGTAAGGCGCTCGGCCTGACCGAAGACCTGACCAAAACGCTGTCGTCGCAGGTCTGGGGCTGGTCCGAGGGTGTCGAGGAGAAGCACGCCCAGGAACTGAACCTCAATACGGGTGACAGACGGCTTCGGCTTGCTCTGGAGCTTTCACGGCAACTCGTCGGCACGCCACGCCATCTCTCCCAGCACCCGGGCGGCTTTGTCCTGACCCGCGACCGGCTCGATGAACTGGTGCCGATCGAGCCGGCGGCCATGGAAGACCGGCAGGTCATCGAATGGGACAAGGACGATATCGACGTTCTCAAATTCATGAAGGTCGATGTGCTGGCGCTCGGCATGCTCTCCTGCATGCGCCGCGCCTTTGATCTTCTCGCCAAGCACAAGGATATCCGGCTGGATCTCGCCACCATACCCGCCGAGGATCCGCGCACCTATGCGATGATCCGCAAGGGCGACACGCTCGGCACGTTCCAGATCGAGAGCCGCGCGCAAATGGCGATGCTGCCGCGCATCAAGCCGCGCACCTTCTATGATCTTGTCATCGAGGTCGCGATCGTCCGGCCCGGGCCGATCCAGGGCGACATGGTTCATCCCTATCTGCGCCGGCGCGAGGGCAAGGAAGATGTGACCTATCCGAAGCCCGAGCTTGAAGCGGTCCTGGGCAAGACGCTGGGCGTGCCGCTGTTTCAGGAGCAGGCCATGCGGGTTGCCATCGACTGTGCGGGTTTCACCGCCGGGGAGGCCGATCAGCTGCGTCGCGCCATGGCAACCTTCAAGCACACCGGCGGGGTATCAAAGTTCGGCGCCAAGCTTATCGATGGCATGGTTGCCAATGGCTATGAGCGTGAATTCGCGGAGCGCACCTTCCGGCAGCTTGAAGGCTTCGGCTCCTATGGTTTTCCGGAGAGCCATGCGGCGAGCTTTGCACTGATCGCTTATGCCTCTTCCTGGATGAAGTGCTGGCACCCTGATGCCTTTTGCTGCGCGCTGCTCAATGCTCAGCCCATGGGCTTTTACGCGCCGGCTCAGATCGTGCGCGATGCCCGCGACCACGGCGTTGAGGTCCGTCCGGTCTGCGTCAATGCAAGCCGATGGGATTGCACGCTTGAACCCATCGATCGCGACGACGGGCGTTTCGCCGTCCGCCTTGGGCTCCGGCTGGTGAAGGGACTTGCAAACGCCGAGGCAGCACGCCTGGTCTCCTGTCGGGAAGATAGGCCCTTTGCTTCGGTCGACGATCTCTGGCGTCGCGCCGGTATTCCGGCTGCCGCTCTGGTGGAACTCGCCGAAGCCGATGCGTTCAGGCCGTCACTCGGGCTTGCTCGCCGTGAGGCGCTCTGGGCGATCAAGGCCCTGCGAGACGAACCGCTGCCGCTCTTTGCCGCAGCCGCAAGGCGCGAGGCCGGCATTGCGTCAGAACAGGCCGAGCCAGAACCCCTTCTGAAACCCATGGAAGCCGGCCGGGAGGTAGTAGAGGATTACGGCCATATGGGCCTGACCCTCAGGAAGCATCCGGTTTCGTTTCTGCGATCGGAACTCACCCGGCAGGGTTTCAGGTCCTGCGCCGAAGCAGTCTCCCTGCGCGACGGACGCTGGGTCAACCTCGCGGGCCTCGTTCTCGTGCGCCAGCGACCCGGCTCCGCCAAGGGCGTGATGTTCATCACGCTTGAGGACGAAACCGCCGTGGCCAATCTCGTGGTCTGGGCAAAGGTATTCGAGAAATACCGCCGCGTCGTTCTTGGATCCGGTATGCTTGGCGTCAAAGGCCGGGTGCAGCGGGAGGGAGAAGTGGTCCATATCGTGGCGCGTGAGCTTGTCGATCTTTCGGCGGAGCTCGCAAGCGTCGGCAGCCGGGATACGGCCTTTCCGCTTCCGCACGGGCGGGGTGATGAGCTTCATCATGGGTCACCGGCGCCTGATCCGCGCGGAATGCCGAAGCCACGCGATATGTTCGACCCTTATGGGCATATCGATGAGATCAAGGTGAAGCCGCGGGACTTTCGATGATCGCTGATAGCTCGACATGGAAAGAATACTGAAGCCTAAGGTCGTGATTTCTTTCCGCACGCACCCGGCTCTGCAGCTCACGTAGCCGCTCAATCCACTTCAAGGCTCGCCGGAATTTGGCATATCCGTTTCAATTCTGAAATCAGAAAAGCTGAGGCTCGAGCGTCCGGCAACGTCCTCAGACTAGTTGTCAATCTCTCCGCTCTAGAAATTTTGGAACTGACTGTCACGGCCGGGCAAATCACACGCCGATCATGGCGGCCCTGTTTTTGCCCTGCCTATCCGGCGGTACAAAGTTCTCACACCAGCCCACACCCAGGTTGCGAGCTGACAGTGACGACCGAGTGAAGATGCACACATCTGAATGAATCAGTAAGACATACCGGTCAAATTTCATCTTTTGAAATCGTTTGATGGAATTTTCAATTCTCGAAAGATGGTACAGAAATGCAAGTTGCCGTACCACTCCTGTACCACCTATTTCTCCATTATTTTCAATGATTTATCTTTTTTTTAAAGGTGCCGGTACAGTGGTACGCGGGGTGAATGTCCTTACATGCGCACGCGCATGCGCGTGCGTGCACGCGCGCGTATAAGGATTAAGTTCTGTTTATTCTGTACCACATATATAAGAATGCATTTATTTTCACATTTTCAATTACTTAGAAAGGGTACAGGTACCGGTACAGGAAGGTACAGTGTAACAACGTTGATTTTTTGCCACTAATCAAGCGCGCTCATGAAAACCAGATGCTCTTCTGTACCGGCTGGCCCAGAAAGACCCAGCACCTTTGTCTCCAGTATCACCGTCAACCATTTAGCGATGTCGACGCTCATGCGTATCGAAATCGCTTAGACGCCCGGCTATTTCAGCGAATGCGGTGACGTAAAATGCACTTGGACCAGCCACCACACGAATGGTTCATTGACCGTCGGCGTCCTTAATCTTCGTAAAGGCTAAGCCTGGATCGAATTTCAGTATCTCAGCCAGCTCGATAAACTCGACAACATCCACACGTCGCTGCCCGCTTTCCAGGCGCGCAACAAACGATTGGTACTCTCCAAGTCGCTGCGCCAATTCCGTCTGTGTCATCCCTGCGCGCTCTCTGGCCTTGATCAACATGTCGACCAAGGCTCTGTGTCGTACTGTCCCAAGTGTCTTTGCCACCGCTTGCCCCACCTGCTTGAAGATGGGTTCTTCACTTATATCTGAAAATCAGGTATCTTAAATTCAGATATTTCTTGCACCTGGTGTCCGATGAAACCTTCCCAGAACTTCGAAACTGTATCCCTTGATGCCCAACTACTGCGAACCTCGACGCCGAAAGAACAGCCCCGTAAGGCTGTTCGGGCAAGGCAGCTTCGTCCGCGCTCAGCTGTCTACCACAGAGTGTTGCGGCTCACTCTTGCGGCGGGTTTGTCGTTGCTGGCGACTTCCGCCTCTGCCGAGACAATCGAATTCCCAGACGACAGCTTCTGGCGCGCCTTGACGCAGTCGCTTACCGGCAAGGGCCCGGACCTCGAGGCGCTGGCGAAGCAGTCGCCGGAGTATCGGGCGGCGGATGAGTTTTCGCGGGAGGCAGTGCTCGCCGAGCAGGTGGCACTGCTTGAAGCGGGGCAGATGCGGGTCGGGCCGGAGACGGAGGTGATGATGCGCGTCTCCGTCCGGCTCGGCGATTATGATGCAGAGCGTGGCGGGTTTCCGGTGAGCCTGTTTGCACCGGGGGTCTATCTGCAGGTCGGTGGCGGCCTGCGGTTTTTCAATGGAAGCGAATACGCGATCCTGCCCGCCACGCCGGATGAAGGCCATGAGATCCGGGCGCGGGAGCCTTCGTCGCTGGGCGGCACTGCAATTCTGCGCGCCGGGGATTTCCGACGCGATCCGGGACATGCGAACGGCTTGCTCGCAACGCTTTACCAGTTCGATTATGTCGACCGGGATGGCGGGATCATTGCCAGCATGGCCCATGAGCCTGACACGCTTTGGCTGGATGAAGATGCAATCGAGGCACTCGTCCAGAAGACGCAGGCCGATGTTCTGGAAGCTGCCCTCCTGCCGCCGATCGGCTCGGACTGGAACACCGTACGGGATGCGCTGACTGCAAATTATGGTTTCGCGGTCAGTGACAGTCACGCATATGACGATGGCCGCTTCCGAATGGTGGGCGGCCGCGTCGAAGAGGAGCGACTGGATGAGGCCATACGTTACCGGGTTGGCTTCGGCAATGACGGCGACATGGTCGGGAAGATCTTTGCCAATCAGAGCGTAATAGCCAAAGCCCGGCTTCCCTTGGGCGAGATCGATACCAATCCGACCGGACGTGCGCTTGATTGCGGCACGCCGCATATCGCCGATGCCTGTGGCGTCCTGATCTTCGACAAGCTGGATGACGGATCTCAGTGTTCAAAATGCTGCTCGAGGATCCGGCGGATCATTTCCGGGCGGGTTGGAATGTCTTCCTCGGTGCGTCGAAGCGCATCGATCTTCTTCAAAAGCTCCTGCGAGACGCGCAGTGTGAGCGGGATATTGTCTTTCTTTGGGGGCGCCATCTGATTTTCCGCATTTCAATGTTGACATCGGAAATTCGTAATGGCATAAATAGCGAACGCTGGCAAGGGTTGCCGCCCTCAACCAGCGCTCTGACCACTCAAACCTGGATAAGAGGTTCAAATGGCTACCCAAGCCCCTATCACGCCGGAACCGGCGAATGAAGATGCGTGCGCGCATCAATCCTCCCCCATCGCTCAACTTTTCTCCGTCATGCTCGACCGAATGGCGCTTGCCATTGCGGCAGAGCATGAGATCGAGGATGCGGATATCTTTGCGCCGGCCTTCGATCACTGGCTGCGCGATGCCGAGATCGCGCTTTCCAATCTGAGCGACACCGTCTGTGCACTGATCGCGATGCCCGTTTCCGGGGCGGCCGACCAGCCGCTGAGGGATCTCGCTTTCATGGCATACGCCGTCATGGGCGCGGAAACCGCTGCGGAAGCAGATGAAGCCCGTGCCCGGTGCACCGGTCAGCTGCTGCGCTCCATGATCTCGAACGGCGGCGAACATCGGCTGATGCTTGCGCGCGGCAGTGCGCTTCTGTCGGAACTCATCACGCTCGATATCTATCGGCATGAGCCGGAGGCAGAGGTGCTGATCGAAGGCGGAGTTTCGCCGACGCTCTGAGCGCGTTCGTTCCCATTCTGGAACAGTGCGAACACGGGTCTGCCGTGATCGCATGCGGCTGACCGTGCCCTGCCGAGCCTTTGCGCCCTAGCCGGCACTCCTGATCCATCGCCTCCGGTCCACCCGGACGCCCCGCCGCCATTGCTGCCGCCGAAGATGGTCTTCGGCGCTGACGCTCCCTCTTTGCCTTTTGAAGGATGGTTTCCATGACCGCACCGAAGAAACCCCGCAAGCCGCTCCATATCCCGCATCGCTCCCGCCATGTGCCGATGAGCAAATGGAAGACCCGTTACAACGGCCCCGTTCCCGAACAATGGCATGCCATTGCCGAGGAAAAGGGGTTCCGCATCCATGACCGGGTCGGCGATCGCTATCACCTGATCCTCGAATGCCATCGCTGCGGTGGTCATACCCTGCAGAAGGCCTTCGTGCTGCGCACCGCAAACCCGATCTGCGGCGCCTGCCAGTCCGCACGCGAAGAAAAGGCTGCAGAGGATTGCGGCTTCGAACTGCTCGGCCGCAACGAGGACAAATATCTCTATCGCCAGTACCGCATGCCCTGTGGCCATATCCTGACCCGGCAGGCCGGCAGCATTGAAAGGCTCCGCAGGAAGGGCAAGGCCGAGGGCCTCTCCGGCTTCCGCTGCCCCACCTGCCATTCCCAGCAGCTGGCAGCGATGGCAAGGGAACGCGGCTGGGCGCTGATCGGTCCCGATCCGGAAGGCAACAGCAATTACCGGCTCTATCGCCATGGCTGCGGAAATCTCCAGCGCATCGCCATCGCCAACATGATGACAGGCCGGTTCGGGTGCTCCGGCTGCGGCGAATGCTGGTCGGCAGCGCCCAGCGCCATCTATGTCATGGCTTTCGACGTGGAGGATGAGGGCAACTTCATCAAGATCGGCTATTCCCGCGATCCGGTCTCCAGGCTGCGTCATCAGCTGGATCTCGCACCTTATGTGAAAGCCCGCCTTCTGCACCGCATCCCGATCGCAACCGGCCACCTGGCACAGAAGACCGAGAAGGCCCTGCATGCGGCAATCGCGAAGGCGCACCCCGACCATGTCGTCGCACCCGCCGACTTCCGTCACTGGATCAATGTCCGCTCCGAGATCTATCGACCCGCGATCCTCGACTGCCTCGCGATCACGAAGACAGAGATCACCCTGAAGGCAGCGGGCCGCGCATGATCGCGGCCTGCCGAACAAGCTGATCACGCGCCCAAACAGAAAAGAACGGGTTCCCCATGAACACCACTATCCAACGTCCGGCCTGGGCCGGCTATGCCGATGAACTGATCTGGCGTCTGCGCCACAACCCCAATCTCGTCGCCATGACGGATCAGGCCAGAGAGAGCAAGTTCGACCGCGACCTGAAACAACCGAGCTACCGCTCGCGCAAACACCCCTCCCTGTCGATCATCGATCTTCTGGACGGGAGCGATGATGAGCCTGATAAAATCATCTCGACCGGCCTGCGCACCCGCTACCCGGTCTCGGCGCTGTCTGCGCGAATGATCTCGCTTGCGATCCGCCTTGCGGCGAGTTTCGGCTCCGGAAGGGCCTTTGCGGAAACCTGCCTGAAGCCCTCGGGCGTCACCCTCATATCCGGGATCGACACGGATGTCTCGGATCTCGTCTATCGGCTGATCCTCTATATCATGCTTCCGCCCGGCATCAGCGTCGACAGCCGGGCCGATATTCTGGCGGGAGAGGACAGCGGGCTGATGGTCGCCACCAGCGATTCCGGCTCGGCCAAAGCCAGACGCGACTTCTTCAACGACATCATGGCGAGCCTCGATCATGGCTTTCCCCTGCTGATCCTGCAGTCCGACGACATCGAGCTGCCATCCCGGCTTGCAAGAATCCTGCCGGAACCGCTCCGGCTTCACCCGCTCTCCAGCGAGATCATGCTCCATCATCTGCGCCTCACCCATGGCGCCGGCATGGATGAGGATGCCGTGCGCAAGGCTTTGCCGGACGACAAGGCGCTGCAGTCTCTTCCCTTTGAGGCAATCAGCGCGGCGCTCCGCGCATCAACGGCAGAAAAGGTCGCCGCCTGTCTCGCCCTGCAGCTGACGATCGACGAACGCCCGGCCGGACCGGGGCTTGATGCGATCGCCGGCAACAATGAGGCGGTTCAGACCGCCCGGCTGATGATGGCCGATCTCAAGGCATGGCAGAAGGGCGAGGCAGAATGGTCGGAGATCACAAGATCATTGCTGCTCTACGGCCCGCCCGGAACCGGCAAGAGCTATCTTGCCCGTGCCATGGGTCATACGCCGGATGTCGGTTTCGTTCAGGCAAGCTTTGCCACCTGGCAGGGGCGCGGCCATCTCGGCGACATGCTTGCGGCGATGCAGGCAAGCTTTGCCGAGGCAAAGGGCAAGAAGCCCGCAATCCTGTTCATCGACGAGATCGATGCTGCAGGCTCGCGTACGGCCCGCGACGATCACGCCGTAACCTACCGCACCCAGGTCATCAACGGCTTCATTGAACAGGTCGACCTGCTGATGCAGGCGGAAGGCGTGCTGCTGGTCGGCGCCTGCAATGATCCGAGCCGGCTTGATCCGGCGATCCTGCGCGAAGGCCGCTTCGACCTCAAATGCGAGGTGCCGCGACCCGACCACGCAACGATCCTCTCGATCATGCGCCTGCATCTTGCAAGTCACTTCCCGGAGGAAACGCTGGAAACCCTTGCCCGCCGCGCCATCGGCCTGACCGCAGCCGAGGTCGATGCCGCAATCCGCAGGGCCCACTCCCTGGCGCGCATGGAAGGCCGTGCCCTCCAGGAAAAGGATCTTTCCCTCAATCTCGCCGAGACGCTTGATCCAACGCTCGACTTCCGCTCCGCAGTTCATGAATGCGGCCATGCCATTGTCATCCATGCCCTCAACCTCGGCACGGTCGAGCGCCTCTCCATTGCCGCCGATGGCAATGGCAGCACCCGTCACCGGGTGCGGCGCGACGAGCAGCTGCTCTTCGATATCGAGGCAGAGCTTGCCGGCAGCATGGCCGGCCGCGCGGCAGAACGCCTTATCTTCGCCGACATTTCCGCAGGCGGCGGCGGCGGCATCACCTCGGACATTGCCATCGCCACCGATCGCGCCGCCCGGATCGAAACCCATTTCGGCCTTGGCCAGTTCGGCCCGGTCTGGCTCGGCTCCCCTCAGGCATATCAAGAGATCGCCGAAACCTTGAGGCTCCGCATCCGCGAACGCCTGATCAAGGCCGAGTCCCGCGCGGAAAAGCTTCTCACGCATAACCAGGACCTGCTGGTGTGGATGGCCGAGCAGCTGGTCGAACGGCGCGAGCTGCAGGGTGCAGTGCTTACAGACCTGCTGAAGGAGGTGGTGAAAAGGTAAGCCCCACGTCAGCATCACCAGACGCAGAGCCACCCAAAGGCGATGCACCACGACCGGGGCAAAGGATGGAAGGTGTCGCCTAACGCGACAAAAACCTCCCCCCGACTTCCCGTCTTCAAAGAAGAACGCGGGGTCTCAACCTGGCACCCATTGCCGACGCCGGCGTCGGCAATGGGTTCAACCAACCCCCGCAAGAGCATGCGGCCAAGCCGCATGCCGCTTCCAGCCACGATCCCGCTCCGCGGGCAATCGCCAACGCTGGAAGGTTTCCGCCTAAGGCGGAAACAACCTCCGAAAGAAGAGAGAGTGCGCCTGCATCGGCAGTGCCGATCCCGCGAAGGTTGGAAGCTGAGCGATGCCGCATGATGGACGTGCGATTGCTGAGCCGGGTGCGCTCTCAGGGCCGCCCGGGACGGTTTGGGGACACTTTCATAAACTTGCGCGGAAATCGTAGGCTTAGTCTGTCGATAAGCAGAGCTTTTCTCGACAAGAAATGGGCCGTCGGATCCGCAAACCGGCCACCCGATTGGTTTGCTGCACATCGTTTCGGTTTTTCGCTCTTTTCTCATACCCTGATCGAAAGGAGCCCCGTCATGACCTATCAGTTCGTCCACATCGAAACCTACGCCCGAAAGCCAAAGGCAGTCAAAGGAAGTGCCGACCACTACAACAACACCGTGCAGGTGTTCGGTGAAGCGCGACGCGTTCCAAAATACAGTACCCACGTCAAAGATCCGGCAAGCCCCCATGAGTTCGGCGGTAACCTCACCCTCGCGGAGCTGGAGCGGAAGCATGACAAACTTGCAGCGTCTGCGGTCGAAACAGTACGGAAACGGACCGGTGCGACTTACTCCCGCAGATTGAGTGAGAATGCTCCCACCCTATACACGGAGATTCACTCCCACCCGGCAACCATCATCGAGTTGCGAGAAAACCAAGACAATTGCGAACAGAAGGTCAAAAACTGGTTTTCTTTGGCGTTAAGCCATTTCCGGAAGCGAATGCCCAAGGGGATCGACTGGTGCGCCGTCACCCATGTCGATGAGTCACACGTCCATTTCCATATCCTGGCGATCAATACGCCCGACCCGAAACTCAGGGCCAATCTGCTTCACGTCGGAAAGCGGGCATCGACTGAACACATCGCTGACAAGGATGAGACGGCGCCCTTCACAATCCCACGTCCGAAACGCTCTCCCAAACCGGCCAAGCCTCGCAAGCCACACGCTGCAAAAAAGGCCACGACCCGTCAGCGTAACGAGGCGCAATACCAGCAGGATCTGAAGATCTGGCGCCAGGCCCGAAGACGGATCGAGGAGGAGGATGCGGCACGACTGGCAGAGTGGCGTGCGGATAAGGCGCAATATCTGGAGGCGGCCCGAAAGGCATACAAAAGACGGCACAACAAGAAGACAGCCTACCGTGTGGCAATGGAGAAGTTTCAAGATGACTATTTTGAACACGTCGGAAAGCCATGCGGCCTGCTACGTGACGGCCCGCGCGGGCAACGTCTGTCAACCAAGGAAGCCGCGGCACGAAAAGCCACTGCGGAAAGCCAGCAGAAGCGAGAAAGGCAGCTGAAACAGAGACAGCAACATATTGCCGAACAGCAGCAAGCTCTGAGCAGTGCCCAGAATCGGATCAACTATGTGCTTTCGCTCATGAACGAGATCACTCGCCGGTGGGAAAAGGTTGATAGGCCGCTCTCGCGCAATGAAATCCTGAGCATTGCCCAATCTCCAGTCGTTAAGCAGTTGCGGCATCAGCTCGGCGATAAAAGCGCAGAAGTGAAGCTCTTGAAGAGCTTCCTTGAAGTGATGGCGAGGGGGGTCGCAGCGGTGGAAGGATCCAAGGCCGGTTTAGCGCGCGAAGCAGAGCTTGCTAAACCGGTACAACAGCCAATTCGCTCTGACCAAAGCCATGATGACGAAATCGAATATAATGAGCCAGACTTTCCCTCTCCGTTCTGAGGTTGGAATCTGAGATCGCGCCCCACTGCAGTTTGGCGCGGGTGCAGCATGTTATCCGAATTGCCCAGTTCATGTCTTCTCGGGCCGGCGCCGGCGTATGAAGCCAGCCAGTACCATGATCATACTTCAGGAGGAGAGGCATATGATGGCAGCCGACACCCTGGTGATCGAGCTTGAGAAGCAGAGCAATGAGCTCCGTGCAACAATCCGATTTCCGATCACGACCGTGTGCGACGGGTTTGCGCGCTGCTGATCCTGACTTTCATTTCGACGTTCGTGTTTCAGCATGAGGATCTTCCGATTTGCAATATGTCTGTCCGATGGCGCACGTTGCGCTTACGATGATGCATAACCGGCGCCATTGAAAACGAAAGGTGCATGCAGAACATCTAGACGACTGATAAAGCGCGCGCGCCCGATCGAGAGATCCTCATTGCGCTTAATTCAAATTCGACTGCGCGGGTCTTACAAAAAGTTGTTCGGCTCTTACAAAAAGGCGTGCGGGTCTTACAAAAACTCGTTCGACTCTTACAAAAAACTGTTCGGGTCTTACAAAAACTCGTTCGGGTCTTACACTCGTCGCTGTGACACGGAAACGCAAATGCATCAAAAAAGCCGATTTTTGCATTTTTAATTTATCTAATGAAATCAATGTGCTCCGAGGAGTTACGTGTTGCTTAATTTTCGCTACGATTTTTTAAAAATCGGAACCACTTTTTATTTTTCGTTACGCAAAATTACATTCGGGTCTTACACTTTTTGCCTGACACGACGTGCGGGTCTTACAACTTTGCACGAAAGTGACAATCGGGTCTTACACGTTTTAGCGAATGCGCAATGCGGGTCTTACAGTTTCTGTCTAATGCGACATGCGGGTCTTACACATTCTGCCTAAAGTGACACTAGGGTCTTACAGCTTCGCATGAAAGTGACATACGGGTCTTACAGTTAACTTCCTGCGCACAAGGCAAGTCTTACATGCAATAGCGCTTCGGGCAGGTATTCCACAGGTACTCCGATAATGTCCCATGACGCGGTGTAGTTTAGACGACCACGGCTGATCCCAGAGGGCCGGATGAGTGTCAGCTTGCGGCCGGCAGACTGATGAGGGATCATTGCTCATCGTTGCGATTGTCTCAAGTGCCATGTAGCGGGACCGCTGGACAGCCCATTCATCGTTCTGTTCGAGCAGCAGCGCGCCGACCAGGCGCACGATGGCTTCATCGTTGGGAAAGATGCCGACGACCTCTGTCCGCCGCTTGATCTCGCCGTTCAATCGCTCGATCGGGTTGGTCGAGTGCAGCTTGGTCCAGTGGGGCTTGGGAAGGGTCATATAGGCGAGTACGTCCTGCTCGGCGCTGTCCATGAGGGGTGCAAGCTTCGGCACCTTCGGCCTGATCTGGTCGGCGCCATTGAGCGGTTGACGCTTCGGGCGTGTCCTGGGGCAAACGCCGTGACAATGAAGGCGGACACGACGCGGCGGCCGTTCTTTCCGGCATGGGCAAGCGCATTGCGCATGAAATGGATGCGGCATCTCTGCCAGGTGGCGGAAAGCACCTTCGACACTGCAGCCTTGATGCCCTCATGCGCATCGGAGACGGCGAGCGTGACGCAGCGCAGGCCTCTTCTTGTCAGCTTGCGCAGGAATTCCGTCCAGATCGCTTCTGCCTCGGCTGTCTCGATTTCCATGCCGAGCACTTCGCGTCGGTCGTCGGTGTTGACGCCAACCGCGATGATGACGGCAACAGAGACGATGCCCCGCCGCGACGAACCTTCAGATAGGTGGCATCGTTCCACAAATAGGGCCATTCGCCCTCGATGGGGCGGTCGAGGAAGGCTTTGACTTTGTCGTCGATCTTCTCGCAGAGCCGGGACACCTGGCTCTTGGAGATGCCGCTCATGCCCATCGCCTTGACGAGGTCATCGACGGATCGGGTCGAAACGCCCTCGATATAAGCCTCTTGTATCACAGCAGTGAGCGTTCGGCGTGCAAATGATTCACTGGATCATTTGCTTACCCGCCTCACTCTCGGCCATGCGGCGCGGCTCCAGGAAGCTCGGGAATGCGAAGCTCGACTGTGCCAGCACACGTCTCCCAGTCCCGGTCGCGATAGCCGTTGCGCTGAGCAAGTCGAAAGCCATTCTTCTCGCCGCAACCCGCGCCGGTCTTCGTCCCCACCTCCAGCGCCATCAGCTTCTCGACAGCCAAGCCGATCATCTCGCGGAGCAAAGTAACCGCTGTTCCACCCCCACATTGCCCGCTTTCGCCTGATCTGTGATCGACATTCCATGAATGAGCGACAAGGAGTTTCTCCATGGAGTCTACGTCAGAGTTTCTCACAACTAGGAAGCTTGGACGTGAGGGTCACCGACATTGGCCTGATGAGATCAAGGCAAAGATCGTGTCGGAGAGCTTGAGGCCCGGCACGACAGTCAATGAAGTTGCACAGCACTATGGATTGCGAGCTGGCGGACAATGGCACGGCAGGGCAAGCTGATCCTGCCAGCACCGGAGGATGCGGTAGAGTTACGGCCATGGTAATCGAGACGCCAGCGCCGGAGCCGCCGACGGTAAAGGCTGCCACGCGCCCCGAGATAGTCATCGGTCCCGTCACGATCCGCTTGAGGAAGGGGCATCGACTGCCCGAATCGCTGCCATCGCTCGCGCCCTGGCAGCAGCGACATGATCTTTCCGTCGAACCGCGTACGGATCATGGTGGCGACAAAACCCGTTGACTTCCGGAAGGGTCATCACGGCTTTGCCGCGTTGGTGAAGAACGAGTTGCACAAGGACCCGTTTACGGGAACGGTCTTTGTCTTCCGGTGGCGCAAGGCGGAGCGGTTGAAGCTGCTCTACTGGGATGGCTCCGGAATCGTCATGGCCTACAAAGGGGTTGAAGAGCACACATTCACTTGGCCTGGCATCAAGGATGGATTGATGACACTAACCCACGCCCAGTTCGAAGCCTTGTTCGCAGGTCTCGACTGGCGACGGGTTCATTCCGTCCAGACGAGGACGCCGGAGGCCATCGAATAGCTGCGGCACGATGACTCAACACCGCAAGTTCAAGAGGCAAATCAGCTCAGGATCTGGTAGTTTCCGGACATGCTTGATGCCGCCGACCTTCCCGATGATGTTGGTGCCCTGAAGGCGATGCTCTTTTACATTAATAGTTTAGGTTTTTGTGTAGCTGCTACCCTGGTCTAGCTCGATTTTGAGGAAGAACACGAAGTCATGAAACTGGTCGAGATGTTTGAAGAGAAAGAGCTTCTGGGCGCGGCCCGCGAGGAACCCGCGAGTTCGTCTGGCGAAACAACCAGCGGCGAATCCACTGGATCGAGCTGGGAGAGTTTGGGCACCTCAGGGAACTGCTTCAACCACAGCTCCAAGCCCTCGATGCCGCACAAATAGATTGAACCCTCTGGAAGGCCGCACTCATTGGCAACGCGAGACGTTATAACCTGGTTGGCGTTGCCCGCTAGCCTGCGGTTTGCGAACGGCATATAATGGTCCATCTGTCCTGGACCGCGCAGCTTGCGAATGCGCGGAACCTCCTCGCCGATCACCGTATGAACCGAGTTGGCACTATAGAAATCAGATTCGCTGAAATGCTTGTTGTAGCCATTGGTATGCTTGGCATCGATAAGCTTGCTCTCCGTCGCGCATCACTCTTGCTGCTGGACGCAAACGACTTCCTCCGTAACGAGCCTGACCACGGTGGAAAAGTCGATGAAGTTCTGATGATCGGGGTCAACGCGATCACGGAAATTTTCGGACCCCATCATCGTATCCATCGCATTGCGATCATCGAAACGCGCTTCAACGATTGCATCGTAGACCGGCTCGGCTTCCGTCGCCTCGGGGAGTGGAAACGACACAACGAATCGCTGGATTTTCTCGGCCTCGGGGATCGACAAAAGAAGAGGCGTGTGGACGTCCCGACAATGGGTTCGAAAAGCTTCGACACTCATTCCCTGCCTGCGTTTGAATGCGATGATGAGTTTGATCATGATTGATGCCTTTATGGTTTGCGCGCATTTGGCGCGCCTATCGGCACCACAATAGACAGGGGAACTGGGACGAACTATATGTGATCGTCCGTAAAACTTTCGAGTTCGTCCCAATGTCCGTCGACTCACTGTCAGACGTATTATCGGTGCTGAAACCGCGCAGCTATATCGCAGGGGGTTTCGACCTCGGAGGCGACTGGGCGATCCAGTATGCCCCTCACACAGGGGTCAAGTATTACGCGATCGAGTCTGGCGCTGCGTGGCTGGCTGTCGAAGGACAAGCAAAGCCTGTTCGCCTCGTAGCCGGAGACTGCGTGCTGCTGCCAAACGGAAGACGATTCTTGATCGCCAGGGATATGGCATTCAAGGTCATCGAATCTGTGGAAATTCCTGAAAGTGACTGGAACGGCGGGATCGCCACCCTGAATGGCGGGGGTGATACCATGATGCTCGGCGGCTATTTCGAGTTTTCCGGCGCTCATACCGAAATGCTGTTGGGTTCCATGCCGACCGTCGTTCGCTTGCGCGATGAGGACGATAAGATCGGTTTGCGCTGGGCGCTGAGCCGGATGCGTCAGGAACTATACCGGCAGCAGCCAGGCCGCAGCCTGATCCTACAGCATCTCGCACATATGATGCTCGTGCAGTCGCTCCGGCTGTATCTGGCTCAGGGCGCGTCGCAGGGTGCGGGATGGCTCTTCGCCTTGAGCGATCCGAAAATATCGGCTGCTCTTGCGCAAATGCATGCAAACCCGGGAGAGCGGTGGACACTGAAGGGACTTGCCAATGTTGCGGGCATGTCACGCTCAAAGTTCGCGTTGCGCTTCAAGGCCGTTTGCGGGGCTTCGCCAATCGACTACCTGACGCGCTGGCGCATGATCATTGCTGGCGAACGCCTCCAGCATGGAACAGAACCCATTGTCGCAATCGCGTTGTCACTGGGCTATCAGTCCGAGGCGGCGTTCAGCACGGCCTTCAAACGGACCATGGGCTTCACGCCCCGCAGCTATGGCAGGGCAGTCGCCTCTCCACTCCCTTAGTTTCAATTTACGAAGTGCGCTCGTTTGTTGCCCACCAAGAATGCATTGCAGGTGAGAAATCTAATCACCACTTCGCCCGAAGCCGCCTGACCGGTTTCTACCCAAATTCGACGCAGGCCTGGCCTGACGGGAATGGCAGCTTTTTGAGCATCCCTAAACAAGTATCGGTAACCGAATTGAAGGCGCGAAGCCGAGCGACGTTGGTCCCTGAAGCTTCAGAGAACAGCACCTCCAGCAACACTCGGACCTAGATTTGCGTTGCGGCGTGTCCAGTGCAGGACAGCTTAAGATCCGCCGCTGGTTCCGGAACGTGATAGAAATACCCTTGCGCGAGGTCGACACCCATAGCTTGCAGACGTTCGGCAATCTTCTCATCGGAGACAAATTCCGCAACCGTCTGAATACCGAGTATTCGTGCCATGTCGACGAAACAACGGATCGATGCCTCGTCAATAGGATGCTTCATGAGACCTTGCGTGAACTGGCCGTCAATCTTCAGGAAATCGACCGAGAAGCTCTTCAGATAGCTGAAGGAAGACGAACCGGCCCCAAAATCATCAAGCGCGATCATCACTCCAAGTTGGCGAACGGCGCCGATGAACTCGATTGCTTCCGCCATGTTTGAAATCACAGCTGTTTCTGTGATCTCCAGACAGAGACTGTGCCTGAGCTCCTCGCTCGTTGAATTCAGCAGCTCGAGAGCAAAACGGTGGAATGACCGGTCTCCCACGGATTGGCCCGAGACGTTGACGGACACAATGCTGTGCCGGCCGGCCCCGGTAGATGCCATGCATTCAAGCGCATGCGAAAGCACCCACCGATCAATACGAGTTGCGAGGTTAAATCGCTCGGATGCCGGCAGAAACGCGCTTGGCAGTATTATTCCGCCATGCTCATCGAGCATTCTCAACAAAAGCTCGACGTGCACCTTGTCGCTTTCTTGGCCAAAAGGAAGAATTCTCTGCGCATAGAGGACAAAACCATCTTCTTCCAAAGCTTGCTCAATGCGCGCGACCCAACTGGTCTGACCAAGTCTTGCCTTGATCGCCTTGTCATTATGCTGCCATACGTGAACACGGTTGCGACCGGCCTCTTTGGCCGCATAACAAGCGGCGTCGGCCTCCTGCAGTATCGTCGATACGCTCGCTGAAGACTGCTTGATCGTTGACACCCCGATGCTTGCACCCACGCGGTACTGCTTTGCGTCGTGCACCAGCAGGAAGCCAGACACAGCCGCGCAGATTTTCTCGGCAATCGTCATCGCCGTTTCGGCGGAGCAGTTCTCAATGACCGCCGCAAACTCGTCGCCGCCCAGTCGCGCGAGGGTGTCATTGGCGCGAATGACACCCTGCATCAGCTCACTAATATTAACCAGCAACTGGTCACCAACAGCGTGACCACAGCTGTCGTTGATGATCTTGAAACGATCGAGGTCAATGAACAGCAATGCCGCCTCGGGATCTCCGTCCTGGATCTTGTCGTAGATTGATCCGATGCGCCTTTCAAACTCTGACCGATTGATAAGGCCGGTAAGTTGATCGTGACTTGCTCGATAGGACATCTCGCGCGAGAGCCGCCTCTGCTCGCTCACGTCATGGAAAACAAGAACGGCACCCAGTACATCGCCGTCTTGATTTCGGATCGGCGCACAAGAGTCCTCGATACCAAACTCAGTGCCATCACGAGAAATCAGCAGCGTATCCTCCGGCAGGCCGACAACCTCGTGCAAGTCCAGACAGGTACGAATTGGGTCGAGCGCCGGCATCCTCGTTTCCTCATGAAAGATGCGGAAAACACAATAGGATGGTTGGCCGATGGCTTGTTCGGCTGACCACCCTGTCATTTTCTCGGCAACGGGGTTAAGCCAGCGTATATTGCCGTCGGCATCCGTCGTGATGACCGCATCGCCGATCGACTTGAGAGTGACCCGCATGAGTTCATGCTGTTCGGCAATATGGAGAGCAAGCTGTCTCTCCTCAGTGACATCCCATGTCGCTCCGATGAACCGGTCGGCTTCACCGTCAACACCAGCTACAAGGCGCGCTGACGCATGCAAATGATGCGTGGAACCGTCCGGCCAGATGACACGATATTCCTCATCCATCAGATCATCGTGCTCGATCGCGCGCCTGACGGCAGCCTGAACGCGCTCGGCATCTTCCGGTTCAGTGTAACGATACCATAGATCGACCAGCGAATCGGGAGTGTCAACGGGAAGCCCGTAAAGCCTGTACATCCATTCGTCCCAGCTTGCCTCCTGCGTTTCGAGATTGATCTCCCATATGCCGATCCCGCCATTGTCGGTGGCAATGGCCATCCGCTCTCCCATCAGAAGCCTTTCTGTCTCCCTTTCCTTCTGAACTGTGATGTCGATATGGGTTCCGATCATGCGAACTGGATTGCCTGCTTCGTCGCGCTCTGTGACTTGGCCGCGATCGAGAATCCAGATCCAGCGTCCATCCTTGTGCCTGAGACGGAACTGCTCCTCGAAATAGGCCTCATCGCCCCGCAAATGTGCTTCATTGGCAGCTCGTACGCGCTCGACGTCGTCGGGATGGATCAAGGACTGCCACAGGGCGCCGTCATCGGAGACTTCGCTGCGGTCATAGCCAAGTTGGGCAAGCCAGATGTCGGAATAAAGAGTTTTTCCGGTTACCAGATCGGCATCCCATATGCCCACGCGTCCATTCTCTGAGGCTATGGAAAACCGCTGATTTATATCCTCAACGGCTTTTCGCTGCCTGATCGCCTCGGTTAAATCCTGAAAAGAACCTGTAAGCCGGACCGCTTTTCCATCTTCGAACTCAGCAGCGCCTACGGCCCGAACCCAGATCGGCCGCCCCTTGGCGGTCACGAGTTCCAGTTCCAGATCATATCCCTCGCCGGTCGCAATGGCTTTCTCAACGGCTGCCTGGATAATAGGGCGTGACTGCGGTGCATAAAACTCTATGGCGCCGTCCAGAACGGGTTCAAAACCCTCTTCGACTTCGTGAATTTGACGGGTCTTTTCGGACCAGTGGATTACGCCGCTGATGAGATCTAGCTCCCAACCTCCAACACCCGACACCTGTCCGGTTCGGTCGAGGAACTCCTTGTTCAAACGCAGCTCTTCCTCTTCCTGCCTGCGTGTTGTGACATCTTGGTGGGTACCGTACATCCACTCCGGCTGTCCCTGCTCGGTCCTCGAAAGCAGTCGACCGCGAGTTGCGACCCAGACCCAATGCCCGTCCTTGTGTCGCAATCGGATTTCCGCATTCAAATGCTGCGTCTTGCCACTCAGGTGCGCCTCGATACGGCTTAGCAAAAGATCCCTGTCAGCGGGGTGCACGAAACCTTTGAACGTGTCGATCGTAACCGGCTCGAGCTCCTCCGGTAAATAACCGAGCATCTCGGCCCACATCCGGTTCACGCGGTTCTCACCGGTCGCGACGTTCCACTCCCAGGTGCCCGCATGCGTGGTGTCAATAAGCTGCTCCAGCCTTCTACTTTCAATACGCAGATCTTTTTCGATCTGACGGCGATAGCTGATGTTCTCCATAATGCCCATCGATCGGGCGAACGCACCCGTTTCTCCGCGCTCGGCTGTCGCCGCGAGCATCACATCGATGACCGTACCATCACCCGTTATCAACTGCCATTCGACATCCTCGTAATGTCCCTCGCGCTCGATGAGCGGAAGAAGGTGCTCACGAAAGCGGCGCGGGAACGGCTCCGGCATGAACTCCGTGAACAAGCGGCCTATGACATCTTTTCGGCGATAGCCCATTACACAAAGCCAGCGATCGCTGGCGCTGAGAATGACGCCATTCGGATCAAGAGAGTAGAGCATCCCCGGCGTCGCCTGGTAAAGTCGGCGAACACGCTCCTCTGCCTCTGCAAGTTCGCTTTCCTTTGCAAGATCATCCGATATGTCCCGAATGATCTCGGTCGCACCGATGACTTCGCCTTCGTCTGAAACAACAGGGCCGATCGAAATCGACACAGGAATTTTCGTTCCATCCTTATGCACACGAATTGTACGTAATATTGGCGTAGCGTCCCTGGTAGAAAGCCGTGCGTAGGAATCGATCTGCCGGGAACGCTCAGTCGAGATAATTCCAACAGAAGCACCGATCGCCTCCTCTGATCTATAGCCGAACATCCGCTCAGCGGTCAGATTCCACTGTGTGATCCGGCCCTTCAGATCGATCGTTAAAATCGCATCCTGACTGTGTTTCAGAATCGATTGCGTCTGTGCGGCAATCTCCAGCAGCCGGCTCTCCATCACAGTGGCACGGTGTGCCTCGAGCGCTTTGGATGTAGCCTCCGCCAATCCGCGCATTATCTCTTTCTGGTCTTGCGAGAGGGTTCGCGGCTTCGTATCGAAAACACATAGCGAGCCGACCTTCTGACCGCCGCCGAGCACCAAAGGCGCGCCAGCGTAGAAGCGAATGTGCGGCTCTCCGGTAACCATCGGATTGCTTGCAAAGCGACGATCCAAAGTCGCATCGCCGATCTCGAGCAGATCGCTTCCCTCGATCGTATATGTGCAGAACGATTGGCTACGTTCCGTCTCGCTCATACCGGAGAGCCCGACCGTTGCTTTCAGCCACTGCCTGTTCTCATCGACGAGTGTGACGGACGACATCGGTGTGCCACACAACATTGCCGCAATCCTGGCAATTGCATCGAACTGCGCTTCTGGTGGTGTATCCAAGACGTTAAGCTTGCGGAGAGCTTCCAACCGCGCTTTTTCAGCTTCCAAGCTAAGGACATCTTTCACGCTCATTTCATAGCCCCGTTAAACGGATTACATGATTTGGTAATAACACATGAATACTCCAGCAAATACCTTCTCACCACACATTCACACTGCCCTACCAGCGTTGAGGTGGACGGCGTACCTGGCGTTCCTGCTCTTCGGAAAGAGTCTTTTTCCTTATCTGATCCAAACATATCTTTCTGCAAAAGCGTTTGATCGCACCGGCCAGCCGAGCGAGTAGCCCGTGACTTCCCGGCAACCAAACACAACGAACATCTCGGCGGTCTCATTTCCCGCAGCAGAAACTGCTGACGGTCGATGAGCTTCGTGCATTCATCGTTCGAGGTGTTGGCGAGGAATTGAACCTAAGGGACGCTCTTTGGCTCACACGCTTTTACCGGCGAGACCCGGCTGGCCGGCGCCATTCCTCTAACCGATTGTTTTGTATAGAGACGATGCCTACATCCATCCGCCGATGGGAGGGCAAGTCCTGAATGGAGACTTGCAGTTTGCGATGAACCTCGGTTGGAGATTGGCCGCTGTATTCAAGAGTCAGGCGCCCTCCTCTTTCCTTGTTAGCTACGAAGCGGAGCGACGCCCTATTGGATAGCAATTGTTACAAAATACACTAGCTCAAGTCGCTCTTATGTCGCACTTTGATGTGGCAAGCCTCGCTCTGTAATTGGTCATCTAGGAATTCCTGACTCCACCCTCGCTGAACCACCAATTGACGGGTCAGCTCTCCGGCTTCGACTTGACGTATCCCGACCCGCCGCCCGAACTGGCGACAGAGCAAAAATGCGCCGGAGGGCGTGTGTCGGACGCCTAAGTCGCCGGCTCCAATGGCGACAGGACGAAATCCTGGAGCAGAGACAAAGCATCAAGCAAAAGACCATTAGGAACCGCCGCTTGCAACATCACGCAAACGCAGTTTAAATCAACAAATCAGACCAGCCATGTCCTCCTGATAGCCGGACCCCACTCTGTCCATAATCATTCGACGACGAACAGAAACGAACACGACGAGCCTGACGCCCGAGCGGCAGATCGAATTGTTGTTCGACCGTGGCGAACGCTTCGTCGTAAGCGTCCCTAACTCCCCTAGTTAACGACGTTAATCGTTAAAAAACATATACTTGTGAACTTTATAGAATCAGGAAATTAACTTTTTTTTCATGCCGATCAGTGACGACAGAATCCCAGCCAAATGCTTCTCACCATAAGGAGAAGCAGTCAGACTCGGGCTTCGCGCTGCGGTACTGTTTGGAAAAACGGCTTTGCGTGTAAGACAGTGGTGCTCTCCCATCACTGTCCGCATCCAGAACCATTGTCAGATATGCCAAGCGTTTTTGATTTGATCTACGATTCAGACCTGCGGCCCAGATCACCAAGCATGATCGTGAAACCTGGCTATTCAAGCATACGCATCGGTGGCCGCCGACTTCGTTTTTTGGCCCAAACCTACCGGACTGCCGCTTCGCACCGGACGGCAGCTATTGGGAAAGTAGATAACGACACAGACATCTAACGTAGACATCTGAGAACGATCCGAAAACACGAAGGCTCGCCGCAGCAAATCCAGTAAGAACGCTAGCAGAAGATGGACGTCATGCGTCGAGCCGCGCCTTTTCCTCCAGAGCGTAATCGCGAAGGGTCTTCGAGGGATCTTTCGAGGGCGCCACTCGACGTAATCTGAGACGGCCAGCTGTATTCAGCCCTTCGATCCAGCTACGCCTTGTCCAATAGACACCTTCGAGGTCATCGGGAGAATGCGGGTCATACATGAGATCGGCTGCCCCCATGTGACGTTCTTCGTCCGTGGCCGAGGGATCTTTGGTTTCTTGTTCATACACATAGGCGAGGTGAATGCGTGGTGTATGCTGACACTTCCAGGGTCGTGCAGTGATGGAGTAAGAGGTGGCGTCCATAGAGCTCAGCCCCGTCTTAAGCCCGAATGAGTAAAGCGAAGCGGTAATCTCAACTGCGATGGCATCAAGGCGCTCCGCCGTTTCGCAGAGCTCAGCAAGGTCGATTGCGCTCTCTGTACTTGCCGCCTTTCGCATCTTTTCAATGGTCGGCCAGTTCGATGCAGTTGTCCCGACCCACACACCATTAAGGTCCGGGAACACAGTCCGGTTGAGCACTGGCATCGTTCGCCAAAGGTACCGCCATGGCGCCCAGTAAGCCGTGACGCCGAAGGCGATCCCAAGTACTGCAAGAACAGCCGCCGGCAGGTAGCGGATGATCTGCGAATCGGAAACGGTCAGACCGACCCAAGCGCCGAAATTGTCTGCATAGACAGCAAGTCCAACGACGATCATCAGCGCCGTACCCAGGGTTTTCCACGGCAAAAGTGTATACATGCTTTATTCTCCTGCACCTCGCGGCATCAATGTCTTGGACTCAGATTGAAATGCCATATATATAGCGGGCATACGACTATTTAGTCACTACATGCTGTTATCCTATCCTGCAGGCTGAAAGTCCAGTTGATGATTTTGGTCGCTAGAGCGAGAGGGGCACATTATGCCGGTTAACGCGCACAAAGCGCTCAACAGTGCCAATGAAAGTAGTTACATAAAGAAGCTTAAGCTTCCCAAGGATCGTGAAGACGAGCTGCGCGCGGTTCGTGACGAGTTGCGAGACGCGATACGTTCTGGACTAACGGACTGGACTGACCGCTTTCCAATCACTGAGATGATCACGCGTGATGCAATCTATGCACTCGACTCTGAGCAGACGGATATCTCTGAGGCTTTTGGTCGGCCGAAGTTTCGGATGCAAGGAAGCTTTTCATACTCGACAGTGAACGATCCGGCCAAGGGCAAGGCGCCGCCGCTTCAGATCGATCTGGACGACGGCATGTTCCTTCCGACACGCTACATCAATCGTGATGGCGCTCTCGCACCTTCTGTTGCGGCAGATGGCTACTTCAGAGCCGTTGAGCAGCTTGTATCAGATGTTTGCAAAAAGAACGGGTGGACACTCAAGAAGAAGACATCCTGCGTTCGGGTCGAGATTGACCGGGAGGCGCACGTGGACATCGCTCTCTACGCTGTGCCGGAGAAGGAATTCGCAACCTTGGTCGAGACGGCGATGGCTCAAGACCGTGTTATCAGGGACGGATTCATGGATTTGCGCGATGATGACTTCGCCAATGAAATCTATGGACGGCTTTCTGCTGACCAGATGCGTTTGGCCTGCCGCGGCGAAGACGGACGCGGCAAGTGGATTCCGTCCGACCCGCGCAAACTTGAAGATTGGTTCCGGGATGCCGTGCGGTCTCACGGAGACCAAGTTCGCTTCGTCTCTCGCTACCTGAAGGCTTGGCGGGATGAGCAGGATCTGATTGGCCTTGCTTCGATCGCCCTCATGTGGGCGGTCGTTGAAGTATTCAAAAACCATCAGGGCTTTAAATCATTCAACGGTCGCGATGATCTGGCCCTTCTTGCCGTGGCGCGCGCGCTCCCCGACATCTTGCGAAAACAGATACCGAATCCGGTTGTGCCGGGTGAGCGCCTTGATCAAGGATGGAGCGAGACAGACCGCCAGAAATTTGCTTCTGCTGCAATGGACTTGGAGGCCCAGTTGGAGGCGGCGCTGATCAGATCGAGTACGCCTCAGGTCACAGTGCGGCATATGCTAGAAGCCCTCGGTTCGAGGTTTCCGACTGATGTGAGCCTTTTTCTTGACGACGCGGCCCAAGCGGAGGATGCCGTTGCTGCTCCGGGGATTCTGACCAACAACTTGCTTGAAACCAAGGACGAGCGGCCCGCGGTGAAGCTGGGCGGAGATGAACGCTACGCTTGATCTTGACGGAATGAGTGAGGTGCTTGGCAGTGTCGGTCGGGCTGCTGAAACCCAATGGCGTGGACAGAGACTTACTGCCTACGATTTGCGGCGCCTGCCGAAAGGGCCTTGGGTCGCAGGATGGCGCTTCAGGGTGGCGGTCGAGCCAGACATCAAGGAGGTCGACTTGGTGTTCGACGCTGTCTTCCCCTGGTCGGCACCTCGGCTCTACATGCTGCGCCCGCCGACGCTCGGAACGCTCCCACATCTTGAAGCAGATGGGTTCATCTGTGCCTTTCCCAGCCGAACCCCTGTAGATCCTGCCAATCCGGTCGGGATTGCAAATGCCTACCTGAAGAGGCTGTTGGAGCTTGCAGCGGATTGGTCGAACCCAGAATTCGTCGAGCGCGAAATCTCCGACGAGTACCTATCCTATCTTGGACGGAAGAGCGCGCCGCGACCGATCCGATCGCTTTTGGCGCCGAGCGAGTACGATGGACCTATGGCTTACTTATGGAGAGGCCGAACGGGACTTGTTCTATCAGATAACGCAGAACACCTGGCCGAATGGCTCAATCGTCGGCACGGACGCCCGACGCGGCCTTGGGCGTTCGAGCAAGCGGTGGTCCTGAAGCCGGATGCCCTACCCAACCCGCAAGAATTACCCGGCAATGCCAGACAGCTATTGGATATGGCAGCACAAGGAGAAGAGCGGAGTGCTTTGATTGAACCGCTTGTGTGCGGCCTGGGTGCCTTGCTGGTGACGGTCGCGCTTCCGACGAGGCCATATGCAACAATGATCGCGTATGAGATCCCACGTGCGCGGAAGGAGACCGAGCGCGGGCGCAGGCATGTAACGGCTGGGTTCAGAGCCAAGAAGATGTCGCGCGAGGTTTTGATCCAACGGCGAGCCAGCGCATCTTTGAAAATTTCACCCATGGAGGTGGAGCGCCTTGATGCGGCATGGGTGCATGGGCGAGACCAACTGCCTGAAGTGCGAGCGCTTCAAGGCAAGTCTGTCACGGTGTTGGGATGCGGTTCCCTCGGCTCTGGGGTCGCCACACTTCTAGCGAAAGCGGGTGTGGGTGGGCTAAACCTAATCGATCACGAAGTCCTTGCGAGTGAAAACACATCCAGACACGACCTGGGTATGTCGGACGTGGGCCGATGGAAGGCGTCCGTGTTGGCTGAGAGGTTGCGCAATGAGTTCCCACATCTACCAAATGTGCGTGGATATAATGTTCGTTGGCAGACGATCGCGGAAACCAAACCGAAGGTCTTGTGCGACTCGGATATCATTCTCGTTGCGATCGGGTCCTGGATGGATGAAGGCGCGTTCGAGGCATGGCGTCTTGCCCAAGATCGTCCGCCTATGGCGATCTACGGCTGGTTGGAGCCGCATGCAGTCGCAGCGCATGCGGTATCGATTACGGCAGGAGGACCATGTTTCGGGTGCGGCTTGAGCGCGTTCGGCGAAAGCCTGCTCCGTGTCGCTGAATGGCCAGGAAGCACGACAACGCGGACGCATCCCGCGTGCGGCGGTGCTTTTCAGCCCTACGGAGCATCGCAACTCGCGCGCGGCCACGGCCTGATAGCTGATCTATGTCTTGAGCAGTTGTTAGGCGAGTCCACCCATGTTCACCGGATTTGGTCCGGTCCCGCTCGTGTACTCGGTGCCTTCGGCGGAAACTGGTCCGAAGAGTGGAAGAAGTTCGTAGGTCGGCCGTGCGATGCTGGAGGAGAGTTCGAGCGTATCTGGACCCGCCGCGATCATTGCCGTATTTGCGGAAGCACATGATGATTGCCTGGGTAAGTGATCGCTTAGGACTTCGATATAGCCTTGCGCCCAATGCTTTCGGGGTGTTTTTTAAGCACCGCCAATTGAAGTGGAGAGACCGTGAAGCCGGAGGCCCGCTTTTTTCCAGTTCACCTGGGCGGCACTGCACTATCGATGTAGCGTCCGGTCCCTTCCCCCAAGATCGCAGAACTCGGCATGGTTACATTCCCCACCGGCCGAGTGTGCAAGCCGATGTTCTCCAAAAGCATGGGTCGGGTCTACACTTCATCGGAACTTGGCACACGCATCCATCGCCGCGCCCAACAGCGTCGCCCTCAGATGCTAGGTCCATCCTCAATCTCTATAGGGAGTCAGACCACGATCTCGAAGCGTTCATAATGTTGATTGTGGGAACTAACCCCGATCCAAGGACATGGGAGCTATCTGCGCAAGGCCCCTTCGGCAAGGTCGTTCTCACCGCGACAACATTGACCGAGAGCAAGGCTTTTGGTGCGAGAAGCCGCGAGATCGACGGCAAATGTCCAGATCAGTATAGCGAACGAGACAACTAACCTTTTTTATTGTTCGGTTTGCTGACAAAGCCATCGTTCGATTCAGGGCTTTGAACGACCGATCTGTCGCCATAGTGGACTTTGGCGGACGCAGTAGCCAACGGCAGCTTTCGGGGTGCCTAAATTTGACCGGGAACAGCCGAACCTAGGGGCACGCTGCCGACCGGCAGAAACGGGGCCGAAAGGGGATGGCGGGGCGAAGCTCAGGAATAGACAAAGCAGATGTTAGCCATGCAACAGAACTCTGCGTTGGCTGTTTGGTGCCGCCTAAGGGCGTGACCTATGGAGTAGGTGGCCGAATCTCTAATCAGACTTTTCCTAATGATCAATAATATGACACGTCTGTGTCATATTCCTTGCTGATCTGTTGTAAACGCACACGTCCCGTCGTCTTTCGATCCGTGAAATAGTAACCTGATAACTCAAGAGCACGCTCGGGCTCTTCCGTTGCCGCCCTGACGTCAAAAACCGTCGATCCAGTATAGGTACTCCATTCAATATTCTTAGGTGTAGACCTATAACTATAATATAGTTTCAATTGTCCGCTCTCTTCGGCTGGTGTGGTCTCCAGTGTTAGAGATTTCGTTGTAGCAGTATGAAGATCGATTTGGGTCTGCATCAACGTTTGCCTTATGATGGCCCTAGCTTCTATTGTCTTGCCCCCTTCGATTATAATTTCTCCGCGCCATGTTCCGTTGAGATCAGGGTAGAGAGACCTGTTGAATCTTCTAAAGATAGCCCAGACAAATCTAGAAATCTTTTTATTTGTAATTAAAAATATTACTAATATCACGGCCCACGGAGTTATGCTAAGTATTCTTATTATTGGTAGATCTGAAATTAAATAATTTCTGAGTAACTCATAGAGTCCGACGCTAATTACGGACGCAGAAACAGCAACGTATCGTATTAATGTTATAAAATTTAATACTCTGAACATATTTTATCGAGCTCGCTATATGCTGTTAATTGCGCCTTTCCGTTACTCTTTGATGTTAGAAGTGCTATGTATGCCTCTCTTAAAGTCGCCCCGACGCCAGCTGAGAAAGTTAACTGCTTCCCTCCGATCTTGCTGATTTCACCGTAAAGCTCTGCGTTCGAGAGGATAGGAGAAGTAGAAAATGCTGTTACGCCGTCAGCTGCGGAAAAAATCACCACGTAGCCTTGGTCCTCTAGGAGCGTGGCAATGTGGGCTACAATGTTTTCGATTGATCTGTTGAGGTCGAGAAGTGCCTCACTGTCATTACGAAAGTAACACGCTGAGATTTTTTGACCGATGTCGTCACCATCGATTGTAATGTAAGTCGTATTCACTTCAGTTTCTCCGCTCAGCTGCATGGCTGAGAAGTGCTAGTATGATGGGTTCCGCATGCCAAGTTGGCCCAACCGTCTCGGAAGGGAGGAAGCCCGTGCTTTGAATCGACGTTAAGGGTAGTGCTCTTCGCTTGATGTGCAGGTCAGTTTAGGTGTTGAACTACAAAATCGCGAAGGCTTTGAACTGATTCCAGGTAGGCTTTCACTGCTCCTATTCCTAGCGACTTGGTTCGATGGTTACCTTGCCCACCAGCGACCGAGTTCCTATCCGCTTTATGTACAATGTTATGCCGCCTCGCGATAAGCTCCGGCAACCCGAAAAAATTTTCAGCTTCAACTGAATCCGCTGGGATTCCACATTGCTTCAGCGCTTTCTTAACCTCACCCAAATCATTGAAGCTTTGGTATTCATCTAGATGCGCTCGCACCGATTCGACGATTAGCTCATCGACTGTTTTTCCTTTGTGAGAGGCCAAGTCACCCAAAGAGATTTTAGCCGGCGGTCTTCTAGTGCCGTTTGGAATCGCATAACTGTCTAGGGTCGCTGAGCTGTATGTATCGATTTTCCATATCATAAGCCCACGCAAAAAATCCTCGAGACCCGCATGTAGAAGCACCACAGCCGCACGTAAAACATCGGTGTCCTTTACTTTGCGGCGACCAGGAGTTGCGGGACCGTATAGGGAGATGAGATTGTCGACGCGCGATAGATTCTCATTCAAAACATATGTCAAAATTTGTAACACTTGCCTTATGCCCCCCCCAATCATACGCAGCATTACCACATTGACATGGTGTGTCCCAAAGCAATAACGAAAAATTCCCGAGAGACAGATGTCTGCTTTTAGCTATTGCAACCATTTGTCTTTATAATTGGAATGGCCCACACTGCGCAGATGCTGAAAAGTCGCCGAAAACGGAATGGTTGGTTTCGGAAGCGATGTGTCGTGAAGCTGAACCGCACCGGGTTTGCCGGAGACCCCAACTCATGAGAAGTAGGGTCTATGACAAGCAAGACGACCAATAAGTATTCGCCAGAGGTCCGCACCCGGGCTGTTCGGATGGTGATGGAACACGAGGCCGAACATCCCTCGCGGTGGGCAACCATTTCCTCGATAGCTGCAAAGATCGGTTGCTCGGCACATACGCTCAATGAGTGGGTGAAGCGGGCTGAGGTGGATAGCGGCAAGCGGGCCGGTTTACCGAGCGATGTCGCGGAGAAGATGAAGGCTTTGGAACGCGAGAACCGGGAGCTTCGTCAGGCGAACGAGATCTTGCGCAAGGCGTCTGCGTATTTTGCCCAGGCGGAGCTCGACCGCTCACTGAAGCGATGATCACCTTCATCGATGAACATCGTTCCGTACTTGGGGTCGAGCCGATCTGCAGGCTTCTGCCGATTGCCCCATCCACCTACTACGATGCCGTTGCCAAGCGCACTGACGTGGATCGCCTGTCGGTCCGCGCTCGACGCGACATGGCCATGAAGATCGAGATACGCCGCGTGTTCCACGAGAATTTCCGGGTTTATGGCGTGCGCAAGGTCTGGCGGCAGTTAAAGCGCGAGGGCTTCGATATTGCCCGATGCACTGTCGCCCGGCTCATGAGGACGATGGAGCTGCAAGGCGTGATCCGAGGCAGGCCCCCCAGAACAACGACGCCGGACACAACCGCGCCATGTCCGCTCGATCGGGTCAATCGTCACTTCAAAGCACCAGCTCCGAATATGCTCTGGCTTTCCGATTTCACATATGTCGCAACATGGCAGGGCTTTGTTTATGTGGCTTTCGTGATCGATGCTTTTGCACGACGCATTGTCGGCTGGAGAGCAAGCCGCACTGCCCATACGAGCTTCGTCCTCGACGCTCTGGATCAGGCGCTTCATAATCGAGAGCCCGTTCATCGTAGCGGCCTTATCCATCACTCGGATCGCGGCGTGCAATACGTATCTATTCGCTATTCCGAACGGCTGGCAGAGGCAGGCATTGAACCGTCTGTCGGAAGTGTTGGCGACAGTTACGACAACGCTCTCGCAGAAACGATCAACGGGCTCTACAAGGCGGAGGTTATCCATCGGCGAGGTCCATGGCGCAACTTCGAAGCCGTAGAGTTCGCAACGCTCGAATGGGTCGACTGGTTCAATAACCGACGCCTTCTGGAGCCGATCGGAAACATTCCGCCCGCAGAGGCCGAAGAACGATACTATGCCAAGCTGGACGCACCAGCGTTGGCCGCATGACTTAAACCAAACGGTCTCCGGCAAAACCGGCGCGGTTCACATTTGAGGGAGCGCGCCGAAAACTGGCCCTGTGGCGATATGATTACAAAAATGTCAGGCCGCACTCATCGCTGGGCAATAAAACGCCGAACGAAGCGCGGCAAGAAATAGAAGAGCTTGATGCAGGCGCCACACAGCTACTTGCTCAGAAAAGACAACCATACTACCACAATCACGAACCAGCAGCCTCTCGATTTGAACGAGGGACGGAGGGGTGCAGGTCAGATGCCCCCCTCGATTAGGTAGAGGACACGGCTTAGAACGGCATGCTCAAGCGCAGCTTGCCGGCGCTCGAAGTTAGTTCCTCGGAGAAATGCCCCTCATATTCCAGTCGCAGGTCGACATTCCTGAGCGTCGTGAGCTGGAAACCCGCGGCCACCGTGGCAAATGTATTGTCGTAATCGAGCGAGGTCTGGAAGCTCTGACCCTGCCACCCGGTGAACGAGGCCGACGTCGTCCAGTCGTCTCCCGAAACCACGGTCATGCCGAGGCGTCCGTAGAGACGCAGCGTTTCGCCGCTGTCGAAATTGTAGCGCGTGCCGATCTCGATGTTCGGCGAGGCCGCGAAATTCCACTGGCCGTTGCCGTCTATCCTCAGACCATAGACGCCGCTCTCGGTGTAGCCGTTCTGATGGGTGTAGACAGCGTCGAGATCGACGTAGGGCTTCAGATAGAAGGTGTCGGCATCGATCATCCGCGAGATGCGCCCGGTAAACGACCCGGCAGCAACATCGGGAGAGCTTGAGACGACCTCGTTCACATAGGGAATGTTGATCGCGCGGTCGATATCATAGCTGCCATAGCTTGCGGCGAGCGCGCCGGCGAAGGTCCAGCCGCCAACCTCGTGCTTCAGGCTGACGCCGGCATAACCCGCATCGCCATCGCCGCTGACGGAGCCGCTGTCCTGCGACAGCCAGCTCTGCTGATAGGCGATCGAACCGCCGAGGAACCAGCCAGGCGTGAACTCCTTCTGCCCCCCGAACTGGAAGGTGAAGGTGTCGAGATCGTAGCTTGCCGCATTGGCGACGGAGGCGCGTCGGTCATTGCTGCCGGAGACAGATGCCCAGGCGCAACTTCCCTCCTCCACCGTCACGCTATCGCCCTCGAATTCCGGGCAGCTCATCAGGCTGGAGCCGAATTCCAGCATTTCGAAACTCTGCTCCACCGCCGTGGCGAAGGCGGCGCGGGGGCGCAACTCGTCGAGCGTGCCGGCATATTTTTCCGGCGCGCCGTCGGTCTCGCTTGCAAAGGCGCCGAACAGGCTGCCGAAGGCGTCGTTACCGCCGGCATCCCAGATATTCTGAAGCGTTCCGGCCAGCGCGTGCTGATCGCGATTGAGATCATTCGTAAGGTTCGGAGTGAAATCGGCGCCGGCCACGCGGAAATAGCGGTCGTTGCCAATCGCGTCGATCCGGTAGTCGAAAAGGGTCGAGTCCCGCGGCGTCAATTCGCCGCTTTCCGCGCCCGCAACGCTCAGGAACCGCGCCGAACGGCTCGGAAGCAGACTGATAGGATTGAGGCCGAGCGTGCCGTCAAGCGCGGCATCGCCCTCGATCCGAAACAGGTCGGCATTCGCGTTGTTCAGGTCGATGTCGGGGATCAGCCAGCCTGTGGCGGTCTGCTCGAAATTGCCAGACACGACCGTCGTTCCGGGCTGGCGGAACCGGCCGATCTCGAACGTGCCGGCATTGACGATATCAGCATCGTAGATATAGCCGTCCGAAAGCGTGCCGCCGATGCCGTTGTTCACGAACATGGCTATGTCATCGGTGTTTTGCACATCGCCGCCGATGCTGCCGCTGACCGTTCCGGTGCCGGTATTGTTGACGGTCAACGAACTGCCCGACGCGCCATTCTGGGAAAACAGGACGGCATAGTTGTTGCTGTACTGGTTTCCGGTCGCCGCCGCGCCGGATTGAATGCTCGCGGTATCCGTCAGCGTGATCGCATTGTCGGTTCCGCCGACGACCCAGATCGCTGACGCGTTATTGCTCTGACCACCGGACACCATGCCGTCACTGCTGAGCGTGATACCGACCCTGCCATTACCGGAAGCGCCTTCACTCTGGGCGAAAATGCCCATGGAGCGCGCGCCCGTGGCCGAGATCGACGCGGCGGAATTGATCGTGATAGGCCCGCCGGTGCCGGAGGCTGCCGTCGATGAAAGCCCGGCAGCGCCGCTGCCCGCGCCCTCGCCGCCGAAACCGCCGCCGCCGCCGAGCGACTGAGCGAGAATGCCGAAGGAATCCGCGCCGGTGGTCACGAGCGCCCCGTCGAGCGCCAGATTGATGACATCGCCATCACCGCTCGCACCGGTCGATCCCGAAGGATAGGATGGTAGAAGCGTCAGAATTCCGCCCGTGGCGTCGCCGCCAATACCGCCGCCGCCGCCGATCGACTGGGCAACAAGCGCATGCGCGCCAGCACCGCTGGTGCTGATCCCCTGCCCGTCATCGGCCGCCATGTTGAACGTGATCGCCTTGCCGCTGCCGGCAGCGCCGCCTGAGCCGCCAATGGTGATATCAAGGCCGCCGCTCGCCGTTCCGGTGACGCCGATCCCGCCGCCGCCGCCGATCGACTGCATCAACAGGCCGAAGGAGCGGTCGCCATCGGTGGCGATATCGGTTCCGGAACCGAATTCGAGATCGATGGTGCCGCCATCGCCGGCAACCCCGCCCTTGCCGCCGATCGTCACGCTCATCACGTCGCTGTCGATACGGGTTCCGGACGCGCTGCTGCCAACGCCGCCCTGGCCGCCGCCGCCGCCAACCGACTGCGCGACGATGCCGATCGCGTCCGAACCATGGGTGACGACATGGGGCGTGATGCTTTCCAGCGTGGAGATCGCTCCGCCCGCGCCGCCGCTGCCGCCGGTACCGCCGCCATCGCCACCGATTGCAAGCGTTCCGGTCTGGCTGTCCGAGCCATCGCCGCCCTGCCCGCCGCCGCCGCCGATCGACTGCGCCAGAAGGCCGTAGGCGCCATAGCCATAGGTGTGGATATAGTTGTCACCCCAGAGATCGAACTGGACCGGGCCGCCAATACCACCCTTGCCGCCCTTGCCGCCGACGCCGACCTCGACATTGGCCGTGATCGCGCTGCCGGTTGCAACAGAAGAGCCGCCCTGGCCGCCGCCGCCGCCGATCGACTGCAGGACCACGCCATCGGACCAGTCGCCCACGGTGGTGACCTTGCCGCCGAGACTGAGATCGACGGCGTTGCCGGCGCCGCCCTCGCCGCCCTTGCCGCCGACGGAAACCGTAAGCTGATAGGTGCTGCCGGAATCGGTCAGTCGCCCGAGCTGGTCCTCGATATTGCCGATAAGATCGAGGATCTTGTGCGAGGAGGCATCGCTGCCGAGCGAGCCGCCAATACCGCCGCCGCCGCCAATCGACTGGAGAACAACCGCGTCGGCGTCGCCGCCGAACGTCTCGACGCCGCCGTTGATGGCGCCGGAAATCGTGCCGCCCGCGCCGCCGGAGCCGCCCGTGAGGCCAATACCGACATCAAGCCGGCCGTCATAATCTCCCGCCTCACCGGCCAGATAGAGGGTGCCGCCCTGCGATGTGCCGCCACCGCCGCCGATCGACTGGCCGACGATGCCGCGCGAGCCGGACCCTTGCGTCTGGATGTTGAAATCGCCGCCTTCGGTGATGACCACGCTGCCGCCGGTGCCGCCACTGCCGCCCTTGCCGCCAAGACCGATATCTGCCTTCAGCGAGGCGGTGCCACCCTGGGAATAGGCATTGCTGTTGCCGATGCCGCCATTGCCGCCGCCGCCGCCGATCGATTGCGCGAGCATGCCGTAGGATGCATCGCTGTAGGTCAGGATCGTGGCCTCAGGCGTCGCGCCCCTTATCGGCGTGGTCGCGTCTCCCGTCGAATTCGCGGCCTCGGTATTCCCCAGGACAACGTCCAGCGCGCCGCCATTGCCGCCGCCGGACGTTTTGAAAACATAGCCGACATTTGTCGCGCCGAGGCTAGTATCGCCGAGGATATTGCCCGCACCGCCGCCGAAGGCGACGCTGGCCGTCAGTTCGACCGTATCCTTGTCACCAAGCGTGGTCGACAGGACGGAGGAATCCCCGCCATTGCCGCCGCCGCCGCCGACCGACTGGATCAGCATGCCGTGCGACCCATCGCCGATGGTCGTTACCCGCGTCGCGGAATCGAGGCTGATGTCGACATCGCCGCCATCGCCGGCATTGCCGCCATTGCCGCCATGCGCCGACTGGTAATTGAATGCGACCGGCACGCCGGTTCCGGTCGGGGCCGCGATCAGGAAATCCTTGGCCGAGGTCGAGCCGCCATTGCCGCCGCCGCCGCCGATCGACTGGGCGATGATGCCGGGCGAATCCGCGGGAATGCTGGCCTGGCCATCCTGAAGGATCGCGCCGGTCAAGATCGTTGCATTGTTGAGGTCAACGGTGACGGTCTTGCCTGAACCGCCGGTGCCGCCGCTGCCGCCGAGGATGAATGCCGCGTTGAAACCCACCGACGCATCGAAATAGCTGGCGTTGCCGCCGGTGCCGCCGCCGCCGCCGACAGACTGGGCGATGATGCCGGCAGCCTGTGCGCCGGACGTCGTGATATCGAGATTGTTCTGCCGAACGGAGACCACCCCGCCCGCTCCACCCGCGCCGCCAAAGCCGCCGGTCTGGAGCGCGTAGAACGAGAGGACGCTGTCGTTCTTGGCGCTGCCGCCATTGCCGCCGCCGCCGCCAACCGACTGGGCGATGATGCCCGGCGAAAAGTCGCCGAGCGTACTGATGGCCGCATTCCCGGACGCGCTCGCTGCGGCAAGCGCCGGGTCATAGGCGGTGAATTGGGAGGTCGAGGTATCAAGCTCACCGCACTGCGCGGTATTGTCTATGCAGATCGTGCCGCCATCGCCCCCCTGCGACGCCATGCCGCCAAGCCCGATCGAAGCTATAGTCGACAGCGTCAGCACCGAGCCGCCATTGCCGCCGCCGCCGCCGACCGATTGCAGGACCGCGCCGGGAGAATAGTCGCCTGCCGTGCTGATGGCGCCGAGATTGGAAACCGCAACCGTGCCGCCGCTGCCGCCAGCCTCGCCCTGGCCGCCAACGCCGGCCATGCCGAGCGAATCCCCGCCCGATCCGCCGCCGCCGCCGACCGACTGGGCCAGAATGCCGATCGAGGAATCCCCGCCCGTCGAAATCTTCGCGGTACTGGAAACCCCGACCGTGCCGCCGTTCGCGATTGTGGTGCCCGCCGCATTGCCGCCGACGCTGACCAGCCCCGACGAGGAGCCGGCAGCGCCGCCGCCGCCGCCAACCGATTGGGCGATGATGCCGAGCGCGTTATACCCGGCGGTCGTGATGTCGGCGAGGTAGTTCACGGTGACGTTGCCGGGCGTGCCGCCGCCCGCGCCATCGCCGCCCAGGCTGACGAGGGTGGAGACGTCGATGCCCCCCGTGCCGCCGCTTCCGGCGATCGACTGCGCCACCACGCCGAAGGCATTGTCGCCGCCCGTCGTGATCGCCATGTCGCTGCTCACCAGCACATTGCCGCCATCGCCGCCGTTGCCGCCATTGCCCGCCTGGCCGCCAAGCACGCTGACGAAATCGCCGCCCGTGCCGCCGCCGCCGCCGATCGAGTGCGCAACGATGCCCGCAGCCAGTTCGCCGGTTGTGGTGAGCGTGCCGGCATTGCTGAAGTTGACGGTAACGCTGCCACCATTGCCGCCAAAACCGCCGCCGCCGCCCTGGCCAGCAAGCGCCGCCCCGTCGCCGCCATCGCCGCCCTGGCCGCCGATGCTCTGGCCGATCACGCCGTAGACATAATCGCCGGCGGTCCTGATCGACATCGCTCCGCCGCTATTGCCAATCGCAACGGCGCCGCCGGCGCCGCCATTGCCGCCGGGCTTGTCCTTGGTCGGGCCGGTTCCGCCCATTCCGCCAATGCTCTGCGCCGACATCGCCGCACTGACGCCGGGGGTGGCGCCGGCAACATCCAGAACGATGTCGTTGTTGCTCTCAACCGTGACGCTGCCGCCTGCGCCACCCGCGCCGCCCGGATCCGAGGCATCATTCTTGCTGTTGTTGAAGCCGCCGCCGCCGACGCTCAAGCCGCCCAGACCGAACAGCCCGCTGCTTCCCGCACCGGTCGCGTTCCAGTAGATCGAGACCGATGGCATGCCGGATATCGAGATCGTGCCGCCCGCGCCGGCATTGCCATTGCTGTAACCGCCGCCGCCCGCGACAGATTCGGCCAGGAACCCGCCGCCATCGGCAATGCCGGAAAAGCGCGACGATGACGAACCGACATTGGCCGATCCCGCCCCATCACCGCTGAAGGTGATGGCACCGCCCGCGCCGCCGACCCCGCCATACTGGTCTTCGGTCAAGCCGCTGTTCTGATTGCCACCCGCGCCGCCGATGGTGAGCGCGTAAAGGATCGCCGAGCCGGCATTTGCGGAACCGTTGAGCGTATAGGTCGTGCCGGAATTGCTCGTGAAGGTCAGCGCACCGCCGGCACCGCCGGCGCCGCCGCTGGACTTGTAATTGTTGTTGTTCTGGTTGCCCGAACCACCAATGCTTTCCATACGGATCAGGGGCGCAAAATTGTATCCCCCCGTGACGTTGGCGGTTGCGTTGAACGAGCCGCCGATATTGTCGAACTCGATCCAGCCCCCGGCGCCGGCAGCACCGCCGTTTTCATCGCCGCCCGCACCTGCAGAGCCCATCGTCCATCCGGAATAATGCGTGCCGGAGGTGATGCTCAGCGCTTGCGTCGCGCCGTCCTGCGTGACCTTGATCGCAGCCCCGTCGTCACCGTAACTTCCCGAAGCGGCCGTCAAGAAAAGGTTGCCGGATACTGTGCCGGAGCCGAACGTACAGGTAATGGGATCGGAACTCTCATCGCAGCCATTCGCATGGGCCATTGGCGACGACAGTAGACAGACGGCGGATACCGAGGCAAACATCATCGCCCGCATGTTGCGCGGTGCAGCGCCCCTGTGCGAGCATGCTGCTTCAATAGCCGGAAGAATGTGATTGCCCATTTGGAAAAACTCCGAAGTCTGTGACTGCCTGCGCGTGGTTCCGATATGAAAAGAATCAGATGCGCGCGAAATTCAATACGCCGCTTACCAAGCACCGGCCCGGACGGCATTTCAGCAGCAATTCGATGAAAGCCTCGTTTTTATCGATGAATTGACATTCGGGCCCGCCGCCAATGCGCGTAAAAGAAACCAGACGCTTGACGCAAACGGGGACACGCGCGGACATGGCAGGCGCAACGCCGAATGACAGATCAATCGAAGGCCTGACCGGCGCTCCTGGGGAACAGGTATCCCCTCAGCCAGCGCCGCTCCTGCGCACCTTCTGGATTTCACAAGTCGCAATCTGGGGATTTCTCGCGCTGGTCAGCTGGATATCGCGGCTGATCGCCTTCAACGATATTCTGCTTGCAACCGCAATGACCCTGGCCGTTGAGCCGGTCGCCTTTGCGGCGACGACGGCGCTTCACGTCCTGTTCCTGTCTCGCTGTCAGCGCATTGCATCCCTGCCCGTGATTCTCTTTCTGCTTTGCTTTTCGGTGGCAGGCGGCGTGCTGCTGGCATCACTCGCAGACATCGTGCGCCGGAGCGTTCTCGGCGGCATCGACCTTTCCATCAGCCTGCCGATGAATGCGCTGTTCTACGCCTTCCTGTTGATCGGTTGGTGCCTGTTTTATTTCTGGCTCTCCGCCCTTATCGACGCACGAAATGCAAGGTTGCGCGCCGCAGAGGCGCGCGCGGAAACAATGCGGCTGGAACTTGAGCGCCTTCACCTGCAGCTTGCACCGCACTTTCTCTTCAACGCGCTGAATTCGATCGCTTCCGAAATACACGATCGTCCCGATGATGCCCTGGAAATGGTGCGCCGTATTTCCTCCTATCTCAGATATTGCCTCGACCAACCGACAAATGCCTGCTGCCCGCTCACCGACGAACTGGAAGCCATGCGCGCCTATCTGCGCATTCAGGAACTGCGGTTTGAGGAACGTCTGAACTGCGAGGTCAGGGTTGATGACTCTGCCGTGCATGTTCTGGTGCCACACATGATCCTTCAGGGGCTGGTCGAAAACGCAGTCAAGCACGGCCTTCGCCATCCCGACGATACCATCGAGATCCGCATTGAAGTGAGTAGGCTCGATGAGGAGACGATCCTGATCGAAGTCAGAAATTCCGGGGCGCTCCCGCCGCAGCCGCCCGCCCGGCCGACAATCGGCCTCAACAATACCCGCAAGCGCCTTTCGCTGCACTATTCTGATAGATACCGCCTGACCTTGAAGCAGGCCGGCGCCACCGTTGTGGCGCGCCTCGAACTGAGGGGATCCGCATGCCCCGTGTGATACTGATTGATGACGAGCCACCGGCCCGTCGCGGGATGAAGCGCATGCTTGCCGAATTCGAGGACATCGAGATTGTCGGCGAAGCAGGAACGCTGGATCGCGCCCGCGAACTTGTTGCCTCAGTCCGTCCGGACGCCATATTTCTCGATATCGAACTTACCTCCGGAACAGGCTTTGACCTGGTCGCCGATCTTCCCCCCGAGACATCCGTAATCGTCGTGTCGGCCTATAGTCTTTATGCCATCGACGCTTTCGACGCCGCAGCCCTCGACTTCCTCGTAAAGCCTGTCGACCCCGAACGCCTCCAAACCGCCATCGTCAGACTGAGAGAGCGGTTGCGCCAGACCTCACAGACAAGCGACGCCGCGATCAGGCCCGCAGCGGCATCCCGCCTACTTCTGAAATCGATGATGTCTTCCGTTGTGGTATCGATAGATGCGATCACCATGCTTCAGGCGGAAGCCGATTTCACCAGAGTGCACCTCGACACCGATCAGAGCTATCTTGCGGGAGGACTTCTTGGCAAGTTCGAATCCGACCTGAAATCGCCACCCTTCTTTCGCCTCAGCCGATCGCTGATCGTCAACCTGGAAAAGATTCGCACGATCAAATGGGAACCGGGCGGGCGTAGCCTGATATATTTCGCTGCGGACAAGCAACCCACCCCACTCGGTCGCGCCGCATCGAAACGCCTGCGTCAGATTACTGACGACTACTCCCAGCATTTTCACGGTCTCTAGCCAAGCTTGCCTTGCACCGCCCGGTCATATCGCCGATGGCATCGTGAACGTAATGTGTCTCACCACCGCGCACAACCTTCCGTATCACTCTACGCGAAATGCCCAACTCCCGGCAGATCGCTTTGATCGGCATGCCTTGCGTCAGGGCAAGCCGGCGCATCTTCGCAATTGTTTCCACAACAAGCATCCAAATAAAAAGCCTCCGAGATAAACCGGAGGCTGTTGTAGCCCCTGTGCTAGACGGGGTCCACTTTGGAAGCCGATCACCCCTCTAGCGGGGTCCTTATTCCACGCCTAATCACAGACGCTTCGCTATCGTCCTTCTTCCGAGGGTTCCACCACCAACCCAAGGTCTCCGTCAGGACGCTTGATGGGTGGGTTGGTGGTAGGGAAGGCTTACTGACGGATCAATACCATGCCGGCATGGTGCAAGACATTCGGCGCGACGAACTCGCCATCGGCGGTAAAATCGGTATCATCCCGGTAATCAATATGCGATTCGGCCACTTCGTAGCGACCTTCATAGGCCTTTTCGCGATTTCCACGTGCCTCGACATAGCGCCCGTTGGGCAGAAGTTCGTGCCGGATGTCATGGTCTTTGGTGACCCACAGGCCAACATAAGGGTGGGGCACTCTATGATTTGTCATTTTCGAGCGCGTCGTAATAGTGCTGTATGTCCGCTGCTTCGACCACCCAGGCATAGTTCAGTTCCTGGCGAACCTTCCATTTGCCGTCGTCGCAAGCTCAGCCCAGCTGGGACCGGCCATTGAACGGGAGCACAGTGCCGTCAAGGCGGGTTAGCGTGCCAACGAACCCGATCGTCATCGACGACACGCGTTCGCCAAGCAATTCGCTGTGTCCCTCGGTCAAAGCGTGACGAACGGACTTGGCATCTGCCTGCAATCCTTCCCAATTCGCACCATAGACTGCGCTGTTCTCGAAGAGCTGTATCGCACCCGGTGCGAAGTTGTCGTAGAAGACGCCTACCGGATCCTCGAGATCGTAGTAGCGGGTCATCTTCTCCGCAAAAACGAAGTCGGGGTCGCTTTCACGCTTTTCCCAGCCTTCCGTGATCCAGTGTTTGTGCAGCGCCAGCGGCGCATCTTCCCCGCTCGCCGGGCAGCCAATGGATACCGCCATGGCGGGCGTGGAAGCCGACACGATAATGGTGACGGCAATAAGGTGTTTAAGACTTTTCATTTCTCTCTTTCGGGTTTTCACATTGCTGCTTTTCAGCGAGAGCAAGATGGACGAAGCCGATTGCCTTTGGAATTCCCTTTGCAATAGACGAATTGGTTAGTGATACTGGACAATGGATCTGAACCTTCTTCCGCTGCTGCTGGTTGTTGCCGAAGAGCACAACTTTCGCGCCGCCGCAGACCGGTTGGGTGTGACGCGCTCCGCCGTCAGCCAGGGAGTCAAGCGGCTGGAGGGTGAATTGGGGCAGCATCTAGTCATGCGAACAACCCGCTCAGTGCGATTGACCGAGGCAGGTGAACGGCTGGTGGATCAGCTGCGCGAGCCCATGGATGTGGTTCGCATTGCGCTCGAAGCACGCGACGCATTGCCGCGCGGGAGGCTTCGCCTGGCGGTAACCTCCATCGCCGAACCGTTTCTGTATGGGCCTTTGCTAGCGCGTTTCACCGAGAAATACCCCTCAGTTACCGTGGATGTGACGGTGACGGATGAGGAGTTCGATATAGTTGCCCATGGCTATGATGCAGGCGTGCGGCTGGGTGAAGTGATCGAACAGGACATGATTGCCGTGCCCGTCGGCGGACCACAGCGGGAGATCGCAACGGCAGCGCCTGCTTATCTAGCCCGAAACGGCGTGCCGACGCATCCGCGCGACCTGCTCACACACCGCTGTATAGGCTGGCGCCTTGCGCCCGAGATCGCACCGTGGCGATGGGAATTTTCGAAGACGGCCATCCCTTTGAAGTCGCCGTCAATCCGCAAGTGACCACGAATGATCTGCGTCTCATGCTGCGGCTCGCCCTCGCCGATGGCGGTATCACATTCGGCCCCTGGGAGTGTTTCGATGAGCACTTCCACAGTGGCGCGCTGATGCCATTGCTGGAGACATATCTGCCGCCATTTGCGGGCTTCTCGCTTTATTTCCCTCAGCGAAAGCACATGGCGCCAAAGCTGAGGGCGCTCGTCGACCATGTACGGCAATGGCGGCACTGACAGGTCTAGACGCGGTCCTTGCGCGACACCGCGATGGGACTACGCAACGGGGCGGTGTCACGTTAACCGGTCCCCGATTGCCGACGTTTCGGGTTGGTCGTAGATTTCGACAATGCTTACATTCAATTTCAGTTCCAAGCACCGCCCGAAAAGCCAGGAACATCTGGCACCTCTCGGCGCGGCAACGTTAACGTGACAACACCATCGTGATGACGACTGAGACCCGGTGCAGAGCAGGTCGGAGATCGCTGGCCTGCTTTGAGCAATGGCTTTGCATCGACGGCGAACGCAACATTGAGCGTAGACACGCGGATCAGCGCGCCGTTTAAACGGAGCCGTTAGCAAATCGGCTTCGGGCCATGATGTTTGCGACAGTGCGCAACGGACCGCGATCATCGACACGCTGATCGCGGTAGCCGCGGAGCACGATGTCACCCCTAGGAGAGACCGCCTTCGCCTGCGTCGCCTCGAAAGGTATCTTTGCGATCATGTTTTGTTTTGCTACACATAATGCTACACAAATCTCAACACTTTAAAACATATGGTACTGTAATCATTAATTTTTTAACCTCTCCGATATCAGATCGACGGACACCTCCTCCGCCATGCGATCTACTCTGATAATTAATTTACTTTAACATCATCAATGCATTAGACATGAAGAGCTTCGAAATCTAATCGACCTTCGTCGTTTTTGCATCACATTGACCGCCTGCTCGTGTCCAGCACGCCTGGAAACACCTGAAAGCGAGCAAAATCAATGACATGAACTTGTCTATGAATTTAAACCGTAAAGCGGTGGGGCAAGCCGGAGGGCAACGCTCGCGGAGGGGTGTTGTCGGCATCGAGGCGGAGGCTGCTGCAATGGTGCCCATCGGCACCCAGTCCTCAAGCGCGATATTTTCCAGGCGGCCGGTTGTCCGAGGGCATCGGGGCGTTTGACAGGTCCGTGATCAACGTCGCGAGGCGCTGCGCCGTATATTCCAGCAGCGCCCTGCCCTTGTCGGCCGTTGCCCGGCCCGCATCGCCGGTCACGCCGTCAGAGTTGAGGTCCTGCGCCTTCCGGCCCAGGCCGCCGACGCGCCCGCCGCCAGGATAGGCGGAAAGCTGCCCGGCGCCTGCTTCGATTTCATCGACCGATGACGGAAAGTCACAAAGGTTTTTCGTCACGACAAGTTCCGGGTGCAGCGCCAGCATCAGCGACGTTTCGATATCGCCGCCGTGAAAGCCGGTGCGGATCTCGGCCTCGGTAAAAAGCCCTTCGGGATAGCCGGCATCGAACCAGGTGGCATAGGCACCCAGAATGTTGTGGCGCACGCGCTGGTCGAGCGCGACGGCGGCAAGCAACCCCGCCTGTCCGCCATGGCTGTTGAAGATCAGGATGCGTTTCAGCCCTGTGGAGCGCACCGCGCAGTCGAGCACCCGCGTCCAGGACTGCATCAGATCGGGCGCGGGATGGGCGAGCGAACCGGCATAATCGGCCTTGTAGCGGAGGCCGATATCGACGGCGATCTCGATACGGCGCAAAACGCCCGCGCCGCCAACGATACGGCCGCTGCGGCGCGCTTCGACCTCGCCCTGCCGCGCCTTCAATAGCCGCCTCGGAAAACATCATTGATCGGTCGCCAAAAGGCCAACAGAAATGTCATCGACGGTCTTCTCAGCACGCGCCATGAGGCCTGAACGGTATCAATCCACCAGCGCAGGCCATCCGCGCGCGGATCGGTTGCCGCTTCCATCAGCCCGTTTTCGTGCAACACCACGGCACCTGCGTGACCGTCAGCATCTCTGTAAGCAGACAGAATTTCGACATCGTGGCCGGCCTCCTTCAGCGCCGCGACGAGTGCCGGATCAAACCGATCCTCAAGCTTCAACGTCGTGGCCTCCTCCCCCAGGTGCGACCAAGCAACCAGCGCGGCGCGAGAACACGGCGGCCTGGGTCTGCGGCTGGCCCTCCCCGCCCATCATGCCATAGGTGATCACGCGGCCATCTTTCAGATGCGCAAGCGCGGGGTTGAGCGTGTGGAACGGGTGTTTTCCAGGCGCCAGTTGGTTGGGGCCGGGCAAAAGTGAGAAGCCAGCGCCGCGGTTCTGGAAGAAAACCCCGTCGCCCCCATATCGAACAGGTGTTTGCACGATCCAATCTGCAGATATCGTTTTCGGTCGAGGCCAATTCGATCGAGATGATGCGCCATCTGGCGATGAGCGAAGGTTACCTCACCTTCCTGACACCCTTCGATATTGCATTCGAAAGCCGCATGGGCCGCCTCGTCTATGTGCTGGTCAGGGAGTTCCAGTCCGACACCCAGCAATTGATGCTGATCGGCGGTCGCCGGAACATCTCGGACTTTGCCAGCGTCTTCGTCGAAAACACCAGGGCCGTGATGCGGGACATGACGGACTGACCGGCCGACCGAAGCCGACCGGTCATTTCGGGTTACCGTGCGTAGAGCCTGTCGAGGCGGACAAAGCGGCCGACAATGGCAAGCAGTACGACGGTCAGCAGGATAAGCACCGAGGAGAGCGCGTGTGCCGTCGGTCTCAACTCGAACGACGCCTCTGCATAGAGCCGAACCGGCAGTGTCGTCAGCCGCGCCGTGGTCAGAAAGCTCGTCACGGTAACTTCGTCGAAACTCAGCAGGAAACCGACGATCGAGGTGGCGAACAGGCCCGGCATCAGCCCCGGCATGATCACCAGCAGGAAACGCTTCCAACCATTGGCGCCGAGGCTTGCAGCCGCCTCTTCCTGGGCCTCGTCAAGTCCGATCACCGAAGCGGTCAGAAGCGTGATCGCAAAGGGCAGGATCACGACCACATGAATGGCGACAAGGCCAATGAAAGCGGGCACCGCCACATAGATCTGCAGCAGTTTCAGCATGCCAACGCCAAGCGCCACATGCGGCAACGTCAACGGCAGCAGCCAGAAGGCGAGCAGCGCCGAACGGCCACGGAAGGGAAACCGCGCCAGCGCAAAGGCCGCCGGCACCGCGATGATCAGCGAGACGACAAGGGCCGCAAGCGCCACCTTGACCGAGACGACAAAGGAATCGGTGTAGTAGCCCGAAACGAAAACCTCGTGATACCAACGCAACGTGAAGCCCCTGAAGCCGGCAGCGGTTGCCAGTTCGACATCGTTGAAGCTCTGGACGAAGACGAGACCGAGCGGCAGAAGCAGCAGCACAATGGCGGCGGCAAAAAACAGCCGGGAAACAACGGGACCGGCAAGATTGACCACCGGCTCGACAAAGCGCGGAAGCGAAACCGGACGGCTCTTGCCGCCATAGCGCCAGGTCATCAGCCGGTTGAGCGCGATGGTGGCCAGCACGGCAAACAGCAGTCCCGTCAGCGTCATCACCAGCGCAAGGGCTGCGGCAAGCGAGGTATTGAGGTTATGCATGGCCTCCTGCAGCACCAGCATGCCGGTGGTCCAGACCTTCTTGCCACCGAGCATGGTGGCCGAGACATAGGAAGTCGACGACAGCAGGAACACCACGATCGTGCCGGTCTTGAGCCCGGGCAAGGAAAGCGGAAGATCGACAGTCATAAATCGGATTGCAGGCGACGCGCCAAGGCTCTGCGCCGCCTCATGCACACGCGGCGATGTATTCTGCAGATTATCATAGAGCGCCAGCACCATGAAGGGCATGTACACCTGTGTCAGCGCCACGATCACCGCGCCATGATTGAACAGCATGGTCTTGACCGGCGGAATGCCGAACCAGCCTGTGACGATGTTCATCAGCCCTTCGGGCGACAGCAGAAGAATGATGCCGAGGGAACGCACGACCACATTGGTCAAAAGCGGGATGAGAACGATGGCAAAGGCGAAGGCGCGGTATTTGCCGGGCATGCGCGCCAGCCAATGGGCCACGGGATAGCCGAGCAGCGCAGAGACAATGGTCACGGCGAGCGAAAGCCAGATCGTCTCGAACACCACCCGATAGTAGAAACTGTCGGATGCGATATCGATGAACTGCTGCAGCGAGGGCGACTGGATCAGCGGACCGAACGGATCGGAATATTCATGCAGCGACAGGAATACCACCGCGACAAGCGGCGCGGCAAAAGCGATCATGAGCCAGATGGTGACCGGCGCTGAAAGCGCCGGCCCAAGCCATTTCCTCATCCGGCGATCTCCCGGTCGTAGATGGACTGCCATTTGTTGCGGTTGGCATTGATGTAATCCCAGTCGAAGTCCACCAGCGTGTCGATCTGGTCAGGCATGATAAGCTTGCTCTTGAGATCAGCCGGGATATCGACATTGTCGACGGTCGGCGAGTAGTAGATTTCCTTGGCATAGGCGAGCATGACCTCCGGCGACAGATGCAGGTTGATCCACTCTTCCGCCAGCTTCTGGTTCTTCGTGCCTTCGGTAATGCAAGCGACGTTCATGGCGAGCGCCTTGCCTTCTTCCGGATCGGCGAGCGCGAAGTCAGGATTGCGCTCCTCGATGTATTTTTCGCAGAAGCTGCCGAACTCAACAGAAAGATCGGCGATATCCTGATCGAACATGTCGAAAAGCTGCGCCTGGCTGCCCTGGATAGCGGCAAAGGGCTTGAGTTCCTTGACCTTGTCAAAACCTTCCGGCGCCATCTTGGTCTGGTCTCCGAACCAGGAAAGCGTCGACATCATCAGCGCGGAAATGCCTTCGGCGCCGAGGCCGTCCGGCCAGGCAATCCGGCCCTGCCATTCCGGCTTCCACATGTCCTTCCATGAGGTAATCGGGGCCGAAGCCTTGGTCTTGTTGTAGACGATGGTGCAAGGGTTGATGGCAACGCCGTACCCACCCTTTTTGGCGATCGGGTAGAGATACTGGGCGTTTTCGACGGCATCGGTCGCCGGCTGGGTGACGCCGTCCTTCACCGCCTGACGGCTTTCGAAGATGTTGAGGTAGAGCACGTCGAAGCTCGGACGGCCGCGCTCGGCATAGGCGCGGGCGCGACGCTCGACGGTGCCGCCCAGCACGTAGGATATCTTGCAGCCGTATTTGTCGACCAGAACCGGCTCGATATACTGCTTGACGATCTTTTCCTGGGTGCCGCCCCAGATGCCGACGACGAGTTCATCGCCGGGCTTCGGGTCCGGCGTCTGGGCGCGAACGAAGGAATAGGGAGCAGCAAGCGAGGCAGCGCCGCCCAAAATCATTGTATTGAAGGAACGTCTCTTGATGTTCATGACTGCTGTTCTCCTGGTTTTATGTTTTTCAGATAAAGGTGGTCCCGCCCGGTTCGGCGGTGACCCGGCAGGCAGTGCCGACCGGCGGCGGCGGCGTGTCGGAGGGAACGACAAGCCGGATCATGCCGCAGGCAGCCTGGATATCGGCCTCATAGGTCTCGCCAAGATAGGCTGCATTGACGAGCGTGCCCGAAACCGAAAGCGGAGAATGGTTCTCGCCGATGCGCAGGCGCGAGGCGCGCAGCACCAGTTTGGTGGCCTTTTCCGGCGCGCCTTCACAGGTGATGCCGGGGGCCGAAAACACGCCGTTTTCCACCTTGCCGTCGATTACAGTGCGGTGGCCGAGGAACGTCGCGGTAAAGGGGCTCTTCGGTGCATCGCAAAGGGCAAGCGGCGTACCGATCTCGCTCATCACGCCCTTGCTCATCACCGCAACGCGATCCGACATCGAAAGCGCTTCGGATTGGTCATGGGTGACGAAAATGGTGGTGATGCCGAGTCGCTGCTGCAGCGAACGGATTTCGTTGCGCATATCGGCCCTGAGATTGGCGTCGAGGTTCGACAGCGGCTCATCCAGAAGCAGTACGTCCGGCTCGATCACCAGTGCACGGGCAAGGGCGACGCGCTGCTGCTGACCGCCGGAAAGCTGGCTGGGATAGCGATCGGCATAGGGGCTGAGGCCGACGGTTTCCAGCGTCTTCGCCGCCCTCTCCCGCCATTCGGCCCGCGAGGCATTGCGCATGCGAAGACCGAAACCGACATTGTCGATCACGGTCAGATGCGGAAACAGCGCATAGGACTGGAACACCACGCCGATATTGCGCTTGTGCACCGGCTTGTGGCTGATGTCCTTGTCATTGAGGATGATGCGACCGCCTGAGGGCTCCACAAAACCGGCGATCATCCTGAGCGTCGTCGTCTTGCCACAGCCGGACGGGCCGAGAAGCGACAGAAGCTCGCCCTTCGGCACCTCGATCGTCAGGCCCGAGACAGCCGTGGTATCGCCATAGGTCGCCGAAACATTGTCGAGGGAGAGATAAGGCTTAGGCGCCATGGACGGTATCCTCATTCAAAACGGAAATCACAAGACGGCTGGCGTCGTGGCGGATCGCAAGCGTCAACGGCTTTGCGTCCATCTCGCCGGCATCGGCCGGGTCCTGTGCATGGAGAGAAAAGGCGGGCCAGGCTGCGGCCTGCAGCGACAGGCGGAGGCTGAAGCCCGCCGGCACTGTGACAAATCCAGCCCTGAGACCGACGCTCACCGGCGAACCCGTATTTTTTGTCCGGGTTATACCGGTCTGGATCACGTTTGCGCTTCCCGAGGGGGTGACCAGAGAGAGCGTTGCAACGAGATCGAAGGCCGGTGCTTCAGTGGAGATGGTGATGTCGGCCCTGACGGGCCCGCAAAGGGTGAATTCCTGCGCGAAGGGCGCTGTGGTATAGACGGCAACGTCGGACCGATCGTCGCTCGTCGCCCGATCGGCAAAGCCTGATGGGTCGCCCATATGACCGCCGACAAGCGGCGCCGGGCGGAAGGGGTCGCTGACGAGAACATCCTCGCCCTCGGTGCTCTCCGCCATATCGGCAAGCCTGCCGTCATTGACAAGCGTCGCGGCAAGCCCGCCGGAGGCAAGCGCGAGTGTCTTTTGTGAGGTCGCGGGCCACCGATCGAAGGTTCTCCAGCGACGGTCTCCGATATCGAAAAGGGTGAAGGCGGGCGGTGGATTGCCCTTGTTCTTCAGATAGAAATCGAAGAAGGCGACATTGGCGCGGTCGACGGACCAGGTCTCGGCTTCAGGCATGCGCGCTCCCCCGATCGTCCCGTTCCACGGCATATGCGTCCATGGGCCGATGGCAAGATGCGCAGTCGCGGGCGACGCCGTGCGAAAGGCCCGGTCGGCGGCAAGCGTACCTTCCAGCATGAAATCATACCAGCCGCCGGTGTGCAGCACCGGAATATCGAGCGCGCGGCCCTTCAGCAGGCGTTGCGGAGAAACCTGATCCCAGTCGTTTTCGGCATTGTCCAGCCAGCGCTTGAGGTGGGAAAGCTTCGGGCGGCCACTGAGGTAACGGGCCGTTTCTTCCAGACCGCCAAGCGCGGACAAGGCCGAGTGGGTCTCGCGGTCGCCGTCATGCGCGGCCTTCAACAGCGCCATCTGCTGCGCCCAGCCGACCATGCCGGCATAGCGCAGCGCACCGCCCTCATAGGCCCAATCCTTTGCCGGCGCGAAGGAGCCCATGGCCGGCGCCATGGCATCCACCTTTGCGCCGCCGGCAAGCGCCAGATATTGGGTGATCGCCTGATAGGAGAAGCCGTAAAGTCCGATCTTGCCGTTAGCGTCATCAAGGACCTTCGCCCAAGCCACCGTTTCCGCGCCATCGCTCAATTCCTGACGCAGGCAATCAAAATCACCTTCCGACGCGCCCATGCCGCGCACATCCTGCACCACCACGACATAGCCGTGGCGGGCATACCAGGAGGGGTGGGCAAGCACGACGGTGGAGGCGATTTCCTTGCCATAGGGCTGGCGCATCAAAAGGACGGGCCACGGCCCCTCACCCGCCGGGCGGTAGACATCCGCCGCCAGCGCCACACCGTCTTTCAAGGTGAGGTGCTCGACGCTTCTTGAGATCGCGGATGTCGGATTTCGTGCCAGCAAGCGATCAGCCCTTGAACATGGTTTTCTGGGTGAGCCGTTCCATCGGGAAGGCGAGAACCTCCTCGGCCAGCGCCACAAGACTTTGAGCCGAGCGCTCGACATGGATCTTGCCGCGCTCTGCGTCAGCGGCGGCGGCATTGCCGCAGGCTCCGGAGGGGTGCAGGTCCTGGGTCTGCCAGCCAAAGCCGATCCGCCCTTCCGCCGTCAGCACCTGCTTGCCGCGCTCCATTTCCACCGACATCGGCTGGAAATCGTCGGCATATTGCATGTCAACCAGTTCGGGATGGAGGTGGAGCATGGTCGAGGTTTCGGATTCGCCGCCGTGAATGCCGTGTCTCAACTCGTGCTCGCTGTAAAGATCGGCCTGGCTGGCGCCAGCGGACACCCATGAGGAGACGGCAAACATGCCGCATTTGATGCGAAGCTCGCGGCAGACGATCTCCATCACCTGCGGCTGGCCGCCATGGGAATTGGCGAAGATGATCTTCTTGCATCCGGCGCGCGCCACGCTCTCGCCGATCTCGAACCAGAGCCGCGCAAGCGTCTCGTAGGACAGCGTCAGCGTGCCCGGATATTCCAGATGTTCCACCGACTTTCCGACCGCCTGCATCGGCAGAACCAGAACCTTCATATCGTCCGGCATGATCTCGACGGCACGGTTGATGATGCCGGCATTGATGGCGGAATCGACCCGGACCGGCAGATGCGGGCCATGCTGCTCGACGGCTGCCACCGGCAGGATCGCGACGAATTCCGACATGTCCATGTCGGTGAAGTCTTTGGTCGTGTGGTCCCACCACCAATGCGATTTCAGCGGCATTTCCGAATTCCTTCCATCCGTGGTCCGGGAAAAGCTCCGCCGGCGGCGCGAGTGGCATGGCTCGGGCACGGCTGAACAACCAGACTAAGTTTTATGCAATCACAATTTATGCCTACGATATGATCATGTCGGTTGATATTCGGCAATTATGCCCAGTCTTATATGCGGTATAGGCGTGCGCTTATACTCCGGCGAATGCGGCAAGACCGGTCATGGCGGCAGGCGTCGGATGTGATTCCAGATCCGCTCCGTACCGCTTTGAAACATCACGAATAAGATTGCGCACCCACCTGTTCGCCACGCTCTTGTGCGCCCGCTCGTGCCAAAGGAGATAAAGCCGCATATTGCCGAACTCGCGCGGCGCGCCGACAACGCGCAGATCGTAATCCGGATAGCGTTCCATTACGAAATCGGCATAGGGCCGCGCCGTGGTGAAGACCAGATCCGTGCGGGCAATGACGGGCGGCACCAATGCATATTCGGGCACGGAAAGCGCCACCTGGCGATTGACGCCAAGCTGCTTGAGACGCCCGCCGATCGGACTGAAGGCCGGACGGACGACGGATCCGATGGACAGGTGCGGCAGGGAGAGATACGCTTCCATCGACATTTCACCGGCGTTTGCAAAAGGATGATCCGCATTGACGATGCAGGCCGTCTCGCAATCGAAGATCGTGCTGGAGCGCAGGCTTTCATGCGGCGACGGCCAGTTGGCGACAAGCAGGTCGGTAGCGCCGGAACTGAGCTGCTCGGTCAGGTCATCGCTCTCGGCTGGCGCAAAGAAATCGATCGAGGCCAGCGGCGCTTCTCTGCGCAGCCGCTCGGCAATCGGCGGTATAAGGAAGCCGTTTAAACAACTCATCGCCGAAACGCGCATGGCGAAGGCCGTGGTGGCGGCGTCGAACGCCTCTTCCGGACTGATGGTTTCGCTGAGTTCGGCAAGGATTCGACACAGCGAGGCGCGCACGGCCTCGCCGCGTTCCGTGACAGCCATGCCCTGCCCGCTCCGGACCAGCAGAGGGTCATCGAAAACATGGCGCGCGCGCTTGAGAACCGCGCTCACCGAGGGCTGGCTCTGGCCGAGCTTTCCGGCAACGCGTGAGACATTCTGTTCGCTCAACAGAAGGAAGGTCGTGCGTAAAAATCGAACATCAATCGTGCCGTCCTGATCCGTGATCATGCAAGACGCCTTTCACAAGCGCAAAACGGTCTCCCAAACGAGAACCATGCAATTCGCGTGCCGTGCGGCGTCTCTCGAAAATTCAAGGTCCGTCGGGTGCACAGAACAGCCGTGGTCGTGGCCGCTCGAATGTCTTTCGACCGTTGCGCCAGCCGCAAATCGTCGGCGCGATCGTTGCCACGGCTTGCGCCGGCGTTTCGGCATCGAGCAGCACCAGAGTGCCGGGCGCCCCCGCCGCAATCTGCGAGGGTTCGCGTCCGAGCAGGCGCTCCGCCTGGCCGCTGATCATGTCATAGACGGTTTGAAGCTCCCCGGCCGTGCCGATTTGGGCGATGTTCGCGTAGAGATTGGCGATCCGCATCAGGGAGGCATCGCCGAAGGGGGTGAACGGGTTGAGGACATTATTGGTCGAGAGCGTCGCAACGCCGCCTGCCGCAATCAGCCTGTGGCCCGGCGTCACGCCGCGCGGCACCAGATGGTTGAATTCCCGACCGTTCAGATAGAGATCCGTCGCCGGAAGCACCGTCAGGGCGATGCCATTTTCGGCAAGCTCGGTGAGCGCTGCCGCGCATGCCTCGGGGGCAAGCGCTGAAAGCTTGGTCACATGCCCGACAGAGACACGGCCCTGATAGCCGCGCTTCTTCGTCTCGGCGATTATCACGCCGAGATTGGAACCCTCCGGCTTCAGGTCGAAATCCACGTGGAAATCGACATTGACGCCGAAGCGCTCGGCAAGGTCGAAAATCTTTCTCACATGGGCTGCCGGATCGTGATCGGTATAGGGGCAGCCGCCGACCTGATCGGCGCCCTTTGCCAGCGCCTCGGCCAGCATCTCCTCCGTGCCCGGATCATTCGTCAGCCCCTCCTGGGCAAAGGCGCAGATGATGATCTCGATCGCATCGGCATAGTCGCGGCGGATCGCCTTGATCGCCTCGAAGGAGCGAAAGCCCGCGCGTGGGTCGATCTCCACGAATGTGCGCATTACCGTTGTGCCGTGGGCTATGGCCTGTTCGACCACCTTTGCCGCGCGGGCATAGACATCCTCTTCGGTAAAGGCCGCCTTGGCCTTCGCGGTTTCGCGCACCGCCTCAGACAGCGTGCCCTCGCACAGGGCGCAACGACCGATGATGCCCGCCTTGTCGAGGTGGATATGAGTTTCGGTCAGTCCCGGGGTCGCGAGCCTGCCGCCGGCATCGAACGAAGGCGCATCGCAGGCGATGCCGGTTGCAACGGAGGCAATGCGGCTGCCGGCAAAGGCAATATCCACCGGCGTCTCGCCTCCGGAGAGGCGGGCATTGCGGATGAGGAAGTCGATACCGGCCATCGGCTCACACCAGCCGCCCGGCTTCGGCGACCTTACGGCCTGCCTTGAATACCGTGCGGGCTACGGGGCGATCGGCCAGCGTCTCGGCGATACTGCCGCACGCGACCAGCATGAAATCGGCAGGCGCGCCAGGGACAAGCGGTTCCGCGCGGCCAAGCACGGCACCGGAGGCATGGGTCACGAGCGCGAAGGCCCGCTCAAGATCATCGTCGGCGCGAAAATCCTGTCGGTCGCAGATAATGCCTGCACGCTCGATCAGATCGCCATTGCCAAAGGGCGACCAGGCGTCGCGGATATTGTCGGAGCCACAGAAGACGCGCACGCCCGCTGCATGAAGCCGCTTGACCGGCGGCATCGGAACCGGACCGGGCCCATTGGTCATGATCGAGACTTCGGCGCGTGCCAGAAGCTCTGCGGTCCTGCCCAAATCCGCATCATCCAGCTCGCCAAGACAGAAGGCATGGCTGACGGCCACCCGGCCCTGAAGCGAAGCGGCAATCGTGCGTTCGGCAATCTGGCGCAGTTCGAACGCGCCAAGCCCCCCGCCATCATGGAGGTGCAGGTCAACCCCGACATTGTGTTTTTCGGCAACGGCAAAGACCGCATCGAGATGTCCCTTGATGTCATTGTCGATGCCCGCCGGATCCAGTCCGCCGACGAGATCCGCACCGTGCGCCACCGCCTCGTGTAAAAGGTCTGCCGTGCCCGGATCGCGCATGATGCCCGATTGCGGAAAGGCGACGATCTCGATGTCGATCAGATGGCCGTGGCTTTCTCTCAGCGACAGCACCTGCTCAAGGCCCTTTAGGCCGATCTCGGTGTCGATATCCACATGGCTTCTGACGGCAACCGTGCCGAGCGCCGCGATCTTCTCTATCAGCGCCCCGCCGCGCGCCGTCACCGGAAGCGCCACTGTGCGGCGCAGTTCACGCTCGGCGGCAATCCGCTTGGCAACGGTTTCGCCGGGAATATGCGGAATGAAGGGAAGGCCGATCAGAGTCTTGTCGAGATGGATATGGCCGTCGACAAGACCGGGAAGGATCATCTTCCCGCCACCGTCGACGCGCTCCGCAGTCTGCGCAATATCCAGGGTTTCCGGAGGGCCGAGAGCGGCAACGCGCCCGGCTTCGATCAGGAGCGTGACGCGCTCGCCCTTAGCATTGCGGATATTTTCAACGGCGATCTGTCCAGGCAAGGGCTTTCCTCAGTCGATCTGGCCTCAGTCAATCAGGCGAAGGCGGCGGGCGGCGGCGACGCGGTAGAGTCTGTCCCCGCCCCAGGCTTTCTGCTCCTCGGACGCGGAAAAGGTCAGGCTGACGTCGTGCTCGTCATAGGAGGCGATGGCAGCCGCCTTGATCTCCGGCCATTCGGGGGCGTCGCGCTCGCGCATCGCCTGAACTTCGTCGGCAGTCGGGAACACCGGAAAGCCGATCTTGGGGACGAGTGCGGCAATCACCTGCCAGAAGGCGCGGTAGAGCGGCTCGACCTTGTCCTCATCCACATGCGGCGTGACAAGACGCATCCAGTGCATGCCGGTCACCGCGTGAAGGGCGGAAAAATCGAGCGTGAAGGCAAAGGCGATGAGCGACACTTCAGTCATGCGTCGCACCGTATTGTCGTGAAAACGCAGCCGGTCGATCACCGGAGCAAAGCCCGGCAGCGCGCCGACGGCGCGGATATTGTGCCAGAGCAGATCGGTCTCCGTCTCGTAATCGCGGATGCCCTCGATATCGGCGATTCCGGCCAGTACCTCCGCCGGATCATCGGTATCGGCCTCGAAACGGCCCGGCCCCGGCAACGGCAGATAGGTTGCCGCCCAATAGCCAAGCGCGTGCCCGACTTCGCGGGCGTCATTCTTCAACACGCCATAGGCAAGCCGCATCAGGGGATGGGTGGCGCTTGCGGCAATGCCTTGCGTCATCGCCGGCAGATAGGTGCGGATCGCCTTGTCGATGCCGAGCCGCTGAACTTCGCCCACGAAAAAGCCGCGATAATCCGCCTCGCGCCCGCGGTCGCCGAGCGCTTCCTGCCAGTTGCCGGGATTGATCGGGCCAACGGGCGCGGCGATCGGCGGCACGGCATGGGCGTCGCGATAGGTCTCGTACCACTCGTCTAGGCGTTTCGGAGAAGCGCCGAGACGATCGAGCGCGATCAACACCATCGGCACATGATTGGCCAGAAGATAGGGAAACTCGACGCTGCGTGTCTGGGCTTTTGCCAGAACGGTATCGAGCGTCAGCGGTGTCGTCATATTGCCCTCCCCGGCCGGTCAGGCCGAGATCCTGTCGCGCGGATTGAAATGCTGCTCGCGATAATGCGCAAGCTCTTCCTGAAAATGCGCGGCATCCTCCAGGAAGAAAGCCCGCGTCATGCCGTCGGCGATGCGGGCAATACCGTATTTGACGCCGGTAATGCCGTTACTGATCGGACCGAGGCTCGGCACCGCGCCGCCATTGAACATATGGATGCGCGACACCCACCTGTCCCTCTCCGCGTCCATCGGCGTCAACTCAAATGTGCACCCAAGATAGGGCGCCTGCAAGACCGGCGGACACATCTCGCCTTGAGGCGGGGTAAAACGATCGCGCCAATGGGCAAAGCGCCCTTCCAGCGCTGAAAGTTCCGGCCGCATGGAAAAGTCGACGCCGTAGCCGGTTCCAAGCAGAATATGATCGGCCTCGATCATTCCGTTCTTTGTCTCCGCGCGGATTCGGCCGTTCACGACGGCGAGCGATATGACGCCACTGCCGAGTTCCATCACAAAATTCGCATAGGATGTGGCGCGATCATACTGATCCTGCGTCGGCGGCACTTTGAGGTCATAGTAGTGCTGCGAGAAGCGCCATTTTTCATCATCCGGCAGCTCGGCAAAACTGCCGAGATAGCCAGGAAAATTGGTCCAGGCCAGCACTTCGGTGCAGGCCAGCGCTCCGGCGCGCGCCACCATGGTGACGCGCCGCGCCCCGGCTTCCAGCGCCGTCACCGCCCAATCGAAACTGGAAGTGGCCGAGCCGAGCACGATGACATCCTTGCCTTTCAGGTGGCTGTCATCGGTCTCTTCGGCGCTGTGGGTCCAGAACTCTTTGGCAAGCGCGCGGATGTTGTCCGGCACATAGGGGCCGCCGCAGCCATCCATGCCGTTCGCCAGGATCAGCCGGCGGCAGGTAATGTCGCGCGGCAAAGGCGCGTGGCCGGAGATCGTCAGTCGCACGCCGCTTCCTGCCTCGGCGACGGCTTCCAGCCGCGTCTCATTGTAGACCGTGACACCGCTCGCCTTGCGGAACCAGAGCATGTAGCGCATCCAGTCCTCACGACCGATCTTCTCCAGCCCCGCAAAGCTCTCGGCGCCATAGACCGTTTCATACCAGGCGCGCGGGCTGAGACTCGGGATGCCGAAATCGGGACCGGCCAGCGTTTTAGGCGAACGCAGCGTTTTCATGCGCGCGGAAGTGATCCACGGGCCCTCGCGCCCGGCCTCGGCCTGATCGATAACGAGGACGCCCTCGATCCCCCGGCGTCTGAGAGCGAAGGCGGCGGAGAGCCCGTTCAGCCCGCCGCCAACGATGACGACATTATAGTGCGCATCTTTCTCCGGCTTCTTCAGCCAGACCGGCGCTTCGGCCTCGATACACGCCATCTCCCAGGCCGCACGCGCGGCGAGTTGTTCGAGTCGATGCTCGATCCCGCCGGAAAACGAAGGCTGGTTGTCGGTGAAGCGCTGCATTTTTGGTTCCCGATGAAGCGTTTGCTTAAATTCCAGGCAAATCTGGCCGCTTTTGTCTGAAATTTGGGCGATTATGTTCTTTTTTGTGATTTTTTACTTGAATTGTTTTTTTGTCAAGTGCGCTTGAGTGCGTTTTTGTTTGATGTATAGTGCTGATCGATCATGACATTTATGAAAACAACAGATGCATGATATAAAAGGGGAACAGAATGAAAAACGCAAACGCCGCAAGATATGCGACAGTCGGGCTGCTTGCCTGCCTGATGGGCTCGACGGCCCTTGCGCAGGACAAGCCTTTTTCCGGCATCACACTTACCATCGCCTCGCAGAACGACCAGTTCGCGCCTGTGATCGCCGCGTTGGCGCCGAAATTCGAGGCGGAGACAGGCGCAACCGTCAAGGTCGACATTCTCGACTACGGCTCTCTTCTGACCAAGACGACCGCCGATTATATCGGCGACACTGAGGGCTACGACCTCGTCACCATGGACATCGTCTGGGCCGGCGAATACGCCGAAAACGGCTATTCGGTCGAGCTTTCCGAACTGATCGAACGTGATGCCGACGAGATCGACGTCGACGACATCTATCCCAACCTGATGATGGGCCTCGGCAATTATGAAGGCCAGCAGGTCGCCTTCCCGTTTGCCGGCTACGCCAACGTTCTGGCCTATAACAAGACCCGCCTTGACGCGGCCGGCCTTGAAGCGCCGACGACGATGGAAGAATTCGTCGCCGCCGCCGAAAAGCTGACCGATCCTGCCGCCGGCCTCTACGGCTTCGTCGCCAACGGCCAGAAGGGCCCGGCAAGCGCCCAGGACTGGATGCAGTATAACAGCGAAATGGGCGGTTCGATCATGGGCGAGGACGGCATGCCGACGCTCAATTCGGATGCCAATGTGGAAAGCCTGAAGGTCTATCGCGACCTGTTCCGCAATGCAGCTCCTCCCGGTGCTGCCGGCTATGACTGGGGCGGCCGCGAGGAAAGCTTTCGCCAGGGCGTTGCGGGCATGATGCAGACCTGGTCGGTTGGCGCGCCGGGCTATTACAATCCCGAAATTTCCAAGGTCGTCGATGACGTTGCCATCACCACCGCCCCGCATTCAGGCGACGCGGCGCCGAGCTATGGCATTGGCGGCTGGGGCATGGCGATCAACGCCGATGTCTCGCCGGAAGAACAGGAAGCCGCCTGGGCCTTCATCAAATGGCTGACCAGCCCTGAAATCCATAAGGAATTCAACCTTATGGGCGCCGGCAGCTTCCTGCGCAAGAGCGAGATGACCGATCCGGACCTGATGGCGAAATTCCCGTTCCTGCCGGTGCTTGCCGAAACCTTCGAGAATGGCAATTATGATTACCGTCCGCGCATTCCGGAATATCCGCAGATCCAGGATTTCCTCGGAACGGCGGTCAATTCCGTTCTGGTCGGCGATGCCGATCCGAAGGAAGCACTGGATGCCGCACAGGCACAGGCCGAAGACCTGTTCTGAGCCCTGCGACGAATTCCGCGGACCGCGCGTTTTCATGCCGCGCGGTCCGGCCTTCGCATGTTTCTTGAAATCGAGGTTACGCGCGTGCGTGCGATCGCAGACCCCCTGCCCTCCGGGCTGATCGAGCCCAAGGGAATGGCCTTTGCCACGAGACGAAAGGTCTTTCTCGCCATCATGGCCGTGCCGGTCGTAGCTTATGTGCTGGTTGTCGGCATCTGGCCGTTGGCGCAGGGCATCTGGTACAGTCTCTACGACTACAATCTGATCCGTCCGCAGCGAACCAAATTCGCCGGCCTCGACAATTACGTCGAAATCATCACCGATCCGGTGAGCCGTCAGGCCCTGATCAACACCGCGATCTTCACCCTCGGCGCGGTCTTCTTCGAATTGCTGCTCGGCTTTGCGCTGGCGCTGGCGCTGTGGCGCGATGACCGGTTCAACCGGCTGGCACTGGCGCTGATCCTGATCCCCGTGACCATCACGCCGCTGGTCGTCGGCCTGATCTTCAAGGGGCTTCTCGCCGCCGATTACGGCATGATCGGCTATTTCCTCGCCCAATGGGGACTGACCGATCCGCGTGGCCTGCTGGCAGACCAGCACGCCGCCCTGGCCACGCTGATTTTCATAGATGTCTGGGAGTGGACGCCGCTGGTGGCGCTGATCCTGCTTGCGGGCCTGAAGGCGCTTCCCGCAGATATCCTCGAAGCCGCCTCCGTCGATGGCGCAACGGGGCTTCAGAAACTCAGGATCGTCGTGATCCCGCTGATGCTGCCGGCCATTCTCCTGGCGCTGATCCTGCGCACCGTCGACGCTTTCCGTGTCTTCGACACGGTCTATGTGGCAACAGGCGGCGGACCGGGCAACGCCACCAACACGCTGATGCTGCACGCGGTCAAGCAGGGGCTCGAATTCTTCAATATCGGCAAGGCCTCGGCGATCGCCAACCTCACCCTGCTGATCATCGCCCTGATTGCCGCGGGCTTCGTGATCATGATCCGCCATGCAGACAGGAGGGCCAACGGGAAATGACCGCACGCTATTGGCTTCAGACCGGCCGCCGCGCCTTTCTTCTCGTCATGCTGGCGTTCTTTCTGGCGCCCTTCCTGTGGCTGGCGACCACCGCCTACAAGCCTTCAAGCGCGATCTTCTCGATACCGCCGACATTCGCCTTCTCGCCCACGCTCGACCAGTTCCGCACGATCTTTCGGCTGTTCGATGTCTGGAGCCTGCTACGCTCCAGCGTGCTCATTGCCACGGGCTCGGTCGTCTTGTCGCTGGCGCTTGGCGTCCCGGCGGGCTATGCGCTGGCCCGTTCGAAAAGCCGCTATGCCATGGGCATTGCCTATTTCCTGATGGCGATCCGGATGATCCCGTCGGTGGCAGCGCTCATACCGTTTTACCTGATGATGCGCGATATCGGCCTTCTGGGAAGCTGGATGTCGGTCGTGCTGATCAACTCCATGCTGAACGCGGCCTTCGTCACCTGGCTGATGTTTTCCTATTTCCGCGGGCTTCCCCCGGAACTCGAGGAGGCCGCGCTGACGGATGGCTGCACCCAGTTCGGCGCCTTCTTCAAGGTGGCGCTGCCCGCCGTGATGGCCGGCATCATCGCCTGCGTGCTGTTTTGCCTGATGTTTTCCTGGAACGACTTCCTATACCCGATGTTCCTGACCCGGCTGGAATCAAAACCACTCTCCGTGGCGCTTCTCTCGGCCTATGGCACCAAGGACATCACCTGGGGCACGCTCGGTGCGCTGGCGCACTTCTCCACCATCCCGATCGTGATCGTGATCCTGTTTCTCAACCGCTATTTCGTGCAGGGGCTGACCAAGGGCATTCACTGACAAGCGCGGCTGAGGGCCCTGAAGACCTTCGGCCTCCGCTCAATCCCGGATCGCGCGCTCCGTCTGCGCATTGAAGACATGGATATTCCCGGCTTTCACGGCGAGCGTGATGGTCTCGCCGGCCCGGATGTGCATCTGGCCATCCAGAACAACGCGCAGGCGCGGGGCGGAGAGCGCACCCTCGCCGTCATGGCCGATCTCACGCAGACTGCCATCGGCGGAGCCGATGTCGATGTGGGCGAGAAGCGTGGCGCCCAGATCCTCGACGAAAACGACCTCGCCGGTCACGGTATTGGCGGCACTTCCGGAATGTTCCACCGGCGTAAACATCTCCGGACGGATGCCGAAGATCACACGGTCACCAATCGAGCGGCTGAGGCCCGGTCGCAGAGCGAGATCGTCCCTATCGAACAGAAAACAGAAGGAACCGAGACGGGCCTCGATACCGCCATCGACTGCGACAAGGTCGGCAGCCATGAAATTCATCGACGGCGCGCCGATAAAGCCCGCGACGAAGAGGTTTGCGGGCGTATCGTAAAGCTTACGCGGCGTATCGAGCTGTTGGAGAACGCCATGACGCATGACGGCGACGCGGTCACCCATGGTCATCGCCTCCACCTGATCATGGGTGACATAGACGGTGGTGACGCCCGTGAGCTTCTGCAGCCGCGCGATCTCTGTCCGCATCTGCCCGCGCAGGCGGGCATCGAGGTTGGAAAGCGGCTCGTCCATCAAAAAGGCCTTGGGATCGCGCACCAGCGCCCGCCCCATGGCGACGCGCTGGCGCTGACCGCCCGAGAGCTGGCCGGGCTTGCGCTTCAGGTGCTCGGAAAGCTCCAGCAATTCGGCCGTCTCGCGCACCTTCTTCGCCAGCACCTGCTTGTCAGCGCCGCGAACCCTGAGGCCGAAGCCGATATTCTCCTCGACATTGAGATGCGGATAGAGCGCGTAGGACTGGAACACCATGGCGATGTCGCGGTCGCGCGGGGCAAGATTGTTGGCGACGACGCCGTCGATGATGAGCCGCCCGTCGGTAATGTCCTCAAGGCCCGCGATCATCCTCAGCGCGGTCGACTTGCCGCAGCCGGACGGCCCGACAAGCACCAGGAACTCGCCGTCCCTGATGTGGAGATCGAGATTGGCGATTGCCGCATACCCGTCCGGATAGCGCTTGCCGATGCCGTCGAAAATGATGTCTGCCATTGGCTTACCCGGTTATCCCTGTCAGTTCATTGCCCGCTGCAAGGCGGGCTTCACGTCATGTAGACGCCGCCGGTCACGTTCACGCCCTGGCCTGTCATGAAGCGGGCGGAGTTGCTGGCGAGGAAGATGGCCACATCGGCGACGTCCTCGGGTGTCTCGATGCGGCCAAGCGGGGTCTGCGAGACGTAGTCCGCGATCACCTCTTGCGGCGTCATTCCCCGCAGGCTGGCTTCCCACTCAACCTCGCGCTCCTGCATCGAGGTTCTGACGAAACCGGGGCAGATGGCGTTGACGCGGATGCCGTCGCCGGCGAGCTCGCGCGCCAGCGCCTGTGTCCAGCCGAGTACCGCGAACTTGCTCGCCGAATAATGCGCAAGCAACGGCGCGCCGACCTTGGCAGCAAGCGAGGCGGTGTTGACGATTACGCCCTTGCCATTCGCCTTGAAGCGGCGGCCGGCGATCTGGTTGGTGAGAAAGATGCCGCGCGTGTTGACGTCGAAATTGAAATCCCACTCCTCATCCGTCAGCTCCAGCGCGTGCTGCATGGAAGAGACGCCGGCATTGGCAAACAGCATGTCGAAGCCGCCGAGCTTTTCTTCCGCCTCGGCGAATGCCGCCTCTACCGAAGCCCGCTTGCGCACATCTATCGCGATTGCGTGCGAACCCGTCTCGGAGGCCGTTTTCGCCGCCGTCTCGGGATTGATATCGCACAGCGCGACATCGACCTTCTGGCGTCTGAGCGCCTCGACGAGGGCGCGCCCTATACCGGTGGCGCCGCCCGTAACAACGGCCTTGCGACCCTCAAGCTCAGGAAAGACCGGGTGTGTCATTTTTCGTTCCCCTTGTTGATTAGTTCGATCATATATCAACAAAAACATACACAACAAGAGAAAATAATGTTTGAATTTGTTCGAACGTGCTGGTAGTCATGAGGTTCAATATCGAACTAATCGCGGCGGATCGCGACGGCATGTTCGAACACGCCGAAAGGAGACATCTTGCAGGGTGGCCAGGGAGAAAAGACCGGAGAAAAGACCAAGGTTCTGGCCCAGGTGCGCCATGCGCGCATCCTTGACGTTCTGGCCGAGATCGGGGCACTTTCCGTTTCCGATGTTGCGGGACAGCTCGGTGTTTCCGAGATGACGGTCCGGCGCGATCTCGCCGAACTGGAAAAGGAAGGCAAGCTTGCCCGCACCCATGGCGGCGCCGTGCGCTCCGAACAGAGCTCAGAGCCCGCTTCCGCCCCGGCAGCCCTTCCCGGCGAACCGTCGTTCCAGCTCAGAACCGTCAAGAACGCGCTCGCCAAGCAGGCCATTGCCGCTGAAGCCGATGCGCTGTGCGCCGGCGCGCGCACCATAGCGCTCGATGTCGGCACCACGACGCTGCTTCTGGCCAGACGGCTGCAGGATCGCCAGCACACCAAGATCTTTACCAGTTCGGTGCGCAACGCCTTCTTCCTCGGCGAGGGCCTTGCCGAGGTCTATCTTCCGGGCGGTCGCATGCGCGGCGACGAAATGTCGATCTCCGGCCCGGCGGCGATCGCCGAATTCGGCGCGCTCTGGTTCGACATCGCCTTCATCGGCATCTCCGGGCTGACCCCCCAGGGGATATACGACTATTCCTTCGACGATGCCGAGATGAAACGCGTGTTCCTGAGCCGCTCAACGCGGAAGGTGGTTTTGTGCGACGCTTCCAAGTTTTCCTGCATGTCGCTGGTCCATGTCGCCGAACTTCAACAGTTCGATGCGCTGATCACCGATACCGAGCCGCCGGCTGACCTTGCGAAGGCGCTTGCCGACGCCGAGGTCGAGGTCCGCATCGCAAGGCCCGCGCGCAAAATGGCATCCTGACCCGCACTATACGGGCGCTGCCCGCCAGACTGCTTTCTCAGCCAGACTGCTTTCTCAGATGGAGTACTTCAATGATTTTCGAGTTCTTCGGCGCCAGGAAGAAGGCGGTGATCGCCATGGCCCATATCGGCGCCCTGCCCGGCTCTCCGCAATATGACAAGGATGGCGGTCTCGACAAGCTGATCGCGGATGTCCTTGCCGATATCGAGAAGCTGCAGGCCGGCGGCGTCGACGCAATCATGTTCGGCAATGAGAACGACCGCCCCTATGTGCGCAAGGCTCCCGTTGAGGGCATTGCCGCTATGACCGCGGTGGTCCAGGCGCTGAAACCGGAAATCAAGGTGCCCTTCGGCGTCAACTATCTCTGGGATCCGGAAGCGAGCGTGGCGATCGGCGCGGTTACCGGCGCAAGCTTCGTGCGCGAGATCTTCACCGGCGTCTTTGCCTCCGACATGGGTGTCTGGGCGCCCGATTGCGCCACACCCGCGCGGCTTCGCGCCAATCTCGGCGCCGGGGACATGAAGCTCCTGTTCAACATCAACGCCGAATTCGCCCACCCGCTAGACCAGCGCCCGATCGCCCTGCGCGCAAAGAGCGCGGTCTTTTCGTCGATGGCCGATGCCATTCTGGTCTCCGGCCCGATCACCGGCCAACCCGCCGACCAGTCGGAGCTGAAAACCGTATGTGAGACGATTGAAGAAGTGCCGGTTTTTGCCAATACCGGCGTCAATATCGACAATGTGACCGACGTCATGTCGGTTGCCGATGGCTGCATCATCGGCACGCATTTCAAGGTCGATGGCGACACCTGGAATCCGGTCGACAAGGACCGCGTCACGCGCTTCATGGACAAGGTCGCGACGCTGCGCTGACCGCGCCGGGAGGCTTGCATGGCTTATGTGATCGGTCTCGATATCGGGACGACATCCACGATCGGCATCCTGATCGAACTGCCTGACCGGGTCGTGGGGATCGCCTCGAGACCCGTCACGCTCTCCTCGCCGCATCATGGCTGGGCGGAGGAAAACCCGGCTGAATGGTGGGACAACGTCCAGGCGATCACCCGCGAACTGCTGGCGCTGGAAGGCACCGACCCGGCCGATATCGGTGCGGTCGGGGTCACCGGCATGCTGCCCGCAGTGGTGCTCCTGGATGAAGCCGGGACGGTGCTGCGGCCGAGCATTCAGCAAAGCGACGGGCGCTCGGGGCGCGAGGTCGAGGCCATGCGGCAGGAGCGCGACGAGGCCGCCTTCATTGAAAAGGCCGGCAACGGCATCAACCAGCAGCTGGTGACCGCCAAGCTGCGCTGGATCGAAAAGCACGAGCCGGACGTCTTCGCCCGCATCGCCACGGTGTTCGGCTCTTATGATTTCATCAATTTCAAGCTCACCGGCAAACGCGCGGTGGAGCAGAACTGGGCGTTGGAAGCAGGTTTCGTCGATGTCGCGCGCGGCGAACTCGATGACGATCTGATCGGTTGGGCCCATCTTCGGCCCGGTGCCATTCCGCCGAAAATCGCCTCGCATGAAGTGCTGGGCGGATTGAGCGAGGAGGCTGCCGCGCTGACCGGCCTTCGCGCGGGTACGCCGGTTGTCGGCGGCGCGGCCGATATGGTCGCTTCGGCCTTCGGCGCGGGCGTGCAGGAAGCCGGCGATGTTCTTCTGAAATTCGGCGGCGCTGTCGATATCCTGACGGCGACGGACAAGGTGCGCCCCGATCCGCGCCTGTTTCTCGACTACCACCTGATCCCCGGCCTTTATATGCCGAATGGCTGCATGTCGACGGGAGGCTCGGCGCTCAACTGGTTCATTGCCACCTTTGCGGGCAAGGAGCAGCAAGCTGCCGAGGCCGAAGGCATATCGACCTATCGCTATCTCGACCGGCTGGCGGAAAACCGTCCGGCGGGCGCGGAGGGTGTGATCATCCTGCCCTATCTTCTGGGGGAGAAGACGCCGATCCACGATCCCGATGCGCGCGGCCTGATTTCGGGCCTCACCCTTTCCCATGATATCGGCCATCTGTGGCGCGCGCTCCTGGAATCCTATGCCTATGCACTGAGACACCACGTCGATGTGCTCAACGACATCGGTCTTGCGACCACGCGTTTTCTGGTGTCCGATGGCGGTGCGCAGAGTGCAATCTGGATGCAAATCGTCGCTGATGTGCTGCAACAGCCCGTGCAATGCCTGACCGGACACCCCGGTTCGTGCCTGGGCGTTGCCTGGACGGCGGCCATGGGCGCCGGGCTAGTCGATGACTGGGCGGGCGTTACGGCCTTTGTCGGGCAAGGCGTCACGATCAAGCCCGATGTGTCGAACCGGGCGATCTATGATGACGGCTATGCCCGCTTCCGCGCCCTCTACCGACCTCATGCCTCCCGCTGAGGCAGGCCGCGTCCCATGCTCCGGCAGAGGCTCTTGCTGAAAAAAAGCGATCAGGCCCAGCATGCCCAGCCGAACTTGTGGCGGTTTAGAATGGCTCGGTGGCCCTCGATGATACCGCATTTCTCGATCCGTTTCAAGCAACGCCAGTACGCGTTTCGCGTTTGAAATCGTCACTGAAATTCGATTTGCTCATGATCGCCTTCTTACCTCACTGTTAGGCAGGAAGCTGTCTACGATTTCCGGGGCTATTCAGACACGCATCACGAGCTCTTTATCCGCATTGGTGCTGCGCGTTATTTCAGACATGTTGATCCTGATTGAAAGCGCCATGATCGGAATGAGAGCGACAACGGACGAGATCCCTGCCACCGAGGCGCACGAGAGCACGCGGCAGGTCGCGTGTGCCGGCCAGATAAGTACGCGATCGGCTTGACCGTCCAGGGTCAGAATCAGCGGTGAAAGTCATTCGCTCGTCCGCTCCGGAAACGGGCGCGGCAGCCGGCGCGACCAGCTTGGCCGTCAATCCGCCATCCTGCGGGCTTCAACGACGAGGATTGCCGCCTCAGGGCTGAAACGGCTGCCGCGTTTCAAGTGACCTGCTGCCGGGATAGCTTTCGCCACTGCGATGGCGACGAACCGCTCCAGCGACGGAAACTCTCCGACAAGACGCCGGGTGAAGCAAAGGCGAGGAATGCCGAGATCTCGCCGACGGACAGGTCCGTCATCTCCAGCAATTCGCAGGTCACGGTGAAGTGCATCTCGTCGCGCAGGGCTTCAAATGATGTGTTTTCATCGGCAAGCCGTCTCCTGAGCGTGCGCGGATGAACACCGAGTTCGGCTGCGACCAGCGCCATCTTCGGCTTGTCATGATGAAGAACATGCCTCAGCGAATGGTTGACCCTCTGCGTCATCGTCGGGGGCCTCGCCCAAATGGCGCTCTCGATCTGCTCCAGTAGACGCGCGCGCGCCCGCTCGTCTGCGTCCTTCAGGGGCGCAGTCATCTTTTCGGTTTCCAGGAAAATGCAGGTTCGGCTCTGATTGAACTGCTTCGGATAGGGCAACAGCGTCCGGTATTCGGCAAGGTTGTCCGGCTCGCGGCAGGTGAAGTGGATCTCGATCGGCTTCACCCGCCCATGGGACAGAATCTGGATCATGCGTATTCCGACGCCGACGACAAGGTCATGCAACATGCGGTTTCCGGGCGACGCGGCAGCGAATGTGGCGTATCCGAACGCGATCTCATCTCCAAAGCTCTCGAGGTAGACAATGGCGCCACTCGAGTAGCCCGGCTGCCATGTGACGAAATCGAGCAGCGCCTGCTTCAATGTGGTCGCGGTCATCATCAGCTGCGCGATCGGGCCATGATGCTTCAGCAGATCGAAACTGAGGCCCACCAGAAGGCCGATATGCGGAATGCCCGTCATCGCCCCGGCGCGATCGAGCACCTGCAACACGCCCTCAAAGGGGATGCGCGACTGGACGTCCAGGGTGTCGGGATCGATCCCGCTGCCGGCGAAAACGCGTGCGGGATCGGCGCCTTTCTCGCGAAGAAGTTTTGGCAGTTCGGAAAAAACGCCAGCCCTTTGCGTGATGGATACAGGCAATATCTCGCGCCTTTATTTGTCCCCGAAACCGAATTCCGAATGAGATTTTTATAATAACAATCCTCGGAAGAATACATCAAAACGCATTGTTTGAAATTCTCAATGAATCCGGGAGGATTCATTGAACGAGAGGGTGTCGCCATGAATATTACACGCAGGACATTTGGCACGGGCGCCTTGGGCGTTTCCTTCGCAGCAGCCATCCCGAAGGCGGTCTTTGCCGAGGAGGGTGCGCTGGCGGACGGCGTGCTGGAGCGAGGGGATTTCTGGACCGCCCTCGACGCCTATATTTACGCCTACCCGCTCGTCACCATGGAATATACGCGCCGGGTGCTGACCAATGTGCCGAGACCCCTCGGCACCAAGGCGCCGATGGGCCAGATCGGCCGCCTGCGCGAATACCCCAACGCCGCATTTCGGGATGTCACCGCGCCGAACGCCGATACGCTCTACACATACGGTTTCTTTGACGTCGGAAAGGAGCCTTATGTCTTCTCCCTCCCCGATATGGACGGCCGATACGCGCTGTTTCCCATGCTCGACGGCTGGACCAATGTTTTCGACGTGCCCGGCAAGCGAACAACCGGTACCGGCGCCCAGACCTATGCCGTGACGGGACCGGGCTGGACCGGAACGCTTCCCCCCGGCATGACCGAATACAAGAGCCCGACAGATCTTTTCTGGCTGCTTGGCCGCATCTATTGCACGGGCACGCCGGAAGACTACGCCGAGGTTCACCGGATACAGGATGAGATCTCGGCCGTGCCGCTCAGCGCCTACGGCAAGAGCTACACGCCGCCGGAAGGCAAGGTCGATCCTTCGATCGACATGAAGACGGCGGTGCGCGATCAGGTCAACGCGCTGGATGCCGTCGCTTACTTCACGCTTTTCTGCGAACTGATGAAGACCAATCCTCCAGCGGCAGCGGATGCCCCGATCCTCGAGCGGCTTGCGACGATTGGCATCGTGCCGGGCCAGGATTTCGATGCATCCAAGCTGGATGTCGCCCTGCAGGCTCATGTGCCGAAAATCGCCTTCGGCAAGATCATGCTGCATTTCAAGAAGAGCGACGGCGACATTACCGATATCAATGGCTGGGCCTACACCACCAAGACCGGCCTTTACGGCACCAACTATATCCAGCGCGCCCTGATCACCGCCATCGGTCTCGGCGCGAACCGCCCACAGGATGCGGTCTATCCGACCAGCACAAATCCGGGATCGGGTCTGCTCTCGCGCGACTATATGGGTAGCGAAAAATATATCATGTCGTTCCCAAAAGGTCAGTTGCCGCCCGTCAACGGCTTCTGGTCCCTGACCATGTACGACGACAAGTACTTTTTCGTTGCCAATCCGCTGAACCGATATTCGATCAGCCCCCGGCAGGATCTGAAGGCCAACGCCGATGGCTCGGTGGATATCTATATCCAGAACGAAAGTCCGGGGGCGGACAAGGAGAACAACTGGCTCCCCTCGCCCAAGGGCAAGTTCATCCTGATGCTTCGCCTTTACTGGCCAAAGGAATCCAATCCCTCGATCATCGATGGCTCCTGGGTCATTCCGCCGGCGAAAAAGGCAAGCTGATCATTCGTCCGGAACGCTCGGGCCTCCTGTTGCGACGGGTGGCCCGAAAGGCAGGAACATGGGAAATGAAAATGAAACCGGCCCTTCATATCACCGCACTGCCGGTCGCCGTCTGCGCGATCATGCCTTTCGCGGGAAATGCCGCCGCACAATCCGACTGGGAGTTCCAGATCACGCCCTATGTTTGGATGTCGGGGCTGGACGGTAAGGTAGGCACGATACCTGGCCTGCCCGCAGCCTCCGTCGATCTTTCATTCGGCGATATTCTGGACAATCTCGATTTCGCGGGAATGGTGTTCGCGACGGCAAGACATGACCCGTGGGTTCTTCATCTCGATGCCAACTACGTAAAGACAACCACAAGCAAGGCTGTCGGCGGCATCCTCATCGACAACGTCAAGCTCACCAGCCAGACGACCACGCTCTCGATGGGCGTCGGATATGCGCTCGCCACGTCGGACAAGGGCTCATTCGAGGCCTATCTCGGTGCGCGGGCCTGGTGGCTGGACAACCAGTTCACGCTCACAACCGCACGAGCCGGAAATACATTCAACCGCACCGAAACGGAAAGCTGGGTGGATCCTCTTATCGGCGTCAGCGGCTATTTCGATCTCTCGGAAAAATGGCGTCTGTTCGGTCTTGCAGAGATCGGGGGCTTTGGCGCCGGTGCAGAGATCGAATGGGGCGCGTTTGCCGGCGTCACTTACGCAATCAACAAGAATGTCGGGCTGAACCTTGCCTGGCGCCACCAATATGTCGACTATGACAGCAACGGCATCGTTTTCAACGCCACCCAGTCCGGCCCCGCAATCGGCGTCACATTCGGTTTCTAGGCCAAGATAGATCAGGCCAGCGCCTGCCGGGATTGCCCGATCATTCATGTCCTTCTGGCGTTTGGCCCATTTTCGACTGGCGCAGCATCGTTCGTCCGCAAATCAGGAGCTCGAACAGAAATGCGATGAGCGAGGCGATGAGAGAAACGATTGCGCCGCCGAAAAGCCATAACAGGTTTTCCTCGCGCCATCCGATCGCAAGGGCGCCGGCAAGCAGGTTCAGGATCGCGCTGCCCGTGCAGATTGCGGCAACCGCACCAAGGATCATCGCGACAACAAGTGTCAATGCACGCCGTCTCAGCTCCGGGTCCTGTTCACGCAGCGCCCGCCCGCTGTCAGCGATTTCGTTCAGGCGGTCCGAAACCCTCCCCAGGCGGACGGTATAGATACTGAGGAAGCCTGCCGTTCCCGCCAGCAGGAAAACGGGCGCAAGCGACGTCTGCACGATAGCGACAAGATCGCTGACAATGGGTTGATCCACCAGAACCACTCGCAATTCACTGTGACCGTCAAGCCGGCCGGCGCATGATCCGGAGACCGCCACCCGATGATTGGGGCGTCGGCCTCGCGATCAACGCAGCAGGAAAACACCCCTGAGCCAAGCACGCCTTAACAGATCAATTGACCCCTTCTATTTCAACTTGCATCCATGACTTGTCAAACCAAGATTGCAACGGACCCAGCACGCCATTTCAACCTTGCCGAGAGAGTGCGGCGCAAAACGGTCAAAAGAGCTTCAACTGACGCGTCAAACCTTTCCATTCCCGCAGCCGCGCCTGCGCGTCGTCAGGTGAAGCACGCGCAACGCCGTCAATCAAAAGCGCGAGCGCCACATTCAGCCCCAGCGTCGATTCAAGAAACAGCCCCGTCGATGACGGCGCAAACAGCGTCGCATGCGCAACCTCGTTCGCCCAGTGACAATATTCGTCCGTGACCAGAACGACACTGCGGTTCTGCTGGCGCGCCAATTGCGCCAGCGATTGCGCCTCGCCCGCATAGGGCACGACATCGACCATCAAGAGGCAGCTGTTTTCCGGCGCCGGCGATGACAGCCATTCCGCCAGCATGCCATCATGGGGCGAAAGATAGCGAACATGGGAGCGTGCAAGGGAGAGCCGTCGCGCCGCGTCTTCCGCCAGGCCACGGACTGTCTGGAAGCCCGTGACGAACACCTCCTCTGCGCTCGAAAGACGCCGCGTCGCCTCCTCGAAAAGCTGCCCGTCCAACTGGGCGAACACTGTCCGGATCGCATCGAGCTCGGCATTCAACGTCGAGCGCCAACGCGCTGAAATATCGTCCTTCTTATTCGCAACCGTACCGGAGACGGAGTAGCGCTGCCGCAGCAGCTCCTTCAGTTCCTTCATGCCGTCGCAACCGAAGCGGCGCAATACGCGCCCCACCGTCACTTCGGAGACCCTTGCCTTCTGGGCGATAGACTTGCCGGTCTCGAAGGACAGGGAGCCGAGATTGAGAAGCAGGAATTGGGCAACCTTGGCCTCCTGCTTCGGAAGATTGGGGATCTCGCTGCGGATCGTTGCGGTCAATCTCTCGAAAGTTGCATCCGGATATGAAGCAAAACCGCTTGCCATCTCCGCCTCCATTTCTGACAGAAAAATAACATTTGACTTAAATGTCATAATCGATGCAGATTTTTTGCGCAATAGTTCATCACGCACAGAAAATGTGCATGCAATCGGTTCTGAGCACAGAAACAGAAATCAGGGGAAGCCGAAATGAGAATAGCACGAACGGCAGTAGCGGCGCTCGCCGCACTCGCGCCCGCAATGGCCGGCGCAGAGGAATTGCACCTCTACAATTGGGGTGACTATATCAACCCGCCGTCCTGGAGAAATTCACGGAGGAGACAGGCATAGACGTGACGCTGGACACCTATGGCTCCAACGAGGAAATGCTTGCGAAGATCCAGGCCGGCGCGACCGGTTACGACGTCGTCTTCCCATCGGTCCACATGCACGACATCATGTTCAAGCTCGGCCTTCTCGCCAAGACCGACATCGGCACCGACCCTGCTTTCGAGAACATCGATCCTCAATTCGTCCGGGCAAAGACCGACCCGGATGCAGCCTACTGCCTCCCTTACGCATTCGGCAATGTGGGCATCGTCTACAACAAGGCCGAAGCCGGCGACATCAAGGGCTGGGCGGACCTTTTCGCGCTTGCCGACAAGGACAAGAAGATCATCCTGCTCGATGACCTGCGCGAAACCATCGGCATCGGCCACATCATGAACGGCACCTCCGTCAATTCCACCGACGAAGACGAAGTCGATGCCGCAGCACAGTACATCATCGATCATATCGGACCGGTCTCGGCCTTTTCCTACGATTCCATTCCCCTTGTGATTTCGGGCGACGTTGCTGCCGCGCATTGGTATGTCGGCGCCAACATCTTCGTCGCCGAGCATCCGGACGTGCTGGGCTATATCATCCCGGAGGAAGGCGCGACGATGTACCAGGAGGACATGTGCGTTCTGGAATCCGCGCCCAACAAGGAAAACGCCATCCGTTTCCTGCAGTTCTACCTCCAGCCCGAGATTGCGGCGCTGAACGTCGAGCAGCAGATGAACGGGACGCCGAACGTTCCGGCACGGTCGCTGATCCCGGAAGCGATTGCCTCCAATCCGACGATCTATCCGCCACAGGACGTTCTGGACAAGCTTCAGATCTTCGAGGATCTCGGTCGCGACCTGCAGCTCTACGACCGCGAATGGACCCGCATCAAGACCACCCAGTAAGCATAAATGGCGGCCGGACGAACCTCGCCCGGCCCACCCATGACGGAAGGCCGACATGCAACCGCTTCTCGAAATCTTCAAGGCAAGCAAGTCCTATCGCACGCCCGAGGGCGGCACCATCACCGCGCTGGATGACGTCTCCCTGAAGGTTTCGTCATCCGAGTTTTTGACGCTGCTTGGACCATCCGGTTGCGGCAAGACCACGATGCTGCGCACCGTTTCCGGCTTTGAAAGCCTCGACAAGGGCGATGTGGCGGTTGACGGCATGGTCGTCACCGACATGCCGGCCTATCGAAGACCGGTCAACACCGTGTTCCAGAAATACGCGCTGTTTCCGCATCTCAGCGTCGGAAAGAACGTGGCCTATGCGCTCGAGGTTGCAGGAACGGATCGCAGGGAAACCGCAAGCCGGGTCGGCGCAATCCTGGAACTTGTCGGCCTTGGCGGTCTTGAAAGGCGCAGTATCGGGCAGTTGTCCGGGGGGCAGCAGCAGCGTGTCGCGCTGGCGCGCGCGCTCATTGCGAAACCGAAACTTCTGCTCCTCGACGAGCCGCTTTCCGCGCTCGATAAAAACCTGCGGCAGAAGATGCAGAAGGAATTGAAGAACCTCCAGTCGGAACTCGGCATCGGCTTCATCTTCGTGACCCATGACCAGGAAGAAGCGCTTACGATGTCGGACCGGATTGCTGTTCTTGCAAACGGGAAGATCCAGCAGCTTGGAAAGCCGGAGGAACTCTACCGGCGTCCGGTCAACCTGTTTGCCGCAAAATTCCTGGGCGAGAGCAATCTCTTCCCGGTTGATGTGGCCTCAGGGACGGCAAGGCTCTCTGACGGTCAGACCGTTTCCTGCGATCTTGGCTGCGACAAGGCCACACTGATGATCCGGCCCGAAGCGCTCTCGCTTGACGGACATGGCGACAACACGCTCGCATTCTCAGGCGTCGTCAGGGAAAGCTATTACAGCGGCAAGGACTATACGCTCGAGATCGAAAACGCCGCCCTCGGGACGATCCAGGCACTGGTGCGCGCCAGCGAAAGGACCATCGAACCCGGCGTCAGTATCACGCTGCATGCCGAGCCCGGCCAGTTCCATTTTGTGCCGGAGCAAGCATGAAACTCTCGACCCGTTCCTCGCTTTCACTGTTCGGTTTGCTGAGCGTGCCGACCGTCTTCCTTCTGGTGTTCTTTTTCACGCCGCTCGCGATCATGCTGGTCTACTCGTTTCTCACGCCGGGCCTGTACGGCGGCGTCGAATGGAAATTCTTCCATCTCAATTACGGCCGCATTCTCGGCTGGGCAGATACCAAGTACGAGAAGTTCGATCCGGTCTATCTCTGGATATTCCTACGGTCATTGCGATTGGCGGCCCTCACCGTGCTGACCACGCTGCTCGTGAGCTACCCTGCCGCCTTCTGGGTCAGCCGGATGCGGCCTGCGCTGAAGGAAGTCAGCATTTTCCTGGTCACGCTGCCGTTCTTCGTCAGCCTGATCGTTCGTCTGTTTGCCTGGGTGCTGATCCTGCGGCCGACGGGTTTCCTGAACCAGGCGCTGATGGGGCTCGGTCTCACCAGCGAGCCCATCGAGTTCCTCTACACCGATTTCGCGGTCATCATCGGCATGACATATGTCTTCATTCCATTCATGTTCCTGCCGGTTTACGCCTCGGTCGAGAAACTGGACGGCAGCCTGATCGAGGCTTCCGCCGATCTTGGTGCAAACCGCTTTCAGACATTCCGGCGGATCATCCTGCCCGCCACGCTGCCAGGCATCGCCGGCGGGTCGGTGATCACCTTCATCCCTGCTTTCGGCAACTTCATCGTGCCTTCGGTACTCGGCGGGGCGAAGGTGGTGATGATCGGCAATCTGATCGAGCAGCAATTCCTGTCGGCGCGGAACTGGCCGTTCGGAGCGGCCCTGGCCATGCTCGTCATGGCGGCCATCCTCATTCTGCTGGTCGTCCAGCTGAAGCTCTCGAGACGCGGGGAGGCATCACGGTGAAACAATCTCGTCTGCTCACCCTCTATGGCCTGACATTCATGGCCTTTGTCTACCTGCCGATCCTGTTCGTGGTCATTTTCTCGTTCAATGCCAACCCGGTCAACATGATGATCTGGGATGGCTTCACCTTCGACTGGTACCGACTCATCTTCGGTTTCGAGACCCATATCGCCGACAGTTCGACATATATCGACAGCCGTGCGCAGCTCTATGCCTCGATCTACACCAGCCTGACCGTTGCATCGTCCACCGCGCTCATCTCGACGATCGCCGGAACGGCACTCGCAATTGCCGTCGCCCGCTACAGGTTCCGCCTCGCCTGGATGTACAACACGCTGCTTGTCGTCCCGATGGTCATGCCCGATATCGTTCTCGGCATCGCGCTTCTGATCTTCTTCGTCACCATCGGCATGAACCTGTCGACCGTGACGATCATCATCGGCCACTGCACCTTTCTCATTTCCTATGTCTTCGTCACTGTTTCCGCGCGGCTCGCCCATACCGACATGGCGCTGGAGGAAGCCTCCGCCGATCTTGGCGCCACGCCGCGTCAGACGTTCCTGCGCGTTACGCTTCCCTCGATTGCCCCGGGTGTGATGGGGGCTGCCCTGCTCGCCTTCATCATTTCGATGGACGATCTCGTCATCACCTATTTTATCGCCGGGCCGGGCGACACGACCCTGCCAATTCACATCTGGGGCATGCTTCGACGGGGCATCAAACCCGAGATCAATGCCATCGCGACGTCGATGCTGGTCTTCACCATCATGATTGCCGCAATCGGCCTCTATTTCAGATCGAGAAAACAATGACGACCTCCAAGCTCCGCGCGCGCGCGCTCGGCATCCCGCTGCAGGGCCAGCCGGGACCGCTCAACGCGATCACAGACATCCCGGGCATCGAGGTCGGCACGGTGGAACTTCTGTCGTCCGAGGACCCGGCGCTCGCCTCGCGCGGCATTCCCGTCCAGACCGGCGTGACAGCGATCCTGCCGCGCGGCCGCGATCCGGTTCCGCGGCCTGTCTTCGCGGGCCAGTTCAGCCTCAATGGCAATGGCGAAATGACCGGCGCCCATTGGGTGCGCGATGGCGGATGGTTCTGCGGCCCCGTGATGCTGACGAACTCCCATTCCGTCGGGATCGTTCACCATGCCACCGTGCGCTGGATGATCGAGACCTATGGCGCGCATTGGGAAAACGCGCATCTGTGGGCCATGCCTGTTGTCGCCGAGACCTATGATGGCGTGCTGAACGACATCAACGGCCTGCACATCCGCGAGGAGCACGCGCGCGCCGCCATCGACGCCGCAAAACCGGGACCGGTCGCAGAAGGCAATACCGGCGGTGGCGCGGGCATGATCTGCTATGAGTTCAAGGGCGGCACGGGAACGGCTTCCCGCATCGTCGAGATCGACGGAAAGTCCTTCACGGTCGGCACGCTCGTTCAGGCCAATCATGGGCTCAGGCCCTGGCTCACGGTCGCGGGAAAGCGCGTCGGGCAAAGCATGAATGAAGACCGGATCCCCGACATGCAGACCGAGCGCGGCTCGATCATCGTCGTGCTCGCGACCGATCTGCCGCTCTCGCCCGGTCAACTGGAACGGTTGTCGCGCCGCGCCTCGATCGGCATCAGCAGGTCCGGCACACCGGGCGGCAACAATTCCGGCGATATCTTTCTGGCATTTTCAACCGCCAACGCCATGGCGCTGCCGCAGCTTTCGGGCCCATGGCGGACGATGACAATGCTGAACGACGAGCTTCTCGATCCGGTCTATCTCGCCGCGGTCGAAGCCGTGGACGAAGCGATCCTGAACGCACTCTGCGCCGCGACCGATGTGCCGCTCGCCCGCCCCGCCGTCGGCACCTGCCGCGCGATCGACACAGAACGGCTGATGGGACTTCTCGACGCGCCTCGCGCAAACGCCGGCGACCGACAGGCCGTCGACAAGGCAAAGGCGCATTCCTGAGAAGCGGCCTGATCGCGCTCTAATCTCGCCGCCCCGCCACGCCGCAAGCCATGCGATCGAGGCGACGGAACGTCTTGCTGATGCCCCAAGAACGCGCGCATGGAAGAAGCAGCGGGCTTGAAAAGAAAGACCGCCCCGCCTTGAAAGGGGGGCGGTCTGAAACCGGCTCGTGGGTTCCGATACAGATGGACACGGCGCATTCGCCTTTGCGCGTCACGGAAACGCCAAGACGATCTGCCTCATCGTTTCGAAGCATTTTCAAGCAGTCAGGTGTTTCCACCTGGCTGCATTGTGCTTTTTGTCGCCCCTGCCCTCGCGGCTGAACCGGTCGATCAGCCTCAGGCCGAGCGCGCCTGCCGTTCCACACGCGCCCATTCCGGGATCCAGTCATGATGGGCTGCCAGCAGGTCATCGACGAGCGACCAGATCTGGTCGAGATCGAGCTCGGCGGCCGTATGCGGATCCATCATCGCGGCATGGTAGAGATGTTCCCGATTTTCGTTGACGAGGGCCGAAACCGTCAACTCCTGGACATTGATGTTGGTGCGGATCAGCGCCGTCAACTGCGGGGGCAGATCGCCGACAAAGGTCGGCTGGATGCCCGATGCATCCACAAGGCAGGGCACTTCGGCAGCGCAGTTCTCCGGCAGCGACGTGATGCAGCCATTGTTGCGGACATTGCCGTAGATCACGGAGGGCTCTCCGGTCCAGACGGAATTCATGATCGAAGAAGCGTATTCCTTGCTCTGCTCGACCTTGATTTCATCCGCCTTCCTGTATTCCTCGGCCTGATCCTTCCATTTCGCGATCTGCTCCACGCAGCGCACCGGATATTCATCCAGCGGAATGCCGAACTTCTCGATCAGGTCCTCGCGGCCTTCCTTGATGAAATAGGGCGTATACTCGGCAAAATGCTCCGAGCTTTCGGTCACGAAATAGCCAAGCCGCGTCAGCATCTCATAGCGCACCTTGTTGGGGCAGCGCGGGTTCCAGCTGGACGGTTTCGGGAACCGACCTTCACGGTAGCCGCGCAGCAGATCGGGATAGAGATCGCGGTAGCTGCCGTCTTTCTGACGATGCTCGAATTTCAGGAAGAACGCCATGTGGTTGATGCCGGCGGAGCGGTAACGGATTTCCTCGTAAGGGATATCGAGATCGCGCGCCAGTTCGCCGGCCGTGCCCTGCACCGAATGGCAGAGACCGACCTGTTTGATCTTCGGATATTTTTCCGCAATCGCCCAGGTGTTGATCGCCATCGGGTTCACATATTGCAGCAGGATGGCATTCGGGCAAACCTGCATCATGTCCTCACAGATCGACCAGAGATGCGGCACGGTTCTAAGACCGCGCATGATGCCGCCAACGCCCAGCGTATCGGCAATGGTCTGCCGGAGGCCATATTTCTTCGGCACTTCGAAATCGGTGACGGTGCAGGGTTCGTAACCGCCGATCTGGAAGGCGACAACGACGAAATCGGCGCCGTCGAGTGCTGCGCGCTGATTGGTGTGGGTCGTGATCTTGGCCTTCGACCCGAGCGTCTTCGCAAGCTTGCCGGCGACGATTTCGCTTTCCGCCAGACGCTCTTGATTGAGGTCCATCAGTGCGATGGATGCGTCCTTCAGAGCCGGACGCTGCAACGCATCGCCGATGATATTCTTCATGAAGACGGTGGAACCGGCGCCGATGAAGGTGATTTTTGGTTGTCTTGTCATGTTTGAATTCCTCAAATTCAGGCGGCAACTTCGAAAGCGGCCTTGACCAGCCGCTTCGTATATTCTGTCTGCGGGTTTTCCAGCACATCGCGCACCGGGCCCTGTTCGACGATTTGGCCGTGCTGCATCACGCAGACACGGTGGCATAGCGCTCGCACGACCTTCAGGTCATGCGAGATGAAGAGATAGCTCAGGCCCCGTTCCCGCTGGAGCTTGCGCAGAAGCTCGATGATCTGGGCCTGGACGGAAAGATCGAGCGCCGAGGTCGGCTCATCGAGCAGGATGAATTCCGGCTCCAGCGCCACCGCGCGTGCAATGGCGATGCGCTGGCGCTGACCGCCGGAAAACTCGTGCGGAAACCGGTGGGTGATCGAGCCCGGCAGGCCGGCATCGACAAGTGCATCGCGCACCCGCTCGTTGCGGTCCTTGCCGGACGACCCGATGCCGTTGACGATCAGCCCTTCCTCGATGATCTGGCCGATCGTCATGCGCGGATTGAGCGATGAGAACGGGTCCTGGAACACCACCTGCATACGGGAACGCAGCGGCCGCATCTGGTCACGCGAATGCCCTTCGATATGCTCGCCGTCGAACAGGACCGCGCCGCCATCGGAATGGATCAGCCGCATCAGCGCCTGGCCGAACGTGGTCTTGCCGGACCCGCTTTCGCCCACCAGCCCGAGGGTCTCGTGCTTGCGCAGGGCGATCGACAGATCGTTGACGGCCAGGAGCTCGCTGTAGCTCGACTTGAAGAATGTGCCGGTCTTCAGCGTGAATGCGACGCGCACATCCCTGCCCTCCAGTATCATCGGCGATCCCTCGGGAAGCGCGTTCGCCTCGCCGGATGGCTCGGAGCCCAGAAGCTTCTGCGTGTAAGGATGGCGCGGATCGGCAAACAGCGCCTTCGTTGTATTGTGCTCGCGCACCACGCCCTTGCTCATCACATAGACATAGTCCGAGAAGTGCTTGACCACCGTCAGGTCGTGGGTGATGAGGATGACGGCCATGCCGAGCTCCAGCTGCAGCTCCCGGATGAGCCCGAGGATCTGCGCCTGAACGGTGACGTCGAGCGCGGTCGTCGGTTCATCGGCAATCAGCACGTCCGGCTTGTTGGCCAGCGCCATCGCGATCATGACGCGCTGGCGCTGGCCGCCGGAAAGCTGGTGCGGGTACTGCTTCAGCCGGGCTTCAGGTTCGGGGATCTGCACCTGCCTCAGAAGTTCCAGCGTCTCGGCCTCCGCATCCTTGCGGCTGACGCGGCGATGGGTCTGGATGGCCTCGACGATCTGCGCACCGATCGTGTAGATCGGGTTCAGCGAACTCATCGGCTCCTGGAAGATCATCGATATCCGCGCGCCGCGCATCTGGCGGCGCTGCTTCTCGGAAAACTTCAGCACATCCGCGCCGTCATAGGTGATTGTTGCGCCCTTGCCGACGCGTGCCCGCTTTGGCAACAGCCCCATGATGGTGCGGGCGGTGACGGATTTTCCGGAGCCGGATTCGCCGACGATCGCGATGGTCTCCCCGCGATAGAGCTGAAAGGAGACATCGCGCACGGCATTGACCGTGCCGTCCTCGACTTCGATATCGACGGCGACATGGCGCGCATCGATAATCGGCGCGCCCTGCTGTTCGCCATGGTCGCGCCGTGTGGCAGGCGCCGTGTCATGTCCGATTTCATCAGTCATCGCAAGCGTCTCCTTCTCAGTAGGGGTCGATGGCATCGCGCAGGCCATCGCCGAAGGCGTTGAAGGCGAAGACCGTCAGAAGTACGAAGGCGACCGGCGACAGCAGCCAGGGATAGGCGCCGATGACGGCGTAGTTGGACGTGTCGCGCAGCATCAGCCCCCAGGAAATCATCGGCGGTTTGACGGCGAAGCCGAGGAAGCCGAGAAAAGCCTCGAGCAGGACGACCGTCGGGATGGCAAGCGTGACGGCCACGATCACATGGCTCATCACATTGGGCAGGATATGGCGGAAGATGATGCGCTTGTCGGTCGCACCAACCGCGATTGCAGCCCGCACATAATCCATGCGCACCAACCCCATGGTCTTGCCGCGCACCTCCCGTGACATCTGCGCCCAGCCAAGTGCAGACATCACCGCGATGACGAAACCCAGGAACACCTTGGTGGGCGCCGTCACCGGTATGAGCGAGGCCAGCGCCAGATAGAAGGGAAGCTGCGGAAAGGCAAGCACCAGTTCCACGAACCGCTGTATCCACGCATCCACCGGCCCGCCGAAATAGCCCGACGTCATCCCGACCGATGTTCCGACGATGGTCACGACGCTGACCACTGTCAATGCGATCAGGAGCGAGATGCGCGAACCGTAGAGAATGCGCGACAACACGTCCCGGCCGAGCTTGTCAGTGCCCAAGAAGTGGATCACCGAGCCATCGGTGGCGCCGATGAAATGCCGGTTCGCCGGGATGACGCCGAAAAGCTTGTAGGGCGCCCCTTTCACGAACAGGCCGACGATCTGCGGATTGTCGTAATCCTTGCCGACGAGCGGCTGGAAGGTGATCGGATCGAGCTCGCCGGTGTCGCCCAGGGGATAGGCGCGCGGCGGGAACACGAATTCTCCGTCCTTGCCGAACACGGTCACCATCTGCGGCGGCTGGTAGGCTACGCCGGTGGCCCGCGGATCGGCAGGCGACAGGAAGTCGGCAAAGACAGCGATGACGAGCAGGAAGACCACCAGGACCAGCCCCATCATGCCGGAAAACGAGCGCTTCAGACGCCGCCAGACCAGTGCCAGATAGGTTTCGTTCTTGTTGGCGTCCGGTTCCTTGACCGCGTCGATGGTGTGAAGAATGTTATCGCTCATGCCTGCGCCCTCCCGGTCTGTCTGACACGCGGATCCAGCGCCACGAGCAGAAGGTCGGCGATGATGTTGCCGATCAGCAGCATGGCCGAGAGCAGCAGCATGAAGGTGGCCGTGACATAGACGTCACCGACCTGCATGGAACCGACAATTGCAGGGCCGACGGTCGGCAGCGCGAAGATGATGGCGACCTCGATCTCGCCGGTCAGCATGTAGGGCAGCACCACGCCCTGATACATCACCAGCGGATGCAGCGCATTGGGCACCGCATGGCGCATGATCACCTTGCGCTCCGAAAGCCCCTTGGCGCGCGCCGTCTCGACATATTGCATGTTGAGCGTGTCGAGCAGATTGCCGCGCATGACCCGCATGTTGTAGGCGAGCCCGCCAAAGGTGGCGATGGCGATCACCGGCCATATGTGTTGCAGAAGATTTGTGAACTTGCCCCAGGACCAGGGCGCACCGCCATATTGCGGCGAGAAGAAACTGCCCACTTCGCTGACATCGAAATGGAAGACAAGGACATAGACGATGATGAGGGCCATCAGGAACCGCGGCACCGTCATGCCGAGAAAGGCGACCCCCGACAGAGCGGTATCGATCCAGCTATATTGGCGGGTCGCCGCGACGATGCCGAAACCGATGCCGAGAATGGACGCGAGGATGTGGCAGGTCAGAGCCAGTGCCAGCGTGCGCGGCAGCCGTTCGGCGACGACATCAGACACCGGCTTGTTATAGTAGAGGCTCTGTCCGAAATCACCGTGGAAGATGATGCCCGTGATCCAGTTGACATACTGGACCGGCATCGGTGCATCCATGCCATGGGCTTTTCGATAGGCCTGTGCCTGAGCATCTGCCTGCTCGAAAGAGGCTCCGCCCTGGTTGATCGCCTGCGAGCGGATGTAATCGCTGTAATCGCCGGGCGGCGCCTGGATGATGGCGAAGGTGACGATGCTGAGCACGAAGAGCAGCATCAGCCCCGACACGATCCTGTTGAAGAGAAATCGAACCATTTTGTCCTTGCGTCCCTTGTCTATCCGGACCGGCAACCCGAGGAGAGAAGGTCACCGGCCCGGGAAGTTGGCGGCGGCACCCTTGCGGGAGCAGCCGCGACGCTTCCGATCGTCAGCCCTTGACCGGGCCGTCGCCGCCCAGTTCACCCGGCAGGGTTTTCGGGAACAGCTCGTAATCCTGCTGGTCGGCTGCAGGAACGAACATGCGTTCGCGGATGATTGCATCCTCAGCCCAGTTGAACATGAAGATCGGTGCACCGGCGGCAACATTGTCGAGGCGCTTGTTCACGATCAGTGCGCCTGGATATTCCGTCAGTCCGACCATATCGACATTCTGGGTGACCACGGACTGATACTGTTTCATCAGCTCGGCGCGCTCGTCGTCATCGTCAGTCGCAATGAACTTTTCGACGATATCGACCATCTCCTGTTCGTAAGGCATCAGGTCGAGCGTTCCGTCAGGGCCGGCGCGATGATGCCAGCTGGTGCGCGGACCTACGGGAGCAAGCTCGCTTGTACCTTGAACCACTGAGGCCAGCGACGTGGGGTTGCGCAGAATTTGCCAGTCAAATTCGCCGGCGGAACGCATTGCGTCATATTGATTGTTTTCGAGTGCGTTCTGAATGACCCTGAGGCCGACCTGCTGGAGCTGGCCGATCACGGCCTCCGAAAGGTTGACGTCGGTGGTGTAGTTCGACCCGACCAGCAGCACGATGCTGACGTCCTCACCATTGAGGGTGTCTGCAGGCCAGTTGACGAAACCGTTGCCGTCCGTGTCCTTGAGGCCGAGAGAAGCGAGCAGGTCCTTCGCCCCTTCCGGATCATAGGGGTAGTAATAGGTCGACTCCCGGTCATAGAAGCTGGTTCCGGAGTTGAGGCCGCCCGGGTAGATCGCCGTGAACGGACCGCGCACCAGTGAATCCCCGATCGCCTGACGGTCGAGCGCCATGGTCACGGCCTTGCGGAAATCCGGATTGCGGTTGAGTTCACGAATTGCCTGGGCGCGCTCGTCAGGATCGCCCCAGCCATTGCCGGAAAGGTTCATGCGGATGTTGTAGCCGATCAGGCGCGGACCGAAGGCAAGACGGGCGGGAGCAGTTTCTTCGGCGGCGCGACGCAGTGCGACCACGAAGTTCTCCGGCTGCTCCAGGTTGGAAAGATCGGCGGAACCGGCAATCGTCTGCACGTCGCGGTCAGCCCAGGTGGAGAGCTTGTATTGCAGCTCGTCGATATAGGGCAGCTGGCGGCCATCCTCGTCGACCTTCCAGTAATAGGGATTGCGGCGCAGAACGATGATGTCGTCGGAGCGGTATTCGACCGGCGCCCATGCGCCCATGACCGGCCAGTTCAGCATTTCGGGCGGAAACGCATTCTTGTACTGGTCATAGGTCGTATCGGCATAGCGCGGATGCTTGGTTTTCAGGATATGCGCCGGGCCGGGGCAGAAATTGCCATAGGCCATGTTGAAGAGATACTGACGCGGGAAGGCTTCGGCGAAGGTCCATTCGACGGTGTAGTCATCGATTGCCTTCAGCGCGGTATCCGATCCGAAGCTTTCCTTGCTTGCGCCGTTGAGAGGGCTGACATTCGGGTCGACAATATTGTCTTCCCACATGAAGATCACGTCTTCAGAGGTGAAAGGAGCGCCATCAGACCATTTCGCGCCTTCTATCAGGTGCATGGTCAGCGTATGGCCGTCTTCCGACCACTCCCAGCTCTTAGCAAGGTTGGGCAAGGGTTCCATGTCGCTGGCTTCGACCTGATAAAGCGGCGCGGTGCGGGTGAGGCATTCAAACATGCCGATGTCGATCCCGCCCCACCCCTGGACCTGGCCGGCCTGGTAGTTCCAGCCTTCCGGACGGCCGCCGATGACATGGCGCAACGTACCGCCGTAGTCGCCGACGCCATCGGGCATGTTCCCGGTCTTGAACACGAGCGGTTCCTTCGGCAGGCGCTCTGCGACAGGCGGCAGCTTTCCGGTCTCGACAAATTGCTCCGTCACCCATTCTGGCTCGGAGTAAGACGGTAGCGCTTTGAATTCCTCGATCGCGTCGCGCGGCACATAGGTGACCTTGGACTGGGCCGGAAAGTCCGGTTGCACCGGCACCACCGTCATGTCCGATGCAACCGCACCGGCTGCAAGTGCCATGGTCGATATGCCGGCTGCCAAGATTCCCGCCAATCGACGGGTCAAAATGCGAGATGTCATCGATTTTCCTCCCTTTTCTGATGCGTTGGTCTGAAGGCCTTCCGCCTCCCAGATGCTGTTTCGAAAGCCCGGCTCCTACCCACAGGTCTCCAAGCACAGCGATGCTACAGTCCGGCTATGCGCCGGACCGATGGATATGGACGTGATCAGGCGTTGGCCGCCGCGCGCTCGGCTTCCTTTTCCGCGCGCATCTCCTCTACCGAGCGGACCCGGCGGCGGGCGGCCCCGTCCCATTCGCGTGTCTTGACGGTCGCCTTCGAAAGACGCTCGCGCGCGCCTTCAATGGCACCGGCATATTGCGGCAGCCACGCGGCCTGGGCGACGACCATCTCATCGACCATCTGCCAGACCTCTTCGGGCGTGCAGACGGCGCCGACCAGCGGATCGTGCAGAACCGCAAGCTTCAGCAGGTCGAGATCACCGGTAACCGCGGCATGAACCGACATGCGCTGCACATTGATCGAGGACATGCAGGTTGCCGCGCATGCCTCGGGCAGCGTGATGCCAGCCACCATGTTGAGCCCGAACCGGTCCACGAAACCGGGCGATTCAATGATGCAGTCGTCCGGAAGATTGGTAATCACACCATTGTTCTTGCGGTTGAAATGACCGCGATATACCCGGCCGGTCTCCAGCCCTTCCAGAATATAGCTGGCATGTTCGTTCGAGCGCTTCTTCGGGTCGATCGGCTGTGCTGCATCCGCAAGGAAGCCGTCATACTCGGTCTCGAACCAGTTGCGGTTTTCCGCCGTGTAACGCAGATAGCCGCCGGTCTCGCCATGGATCCAATCGGACATGTCGATCCAGCGGGTGATCTCCTCAGGACGCTTGCGATACCAGGGGAGATATTCGGAAAGATGGCCGTTGCTTTCGGTCGAATAGACGCCGAAACGCTTCAGAACATCGATGCGAACCTTCTCCTGCTTGGAGAACACCGGATGGGCCTCGAAGGCGGAGATCAGCTCGTCCTTCCCGATCTTGCGGCCGTCGACGCGCAGGTCGGTGAACCAGGTCTGATGATTGATGCCGGAGCAGATATAATCGAGCGTACCGGGCTCTGCGCCGAGCACTTCGGCAATCTGCTCCGCCCCGTGCTGGACGCCGTGGCAAAGACCGATCGTGTCCACCTTGCCGTATTCCGTCGCAGCCCAGGTGTTCATCACCATGGGATTGGCATAGTTGAGCAGACGGGCCCCCGGCTCGGCGACCTCGCGGATATCCTTGCAGAAGTCCAGGATCACCGGAATGTTGCGTTGGCCGTAAAGGATGCCGCCCGCGCAGATCGTGTCGCCGACGCACTGGTCGACGCCATATTTCAAGGGAATGCGGATATCGTCCGCATAGGCTTCAAGCCCGCCGACCCGCACGCACGAGATCACATAGCGCGCACCTTCAAGCGCCTTGCGGCGGTCCGTGGTCGCGGTGACCCTCGTCGGCAGGCCGTTCGCCTCAACGATTTTCTCAAGGATGGTTTTGACCATCGTGAGATTTTTTTCGCTGATATCGGTCAGTGCGACCTCGATGCCCGCGAACTCGGGCACGCACAGGATATCCTTGAAGAGCGTCTTGGTGAAACCGACGCTGCCGGCGCCGATAATGGCTATTTTGAAAGCGCTCATGTCCGCCTCCCCGAAACAAGAACCAACATACAGGGTAAAATCCAGTGCAACAGACAATCGAAAGCCGCTGCGAAATCCCCATGAAGGGATCCCGGTCAAACGGATGGGTACTGCCTGTAGCGCTTGTGTTTCAAACTCCCGAGCTGCATTATGCAGCACTCGGCAGGACATCACAGAGAGGGATTGTGCTTTCATGGGTAATTCTGTGCTGCAGGAATTGCGCGACAGGGCGCCAATCGGGCGGCTGATTTCCTTGCCCCGCGGCCACCAGGACCTGCACGCAATGCCGGTCAGTACGGGCTACGAGATCCGCACCCAGCCGGACTACAAATGGGATGGGAGGCGACGGGGCCAGAGCCCTTTCTCGGTGATTCAACACACGATCGCGGGCGCCGGAAATCTCAGGTTCGAGAACCAGACCTTCCGCGTCAGGCCCGGTGAGACCATGCTCACGCTGGTGCCGCACAACCATTGCTACTGGCTGGAGGAAGACGGCTATTGGGAGTTCTTCTGGATCTCTCTCAATGGCGAGGAGGCCATGCGAATCCAGCGAGCGGTGCTGGCAACGACAGGGCCGGTGCTCAAGCTGAAGGAGACGACCGTCAACCAGCTTGCCGATTGTCTCCGGCGACTGATCTCGTCGGAAACCGACACCCCTGCCCGGGCCTCCGCCGTTGCCTATGAAGTCACCATGCTGCTTTATGATGACGTCTTTGGCGCCCACACCATGCCGCCGGTGGAGAGCCGCGCAATGCAGCGGGTGCTGCACCATATCGACGCCAATCTGGAGAAGCCGCTTCCGGTCGAAAGCCTTGCGGAAATATCGGGCTTCAGCCGCTCCCATTTCTCGCGGCTGTTTGCCCAGTCGGAAGGCATGCCGCCGGCCGAATATGTGCTGCTGCGCCGACTGAAACAATCGACAAGGCTTCTGGCCAGCGGCGATCACACGATCAAGGAAGTCGCCGGCATGGCCGGATTTTCAGACCCGAACTATTTCGCAAAGGCCTTTCGCCGCTACTTCCGCGTCAGTCCCACGGAATTCAGGAAGATCGGGCTCGCCGCCAGCATCATGACGATGAATACGGAGGCGGTCGCGCCCGTGCTGCAAAAGGAGCCGGTCGAATATCCCGGCAGCGATCAGCAGACGGACTAGCGTGCCGGCGGGACAAGGCCGAAGGTCTGCGGAGCAAGCCTTTTGGAGTAGCACCCGTTCGGGCGGGGGCATCTGAGTGCGGCCGCCGTGAACCGGCCGCACTCTGCTTCATTTTGGGAGTAAACCCTCATTCTCAGCCCGCCGGTCCGCACCGGCGTTCGGCGATGCGGCCTTAGAGGCGGATCATGCCGGCGTCGACGTTGACGCACTGGCCGGTCATCCAGCCAGCGTCGTCGGAGACGAGGAAGGCGACGACCTTGGCGATGTCGGCGGGCTGGCCCTTGCCGGGCATGGCCTGGAGCATCTCGACGAAGCCGAAGCTTTCGGCGTGCGGGCTGACCTTGACGCCGTCGGATTCGATCAGGCCCGGCGTCACCGCATTGACGCGGATGCCGTATTTGCCGACTTCGGTCGCCAGAGCCCGGGTGAAGCCAACCACGCCGCCCTTCGCCGCCACATAGGCGGACATGTTCGGGGTGCCGGCATAGAAGGCGTTCGAAGCGATGTTGAGCACCGTGCCCTTGCGGCCGGCGGCGCGCATCATGTCGGTCGCCTTGCGGCTGGCGATGAAGACGCTGGTCAGATTGGTGTCGATGATCTTCTGCCAGTGCGCCAGATCCACGTCGTCCCAAGCAATATAGGGGACGATGGAGGCGTTGTTGACAAGGATATCGATGGCGCCGTTCTCGGCGGCATCTTCCAGCATTTTGTTGACCTCGTCCACCTTGGTGGAATCGCAGGTGACGCCCACAGCGCCGTGGCCGATTTCGGCAGCCGCCGCCCTTGCGCCCTCGCCGTTGATGTCGGAGATCACCACTTTTGCGCCGGCTTCGGCGAGCGCCAGGGCAATCGCCTTGCCGATGCCCTGTGCTGCGCCCGTGACCACGGCCTTGCGGCCTTCAAGACTGGTACTCATTCCCTCTTTCCTTTCTTTTGTCGCCGTTTCCGGCCTTATGCGTCGATTGCTGCGTCCCAGGCGGCCTGCGCTGCGGCGAGCCCTGCCGCCACATCCACCTTTGCGCCCGATGCCTTGAGCGCGCCGCCGATCGCGGCGACCGCCAGAAGCGCGTAGGCCGGTTGCGCCGTCGGCCCCATGTGTCCGATGCGGATCAGCCTGCCGAGCGTTTCCGCCCGCCCCGCCGACATGGAGATGCCATAGCGCGCGCGGGCCTCCGCCAGCACAGGACCGGCATCAATGCCGTCGGGCATCTTCACCGCCGTCGCGGTCGGGGACGCAATGTCCTCGGATACGGGCCAGAGCTCGACGCCCATGGCCTTGATGCCTTCACGGCAGACCTTTGCTGTCACCGCATGGCGCTGCCAGACGGCTTCCGGCCCCTCATCGAGATAGCGGTCGAGCGCGGCGCTGAGGCCGTTGAGCTCGGCAACCGACGGGGTGAAGGGGAAGGGCTCGGTCTTCTTCCAGGCGTTCTTCCAGTCGGTGAAGCTCAGCATCGAGGCGAACGGCGCGTCCGGATTGGCCTCGATCTTGGCCCAAGCCGCCTCGGATACGGCGACCAGCGACAGCGCCGGCGGGCAACCGAGGCACTTGTTCGGGCCGGTGACGTAGATCGCGGCCTGGCTCGATGTCGGGCTCGTGGGCATGCCGCCCCAGGACGAGACCGCATCGACCAGCAGCAGCGCGCCGGCGTCGGCGACAACGGCGCCGATGGCATCGATGTCGTTCAGCGTGCCAGACGGCGTGTCGTGATTACAGACGCAGACGATCCTGACCTCGGGATGTTCCTCGAGAAAGGCGCGAACGTCTTCAGGATCGATCGCGGTGTTGTAGGGCACCTCGATCTCCTCGACCTTCTTGGCGTAGCGCGCGGCCCAGTAGCCGAAGCCCTTGCCGTATACGCCGGAGGCGAGGTTGAGGACCACGTCGTCCTTCGCAATCAGCGATGCGGCGGCGCCCTCGAGCGCCAGCACCGGCTCGCCCTGCAGGATCAGCGGCGGCAGGTCGCAGCCGAGCGCTTCCTGCGCCTTGAGGGTGAGATCCTCGAAGAAGGCCTGGAAGGCCGGATCATAATCGTAGAGCACCGTGGTGCCGAGCGCGCGCAGCACTTCCGGGTAGGCGTCCACGGGCCCGGCCGTCAGCGTGAACACAGGTGGTTTGGTCTCAGGATATTTCATCTGGCCCTCCTCAGCCGTAGAAATTGACGCCGGTCTTGTAGTCCTTGAAGCTCTCCGGATCGTGGCTGAACAGAACCTCGGCATCCTTCGCGGTCTCGATCTCCTTCAGGCGGCGCATGGAGTTCACGCCCGCCACGGGGTCGATGTGGAAGCCGGCATTGATGTCGTGTTCGTAGTTCTTGCGGGTATAGGCGGCATCGAGGGTCAGCAGCAGCGGGCGACGGGTGTCGAATTCGACCAGCAGCGAATAGTGGCCGATGGTATGGCCCGGCGTGTAGATCAGCGTCACGCCCGGCGCGAGCTCGACATCGCCCTCGATCAGTTCGAACTTGGTGTTGCCGGCCGTCTGTCCGGCGCCGAGCTGGTCGGTCATGCCGCGCGCTTCCGCCACCTCGGTGGAGAACGCCAGGTCGGAATAACCCAGCACCTCGAAGGGCTGGCACTTTGCGGCCTGCGGCAGTTCCTGTTTGTGGCAGATCTTCTTGGCGTCGGGGAAAAACTTGTTGCCGCCGACATGGTCGAAGTGGAAATGCGAGTTGAACACGACGTCGATGTCCTTGGGCTCGAGCCCCAGAAGCTTCAGCGCGCCGGGAATGGTCTGATCCTTCGTCTGCTGCGGCTTTTCGAACGGCAGGACCTTCTGCACGTGGTCGAAATCGTAGCCGGTATCGATCAGGAACTTGCCCTTGGGGTGATCGACGAGCACGGAATAGACCGGAAAGCGCACTTCGCCGCCCGGGCCCTTGTTCCACCAGATGTGAAAACCGTCGAGCACCAGCGAGCCGCCGTCGAGGAGGAATACTTTGGTATCTGCCATTTCACGTCTCCTATGTGTCTGTCGGGCCGCTTCGGCCCGGATGGGTGATGGCGCCGCTCAGCGGGCGCCGCGTTCGTAAGCCGCGCCGAGCGCCGCCGGCAGTTTGGCCCGGCGTCCGAACAGCACGAGAACCAGCATCACCGCCGCGAAGGGCAGCATCTGGATGACGTCGGTCGGAATGTTGGAGCCCGCGACCTGCAGGGCGGTGGTCAGCGACAGGGCCGCGCCGAAGATCAGCGAGCCGATCAGCACCCAGAGCGGCCGTCCCCGCGCCAGCATGGCCAGCACGATGCCGATGAAGCCGGCGCCGCCGGTCATGAAGGGGAGAAACAGGCCGGCGCCGATATTGGCGAGATAGGCACCGCCGAGGCCTGCCATGGCGCCGGTGAACAGGACCGCGAAAACGCGAATGCCGAGCACGTTGCCGCCGGCGACGTCGAGGGCCGCAGGTCGTTCGCCGGCCGCGCGAAGCGTCATACCGAGATTGGTGCGCCGGTAAAGGTACGCCAGCACCGCGACCGCCAGCAGCGCGAAATAGACGATCAGATGACGGCCGAAGAGCGATGGCCCGATCACCGGCAGGTCGGTCAGTCCGGGAATGTTCACCCGCTCAGGCGCGGGCAGCCGCGGATAGGTTCGCGAGAACTGGAAATGATGGAGCAGCGCCGTCAGTCCCTCCACGCCGAGCGTCAGGCCGATGCCGATCACGATCTGGTTGAGGCCGAGACGCACGCAGAGCACGGCCATGACGATGGCGACAAGCACGCCGCCGAGCATGCCGCCGAGAAAGCCGAGCCAGAGGGACTCGGTTTTGAAGGCAATGAGAAAGCCCAGATAGGCGCCCATCAGCATCATGCCTTCGATGCCGATATTGAGCACGCCCGCCTTTTCCGACATCTGCTCGCCGAGACCGGCGAGAAGCATCGGGATGGCGGCGACGATCGCGCCCGTGAACAGAGACGACAGAAACGCCTCGGTCAGCAATCCGCTCATCTCAACGCTCCTTCTTGCGTTTGTGCTGGTCGATATATTCGCCGAGCCCGAGGCAGATCAGCAGGCTCGCGACCAGGACGAGGGTGAAGTTCTGGGGCACGCCGAGACGGCGCGCGGCGCTCTCGCTGCCGATCATCAGAGCCGAGTAGAAGAACACGAGCACGATCGCGCCGATGCCGTTGAAGCGGGCGAGAAACACCAGCGGGATGACCATCAGCCCGTAGGCCGGGTTCCAGTTGGCGGGCACGTTGCCGGCAACGCCGAGAATTTCCGAGGCGCCCGCAAGCCCGGCAAGGCCCGCCGAAAGTGCGAAGGTGGCCATGGTCAGGAGCGGCACGGAGAGGCCCGCATGGGTGGCGGCGACGGGGTTCGCGCCGACCATCCGCAACCGCAGCCCGAAGGCCGTGCGGGTCATCATCAGATGGACGGCGAGCACGGCGATCAGGCCCCAGATCAGCCCGCTCGAAATCGAGGTGTCGAACAGGCGCGGCAGCCGGTCGTCGACCGGAAGCGTGCGGGTCTGCGGCACAGTGGTTGCCGGGTCCCGGAACACCAGCTTGACCAGGGTGGAGGCCAGAAGCACGCCCAGAAAGGACATCATCAGCGTGGTGATGATCTCGTTCACGCCCTGATAGGCCTTCAGCAACGCCGGGACGATCGACCACAGGGCACCGACGATGCCGGCCAGCAGGAAGCCGACCAGAAGCACGGCCCAGCCGGGCAGAACGCCGACCAGAAGCGGCGCGGTCGCAGCGGAGGCGACAGCGCCAAGCAGGAACTGCCCGTCGGTTCCCAGATTCCAGATCCCCGCGCGGAAGGCGACGATGAGGCTCGCGCAGAGAAACAGCAGCGGTGCCATGCGGGTCGCCGTCTGCTGCAGGCCGAGGCCTGAAAACAGCGAACGCTCGAGGATGTAGCCGTAATAGGTCAGCGGATTGACGCCGACCATCGTCAGGATGATCGCCGACAGCAGGAAGGCCGCGATGATCGGCCCGACCGTCAAGGTCAGGATGCGCTGGACCGCGCTGCGCTCGTTCACCGGCCGCGCCCCGGCGGGGGCGGCGGTCTCCGTGTCCGCAGATGCGATTTTGATGTCGTCTTGCATGGTCATGCCGTCGCCTGTTTGTGTTCTTCCTCGCCGGCCATCATCCGGCCGATGCGCAGGCGCAGGGCCTCGCCGCTGCCGTCGTTTTCGACGATGCCGCGGATCCGGCCGCCTTCCATCACCGCGATCCGGTCCGACAGGGCCATCAGCTCGTCGAGGTCGGTGGAGATGAGCAGCACGCCAAGGCCGCGTCCGGCGATGTCGGCGATGCGCTGGCGCGAGGCGTCGATGTTCTGGAGGTCGAGCCCATAGGTCGGCTTGTTGAACACCACCACGCGCGCCTCGCCGAAGAGTTCGCGCCCGAGCAGCACCTTCTGGATATTGCCGCCCGAAAGCCGCCCGATCGGGGTCGTCTCGCTCGGCGTGCGCACCGAGAATTTCGCGATCAGATCGCGCGCATGTTCGGCGATCCGGTTCGGACGCTCCACGCCGTTCACCCAGAAGGGCGGCTGGCCGATATCCTTCAGCACGGTGTTTTCGGCGACAGGGAAGGCGGCGACCGAACCTTCGGACAGACGGTCGTCGGTCAGGTAGCGCAGCCCCTTGCGGCGGCGTTGCGCGATCGAGACGCGGGTGATGTCCTCGCCGTCGAGCGCGACGCGACCGGACTTCAACGGCCGCTGGCCCGCGAGCGCCTCGGCGAGCTGCTTTTGCCCGTTACCGTCAATGCCGGCGACGCCGACGATCTCGCCGGCCCGCAGGCTCAATGAAATATCATGAAGGCCCATGACGTCGGCATCGCCCTCGGTCGACAGGTTCTCGACCTTGAGAGCGACATCGCCGCGGGCCGTGCTCTGCCTGTGCTCGGTGGAGGTGGCGCCGGCCTCGCGGCCGAACATCAGGCGCACGATCTCGTCGACAGCCTCGTCCTCCGACATGGATTGCAACTGTTCCGGACCCATTTCACCGGCAAGCGCGCCCTGTTTCAGCACGGAGATGCGGTTGCCATACCGATAGGCCTCGGCAAGCTTGTGGGTGATGAAGATCACCGCGAGCCCGCTCCTGACGAGTTGCTGCATCCGTTCGCCAAGCTCCTGCGCGCCCTGCGGGGTGAGCATGGACGTCGCCTCGTCGAGGATCAGCACCTTGCTGTCGCGCAGAAGCGCACGGGCGATCTCGATTTGTTGCTGCTGGCCGAGCGAAAGCTCGCCGGTAATGGCGTCAAGAGGAAGGGACAGCGCGAATTGCCGCTTCAGTTCCTCCATGCGCGCCGCGATCCGCGCACGGGGCGGACGCTCATACCACGGCGCACCCAGCGTCAGGTTTTCCAGAACCGTCAGCGTCGGCACCAGCATGGAATGCTGGAAGACCGTACTAATACCGGCACTGAGACTGGCCGAGGGACTGGTCAGCCGGGTCTTCTCGCCATTGAGCGACAAATAGCCCTCGTCCGGCTGCTGCAAACCGGAGAGAATGCCGACCAGCGTCGATTTACCGGCGCCATTCTCCCCCAGAAGGACGTGCACCTCGCCGGGATGAATTGTGAGCGAAACATTGTTGACCGCAATCACGCCGGGGAAGCGCTTGGTTACGCCGTGTACGCCGATGACGCCTGCCCCCGTTTCCGGGGACAGGTTCGTCGTGTTTGCCACTGCATTTGCCACGGACACGCTCACTCAGTCACGGTGACCAGAGCGCGGACATCAGCCGCATCGAATTTCGGCTCGACCGTTATTTCGCCCGCGATGATCTGGTCGCGCAGCGCCATCACCTCGGTCCAGGCGGCCTCATCGACCTGCGGCGTCTTGATCAGCTTGACGGAATCGTCCGCGAGGCTGATAGAGTAGCCGTGGGTGCCGAACTCGTCGGCGCGGAGATCCTCGATCATCGCGGTATAGACCGGGGTCATGTCCCACACGACCGAGGTCAACAGGTGACCCTTGTCCAGCTCGGACTTGTCGCCGATGACGTCGATGAACAGCACGTCCGATCCGTCTGTGGCCTTGTTGGATTCGACGGCCTGGATCATGCCGAAGCTCGAACCATTGCCCTGACCGAAGATGATATCGGCGCCGGCCGCGATGACCGATGTCGTCACGCGGTTGCCGCCGGCAGCGTCGGAATAGGCCGCCGGGCCGATCACCGAATAGAGGATCTTCACATCCGGATTTTCGGCATGAACGCCCTCGGCGAAGCCTGCCGACTGCGAGTTCCAGGATGGCGGTTCACCGGAGACGACGATGCCGACGGTTCCCGTGGACGTCATCTTGGCGGCCAGACGACCGGCAAGATAGGCGCCCTCATGACCTGAAAGCGTGTAGTCGGCCACAAGTCCCTTCTCCAGCGCGTCGGGGCTGTCGACGATTGCGACCGGCACGCCGGTTTCCCTGGCGATTTCCGGACCGGCGGTGTTGTAGCCGCTTGCATGGGCGATCATGAGATCGGCGCCATCTGCCGCCAGTTCACGCATCGGCGCACGAACATCGCCATATCCCAGGCCTTCGGCGACAATGAGCTCGACACCGGTTGCCGCGGCAGCGGCCTTGGCCGCTTCGACGCCCTGCTGGTTCCAGCCGTAGTCACTCCCCTGTTCCGGAGTGAGGATGGCTATGGTATCTACCTCCGCAGCAAATACGGCCGGGGCTCCTAGCACCACGCTAAGCGCAACAGATACAAGTAGGTTTTTCATCATGCTGTTCCCTGATTGGTTGTCGGTTTCCCGTCACAAGACGGAAGCGATTGGCAGACTTGTTGTTGTTCTTGCCCTGTCTGCTGGGCTTTTCTCATCTCCGGCCAGGGCCGAAAGTGGAGCCTATGTGCCCTATTCGGGCATCATTCATGGAACCGAAGGCGCCGAGCCGGTTCATATCTCAGTTGCCAATGAGACCGGGTCCTCCCTCGATTGCCGGGCGGCTCTTGCCCACTGGTATTCCGACGAACTGGGCCAGATCGAACCCGGCGACCGTTTGACGCTCACGCTTTGGCATGACCGGAAGACGGGCGTTCTCAACCTGATGAACGCCACCGACGACCGCATGCCGGTCGAGGCGATCTGGTGCGCCGGCGAAAAGGACCGCGCCCGCCTCGACCTGCCGATGACGGCGGGCGAGAAAGCATCGACGCTCCATTTCGCCTGCCAGACGGAAGACGGCTCGGGGCTGAGCTGCGTTTCGACGGACGGATAGGCCCGACCCGATTTTCCGAAGAGACACGGCGCGCTGCGTTGACGCATGAGATCCGCAGCAGCCGTCCGGTACGCCGCGAGGACTGCTCCCGCTTGGGCCTGACACCGTCACACCGTTGCCAGCGCGGGCTAACTGTGGTGCCGGGAGGGCCCATCCTGCGGTGACGCCCTGAGAGGCGGGGAGCAGGCCGTCCACGCTGTCACGGACGCCCGAAGCAGTGCGACCCGCCTCGACACGACCCCTGTGCATATCTTCGCTGGAGGCGACTGCCGCCATGTTTTCCAAGCCCTGCCCCGGTTTCAATCATCGGGGGAAGGATGACATAAACCTGAAACACGTCAAGCAGATTGTCTGTCATTCTTTCATTCTTATGAGTTGACAAGAAGGCATTCACACGATCAAATTTGCCTGTCATTGCCCAATTCGCTTCCGGTAATTCCCGGTTTCACGAGGTATCCAGAAATGCCGCCAGACCTGGATTTACGAGTCTTGCCGCGCACGGTGCAGCAGGAGACGGTCGAGAAGCTCCGGCTTGCAATTTTCTCCGGCGTTTTCGAACCGGGAAGCCGTCTGATCGAGAGCCAGCTGTGCGTGCAGCTCGGCATCAGCCGCCCTTCCCTGCGGGAAGCCTTGCGCAGCCTGGCGGCCGAACGCCTGATCGATATCGTGCCGAACCGGGGCCCTTCGGTGCCCGCCCTGACATGGGAAGAGGTTACAGCCATCTACGAGGTCCGCGAATTGCTGGAAGTCGAGGCGGCGGGACGCTGTTCGCAGAGGATTTCCGAGGCGCAATTGCAGGCGCTCAGGAACGCGCTTCATGCCTTCGAAAAGGCTGCTTCGAGCAAGGACAGCCTGGCGCGGGTCACCACAGCCGCGGACTTCTATTCAGTCATTCTCGCAAATTGCGGAAATCCGATCCTGGAGGAAATCCACCGGGGTCTGGTCGCCAGAATCAGCCTTTTCCGCTCGCGCTCGATGTCGCTGGAAGGGCGCGCTGAAAAGAGCCTCGCAGAGATGAAGGAAATCTACGAAGCCATCGTCGCAGGCGATGAAAAAGCTGCCAGGAAAGCCTCGAAAAAGCACATCCTGGAGGCGATGGCAGCGACGAAGAGATCCATGGATGGCGGGAGCTGAGGCATTTCAAGGGAAAGTGCCAACACGGTTTTCCGTCCTGAATTGCTTGAAGGCCTTCGGGGACAAGGGATGGAGGACGAAGTCTCTCCAGTCCGACGCAGGCAATAACACATAGCCAGGGCAGCTTCGGTCATCCGGTTGCGACCGGAACTGTTCGCGCCTCCGGCACCATCGCCCTGGCCCAATCAAGAGGGGATCGCCATGACATTCGAAACCAGACAGTGCGTGGGCCGCATGCCAGCGCCATCCGTCACTGGTGCGCCGCGCGCGCGCAACGACGGCTCCAGCGCAGCCAGCGCCGAAAGGGCGTGGCAATGACCGGCGATCATGCGATGGAACGGGCGTCTGCCGACGTGATCATCATCGGCGGCGGTTCCGCCGGCAGTCTGCTCGCTGCCCGGTTGAGCGAAAATCCCGCGCGCAGCGTACTGCTGGTCGAGGCCGGCGAGGAAGCCTCCGACCCCGATATCTGGGTGCCCTCGGCCTGGCCTGCGCTTCAGGGCCGCGCCTATGACTGGGACTACCTCACGGAACCGCAATCCGGAACGCATGGCAGGGTGCACCATTGGGCGCGAGGGCGTCTGATCGGCGGATCGAGCTGCCTGCATGCCATGGGCTACATGCGCGGGCATCCTGAAGACTATCAGGCATGGGTCGATGCGACCGGCGACAGCCGCTGGAGCTGGAACGCGCTTCAACCGGTCTTCGAGGCGATCGAAGACCGGCCTGACAGCGAGGATGGCGGCCCCCTCCCCATCTACATGCCGGACGAAGAGGTAAGCCCACTCACCCGCGCATTCATCGAGACCGGCGTTTCGCTCGGCCTGCCGCGGCTTCCGGACCACAATGATGGCCGGATGGTCGGTGTCACGCCCAACTCCCTGAACATCCGCGACGGACGCCGCGTCACGGTCGCGGAAGCCTGGCTGACGCCGGAGGTGCGCCAACGCGACAACCTCAGGATCATCACCGGATTGCGGGCTCGTCGGCTGGTCATGGACGGCAGCCGTGTTCACCTGATCGAATGCGCCGGACCGCAAGGCTCGGTCGCCTTATCTGCCGATCAGGTCATCCTGTGCGCTGGCGCTCTGGAAAGCCCTGCCCTGCTGATGCGCTCCGGCATCGGACCGAAGGACGTGCTCGATGCCGCGTCCGTCGATTGCCTGATCGACATGCCGGGGATCGGCCGCAACCTGCAGGATCATCTTTTGGGCGCCGGCAATCTTTATGCGACCCGTAAACACCTGCCCGCATCGCGCCTTCAACACTCCGAATCGATGGCTTATATGCGGGCCGATGACTTTGCCGCCACGGGACGGCCCGAAATCGTGGTCGGCTGCGGGGTCGCGCCGATCCTGTCCGAATGCTTTCAGGCACCCGCCCCGGGAACCGCCTATTCGTTGCTGTTCGGCGTCACCCACCCGACCAGCCGTGGCAGCCTCAGCATCAGCGGACCGGACCTCAGCGACCGGCTGATCATCGACCCGGCCTATCTGCAGACCGGCCATGACCGCGACATGTTCCGCAAGGCTCTCGCGGCGGCCCGGGCGATCGGACAATCGGACGGGCTTGCCGAATGGCGCGATCACGAATTGCTCCCCGGCCCGCTCGGAAGCAGGGAAGAGATCGACGCTTTCATTGCGAAGGCAGCCATTACCCATCACCACCCCTGCGGCACCTGCAGGATGGGCAGCGGCGACGATGCCGTCGTCGATCCGGATCTTCGGCTTAAGGCGCTCGACAACCTTCATGTGGTCGACGCCTCCGTCATACCCAGCCTGACGGCCGGTCCGATCCACGCCGCCGTCCTTGCAATTGCCGAGAGCTTTGCCCGCGCGATAACCTCAGCCGACTGAGAGAAGAAGAAGGGACAATCAGATGAGCGTTTTTGACGAAGACCTGTTCTTGAAGGGCCTTGAGCAGCGCAAAGCCACGCTCGGCGCCGATTATGTCGAGAAGAACCTTGCGGCTGCCGACGATTTCACCCGGCCATTCCAGGAGGCGATGACGGCATGGTGCTGGGGATTTGGCTGGGCGGACGATGTGATCCCCCCAAAGACACGCTCGATGATGAACCTCGCCATGATCGGCGCGCTCGGCAAGATGCATGAATGGGAGCTGCACTGCCAGGGCGCAATCAACAACGGCGTATCCAAGGAAGAAATCCGCGCCATCATTCATGTGGTCGCGATCTATTGCGGGGTGCCTCAGGCGCTTGAGTGCTTCCGTGCGGCGCGCAAGGTTCTGGAGGACCAGTGAGCAGCACTATTTTCGCCCGAAACAGGGCAAGGCGAGGCTGAAAATCAGGCAAGGCGCACGTTTTTGCGCCATGATCGGGCCGCTTCAGAAGGCCGGAAAAGTCAGGCCTCGTCCTCCATCGCATGTTTGGCGGCCGCCTTGGCGCGGTGCAGATGGTGCTTTGCCGCCTCCCGCGCACCCGCTTCGTCACCCGCCGCGATCGCCCTGTAGATGTCGCGCATCTCGTGGAGGCTGTCCAGCGCGCGACCATTGAGCGACATGGAACGACCGCGAAAAAAGCTGATCCGCGCCACAAGCCCGCGATGGACTTCCTCGAGGATCGCGTTGCCGCAATTGGCCAGAATGATCGCGTAGAATTCAGCCGCCGTGGTCACCAGTTCGAGGCTGTCACCGCTTTTCTGGGCGCGTTCGAATGCTTTCAGCGCCCTTTCCAGCTCCTTGACCTGATCGGGTTTGATCCGTTCGGCGCAACGCCCCACCGCCACGACTTCCAGCATTTCGCGCACATCGTAGATCTCGGTTGCTTCCTCCCAGGAAAGCTTGGGAACGAAGGGACCGCGGTTCGGAATGATCTCGATCAGACGCTCCGCCTGTAGGCTCCGCAACGCCTCGCGCAAGGAAGGACGGCTGATCCCGAGCTGGGCGCAGAGCTGGCTTTCAACCAGGCGGCTCCCTGGCGGGAACACCCCTGCAATGATGGCCAGCCTGAGCTTTTCAATCGTCTGCTGCTGTACGGTTCTTGGCGTGATCCGGAGATTCAGACCAGAGTTCATCGCGTTTCCTTAAGGCTCTTCAAATTCAAATCCCTTGGCTTTTTCTACACGAACGGGCGCGCAGAGGATAGCACGGGCCATGTTCCTGTCTGTAATAATTAACGGCTGAATGTCTTACAATCTTATTGACAGCTAATAACGGGCATGGTTCCCTGACGCCATACAAACAAATAAAAACGTCAAGGGAACCTCTAAATGGCGGAAAGCCCCACCCTCAGTCGCTATGAAGTGCGCCGCATCGACACAGGCCGCCTCACCCTGAACGTGCGCATCGGAGGCAGCGGCCCGCTCATGCTGTTCTTCCACGGGATCACCGCGAACTCGGCCGTTTTCGGTCCGCTGATGGCAGCCTTTTCTGACCGGTTCACGACGGTGGCGGTGGACCAGCGCGGCCATGGGCATTCGGACAAGCCGCAAACCGGCTATGACGCCGCTGACTATGCAGACGACATCGCATCGCTGATCGAGACGCTCGACATCGGCCGCGCCATCCTGGTCGGACACTCGCTCGGATCGCGCAACGCCGTCACCGCCGCCGCACGCCGTCCCGAACTGGTGCGCTCGGTCGTCGCCATCGACTTTACGCCCTTTATCGAGGATGAGGTCTTCGCCTCGCTCTCCGCACGGGTGAACGCGGGCGACCAGGCCTTCGCCGATACCGATGCCGTCGCCGCCTATCTCGCCAATCGCTATCCGAACATTCCGGCTCCCGCCATTCGCGTTCGCGCCGAAAGCGGCTACGCCCAAGCGGCAGACGGCCTGCGCCCCCTCGCCTCGCCATCCGCCATGGCGCAGACGGCCGAGGGCCTGCGCGCAGACCTCGCCCCGGCTTACCGCGATGTGGCCCGCCCGGTCCTGATCATGCGCGGCGCGAACAGCAAGCTTGTCTCCGCTGACGCGCTTAAGAAGACCCATGCCTTGCGCCCGGACCTGCCGATCGTCGTCGTGCCTGGCGCCGATCACTACGTGAACGAGACCAATGCCGAGGTCACGATTGGCGCGATCCGCAATTTCATCGACGGCTGAGCTGTCGCCGTACCGAATAAGAACCAACAGGAACAGTGAAATGGTCAGCATCAACAAAACCACCGGCAAGACACGGGTCGCGCAGGTTGCGGGCGGCGGTTTTTCCGGCCTCACGGCCGCCATCGCCCTGCGCCAGAACGGCTGGGACGTGGTCCTTCATGAACGAAGCCCGGAACTGCGCGCATTTGGCGCGGGCATCTATCTCTGGCACAATGGCCTGAGGGTTCTGGAAGGCATCGGCTGCCTGAATGAGGTTCTCGAAGACTCCTTCACGCCCCCGGCCTATGAGACCTGGATGCACAACAAGACCGTGTCGAAGGAGACGTTCAACGGTCTGCCGTGGCGCATCATGACCCGCGCCCATCTGCACGATGCGCTCGCAAACCGCGCCCGCGAGGTCGGCGTCGATATCCGCACGAATTCCGAGGCGGTCGGCGCGGAGGCTTCCGGCACGCTGAAACTCGCCTCGGGTGAGGTGCTTGAAGGCGATCTGATCGTGGGCGCCGACGGCGTCGGCTCCAAGGTCCGCGATTCCCTCGGCTTCGAGCAGGAACGCTGGGGTGCGACCGACGGCATCATCCGCCTGATCGTGCCGCGCCACAAGGACAAGCTCGGCCATGGCGAATGGGACAACACCATCGACATGTGGAACCACTGGCCGCGGGTGCAGCGCATCCTCTACTCCCCCTGCAACGACCGGGAGCTCTATCTCGGCCTGATGGCGCCTTCCGCAGATCCGCGCGGTTCGCGCGTGCCGCTCGATCTTGAGGTCTGGATGGAAATGTTCCCCTTCCTCGAACCCTGCCTGGTCGACGCCGCCAAGATCAAGGACGCGCGCTACGATACCTACCAGACCACCAAGCTCGAGACCTGGTCGCGCGGCAAGGTCGCCCTCGTCGGCGATGCCGCCCACGCCATGTGCCCGGCGCTGGCGCAGGGTGCCGGCTGCGGCATGGTCAATGCCTTCACCCTCGCGCAGGACGTCGAGAAGGGTCACACGCTCGAAGATGCGATTGTCGATTGGGAAAAATCGGTGCGTTCGATCACCGACCTCACGCAGAAGCTGTCTGCGGGTCATGCTGCCAACCGCACCATGTCCTATGGCAACGGCTTTACCCCGGAAGCCCTGACCGCCGCCCGCTTCGACCCGATCAACCGCGTCTACTCGTGGCCCCAATAAAAGCAACAGCCCCCATCATCTCTACAGGAGACATTCATGAATTACTCTAGCCAGGTCGAAAATGACTACGAGGTCCGCGGCTGGTACGGTGCGACCCAGGAAGTGCTGCACGATGGCGGCGATGCAACGGCGCCTCTGGTCAAGGCCGTGGCGGCTGTCATCATCAAGAACCCCTATGCAGGCAAGTTCGTGACAGACCTTTCCGCGTTGACCGGTCCCTCCGCATCCATCGGCTATGCGCTTGGCGAACGCGCTGTCGCCCTGCTCGGCGGTCGTCCTGTCGAAAGCTATGGCAAGGGCGGCATCGCAGGCGTTGCCGGCGAGCAGGAACATGTCGTGGCCTGTGTCACCACCGTTTTTGGCGATCCGCTGCGCGAGGCCGTCGGCGGTGGCGCTGCCTGGATATCGTCCGCCAGCAAGGTCGCCTCGGCAGGCACCGCCATCGATATTCCGCTCGCCCACAAGGACGAGCTCTATATCCGCTCCCACTATGACGCCTTCACCTTCGTCGCGCCGGACGGCCCGCGTCCTGACGAAATCCTGATATGCGTCGCAGTGGCGACCGGCGGCCGCGTGCACCAGCGCGTCGGCGGAAAAACCACTGCAGACCTCAAGGCCACAGCCTGACGCCACCAAAGTTTGAAGGAAACAACATGCCCCTGAAAATCAAAGACCTGAAGATCACCTCCTCCGATTTCGCTCCGCTTGCGCGCCTTGCCGACAAACACGCCGGCGACAAGGGCAATGTGCTGCCGAAGCTTTCGGTAAGCGGCGTGCCGGACGGCGCGAAGGAGCTGGCTGTGATCTGCCATGATCCGGATGCCCCTCTCGCACATGGTTTCACCCACTGGACGGTCTATGGCATCGATCCCGGAACCACCGACCTTTCGGATGCGCAGGAGAAATTCCGCGTGGGACCCAATGGCGCCGGAGACATGCAGTATTATGGACCGCAACCGCCGGCCGGCCACGGCGACCATCACTACTACTTCTGGGTCTATGCGCTGGATACAAATGTCGAGGGCACGCCCACGCGCGAAGAATTTCTCAACACCTATGCGGACAATATCATTGAGCAGAACCGGATCGTCGGTCTCTATTCCAACTAAACGGCGCATTCGCCGGCGTGGTCCCGCCCAGGGTCACGCGGCGACCGCTCTTCCACAGGAGACCTGAACAATGTCTGAAACAGCAACAGCGCGTGATACCGCGATCCAGGAACTGGTGATGGCCACACGGATTCTGGTGAACGAGGGCATCATGGATGTCTTTGGACATATCAGCGCCCGCGACCCGGAAAACCCGAACCAGTTCCTGCTGCCGCAAAAGCTTGCACCCAACACGATCACGACCTCCGACATCCAGACCCTGACGCTCGATGGCGAGACAACGGACAATCGGCCCTCCTATCTGGAGCGCTATATCCATAGCGAGATCTACAAGGCCCGCCCGGATGTCATGTGCGTCCTTCACACGCATTCGCCGGCCGTCCTGCCCTTCAGCTTCATCGACACGCCGCTGCGTCCGGTCACCCATATGGGCGCCTTCCTCGGAGAATCCGTGCCGGTCTACGAGATCCGCGACAAGCAGGGCGATGACACCGACCTCTTCGGCGGCAGCCCGGATGTCTGCGCCGACATCGCCGAAAGTCTCGGCAGCGCGCCCGCCGTCATCATGGCCCGTCACGGGGTCGTGAATGTCGGGACCTCGATCCGGCAGACCGTCTTCCGCGCCTTCTATCTGGAGCAGGAAGCCAAGGCCTACACGATCGGCCTTCAGATCGGAAACATCAAGCACATGACGAAGGGCGAACTCGAAGCCGCAGGCAACCTGGTCGGCGCGCAGATAAACCGCGGCTGGGACCACTGGTCCTCTGCCGTGCGCCATCTCGGCCTGGCCCAGGACCTCGCCTGAAAAATACCGGCGGAAGGCGCAGCCAAGGGCCTGATGGCCCAGCGCCTTCCGCCGACCAGCACTCGTAAAATGGATCGGGCCGGACGCTCTGGTTGCAAGGAAGATCGCCATGTCGCACGCTGAAACCTATGACTACGTCATCGTCGGAGCCGGCTCCGCGGGCTGCGTGCTGGCCAACCGCCTGAGCGAGGATCCGTCCGTGAGCGTGCTTCTGCTCGAGGCCGGCGGCTGGGACCGCGATCCGATGATCCATATCCCTCTCGGCTGGGGCAAGATATTGACCGAGCGCCGCCACGACTGGATGTATTTCTGCGAGCCGGAGGAAAATGTCGGCGGCCGCGCCGTCGAATGCGCCCGCGGCAAGGTGATCGGTGGCTCGTCCTCCACCAATGCCATGGCCTATGTCCGCGGCAACCGTGGTGACTACGATCGCTGGGCGGCATCTGGTCTCTCGGAATGGTCCTATGAGAAAACCCTGCCCTATTTCAAGAAAACCGAAAGCTGGGAAGGCGGCGAAACCGCCTATCGCGGCGGCTCGGGCCCGGTATCGACCCAGCGCTGCCGCTACCAGGATCCGCTGACGGAAGCCGTGGCCGAGGCGAGCCGGGAGGCGGGCTACCCCCAGACCGAGGATTACAATGGCGAAACCCAGGAAGGTTTCAGCCGTCTGCAGATGACCATCGGCAACGGCCGGCGCGCCTCCACCGCCAATGCCTATTTGCGTCCCGCCATGAAGCGACCGAACCTCACTGTTCTGACCCACGCCATGGCTAGGAGCATTACCTTCGAGGGCACGCGCGCCACCGGTCTCACCTTCGATCACAAGGGCAGCGAGCGCCGCGTCACAGCAAAACGCGAGGTGCTGCTTTCGGGCGGCGTCATCAACACGCCGCAGCTCATGATGCTCTCGGGCCTTGGCGCCGCCGACGAGTTGCAGGCGCAGGGGATAGAGACCCGCGTCAATCTTCCGGCCGTCGGCAAGAACCTTCAGGATCACGTCTCGGTGCTGATCATGCACCACCGCAAGACGCCCGGCCCCTTCCTCCACAAGATGCGCGCCGACAGGATCATGATCGATTTCGCGAGAACCTATCTGACCGGCAAGGGCTTTTCCGGCGATGTGCCGGGCGGCGTCGTGGCGTTTCTGAAGAGCGATGAAAACCGCCCGCTGCCCGATATACAGCTACTGTTCACCGCCGCGCCGCTTGCCGCATGGCCATGGTTCAAGCCGTTCAAGCAGCCCTTCCGCGACGGCTTTGCCACCCGCATCGTCGCGGTCCAGCCCGAAAGCCGGGGCGCGGTCAAGCTCGCCTCCGCCGATCCTCTCGCCGCACCGCTCATTCACCAGAATTTCCTTGCCGCCGAGAACGATTGGAAGTCGCTGCGCGCCGGCTTCCGGGTCGGGCGCACGCTCGCTGCCCAGCCAGCCATGGCCAACTATATCGAAACCGAGTTCTTTCCCGGCGCCAGATGCCAGAGCGACGAGGAGATCGACGAGCATATCCGCAAGACCTCGATCACCGTCCACCACCCCGCAGGCACCTGCCGGATGGGCGTGGACGAGGCGTCGGTCGTCGATCCCGAACTCAAGGTGCGCGGCATCACGGGGCTGCGCGTCGTTGACGCCTCGGTGATGCCCGACCTGCCCTGCGGCAACATCAATGCCGCCGTCATCATGATCGCCGAGAAGGCGGCAGACCTCATCAAGGCCGATCAAACATGACCCACTGAAAATAAGGACCACAGGACAAGAAGCGAAAACGCCGGTCTGGTCAAAACGCATAGAGGTGAACAAAAATGAAATTCCGGACTTCAGCAGTCATTTTGCTGCCCGAGGCGCGCTATGCGGGCTCGGCAGCGACCGCCCGCGACCTGCGCAGCCGCCCGTCCTCCACATCGATGTGATGTCGATGCTGACGCCTGCGGTGGCGCTTGCCTGGCTGAACGCAGCCAGTGCCGGCGGGAGCGATCTTTGGTGCGGCCGCGCCGAAGCGACCACGCGCGCCCCGGCCGCCGCTCCGGTCCGCTTCACCATTTCTCCGAACCGCCGCCCCGGCGGCTTAGCCGCGAAATGTTCACGCGCGCCCGGCACCGTACGCGGTCATCTGACACCGCCGGTGTTCGTTGATGAGACCGGCATACCATCCATCATCGACGCTGCCCCGCCGAGCGCCCTCGTCGCGAACGCTCCGTTTCTGAGGCGCGCCGCCAATAGCAGACAACCAGACCGGCGCTGCCGGTCCTGATCCCTCAACCAGGAAAGAGAAAACCATGAAGAAGATCGCAATCATCGGGTTGGGAACCATGGGACCGGGCATGGCGGCGCGGCTGGCGCGCGGCGGCTTGAAGGTCACCGCATATGACATCGCGCCTTCGGCGCTCGAGCGCGCCTCCGCCATGATCGCGACCGCCAACGCCGTCCTCGACACGCTCGGCATCGCCGCGACGGAGGATAACCCCGTGACGCTGACGAGCGATCTTGCCGAGGCCGTCGCCGGCGCCGACCTCGTGATCGAGAACGTGCCCGAAAAGCCCGAGATCAAGGCGAGCGTCTACCGCCAGATCGACGCCCTGATCGGCCCCGACGTCATCGTCGCCTCCGATACGTCCGGCATTCCGATCACCAGCCTTCAGGCGCACATCTCCAATCCCGCCCGCATGGTCGGCATGCACTGGTCGAACCCGCCGCACATTATTCCGATGATCGAGGTGATCGCCGGCGCCCACACCGCGCCCGAAACCAGCGCGGCGATCAAGGACCTGATCCGCTCGCTCGGCCTCCTGCCTGTGACAGTCAAGAAGGACGTGCCGGGTTTCGTCGAAAACCGCGTGCTCTACGCCCTGCTCAGGGAGGTGATCGATCTCGTCGAACAGGGCGTGGTCGATCCCGAGGACATCGACACCTGCGTTTCCTGGGGGATCGGCTACAAGCTCGCGGTGATCGGCCCGATGGCGCTGCTGGATATGGCCGGGCTCGACATCTACCATTCCGTCTCGAGCTTCCTCAACGCCGATCTTTCCAACCGCAAGGACGTGCCGGAGATGGTGAGCAACAAGATCGAGGCTGGCACGCTGGGCCTGAAATCGGGCAGCGGGATCTATGACTATACGCCCGAAAAGATCGCCGAGCTCCAGAAAAGCCGTGCTGCAAAGCTTGTCGCGATCCGCCGCATCCTGGAGGACAGGGCATGAGCGGGGAAGACCAGTCCGCCCCGGAAACGGCAAGTGCGGGCAACGGCCTTACCCGTGCGCTCCAAACCGGTCTCGGCATCATTCTTCTGGTCGTGGTCGCCATCAATGTGCTCAACGCCGGCAGCCGTTACCTGTTCGGCATCTCGCCCGTTGGCGCCGACGAATTGATGATCTACCTGATCATCTGGATCACGATGATCGCTGCGGTCCTGTCATTTTTCACCCGCACCCATATCAGCGTCGATCTGGTGCCGCTCTACACGCCGAAACATGCCCGCCATGTCTGGTACATCCTCCACGATCTGATCGCGATCTTCGCCTGCGCCTTCGCAACCCATGCATCCTGGCTCTTCATCGCCAAGATCAACCGGATCGGTGTGACCAGCATGGGGCTTGGCATTCCCATGACGATACCGCACGCAGCCCTGCTCTTCGGCTTTGCCGGATTGACCATTGCAGGTGCCGTCATGCTCGTCGTCGACCTCATGGCACTGATCCGAAAGGCCCCGGAGACCCGCCCATGATCTTCGCCTATCTCGTCCTGCCCGTCCTGATGGTCGCCATCGGCACGCCGATCTTCCTCGTCTTCCTGACGGTGGTCGCCGTCGCCATGCTGTTCTTTCTGAAAATACCGCCGGCGGCACTTCAGCAGGTCATGTTTGGCGGGCTGGACAATTTCGCCCTGCTGGCGATCCCGTTCTTCGTCTTCGCAGGGCAGCTGATGAGTTCGAGCGGCATCGCCAACCGGCTGATCGCCTGGGCGATGGCGATGGTCGGAGGGGTTCCGGGCAGTCTCGGCGTCTCCACCGTCGCCGCCTCCACTGCGCTCGGCGCAATCTCCGGCTCCTCGGTCGCGGCCGTCGCCGCGCTCGGCAAGACGCTTTATCCAAAGCTGATCGCCGCGGGCTACGGACAACGCCGGGCCGGCGGTCTCCTCGCATCCGCCGGCGCCATCGATATCGTCATCCCGCCGAGCATCGCCATGATCCTCTACGGCATGGCCGCCGAGCAATCCATTCCGCGGCTCTTTCTCGCAGGCGTGCTGCCGGCCATCCTCATGGCAGTTCTTCTGGCGCTGTTCGTGATCGCGGATGCCATCCGCCGTGACATTCCCTCCGAAACCGCGTTCTCCTTCAGCGCCGCCGCCAAGGCGACCCGGGATGCGTTCTGGGCGATCCTGATGCCGGTCTTCGTGCTCGGCGGCATCTATCTCGGCGTGTTCTCCCCCTCGGAGGCGGGCGGTTTTGCCTGCTTCTATGCCATCATCATCGGCGTCTTCGTCTACCGCACGATGACGCTGCGCGACGTCGTCAATGCAGCCGGCACGGCGGCGGTGCTTTCGGGCCAGATCCTGATCCTCGTTGCCGCCGCAAGCGTCATCACCTGGATCTTGACCACGCAGGGTGTGCCGCAGGCGATCATCGGCTGGATCACGGCCATGGAGTTGTCCCCCGTGACCTTCCTGCTGGCGGTGAACCTGCTGCTGCTCGTCATCGGCGCGTTTCTTGACCCGACCTCCGCGATCCTCGTGCTCGCGCCGCTTCTCGCACCGATCGCGATTTCGCTCGGCATCGACCCGATCCATTTCGGGATCATCATGACCGTCAATCTCGCCATCGGCATGTTCACCCCGCCCTTTGGCCTGAACATCTTCGTGGCGCAGCAGGTGACCGGCCTGCCCGCGCATACGCTCTATCGCGGGGTCGCGCCGTTCGTGGTCGTCCTCGTCATCGCGCTCCTCATCATCACCTATGCTCCCGCCCTCTCCCTGACCCTTGCCCAACCTCGCTGAAAAAGGACACAGACATGATACCGAAACGCCTCAAGACCGCAGCCTTAGCCACCGCGCTGACGCTGAGCTCACTTCTGACCGCTCAGGCCCAAAGCACGATGAAGCTCGCGACCGCGACCATCAACGATGTCCAGCATGAATGGATCAAGGTCTTCGCCGACGAGCTCGCAGAGCGCGCGCCCGGCGCGGTGACGACCGAGATCTACCCGGCCTCGCAGCTCGGCGCGATCCCGCGAATGTCCGAGGGCGTGCTTCTGGGCACGATCGAAGCCTTCACGACCCCGACCTCGTTCATGTCGAACGTCGATCCGCGCTTCCAGGCGTTCGACGTGCCGGGCCTGTTCACCTCGCCGGAAGATGTCCATGCGGTGCTTTCGAACCCGGAATACCGCGAGCATCTCGAAACCATGTTCCTCGACAAGGGGCTGCGCGTCATCGGCGCTTTCTACAACTCGCCGACCGTTCTCTTCACCATGGAGGACGTCAAGACGCTTGAAGACGTCAAGGGCCTCAAGATCCGCACCTTCGCATCGCCGCTCCAGATCAAGCCGATGGAACAGCTCGGCGCCATTCCCCTGCCGCTCGCCCTTTCCGAAGTCATCCCGCAGCTCCAGTCCGGCGGGCTCGACGGCATGCTGGTCGGCGTGCCGATCCTGACCGCATTCAAGTATTATGACGTCGGCAAATATATCCTAGACCTGCATTTTGCCGAGGTGGTCTCCTTCACCGTGGTGAACGAGGACTGGTTCCAGATGCAGAGCGAAGACACCAAGGCGGCGATCATCGCGGCCGGCCGCGCCGCCGAGGAAGCGGTCTATCCGTGGGGCGTCGAGAATGTCGGCCGCTCCTATGCCGTCTGGACCGAAAATGGCGGCGTGATTACCCAGCTTCCGCCCGAAGAACAGAAACAGATGGAAGAAGGCTTCGCGCAACTGGCGTCCGAACTGCTGGAAAGCCAGCCGGAGGTGAAGGCCGAGTATGAGACGCTTCACGGCCTGGTCGAGGCCTCCAAAGCCAACTGAACGCCTGATTGTTCGGAAAGGCCTGGACCCGCCCCGATCATGCAAGCCTTGATCGGGGCATTTTTCTGCCCCGATGGCGATCCGGACGCCCAGCCCCATCGCGCACGGGGCCGCCGAGAAAGAGATCCAGATAGGAAAAGGGGCCGCGCGATCTCTCGCACGGCCCCATGTGACGGTTGCATCAGAGGTTCAGGAGGCAGCCTGCTTGTTGACGCCGCCCTTGGTCGCGATCTCCGTCATGCGGCGGTCACCGTCATAGGTACGATCGAGGCACTTGTTCAAGATCGCCGCGTCGCTGTCCAGGCCAAGGCGGTTGGCGAAGGCGGCCAGCGTGCCGTAACCGGCCAGTGCGTAATGCACCATGCGCTGGTATTGCGGGATGATGGCGGCGTCGCGGACGTCGGCGTCCGTGATCTCATCGGACAAGCCATGCGCGCGCGCTTCCTTCACCAGGCCTTCCATACCCTTGCAATGCTCGGCATTGGGCTTGATGCCATGTTCGTTGCACAGCCTTTCTATCTCGGCGATCCCGTCGGCAATACCGTTGGAGCCGTCGATCAGCGCCTCGGACAGTTCCTTGTCCTCTGCCGCGCGGCCCAGATCGTTGACGACGGGCAGGCACTGGGTGTTGGCGCTCCAGATATCCTGCAGCTGGTCGAGGTAAATGTCTTTGAGCGAGTTCATGGCCATGTGGGTCTCCTCTGTTCTGGTTATACCCCCAACGGCCAGCGCACTGGAAAGTTCCTCTGACCGGCACGGCTCGCCCGTATCGCCCGCTTTCGCGATCCGGTCTGGATAAGGGAAAACCACCCTCCCGTTTCCTGAACACCGCGCAGGCCTTCGACACTCTGATCTTCAAAACCGGACCCCGCCACTATACAGGGCCGATGCGGCAATGAATGCGAAACTGCGCGCATTCACCATGTACGGGAAAATCGAATGCTGATGCCTTGCGACCGGCTCACCGTCCCAGCCGTGTTCGAGCCTCACTCCGGTTTCCGGTTGCGGGCAGCAGTTGCGAAGCCTTGCCCAGGCCGAAAGGCGGCATACCCGAATAAACAGTCTCGTATTGCCCAGCCTTCACCAGATAGGTTTCATGCCAGATCCCAACGTCGCCTCTGCTGGCTTTCATACGCTTGTTGAAGGCCACCCATGCCGGAAAATGCGCATGATCATTTGAGCGGGCATACCGCTCAAGATGGTCGAAACTCCGCCAATACTGGAGGGTTACGCCGAAACCGACACTGGTTGCGCCCAGAAAACCAGTCTCCGTTGCGGGCAATGCGTCGAGCTCCTTCAACATCTTCGGCATCGCCATGGCAGCGGGCACCCACTTGTGGAGCTTGAGCGGCTTGTTGATTTTCATGCCAATGAGGAAGACGATAAAATCACCCTCCAAATGGGCCGTCATTCGCTTGTCGTTCACGTCGGACATGTTCTGGCTCCAGCTGTTTCGCTGCATGTCTGCAACACTAGGCTTATCTGTGTTGGCGGGCAAACAAACCGATTGAGCGACAGCGATCAAGGACAAGCCCGACCTTTACGCAGCCGTTCGATCGTTTCAGTCCCAGATAGCATGTCTGCGCTCATCCCGCCTGCCGATGCGCTGTCGATCGGGACGACCACGCGCAGCAAGCTCAGGCGAGAAAACGCTCCGCCTTTAGGTGCCGCAGAAGGTCCGGTAGGCCGCCTCGGGCACCGGCGGAAGGCCGGCATAATCGGCGAACTCCGCCCGATCCTCGAAGGGCGCGGCGAGCGCTTCGTTCAGGCGTTCGAAGGGTGCCAGGTCGCCGGCCATCGCGGCGGCAAGCGCTTCCTCGACGAGATGATTGCGCGGAATGATCGCGGGGTTCACCGCATCCATCGCAGCGCGCCGTTCACCCGGCTCTCTCGGTTCGGCCGCGAGGCGCTGGCGCCAGCGCGCCGCCCAGCCGTCGTAGGCTGCTGGATCGGCAAAGAGACCGCGGATCGGCCCATCGGCCTGCGCGCTCTCCGCCGCTTTGCCGAGATTGCGAAAGGTCAAGGTAAAGTCCGCATTGTGCTGCGCCATGCGCAGAAGAAGATCCTCGATCAACGCGGCATCTTCCGTCTGCGGTGTCTGCAAGCCGATCTTCGCGCGAAAGCCGTCGACATAGGCCGCGTTGAACGTCTCCGCAAATCCGGAGAGGACCTCCTGTGCGGCTTCAATGGCCTTGTTTTCCTCCGGATCGAGATGGGGAAGCAGACATTCTGCCAGACGTGCGAGGTTCCAGTTCGCGATGCGGGCCTGGTTGGCATAGGCGTACCGCCCGTTGCGATCGATCGAGGAGAAGACGGTCGCGGGATCGTAGGCGTCGAGGAAGGCGCACGGGCCGTAGTCGATCGTTTCCCCGGAAACCGACATATTGTCGGTGTTCATGACGCCGTGCACGAAGCCGATCTGCATCCAGCGCGCGACAAGCTCCGCCTGGCGCGCGCAGACGCCTTCGAGAAAAGCGCGGTAGGGATTGGAAGCGCCCGCGGCCTCGGGATAATGCCTGTCAATCACATGGTCGGCGAGTTTTCGAACCGCGGCGTCGTCGCCCCGTGCCGCGAAGAACTGGAACGTGCCGACGCGTATATGGCTGGAGGCGACACGGGTCAGGACCGCGCCCGGCAGGGCCGTTTCCCGGTAGACCGGTTCTCCCGTCGCGACCGCGGCCAGCGCCCGCGTGGTCGGAATTTTGAGCGCGGCCATGGCCTCGCTTACGAGATACTCGCGCAGGACCGGGCCGAGCGCTGCCCGCCCGTCGCCATTGCGCGAGAATAGGGTCGGGCCCGCCCCCTTCAGCTGGACGTCGCGACGCAGGCCCTCTCGGTCGACGACCTCACCGAGAAGGATGGCGCGCCCATCGCCGAGTTGCGGCACGAAGTTTCCGAATTGATGTCCGGCGTAAGCGGCCGCGATCGGCTCTGCCCCTGCCGGAAGCCGGTTGCCGGCCAGGATGCCAACCCCTTCAGCAGTGCCCAACGCATCCGCGTCGAGCCCGAGCGCATCGGCCAGTCTCCGGTTCACCTTCAGGAGATGCGGCGCGGCGACGGGCGATGGCACGGTCGGCCGGTGGAAGGCGGTACCGAGACGGGCGTAGCTGTTGTCGAAGTCGAAATGTACCGTCATGTTTTCCGTATCGCTTCCTTCGTATCGCTCGGCCGCAGGCGCTCGACCATTCTCCACCTAAGTGGCGTTGCCGATGCCGGATTTCCAGAGCAGCGCCCGACCAGAGACGCCTCCACATGACAGGCTCCATGGGCACGGAGGAGCAGATCCATCCGTCCAGGACAGACTATGCCCGCCGAAAATCAGGACCGAGCCCTCTTGCAACCAGAACGAACGAGATCCCCTCGACGACCGGCAGAACATCGGCAGTTGCACGGTCAAGCGACAAGCGCGGTTTCCGCTCGCGGTATAGCCCAAAATGCATGCCGCTTGATCACCAACCCCGACGGGCAGTCAAGAACTAACCCAAATACCCGCCAACCCTTCCCGTGATAGACACTGTAGCAACCTGCAAGGATCGGCAGTTTTCAGGGAGAAGGCGCTTGAATTGGCAAAAATGGAACGCTGGCAGGCGGAATTGGGGCCGTATGCAGAATGGCAGGTCTGGTCTCACCAATTAGCGAAGCGGACGTTCGGGCTTGAGAGGCGTATAGTCGATTTCGGCCCTGAGCCGACCTTCGTGCCAGGCGCAGAGGATAACCGGACAGAGGCCTTCCGGGACAACTTGCGCAAGACGCCGGATGACACCAACTGCAGAAAGCCGTTCTTCGCTGCGCTCGACCAAATTGTCGTCGTCACTCCTCCCTTAGAGAGAGGCGTTGACACCAATTTTAGGAATCCCCTACCGTTTCAGATATGGCTTGCAGAGGTATCGCAAAACTATGGAAACGAGGAAGTCTGCAAATGAAGTCCGAAGATCAAGAGCCGCTAGAGCTAACTGCGGAAAACATCCGAAAAAGCCTGCTTCAGTTCAACTACTTCCCGTTCACACATGAAAAAAGAGAGGAGCTACCGCCAATATTCGGTAGTGAGATGTTGACGCCCGAAGTGGGAGCGAAGCTGAACGAATTTGGGTTAAGCAAGTTCAGAAGAGAATCCGGGTTTGATGCGGTTCATTTCAAGAGAACACGACACCCTGGAATCCCGAGGTCTCTAAGTATTCCGCACCCCAAGGCACACGTCGACTTGGTTGAAGAGATAGTAAAGAACTGGGATGGAAAAATATCCAAAAGATGTCAAAGCCCAAACTCAATACTTAATTTTGAGATTCAAAGCGACTATAGAATTATAGTTCACTCGTATGGATCAATCTACATAAACAACGACGCGGAAAGCACTGATCCAAGCGTAGATTTTGGTTCCATGTACAGAGTTAAAACAGACATTACAAATTTCTTTAAAAGCATTTATACGCATTCTCTCTCGTGGGCTCTTGTTGGCGCTGAGGAGTCAAAGAGAAATAGAGGATCTGACCGCTGGTACAATAATTTGGACCGTGCAGCGCGTATAAGTCAGAGAAACGAGACAAAGGGTATTTCAATTGGACCTGCCACATCGAGTATCCTGAGCGAATTAGTTCTCTTTCCCATCGACGAGCATCTCCGCAACAAGGGGTACAATTTCTATAGATATATAGACGATTACACATGCTTCGCAAAGGACCGAGACCAAGCCGATAGCTTCTTGTTTGAGTTATCAAGGAAGCTGGAGGACTACTCCCTTCACCTCAATGCCAGGAAAACTGACGTACGAGAAATGCCCGTGCCGACCTCCCAGAGATGGGTTGTTGAAATGAATCAGGTTCTCGCACTTGCTGACCGTCACAAAGATGTGAAAAAAGATGGGCTTAGCTACAAGGATGTGAGGCTAATTATTGAAAAGGCCATCATTCTGAGCGATGAGAACCCCGACGGAAGTGTTGCGAAATATGCCTTCTCATCTATTCTAGAAATGGGCTTTAGTGAGCTTGACGCTGAAAAGTACGTCGAAGACTCTTTGCTTAGATATTCATTCTATTACCCATCCCTAGTTCCGCTTATATACCGATGGATTGAGAGATACTCCGTCAAGATAGAGGCAAAAGATAGAATACTATCAATTCTTGACAGGTCATTCAAGTCCGGACATAGCGACAATGTGACATGGTGCATTTTCCTCCTAATTCGAACGGACCCCGCCTTTAGAAAAGATATTATAGAGAAGTCTCTAGCTGAGAATTCTCCATTGGTTATACTAATGTCCTACGTTTACACGAAGACTCATGGCGCTGACACTCGGGCCTTCAAAGAGTGGGCAAACAGATTGAAGGAAAAACTTACCGCCAGACAGATCGTTGAGTACGACTTAGATCAGTACTGGGTTGTTCTGTACCAAATGTTTTTGGATGGCGAGATTGATAACCCCTATGCAGCGCAGGAGGACATAAAAGTTTTCAACTGTTTGAAGAAAGAGAAGGTTTCTTTCGTGGATTATGGTCACAAAGGGTTAGATCTGATATTTAAAGATATTAGATTTTAATATAGGATTTAAATTGCGGTTGATGCAGGAAGAGTGATCCTTCTCGAGAAGGAAGTCGGGGGGGGGGGCATTTGGCGACCATGAGCGAATTGTGGACTTATTCGATGTTCGCGTTTCGTGAGACTTCACGCGGCGGCTATTTCCGATCCGTCCCGGATGTATTGTGTGCTACTTCTACACATGCCTGAAGAGCTATTGCGCATCGCTGCCGTTCGTCCGGACGCAGCGAGCGGCGGATCTCTGCCCTCTATAGACCTTCGCATACGGCTTGCTTTCAGGCCAAGACAGAGAACCGGGGAACGACCGAAATGGGACGCAAAGCTTCCGGTCCGCTATCGGGTCAAGTTGGCCGTCGGGTAACGATTGGCAATCGCAGCGGCCTTTTCCAAAGACGATTGGGAAATGGGAACGATACCCGAAGATCAGCGCAAAGCACTGATCCTTGGTTGATCCCTGCTGGTGAAATCAGGGTCCACGTAAATCCGAACCGCCTGAATAAGCTCACCGTCGAACTCGAAGACGTTGCAAAATAGGCCCTGAGAAATTTCGCCGTCAGGAAACGGCGTGCCATCCGCCATTTCGCCCCACTCCCGACCCTCGACGACAATCGTATTGCCGGTCTCTACAAAGGCCAATCCCTCGATGTCATGTTCCAGTCTCCACAGCATTGCCGACATGCGCGCACCAAAGGTGCGCATCGCATCCTTGCCGCGTTTTCGACCAAACTTCGGGAACAGCAACTCCACATCGTCCGTGTAAAGGTCAAGGATACGAGCGTCTCCGGTATCGACGTAGCGGAAGTATTGACGGATGATCTCGCGCCGTCGCGCACTCAAGTCGGTGTCTGTCATGACACCAGCCTATGTGTTGACCGGTCTAAAGAAAAGCCCGGGCCGCGCTGTCATCAGCCTTTCCAGAGCTTCTTTTATTCGAAACCTTCCCGATCGCCCCCTCAAGGGTTCGGAAGAGGGCGTGACTATTTCTACCGAGCAAGGCAGCTTCGGAGCCGCTCTGCGACGGTTGTCTTGGCGACGGGAAAGTTGAGAGGGAAGCTAATGCCTGCGCATACGGCCTTGCGCAATCCCGATATGTGGGCTGCGAGCGGGACGAAAGAACGCAAGCAAAACAAAACCTGCAAACCAGTTTTCAAACTGGTCCAGCATGCAGCAAACACATGAAGTCAAGTCATTGAAAATAATGGCGACCCCTGCAGGATTCGAACCTGCGACCGTCGGCTTAGAAGGCCGGTGCTCTATCCAGCTGAGCTAAGGGGCCGAAACGGGTTCCTTGTGGAAGAACCGGCGCATCCATGAAGCATGCGGGGCGGTAATACAAGGTATGGCCGGGCGCGAACCAGGCTTTTCCGAATCAATGGGTCCAGGGCTGGGTGCGGTTGGGGCTGAAATTCTCGGAGTAGGATACGACCTTGACCGTCTTTTCCTTCGGCTGGATGACACGGTAGGCGATGCCGTTGCGACGGGCATATTCCTCGGCATCCTGCTGCGTCTCGAAGCGCAGCTTGACCTGCTGGAGCGTATCTGAGGACGAGGTGTATCCGAACAGCGGGTCGATCGTCCGCGGCGCCTGCTGATCGAATTCCAGCACCCAGTGATGGGTCTTGGCATTGCCCTGCTGCATCGCCGATCGGGCGGGGCGGTAAATCTTCGCCGACATCGTTTTGCTCCGCTTTGCGTGTCTTCCCGGCTCTGCCGCCGGCTTTTGCTCTTCTTAACCGATTTTTGCGTGTCGGCAATAAAAATCAAGCCCCAATCCGCGCAGGAAGCGCCACCGCCCTCCGACAAACGCGGCCCGCATGTCCCATTCTGGCATTATGCCTCTCTTGCGCGCGGGTTTGGGTTGATGTGAAAGCTCTATCTCGCTATTGCTGGGGTGAGGCAGCCTTCATCCGCAGCAAAACATGCGAGAGATGGCAGCTGCCCCGCGTAAGTGAAGGCATTGCCCATCCATTTCGGGACAGAACCCTGTCGGTTTGCACCAGTATACAGGATCGATCGCACAACCCTTTCGTATTTTTCAGGTGTGCGGTTTCTGGTTGCTGCATGGTTGCGCTTGCATTCTGCCGGATTGCGCGCTGGAAATGGATTTTTGCACCGGCCTCTCAGGCGGTGACTATCTAGGAAAACGAGCGAAACATTGAACGACAGCTCCTTCGAACAGATGTTTGAACTTGCGCCCATAGCAATGTGGGTCGAAGACTTCAGCGGCGTGCAGAGCATCTTTCAGCGATGGCGTTCCGCCGGCGTCAGCGACATCGAGGCATTCCTCAGGGCCGACCGTTCCCGCGTCGCCGCTTGCACGAAGGCGATCAAGGTGGTGAAGGTCAACGCCCGGACGCTGGAGCTTTTCGAGGCGAGCGATCTGGACCATCTCGTCGCCAATATCGGCTCGGTGTTTCGCGATGACATGCTTGAAAACCACATCGACGAGCTGGTCCAGCTGTTCGAGGGCAAGCGCGCCTATTCCAGCAACACCGTCAATTACACCCTGTCCGGCCGGCGGCTCGATATCCAGCTGAGCGGCAAGGTTCTGCCGGGCTATGAGGACACGCTCGAGCGCGTCCTGCTGACGACCGAAGACGTATCGGCCCGCGAATCGGCACGCCGGCGCGAGCGGCAGCAGGCGCTCTACGCCCACGGCCTGTTCGAGCATTCCCCGGTATCCCTGTGGGTGGAGGACTTTTCACGCATCCGCAAGCTTCTGGAAGACCTGAGATCACGGCATATCGTGAACCTCAAGGTGTTCATGGATGTGCATCCCGAATTCGTGCGCCAGTGCCTGAACGAGATCAAGGTCATCGACGTCAACCAGGCGACGCTCGACATGTTTCGCGCCGCAGACCGGCAGGCGCTGCTTCAGAACCAGCACGCCATCTTCCGCGATGATGTCGAGGAACATTTCCGCCAGCAGCTCCTAGACCTCTGGGAGGGACGGCTGTTCCACACCCATGAGGTGTTGAATTACGCGCTCGACGGATCGGAGCGCTACGTGCTCTTGCAGTTTTCGGTCCTGCCCGGGCGCGAGCACGACTGGTCGCTCGTCCTCGTCTCGCTGACGGATATCACCGCACGCAAAAAGGCCGAAGCCTACCTCGAATATCTCGGCCGTCACGACGTTCTGACCAAGCTCTACAATCGCTCCTATTACACCGAGGAAATCAACCGCCTGGAGCGCAAGTCTTTCCGGCCCATCGGGATCATGATCATCGATCTGAACGGCCTGAAGGAGACCAATGATGCGCTTGGCCACGATGCGGGCGACTCTCTGCTGCGCCGGCTTGGCGAAGTGCTGAACGAGGCGATCCGTCCACCCCATTGCGCCGCCCGCATCGGCGGTGACGAGTTTGCCGTCATCATGCCCGGCGCGCGCGCGGCGGAAACAAAAGTCGCGCTCGAGGAAATCAACAAGCTGCTCGCCATCAACAATCAGTTCTATGCGGACGCACCCATCAGCATTTCCACCGGCGTGGCAATCTGCGAGCACGGCGAGGCGCTTGAATCGGCCGCGCGGCGGGCCGACGCAGAAATGTACCGGAAGAAGCGTGAATATTACGCCTCCCTCCCCGCCTCGAACCGCGTCAGCCGGGGTGATTGACGGCGGGAGAAGAGCGCAGTTCCTCCCGCGCATTCGGCGCGACGCCCGACGCCATCGTCGCCGATCGCATTCCGTTCGACGGTCGGCCGAGCCCGGGAATTGAGGCCCTTGAGGGGAAACAGGTTTGCAAAAACATGAAGGCCGGGGCAATGCCCCGGCCTTCAGTCTTTATCAGGTGTCGGCAGCGGACTTGCGCGCGGCCTTTGCGGCCTTGCCCTTGGGTCCGTCCGATTTCAGCTCGCTGGGCTTGATCGGCGTTGTCTCGGGAATCGCCTCCAGCGTCAGTTCCGGCTTGCCATCCTTCTCGGCCACATCGACGCGGACGACGCCGCCCTTCTTGAGCTTGCCGAACAGGATCTCGTTCGCCAGCGGCTTCTTGATGTATTCCTGGATGACGCGCGACAGCGGCCGGGCGCCCATCTTCTCGTCGTAACCGCGTTCGGCGAGCCATTCGACGGCCCGGTCCTCCAGCTCGAAGGTGACATTGCGTTCCGAAAGCTGGCTTTCGAGCTGCATGACGAACTTCTGGACGACCTGGTGAATGACTTCGGTCGGGAGCGGCGCGAACGGAATGATCGCGTCGAGACGGTTGCGGAACTCCGGCGTGAAGATGCGGTTGAGCGCCTCCTCGTCCTCGCCGGTCCGCTTCGAAGACCCGAAGCCGATTGCCGACTTTGACATTTCCGACGCGCCCGCATTGGTGGTCATGATCAGGATCACGTTGCGGAAGTCGATCTTCTTGCCGTTGTGGTCGGTCAGCGAGCCATGGTCCATCACCTGCAACAGGATGTTGTAGATGTCCGGATGCGCCTTCTCGATCTCGTCCAGCAGCACGACGCAATGCGGGTGCTGGTCGACGCCGTCGGTCAGAAGCCCGCCCTGATCAAAGCCGACATAGCCGGGAGGCGCACCGAGCAGACGCGAAACCGTATGCCGCTCCATGTATTCCGACATGTCGAAGCGGAGAAGCTCGACGCCAAGCGAAGAAGCAAGCTGCTTCGAGACCTCGGTCTTGCCGACGCCTGTCGGGCCGGAGAAGATGTAGGAGCCGATCGGCTTGTTCGGTTCGCGCAGGCCCGCACGGGCAAGCTTGATCGAGGTCGCAAGCGCATCGATCGCCTTGTCCTGGCCATACACCACCGAGCGAAGCTCCTGCTCCAGATTGGCAAGCACCTGCTCGTCATCCTTGGAGACGGTCTTCGGCGGGATGCGGGCCATGGTCGCGATCGTGGCCTCGATCTCCCTTTCGGTAATCATCTTGCGGCGGCGCGAGGCCGGCACCAGCATCTGCGCCGCGCCGCTCTCGTCGATCACGTCGATCGCCTTGTCGGGCAACTTCCGGTCGGTGATGTAGCGCGCGGAGAGTTCCACCGCCGCCTTGATGGCCTCGTTGGTGTAGCGGAGGTTGTGGTATTCCTCGAAATAGGGCTTCAGCCCCTTCATGATCTCGATGGCATCGTCCACGGACGGTTCGTTGACATCGATCTTCTGGAACCGGCGCACCAGCGCACGGTCCTTTTCGAAGAACTGGCGGTATTCCTTGTATGTGGTCGAACCGATGCAGCGGATCGCGCCGGAAGAGAGCGCCGGCTTGAGCAGATTCGAGGCATCCATGGCGCCACCCGACGTCGCACCCGCACCGATGACGGTGTGGATCTCGTCGATGAACAGCACGGCGCCCTCATATTCCTCGAGCTCCTTGACAACCTGCTTCAGCCGTTCCTCGAAATCGCCACGATAGCGCGTGCCCGCAAGCAGCGTGCCCATGTCGAGCGAGAAGATGGTGGCATCGATCAGCGCCTCGGGAACCTTGCCTTCGACGATCCGCTTGGCGAGACCTTCGGCGATCGCCGTCTTGCCGACACCGGGATCACCCACATAAAGCGGGTTGTTCTTGGAGCGGCGGCACAGCACCTGAATGGTGCGGTTGACCTCGGAATCGCGACCGATCAGCGGATCGATCTTGCCGTTCATCGCCTTTTCATTGAGGTTGACGCAGTAGGCCTTGAGCGCATCCGGCTGCTTGCGGTTGCCGTCCTCGCTCTCGCGCTGTGCGCTCGCATCATTGTCCTGGCTGTCGTTGACGCCACGCGGGGTGCGCGTTTCCGAAGACCCCGGCCGCTTGCCGATGCCGTGGGAGATGTAGTTCACGGCGTCATAGCGCGTCATCTCCTGCTGCTGCAGGAAATAGGCGGCATGGCTCTCGCGCTCGGCGAAAATGGCGACGAGCACGTTGGCGCCGGTGACCTCCTCGCGGCCCGAGGACTGGACGTGGATCACGGCGCGCTGGATGACGCGCTGGAAGCCGGAGGTCGGCTTGGAATCCTCGTCATAGCCCGTGATCAGGTTTGCGAGTTCGGTATCGACATATTCGGTTACGATCTTGCGCAGGGCGTCGAGATCGACATTACAGGCACCCATGACGGCGGCTGCATCGCCATCATCAATCAACGCCAGCAGGAGGTGTTCCAGCGTTGCGTATTCGTGGTGCCGGTCATTGGCATAGGTCAGAGCTTGATGCAGCGCCTTTTCAAGACTGGGAGAGAATGTTGGCACGATCAGATCCTCACTTCTTTTCCATGACACATTGCAATGGATGTTGGTGCTGGCGCGCGAAATCCATCACCTGGCTGACCTTGGTTTCGGCCACTTCAAAGGTAAAGACCCCGCATTCACCGACGCCATTGTTGTGGACGTTGAGCATGATGCGGGTCGCCGCTTCGCGATCCTTCTGGAAGAAACGCTCCAGAATGTGGATGACAAATTCCATTGGTGTGTAGTCATCATTCAACAGGAGAACCCGGTATAGGCTGGGTTTCTTTGTTTTCGGCTTGGTACGCGCGATGACCGCCGTTCCGCGGCTCGGATTGTCCCCGTTCTTGGAGGGATCGTTCTGCATCCGGATCGACATCGCGATCATTCTCACTAACTCCGTAAGTCTTTCAGGCGTGTTCACCAAGCCTCTCGTTGGTGTTCATATCTGTATCTACCGAGTCCGTTTCAAGCTCCCTTCGACTGAGCTGATCTTAAGCCCGATGTTCCGGGCTTGTCATTAACAAAATACCGTGATTTTCAACGGGGGCTGATGGCGGACGCAACCCGGCAGGCGCGCATGATTGCGCCCGCATCGGCCGAAAGGCCTGCGGTCCCTGGAGAGCAGCTTTTCAGAAGACCGGATGCTTCGCCCCTACCGGGCTACTTGCAGTAGCTTCGGCCGGAGGAGCGCTGCGAAAGATCGAAATGCAGATGGTCGTCGTGCTTGGGATAGCCCGGACCGAGCACCGTGTTGAACTTCTGGCAGCCGCTGGCGCGGACTGATTTGAGCAGGCCCTTTTCCCGGAAGGCGAAGAAGCCCTTCGCCGAGACATCGATGGTCTTTCCTGTGTTCAGCGTGAAACCGCCGACGTCGATGGCATTGCCCTTGGAGTGTTCCGACCAGGGCGTGCTCCGCTTGCCATTGTTCATGCGCCGGCAGGAATAGCCGCCCATTGTGTTGACCGATTTCAGCCCGGTAAGGTAGCGCATCCGCACCGAAGGCGCGACATCGTCCTTGACCCATTCGGAAAAGGCGAGCGCCGTCTGGCAATTGACCGTGACGCTCGGCGAGACGGCGATATTGCCGGAGAGCGACTGGAGCTTGACCGGATAGGCGATGCCGCAATTGGCGCCATTGGCGATTTCGGCGACATCGGAGAACCGGACGCCCAGTTCGGTCAGAGCGCTCCGGCACTGCCGCTCGGCAAGCGGCATCAGGCCGGGTAGCCTTCCGTTTTTCGGAGCGCTCCCCTCGCCCGGATTGCTGAGCGGCAGGAGCGAGGCGGTCTGGATCGGATCGATCCCCGGATCGTCGATATCGGAGGGCATGTCCGCGCGGATTTCCGCAGGCGTTACCGGCGGCGCAGGCATGGCTGCGTTGGCAGCGACGACGGCGTCGCTCTCGCCTGCGGTCACGCCGAGATAGCTGTCGATCGGCACGCCGGCACCGCTTTCGGTGCTGGCAATCAGTTGCTCGATCGACGCCGGGGGTTCGGGCGCGGCAACCGGCGCTGGAGCGGGAACCGCTGCGGCGATCTGGGCCGGCTTTTGGGCCTCCTCGTCCGAGCGGGTCACAACCTGTGTGCTCTTGTCGGTGGTATCGATCGAAAAGGACGTCATCAACCCGCCGATGGAACAACCTGTGAGCGTGGCCGCAAGGGCTAGCGAAGAGACGGCGCGTCGAAGGTGAAACGTCATGTCGTACCGGATCTGGGTTGAAACTCCTGCGCCCAAGTAGACCAGACAAGTGTAAACAAATGCTTTTGCCAACGCGCCTGTGTCCGGAAATCGGGTATTTGCTGCAGCGCAGCAAGCTCCGGCATTGCAAACGGCAGAAGGTGAAATATGCTGCGCCTGCACCCTAACCCGTTACCGTGCAGGAGAATGCGATGCGCGAAGCTACAACCCCCAAGGGCACTCTGACGATGCGAACGGTCGCCATGCCGGCAAATGCCAACCCTTCCGGCGATATCTTCGGCGGCTGGGTCATGTCGCAGATGGACCTTGCGGCCTATGTCGCCTCGTCGGAGCGGGCGGGCAACAGAACGGTCACGGCGGCCGTGAACTCGATGGCGTTCGAACAGCCGGTCAAGATCGGCGATACGCTGTGCGTCTACACATCGTTCGAGAGGGTCGGCCGCACCTCAATGACGATTCATGTCGAGGCCTGGGTGCACCGCCACCAGATGCCCGATCGCCAGCAGGTCACGGAAGCGCAATTCGTAATGGTCGCGATGGATGAGACCGGAAAGCCGGCAATCGTCCCCCAGCAGGTCGGCGAGGCATGACGCAGGCTGCAACGCCCGCGCGCCATCCTCGATTGTTCTGGCGGCGGTTTGCGGCATTGATCGTGGACGGGTTTCTCTTCCTGTTGCTCGCCAGTCTGGTGACGGCAGCCGTGACCCTTGCCGTTCCGTCTTTGCGCCCTGCCCTCAGCGCACCCGTTTTCTCGCTGAAAAGCTGCGAACCGGCTGAAACGGATATCGCCGTCTTCCGAGAGCTTGAGTCCGTCTGGACATCGTCCGTCGACGACCCTCCTGCGCTCGTTCTCTGCACGATAGACGGACTTTTCATGCAGCAGAAGAGAGTAGCGTTGATTGCGGGAGAAGATACGATGGCGAGCGGACAGCCATACATAAAGTCGATCGCTGTTCAGCTTGACGCTGACGGGAACCCCATTTTCCCGTCGCCGCTCATCGAGAAAGTCGTCTCGGCTGCAGAAATGCTGCTGTTTCCTCTCGCCCTCGCGCTTGCCGGCATCCTGTTCGGCGCGACACCTGGCAAGAGACTGATGCGGATCCTGGTCGCAGAAGGCCCCCTTCGCACGGCATCGTCAGCACCATCGGAAAAGACCGCAATCATGCGGGAATACCTGAAATTCTGGCCAGTCTGCATATTCGCCATCCTGAGCGTCGTGCTGGCCGCTCAGATGCCAAATCCCACCTCTATCGCCGAAGCCGCCAGCATGCTTGAGAGCTTTGACCCGGATCTGCGCATTCTCACCCACACCTTCGTGCTTGGCGGCACGACCTTGCTGCTGCTGTTCGGTTGGTGGATATGGCCATTCATGATCTGGCGGAGCCGTACGTGGTACGATGCCTTCTTGGGCACCGCCGTGATAATGCGCGACTGACGCCGCGCATGAGGCTCAGGCGCGCACAAAAACGGAGGACGGGGAAAAATCGAGGCCCGGGAAAACGCTTGTCGTGAGCGCCGCGGAACCGATACCGAACTGCCGATAGAGCATCGCGGCGGCCACTTCGCGGATATCGCCGGTCGGCATCAGGTCGCGGTTCTCGTAAAGATCGCCATCCTTGAGCCCCGGCCAGTTGCCCATCACCCTGCCGCCCGCAAAGGCGCCGCCAGCCAGGATCGCGCAGCCGCCGGTTCCGTGATCGGTGCCACCCGTACCGTTCTGCCGTGCGGTCCGTCCGAATTCGGTCATTGCCAGAACCACCGTCTTGCTCCATGCCGCAGGGCCCATTTCCGATTTCAACGTCAGGATCGCAGTGGTCAGATTGTCGGCGGATTTCGCAAACAGCGATTTCTGTTCCGCATGGGTGTCCCAGCCATTGATGGAAAAGGCGGCGACCCGGTAGTCATTCTTCAGAAAGCCGCCTGCAAGCCGCGCCACGCCTTCGGTTGAAGCGCCAAGCTGCTGCCCGTTGAAGATCATCTCGGCACTGACGTCCGCGCTGCGGGCCTCTTCGAAGGCACGCGCGAAGTCGGGGCTATCCTTGTAGAGCTTCTCGAAAAACAGCATTTCGTCTGCTGAGATCGGAATATCATCGCGCGGCGACCAGATTTCGGCCGCATTCGGCCCCTGCAGGATCAGGTCGGAATCGGACGTGACGTCGATGGCGCGCAAGGGACCATCGCCCGCAAGCCCGACCGCACGGTTCAGCCAGCCATCGCGACCGGCGCTGCCGTTGCCGCCCGTCTCCAGAATGTCTTGGCCATCGAAATGACTGCGGGCATCGCGATAGGGCGTCGAAACGGCATGGACGAAACTCAGCTCTCCGGCCTTCCAGAGCGGATAGAGGCCGCCCGCTGCCGGATGCAGCCCGAACCGGCCGTCGAGATCGTAGAGCCCGGTATCGGACGTCAGCGACAGACCAGGACGCAGGAGCCGGTAGGCCGGGTCGCCATAGGGCTGGACCAGATCGAGCCCGTCCATCGCACCTCTGAGGATGATGGCGACGAAGCGGTTGTCGCCCGCGGCTCTGGCGAGCGCGAAACTGGTCATCAGCGGCATCGCCGCCAGGCTGCAGGCACCGCCGAGAAACAGGCGCCGCGTGGGATTGAAAGCAAGCGTCATGTCATCACCTATCGCAGATTGAATTCGGGTGAAGCGAGCACAAGGGTCAGCGCCGCCATGCGGTTGGGCGCCCGCCTGACGAGCGTCTGGGTGTTCTCCGACAGAAAAGGCCCCAGCGCCTCAACGGCGAAGGCGGCAGGTTCGAGGGTCTTCCCGAACCGGCTGATGAGACGGCGTGCGATCACGATCCGCCCGGCAAGCTGGTGGCCGTTGATCCAGCTGGCAGCCCCGGTCTCGAAACCTTCGGGGCTCGGCGGATCCCAGACCGGCTGGCCGAGATTGCGCAACATCCCGTTTACCGACTGGCCAAGCTTTTCATCGGACATCAGCAGGCCTCCCTCCACGCCCATCGCCCGCATGCAGGAGACAATGTAGTCGAAAGGCTGCTTGACGTTCTGCGGCGGCAGCGTCAGCGCTTCGGGCCAGGACAGCATGGTCAGGTAAACGGCTGACAGATCGCCATCGGTTGCCGCCCAGCTTGCCGTCATCGCCTCTACCAGATCCTGCGGCGGCTCTGGTCTCATGAAATAGGCCGCAAGCTTTGTGCTGATGTAACGGGCCGTCTCCGGCCGCACCGACAGGTCATCGAGAAAAGCATCGACATCCGCCATCTGGCGCTGATCGCCGCCATAGGATTTCCCGAGAACCGAGAATGAACCGGGCTCGGCACGCTTGTCATCAAACCGGGTCGCGGCGCGCGGTCCGTCCAGCGTCAGACCGGTCAGAATGTAAGAGGCCTGGCGAACATCGGCCTGGGTATAGCCGGACCCCGCCCCGACGGTGTGCAGCTCCAGCAGCTCGCGTCCGTGATTTTCGTTGAGGCCGTTGTTCTTTCCGGCACGCGCAGAGTGCGGGCCGACAGAGCGCCACTGATCGAGGTAGATGATCATGGCCGGATGCAGTGTCGCAGCCCTTAGCAGCACGCTGTAGCGCGCCGACATATTGGGCCGGATTGCCTCGGCCTCGTAGAGCGGCGTAAACAGCTTCATGTCGTCATTCTTGCGGAACGACACCGAAAAATGGTCCGTCCAGAACGAGGCAAGCCGTTCGGCAAAACCGAAGGGAGAGTCCACGGCCTGCGCGATGCGCGCGACCGAATCCTGCACGAGACGCGCCTGCGCATCCTGGCGCAGCGTCCTCATCGCCGACTGTAGCTCGGCACCCTCGTAGGAGGCGCGGATGGACTTCCGGTCCTTGAAATAGGTAACGGCGCTCTGCCTGCGTGACGGAATGCCCTCGGCGGGAAACGCCGGGAGGACATCCATCGCTGCGGTCAGTTCATTCTCGATCCCGATCGGATCAGCCGGTGCGGTCTGGCCGGGGCGAAGGCCATAGCCGAAGCGCACCGCCGACAAGGCGGATTGCTCTGTAATCATCGTGCTCTACACTCGTTTTCTATGAAAAACCAATGGAGCGGGACGAGGACACCGGCCGCTTGGGTCGCGTTTCTCTCTGTCAGTCCGACAACTCGCAGTTACAACATAAACGCGAATTGTGGACAGATTGTCGCAGGATTTCGTCGGCGCGGTGGCAGAAGCAACAATCCGGCCTCAGCCCCGGAAGATGAAGGACGCACCCACTGCGATCAGGGCGAAGCCGATCGCGTGGTTGATGGTGAGCGCTTCCTTCAGCCAGAACACCGAAAAGCCGGAAAAGACCAGGAGCGTGATCACCTCCTGGATGGTCTTCAGCTGCGCCGTCGAATACACCGAAGCGCCCATCCTGTTGGCCGGTACCGCCAGGCAGTATTCGAAGAAGGCGATGCCCCAGGCGGTGATGATCACCAAGGTCAATGGCGCGCTCTTGAACTTGAGGTGGCCGTACCACGCAAATGTCATGAACACATTCGAGCAGACCAGCAACACAACCGGCCAGATGGCCGAGGGCGAAAGCGAAAATGGCATGAATTTTCTCCTGAAGACGGCTGATCGTTAGGCCGGCGAAGGCTCATAGCGCAGAACACGATACCGTGCATCTGCATTTTCAGCACCGCAACTTGACCGAATCATGGACGCCGTTCTACTTTTGTTCTGTTTCGTCGCCCTTTTCTTTTGCAGGCTTGCGCCCCATATTCGCCCCATGGCCAGATCACCCAAGAAGACCTCCGACAAATCCGGTTTCGAAGAAGCGCCCCAGGCGCCGTTCGAGGGCGGTGCCTATGAAGGCTCGATGACCGATTGGCTCGCGAACCTGGAGCAGGAAGCTGAAGCCGAGACAGTCGATTCCCAGCGCAAACTCGCTTCAAAGGCGGGCAAGCATCGCCGCAAGGCCGCCGAAGGCGGAAATGCAACGGCGGTGCGCACATCGCGCGGCGTCTCGATCGGCGCGTCCTCAGACCCGAAGACCCGCGCCGCGGCCGGCCTGAACCCGGTATCAGGCGTTGATGTTTCGTTGGAGGAAGCCCAGAACCTTGCCACCGGAGGCGTGACCGCCACGGTCGATGCCCTTTCCAAGCTGATCGAAAGCGGCAATCCGCTGTTCAAGAACGGCAAGATCTGGACGCCCCACCGGCCGGAACGCCCCGAAAAATCGGAGGGCGGCATCCCGATCCGCATGGTCACGGAATACAAGCCCTCCGGCGACCAGCCGACGGCCATCGCAGACCTCGTCGAAGGCCTCAAATCGGGTGACCGCAGCCAGGTTCTTCTCGGCGTCACCGGCTCGGGCAAGACCTTCACCATGGCGAAGGTGATCGCGGAAACGCAGCGCCCCGCGGTGATTCTCGCGCCCAACAAGACGCTGGCCGCGCAGCTCTATTCCGAATTCAAGAACTTCTTTCCGGAAAACGCGGTCGAGTATTTCGTTTCCTACTACGACTATTACCAGCCCGAGGCCTATGTGCCGCGCTCCGATACCTATATCGAGAAGGAGAGCTCGATCAACGAACAGATCGACCGGATGCGCCACGCCGCCACCCGCGCGATCCTGGAGCGGGACGACTGCATCATCGTAGCGTCGGTCTCCTGCATCTACGGTATCGGCTCGGTCGAGACCTATACCGCCATGACCTTCCAGATGTCGGTGGGGGATCAGCTCGACCAGCGTCAGCTTCTCGCCGACCTCGTTGCCCAGCAATACAAGCGCCGCGACATGGATTTCCAGCGCGGCTCGTTCCGGGTACGCGGCGACACCATCGAGATCTTCCCCGCCCACCTTGAGGATGCCGCCTGGCGTATCTCTATGTTCGGCGACGAGATCGACGCGATCACCGAATTCGATCCGCTCACCGGCCAGAAGACCGGCGACCTGAAATCGGTCAAGATCTACGCCAATTCGCACTACGTTACGCCGCGACCAACGCTGAACGCAGCGATCAAGTCGATCAAGGAAGAGTTGAAGGGACGTCTGCAAGAGCTTGAAAAGGCTGGCCGTCTTCTGGAAGCGCAACGCCTTGAGCAACGCACCCGCTTCGACATCGAGATGATGGAGGCAACCGGCTCCTGCCCCGGGATCGAGAACTATTCGCGCTACCTCACGGGGCGCCAGCCCGGCGAGCCGCCGCCGACCCTGTTCGAATATATTCCGGACAATGCGCTGATCTTCATCGATGAAAGTCATGTGACCGTGCCCCAGATCGGCGGCATGTATCGCGGCGACTTCCGGCGCAAGGCGACGCTTGCGGAGTATGGCTTCCGCCTGCCCTCCTGCATGGACAACCGTCCGCTGCGCTTCGAGGAATGGGATGCGATGCGTCCTGACACGATCGCGGTCTCGGCAACGCCCGGCAACTGGGAAATGGAAGAAGCCGGCGGCGTGTTCGCCGAACAGGTAATCCGCCCCACCGGACTGATCGATCCGCCGGTGGAAATCCGCTCCGCCAAGACCCAGGTCGACGACGTGCTGTCCGAGATCCGCGACGTGTCGCTGAAGGGATACAGGACGCTGGTGACGGTGCTGACCAAGCGCATGGCCGAGGACCTGACCGAATATCTGCACGAGCAGGGCATAAGAGTGCGCTACATGCACTCCGACATCGATACGCTGGAGCGGATCGAGATCATCCGCGACCTCCGTCTCGGCGCCTTCGATGTGCTGGTGGGCATCAACCTTCTGCGTGAAGGCCTCGATATCCCGGAATGCGGCTTCGTCGCCATCCTCGATGCCGACAAGGAAGGCTTTCTGCGCTCGGAAACGTCCCTTATCCAGACCATCGGGCGCGCGGCGCGAAACGTCGATGGCAAGGTCGTGCTCTATGCCGACCGGGTGACCGGTTCGATGCAGCGGGCCATGGAAGAGACCAGCCGCCGCCGCGAAAAGCAGATCGCCTACAACGAAGAGCACGGCATTACGCCGGAATCGGTCAAGGCGAGGATTTCCGACATTCTCGACTCGGTCTACGAGCGCGACCACGTCCGCGCCGATATCGGCACCAAGGGCGGCAAGGGTTTTGCCGCAGACGGCCATCTCGTCGGCAACAACCTGCAGGCCCATCTCGATGCGCTCGAAAAGCAGATGCGCGATGCCGCCGCCGATCTCGACTTCGAGACCGCCGCCCGCGTTCGCGACGAGATCAAGCGTCTGAAGGCAGCCGAGCTGCAGGGCATGGATGACAAGCTGGAGCGGCAGGAATCGCGTCAGGCCGAGCAGGCGCCGAAATCAGCTGACGGCCAGAGCTCCTACTTTGCCAAGCCCTCGCTCGACGACATGGGACCCGGCACGGACACGGCACGGCCGCTGTTCCGCAAGAACGATCTTGACGAAATGACCGTTGGGCGCACCGAGAAGCCGCTTGGCAGCGACGTCAAACCGGTCAAGCGCGGCAATATCGGCGTCGGCTCCTACGAGGATCCCGGCGAGCAGAAGCGCCGGGGCCGGCGCACCGGCAAGACCGGCAAGCCGGGCAAATGACCGCACATCGGCGGCATTCGGTTGTGCGGGCCTTCCGTTGGCGCTACGGTGAAACCGATCAATCAATTATGTGGTTTTGAAATGACAGATTACGGCAACGTTCAGGAACATGTGAAGTCGGCCTTCAAGGGCGCCAAGTCCAATCCCGAACCCTATCGGCATTGGCTCCTGTCGGACATGTTCCCGGCAGCTCTGCTGAAGGACATCCAGGCGCTGGACTTTCCGAAGCCCGATCTCGGCGGCGTTTCCGGGACGCGCGAGGTCCACAACAAGAGCCGGCATTATTTCGACCAGCCCAACATCCAGAAACATGCCTGCTGCGCGGCCGTTGCCGAAGCCTTTCAGTCGCCCGAAGTGGCGGCTGTGATTCAGGACACGTTCGGCACCAATATCGAAGGATCGAGCCTGCGCATCGAATTCGCGCAGGACATGGACGGCTTCTGGCTGGAACCGCACACCGATATCGGCGTGAAGATGTTCACCCTGCTGATCTATCTCTCGGATGGCCCCGGTCACGACAAGCTCGGAACCGACATCTACGCCTCCAAGGAAGAGCATGTCGGCCGCTCGCCGTTCGCGCCCAACCACGCGATGATCTTCGTTCCGGCCGACAATACCTGGCACGGCTTCGAAAAGCGTCCGATCGAGGGTGTACGCAAGTCGCTGATCATCAACTACGTCACGCCGGAATGGCGCGCGCGCGAACAGCTCGCCTATCCGGATCAGACGATAGAGGTCGCCTGAGGGCGAGGCGTTTCAGCCCTCAATCTCCCCCCTTGAGGGGGAGATTGTTTTTGCCACCTTCGCCAAGAAACAGAACGTTCCGTGCCCGGTTGCAGGCGCAGCCCTCACCGCCCGCGCTTGGCAAGCCCCTGGCGTATCGCTTCCGCAATCTCTTCCGTCGCATCCACCGGCACATAGTCGTAGGGCTGCAACACCCCCTGAAAGGGCCGCGTCTGACCGGCCTCCTCAAGCCGGTCGATGAAGCCCTCAAGCTTCGGATTCAACCGGTAGGGACGCATCGGAAAGACCGGCTTACCGGTGGAGAGCGCTTCGCTGACCATGTTGTGCGAATCGGCCGTCACCGCCAGCAGGTCGGAGAAGCCCAGCAGCGCGCGGTAGGGGTTCTCTTCAGCCGGTGACCAGATCCAGTGCGGAAAGCCCGCGAGACGCGCCCTGAGCGCCGCCATGACCGGCTCCGGCGTGCGGCGGGACTGGGTGACGATGATGCTGCCGACTTCGGCCTTGGCGTGGTCGATCTGGGCCATGAAATGGCCGACCGCAGCGTCCACATCACGCGTTGCTGAAACAGGGTTGCCGATCAGAAGACCGAGTCGCGGGCCCGGCAGGCTGTTCCATGCCTCAGGCCGCGTGGCCGTCGCTGCGGCGATAGCCTCGGGCGTCAGCGGATGCGGGCCCGTATCGGTCACCAGCACATTGTCGGCGCGGAAACGGTCATGGCGCGGCATCCAGATCAGATCGGCGGCCGCGCTGCCGATTCGCGGATCCTTGAGGAACACGGTAAAGGTCTTGCCGCCGGAAGCGGTCTTGATCGCCTTGAGGTAAGGCACCATCCGCCGCCCGCTCGCAATCGCGACATCGGGAAACGGCGGCGCGATCGGGCTATCCGGGCGGTCCGGGCGATGCTTGGGCGGCACCGGGCCCCGCGGCATCAGCCACTCCCACGGCTTTCCGGGTGCAATCACCTTTTCTTCGGCTTCGCCGCCGAGATGCGCAACAACGCCGAGGCATTGCACCCGATCCCCGATCTTGCCGTCGGTCAATATCCAGATATGCACGCAAACCGCCCTTTGTGCCTGAAAAAGACCAGCCCGTTCTGGTCCCTTGGAGCCAGCGCGTCAACCGGTTGCGCCTGAATAGCTTGCGCCACCGGGCAGCTTGGTTCTTGCGACCTCCAACGGTCAGCGAAAAGCAAAAAAGCCGTCGCGCACGAAGCGAACGGCTTTGACATCATCCGTCAAAAATCGGAAAGCTCGAACCTCGGTTCGAGAAGATGGTGCGGTCGAGAAGACTCGAACTTCCACGGGTTGCCCCACAGCGACCTCAACGCTGCGCGTCTACCAATTCCGCCACGACCGCATCGTGGTAGAGGCCGGTTTGTGCCGGCGCCGCAGCATTTAGCAAAAGCAAACTCGCCACACAAGCGCCCATGATCGTTTTTTTTCATTTCTTTGTCATAAGCTTCAAACCGTCCCTGGCGAAAGCGGCGGCAGGCCTTGCGGCGCTTGCCGTATGACCCCAAATCTGCAAGGACGAAGCCGAAGGACGGCCGATATGCAGAGAAGCGAAATCGAAACACTGATGCACCCCGAGCCCGGCGCACCGCCGGTGCGCTGGCGGGTGTCGGACAGGCTCACCCCCTACCCCGAAGCGCTTGCCGAAATGGAGCGCGAGGTCGACCGCATCGCAGCCGGCGAGGCCGATGAACTGGTCTGGCTTGTCGAACATCCACCGCTCTATACCGCCGGCACCAGCGCAAATCAGAGCGATCTGCTGATGGCGGACCGATTCCCGGTTTATGAGACAGGACGCGGTGGCGAATATACCTATCATGGACCCGGACAGCGCGTCGCCTATCTGATGCTCGATCTGAAGCGCCGGCGGCGCGATGTGCGCGCCTTCGTGGCGGCGATCGAGGAAACCATCATCCTGACGCTTGATTCGATGAATGTGCGCGGCGAGCGGCGCGAGGACCGGGTGGGCGTCTGGGTGCGCCGGCCGGAGCGCCCGCCCCTGCCCGACGGGTCTATGGCCGAAGACAAGATCGCGGCGATCGGCATCAGGCTCAGACGCTGGGTGAGCTTTCACGGCCTGTCGATCAATGTCGAGCCGGAACTCGACCATTTCGGCGGGATCGTGCCCTGCGGGATATCCGGCTACGGCGTGACGAGCCTCGTGGATCTCGGTCTGCCGGTCACGATGGGCGATGTCGATGTGGCGCTGCGGCGCGCATTCGAGGACGTGTTCGGAGAGACCGAGACGGAAGCGTGATTCGCTATTGCAGCGTCCGGTTCGAGGCCACGATGTCGGAAAGCCGGTCAGCGGACGACCTTTCGCCACCGTCGCGCTGGCGCGACCTGCCGACCCTGTTGATCGCCATCACCCGGTCGGTGGCGTTGCGTTCGCTTTCGGCGCAATCGCCCTCCGTGTCACCGGTAATCAGCCAGAACGGTCGCACGTTGAGAATTGCCGCAAGCCGGACAAGCCGATCGATGCTTGGCTCCGAACGATCGCATTCCCAGTTTCGAAGTGATGAGGGATCGACGCCGAGCTGCTCTGCGACCGTGACCAGACTGAGACCAGCACCTTCGCGTGCGCTCAGCAGACGACCGCCAAGCGTGTCGTCAGCGTAGATTTCCGCATCCATCAAGTGTCCTTCCCGAACGTCGCCGGTTTTCCCGGTCTTCCTCGTTCATAGCCAATTGCTCGTTGTTTCGCCAGACAAACCGATCTCTCCCCTGAAATCCGCCTGATTCGGCCGCTTCGATACTTGCCGATGCCGGAGCGCTCATGCGACAGTCGGCCGGAAAACAATGCAATGCGGGAGTATCACCGATGGATGTACGCGCGGCCGTGGCTGTTGAAGCCGGCAAGCCCCTGGAAGTCATGACGGTTCAGCTGGAAGGCCCGAAGGCGGGCGAAGTCCTGATTGAGGTCAAGGCCACGGGCATCTGCCACACCGACGATTTCACGCTCTCAGGCGCCGATCCGGAAGGCATTTTCCCGGCGATCCTCGGCCATGAGGGTGCAGGCGTCGTGGTGGATGTCGGCCCGGGCGTCACCTCGGTGAAGAAGGGCGATCACGTGATTCCGCTCTACACGCCAGAATGCCGCGAGTGCCCCTCCTGCCTGTCGCGCAAGACCAATCTCTGCACCGCGATCCGCTCCACGCAGGGCCAGGGCCTGATGCCGGACGGCACGTCGCGGTTCTCGCTCGATGGCAAGCCGCTCTACCACTACATGGGCTGCTCGACCTTTGCGAACTTCACGGTCATGCCGGAAATCGCGGTTGCCAAGATCAACCCGGACGCCCCCTTCGACAAGGTCTGCTACATCGGCTGCGGCGTGACCACAGGCGTCGGCGCGGTCATCAACACGGCCAAGGTCGAACAGGGTGCGACAGCGATCGTTTTCGGTCTCGGCGGCATCGGCCTCAATGTCATCCAGGGCCTGCGCCTTGCCGGCGCCGACATGATCATCGGCGTCGACCTCAACAACGAGAAGAAGGAATGGGGCGAGCGCTTCGGCATGACCCATTTCGTCAACCCGAAGGAAATCGGCGAGGACCTCGTCCCCTATCTCGTCAACCTGACCAAGCGCGGCGCAGACACGATCGGCGGCGCGGATTACACATTCGACTGCACGGGCAACACCACCGTGATGCGCCAGGCGCTCGAATCGTCCCATCGCGGCTGGGGCAAGTCGGTTGTCATCGGGGTCGCCGGCGCCGGCCAGGAAATCTCGACCCGCCCGTTCCAGCTCGTCACCGGCCGTTCCTGGATGGGAACCGCCTTCGGCGGCGCACGCGGGCGCACCGACGTGCCGAAGATCGTCGACTGGTACATGGACGGCAAGATCGAGATCGATCCGATGATCACGCACCTCCTGAAGCTCGAGGACATCAACAAGGGCTTCGAGCTGATGCATAGCGGCGAGAGCATCCGCTCGGTCGTCGTCTACTGATGAGCCATACTGTCGATATCGCCCGCCTTGATGCGCTCACGGCGGGCGAGCTCTACGCCATCCTGAAGCTCAGGGTGGATGTTTTTGTCGTCGAGCAGGACTGTCCGTATCCGGAACTGGACGGCAAGGATGCCGATGCGCTGCATCTGAGGCTCTTCATCGAGGGCCAGCTTGCAGCCTATGCCCGGCTCTTTCCGGCTGCGGATGGGCCTGCGCGAATCGGCCGCGTCGTCGTCGCATCCGATTTTCGGGGCCGGCGTCTCGGCGAGACGCTGATGCGCGAGGCGATGACGGCTTGCGAGAAGCTGTCGCCCGAGGCCGACATCGCCATTTCGGCGCAGGCACATCTTGCCCGGTTCTATAGCAGCCTCGGTTTCGTCATCACCTCTGACGAATATCTCGAGGACGGAATTCCCCATGTCGACATGGTCCGCGCCCGCGAGGTTGCCGCCGAATGATCTATGTCGATGCCGATGCCTGTCCGGTGAAGCCGGAGATCACGAAGGTCGCCGAACGCCATGGCCTGCCCGTGACCTTCGTTGCCAATACCGGCCTGCGCCCATCGCGCGACCCGATGATCACCAATGTCATCGTCTCCGGCGCTTTCGATGCCGCCGATGACTGGATTGCCGAGCGCGCAGGCGCTGGCGATGTCGTCGTGACCGCAGATGTGCCGCTTGCCGAGCGCTGCGTTCTGGGCGGCGCGCTTGTGACCGGGCCGACGGGACGCGTGTTCGACGACCGCAATATCGGCATGGCCCGCGCGATGCGCGACCTTGGCCAGCACCTCAGGGAAACCGGCGAGAGCAAGGGCTATAACGCGGCCTTTTCGACCCGCGACCGCTCCGCCTTTCTGCAGACGATGGAAAGGCTTTGCCGTCAGGCAAAAGCCATGGCAAAACCCGCCGAAGAATGAATGAAGGAAGCATTATGAAGATCATTTCTGAAAACACCGCCTTTGGCGGCATGCAGGGCGTTTTTGCGCATGATTCGAAAGTCTGCGGCTCGGAGATGACATTTGCGGTGTTCATTCCGCCTCAGGCCGTCGAGCGGCCCTGCCCCGTGCTCTGGTATCTCTCGGGCCTCACCTGCAGCCATGCCAATGTCATGGAAAAAGGCGAATACCGGCGGATGGCCGCCGAACTCGGCCTGATCATCGTCTGCCCCGATACCAGCCCGCGCGGCCCCGATGTTGCCGATGCGCTGACCGACTGGCAGCTCGGCAAGGGCGCCGGCTTCTATGTGGATGCCACGGAAGAGCCGTGGTCGAAACACTACAAGATGGAAAGCTATATCACCGAGGAACTGCCCGCGCTGATCGCGTCGAGCTTCCGCGTCGATATGGAGCGCCAGGGCATTTTCGGTCACTCCATGGGCGGGCATGGCGCCATGACGCTCGCGCTCAAGAATCCCGGCCGCTACAAGAGTTGCTCCGCCTTCGCCCCGATCGTCTCTCCCTCCACCTCCGGCTGGGCGCAGAAGGCGTTCAGGCAGTATCTCGGCGCGGACGAAGCCGTCTGGCGCAAGCATGACGCCTGCGCACTTGTCGAAGACGGCGCGCGCTTTCCCGAATTCCTGATCGATCAGGGTAAGGCCGACAACTTTCTTGAGGACGGGCTGAAGCCGTGGATGTTCGAAGAGGCCGTGAAGGGCACTGATATCGGCCTGACGCTTCGCATGCACGAGCGCTACGACCACTCCTACTACTTCATCTCCACCTTCATGGACGACCACCTGCGCTGGCACGCCGAGCGGGTGTGATCAAGCGCCACTCGCGCGCTCCCTCGTCTTGAAGAGCAGTGATGCAAAGCGTCCGGTGTGGTGGCCTGGATGCTCGGGTCAAGCCCGAGCATGACACAAATCAAAGGCATGCGGCGCGTCCCATGAGGCCGGTCCGTGCGGTCAGGGTGAAGGGACAGGGTTTCCTAGGGATGGCGGATCCCGAGGATATTTCCGCCAAAGCTTGCAACCCTGCCGTCTCAACCACGATCACGGGTCACCCTCGGGCTTGACCCGAGGGTCCAGGCGATATGGCTCAGAGCGCGTTGAGGCTCGCGGAGCTTGATGTCCTGGCTGACCGCCGGGTCGTGGAGCATCAGTCGCCCGCCACGCTATCCAAGCGCCACGAACAGATCGTGGGCGGCTTTCATGTCCTCGAAACGCTTGGCGCGGCGCTTGGCGGCTTCGGCATCTTCGCCCCAGTGCTCGATCGTCCAGTCTTCTTCGAGATTGGCGAGCGCCCACGCCTCATCGAGCGTCAGACGTCTGCGCGCGAGCGCAAGCGTCACCAGCGCCGAACCGGTCAGCGTCGTCATCACATGCAGGCTTCCGAGTGCGAAGGGGTCGCGGTGGCGCGCAAGCTCGACCTGAAAAGCCTCTATACTTTCAGTCGGTTGCTCTGAAAACATCACGCCTTGAATGAGCATGAATTGCGCGCCCAGCACCTGCTGCGTCCACGCAAGGACAGGGTCCCAGCGTTCGGCCTGTCGCGCAACCAGCTCTTCGGGAGCTTCGGCGCGGTAGAACAGCATGTCGTTGCCCGCATAGGCGACGATTTCGGAAAACACCGCATCCGCGTTTTCCGCAACACCGTCGATCACGGTGTTTGCGAGGCGGGTAACCGGCATCTTGGCGGGATCGATCACCTTTTCCTGGGCGTGCCACTCGGCGCGCACCATCTCGGCGGCGGTGGCCGTCGGCAACACCAACGGCTTGCGACCTGGGGTCTTGACGCCGCGACCATCAAGCTTGATGGCGAAGCCTTCGCCCTCTTCGGCGACGTCTGCGCTCTCGTAGAATTTCTTGGGCAGTTCGGCCCGCATCAGTTCCTGCGAGCGGCGGATCGGATCGAATTCGGTCATTGGGCGTTCTTCACGACAAGTTTCAGGATATTCTCCGGGCTCTCGGCAATGGCGGAGGCACCGGCAGCGGCAAGCTCTGCCGTCATGCCATAGCCCCAGGACACGCCGATCGCCTCCGCGCCGGCATTGCGGGCCATCTGCATGTCATACACAGAATCGCCGATGACGACGGCGTCGGCTGGATCAATGCCGGTGTAGCGGCAGCACTCCAGCACCATAGCCGGATGCGGTTTGGACGGACACTCATCGGCCGTGCGGCTGACGATGAAGTTCTTGGTATAGCCATGCAGGTCAAGCATGTGATCAAGCCCGCGCCGCGACTTGCCTGTCACGGCCCCGATCAGCAGGTCATCCTGCAGGAAGAGCTTTTCGAGCATCTGCGCGATACCCTCATAGAGCTTCTCCTCAAGACCCGGCACGGCGCGCACTTCGGCGAACAGCGACTTGTAATAGCGCATCATCTCCCGGCACTCATCATCGCTCTCCTCGCGACCGAGGAGTTGCGCGATGCAGATATCGAGCGTCAGGCCGACGGTGGCGCGGGTCTTCTCGATGGCCGGAACGGGGTAACCGAAATGGCTGAAGGTCCGCGCCATGGATTCCTGAATGATGGCGATCGTATCGACCAGCGTGCCATCGCAATCGAACAGTACAAGTCTCATGTCATTCCTTGTCGAGATCCACGCGGTCGGCGTCGAAGCCCAGCAGGTTCCAGCTCTGGACCATGTGCGGCGGCAACGGCGCCGTTACACGCAGCCTGCCGCCATCCGGATGGGGCACGTCGATATGGCGGGCGTGGAGATGCAGCCGCTTCTGGATACCGCCCGGGAACTCCCAGTTGGGATCATCATCGAAATATTTCGGATCGCCGATGATCGGGTGGCCGATGTGATGCGCATGAATGCGCAGCTGATGCGTGCGCCCGGTATAGGGCTCCATTTCCAGCCAGGCGAGCGTGTGCGCTGCCGTATCCACCACGCGATAATAGGAAACGGCGTGATCGGCGTCGGCCTCGCCATGCTTTGCGATCCGCATGCGGTCGCCATCCGGCGTCTGTTCCTTGACGAGCCAGGTGGATATCTTGTCGTCGCGCTTGCGCGGCACGCCCTTGACCAGCGACCAGTAGGTCTTCTTGGTGGTGCGCTCGCGAAAGGCTTCGGTGAGAGACTGCGCGGCGCGGCGTGAACGGGCGATTACCAGAACGCCCGACGTATCCCGGTCCAGGCGGTGGACCAGACGCGGCTTCTCGCCGCGCTTGTTGGTCCATGCCTCCAGCATCTTGTCGATGTGACGCACGACGCCGGAGCCGCCCTGCACGGCCAGCCCCGCCGGCTTGTTCAGCACGAATACGCGCTCATCCTCATGGAGCAGCATGCGGGCCAGAAGATCAGCGTCCGAGGCATGTTTCAGCGCCTTGCCCGGTATAGGGCCCGCCACTTTCGGATCGACATTCATCGGCGGAATGCGGATGGTCTGACCCGGTTCAACGCGGGTATCGCTTTTCACCCGGCCGCCATCGACGCGCACCTGACCGGAGCGCAGCAGCTTCTGCAGCGCGCCGAAGCCGAGACCCGGATAATGCAGCTTGAACCAGCGGTCGAGGCGCATGCCCGCCTCGTCATGGTCTACCTTGATATGTTCGATACCCGCCATATGAAAAACCTTTGCTCTCAAGCGCTGGCTTCTATCGCATCGGGCATCGTAATGAAATGGCCTAAAACACCATTCGACCGATGGCGAGGCCCGCAAAGACAGCGAGAAGGCCGAGAATGACGCTTGAGCCCACGTAAATGGCCGCCGGCGCATAGTCGCCACGCTCGATCATGTTCATGGCATCAAGCGAGAACGAGGAAAACGTCGTGAAGCCGCCCAGAAAGCCGGTGACAAGAAACATCCGCATGTCCGCCGACTGGTTCAGAAGCCGCGCCACCGCCTCAACCAGAAGCCCGATCAGCAGCGACCCCACGACATTGACGATAAATGTCCCCCACGGAAAACCGTGGCCGATGGCACGGACGGCAAAGACGCCCACAAGATAGCGACAGCTCGCTCCCAGCCCGCCGCCAATGGCGACGATCAGTGCGTGATACAGCATTTGCGGCAATATCATTTCCCCTTTTTTTAGGGCGCACCTACTCTGCGGCCACCATGGCCTTTATCTTTTTCTCACGATTTTCCCTGAGACGCGCGAAGTCGTCTCCAGCGTGGTGGGAAGAGCGCGTCAGCGGACTTGCCGAAACCATCAGGAAGCCCTTGGTATAGGCGACGGTCTCGTAGGATTTGAATTCTTCCGGCGTGACGAAGCTCACCACGCGATGATGCTTGCGTGTCGGCTGGAGATACTGACCGATGGTAAGGAAGTCGACGTCGGCGGTTCTCAGATCGTCCATCAGCTGAAGCACTTCGTTGCGCTCCTCGCCGAGGCCAACCATGATGCCCGACTTGGTGAACATCGTGGGATCGAGTTCCTTGACCCGCTGCAGAAGCCGGATCGAATGGAAATAGCGCGCGCCGGGACGCACAGTCAGATAGTTCGACGGCACTGTCTCCAGATTGTGGTTGAAGACATCGGGCTTTGCGGCCACCACGCGCTCCAGCGCGCCGGGCTTGCGCAGGAAATCGGGCGTCAGGATCTCGATCGTCGTTGACGGCGAAGCCGCGCGGATGGCGAAAATCACCTTCTCGAAATGCTCCGCGCCGCCATCGGCCAGATCGTCGCGGTCGACCGAGGTGATCACGACATGCATCAGGCCCATCTGGGCGACGGCCTTGCCGATATTTTCAGGCTCGTTGGGATCGAGCGCGCCTGGCTTGCCGGTCGTGACGTTGCAGAAGGCGCAGGCGCGCGTGCAGATTTCGCCCATGATCATGAAAGAGGCGTGCTTCTTGTCCCAGCACTCGCCGATATTCGGGCAGCCAGCCTCCTCGCAGACCGTGACGAGCTTGTTGTCCCTCACGATGCCGCGGGTTTCCTGATAGCCACGCGAGACCGGCGCCTTGACGCGGATCCAGTCCGGCTTGCGCAAAACCTCGGTATCGGGCCTGTGGGCCTTTTCGGGATGGCGCGGCCGTTTCGGCGCGTCACTTGTCGTATCGAGAAGCGTAACCATCATGTCGTCCTTAGTGCCGCCGGGCACTGGGCCCGGTCGGCTTCATTATCTCTGCCGCATCGCCGAGACGATCCGGCTGTTCGAATCAACGCTGTCTTCGGCGAAAATCCGAAGAAAACGTCAGCGCCGGATCAGACGTCCGACAAAAATCAGGATCACCGCGCCGATGAAACCGGCGATCAGGTAACCCAGCCATCCCCCAAGCGCGATGCCGAATACGCCGAGAATGGCGTTTGCAACGATGGCGCCGACGATGCCGAGAATGATATTCATGAAAATGCCCATATCGGACTTCATGAACTTCTCTGCAAGCCAGCCAGCAATGCCGCCGATAATAATTGCGGCAATCCAGCCTACACCCTGTTCATCCATAGAAACCGTCTCCCTTTTGCTAGACGTCAAGGCGGAATCTCTCGCTTCCGCCTACGTCAGCATAAAGGAATCATGCATTAAGTACACGTCCATATGCATCGAGCACGCTTTCTTTCATCATTTCGGAGAGCGTAGGATGCGGGAAGATGGTGTGCATCAATTCTTCTTCCGTGGTTTCCAGGTTCATCGCAATCACGAAGCCTTCGATCAGCTCGGTTACTTCAGCACCGACCATATGGGCGCCGAGAAGTTCGCCGGTCTTCTTGTCGAAAACCGTCTTGACCATGCCCTGATCCTCGCCCAGCGCCACAGCCTTGCCGTTGGCAACGAAGGAGAAGCGGCCAACACGCACGTCGTATCCGGCTTCCTTGGCCTTGGCTTCGGTCAGGCCGACGGAGGCGACCTGAGGATTGCAATAGGTGCAGCCCGGGACCTTGCGCTTGTCGAGGGGATGGACATTCTTCTGGCCGGCGAGCTTTTCAACGCAGATGACGGCCTCGTGCTCGGCCTTGTGGGCGAGCATGGGCGGACCGGCGACATCGCCGATCGCGTAGATTCCCTCGACATTGGTCTTGCAGTATTCATCGATGACGATGCAGCCGCGATCGGTCTTGATCCCGAGCTTTTCGAGGCCGATGTTTTCGATATTGCCCTGGACGCCGACAGCCGAAATCATCCGGTCGGCCGTGATCTTTTCGACCTTGCCGTCCTTGGTCTCGACATGGGCGGTGATGGAATCGCTGCCCTTCTCGACCTTGGCAACCTTCGCTTCGAGCATGATCTTGATGCCGCGCTTTTCCAGACGCTTCTGGGCGAAGGTGGCGATCTCATTATCCTCGACCGGCATCACCTGCTTCATCACCTCGACCACCGTCACCTCGACGCCGAGTGAGCGATAGAACGAAGCGAACTCGATTCCGATCGCGCCGGAGCCCATCACCAGAAGCGTTTTCGGCATCTTGGCGGGCTTGAGGGCCTCAAAATAGGTCCAGATCAGCTTGCCATCCGGCTCGATGCCGGGCAGAGCGCGCGGACGGGCACCAGTGGCAACGATAATGTGCTTGGCCTTGTAGGTGCCCGGGCCCTTGGCACCCTTCGGCGTCGGCGCCTGCGGCTCCACGATCTTCTTCTTGACCTCGGAGACAGTGACCTCACCCGGCTTCGACAGCGTCGCCTCGCCCCAGATGATGTCGACCTTGTTCTTCTTCATCAGGTAGATCACACCGGCATTCATGCGCTCGGCAATGCCGCGCGACCGCTTGACGATCGCTTCGAGATCGGCCTTGACCTGGCCTTCGATGACGAGCCCGTATTCCTTGGCGTGGTTGGTGTTGTCCAGCACTTCGGCGGAACGCAGCAGCGCCTTGGTCGGGATGCAGCCCCAGTTGGAGCAGATGCCGGCCATGTGCTCACGCTCGACGACGGCGGTCTTCAGGCCAAGCTGGGCGGCGCGGATGGCAGCGATATAGCCGCCGGGGCCGGCGCCGATGACGAGGACATCGTAGGTCTCAGACACGGGATACATCTCCTTTAAGGGGAGCCGGGCAATGCCGCCCGGCCCGCTTTGGGGATGCCCGCCTTCAGCGTGTCAGCATCCCGTAGATTTCATCCTTCAGAACCATCCGGCGCCTGCGCATCTCTTCCATGTGCGCATCATCGGTCGGTTCGATGTTTTCCTCCGCGCGATGGACCGCGCGGTTTACCGCATGATAGTCGTCGAAAAGCTTGGCAAAATGCGCATCTTCGACCTTCAATTCGTGAATCCGGTCGCTGAATTCCGGGAATTCCTCGGCCAGCGCGTGCGGGGTGTTCGACATGGATATCTCCTCTGTTGTGGTTGATATCCAGCCTAGCCGCGCTTCGTGTTCACTCCTTGATGTTGATCAAAAACGTTCAAAGTCCAAGCATCATCCGAACGATCGGCTCGAGACCGCGCCCGATTGCGCGGGTATTTTCGGCATCAAGGTGAACGCCGTCGAGCGGGCTCGCCTTGGCAACCGACGCCGCATCGTAGAACCCGCACCCGAATTCGTCCGCCACATCGCTGTAGAAGGTCGAGAGCATCTTAGATTGCTCGACCGTCGAGAGCAGAAAGCCCATACCGGTATCATTGGCCGTGGGCACGGCGTGCGGCGGGGACACCACCAGGATTTCCGGCGCCTCGTGGTCGAACGGATAGGGATGCGAGCGGACGATCTCGATCAACCGCTTCAATCCGTTGCGGCTCGAAAACGCGCCGCCCCCGGTCCACGGCTTCAGATCATTGGTGCCGAGCATGATGATGATCAGATCGAGCGGCGTGTGGCTGGCCAGAAGCGTGGGAAGCACCCGCGCGCCATTGCGGTCAGCCGCCGCCGTGTGATCGTCATAGGCCGTGGTGCGACCACCCAGCGCCTCGGGGAGAACATGAACGCCCTCCCCCAGCGCCTTCTGCAGCACCATCGGCCAGCGGTCCTCATGGGCATGGCGGCCCCGACCGCTCGGGTCGTGCCCGAACGTCAGCGAATCGCCATAGCAGAGAACCGTCTTCATCCGCCCGTCCTCAGACCAGCATCGACATCGGGTTTTCGATATAGCCCTTGAACGCGGCCAGCACTTCGGCTGCGAGCGCGCCATCGACGCAGCGATGGTCGGTCGACAGCGTCACCGACATCACGGTCGCGATCGCCAGTTCGTCATTCTTGACCACCGGACGCTTCTCGCCCGCGCCAACGGCGAGGATCGAGGCATGCGGCGGGTTGATGACGGCTGCGAAGTCCTTGACGCCCATCATGCCCATGTTGGAAACGGCTGTCGTTCCGCCCTGGTATTCGGCGGGCTTCAGCTTCTTCTCACGCGCCCGGTTGCCCAGATCCTTCATCTCGTTGGAGATCACGGAGAGCGGCTTCTCATCCGCCCGCCGCACGATCGGGGTAATCAGACCGCCGGGGATCGATACGGCGACGCCGACATCGACATGCTTGTGAACGACCATGTTGCTGTCCGTCCAGGAGACGTTGGCATCCGGCACGTCGCGCAGCGCCAGCGCCATGGCCTTGATGACCAGGTCATTGACGGAGAGCTTGTAGGCAGGCTTTTCGTTCTTGACGGGCGCTGCCTTGTTCAACTGGCTCCTGAGCGCCAGAAGCGCGTCGAGTTCGCAATCGACCGTCACATAGAAATGCGGGATCGTCTGCTTGGATTCGACCAGACGCTTGGCAATCGTCTTGCGCATGCCGTCATGCGGCACGAGCTCGTAGGAGCCTTCCTCGAACAGCTTGAGGATCGCCTCTTCGGAGGATGCCTTAGCCATCGGGGCGGCGGCGGCCTCTTCTTTCTGGCCAGCATCCGGCTTGGCTGCCGGCGCTGCCTTGCCAACGCCCTCGCTCTCGGCCTTTTCGATGTCGCGCTTGACGATGCGGCCATGGGGGCCGGTACCGGAAAGCTGTGCAAGATCGAGTCCGGCCTCCTTTGCGAGGCGGCGGGCCAGCGGAGACGCGAAGATGCGCTCGCCATCGGCTTTCGGAGCTGCGGGCGCCTTGGCGTCCGGAACCGGCGTATCGGAGGACGGCACACCGCCCTTGGCGACCTTCTCAGCCGTTGCGTCGGAGGACGGCTTCTCGGCCTTGGCCTCTTCCTTGGGTGCGTCCTTCGGTTTGTCTTCCTTGGACTTTTCTTCCTTGGCCGGCGCATCGCCGCCTTCGGCCGCCTTCGCGGCTTCGGCGGCATCTTCGCCGTCCTCGGCAAGGATCGCGATCAGAGCGTTGACCGCCACACCTTCGGTGCCGGCGGGCACCACGATCTTGGCGACGACACCTTCATCGACGGCTTCGACTTCCATCGTCGCCTTGTCGGTTTCGATCTCTGCAATCACATCGCCGGCCGAAACGCTGTCGCCTTCCTTGACCAGCCACTTGGAAAGATTGCCCTCTTCCATGGTCGGCGAAAGCGCCGGCATCGTAATCTTGATGGGCATCTTGACGCTCCCTTACTTGTAGCAGACGGCCTTCACCGCATCGATGACTTCACCGACGTTCGGCAGGGCGAGCTTTTCGAGGTTGGCGGCGTACGGCATCGGCACATCCTTGCCCGCGATCGTCATGATCGGCGCATCGAGATAATCGAAGGCCTGCTGCATCACGCGGGTCGCGATCTCGGTACCGACGGAGGACTGCGGGAAGCCTTCCTCGACGGTCACCAGACGGCCGGTCTTCTTCACCGATTCGATCACGGTCGGCAGGTCCATCGGACGGATGGTGCGCAGATCGATGATCTCGACGTCGATGCCGTCTTCCTCAAGCTTGGCGGCGGCTTCCACGGCATAGGTCATGCCGATGCCGAAGGACACGATCGTGACGTCCTTGCCCACCTTGTGCACGCGCGCCTTGCCGATCGGCAGGACGAAATCATCCAGCTTCGGCACTTCGAACTTGTGGCCGTAGAGGATTTCGTTTTCGAGGAAGATCACCGGATTGGGATCGCGGATCGCAGCCTTCAGAAGCCCCTTCGCATCGGCAGCCGTGTAGGGCATGACGACCTTGAGGCCCGGAATGTGGCTGTACCAGGCCGCATAGCACTGCGAGTGCTGGGCGGCGACGCGGGCTGCAGCACCGTTCGGGCCGCGGAACACGATCGAACTCTCCATCTGGCCGCCGGACATGTAGTGCGTCTTGGCGGCAGAGTTGATGATCTGGTCCATCGCCTGCATGGCGAAGTTGAAGGTCATGAACTCGACGATCGGCTTCAGGCCGGCAAGGGCCGCACCCACGGCAACGCCGGTAAAGCCGTGCTCGGTGATCGGCGTGTCGACCACGCGCTTGGCACCGAATTCCTGCAGGAGACCCTGGGTGATCTTGTAGGCGCCCTGATATTCGGCAACTTCCTCACCCATGATGAAGACATCGCCATCGGCGCGCATTTCTTCGGCCATGGCATCGCGCAGCGCCTCACGCACCGTCATCGTCACCATTTCGGTGCCTTCCGGAATGTCCGGATCGGAGGCGACCTCGACGGCCTTCGGCTCTGCGGGCGCATTCGAAGCAGATGCCTGCGGCTTTTCTTCCTGCTCGACTTCAGGCGCCTTGTCAGACTGCTTCGGCGCTTCGGCGGCATCGGCCTTGCCGATGTCATCGGCGCTTTCGCCTTCCTCGAGAAGAACGGCGATCGGCGTGTTGACCTTCACGCCCTCGGAACCCTCGGCAACCAGGATCTTGCCGATCGTGCCTTCGTCGACGGCTTCGACTTCCATCGTCGCCTTGTCGGTTTCGATTTCGGCGATCACGTCACCGGCGGCGACGCTGTCGCCTTCCTTCTTGAGCCACTTGGTAAGGTTGCCCTCTTCCATGGTCGGAGAAAGGGCAGGCATCAGAATATTGGTAGGCATGTTATCCCTCCCCGTCTCAGCGCAGAATATCGGTGTAGAGCTCGGAAACATCCGGCTCCGGATCGGTCTGGGCGAAATCGGCGGCATCGGAGATGATGGCGCGGACGTCCTTGTCCACGGCCTTCAGATCGTCCTCGCTCGCCCACTTCTTGGTGAGCAGACGCTGGCGAACCTGTTCGATCGGATCATGCTCGGAACGCATCTTCTGCACTTCGTCCTTCGAGCGGTATTTCGCCGGGTCGGACATGGAGTGACCGCGATAGCGGTAGGTCTGCATTTCGAGGATGATCGGACCATTGCCGGAGCGGGCGTGGTTTTCCGCTTCTTCGGCAGCCGCCATCACGGCACGGACATCCATACCGTCAACCTGCATGCCGGGAATGCCGAACGAGGCGCCGCGCTTGGAGAAATCGGTCTCGGCGGACGAACGCGACACCGAGGTGCCCATGGCATAACGGTTGTTCTCGACCACGAAAACGACCGGCAGTTTCCAGAGCTGCGCCATGTTGTAGGTTTCGTAAACCTGACCCTGGTTGGCAGCGCCATCGCCGAAGTAGACAACGGAGACCTTGTCGTCGCCGCGATACTTGTTGGCAAAGGCAAGACCTGCACCGAGCGGCACCTGAGCGCCGACGATGCCGTGACCGCCGTAGAACGCCTTCTCCTTGGAGAACATGTGCATCGAGCCGCCCTTGCCCTTGGAATAACCCGAGCGGCGTCCGGTAAGCTCAGCCATCACGCCGCGCGATTCCATGCCAGTTGCGAGCATGTGGCCGTGGTCGCGGTAGCTGGTGATGATCTGATCGCCATCCTTCAGCGCCATCTGCATGCCGACAACGACAGCTTCCTGGCCGATGTAAAGGTGACAGAAACCGCCGATGAAGCCCATGCCGTAAAGCTGGCCGGCCTTCTCTTCGAAGCGGCGAATCATCAGCATTTCGCGCAGGGCATGCATTTCCTGATCGCGGTCAAACTCGACGATCCGGCTGTTATCTTCTTTTTTGGGGGATTTCCGTGAAGCGGACGCTTGCGACGCCATCAAGACCTCCTTTGGAAGGAAAGACGTGGAATTGACATCACAATAGGCAGTTTTGTGCGGCACGGCAATGCTAGATTTCAGCATGTTTGCGCCGTACAATTATCTGAAATATATCACTAAAGTTCGAATTAACTAGATTTCGGTTTATTGGAGGTGACGCTCGAAAATCACGATTTCGTCCGGCCGCAGCAGGTTCAGGGCATAGCGCGCCTGCTCGTCGATCGCATCCTTCATGAGCGACCCGTCGGACAGCATCTTGACGTGGCGCTCCATTTCCTCGCGCTCGGCGACCAGCTTCTGAAGCTTGCGTTCATTGAGCGCCTTGTGCTGCTCGAAGCGCTCACCGGCGATCAGGCCGTAGTCCCCATGGATCGAATGATAGATGAAGTAGCTCATAAAGCAGGCGGCAATCGCGGGCACGACCAGACGGCCATATATCCGGGATTTATGATGTCGGGTCCACATGAAGCTGTCCGGGGGTACGCAATACACTATATGCAAATTAGCTCAGGAACCTTAACCAAGGCTAAATCCCCGGCCCGAGAACGCCGAAAGCCCGCGACGCAAGCCGCGGGCTTTCAAGGTCTCAATCAAGATGCCAACCCAGTTTGGCCCGCAATCAGCCCTTCAGGATCGAACGGCCGGCATAGACGGCCTGATCGCCGAGTTCTTCCTCGATGCGGATGAGCTGGTTGTACTTGGCAAGCCGGTCCGAACGCGACAGCGAGCCGGTCTTGATCTGTCCGCAATTGGTGGCAACCGCGAGATCGGCGATGGTCGAGTCTTCGGTTTCGCCGGAGCGGTGCGACATCACGCAGGTGTAGCCGGCCTTGTGGGCGGTCTCGACGGCGTCGAGCGTTTCCGTCAGCGAGCCGATCTGGTTGACCTTGACCAGCAGCGAGTTGGCCACACCCATCTTGATGCCGTCCTTCAGGCGCTTGGTGTTGGTGACGAACAGGTCGTCGCCGACGAGCTGGCACTTGCTGCCGATCAGCGCAGTCAGTTCCTTCCAGCCATCCCAGTCGTCTTCGGCAAGGCCGTCCTCGATCGAGAAGATCGGGTACTTGCCGATGAGGTCGGCGAGGTAATGCGCCATCTCGCCGGAGGAGAGCGTCTTGCCCTCGCCTTCCATCACATACTTGCCGTCCTTGTAGAATTCGGTCGAGGCCGCATCCATGGCAAGGTAAACATCGTCACCCGGCTTGTAGCCGGCCTTTTCGATCGACTTCATGATGATGTCGAGTGCAGACGTGGTGCTCGGAAGCGCCGGCGCGAAACCGCCCTCGTCACCGATCGCGGTGTTGTAACCGCCGGCGGAGAGTTCCTTCTTCAGCGTGTGGAAGATTTCCGACCCCATGCGCACGGCATCGCGCATCGTGTCGGCGCCGATCGGCATGATCATGAATTCCTGGAAGTCGATCGGATTGTCGGCATGCTCGCCACCATTGATGATGTTCATCATCGGAACCGGAAGCGAGTGCGCGAATGCGCCGCCGACATAGCGGTAGAGCGGCAGGCCGCAGGCGGTCGCGGCGGCCTTGGCGGTTGCCAGCGATACGCCGAGGATGGCATTGGCGCCGAGGCGACCCTTGTTGTGGGTGCCGTCAAGCTCGATCATGGTCTGATCGATTTCCATCTGGTTTTCGGCGTCGAGGCCGACGATCGCCTCGAGGATGTCGTTGTTGACGGCATCGACAGCCTTCTCGACGCCCTTGCCGAGGTAGCGTTCGCCACCGTCGCGCAGTTCAACGGCCTCGTGCGCGCCGGTGGAGGCGCCGGAGGGAACGGCGGCGCGGCCGATCGTGCCGTCTTCCAGAAACACATCGACCTCGACCGTGGGATTGCCACGGCTGTCGAGGATTTCACGGGCGAGAATGTCGGTGATTGTCGTCATGTCTGTCTACCTGTCGACCTTGCTACAAAAATTGAAACGACCACGCCTGAGCGCTGGTTCTGAGCGATCCGTTCACCCCTTGGGCGGGCGGCACAGATCGCCGGAGTTCTGCTTAATGCAGTTCGTGTTCCAGCACTATGACGAATGAAGAAATTTTGACGCCTTGCCCCTAAATATCGGCGAGCCGCCGGACCATGATTGAGCTTACCTTCCCTTTGCAACCGCGTCAAAAGCAAGAAGCTTTTCCAGAAGGCGCGGCATCTCGCCGAGCGGCACCATGTTGGGGCCGTCGGAGGGCGCATTGTCCGGATCCTCGTGGGTCTCGATGAACACGCCCGCCACGCCGACCGCGACCGCAGCCCTTGCCAGCGTCTCGACGAATTCGCGCTGACCGCCGGTCGAACCGCCCTGCCCGCCCGGTTGCTGAACGGAATGGGTGGCATCGAAGATCACCGGCGCGCCGGTTGACGCCATGATCGGCAGCGCACGCATGTCGGAGACCAGCGTATTGTAGCCGAAAGAGGCGCCGCGCTCGCAGAGCAGGACATTGTCATTGCCGCTGTCGACAAGCTTTGCCAGCACGTTTCGCATGTCCCAGGGCGCCAGGAACTGGCCCTTCTTCACATTGATGACACGGCCGGTCTTGGCGGCGGCGACCAGAAGGTCGGTCTGGCGCGACAGGAACGCCGGGATCTGGAGAACATCGACGACCGTCGCCACTTCGGCGCATTGTTCTTCCGTGTGAATGTCGGTCAGCACCGGGAAGCCGAATTCCTTCTTGAGGTCTGCAAACACCTCGAGCGACTTATCGATGCCCATGCCGCGCTCTGCCTTGAGCGAAGTGCGATTGGCCTTGTCGAAGGAGGACTTGTAAACGAGGCCGATCCCGGCATCGGCGCAGATTTCGGAAAGCTTCCCCGCCATCATGAAGGCATGATCTCGGCTTTCCATCTGGCACGGTCCGGCAATCAACGACAGTTTTCCGCTGTTGGAAAAGCTGACGGCCTTGTCGCCTTCGCCGGCTGTTACGGTTTTCTCGGTCATGCTAGTTTTCCCTGAATATGAAGGTCACGCCCTGGCCGGGCGCGGGCGGCACGACAATGCTGCCCTCCGCCTCTGTCGCGGCGATCTCATTGGCCTGAAGAATATCGGAGAGATTTGAAAGATCTGCGGTTTCGAAAATGATCGCGGCGGCGGAAAGCCCGCGCCGATGGCTCTTGCGTTCAATGCCGTAGCGCGATTGCAGATGAGCATGTGTGAAAACGGAAAGCGCGGTCGAAGGCAGGCTGGCGGTAAAGCCTTCCGGATGGATGACAGCTTCGCCGGCACCGCTCAGCATCTGCAGCAGCGGCTCGAAATCCATGGGATTGTCCTCGCAAAGCAGCAGCTCCGAAACGCCCGTGACGCCGTTCTGATGCCCGATCAGGCTTGCATCGGGGGCAAGCGGCTGAAGACGTTCGCAGGTAAAGAAGAAAAGGTCCGGCGCGCGCAGGTCGGCGGCAAAGGCAAGGCGGAAACCCGCCGTCGCCTCGCTCCCGTCGGCCTTCATGAAGGGCCGCGAAAAGCTGAAAAGATCGCCGGCGGCAAGACCAGCCCTTGCAAATTCATCATGGTCACGCGCAGCGTCCGCGCTCTTGAAGACGAAGGCCGACAATCCGTCGTCGCCGTTCAGGAAGCGGAAGGCCCGGTCGCGCCGCACGAACTCGGCCGTGGCAAGGCTCTGCTCATAGAGCTGCCGGTCGGCGATCGCGATCGGCTCGAGATAGGTCGAATCGGCGAAATAGATGCAGGCATTGGCCGTGCCGAACGGATGGCGCGCCTCCGGCGCCACGGCGAAGCCGAGCGCTGAAAGCCTGAGCCGCGCGGTCGAAAGATCAACGACCGGCAAAACGAGATGGTCGAGAGGACGGAGTGAAAGAGACATGGCCCCTCCTTTTCGGCGCTCTTGATGGCACAGAAATGTGCCCTCCTCAAGGAGGCGCTGCGATCGTGCGGCTTACCAGGTATATCTAAGCTTGGCGGACGCAATCAGCGCCGAGTAGTCCGCACCCCATTCGCCATAGGCACCGATGCTCAGATCGGCCTGGGGCGTGAGCTGGATCTTCGCCGCGACATTGGCGGCGACAGCGCTTCCCGTCGGCGCGTTGCTGGAGATCGAGAAGCCGTACCCCGGAAGCGCCAGGAAGCTTGCCCCCGCATCGCCGCCACCGCCATAGCGATAGAGGTAGGAGACCCGGCCGTTGACGGCGAAGCGCTGCGCGATTTCGCCGGCTGCCGTATCGAAGCCGATCCCGGCCTCGACCGTTCCCCGAAAGAGCCCGACATCCGAATAGGCGAGCGCCGATGTGCCGAGACCTGACGCAACCTCCTCGCTGTAATCCGGCGCATGGGTATAGACCGCGCTCGCAGCGGCGAAGGGAATGATGGCGACGTTGCCCTGGACCAGACGTCCACCGGCCTCGATGCGCCCGCCAACGCTCATTGCCGAATAGGAGCCGCGCAGCATGTCGATGGCATTGCCGAACGCCACCGTTCGCTCCGTATCGATGCTGTCGACGCCTCCGCCGACGACGCCGGTTGCGTAGAAGCCTTCCTTCGACTGGGTGACGCCATTGACTGCCGCATGGAAGCTCTGCGTGTCGGCCTTGCCGGCCTGGTCTGTCTGCTTGTAGGTGGACATCCCGCCGCCGAAGATGATGCCGATCGCGTTGGCATCGTCGAGCCGCGCCAGATAGCCGCCCTCGACCATGTTGCTGTCGATATCGGCGCCGGAATTGCCGGCCTGGGCATCGCCCTTCACGCTGGAAACGCCGCCATTATATTCGAGCCACGCAGTGCCGGCCGGATTGAACGGTCCATAAAACGGCTGACGCCTGGCCTGCGACCAGTCCCAGCGCGGATCGCCCGCCGCATTGCCATAAAGATCGCGGCCGCTTACGGCCCAATAGGCAAGCCCCGAGGTCGTGGAGGGCGCATTGCCGACGCTGTCATCGCTGGACCCTTGCTCGACCGGACGCCAGCCGGCAAGAAGCCGGTTGGGATTGGAGGAGCGCCGCAGGAAACTGTCCATGCCAAGCGTTGCGCTCATGGTGGCATTCACGCCCAGTTCGCCCCCGAGCGTCGTCATCGCCGCTTCATAGGCGGTTCCGCTCTGCAGCATGCCTGCGGCAAGCGTGCCTTGCAGCGGCACGCCGTCATTGAATGCCTTGACGAGTTGCGTGTTCACGCTCCGCCCGAGTTCCGAAAAGCTGAAATTGCCGCCCACATAAGCGAGATCGAGCTTCAGGGCATTGCCCTGTTCGCTGACGGTGCCGCGAAACTGAGACGGCAGCGTATCGACCGAGGCATCGAAGGTACCGGTGATATCGCCGGCGAGCAGCAGCGTATAGTCCTGCTTCAGCGTGCCGCCCTCATCGAACTCGAGGCCGACCGTTGTATCGTCAAAGGCAACCGTCCCGTTCACGATGGCAGGTTGTTGATCGACATTGATCACAGCCACATAGGTCGCGCCCTGATCGAAATCGAGATCGCCATCGACGGTAATGGGTCCGCTGTCATCGCCAGCGCGGAACGTACCGCCGCGGCTGACATGGGTGTCGCCGATCATGCCCGAGCCGCCGAGGGTCGCGCCGGTCCCGACCTCGGCCGTTGCGCCGCGCAGATCGGCATCGATATCCACCGAACCGCCAATGGCCTCGACCGAGCCCGTGAAATTCGGACTGTCGGCGGCAAGTCTCAGTTCTCCCGGCCCCTTCTGCGCCACAACGCCACCGCCTGCAAGCGTGCCGCGGAACGTGATGTCGTCGGAGCGGGCAAAGCTCAGCGCGCCACCGGCCTCGATTTCGGCATTGCCGCCGAGCGCGCCGCTGGTGCCGCCGGCGCCCACCTGGATTTCCGCGCCGCTGGCGATCGTGGTCAGCCCGAGATTGGTGTTGTCGGCGGTCAGGATCGTTGTGCCGTTCAAGGCCGAAATCAGGCCCGTTCCGGAGATGACGGGCGCGAAGACGTAGTCCGAACTCGTGTGATTGAAGATAAGTTGCGCATTGCCGCTGCCGAAGGCGACGGTGGGAGCCGAAAGCGTTCCCGGCGCGCGCACCGCGGTGCCGCCCGGTGCCGTGCCGATGACGAGGATGCCGACAGAGCCTGCATTTTCGGCAAGCGTCAGGCTTTCGGCCGAGAGCACGCCGCCATTGGCAAGTCCGATCAAGCCCGCTCCCGATTCGCCGGCAACCAGGTCGCCGTCGATGGTCCAGAGGCCGCCATCCACATCCGCGACACCCACCGAGCCTGCCGATTGCGCAATCACGCTGGCCGTGCTTGTGACCGATGCGCCATCGGCCACTGAAAAGGCGCCGAAACCCTGCGCGCCAACGGTTATGCCGCCGTCAACGGTCCAGGTGGAGCCGGTGCCGCTCACGGAAACAGCACCGACGGCGGTCGCAGAGGAAGCGATGACGGTGGTGTGGTTCTTGACGATGCCGCCGCTGGCGATCACCAGCGCAGCGTCGCCATCCTGTCCGACGGTCAGGTTCGATCCATTGTCCCAGACGCTTGCACCGGCAACACTGACCACACCGGCGCTATCGGCATCACGCCCGATCACGCCGCCATTGCTGGTGAGCAGACCGCCGTCAAACAGGCCGAGCAAGCCATCGCCCTTGGCGCCGACCGTCATGCGGTTGGTCAGGGTCATGCTGGAGCCGCTGCCGCCGATCCCGAGCACACCGACGCCGGCGGCATTGACGCCGACCATCGCATAATCTGCCGTCACCGTTGCGCCACCGGTCACGGCAACGACACCCGCACCCGAATTGCCGACCTTCAGGGCGCCGGTGAGCTGCAGCTGGCTGCCCGCTCCATCGATTTCGGCAGCACCCTGGCTGTCGGTCACATAGCCGACCGTCATGTTGCTCGCCGTCATGGTCGCGCCGTCGAGCACCGAAAGCTGGCCTGCGCCGCCCGAGCCGCCGCCACTCACATTGCCGCCGATGGCAACATCGTTATAGACGTTCCAGAGCGAACCGGCGCCGGTGACGAGAGCGACGCTGCCGACGGAACCGGAATTCTGCGCGATGCTCAGCGATCCGCTGATCGCATGGCCGCCATCGCTGACGTTGACGAGGCCACCGCCGGAAAGACCGACCGTCAGATCTCCGTAACCGTTCCATTCCGAGCCTGCGCCCGCGATGACAACAACGCCAGCTCCGTCCGCAGCCTTGCCGATGATGGTCTGGTTCGATTCAAACTTGGCGCCGCCCATGACGGACAGAATGCCCGCGCCCTGGTTGCCGATCACGACGCTGTTGTCGCCGGTGCCATAGGTTCTGAGCTGCGTTCCGGCACCCTGCAGCATCAGGGTGCCCTGGCCGCTTGTGGCGTTGCCGACGACGATCGCGCCTGCCTGGCCCTGGGCGCCCCCGCTCATCGTCAGCGTGCCGCTGCCGGCGCCGCCGACCGTGATCATACGGTCGAACTGGATCGCGCCGCCCGAGCCCTGGACATTCACCGTGCCATTGCCGCCGGACGCGGCGCCGATCGTGATGAATTCGCCGCTGACCGTCGCATTGGCAGTCAGCAGCCCTGACGCCGTATTCCCGACGATGAGATTGTTGGTATATTCCGTGCCGATGCCGACCTGCAGCACAGGCGCATTGTTCAGCGTGTTGATGGTGACGTTGTCGCCCGACTTCGGCGGAAGCGCCGGCGTGGCACCGTTCACGGTCCAGTTGGTGGTGGTGTACCAGTTGGTAGAGGTGGCGCCCGTCCACTGAAAATCCGCAGCGAGGACCGGCATGCCCGAGGCCATGACCAATGCAGACGAGCTCAGAAAGATCGCCCTCGCCCGCCGGAAACTCAAAACACTCATGACATTGCCCTTGCGCCAACCGATAGAAGGATTCGAGACGCGGATGACGCCGGAATCTGAGGTTGATTCTGGCCGCAGTAACTTAAGAATAGGTTGCCGCCGGACAATCTGCAGATATGGCTAATTTTTATGGTTAATGAAGCGTTAGCATGGCCTGTTGCGGGCCTTTGAGAGGCTGCGGCTTCAATTCGGTTGCATCTTCGTCTATGAAGCGTCACAAAACCGAAGGTTCGGCAAACAGGGACTGCTAGAGAATGCTTGAGACAATGCGCAAAGGCGCCCAGACCTGGGTCGCGAAACTCCTCCTGATTCTGCTGATCATCTCCTTCGGGATTTGGGGCGCCTCCAGCGCATTTCTTTCCGGCAGTTCGGATGTGGTGGTGCGCGTTGGCGACAAGACGGTTTCGGCGAACGAATACCGCCTCGCCTACCAGCGCCAGCTCGACAGCCTCAGCAACCAGTTCGGCCGCCGCCTGACCGGCGAGGAAGCCCGCATGATCGGCGTCGACCAGCAGGTCAACGCCCAGCTCGTTGCCGGCGCCTCGCTCGACCAGCTTGCCGACGACATGAATCTCGGCCTCTCCGAAGACCGCCTTGCAACGATCATCGCCAATGACCCGGCCTTCCAGAACAGCGATGGCCGATTCGACCGGCAGCGCTTCAGCGCGCTTCTGCGCAATGTCGGCCTCAACGAAGATGATTACGTCGCCGAGCGCAGCAAGGTTGCCGTCCGCTCGCAGATCGTCGATGGCATGGCAGACGGCTTTGTGCCGCCGAAGACGCTTGTCGATGCGATCAGCGAATACCGCAACCAGTCGCGCGGCGTGGATTACATCGTCATCAACAATGCTTTCATCGATCCGGTGAAGTCGCCGGCAGACGATGTGCTGGAGCCCTGGTTCGAGCAGCGCAAGACGGCTTACCGCGCGCCGGAATACCGCAAGCTCTCCTATGTGGCGCTGCACCCGGCCGACATCGCCGATCCCGCCGCCGTCACCGACGCTGAGGTGCGCGCAGACTACGACGCCCGGATTGCAAGCTTCACGACCCCCGAGGAACGCCGCATCCAGCAGCTCACCTTTGCCGATCAGGCAACGGCGGAACAGGCTGCACAGGCGCTTGCCGATGGCACAAAGACCTTCGATCAGCTGATCGCAGATCAGGGCAGAACGTCGGGCGATGTCACGCTCGGCATCTACCGCAAGGGCCAGTTCCCTGACGCCACCATCGACGAGGCTGCCTTCGCAATTGAAAATGAAGGCGGCACCAGCGAAGTGATCCAGGGCAATTTCGGCCCCGTGATCCTGCGCATAACCGCGATCCAGCCGGCCACGGTCACGCCGTTCGATCAGGTCAAGGACCGCATCCGTCAGGAGCTTGCCGAACAGCAGGCGGCCAACGACATTCTCAACGTCGAGAACCAGTATGAAGATCAGCGTGCGGGCGGCGCATCCATGGCCGATGCGGCCGCCTCGCTGAACCTGACGCCCGTCACCGTCGATGCCATCGATGCCAGCGGCAACGACCAGAACGGCAATCCCGTCCCCGATCTGCCGCTCGGCAGCGAGCTTGTAGGCGCTGCTTTCGACAGCGACACCGGCGTGGAGAACCTTCCCCTCAATCTCTCCGATGGCGGCGTCGTCTGGTACGAGGTCGAAGACATCATCCCGGCCCGCGACCGCACTTTCGACGAGGTCCGCAGCAGGGTTCAGACCGATTGGGCGGCCGAGCAGCAGCGCGTTGCGCTTGCCGACAAGGCGGACGAGCTGAAAATCCGCATCGAGGGCGGCGAAAGCATGCAGCAGATCGCCGATGATCTCGCGATCGACGTCAACAGCGTAACCTCCGTGACCCGCACGGCCCCGAACGATGCGCTCGGCGGCGAAGCCGTTGCCGCAGCCTTCAGCGGTCCGCTCGGCACCGTCGCCACCGCCCAGCGTGACAGCGGCGCCGAACAGGTCGTCCTCAAGGTTGTCGCCGTCGTCAACCCGACTGGAACGCTTGCCGCCAGCGGCGATGATCAGGCCGTGAATGCGATTGCCGCCTATGCCGGCGACGATATTCTCGACGAGATGATCAACCGTCTGCAGAGCGAGTACGGCGTTTCGATCAACCAGACGCTCGCCCAGCAAGCCGTCAACATGCGCTAGAGCGCCGCGGGCGCGCCTGGTGCAAGCCATCGGGCGCGCATGAGGTGGGCTTGAATAATGAGCGAGCATCTTCCGCCCGACCGCCGCATCCGACAGCAGGAGCAAACCATGTTCGAGTTGAAGCCCTACATTGCCAAGATCGCCGGCGGCAATTCGCTGAGCCGCGACGAGGCGCGACAGGCCTTCGATCTGCTGATGTCGGGCGAAGCGACCCCATCCCAGATCGGCGGGTTCCTGATGGCGCTGCGCGTCAAGGGCGAAACAGTGGACGAGATCGTCGGGGCGGTTTCCACCATGCGCGCCAAGATGACGCCGGTGAACGCGCCGGCAGGCGCGATCGATATCGTCGGCACCGGCGGCGATGGCGCCGGCACCTATAACATCTCCACCCTTGCGGCAATCATCACGGCGGGCGCCGGCGTGACCGTGGCAAAGCACGGCAACCGGGCGCTCAGCTCCCGCTCCGGCACCGCCGACAGCCTTTCCGAACTCGGGGTCGAACTCGACATTACGCCAGACGTCATCGAAGCCTGCCTCGAAGAAGCCGGCATCGGCTTCATGTTTGCCCAGAAACACCATGCGGCGATGCGTCATGTCGGCCCTTCCAGGGTCGAGCTCGGCACCCGCACGATCTTCAACCTGCTCGGCCCGCTTGCCAATCCGGCCGGTGTCCGCCGCCAGCTCCTTGGCGTGTTTTCACCCGAATGGGTGCGCCCGCTTGCAGAGGTGCTGCGCGATCTCGGCTCCGAAAAGGTCTGGGTCGTCCACGGCCAGGGCCTCGACGAGATCACCACCACCGGCGAGACGATGGTGGCCGAGCTTGCCGATGGCAAGGTTCGGGAATTCTCGCTGTCGCCCTCCGATTTCGGCGTTGCCAAGGTCAATCTCGACGCGTTGCGCGGCGGTGACGGCAAGGTCAATGCCGCGGCTTTGCGCAAGGTGCTTTCCGGCGAGAAGAACGCCTATCGCGACATCGCGCTGTGCAACGCAGCCGCAGCCCTCGTGGTTGCAGGCAAGGCTGACACGCTCTCCGACGGGATGGCGATCGCCACCGAGGCGCTTGAAAGCGGCAGGGCCGCCGTGGCGCTGGACAGGCTGGTCGCCGCCTCCAACCGAAAGCCAGACAACGGATCACGGGCATGAGCGACATTCTGACGAAGATCGAAGCCTATAAGCGCGAGGAAATCGCTGCGGCGAAGGCGAAGGTATCGCTCGCGGACCTGCGCGCAAGGATCGAAGACACCGACAAGCCGCGCGGCTTCGCCAAGGCGCTCTTCGACCGGAAGGATGAAGGCCGTTTCGGCCTGATTGCCGAGATCAAGAAGGCAAGCCCCTCCAAAGGCCTGATCCGGCCGGACTTCGACCCGCCGGCCTTTGCGAAGGCCTATGAAGAAGGCGGTGCTGCCTGCCTTTCCGTGCTGACCGATACGCCGAGCTTTCAGGGCGCACCGGAATATCTGGCTGAAGCCAAGGCCGCCTGCGCCCTTCCGGCGCTGCGCAAGGATTTCATGTTCGAGCCCTATCAGGTCTATGAGGCCCGGGCCTGGGGGGCAGATTGCATCCTGATCATCATGGCAAGCCTTAGCGATGACGAGGCGCGGCTGCTGGAAGATACCGCCTTCGAACTCGGCATGGATGCGCTGATCGAGGTGCATGACGAAACCGAATGCGAACGGGCGCTCAAGCTCTCCTCGCCCCTCCTCGGCATCAACAACCGCAATCTGCGCACATTCGAGGTTTCGCTGGAGAACAGCGAGCGGATTGTGCCGATGATCCCCGACGACCGGCTGATCGTCGGCGAGAGCGGCATTTTCGTGCATGAGGACTGCCTGCGGCTTCAACGCGCCGGAATTTCGACCTTCCTGGTCGGCGAAAGCCTGATGCGCAAGGACGATATCACTGCCGCCACCCGCATGCTTCTGAACGGCGAGGCAGCGGCGAACCGATGACGGACAAGCCCGATCGCCTGACCCATATCGACGAGGCCGGAGAGGCGCGGATGGTGGATGTCGGCGCCAAGGCCGAAACTGACCGCACGGCCACCGCCGAAGGCTATGTCCGCATGAAGCCGGAAACGCTGGCGCTGATCGAAAGCGGCAACGCGAAGAAAGGCGATGTGATTGCAGTGGCCCGCATTGCCGGCATCATGGGCGCCAAGCAGACGTCGAACCTCATTCCGCTCTGCCACCCCCTGATGCTGACGAAGGTCAAGGTCGACATCGCTGCAGATCACGCCCTTCCGGGCCTCAGGGTTCAGGCGACGGCTGCGCTGACCGGCAAGACCGGTGTCGAAATGGAGGCGCTGACCGCCGTGTCGGTCGCCTGCCTGACGATCTATGACATGGCGAAGGCAGCAGATCGCGATATGGAAATCGGCGCGATCCGTCTTGTCGAGAAGTCCGGCGGCAAGAGCGGCGAATTCAGGCGCAGCAAGGAAGACTGAGATGGCAACCCCGCTGCTGTCCGTGGAAGAGGCGCGCGAGATCCTCCTGTCGCATGCCCGCACGGCAAGCGCTGTCGAGAGCGCGCCGCTTGACGAGGCAGATGGCCGCGTCCTGGCCGAAGACATCGTCTCGCGCATCACCCAGCCGCCCTTCTCCGCCTCCGCCATGGATGGTTATGCGGTGCGCGCGGCCGATATCGGGCCTCATGGTGCAGAGCTTTCGCTTGTCGGCGAAGTGGCGGCAGGCGCCATGCCGGATATTGCCGTCACGCCTGGAACCGCGATGCGGATCTTCACCGGCGCGCCGGTTCCCGAAGGCGCCGACAGCGTGGTGATGCAGGAAAATACCGAGACGCGCGGCGACCGTCGGGTGTTCATCGCAACAGCGCCGGAAGCTGGGGCCAATATCCGCAAGGCGGGCCAGGACTTCAAGGCAGGCGACGTGCTTCTGAAACGCGGCAGGACGCTCGATGCGCGCGCGCTGTCCGTTGCCGCGGCCTGCGGCCATGGCCATGTCCGTGTGCTGCGCCGCCCGCGCGTCGCGATCCTTGCCACCGGCAACGAGCTGGTATCACCCGGGACGCTTCCCGGACCCGGCCAGATCTCCGCCTCCGGCAACATCGCCATTCTCGCGCTTGCCCGGGCCAATGGCGCCGAGACGATCGATCTCGGCATTGCCCGCGACCGTGAAGAAGACATCCAAGATGCCGTCGAACGGGCACGGCGCGCAGACGCCGATATTCTGATCACGATCGGCGGCGCCTCGGTCGGCGACCACGACCTGATCCAGCCCACGCTTTCGGGCTTGGGCATGGCGCTTGACTTCTGGAAGGTGGCGATGCGTCCGGGAAAGCCGCTGATGGTCGGACGTCTGGACGAGATGCAGGTCCTCGGTCTTCCCGGAAACCCTGCCTCAAGCTTCGTCTGCGCGCTGCTTTTTGCAGAACCGCTGATCCGCAGGATCGGCGGCCTCAAGGCGCGGGAAAGGCAGAGACAAGCGATTGCAGGACATGCTCTCGAGGCCAACGGACCGCGCCAGCATTACATGCGCGCCCGCCTGAGCGCCGATGGCCGCGCGGAGACCTTCGAGAGCCAGGATTCCTCTCTTCAGGTGACGCTTGCTGAAGCCGATTGCCTGATCGTTCGCCCGCCCCACGCAGAAGCTGCAGAGGCGGGCGAGCCGGTTGCGATCATGCTGCTTGGCTGAGACGGCTCAGCCTGCTTCCGGCGCCTGCGCCGCCTCAAGGTGGAACTGCTGAAGCTTTGCCCGGATGGTTGCCTCGTCCATATCGACGCCGGCCGCGCGGAAATCATCCATCAGCTTGCCGATCAAATCGGCGTCGCCTGCTTCGATGAAGTCGCTGGCCATCACTTCCCTGATGTAATCGGCATCGCCGTCACGCCCGATCAGACCCGCCGCCCAATTGGCAGCCAGGCGATTGCGCCGCGCTGTGAGGCGGAACTGCGCATCATGCCCGGCGCTGAAAGCCGCCTCGTGTGCCTTGCCGCGATCGGAAAAGATTCGGTCTGCCATTTCAACCTCCCTTTGGGTTCTACATTCCACCAAAATGGTCATTGCTTTTGCAATATGGAAGATCAGAAGGGTCGTTTCCTGCCAAAATCCACTTTCCTTATCGATTTGCGGCCAGCAAAACGTGCAAAACCGCAATTGCCTTGAAAAACGCGTGGTTTTGATTGAGAAAGCGGCGCAAACTCGCTATTCGAGCGAAAGAGAAGATATCTGCGCGCTCTCTTATTGCGCGCCAACGTATACGAGACAGTTATGAGCCGTCGCCGCCGGGTGTATGAAGGCAAGGGAAAAGTCCTTTACGAAGGCCCCGAGCCCGGAACCCTGATCCAGTTCTTCAAGGACGATGCCAGCACCGAGCCGGGTGCAGGCGCCGACGTGATCGACGGAAAAGGTGTCCTGAACAATCGCATCTCCGAGTATGTCTTTGGACATCTGAACGCGATCGGGATTCCCACGCATTTCATCCGCCGCCTCAACATGCGCGAACAGCTGGTCCGCGAAGTCGAGATGATCCCGCTGATCGTGACGGTCCGCAATGTCGCAGCCGGTTCGCTCTCGCGCCGCCTCGGGATCGAGGAAGGCGTGCCGCTGCCGCGTTCCATCGTCGAATTCAGCCTGAACTCCGACGAGCTCAACAATCCGCTGGTGACCGAAGAACACATCACCGCGTTCGGCTGGGCCTCGCCGCCCGAACTCGATGACATGATGGCGCTTGCGATCCGCATCAACGACTTCCTGTCCGGGCTTTTTCTCGGAGCGGGCATGCAGCTCGTCGATTTCAAGATCGAGTGCGGCCGCCTGTTCGAAGGCGACATGATGCGCATCATTCTTGCCGACGAGATCTCTCCCGACAGCTGCCGGTTGATGGATCTCGCAACGCGCCAGCGGCTCGACTCCCGCGTCGAGGGCGCGGATGGCACGTCGGTCAGCGCCTATTCCGAAGTCGCCCGCCGGCTCGGCATCATGAACGAAAACGAACCGACGCGTGCCGCCGGTCCCGTGCTCGTGAAATAGCAAAGACAAAGAGAAATTGAGGTTAAGCCAGTGATCAATGCCCGCGTCATCGTCACCTTGAAAAACGGCGTTCTCGATCCGCAGGGAAAGGCCATCGAAGGCGCCCTTCATGGTCTGGGCTTCGAAGGCCTTGCTGGCGCCCGTCAGGGCAAGGTGTTCGACCTCGTGCTCGATACCGACGATCGCGCCAAGGCCGAAGCCGACGTTGCCGCCATGTGCGAAAAGCTTCTGGCCAACATGGTGATCGAAAACTACGCCGTCGAACTGAACTGATCGGACCTGCCATGAAATCCGCGCTCATCCAGCTTCCGGGCCTCAATCGCGACCGCGACATGTTCGCAGCGCTCAGCCAGATTTCCGGCCACGATCCGGTCACCGTCTGGCAGACCGAAACGGAACTTCCCGATGTCGACCTGATCGTCATCCCGGGCGGTTTCTCCTATGGCGACTACCTGCGCTGCGGCGCCATCGCCGCCCGGATGCCGGTGATGCGCGCGGTGGCCGAAAAGGCGCGCCAAGGCGTTCGCGTGATCGGCGTCTGCAACGGTTTCCAGATTCTGGTCGAAGCCGGACTTCTTCCCGGCGCGCTGATGCGCAATGCCTCGTTGAAGTTCGTGTGCCGCGAAGTGCGGCTTTCTGTCGCAAACAACCGCACGGCCTTCACGAACAGCTATCGGCAGGATGAGATCATCCGCTGCCCGGTCGCCCATCACGACGGCAACTATTTTGCAGAAGCCGATGAGCTGGCGGCCATTGAAGACCGCGGCCAGGTCGTGTTCCGCTATGCGGAAGGCACCAATCCGAATGGGTCCGTCAATGATATTGCGGGTCTGGTCAACGAGGCCGGGAATGTGCTCGGCATGATGCCTCACCCGGAAAACCTCATCGAGCCGGCCCACGGCGGCACTGATGGCCGCAGGCTTTTCGAAGCCGCGCTCGGCGTGATCGAGCCTGCCTGAGTTTAAATTAGCGACGGCTTGACCTGAGATCAAAGTTGGGACGTAATGCGGCAAAAATGTGCTTTGACGCATTATGGTTACCGAATTGATTCGAACAGGCCTACCATATGAAAATGAAAGCGTTCTCGACGCCGGCTGCGGTCGCAGCAGTCTTGATGGTTTCTGCGACATCCGCCCTTGCCGCCGACGCAGACACCCCTCCCACCGCTGCACATGAGAGTATTTTCGATGAGGCCCGGTTTGAGATCGCCGCCTCTCTCGGCGCGAAATCGGACTTTGAAAGCGGCGTTTTCATCATCCCGAGCCTGTTCTTCGATCCGCTTCACAGCGAGGGACGCGAAGGCTTCGACAAGTTTTTCCACCCGCGCTTCTTCCTCAGCGCCAGCATCTCGACCGATGACGAAGCCTCGCAGTTGATGGCGGGCGCGAGCTGGAAATTTTCACTCATCGACCGGACATTCGCCGATATCGGCTTCGGCGGCGCCTTGACCAATGGCGACCTCGATGAGGGTGGCCGCGGCCCTGGCGTCGGCTCCCACCTCCTGTTCCACGAATATCTGGCGCTCGGCGTCGATCTTGACGAAAACTGGAGCCTGACGGCCACCGTCCGCCACTCCTCGAACGCCGATCTTGCCAAGCCCAACAGCGGCTTGACCTATGGCGGCCTCGGCATCAGCCGGAACTTCTGAGCCTTCGGATCATCCCTCGCTGAAAACGCCTAAGGAGCATGTTTCCTGTACACGCGGCGGCATTCCTGTGCCGCCCTGTTAACCATGCTGCACGGTCGGATTTGGCAAGGGCCTTAAAATCTACTAAAATTTAACCATATATTGGAACTAAGCGGACGTCAGCGACGTTTCGTGCTTATAAAAATGAGATGACCCCCAACGAACACCCCGGCTTTGCCCCCTGCGCCGGGGTGTTTGTCGTTCAGGCATCCTCTTCCCCCAAATCAGAATCCTCGTCAAAATCCCGGCGCGACGCGCGAATGATCTCGTGATAATCGAGCGACCATTGCACCAGCGCAGAAAACGGCACCAGAAACGAACGTCCGGTATCGGTCAGTTCGTAGACCACCTTCGGCGGCTTGCTCGGGAATACGGTCCTGGTAATGAAGCCGTCGCGCTGCAGATCCCGCAAAGTCTTCGTCAGCATCCTCTGGGAGATATCCGGTGTGACGCGCTTCAGTTCGGCAAAGCGCAAGGCGCCGCCCGACAACGCCATCATCAGGAGCGTGCTCCACTTGCCTGAAACCTGGCTCAAGACATCGCGGACCGGGCAGCCATCGGCGCCCGTCTCGGCCATCTTGCGTGCCAGTTCATCTTTTGCCCAGACCGGAAACCCAGCTTCCATTTCAAACTCCTGCGCACACGGCTGTAACCCGGTTACAAATTGGTGCCTTCTTTACACGGATATCAAAGACACTAAATGAAACATAGTCTCTTTTTGAGACTTCGACTGACCTCCCTGCAGATCGAAGTGTCATTGCGAGACGCCAAACAGATTTCCATGAAAGAAAAAAACATGAACCATAACACTGTCCTCGTCACCGGCGCATCGGGCAAGCTCGGCCGCAAGACCATCGAGTTCCTTCTCGAAGCCGGAAAGCCCGCCGCGGAGATCATTGCCACCACCCGCGACGTCTCCAGGCTCTCTGACCTTGCCGAGAAGGGCGTGATCGTCCGGCAGGCCGATTTCAACCAGCCGGACAGCCTTGCCGAAGCCTTTGCCGGCGCTGACCGTGTCGCCATCATCTCGACCGACGCGCTTGATCCCTCAACCGACCGCCTGGCCCAGCACAGCGCAGCCGTCAACGCAGCAAAAGCCGCAGGCGCCGGTCACATCGTCTATACCTCGCTTGTGGGCGCGGACGGTTCGCTGATCAGCTTTGCCGGTGATCATCTCGGCACCGAAGAGGCGATCAAGGCAAGCGGCCTGTCCTACACGATCCTGCGCAATGCCTGGTATCAGGAAAACCTGCTGCAGAGCCTGCCGGATGCACTTTCCCACGGCGTGATGATGTCGGCTGCCGGTGATGGCAAGCTCAACTACATTGCCCATGACGACTGCGCCCGCGCGCTTGCTGCAGCACTCATGGCGGACGACGCCGGCAGCAAGACCTACACGCTGGTCGGCGTGCATGGTCACACGATCGAGGATGTCGCAGCGCTTGCCCGCAAGGCTTCGGGTAAACCGCTCGCCGTCCAGCACGTCGACAGTGAAACCCTGCGGACCACGCTCGAAGGTTTCGGCCTGCCGCCCTTCCTGGTCGATATGCTGGTGAGTTCCGATGACAACGTCAGGACCGGCAGGTTCGATGTCGTCAATGACGATTTCGAGACGCTGACCGGCCGCCGGCCCAAGCCGCTCGAGACCTTCTTTAAGGAAAATCTGAACGCGTTCTGAAACGCGTCAGATCGTATCGCCACAGGCATGGCGGAACCGGCGTACGCTCTCCGCCATGCCATATTCCAGCGCGTCGGCCGTCAGGCCATGGCCGATCGAGACCTCGGCAAGGTCCGGAATCTGCGCCACGAGCGGCGGCAGGTTGGCAACCGTGAGGTCGTGCCCGGCATTGACGCCAAGACCGAGATTGCGGGCGATCGAAGCCGTCTCCCCCAGCCGCGCTGCAAGCTCGGCCTCGGCCTTGGGGTCGTCGTGACAGGCACCGTAAGGCCCGGTATAAAGCTCGATGCGGTCGGCACCGCTTTCGGCTGCCGCCCGAAGCTGCTCCTGGCTAGCATCACCGTCGGCAAACAGCGAAACCCGCATCTTCTTCTTCTTCAACCGCTCCACCGTCTTCTTGAGCAGGTCGCGATTTTGCATGAAGTTCCAGCCATGATCCGAGGTCGCCTGCGCCGGGTCGTCCGGCACCAGCGTGACCTGATGCGGCGCGCATTCAAGGCAGAGCCCGATAAAGTGATCGCTCGGATAGCCTTCGATGTTGAATTCGGCGTTCGGAAATTCATCCGCGATCAGGGCGCGCAGGACAGCCAGGTCCGAAAACCGGATATGGCGCTGGTCCGGGCGCGGATGCACGGTCAAGCCGTGGGCGCCGGCCGCAAGGGCGATCTTTCCGAAATGGCGCACGCTCGGCCATGGCAAATCGCGCCTGTTGCGCAATTGCGCGATGGCGTTCAGATTTACGGAAAGCTTGGCAGTCATGGCACACTCCGTTTCAACATTGCATCAGCGCGCTGGGGCTGATGGCCGGCTGCTCATCTCTGGATTGTAGAGATAAAATCTGCACCCTTACATCACAATCGTCAATTTCTCGGCGGCGCGCGTGATCGCGGTGTAAAGCCAGCGCTCCCGCGTGTCGCGGAATGCCCAGCTCTCGTCAAACAGCACGACATTGCTCCATTGAGAGCCCTGCGCCTTGTGAACCGTCAGCGCATAGCCGTAATCGAAATCGTCATAGCGCTTCTTCGTCGACCACGGGATTTCGGTTTCGGCATCCTCGAAGGCCGCCTTCAGCAGCTTGATACGCGCAGCCGAGCGATCGGGGTCATCCTCTTCCGGATTGACCAGCAGGTTGATGCCGGGTTTTACCGTCTCGCGCGAGGCAGACATAACCTTCCAGAGCGATCCGTTGAGCAGGCCCTTGGCGGGGTCGTTTCGCAGGCATACCAGCTTGTCGCCGGCCTGCGGATGGACCTGGGTAAAGCCCTTCAGTTCACGCAGGCGCTGGTTGTAGCGCCGCCGCGTTCGGTTGGTGCCGACCAGCACCTGATCCGCATCGAGGACGAGATCCTGCGTCACATCGTGCTTGGAGATCACCTGCGCCAGCCCGTAATCGCCGTAACCGATCGCCTCGCCCTCGCGCACCTTCATCGCAAGATCGATGATCGGGTTGTCGCGGGCCTGGCGGTGGATTTCGGTGAGCAGGAAATCGGGCTCGTGGTTGGTGAAGTAGCCGCCGCCGGAAACGGGCGGGAGCTGGCCGGGATCGCCCAGCACCAGCACCGGCGTGCCGAAGGAGACGAGGTCCTGACCGAGCTTCTCATCCACCATCGAGCACTCGTCGATGATGATCAGTGCCGCCTTGGCAAGCGGGCTTTGCCGGTTGAGGGTGAACATCGGCGACACGGACGTCTTGCCTGTGTCCTCGTCCTCGATCATCTCCTCGCCCTTCGGACGGTAGATCAGGGAGTGGATGGTGCGGGCATTGGTGGCGCCCCGCGAGCGCAGCACCTGCGCGGCCTTGCCGGTAAAGGCGGCAAAGAGCACATCGCCATCCACATGTTCGGCGAAATAGCGCGCAAGCGTCGTCTTGCCCGTTCCGGCATAGCCGAACAGCCGGAATACCGGCGCCCGGCCTTCCTTCAGCCAGCGGGCAACGGCCTGCAGTGCTTCGTCCTGTTGCGGTGAGAGTTCCATGGGCGTGAATTGGCAGGATTCGCCGGGTCTCGGCAACTAAAAATCGCCGCCACCGGGAATAAACTCGCGTCGCCGCGTGTCTATGGGGTGTCACGACCGCAATCGGCGGTCACACAACACGGAGACGACAACCATGAAGAAGACACCGATCTTCGCCGCGATCGCCCTTGCGGCATTTGCAGGCATCGCCCACGCCGGCACCACCACCTTCCAGTCCGTCAATTCGCCCGAGGGCCAGGTGCTCGCAGGCCAGAATGGCCAGACGCTCTACACCTATGCGCATGACGCAAGGGACCAATCCGCTTGCTATGGTAGCTGCGCCAGCGAATGGCCCCCATATCTCGCCAACTCTTCCGCGCAACCGTTTGCACATTACAGCTTTGTGGTGCGCAAGGACGGCCAGAGACAGTGGGCATTGAATGGCGAACCCTTGTATTTCCGCGCCGGCGACAAACAGCCCGGCGATATCAGCGGCCAGAATGCCGGCGATGGCGCCTGGCAGGTGGCACGACCTTCATGAGCGCCGGTCACCGGCGCAGCGCCATCAAAACGCTGCGCCAGCCAATCGCAATTTCGAGGCGGCAATCCTTGATGAACTGCCGCGCCTTAGACGTCTTGCAGGCGCGCTGGCAGGCTGCTGCGGCGATGACCTCGTTCAGGACTGCCTTGCCGTGGCGCTTGAACGTCAGGCCCAATGGCGCGGCGACAATCTCTCGGGCTGGCTCAATGCAATCATGCGCAGCATCGATTCCAACCGGAGGCGTCACGACCGGGTATTGCCGATGATGGTGCTTGACGAGGATATCGGGCTCGAAGACCGGGCAGCGGAGACCAGGGAAATGGACCGCATCGGCGTCGAGGCAGCGCTTGACAGGCTCGAGCCATGCTTTCGCGCGGTCGTCATCCTGCGCGACATTGAAGGCTATAACTATGAAGAGATCGCCGAGATGCTCTCGATCCCCTGCGGCACCGTGATGTCGCGCCTCGCTCGGGCGCGGCACCGCATGGCGGAAACGCTGTCAGCCGCATAAGGGCTGGACGGGCGGACTGCGGCGGTTACCCCAGCCGCGAAGCGTTTCCCGCAGAAGCGCAGACCCGTTCTGCCCTTCAGCCGGCAACCTTACCGCCGGTCATCGGCTGCGGCACGCCGGTGGTCGTCGGGAAGCTGATCGGAAGGTTGCGGAGCGAGCGCACCGCAAGGAAGGCGAAACACTCGGCCTCGATCGCATCGCCCCGCCAGCCCACCGCTTCCGCCGGATCCGCCTTCACGCCTGCCCGGCTTTCAAGCATTGCCATGATCGCCGGATTGCGCCTGCCGCCCCCGCAGACAATCAGGCGCTCAGGCCGTACCGGCAGAAGATCGAGCGCCTTGCCAACGGCGGAGGCAGTGAATGCGGTCAGTGTCGCAGCCCCGGTCTCAGGGTCCAGCCCGTCGGCCATGGAGGCGAGGAAATCAAAGCGATCGAGCGATTTCGGATAGGGCGCGGAAAGATAGGGGTGTTCCAGAAGACGGGAGAGCCGGCCTTCATCGACGGTGCCCGAAAGTGCAAGCTTTCCGTCACGGTCCATCTCGCCCAGTCCGTTCTGCTTGATGAAATCGTTGATCGGCGCATTCGCCGGGCCGGTATCGAATGCGATCAGCCGGTCTGCGCCATCCCACCAGGTGACATTCGCCACGCCGCCGAGGTTCAGCACCGCCGTCTCGCCCGATGTGTCGAGGCCCCTGAGCAGCGCCTGATGGTAGCCCGCCGAAAGCGGCGCGCCCTGCCCGCCCGCCCGCACATCGGCGGTGCGGAAATCATAGGCCACCTTGCAGCCCAGCAGGTCGCTCATCAGCGCACCGTCTCCCAGCTGGCGGGTGTCGCCGATGCGGGTCTTCGTCGGCGCGCGATGGAGCACGGACTGGCCGTGAAAGCCGACGACGCCGATCTCGTCCATGGTGAGGCCCTGCTCTTCGACAAGCGCCTTTACCGCCGCCGACTGTGCCCGTGTGAGAACCTCTTCTGCTTCAGAAAAGATCGCGGGCTCCTCGCCCTCGAAATTCCATTTGCGGGCAACCGCCAGCGTTTCCTCGAGCAGGTCGCGGGTCGATTGCGGATAGGGCGCAAGCGTGTAGGCGCCGAATTCTGAGACGCTGACGCCGTCTGTCTTCAGCATGGCGACATCGATATTGCCGTCGAGCACGGTTCCGGTCATCAGACCGACAGCCCAGACCGGCTTGAAATCCTCAGCCATTATTCCGCTCCGTTGATGAAGTCGCTGACGGCGCGGCGAAGCGCCATGATGCCGCTGTCGAAATGGCGGCTTGGATGAACCCGGTTCGTTAACAGTGTCCAGGCATGGCCGCGGTCAAAATCGATGCAAAGCGAGGTGCCGGTAAAGCCGGTATGGCCGATCGTCTCGTCCGAAGCGCGCGCGCCGCCGTGCCAGCCCCCATAGGGCCGTTCCCAGCCATGGGTGCGGCGCTCGGACAAGGGCGTGCGCATCAGCGTCACGTCAGGCGCTTCCGCGCGCTGAAGCAGGTCCCCGGCAAAGCCCAGCACCGCGTCGACCGTTCCGAAAAGGCCCGCATGGCCGGATCCCTGAAGCGCGTAACAGTTTTCGTCATGGACCTCGCCCGAGATCACCCGGCCACGCCAGAAGCAGTGCTCGGTGGCCGCCGTGTGCTGCGGATCGCCGGAAAAGGCGAAGCCCGGTCCGGGGTCCATTTCGCGGATGGTCTTTCCCGCAAGCCGCTCCAAAGCGATGCCCAGAAGTATGAAATTGATGTCGGAATAGACCGGGCTTTCAAGCCGCTTCCATTCCCGCTGAAGCACGAAGGCGCGCAGGCGATCCGGATCGCCGTCATAGGTGTAGATCGGCTCGACCGCGGGAAACGCCGTCAGATGGCCGAGGCACTGGCGGAAGGTGACCTGACGCTCCCAGCAATTCGGATCATACTGACGGAAGTCCGGGATAACCGAGGTCAGCGGCGCATCGAGGTCGATCTCGCCCGCTTGCGCATGGCCGAGGATGCGCGTGGTGGTGAAGATCACCTTGGTGAGCGAGGCAAGGTCGAACCAGGTATCGGCGCTGATCGGTCGCTCTTCCGGCACGATCGCGGCGCGACCGATGGCCCGCGTCATCCGCGCACCGTTGCGGTCAACATAGCCGAGCACGCCACCGGGGATGCGACCGGCGGAAACAGACTGTTCCAGCGCTGCAAATGCCCTGTCAAAACCGGCTGCACTCATCCTTCGGCCCTCGCCTTGTGATCCTTGCCATAGGAAACCCACGCGGCTTCGGGCGGTTCATAGCCTGCCGGGCGCACCAGAGACGGCACATCGGTGGTGTCGAGCCGGTAGTCCTGACGGCGGCGATCAATGCTCGGGACCGCCGCAATCAGCCGCTTCGTATAGGAATGTTTCGGATCTGACAGCACCGATGCGGCATCGCCGATCTCGACGATCTGCCCGGCATAGACAACGGCGATGCGGTGGGCAATGCGCTCGACCACTGCCATGTCGTGGGTGACGAACAGATAGGAAAGGTTCATGTCGCGCTGGAGCTCCGTCAAGAGTTCGAGCACCATCGCCTGCACGGAAACGTCAAGCGCGGACACCGCCTCGTCCAGCACGACGACCGACGGCTTCAGCATCAGCGCGCGGGCGATACAGAGCCGCTGGCGCTGGCCGCCGGAGAATTCGTGCGGATAGCGCGTCAGCGCGTTTTCCGGCAGGCCGACGCGTTGCAGGAGCGCTGCCATGCGCGCCCGGGTCTCGGCATCGAGCTTGCCGCCGGTGGCGATCACCGGTTCGGCGAGAATGCTGTCGACGCGAAGGCGCGGGTTCAGCGACGCATACGGGTTCTGGAACACCATCTGGATCGGATCGCCATGGGCGGCAACGCGCCCGCCCCCGCCAAGCCTGATCGTTCCGCGCGTCGGCTTGTTCAGCCCCATGACGGCGCGCGCGGTCGTCGACTTGCCGGAACCGCTCTCTCCGACAATGCCGAGCGTCTCCCCCGGCATCAGATCGAAATCGATACCATCCACGGCATGCACCGCGCCCGTCTGCTTCTTGAAAATGCCGGAGGTGACCGGAAAGCGGACCGTGAGATTTTCGACTTCGAGCGCCGGTTGATCCGCCGGTTTGCGCGCGAAATCACGGCGCACCGCGCTCCCGCCTGCAAAGTGCGGGACGGCTTTCAACAGGTGCTGCGTATAGGCATGCTGCGGGTCGTCGAGCACCGTGTCGGTTGCGCCGCTTTCAACGACCTCGCCCTGCTGCATCACCATCACCTTGTCCGCGATGCCGGCGACGAGGCCGATATCGTGGGTGATGAAGATCAGCCCCATCTCGCTTTCGCGTTTCAGTTCGGCGAGAAGCGCAAGGATCTGCGCCTGCACGGTTACGTCCAGCGCGGTGGTCGGCTCATCTGCGATCAGCAAGCGCGGATTGCAGGACAGCGCGATCGCAATCATCACCCGCTGTAGCATGCCGCCGGAAAGCTGGTGCGGATGGTATTTCAGCCGCCGCTCCGCATCGGGAATGCGCACCCGCTCCAGCGCCTCGCGCGCCGCGTCCATTGCCTGACGCCCGGTCAGGCCATGATGGAGACGAAAGCTCTCGGCAATCTGTTCGCCGATCGTGTGGACCGGGTTGAGCGAGGTCATCGGCTCCTGGAAGATCATGCCGATCTCCCGGCCACGAATGGTGGTCAGCCGCTTTTCCGAGAGCTTTGCCAGATCCACGGTGCTGCCATCCGGCAGCGTGTAGTCGATCGTGCCTGACGTGATCCTGCCGCCGCCGAAATCGACAAGACGGTTGAGGCAGAGCGAGGTGACCGATTTTCCGGAACCGCTTTCGCCGACGATGGCCAGCGTCTCGCCTGCATCGAGATCGAAGTTGACGCCGCGCACGACTTCGTTCTTCTCCGGCGACTTGCCGAAGCCGACACGGAGGTCGAAGACAGAGAGGAGCCTGCTCATGCCTCAGCCCTCCGCGAACGGGGGTCGAGAATGTCGCGCAGCGCATCGCCGAGCAGGTTGAAGCCCAGAATACCGAGCATGATGGCAAGTGCCGGGAAGATCAGCAGCCATGGGGCCATTTCCATCAGATTGCGCGCCTCGCTGAGCATCAGGCCCAATGAGGCCTGCGGCGGCTGGGTGCCGAGGCCGAGGAAGGAGAGCCCCGCCTCCGTCAGAAGCGCCCAGGCGAGCGCCAGCGTCACCTGAACGGTGAGCGGCGCCACCAGATTAAGCAGCATGTGGCGCGACAGGATATAGGTCCGCGAGGAACCGAAGGTACGCGCGGCATCAACGAAATCGCGGGTCTTCAGCGACAGCGCCGGGCCGCGCACCACGCGGGTGAAGATCGGCGTATAGACAAAGGCGATCGCCATCACGCTGGTCCAGGTGCCGGGGCCGACAATAGTGATGATCAGGAGCGCCAGCAGGATCGCCGGAAAGGCGAGCAGCACATCCATCAGCCGCATGATCGCGCCATCCCAGTTGCCGCCGCACCATGCGGCTGCAAGGCCGAGAACGATGCCGAAAATGGTCGCGAGCGCCACGGAGGAAAACGACACGATGAAGGATTGCGCGATGCCGATCATCAGCCGGCTTGCGACATCGCGGCCGAGAAGATCGGTGCCCATCCAGTAGGTGGCGGACGGCGCATGCAGGCGGTCGATGCGGAACTGCATCAGCGGGTCATGCGGGGTGATGCCCGCAAGGCCGAGGATCGCGATCACGAGATAGACCGCCACGATCGCGCCGCCGATGCGGCCGCTTGGATGGGAAAAGATGGAGCGAAGAAGGCGCATTTACTGTGCTCCAAGCCGGATGCGCGGGTCGAGCGCGGCATAGGCGAGGTCGACAAGCAGATTGACGATCATGAAGTTGAGCGCGATGAACAGGACGCTGCCCTGAACCAGCGCGTAATCACGCTGCAGGATCGCATCGAGCACGGTGCGGCCAAGGCCGGGAAGCGCGAACACCTGCTCCACGATCACCGCGCCGCCGAGAAGATAGCCGAATTCGACGCCCGAGACCGTGACGACCGGGATCAGCGCATTGGGGAGCGCATGGTGCCAGATGACCTTGCGCTGCGGCACGCCCTTGGCGCGGGCGGTGCGGACATAATCGTCGGAGAGAATGTCGAGCATCGCAGACCGGGAGATCCGGGTGACGGCGGCGGCAAAGGCAAAGCCCAGCGTCAGCGCCGGCAGGATCATCTGCGCGAGGTTCTTGAGCGGATCGACATAGATGGGCGTGAACGTGCCCATGGCCGGCAGCACCCCGAACCAGACGGACAGCGCATAGATTGCAAGCAGGGCGACCACGAAGCTCGGCGTCGACTGGCCGATCATGGCGACCACGCGGACGATGAGGTCGGACGGCCTTTCAGCGTGGGTCGCAGCATAGATGCCGGCGGGAAGGCCGATCGCGAGCGCCACGATCATCGACAGGAGCGCGAGTTCGAGCGTCAGCGGGAAGACCCGCAAGATGACATCGAGCACCGGCTTGCCATAGGTGACGGAAATGCCGAGGTCGCCGTGGAGCACGCCGCCGAGCCAGTGCCAGTACTGGCCGAACCAGCTCTGGTCCATGCCGAAATAGGTTTCCAGCGACGCCCGCTGGGCAGGCGTCAGCAGGCCGGCTTCGGTTCCGAGCATTGCCGTGATGGCATCGCCCGGAACCAGCCTGATCGAAATGAACACGAGGACGGACACCCCGAGCATGACCAGAGGAAAGGTCACCAGCCGTCGGGTCAGATAATTCATGGCGTGCAGCCCTCGTGTTTCAGCTTATTCGCCGACGGTGACGGCGGAGAGGCCGAAGAGCGACCCCGTGGGGTTGGCTTCGAAGCCCTTCACCTTGTCGCTCGACGCGGTGTAGCTGTAGCCGGTGTAAAGCCAGATCCAGGGCGATACCTCGGTGATGTGCTTGGAGAACGTCGTGAAGATCTCCTTGCGCTTTTCGAGGTCGGTTTCAACGCGCCCCTCGTTCATCAGCGTATCGAGTTCGTCATCGATGTAATGGGCGACGTGGTTCAGGTTGCCGTCCTTGGTCCAGTAGCGGTTATACATCGTGTAAGGGTCGGTACGGCCGCCGTTCAGCGCCACGGCCATGTCGAAATCGCCCTTCAGCCAGCGGTCGATATAGACGTTGAGTTCCATCATCTCGATGTCGAGATCGATGCCGATTTCGCCAAGCTGGGACTGGATCACCTGCGCCTCGGACGCGGCCGTCGGCGGCTCGCCGGTGGCGGCGATCACGGTTGCGGAAAAGCCGTCCTCGTAGCCCGCTTCCTTCATCAGCGCCTTGGCCTTGTCGAGGTCCCGGCTGTAGCAGAACAGCTCAGACGGATCAGTGGCATAGGCCGGCATGGTCAACGGCCCGGTGACTTCGCCCTCGCCCAGAAGCGCCGCGTCGAGAACATCCTGGCGGTCGATGGCGCAGGAGATCGCCTGGCGCACCTTCAGCTCCTTCATCGCGCCTTCTTCGGCGTTGAGCTGCAGCACGTGATAGGACAGCACCGGCTCGCGGTCGAGCGTCAGGCCCGGATTGCTCGGCACCAGGGTTGCCACCAGCGGATCGTTGATCAGCGCGAAATCGACCTGACCGGTGCGCAACGAGGCGAGAATGGCCGTCTCGTCCGGCAGAACCGAAATGTCGATGCCGTCAAGGCCAACCTTGCCGCCGGCCCAGTTTGCGTTCGCCTTCAGCGTTTCGCTGGCATTCGGCTCCCAGTTTTCCAGAACGAACGGTCCGGAGCCGATCGTTTCGGTGCCGAGCGTATCGGCTTCGATCGCCGATGCCGGAACGATGGCCGCATTGATCGAGGACATCGCCGTCAACAGCGGAACGTCGGGCTGCGACAGGTTGAAGACCACGGTTTCATCATCCGGCGTGTCGATGCTTTCGATCGACAGGAAGTTCGAACGTGCGGCAGCACTCGTCGCCTCGTCGAGAATGCGCTCGAACGAGGCCTTCACATCCGCCGGCATCACCTTGTCGCCATTGGAGAATTTTGCATTCGGATCAAGCTTGAACGTCAGCGTCTTGCCGTCCTCTGAGAATTCCCAGGAGGTGGCGATGGCAGGCGCTAGGTTCAGCTCGCCATCGGTGCGCAGCAGCGGTTCGTAGACCAGTTCAAGCAGGCGGATCGACGAAAACGCGGTCTGCTTATGCGGATCGAGGCCGGTGGCGTCCTGCGACCACGCCATTTTCAGTGTCTCGGCGGCGGCCGGCATAGCCGAAGCGCCAAGGGCTGCCGCAATCGCGACCGCGGATGCAATGATTTGTACTCTTCCCATGATCAATTCCCTCGTGATTGTTGCCGGCCCAAAGGGTCCGGAGTGACATCAGTCGTTGCGGCCTTGAGCCGTCTTCTCGTTGATTGCCTCGCGCAGGAAGCCGCGTGAGCGCTGTATGAGCGCACGCCCCTCCTCCAGTTCCATGCCGGTCATGGCGATCAGGATGGCAAGCTTGACATCGTTGCGCGTCATGTCGAGGAGCGCTGCCGCGTCTTCCGCCGAAACGCCTGCCGCATCCATGACGATGCGCACCGCGCGGGCGTAAAGCTTGCCGTTGCTGACCGTCACGTCGACCATCAGGTTCTGATAGACCTTGCCGATGCGCACCATGCTTGCCGTGCTCAGCATGTTGAGCACCAGCTTCTGTGCCGTGCCGGATTTCATGCGGGTGGACCCGGTGAGGATTTCAGGCCCGACGACCGGCGCAATCGCGATATCGGCAATTTCGGCTATGGCCGCCGCAGGGTTGCACGACAGCGCGACCGTGGTGGCGCCGAGCCCGCGCGCATATTCCAGTGCCCCGATGACATAAGGCGTGCGGCCGCTGACAGCGATGCCGACGACCACATCCCTTGCCTCAAGCGCGATCGCCTGCAGATCGGCTGCGCCGAGCGCCGGATCGTCTTCCGCGCCTTCGACAGCGGTTGTCAGCGCCACATTGCCGCCGGCGATCAGGCCGACCACCATGCCGGGCGGCACGGAAAATGTCGGCGGGCATTCCGAGGCATCGAGCACGCCAAGACGACCGCTGGTGCCCGCGCCGATATAGATCAGCCGGCCGCCTGCATTGAAGGCTTCGACAATCCGCTCGACGGCTGCCGTGATCGCCGGGATCTCGCGCTGGACGGCATCGGCAACGCCCCGATCCTCGGCATTGATCTTTTCGAGGATATCGCGCGCATCCAGAAGATCGAGCCCGAGACTATTCGGATTGCGCCCTTCGGACACCAGCTTGTCGAGCTCACCATTCAGCAAATGCAAATCCCCTGCCCTTGAATGCTCGCGGCGCATTCCGCCGCATCTTTGACCGGAAGGCTATAATTGCAAATTCCACCTGTCAAATGATTCCAAGAATAATTTATTCCAATTTCCGCGCCATACAGAGGGATTCGGCGTCAGTGCGAATTCCATTGTATTCCTGTTTCCGGGAATTTATTATTCGGCCGCCTGATTACCTCCGAAAGGTTGCGCCGCCGTGTCCGTACTCAAGATCATAGAAGCCCAGATCGAAAGCCTGGCGCCTGCCGACCGGCAGATCGGCCACTTCATTCTGGCCCATCCCGATGAACTGCTCCGGCTTTCCTCCGCAAGCCTTGCGGAAAAGACCGGCCGCAGCCAGTCAAGCGTGGTCAAGTTCGCGCAGAAGCTGGGGTTTTCGGGCTATCAGGACATGAAGCTCGCGGTGAGCAAGGCCCAGGCAAGAGAGTGGCGCGCGCCGGGCGCGCTGCATTCGACCATCGAACTCGGCGACAGCCACGCCACGATTGCCCAGAAGCTGCTTTCCAGCAAGATGCACGCGATGCAGGAAACGATTGCTGCCAATGACGAGGCGGTGATCGGCAGGGCGCTTGATCGGACCATGAGCGCCGAGCGCATCCATGTGGCAGGCGTCGGCGCGTCCTCGCTGGTGGCGCGCGACTTCTGCTACAAGCTGCAAAAGCTCGGCCGCTATGCGCTGCATGATTCCGACAGCCACGTTCAGATGGCCAATGTCTCCGCCGCAAGGAGCGGCGATGTGCTGTTTGCGCTTTCCTATTCCGGTGCCAGCATCGAGACCGTGCGCATTGCGGAGCTTGCCCGCGCCCGCGAGGCGACCGTGATTTCCCTGACCGGGCCGAAGCAGAACGCCGTTGCCCGTGTGGCCGACATCAACCTCTACACCATCGCGGACGAGGAAAAGGTACGCTCCTCCGCGATCACCGCGCGCGACGCCCAGCTCATGCTGACGGACTTTCTCTTCATTCTCCTGCTCCAGCGCCAGGACGATGCGGGAGACTACATCGCCAACAGCGGCGAGGCCGTAACCGCGTTGAAGCTACATGAAAAGTAAATCGCCTTAACGGTTGATAGGAATGCATATTTCAGTCAATAGATCTCTTGGCGACACTTCGCGCGGATTGTTGAGATAGACTTCCGAGGGCGGTGCATCCGCCGGCTCGTAGCGATTTTCTGGAAGGTAACTTCCGTAAAACCACCGATAAGCCTTGTGTAGTTCGGCATAAGGCCCCTTGTGACGCAGGACGGCGTATCGCCCGCCTGGCAAATGGCGCAACTCCAATTCGTCTGGCAGCGCGAACCCTTCCGGGACGACCAGCCCCGCAAAAGACTTTAGATTCTTCTCTTCCGTGAGACCGGGATCGGAGTAGTAGATGCCGATCATCGCCATTTCTGGCCGGAGCGCCCCTGCCGCCGCCATTTTGCCGACGGCATCGCCAAAGGCCTTATCGACTTCCATATAGGAACCCCGATGCGGCACGCCTGCTACGAGGCGCTCGGGAAAGTCCCGAATTTCAACATCATACATGGCATCATTCTCCTCAGTGAAGGGTTTATCGAAGATCGCGTGGCGTCCGTCTGCGCGGTACCCTGAAGGCGCCATGCCGTAAGCGGATTTGAAGCTTCGGGTGAATGCCGCGACGCTTGAATAGCCGGCATGGCGGGCGATATCCTCCAGCCTGTCATCGGTCTGCAGTAGCTGGCCGGCGGCGCGGTGCAATCTCAGGCGCGTGACGGTGGCGTGTATGGTCTCGCCATAGACGGCGCGATAGATTCTGTGCCAATGCCACGGCGACAGGCAGGCAATTTCAGCGAGCCTTGCATAGTCCAGCGAATCGTCGAGATGGGCGGCGATGTGATCACCGACCCGGTTGAGCCTTTTCTGATAGGCCTCGAAAGCCTCTGCATTCTTCATCATCACCTGCGTTCACTCCGGTTGCAGCTTCAAAGTCCTGTCGCTACGCCATGTGCACGGATCCCTTTGACAAATCTTGCGGAATTGCGCGCAGGGTGCGATGCTGCCTCCTCTTCCCTCAGGTGAAATGCCCATGCCAGCCAGCCTCATTCCCAAAACCGTCAGCGTTCTGCGCGAGGGTTATTCCGTAGACCGTCTTCGAAGCGACGCCATATCTGGTTTGACGGTTGCGATTGTCGCACTGCCGCTATCGATGGCGATTGCGATCGCCTCCGGGGTTTCGCCCGATCGCGGGCTTTACGCCGCCATTATCGGCGGCTTCTTCGTGTCGCTTCTCGGCGGCAGCCGCCACCAGATCGGCGGGCCTGCGGGCGCCTTCATCGTGCTGGTTGCAGCCTCGGTCGAACGCCACGGCATCGACGGATTGCTGCTGGCCGTGATGGTCTCCGGCCTGATCATGATCGCCGCAGGCTATCTCCGGCTCGGGGCCTATATCCGTTTCATCCCCTACCCGGTAACCGTGGGCTTCACGGCAGGCATTGCCCTCATCATCTTCGCAAGCCAGCTTTCCGCGATCTTCGGGCTCGACCTGCCCGACAAGGAGCCCGGCCCCTTTGCCGAGAAGGTTGCCTATCTTTCGCATTATGTCGGCACCACCAATCTGGCCGCCCTCGGCATTGCCGCGCTTACCATCGCCATCATCATAGCGGTGAAGCGCTTCAGGCCCGGCTGGCCCGGCATGCTGATCGCGGTGGCGGTTGCGAGCCTTGTTGCGCTGGCCCTCCCCGTCGAGACGATCGGCAGCCAATTCGGCGGATTGCCGCGCGGGCTGCAGACGCCGGCAATGCCTGCCTTCTCGCTGCAGAAACTCGTGGAAGTCCTGCCTGATGCCTTCGCCTTCGCGCTTCTGGGCTCGATCGAATCGCTGCTGTCCGCCGTCGTCGCCGACGGCATGACCGGGCGCCGCCATCGTTCCAATATGGAGCTGATCGGCCAGGGTGTCGCCAATATCGCATCCGGCCTGTTCGGCGGCATCTGCGTGACGGGAACGATCGCGCGAACGGCGACCAATGTGCGCGCCGGTGCCACCAGTCCGTTCTCCGGCATGCTGCATGCCGCATTCCTGCTGCTGTTCATGATCGTCGCCGCACCGCTGGCGCGCTACATTCCGATTCCCGCGCTTGCAGGCGTTCTGGCGGTCGTTGCCTGGTCGATGGTGGAGAAAGCGGCGATCCGGACACTGATCGGCACCTCGCGCGGCGACGCGGTGATCCTGATCGTGACCTTCCTGCTGGTGGTCTTCCGCGACCTGACGGAAGGCATTGTCGCAGGGTTTGCGCTGGGCGCCGTGCTCTTCATTGACAGGATGGGCCGCAACGTGGCCGTCAGCCCCTATGCCGACTACCACGCCCAGCCCGAAAGCCCGATCGCCAACACCGATCCGGACACGGTCGTCTACCGCATTTCCGGCGCATTCTTCTTTGGTGCAGCCGCAGCGGTCGGCTCGGTACTCGACCGCATCGCCTCAACCGCGCGCTATTTCGTGCTCGACCTTTCCGAGGTGCCGTATCTCGATTCGTCCGCGGCGAACGTGCTTGAAAGCACGCTGCGAAAAGCAGAAAACGGCAATGTGCGGGTCGTCCTCTCCGGGTCATCGGAGGAAATCCGGGCCATCCTCAAGACCCACGGCATCAGCGAACCGCGCGTGATCTATGCCCGCGATCTGGATGACGCCGCGCTGCGAATCGAGGCATTGAAAACCGAAAGCCGGTCCCCCGCCCGCTGACCTTTTTCGCGATGCGGCCCCGCCGCATCCGAAGCACGTCGGCACGCAAGACAAAAACGGAACAGAATCGCCTTTTATCAATGATTTCATCAACTTGAAAGGCACTTGCGGAATGGGAACAAATGCAGTACAAATAAGGAAATCATCAAATCGCCTAGGCGGCGGCGGCAACAAGGGATAAAGTCGATGGCACAGAATTCACTCCGACTCGTCGAGGAAAAATCGGTGAACAAAAGCAAGGCGCTGGAAGCAGCACTTTCGCAGATCGAACGCTCGTTCGGCAAGGGCTCCATCATGAAGCTCGGTGCCCAGGACAGCGTTGTTGAGATTGAAACAGTGTCGACCGGCTCGCTCGGTCTCGATATCGCGCTCGGCATTGGCGGCCTGCCCAAGGGGCGCATTATCGAGATCTACGGCCCTGAAAGCTCGGGCAAGACCACGCTCGCGCTGCAGACGATTGCAGAAGCGCAGAAGAGCGGCGGCATTTGCGGCTTCATCGACGCAGAGCATGCGCTGGACCCGATCTATGCCCGCAAGCTTGGCGTCGACCTCCACGACCTTTTGATCTCCCAGCCGGACACAGGCGAGCAGGCGCTTGAGATCGCCGACACGCTCGTGCGCTCGGGAGCGCTGGATGTGATCGTCATCGACTCGGTCGCGGCGCTGACGCCGCGTGCCGAAATCGAAGGCGAGATGGGCGACAGCCTGCCCGGTCTTCAGGCGCGCCTGATGAGCCAGGCGCTGCGCAAGCTCACCGGTTCGATCTCGCGTTCGAACTGCATGGTGATCTTCATCAACCAGATCCGCATGAAGATCGGCGTGATGTTCGGCTCGCCCGAAACCACGACAGGCGGCAATGCGCTGAAATTCTACGCCTCCGTCCGCCTCGACATCCGCCGCATCGGTTCGGTCAAGGACCGGGAAGAAGTGGTCGGGAACCAGACGCGCGTGAAGGTGGTCAAGAACAAGATGGCACCGCCCTTCAAGCAGGTCGAATTCGACATCATGTATGGCGAGGGCGTCTCCAAGACCGGAGAACTCATCGATCTGGGCGTCAAGGCCGGCATCGTCGAGAAGTCCGGCTCCTGGTTCTCCTATAACAGCCAGCGGCTTGGCCAGGGGCGTGAAAATGCCCGGACCTTCCTGAAGGAAAATCCCGCGACCGCCGATGAGATCGAACTTGCGCTGCGCCAGAATGCCGGCCTGCTCTCCGAAGGTCTGCTGGATACCGGCGAGGACGAAGGTGGCGAGGCGACCGGGACCAGCGACGATTGAGCTTGCTCCGGCAGGCATATCGCAGCAAATCTTCCATCTGATGAAACAGCGGCTTTTAGGGGCCGCTGTTTTGTCTTGTCTGGACAGTAAAGGCACCTGCCGTTAAAAGCCGGGAAAGTCTTGTCGGACACCAGAGTTTAAAGGGACGTGGCGAAGCATGAGTGGCGTGAACGAAATCCGGTCGACCTTTCTCGACTACTTCAAGCAGAACGGACACGAGGTCGTCGCATCAAGCCCGCTGGTGCCGCATAACGACCCGACGCTGATGTTCACCAATGCCGGCATGGTGCCGTTCAAGAACGTCTTCACGGGACTGGAATCGCGGCCCTATTCGACTGCCACCACCGCGCAGAAATGCGTGCGCGCCGGCGGCAAGCACAACGACCTCGACAATGTCGGTTATACCGCCCGCCACCACACCTTCTTCGAGATGATGGGCAATTTCTCGTTCGGCGACTATTTCAAGGAACAGGCCATCTCGCTTGCCTGGAACCTGATCACCGGGGAATTCGGCCTCGCGAAGGACAAGCTTCTGGTCACGGTCTACCACGAGGACGACGAGGCATTCGCGCTCTGGAAGAAGATTGCCGGCCTTTCCGACGACCGGATCATCCGCATTGCGACCAATGACAATTTCTGGTCGATGGGCGATACCGGACCCTGCGGCCCCTGCTCCGAAATCTTCTACGACCACGGCGACCATATCTGGGGCGGCCCGCCCGGCTCTCCGGAAGAGGATGGCGACCGCTTCATCGAGATCTGGAATCTCGTCTTCATGCAATACGAGCAGATTTCCGCCGATCGTCGCGAGAACCTGCCACGTCCCTCGATCGACACCGGCATGGGCCTCGAACGCGTCGCAGCCGTCCTGCAGGGCAAGCACGACAATTATGACATCGACCTGTTCCGCAACCTGATCAATGCTTCCGTCGATCTGACGGGCGTGAGGGCTGAGGGCGAACATCGCGCCAGCCACCGCGTCATCGCCGATCACCTGCGCTCTTCCGCCTTCCTGATCGCCGATGGCGTTCTGCCCTCCAATGAGGGGCGCGGCTATGTGCTGCGCCGGATCATGCGCCGCGCCATGCGCCACGCCGAACTTCTCGGCGCCCGCGAACCCGTGCTCTACAAGCTCCTTCCTGTGCTCGTCGGCGAGATGGGCCGTGCCTATCCCGAGCTGCAGCGCGCGGAAGCGCTGATCTCGGAAACGCTGAAGCTGGAGGAATCCCGCTTCCGCAAGACGCTTGATCGCGGCCTGACGCTTCTCGACGAAGCCAGCAGCAACCTCAAGAAGGGTGACAGCCTTGATGGCGAGACCGCCTTCAAGCTCTATGACACCTATGGTTTCCCGCTCGACCTGACCCAGGACGCGCTGCGTGCCCGCGGCATCCATGTTGACCTGTCAGGTTTCCAGGATGCGATGCAGCGCCAGCGCGCCGAGGCGCGCGCCAACTGGGCAGGCTCCGGCGACAAGGCCACCGAAACAATCTGGTTCGAGCTCGGCGAGAAGCACGAAGCCACCGAGTTTCTCGGCTATGACACAGAAAAGGCGGAAGGCATCGCGCTAGCACTGGTGAAGGATGGCGCTGCGGTGGAAACGGCAAGCCAGGGCGAAGAGATTGCGCTGGTGGTCAACCAGACACCGTTTTACGGCGAATCCGGCGGCCAGATGGGCGATACCGGCACGATCACCACGGACAGGGCGACGCTGCGCGTTACCGACACCCAGAAGAAGGGCCGCGGACTTTTCGTCCATTATGCGACTGTCGAAAAGGGCGAAATTTCCCGCGGCGAAGCCGTTTCGCTCGCAGTCGATCACGCCCGCCGCTCGCGCCTGCGTGCCAACCATTCGGCCACCCACCTGATCCACGAAGCGTTGCGCGAGCTGCTCGGCAACCATGTCGCGCAGAAGGGCTCGCTTGTCGCGCCCGAACGGCTGCGCTTCGACATTTCGCACCCGAAGCCGATGACGGCAGCGGAGCTTGCCACCGTCGAGGACATGGCCAACGAGATCGTCCTGCAAAACGCCCCCGTCACGACCAGGCTGATGAGCGTGGACGATGCGATTGCCGAGGGCGCGATGGCGCTCTTCGGCGAGAAATACGGCGACGAAGTGCGCGTCGTTTCCATGGGCAAGGCCGTTTCGGGCGAAAAGGCGGGCAAAACCTATTCGCTGGAACTTTGCGGCGGCACCCATGTGCGCTCGACGGGCGATATCGGCCTGATCCGGATCGTCGGCGAAAGTGCCGTCGGGGCAGGCGTGCGCCGGATCGAGGCGCTGACCGGGATCGACGCGCGGCGCTATCTCAGCGGCCAGGACGACCTGCTGAAGGCGCTTGCCACCCAGCTCAAGGTGCAGCCGGATGATGTATCAAGCCGCGTCGAAGCCCTTCTTGACGAACGCCGCCGTCTTGAGCGCGAGTTGACGGAAGCGCGCAAGCAACTGGCGCTGGGCGGTACCGGACAGACCGATGAGGCCGAAAAGATTGGTGATGTCAGCCTCGTGGCTAAGGTTCTCACCGGCGTCGCGCCGAAGGATCTGAAGGGCCTCGCCGACAGCGCCAAGAAGGACAGGGCCAAGACCGCGGTGGTCTTCATCGCGGTTGCCGAAGACGGCAAGGCGAGCATCGTCACCGCGCTGACCGAGGATCTCGTCGGCACTTATTCGGCTGTCGATCTGGTGCGCGCGGCCTCTGCCGCCGTTGGCGGCCAGGGTGGCGGCGGACGCCCCGACATGGCCCAGGCCGGCGGTCCCGACGGCGCGAATGCCGAGGCTGCGATCGATGCGGTCAGGGCAGCGCTTTCGGCATAAACAACCTAGCAGTCAGGTGTCTTCGCCTGGCTGCTTTTCTCTTCGAATATCAAATACCTGAAAAAGATACCTTAGGTTCTACCCGAAGCGAAGGCGTTCGGTTTCTCTCGCCTCAGGCTGGCTGAGCCTCCAGCTCCACGGCCTCGAATGCACGTTCGATCACCTCCGGCCCGGCACCCGGTCTTGTCGCCTCCGTGGAGAGGATCTGCCGGTAGCGCCTCGCGCCGGAATGGCCGTTGAAAAGGCCCACCATATGCCGCGTCACCTGCGAAAGGCGCGCTCCCTTCGCCAGTTCGCCTGCGGCATATTCCATCATCCGGTCGCGCAAGGCCCGCCAGTCGATCGGCTGCTCCTTGTCGCCGAAGAGACGATGGCCAACCTCGGCGAGGACGGCAGGCGTCTGGTAGGCCGCCCTTCCCATCATCACGCCGTCGACATGCTCCAGGTGCGAAACCGCCTCATCCATGGTCACGATACCGCCATTGATGCCGATGAAGACATCGGGATGGCGCGCCTTCATGTCATAGACCAGCGGATAGTCGAGCGGAGGTATGGTGCGGTTTTCCTTCGGGCTCAAGCCGTTGAGCCAGGCCTTGCGCGCATGGATCCAGACTGCGTCCGCGCCAGCGCCCACCATGCGATCGAGAAAGTCGGGAAGCACGTCGCGGGGCTCCTGATCATCGACGCCGATACGGCATTTGACCGTGACCGAGATCTTGACCGCGGTTTTCATTGCCGCGACTGCCCTTTCCACAACGTCTGGCGTGCGCATCAGGCATGCGCCGAATGTGCCGGACTGCACACGGTCCGAGGGACAGCCCACATTGAGATTGATCTCGTCATAGCCGAACGCCGCGCCAATCGCGGCGGCCTCGGCAAGCTTTTCCGCATCGGAGCCGCCAAGCTGCAGCACGACGGGATGTTCGATCGGATCAAACCCCAGAAGCCGCCCCCGGTCGCCACGCAGCACCGCATCGGCGACGATCATCTCGGTATAGACCTGCCCCGACCGCATCAACTGCCGGTGAAAATAGCGGCAATGACGATCCGTCCAGTCGATCATCGGTGCCACTGCAAAACGTCGGTCATCGCGCATTTGTCGTCATCTCTTCCAGTCCCCGGAAAAACCTGTCATTTTCGGCTTCACCGGGTCTTTTGCTAAAGATCGTTTTGACACAGACATCGAGGATATCGGACATCGCCCGCGTCATTCCATTTCCTGAACGCATAGCCTGCCGGGCCGGATCAATCCACCGGCAGAGCGACGTTTTCGGCGTGAAACGCTCCCGCCAATCCGTAGCAACCCCGCCTCTGCGAGGATAAGGCGGATGGATGCCTATAGCCACCTTCGCATTCTGGTCAGCCTCATCATCGGCCTTGCTATCACGCGGGTCCTGTCAGGCCTGTCGCGGCGCGTCCAGGAACCGGTCAAGACCAACCGCATGTATGCCCAGTTTGTCTGGTCGATCGCGCTGCTGCTCGGCACGGTGCATTTCTGGTGGTGGCAATTCGCCCTTCGCCTGATCGACCACTGGAACTTCTGGATCTACGTCTTCATCCTGTCCTATGCGTCGCTGTTTTTCCTGATGTCGACCCTGCTCTATCCCGATCACATCATGGAACACGCCGACAGGGAGGTCTTCTTCATCAGGCGGCGCAACGCATTCTTTGCGATGTTCGGGCTTTCGTTCGCCTTCGACCTGGTCGACACCGCAATCAAGGGCGAGGTCTATCTGACATCGCTCGGCCCATGGTATGGCGCACGCCTTGCAGCCGGTGCGCTTATCGCGATCGTCGCCATGCGCACGGATAGCAATCGCAAGCTCATGTGGCTCGGCATTACGTGGCTCGTGATCAACACGGTGTGGATCACCTTTCTCTACGGCGACCTGAACTGAAGATGATGCGCCCCGGGCACACCGCCTGCGGCCCGTTCAGCGCAAAGGCACCGGCCGTTGCCGACCGATGCCTTTGTGAACGCAATCCGCATTCCGAAATCCTGGGACGACCGATGACGGCCGCAAAACCTCAACGGAACGCGTCGGGAAAGCGGCGGCGGGCGGTTTCGCGCAGTTCCTGATAGTCATGAACCAGCGCGCCAAAACCACGGGCGAAACGGACAATGGCGTTGGGCCGGCTGGCACGTTCGCGGTCGGGTGTGGTGTTCATGATCGTGTTCCTCGTCAATTGCATCGATGAACACAAGATAGCCCTGCGGACGGGAAGTGCTACCGGGGCGGACGCAAGGGAGCCTTGCACGCACGCGATGGCTGCCCGGATGACTGCGGAGATGCTGCCCACCCTCAGCGCGAGATCATCCGGTCGACCTTCAGCGCATAACGATCGGTCATGCCCGATGCATAATCGGCAAGCGCATGAAGCGCGCTGTAGGCATCGGTTGCATGGCGGAGGTCAATGCCAAGGGCGCGCTGCAATTGCCTGGGATAGCCCGTCAGCCGTTCGCTCTTCCACTCTGCAGCGGCCAAGGCTTCGACAACCGGCAGAACACCATCGAGAATGCGATGAACCATGTTGCGGCCCATCACCTCCAGCTCGGTCTTGCGCGATGATGTGAAGATGCGCTCATTGGCAAGCGTTTCGATTGCCGCAAAACTTGCCGCCTGTGACGATGCGGCGATCAGACCACGATCAAACGTGCCGCTCATGATCGCGTCATAATGGGCGGCGAAGGCTGCGCTGCAGCTTTCCGTCGCCTTGTGGATCGCGACCGCGCGCAACACCGCAACCTTTTCGGCGGCGCTCTCGCCACGGTCGTCACGCGGCATGAAATCAGCGACCTGAGCCAGCAGCGGCACCACATCCTGATAGCCAAGATCGCCGGTGGTGAAGGCGTCCTCGAGATCGAGAATGTTGTAGCAGATGTCATCGGCTGCCTCGACGAGCAGCACCAGCGGGTGCCGCCGCCACCAGGTCCCGGTCGCGTCGCCGGCGATCAGCCCGGTTCTCGCGGCAATGGTCTCGAGCACGCCACGCTCGCTTTCGAACACGCCGAATTTCTTCAATCCGCCATCGCGAGCGGCAATCGATTTGCGCACGCGCGCCGTCACCGGATATTTGATGAAGGCCCCGAGCGTGCCATGGGTCAGACGCATGCCGCCCGGCCTGTTCATTTCGAGACGGGTGATGATGCGCAGCCCCTGCGCATTGCCTTCGAACGCCTCGAACTCTTCGGCAAAGCAACGCTCGCGATCCGCAAAAAGGCCTTCTCCACGAGCGAAGCGCTCCGCGAACCAGCCGCCGATCGCCGCCTCTCCCGAATGGCCGAAGGGCGGATTGCCGATGTCGTGGGCAAGACATGCCGCATGCACGAGGCCTGCAACAATCGCCTGGCCACCCTTCTCGATCTTGCCCTGCTGCTCCAGCCAGTAACCGACCTCAAGCCCCAGCGAGCGGCCAACGCTCGCCGTCTCGATGCTGTGGATCAGACGATGGTGTATGTGGTCGTGATCGTAGAGCGGATGAACCTGGGTCTTGTTGGCAAGCCTGCGGAACGGCGCTGAAAACGTGATCCGGTCCGCATCCTGATCATAGGCGGGGCGGTGCGGGGAACGGTTCTGCTCCGGGCGGTGCAGGCGTTCGAGATCCAGAAGCCGCGCCCAATCCATCTCAGCCATCATGTCCCCGATGCTGCTACTCGGCAGCTTTTTCTTCTGTCAGTTTCTCAACGGCGGTCTCGCCGTCATGCTCCATCTCGTAGGCATAGCCCTCCAGCATGGCATAGGCCTGCTCGATCGCCTCGATCTGCGCCTCGGCGTTGCGGATCGCTTCGCCAATCGATTCACTGCGCGCCCTCAGCATCGAGCCGAGCACGTCGGACGCGCTCTTGTCGCGCTTGCGCCGCGCCAGACGGTCCAGATGCTTGCGCACCCGCGCACGGTGGCGCTCAAGCTCGAGAATGTGAAAACGGCTTTTGAGGATATCATCGGAAAGCTTGCGGCGCATGGCAGCGATCGGATCGAAACTGCCTGGCTCGCGCTCGTCGAGGATCATCTCGTTGACGAGCGGTTCCAGGAGCAGCAGTCCTTTCAGATCCTTTGCATCGGCAAGCTCGGGATCATAGCCGGTGTCGTCATAGACCTTTCGGCGCACCGGGTCCTTCAAAAGGTCATAGGAAGCCTGCAGGCGCGCAAACTGTTCGCTGTCCCCACCGCTGTCGGGATGCGCCTCCTTGGCGAGCCGCCGGTAGGCCGAACGCACCGCCTCCCCGTCGCAATCACGATCTATGCCCAGCACTTCATAGGGGTCGATCAAACCGTCACCCGTGTTGTTCCGCTTCTCAAAACGCTCACTGAACTAACGCGCCGCGCCTGCCGGTTCAAGCTGAAACGCCTGTCTGCAGCACTCTAGGGTCGTGGTTATCCAAGAATTCCACGACAACACAAAAGCGCGCCTCTTGTCGCCGCAAATTTGACTTCTGGCGGTCACAATCCTAGATACTGGCTAGCCGCTGGTCAAAACGATCTGCGACCCGCCTCCGATTGAACTAGCGGAGGCCTTGGCGAAGCCGCACAGGCTTTGCTTGTCCGCGCATTGCGGGCCACACGAAATCAAAACGGTTTTCATGTGTGCAAGCGCTGCCAACAGCGCCGAGTCCATCGGACTTTGACCGAAGAAGGAACAAGAATGAGCGTCAAACTGACCGCGAAAAACGTGTCGAAACTCTTCAACGACGATCAAGGCGAAGGTGCGCGCCGGCTGGCTGCCGGTGAAAGCAAGGAAGACATCTTCAAGGCCACCGGCGTGACCGTGGGCATCGACAATGTCAGCTTCGAGGTCAATGAAGGCGAGATCTTCGTGATCATGGGCCTGTCGGGCTCCGGCAAGTCGACAATGGTGCGCACGCTCAATGGCCTGATACCGCCGACTTCGGGCGAGATCATCATCGACAATGTCGATGTTGCATCATGCGACAAGGCAACGCTGCGCGATGTTCGCCGCCAGAAGATCACCATGGTTTTCCAGCACTTCGCTCTGTTTCCTCATAAAACGATTCTGGACAATGTCGCCTTCGGTCTGAAGCTCAAGGGCATGGGTAAGGATGAGCGCTATCAGGTCGCCCGCACCGCGCTGTCAAAGGTCGGGCTGGAGGCTTACGCCGAAAGCTATCCGAGCCAGCTTTCCGGCGGCATGCAGCAGCGTGTGGGCCTTGCCCGCGGCCTTGCCAACGACCCCGAAATCCTGCTGATGGACGAGCCTTTCGGCGCGCTCGACCCGCTGATCCGCCGGGAAATGCAGGACGAACTGATCGGCCTCCAGAAGGAACTCAAGAAGACCATCATCTTCATCACCCATGATCTGAACGAGGCGATGATCCTGGGCGACCGGATCGCGATCATGAAGGACGGCGCCTTCGTGCAGGTGGGCACCGCGCAGGAAATCGTATCTGAACCTGCGGATGACTATGTCCGCGCCTTCGTGTCTGACATCGACCGCAGCCGTGTGTTCAAGGTATCCGACATTTCCCGCGACGCGGCCTGGGTCAAGGCGGATTCATCGCTGACCGAGGCGCTGGCCGTCATGGACCGGGCAAAATCCGATTTCGCCTATGTCGTCGAACGCGGCGTGCCGGTCGGCCTTCTGATGCGCTCCGACGCAATGGAGGCCGCCCGCAACGCGCCGGTGCGCGACGTCATGTATGCCGAACCGCCGACAGTTTCGGAAGAATCCTTCCTCAACGAGGTCTACGGCGCCGCCCAGGCGGGCGTGCCGATGGCCGTGACAGATGACGACGGCAAGCTGGTCGGCGTCGTCGATCAGGAAGCGATCTTCGAGCAGCTTGCTGCCGATACGGAGGAACCGCCTCCTCAACTCGCCGAAGAAGAAGCCAAGAAGCGGGCCCCCGCGCCTGCCAGCGAATAAGACGAGAGGGCGATAGCATATGTTCGATCCATCACAATATTTCACCATTCCCTTCGACAGCTGGGTCAATGACTTTGTCCGCGGCTTTCTGGTTCCGAATTTCCGGCCGTTCTTCCGCGCCCTGCAGGTGCCCGTCAATCAGGTGCTGATCGCACTCGATTCGGCGCTGGCCTTCATCCCGATGCTGGTGCTGACCGCGATCTTTGCCCTTCTGGCATGGCGCATCGTCGGCAAGACGATGGCGCTTGTGACCATTCTCGGCTTCCTGTTCATCGATCTGATCGGCCTGTGGCCGGATACGATGACAACGCTCGCCATGATCCTGACCTCTGTGATCTTCTGCACGGTCATCGGCGTTCCGGTCGGCATCCTCGTCGCCAAGAGCGATACGACATGGAAGATCGTGCGGCCGATCCTTGATGTGATGCAGACGGTTCCGAGCTTCGTCTATCTGGTGCCGATCGTGATGCTGTTCGGCGTCGGCATGGCGCCGGGTATCATCGCCACCATCATCTTTGCGCTGCCGCCGATCATCAGGATGACCAATCTCGGCATCCGCAATGTCCGCACCGATCTGATCGAGGCGTCGGAAGCCTTCGGCGCCACCTATTCACAGACGCTCTTCGAGGTTCAGCTTCCGCTTGCCATGAGAACGATCATGGCGGGGTTGAATCAGACCCTCATGTTGGCCATGTCAATGGTGGTCATCGCGGCGCTGATCGGCGCCGGCGGTCTCGGTCAGGTGGTCAACACCGGCCTCGGTCGTCTCGATGTCGGTGGCGCAACGGCCGGCGGCGTCGGCATCGTGGTTCTCGCCATCGTGCTCGACCGTATCACCCAGGGCCTCGTCGAGCCTTCAGATCCCAACCGGATGACGTTCCGTCAGGCGTTGGGAACGCTTTTCAGCGGTCAGAAAAAGACCGCCGAATAAAATGAAAGCGGCGCTTCCGTCGCTTTCTCACAGGGATCTCCAATCCCGTCGCCAAGGTGTGTGCCGAAAATGGCGCATGCCGCAACACGTAGAAACGGAGAAACACTCATGAAACTTACGAAACTTACAGCCGCTCTCATGCTTGGTGCCGCAAGCCTCGCTCCCGCTGCCGCTTTCGCAGCGGAAGGTCCGGGCGCCGGCAAGACCATCAGCATGGCGCAGGCCGACTGGGACACCGGCTGGTTCCAGGCCGAAATCTACAAGCAGATGCTTGAAGACCTCGGCTACTCCGTCAGCGGCCCGATGACGCTGAGCGCCTCCGCCTTCTATCAGGCCGTTTCGCAGGGCGACGTCGACCTCTGGGTCAATGGCTGGTTCCCGCTGCACGAAACCTACAAGTCCACCTTCGAAGGCAAGGCCAAGGTCGATGGCGCGGTTGCCAAGGGCGGCGCGCTGCAGGGCTACCTCGTCGACAAGAAGGCCGTCGAGGAATTCGACATCAAGACGCTGGACGACTTCAAGCGTCCGGAAGTCAAGGAAGCCTTCGACCGCAATGGCGACGGCAAGGCCGATCTGGTTGCCTGCCCTCCGGGCTGGGGCTGCGAGCTGACGATTTCGCAGCACATGGAAGACTTTGATCTCGGCGACGACATCAACCCGATCAAGGCCGGCTACTCCGCCTCGATGGCCGATGCGATTGCAGCCTATCAGAACGACGAGCACATCCTGTTCTACACCTGGACGCCGAACTGGACCGTCGACCAGCTGAAGCCGGGCAAGGATGTCGTCTGGATCGAAGTGCCGCAGAAGGAAGGCGTCGAGCTTCCCGCGCCTGCCGAGGGTCTCGAAACCTGCGTGGCCGATCCCTGCTACATGGGCTTTGTCGCCAACGACATCGTACCGGTCGTCAACGACGCGTTCCTGTCGGAAAACCCGGCGGTCGATACGCTCCTGCAGGAAGTCTCGATCCCGCTCGAAGATATCTTCGCGCAGAACTCGAAGATGAATGCCGGCGATGACGACGTGAAGGCGCAGGCCACCGAGTGGATCAAGAACAACCAGGATACGGTTGACGGCTGGCTCGACAAGGCCCGCGAAGCCGCAGGCTGATCAGCCCTGTCGATTGCATGACATGACGAACCCCGGTCTTTCGACCGGGGTTTTTTCTTGGGCGCCCCGATGCGGCAATCGTGGCCGCATTTCAGTGCTTGTCGAGGCTCTTGCCCTTGGTTTCGATCCGGAAGAAGAAGGTCACCAATGCACCGATGAGCGATGTGGCGACCAGCGCATAAAGCAGGGCCGTCGTGCCGATATCGGCCAGCAACACCGGAAACAGGAATGCGGTGAGGCACGCGCCGATCTTGGCGAAGGATGCGGCAAAGCCCGCGCCCGTTCCACGGATATGCGTGGGGAAGACTTCGCCGGCAATCAGGTAGGTCTGGGCGTTGGGGCCCAGATTGGTCATGAAGTTGAACAGCATGAAGCCGGTGAAGATCAGCGTCGTCTGTGTCATGCCGGTATGGGAGCCTGCAAGGGAGGCGATGAACAGGCCGGCCGCACAGCCGACAAAGCCGAAGATCTGCAGCCTGATCCGACCGATCAGGTCCGCAAGCAGCACGGCTGCAACAATCCCGACCAGCAACAGCAGATCGAGCAGCGCGGTTCCCTTCGCGGCAATCAGGTCGTTGTGCACCAGATCGGCAATATTCTGTGCATGGGCCTTCTGATGTCCGACGGTGGCGGCAAGAATCGTCGGTGTGAAGATACCGATGCCATAGGTGCCGAGATCCTGGAGAAACCAGGGAACGGAGGCGAGTATCAGCGCCTTGCGATTTTCTTTCTGGAACAGTCCGCGATAACCGGCGATGTGTGGCCGGGCTCCGTGCCTTGCATGCCGGCTGACCAGCGACACCTTCTTGGGATAGATCGGCTTGCGGGTGAGGAGCTTTTGAAGTTCCGTTTCGGCTTCGCGGTCCCTGCCGTGCACGGCCAGCCAATGGGGGCTTTCGGGGATGAAGAACCGTCCCGCGAAGACCGCAAGCGCCGGCACGATGGCACAGCCATACATCCACCGCCATGCACCGACGGAGGGATCGAGATTGAGGATGATGAAGCCGAGAACCGTGCCAAACAGCGCACCAACCGCCTGAAACCCGAATGCGGAGAGCACGAGCCCGCCGCGCGTGGCAGAGGGCGTGCTTTCGGAAATGACGAGGTGCGCAGTCGGATAGTCGCATCCAAGCGCAAGACCCATGCCGAAAAGGCACACAATCAACCAGGGGAAATTCGGCGTGAACACGATCAGCGCCAGAAAGACGATGAACAGCCCGATCTCGAAGATGAAGACCCGTTTTCGTCCGAACCGGTCAGAGAGGCTGCCGAGCGCGCTTGCGCCGATCAGAATGCCAAAGAGCGAGGCCGAGCCGACAAGTCCGTGCTGGGCGGCGGTGAGGCCAAATTCCTTTGCAATCAGCGGCATGGCGACGCCGGTCATGAAAACCACAAGCCCCTCGAAGAACTTGCCGGCCACCGAGAGGCACCAGATGCGCCACTGCATCATCGTCATTTTCGGCGCCGGCGCTTCCGTGCCATCCGCCCAATAGGGGTGCTCATCGATATAGTGCTGGACGCTGTGGCTGTCCGCACCAGTTCTCATATCGTTGTCGACCACGTTCATGACATTCCTCCTGAACCTTTCGCGACGTCTGCGCACCTCAGGCTGAAGTCGTAATAGCGTCGAATAAGAATTTGATGACAACACCACGCATACGTGTGCCACGCCGAACCGGACGCCGTTAGAAGCGACCGAAATCAGCTGTCCAACCTGCTCTTGGCGCGGCAGGCCGCCGCAGGCGCGCGCCACGGGCGGCGCGCAAGAAAATGCAGGATGGACGCAGCAAAGGCCCAAAACGCGGCATGGCATGTCTGGGAAACAGGTGGGCCGCGACCCGATTTTACCGAAACTCCGGGCTTGGAGCCGGCTTTACATCAACTGGAAGCCCGATGGCCGCGCTTGCGGCCGAGAACGTCGAGAATGATGGCGGCCGCCCGCTCGCCCGGCGGCACGTCCGTCTCCATCAGCGAGATGACCCGCTCGAAGCCTTCGATCATGCCGCGCCGCTGATGGCTGTCGCGGGTGAGGAGCTCCATCCAGCGGGCGAGCGCACCGGCGCGCATGGTGTTGTTGAAATATTCCGGCACCAGCGGCTGATCGGCGATGATATTGGGCAGCGATGCCGACCAGATGGTGATCTTGTCCAGCAACATCCGGCCGATGAAATCCGCCTTGTAGGCCGACACCGCCGGAATGCCCGAAAGCGCCAACTCGAGAACCACGGTTCCGGATGCGGCAACGGCCGCGTCAGCCATGGCAAAGGCTTCCCACTTCGCCTCTTCCCCGACGAAAAGCGCGGGCTTGACCGGCCAATCCGCGATGGCGGCGCGCACCTGCGCCTCGCGCCGTTTCACCGTCGGGAGCACGAAGCGGCACGGGTTGTTGCGGGCTGCAAACTGGGCCGCGACATCGCGGAAGACGGGCGCGAGCGACTTGATCTCTGACCCGCGGGAGCCTGGAAGCAGCATGATCGTGGGCGATGCCATGCCGCGCTCAAGCCGGTTCTGGCGTCGTGCGGCAAGCACCCCCTGCTCCGCCGTCAACCGGTGGCCGACAAAGGTGGTGGGCGGCCCGCCGAGCCGTTCCATCGCCCGGGGTTCGAACGGCAGCACGGCAAGCACATGATCGACATAGGCCACCATGTCGCGGGCGCGATATTCCTTCCAGGCCCAGACGCTCGGGCAGACATAATTGACGATCGGAATGTCTGGCGCGGCCTTGCGCACCTTGCGGGCAACCCGGTGGGTGAAATCGGGACTGTCGATGATCAGGATGACATCGGGCCGCGCGGCAATCAGGGCATTGGCGGTCTGGCGGATGCGTTCCAGCAGTTTGGGAAGGCGCGCGATCACCTGGGTAAAGCCCATGATCGACAATTCGCTGTAATCGAACAGCGAAACCAGGCCTTCCGCCTCAAGCCCGTCGCCCCCGACCCCCACCAGCTCGACCGGCCCGCCATGGATCCTCTTCAGCGCGGCAATCGCATCCGCACCCAGGAGATCGCCAGACACTTCGCCTGCAATCACGCCGACCTTCAATGGCTTTTCCACATTGCGCTCCTCACCGAATAGACGATCAGCCGCCACCGCGCGGCGCCAATCCGTACACGAAGAGGCCCGCCGCATCGGCGTCCGCAAGCGTTTCCGCGCGCTCGAGGATCAGCGATCTCCCGGCCTCCACCGCTATGCCTGCAAGCCCCGCCTCTGCTGCAAGGCGCACCGTATTGCGCCCGATCGACGGAAGGTCGGCCCGCAGATCCTGCTGCGGCTTGCACAGTTTGACAAGCACGCCCTTTCGGCGCTGGCTGATCCGGCCGGCTTTGCGCAGCGCCGCCACCCTTTCGAGCATCTGGTCGGTGCCTTCCGCACCCTCCAGCGCGATCACGCGACCGCCGACGCTTGCAGCCCCCTGCCCGATATCCATGGCGCCGATTGCCGTGGCGGCTTTAGCTGCAGCGGCGATATCGACATGCGCGGCGTCATCGGGTGCATGGCGGCCAAGCGCGCCGGCCTTGGCCAGAAGATCGCCCGCGATCTCCTGTGCCGCGACGATCTCGAAGCCGTGCTTTTCGAAGAGGCCGATCACCATCCGCAGCACCTTGTCATCGCCGCCGCTGCGCAGGATCGACAGGATTCTCGGAATGGAGGTAAGCACCCCGAGTGTGGGCCTGAGGGTCAGAAGCTCCGGCCTGCTGTTGACCCCGCCCGACAACACGATCCGGCGGACATTGCGCTTGCGAAGCGCGGCGACCACAGGCTGAAACGCGCCGAGATCGGCAATGATATGATCGAAGCCGGACCAGTCATGCTCGCCCTGCCCCAGAAGTTGAACGATGAAGGGGGTATTTCCGGCATCGCGCGCAGCGCGCGCGACATAATGCGGCAACAGACCGTTGCCGGAGATGATGGCTATCGGATCGCTGCCGCCGGCCGGGCTCACGCCGCGCCCTTGCGGCGCCTCGAACCTGGCGTCGTCAACGCACGCTCGGCATCGCGATCAAGCACAAAACCCAGCAATTCGTCCGCTGCCGCACTTTGGCCGCCGTATTCGGCGCGCGCGAGCGCCGCATTCTCGAGCACCAGACCCGGAGAAAAGATCGCCTTGTAAACCCTGCGCACCATATGGATCTCGTCGCGCTCCATGCCGGCGCGCTGCATGCCGACAATGTTGAGCCCGCCCATCATGGCCGGGTTGTCGACGATCATGGCATAGGGGATCACATCATTGACCACGCCCGCAAGCCCGCCGACAAAGGCCTGACGGCCGATCTGCACGAACTGGTGGATCGCCGCACCACCGCTGAGGATCACTCGGTCGTGGATCACCGCGTGTCCGCCCACCATCACATTGTTGGACAGGATCACATGGTTGCCCACGCGGCAGTCGTGACCGACATGGGAATTGGCGAGGAACAGATTGTCGTGACCGATGCTGGTAATGCCGCCGCCATGGGACGAGCCGGTATTGACGGTCACGCCCTCGCGGAAGATGCACTGACTGCCGACCTCGAGCCGGGTCTCGCTGTCATCATGACGCACGCTCTGCGGCGCACCGCCGATCACGGCCATCGGGAAGACCTGGCAGCCATCGCCAAGCGTCGTTGTACCCTCAACGATCGCGTGATGCATGACCTTCACACCGTCGCCGAGCACGACATTGCGCCCGACATAGGCCAATGGACCTATCTCGACATTCTCTCCGATAACGGCTCCTTCCGCGACAATCGCTCTGGGATCGATACGGGCGGAGCTTGCGATTCTGGTCATTCTTCGTCCTTGCGCACCATCATGGCGCCGATGTCGGCTTCCGCAACAAGCTGGCCGTCCACGGTCGCCTCGCACTGAAACTTCCACACCCGGCGGCGCTGCTTCTGCTTGACCACCTTGAACCGCACCTGGTCGCCCGGCACGACCGGCTTGCGAAAACGCGCATTGTCGATCGTCATGAAGTATACCAGATTGTCGACCTCATTGGCCTTGCGCGCGCAGATCGCGCCAGCGGTCTGCGCCATGCCTTCGACGAGAAGAACGCCCGGCATGATCGGCATGGTCGGGAAGTGGCCGACGAAATGCGGTTCGTTGGCAGTCACGTTCTTGATGCCCACGGCACTGTCATCGCCATTGATCTCAACGATCCGGTCGACCAGCAGAAAAGGATAGCGATGGGGCAGGAACTTCATGATTTCGAGAAGTTCCATATGCTCCAAAGTCTCGGTCACGCTCTCATTCACCCTGCTCGTCTCCCGCTTTCTCGTTCAGCGCATGAATCTCGGCAACTTCCCGCAGGAAAATCCGGATAGGTCGAACCGGGGCGCCGCCGACGCGCGCACCCGCCGGTATCGAATTCAAAACGCCGCTCTTCGCCGCAATCTGAACGCCATTGCCGATCTCGATATGACCGTTGATGCCCGTCTGCCCCCCGATCATCACGAAATCGCCGACCTTGGTGCTGCCGGCGATGCCGACCTGCGACACGATCCCGCAATGGCGGCCAACCTGCACATTATGCCCGATCTGCACGAGATTATCGATCTTCGTGCCTTCGCCGATGACCGTGTCATCCATCGCACCCCGGTCAACCGTGGTGTTGGCACCGATCTCGACATTGTCCTGAATGATCACCCGGCCGACCTGCGGCAACTTCACCATGCCGGCGGGCCCCGGCGCATAACCGAAGCCGTCCTGGCCGATGCGCGCACCCGGATGAATGATGACATTGTTGCCGATGAAGGCATTCGTGACGCTGACATGGGCAGCAATGGTGCAGTTGCGTCCGATCTGAACATGGGCGCCGATCATGGCGCCGCTCAGAAGGCGGGTCCCTGCCCCAATGACCGCATGCTCGCCGACCACCACGAACGGCTCGATCTCGACGCCCTCCTCCAGCACGGCCGTCGGATGGATCGACGCCTTCGGCGAAATCGGTCCGTCGCCGGTGCAGAACCGCGGGCGCATGGCCTCGGGGTAAAGCAGCTCCGATGCGAGCGCAAAGGCATATTGCGGGGTAGCCGTTACCAGCACCGGCAAATCGTCCGGAAGAAGATGGCGCAGACCCTCAGGGCAGAAGATCGCCGCCGCACGGCAGGTCTTCAGCCCATCGGCAGCACTCTTCGACTGGATGTAGCAAATATCGGTGGGTTCGGCGCGACGAATTGGCGCGATGGATTGCACCATGACATCACCGGCCGAGGCCGGGGAAAGGATAGCGCCAACGCGCCCGGCAAGCTCTCTAAGCGAGAGTGCCTGCCGCGCGCCGAAAAACGGGTTCTGATCCATTTCAGATCTCCAGAACAGTTTCGATATGGTTCTGGAAAGAGAGATCAGAACGTGTTTGCGATACCGAAACGGAAACGCTGGGTTTCGTCGAAGTCTTCCTTGACGAACGGAACGGCGTAATCGAACCGCAGGTCGCCGAAGGGCGAATTCCAGATGAGGGCAACACCAGCAGAAGCGCGGATCGAGAAGTCCACGCCCTCGATCGCCGTGTTGGCAACTTCGACGGCATTACCCCAGGCCGAACCGGCATCCACGTAGGCGGCGCCACGAAGATTGATATCTTCCGGAATGCCGGGAAGCGGGAAGTTGGTTTCAGCCGAGAGCGTCGCATAATACTGCGAACCCAGGGCATCACCCTGCGTCACCGTGCGCGGACCGATACCATTCTGCTTGAAGCCGCGGATCTGCTGGCCACCGATGGTGAACTGGTCGAACACATTCAGCGTATCGTCGAACGGCGTCACGAAACCGCCGCGCGCCGTCAGCGAGCCGATGATATCAGCCTGATCGGAGATCATCTGGTACCAGCGCGCTTTGCCTTCCATCGAGTAGTAGTGCGAGTCGCCGCCAAGACCGGCCACGGTATTGGTCAACTGGGCAAGGACACCTTCACGCGGAAGCTGGCGATTGTCGACAGTTGCGAAGTTGAACTGCTGCTCGATAGACGACACGGTCCACGGACCATTGATGACCAGGTTCTGATAGACCGGCGAAAGATTTGCCGGGTTCTGCCAGTCGCCCTGCCCATCATACTCGAACTGCTGGTAGACATATTTTACCGTCGAATACAGATCGTCCGTGAGCGGCGCGGTCAGGCGCAGCGCACCAGCGGTTTCAGCATAGTTGTAGTACTCGTTGGACGAAGACGATGCCCGATAGATATCGAAGCCTGCGGCCAGACGGTAACCGAGGAAGAAGGGCTCGGTGAAGCTGAAATTGTAAATCTGCGAATCGTCATCGCCGAGACCGGCCGACGCACGGATATACTGACCGCGACCGAGGAAGTTGCGCTCCTCGACCGAGAGTTCCAGCACAAGCGAGTCGCCTTCGGCATCGTAGCCGGCGCCGATCGAGAACGAACCGGTCGGTTCATCCGTGACATTGACCTGCAGGACGACACGATCAGGCGCGCTGCCCGGAAGGGTCTTGATGTCGACTTCGCTGAAATAGCCAAGGGCCTCAAGGCGGCGCTTGGTTCGCGCGATCATCTCGCGGTTATAGGCATCGCCTTCGGCCAGATCGAACTCGCGACGAATGACATAGTCGCGGGTGCGGGTGTTGCCGACAATCTCGATGCGCTCGATATAGGCCTTCATGCCCTGATCGATCTCGTAGTTCACCGAATAGGTGTCATTGGTGAAGCTGCGATCACCGCGCGGATTGACCTGCGCGAAAGGATAGCCCTGGGACGAAACCGAAGCGGCAATCGCTTCAGCCGTCTTCTGAATATCGTCGGCATCGTAGATCTTGCCGGCCTTGGTGCGGATATCGCCGCCGAGGTTCGAAACGTCGACGCCAGCTACCGTGCTTTCCACGCCGATATCACCGAAGCGGTAACGGTCACCCTCGTCGAGATTGAACGTGATCGAATAGGAATTGTCGGTTTCATCATAATCGACATCGGTCGACAGGATACGGAAGTCCGGGAAACCATGATTGTTGTAGAACTCACGCAGGAGACGCTCGTCTTCGCGCAGCTTGTCAGGATTGTAGATATCCTTGCGCGTCAGGAAGGAGAGCGGCGTCGAGCGCTTGGTGAGGATCACCGAAGCCAGGCGCGAGTCACCATAGGTCGTATTGCCCTCGAAGTTAATCTTGCGGGTCTTGGTGCGACCGCCTTCATCAATCACGAAAGCAACGTTGATTCGATTGTCCTGAACGGTGGCGGTCTGGATGGAGACCTCGACATCCGAACGGCCGATCGACGAATAGGCATCCTTGATATGCTGGATATCGAGCTGCGCCTGGGCTTCGTTATACGGGCCGAGGGAATGGAGCTGAACGACGCCCTGGAGCTTCTTGTCGTTAACCTTGCGGTTTCCGTTGAAGACCACCTGGTTGATCAGCTGATTCTCGGTAACGTTGACGACCAGCGTCGAGCCGGAAACCGAAATCTTCACGTCGGAGAAGTAGCCCGAGCTGTAGAGGTTGCGGATCGACTGGTTGATGTCGGCATCGGTGAAGCTCTGACCGGGCTTGATCGAAAGCTTGGACTTGATCGCCTCGTTGCCAGCCTGACCGGCGCCATTGACGACGATATTCCTGACGACGGCGGCATACGCACTCGTGGGCACAGCAACGGCGGCAACAACACCCCCGGAAACGGCGACCGCCATCGTGAGCGCCGCACCTGAAACTGTGTTCAAAAATCTTGAACCGGCCATGCTACTATCTACCCTTTTTAATCGCTCGGTATCAGCGGTTTTCGGCAATGTCGTCTTACGTTCTAAAGACTTCGCATCCCCACGCAATAGAAAGCCGCCTATCAGATGCAACTTCCGACCCGAGCGTGACCAAATCGCCACGTTCTTTTATGTTTATGGTAAACCGATTGCTACGGTGAACCTCAACCGGACGGCGAAGCTGCTTTCTGAAGCGTTTCCTATCATCTCCGACGCCAAAGGCAAGGGCACATTCGCACAAGAACACAATCGCGGCAAGACAAAGGCGGGCGCAGCGTTAACCAAACACTGTCAAAGGGTTAAAAAGCTTTACCCCATACGCCCGATGGTGTCGTTCCAGGTTGCGAACACCATCAGCGCCAGCACCAGGAAGAGGCCGATCCGGAACGCGAATTCCTGAACGCGTTCGGGCAGGGGGCGCCCCCTCACCGCTTCGATTGCGTAGAACAGAAGATGCCCGCCATCGAGCATGGGGACCGGAAGAAGGTTGAACAGCCCGACGGAGACCGACATCACGGCTGCGAAATTGGCAAAGGCAACGAAGCCGAGCGAGGCCATCTGGCCTGCCATGGTCGCAACCCGCACCGGACCGCCGATCTGATCGGCCTTCATGCGCCCGGCGAAGACATTGGCGATATAATCATAGGTGCCCACGACGATATGCCAGCTTTGCAGCGCGCCCTGCCCGATCGCGGCGACCGGGCCATAGCGTTCGACGCGGAAATTGCCGCTCTCGCGGTTGCCCACGACGCCGATGCGGCCAAGTTCCATCTTGTTGCCGAATCGGTCCTCGGTCTCCACCCGCTCGGGCATGACGGTCAGTTCCACCGGCGCGCCATCGCGTTCCACGGTCAGCTTGACCGGGACGCCCGGGCGCACGCTGATATAGCGTACCACCGCATCGAATGTGTCGATATGCTGGCCATCGAGCGACGTCATTACATCTCCGACCTCGAGGCCGGCGGTTTCGGCAGGGCTTCCGGCGACGACCTCGCCGACAACGGGGTCGGACACCGGACGGCCATAGACCGAAAAGATGACGGCGAAAATTCCGATGGCGAGCAGGAAATTGGCGATCGGCCCGGCGGCGACGGTCGCCGCCCGCTTCCAGAGCGCGGCGCCGTTCAGGGTGCGGGCGCGCTCCTCTTCGGGCAGCGTCTCCATGCCCTTGAAGTCCGGCCGGCTCGCAACGTCCTCATCACCATAGAAGCGCACATAACCGCCCAGCGGAATCAGGCAGATCTTCCAGCGCGTCCCGTGGCGGTCCGTCCTGCCGATGATCTCCTTGCCGAAGCCGAGCGAAAAGGCCAGAACCCTGATGCCGCACCATCGCCCGACCAGATAATGCCCGAGTTCGTGAAAGAACACGAGAAACGAGATCGCGATGATGAAGGCGACGATCATTCCCGGGGCATTGGTGAACGCGAACGGCAATATCAGGCTCCATTGCTGGCGTGAAGAAGTCCGGCCCAGTTCATCAGAATGTCGCCCGGCGCAAAGGCCGAGCCCGTCATTCCGACGAGAAGCATGACCACATACATGGCAAAGGCGGCGGCAACGAGACCGTCAACGCGATCCATCACGCCGCCATGGCCGGGAATGAGATGGCTCGAATCCTTGACCCCGCAGCGCCGCTTCAACGCCGATTCGAAAAGGTCTCCGGCCTGGCTGCAGACCGAAAGGAAGATCGTGAGCGCTGCAATCGCAAGGGTCGGACGTCCGCCCCAGGCAAGGCACAGCACGAAGGCAGCGACCAGCGCGAAAAGCGTGCCGCCGGCAGCCCCGGACCAGGTCTTGCCCGGCGAGATGGCGGGCGCGAGCTTCGGTCCCTTCAGCGTACGGCCGACGAAATAGGCCATGATGTCGGTCGTCCAGACGACCGCAAAAAGATAGACGATCGCAAATGCGCCAGCGCCGCCGCTGTTTCTGAGCGCTGCAAGCGCGACCATGCTGCCTGCGGCATAAATCACGGATCCCGCAAACCAGTAGGGCGTCGCGACGCTCCTCGACAAAAGGACACATCCGAAACAGGCAATGACGGCGAAGACCAGCCCCACCCAATAAAGCGCGAGCATCGTGAGGATGCCGACGGCGATCATGACCGCCCAGCCGGCAAGCACCGGCGTCGATAACAGACCGCTTTCTCCGCCCGACGCCCCGGCACGCGCCCTGCTCATCGCCATCCATTCATGAAAGATCAGAAGACCGATCGCGACGGCGAGAAGATTGAAGCTGGCGCCGCCGGCCCAGGTGATCAGCAGAACCACCGCTGCAAGGATGATGCCCGATATGATGCGCAGCTTGAGCTCGCCCGACATCAGAAATCCGTCAACGCGGCCTGGGGCGAGGAAACCGCCCCAAAGCGCCTGTTGCGCCGTGCATATTCGCCAAGCGCTTCAAAAAACATGTCGCGGTCGAAATCCGGCCAGTTGCAGGGAATAAAAACCAGCTCCGCATAGGCGGCCTGCCAGAGCATAAAGTTCGAAAGCCGCTGTTCGCCGCTGGTGCGGATCACCAGATCCGGATCGGGTATGCCAAAGGTATCGAGATGTTCGCCCACCATCGTTTCGTCGATGGCATCCGGGTCGAGCGCGCCTTCCGCAACCTTGCGGGCAAGAACGCGCATGGCCGAGGCGAGTTCGCCCCGCGCGCCGTAATTGATCGCAACGACGACATGCAGACCGGTGTTGTCGCGGGTCTGGGCTTCGGCACGCGTCAATGCGGCAAGCACTTTCGGGCCAAGCCCGTGACGCTCTCCGATCATCTGGAACCGCATGTTCTGCCGGTGATAATTGTCGAGTTCACGCTCGATGAAACTCGCGATGAGTTCCATGATGCCGTTGACCTCGTCGGCCGGGCGCCGCCAGTTCTCCGAGGAGAAGGCAAACAGCGTGAGATAGCGGACACCGCTTTCGCGCGCGGCATCGACGGTCCTGCGGACCGCCTCTACACCCTTGCGATGCCCGAAAATGCGCCCAAGACCGCGGCCAATGGCCCAGCGCCCGTTCCCGTCCATAATGATGGCAACATGGGTCGGCACTGCAGGGTCAGGAATTCGGTTCATAAGCGCACTCGGTGTGTTCGAAACAGAACAGCAGTTAAACCTGCATAATTTCTTTTTCTTTGTCGGCGAGCAAGTCATCAATTCGGGAAATTGACTCATCCGTCAATTTCTGAACGTCATCGGAAAGCGACCGGCTATCGTCCTGGCTGATATCGCCGTCCTTTTCAGCCTTTTTAAGGCCGTCCATGCCGTCGCGGCGCACATGGCGGATCGCAACACGCGCCTTTTCGGCGTATTCGTGCGCGACCTTGACGAGCGAGCGGCGGCGCTCCTCGTTGAGCTCCGGCAGCGGAATGCGCAGCGTCTGGCCGTCCATGATCGGGTTCAGGCCGAGATGCGATTCGCGGATGGCGCGATCTACAGCATTGACCATGGACTTGTCCCAGATATTGACCGACAACATCCGCGACTCCGGCACGGTGATATTGGCGACCTGATTGAGCGGCACCTTCGAACCATAGGCATCAACCTGAACCGGGTCGAGAATGTTGGCCGAAGCCCGGCCGGTGCGCAACGACGTGATATCGCTGATATAGGCGTTGACGGCGCCTTCCATGCGGCGCTTCAGGTCGTTCATATCGGTTGGATCGCTCATCATCTGTCTCCCGTCACCATTGCCCCACTAAAGGCAGGTGTGATCATTCTTCGGTTACGATAGTCTTGCGGCCGCCACCGGCCATGATCTGGCCGAATCCGCCGCGTTCGTGAATGGAAAAAACGATAATCGGAATGCTGTTTTCGCGCGCAACGGCAACAGCTGCAACATCCATCACCTGAAGGCCGCGGTTCAGGACCTCGCGATGGGTCAGCGCCTCGAAACGGGTGGCATCCGGAACCTTCTTCGGATCGGCGGAATAGATGCCATCGACCTGGGTGCCCTTGAAGATCGCCTCGGCGCCCATTTCGGCGGCGCGAAGTGCGGCGGCAGAATCGGTCGTGAAGAACGGGTTGCCTGTACCGCCGGCAAAGATCACCACCCTTCCCGCTTCCATATGCATGCGGGTGGCACGCTGGGAAAACGACTGACAGATTTCCGGCATCGCAATCGCCGACAAGACGACGGTATCGACCTGCATCTTGCGCAGCGAGGTCGCCAGTGCCAGCGCGTTGATCACCGTGCCGAGCATGCCCATGTGGTCGCCTGTCACGCGCTCGCCGCCCTTGGAGGCAACGGCCACGCCACGGAAAATATTGCCGCCGCCGACAACGATGCCGACCTCGACACCCATGGCACGAACCTCGGCAATATCCGAGGCAATACGATCGGCGATATTGACGTCAATGCCGAAGCCCTGATCGCCCATCAAAGCCTCACCGGAAACTTTCAGCAGAACGCGCTTGAAAATCGGGTTCGTCAAAACCGCAAACTCCTACATAAAACCAGTGACATCCCGATACACGAAGGGCGCCGCATTGTCACGCAGCGCCCCGGGATTTCAACGACCGATTCCCATCAAGGATCGGTGATACGCAAAAGCCTCAGCCCTTGGCGGTAGCAGCAACTTCAGCTGCGAAGTCGGATTCTTCCTTCTCGACGCCTTCACCAAGCGCCAGACGGGCGATCGCGACGACCTTGATCGGCGCGCCGACGTCCTTTTCCGCTTCCTTGACGGCCTGTTCGACAGTCAGGTCAGGATTGATGACGAACTGCTGCGACAGCAGAGCGACCTCCTGGAAGAACTTGCGCATGCGGCCTTCAACCATCTTCTCGGCGATGGCTTCCGGCTTGCCGGATTCCTTGGCCTGCTCGAGGAAGACCGAACGTTCGCGCGCGGCGATATCGGCATCGACTTCTTCCGGACGGACGGCCAGCGGGTTGGTTGCTGCAACATGCATGGCGACCTGACGGCCGATTGCATTGAGAGCAGCCTTGTCGCCTTCCGATTCAAGGGCAACGAGCACGCCGAGCTTGCCGAGACCATCGGCAACCGCATTGTGGACATAGGTGGCGACAACGCCAGCGCCAACCGAAAGCTTGGAGGCGCGGCGCAGCGTCATGTTCTCGCCGATCGTCGCGATCGCGTCCTTGATGCTGCCTTCGACGCTCTTGCCGGTCTTCGGATAGTCCGCAGCAAGGATCGCCTCGACCGAGCCGTCCGTGCCAAGCGCTACTTCGGCGATGCCGGAAACCATGTCCTGGAACGCATCGTTGCGGGCAACGAAGTCGGTCTCGGAGTTGACTTCGACGACGACAGCCTCGGTATCGCCGGAAGCGATGCCGATCAGGCCTTCAGCAGCCGTGCGGCCCGACTTCTTGTCGGCCTTGGCAATACCCTTGGCACGCAGCCAGTCGATGGCGGCTTCCATGTCGCCATCGGTTTCGGCGAGCGCCTTCTTGCAATCCATCATGCCTGCGCCGCTCTTTTCGCGCAGTTCCTTCACCATTGCAGCCGTAATCGTGCTCATAACTTGCCTCTCGTCCATTCGCTGGGCGGCGCCTTCCGGCGCGCTGATCGGGAGTTTACCCGCATCTGTGACAGGGTGATGAAGCCCTGCGGCCAGGCCGCTGATGCGGCTGGCGCTATGAAATAGGTATCGGGCGGCCTGCATTCGAGGCCCCGCCCCGTTACCTGAAAACGATGACGGCGCTCTCACGCCGTCACGTTCAGGATTTTCGATGCATCAGGCGCAAGGCCTGATGCAGTACCGGCCTTACTCGGCAGGCTTTTCGGAAGCTTCCTCGACGGCTGCTTCTTCTTCGAGCGCCGGCTCGACCGGAGCATCGGCTGCACCGAGATCGATGCCCGAAGCGCCCTGCTGGCGTGCGATGCCATCAATGGCGGCGCGTGAGATCAGGTCGCAGTAAAGGGCGATGGCGCGCGAAGCGTCGTCATTGCCGGGGATCGGGTAATCGACTTCGTCCGGATCGCAGTTCGAATCGACGATGGCGACAACCGGAATGCCGAGACGTTTGGCTTCCTCGATCGCAATCTTTTCCTTGTTCGTGTCGATGATCACGATCAGGTCCGGTACGCCGCCCATGTCGCGGATACCGCCGAGTGCGCGGTCAAGCTTTTCACGCTCGCGGTCGAGGTTCAGGCGTTCCTTCTTGGTGAAACCCTGAGCTTCGTTGGCGAGGATTTCGTCGAGCTTGCGCAGGCGCTGGATCGAGTTCGAAATCGTGCGCCAGTTGGTCAGCATGCCGCCGAGCCAGCGGGCGTTGACATAGTACTGGGCCGAACGCTGCGCGCTGTCGGCAACGATTTCCGAAGCCTGACGCTTGGTGCCGACCATCAGAACGCGACCGTTGCGGGCGACGGTGTCGGACACGACCTGAAGGGCGCGCTGCAGCATCGGCACGGTCTGTGCGAGATCGATGATGTGGATGTTGTTGCGGTCGCCAAAGATGTAGGGCTTCATCTTCGGGTTCCAGCGGTGGGTCTGGTGACCAAAATGGACGCCTGCTTCGAGAAGCTGACGCATGGTAAAGTCGGGCAATGCCATTGCCTTGTCTCCTTTTCCGGTTGAACCTCCACAGACCTGAGAACAGACAGAAAACCGTCTGGCACCGGCGGAGCGCGCCGGATTTCTCCCGGAACACCCCATGGCCTGCGTGTGGAATGCGGCGGCGATAGCCTGTTTTGCGATGAATTGCAAGCGCGCGCGGCAAATCGACCGTGCAAAGCGGCGATTCTAGCGCTTGTTCGCCGCCGTGGCCGGCTGATCGTCGCAACGCGCCGGGTCGAGCATTTCAAGTTTTGCCAGTTTCCCGGCCATCTTGAAGTCGCCGAAATCCATCAGCAGGTCGCGGCTGACGCCGTTTTCGGCAAGCGACATCGAGATCGTATAATCGGGGGTCTGGTCGCCGCCGGCACCGGTCGAGAAATAGGCCGTGGTGATCGGCCACTGCGGGCTTCCCGCGATCTCCGCGCGGTTGCCGATCAGGGTGACCGCGCGCAGAAGGCTCTTGCCCGAACCGTCAAACGAATCGGCCTGATAGAGTTTCCTGCCGGCAACAGCCGCATCAATGACATGGGAAAGATATTCCGTCGGGAACTCCCCCTTGCCGATGTCGAGCGGGCCTTCATCGCCGACGCTGACCGCGATCGAGCGATCATCCGCGCGGCTTGCCTCTCCGGCACTTTCCGATTGCAGATTGTAATCGGTGAACATCGTGTTCGAGAAGCTGAACGCGCCTTCTTCCAGATCTTCGAAAGACGAGGAAATCTGGTCGGTGACCATCTTGCCCTGCTCGCGGGATATATCCGTCACCATGCGCATTTCGGTGACAAAGCCCTCGCAGGCCGCGCCGGTGAAGGAATAGACGAACCGCCCGTGCAGGCCTTCGATCCCCGACTGACCCGAAGCCCAGGCCAGCGAGAGGTCATAGACGGCGCGGTGCGGCTCGAGCGTGACACGCGGCTGCATCGGCATTCCGGCCTGTGCCGAGAGTGCCAGAGCGGTATAGACAAAACCGGTCAGTGCCAAAGTCCGCATCGATATTCCCCTTGGTTTTGATGATCGATCGTATAGAAAAGTCAAAGCTCTGCCAATCATCATCTCGAACCATATCTGGAGCAGGAAATGCCGGATCCCATAGCCGAAAAACTGGAGGCGCTTGCGATCACGCTGCCGGAAGCTGCAGCGCCCGCCGCCAACTACGTGCCCTTCACGATTTCAGGCAACCTGCTCTATATCTCCGGCCAGTTGCCAATGGAGAACGACCAGATGGTCGCCAAAGGTCATCTCGGGAACACGGTTTCGCTCGAGGATGGTCAGAGGGCCGCGCGCGCCTGCGCCATCAACATCATTGCCCAGGCAAAAGCCGCCCTTGACGGCGACCTGACGCGGATCACCCGCATCCTGCGCATCAACGGCTTCGTTGCCTCGACGCCGGATTTCACGGATCAGCACCTCGTGATCAACGGCGCATCCAATCTCCTGGCCGAGGTTTTCGCAGATGCCGGAAAGCATAGCCGGGCCGCCGTCGGCATGGCATCGCTGCCGCTTGGCGCTGCCGTCGAGATCGATGCCATTCTGGAAATCGCGCCATGACCGCCTGGCTCACGGCCCATCCGATCGCCCATCGCGGCTATCATGATCTCAACGGCGCAATCTGGGAGAATACGCTTCCCGCCTTCCAGCGCGCGATCGATGCGGGCTTTGCGATCGAATGCGACATCCATCTTTCTGCCGATGGCGTGCCGATGGTGTTCCACGATGACGACCTGAAACGGCTTTGCGGCCGTGAGGGCGAGATCGAGGCGTTGACGGCTGCAGAGGCGCGGCAAGTCCCGGTTGGCGGCACGACGGCGACGATCCCTTCCCTGAGCGACCTTCTCGACGCCACGGCCGGAAAGGTTGCGCTGGTGATCGAGCTCAAATCCAGCAAGGCCGATCCCGCCGCCTTTGCCCGGGCCACGCTTGACGCGCTGGAAGATTATCGCGGCCCCGTCGCGCTGATGAGCTTCGACGCCGAAATCCTCTCCGCCCTGAAACAGGCTGGCAGCAGATTTCCGCTCGGCCTGACGGCCGAAGGCAGGGATGAGGATGCCATCGCCCGCCACCACGAAGCCTTTGCGATCGGCCTTGATTTCGTCTCCTATTATTACGATGATCTACCCAATGATTTCGTCACCGGGGCGAGAGCGAAGGGTGTGCCGGTCATCACCTGGACAGTCAGAAACGAAAAAGCCCGCGCCCACACGTTCCAGCATGCCGACCAGATGACCTTCGAGGGTTTTGATCCGCGCGAAAGCGCGTGACCGCAGCCTGATGGGAACCGGTCGAGGGTACGCAGCCTGAAAGGCTCCCGCCCGCAATCGCATTTTGAGAGAAGTCTTGAGCGAAAACCTGCAGATCCGGATCGAGAACAGCTTCGCCGATATCGACCGCGAAGCCTGGGACGGTCTTTCCTCCACCACGCCATCGCTTTCCGGCAGCGGGTTTTACAGCCCGTTCCTGTCGCATGCCTTCCTGTCGGCGCTGGAGGAATCTGGCTCGGCGACCGCCGAGACGGGCTGGCTCGGCCACCATCTGCTGCTTGAAACCGAAGAGGGTCGGCTGATCGGCGCGGTGCCCTGCTATCTCAAGAACCACAGCCAGGGCGAATACGTCTTCGATCACGGCTGGGCCGATGCCTTCGAACGGGCCGGCGGGCGCTATTATCCGAAGCTGCAGGCCTCCCTGCCCTTCACGCCGGCGACCGCGCCGCATCTTCTTGTCTGCGACGGCTATGATCGCGCGACCGTGGCAAAGGTTCTCGCCGAAGGCCTTGTAGCCGTCAACGACAGGCTCGGCGTCTCCTCCACCCATGTCACCTTCGTGCCGCAGACCGAAATTGGAACCTTCGAGGATGCCGGTTTCCTGCACCGCACGGACCAGCAGTTTCACTTCCTCAACCAAGATTATGAAAGCTACGACGCCTTCCTCGAAACGCTCGCCTCGCGCAAGCGGAAGGCGCTGAAGAAGGAGCGCCGGACCGCGCTCGAAGCGGGCATCACCATCGACTGGCTGACGGGCGCGGACCTGACGGAGGAAATCTGGGACCAGTTCTACGCCTTCTACATGGATACCGGCAGCCGCAAATGGGGCAGGCCCTATCTCACCCGTGCCTTCTACTCCCTGATCGGCGAGCGCATGGCGAGGGATATCCTGCTGGTCATGGCGAAGCGCGATGGCCGCTATATTGCCGGCGCGATCAATTTCATCGGCTCCGATACGCTCTATGGACGCCATTGGGGCTGCATCGAGGATCACCGCTTCCTGCATTTCGAGGTGTGCTACCATCAGGCGATCGATTACGCGATTGCCCATGGCCTGACGCGCGTTGAAGCCGGCGCGCAGGGCGAACACAAGCTTGCGCGCGGCTACCTGCCCGTCACCACCCATTCAGCGCACTACATCGCCCATGAAGGGCTGAGACGCGCTGTCGCCGACTTCCTTGACCACGAGCGCGAGGACGTCGCCAGGTTCAACGACATTCTCACCGATCACGGCCCCTACAGGAAGGCCGGCGGTGGCACCAACGAGGAGGACTGACCGATGGCCGACTATGATAACGACAACATCTTCGCCAAGCTCCTGAGAGGCGAAATCCCCTCGATCCGGCTTTACGAGGACGAGCATGCGGTGGCGATCATGGATGTCATGCCGCAGGCGCCGGGCCATGTCCTGGTGCTCCCGCGCGCGCCCTCCCGCAACCTGCTTGATGCGGATCCGCAGGCGCTGGCCAGGACGATTCCCGTCGTCCAGAAGCTTGCCCGCGCCGTGAAGACCGCCTTCGATGCCGATGGTGTCTATGTCGGCCAGTTCAACGAGGCCGCCGCCGGCCAGACCGTCTATCATCTCCACTTCCATGTGGTTCCGCGCCACGAGGGCGTCGAGATGAAGCGCCACAGCGACGGCATGGAAGACATGGACGTGCTGAAGGCGAATGCCGAGAAGATACGCGCGGCGCTGAAGGCCTGAACGACGCTGACGCGATACCGGAGCATGTGGACCGCCCTTGCGACGCACCTTTCCCGCGCGCCGCAAGGGCGGCTTTATGACTGATGAATCGCGTTTCTAATTCAATGATTTCAAACCATTGAACCAGAAAACCGAGAATCTGCCTCAAGCACTCTCGAGCATGATGATGTCTGCCGCATCGCCCAGCGCGCGTCTCGCAATGTCGATCATGCTCGTCTCGTGGGTGAACAGGATCGTCTGGAGACCCGACAGGCCGGCAAGGGCCGAGAGGCCTGCCGCACTGCGTTCGTCATCGAAGGTCTGGAAGATATCGTCGACGATCAGCGGCGGCGGTTCGTTGCGGCCGGCATAGTCCTCCAGAAATGCGAGTCTCAGCGCCAGATAGAGCTGGTCTCTGGTGCCGTCGCTGAGCCCCTCCACGGGAACATCTTCTCCCCCGAGGCGCCTTGCGGAAAGCACCAGCGCATCCTGCTCGCCATAAGCCTGAGACAGGCCCTCGAAGCGGCCACGGGTGAGCGTGCTGAAATGGCGGCTAGCGGCACCGAGGATCGGGTCGGCCCGGCCTTCGCGGTGACGCTCCATCGCGCCGTCGATCAGGCGTCCGGCGAGTTTCAGGACCACCCATTGCCGGGCAAGCGCTTGCGCCTCCGCCTCTGCCGACTGGCGATCAAAGGCGGCGGTCTCGCTGCCCTCGCCCGCCTCAAGCGCCTGCTTGCGGTGTCGAAGCGCGGTGCGCCGTTCACGCAGGGCTTCGATTTCCGCCTTGTCTTCCTCGCCATCGGCCTCCAGATGCTGAAGCTCCTGGCGGCAGCTCGCCTCATCCAGCGTTTGCGACAGCGTTCGGATATCGGCTTCCGATGCCCCTTCGGCGAGCGTTGCAAAGCGCTGGCGCGCCTCCAAAAGCGCGCGGCGCGCATCGGCACGGGCCGCAAGGCGCGCGGAAAGCCCTGTGGGCTGAACGCCGGCGGGCAGCGTCTCTGCAATCTGGCCAAGGCGTGCGTCGATCGCGGCGCGGGCTTGCCTTGTGCCGTCAAGCTCGCGGGAAAGGCGCTCCGCATTCTGTTTCAGCGTGGCCCGTTGCGCCGCGCGCGTGGCATGCTCGGCGACGCGCTCCGAAAGACGTTCGGCAATCCGCAGCGGCGGTTCGCCGGAAAGGTCCGGCGCCACCGCCGCACAAAACTGCAGAGCCGCGGCTTCGAAGTCTGAAATCCGCGCTTGGTCGATCTCGGCCTCCCTGGCAAGCCGATCCCGGGTGCTGAGCAGGGATGGCAGCGAGGCCCAGAGCGAAAGCGCTTCGGACGCGCCTTCGAGGCCCGTTTCCGGCGGCAATCCGACGCTTTGCAGACTTTCGGCAAAACGCGCGGCCACGGTTGCCTCCTCGCGCTCAAGGCGCTCCACCTCCGCCATGGCCTTTTCAATCGCCTGTCGCGCAGCCTTGAGCGCCCCCTCATGCTCGCGTGCCTCGGCCCAGCGCTCTGCGAGACGGTTCAGGTCTGCCTCCACCGCGCGCGCCAGAGCGCTGAGCGGCAGCGTGCTGTCGCTGCCAAGCTCCGCCGCAAGCCTGCCGAGCGCTTCAAGAAGGAGGTCATTCCTGCGCGACAGAATTTGCAGCCGGTCATCAAGCGCCGAGAGTGCCGTGCGCGAATCGAGAAGCTGCTCGACTCTCTGAAGCCATTCCAGCATGATCTCCGGTGTCGCAGGCATCACATCCAGCGCGGAAAACAGCGCGGCATAGGCCTTCTCGCCCGACGCCAGCGCCGCCGCAGCTTCGGCGCGCCTTGTCTCCGCCTCGGCGCGCCGCGCCTTCTCGCCGTCGAGCCTGCGCAGATTGTCGGCGTGACGCGCCACCCGCTCGGCATCATCCAGCGCGCTGTCTGCGAGATCATCGGCAGCACGAACGGCGGCGGCATAGCCCGCTGCATCGCCGCTTTCGCCAAGCTGCGAAAACAGTTGGTCACGCCGGGCGCGGGCGGCAGAGATTCTGTCCCGGGTCGGAACCGGACCGGCTTTTCGGTCGCCAGCAATCAGCCCTTCCAGACGGGTGCATTCCTCGCTGATCGCCGCAAGCGCCGTCTCGGCCTGAGAAAGCGCGTCATGCGCCGCTGCCAGCCGGTCACGCGAGGCCTTCAGCTCTTCACGGGCCGGAAGTGCCGATCGCTTCAGCGACATGATATCGCCGGGCTGAGGCCGGAGCCGCTCCGCATCATCGAGAAGCTGACGCGCCTTGTCGGCACGCTCGACCTCCAGCGCGTCCGCCTCCCGCATGCCGGCAAGATCGTCACGAAGCGCTTCATACGCCCGACGAAGCGGCGCGGGGTCGCGCAGATGGCCGTCGCCGTGCTGCTCTTCGAGCCGCATGAGGGCGTCGCGGTTGCGGTCCAGCCCCTCTCTTGCGGCCCGGCGCGCGCGCCGCTGCTCCCGCAGGTTCTCGACCGTCGCCTCAAATTGAGAGCGCAAGATACTGTTTGGAAGACGCTTTTCCAAGTCTTCTATCGACGGGAAACCGAGCTTCATGGCGGCAGAGCGCAGCGCATCCTCCGCTTCACGAAGGCCATGCTGACGCGCAGGAAGGGCGTCGAGCGCCTGTTCGTAGAGCCCGCTGTCCCTTTGAAGGTTCCCGATTGCGGCACGCTGGACGAGCAGTTCCTCATCGACAACCAGCGCGGCAAGCTCGGCCTCCGCAGCCTCAAGCCGGGCGGTCAAGGCGGCGATCGCCTCATCTGCGCGCGCGCCATCGACTTCGAGTGTCGCAAGCTCGGAGGCAAGTCCATCGTCCACGCCGGCGATCGCTTCAAACTGATCGAGCGCGGCGCGGTGACCGTCGATCTCCGCCAGAAAGGTCCTCAACCGCTGCAGGCGCTGCAATTCGTCAACGCGGCGCTGGCGCTTGAGCTGGCGCTCCTCCACGGCAGCGAACTGATCGCCAATGTCGCGCTCCTCTTTCAGAAGCGCGTTCCAGTCGCTGGCATTGAGCTGGCGCTCACGTTCGGCCTTGCGGGCCTCGTCATAGCGATCGAGCGCCTGATAGAAGCTGCGGCTCTGCGACTTGCGCGGCGCGTAGATCGAATCCGCCTCGCGCGACAGGGCATCGCTTGCCGCGCGCAGGCCTGTCAGCCCGGACGCTGCCGAAAACAGGATCTGGCCGATCTCGCCGCCATCGGCCAGCATCTCCCGCCCACCCTGCACTAGCCGCTCGGAGTTCAGCGCGAAGGCGCGCTCGAATACCATCTGCTCCATCACGCCGAGGAACGGGCTGAGAGCGTCGTCGTTGAGCGGTTTTTCGCTATCGGGTTCAAGAAGCGTATTCTTGTCGCCGCGGCGCCTTCGGAAGGAAAGGCGCATCCCCTCCTTGTTCTCGATCGTGGCGCCGATCCTGAGGTCTGCGGCCTTGTGGGCGAAATCGAAGCCGATCCTGCGGGGAAAGCCGAACAGGAGATCCGAAAAGGCGGAAAGCGCAGAGGATTTCCCAGCCTCGTTCGGACCATAGACGATATGCAGTCTGGCATCGCGCCGGAACGGGATGGTCCGGTCTGTGAAATGGCCGTAGCGCATGAGATCGAGCGACAGGAAGCGCATGAATCAGTTCTCCAGCCGCGCAGCAAGAATGGCGCGGGCCTCGGCCAGGAGCGCGTCATACCCGTCCGGAAACGCCAGATCCCTGGCCGCGATCCCGCCGGGCAGCTTCACGGCGATCTCCTCGATCAGCCCCTCGATCTCGACGGCGATCGCATCATTGCCGGCAATCGCATCGATCATGGCGGTGATGTCGAGATCGCTTTCCTCGGCTTTCGGCTTTTCCGGAGGCACAAGCGCGATCACCAGCTTCTCAAGCCAGAGATCGGCATGAACCCGCTGACAGGCCGCCTGCAGGTCATCATGCCATTCAGCGTGGGCTGCGATCATCCGGTTGGCATCCTCGTGAACGCCGGCAAGTCTGAGGCGCAGCGCCACTGGACGCTCGTCCGCCTCTTCTGCGATGCCGCCGAGGACTCTCTCCACCGCCTGAAGGATATCGCTCTCGCGCATGTCGGGCGTCACCATCACCTCGACCATCTCGAAGCGCGCGCGATCCAGCGTCAGTCGCTCATAGCGCGCAACGCCATCCTCGACCGTCACCAGCACAGCCCCCTTGGCGCCCGTCTCGCGAATATTGCGGCCTTGCAGATTGCCGGGATAGATCGTCAGCGGTTCGCGCGAGACCTCCTCAAAGGCATGAACATGGCCGAGCGCCCAGTAATCATAACCGCGCGAGGCAAGATCTGCCGGCGTGCACGGGGCATAGACGGCATGCGGCGGACGGCCGGAGAGCGAAGTGTGGAGCACGCCGATGTTGAAATGCCCTGGAACCGCCGGCGGGTAGGAAAGCGCCAGATTGTCGCTTGCCACGCGCTCTGCAAAGCCCTGACCGTGGAGTGCAACCTTGAGGCTTTCGATGATGTAGGTCTCGGGCTTGCGCGTCGAGAACTCGTTCACGCCCGCTGGCATGGCGATGGTGCGGGTGACGATGCTTTCCGCATCGTGATTGCCGCGCAGAAAGTAGACCGGGATAGCGGCGCGCGAGAGCCGCGCGATCTCGCGGTTGAAGAACAGGCCGATGCTGTTGTCGCGCCACGCCCCGTCATAGACATCGCCCGCGATCACCATGAAATCGACGCCGCGCGCGATCGCGACATCGATCAGCGCCGTGAAGGCGTCGCGGCCGGCGGCGGCGAAGCGCTCTGCAATCTGGCGGTCTTTCAGCGCCAGGCCGGAAAGCGGACTTCCCAGGTGCAGATCGGCGGCATGGATGAAGCGGAAGCTGGTCAATCGTCCCTCATTTGTAATCTCGCCTCAAAGGGGTAAAAGAGTTTCCGATATCACATCAACCCCGAAGCGCCGATGCCGCGCTTTATCCCGTCCCATTTCGCGTGGATGGCAGCTGAAACCGGAGGAACACATGCACTATCACAATTTCGGCCGCACCGGACGGCCGGTCTCGAACGTCGGATTCGGCGCTTGGCAGATCGGCGGCGACTGGGGATCGGTCAGCGAGGATGACGGCCGTCAGGCCCTCAACGCCGCCCTTGATTCGGGAATCAACTTCATCGACACCGCAGACGTCTATGGCGATGGCCGCTCGGAAAAGATCGTGGCCGATGTGCTGGCAAGCCGCGGCGGCGAAAAGCCCTTTGTTGCCACCAAGGCCGGCCGCAGGCTGAACCCGCACACCGCCGAGGGCTACAATCTCGAAAATCTCGAAGCCTTCGTCGACCGCAGCCTGAATAACCTCAGGATGGAGCGGCTCGATCTGGTCCAGCTCCACTGCCCGCCGACCGAGGCCTTCTACCGCCCCGACGTCTTCGAAGCGCTCGACACGCTGAAGTCCAAGGGCAAGATCGCCGAATACGGCGTCAGCGTCGAAAAGGTCGAGGAAGCGCTGAAGGCGATCGAGTATCCGGGCGTCGCCAGCGTCCAGATCATCTACAACATCTTTCGCCAGCGCCCGGCCTCGCTGTTCTTCAAGGAAGCAAAGCGCCGGAATGTCGCCGTGATCGTGCGCGTGCCGCTCGCAAGCGGCCTTCTGTCCGGAAAGATCACCCGCGACACCGCCTTTGACAGCTCCGACCACCGCAACTTCAACCGCAATGGCGAGGCCTTCGATGTCGGCGAGACCTTTGCGGGCGTGCCGTTCGAGATCGCGCTCGATGCCGTGGAAGAGGTGCGCAAGCATGTGCCGGGCGGCACCGCCATGGCCGCTTTCGCGCTGCGCTGGATCCTGATGAACGAGGCCGTCACCGTCGCCATTCCCGGCGCGCGCAACGCCGAGCAGGCAAAGGCAAATGCCAGCGCCTCCGACCTTCCGGCAATCAGCGCCAACGTGATGAGCGCGATGGAGGAGATCTATCGCAGCCGCATCGCAGCCCACGTTCACCAGCGCTGGTAGCACACGGCGCTGGGCGCCTCAGGCGTCCAGCGCTTTCAGCGTGGCCTGGATGAAACTCTCGCGCGCCGTGTCCGGCTTGATGCCGCGCGGCTCGTAGACGTGGCGGTCGAGAAAGAACCCGGTCAGGCGAAAGCCTGCCATCAGGTCCTCCCGCTCGGCCGCCGCATTGATGTCGGCACGCAGGAACAGCGGCATGGCGAGCATGCGGTCCGCATAGGGCGTCCCGGCGATGCGCGAGACCGCGCGGCCGGTCTTTGGCGACACGAAGGCCAGATCGCTGGTCTCACCGCTTGCGGCGCAGCGCGCCAGATCAAGGCCGAAGCCGAGTTCGTTGAGGATCGCAAGCTCGAAGCGGACGAACAATTCTCCCGCGGCACTGGTATCGTCGAGATGGGCGATGATGACTTCCATCGCCTCGCAGAGGCTGCGGTGAGGATCGCGCTCCGGCAACAGCCTGAGCAGCGCCGCCATCGCCTGCACGCCGTGGAGCGCGGGCGCCGACAGCATCAGAAGCGCTGCCCGCTGCTCGATCGGCTCCACCCTGAATTCGCCGAGATGTTCCGAAAGCCGCGCCCGCCAGTGGAGCGAAACGCGGTTGCCGGGCTGCAGCACGGGCCGCATGGATCGCGAGCGCCCGCCGCGCACCATGCCAAGATGACGGCCGTGATCGAGCGTCATGACCTCGGCAATCACGCTGGTCTCGCCATGACGGCGGCTGCCCAGAACAATGCCCTCATCCTGCCATTCCACGCCAGCAACCTCAGTCGGAGTAGTCGAGCCCGATTTCGCGGTAACGCGCGGGATCGTCGCCCCAGTTTTCCCGCACCTTGACGAACAGGAACAGGTGAACCGGCTGATCAAGGATTTCCGACAACTCCTTGCGCGCATTCATGGAAATTGCCTTGATGGCATCGCCGTTGCGGCCGAGCGCAATCTTCTTCTGGCTGTCGCGCTCGACATAGATCACCTGCTCGATCCTGACCGAGCCATCCTTCCGCTCTTCCCATTTTTCGGTCTCGACATGGGAGGAATAGGGAAGCTCCTGATGCAGCCGGAGGAACAGTTTCTCGCGGGTGATTTCGGCAGCAAGCTGGCGCATCGGCAGATCGGAAATCTGGTCTTCCGGATAATACCACGGACCTTCCGGAAGCCGCTTGGCAAGGAAATTCATCAGGTCGTCGCAGCCTGAACCATTGGTGGCCGAAATCATGAAGGTCTGCTCGAAATCGACGGCCTCATTGGCGGCGGAGGCAAGCTTCAAAAGGTCCTCGTGCCGCACCCGGTCGATCTTGTTCAGGACCAGGATCTTCGGCTGGCGAACCTCCTTCAGGCCTTCCAGAATGGCTTCCGCATCGCCCTTCAGCCCACGCTCGCTGTCGACCAGCAGCATGATCACATCGGCATCGCGCGCGCCGTTCCAGGCCGCCATCACCATGGCGCGGTCAAGCCTGCGGCGCGGCTTGAAGATGCCGGGCGTATCCATGAACACGATCTGCGTCCGGTCGTGGATGGCGATGCCGCGCAGCATGGCGCGCGTCGTCTGCACCTTGTGGCTGACGATCGTGACCTTGGCGCCGACAAGCCGGTTCACAAGGGTGGATTTGCCCGCATTGGTGGGGCCGATCAGGGCGACAAAGCCGGAGCGCGTCGGATCAAGCGTGATTTCAGTTTCGGTCATGGCAAACTCCTGCGGCGCGGCGCTAACGGCGCGGCCCGCATCCTATCATAATTGGAATGGCGAGGGCTCAGTTTTCGGCAGCCCACACGCCCTCACGTTCCAGCAGACGCGTCGCGGCCACCTGTTCGGCGGCACGCTTGGAACGGTCGACGCCGACTTCGGGCTCGACGCCCTCAACGCTCACCTTGACCGTGAAGCGCGGTTCGTGGTCGGGGCCGGAGCGGTCTTCGACGGTATAGACCGGCGTCTTGCCGAAGCGGGCATGCGCCCATTCCTGCAACTCCGTCTTGGCATCGCGGCGCAGCTCGAGGCCGTCTTCGAAAAGCGGCTGCCAGTAGGTTTCGATGAAGCTGCGCGCCGGCGCCATGCCGCCTTCAAGGTAGATCGCGGCAATCACGCTTTCCACCACGTCGGCGCGAATCGACAGCACCCGCTTGCCGGTCAGCTTCTTGACGTCCTGCCCGGTCTTGATGAAGCGGTGCAGCGAAAGGTCATCGGCCACGCGCGCGCAGGCTTCCGCGCTGACGAGCTGATTGAGCCGCACCGAGAGCTCGCCCTCGCTTGCGCCCGGAAACAGGCGGAACAGATTCTCGGCAATCACGAGACCGAGAACGCGGTCTCCCAGAAACTCGAGGCGCTCGTAATTGCCCTCCTTGCCGTTGCGCGCGCTCGAATGGGTGAGCGCGCGGGCAAGACGGGATCTGTCATCGGCCGGAAAGCCGATCAGCTCTGCGAAGGCCTCTACTGTACTCTTGTCGGCCATTCAGCCACCGATGACCTTGAAGATGCGGTCCCAGCGCATGTTGAACGGCCACTTCCAGATCTCGGCGAACGACGTATCATTGCCGAGCGAGAAGAAGATCAGGCTGGCACGGCCGATCAGGTTCTCCGCCGGCACGAAGCCGACATCGAAACGGCTGTCGAGCGAATTGTCGCGGTTGTCGCCCATCATGAAGTAATGGCCTTCGGGCACGATGAACTCGCGGGTATTGTCGCCTGGCGAACCACGCATCTCGTCCAGCGTGTCGTAGCTGACGCCATCCGGCAGCGTTTCCTTGAAGACCGGAATGTTGCGGCCCGGATCGCGCCTGTAGTCGGATGTAAAGGTGCCATCCGCAGTGCGGGGCACCGGCTGGTCATTGAGATAGAGAATACCGTCCTTGACCTGGACCCGGTCGCCCGGGAGCCCGATCACGCGCTTGATGTAGTCGACCGAAGGATCCGGCGGATAGCGGAACACCACGACATCGCCGCGATCCGGCGACCTGCCGAAGATGCGGCCTTCGAACAGGTCCGGCGAGAACGGGAGCGAATAGCGCGAATAGCCGTAGGAAAACTTGTTCACGAACAGATAGTCGCCGACGAGAAGGGTCGGCATCATCGAACCTGAGGGGATCGTGAAAGGCTGAAACAGGAATGTTTTGATCACGATCGCAAGCAGCAGCGCCTGCACGATGACCTTCACATTGCTCCAGAGCGAGCTTTCCTGTTTTTCTTCTTTTTCAGACACGCAGTGCTTCCTTTTGCTCACCCGTTTTGCCTAGAGCTTTATCCGCTTCGTGGTAACCGGGCAATGAATTTAAGAGGATTCGGGCCCTGCTTGCACCGCCTCGATGATCACGAAGGCCTGGGCGAGCGGATAATCGTCGGTGATGGTCACGTGGATGCGTGCGTCGTGCCCTGCGGGCATCATCTTCTTAAGATGGTTGGCTGCCCCGCCCGTCAGCTTCATCGTCGGCTTGCCACCGGGCAGGTTGACCACGCCCATGTCCTTCCAGAAGACGCCCTGGGCGATGCCGGTGCCAAGCGCCTTGGAACAGGCTTCCTTGGCCGCAAACCGCTTGGCATAGGAGGCCGCGCGGTTGCGCCTGCGGTCGGATTTGGCGCGTTCGATATCGGTGAAGCAGCGGGCGGTGAACCGCTCGCCGAACCGTTCGATCGTCTTTTCAACGCGCCTGATGTCGATCAGATCACTGCCAAGCCCCACTATCATCTCAACCTTCTCCGCTCAGTTGTGCGATCCGTTCACCGACGCGCTGCGCTCCAGTTCCGCCTGACGCGCGGCAATCATCGCCTGACGGCGCTGCTGGAAGGATCTGACCGCGATATAGGTCGCAGCATAGGACGCCCCGCCTGTGATCAGCCCGGGAATGATGGCGCCGACCAGCATGGGCTCCAGCAGCGGTCCCCAGATCTCGGAAAGATGGAACTCCTTCACCTGCGCCGCAAGGTTGATATGGTCTCGGCCCTCGGCGCTGCGTCCCAGAAGAAAACTGCCGATCTTCCAAGTGGACAGCCAGATGAACGGGAAGGTCAGCGGGTTTCCGAAGGCGGTGCCCAGGGCGGCTGCAAAGAAATTGCCGCCGAAAAGGAAAGCGATCGCGAAGGCGGAAACGAAATGGAGCCCGAGAAGCGGAGTCCAGGATACGATCACGCCCGCCGCAATTCCCATGGCGATCGCATGCGGGGTGCCGCGCAGGCGGACGGTGCGGTGGTAGATATAGACCGGTGCCCGCCAGATGCCCTTTTGGGGCCACACGGCGCTGCGGAATCGCTGCCAAAAACTTGCCGGAGAACGTCTCTTGAAAAGCATGGCCCAGTTTCGACAGGTGAGCGCGCGAATGCAAGCGCGATCTGTTGATCGTCAGTCCGAAGTTACGCGTCTGCGCGCCTCGGGATCGTCATCGACCTGGTAGTCTGCAGGTTTCGGTCGCTCAGGATCGAAATTCTCGTCGATGTTGTCGAAGACATGCTTCATGCCTTCTGCCTCGGTTTCGCTCACCTTCGGCTGCGTGAAACGCTTGAAGAAGTCGCGGATACCATCCCACATGCTATTCCTGCCTTTCGTCGGTTTCAAAGGTTAGACGCAGCGGGAGGTGAAATGTTCCATGTCGAAAGAGGCGGTTTTCAGGCAAATTCCCGTTTGACCGTGGCAACGCAATCGAGCGCCTTCAGCTGGTTGATCGTCTGCGTCAACTGCCGGAGATCCCAGACTTCCATATCCATCTCGACCTCGGCGAAATCCTCGGCAATGACATCCATGCGGATTGAGCGGATATTGACGTCGAGCGTGGCGATGGTGGACGTAATGCGCGCAAGCGTTCCGGGCTCGTTCAGCACATTGACGCCCAAGCGGGCAAGGAAGCGCTTGTCATTGGTCGAATCAATATCCCAGCGGATATCGATCCACCGGTCCGGCTGGTCCTCGTACTGTTGCAGACCGGGCGACTGGATCGGATAGACCGTGATGCTGCCGTCATCTTCGGTAATGCCGACGATCCGGTCCCCGGGCACGGCGCCCGACGGTGAAAACCGGACGATGGCAGCGCCGTTCAGGCCCCTGAGCGGAACGCCCGTCTCGCCCTCGCCTTCCGGGAGACGGAAAGCCATGCCCGCACCTTTGGGAAGGCTCACCCACCCATCTTCCGGGCTCGGCTTGATGGTGACCCGCTCATCCTTGTGATCGGGGAACACCGCTTTCAGCACATCGCTCGAGGACAGCTCGTTGCGGCCGACGGCGGCAATGACATCCTCGACATCGCTCTGGCCCAGCCGGTGCAGGACGCTTGCCAGCACTTCGCGGGAGAAGGTCTTGCCGGAGCGCGCGAATGTCCGCTCCAGGATCCGGTAGCCAAGGCCGCTATACTGTTTGCGGATCGCGGCCCGCGTCGCGCGCCGGATTGCAGCCCGCGCCTTGCCGGTGACCACGATGCCTTCCCAGGCCGGCGGCGGAACCTGCACGCCGGAGCGGATGATCTCGACCTCGTCGCCATTGTTGAGGCGGGTGACGAGCGGCATCATCCGGCCGTTGACCTTGGCGCCAACGCAGGTATCGCCGATATTGGTATGCACCGCATAGGCAAAGTCGATCGGGGTCGCGTCCTTCGGGAGCGCGATCAGCTGGCCCTTGGGCGTGAAGCAGAAAACCTGATCCTGAAACAGTTCAAGCTTGGTGTGCTCCAGAAACTCTTCGGGACTGTCGCCTTCGGCGAGCGCTTCGATGGTCTTGCGGAACCACGAGAACACGTTGGTCTCGTCACCGCCGGCCTTGCGGCCTTCCTTGTAGAGAGAATGGGCGGCAATACCGTATTCGGCGACGTCATGCATCGCCCTCGTGCGGATCTGCAGCTCGATACGCTGGCGCAGCGGCCCCACGATCGTGGTGTGCAGCGACTGGTAGCCGTTCTGCTTCGGGTTGGAGATATAGTCCTTGAACCGCTCCGGCACCATGCGCCAGCGGGTGTGAACGAAACCGAGCGCGCGGTAGCAGCTTTCAAGCTCATCGACGATGATGCGGAAACCGTAGAGATCGGACATCTGCTCGAAGGAGAGCGACTTCGACTGCATCTTGTTGAAGATCGAGAATGGCTTCTTCAGCCGACCCTTGACCTTGACGCCCTCCAGGCCATGTTCGGTCAGCAGCGCCCTCAGCTCGTCCTCGATGCTCTTGACCAGCGCCTTGTTCTGGCCCGAGAGATCCTCGAGCTTGTCCTTTATGGTCTGATAGGCTTCCGGATTGATGTACTGGAAGGACAGGTCCTCCAGCTCCTCACGCATGTCCTGCATGCCCATGCGGCCGGCAAGCGGCGCATAGATTTCCATCGTCTCCTCGGAAATCCGGCGGCGTTTGTCAGCACGCATGTAATAGAGCGTGCGCATGTTGTGGAGCCGGTCGGCCAGCTTGACCAGCAGCACGCGAACATCGTCGGCGACGGCCAGAAACAGCTTGCGCAGGTTTTCCGCCTGCTGCGCCTTGCGCGATACCAGGTCTAGGCGCTTGATCTTGGTAAGTCCCTCGACGAGCGCTCCGATCTCGTCACCGAAAAACGCATCGATCTCGGCCCGCGTGGCGGATGTGTCCTCGATCGTGTCATGAAGCAGAGCAACAGCGATCGTCGACTCATCCATGTGGAGTTCGGTCAGGATCGCAGCCACTTCGAGCGGATGGGAAATATAGGGGTCGCCGCTTGCGCGCTTCTGGCGGCCATGCTTCTGCATGGCATAGACATAGGCCTTGTTCAGCAGAGCGATGTCGGCATCAGGCTTATATTTCTGTACCCGCTCAACGAGTTCGTATTGCCGCATCATGGCTGAGTGACCGGGCCCGTCGGGGGCGCATTGCGGGTGATTTCAGCGCCCGCCAGAAATGAAAAGAGCGGCGCGGGGCCAAAGCCCCGCTGCCGGCAATATCAGTAGTCGTCGCCTTTTTCCGGCGGAACCAGGCCCTCGATGCCGGCACGAAGCTCTTCTTCGGACATCTGGTCGAAGGGGATGGCATCCGGCATGTCCGGACGCTCGGCGCCTTCGCCTGCATCCTCATCGGCCGCGGAGCTGGCCGAGGTATCGGCTTCCGGCTCGTCCACTTCAACATGACGCTGGAGCGAATGGATCAGGTCTTCCTTCAGATCGTCGGGCGAAAGGGTCTCGTCCGCGATTTCCCGAAGGGCGACGACCGGGTTCTTATCATTGTCGCGGTCGACGGTGATCTGGGCGCCCTGGGAGATGAGACGCGCACGGTGCCCTGCAAGCAGAACAAGATCAAACCGGTTGTCGACTTTGTCGATACAGTCTTCAACTGTGACACGAGCCATTGACTGTCCTTTTAGGAGATTTGTTTGGAAAGGCACCTCATAAAGCGTCCGCGACAGGAATTCAAGGGCGCAAATCACATAGCAAGCGGCACTATAGATTGCGAACGGTTCCGAGACTTGAAAAACTTTCGATTGAATTCGATATCAGGTGTGACTAAATCGAGACCTAGTTATAAATTTAGCGGGCACCAATTCTGGATGTCGGCGTTAGGCCTTTTATAGCCTCCGCGAGTTTGAGAACGGCGGCGGCACACTCGGTTTTCATTGAGGATAATGTTTAATGTTTGATCCGCGCGAGAAAATTGCGCTCTTCATTGATGGTGCGAACCTCTACGCAGCATCGAAGAGTCTCGGCTTTGATATCGACTACCGCAGATTGTTGAAGACTTTTCAGGGCAAGGCCTATCTGTTGCGCGCCTATTATTACACAGCGCTAATAGAAGACCAGGAATATTCCTCGATCCGTCCGCTCATCGACTGGCTCGACTACAATGGGTATAAGGTCGTGACCAAGCCCGCCAAGGAGTTTACCGATTCCATGGGTCGCAGGAAGATCAAGGGCAATATGGATATAGAGCTTGCGATCGACGCCATGGAACAGTCAGCGACTGTCGACCATCTCGTGATCTTTTCCGGCGACGGCGATTTTACCACGCTCGTCGAAGCGCTGCAGCGAAAAGGCCGCAAGGTTTCGGTCGTCTCGACCATGGCGACCCAGCCGCCGATGATTGCCGACGACCTGCGCCGCCAGGCCGATCACTTCATCGATCTTGTGACGCTGAAGGCAGAGGTCGGGCGCGAACAGGCAGAGCGCCACCAGCGCACCGCCGAAGTGGTGGAATCCGACTTCGACGACTGACCGGCGGCCGATCCATTTGGCAGGTTCGTTTTTTTGCTGGGTGGACTCTGGTGCCCGTTGGCCGCTCCGGGAGGAACGATCCCGCTTCGGCTGAGCCCAGGTCGCAGGGTATATCCGCAACCAGACGAGCCGAACAGCTGACCGCCAAGGCGGTCAGCCCATGTTTTTCAGCAAGCGGCTCTTCTCCCGGTTCCAGTCCCGCTTCTTTTCCGTCTCGCGCTTGTCGTGAAGCTTCTTGCCCTTGCCGAGCGCAAGCTCAAGCTTGGCCCTGCCGCGATCGTTGAAATAGAGCTTCAGCGGGATCAGCGTCATGCCTTCACGGTTGACGGCGGAGCGCAGCCGGTTGATCTCGCGCTTGCCGAGCAGGAGCTTCCTGCGGCGGCGCGGTTCGTGGTTGAAGCGGTTGCCCTGGAGATATTCCGGCAGATAGGAATTGATCAGCCACATCTCGCCATCCTCGTCCGAAGCGTAGGATTCCGCGATATTGGCCTTGCCTTCGCGCAGCGATTTCACCTCGGTACCCGTCAGCACCAGACCCGCCTCAAGCGTGTCGATGATTTCGTAGTTGAACCGCGCCTTGCGGTTTTCGGCGACGATGTTCTTGCGCTCGCCCTTGCTGCCTTTCGGAGCCATTACAATCTTCCAGTCTGCAAACCGCCGGGCGCGGTCAACCCAAAAGCCCGGCGTGCTTCAATGCCGCGTCGATCTCGGCGGCTGTCTTTTCTTCCACCGGCATCAGCGGCAGACGGACCGTATCGCTCATTCGACCGATCCGCTTCAGGGCGTATTTAGTGCCGCAGACACCCGGTTCAAGAAACAGCGCGCGATGGAGCGGCATCAGCTTGTCCTGATATTCCAGCGCCTTGGCGAAATTTCCCGCCAACAGCGCATTCTGGAACTCGGCACAGAGCTTCGGCGCCACATTGGCGGTGACCGAAATGGCGCCGACGCCGCCCTGCGCTGCAAAGCCGAGCGCCGTCGCATCCTCGCCCGAAAGCTGGATGAAATCCTTGCCGCACGTCATGCGCTGCTCGGAGACACGCTCGAGCTTGGCGGTCGAATCCTTGACGCCCACAATGTTGGAATGCGCCTTGACCAGCGCGCCCATCGTTTCCGGAAGGAGATCGATCACCGAACGCGGCGGGATATTGTAGATGATGATCGGCAGCTTGACCGCTTCGGCGATCGCCGAGAAATGGGCAAACAGGCCGCGCTGGGTCGGCTTGTTGTAATAGGGCGTCACCACAAGCAGCGCATCCGCACCCGCCTTTTCGGCGTGCAGCGCAAGCTCGATCGCTTCGCGTGTGTTGTTGGAGCCTGCACCGGCGATCACCGGAACGCGTCCGGCAACCACTTCCACGCAGAGATCGACCACCCGTTTGTGCTCGGCATGGCTGAGTGTCGGACTTTCGCCGGTGGTACCGACCGGTGACACGCCATGGCTGCCCTCGCCGATCTGCCAGTCGACATGCGCGGCAAAGGCCTGCTCGTCGACAGCGCCATCGGCTGTGAAGGGCGTAACAAGGGCGGGTATGGACCCCTTGAACATGCAGATTCTCCTGGCGGCCTTCATTTTAAAGCCGCATTCCTGTTATCAAATCGGGCGCACCATAATGCCGGACATAGGGCACTGCAAGCATTTGCGTTCGGTGGTTGATCAGCGGCATTTGTGATATGTATTAAAGCGTTCTTAACCGAGAGCAACGATAGTGGGAGAGCCCCCCTGAATTCGACCCCTGGGACGATCGAATGAAGAAAACGCTTTGCATACTCTCGCTCGCCGCCACCGTGACGGCTGCGGACCTGACATCTCTCGCCGCGCAGGATTTTCCTTCGATGGCGCCCATCCCCTATGCGCGCCCCGACCGGGCTGCGCTGCCGCCCTCCCTTGAGGTAACCGGCGCGATCACCCAGCCGGTCTCCACCCCAGCCTCTAACTCGATCCTGAAGCAGGGCCTCGATGCGCTGAAGGCCAGCAATGTGTCCGGCGCGATGCAGGCACGAGCACGGCTTGCAACCGGCAGCCTCGATCATCAGATCCTCAGCTGGGCGATCGCGAAATCGGGCGAGCCGGGCGTCCCCTCCTCCGAAATCGCCGAAGCCCAGCAGGAGCTGCGCGGCTGGCCGGGCCTTTCGTCCCTGCGCGCCAATTCCGAACGCGCCTTCGCCCGTGAAAACCCTGCGCCCAACACCGTATTGGCCGCCTTCGGCAATTCGCTGCCGGAGACCGCTGAAGGCACGATCCTGGTCGCACGCGCCTATCTGGCCACCGGCCAGAAGCAGAAGGCGCATGACATCATCATGCGGGCCTGGAGCGGATGGGCGCTCGACACGAGCTCGGAAAACCAGATCCTCAAGGAATTCGGTCCGATCCTGAGCAAGAACGACCACAAGAACCGGATGATCTACCTGATGTATCGCGACCGCGCGACCCAGGCGAAGCGGTTCTCCGAAATGGGCGGAGCGCAGTCTCTCTACAATGCCTGGGCAGCCGTCATCCTGCGGCAGAACAATGCGGGCAGCCTCATCAACGCGGTGCATTCTTCATGGCGCAGCGATCCGGCCTTCCTCTATATCCAGATCCGCAATGCCCGGCAGACCAATCAATATGATACGGCCGCAGCGCTTCTCAACAAGATGCCGCGCAATCAGGCAGCGCTCGTCAATCCCGATCAGTGGTGGGATGAAAGCCGGATCATCGGCCGCCAGTATTATGAGGATGGCAAGCCGCGCCAGGCCTATCAGGTGGTGGCATCAGCTATGCCCACCGGCCGTCTTGATCGGCTCGATGCATCCTTCACCGCGGGCTGGTTCGCGTTACGCGGGCTGAATGACGGCCGCACAGCGTCGAAACATTTTGCCGATATCGTGGCCGTTTCCAACACGCCGATCTCGGCATCGCGCTCCTATTACTGGCAGGGCCGCGCCGCTGAAGCCGGCGGCCCGGGCAATGCGCGCGACTTCTACCGCAAGGCGGGCTCCTACGAGACCACCTTCTATGGCCAGCTTGCGCTGCAGAAGCTCGGCCAGACCCAGATCAAGGCGCCCTACCCGAGCCCGTCTGCCACCGACCGCTCCAATTATCAGCGCAACCCGGCTGTCCAGGCGATCAACCGGCTCGAATCGGTCGGCCATGGCTGGCGCGCCGATGCGCTTTATCGCGGGCTTGCCGAGCAGCTGACGAGCCCCGGCGAACTTGCACTTCTCGCCTATCAGGCCGAGAAGGATCGCAGCCATCTTCTGTCGCTTCAGGTCGGCAAGATCGCCTATGGCCGCGGCATCGATGTCGCAGCGCTGGCCTTCCCGATCGGCGTCATTCCCTCCAACGCCAACATTTCCGGCTCCGGCATGGCGCTGGCCTATGCGATTGCACGGCAGGAAACCGAGTTCAATCCGGGAGCGGTGTCGCCCGCCAATGCCCGCGGCCTGCTGCAGCTTCTGCCAACGACCGCCCAGCGCGTGGCAAGCCGCCACGGCCTTGCCTATTCGGCAAGCAGGCTGACGACGGACCCGGCCTATAACGCGACGCTAGGCGCGCATTACCTTGGCGAGCAGATCGACCGGTTCGGCGGTTCCTACATTCTCACCTTCATCGCCTACAATGCCGGTCCCGCGCGCGTGCCGCAATGGATCGAGCGTTTCGGCGACCCGCGCGGCAAGAACCTCGATTTCGTGATCGACTGGATCGAATCGATCCCCTATCCCGAGACGCGCAATTACGTGCAGCGCGTGATGGAAAACTACGAGATCTACAAGGCCCGATTCGGCCAGCCGACCGATATTGCCCGGGATCTGATCTACGGCCGCACCTGATTTTCCTCAAGTCAGACGGCCGATGCCCGCCATCGGCCGTCCGAATGCGCCGCATGACCGCCGCGCCCTAACCCCAGATAGCTCCGATGGACATGATCGCTGATTTCGACCTGACCGCCCACAACACGTTCGGGCTGAAATCGACGGCCGACCGGGCTGTTCTCATCGACGACGCCGCAATGCTGCCGGAGCTTGCAAAGGCGAGCGCCGAAACCGGTAGGCCTCTGAAAATCCTCGGCGGCGGCAGCAACGTCGTGCTGGCGGAACGGCTCGACGCGATCGTCGCCATCATGCGCATTGCCGGGCGAAGCGTTAACCAACAGACCACGGACGCGACCATCGTGACGGCGGGCGCCGGGGAAAACTGGCACGATTTCGTGGTCTGGACGGTCGATCAGGGCATTGCCGGGCTCGAGAATCTGGCGGGCATTCCGGGAACCGTGGGCGCCGCCCCGATCCAGAACATCGGCGCGTATGGCGCGCAGCTTTCCGATTTCTTCCAGTCCCTGACCGCCTACGATCTCAAGACCGGCACGATCGAGACCTTCGATGCCGAAGCCTGCCGGTTTGCCTATCGCCAGAGCGCGTTCAAGAGCGAACCCGGCCGCTACGTCATTCTGACCGTCACACTCGCCCTTCCCCGCACATGGAAGGCGAAACGCGACTATGCCGGCCTCGACAGGCTGCCTGAGGACGCAACCGCAAGGGCGGTTCTCGACCATGTGGTGGCGCTGAGAGCATCGAAGCTGCCGGACTGGCGCGTGCTCGGCAATGCCGGCTCCTTCTTCCACAATCCGGTCGTGAGCGCCGAGGCGGCCCGCGCTTTCGAAGACGCGCCGCAATATCCCCAGGTGGACGGCACCGTCAAACTCTCGGCTGGCTGGCTGATCGAGCAGAGCGGGCTCAAGGGCTTCCGTCTCGGCCCCGCCGGCACCTATGACCGCCACGCCCTCGTCCTCGTCAACCACGGCGGCGCCACGGCACGGGACATCGCCGCCCTCGCCACCCATATCCGCGACAAGGTACGCATCCGCTACGGCGTGGATCTGGTCCAGGAACCGATCGTGCTCTGATGTTATTTTCTTGGAAAATGGTCGGAGTGGAGAGATTCGAACTCCCGACCCTCTGGTCCCAAACCAGATGCGCTACCAGGCTGCGCTACACTCCGACGATGCGGCCCGGATACACGGTTCGCGGGACGACCGCAACCGTTAATCCGCGCTTTGTGCGCTATTGAGGAAGCGCCGGGCCGCTGATCGTGTCGCCGGGCTTGAGATCATAGGCCTGAACCTGGCCTCCGGCGAGCTCGAGAACGTACTTCACCGGCTCTTCCGAGGAAATCACGCGCTTTGAACCGGGTTCGGCGCCCTCGTAATAGCCTTCGACAGAGCCATCGGCGCGGATGAACACCATGTCGAGCGGAATCAGCGTATTGGCCATCCACATCGTTGCCTGGCGCGGCTCACCGAGATCGAAGATCATGCCGTGGTCCGGTTCCAGCGCCGTGCGATACATCAGGCCGCGCTGGCGCTGTGATTCCGTGAGCGCCATTTCGACGACGATCTCGTGATCGCCGGAAGCAGTGTGCAGCGTCAATGACGAGGTATCGAACGTGATCTCGCTCTGCGCAAGGGCGAGCCCGCCGAGAATCAGGCAGAAAGCGGCTGCGAGCATGGTGCGGATGCCGAAAAAGCGTGTCATGGGGTCCTCGTTCAAAGCACGGTCCGCGGTGCGCGGCAGCCGTGACCTTATGCCTGCAAAGCTGGAAGTTCAACGCGTTGCCGAAGCGAGCGAAGACAGGCGAGCCCGACCGGTGTGCGAAACTGGCCCACCCTGGCTCGTTGAACGCGGCAAACGAGATGCGCACTGGTTTCACCGGCACGTGGCGAAGCGCATTTCGCGGAAAGAGGCTTTGGAAGGCTCAGTTGGTCCGCATCTGCGGCGCAGGCATATCGGGATGGACTTCCGCTGCCATCAGACCTTTCGGTCCATTGCCGAATCGCACCAGCAGCGTCTGACCCTGGAAGAGTTCGGTCAGGCCGTAACGGCGCAGCGTTTCCATGTGGATGAAGATGTCTTCGGTGCCCTCGCCCCGCGTCAGGAAGCCGAAGCCCTTCTCGCGGTTGAACCATTTGACGATGACCCGTTCCAGCCCGCTTTCGGCTTCCACCTGTACATGGGTCTTCACCGGCGGCATCTGCGAGGGATGAACGGCGGTGGTCTGATCCATGGAAAGAATGCGGAAGGCCTGATAGCCGCGCTCGCGCTTCTGCACCAGCGCAACCACGCGGGTGCCTTCGAGAATCGTCTGGTAGCCATCCTTGCGCAGGCAGGTGACGTGCAGAAGAATATCTTCCATGCCGTTGTCGGGCACCACGAAGCCGAAGCCCTTGCCGACGTCAAACCACTTCACGAAGCCGGTCACCTCGATCAGTTCGCCCGCATCCAGGCCCGCATCCTCTGCGACAGAGTATCTTTCCGATTGAGACCTTTCGGCCATGTCGCCCCGCTCCTTGAAAAACGCCGGATGCGAATTAACTGATTCTTTGCACAAGAATAACATTCATCCGTCTGATTCCCGCAAGAGCCAAACGCAGGAAATCGGGCCTGGCGGCCAAACTCCGCCCAAATTCATGACCAGCCCACAGGAAAGTGACACAATGCATTATCTCCACACCATGGTCCGCATTACGGATATCGACGCCTCGCTGCACTTTTATTGCGAGCTTATGGGGCTGAAGGAAGTTCGCCGGGTGGAAAACGAAAAGGGCCGGTTCACGCTGATCTTTCTCGCAGCGCCCAAGGATCTCGAAAAGGGCGACGGCGAGCATGTGCCGAAGCTCGAGCTTACCTACAACTGGGACAAGGAAGAGTATTCCGGCGGTCGAAACTTCGGTCACCTCGCCTATCGGGTCGAGAACATCTACGACTTCTGCCAGAAAATGGCCGATGCCGGGGTCACCATCAACCGTCCGCCGCGCGATGGCCATATGGCTTTCGTCCGCTCGCCGGACGGCATTTCGTTCGAGATTCTCCAGGAGGGCGACGCACTTGCGCCACAGGAGCCATGGGCTTCGATGGAGAATACCGGAAGCTGGTAAGCGGCTTTTCATCAGGCCCTGAAGGCCTGAGAATTATGCACGCCAAAACAACAGCTTACGGAGGCGCCCCGGTCGGCGCCTCCCATATGTCTTTTTTTTGAAGAAATCGCTGATTTGCGCTTGCGGCAATTCATCTGCCTGATTATAAGGCCTCCCAGCAACCGCACGCGCCCTTCGTCTATCGGTTAGGACGCCAGATTTTCATTCTGGAAAGAGGGGTTCGACTCCCCTAGGGCGTGCCATTCCTTGCTCAAGGTCAGCGACCTTTTGTGAAGATGGTTGCGAGGGTTTTGCCTTCGCGTTGCTGTTGCGACGGTTCCGTTTGCGGTAATCGTCGGTCTTGAAATGTGCGCCCTTCGTCTATCGGTTAGGACGCCAGATTTTCATTCTGGAAAGAGGGGTTCGACTCCCCTAGGGCGTGCCATTTCAATCTCCTTCGGGAGTCCCCTTTAAAATCATAGGATCTGATCGGTCCGTCGCTTTCGACACATTGTGCTGCCGTGAGCACCCCTTCTCATGTCCGCATTTCAGGTGGGCATGGCCGAATCGATGATTCGCAACTGCACCCTGCGTTGCCCCTGCCAGTGATCGCCGGCAAGCGTGCCTGCCACATGAAGGCTGCGGCCGCGCGCGGATAGAAGCGCCTCGCCAAGCGGCTTGTCGGCCGCCCGAAACGCGATCGCATCGAGCGGCGTTCCCTCGGCACTGACCAGCCGGACCTTCACATGGCCTCCTGCCCCGATCACGCGCGCATCGCCGATGCGGTGCTGCGGCAGCGCGAACACCGGCTGGGGATGGCCCGAGCCATAGGGCCCTGCGGCCTCAAGCCTGTCGATCAGGTCGAGCGTCGCACCGGAGGCGCTGAGCGCTCCGTCGATTTTCAGCACCGCATCCGCGGCAAGCTGTTCCACCGCGTCGCGGGCATGATCCTCGAAAAAGGCCCTGAGCGACGACAGCTTCTCGCGCGTCACCGTAAGCCCCGCCGCCATGGCATGCCCGCCGCCCTTGACGAGAAGCCCGTCCTCGACGGCAAGGCGCACCATGCGCCCGAGGTCGAACCCGGCGATCGAGCGCCCGGAGCCTGTTCCCCTGCCATTGGCATCGAAGGCGATGGCAAAGGCGGGTCGCGCGAACCTGTCCTTCAGGCGGGAAGCCAGCAGGCCGACAATGCCCGGATGCCAGCCCTGCCGTGCGGTCACAATCACGCCGACGCCCGCGCCATCGCCAAACTCGGCGATCGCATCGGCCTCGGCCTCCTGGAGCATTGCCGTTTCAATCGCCTGCCGCTCGCGGTTGAGCTGGTCCAGGCGCTCGGCGATCGCCTCCGCCTCTTCCGTGTCTTCAACCGTCAGAAGCCGGCTGCCGAGCGCCGCATCGCCGATCCGGCCGCCCGCATTGATGCGTGGGCCGATCAGGAACCCCATATGATAGGGCGTCACCGGGCCGGAAAGCCCGGCACGGCGGAAGAGTGCCGCAAGACCGGGATTGGACATGGCGCGCGCCACGATCAGCCCCTTGACCACATAGGCCCTGTTGAGGCCCTTCAGGGGCACGACGTCGCAGACGGTCGCAAGCGCCACCAGATCAAGCCAGGACAGAAGGTCGATCCGCCCTGCCCGCATGTCGCCGGATTGCCGGAGCGCGCGCAGTGCCGCGACCAGCACCAGAAACACGACGCCCGCCGCACACAGATGCCCCTGCCCCGACAGATCATCCTCGCGGTTGGGATTTACCAGCGCCCGGCATTCCGGCAGGTCAACGCCCACCTGATGGTGATCGATGACCACCACATCAATGCCGCGGGCCTTGGCGACGGCAAGTGATTCATGGCTGGTCGAGCCGCAGTCGACCGTCACGATCAGCTTTGCGCCATCGGCAATCAGGCTCTCGATCGCCTTGGGGTTCGGGCCGTAGCCCTCGAAAATCCGGTCCGGGATATAGATCTCGGCCTCAAGGCCGAGCGTGGTGAGGAACTTGTAGAGAAGAGCCGAGGAACAGGCGCCGTCGACATCGTAGTCGCCAAAGATCGCGACCTTTTCGGAGCGCTTGATGGCCAGCATCAGGCGCTCGACAGCAGCGTCGCAATCCGTCAGCGTTGCCGGATCTGGCATCAGCGCGCGCAGCGTCGGGTCGAGAAAGGCCGGAGCGTCGTCAACCGGAACATCGCGCCCGACCAGCACGCGTGCAATCAGTTCGGAAAGGCCGTGGTTCTGCGCCATGGCCAGCGCACGGTTCTCGCCGGCCTGGCCCAGTCTCGGCACCCAGCGCAGACCGGACGCGGATCGCTCCACCCCCAGAAATGCCCTCTGGACCGGTTTTCTCGGCGCACTATCAGTCATCAGGCCTCCGCTTCGACGTTCTCACCCCTAGATAGTGACAGAAAGGCCGCAATGCACCGGCTCAGGGCTTTTCGATGCGGATCACCTGCGGCTTGCCGACAATATAGCCATCGCTTTCCATCGCCGTCACCGCATTGCGGACCGAAAGTTCGGTCGTCGCGTGGGTCACCATGATGATGGTCTTGGTCGGCGCATCGTCGCTTTCGCCATTGGTCGAATGCTGCACGATCGATTCCAGCGAGATCTGGTTATCGGCCATGCGCCGGGCGATCGCAGCGATTACGCCGATCCGGTCGGCAACCCGCATCCGGATGAAATAGCCGCCCTCGTGGCTGCGCATCCGCGCCCGCTTGTAGGGCTCCAGCGATTTCGCCGGCCGGCCGAGCGCTGGCACCGTCTGGGCGCCGGGCCGCGACTTGGCGATATCGGCAATGTCACCGAGGACGGCAGAGGCCGTGGCGTCGCCGCCGGCACCGGGGCCGACCATCAAGAGGTCGCCGAGAATGTCTGATTCGATCGCGACCGCATTGGTGACGCCATCCACCTGGGCAATCACCGTGTCATGCGGCACCATGGTGGGATGCACGCGCTGCTCGATGCCGCTGCCGGTGCGCTGGGCAACGCCCAGGAGCTTGATCCGGTAGCCGAGTTCGGCGGCTGCGCGAATATCGTCCTGGGTGATATTCGAAATGCCTTCAAGATAGATATCGTCGGAGGAAATCCTGCAGCCGAAGGCGAGCGAGGTCAGGATCGCAAGCTTGTGGGCCGTGTCATTACCGTTGATATCGAAGGACGGATCGGCCTCCGCATAGCCAAGGCGCTGCGCCTCCTTGAGGCAATCCTCGAAGGAGAGCCCCTCCTTCTCCATCCGCGTCAGGATGTAGTTGCAGGTGCCGTTCATGATGCCGTAGACGCGCGTCATAGCGTTGCCGGTAAGCGATTCCCGGATCGCCTTGATCACAGGGATACCACCTGCCACCGCCGCCTCGAAATTGAGAAGCACACCCTGCTCTTCCGCTTTCGCTGCAAGCTCGACGCCATCTGCGGCCAGCAGCGCCTTGTTGGCGGTCACAACGTGGATGCCTCGCGCAAGGGCTGCGTTCACCGCATCCTTCGCAGCGCCCCGCGCGCCGCCAATCAGCTCGACCAGAACGTCGATATCGGCCTCGCGCGCCATTGCCACCGGATCGTCGTACCATGTCGCTGTCGAGACATCGACACCCCGGTCCTTGGTGCGGTCACGCGCCGAAACAGCCGTCACCGTAATGGCGCGGCCGCAGGATACGGCGAGGTTGTCATGTCGCTCGCTGATGATGCGCACAAGCGAGGCGCCGACGGTTCCAAGACCGGCGACGCCGATTTTCAGGGCATCTGCCATGGGGTATTCCTACTGACCCGAATTTCACGTTCGGACTAACGCGTCCGCGCTTCATTTAGATCGTTTCGGCGGCAATTGGAACATTCTGAACCGGGAAATTTGGAAGGGCCAGCAGAGCGCCGGCCTTGCGCAGGTGCGCGCCTGCGGCTGCCTCACCGCCGCGCCGGAAGAACACTTTTGCCGGGCGCGCGCGTTGTGAACGGTTTCGACCAGATCACCGACGGTTTTGCTGGAGAGCAGATATTCATCCATGATCATCACATCAAACTCCTCCTCCAGGGCCATGCCCAGTTCAAGGAGATCGAGCGAACCGATGCCAAGCTCGTCCAGGCTCGCGCTCGGGTTCACGTCACGCTCGGCCGATCCGATGACGGCGATGATGATCCTCTTAACGCGGATAAATGTCTCGCTCATCTGCAAATACTCTTAGTTCGCAAAAAAGCCCTGCCGAAAGGAACTTTTCGCCGCCGATGTCCCCGAAAATCTAACTGGAAACGACTCCCTCCAGCCAAATCCCCTTGTACGTGATAGCGCTATCATTTTCTATCGAAAATTGCTCCGGTCGAAAGATAAACCGGATAAGGTGCAGGAGCGAAACCGGTAGTCGTTGGTACCTCTGGAACTTGGTGCCGGCCAGACAGGGAGGCTCACGCCACCCTGTCCGCAAGATACAACAGCACGAAGGGTCGAGCGCCCTTCTCTCCCGATGCTAACGATGCGCCTTCAGCGGCACGATATTGTCGGGGGCGATCTGGGTCGTGGAGAAGAAGCGCTTCAGATTGCGCGCGGCCTGGCGAATGCGATGCTCGTTTTCGACCAGCGCTATGCGGACGTGCTCGTCGCCATGCTCGCCAAAGCCGATACCGGGAGCCACCGCCACGTCGGCCTTTTCAACCAGCAGCTTGGAGAATTCGAGCGATCCCATCGCAGCGAACGGTTCGGGGATCTTTGCCCAGGCGAACATGGTCGCCGCCGGCGGGGTGACCTGCCAGCCGGCCTTCCCGAAGCTTTCCACCATCACGTCGCGACGCTTGTGATAGATGGAGCGCACTTCCTCGATATCGGAACCATCGCCGTTCAGCGCATGGGTGGCCGCCACCTGGATCGGCGTGAAGGCGCCGTAGTCGAGATAGGATTTGACGCGGCTCAGCGCCGAGATCAGCCGCTCATTACCGACGGCAAAGCCGATGCGCCAGCCCGGCATCGAGAAGGTCTTCGACATCGAGGTAAACTCGACGGCGACATCCTTGGCACCCGGCACCTGCAGAACGGAGGGCGGCGGCGCGCCGTCGAAATAGATCTCCGAATAGGCAAGGTCGGACAGCACGATGATCTCGTGCTTCTTCGCAAAGGCGACGACCTCACGGTAGAAGTCGAGGCCTGCGACCTTCGCCGTCGGGTTCGAGGGATAGTTGAGGATCAGCGCCAGCGGCTTGGGGATAGAGTGTTTCACGGCCCGCTCCAGCGGCGCGAAGAAACTATCATCCGGTTCCACCGAGATCGACCGGATCACGCCGCCCGCCATCAGAAAGCCGAAGGCATGGATCGGATAGGTCGGGTTGGGGCAGAGGATCACGTCACCCGGGGCGGTGATCGCCTGTGCCATATTGGCAAAGCCTTCCTTGGAACCGAGCGTGGCGACGATTTCGGTTTCCGGGTTGAGCTTGACGCCGAAGCGGCGCGCATAATAGCTCGCCTGCGCCCGCCTGAGGCCGGGAATGCCCTTGGAGGACGAGTAGCGGTGGGTGCGCGGGTCGCGCACAACCTCGCACAGCTTGTCGACGACCGATTGCGGGGTGGGAAGATCCGGATTGCCCATGCCAAGGTCGATGATATCGGCGCCCGCCGCTCGCGCGTTCGCCTTCAAACGGTTGACCTGTTCGAAAACGTATGGCGGCAGTCGCCTGACCTTGTGGAACTCTTCCATCTTCTTCCTCTTGGAACTTTGGGTTGATCGACCCTCCTTTTTCGAAGGTTCAACGAAACGAGAGCAGCAAAAACCGGCTCCACGCAAGAATCAACTGCACTTGCGTCGATTTTGCGGCAGAAATCCTAATACTCTGTTTCATCCTTGCCACAGATGGAGGGCGCAAAAGCGCCTTGAGGATCGCCTGCTATTGCGGCGGCTTGATGCCCGCAAGTCCGTCAAGCTTGGTGGTCATGGTCGATACATCGTCGTCGGTGAACTGCGGATAGGCGGCCGTGCCCGTGTCACAGACATCCGGCTTGCCGCATGTCTGCGTGGAGCAGGCCGAGGTAAAGACGGCGAGAACCATCACGCACAGGATCATCCAGCCGAATTTCATGGTCGCATCCTCTCAACAGGCGCCATCCGGGCGCAAATCATCTCGGCGGAACTTGCCCGCTTTGGCGTCGAGGCGCAAGCGCGCGATGGCGCTGCCGTCTCACGTGGCAGGACAAGCCTTGGAGCGCCTGCGACGGCCCCTAATCCTCACTCCGCCCGTTACGCTCGCGGTCGTGGGTGTAATGGTGGATGACGGGCAGGCCTTCCAGCCAGGCTTCTCGCCGGACAGTCCAGAGTTCATAGCTGGGCATGAAGCGATCCGTTTCGTCGAACGTTCCGAGATTGACCTCGATCTCATCCCCGCTCACCGCATAGACCGGAGAGCCGCATGTCGCGCAGAAGTAGCGCCCCTCGAAGGCGCTGGCGTCACCTGCGGTACGGACCGCATCCGAAGGGAATACCGCAAAGGCCTGAAACGGCGCGCCGTGATGCTTGCGGCAGTCGAGGCAGTGGCAGAGCCCGACGCGATAGGGCTTACCCGAGACCACGATCTTCACCCGCCCGCAAAGGCATCCTCCCGTGATGCGATCCATCCGCAACCTCCTTTTTGACAGCCGCCTCTTGCAAGCGGCGTTTCCAGGGTTAAAACCCTCACCCATGCAATTCGATCCACCGCTGATACCGGCAAGGCTGACCCGCCGCTACAAGCGCTTCCTGTTTGACGCCGTGCTTGAAGACAGCGGCGAAGCCATCACCGGCTCCTGCCCCAACACGGGCTCGATGCTGGGCCTCAACACGCCCGGCTCCCGCATCTGGCTCTCGCGCAATGATGACGGCAAGCGCAAATATCCGCATCGCTTCGAGCTGATCGAAGCGGACGGCACCGTCGTCGGCGTCAATACCGGCCTGCCCAACCGGCTGGCGGAAGAGGCGATCCGTGCCGGAATGATCGCCGATTTTGCCGATTATCCCATGATCCGGCGCGAACAGAAATACGGAGTCCAAAGCCGCGTCGACCTGCTGCTTAGCGGCGCAGACCGCCCCGACCTTTACGTCGAGGTGAAGAATGTCCATTTCACCCGGGAACACGGGCTTGCCGAGTTTCCGGACACGCCGACCGCACGCGGCACGCGCCACCTCAGCGAGCTTGCCCAGATGGTGGCGGAAGGCAAGCGCGCGGCCATGGTCTACCTGATCCAGCGCAGCGACTGCGACCGCTTTGCCATCGCCGCCGGTCTTGACCCGACCTATGCCCAAGCGTTCAGAGCGGCCCGTCGCGCGGGCGTCGAGGCCTATGCTATAAAATGCGATGTATCCCGTGACAGCATCACGCCAGATGCTACAGTATCAGTTGAAGAGATGTAAGGACGCACGCCCAGGCGGTGCAGAGGATGACCATGGTAAATTACGTCGACGCGGCCACCGCGCCCTTGAAGAATGACGGTTCGATCCGCCTTTATGACGCGGCCGGTTTCGACAAGATGCGCCAGGTCTGCCAGATCACCGCGCGTTGCCTCGACAGCCTGTACGATCTCATACAGCCCGGCGTCACCACCGCCGAGATCGACCGCCACGTCTTGCAGTTCGGCCTCGACAACGGCGTGGTGCCGGCAACGCTCGGCTACCGCGGTTACAAATACTCAAGCTGCACCTCCATCAACCATGTGGTCTGCCACGGCATGCCGAACGACAAGCCGCTGCGCGACGGCGACATCGTCAATGTCGACGTCACCTACATTCTCGATGGCTGGCATGGCGATTCGAGCCGGATGTATGCGGTTGGCCAGTTGAAGCGCGCGGCAGAGCGGCTCCTTGAGGTCACCTACGAATCGCTGCTGCGCGGCATCGCGGCCGTAAAACCCGGTGCGCGCACCGGCGCGATCGGCGAAGCGATCCAGAGTTACGCGGAAAGCGAGCGCTGCTCGGTTGTGCGCGATTTCTGCGGCCACGGCGTCGGCCGGCTTTTCCACGATACGCCGAATATCCTGCATTACGGCCGCACCAATGACGGGCCGGTGCTGAAGGAAGGCATGATCTTCACCATCGAGCCGATGCTCAACATCGGCAAACCGCACGTCAAAGTGCTGAATGACGGATGGACGGCTGTCACGCGCGACCGCTCGCTGTCGGCGCAGTACGAGCACACTGTGGGCGTTACCAAGGATGGCTGCGAGGTCTTCACGCTTTCGCCGGGCGGCCATGACCGGCCGGGTCTGAAGCCCCGGCCTTAGCCGCCTGCCTACCGGGACATCGCCAGGGGAGCCGCATGAAAAAGCCACCTGCCAAAGACAAGCCCGCCCTGCCCGGCATGCAGGAGGACGGCCCGGACGAGCGCGCATTCTTCGCCGATCAGCCGCCGGAACGCCCGTTCCAGGGCGGCGAGATCCGAAGCAAGACGGCGAGCCACGTCCACGGCCATCGCGACCGCCTGCGGGCCCGCTTTCGCGAGAGCGGCGCCAATGCGCTTGCCGATTATGAAATCCTCGAGCTGTTGCTGTTTCGCCTGATCCCGCGGCGCGACACCAAGCCGATCGCCAAGGCGCTGATCGAACGGTTCGGCTCGCTCGGCGGCGTCTTCGGCGCACCGGCAGAGCTTCTGCAGGAGGTCCCGGGCATCGGCGAAAGCGTCGCCTTCGATCTGAAGCTGATGTCGGCGCTTGCCCAGCGCAGCCTCAAGAGCTCGCTGAAGGAGCGGCCGATCCTTGGCTCGTGGTCCTCGGTGATCGACTATTGCAGTGCCGCGATGGCGCACGAGACCCGCGAGCAATTCCGACTTCTCTTTCTCGACAAGCGCAACAAGCTGATTGCCGATGAAATCCAGGGGATCGGCACGATCGACCATACGCCGGTCTATCCGCGCGAGGTGATCAAGCGCGCGCTCGAGCTTTCGGCAACAGCCATCATCCTCGTCCACAACCATCCATCCGGCGACCCGACGCCCTCGCGCGCCGATATCGACATGACGCATATGATCATCAACTCGGCAAAACCGCTTGGCATCACGGTGCATGACCACATCATCATCGGCAAGGACGGATATGTGAGTTTCAAGGGTCTGAAGCTGATCTGAGGCCATGGACTCCTGTTGCAGCTTATGGCTGTATGTTATCAAAATATCACGGAGCGGGACCATATTGCGCCGCAAAGCCGGGCGCTGTTGCGGCGCGGGAAACATTTCCCTTCAACGGCGAAACATTCTAAATGTGCCACACGGCATTTTCATCGGCATTTGAATACTCAAATCGAGGTGGTTTCATGAATTCTTACGATCTGGTCGTCATCGGCAGCGGCCCGGCCGGCCGGCGCGCTGCGGTGCAGGCCGCCAAGCTCGGCAAGACGGCACTCGTCATCGACAAGGGATCGCAGGTTGGCGGCGTCTCCGTCCACACCGGCACCATCCCTTCCAAGACGATGCGTGAAACCGTGCTGAACCTCACCGGCTGGCGCGAACGCGGCTTCTATGGCCGTTCCTACAAGGTGAAGCAGAAGATCACCGCGGATGACCTGCGCGCACGGCTGATCAAGACGCTCGATTACGAAATCGATGTGCTGGAGTGGCAGTTCGAACGCAACCGGGTCGAACAGATCCGTGGTTTTGCCCATTTTGTCGATGAACACACCATCGAGATCGAAAAGGACACTGGGGAGATCCAGCGGGTTCATGCCAATGCCGTGCTGATCTCCGTCGGCACCAGGCCCTATCGTCCGCCGAACGTCCCCTTCGACGGAAAGACCGTGCTCGACAGCGACGAACTCCTCAACATCCCGCAAATTCCGCGCTCCATGATCGTCGTTGGCGCTGGCGTTATCGGCATCGAATATGCAACGATCTTTTCCGCGCTCGACACCCAGGTGATCGTGGTCGAGCCGCGCGACAGCATGCTCGACTTCATCGATCGCGAGATCCGCGACAATTTTGCGGCCCAGCTGCGCGACCGCAACGTCAAGCTTCTGTTCGGCGCCGGCGCCGACAAGGTCGAGAAGATTGCAGACGGCAAGGCGCGCGTGACGCTGTCGAACGGCCGCGTGCTGATGGCCGAATCGGTGCTGTTTGCGGCTGGCCGCCAGGGCGCCACCGATACGCTGAACCTGCAGGCCGTCGGCCTTGAGGCCGACCGGCGCGGGCGGATCAAGGTCGATCCGATCACCTTCCAGACAGACGTTGCGCATATCTATGCCGCCGGCGACGTCATCGGCTTTCCCGCCCTTGCTTCGACATCGATGGAACAGGGCCGCATCGCCGCCCGCCATGCCGTCGGCGCGGAAGCCGAGGAGCCGCCGCAATTCTTTCCCTACGGCATCTATGCCGTGCCGGAAATGTCGACCTGCGGCATGACCGAGGAGGAGATCCAGGAGCGCGGCATCGCCTATGAATGCGGCGTTGCCTTTTTCCGCGAAACGTCGCGCGGGCATATCATGGGGCTTCAGAACGGCCTCCTGAAGATGATCTTCTCATTGAAGACCCACCGCCTGCTTGGCGTCCACATCGTCGGCGAAGGTGCGACCGAGCTGATCCACATCGGCCAGGCGGTTCTGAACCTCAAGGGCACGGTCGAGTATTTCGTCGAGAACACCTTCAACTATCCGACCCTTGCCGAGGCCTACAAGATCGCTGGCCTCGACGCGTCCAACAGGATCGCGATGCTGGAGGCCGCCCAGCAGCAGCAGGGCTGAAACGTGTTTAGCGAACAGATTCGGGCGTGGGCTCTCACGCCTGCGGGCGCGGCGATCACCACTGCGACCGGCACGCTGTTGCCGGTTGAGGCTGGCGGGACGCCCGCGATGCTGAAGCGGTTTACCGATCCGGAGGAAGCGCGCGGCGTCGGCCTGCTCACATGGTGGGATGGCGAAGGCGCTGTCCGTATACTCGCCGCTGCAAACGACGTCATCCTGATGGAGCGTGCAACCGGGCCGGCCCTGAGTGCTCTGGCGCTTGCGGGCGACGACGAGAGGGCCTGTGGCGTGCTCTGTGATGTCGCAGCAAGGCTCCATGCCGGCCGCACCTCGCCCCCGCCCCCGCTTGCGCCGCTTGCGCCGCGCTTCGATGCCCTGATGCGCCGCGCGGAAAGCGACCCACGTCTTTCACCAGCGGCAGCGATTGCCGCGCAACTGCTTGAGCAGCCGGAGGACATCCGCCCGCTCCATGGCGATCTGCACCACGACAATGTCCTCGATTTCGGTGCGCGCGGCTTTCTCGCGATTGACCCCAAGGGGCTCGTCGGCCCGCGCGCTTTCGACTTCGCCAATATCTTCTGCAATCCCGATCTCGCCCACCCAGACCAGAAGATCGCACGCGATCCGGCACGTTTTGCCCGCAGGCTCTCCCAGATTTCCCGAGCGGCAAAGCTCGATCCGCAACGACTGAGGGCCTGGATCATCGCCTGGTGCGGCTTGTCGGCCGCCTGGTATCTGGAAGACGACAACCGGCTTGCAGATATTCCGCTCGAGATCGGCAGGATCGCACGCCAAGCGAAGGGCTGACCTGCGGAGCGTCGAAAGCCTGGACGAGCAGGAGAGCAACTGAACGGTTTTCCTGAAAGCAAAACGCCCGGCACTTTCATGCCGGGCGTTCGCAATCAGTTCGAGAAGAAGCGAGGACTCAGGCCTCGTCAGCCTTCTTCTTCGGAGCGGCCTTCTTCTTCGGCGCAGGCTTTTCTTCGCCCTCGGCATCGGCCTTCTTGGCAGCAGCCTTCTTCGCCGGCGCCTTCTTGGCGGCAGGCTTTTCCTCGGCGGCGTCTTCAGCCGCTTCGTCAGCCTTGGCGGCAGCCTTCTTCGGAGCAGCCTTCTTCTTGGCGGCGGGCTTCTTGTCTTCAGACGCTTCGCTCGAAAGCTCGTCCTCGTCGTCCGCCATCAGCTCTTCCTTGGAGACCGTGACATCCTTGACGTCGATGTTTTCGAGGAGATGGTCGACGACCTTCTCTTCGAAGATCGGCGCGCGGAGCGATGCCTGGGCACCGGGGGTCTCGCGGAAGAACTTCAGGATTTCCTGCTCCTGACCGGGATACTGGCGCATCTGGTCGTACAGCGCGCGCTGCATTTCCTCGTCAGAGACCTGAACCTCGGCCTTTTCGCCGATCTCGGAAAGAACGAGACCAAGGCGGACGCGACGCTCTGCAAGCTTGCGATAGTCGGCGCGGGCGTCTTCTTCGGTCGTGTCTTCATCTTCGAAGGTCTTGCCCGAACGCTGCAGGTCGGCCTGGACCTGGCGCCAGATGTTTTCGAACTCGGCGTCAACCAGGGACTGCGGCGCTTCGAAGGAATACTGGGCGTCGAGCTGGTCGAGGATCTGACGCTTTACCTTCTGGCGGGTGAACTGGTTGTACTGGCCAACGATCTGCTCGCGCACGATTTCGCGCAGGCGGTCGGCCGATTCCAGACCCAGCTTTTCGGCCAGGGCATCGTTGATTTCGATTTCACCGGCTGAGGCCACTTCCTTGACGGTGACGTCGAAGACGGCTTCCTTGCCGGCGAGGTGCGCTGCCGGATATTCTTCCGGGAAGGTTACCTTGACCTGCTTTTCATCACCGGCCTTGGTGCCGACGAGCTGCTCTTCGAAACCCGGGATGAAGCGGTTGGAACCGAGCACGAGCTGCGAATCGGTATCCGTGCCGCCATCGAAGGCTTCGCCGTCGAGCTTGCCGACGTAATCGATCGTGACGCGGTCGCCGTTGGCGGCCTTGCCCTTCTTGGTTTCGTATTCGCGGGCGTTCTCGGCAACGGCCTTGACCTGCTCTTCGACTTCCTCATCGGAAATCTCGACAACCGGACGCTCGACCTTCAGGCCGTCGGTCGGCTGCAGATCGAACTTCGGCAGGACCTCGTAGGAGACGGTGAATTCGAAATCCTGCTCGCCGTTGAGAACCTTGTTGGCCTCGGCTTCGTCCTCGGTCATGTCGATCTTGGGCTGTCCGGCAGCGCGTTCGCCACGCTCGGCAATCACGGCCTGCGGCTTTTCCTGAAGCGTCTCGTTGACGATCTCGGCCATCACCGACTTGCCGTAAAGCTTCTTCATGTGCGACATCGGCACCTTGCCCGGACGGAAACCGTTGATGCGCACCTTGTCCTTGGCCTCGGCCAGGCGTTCGTTCATGCGCGCCTTCAGATCATCCGCAGGAACTGTGATCTTGATTTCGCGCTTCAGCCCTTCGGCGAGCGTTTCGGTTACCTGCATATCCATACCTTCATTTCATATCGGCCAGACGGCCGTTGGGTTACATGCGCAAACGCGGCGCTCATGGCCGGGCGCGACTTCTTGCAATATCCTCGGCATTTTGACAAGCTTTTCCGGGCTTGGGCAAAATGGCGCCAGGGCGTTGACCTGCGGCAGACGTCGCCTTCGACGCTATACACGGTCCCCTTAAAAGCGGCTTGGTGCCCCCGGCAGGATTCGAACCCGCGACCCTCTGATTACAAATCAGATGCTCTACCAACTGAGCTACAAGGGCATTGGGCATGCCCACTATCAGATTTGGTCCCTCTGTAAAACGAAAAAATCACCTATTCAGCCTGTATTTTGGCCAATGCGGCCAAGAACACTGATCATCAGGGCTTGCAAAACATGGCCCGCTCGGGTGATCTGGCCCCGCGCCAAACGCGAACGGAAGAGCAATATGCCAAAGACCAGTCCCGCCCTCTGCTTTCTGTCTTCCGGAACAGAGGATGCCGAGGCCGCCCTCAGTGAACTGACAGGGCTTTATGGCAATGTCATGCCGGAGGAAGCGGATTATATCGTGGCGCTCGGCGGCGACGGCTTCATGCTGCAGACGCTGCATGAATACATGAATTCCGACCTGCCGGTCTATGGGATGAATCGCGGCTCCGTCGGTTTCCTGATGAACGAATATTCGACGGAAGATCTGATCGCGCGGCTTGAAGCCGCCGATGTCAACGAGTTCCGGCCGTTGCGCATGACGACCAGGAATGCCGATGGCTCATCCTCCATCGCGCTCGCGATCAACGAGGTCTCGATGCTGCGGCAATCCCACCAGGCAGCCAAGCTCCAGATCAGCGTCGATGGCCGGGTGCGGCTGCCGGAGCTTGCCTGCGACGGCATTCTGGTGGCCACGCCCGCAGGCTCCACCGCCTACAATCTTTCCGTCCACGGCCCGATCATTCCGCTCGAGGCGCCATTGCTTGCGATCACGCCGGTGAGCGCGTTCCGCCCGCGGCGCTGGCGCGGCGCGCTGCTGCCCAATACCGCCGTAGTCGATATCGCCGTGCTCGAACCCGAAAAGCGCCTCGTCAACGCCTTTGCCGATCACACCGAGGTCAAGCACGCGGTCCATGTGCGGATCGAGCAGGACCCTGACGCCCGCGCCAAGGTGCTCTCGGACCCGAACCGCTCATGGTCGGAGCGGATCCTCGCGGAACAGTTTTCGGATTGAGGCAAAACGCTTCCGGAAAGCGGCATCCCGGCGGAGAAAGGACGGCGCTTTCTTTCTCCTTGAGCTCCAATCAGAGCCCGAAAACCTGCCGGTTCATCGCGGCCCATTGCAGCATGACGACCGTCTTCGCGTCCGAGATCGCACCGGTGGCGACCATGTCCATCGCCTCCTCCAGGGAAAGCGTGACGAGTTCGATGTCCTCGTGCTCGTCGGCAAGACCACCGCCCTCGGCCACGCGCATCGATGCGTCGACAATGGCCGTATAACAATGGATCTTTTCCGTCATCAGGCCGGGCGCGCTGACAATCCGGTAGGCGGGAATCAGCGTTTCGACCGCATAGCCGGTTTCCTCGCGCGCTTCGCGAATTGCAGCCTCGTCGGGCGTTTCGCCCTTGTCGATCAGGCCGGCAGCCGTCTCAAGAAAGAAGCCGTCCCCCTCGCCCATCGCATAGACCGGCACCCGGAACTGGCGCACCAGCACGAACCTGCCGAGATCCCGGTCGAACACCAGAACCGCCGCCGCTTCCGGCCGCTCGCTGACCTCCCAGCTGCGTTCGATGTCCCGCCCCTTGCTGTCATGGTAGCGGAAGACATATTCGACGATCCGGTTCCAGCCCTCGAACAACGTCTTCCTGCTGATAATGTCGACACGATCGGAGGCCATCGGAATATCCTTTCGAAATGAAGGGGAGCGGGCAAGGCCGGGCTGAGGGGCGCTGCTTGTAAAGCCGTGCCGACAGTCATAATAACATTCGCGCCGAAGGCAATGCGAGGAAGCGATGAACTACCGCCATATCTATCACGCCGGAAACTTTGCCGATGTGCTGAAACACGCCGTGCTTGCCCATGCGATCCGCTATTTCCAGAACAAGGAGGCAGCTTTCCGCATTCTCGATACCCATGCCGGGATCGGCGAATACGACCTGTCGAGCGTGGAAGCGGAAAAGACCGGCGAATGGCGCGACGGCATCGGCAGGCTGATCGAGGCGGACCTGCCCGAAGATGTCGCAAGCCTGCTCGCCCCCTATCTCGACTGCGTGCGTGCCATGAACCCCGAGGGCGGAATAAAATCCTATCCGGGATCACCCCGGCTCGCCCGCATGCTGATGCGCAGGCAGGACCGGCTTTCGCTGATGGAACTGCACCCCGCCGACTTCGAAACGCTGCACAGCGCCTTCGAGGGCGATCACCAGGTACGCGCCACCCATCTCGACGGCTGGCATTCACTCGCAGGCCACCTCCCGCCAAAGGAACGCCGCGGCATCGTGCTGGTCGACCCGCCCTTCGAGGCGCCGGGTGAATTCGACCGGCTCGTCGACGGGCTTTCGAAGGCCTATCGCCGGTTTGCGACCGGCACCTATCTACTCTGGTACCCGATCAAATCCGGCGCGCCGGTCCGCCAGTTTCATGATGCACTGAAGGAGCTCGCGATCCCGAAAATCCTCTGCGCCGAGCTGACTGTGAAGAACGAGGCCGACGGACTTTGCGGATCCGGCATGATCATCGTCAATCCACCCTATACGCTGGCACGCGATCTCGATATTCTGCTGCCCTATCTCAGAACCTGCCTGAAGCAGGACCGTTTCGCCCGGGCCGACCATTTCTGGATCGCGGGCGAACAGATTGCGGGAAAGACTTGAAATCATGAAACTTTTTTATTCCCCGGCCTCGCCGTTCTCCAAGAAGGTGGTGATGGCCGCCTTTTATATGGGGATCGATCTCGAGCTTGAAGTCTCCGCGACGCCGGACAATCCTGCCGATCTCCTGGCGGCCAATCCGCTCGGCAAGATCCCGACGCTGGTGACCGATTCCGGCGAAACCTATTACGACAGCCGCACGATCATGCATTACCTGAACGGGATCGCCTCGGACGACGCGCGGATCTATCCGCGCACGCCCGAAAAGCGCGCGATGGTGGAGCGCACCGAGGCGCTTTGCGACGGCATCTGCGAGGCGGCGGTTCTGACGATCTACGAAAAGCGGTTCCGCACGCCCGAGACCTTTCATCAGCCCTGGGTGGACCGGCAATGGGAGAAGGTGCGGCGCGGCCTCGACTATCTCGACGCCCATCCACCGGAATTCGGAAAGCGGCTCAATGCCGGCCATTTTGCGCTTGCCAGCACGCTTGGCTATCTGATGCTGCGCTTTCCGGGCCAATGGGAAGAACACCGCGTGCGCCTCACCAATTGGCCGTCGGAGTTCGAAACGCATTTCCCGGATTACCGGCACCTTCGCCCGCAGGCCTGAAAGCCTGCCGCAAGGCAAGGAAAAGCGTTTGGCGGCAAGCTGACGGGACTGTCTTCCGGCAGACAGTTGCAAGCGCCGCCCCGCCCCTCCGGCGCAACGAAAAAGGCCCGCCTTGCGGCGAGCCCTTTCCTGTACCAGCGGATATCGGGTTCTTAGAAGTGAACGCCGAGACCGACCTTGACGGTGTTTTCTTCAAAGCCGCGCTCATAGGTCGCGCCGTTGAGCTTGAAATCCTGCTTGCCGTAATCGGTGTAGCGGTATTCCACGCGTGCCGAGATGTTCTGGGTCAGCATGGCTTCGGCACCGGCGCCGACCGTCCAGCCCCAGCCCATCTGGGTATCCTCGGCGCCGGTCTGCTTGCCGGTCAGCTTGGAACCGGCGAGACCGGCCGTACCGTAAAGCAGCACCGGATCCATGGCGAAGCCGACGCGGCCTCGCAGCGAGCCATTGATGCCCTGCTCCATCTTCACGTTCGGGAACACGACTTCGCTCTGGCTCGAGGTCGCGAGATCGGCTTCAACGCCGTAGACGATGCTGCCGCTCTGCATGTTGTAGCCGCCGAACAGCGTGCCGCCCCAGCCGTCTGCGTCGAAATCGCCTTCATTGAACGTGCCCCAGTCCCAGTTGGCGGCGCCACCGACGTAGAAGCCGGCCCAGTTCTTGGCCTGTACCGGCGGGGCGTAGCTGACCGGGCTCGGCTCATAGGGGGTGGAGACGATGGCGTCCGCGGCCTGAGCCGCACCAGCGCCTACCATTGCCGCCAATGCGACGGCGGTCGTCGTTTTGAAATTCCGCATCTTGTCTCTCCTTGATCGCAACGATTGCATTCCCTGCAAATGCACTTGCTAGATGAGATAGGCCCCTGTTCTGATCTTTTCAATACTGTGCAAATTAACCTTATTGCCATCGTTAATGAGGCGTTTACTCGGAATATCCGCATGAAAAACACGGTTAATACTTGATTTATTCATAAGGACGCGTTTCGCGGAACAAGTGCTCCCGAGCCGGTCTGAAATACAAAAGCCGCCATCAGACCTGCCGTTTCTTCAAAAAGGCGGGACGGAACGGCTTTCAGCCGACCAACGCTGTTGCAATGCAGCATAAATCCGCCCGGCGGCAGGGATCAGCGAGAAGCGACGGGGCCTGTCGTGGCAAGTCAGATGCTTGGGCCACCAGCAATTGCGGCCTGAATGTGGCGGAATGCACCGTCCCTACGTTGAGAACCGGGATGTTCGTATGTGCAGACGTTCCGAACATCGTCCGTTCTGGCCCTCCATACGCACGCCCGACACCCAAAAATCGGCGGATGGCTGATCAGCATTTTGAAAGCGGGATCGAAACTCCTATCTTAGGGACAGAAGCTGCGTCCTGCGGGCGCCGATTCGCGATTGAACGCCCCGATCACGGGCCAGAAGACCGCGCCCGTTCTCGGGCAGCGCCTGGCCCTCACATCACCGCACAGGACGGGTAGGACGGAATGACACGCAAGGCGCCCGATGGCGGCATTGTTTACGAAGAGACCGAAGACGACGACGGCTTGCCGGAGCCTGCGCCATCCTCCGCCGATGCCATCGAGTGGAACGACGCGGCAAGCGAGCAGCATGAGCTGAAGGGCGCGGCGCTGATCGGCGAATTCGTCAAGCGCCTGCCGAATGCGCCGGGCGTCTACCGCATGTTCAATGCCGCGGGCGACGTGCTCTATGTCGGCAAGGCGCGCTCGCTGAAGAAGCGCGTCACCAATTACGCCCAGGGTCGCGGCCATTCCAACCGCATCACCCGGATGGTGAGCCAGACGGCCCACATGGAATTCGTGACGACCCGCACGGAGACCGAGGCGCTGCTGCTTGAAGCCAACCTTATCAAGCGCTTGCGCCCCCGCTTTAACGTCCTGCTGCGGGATGACAAGTCGTTCCCCTATATCCTGATCACCGGCGATCATGAAGCGCCTGCGCTCTACAAGCATCGCGGCGCCCGCGCCCGAAAGGGAGATTATTTCGGCCCCTTCGCGTCGGCCGGCGCGGTGGGGCGCACCATCAACGCGATGCAGCGCGCCTTCCTGATCCGCTCCTGCACCGACAGCGTCTATGAAAGCCGCACCCGCCCCTGCCTGCTCTACCAGATCAAGCGTTGCGCTGCCCCCTGCACCGGCGAGATCTCGAAAGAGGGCTATGACGCACTGGTGGATGAAGCCCGCGCGTTCCTCTCCGGCAAGAGCAAGCAGGTGCATGCGGAGCTTGCCGGCGCCATGAACGAGGCCTCGGAGAATCTCGATTTCGAACGGGCGGCGATCTACCGCGACCGGCTATCGGCGCTTTCCCACGTGCTTGGCCATCAGGGCGTGAACCCGGCCGGGATCGAGGAAGCGGACGTGTTCGCGATCCACAATGAAGGCGGGCTTTGCTGCATCCAGGTCTTCTTCTACCGCACCGGCCAGAACTGGGGAAACCGGGCCTATTTCCCGAAGGCCGACCCGTCGCTTTCGGGTGCGGAGATCCTCAACGCGTTTCTCGCCCAGTTCTACGACGACAAGCCGATCCCGCGGAATATTTTCCTGTCCGAGGAGATCGAGGAACAGGCCCTCCTGGAGCTCGCGCTCTCGGAACGGGCAGATCGCAAGGTGCAGATCACCGTCCCCAAGCGCGGCGAAAAGCGCGAGGCGGTCGAACACGGCCTTGCCAATGCCCGCGAGGCCCATGGCCGCAAGCTTGCCGAAACCGCAACCCAGGCGCGGCTGCTGGAAGGCTTTGCGACCACGTTCGGCCTTGACCGGCCACCAACACGCATCGAGGTCTACGACAATTCCCATATCATGGGCACGAATGCCGTCGGCGGCATGGTGGTGGCGGGCCCGGACGGCTTCGTGAAGACGCAATATCGCAAGTTCAACATCAAATCGACCGAGATCACCCCCGGCGACGATTTCGGCATGATGCGCGAGGTCATGACGCGGCGGTTTTCACGCCTGATCAAGGAGCACGGCATACCGGATGGCAGCGCGCCCCCGGAGAGCGAGGGCGAACAGCCCTTCCCTGCATGGCCGGACGTGATCCTGATCGATGGCGGCCAGGGCCAGATGACGGCGGTGCGGGCCATTCTGGACGAGCTCGGCATCCGCAATGCCGTGACGGCGATCGGCATCGCCAAGGGCGCCGACCGCGAGGCCGGCCGCGAGCGCTTCTTCATGGATGGGCGCGCCGATTTCGCGCTGCCGCCGCGCGACCCGGTGCTCTATTTCATCCAGCGGCTGCGCGACGAGGCCCACCGCTTCGCCATCGGCTCGCACCGGGCGCGGCGCAAGAAAGAAATGGTCAAGAACCCGCTGGACGAAATCGCCGGCATCGGCCCGTCACGCAAGCGCGCGCTGCTGCAGCATTTCGGTTCGGCAAAGGCCGTGTCCCGCGCCGGCCTCTCGGATCTTGCCGGCGTCGACGGAATTTCGGAAGCCATGGCGAAGCTGATCTACGATCATTTTCATGAGGGAAGCTGAAAATAACGTGTTCGGCCGTTACCTGTCACAGGTTTAATGGCGCGCCGCATTGACCTTTGGACCGCAATGGAAGCATTTTGCGGGCGGACAGCGCATCGGGCGCAAGCATACGGACTGAAGCCATGGCATCGAAAGCGTACAATCTTCCAAACCTCCTGACCTACGGGCGCATACTGGCGGTACCGCTGATCGTGCTGTGCTTCTTCCTGGAGGGCAAGCTTTCGAGTTCCGATTCTGCCCGCTGGGCGGCACTGACGATCTTCATCATCGCCTCGCTCACCGACTTCCTCGACGGCTACATCGCGCGCGCCTGGAACCAGACTTCCAATATCGGGCGCATGCTCGATCCGATCGCAGACAAGCTGCTGGTGTCCACCTGCCTGCTTCTGCTCGCCGCCGATGTGGAGCGCACCATTGCCGGCTGGTCGCTCTGGGCTGCGATCATCATCCTCTGCCGCGAGGTGCTGGTGTCGGGCCTGCGCGAATATCTCGCTGGCCTCAAGGTATCGGTTCCGGTGACCCGGATCGCCAAATGGAAGACCACCTTCCAGATGGTGGCGATCGGCCTGCTGCTGGCGGGGCCCGCCGGCGACAAGGTGTTCCCCTATACCAGCAATCTGGGCATCATCCTGCTGTGGGTGGCCGCCGGCCTGACCATCTATACCGGCTATGATTACTTCCGTGCCGGTCTGAAACATGTCGTGGACGCAGAGCGATGACGCGACTTGTCTACTTCGCATGGGTGCGCGAGCGCATCGGGCTTGCCGAAGAAGAGATCGACCTGCCGGCCGATGTCGCTGATGTCGCGGGATTGCTCGCCTTCCTTGCCGGCCGCGGCGAGAATTATCAGGCAGCGCTTGCCGAGCCGGAGGTGATCCGGGTCGCCCTCGACAGGGTCCACGCCGAACATGACGAGCCGCTCGAAGGCGCGTCCGAGATCGCCCTGTTCCCGCCGATGACGGGCGGCTGACATGACAATCAAGGTCAGCATTCAATCGGAAAACTTTGATATCGCATCCGAAATTGAGCGCCTGACCAGGGGCCGCGCGGATATTGGCGCAACCGTCAGCTTTACCGGCCACTGCCGCGACGAGGGTGGCCGTCTGGCGGCCCTCGAGCTTGAACACTATCCCGGCATGGCAGAGGCGGAGATCGCCAGGATCTGCGAACAGGCCGTCTCACGGTTCGAACTTCTGGGGCTCACCGTCATCCACCGCTTCGGCCGTATGGCGCCCGGAGACCTGATCGTCGTCGTGCTTGCCGCGGCAAGCCACCGCCAGGCAGCCTTCGACGGCGCCGCCTTCGTCATGGATTTCCTGAAGACCGACGCACCGTTCTGGAAGAAGGAACACCTGAAATCCGGCGACAGCGGCGACTGGGTTACCGCCCGCGACGCTGACGAAGACGCTCGGCTACGCTGGCTATAAAACGGTCACGTTGTCGTTATAGAAGCGCTGAGGCCGGGGAATCGCCCTTGCCGGGAACATAAATTCGCCTATGCTCCGGTTGAAATCTGTTTCAATCGATTTGCAGCTTGATGAGGACCGCCATGCCCGCCAATGCCGCTTCCATAGATGTCGGCTTGATCATGTATCCGGGTCTGACCCAGCTTGACCTGTTCGGACCCGCCGATGTCCTGACGCGCATGCCTGGAACGAATATCAAGTTTCTCTGGAAGAACCTCGACCCGGTGATCGTCGATCGCGGCCTGCGCGTCCTGCCCAACACCACGTTCGGACAGTGCAAGAGCCTCGATATCGTCTGCGTTCCGGGAGGCCCCGGACAGATCGCGCTGATGGATGACGAGGAGACGCTGAACTTCCTGCGCAGGATTGCGCCCGGCTGCAAGCTCGTCACCTCCGTCTGCACCGGCTCTCTGGTGTTGGGTGCTGCAGGCCTGCTCGATGGCTACCGCGCGACCTCGCACTGGACCTCGATCGAGCATCTCGAACTCTTCGGCGCCAAGCCCGTGCATGAACGCGTCGTGGTAGACCGCAACCGCATCACCGGCGCGGGCGTGACCTCTGGGATTGATTTCGCGCTGCGCGTGGTCGAGGAGATGACGGACCGCACCACCGCCCAGCAGATCCAGCTGCAGATGGAATACGACCCCGACCCGCCTTACCGCTGCGGCAGTCCGAAGACGGCCCCGCCGGAAATCGTCGACGCCGTGCGTGCGCGCCTCCACATGTTCCAGTCCAGCCGCCGCTCCGCCAGCGAACGCGCTGCAGAACGGCTTGCCGCTCGCAAGGGCTGAGGCGGGAGATACCGAGCGCCGCCCACGGGCGCTATGCTCTTCGGTTACTCGTCGCTTTCCCCATTCTCAGTGTCACCCTCGGGCTTGCCCCTAGGGACCAGGCGGGCCTCTCCGTGTCTCCTGGATGCTCCGGTCGATCCCGAGCATGTTCCGACAGAGGCCTGTTTTCACAACAAAAAAACCCGCGGCAAGCCGCGGGTTTCTAAACGTCATCAGTCGAAAAATCAGCCGACGATTTCGGTTTCGGAGAACCAGAAGGAAATCTCGCGCTTTGCGGTTTCCGGAGCGTCCGAACCGTGAACCGAGTTTTCGCCCATCGACAGCGCGAAGGTCTTGCGGATCGTGCCTTCGTCAGCCTTTTCCGGGTTGGTTGCGCCCATGATCTCGCGGTTCTTCAGAACGGCATTTTCGCCTTCGAGAACCTGAACCACCGTCGGGCCGGAGCACATGAATTCGACGAGTTCACCGAAGAACGGACGTTCCTTGTGCTCGGCGTAGAAGGCTTCGGCTTCGCGCTTTGCCATCCATACGCGCTTGGAGGCGACGACGCTGAGGCCGTTTTCCTCGAAAACCTTGGTGATCGCACCGGTCAGGTTGCGCTTGGTGGCATCCGGCTTGATCATCGAAAAAGTGCGTTCAATCGCCATGTCATCGTCCTTTGCGTTCATGAAATTTGGCCGGTGTATAAAGCGGTTTCGGCCAAAATGGAAGGAGCCGGACACGATGTTTTGATGCTGGCCCCCATTATGAAGTTTCGGTGACGAGCTCACAGCGTTCGAACCAGTTCAGGACGGGGTCATTCGCGTCAAGCAGACCGGAATTGCCGGTCGTGAAGGCCCATTTAAGTGCGCCGAAGACGATGTAGTCGGCAAACAGCGGCGTGTTTCCGCCTATGAAGGGCTGGTGCGTCAACATCGTTCTCAGCGGCGCAAGCTTGCCGGCAAAGGCTGCGATTTCCGCCTCGCGTCCGGTCGCAATCTCCTCAAGCGTCGCGCCGAGGCGCGGCTCCCGGCTTTTGCGGAAGTAGGCCTGATCAACCGGGGCAAGCATGTCGTGAATATTCTTCACCGCGATCCGGGTGATGGCGGGATGCAGCGTCGACTGCGAATAGGCCTCGACGAAGCGCGCCATACCCATGCCGCCCTCGCCCGCAAACAGCGACGGCGCATCCGGATAGGTCTGCTCGAGATAGAGCGCGATCGCGAAACTGTCAGCGATCAGCCTGTCGCCATCCCTGAGGATCGGCACGGTCTTTGAAAAACCATTCTCCAGCGCGGGAATTTCAGTGAAGCCGACCGCCCTCTCCTCGAAGTCGAGGCCCTTGTGCCTCAAGGCCTGCACGACCTTCCAGCAATGGGGTGAAAAGCGGTTGTCGGTGTCATCACCGCAAAGCGAATAAAGAATACGGGCCATGAGAAATTCCTTCTGCTCCTTGCGCCAGCCTAGCAGGTTTATCGATGAAGATTCATCACAGTTTCTGCTGCCACCCATCAAAATTTGAAGCTGGTGCGGACGGCGTTTCGGACTATTTTCCGCAGGATAAAGGAGAGCCTGATGTTACAGAACTTCCGCCGCTTCGCCGGCTATAATGCCTGGTCCAACCGCCAGATCTATGAAACTGCGGCCACGCTTTCGGACGAGGAATATCGCCGCCCGCTCGGCGCGTTCTTTCCCTCCGTCCATGCCACGCTCAACCATCTGGTCTATGCCGATGGTCTCTGGATGACACGCTTTGCCGGCAAGGATACCGGCCCGGTCAAGCTCGATACCATCGTCTGCGAAGATTTCGAGAGCCTGAGACGCAAGCGGGAGGAACTCGACGCACAAATCATCAGCTTCATCGACGGCCTCGACAGTCTGGAAGGAACATTTTCCTATCAGCGCGGCAACCCTCCGGAAACCTATACCGACCGCCTCGGCACCACGCTTGCTCACTTCTTCAACCACCAGACCCACCACCGCGGCCAGGTGCACATGATGCTGACGGTGCTCGGCCAGCCCTCGCTTTCTCTGGACATGATCTACTTCCTGCGCACGCCCGAAGGACGCGCGCTCGACGCTGCATGAACCAGCGCTTGCCAAGCGGAGCGGTTTCAGACAAAACCGCTCCATGATCTCCATATCCGACCTTACAGTCCGCGTTGCCGGACGCCTTCTGATCGAAAACGCCTCCGTCTCCATTCCCGATGGGATGAAGGCGGGGCTTGTCGGGCGCAATGGCGCCGGCAAGTCGACGCTGTTTCGCGTGTTGACCGGCCTGCTTGCGCCCGAGACCGGCACGGTGTCGCTGCCCAAGCGCGCGCGCATCGGCCAGGTGGCACAGGAGGCGCCGGGAACGGAAGACCCGCTGATCAACATCGTGCTGGCCGCCGACAAGGAGCGCGCCGCCCTGATTGCGGAAGCCGAGACCGCAAGCGATCCCGGACGGATTGCCGACATCCACACCCGGCTTGCCGATATCGATGCGCATTCGGCGGAATCGCGCGCAGCCAGCATCCTCTCGGGCCTCGGCTTCGACGAGGCCGCCCAGCAGCGCCCGGCCTCCTCCTTTTCCGGCGGCTGGCGCATGCGCGTGGCGCTGGCGGCGGTGCTGTTTTCCGAACCGGACCTGTTGCTCCTCGACGAGCCGACCAACTATCTCGACCTTGAAGGCACGCTGTGGCTGGAGGATTATATCCGCCGCTATCCCTATAGCGTGATCATCATCTCGCACGACCGCGATCTTCTGAACACGGCCGCCAACGCCATCGTCCATCTCGACCAGAAGAAGCTCACTTTCTATCGCGGCTCCTACGACCAGTTCGCCCGCCAGAAGGCGTCGCAGGACGAGTTGCAGATGAAGGCGCACGCCAAGAACGAGGCGCAGCGCAAGCATCTGCAGAGCTTCATCGACCGGTTCAAGGCCAAGGCCTCGAAGGCACGCCAGGCCCAAAGCCGGGTGAAGGCGCTGGAGCGCATGGGCACGGTATCCGCAGTCATCGAAGACCATGTGCAGGGCTTCTCCTTCCCCGCGCCGGAAAAGCTGCCCGCCTCCCCGATCGTCGCGATCGAAGGCGGCGTTGTCGGCTACGAACCGGGCAAGCCGATCCTGTCCAACCTCGATCTTCGCATCGACAATGATGACCGGATCGCGCTTCTCGGCGCCAACGGCAACGGCAAGTCGACCTTTGCGAAATTCATCTCCGGGCGGCTTGCGCCGCAGGCCGGCAGCCTGAAGCTTGCGCCGCATCTTTCGACCGGCTTCTTCGCGCAGCACCAGATCGACGATCTGGTCCCCGATGAGAGCGCGATTGCCCATGTGCGCAAGCTGATGCCGACGGCAACCGAGCCCAAGGTGCGCGCCCGCGTGGCGCAGATGGGGCTTGCGACCGAGAAGATGGACACGCCCGCCCGCGACCTTTCCGGCGGCGAGAAGGCCCGGCTCCTGATGGGCCTTGCCGCCTTCCACGCGCCCAATCTGCTGATCCTCGACGAGCCGACCAACCATCTCGACATCGACAGCCGCAATGCGCTGATCCAGGCGCTCAACGACTATCCGGGCGCCGTCATCCTGATCTCGCATGACCGGCACCTGATCGAGGCGACCGTCGACCGGCTTTGGCTGGTGCATGATGGTACGGTGAAGAGCTATGACGGCGACCTCGAGGACTACCGCGAACTGATCATTTCCGGCGGCAAGCCGAAGGCCTCCAAGGCGCCGGTTGAAGACACCCGTTCCAAGGCGGAGCAGCGCAAGAGCGCCGCCGACCGTCGCGCCTCGCTCGCCCCGCTGAAGAAGCAGATCGACATGGCGGAGCGCAAGACTGCCAAGATCGAGGAGATCATCGCCAAGCTCGATGCCGATCTCGCCAATCCTAAGCTCTATACCCAGTCGCCGGAAAAGGCGAAGGTGATGATCCAGGCCCGCGCCAATGCAGCGGCCGAGCTTTCAAGGATCGAGGAAGAATGGCTCGCGCTGTCGGCGAAGTATGAAGCCGCCATGGCGGGCTGACAGTCCGGACCGCATTGACAGCAGGTGTCTGAGGCACCTCAATTGCTATTAAAAACAATCCTATGGCGCGGGTATTTGATACGGAGACTTCACGATCCGGCCCGCCAGCCGGGTGGCGGCAGCAGCACAACCCGCATGTCCCTGCCGAGGCGTTCGAGATAGGGCCTGGGAAGATGATCCATGACCTCGCCGCCGCGCGTGACGCTCGCGTAGCGGCAGACCCGGCGCGCATCCGGGGCGCCTTGTGCCGCCTTGATGCGCTCATGGAGCTCCCACACGACCGTCGTTCCATCAGGCACCGGAACCTTGATGCGGAAGCCGCCATTGGCGACATTCGCACCGATATGGTCGTCGCCGCAAGCCCGCCCGGCGGGATGCGGCTTGCCCCCATGGAAGCCGAACAGCGAATCATGCGCAAGCAGGCTTCGCCGCGCATGGGGCCACACCTGCTCGCGCAGGAAATACTGATCCGCAAAATGGGCGGAGGCGAGCGGCTTTGCGAGATAGCGCGCCACCATGGCCTCCATCGAAGGCAGCGCGCCTGCGGTCATGCCCCAGAGACCGGCATGCAGCAGTTCGGTGTGTGTATGCCAGTCGCGGATGTGGTGGAACTGCCGGTCACCAGAGACCCATTCATCCACCAGTATCCGCTCGCGGCTTGAAATCAGCGAATCGGCATCGCGGAACAGGACGCGGTGCATCCCGGGGATATCGGCGGCGGCAAAGCGCCACATGGTCGGGGGCCAACGTTTCAGCGCGCCGGACACGACACGGATATGCGCGCCTTCCGCAGTCAGCCGCTCGAGCACAGAAGCGGGCACCGTCTCGTCGACATAGAACAGACAGGTCCATTCGGGAAAGACGGTTGCCTGCGCCTTCGCGTTCAGTATCGCGGTTTCGCAATAGCGCGCACGATTGCCGAACAGGCTGAAGGCAATAATGTTGTGTTGGCGGGTCTTGAGCGCGGGCGGTTCCGGCAGGGGCGCCATGGAACAATCCGTGTCCGGCGGGCGTGCGAACTGCCGGTCGCGCAGTGTGAGCGCCTTCAGCCCCCACTCTCGGACCGCCTCGACATTCCCCTTCTCGCCATAGGCGTGGGAGAGCGCGTCATAGGCGACGAAGTTCTCGGGCATGCGCGAAAGCGCCTGGAGCGTGAAGTCAATCGCATCGTCGAAATCGTCCAGACGCAGGTGGCTGACGGCAAGGTTCATCAGGATCAGCGCATTGTCGGGCGCCATCGCATGCGCCTTTTTGGCAATCGCCAGAGATCGGGAATAATCGCCCGCATCATACGCTGCGCCATAGGCACGCTGCAGATCCTGCAGCGTGCCGGGCATGGCATCAACGACAAGTCGGCCATCCTGCATTGCGGCACCAGGTTTCGTTTCCACGAAACCACAATACATCAATGAAACGGGGAGTAAACTTTACCCGTTATATTGAAAATAAACCCCACATCATCATGAATTACTAAAATATAAATATGATGCTGAGTGCGCGCGCAGATCAACCGGCCTGTCGCGCACGTTCATCTGCAAAACCGCTTCCGGTGCCGCGCGCAGGCTTTACGCCGAGACGATCGAAGACCGCGATCAGCAGCTTGGAGCGGTTCATCGTATAGAAATGGAAGTCATCAATGCCGCGGCGCTGCAGATCGAGCACCTGTTCGGCGGCGACCTCGAAATGGGCTTCCGGATCTTCAGTGAGCGCGCCAAGACGCTTCTCGATGAAACCGGGAATGGTCGCCCCGCACATCGATGCAAAACGGCGGAGCTGCGTCAGATTCTGGACGGGCATGATGCCAGGCAGGACCGGGATCGTGATCCCAGCCTTCCTGACATCGTCAAGATAGGCCTCGAACACGTCATTGTCGAAGAAGAACTGGGTCAGCGCCCGGTCGGCGCCATTGTCGGCCTTGGCCTTCAGCATCGCAATATCGGCGGAGCGATCAGCGCTTTCGGGGTGCTTTTCGGGATAGGCGGAGACCGAGATATCGAAATCATCGATCGCTTTCAGGCCCTTGACCAGTGCGGCAGCGTTCTCGTATCCGCCGGGATGCGGACGGTATGCGGCGCCGACGCCATCCGGCGCATCACCGCGCAGCGCCACGAAGCGCCTGACACCGGCTTCGCGGAATTTCCGCACGACATCATCGACCTCGCCGCTGGTGGCCTTGACCACCGTGAGGTGCGAGGCCGTCACCAGATCGGTTTCATCGATCAGGCGCTTGACGGCATCGAAGGTCGGCGCCTGGCTGGAAGCACCGGCCCCATAGGTCACGGAAACGAAAGCCGGATCGTAAGCCGAAAGCGCCTCGACCGCGCGCCACCATCCGGCAGCCGCCTGTTCGCTTTTCGGCGGAAAGAATTCGAACGAATAAGAAAACGGCCGAGCGCCGGTCACATCGGTCATTGTTTCAGACACTCCTCGCAAAAGTCTTTTCATTGCCATCGGCCACAAGCAGCCGGGGGTCGCGGGCAAGCCACACCGTCACCGTCAGCGAGCGCTCCTTGGCGCCGGCAAAGGGAAGATCGGTGACGTTCTCCACATCGAGACCGGCAGACGTCATCCAGTCTTCCATGGCCTGATGAGAGAAGCCGAGCCGGAGATGGGCGTGGTCGGCCCGCAGATATTCGAGATCATGGGGGGCGAAATCGATCACCACCAGGCGCCCGCCTGGCCTCAGCACGCGGGACGCCTCGGCGATCGCGGCTTCGGGATTTTCCAGGAAGTGCAGGACCTGATGAATGATCACCAGATCGAAATCCTCGCTCTCGAGCGGCAGGTTCAAAATGTCGCCAAGGCGCACGGCCGCGCGGGTGAGCCCTTCCGCATCAAGATTGGCGCGGGCAACGGCCAGCATGTCGCGACTGGCATCAAGACCCACGGCGCGGCGATAGATGTCCTTCAGGAGAAGCAGCATGCGCCCTGTGCCCGTGCCGAGATCGAGCAGGTTCTGGACAGGCTTGTCTCCGATCAGGTTGACGAGGCAGCTTTCCACCTCCGCTTCGGAAATGTGGAGCCTTCGCATCTGGTCCCATTCGCCGGCATGCTGGGCGAAATAGGCTTCCGCCTTTTCCGCGCGGGCCTGTTTGACAGCAGCGAGCCGGGCGGCGTCGCGCTTCAGCGCCGAATCATCGTCGGACGCGTTGTCCAGCAGCTGCCGGACCAGCCGTGCCGGCGTCCCCTCATCCCGCAGACGGAAATAGGCCCAGGCCCCTTCCTGGTAGCGGTCGATCAGGCCAGCTTCCGCCAGAAGCTTGAGATGACGTGAAATGCGCGGCTGGGACTGGCCCAGAATGTCGGTCAGATCCGAAACCGTGAGGTCGCCGCCTGCAAGAAGCGCAATCAGCCTCAAACGCGTGGGCTCGCCCACCGCCTTCAACACCTCCACCATGGTTTCCAGATCGAACTTCGCCATCGCCCCGACTTTCATCAAGATATAAAGATATGTTTATATCGACTGGCTGCGATACGCAAGCCTGTTGATGAACGAAGAATAGCACAGCGCGGCTGAACACGGACGACCGTCCTGAAACGCAAAACGGCGCGTCAGGGACGCGCCGTCTGAAGCTTGCCGTGAGGGGACCCGTATCAGCCGTTGAGATAAGGCATCGGGTCGACGGCAGTGGTGTTGTCGCGCACCTCGAAATGGACCATCGGGCGCTGGGCATTGCCGGTCATGCCGGAGATCGCAATGGTCTGGCCACGCTGCACGGTATCGCCGCGCTTGACCTTCAGCTCCTCCGCATAGCCGTAGACCGTCACCTTGCCGTCGTCGTGACGGATCAGGATGGCGTTGCCGTAATTGGAAAGCCCGTCATCGGCATAGACCACGACGCCGTTTTCCGCGGCCTTGATCGGCGTACCGACTGGAACGGAAATGTCGATCCCTTCGCTGATGTCATCGCCATAGGGCTGACCGAAGCCCACAACCACGGCGCCCTTGACGGGCCAGCGATAGGCCGAAATGCCGGTGCCTTCCGGCACTTCCTCGCCCGCGTTGGAGCGCACGGCGACTTCTTCGACCACTGCGGTGGTCTGCGCGGCCTGCGGCGGCTGATATGGTTTCGGACTTTCGGTGGCTGCCTCCGCAGTCTTCTGAACCGGCGCTGTCGGAACGGCGGCTGCCGTCTGAACCGGGGCCGCCTGCTGGACAGGCGCACCCTGGGCGGGGATCGCAAGCTGCTGGCCGATGCGGATATTGGCAGAAGACAGTCCGTTGGCAGCCTTCAGCGAATCAACCGTAACGCCGTAGGCCTTGGCAATGGTGTAGAGGCTGTCGCCGCTCTTGACGGTGTAGGTATTGCCCGCGCCGCTTTGACCATTCTGCGCGGCGGAGGCTGCGCTGCTGGCTGCGGGCGCGCTCTGACGTTCGCGAACGCTGGTGGTTCCCGGCAGAACGGCAACGCGCTGGTCCGGCGTGTCGGTGGGAAGCTGCGTGGGGGCTGCCGGCGGCAGACCCTGGCTCTGGCTGGCGGATTTCGCGGCCGACTGCTGGCTGGCGGTAACCGGCACCAGCAGCACCTGGCCGGGGCGCACCTGAGAGGCGCTGGTCAGCCCGTTAAGGCGAAGTATATCCTGTTCGCTGACCCCGTTGCGGCTGGCGAAGGCGGCAAGCGATTCGTCGGAACGGATCATCACGCGCTGCGTCGCCACGTCCTGCGTGGATGATGGCAGCGTGCTCGGCGCACCGACGGCTGCCTGCTGCACCGCCGGGTTGGCGGGCGGAACAAGCGCTGCGGTCTGGACCGGCGCGGGCGTTGCCGGCGGCAGGGAATTGTTCTGCACGGTGACGGGCGTCGTCGCCATGCGCGCGCCGGAACCGGCCGTGGTGGCGGTGCTGATCGGCTGATTGCTGACGACGGCCTGCCCCTGGGAAGGAAGGGTCTGATAGCCTCCGCCTCCGACATTTTCCGGCGGAACGAGCTGACGATACTGGGGAACGACCGACCCGGTGGTCATCGTATCCGGTCCACCGCTGAGGCGTGATGTTTCCGAACTGCAGCCTGCGGCCAAAATGGCCAGCGACGAAACGAGCAGTACGCCTTTTGTTGCTTTGCCGACTTCCGGCAGCCCAGAAATACGCATGAACCGACCCTGTACGCTTGAACTCTTTACTGCACCGGTTTTAACCACATCAGAGTTACCGCACGGTTAAAGTCCGCTCACGGATGCAAAATTCACGCTGGAATCGCTGGGAAAAATTTGTCGGGGCCTTTTGGCGCGGCGGATGGCGGCGCTGCAAAACCTCTAGAGAGCCTTCGACAGACCGCGTTCAGCCGCCAGATACGGCACCTCGAAAAGGTCCTGGCGCTCGAACCGGCTCCCGATCCTGGTCATGCGCACCATCAGCGGCGGCGCGTCCTCGCGGAGAATCGGCGCCATGATGACACCGTTCGACACCAGTTGCTCGACGCGTGCCCGCGGGATTTCGGGAACGGCCACGGTATAGAGAATGCGATCGAAGGTCCCCTCGCCGCTCATGCCTTCGCGGCCATCGGCGTGGCGCACGACCACGCGTCTCAGCGAAAGCTCAGTCAGCCGTTTGCGGGCGAGATCGGCAAGCGTGCGATAACGCTCGACCGTCAGCACGCGCTCGGCGATCCGGCCCATGATCGCGGCGGTATAGCCGGAACCCGTGCCGACTTCGAGCACGCGCTGGCCGGGCTTGATCTTCAGGATATCGATCAAGCGGATGGCAAGATCGGCGCTTTCCATGAAAGAGCCGCACTCGATCGGAACCGAGCGGCCGCTATAGGCATAAGGCGCCATGTGAGACGGCGTGAACATCGAACGCGGCGTTGCCTCGACAGCCGACAGGAGATCGAGATTGGTCACGCCGCCGGCACGAAGACGCATCACGAGGGCTGCAAACCCCTCCCGTTCCTGAAGCTTGGTCGCCACCGCCATCCTCTTTCAAATCATGCCAGCTGTTGCGCGATCCTGTCGCGAACCGAATGGTCGGTCAAGTCGAGCTTGAGCGGCGTGACCGAAACATAATTGTCGCCAACGGCCTCCAGATCGCTGTCATCGGCAAAGGCACTGAGCCGCTCGCGGAAGGTCAGCCAGTAATAGGGAAGCCCGCGTCCATCGGACCGTTTGTCGACGGAAAGACCTGATTCGAGCTTGCCCTGTGCGGTGACCCTCGTGCCCTTGACGGCATCGGGCGTGCAACACGGGAAATTGACGTTGAAGAACGTGCCCTCCGGCAACGCGATCGGCAGCAGTTTTTCGATCAGCGCCAGCGCATGGCGCTCCGCCACCTCCCAGGGGAAGTGCCGGTTGCCGTTATCATAATCGCCGGCCTGGCTGAGCGCGATCGAGCGCACGCCCTGCATCGTGCCCTCGATGGCGGCAGCGATCGTCCCCGAATAGGTGACGTCGTCGGCCATGTTGGCGCCGGAGTTGATCCCGGAGAGAATCAGATCCGGCGGCTCCGGCAGCACTTCGCGCACCGCCATGATCACGCAATCCGTCGGTGTCCCGCGCAGCGCGAACTGCCGTTCACCCATCTGTCGAAGCCTCAGCGGCTCCGACAGGGTAAGAGAATGGGCAAGACCGCTCTGGTCCGTTTCCGGCGCCACGGTCCAGACATCGTCGGAAAGCTTCTCGGCGATGCTTTGAAGCACGCCAAGGCCCGGGCCATGGATGCCGTCATCATTGGTCAGAAGAATGCGCATCACTGCCTCACTTTGCCGCTTCGATCCGTGTCATGCCGCCCATATAGGGCACCAGCACCTCCGGCACTGTGACAGAACCATCCTCATTCAGATAATTCTCGACAACGGCGATCAGTGCGCGGCCGACGGCAACGCCGGAGCCGTTCAGCGTGTGCACGAAACGGGTCTGCTTCTCATCCTTGCCGCGATAGCGCGCATTCATGCGCCGCGCCTGGAAATCGCCGCAGACCGAGCAGGACGAGATCTCGCGATAGGTATCCTGCCCCGGCAGCCAGACCTCGATGTCGTAGGTCTTGCGGGCCGAAAAACCCATATCGCCCGTGGAAAGGGCCATCACGCGATAATGCAGGCCAAGCTTCTTCAGAATGTTCTCGGCAGATGCCGTCATGCGTTCCAGCTCTTCGAGCGCGCTGTCCGCATCGGTGATCGAGACCATCTCGCATTTCTGGAACTGGTGCTGGCGCAGCATGCCGCGGGTGTCGCGACCGGCAGAACCCGCCTCGGAACGGAAGCAATAGGTCAGCGCGGTATAGCGCAGCGGCAGATCCTCGGCCGGCAGGATTTCACCCGCAACGAGGTTGGTCAGCGGAACCTCCGCCGTCGGGATCATCCAGCGGTCGTCAGAGGCCTTGAACAGGTCGTCGGCAAATTTCGGCAGCTGTCCGGTGCCGAAGAGGGCGGCATCGCGCACCAGAAGCGGCGGGCTGACTTCGAGATAGCCGTGTTCGCCGGTGTGCATGTCGATCATGAACTGGCCAAGCGCGCGCTCCAGCCGCGCGAACGCGCCCGTCAGCACCGTGAAGCGCGAACCGGACAACTTGGCAGCCCGTTCGAAATCCATCCCGCCGAGCGCTTCGCCTATCTCGAAATGCTCCTTCGGCGTGTGGTTCCAGCCAGGCTTTTCGCCCCAGCGACGGATCTCGACATTGTCGGCCTCGTCGGCGCCCACCGGCACGTCGTCGAGCGGCACGTTCGGGATGCCGGCAAGAAGATCGTCAAGCGTTGCCGTCGCTTCGCGCTCCTCGGCTTCGAGCGTCGGCATCGCGGTCTTGATCTCCGAGACCTCGGCCTTCAGCGTCTCGGCAAGCGCGATATCCTTCTTGCCCATCGCCATGCCGATTTCCTTCGAGGCGGCATTGCGGCGGGACTGCATTTCCTGGAGGCGCTGCACGACGGAGCGGCGCTTCTCATCCAGTTCGATGATTTCGGCGGCAAGCGGCCTGGCGCCGCGCGCGGCAAGCGCCTTGTCGAGCGCCTCCGGGTTTTCGCGAATCCATTTGATATCGAGCATGATGAAGCTTCCAGAATTGAAAAAAGGGTCGCCGTCATTTTCCGGCGGCCCTCTTGTGCCCAACTGATCGCAAAAGCGCAAGTGAAAGGCCGCGCCCGCCTTTAAGTTAGGCGGCGCATCAGCCTCAGGCCTCGTCCTCTTCGGAGGTCGCCTCTTCGGCTGCCTGCTCGACGCGTTTGCGCTCGACGACACGGGCCGCATAGATCGCCACTTCGTAAAGCAGCACCGTCGGCAGCGCGAGGCCCAGCTGGGACAGCGGATCGGGCGGCGTCAGAACGGCAGCGACGATGAAGGCGATCACGATCGCAAACTTGCGCTGCTTGCGCAGCCAGTCCGAGGAGATCAGCCCGACGCGCGCCAACAGCGTGGTGATCACCGGCAGCTGGAACACCATGCCGAACGCTAGCACCAGCGACATGATCAGGCTCAGATATTCCGAGACCTTGGGAAGCAGCGAAATCGCCACCTCGCCTTCCTGGGACGATTGCTGCATGCCCAGAAAGAACAGCATGACGACCGGGATCAGGAAGAAATAGACGATTGCGCCGCCGATGATGAAAAGCACAGGCGAAGCAATCAGGAACGGCAGGAAGGCCGAGCGTTCATTGCGATAGAGCCCTGGCGCGACGAAGCTGTAGACCTGGAACGCGATCACCGGAAAGGCCAGCAACAGGCCGCCGAACAGCGAGATTTTGATCTGGGTGAAGAAGAATTCCTGCGGCGCCGTATAGATCAGCTGCATCTTCTCGGGATCGTGATCAGACCAGATCACCGCCCATTTATAGGGCAGGACCAGGATGTTGAAGAGATCCTTCGCGAAGGCAAAGCAGAGCAGGAAGCCGAGAAAGAAAGCCACCAGCGACCAGACCAGCCGCTTTCTGAGTTCGATCAGATGCTCGACAAGCGGCTGAGGCTTGTCATCAATATCATTCTTGACGCTCATCGCGCGCTCCTGCGGCCAGGTTTGGACTTGACCGGCCTGGGCGCTGGCTTGAAGCCCGGACGATGGCTGACAAGCCGTTCTTCCTGCCGCCGCGAGACGAGTGCGGGTTCCGCCTCATCCTTCCGCGCCGCCGCCCTGTCCTTCGCAACAACCTTGTCGAACGCCGTCACGGGCGAGAAATCGGAATTGGTGCCGGGTGTCGGATAGGACGCCTTCTGGAGCTCGGGTCCGTCAGCCTTGTGCTTCGGCTTGTTGTCGAGCGCAGTGGACTTGCGGAGCTCGGAATCAAGATCGCGCGCGGTCTGGCGCAAGGGATTCATTGCATCGCGCAACTGATTGGCAGGATTGATTTTTCGGACATCCCTGAGCGCTGTCGAGACGTCCTGCATATCCGCCTCTTTCAGCGCATCGTCCATCTGAGAGCGGAAATCGGCCGCCATGTGCCGGAACTTCGTCATCGTCTTGCCGAAGGTTCTCAGCACATGCGGCAGTTCCCGCGGCCCGACGACGACGATCAGCACGATCGCCACGACCAGAAGCTCGGTCCAGCCAATATCAAGCATTCACATTCTCCTGCGGCCAGCCGTCGCCGGCTGCCCCCGGCATCAGCCCTGCTTGGTCTCGTCTGCCCTGTGATCGACGGTCTTGTCTTTTTCGACGGGCTTTTCGTCGTCGTCCGAAATGCCCTTCTTGAAGCTTTTGATGCCCTTGGCAACGTCGCCCATAAGTTCTGGGATCTTGCCGCGACCGAAAAGCAGCACGACAATCGCCAGAATGATCAGCAACTGCCAGATACCGAGATTACCCATAACCAGATCTCCTGTTCCTTAGTTGTCTCTGGTGTAAGGGGTTTGCCGTTGATTTTCAAATACCAAAATCGTCTGATCCGCGACTTCGATGAAAACCCGCTCGGCGCCTTCGCTGATCTGGCCCGCGGAGGCACTGGCCTCAAGGATGTGTCGGCTGTCTTCGGTGCGCAGCCTGAACCGCTCCTCTGTGCCGAGAAAACGCCGCTCCATGACTTCCGCAGGTGTTGCCGAAAGCGTGGCCTCCTCAAAAAGGCGGATATCGCCGGGCCGCACCGCGACCGTCACGGGGCCCTCCGCCGTCGTCGACAAAACGGACCTCCGCCCGAACGGCGTATCCACATGTCCTTCATGAACGTCGGCATCGAAGCGATTGATTTCGGAGAAGAATGCGGCCGTAAAAAGATCCTTCGGCCGGGCAAAAAGCGCCCGCGGGCTACCCACCTGCACGAGGCATCCATCACGTAGCAGCGCGATCCGATCGGCGACCCCCATGGCCTCCTGCGGATCATGCGTGACGATGATGACCGTCGCGCCCGTCTCGCGCAGCACCGAAAGCGTTTCGGCGCGCACCTGATCCTTCAGCCGCGAGTCGAGACCGGAAAACGGCTCGTCCATCAACAGCACCGAGGGGCGCGGCGCAACCGCGCGGGCGAGCGCCACGCGCTGCTGCTCGCCGCCTGAAAGCATGTGGGGATACTTGTCGCGGTAACCGTCGAGGCCAACGCGGGCCAGCGCCTCGTCCACCGCCGCAAGGCGCGTCGACCGCGCCAGCCGCTGGAGCCCGAAGGCGACATTGTCGCCAACCGTCATATGCGGAAACAGTGCGAAATCCTGGAACATCAACCCGACGCCGCGCCGTTCCGGCGGCAGGAAGGCCGACGGGCCAGTAACTTCGACCCCGTCGATCAGCAGGCGGCCGTGCTGCGGCACCTCGAGCCCGGCGGCGATGCGCAGCAGCGTGCTCTTTCCCGAGCCGGACGGGCCAAGCAGGCACAGAACCTCGCCCGGCGAAGCGGCGAGGCTCACACCCCTGACAATATCGCCCTGACCGTAACTGTGACGGATATTTTCGAAACTGAGCCGCGCGGTCTCACCGCCTTGACCGATCGGGCGTCCGGCAAAATTCATCGCCGCTCCAGACTATTTTTTCACCGATCTACAACCAGTCGACGGTTTTTTCTAGAGATTATTCATCATGTTTTCCGCCCGGTGTCAAAAGACCCAGGTCCTCAAGGTCGGCCGCATCCAGCGGCTCCTCGTCATCGGTCAGATCCTCGTCATCGTTGAGCGGCAGCGGGATCTGGAAACCGGGCGGTATCCGGCCGGAAAGCAGCCCTGCCCCGCGCAACTCGTCAAGACCCGGAAGATCGCGGATTTCCTCAAGGCCGAAATGATCGAGGAAACTGCGCGTGGTGCCAATCGTCACCGGCCGTCCCGGCGTGCGGCGGCGACCGCGAAAACGCACCCAGCCCGCCTCCATCAGCACGTCAAGCGTGCCCTTGGATGTCTGCACGCCGCGGATTTCCTCGATCTCGGCGCGGGTTACGGGCTGGTGGTAGGCGATGATCGAGAGCACTTCGAGGGCCGCGCGCGTCAGTTTGCGCGCCTCGCGCTCGCCGCGATGGATGAAGAAGGAAAGGTCGGCTGCTGTGCGGAAGGCCCAGTGATCTTCGATGCGCACGAGATTGACCCCGCGATTGGCATATAGTGCGACGAGGCTCGCCATGACGTCGGCAACATCGATCCCCTCGGGCAGACGCTCGGCAATATAGGCTTCACTGACCGGCTCGGCGGAGGCGAAGACGAGTGCTTCGGCGATGCGCTCGGCTTCCAGAAGCGCCTGCGGGCCCGGGCCGGTCTCATCGCCATCTGCGCTCATTCAGCGGCCTCTCCGCGCCTGTCCTGAGGGCGTCCCTTTCCGCGCCGCATCATCAGCGGCGCAAACGCCTCGTCCTGCCTGAGGTCGAGGCTCCCTTCCCGCACCAGTTCGAGCGATGCCGCAAAGGTGCTCGCAATGGCGGTCCGCAGATCTTCCGGCTTGGCAAGATAGCGCAACAAGTACCGGTCAAGCGCCGTCCATTCGCCGATCTCGCCGATCAACCCCTGCAGCAGCTCGCGTGCATCCGTGAGCGACCAGACGTGACGCTTGGCGATGGTGACCTCGGTAATCGCCTGGCGCTGGCGCAGATTGGCATAGGCATCGAGGAGATCGTAAAGCGAAGCCATGTAGCTCGAACCGGGATCGGCGGGAATATGCTCCGGCGCGCCGCGGCGGAACACGTCGCGTTCCAGACGGTTGCGGTTGACGAGCTGGCTCGCTGCATCGCGCATGGCCTCCAGCCGCTTCAGCCGGAAGGCGAGCGTTGCCGCCATGTCCTCGCCCGAAGGCTCGTGGTCGCTGGGTCGCTTCGGGATCAGCAGCCGCGATTTCAGATAGGCAAGCCAGGCCGCCATCACGAGATAGTCGGCCGCAAGCTCCAGCCTCACGCGTCGCGCGCTTTCGATGAAGGCGAGATACTGCTCGGCGAGCGCCAGAACCGAAATCCGCGCAAGATCCACCTTCTGGGTGCGGGCCAGGTGGAGCAGCAGGTCGAGCGGCCCTTCAAAGCCGCCGACATCGATCAAAAGAGCCTCATCGCCGGATGCGCGGACTTCGACGGCATCTGGAAAGAAGCTCTCCTGCATGATCAGCTCCCGGCCTGAAGCAGGCTGTCGAGGCGCAGCGACAGCACATCGAGATCGGCATTGTCGGCAACCGGCCTTGCGGTCTCGATGCGCTCGGTGCGCAGCAGCGCCGCGCCGCCAAGCGTGGGCGCCGCCTCCGCCACCATCACCATTTCGGCCATCCTGCCATTGCAGTGGAGGATGATGTCGACATCGGCAGCCGCGACCGCACGCGCGCGATCGGCGATCGTGCCGGCAAGCGCGTTCATCGAGATATCATCGGAGATGATCAATCCGTCGAAGCCGATCATTCCGCGCATGATGTCGCTGACGACCCTGGGTGAGGTCGATGCCGGATTTTCGCTGTCGATGGCAGTAAACAGCACGTGGCAGGTCATTGCCATCAAGATGCCCTTGATCTCACGGAAGGGCCGGAAATCGCGCTCGGCCAGAACGGCGAGCGGTTCCTTGACCACCGGAAGAGCGACATGGGAATCGGCAAGCCCGCGACCATGGCCCGGCATATGCTTGACGACCGGCAGCACGCCGCCCGCTTTCAGCCCATCCGCCATCGCCTGGGCAAGCATGCAGACCTGTTCCGGCTCCGCACCAAAAGCCCGGTTGGCAATGAAACCGGTATCGGGCTCCGGAGGTATATCGAGCACCGGCGCACAATCGACGTCGATCCCGGCAGACGCAAGATCGGCGGCCATCAGGCGACCCGCTGCATAGGCTGCATCCCTGGCGTCCACCGGCGAACGCTCATAGAGCCTGCCGATCGAAGCGGCGGCCGGATAGTCGCGTACAAGCGGCGGGCGCAGGCGGCGCACGGTTCCGCCTTCCTGATCGATCAGCACCGGCGCATGACGCCCGACGCTTTCACGCAGCTCCGCCGTGAGCGCCCTCACCTGATCCAGACTTTCGACATTGCGGCCGAACAGGATGAAGCCCCAGGGACGCGCTGCGCGGAAGAAGGCTTTTTCTTCCGCGGTGAGACGCGTTCCGGAGCAACCCAGAATCATGGCTTTTGAGGCGTTGGTCATGAACGAATCATAGGAAAACGGGACCAAAGAACGAGTAAGGCCCGCCATTCATGCACAGATTTCTGTCCACGGCACCGGAAAAAGCGCCGGGATTGCTCCACTCAGGCCAAAATCAGCGCGGGACGAAGCAACTTCCACCCTGCGCCTTGAAGCTCTCGCAGAGCGAGAGTGCTTCCGACAGGCTCGAAGCCGGTACGCGGACCCGGTAATACGTGCCCTTGCCGGCAATTGCCGCCGGGACGATTTCCACCGATCTCCGGCCAAAGATCGCCGGATATTGGGCGCTCAGACGCCGGTAGGCCTGTTCTGCCTCCTGCTGCGAGGGCAGCGAGGCCACCTGCATCGCATAGGCTGATGTCGGCTGCGTGTTGACCGGAGCGGCGGCTGCCGGCGCAGAAGTCGCCGCCGGAGCCTGGGTCGCGGTCGCAGCCGGCGTTGCCGCGGCAACCCGGGCGGGCGCACTGCCTGCCGGCCGGCGCGTCGGCACCGGCACATTGGCAATGCCGAAATCTTCCACGGGGACGTCGGCGGTCGCGGGCTCTTCCGTTGTCGCCGGTTCTTCGGCAGTCCCGGTGGCAGCGACAGTATCATCTGCGGCGGCGAGCGCCTCCTCCAGAGATGTCGCTCCCGTTGAGCCCGTTGCCGCCTCACCCGTCGGCGGCGCAAGCGAGGTCGCGCCATCCGCTTGTCCTGCGGAAGCGAGGTCGCCTGCGGTCTGGCCGTTCTCCGACGCTGTATCTTGAGCCGTCTGGGAGGAGGACGGCGAAAGGCTCGCGGCACCGCGCTCGACCAGCGTGCCATCGGGCCTGACGATCATCGTCCTCACCTTGCGCGGCTCGAGACCGCCGGACACGGCCTGGTTTGCACCCGCATTGGCGCTTTCTGCCAGCGGATTGGGGGCCACTGTCTCGACATCCGTCGGCTGCTGGTCGGACGCGATCAGGCTGCCCTGACGCGGCGCCTCGGCAAGGGTGCCGGACACATCGTTGAAAACGGCATTGTCCTGATTGGGAACGACCTCTCCACCCGGATCCTCGGGTGCTTCCTTGAAGCTGGAATTGTCTGCGGTGATCACCACCGGTTCTCCACCGGCACCGCCTGCAAAATAACGCATGCCCGCGAAGACGGCCAACACACCGATCACGACAACGCCGCCCGCGATCAGGGCGATCCGCCCTGCCCGCATGTAGGTGGATGGCAGCATCGACCGACGCGGCTCACGCTCGTCGATTTCAAAATACTCTTCGTCGGCCGGGCTTTCATACGCGGAAGCGTTCTGCTGGAAGACAGTCTGGGCCGCGGCCGCCTGTGCAAAGGCCCGCTCATAGGCCTCGGTCTCGCCGGAGCGGCCATAGAGCGGCTCTTCAAGCGTCTCCGACTCGGCTTCAGGCTCCTGCAACGGGTCGACAAGCGCAGGCTTGGTCGCCAGCACATCGGCGAGCTCTTCATCAAGATCGAAGTCATAGGGGTCGGGCGACGGGCGCACCGGCACGACTTCGTCATCGCTCATCCGGGGCAGATCGAGTTCATCGACCGGCTGCGGAACCTCATCGGTCGAAATCAGAGCTGCCGGATCAAAATCGTCGTCATTGTCCGCGCCACTCTCCGGCACATCGTCAAGCGGACCGGGGCCTTCATCGGGGAGATCGATTTCCGAAAGCTCGAGCGCAATCTCGTCGAGGTCGAGGTCAAGTTCCTGCTCGTCCAGGGGTGCAGGCTGTTCTGCGACAGTCTCGAACCGATAGTCGGTTTCAGCGGTATAGTCCGGATCGGCGGTGTAAACCGGATCTGGCAGGTACACCTCTTCCGGTTCAACGGCGGGAGCGCGGGCATCGTCCGGCTCGCCGTCTGCCAGATACGGCTGATCGTAAGGCGTTTCGTAAGGCTCTGGCGCGCGCTGCGGCTCATGGGTCGAGAGGGTGTCACGCAACTCAGACAGGAAGAACGCGTCCGAGGGCTCCTCCTCGCCTACGGGTTCTGCCGGCAGTTCGTCCCAGATCGATGCGGGCTGCGGTTCGACGGCCTCGAAGTCCTCGAATTGATAGCTCTGTTCGCCGCCAAAGGGCGGCTCGCTTTCCGGGTGAGCGCCGTGGGTCTCGGCATGTGGCTCTGAAGGACGCTGAGGATCCGGAAACGAGTTGAACTCGCGCAACAACTCGTCCGTCAGATCGTCGGCGACTTCCGGCGTCTGGCCGAAAACGGGCTCTTCGTCGCGCGGGGCGATCAGCCGCGCCAGCTCGGCGAATGGATCGTCGAGCTCGAAAGCACCGTCATTGCCGTGATCCGGCTTTTTCTTATCTGCCATTTTCAAACCACCGAGGCTGCCATCGCCGTTGTGGCTGATGGGAGTATGCGGGCGGACCTATCGCATTTCCTGCGGCGCGTCGGTTCCCGTCAGAGCGAGCCCGGAACGCAACACGGCGGCGACGGAAGACACAAGTCCAAGCTTCGCGATCGTCGATTGTCGGTCACTCTCATTAATAAAGCGTAACGTCTGCTTTTCTTTTCCCTTGTTCCAGTGGGAGTGGAAAGAGGACGCCAGGTCATAGAGATAAAATGCCAGTCTATGCGGCTCGCGCATCGTCGCTGCTGCAACGACAACACGCGGATACTCCGCAAGCTTTGCGACCAGCTTCAGTTCTTCCGGCTCATATGTCGCGTGCCTGACCGCATCTTCAAGTGTTTCTTGCGAAATATCCAGCCCCGGAAATGCCTCTTCGGCCTGACGCAGCACCGACATGCAGCGCGCATGGGCATACTGCACGTAGAAAACCGGATTGTCCTTGGACTGTTCGGTCACCTTGGCGAAGTCGAAATCAAGCTGCTCGCTGCTCTTGCGGTAGAGCATCATGAAGCGGACGGAATCGCTGCCGACCTCGTCCACCACTTCGCGGAGCGTGACGAAGTTGCCGGAGCGCTTCGACATCTTCACTTCCTGGCCATCGCGCAGCAGCTTGACCAGCTGGCACAACAGCACGGTGAGCGTGGACTTGCCGCCGGACACAGCCTTTGCCACTGCCTCGAGCCGCTTCACATAGCCGCCATGGTCGGCGCCGAGGACGTAGACCATCTCGTCAAAGCCGCGCTCGTACTTGTCGCGGAAATAGGCAACGTCGGCCGCGAAATAGGTATAGTTGCCGTCCGACTTGATCAGCGGCCGATCGATATCGTCGCCGACATCCGTCGAGCGGAACAACGTCTGCTCGCGGTCTTCCCAGTCTTCCGGAAGCTGCCCCTTGGGCGGCGGCAGCGTGCCCTTGTAGACATGGCCCTTGAAGGTCAGGTCGTTGATCGCCGAACGGATCGCGCTCGCATCGTCGGCATGCAGCTGACGTTCGGAGAAGAACACATCGTGGCGCACGTTGAGGGCTGCGAGGTCCTCACGGATCATCTCCATCATCGCGGCGATCGCGCGTTCCTTGACGATCGGCATCCACTGCTCTTCCGCAACATTCAGCAGCGACGGGCCGAATTCGGCCTTCAGCGCTTCGCCGACCGGAACGAGATAGTCTCCGGGATAGAGCCCTTCCGGGATCGCGCCGATATCCTCGCCCAGTGCCTCGCGGTAACGCAGGAAGGTGGACCGTGCCAGCACATCGATCTGCGCGCCGGCATCGTTGATGTAATATTCCTTGGTGACGTCAAAGCCGGCATAGCCGAGAATATTGGCAAGCGCATCGCCGACCACGGCGCCGCGGCAATGGCCGACATGCATCGGCCCGGTCGGGTTGGCGGACACGAACTCGACATTGATCTTGCGGCCCTTGCCGACATCGCCACGACCGAAATCCTCGCCCTCGCGCACCAGCGCAAGGAGCACGTTCTGCCAGTAACGCGCAGAAAAGCGGATATTGATGAAACCCGGACCGGCGATCGAAAGCTCGTCGATATCCTCGTCGCCCGCAAAGGCCTGAACGATCTTCTCGGCCAGATCACGCGGCTTCATCGAAAGCGGCTTGGAAAGCACCAGCGCCGCATTGATGGCGATATCGCCATGGCTTGGATCGCGCGGCGGCTCCACGACGATGCGGGTAAAGTCCAGCGCATCGCCCTTGTCGGCAATTTCGGCAATCGTCAGCAGCCGGTCGTTCAGTCTCTGTTCGAATTCGGTAAAAAGATTCATGTCAAATTCCATTCGCCGCAGCGGGCTGAAAGGGCGCGGTTTGCCGGGCTCCTACCGCAATTCAGGGGTATGGTCAAACAACTGACGGTGCGTGTTGTAGGCGTAGGTGTCGGTCATCCCTGCCAGATAATCCGCGACGTGGCGGGCAAGCTGAGCCTCTTCAAGCCGCTCGATCCCCTCGCTCCATGAATGGATGCCCATCAGCTTCGGATCGGCGAGATAGGCGTCGAACAGATCCGTCACGATCTCCGCCGCGCCCTTGCGGATCCTCATGATGTCCGGGTGGCGATAGATGTGCTTGAACAGCAGTTTCTTGATCTGGCGGTCGATCTCGGCCATCTCCGGCGAGAAGGTCGCGAGCGTCCTGCCGGCGTGGCGCACCTCGTCTGCCGATTGCGGCTGGAGCGTGCGCAGGTTGCCCTGGGCAACCACGATCACGTCTTCCACCATGGCCGTGATCTGGCGGCGCATGATCTCGTTGGTGAAGCGCGCCTCCTCAAGCCCCGGATAGCGATCATTGACCTCGCGCATCAGGCCGGCCAGAAACGGCACCTCTTCGAGCATCTCGTAGTTCAGGTAGCCGGAGCGCAAGCCGTCGTCGATGTCGTGGGTATTGTAGGCGATGTCATCGGCGATTGCGGCAACCTGGGCCTCCATGCTGGCATGGGTGGAAAGCCAGAGATCATGGCGGGCGCTATAATCGAGGATCGGCTGCGGCACCGGTCCGCCAAGCCCCTCGCCGTCTGCCGCCTGGAGCGGGCCATTGTGCTTGACGAGACCCTCGAGCGCTTCCCAGGTCAGGTTGATGCCGTCGAATTCAGCATAGCGCCGCTCGAGCCTGGTGACGATCCTGAGCGACTGGGCGTTGTGATCAAAGCCGCCATAAGGCTCCATCTTCTCGTGGAGCGCATCCTCGCCGGTATGGCCGAAGGGGGTATGCCCGAAATCATGCACCAGCGCCACGCCTTCGGCGAGGTCCTCGTCCAGCCTCAGCGCGCGGGCGAGCGAACGGGCGACCTGGGCCACCTCGATGGTGTGGGTCAGGCGCGTGCGATAATGATCGCCATCATTGGCGATAAAGACCTGGGTCTTGTGTTTGAGCCGGCGAAACGCCGTCGTGTGAATGATGCGGTCGCGGTCGCGCTGGAAGGGAGAGCGCGTCAGGCTGTCGGGTTCCTTGTAGAGGCGTCCGCGGCTTTCCCATGGGATGCAGGCGTAAGGTGCGTGCGCCACATCGCCGAACCCCAATGCCGATTTGTCGATTGTCATGCTTGTTCCTGTCGCGGGCATGGATACAGTCACCCGGTTTCAGATAGACCGTTGACGGCTGTCATCGCCGTTCTTAACTAAGTTCCATGATCAATGAAAGGCGCGCCAGGCTTCGCGCCGCAAAACAGCTGTTTTGACCCGCTGAGCGGGTTCAGGAGACGGATGATGGATACCAAGACTGTGACGCTTTCGGAAGCGGCCGCCAAACGGATCGCCGCAATCATCGCCAAGGAAGAGGGCAAGCAGGCCCTCAGGGTGACGGTGGAAGGTGGCGGATGCTCCGGCTTCTCCTACAAGTTCGATCTCGCGGAAGGCCCAGAGGCCGACGATATCGTCGTCACCCGTGGAGACGCACAGGTGCTGATCGATGAAATCTCGCTGGTCTACATGGCCGGCTCCGAGATCGACTTCGTCGACAACCTTCTCGGCCAGTCGTTCCAGATCCAGAACCCGAATGCCGTGGCAAGCTGCGGCTGCGGGACCAGTTTTTCGATCTGAGGTTCTCACGTTCGAGGAGAACCCGCGCCCGTCTGAAAGAGACGGCAGCCGGGAGCATCCCTCGCAAGCAGCAAGACGATCGCCCGCGCAGCGCGCCGAGCTTTGCGATCGGCACGATCACCGCCCAACCGCTTCCGATCCGGAAGCGGTTGGGTTTTTACTTTGCGAACCCGCTCAGTTGACCGGCGCTGCTGCCGAGATCGCAGACTTGAAGCCTTTCAACGACAGCGGCACGCTCAGTTCCTGGCCATTGGTCATGTCGAAGGCGACGCTCGCTGCTTCCGACCCCTTCAGCAGATCCATCTGGGCCGGCGTTAGTTCCTTCTCGGCAATGCAGAACTGGTTGCAGGTCATGTATGTCAGCAGGATCTGCTCACTGCCTTCAGCAGGCGCGGCGCTGACGGCCCCGCCCTTGGCCGGCTGAGCGTCCGCCGTTGCGCCAAGCCGCATGGTGACGCCGGAGCGCAGCGCGACGTTGATGGGCGTCTGGATCACCAGCCTGTCCGTGTCACTCTCCGGCAGCTTGCCGACGGCCACTGTCAGCAGCCGCTGCATCTCGCCGCCTTCCTGCTGTGCGTTCAGCACCTGGCGGACTTCGCAGACCCGCTGCGGCGCGCCTGGCTGGGCCTCGCCCTCCTTCTGCACCTGAACGAGCATGCAGTTCTGGGTCCAGTCCCCGTAGGCAACGGTGGTCGAACTCGGCATCACGTCGTCATCAGCAGCAAGAGCCGCACCAGACCATACGAAAGACGCAATCCAAAGTTGTGCTGCGCCAGTCTTGAGAAGAAGTTTCATTGCAAATATCCCTTCGAAAAAAGCGGTTTCAACCCGTCAGGCTGCCTTCGGACTTCTGAGCTTTTCCTGCAGGTCGAGCAGGATTTGCCAGTTCTGGGCGGATGCGAGATGGAGCACGACGGCATCCGTGAACGCCTTCTTGTGCCATTCCTCGACCGTTTTTGCCGGAAGATCGCGGAACCGCTCGGCATTGACCGTCAACAGCCCGTCAAGCCGGTGGCGGCTCTTGTCGGGGAAGACCATGTCGACCTGCTTGTCCTCGAGGAGATTGTGTTCCCGAAGCGCCTTGATGAAATCTTCTCCCTGAAGGCTCTGCTGGTGGAATGCGTTGCAGAACTCCATCATCGGCCGTGTGCCCTCGCCTGCCGTGCCATCCTCGGCAAACAGCGGCTGCCCTTCCTTCAGCTTCTCCGCCGGCTGGATGCGGTCGCTGTCCTCGTCGAAACCCAGCACGGTCTGTGACTTGTCTTCCGACTGGATGAGAATGAAGGGATAGCGGCGCACATAGGCCGGAATGTAGGTATTGGCGCGCCATTCGCCGGCATCATCCACAAACAGGTTCTGGTTTTGCTTCAGCCCCGTGACGGCAACCGCCGAAACCTTGCCGCCGCCCTTCACGAACACGATCGGATAATGCCGGACGGCCGGCAGGAATTCGCTGGGCGCGAGCGGGATCGCGTTGGCGCCAGCTGCGAAAGAAAAATCTGGCTTCCTTTCAAGCGCGAGGTTCTTATGATCCTCGAACCGCAACACTTGCGGCGTCTTGTAAAAAAGCGGCTTTTGATCCGTGGACATTTTTCCGTTCCCCTAAACAGAGCTTCTTCACCTGCGCTCTCTACCTATGAGAGCATTACAAGACCATAACGCGTATTTACCGATTTTCAATCTTACATGTTTTGAAAGCCACACGCCCTGGAGAAAAGGGCCTGCGCTTGCCGCCCATATGCATTTCCTGAAATTTAGCGCGTGCGAAATTTGCTGCCTGCGATCTCTCGTCTTGCAACCTGAAGGTCGAGCCCGAAGCCTAAGGCAGCAGAAGGAAATGGCGTGTTTTCCGCACGCTTTTCAGAAATTCAGGCTGATCGCAAATTGTCCAAACTAATTTTAATCATCTGATTGACTAACGCTCAGTTTCGGACTAGCTTGTGTTCATGGCGCTTCAGTGAGCGCAACAAGTTTCATCGTGGATGGGTAAGGTCGGCCGTCTACCGGCTTTTGCTCTCCGTGGCTGCCATGTTCACGATGACCTCCAGGAACACCCCGGCAGATCCCTGCGCCGGGGTGTTCTTTTTTGTGCGCCCCTCAAAAGCCGAGGGCCGCGATTGCGGCCCCCCTTCTCGTCGTCTCAAGCCTCTATCGTCTTGCCGGCCCGCTCCGGGATGAGCAGAGACAGCAGGATGGCCGATATACCCGACAGTGTGATCGGCGTTGCAAATACCTTCTGGATGATATCGGGCATGTGCTGCATCGACTGCGGGACCAGCGTGACCCCAAGGCCGAGGCCGAAGGACACGGCCATGATGTATACCTTGCGGTGATCGATCGGCTCGGATGCCAGGATCCTGATCCCGGCAACCGCGATGGAGCCGAACAGAACAACCGTGGCGCCGCCAAGAACCGGCTTCGGCACCAGCAGGAACGCCCCGCCGATAATGGGGAAGAAGCCGAGGACCACGAGGATGCCCGCGATGTAGAGCCCGACATGGCGGCTGGCAACGCCCGTCATCTGGATCACGCCGTTATTCTGGCTGAACGTGGTGTTGGGGAAGGTGCAGAACAGCGCCGCGATGCCGGAATTGATGCCATCTGCCAGCACGCCGCCCTTGATCCGCTTCATATAGAGTTCGCCCTGCACCGGTTCGCCGGAGATCACCGAGTTCGCGGTCAGGTCACCCGTCGTTTCGATCGCGGTGATCAGGTAGACGAAAGCGATCGGAATGAACAGGCCGAGGTCGAAATCAAGACCGAACTTCAGCGGCACGGGGATCGCGAAGAGCGGCTGCGTGCCGAGCTTCGAAAAATCCACCATGCCGAAGAAGATCGACACCACGAAGCCGACCAGAAGGCCGAGCATGATCGCTGCAATGCGGACCATCGGCTGCTTCGAAAACGAGAAGAAGATGATGACTGCAACGACCAGGAGGCCGAGAACGATATTGATCGGCGCGCCCAGCGCATCGCCGGCGCCCGCGCCGCCTGCAAAATCGGTAAAGCCCGACTTCACGAGGCTGAGCCCGATGACGGTGATCACGATACCGGTCACGGTCGGCGTCACCACACGGCCCATGCGCGTGATGAACTGGCTGAGGACGATTTCCACCAGGCAGCCAACCAGGCAAAGTCCGAAGATCATCGCCAGAATGTCTTCCGGAGAGCCGCCCCTGCCCTTGACCGCAAAGCCTGCGGCGAGAATGACCCCGAGAAACGCAAAGCTGGTGCCCTGGACGCTGAGCAGGCCGGAACCGACCGGGCCGATGCGCCGGCACTGGATGAAGGTTGCGACGCCGGAAACGAACATAGACATGGCGAGCAGATAAGGCATGTGAACGCCCAGTCCGAGCGCCCCGCCGATGATCAGCGTGGGTGTGACGATCCCGATGATACTGGCCAGAATATGCTGAATTGCGGCCAGAAACGATGCACCCGGCGCGGGCTTATCGTGAAGCTTGTAAATGATATGAGTTTGATCCGACATGAAATGATCCCCCGCGGCCAAGGCCGCTTTTGTCGTACGTGCTTACAAGCATGGCCAAGCAACATCCGTGCCACAAAAGCGTCATACTCAAAAACGCTGCGGGAACACCTCAAAAGTGGGGTGAAATCGCGTTGGCCGGGCGCCATCGCGATGGTTCAACGGCGGCCAATCACGCAAGCGGCCGTTCGCAGTTCAGGATCGATTCCATGCAAGGAATGCGCGAGTTGCATAAAACGAAGGCAGTAAACCATGGGTGGCCTCCCGACTGGATCGGTCGGCAGGCCAGGTCCATGGGGCTGATTTTCAGCGGACATGGCGGGCCCTCCTGTCGTTTGAGGGACCCGCCTCTCCTCCTGCAGCGCAATCCCTCCGCGCAAGGGAGAGACTGCGGCCACGTCAGGTCACCAGGTTCAATGCCCCCCTTCCGCCGCCAGAGCCGCGCTGCGGATCTCATCTTCGCTGGCCTCTTCGGCGCCATTGAAGAACAGGTTGAGCATCACGGCGGCGATCGACGCCAGCAGAATGCCCGAGTCGATCAGCGGGTGGATGACATGCGGCATCCACTGCTTGAAGCTCGGCGCAATCAGCGGGATCATGCCGAAGCCGAGCGCAATCGCGACCACGAACAGGTTGTTGCGGTTGGTCTTGAAATCGACGCCGGACAGGATCCGGATGCCGGTTGCAGCCACCATGCCGAACATCACCAGGCCACCGCCGCCAAGGACGACGGTCGGCAGCGACTCAACCAGCGCCGCCATCTTCGGCAGGAGCCCCAGAATGACGAGGATGATGCCGCCGGCAACGCAGACGAAGCGCGAGCGCACCCCGGTGACACCGACGAGGCCGACATTCTGCGAGAAGCTGGTATAGGGGAAGGTGTTGAAAATGCCGCCGATGAGCGTTCCGAGACCATCCGTGCGCAGGCCGGCCGCAAGCATGCCCCGCGTGACCGGCTTGCCGGTCATTTCCCCCAGCGCCAGGAACATGCCGGTCGATTCGATCATGACCACGATCATGATCACCGACATGGTGATGATCAGAACCGGATCGAAAATCGGCATGCCGAAATGGAACGGCATCACCGGCGCGAACCAGGCGGCGCTGGCCACCTTCGAGAACGACATCATCCCCATCAGCGCGGCCACCACGCCGCCGACGATGATGCCGATCAGCACCGAAATATTGGCAAGGAAGCCCTTGGCGTAACGGGCGATAAAGATGATCGTGAGCAGCACGACCGCCGCCACCGCGATGCCGCTGAGCGGCGCATAGGCCGGGTTCGGCAGGTTTGCGCTCAGCGCCAGATTGGCCGGAACCGGCGGAATGGCGCCGCCGCTTTCGGCGAGGCCGCGCACATCGTTCAGCCAGGTTGTGTTTGCAGGGTCCACGAGGCTTGGCGCCGTCGGGCCGACGGGATTGCCGAAGATCCAGTTGATGCCGATCCGCATCAGCGTCACGCCGATTACCAGGATGATCGTGCCGGTAACGACCGGCGGAAAGAAACGCAGAAGACGGCTGATGACCGGCGCCACCAGGATCGCGAAAATGCCCGCGCCGATGATCGAACCGAAGATCATCCGCGCCCCCTCCGGGCCGCCATTCATGTTCGCCATCGAGATCATCGGGCCTGCCGAGGCGAAGGTAACGCCCATCATGACAGGAAGCTTGACGCCGAACCACTGCGTCAGGCCGAAGGATTGAAGCAGCGTGGCAATGCCGCAGGCGAAAAGGTCAGCCGAAATCAGAAAGGCGACATCTTCCGGTGCGAGTTTCAGTGCCCTGCCGATGATCAGCGGGACGGCAATTGCCCCGGCATACATCACCAGCACATGCTGGAAGCCGAGGGCAGCAAGCCGCGGTAGCGGCAGCACCTCATCGACGGGTGAGACTTTGACGGTTTCTACAGACATGTTGATTGTCCTTGCATGGGGGCTTTCTTACCCCGCGTTGATCCGGCATGATTGCGCTGGAAAAATCAGCGCTTCCCCTCAGCCGACAACCTCAATTTGATACGAATTGTAATTTTGTCAAAGGCAACCATAAGGCGATCCGCAAATTTTTACAGCAATGCTGACCATTGCTTCAAAAACAGGCACAGGCCCGGAATTTAATCAATGAAAATAGCCACTTGGAACATCAACGGCATAAAAGCGAGGCAGGAAAATCTTGTCGCATGGCTCGCCGCAGAGCAGCCCGACATCGCCTGCCTGCAGGAGATCAAGTCGGTCGACGAGAGCTTTCCCACAGCGCCGCTCGAAGACTGCGGCTATCACGTGGAGGTGCACGGCCAGAAGGGTTTCAACGGCGTGGCGCTGCTTTCGAAAAAGAAGCCGGAAGAGGTGCGCCGCGGACTGCCGGGCGACGATGATGATGCGCAGGCACGCTACATCGAAGGCGTCTACAGCGTAGCGGGCGGTGTCATCCGCGTGGCGTCGATCTACCTGCCGAACGGAAATCCGGTCGACAGCGAAAAATATCCCTACAAGCTGAACTGGATGGACCGGCTCACCCGCCACGTGGCGGAGCTTCTGCCGTTCGAGGAACCGCTGCTGCTTGCCGGAGACTATAACGTGATCCCCCGCCCCGGCGACTGCCATGACCCGGCAGCATGGGCGGGTGATGCCCTCTTCCTGCCTTCCACCCGCCAGGCGTATACGAAGCTTGCCGGCCTTGGCCTCACCGATGCCGTGACGGCAAGTGACGACCGGGGCGGCCAGTACACTTTCTGGGACTATCAGGCGGGTGCATGGCCAAAGAACAATGGAATCCGCATCGACCATCTCCTGCTTTCCGCCGAAGCGGCAGACAGGTTGCAGACGACCGCTATCGACAAGAAGGTGCGCGCCTGGGAAAAACCATCGGACCACGTCCCGGTCATCGCCAGCTTCGATTTCGAATGGGCATGAAAACAGCCGGCCTCGCTCTGCTGCGGGCGAGGCCGCAGAAAAGCGCCATTGCTCAGGGATTGGCAGACACGCTCATATTGTGGGCCAACGCAATCGCCCCGCGCCGGTCGGTCTCATCCACCACGGAGAAACACTTCTCCTGCAGATCGCGGATCCAGGCGCATTCGCCAGGACCGCAGCGATCGACGGCCATGGTGAGATAAGCAAGCCCCAGAACCGGCTGACCTTCATTGAAGATCAGGTCGCCGAACACCGCCATGGCCCCGACATTGCCGTTCTTGCGGGCAAGGTTCAGCCATTTCTTGGCAAGCCGGACATTCTTGGCGCCGCCCTCACCGTTGAGAATCATTTCTGCGAGATGGAACTGCGCATCAGGGTCGCCGAAAACGGAGGCAGCCTGAAAATAGAGCTGGCGCGCCTGCACGAGATCCTTCTCGACCGGCGTATCGGGAATGCCGCTCTGATAATAGCTGGCAAGCGCCAGAAGGGCATTGATGTAAAAGCCTGTATCCGGAGAGCCGGGCTCGACATCCTGGTTGACGATTTCCGCATAGGCCTTGAAGGCCTCGTAGTCGTTTTCAGGGACGCCGTCGCCGAAGGCATACATATTGGCGAGCGCCCACCTGGAACCGGTGTGGCCCTTCTCCGCCGCATAGCGATAGGCCTCGACAGCCTTCTGCTTGTCACCGTTCTTGTAGGCCTTGAAGCCGAAACGGAAGAGATCGAATCGTCCGGAGTCCTTCGGAACATCATTCGAAATATCAAAGGCAGACGCGCTTGAAGCGGCCGAGGCGAGCACGCCTGCGAGCACCAGCATCATCCCTGTCTGTTTCAATATCGCTTTGATCATCGAACAAATGCACCACGTTTGCGCGCCAGGATCCGCACCAGAAGCGGTAGAAGCCAAAGTCCAGCGCGAGGCTTGAAGGCTCTGTCGCCTATTCACATGCCGCTTGTTTGTGGCGGGAAGTAGACGCCTGACCTCAGATCGGTTGTACGAGAGAACCGAACCAAAAGCTGTGACGGAAGCGCCACAGTAACGGGATTCATTAGGAAGCGTTAACGCATCGCGATCTTCGTCGATTCACCGGCAATTCTATTGCGCATCATCCGGCGCCATACTAAAAACGCCAAACCCGTTTCAGCGGGGACGCATGTTTCTGGGCAAACTGCCTCAAACAGCAGCACCGCAATGTCGCGCGGCGCTGCAAAGACGGCAACGAACGCTCCAGACAAAACCAGATCGATGCGGGCGTGGCGAAACTGGTAGACGCAAGGGACTTAAAATCCCTCGACCTTGGTCTTGCGGGTTCGATCCCCGCCGCCCGCACCAGTCCCGGTTCCAAGGCGCCATCGACGTTAGACGCCATCAATACCCTTTCACCAGAATTGACCGCGAAACGCGATTGCCAGAAACGCACCCACCGCGTCGCGCCCGTAAGCCCGCACTTCGGCGAAGAGGCGAGAGGCAGCGCGGCACTGCCGACGCACACCAAGATCGCTTTCGAAAACAAGCGAAACATGAAAAACCGAACGAAACAAAAAAAGCCCGGTCAAAAGACCGGGCTTCTTCAATAAGGCGCTCTTCTTAGAAGTCGCGCTGCAGACGGAACCAACCGGCCCAGTAGTCATCAGCATAGTACTGGTTCGGGGTGTCGGTGTACTGCACGTTCAGCTTGGCGTTCAGGCCTTCGACGATCGTGTAATCGAACAGGATGCCAGCAGACCAGAAGTCTTCATTGTCGGCACCCGGAACGTTAGCAGACGTCCACTGGTAAGCAGGCGTGATCGAGAAGTTGTCAGCCACGTTCAGCTTGTAGCCGGCAGCAAGCGCCCACTCGGCGTATACGCCCGGCAGAGCCGTCGGGGTAGCAAGCGAGTAGTCCTGGAAGTCGTTGTTGCCGTAGGTAACAGCGTATGCGCTCCAGCCGGTGGCATAGATAGCGCCGAGGTCAAGCGAGCCCGGACCAACAGCGAAGGAAGCCATGCCGCGGAAGGCCGCTTCTTCGTTGTAGGTGTCGTAGCCGGCATCGATCTTCGCGCCAACGCCGCCAGCCTGGAAGCCCAAGCGACCGGAAACACCGAGATGCGGAACGTTGTTGCCGCTGTTCATCAGGCCGACCATTTCAGGCTCGAGGAAGTCGAGCGAGATGCCGCCTACGAAGCCGTCGCCGGTGTAGACATAACGGACCGAGTTGAACTTGGTCTGGCCATTCAGGTCGTCGATTTCGCCGAGAAGACCCTGATCCCAGTAGCTGTTGAAGTAACCAGCCTGGAAGCCGCCGAGTGCGAGGAAGGTTTCATCGAGCTCAACAGACGTCGAACCGTTGTCCGAGTAGTAGTTGGCGTTGAGCGAGATGAAACCTGTCAGAACACCGAGCTCGGTGTCGGTCTTCGACGAAAGGTCGATATGACCGCGGGAGTATACGTCCCAAGCGTCCGGCGAGTTGGCGCCGGTCTGAGCGTCGATCTGGAAACGGACATAACCGCCGATATCGAGGCAGGTTTCAGTGCCCGGGATGTAGAAATAGCCGGCACCGAAGGTGTCGCAGATTTCTACGTAGTTAGCTGCTACGGGCTCGATGACCACGACCGGGTCGGCCGCCTGTGCGCCAGAAGCTGCTGCAACTGCTGCAGCGGAGCCGAGGAGAAGGCTCTTCACGTTCATAATGACCTCCAATAGATCTAACGGCGGAAATGAGTTTTCGCAATTGCGATCCCTGCCTCATTTCCTGGTTTCAAGAAGATCGGGCCGTCTCGCCCTCGCTTCTGACTATGAACATACAAGACAGCGATCCTTGCGCAATCAACAATCGCCTGCATCGGCCCCAGAACGGCTTCCTTACCTGCTTGATGTTGCGGATAGGCAACAAGTTGGCATATCGAGCGGCCAAATCTTTACAAAAGGTAAAGAAAACAAGCGTGAGACGAAGCACTCTATAGGCAGGAAGATATCGAAACCCTGTCGAAACGACGCTTCAGCCTATGCCGCGCTGCCGAAAAAGGCACAATATGTGCCGACACCCACCGCAGCAACCGCGCGCGCACGACTCGAAACCCCACGAATCTCCTCCAGGCGATCACGCCGCGCTAGACGAGCTCCACATCCACTACGCCTGCGACGGCGCGCATCGCTGACGCCACCTCCGGTGAAAGCCGATACTTTCCCGGAAGCTCAACCTCGACTTCGCGCAAGCCCTCGTTCTGGATCACCACAAACGAGACGATCCCGTCGCCGCTGGCATTGAGGTGGCGCGCAAGCGAAGACAATGGCGAGCCATCGCGCAGATAGACACGCATTGCACTTTGCTGTCGCACCGCCTCTTCTTCGAGTGACTGGACAGTCTGGATCCGCATACCGATCCCCTCAGGGCGAACATCCGCCGCCACGGTGATCACGACCGATGTCCCCGGCTCCAGCAGATCGCGATACTGGTAGAGCATCTCCGAAAAGAGCACTGCCTCAAACTGTCCGGTGGCATCGGACAATGTCACGATGCCCATGCGATTGCCGGTTCGCGTCTTCCGTTCCTGTTTGGCAACCACTGTCCCGGCAAGCCGCCCCCGGCCCGATCCGTTCTTCACAGACAAAGAAAAATCGGCAAAGCTCTGTACCCGCATCCGTGAAAGCACGTCGCCATAAGCATCGAGCGGATGGGCCGTCTGATAGAATCCGAGCATCTGGAATTCGCGCATCAGCCGTTCGGAATCAGCCATCGGCGTGTAATCCGGCAGAACAATCCTGGCGAGTTCCCCGGCATTGCCAAAGATATCCGCCTGACCGCTCGTCTTGTCTTCCTGGCTACGCTGCGCAAGGCCGATGATACGATCTAGACCCGCGATCAGTGCCGCCCTGTCCTTACCGAAGCAGTCAAAGGCACCGGCATAAATCAGGCTTTCCAGCACACGACGGTTCACCAGCTTCGGGTCGATGCGCCGTGCAAAATCCTCGAGCCCCTCGAACGGCTTGTCTTTCCTGACGGCAACGATGTGCTCGACAGCCGCCTCCCCCACGCCCTTGATCGCCGCAAGCGCATAATAGATGCGCCCTTCACCCGGCTCGAAGTGACGGTAGCTGGTCTGGATCGACGGCGCCACGACGTCAATGCCCAGGCGCTTGGCATCGTGGCGGAAATCGTTGAGCTTCTCGGTATTGGCCATGTCGAGCGTCATAGAGGCGGCCAGGAACTCGACGGGATAATGCGCCTTCAGGAAAGCGGTATGATAGGAGACGATCGCATAGGCTGCGGCGTGCGACTTGTTGAAGCCGTAATTTGCGAACTTTGCCAGGAGATCAAAGATCTCATCTGCGCGCTGTTTCTTGACACCGTTCTCGACGGCCCCTTCAACAAAGCGCACGCGCTGCTTGTCCATCTGCTCCTTGATCTTCTTGCCCATGGCACGGCGCAACAGGTCCGCCTCCCCGAGCGAGTAGCCCGACAGGACCTGCGCAACCTGCATGACCTGCTCCTGATAGACGATCACGCCCTGGGTCTCGGCCAGCAGCGGGTCGATCAGCGGATGGATCGACTCGATCTCCTCCTCGGCATGTTTTCGGGCATTATAGACCGGGATGTTTTCCATAGGCCCCGGACGATAGAGCGCAACCAGCGCGATCAGGTCCTCGATCCGGTCGGGTCGCATGCCGATCAGCGCCTTGCGCATGCCGGCACTTTCCACCTGGAACACCCCGACCGTCTCGCCACGTGCAAGCATCTCGTAGGATTCCGGATCGTCGAGCGGCACCAGCGAAAGATCCACCGATATCCCCCGGCGGGCGATGAAGTCGACGGCCGTCTTCAAGACCGTAAGCGTCTTCAAACCCAGGAAGTCGAACTTAACAAGCCCGGCCTGCTCCACCCACTTCATATTGAACTGCGTGACGGGCATGTCGGAACGCGGGTCGCGGTACATCGGCACAAGCTGTGACAGCGACCGGTCGCCGATCACGATCCCCGCAGCGTGTGTTGATGCGTGGCGGTAAAGCCCCTCGATTTTCTGTGCGATCGCGAGAAGCCTGCCGACGATAGGCTCTTCCTCGGCAGCCTCCTGAAACTTCGGCTCATCCGCGATCGCCTGGGCGAGTGTTACCGGATTGGCGGGATTGTTCGGCACGAGCTTGCTGATCCGGTCGACCTGCCCATAGGGCATTTCGAGCACGCGCCCGACGTCTCGCAAGGCAGCGCGCGCCTGAAGCGAACCGAAGGTAATGATCTGGGCCACCTGCGCGCGGCCATACTTCTCCTGAACGTAACGGATGACTTCCTCTCGGCGGTCCTGGCAGAAGTCGATATCGAAGTCGGGCATCGAAACGCGTTCAGGATTGAGAAAGCGTTCGAACAGCAGTGAAAAGCGGAGCGGATCAACGTCCGTGATCGTCAGTGCGTAAGCAACCAACGACCCAGCGCCCGAACCGCGCCCCGGCCCGACAGGTATGTCGCGTTCCTTGGCCCACTTGATGAAGTCGGCAACGATAAGGAAGTAGCCAGGAAACTTCATGCCCTCGATGATGCCGAGTTCGTAATCGAGACGCTCGAAATAGGCTTCGCGCGTATGGCCTTCGCTCAGTCCCACATGGGCAATTCTCTGCTCCAGACCCTCTTTGGCCTGACGGCGCAGCTCGGCAGCCTCCGCACGCTCGGCCTCCTCCGGATCATCTGTCGCACCCGTAAAGCGCGGCAGGATCGGCATCCGGGTTTCGAGAATGAAGCTGCAGCGACGCGCAATCTCCACACTGTTTTCGATCGCCTCAGGCAGGTCGGAAAAAAGCGCGACCATCTCATCCTGCGACTTCAGGCAGTGATCGGGGGTCAATCGGAAGCGACGGTCGTCCGACACAATCGCATTATGCGCGACCGCCATGAGGGCATCATGCGCCTCGAAATCATCACGCGTCGGAAAGAAAGCCTCGTTGGTTGCAACAATCGGGAGATCGCGCTCATAGGCGAGCGAGACCACCCGCCTCTCATGCTGCACATCGAAGTTGCCGTGGCGCTGTACCTCAACATAGAGCCGATCGCCAAACAGGGAGTGAAAGAAGCCCAAACGCTCTTCCGCCTTGGCCTCGAAGCCGGCGATGATCGCCTCGTCGATCGGACCGCCGCGTGCCCCAGTCAGAAGGATGAGCCCTTCGGCATGCTCATCCAACCAAGACTTCTTTATATGGATGGTGTCGTGACCCTCTCCCCCAAGATAGGCTTCACTCACCAGATGCATGAGATTGGCATAGCCGGTCGGGTCGGCAGCAAGCAGGACGATCGACGGTTTTTTCGGCGGCAGATGGTTACCACCGCGGCGATCACCCTCCCCACCATCCTCCATATCAATAGAGAGCTGGCAGCCAATAATGGGCTGAACACCCTCCCCGACCGCCTTTTGCGAAAACTCAAGGGCGCAGAAGAGATTGTTCGTATCCGTTACCGCGATCGCCGGCTGCCGATCGGCTACCGCACGCTTCAAAATCGTCTTTATCGGTAGCGCCCCCTCCAAGAGGGAGTAGGCTGAGTGAACCCGCAAATGGACAAAGTGGACGGCATCACTGGCATGCGCGCTTTCCTTGCTCATATCCGAACCACTCCTTCATCGATGACACTTCCGACCGTTTTCGCAGGCCAACCCCAGCAACGCAATCATTTGTCGATCAATGCACAGAAACCTGGCTCGGCGATCTATCACAAACGCCCGCTCAGCTCCCGCTGCAACCGGTGACAGGAACGGGATCCTTGGAATTCACAACGAGCTCACGATCAAAGCCATGCTTGCCAGAAACAGGCTGACAGAGAAGAATGCTGCCACATCACGCAGAATATCGGTCATAGCTACCTCCGTTTTTGTTATAATCACTTTATGTTCTGTTTTTGTTCTTATTGCAACCATATTTCTCGCGTTTCACCTGCAGCTCCGACCCGTGCACACAGTTAATTTTCTATAAGCCTACGATTTTATTGACTTAAATAGATTTTTATTTTTCCTTCCGCGTGGAGAATTTTCTACGGTGTCAGCGCGGTTGCCGACCGCAAATACTGTTTGACGAGCGAAGCAAACTCCGGGCACGCCGCGTGATGTTCGCGGAAATGGTTTCTTCGACGCAGAAGAAATCGTTAGCTACGCAGAGCCCTTCGTCGGCATGGGCGGCGTGTTCCTGCGCCGCGATCGCCAGCCGAAGACGGAGGTGATCAACGATATCAGCGGCGACGTCGCCAACTTCTTCCGCATCCTGCAGCGGCATTTTCCGCAGTTCATGGATACGCTCCGCTTCCAGATCTCCGGAAGGCGGGAGTTCGAGCGGCTGATGAAGACCGACCCGACAACGCTGACATATCTCGAACGCGCCGCCCGCTTCCTCTACCTTCAGCGCCTCGCCTTCGGCGGCAAGGTGGCGGGCCGCACCTTCGGCGTCAGCAAGACCACCGGCGCGCGCTTCAATCTGGTCAAACTCGCCTCCACGCTGGAGGACATTCACGAGCGCCTTTCCGGCGTCGTCATCGAATGCCTGCCCTGGCAGGACTTCATCCGCCGCTATGACCGGCCGGGCATGCTGTTCTATCTCGACCCGCCCTATTGGGGAAACGAGGCCGATTATGGCGCGGACGTCTTCGGCCGGGAGGACTTCGAGGCGATGGCAAAGGTTTTAAGCGGCCTTCAAGGCACCTTCATCCTGTCCTTAAACGCCGTTCAAGGCGTCTTCGAAACCTTCTCACGGTTCAATATCGAGGAGGTGGATTGCACCTATTCGATCGGGGACGGAAATGGGAAGGCGGTGAAGGAGGTGATCATAACGCCAAAAGAGTGTTCGATGTCTTCAGAACGATGAGCTGGCTTTCACAGCTCTATTCGGGTTTGCCACAGAGCGCCAAAGCGATTTAACTTCATCAGAATCATGGAGCGAGGCAAAAAAAGCATGGGCATCTCTGACTGGATTTCTCTTTTAGCTGCGGCCGTAGCCTGTGGCGCACTCCTCCACTCCATCCGAACCAGCCGAAGAACTGCAAATCTTGAAAGGCTGCAGAAAAAGCTCGCTGAAGTAGAAATAGAACGACAAGAGAAGACGAGTGCTGAGGCTTTGAAGGCCTCCTTCAAAGTGACTTTCTCATCTGCGGAGAAACGGGTCATCATCGAAAACTCTGGCTCCAACGAAGCGCGAAATGTTCGCCTGGGAATCAAGGGAAATTGGTCGCCGATGGCCAGCAATGTAGTAAGGGCACGATTTCCTGTGAAAAAGATTGAGCCAGGTGATGTGATCAAGATTCCCGCCACTTGGACAATGGGGGCGCCACCTACAGTAGGCCTTTAGCTCATTTGGAGCGACGACCACGGGTGCGACCGATCGAAGGTATTTTAAATATCGCCCTTTTAGAAGCGTTCAAGAATTTGTCGTTGGCAGGCCTCTCCAATAAAAATTCGCGTTGGAGCGGCCAGATTGCGGGTCAAACTTCCAATTCGACCTTTTGAAATTCAAACCTGAACATGAGATCCAAATGCAAGCGGAAACTTGAAGATGACATTTCCGAACAAGCTTTACAAATACCGCGCGTTTAACGACCGATCTTTGGACCAAGCGGTCGGAGATCAACTTTTCTATGCCGACCCCACCACCTTTAACGATCCTCTCGACACCAAACCCAACCTTGAAGCCGACCTAGACGAGTTCGCTTTGGCGGAAATCCTCAATCAACTTTTGGAGCAGCGTATCCAAGCCGAAATGGACGCAGCTGCAAAAATGATCAAATACAAGGGGCCGAAAACGATCAACCATATCTCTCAACAAAGCAAAAGACGCGCTCAAGGAATGGTTGATCAAGTTCGAGAGGGGATAGCTAATATCGACGACGAATTCGACGCAACGCCAGCAGAAATATTTAGCGGGTTTATCGAACGCGAGCTTCTCCGCAGATATGACAAAGGCATTATTTCAATGGCGGAGAGATACAACTGCCCCCTTATGTGGAGTCATTATGGAGACCAACATAGAGGAATTTGCTTTGGCTATAGTATCCCAGAGGACGCTAGACGACACCTATATAAGGTCACCTATGATGGGGATAGAACGGTGAAAGCGAGCTCAGTCCAAGCGATGCTCCGCGGCAGCGAAGATGCGCGCCAGTTGGTCGATGCTGCTGTCTTATCGCGAAAGGCACCTGACTGGGAATACGAAAAAGAATGGCGCCTAGTGGGTACCAGAGGAGTGCAAAATTCACCGCTAGAACTGGAAGAAATCATCTTCGGGATAAGGTGCTCTCAGACCGTGAAGTTCTCGCTCTTAAGATCGTTGAATGAAAGGAGACGCCAAGTCAGCTTCTACGAAATGCGAGAGCAAAGAGGAGCGTTCGACCTTCGCCGAACCGAATTAGATCAAACTGATCTCTTAGCCTATTTCCCGAGACGCTCTCTCGACGTTTACGACCATTTTTCGGCTCTGGTGAGCGCTATCGAAGCCGTTCAGGACAACTAGACTAAGACACTCTCCCGATGAACGAACAACGAAGTCGCAGTGAGTTTCAAAACTCAATCGCTGCAAAACCAACTGTCAAAATTGCAAAACCGCTGTTGTTTGCCAGATGAGGCTGCAATATCCGGGAATTGGCGAAAACAGGCGGGAACCGGCGCGAATGCCCTCTACCTCTAGCGATCTGCCGATATGACGGGCGGCGACGCTAGGAATTGCCTTTGACAGCTCAGGTCTTCAAAGTTCATCGTCTAGCCTGAGCGCAGCCCAGTCGCAGCCAACCTTTTCAAAAAACGTGAAAATAGAAGCATCCGACGCTGATGCGTCATAAGGCCCCTTATGGAACTGAGACGCCCCCTCCCCGCCAAGTGCCCGAGATATAAGGCTTCACGGGTTTGGAGGAGTTTTCACGGTGTGGCTTCAAATGCCCTTGAAACCGTCTTCAAAGCAACCTCAATCGAGCGGCAGCCGGCGGTCAAATCAGGCTAAAATCCAAACCGAACATGCAAGTCACTTGCATGTTTGCGAAAACAACAAAGAAATCAAAGCCATCACCGAAAATTGACACGTTTTGAACATGCAAGCGGATTTTCGCTACCGCTTATGGACTTTACACCCGCATACGAGAACATTATAAGAACAAAAACATGGTAGTTGCGTAGATCAAGAAGCTGTCAGTTCGGCGAACGCGCTATGCGGGTTGTCGAGACGCAAACATGCCTCAGCACTGACACCCTCCGCTTCTACCTAACCTTGATCACTAATTGACGAAGGACTGTCTTTGACATCCAGCTGCTGAAACTTGCCTGGAAGACGGGCTGCCGGATGTAGGAACAAAGTCCGAATCGCGCTACACCAAACATACTATGCGCGTGGAACATGCCCACGCGGCTGAAAATTCGAGAGGGCGGTCATGAGCAACTGGACAGCGATCGATCTTTTTTGCGGTGCGGGCGGCTTGTCGGAAGGGTTTCGCCAAGCTGGTGTGCACGTGCTTGCAGGGCAAGATATTGATGCAACATTCGGCGAGACTTTTGCCGCATCCCACGCCGAAGCCAAGTTTGTTCATGGACCGATCCAAGAGATATCGGCCTCGGACATGCTTGCTGCAGCCGGCGTCAACGCGGGCGAGATAGATGTCATCGTTGGTGGACCGCCGTGCCAAGGTTACAGTGTCTACAATCACAGCCGCGGCATAGATGACCCTCGCGCAGGTTTATTCAAAGAGTATCTTCGGATCGTCGAAGAAATTCGACCGCGCTGGATCGTCATGGAAAACGTTACCGGCATCACATCGATTGCAGGGGGCGGGATCGTAAGAGAGATCCAGGCTGGCATGCGCAAGCTGGGCTATCGTGTAGATATGAAACCGCTGAAGGCTGAGGAATTTGGCGTTCCACAGGAGAGGCGACGTGTGTTTTTCATTGCCACCAGAGAAGAGAACAATCCTATTCTCTTCCCAACGCCGACTTATGGTCCAGAGCTCGAGCCGTTTGTGACTGTTTGGGATGCAATCTCCGATCTTCCCCACCTTGAAAACGGTGAGGATCGCGGCGATCAGCCTTACGCTGTTTCACCGCAGAATGGATATCAGGCGCTTCTTCGCGGTGACCGTATTCGGGTTTCCAATCATGCCGCGACACGCCTATCGCAGGTCAATATCGAGCGTATGCGCCACATCCCCGAAGGTGGGTCCTGGCGTGATATTCCTTTTCATTTGTTGCCGGAGGGAATGAAAAAGGCGAAGCGCTCAGACCACACAAAGCGTTACGGTCGCCCTCGCAAGACTGATCTGTCTTGCACCGTGCTCACCAAATGCGACGTACATTGGGGCGCCTATATCCACCCGACACAGAACCGCTCTTTCACGGTGCGTGAAGCTGCTAGGTTGCAGGGGTTCCCCGATTTCTTTGATTTCAAAGGAAGCCGAACTGAGCAGTTCGTCCAGGTTGGGAATGCGGTCCCTCCCCTTTTGGGGAAAGCCGTTGCAGAAGCCGTAATGGCAGCAGATGCGTCTTCGCGCGGCGACATTCCGCTCGATATCGAGCGTGGATTGTTGCATGCCGTTTAAGCCGGAAGATGCAATCGGTGAGGTCTTGGGCCAACGAGCGGAGAAGGCAATCGATCCTTCTTTAGCCGGCTTTGTTTGTCCCTACATCGAGACCGAATGCCCGAAACGGTCGACGAATTTGGGTACGGAACCCTATCCGGTCTGCACACTCTGGAGAGGTTCGCGCGGCCAGCCCCGGTCCACGGAACGCGACTTGATATGTGTCTGCCCAAAGAGGTTCTACCAGGTAGACTGGCTGCAGGAGGTAATCGAACACTGCTGGCCATTTGATCCGCCGAGGAATGCAATGATCGCGTCCGAAGTGAAGATGGCTGGTTTCGGCAATGTCGATTTCGTTATAGCCGATCGAGGTGATAGCGGCGAGATAGGCAATTTTCTGTCAGTCGAGCTTCAAGCCGTCGATATCACCGGATCTGCATATACCGCTTATGAAGCGTTGCGATCTGCCCATGACCTTCCAAAGCGACCGACCTACGGGTTTAATTGGGATAATGTTTATAAGCGATATATCACCCAACTCGTGCGAAAAGGGTATTTCCACCACCACTGGGGAACCAAAATCGTCGCGGTGATACAGGATCAGGTCTACCAGTCTGTCCTTGAGAAGGCTGACTTCATGAGAACACCGAACGTCAAGGACAAGACGGTCAATATAGTTTTCATGACCTACGTATTCGAAGATGATCCTGACAATTCCGGCCAATTTCGGCCCAAGCTGGAGCGCGTCGAAGGCACCAGCCATGCCAGTCTGCAAAGTGCGATTATGTACAAAGAAGCGCCGACAATCGACGAGTTCAAGAAGCGGATAGCGAATGCGCTAGGGCGCCGCTAGCCATCCACCTCTTCCAATGCCACGGACACAAAGCCTGAGATGATCGTGCGGCGCTATCTACATGCTAGCGGGCTGCGCTATCGCCTTCACGACAAGACATTTCCGGGCCAATCGGACCTGGTCTTTCCCAGCCGCCGCGTCTCCGTCTTCGTGCACGGCTGCTTCTGGCATCAACACGAAGGCTATCCCGCGCCAAGCGGTCAGCCTCAAATTCCGATTACTGGACAAAAAAGCTCGACGGCAATGCTGCGCAAGATCAGCAGCACATGGTTGAGCTATGGGCTGGAGGCCAATGGTGTCCAGGCAGTGTGATATACGAAAGGCGATCTGCCTTCCACTCTATTGCGTTGCGTTAGGTCATCACAATGCCGGCGTAATGGCCGCTAGCTTTACCTCTAAAATCACTTAGTTTCTTGGCTTTGCGCCGTCCTTGTCGAAGGCGGGTCCAACAAGTCTCCCGGCACTTCTGATAAAGTCCGGGTACTGTCTGGTTATAGAAAAAGCATCTTCTCGAATAAGCTTACCATCGACGGAATGCAACGATATCAACTCATCTTGAAATTGCCGGGTGACCCAACTTGTTGTGAGATTATTGGAAGGAGAACGGAAGGAATTATTTTCTAATTCTGACGATGCAGACAAAGTTTTTACGGAACCCACCAGCAGTCCTTGAAATGCTGCACTCCCGTCAAATGGTGCTGCTCCTTCCTTATTAAAAAGCCACGTATTTCCTGTGCTGGACCTCGTCTCGAGGATTTTTTTTAATTCAATTTTTATAATTTCTACGCCTTTTATGCTTCTTTTCTGCTGATAAATGGCCACCAAAGGAGCCAATAGACAAATCTGTATCTTCAGGTCTGGCCATATCCATGTCGTCTCAATGATTCGGATTATATCTAAGCATTGATCAACATCCCGAAGCGTAAGGCCCAGAAAGTGGAAGCACCCAGCCAAATATGTTGCTACGTCGACGCCTCGAGGCAGGCTATAGCTATCTTCTTCATTAATTCTATATCGTGCGCAAAGCTCAATTACATATTCTTCGACGCTCGGCTCCTCAAATTCGTAACTTCGGTCGAAGAAACGCATCAGATAGCGCTCGGCGTCAAAATCGCTCCCATAAATCGCTTTGACCGAGTGCCCAAGCTGATCAGTGTCCGTGGCGATGATGAAGACGACGTTGTCGGTTTCGAAAATGTGTTTAATCCGCTCCAGCAGCTCTATGGCGTAAAGCGGGCGGCAACGATCAAGCTCGTCTATGAGAACGAACAGAGGCGCGTGAAGGCTTCCCGTGTCGACCTTTTCGATGAACTCCTTCAAGCCTGAGCGAAAGCGATCTATCATCTCTCTGTTACGTCGGAAGCCGGAAAGAAGTTTGTTTGAATAGTCGTCAATGGCACTGTTCAGCTCTGCATTGATGCTATCGGCCATCACAGGCTGGCTGCGGCCGTCGCTGCTTTGATCGTTGCCGAAAACAGCCTCGCCGATTGCATCGGCCCCCTCTCCGATCGCCTTCCGTGCCCAATGCTTAATCGCACCCTTGGCGATGGACACCGCGACAATGCTAGCGGTGGCCTTTACCTTTCTCCACCTCTCGACCTGCTCCTCGTCATGGACAATGAGGGGCTGGATGGCTTCGTCGATCGCAGACATGACCGACAGGAGAGGGTCGGCAGCGTGGTCATCGGCCCAGGCATTCACATAAGCCACGGGATACTGCTCACTTTCGAGCTGACGCTGAAGCCGCTCCAGGAAGAACGTTTTTCCAGTGCCCCATGACGCGTTAACATTGAGCACGTAGGATCTGGTTCTGCCGCTCCGCGCTCGCTCCTCAATTCTGTTGATCAGAAACCGGATAAGAAATTTCGCATCGGCTTCACGGTTGAGACGATCCTCATGCCAGATTTCATCGCTCATATGCGTTCTCTTCTTCTCCCAGTCGCCGACAGAGGGCTCGACTCAGCGTCCAAACACTGCAGACTTAGATTGTTTGAGGTCGTGGCTGCAATCGGTCTCCCCTAAACAGAACGAGAGGAAGCTCGACGGCAATGTCGCGCGAGATCAGCGGCAAATGGCTGAATACGAGGCTATGGGCTGGACGCTGCTGGTGATTTCGGGTGTGAAACGCGGATCAGTGGTTCACTATCTCACCTAAAGGCGGCTCTTTCGACAGCTGGATCAAAAAACTAACGAAAGAGGCACCTGCCCAAACTTTAGCAAACCCAATAATAAGTACTCGGTATCAGGCCAATAAACTTATCATGCCCTTCTGATTTTTTTTGCCCGAGTTTTGCCATTCTCTATGGTAGCAGTGTAGCTAACTCGATCTCCAACTCTCGGCTTGTAGCCCGCTTCCAAATCGAAAAACTTGAAATAATAATCTAAATGCTGCGTGCCTCCCCTTATGAAACCGAAATTTGATTTGGGTTTCGCTTTGATAACAGTTCCTATTTCCCGCTTTTCTTTATTTCTATCTACCCTAATTCTCTTTCCTATATTTAGAGCCTTCGTCAATCCATAAAATATCTCATAATTAACATGCGTTCTTACTTTGGGATTCAAGTTCGAGGAGGTCCGCTCTCTAAAACACCATCTAATAAATGTCTTATCATCATTCGAATATTGGTCATAAATACCCTCTCCCTCCTTGTAACAAATAACATTTTGCTCGAACAAAAACTGCAAAAACACATCCGAAGATTCAAAGAATTTTGGCAATTCGGTACTCGACCTGGAACAGCTATCAATAAACGCATGAAAGCTGTCGAGATATTCATCGTATGAAAATCTCATCTTTCCGTCCAAGTATGAGAAAAATGCAAGAAAAAGTTCATAGTCTGATTGGCTATAATAAAAGAGAAGTTGGTCTTTCAATTCACCTAAAAGGTAGTTTGCCAATGCGTCGCGGAATGTGGGATCATCAAAATCTCGCCTTTCTACCGAGACGACCTCACCTCTTCGTTTCAAAATTTCCTGAAGAGTAGACATCATCGCGTTTATGTCGCGAGGACGATGATAGCTAAACCTAAGAAAAGAAATGAACGAAGTTGTCGTAGAATCGGCTTCGCCGCTATCGGATCCGACGGTGCTGCCGGCTTCAAAAGGAAAGTAGAAGTCCCATGCCGCGCCATCACTTTCAACCTCGTCATTTTGAACAGACAGCATGCGATCTGCGACAGAGAATAGCCGAGAAGTCCGGTGATCTTTATAGGCAGTCTTCCAATCTAAAAGTACTGAATTATCGCGCACCTTCGTATTAACATTGTGGAGGCCAGATCTGAAAAAAATGTCCGGTCGAACAAGAAGGACAACCTTGATGCGGCCGCGGCTATCCTTAATATTTGCGAAAAAGTCGTTGTTAACTGACCAGGTCGCTTCAATTATTCCTCGAACGCAGTCAAAATATTCATCATATGGAATGTTCGCAGGCCGAACATCGATTCCGTCGATAAATAAAATAAAATCTTCATCGAGCTTCAAGGAAGAGATAGCATCCTCAAATGAACGCCTGATACTTAAAATGTTGGTTTGAAACGTGGAGTTTTGATCCCTTGTCTCATTCCTTTTCTTTGATGAAAGGGACGCATCTAAGTTGCTATATTTAGCGATCAATGATGCTGAATTTTCAGAAGATTGTATAAAACTAAGAATTTTAACTATTTCTGGTGAAAACGCCCCTTTATAAAAGTCATCTATCGCCTTCTTAAGGTGAGATATCTTGGTAAACCTCTGAAGAAACGCGGGAGTACTTGTTACACTCAGAACACTTGTAGCCGATAGAATTAGAAATATCAGCGACCACACTTCAGAATATTGACTTAATGGGAGATTTCCTGATTTCTTTATCTCTATAAATTTTTGATACTCTGTCTGCCTGACATCAAAAGAAAATGAATTTTTATTTTTATATTTTGTATTTGATAAATATGTCGAATATGCAGTTTTACCAGTCCCTTTTTCTCCGACAAGGAAATATATATTACTATCAATTATTCTCTCTAAATTTTCATCTCTCACGAAATACCTTGAGAAAATATCTTTATTCTCCCTCCTTCTATAATTTTCTGCATTGCTGAACCCTAAGTTAAGTTTTGTAAACGAACGCATCTTTTCCTCCTCTACGCTTCCGGCCGCAAGCTGGGTGCAAATTAAATAGTTCTCTTTTTCAAACGCGCTGCTAAATTTTACAAGAGTGTACTCTTCACGGCACCCTGCAAAAGTACACCACCCTCCCTAACACGCTCAGCGTGTCCGCGTGCGTTTGGTCGAGGAATTCGGACTGATAGGTATCGTTGTCCGAGCTCAGCTCTAGCTTTCCGGTCATGTGCCATTTGGCGCGTTTTACCAGCATGATCTCCCCTACCCTGAAGACGTAGATGCAGCCGTGTTCGATTTTTTCGGTTTGGCTTTCGTCTACGATCAGAAGGGAATTGTCTGGGATCGTTGGCAGCATGCTGTCGCCATACGATTTTATGATGAAGCAATTGTCCGGTGATGCGCCCAGGTTGCGGAGGAAGGCCCGTTCGAAAGCTATTGAGCCGGAGGGCAATTCGTCCAGCGCGATGCGTCCAACACCTGCAGAAGCCTCAGCGTCAAAATAAGGAAGCGCAAGCAAACGCTTCCCAGCCTCCGATGTGAGGTTAGCCCCACTTTGTAGTTTTAGAGCGTCGCCGAACATCTCGCCTTCACCGGTTAAAAGCCAATGGAGGTCCACGTGCAGGTTTTCCCGGTAAGCCAGAAGAACATCAATGTTCGGGGCTCTATCTCCGCGCTCATAATTAGCTAAGCTATTGACATGCAATCCCAAAGTTGGAGCGAACTCCTCCCTTGAGGGGTCCCCCTGCTCAACGCGTATTTCGCGCAACCGTCGACCGAGCTCCGTCTTTATCCGTTCCTGCCTCGCCACAACCCCACCCAAAACACACTTTGGGGTTTACAAATCCCATTTTGTGTTTATTAATTTCTGTAGCGCACTCGCTGACGGCAAATGCGCGTTGTTTGACCAAAAATAAGGGCTGCGCGAACAGCCCCCTGACCGGAGAGACAGATGCCGGATAAACCCAGAACGTGGGATCAGTTCGCGATCAAGGCGGAGCTTCATCGTCGCGGCATGACGCTGACGAAGCTCGCTGAGATCAACAAACTCAACCCCGGAACCTTCCGCGCCGTATGGAAGCGGCCGAATGAGAAAGTGGAGCGTGCCATCGCCCGCTTTCTCAAGGTTCCCGTCGAACTGCTTTTCCCCGGCCGCTATCCCAAACGGTCGAACACCATTCTGTCGCGCGAATACGCGGCAGAGTCCACAGGCGAGAAGACCACGAAGGACGCCGCCTGATGAACGTGGAGCGGGAGGGTCAGACGGTTCTGGCCAGTTCTCCGGTATTTGGGAGAGGCCCGTCTCTATCGAGACCTCGAGCCCCCGGCCGACGCGCGCTGTCCTTCCGCTCCACGAGTCACATTTTTTCCGTTTTCCGCCGCAACCACAAGTCTAATCGTCTCGGCGAATTAGACATCAAGCATTGCGGCCTCGACATGCCGGAGCGACGCATGACCTTCAATCCTTACAGCGCCCAGGAACGCGAACACGCGCTCTACCATGCCTGCGTGATGGCGGTGCGGGAAGGGTTTCCCTATCTGACGATCGGCGAGATCATCGACCCTCCCCACGAGATGTTTGATGCGGCGCTGGCGCGCCAGATTGCGCTGCACATGCTGATCCGCAAGTTCAACGTGCCGAAACGGCGCGTGGCGCGAATGCAGGAAAGATCCCGCGAGTCCGTCTATCGGGCGCTGCGTATCATCGACGAGCGCTGCGGAAATCCGGTGTTTCTGGCCTACTACGCCGCCATGGCAGAACGCGCCGACGCGGCGCTGACCTCCATCTACGAGGAGGCAGCGTGATGGCTGTTTCCAAGACGATCCCGATTGCCAAAATCCATGTACCTGAGCGGCTCCGCGCGGTTGAGGAAGACCATGCGCTGGCTATTTCGGCCTCCATTGTCGAGCACGGGCTTTTGAACCCGGTGACCGTTCGTGCGACACCCGCCGCGAAGGGCGGTGCTTATACGCTGGTGGCCGGAGCGCACCGCCTGCGCGCCATGGAGCTGCTCGACGAGACGGAGATCGATGCGGTCGTCGTCGATGCCGATCAGCAGGAAGCAGTGCTTCTGGAGATCACTGAGAACCTTTTCCGCAATGAGCTTTCGGTGATTGATAGAGCCGTTTTCGTTCAGACGTATCGCGATGTCTGGGAAGACAAGTATGGAAAGATCGTATCGGGACCAAAGGCAATTAGGGGCAACTTGCCCCTAATTATCGGTGACGAAGCCAAAGCCGGCTTTTCGAAGCATGTCGCCGACAGAATGGGTGTCTCCCCCGACGCGATTAAACGACTGAACCGCATAGCTCAGCGTCTGCATTCCGATCTACGCGCCGCCCTGCGCGGCACGCCGGTGGCCGATAATCAGGCGGCGCTCCTGAAGCTTGCCAAGATGGAGCCGCAGGAGCAGCGGCGCGCGGCCATTGCCCTTCGCGCCGAGAACGGCGACCTGAAGAAGGCGCTCGGCCATGTGAAGGCCGTCCGGCCCTCGGAAAAGCCAGAAGCGAAGCGCGACGGCATGCTGAAGGCCCTGTTGGAGATATGGTCGAACGCCGATGATGCCACGCGCAAGGCGTTTCTGGCTGAAATCGGTCTGGAGGATGCGGCATGAAGCCCGATCCCGATCAGCTCGATTTCTTTGCCGCACCGCTTTTTCCGGTGCGCGAGGCCGCACAATCCATCGACCTGGAGCGTTTCCGGGCACGGGTGAAGCGTGCCATGGCGCGGGCGATCCGCGAATGCCCTTACGACCGGCCCACGATCGCGGCGCGGATGGCGCTTTATCTCGGCCTTTCGACCATCTCCAAGGCGACGCTCGATGCCTACACGGCGGAAAGCAAGAACGGCCACGATATCAGCCTCGCGCGCTTCAAGGCGTTCGTTCGAGCAACCGGCGCGGTTTGGCTTTGGGACGAGATCGTTTCCGATGACGGCCTTTTGCTGCTGGAGGGCGACGAGGCGCGCCTTGGAGAGATCGCTCGGCTTGAACAGGAGCGCCGCAGGCTGACTGCCGAGCTGAAGACGCTGACGGCGCGGCCGGTGAACATTCGGCGGGGGCGGTCATGAAGGAGTGGTTTACCTCTGCAGAACTCGCCGACGCAAAGCTTCCGGACATGCCGGGTACGCGGCGCGGCATCGAGCAATTTGGCGAACGCCAGGGCTGGCGTGCGAGCGGCCATGTCCGCAAGCGCGCCGGGCGCGGCGGCGGGTTTGAATACCATATCTCGCTCCTGCCCAATGCCGCGCAGGCAAGGCTGCATGTCGGCCATCTGGAAGCCGAGAACAAGCGGGACCGGGAAACCGCCACCGCCAGAAAAGCGCTCTGGGCGAAATATGAAGCCCTTTCGAAGGCCCATAAGCTAGCCTGTGAAAGGCGTTTGAAGGCGCTTTTGAAGGTCCGTGAAATGATCGAGGCGGGCGTGACCGCGCGGACAGCCTTCGAGGTTGTCTCGAAAATGGAAGGCGTCAGTCAGCGCGTGCTCTATTACTGGCAGTCGCTTGCCGACAAGGCCCCGCGCGCCGACTGGCTCGCCGCACTCGCACCCTCATTTTCATCCGCGACACGGGCGGCTGAATGCAATGAGGAAGCATGGCAGTTTCTTGTTTCCGACTATCTTCGCCCGGAGCGCCCGGCGTTTTCGGCCTGCTATCGGAGGATGATCAAGGTTGCCAAACGCGAAGGATGGACGCCCGTTCCCGGCGAACGTTCGCTGCGTCGCCGGCTGGAGGCGGAAGTCCCGCGCGCCGAACAGGTAATCGCCCGCGACGGCAAGGAAAAGGCGAAGGCGCTCTACCCGGCGCAGCGCCGCAGCCGGGCGGGTCTCCACGCGATGCAGGTCGTGAACATGGACGGCCACAAGGTCGATGTCTTCATATCCGTCCCCTGGGCGAAAGAGCCGACCCGCATGTATCTGATCGCCATTCAGGACGTCTATTCCGGCAAGATCGTCGCGTGGCGGCTTTCGGAAGCGGAGACCTGGACGGCGGTGCGTCTCGTTATCGGCGACATGGTCGAGCAATTCGGCATTCCCGATGACATGGTGCTGGACAACGGGCGCGCCTTTGCCAGCAAGTGGATTTCAGGCCAGACGCCGACGCGCTTCCGCAACAAGGTTCGCGAGGAAGATCCGCGCGGGCTGGTGACGACGCTCGGGATCAATCTGCACTGGTCCCTGCCCTATTCCGGCCAATCGAAGCCAATCGAGCGCGCCTGGCGTGATCTGGCCGAGGCGATCGGCAAGCATCCCTTCTGCTCGGGCGCCTATACCGGCAACAAGCCAGATGCCAAGCCCGAGAACTATCGCGAGCGCGCGATCCCGCTCGATCAGTTCAAAGCTCATGTGGCCGCCCAGATCGCCGAACACAACGCCCAGACAGGACGCCGGGCGGAGACCTGCCGGGGCCGCAGCTTCGACGAGACGTTCGAGGAAAGCCTAGCCAGCCCGACAAGCATCGTTCGCTGGCCGACCACAGCGCAGCGCTCGCTCTGGCTGCTCGCCTCCGAGGGCATCAAGGCCGCCAAGGGCAATGGCATGATCCATTTCCAGAAGAACCGCTACTGGTCGGCGGAGCTCACCCAATTTGCGGGCAAGAAGGTCACGATCCGGTTCGATCCGGACAACCTGCACCAGTCCGTAAGGATCTACGATCTGGAGGACAGGCTGATCTGCGAAGCAGACTGCATCGACGATGCGGGCTTCCTCAACCTTGGCGAAGCCAGGGAGCACAACAAGACCCGCCGCGAATTCGCGCGCGCCCAGAAGGCAGAACTCGCAGCCAAACAGAAACTCACCGCGCGCGAGCTCGGCGAGATCATCTATCGCGGCGAAAAGCCTGCAGCCCCCTCACCTGTCGAGCCTCAGCGCCCGGTCATCACGCGCATTGCAACCGTGCCGCAGATGAAGCCGCGGCAGCAGGAAGATGAGATCGACTTCGAAGAGAGTTTCTCCCGCGCCATGTCCATGATCCGGGGCGATGGCGGGGTGATCAAGTTCCCGAAAGGGAAGGCGTCGGACGCCTAGTCATGTCCGGCGGACAACCGAAATGTAGTGCGTACGGTTCCAAAAAAACGGGCGGGGTCACCCCCGCCCAACAGTTAAAGCAAAGGAACCATAAATGAACATCTATTCCGGCACAAGCCAAACCAAGACCCTCTGGGAACGCCCCGTCGCGGGACCGGAGCTTTCCGCAAACCGCAGCCAGGACGACATCGACCAGTGGTGGTCGTTGATCGACCGCACGATCGAGGTGGCCAACGCCAACGGTTGGACAAAGGCCGAGGTGGCGCGCCGCTGCGGCATGGCCGACGGCACATTCTCGCAATGGGTCTCCGGCAAATATAACGGCCGTCTGGACAAGCAGAACCAGACGGTGCGCCAATGGCTCGACGATGTCGAGGATCAGGCGGCATTCGCGGCAAAAGTCCCGCAATCGCCGACCTTCCTCAAAACCCGCACCGCGAATGAGGTGCTGGAAACGCTCAATTGGGCGCAGGTCACCTCCGACTTCGTGATCATCACGCTCGCCGCAGGCATGGGCAAGACCGTGGCCTGCAGGCATTACTGCGCCACCCGGCCCCATGCCTATCTCGCGACGGTGAGCCCTCACACCAAGAATGTGCATGCGATGCTGATCGAGCTTGCGGCGGAGCTCAATGTGCAGGAGCACAATCCGGCCAAGCTGACGCGGGCAATCGGCAAGAAGCTGGAGCGGATCGGCGGCGGCACGCTGCTGATCATCGACGAAGCGCAGAACCTCGTCGATGATGCGATCAACCAGCTCCGGCACTTCGTCGATATCTATGGCTGCGGCGTGGCGCTCGTCGGAAATGACGAGGTCTATGGCCGCTTCGCCAGCAAGTCCGACGGGCGTTCCTATGCCCAGCTTCGCCGCCGCATCGGCAAACGGCTCAACCGCCGCCAGCCGCTCCGGCAGGACCTTGAAGCCTTTATCGACGCCTGGGGCGTGACCGATCCGGTTGCGGTCAAGACGCTGATCGGCATGGGGCTGAAGGGCGGCGCGCTCGGCCAGATCGACAAGACGCTGAAGCTTGCGGCCATGCTTGCCATGGCGAATGACGAGCCGATCAGCGTCCGCCATGTCGAAACCGCCTGGAAGAACCGCGACGTGGAGGACATCGCCTGATGCGCCACCTCGACACGACGCTCAGCGATACGCTGGCGCATTACGCCCTCCAGTTCGAGGATTGCTCGCACACCGGCTGCTCACTGTCGGCGGAGGAAACCATCAAATTCGTCAGGCAGCTGAAGGGCATGCGCAGGCTTGCCCGCGCAATGGAAGAAGAGGTCGCGATCCACCGGATCACCGAGGCAAGCAATGCGCAGAGAAGCGTGCTTGAGCAGGAAGCAGGCCGCAAGCTCGCGCAGATCATCACCGATCCGGAGGGCAAGGTCGTCCGGCCCGATTTCACGGGAGGGCGGCGATGAATGTGCAGGCATCCGACTATCTCGGCGGCGTGCGCGACGAGATGCGGCTGTTCATCCGCGCCCAGAAGCGCCCGACGGTCAACGAGCTTGAGGGCATGCTCACCCGGCTCAACACCGGCATCGCACTCACCGAGGAGCTGGAGGCGGAATACCGCCTCCTCTCAGACACGCGGCTCCCGCCGCTGAAACTGACCCTTACCGAAGAAACACGCAAAGGCGACGCAAAATGAACGCGATGGAAGCATGCATTCTCGAAGACCAGGAGCGGCAGGTCCGCGTGGCCGAGATCGGCGGCGAACGCTATCTCGAAGATGTGCGCGGCCGGTTCGTGCCGGAGGCGCTTTACCGGGCGCAGGTCCGCGAGATCGGCACCGGCGTCACACTCGTGAACGGCCGGGACTTCATGGCCGACGCCAGCGCGCGCCTCGTCCCGCTCGATCTCGTCAAGCCACAGCACAAGCTGGAGGATGAGGTGGTGCGCAAGGTCATAGCCTTCGCCTTCGACCTTTCCGCCCAGATCGGCCGGTTCCTCGAACACACCATGATCGACCTCGACGGTTTCGACGAGCTGCTCGCGCAGGAATACGAGGTCACCAAGGGCGGCAAGAAGGGGAACCGGACCTATCAGTCCTATGACGGGCTCTTGAAGGTTCAGGTGCAAGTCGCCGAGCGGATCGATTTCGGCCCTGAGCTGCAGATCGCCAAGGGTCTGATCGACGAATGCCTCAACGAGTGGTCGGCGGAAAGCCGTCCGGAGATCCAGGCGATTGTCACCCGCGCCTTCAACACCGACAAGGAAGGCCAGATCAACCGCGCCGAAATCTTCGGCCTGCTCCGCCACAATATCGAGGACGCACGCTGGCAGCGCGCCATGAGCGCAATCCGCGACGCTATGCGGGTGACGGGCTCGAAGCAGTATGTCCGCTTCTATCACCGGCGCTCGGTCGAGGACCGGTGGCAGGCGATCACGATCGATCTGGCGAGGGCGGGCTGAGATGAGCGCTCATCGAACCATTCACGCAATCTGCGGCAAGCTTGGTCTCGATGATGAGGCTCGCCGGGCCGTCTATCAGCGGATCACTGGCAAGCCTTCGCTCACCTTGATGACCGACCCCGAAAAGGAAGCGGTCGCCGAAGAGTTTCGGCGGCTTGGCGGTGACCGGCGCCCGGACGGCAGAAAGAAGCTCGCCGGTCCGTTTGCGCCGAAACTCCAGGCGCTCTGGATCGGCGCGTGGAACCTCGGGATTGTCGGGAACCGCGACGACAAGGCGTTGCTCGCCTTCGTCAAGCGCCAGACCGGGATCGATCACACGCGGTTCCTCTACTATGCCGATGATGCCGCCAAGGCTATCGAGGCGCTGAAGGCATGGATGGCGCGCGAGGCAGGCGTCGACTGGCGCGTTCACCGCTTGATGCCGCTCTGGCGTCAGGCGGAGGGCTACAAGATCGCCGTTGCGCAATTGGCTTTGCTGCAGCAGGACCAGAACGATTTCTGGACCGTGGTGCCGATGCTGTGCGGCGGAAATCCGGGCGATCGGGATCTGACACGCGCCGAGTGGATCAGGGTAATGAATACCCTTGGCGAACGGGTCCGCACAATGGAGGCGGAGGCGAAATGAGCAAGCGTCAATCTATGCCGGAAACCGGCTTCCTCATTCCGATCGTCACCGACCGCGCGGTGCTGCGCTTTGTCGAGCGGTTCCACGGCATCGATGTCGAGACCATGCGGCTGATGATCCAGAACCGCTGCGTGGATGGCGTCCGCTTCGGCGCATCCGCCGTGATCTCCGACGGCGCAAAATTCATCCTGCGCGGCGACACCGTGGTGTCGTGCTATCCGAAGCACTGGCCTTCGCGGGATTTCCGCGAGGGAGGCACGGATGGGTGATCCGATCCCGGCAAACCTTGAACCTTATGTAGAGGTGCTTGGCGAGGAGCTCGCCATCACCTTCTTTCTGAATTTCGGGGGCGCGCCCGCCTACCTTTCGGAGAACCCACGATCGGGCTCGGACCTTTCCAAGGTCATTGGCCCGGAAAAGGTCAAGGCTCTTGCCGAAGCGCTCGGCGTGGGGCAACTATATCGCGTGCCAATCAACAAGACATGGATCGCGCAGCGCCTCAAAGCGCGCGGCTGGTCGGTTCTCGCGATCGCGCGTGAACTGCATGTTTCGGACGTCACGGTCCGGTCCTATCTGAGGACCGAAGACCGCCGTCAGCTGTCCCTCTTCGAGAAAAACTAGCCGGGTTCGCAAGCGTTTGCGACCTGTAATCGGCGCCTGAAAGTTCAGACTACTCGCAACACTGTGTGACCTGTTTTCACGAAGATTGCGAAGTTTCCGATGCGCCCCATCAACGAAATCATCATTCATTGCACCGATACGCCTGCAGGCCGGCCGGTTACTGTCGCCGAGATCAACCAGTGGCATCTTGCGCGCGGCTGGTCGGGCATCGGCTATCACCGCGTCGTCCATCTCAACGGTGCGCGCGAGGCCGGACGGCCGATCGAGCGGATCGGCGCCCATGTCGCCGGCCACAACACCGGCACCGTCGGCATCGTCTATGTCGGCGGCAGGTCTGCCGACATGACGCACACCGCCGACACCCGCACGCCTGAACAGAAACACGCGCTCGTCGCGGAAATTATCGCCCTTCGCGAACGCTTCGAGATCGGTGGGATCAGCGGCCATCGCGACTATGACAAGGGCAAGGCCTGCCCGTGCTTCGATGCGCATGTCGAATATGCCCACCTCCTGAAGGGCGCGAGCGATTTTGTGCCGCTTAAGGACGTCATGCTTGCTCGCGGCGATCACGGGCCGGCGGTCCTCGCCTGGGTCCAGGACCTTGCAAAGTGTCGTCAGATGACAAGGCATCCGTGGCCGGTCCAGCCGACCGATGCCTTCGATCACACGGTCGAACTGGTGACGATCTGGTTTCAGAAGGAGCGCGGCATCGTCGCCGACGGCATTGTAGGCCCGCAGACGCGTGACGAGATGGAGCGCGCGCTTTCCGGCAAGCCGCCCATGATGGCGCTTGCGGCATGAGGCGCGGGACCATGCAGAAGCCACACTACCGGACATCCAAGCGCTACATGCTGGTCTCGCAGATCGCGGCATGGATCGTGATCTTCACGGTCGTGATTGCGGGCTGCCTCAACTCCGCAGGCGCGCTTTCGCTCTCCTCGACGGTGATCCCGATCATGGCCGGTCTGGTTGCCGCCATGCTCGGCATTCACCGGGTTACCGGCTCGAAGGATATGCAGACACTTGCGAAGCAGGAGACCGAAGGGAGGCGCGACTAGTGCTTGCCTGGCTCTCCTCTCGCCTTTCGAAACCGGCGGCAATCCTGCTCCTCGTCGCAGCGCTTCTGGCAGTCGCCGGCGTCTCGGCGCTTTCCGCGATCGGCAAGGCTTCGGACCTGATCGAGGAACGCGTCGCCTCCGCGCGCGCCGAGCGCGATGCCTTTTGGCGTTCCGAGGTGGCGGAAGCCAATGCCGCGCTTTCGGGCGCCGTTGCCGAGCTCGCCCGCCAGGCGATGCGCGCCGATGGCGAAATCCGGGCAGCGGAAGCTGCAGCCCATGATCAGCTCAAACAGATGGAGGAAGACAATGCGGCATTGCCTGATGGCGATGGTTGCGGGCTTGGCGCTCGCCGCCTGCAGCTCCTCCCCCGATGAATCGCAACCTGCGCTCAAGCTGGTGCAGACGCCAGTCGAGGTGCCTGAAAGCGCGCGGCTTTCCTGCACGTCCATGCTTTCCGGCCTGCCGGATGATGGCGGACTTTCCGAACGGCAGGTCGTCGACAAATGGGGAAACGACCGCATGGCGGTGAAGATTTGCGACCGGCGCCGGGCCGGCGCAGTCGCGGCGATCGATGCGGCAAATGCCACCCTGAAGAATGTGGACGAGAGACAGTATGAACCGTGAAGACAGGCTGGAGGCGGTTACCGAAGACCATGACGCCGCGCGCCAGCGCAGGATCGAGAGCGCCCGCCAGGCGCTGAATGCCGCAGGCACCAAGGACTGCTCCGATTGCGGCAGGGCTATCCCGGAGGCGCGCCGGATGGCAGCGCCCTTCGCCAGGCGTTGTGCGGCCTGCCAGTCGGAACGCGAACGGGAGTTTTATTGCCGATGATCGTTGACCCGCTCCTGCCGTGGCTCACAGCCATCAACAGTCTGATCGCGCTCGGCTCCTTCATCTACGCCTGGCTGACGGCGCGGGCGAAAGACAACAGCGAGAAGCTCACCGCAATCGAGAAGATCGCCATTGAGCATGAGCGCCGCATTCAGGCGATCGAGGGCGAGCTCAGGCATCTGCCGGACAAGGACAGCGTGGTCGAGCTCAAGATTTCCATGGCGAAGGTGGAAGGCGCGATTGCCGCTCTTACCGAAAGGCTCGGCACATTCGGCGCAACGGTGACGCGCATTGACGACTACCTCAGAAGCAACGGGGACCACTGACATGGTTTCGTTTGAAGAATATTCCGCCCGCGATGCGCGCCTGATCATCCTGCGCGGCTTGGCGATCGAGACCGACGGCACGCTGAACGAGACGCTGCTGACCATGCTTTTGCGCACCTTCGGCCATAACCGCAGCCGTGATTACGTGCGCACCCAGATCCGCAAGATGGAAGAGCTCGGCGCGGTGACGGTGACGGAGGCCGGCAGCGTGCTGATCCCGTCGATTACCAGGGCCGGCCTCGACCATGTCGAACGCCGTTCGATCATCGAGGGCATCGCCCGCCCCTCCCCGGAGGTCTGAGCCATGGCAAAGCGCGGACGCGGAAGGCTTTCGAACATCGACCTTCTGCCCAAAGAGTGTGATGATATCGTCGCCTGGGCGGCGCAGGAGCTTGGAAAACGCAAGCGCACCCAGACCGAGATTTACCCGGAGTTTCGCGACAAGCTGCTCGCGATCCAGGGCGAATATGGCGTCGCCTTCGACATTCCCTCGTTTACCGCCTTCAATCGCTATTCGGTCAACCTTGCGCGGATGACGAAGCGGATCGAGGAGACGCGCGAAATCGCCGCCACGATCGCCCAGCGCATCGACGCCGAAGCCTCCGACGAGCTGACGTTGATTACCGCCGAAGCGATCAAGACGCTGATCTATGAGCTCTTACAGGCGACCGAAGACGGCGGGCTTGATCCCAAAGGTGCGATGCAGCTTGCCAACGCGCTTCGATCGGCCGTCCAGGCGCAAAGCGTTTCATCCGCGCGTCGTCAGAAGGTCGAGGCGGACTTCGCCGACAAGGCGAAGAAGGCGGTCCAGACGGTGGCGAAGGCGCGCGGGCTATCCGATGATGCCGCAGGCGAAATCCTCGACAAACTTCTGGGCGTCAGCACATGAGCGGCCCGATCTCCGAAAAGGACTGGGCGCTCGCCCGGCGGCAATCGACCGATGCGGTGCTCGAAAGGATCGAGCGCCGCAAGGCTTTGCTGCCCTATCAGGCGCGCACGGTCTCGCTGCTTGAAGGCGCATGCCCGGTGCTCTTCGTCGAGAAGTCGCGGCGCATTGGCCTCACCTGGGCCTGCGCGGCCTATGCCGTTCTCCGCGCCGCCCGGTCCCGCGAGGCCGGCGGCATGGACTTCATGTACATCTCATACAGCCAGGAGATGACGCGGGAATTCATCGACGCGGCGGCCATGTGGGCGCGGGCCTTCTCCTCGGCCGCAATGGAGATGGAGGAATTCCTCTTCGACGACAGCGACAAGGAGGGCGAGCGAGCGATCCAGGCCTTCCGCATCAAGTTCGCTTCCGGCTTCGAGATCGTCGGGCTGTCTTCGGCGCCACGCACGCTGCGCGGCAAGCAGGGCGTGGTGATGATCGACGAGGCGGCCTTCGTCGACAGTCTAGAGCAGCTCCTCAAGGCGGCGCTTGCCTTCCTAATGTGGGGCGGCCAGGTGATCGTCTGCTCGACCCATGACGGCTTCGAGAACCATTTCAACGAGCAGGTTCAGGATATCCTTGCCGGCAAGTCCAGCTATCAGCATCTTCGGATCGATTTCGACGATGCGCTGCGCGACGGGCTTTACGAGCGCATTTGCCTCGTCACCGGCAAGGCATGGTCGCCGGAGGCCGAAGCCGCCTGGCGCGCCTCGATCATCAAGTTCTACGGCAGCGGCGCGGACGAGGAACTGTTTTGCATTCCCTCGCTGTCTTCGGGCGCCTATCTGTCGCGGGCGCTGATCGTCTCGCGAATGAAGGACGATATCCCGGTCATCCGCTGGCATCCGCCACAGGGTTTCGTGGACTGGCCGAAGGAGCTCCGCGAGGCCGAGGTCGAGGCCTTTTGCAACGAAGAGCTCCTGCCGCATCTTGCGAAACTCGACAGGCACTACCGCTCCTGCTTCGGGCAGGACTTCGGGCGCACCGCCGACCTTTCCGTCATCCATCCGCTGCAGGTCCGGCCCGACCTGTCGCTCGCCACGCCCTTCATCCTCGAATTGCGCGATGTGCCCTACACCTCGCAGTTCCAGATCGTCTGTTTCATCAAGGCGCATCTGCCGCGCTTCTTCCACGCCGCGTTCGACGCCACCGGTAACGGTGCGGCGCTGGCGGAGCTGGCGCGACAGGAGTTCGGCGCGGTCTACGTCTCGGAGATCAAGCTCTCGGAGGTCTGGTACATGGTCAACATGCCCAAGCTGAAAGCCGCCTTCGATGACGGGCTGATCGAGCTACCGAAGGATGACGACATCCTCAACGACTACCGGGCGCTGAAGATGCAGCGCGGCATCGCCAAGGTGCCGGTCGATTTCCACAATATGGGCGCCGACGGTTTCGAGCGGCATGGCGACGCGGCGCCAGCCGGCGCGCTCGCGGTCTTCGCCAGCGAGCAGGACAGTGGCGAGATAGGCGCTGGCACGACGGGCGAGCGGCCAAGTGCCGAGCCCGTGAATGAGTTCGGCAAGGGCTTCAATCTCGCCGAGCGCTTCACCGATCTCCTCCGCTTCACGAGGTTCTGACATGGCTAAACCCGAACGCTTCGAGATCGCCACCGCCGCCAGCGATCCGTTCATTCCGTCGTTTCAGGGCGTGCTGCAGCCGATGGACGAGGTGCTGGCCGCGCGCGGCGGCGCAAGCGCACTGAAGCTTTATGACGAAATCAGGCGTGACCCGCATGCCCATGCGGTGCTCGCCAAGCTCAAGCTTGAAGTCGTCTCGCGCGAATGGGCGGTGTTCCCGGCATCGGAGACTTCCAAGGACAAGGAGATCGCAGACGCCGTCGAGGCGCAGTTGAAGGCAATCAACTTCGACCGCCTGACGCGCGGACTGCTTGGCGCGATCCTGAAGGGCTTTGCCGTAGCCGAGATCATCTGGATCAAGGAGAACAGCCTTTGGAAGGCCGAGGCCGTGAAGGTCAAGAAGCAGCGGCGGTTCCGCTTCACGGTGGAGGGCGAGCTCAGGATGCTGACGCGCTCCAGCACCATGGACGGCGAGCCGGTGCCCGATGGCAAGTTCATCGTCCATCGCCACTCGATCGACGATGACGACGACGATCCTTACGGCGTCGGCATCGGCTCGGTGCTGTTCTGGCCGGCATGGTTCAAGCGTCAGGTGCTGGCGCACTGGCTGCGCGGCACCGAAAAGCACGCAACGCCAACCACGCTCGCGCAATATAGCGGCGGCTTCGACCAGGCGAAACAGGACCAGCTCCTCAACGCGCTCCGCCGGATGGCGGGCGATACCGGGCTTGCGGTTCCGGACACTGTGAATGTCAGCCTGCTTGAGGCAAAGAGCGCCGGCGGCGGGGATGTCTTCGAAGCCCTGTCGCGTTACCTGGACGAGTTGATGAGCGAGGCAGTGCTCGGCGAGACGCTTTCAACCAATTCCGGCGAGCGCGGCGCGCGATCGCTCGGCGAGATCCACAACGAGGTCCGCATCGCGATCGCCAAGGCCGCAGCCGATCTCGTCTGCGAGACGGTGCGCGATACGCTGGTGCGCTGGTTTGTCGAGTTCAACTGGCCGGGTGCTGCCATCCCCGAAGTCTGGCGGGATTTCTCGGAGGCCGAGGACCTCAACGAAAAGGTCGAGCGCGACAAGAAAATCTATGAGATGGGCTATGAGCCTGAGGACGAGGAGTATTTCAACGAGACCTATGGCGGCGCATGGGTGAAGCGGAAGGCGCCGGAGCCGGCGGTCACTTCTCCCGGAAAGCAACTGCCGAAAGCTGAAGAAGGGACCGATTTCGCCGAGCATTCGCACCCGCCCGATGCTGCAAGCGAGATCGCCGATCAGATGGAGGCGCTTGGCGATCCGGTGATCGCGGCGATGATCGCGGAGATCCGCAACCAGGCAAACGCGGCAACCGACTTCGACGATCTGTCGCTGCGACTTGCCCGGCTTTCGGCCGAGATGGATATCGACGGTTTCGCGGAGCTGATGGAACAGGGCATGACGCTTGCCCGGCTCGAAGGCCACGACAGCGTGGGCTCCGATGGCTGATCAAATCCCGTTCAAGGAAGCGATCGACTTTCTCACGGGCAAGGTGAACCTGCCGACGCGCCGCCATGACGACCTGAAGCACGCCGCTCATGTCCGGGCGTTCTCCGTTGCTGGTGTGACGCGCGACGACATGCTGGCCGATTTCAGGGCGGCAATCGAGAAGGCGCGCTCTGCAGGTACCGGCCTCAAGGAATTCCGCAAGGACTTCGATGCGATCGTCGACCGGACGGGCTGGCGCTATAACTCGCACGGCAAGACCGAAGAGGAACGCCGCGCCTGGCGCGCCCGGATCATCTACACGACCAATATGCGCACGTCCTACATGGCCGGGCGCTACAAGCAGCTCAACGATCCCGATGTCCTGAAATACCGGCCCTACTGGAAATACGTCCATTCTGGCGCGCTCCATCCCCGCAAGCTCCATCTCTCCTGGAACGGGCTTGTGCTGGCGGCAACCGATCCCGCCTGGCGGATCATGTTCCCTCCCAATGGCTGGGGCTGCGGCTGCGACATCGAGGCGCTGTCTGCACGGCAGTTGAAGGCGCTCGGCAAGGATGGTCCCGATGAAGCGCCGGACCTTCGCGCCTATGAGGACACGGACCCGCGCACCGGCGAACCCGAAACCCGCTATCCGGGGATCGATCGCGGCTGGGCCTATAATGTCGGCGAGGAATGGCTGAACGGCGTCGTGCCACCGGAGCTGCACAAGCCGCTCGAACCTTATGACAAGGATATAGCGCCGGCCACTGACCTTCCGGCCTTGCCTGAGCCGGCTAAGGCGCGCGCCGAAGACCTGATGGCAACCGGGCTTAAGGCTGAGGCCTATGTCGAAGCCTTTTTGAAGGCGTTTCAAATCGACGACGAAGGAGGCTATTTTCGCGACAAGAGCGGCGGCGTCATCACCATCGGACGTACGATGTTTGAACAGCGCAACGCCCAGGGCGAAGTCCTCGGTTTGAAGGCCAACAAGCGCGGTCGAGGCGCTTATACGCTCCTCCTTGCTGAGGCCATCAAGGAACCGGACGAAATCTGGGTGGATTGGGCAGCGGTAAGAAGCGGCATCGTGCTGCGCCGGGCTTATCTGAAGCGGGTAATACTTCCGGATGGCCGATCTCTTCTGGCGCGCTTCGAATGGACATCGAAAGGCTGGACGGCCGTGACTGGCTTCGACACGACCGACGCCTATCTCTCGCAATTCAGGAAAGGGGCGATGCTCTATCGCAGGAAATAGAGGGCGGCCACTCCGGCCCGGCCGCCCTGGCGGCGCGCTTTACGGATCGTGGCCGGAACAGCCAGACGCGCTCGCGAATGGAAATGCAGTCAAAGCCAAGGAAACTTCAAACGCGCCGTTACGGGCGGCGCGTTCGGCGTCCGGCCTACGGAGGGCTCCCGAAAGCCTCGTCCGGACATGAGTATCATACCGCAGGAGGCACAGTTTTCAAATGGCTGCAGCGACACTGACGATCCGCGACGAGGATATCGACGCCGGGCTTACGCGGCTTTACGAGGCGGCCGAGACGATCACGCCGGCGCTGAAGAATATCGGCGAGCATGAAGCCGGCGTCTCGCGCCGGCGCTTTGTTGATGAGGAGGACCCGGACGGCAAGGCGTGGAAGCCGCTCAATCCGCTCTACCGAAAGACCAAGAAAGGCTCGGGCATCCTCAGAGGCGAAAGCCGGTCGCTGTCGCAGATCATCTGGCAACTGGTCGATGATCATTCGGTCGAGGTCGGATCGAACGAGATCTATGCCCGCATCCACAACGAGGGCGGCGTGATACGAGCGAAGAATGCGCCGGCGCTCGTCTTCTCGATGGGCGGCAAGACGATCAAGGTCAAATCGGTCACCATGCCGAAACGTCAGTTTCTCGGCCTCAACGAAAAGGACCGCGCCGAGATCCTCGCCATCATCGAAGACCATTTCGAGCCGTTTGCCAGCGTCGATTAGAAACCCTCATATTTGCCTCAGGACGCGCGAGGTCACCCCTGCCCGCTTAGTCATCCGTAAAAATCGCTGAAGCGCGTCCAGCGGCTTTGAAAGTACTTCGAATTTGATCCGGCAAATGATTGTCACAGGCGATTTGCCGGTTTAAGACTGAAAGCGGCCCTTGAACCCCGATCCGGGCTCTCTCGCAAGGCGCTTGTGAATGTTTCGCCTGACGGCCCGCTGGCATTGTCGGCGGCATGAAAACATTCGAAATCTTCCGCACCGGCACCCATACCACATCGAAGGGCGAAACGCTCTCCTTCGGTGACGCCGATCTCGGCGCGATCGCTTCCGGCTATGATCCGGACGCCCATCTCGCCCCGATCGTCGTCGGGCATCCGAAACAGGATGCGCCGGCCTATGGCTGGATCAAAAGCCTGAAGGTTGACGGCGACCGGCTGGTGGCCGAACCCGACCAGCTCAACCCCGATTTCGCGGAGCTCGTGCGCACCGGCGCTTTCAAGAAGGTTTCAGCCGCGTTTTATGCGCCTTCAAGCGCGGGCAATCCGACTCCCGGCCGCTATCACCTGCGCCATGTCGGCTTCCTCGGCGCCCAGCCGCCGGCCGTCAAAGGCCTGAAGCCGGTCGAGTTCGACGATGGCGACGCGGTGGTGATCGAGTTCGCCGACAGCGACCTCGTATTCCGCAATGCCTGGGCGCTCGAAAACCTCTCCAAGCTGTTTCGCGGCCTGCGCGACTATTTCATCGAAACGACCGATGCCGAGACGGCCGACAAGTTCCTGCCCGACTGGACGATCGACGATCTCGCCCGCGCTGCAGCCGATATGCGCGCCGAAGAGCGAGCGCGGAGCGAACAGCCTGCCTTTTCTGAAACCACCACCGAGGACGTACCCATGGACAAGACAGCAGAGGAGCGCCAGGCCGCGCTCGATGCGCGCGAGGCCGAGCTTTCCAATCGCGAGACTGCCTTTGCGGAAACCCAGCGCAAGCGCCGGGCCGAAGACGATGCCGCCTTCGTGAGCGGCGTCGTGCAGGAAGGACGGCTGCCGATCGGCTTGCAGGCGGCGGCCACCGCGCTCTTCTCCGAGCTCGGCGAAGACGACCTCACCTTTTCCGACGGTGACGAGACGGTCGAGACCTCGCCGCGCGCTGCCTTCCGCGACCTTCTCGCAAAGCTTCCGAAGCCGCTGATGACCGGCGAGTTTGCCACCGGCGACGGCCCAGACTTCTCGGACCCGGTCTATGTCGCAAGCGCCATCGAAACCGAAATGGCCAGGGCGGCGGAAAAGGGAGAGGTCCTTTCCCCGGCTCAGGCCGCCATGCGCCTTACGGCGCGCAAGTGAGGATTTTCCAATGACCCGCATCGTCAAGAGCTTCATTGCGGCAGGCGCCATCGGCCACCGCCGCCTTGCAAAATTCACCGCCAATGATGGCGAGGTGGCGCTTGCCACATCGCCCGACGATCCGATTGCGGGCGTCATCGACTTTCCTTCCGGTGCCACCGCCGGCCAGCGCATCGATGTCGTTCTGTTCGGCCCGGCCGAGGTCGTCTGCGGCGGCGACATCCTGCCCGGCGATCCGATCACCGCCGATGCCAACGGCGCGGCGATCAAGGCAGCGCCCGGCGCGGGCGAGAATGTCGCGCTTGGCGGCTTCCTGCTTTCCGGCGCGGAAAGCGGCGATTTCGCCCGCGCCATCGTTCAACGCGGCACGCTGACTGGCGTCGCGGCCTAACCCAAACCTTACCAGGAGCAATCAATGTCCGGTCAGCCCTTCCCCGTCGATCCCGTTCTTGTCGGGATCGTCCAGGCCTACAAGAACGGCGCACTTATCGCCGACCAGGTGCTTCCCCGCCTCAACCCCATTCTGCCGCGCGAGCAGTTCAAGTGGTGGTACTTCGACTTCGGGCAGTTCATCACGCTGCATGACACCAAGGTCGGTCGCAAATCCTCGCCGAACGAGGTCGAATTCGAGGCCGACGAAAAGGAAGACCGCACCGAGGATTATGGTCTCGACGATGTCGTGCCGGTCGCCGACAGCGCCAATGCGCCGGCAGGCTACGATCCGCGTGCCTTTGCAGCCCAGCGCCTGATCGACCTCGTGCTGCTCGACCGCGAGGTCCGGGTCGCAAACAGGGTCTTCAATCCCGCCCTCTACGGCGACGACAACAAGGAAACGCTTGGCCCCACCGACAAATGGTCGAGCCCGGACGCCAAGCCCATCATTGCCTTCGCTGAAGCTGCCGACAGCATGGTCATGCGCCCGAACAACGCGGTGATGGGGCGTGGCGCGTGGACCGCGCTTCGCACCAACCAGAGCGTCCTCAGAGCGCTGACGCCCTCCGGCGCTGCCGACGGTTACGCCAACAAGCGCGCGGTTGCCGACCTTCTCGAGCTCGACGACATCATCATCGGCGAAGGCTGGGTCAACATCGCCAAGCCCGGCCAGCAGGTTCAGCGCCGGCGCTGCTGGGGCAATCACTGCACGCTGTTCCACAAGGCAGGCCTTGCCGACAGCGTTTCGGCAACGCCCACCTTCGGCTGGACGGCACAGTTCGGCACCCGCGTCTCCGGCTCGATCGCCGAACCGAAGATCGGCCTGCGCGGCTCCGACCGTGTCCGCTCCGGCGAGAGCGTGAAGGAAGTCATCTCCGCGCCGGACCTTGGCTACTTCTTCGAAGACGTCGCCTGAGGGCAGAACCCGCACGCCCGGCGAAGAACGCCGGACGACAGCAATCCGAACAATCAGGAGGCCATGATGGCAGGACGGAAAAAGGCAGAGAAGCCTGAGGAAGACGTAGCGGCGGCAATCAACGCCGCTTCGGGTTCGAGTGATGATGCGAGCAATTACGGGGGCGATGCTTCGACCGACCCGCAAAGTGTCGGGAGCGAGGGTTCGAAGACGGACACCGCAACGCCTGCCGTTGCGCAGGATGCGCAGGCATCGGTAACGGACGGTGATAAGAAGGCGACCGAGAAGCCGGAAGAAACAACGCCGCCTGCGGGCAAGCCCAGCACAGGTTTGAGCACCGCCCAGGCAGACGCGTTCCTCGAAACCGTGCTTGGCACAACGCCCAGGCCGAACCTGCGCCGTTTCGTGGTGCTGAAGCCGGTTCGCTTCAAAGGCAAGCGCATCCCGCGCGCCGGCCGGGTGACAATCACCCGCGCCGGCCATGACGAGCTTGCTGGCCTCGGCGCGGTTTCGCCCGCCTGGGATCACGGCGTGCCGGTCAAGGCGGAGTAAGCATGGCCTACGCGACCCTTGACGATCTGATCGAACGCGCCGGCGAGGACGAGATCCTGATGGTGGCCGATCGCGACGGCGATGGGGTCGCCGATCCTGAGGTGGTCGCCAAGGCGCTCGCCGATGCGGAGAGCGCGATCAACGGCTACCTCGCCGTGCGCTACCGCCTGCCGCTTGCCTCGGTTCCCGCCCAGGTGAACGGCTGGGCGGTCTCGATCGCCCGCTATCACCTTCACCGCGATGGCGCGCCCGATCATGTGGTGCGCGACTGGAAGGCGGCGAACGCCGATCTCGAAAAGGTCTCGTCGGGCCGTATCCGCTTGCCGCTTCCGTCCGGAGACGATCCCGCGACCTCGCCGTCCGGCGATGTCGGGATCACCGGTCCGGAGCCGGTATTCTCGAAGGACCGTCTGGGAGGCTGGCTGTGATCGCCGAGATCGTTGCCCGGCTGAAGGAAGCGGCGCCCGATCTCGCCGGCGTGCTGCCGGCCGAGGATATCGAGATCTTGAGCAAGGCAACCGCACCGAAGAGTGGCACGGCCTTCGTGCTTCCCTTTCGCGAGCGCGCCGAGCCGAACCAGCGCGCGACCGGCGGGCACCTGCAGATAGTGGCGGTCCAGTTCCTGGTCGCTTTCGTGATCCGCCAATACGACACGCGCGGCGGCAAGCGGGCGCTCGCCTTCGACGATCTTAAACACGCAATCGAGCAGGCGCTTGCCGGCTGGATGCCGCCTTCCGCCGAGGAGCCGCTGGAGCTTGTCGGCGGACAGGCAACGGCACTCGGCAATGGCGCGAGCATCTATGTCCAGACCTGGCAGACAAGCCGGTTTCTTGAAGGGAGAACCCCGTGAAACGACCGACCCGAGGCGGATGCTACGTCCGCGATCCGAAGACCGGAAAACTGACCCCGGCCGAAGCGCCTGAAGCCACCACCGAACCGGAAGCCGCTCTTGAGGCTCCGGCCCAGACGACGAAGAACAAGGGAGCCTGACAATGGCCGTTCGCCGCTACAAGAAAATGGCTGCGCTGGTGAAGATCGAGGCCACCTATGGCGCCGACGCAGCACCAGCCGCTGCCAATGCCATGGTGTTTTCGAACGTCACCTTCACGCCGCTTGAAGGCCAGGAGGTCAGCCGCGACCTGATCCTGCCCTATCTCGGCAACCAGGGCATGATCATCACCGGGCAATACGCAACGCTGCAGTTCGACATCGAGATCGCCGGATCTGGCGCTGCCGGCACCGCCCCGAAATACGACACGATCCTGCGCGCCTGCGGGCTTGCCCAGACCGTGACCGCCGGAACCTCGGTCGAATACGAGATCATCGAGGACGGCGAAGAGTCCGCCTCGATCTATTTCATCTCGGACAAGGTCAAGCACGTCCTGCTTGGGGCGCGCGGAACCCTGCAGATGAACTTCACGCCGTCGCAGATCCCGCACTTCACCGTCACCCTGACAGGTCTGATCGGCACGATCGCGGACATCGGCGCTATGCCGGCCGCTTCGCAGGCCGGCTGGATCACGCCGCTTGCGGTCTCCAAGGCCAATACCACCATGTCGCTGCACGGCTGGTCCTCAGTCGCCGAAAGCCTTGCGATCGATCTCGGCAACACGGTCACGCCGCGCTTCCTGATCGGCGCCGAGCTGGTGGCGATCTCTGATCGGTCATCGACCGGCACGGCAGTGGTCGAGGCGAAGGGCCTTGCCGAGATCAACTGGTTCGACGCCGCCAAGAACCGCACGCGCGGCGCGCTGTCGCTCGTCCACGGCAAGACCGCCGGCAACATCGTCGAGATCGCGGCACCCGCCGTGGAGATCGGCAAGATCACGCAGGGCCAGACCAACAACATCGTCAACTATTCGCTGCCGCTCGGCCTCTGCCCGGTCGCAGGCCTCGACGAGCTGAAGATCACCATCCGCTAAAGCCGCTTCAAAGGGTCTTCAAAGGCCCTTTGAAGCCTCCGTGAAACGAGGAAACGCACCATGAAATTCGTCCTGCTCGACTGCAATCGCTACTGGTGGCCGGTCAAGGTCCGCATGCCCGACACCGAAAATCCAGGCAAGTTCGTCACTTATGAACTCGAAATCCAGTTCGAGGCTGAAAGCCAGGACAGGGCAATGGAGCGGCTTGAGGCGGCAGCGAAGCTGACGTCGCCGCGCGAGCGCATGGAGCATGAACGCAAGCACCTCTTCGAGGTCTGCAAGGACTGGCGCGGCGTCGAGGATGAGGACGGCCACACATGGACCTTCTCGCCGGACAATTTCCGGCGCGCGATCAATCAGAGCTGGTTCCGACAGGCAATCTATACGGCCTACGCCGAAAGCCTGAACGGCGAAGAAGCCCGCCTGGGAAACTGAAGGCTGCTGCCCGCGCCTGGGCTCTGGCGCGGGTCGGCAAATCGGACACCCGCATGCCTGTCACGGTCGATGACGAAACGGCGGCGGATTTTCAGGAAATGGGCGTTACCGTCGAGGTCGCGCGCGACGCAGTCAAGGCCGAGGCAATCGAGATCATGGCATCAAATCGCGACAGCATGCTGGGCTTTCTGGCCGTCGAGACGCAGTGGCGTGTCGCAGCCGGCATGGCCGGCCTGATCTGGCTCGGCCTCGATTACAGCGCCGTTGACGTCACGATGCGTCGCCAGGCGCTGCCCGACGCGGTGTTCGCCGATCTGCAGACAATGGAAGCCGCAGCGCTTGCCGTCCTCAATGGAGACGCATGATGGCAAAGCCGATGAAAGCCTCCATACTTCTGACCGCCGACGCGTCCTCGGCGAAGCGCGAACTGCGCGAGACGCGCGACGACTTCTCGGTGACCGGAAAGGCTGCCGTCGCCTTCGGCGGTGATGCGGCACGCGGCTTTACCATCATGTCGGGCGCTGCCGGCGACGCGTCGTCGGCCCTGCAGAATGTGATCGCGGCTTCCACCGGCCTCGGCCGCGCGAGCGCCGGCCTGACCGCCGCCAATACCTCGCTTGCCGCCTTCGGCATGAAGCTCGACGATATCCGGGCAAGCTACAGCCCGCTCTTTGCAGCCGAGCGCACCCATACCGTCGAGATCGAGCGGATCGATGAGGCCTACCGGCGCGGCGCGATCTCAATCGACGAATGGGTGGCCGCCACGGCACGCGAAGAGACGGCGAACCGCAACGCGGTGAACGCGATCCGCCAGCGTCAGGCGGCATATGATCACTTCGTCGATACCAGCTTCAGGGAGCAGACCGACGCGCTACTCGGCGTGACTGGCGAACGCGCCCGATCGTCAGACGACATCGCTGCCTATGCTGCAAAGCTTGATGCGCTTCAGGCCCAGTTCGATCCGCTCTTTGCCGCACAGCAGCGCTACCTGCAGGCGATCGAAAGGATCGACGAGGCAGAACGCGCCGGCGTCATCACCGCAAGCCGGGCGATTGATATCAGGCTCAAGGAGCGCAATGCACTCGACGCCGTTTCCGCTGCTGCCGACCGATCGGCCCTTGCACGGAAGAGAGCCACCGAAGCCCTCGTCGGCAGCGTCACGATCGTTCCCGATCGCGGCGCCGATATCGCGGCCTTCGGCGCCGAGCTCGATCGGCAGCGCGCGAAGTACAATCCGCTGTTTGCCGCCATCACCCGCTACCGGCAGGAGATTGCGGAGATCCGCGAGGCGCAGCTTCTTGGCGCGATCTCGACCGACGAAATGACCGCGGCGATCAGCCGCCAGCGCCAGGCAACGCTTTCGACGATCGACGCGATCAAGGGGCGAAACCCGCTCGGCCGCGAAGGCCTCAACGACAATGGCGCGCGCTTTCGCAGGCAGAACCTCACCTATCAGCTCTTCGATATCGGTCAAACGGCAGCCATGGGCATGAACCCGGCTATGATCTTTGCCCAGCAGGGACCGCAGATCGTCCAGCTCTATGCCGGTCAGGGCGGCGTCAACATGGCGCTGAAGGATTTCGGGTCGATCCTTGGCGGACTGACGCGGCTGATCAATCCGGTCACGCTTGGCATTGGCGGGCTGACCGCTGCGGTCGGGATCGGCGCTGTGGCCTACGGCTCCTATCTGTCCTCAACCAAGGCGGTCGAGACGGCTGCAAGCGGGCTCGGGCGGGCGGTCGCAGGCACGGCGTCGGAGATGGAAGCCTCGGCGCGCGCCGGAGCCGCTGCCGCCGGCATCTCGGTCGGCGCTGCCCGCTCCATGGAGGCCGCGTTTTTGAGGACCGGCACGGTCGGCTCGGAGAACTTCGAGGGGCTGATCGGGATCAGCCGCGACTTTGCAGCGACGATCGGCGCATCGGCGTCAGAGGCGGGCGACGCGCTTGCGGAGATGTTTTCAGATCCAGCCAAGGCGGCTGACACGCTGTCACGCCAGTATAATCTGATCGATGCGGCCACGGCGCGCCAGGTGCGCAACCTTGCCGCCCAGAACCGGCTGGTCGAAGCGCAGGCGCTGATCCTCGACAGCCTGCCGGGCAAGCTCGCCAATGCCGAACAGTCCACGACCGCGCTTGGCCGGGCCTTCGCTGCGATGCGCACGGACGTCAGCAATGCCTTCGGCTTTGTCGGCGGCGTGATTTCACGCGGGATCGACGGGCTCCCTCCGGAAGCCGAGCTCGAACGGCTGAAGCAGCAGCAGCGCGATCTTTATGCAGAGCTTGCAAAACCGGGAACGGGGCTGCTCGGCGACAACATCCAGAAGATGCTCGACCGCCCTGTCTACGCCGAGATCGCGGAAGTCGAGGAACGGATTGGTCAGCTCCAGTCGCTTCTGAATGCCCAGGAGGAGAAGTCGAGCGAGGCGCAGGCGCGCCAGCGGGTCACCGCCGCCTCGACGGTCGCCGACGCGTCGCCGGCGCTTTCGACGATCAACCAGATCGAAGCCTATCGCAATCAAATCGCGGCACTTCGCAGCGGCATTGGCAGCCTGACGGCTGCCGATATCGATGCCGGCGAAGGCGACCGGCTCAACAAGGCGCTGGAAGCCAAGGAGCGCGCGCTCGACGGGCTTCTCACCAAGCAGCAACGGCTCGGCGAACTCGACCAGCTCGATATCCGCATCGCCAATGAGAAGAACCCGCTTCTGCGCGCCGAGATCGAAGCGCGCCGCAAGCGGATCGAGCTGCAGGGTCAGGAAATCAGCCAGGCCGAGACGGAAGCAGAGGTCGCTCGCACCTATGCCCGCGTCATTGAGAGCACGATCGCCGGCGGCCAAGCCCAGATCAGCCAGATCAACACCGAGACCGAGATCCGTGCCGGGCTCAATGCCGAGGTCGCGGCCGGCACTGTTTCAGCGTCAGAGGCAAACCGTATCCTTCAGGAGGAACTCCAGCTCCGCCCGTTGATCGCCGCTGCGGCCGAAGCCGAGGGCGCTGAAAAGCAGAGGCTCGAGGCGATCGTCAACGGACTGCGGGAGGCCTATGCCGCGGCGGCGGCCGAGGCGCGCAAGGCGGCCAACGCGCAGGCGCTGCTTTCGGGCGACCAGGAGCTTGCCCGGCTTGACCGCCAGATCGGCCTGATCGGCGCAAGCGAAGCGGTACGCCGGCGTGAACTCGCCGTGCTGCAGGAACAGCAGAAGCTGCAGCAGGAAGGCTATGGTCCGGACGATGCGGAATATGCCGCGCGTATCGAGCAGGCGCGCAAGATCGCCGATGCCGAGACCGCTTTAAGCCAGGCGGAAGGCAATCGCGACGCAATCCGCACGCGGCAGGAGCGCATCGCAGGCCTCAAGGCAGAACTTGAGCTGACCGGCGCGACATCGGCGGAGCGTAGGCGCGCGATCGCCGTGCTTGAAGAACAGCAGCAGCTCACCCGCGAAGGGATCGCGCTTGATAGTGAAGTCGCACAGTCGAGGCTGGCGTTGGCAGCCGCAGAAGCAGAGATCGCAAGCGCCGTCGAACGCGCCGAGGCAAGCCGAGACCGCGCGCTCAGCCGCGCCGAAAGTCTTGAACAGCTCCGCGCCGAAGTGGCGCTACTCGGTGCAAGCGAAAGCGTCCGGAGGCGAGAACTTGCAGTGCTCGAAGAGATGCAGGCCATGCGGCGCGAAGGCGTCGTACTTGGCAGCGAAGAGGCGCGCCAGCGCGTTGAAAACGTCCGCATTCTCGCCGACGAGACCAGCGCGCTGGAACGCATGCGCGATGTTTGGGGCGAAGTCCGCTCGGTCGGCGAGAGCGCACTAGATGCGGTTCTCAGCTTTGACGATCTGAGGAAAGGCGATTTCGGCTCGATCCTCGGCAATGTGACATCTTCTCTCGGTCAAAGCCTGATGGATCTGACGCTCAACAACCCGGCGAAAAATGCGCTGCTCGGCACCAATTACGGCACGCTTGCCGACATCATGAACCGGCCCGCAGGCGGACTCATGTCGGCTTTTTCCGGTCAGAACATCGGCGCGATGAATGTCCAGGCGGCGACCGTGATCGTCAATGGCGGGAGCGCCTCCGGCATGGCCGGGCTTGGCGGATTGTTCGCAGGCGCCTCCAATGACAACAAGCCGATGTCCCTCTACCGCGATGCGATCGCGGCAATCGAGAGCGGCGGGCGATATGGCGCGCTCGGTCCGGTCACCGCGTCGGGCGATCGCGCCTATGGACGCTATCAGGTGATGGGCGCCAATGTCGGGCCATGGACCGAGCAGACCCTCGGATACGCCATGTCGCCATCGGCCTTTCTGTCCAGCCCGAAAGCGCAGGACGCCGTGTTCGATAAGATCTTCGGCGGCTACCTGTCGCGTTATGGCAATGCCAATGATGCGGCGAGCACATGGTTCACCGGCCGGCCGCTTGCAACAGGTGGTTCGGCGGCCGACATTCTGGGAACGACGGGCACAAGCTATGTCCAGAAGTTCAACACCGCGCTTTCGCAGCTGACGGATACGACCGGACTTGCCACCGATGGACTCGGCACGCTTGGAAACGGCCTCAATCAATTCGGCGGTCTGCTCTCTTCATACCAGCCTTCGGGCGGAACGGGCGGCGGCCTGTTCTCCTCACTCACCTCGCTATTCGGCGGCGGTCAGAAATCACAGCTGCAGATCGCCCAGAGCAACGTCGCTGCCGGTATCTGGGCCGGGCTTTACGATGGTGGCGGCTATACCGGTCCGGGCGGCGTTCATGAACCAGCCGGCGTCGTCCACAAGGGCGAGGTCGTCTGGTCACAGCTAGACATTGCCCGCGCCGGCGGCGTCCAGGTCGTCGAGGCCATGCGGCTTGGTAGGCGCGGCTATGCATCGGGTGGCGTTGTCGAAAGCCTTCCGTTTTCCATGCCCGCACGCAACGACAACGCCGGACCGTCAGCGCGCCCTTCGATCGCAATCAGCATCTCGCTCGAAGGTGCTCAGGGTGACCGCGCGATCGAGGACAAGGCCCGCCAGTCCGCTTATGCAGGCATGAAGCAGGCGCTTGAGGAATATGATGCGCACTTCAACGACAAGGTTGCAGCAGCCGTCGACCGGCCGAGGTGGCGCTGATGATCCACTCGCTTGCCGCCATTTTCGACCGGTTGCCGATCGCGGGCTTCGCGATCGACATCAAGCGCAATGATGAATTGTCCGGTCAGGGCTCTGGCGCGGTGATCGGCGCCGAACTCGCGCCGCCACTCTGGTCCGCGATCATCACGCTGGGTGACGGGCGCAACAACGAACTGAAACAGGCAGCCGCCTTGATCCGCTCGCTTGGCGGCGTGCGCGATGCCTTCATGGTCGCAGATCCGACATCGCTCTGGCCGCAGGCAGATTTCAGGGGCGCCGCGCTTGCCGGCAAAACCATCAAGCTCAGAACGATCGGCGCCAATCACGCAGTTGCGCTGCTCTACGGCTTTCCGGCCGGCTACACCATGACACTCGGCGACAAGATCCAGTTCACCGGTGGCGGCCGGATTTCCTATCACGAGGTTCGCACTTCCGTTTCGGCCACCGCCGGCGGCGCGCTCGATCTTCCGGTCTATCCGATGCTGCCCTTCTCGCTCACCACCAACGCCGTCGTCACCCTGATCCGCCCTGCCTTTCCGGCAATCGTCGTTCCAGCCGGCCACAAGCCAGGCGAGGCCTCGTCGGCGATCACGCGCGGCGCGCGGATCGAGATCATCGAGAAAAGGAAGGCGTCATGATCTATGCCAGCAGCGCGATCATATCGGCCCTCGAAAACGCGGCCGACGACGGGCTTTCAGAGCGCAAGCTCGTCTATGTTCACGCGCGCGATCGGCAGACCGGTGTCGTCACCGGCCTCGGGGTCTGGTCGGGCGACGAGGACCTTGCGATCACCGTCGTCTCCGGACTGACCGGCAATGACGAGACCCGCGGCTATTACGGCGGCGGCACGCTGATCGATGTCGGCAACATCGTCTGCGCCACCGATATGACGATCCGCCCTTTGACGATCCGCCTTTCGCAGATCGCCGATATTGCCCAGGCGCTGCTCAGGACGCTCGATATCCGACTTGCCCGCGTCGAAGTCCATACGCTCTACCTCGATCCCGCCACCGGGGCGATGATCGGCTCACTGCTCGATTTCGTCGGCGAGGTCGACAAGGCGCCGCTGACAACGCCGGCAGCCGGCGAAGATGGCGCGATCGCGCTTACCTGCGTGCCCGACCTGATGTCGATGCTGACCAGGATCAATCCGCGCAAGAGCTCCTACGAGGATCAGAAGGCCCATGCGGCAGGCGACGAGTGGTCGCTCTACGCCTCGACCGCTGGCGACTGGACAATCTGGTGGGGACAGAAGGGAGAATGACGATGCTCGATCTTCAGCGCTATGCCGACTGGCGGCCGAGGCTGTTCGCATTCGCCTCCGGTCTCAAGACAATGGAGTTCAATTGGGGCGAGAATGACTGCTTCACAGCCCTTGTTGCCGGCGCCATCAAGGCGATGACCGGAACCGATCCGGCAACGCCGCTCCGCAGCCGCTATCACAATGAGGCGAGCGCCCGCGCACTGCTTACCGATCTCGGCCACGAGACCCTCGCCGACCTGATGCGCTCCATGCTGCCCGAGGGCCCGATCGCCATGGCCCGGATTGGCGACATCGCCTTCATTGCGGAAGACAACCCGCTCGGAGGCGGGCTTGGCGTGGTGATCGGCGCGCGCGTCCTGGTACTGCGACAAACCGGTACGGGCACGATGCCTCTTCTTGCCGCTCAGACATCCTTCAAGGTGGGCTGATGCGCGTTCGAACCCTTCTTACCCTCATTACCTTTCTGACGCTTTCTGCGACCGAAGCGCATGCCGCTCCAATTTTCGGCGCAGTGGTCGGCATCTTTCAGGCTGTCGGCGCCTTTGCGGCGTCGAGCTGGATCGGCGGCGTGCTCGTCAATGTCGCCTTCGGTGCAGTCACAAACCTTATCCAGCGCGCCTTTGCGGGAAAGAACAAGGCGGGCCAGCAGAGCTTCGGCGTGAAGCTCTCGATCGAAACCGGCGACGACAAGCCGCTTTCGCTCGTCGCCGGCCGCTATGCGACCGCCGGCAAGCTCAAATATTGGGGTACATGGGGCAATGATGGCGAAACGCCAAACGCCTATCTCACCAAGGTGATCGAGATCGGCGCGCTGCCGTCGCGCGCCGGTAGCCAGGCGCTCGCAAAGCTCTGGATCGACAACGAAGCCTGCACGATCCTCTACGCTCAGCCCGCACCCGACGGACGCGGCTTTCCGGTTCAGGAGTTTCGCAAGGACGGCAAGGATTATGCCTGGGTGCGTTATCTCGACGGCAGCCAGACTGAGGCCGACGCCTTCCTGATCGCGAAATTCGCCGGCGCCGAAAAGCCCTACCGGCCGACCATGATCGGGCGCGACAAGCAGGCCGTGATCGTGACCTTTCGCAAGAATGACGATCTCTATTCCGGCAACCCGGCCGTACTCGTCGAGCCGCCTCCGCTTCCCCTCTACGACCTTCGCCGCGACAGCACTGCCGGCGGTTCCGGACCGCAGCGTTTCGACAATCCCGCCACGTGGGAGCCGACACTTAATCCGGTCGTGATCGCCTATAACATCGCGCGCGGCATGAAGGCCGATGGCAAATGGCTTTATGGCGGACAAGGCGTCGAGGCACTCCGGCTTCCGGCCTCCGAATGGATGGCGGCCGCCAATGAGTGCGACCTTTCCTTCCGTGGTCAGCCGCAATACCGCGCAGGGCTGGAGATCGACGTCAACGCCGAGCCGCTGGACGTGCTTGAACAGTTCCGCCTTGCCTGCAACGGCGTGTTCGTCGAAGGCGGCGGCGTGCTCAAGCTTGCCGTCGGAGCGCCGGGCGCTGCCGTCTATGCCTTCACCGACGCCGATGTCATTGTCACCAAGCCGCAAGAGCTCGATCCCTGGCCGTCGCTTTCCGATACGCACAACACGATCTCCGCCTCCTATCCAGAACCGGGCGACAAATGGGCACGCAAGGACGCGCCGGAGTTTGCGCTTGAGGACGCCGTGCGCGCCGATGGCCGCAGCCTTGCCGAGGCCGTCACCTTCATCGCCGTGCCGTGGTCGGAACAGGTCCAGCATCTGCAGAAGACGATGATCGAGGACGGAAGGCGGATGCGCATCCACACGCTGGTGCTGCCGCCGGCCTCGCGCCTGCTCGAAGCCGGCGACGTCATTGCCTGGACGAGCCAGCGCAACAATTACGGCGACAAGGCTTTCCAGATCGTGACGCTGACACGGCTTGCGGGCTCTTTGAGCCAGGTCACGATCAAGGAGATCGATCCCGGCGACTATGATCCGCCGGCGATCGTGATCCCGCCGACGACGGGACTGCTCGGGCGCGGCGCAGCGCCGGTGCAGGTCATGAAGGGCTGGCAGGTCACACCTGCCACCATGGATGACGGCAATGGCATCGGACGGCTTGCGGCGATCCGGGTGTCCTGCGGCGCAGGCATTGACGGCGTGACGGCTGTGGTCGTTCAGGTGCGGGTGCGCGACACCGGACAGGTGCTCTTCTCCGGCCACATGACCGCCTATGAGGAACCCTTTGCATGGCTGATCGGACCGCTGCCATCGCGGACATGGGTAGAGGCGCGCGGCCGCTTCGTATCCGACATGGTGCGCAATCAGGAATGGTCGGATTGGCTTGCGGTCGAAACGCCCGACGTCGCCCTCGATCTGCTCGTCCGTCTCGACACTGTGGGCGAGGACGTGCGCAATCGGTTCGAGGAGCTGCAGGCGGAATTCAATCTTTACGGTCAGCGACTTTCGGAGCTTGCTGTTGCAGTCTCGCTCGAAGGTTCGGTCGGCCTTTTGGACCGGCAGGAATTGCGCCAGCAGTCAGGCGATGCGCTGGCCTTGATCAGAGAGGAACAGCTTGTCCGCGCGACCGGGGACGAAGCCCTGGCGCAAACGATTAATCTTGTCGGCGCGGAGATCGGCAACATCTCCGCGGCTATTGTCAGTGAAAGCGAGGCGCGCGTGACGGCGGACGCCGCGCTCGCACAAGAGACCAGCATGGTCAATGCGCTGCTGAATGACAGCTTCGCGGCAGGCCAGGTGCGGTTTGCGGCAACGGCGGCGCCGGCGGGCGTGAATGCGCGCTTTTCGGTTCTCTTGAAGGCAGGCGCAAACGGCGGCTTCCACGAGAGCGGCTTCTATCTTGAGATCTACACCGAAGGCGGCGTTCAGCGCTCGCGCTTTGCCATCAATGCCGATCAGTTCGTGGTGCTCAACAATGGCCAGCGACCGCTGCTGTTTGAAGGCGGACAACTAAAGCTCAACGTCGCCAATATCGGGACCATCAACGCCGGAACGATGGCAAGCCTCAACGGCAAGATGACAATTGACCTCAATGCCGGGAGGATCATCGTCCGCTCATGAGCCAGACCTTTATCGGGATCGACTATGAAGGCGTTCCGTCGGTTAAGATTTCGATCGACAGCCATGACCCGGCGACGACGCCGGACACCGTCTATGGCGCTTTTCTTTACAATTCGAAGTTCGATCCGATCCGCTACTGGGGTGCGGTGACGATCAGCGATGCGGGCAATGCGCCGCTCTCGCAATATTTCCCGGCTGGCACGAACAAGAACAATTACCAGCTTCTGATCTCGAAACCTTCGACGACGAGCTACTGGTTCCGCAATTCCTATTTCGCTGGCCTGCACTACAGCCAGCCGGTGTTCCAGCAGAAGCGGAAGACCTTTTCCGGACGCTATTCCGGCAAGGTGGTGCAGCAACCCTTCGGCTTTGAGAGCCGCAGCGGCTACTTTGCCTCGTCCGGCGCATGGTCGGATCCATGGTATGCGAACTACAACAATTTTGCTTTCAACGATGTCGGCTATGTCGGCTATGGCACCACGGCTCAGCCGAACTATGCGAGCAATGGCAGCCCGGAAAGCAACATGGTGCTGGAGGTCTGGGACCTGCCTGGCAATGCCGATCCCATTCTCGATCCGCCGCGCGCCCCCGTCAGCGGGCAGACGTCGATCTTCATCGATTCTACGACCTGCCGGGTGGCAAAGCCCGGCTATGACGTCTGGGCGGCAACTGAGACACAGCTTGCCTTCGACAGCGCCATTCTGCCAATCAAGGTGGTGGCGGCCAATGACGTCGCAGTGCCCACCGGCATCAGTTGGATAAATGTCGGAGCCATTCCCGATGATTGCCTGATCGACGTTCATTTCTATGCCGGCGGCGAGATCTACTATCCGATCTCCCCGCTGATCGGCGGCAATGCCTCGCTTGGGGCGGAGTACTGGCTCGCCAACGGGCAGCTGATCTTCGACAACCCCTATGGCGCCTGCCGGGCGCGGTTCATGATCTATTCGAAGAATGGCGCGGGGCCGACCTATGGCGCCAATGATGTGCTGCGCCATCTCCATGATGGCGTGCGCAATGTGACGCAGTTTCTGAGGCCGGGATGCGGGCCGAACCCGAGCTTTGCCGATATCATCCTCGACAGCCGCTGGCCGGCGGTGCGGATCATCAGAGAAGGCTATATCCCGATCACGGCCGATGGCGCCCAGCAATGGCCGGTCGCCTTCGATGCCGGCGGCGCATGGCCCTTCGTCAAGTACATGACCGAGCATGGCGCCCACAGTTCGAGCGAGCACAGCTATTCATCTGCGGTGCGCGAGCCTTACTCGAAGATCCTCTACACCAACGGCATCGGTTCCTTCGGGGGCACGGCGGGCGATACCAGCTATTGCCGCCTGACGGGTTCTGAAGCCCGCTTCTTCACCTTTCGCGGCGCGCCGGTGCGCAACTACTACGCCGATGCCCAGGCCTACAGCGCCAACCGGCTGTCGCAGACCTATGACGAAAGCCCGATCGTGGGCATCCGCTACTACATTTTCGGGATACCGCAGCCATGAACTACACTACAGGCACCATCACGCTCACCAATGGCTCGAAGTCCGTTACCGGAACCGGAACAGGTTGGACTACGGCTCTGATCGTCGGAGGCGTGATATTCCCCCAAGCGGCCGGAAATCCGCTGCCGATCGCATCGGTTGACAGCCAGACCAAGATCACGGCGGCAACGGCATGGGTGGGCGCCAGTGGCACATACCCTTATGCCCTGCAGCGGCAGGATGACGCCACTCAGATGATCGCCAATGCAGAGGCGCTGGCAACCTATATCCAGCGGCTCGACAACGCCTCGCTTTCGGCACTTGCAGGCCTTACACCGCAAGCCGACCGACTGGCTTATTACAATGGCTCGGGAACGGCGGCTCTGACAGTTCTGTCCGCCTTTGCCCGCAGCCTGCTCGACGACCAGAACAGCTCAACGGCCTTGTCGACACTTGGCGTGACGAACTTCGCCAAGACCTTGCTGGACGATGCCGATGCCGCCACAGCGCGCGCAACGATCGGCGCACAGGCAAATCTGGGGTACACTCCGGTCGACCGGTCTGATCCGCTAATGACGCAAACAGTGAACGTCAAAGGCTCTGAAACAATACCCGGCTATGTTCTCACAAGAGCTGTCGTATTGCGTCAGAGCGATAGCTCCGGCGCACTCAGTGCAATTTGGCGGGCGCAGGAACGGCAGGGCTATTATTACTCAATGTTCTGGGACCTCAATTTTGGCAATGATGGTCGCAGGCTGGAGTTTCGCTCCGACGGATCGCTTTGGGTGCCAGGCGCAATCAACGGCGCCTCGAAGAACTTCGTCATCGATCACCCGCTCGATCCCTCCAACCGCGATCTGACATTCGCCTCCACCGAAAGCCCGCATTACGGCGTCGAGGCTTGGGGCGTTGCACGTCTTAAGGGCGGTCGCGTCACGGTCGACATCGATGCGGCCAGCAATCTAACCGCCGGAACTTGGGCGGCGCTGACGCAGAACACGATCGTCACCGCGCTGCAGAACCAGGAGGGATTTGCTCGCTTGCGGCCAGGTCCAATCGAGGACGGGACATTCGAGATCGTTGCCGAAGATGAGGCATGTTGCGATCTCGTGAGTTGGCACGTGGTTGCCGATCGCAATGACCCGGTCATCAGAAGCCTTTCGAACGCAGATCCGGAGACTGGCCTGCTGGAGCCGGAAAGCGAAAAGTCAGCCGCTCCTTGAGCTGCTGAAACTGGCAGGTGGCCATGGCCTCACGGCCATGGCGCGGCGGGGTCAAGTTTGGCGACCGAACCCGCCGGGCAGCAACATACGATAACCGCCACACCCGCACCCCGAAGGGCATGCGCTTTGTGGCTGAGTCGTGAGATATTTGAAATGGTAAATCAGCGCCCGGTCTCTCCGGCCGTTCCCGCCGCCGGTTATATCGGCGGCAAGCGCATCCTTTCGAAGACGGTGATCGCCAGGATCAACGCGATCGAGCACAGCGGCTACGCCGAGCCTTTCGTCGGGATGGGCGGCGTGTTTCTGCGCCGCGATCGCCAGCCGAAGACGGAGGTGATCAACGATATCAGCGGCGATGTCGCCAATTTCTTCCGCATCCTGCAGCGGCACTTTCCGCAGTTCATGGATACGCTCCGCTTTCAGATCTCCGGGAGGCGGGAGTTCGAGCGGCTGATGAAGACCGACCCCGCGACGCTGACCGATCTCGAACGCGCCGCCCGCTTCCTCTACCTTCAGCGCCTCGCCTTCGGCGGCAAGGTGGCGGGCCGCACCTTCGGCGTCAGCAAGACCACCGGCGCGCGCTTCAACCTGGTCAAGCTCGCCTCGACGCTGGAGGACATCCACGAGCGCCTTTCCGGCGTCGTCATCGAATGCCTGCCCTGGCAGGACTTCATCCGCCGCTATGACCGACCGGGCATGCTGTTCTATCTCGACCCGCCCTATTGGGGGAACGAGGCCGACTATGGCGCCGGCGTCTTCGGCCGGGCGGATTTTGAGGCGATGGCGGAGGCTTTAACCGGCCTTCAAGGCACCTTCATCCTGTCCTTAAACGCCGTTCAAGGCGTCTTCGAAACCTTCTCACGGTTCAATATCGAGGAAGTGGATTGCACCTATTCGATCGGGGACGGAAATGGGAAGGCGGTGAAGGAAGTCATTGTCACGCCAGCAAAGACTTTGCGCGTGGCGGCCGAGTGAGGCGGTTGCGCGCAAAACGGATTCACGTGCGGCCGAAGGGAGCACTGCCATTGCTCGTCTTCGGCCGCCACGAGAGCGATGGTCGGTCATCAACAAAGGAGACCGACATGAGTGATAACAAGATCGCCATCACCCAGATCATCAAGGCCATGCAGCGCGACGCCGAGGACATCATGAACCAGATCGACCTCGCGGCCGAGGACATCGGCCAGGGCCGCCGCAACAGCGCCATCGGCGCCCTCGCCCCGGTCGACGCCACGATCGAGCGCCTCGCCTCGCTGCTAGCCGCGGCACGGGCTATCCATCGGGTGGTGCCGCTGGATTGAATGCGCGAAGCCCGCCCCGTATGGGGCGGGCACATCCGCGTGGAGGTCCTACCGGGGGCGCATTGATCGGGTGCAAGTTGGTAAACGTATCCACTCCCCAAGACGGCCACACTGCATGCATCTGGCATTGAGGCGTTCAGAGAGCTTTTCGGGAGGGAGATGGTCAAGATTTACCGGCACGCCGATGCGCTTGCAGGGCCAGCACGTGGCAAAGAAGCTATGATGCTGGCGGTCAACGCCGATGGTCGAGCAGTCGATGTAGTCCTTTCGCGACATGGCGAACTCCTGGTTCACCCCTGGAATTGTTTCTGCCTTGCCGCAGCGATCTGATGTATGATTCAGACCGAAAACGTCAACCACTTTTGGACTTGTGCTTCCGGCCAACCCAGAGTGCGCGTGACAACGAAGCGTCTCCTCGATTTCTACAATGGGAGCGCAAGATACCAATTGCGCAGCCCATTTTGCTTGCCATAACTAAGCTTGCCTACATGGGGGAATTAAAAATGGACGATGAAGGCCGATACCGGGAAATCGAACAGTTGCTGACGAAGGCACAGACGCTTGCGGAGGATGCATCGAACGAAGCCAACCTACTGTACGTGCTCATCGATAGCGCCCGCACAGAAGTCGAGATGCTGCAGCGTGGGAGAAAACGGGTCCGCAAATATAATCCCGTTCCTCCAAATGCAGCGAATGACTAATTCTACCTTAAAAGTAAGGGTTCTGTAGACCCCGAATTTCATGTAATATTCAGTCGTGAAGCCAGATTAGAAAAAAGTCAAAAATAAAAAAAACGGGTCAGGGGCATGCTCAATCCTTTCAGGGAGGTTAGCTTGAAACAGACCAATAAGATCGTTCTCGCCTGGGATTTTCCGGATCGTTTGTTTTTTACGGAGAACCCAAACTTCTGCAGCATCAGGCAGGAGACCGATCATGGCGATTAATCCGGTGAGAATTATTGACGACCGCGAGGTGATCCTCAAGGAGCCCGACGATCAATGGCTAGCAAGCGCAATCGATTCCGTTCTGCACGTTTCCATTTATCTCGGACATTCTGAAGTGGCGTTACGACTTTACGGAGCCTATGAGCTTCTAAAAAACGACGACGAATGAAGTCGTAACAAATTGCGAGAGCCGCCCCGGAAAAACCTGGGCGGCTCTTTTTTGAGATCGGGTTGGAAATCGCTTAGGGCGAGAGAAAGTATGCGATCCAAGGCTAATGGAAAATTAGATTGCTGCAAAACCAGCTGTCAAAATTGCAAAACCGCGCGTCACGCTACAGTCAAAATTGCAAAACCGCGCGTCACGCTACAACCGCGCGTCACGCTACAACGATCCAATGGTGCGCGTGGAGGGACTCGAACCCCCACACCTTGCGGCGGCAGGACCTAAACCTGCTGCGTCTACCAATTCCGCCACACGCGCACGAGGCAGGTGCCGCCAGAAGATGCGGACCTGCGCCAGCGTCTTAGGCCAAGCGCCGCCCTGATGCAAGCGGCCGTCGCAGGTCCACATCATCAAACCGCGACGGCGATAAAAGCAAAGTACGACCGCGCTAGCCGCAATCAAAAAACACAACCATTGAGAGCAAATGGCGACCAAGACAGGGCAGAGCCCCGGACTTCACCTGAAGACGCTTTCATGCATCAGAGGAATGCCCCGGACAGCATTGACGGCTCAAGCGTCCTTTTCGTCATCATAGCGCGCCTTGACGTCCTCGATGATCATCATCAGCGCCTCGCGCTTCGACTGGCATTCCTTCTCACGCCCGTAACGGTCAATGAAATCAGAATGTTCCGTTGTGATCACCGTGGAAAGACTGGTCAAGCCACGGTCCTTGAAGCTGCGCCTGAAATTGCGCATGTAGCGGTTCCAGGCCGCACGCTCGTCCTCCGACCTGCTCATCTTGTGATCGCTGCTGTCCATATCATGTCGGTTCATGTCCACCTTCTCCTGTATCCTAAAATGTCCAACCTCTCCGAGCACTCAGATTTTTTACAATTATAGCTATAGAATAATAACAGTAAACATACCTTTCAGAACAAATATTTACATGAAAAACATGTAAACAAGAAACTGAAATGATCATTACTCGTAAATAAAAATAGTTTTATACATCTCTTAGAACGCGATGAAAGCAGCATGTATTCAGGACACGTAAATCAATCGAAAATATATTAACGAAAGCAAGCTGCGATCGGCTTGCGCCGAACAACTGCATAAAACGTCGCTCGCCGGAGCCTCGCCTTATGGTTGTATTCTGTTTATAGGATAATATTCCTATAATGCAAGCAAAATTACGCGTGCCCTCTGAATATGATGGCGACATCTCGGACCGGAAGATGAAAAGCGATACAAGGCAAGGGCTTGGCGGCCATGCGGGGCACGGCCGGGCAAGGAAATTTTTCCTAGGCCGCAGCCCTTTTCAAAGGCGGGCTCAAGCCTTCCCAAGGCGGCAAGCGTTCATCCGTGCGCATCATCACACACAATGGCCTTGAAGCCACCGATTGCGGCTTACGAAGATCGGTCAGGATTTCAGGGCCTTGGCGCTCAAGCCTCGCGGGGCACAACCTGGCCGTCCCTGAGCGTGACCTGGCGGTCCATGCGGGCGGCGAGCTCGAGATTGTGGGTGGCGATCAGCGCGGAAAGACCCGACTGGCGCACCAGCGCCTCCAGCGCCTCGAACACATAGGAAGCGGTCTGTGGATCGAGATTGCCGGTGGGCTCGTCGGCGAGCAACAGCCGCGGGGCGTTGGCAACGGCGCGCGCAATCGCAACACGCTGCTGCTCGCCGCCCGAAAGTTCCGCCGGGCGATGCTCGGCCCGGTGGGCGATGCGCAGATAGTCCAGCATGTCGTCGGCCCGGCTGCCTGCTTCATCGCGCGGCAATCCGGCTATCAGCTGGGGCAGCATGATGTTTTCACGCGCCGAGAACTCCGGCAGCAGATGATGGAACTGGTAGACGAAACCGATATCATTGCGCCTCAGAGCCGTGCGCTCGTCATCGGACAGAGCGCTTGCCTCGCGTCCGCCGAGAATCACCTCGCCGGAGGTCGGCTTTTCAAGCAGGCCCGCGATCTGCAGCAGCGTGGACTTGCCGGTGCCGGAGGGTGCGACAAGCGCCACCATCTCACCGGGCATGAGGGTGAGCGACGCACCTTTTAGAACCTGCAGAACCGAATCGCCCTGCCCGTATTCCTGGGCGACTGCGCGCAACTGAAGTGCCGGGTTGGTCAAGCAAGGCTCCTATTCGTAGCGCAGCGCCTGCACGGGATCGAGCTTGGAGGCCCGCCAGGCAGGAAAGATGGTGGCGATGAAGGACAGCGTCAGCGCCATGATGATGACGGTCATCGTTTCGCCAAAGCTCATTTCGGCCGGCAGCGTGCTCAGGAAATAGAGCTGAGGATCGAACAGCACCGTGCCGGTGAGCCAGGAGAAGAACTGCCGGATCGACTCGATGTTCAGGCAGACGATGACGCCGAGCAGCACGCCCGCAAGCGTGCCGACCACGCCGATCGCCGCCCCGGTCATGAAGAAGATGCGCATGATCGCGCCCGAGGTTGCGCCCATGGTCCTCAGGATCGCGATATCCTGGCCCTTGTCCTTTACCAGCATGATCAGGCCGGAAATGATGTTGAGGGCGGCCACGATCACGATCAGCGTCAGGATCATGAACATCACATTGCGCTCAACCTCGAGGGCGGAAAAGAACGTACGGTTGTTCTGGCGCCAGTCGGTGATCACGATGTCCTGGCCGGCAGCCTCCCGGATTTTCGGGATCACGGCATCGACATCGTCCGGATGATCGACGAACACCTCGATGCTCTGCACCATGTCACCGGCGTTGAAATAGGCCTGCGCCTCGGCAAGCGGCATGAAGATGATCGAGGCATCATATTCCGACATGCCGATCTCGAAGATGCCGGAGATCGGATAGGCCTTCACGCGGGGATTGACGCCGAACGGCGTCACGTCGCCCTCGGGCGAGATCATGGTGATCTTGTCGCCCACGAACAGGCCGAGCGAGGTTGCCATGCGCGAGCCGATCAGGACGCCGTCGCCAGAGGCATAGCCGACCATGTCGCCTTCCTTGATATGATCGGAAATCGCCTTGAGCTTCAGCATGTCGTCGGGCCGGACGCCGCGCACCAGCGCGCCGCTGCCGGCACCGTGCGCGCCGGAGACCAGCGCCTGGCCTTCGACCAGCGGAAAGGCAAGGCGCACGCCCTCCACGCCCTCGAGGTTCTGCGTGAGCTTGGCATAGTCCTTGAAGGGCTCGCCGGCGGGCAGCACCACGATATGGCCGTTGATGCCGAGAATCCGGTTCACCAGTTCGCTGCGGAAGCCGTTCATCACGGCCATCACGATGATCAGCGTGGCAACGCCGAGCATGATGCCGACAAAGGAAAAGCCGGCGATGACGGAGATGAACGCCTCCTTGCGGCGCGAGCGCAGATAGCGCCACGCCACCATGCGCTCGAACACCGAAAACGGCTTGGCTGCGGTAAGGGTCGTCGCTTCGTTCTCTGCGGCCGCAGCCATCAATCCGTTCTCCTCAGCGCCCGTTGGTGAGCTTGGCGATCGCGGCTTCCACCGTCATGGTGTCGCGCGCGCCGGACTTGCGGTCCTTCAGTTCGACCTCGCCATTGGCAACGCCGCGCGGGCCGACGACGATCTGCTGCGGCACGCCGATCAGATCGGCGGTGGCGAACTTGCCGCCTGCGCGCTCGTCGGTGTCGTCGTAGAGCACGTCGAGACCGGCACTCTGCAGCGCCGCGTAGAACCGGTCCGAAACGCCGTCGCAAGACGCGTCGCCCGCCTTCATGTTGATGACCACCGCATCGAACGGCGCCACCGAATCCGGCCAGATGATGCCGTTGTCGTCATGGGAGGCTTCGATGATGGCGGGAACAAGGCGCGTCGGGCCAATGCCGTAGGAACCCATATGCACGGGATGCTCCTTGCCGTCCGGTCCCTGCACCTTGGCGCCCATCGGCTCGGAATATTTGGTGCCGAAATAGAAGATGTGGCCGACCTCGATGCCGCGCGCGGACAGGCGCTCGCCTTCCGGCAGCGCATCGAAGGCTGCCGCGTCATGCATCTCGTCCGTTGCCGCATAGACAGACGTCCACTGGTCGAAAATGCCCTTCAGCGCATCGACGCTGTCGAAATCGAGATCGGCGGGCGGAATGTCGAACTTCACGAAGTCGCGGTGGCAGAACACTTCCGATTCGCCGGTCTCGGCCAGAATGATGAATTCGTGGCTGAGATTGCCGCCGATCGGACCGGTGTCGGCGCGCATCGGGATCGCGCGCAGACCGAGGCGGTCGAACGTGCGCAGATAGGCGGCAAACATCTTGCGGTAGGAGTGCTCGGCGGCCTCCAGCGTGAGGTCAAAGGAATAGGCATCCTTCATCATGAACTCGCGCGAGCGCATCGTGCCGAAGCGCGGGCGGATCTCGTCGCGGAACTTCCACTGGATATGGTAGAGGTTCAGCGGCAATTGCTTGTAGGACTTGACCGAGGAGCGGAAGATTTCGGTGATCATCTCCTCGTTCGTGGGGCCGAACAGCATCGCCCGTTCCTGGCGGTCGGTGATGCGCAGCATCTCCTTCCCGTAAGCCTCATAGCGGCCGCTTTCGATCCAGAGATCGGCAGACTGCATGGTCGGCATCAGCAATTCGACGGCGCCGGAGCGATCCTGCTCTTCGCGGATGATGCGATTGACCTTGTCGAGAACGCGCTTTCCGAGCGGCAGCCAGGAATAGATGCCCTGCGAATGCTGGCGCACCATGCCGGCGCGCAGCATCAGCCGATGGGAAATAATCTCCGCCTCCTTGGGATTTTCCTTCAGGATCGGAAGAAAATAGCGGGAAAGGCGCATCAGAAACTGCTTTCTCGTTGATCCCGCCCGGCGGGAATCATGGGCCACTAGAGGTTTGTTCGCGCCCCTTTTAACGGCTTCCGGTCAATAATCAAAGCGGGGATCACGGGTTGAAAACAGCTGATTTGGAAGACGCTTCCTCCAGTTTGACGACTGTCAACCGCTTGCAACGTTACAGAATGCACAAAAGTGCTTGTCAAACGTAAAAACTTTCCGGACTGTCGCAAAAATGCAAAATAAGAGATGACAAAGCCCAAACCTTGGGCTAGGTTGAGCCCATAAAACAGGCACGGAGCTTAAATTCTTGCCTTTTCTTCGCGGTCAAGTCTTGGGAGGATCGATCCAGGCGCGCTTGTCGCAGCCCCGGTAACGGAACGGATCACGCGATACTTGAAAAACAGGGCCTTCGGCCTTGTTTTTTTTTGCCTTGATCCGGGTCGACGACACCTTAACGCTCTGTTGACCACTGCGTCGGGAAGTTGCGAAGCCAGATTGACCCCAACCATAGCCTGCCGGAAAAGAGGGCATCGACCATCTTTTCGAGGCATGTCCATTGAGCCGCTTCCGCATTGCCGCCCTTTCCGCAGCATTCCTGCCCTTCGCCACTCCCGCCACAGCAGGCGATGCCTTCTATTTCGACATCTCCGGCGGTCCCGCCGCATTGATGATCCACATGAATGACGATGCGATGGACGACCTCATGGCCAATACCTATTGGGGTATTGATGGCCGGTTTGGCATCTGCAGCCAGGGCATGTTCAACATCTGCGGCGGCCTGACCGGCTATACCAGCCTTGGCAGCACATCGGAAAGCCTGTCGGCGCGCTACGGCGCCGGCACGGCCGAAACCCAGTTCTCCTCGATCGGGGGCTATATTCAGGGCAAGGCCAATCTCGGCATCATCACGCTCTCGCCCTATGCCGGTTACCGCCAGTTCTTCGGAGAGGTAGAGACCAGCTCGTCGCGCTTCGGCTATCAGAGCGAGGACATCGATAGCGGCGCGCTTTACGGCGGGCTCGAAACCAGCATCAAGTTCGTTCCGACGGGGCTCGAGCTCGGCGCGCGTTTCGAATATGGCGGCTCGACCGCAGATTCGCCGTCCGGCGATTTCGACTACGGGCTCGGCAGCGCATTCCTGCGGTTCAAGTTCTGATCGCTGCCGGAGCAAGGCTGCGCCGCGCCGACGACATCATTTCGGTCCGATCAGCGCGGCGAAGTCACCAAGCGTGAATCCGATCTCGATCACCACGAGCCACCAGAGCGCAAAGACGATTGCCGAGACCAGCGACGTCCAGAAGACGACGCGCAACGGCCTGAATTTGTGCGGAGCGCTTTCCGTTGTCCCCGGCACGACATCATTCGCCTCGTCCTGGGTGCGCAGGCCGAATGGCAGGACGGCAAACAGCGTTACCCACCAGATCACGAAGTAGACGGCGAAAGCGGAAAACAGCGACACGCAGCAATTCCTTGTATCAGGCCCCTGCCCGGCGCATCGCCCATGCAGGCCACGCCCGCATTGCCGCGCACCCAAACCGGCCGGGGCAGCCTCGCGCTTCCGGTAAGCGCCTATCCGCTCTAGCCCGTTTCGCCACACGCGCGCAACACCGCAAACGAAAAGGGCGCCGCCGTGGCGCCGCCCTCAAGCTGTTGACAAACCTGTCTCTGTGTCATCCTCGTGCTCGACACGAGGATCCAGGCAGCCTTGCAGGAGCGCGCGTGGAGCTTAAGAAATTCAATAGCGTGAGGCGCCTGGATGCTCGGATCAAGTCCGAGCATGACACCTGTGGATGATCTAGGCGCGCGCGAAAAACGCGAAAGCTCTGGCTTTGTCAGCGGCCTGAGGGCGCCGCCGTGGCGCCGCCCTTCTTCGATGTCATCCAAACCGCTTCAGAAGCAGTCTTCAAGCAGCGCCTTCGTGTTTTCGAGCGTCATCTCGACGGGATTGCCGCCGGTGCTGGGGTCTTCCATCGCCATGGCCGCCAGTTCATCGATGCGGTCAGGCTTGATGCCCATGGCACTCAGCGTGTCCGGTACATCAAGTGCTTTCCTGAACTCCATAATGAAGTTGTAGAAGCCCTCATAACCGCCTGAAATCTGAAGATAATCGGCAGAAAGCTTGAGCCGGCCTTCGATCTTTTCGCGGTTGAAGCGCAGCACAGGCGGCATGACAACGGCATTGGTCATGCCGTGATGGGTGTTGTAGACGGCGCCGATCGGATGCGAGATCGCATGGATTGCGCCGAGCCCCTTCTGGAAGGCGACAGCGCCCATGGCGGCGGCGCTCATCATCTCGGCGCGGGCGTCGATGTCGTTGCCGTCGGCATAGACGCGCGGCAAATTGTCCTTGACGAGCCGCATGCCCTCCAGCGCGATACCCTGCGACATCGGGTGGTAGTGGGGCGAGCAATAGGCCTCCAGGCAGTGCGCCAGCGCATCGAGACCGGTGCCCGCCGTGATCACCTTCGGCATGCCGACGGTAAGCTCGGGATCGCAGATTACAATGCCCGGCAAGAGCTTCGGATGGAAGATGATCTTCTTCACATGGGTTTCGGAATTCGTCAGCACCCCTGCCCGCCCCACTTCCGATCCCGTGCCGGCCGTTGTCGGCACGGCGATGATCGGCGCGATCTTCGATGCATCGACGCGCGTCCACCAGTCGCCGATATCCTCGAAATCCCAGACCGGACGGGTCTGGCCCGGCATCATCGCCACCAGCTTGCCGAGGTCGAGGCCGGATCCGCCGCCAAAGGCGATCACGCCGTCATGGCCGCCATCGATATAGGCTTTCACACCTGCAGCGAGGTTGATTTCGTTCGGGTTCGGATCGACATCGGAAAACAGCCCGGCCTCAAGCCCGCCATCGGCGAGGATCGCCATAGCGTTCTGCGTGATCGGAAGGCCAGCTAGCCCCTTGTCGGTGACCAGCAGAGGTCGTTTTATGCCGAGGCTGTTGCAGGCTTCAACGAGTTCGACGATCCGGCCGGCGCCGAACTTGACGGCGGTCGGGTAGCTCCAATTGGCTCTCGGGCTCATTTCGTGACTTTCTTCAGATGATAGGATTTCGGCCGGGTGAGATTGTGGAAGCCAATGACCGAGAGCGACCCGCCGCGCCCGGTATTCTTGCATCCGGTCCAGCAAAGTGCGGGATCGAGATAGTCCGCCCGGTTCATGAACACGGTGCCGGTTTCAATCTGAGCGCCAAGGGCTGCGGCACGGTTCACATCCTGGGTCCAGAGCGACGCGGTGAGGCCATACTGGCAGTCATTCATCAGCTTCAGCGCTTCCTCGTCGGATGACACCTTCATGATGCCGACGACCGGGCCGAAGCTTTCCTCGCGCATCACGCTCATCGAGTGTTCGACATCGACGAGCACCTGGGGCGCGAGATAGGCGCCGCCATCATCTGCAGGAAACAGCGACGGGTCGATCAGCGCCTTTGCACCGGCTGCAACCGCCTCTTCGATCTGCTGGCGCACGACGGCGGCGAAGCGCTTGTGCGCCATCGGCCCGAGCGTGGTTTCCTGGTCGAGCGGATTGCCGAGCTTGTAGGCGGAAACGAAGGCGACCGCCTTTTCCACGAAGGCGTCGTACAGGCTGTCGATCACGTAGATGCGCTCGATGCCGCAGCAGCACTGGCCGGTATTGTACATCGCCGCGTCCATCAGCGTGTTGACCGCGGCGTCAAGATCGGCGTCGTCCATCACATAGCCGGGATCCTTGCCGCCGAGCTCCAGCCCAAGCGGCGTGAAGGTGCCGGCAGCGGCGCGCTCCATCTGCCGTCCGCCTTCAACGGAACCCGTAAAGTTTATGAAATCAAAGCAGTTTGCGGCAATCAGATCGCTGGTCGTGGCGTGATCCAGGAACATGTTCTGGAACAGGTCCTCCGGAATGCCGGCGGAGACGAACGCCTTGACGATCCGCTCGCCGACCAGAAGCGTCTGGCTCGCATGCTTGATGATCACCGCATTGCCGGCGATCAGCGCCGGCACGATGGTGTTGATCGAGGTGAGATAGGGATAGTTCCAAGGCGCGACCACGAAGACGATGCCATGCGGTTCGCGGGCGATATAGCGGCGGAAGCTTCCGCTGTCTTCCGCTTCGACCGGCGCCAGGGCCTCCTCGGCTATCTTCGCCATGTACTCGGTGCGCTCGTTGACGCCGCCGAACTCGCCGCCGTATCGCACAGGCCTGCCCATCATCCAGGCAAGCTCCGGCACGACCTCGCCGCTCATGGCGTTGAGCGCTTCGACGCCCTTTTTCACCAGCGCGATCCGCTCGGAAAGCGGCCGCGCCGCCCATTCCTTCTGCGCCGCCCGCGCCCTTTCAACGGCAGCCTTTGCCGCATCCGCCGAAAGCGCTTTGCGCTCGGCATAAACCGATCCGTCGACCGGCGAGATACATTGGATCATTGTCATGGCTTTCGCCCTTTCTAGCATGCAAGTGTCTTGACGTGACCGGCCGCCCCGTAGGCGAGGATGGCGCGGTCGCCGGTTATCATGGTCAGCCCGTGCGCACGGGCCGTGGCTATCAGAATCCGGTCTGCCGGATCGTTGTGAACCGGCTGCGGCAGAAATGAAGCGGCAATCAGGATCTCAACCGTCGGCTCAAGAAGCTTCGCTCCGCTCGTCTCCAGAAACTGTTCAAACCATTGCTGGGCCGTGACCGTCGCCGGTATCCGCCCCTTGCTGATCAGCAGGCCCAACTCCCACGCCGACATTGACGAGACATGGAAATGCGGCCTTTCGGCCTCGATCAGTTCCCGCATCTCTCCGGAAAACTGTTTCCCTTCCGCAATCCAGATCATCGCACAGGTATCGAGAAGGAAACCTTCAGTCGTCATAGACGCGGCCCCAATCGGGATCGGCAGGCGCGGTCAGATCGACACCCTCGGCAATCGTGAGCATGCCCTTCATGCACCCGAAGATCGGATGGGTGCGCCGCGGCTTTTCGTCTTTGTCAGCACGCGGGGCCTCGCCCTTGCTGGGACCGGCCTCGTAGGGCGATGCCTTCTCCTCGGCAAAGCCCGCAACGCCACGGCGATGCGCCGCCACTTCAGCGAGAGGCCGACCGAGAAACGCGGCAATCCCGTCCTGCTCGTCAGCGCTCATCTTGCGCAGCCCCCTCAGCATGCGCGAGACCGCCGCCTTGTCGATACCCAGCGCCACACCAAGGTCGCCGATGGTGCGGCCTTGGCGCTCAAGCTGCTGATAGAACCATTCGCTGTCGATCATGAATGCCTCCTCGCGTCATTGCGAAAATAACATCGCATTGCGATTTTCGCAATCAGGCGCGTTCGAACCCGCGTGCCACCTCCCAATCCGTGACCCGGCGGTCATATTCTTCCTGTTCCCATTCCGCCGCGCGGCAGTAATGGTCGATGACATCGTCGCCGAACGCGCCGCGGAGCAGTTCGGAGCCGTGCATCGCCTCGCGTGCGGCACGCAGCGTCTTCGGAACTTCGCGAACACCGGCAGCACTGCCATAGGCATCGCCGACATAGGGGTCTTCGAGCGTCATCTCCTTGTCGATGCCGTCGAGGCCGGCAGCCAGCTGGGCGGCAAAGGCGAGATAGGGATTGAGATCGGCGCCGCCGACGCGGCACTCGATACGGATGCCCTTCGTCTGGTCACCGCACAGACGGAAGCCCGCGGTGCGGTTATCCTTCGACCAGACCGCCTTCGTTGGCGCAAAGGTGCCAGCCATGAAGCGCTTGTAGGAATTGATATAGGGCGCCAGGAAGTACGTGATCTCGGCAGAATGGGCGAGCAGCCCCGCCACATAATGCTCCATCATCTTCGACATGCCGTAGCGGCCGTCCGGATCGAAGAACAGCGGCGTCTTGCCGTCCTTGCTCCACAGCGACTGGTGGACATGGGAGGAGTTGCCGGCGGCCTCGTAATGCCACTTTGCCATGAAGGTGACCGCCTTGCCTTTCTGCCAGGCGATTTCCTTGCAGGCATTCTTGGCAATGACGTGTCGGTCGGCCATGGTCAGCGCATCGGCGTAACGGACGTTCAGTTCCACCTGCCCCGCATCGGCCTCGCCCTTGGTGTTTTCGACCGGAATGCCCGCGCCTTGCAAGCCGTTGCGGATCGCCCGCATCACATCCTCCTCCTTGGTGGTCTGGAGAATGTGGTAGTCCTCATTGTAGGCGCTGGAGCGGGTCAGACCGCGATAGCCGGATTGCTGCGCGCTCTCGAATGTCTGGTTGAACAGGAAGAATTCGAGCTCGGTCGCCATGAAGGCGCGCCAGCCACGCTCCTCAAGCCGGGCGATTTGCTTCTTGAGGATCGCGCGCGGCGAATGGGCAACCTCTGCATGGGTGTTGTGGTCCGAGACGTCGCAGAGCACCAGCGCAGTCCCTTCGAGCCACGGAACACGGCGCAGGGTGGAAAGGTCGGGCGTCAACGTATAATCGCCGTATCCGGATGCCCAACTCGTCGAGGCGTACCCCTCGACGGTGTGCATTTCCATATCAGTGGCCTGCACATAGTTGCAGCTATGGGTTTCCTTGTGGGCGCTGTCGACGAAATAGGAACCCGTGAAACGCTTGCCCATCAGGCGGCCCTGCATGTCGATCTGGCAGGCAAGCACGGTATCGATGCTGCCGTCCGCGACGTCTTTTTTCAGTTGGTTGAATGTGTATTCCGCAGTCATCGGGCTCATCCTGTGGTTCATGCGATCGTCCGGAGCAGGAACACTCCGGACGATCGGTGTCAATGGTGTGGCGGCCGGCGCCTTGTTTCCGGCGGCCTCTCCTCCTGTTCGGGTCATGCTCGGGCTTGACCCGAGCATCCAGGCGACGCGGAGAACGCTGCCTGGACCCTCGGGTCAAGCCCGAGGGTGACTCAGAGAGAGAGCTGAGGGGCGTTGCGAACGGAAACCCGGCAGCCTCGTCAATCAGCCGTTGCGGTAGGGCGGGCCGGCGGCGTTCATGTCGGCCTGATACTGTTTCAGGATCTTCACGACTTCCGCCGTCCGGTCGGTCTCGGCTGCGATCTCGTCCCAGAAGGCATCGGCGGCATCCTCCACCGTCTTCCATTCCGCATCGGGGATGGTGGTAAGCTTGAGCTTGTCGCCATGGGCGCGAAGCCGGGCCTCGCCGCCCCAGTACCAGTGCAGGCGGTGAAGGTGAGAGGAATCCGTGCACATGCGGAACAGCACCTTGAGATGCTCCGGCACTTCCGCCCATTTGTCGGAATTGACGAAGAACGACCCGCACCAGCCGCCCGAGATGTTGTTGGTCAGGAAGTAGTTGGTCACATCCGCCCAGCCGACAGTGTAATCCTCGGTGATGCCCGACCATGCAAGGCCGTCGAGCTCGCCGGTCTGCATGGCAACCTGCACGTCTTCCCAGGGCAGCGTAACCGGCACGACGCCGAACTGCGACAGGAACTTGCCCGCCGTCGGGAAGGTGAAGATGCGCAGGCCTTCAAGATCGGACAGGCTCTGGACCGGATTGACGGTGGCGAAGTTGCAGGGGTCCCAGGCACCAGCGGAAATCCACTGCACGCCAACCTCCGAATAGGCCTTCTCCCAGATATCGGCGAGGCCGTATTCGTAAAACAGCGTCGGCACGTCGAGGCTGAATTTCGAGGCGAAGGGGAAGTAGCCGCCGAACACCTTGATATCGAGCGGAGAGTTCATGGAATCGTCGTCCGACTGGACGGCATCGATCGTTCCGGCCTGCATGGCGCGGAACAGTTCGCCCGTCGGCACCAGCTGGTCGGCGGTGAAGAGCTGGATCTCCATCTCGCCATTGGCCGCCTTGTTGAAATTGTCGATGCAGTCCTTGACCACATGTTCGGCAAGCGCCGGACCGGCATAGGTCTGGAGCCGCCAGGTGATCTTGCTTTGGGCGCGGACAATGGCGGGTGAGGCAAGCGCGGAAGCGCCGGCTGCTGTCGCAAGGCCGGCATTCCTGAGAAAACTACGTCTGCTGTTCATGTCTGTTTCCCTCTGTTTTGGCGGAATGAAGCGTGATGCCGCATCCCGCATTTCCCCTTGCTATGGGGCAGTTGTCGCGCGCCTCCCGCTCCCTCAGCGCGCATAGACCATGTTCGGCAGCCACAGGGCAATCTGCGGGAATGCCGTGACGATCGCCAGACCGATGATCATGATGATCACGAATGGCCAGACGGAGCGGTAGATATCGACAAGTGATATTTCGGGCGGGGCCATGGCCCGCATCAAGAAGAGATTGTAGCCGAAGGGCGGCGTCATGTAGGCGATCTGGCAGGTAATCGTATAGAGCACACCGTACCAGACGAGATCGAAACCCAGATGCCCGACCAGCGGCACGTAAAGCGGCGCGACAATCACCAGCATCGCCGTGTCGTCCAGGAACGTGCCCATGATGATGTAGGAAATCTGCATCAGGATCAGGATTTCCCAGGGACCGAGCTCCCACTTTTCAAGCAGCAGATGCTCCAGCGCCCGGACCGCACCAAGCCCGTCAAACACCGCGCCGAAGCAAAGGGCTGCGACGATGATCCACATGAACATGCAGGATATGCCGAGCGTCTGCTCCATCGTCCGGTTGAGGAGCTTCCAGGTCAGGCGGCGCTTGACGAGGGCTGCGACCATGGCCGAAAGCGCGCCGATGGCAGCACTTTCCGTCAGGCTGGTCACGCCCATCAGGAACAGGCCCATCATCAGGAAGAAGATCAGGAACGGAATGATGCCGGCGCGCAAAAGCTTCAGCTTTTCGCCGAGCGGCATGTCGCGTTCTTCCTTCGGCAGCGCCGGCCCGAGCGCCGGGTTCATGCGGCAGCGGATGATGATGTAGATCACGAACAGGGCGGCGAGCAGCAGACCGGGCAGAACGCCCGCGACCCAGAGCTTGCCCACCGGCTGGCGTGCGATCATGCCGTAGAGCACCAGCACCACGCTTGGCGGCACCAGAATGCCGAGCGAGGAACCGGCCTGGATGACGCCGGAGACCATGATCTTGTCATAGCCGCGCCGTAGCAGTTCCGGCAGAGCGATCGTGGCGCCGATCGCCATACCGGCAACGGAAAGCCCATTCATGGCCGAAATCACCACCATCAGCCCGATCGTGCCGACAGCAAGCCCGCCGGGAAGACCGCCCATCCAGACGTGAAACGCCTTGTAGAGGTCCTCTGCGATGCCGGATTCCGACAGCATGTAGCCCATGAAGATGAACAGCGGCAGCGTCAGCATCGGATACCACTTCATCAGCTTCATGCTGGCCGAGAAGCCGAGTTCCGTGCCGCCGGTGCCCCAGAGGGCTGCCGCCGCCACCACGCCGACAAAGCCGATCGCGGCGAACACGCGCTGGCCGGTCAGCATGGTCATCATCATCGAGAAGAACAGGAGGAGCGCGATCATTTCATAGGAGAGGTTCATGCGATTTCTCTCCCCAGCGCCTTCGCCAGATCCTTGAAGAAGATCGATGTCGTCTGCAGGAACATCAGGAAGATGCCGGCGACCATGACGATCTTGATCGGCGCCATATAGGGCGACCAGCTCGAATAGGAGGTCTCGCCGTATTTGAGCGCGTATTGGGTGGACGAAACGCCACCGATCAGCAGGAAGATCAGATAGGTAAACAGCATGATCACGGTGACGGCATCCACCGCCGCCTTCTGGCGCGGCGTCCAGCGGCCATAGATCAGGTCCATGCGCACATGGCTGTCCATCTGCAGCGAATAGGGACCGCCCAGAATGTAATAGGCGGTCATCACGAACTGCGCCATTTCCAGCGTCCAGAGCGACGGATTGAACATCGTCTTCGACACCGACGACCACAGCAGGATGCCCATCATCACGAAGATCAGCCACATGGCGATGCGGCCGACGATCCGGTTGAAGCCATCCACATAACGCACATAGGTCTTGATTGCTTGCGGCATCAGGCGGCCTCCCCCAGGCATGCTTCCAGAAGGCCGGCAATATAGCCAGCCGCCTGAACCTGGCCCGCCGGATCGGCGATGAGATCATTCCGGATCTCGACCATGACGTTGAGGATACCGCGCTTCAGCCCATGGCGGCACAGCGTGTGGGTGACGCCATCGACCGGCGCATAGGGCTCGTTGCGGCGCACGTCGTAGCCGCCTGCGGGCCTTGCCAGCATGCAATCGGCAAGACGCGTATCGGTGTCATGCAATATGCCGATTTCGACGTCGCGCCGAACGCCGCGATAGACCGGGGTGAAAGAGTGGATGGTAACGATCACTGGCATCCGTCCCGCATGACGCCGCGCGCTCAACAGATCGTCGATCGCAGCATGAAACGGCTCATAGAGCGCTTTCGCCCGCTCCGCCCGCGCGGCCGGATCAAGCCCTCGATTGGCCGGTATCTGGTAGATCTCGCTGATTTCGGGGATCGCATCCGCTGCTTCCGGCGGACGGTTGCAATCATAGGCAAGCCGGGTGAAGCGCTGATGGATGAGCGTCGCGTCAAGGGCCGAACTCAAAAGCTGCGACACAGCCAGAGCACCCGGATCCCAGGCGATGTGGCTGACCAGCGCATCTGCATCGAGCCCCATATCGCCCAGGGTTTCGGGCACATGACGGCTTGCATGTTCGCAGATCAGCACGATTTCGCTTGTCGCATCCGCGCGTTCGATGGCCACCGGCGCACCGTCGCGGGCGCTCAAAAGCCCCGACATTTCCAGCATCCGTTCCCCTGGATTTTTGTTTATTCTCTTTTTTGTAAATAGTTCTTCAGAAAACAATCGATGTCAATTGCAGCCTGAAAACTTCTTTTCACTTTTCGATTGACGGGACCGAAGCGGCGTTTCTAAATGGTCTGAGCAAAAGCAGGCCGGAGAGTGGATTGCACGACGATACCCGCACAGTCGCAGAGATCATCGCGTCACGCTATGAAGGCCTGACCCGCTCGGAAAAACGGCTTGCCGATACGATCCGGGAGAATTATCCGGTCTCCGGCCTCGGCAGCATCACAACGCTTGCCGAAAACGCCGATGTTTCGACGCCAACGGTTGCCCGCATGGTGCAGAAGCTCGGCTTCACCGGCTATGGCGCGTTTCAGGCGCGCCTTCATCAGGAATTGGAGGCGACGCTTTCAAACCCGATCGCCAAGCATGACCGCCTCGCCCGCAACGTGCCCGAGACCCATATTCTGAACCGGTTCGGCGAGGCCGCGATCGACAACATGCGGCGCACGCTGACCCAGCTCGATCAGGCGACATTCGGGGGCGCTGCCGAGCTTCTTTCCGATGTGAACCGCGCGGTCTATTTCGTGGGCGGCCGCATCACCGGTGCGCTTGCCAGCTATTTCTTCACACACATGCAGGTGATCCGCCCGAAGACGACGCTGATGTCGTCCAATTCCTCTTCATGGCCGCAGCACATGCTGAACATGGCGGAAGGCGATGTGCTGGTGATCTTCGACATCCGCCGCTACGAGCAGGACATGGCCACCCTTGCGCGCGTCGCCAAGGAAAACGGACTGGAAATCATCCTGTTCACCGATCAGTGGGCCTCCCCCGTCGCCAAGTTCGCCCGCCACACCTTCCGCGTTCATATCGAGGCGCCATCAGCCTGGGACTCGTCGATCGTGACGCTATTCGTGGTCGAGGCGCTGATCGAGGCCGTCCAGTCCAAGAGCTGGGACCAGACCCGCGAGCGCATCAGCATGCTGGAAGGCCTGTTCGAACAGAGCCGGCTGTTCCGAAAACCGGGGTGAGAGGGCGTGTCACTTAGAACCGGCGAGGCAGGAGCCGGAGCCAGAAGACGACGCGGAGTGGGAGGGAAGTCAGCGCCGCACAGCAGTCCCCTTGCCCGATAACAACACCCCCGTCCCTCCCTCGGGTCACCACCGCCCCTCCGTCGGGTCACCCTCGGGCTTGACCCGAGGGTCCAGGCAGCGCTCTCGGCGGTACTCTCGGAGTGACAGTAACACTCCCCACCCGAGCGCCGACACAATGCGCCAGCATCAACGGCGAAGGCAGCATGGATCCTCGGGTCAAGCCCGAGGATGACGCGGAGTGGGAGGGAAGGCAGCGCCACACAGCAGTCCCCTTGCCCGAGAACACCCCGCCCCTCCGTCGGGTCACCCCCGCCCCGCCCTCGGGTCACCCTCGGGCTTGACCCGAGGGTCCAGGCAACGTTCTCGGCGGTACTCTCGAAGTGACAGTAACACTCCCCTCCCGAGTGCCCACACAATGCGTCAACATCAACGGCGAAGGCAGCATGGATCCTCGGGTCAAGCCCGAGGATGACGCGGAGTGGGAGGGAAGGCAGCGCCACACAGCAGTCCCCTTGACCGATAACAACACCCCGGTCCCTCCGTCGGGTCACCCCCGGTCCCTCCCTCGGGTCACCCCCGGTCCCTCCCTCGGGTCACCCCCGTGCCTCCCTCGGGTCACCCTCGGGCTTGACCCGAGGGTCCAGGCAACGTTCTCGGCGGTACTCTCGAAGTGACAGTAACACTCCCTTCCAGAGTGCCAACACAATGCGCCAGCATCAACGGCGAAGGCAGCATGGATCCTCGGGTCAAGCCCGAAGACGACGCGGAGTGGGAGGGAGGGCAGCGCCGAACAGCCGATGCCGCCGCGCAAAAGCACAGCGACAACATTTCCTGCGGCGAACAGAGGCCCTTAACCGACCTTGTTCACAAACACGGTCACCACCGGCTTCTTGCCCCAGCACTCGTTGGCGGCGGCGCGGACGGAGCGGCGGATGGCTTCCTTGACCATGGCGAGGTCCTTGCGGCGCGAGCGCGGAATGCTTTCGACGGCGCCGAGAACGGCGTCGAACAGCACGTCTTCCATCTTCTCGTCGTCGTCGTCAAAGCCCGGCAGGCCGATAGGCACCACATCGGGATCACCTGAAAAGTCGAACTTCGAATTCAGGATGACACTGACAGAGACATGGCCAACAAAGGAAAGCTTGCGGCGATCGCCGATGCCCATTTCGTCCAACCCGCCGATCAGCTTTCCGTCCTTGTAGACCCGCCCCGCCTCGACATGGCCGATGACTTCGGCCGGGCCCGGCGCAAGCCTGACGAGGTCGCCATTGCGCACCCGCGGCACCTGAGCGATGCCGCTCTGCTCCGCCAGTTCCTTCTGCGCCATCAGATGCTGGGCCTCGCCATGCACCGGCACCAGGATTTCCGGACGGATCCACTCATACATCTGCTTCAGTTCGTTGCGGCGCGGATGGCCGGAAACATGAACCAGCGCCTCACCGTCGGTGAGGATGTGGACGCCCTGCTCCACCAGCCCATTCTTGATTTCCTGGATCGCCTTCTCGTTTCCGGGAATGGCGCGCGAGGAAAACACCACCAGATCGCCGGCTGCGAGCGCCACATTGCGCATCTCGTCACGGGAAAGCTTGGCAAGGGCTGCACGCGGCTCGCCCTGCGAACCGGTGAGGATCGCAACAACCTTGTCGCGCGGGATATAGCCGAACTCATCCTCGTCCACGAACGGCTTGACGCCTTCCATCAGGCCCAGATCGCGGGCGACCGACACCGCGCGCTTCAGCGAGGAACCGAGCAGCAGCACATCGCGGCCGGCCTCCTCCGCTGCCTTGGCGATCGAGCGGATACGGCCGATATTGGAGGAAAACGTCGTCAGCGCCACGCGGCCTTCGGCGTTCTCGATCACCTGTCGCAGGCTTGCGGAAATCTCCTGCTCGGATGGCGAAACGCCATCGCGCATCGCGTTCGTCGAATCGCACATCAGCGCCAGAACGCCCTCGTCGCCGATGGCGCGCAGGCGCGCCTCGTCGGTCTTGGGCCCGAGCGTCGGCGCATGGTCGATCTTCCAGTCGCCGGTGTGGACGATGTTGCCGAGCGGCGTGCGGATCGCAAGCGCCATCGGTTCCGGGATCGAGTGGTTCACGGCAATGCCTTCGACCGTGAACGGGCCGACATTGATGGTATCGCCGGCCTTGAAGATCGTCACCGGAATCTCGCGCATCCAGCTTTCATACTCGCGTTTGGCCTCGAGCAGGCCAGCGGTGAAGGCAGACGCATAGACCGGCACATTGAGGCCCGGCCACAGCGTTGCGATCGCGCCGAAGTGATCCTCATGCGCGTGGGTGATGATCATCGCCTTCAGATTGCCGCGCTGCTCGCGCACGAATTCGATATCGGGCAGAACCAGGTCGACGCCCGGAAGATCGGGCCCCGGAAAGGTGACCCCGCAATCGACCATGATCCATTCGCGCTTCTTTGCAGGCCCGTAGCCATAGAGCGCCAGGTTCATCCCGATTTCGCCAAGGCCGCCCAGGGGAAGGAAGACCAGTTCCGCGTTATTATCCGCCATCAAGCGTTATCCATTTCCATTGTCGAAAAACACGTCGCCTGCCGCAAAAGTGCGCAGACCGTTTTCCGTTTTCAGTTTCAGCATGCCGGCATCATCGATGCCGACGAAAATCCCGGAGATCTGCTCGCGGGCGAGATTGACCCTGATCGGCTCGTTGATCCCGCATGCGGCCGCGCGCCAGCGCGCCACCGTCCTCGCAAGCCCCTCGCCCCGATCCCAGACCAGAAGCTCTTCAGCCATGGTGACGAAGAGATGGGCAAACAGCGTTTCCGGATCGGCGCCTGCCACATAGTCCGAAATGCGCGCGACCGGGTAAGGCGCATTGTCAGGCCCGTAGGCGACATTTACGCCTATACCTATGACGACAGCCTGCCGGCCATCGGCAAGCCGCTCGGCTTCGAGCAGGATACCACAGACCTTCTTCCGGTCGATCAGCACATCGTTCGGCCACTTGATCGCGACGGCGCTGTCCTGCCCGGCCATCACCCGCGATATTGCACCATGAACGCCAAGCGCCGCTACCAGAGGAAGCGACGCGGTCATGGCCTCTGGCGCCGGATCGATCAGCAGCAGCGAGGCATAGAGATTGCCAGGTTCGGATGCCCAGCTCCGGCCGCGACGTCCACGGCCGCTCATCTGTTGCCTCGCGGTCAACCACAAACGGCCCGTATCACCGGAACGCGCCCGATCCATCGCCTCGCTGTTGGTCGAGCCGACGGTATCGAGCGCTTCGTGACGGTAGGCGTCGACGGCGGAGACTGCCGCCGCCATCCTAGAAGAGTGCCGCCGCGGCCGATGCCGCAGCATTGTTCAACGAGCCGCCAAACAGCAGGTAGCCGATCGCAAACAGGCCGCTGATGCCGAAGACGAATCGCAGTTCGCCAGCAACGCGTGCAAACTCGACGGTCGGCTCATCGAACCACATCACCTTGATGACGCGCAGATAGTAGAAACAGGCGATCACCGAGGAGACGACACCGATGATGGCAAGCGTATAGAGCTTGGCATCGATTGCGGCCAGGAACACGAAATACTTGCCGAAGAAGCCGGCGAGCGGAGGGACGCCCGCAAGCGAGAACATCAGCGCCGTCAGCACCACGGCCATCACCGGCTTGGTGGTCGAAAGGCCGGCGAGATCGTCGATATTCTCGACATTGCCGCCTTCCTTGAGCCGCATCGCCATGATGATCGCGAAGGCGCCGAGCGTGGTGAACAGGTAGATCGCCATATAGAGCACGACACCCTTGACGCCAGCCTCGGTGCCAGCGGCAAGGCCGACCAGCGCGTAACCCATGTGGGTAATCGAGGAATAGGCCATCAGACGCTTGATGTTGCGCTGGCCGATGGCGGCAAAGGCGCCGAGAACCATCGAGGCGATCGCGATGAACACGATGATCTGGCGCCACGCATCGACGGCCGGACCGAAGGCCTCGATCAGCAGGCGAATGATGATCGCCATCGCAGCGACCTTGGGCGCGGAGGCGAAGAAGGCCGTGACCGGCGTCGGTGCACCTTCATAAACGTCCGGCGTCCACATGTGGAACGGCACGGCCGAGATCTTGAAGGTGATGCCGGCAAGAACGAACACCATGCCGAAGATGAAGCCGAGGCCGGTCTCGCCGCTCGCGATCGTCGCGGCAATCGGCTCGAAGCCGATATTGCCGGTGAAACCGTACACCAGCGAAATACCGTAGAGCAGCATGCCCGAGGACAGCGAGCCGAGAACGAAGTACTTCAGACCGGCTTCGGTCGAGCGCAGGCTGTCACGGTTGATGGCGGCGATCACATAGAGCGGCAGCGACATCAGCTCGAGGCCCATGTAGAAGGCGAGCATGTCGTTGGCTGAGACCATCAGCATCATGCCGGTGGTCGACAGCAGCATCAGCACCGGAAACTCGAAGCGATCAAGATATTCCGGTTCCTGGTGGCCGACCGAGAGGATCATCGACAGGAACGCGCCGATCAGCACGAGCGTCTGCATGAACAGCGTGAAGTTGTTGAACACCAGCGAACCGCCGAACGCCGATCCGGAGCCTGCCCAGATGAGCGCCCCGAAGGCGCCGATCAGGAGCGCGGCCGCAAGACCGACGATCGTCCGGCCGCTCTTGCGGCCGGCGAAAGCACCGATCATCAGAAGGACCATCGCACCGAGCGAGAGGACCAGCTCCGGCAGGATCAGCTTCAGACTTGAAAGTAGGAGTTCCGAGGTCATGTCCAAAAGATCCTGTCTCAGTATACCGGCAGCGCGATGTTCTTGGTCTGCTCAAGCACCGCACCGTAATGTTGAACGATCTGCGCCACAGGGCCGTGGATCGCTGCGAAGATCGGCTCGGGATAGACACCGAAGAAGATCGTCAGGAAGATCAGCGGGTAGAGAACGATCTTCTCGCGGGTGCTGAGATCCAGCAGCGCCTTGAGGCTGTCCTTCTCCAGTGCGCCGAAGATGACCCGGCGATAGAGCCAGAGCGCGTAACAGGCCGAGAGAATGACGCCCGTGGCCGCGAAGACCGCGATCCAGGTATTGACCTGGAAGACACCGACGACGGTCAGGAATTCGCCGATGAAACCCGACGTTCCCGGAAGACCGACATTGGCCATGGTGAAGATCATGAAGGCGACGGCGAATTTCGGCATGTTGTTCACAAGCCCGCCGAACGCCGCGATCTCGCGGGTATGCATGCGATCGTAGACGATACCGACGCAGAAGAACAGCGCGCCCGAAACAATGCCGTGCGACAGCATCAGGAAGATCGCGCCTTCAACGCCCTCGGTGGTCGCCGAGAACATGCCCATGGTGACGTAGCCCATGTGAGCGACCGATGAATAGGCGATCAGCTTCTTCATGTCGGTCTGCATCAGCGCCACCAGCGAGGCGTAGATGATGGCGATGATCGACAGCCCGAAGATGAACGGCGCGAAGTAATAGGACGCGTCGGGGAACATCGGCATCGAGTAGCGCAGCACGCCGAAGCCGCCAAGCTTCAGAAGCACGCCCGCCAGAACGCCGGAGGCCGCCGTCGGCGCTTCCACGTGGGCATCCGGAAGCCAGGTATGCACCGGCCACATCGGCATCTTGACTGCAAAGGATGCGAAGAAGCCGAGGAACAACCAATATTGCAGGTTGACCGGGAAGTCATACTCCAAAAGCACCGGAACGCTGGTCGTGCCCGTCACCCAGTACATCGCCATGATCGACAGCAGCATGAAGACCGAGCCGGCGAAGGTATAAAGGAAGAACTTCAGCGATGCATAGACGCGGCGCTCGTGCCCCCAAATGCCGATGATCAGGTACATCGGGATCAGGCCCGCCTCGAAGAAGATGTAGAACATCACGATATCGAGCGAGACGAACACGCCGATGATCAGCGTTTCGAGGATCAGGAACGCGATCATGTAGGCCTTCACCCGATAGGTGATGGCTTCCCAGGACGCAAGGATACACAGCGGCATCAGCACCGTCGTCAGCAGGATGAACAGCAGCGAAATGCCGTCAATGCCGAGATGGTAGGAAATGCCCGTGCCGAGCCAGGGATGATCTTCGATCAGCTGGAAGTTCGGGTTCGAGGGGTCGAACTGCATCCAAACGAACAGCGAGACGATGAACGTGAAGATCGTCGTCAGCAACGCCACGTTGCGGATATTCCTGAGCCCGGTCTCGTTATCGTCGCGGGTAAACAGGATCAGCACCACGCCGACCAGCGGCAGGAAGGTGACTGTTGAAAGAATTGGCCAGTCGCTCATTACAGAGCCCCTCCGAGCATCATCCAGGTTACAAGCGCGGCCACGCCGATCAGCATTGCAAACGCGTAGTGGTAAACATAACCGGACTGCAGCTTGACGACGCGGTTGGTAACGTCGTTCACGCGCGCTGCAATTCCGTTGGGTCCGTAGCGGTCGATCACGCCGACATCGCCCTTCTGCCAAAGGAAGTAGCCGACCGCCTTGGCGGGCCTTACGAACAGGAAGTCGTAAAGCTCATCGAAATACCACTTGTTGAGCAGGAAGGCGTAGATCCGCGGCATTGCGTTGGCAAGCGCAGGCGCCGAGGACGGCTTGATCAGGTACATGTAGATCGCGACCAGGGTTCCGAGCGCCATAGCGACGAACGGCGACAGGACGACCCAGAGCGGCACATGGTGATGCTCGTCGAGCACCTCGTTGTGCGGACCGGTGAAGAGCGCACCCTTCCAGAACTCGCTGTAATCATGGCCGAAGAAATACGGCAGGAAGACAACGCCGGCAAACAGCGCGCCCAGCGACAGCACGACCAGCGGCAGCAGCATGACCCAGGGGCTTTCATGCACGTGGTGCATGACATCGGAAGACGCGCGCGGCTTGCCGAAGAAGGTCATGAAGATTAGGCGCCAGGAGTAGAAGGCGGTGAAGGCAGCCGCGATGACCAGCATCCAGAAGGAGAACAGGCCGAGCGGGCTTGCCGAGACAAAGGCCGATTCGATGATCGCATCCTTGGAGAAGAAGCCGGCCGCACCGATCGGGGTGCCGGGAATGCCGGCGCCGGTGATGGCGAGCGTGCCGATGATCATCGCCCAGAAGGTCACAGGGATATGCTTCCGGAGACCGCCCATGTGGCGCATGTCCTGCTCGCCGGAAACGGCATGGATGACCGAGCCCGCGCAGAGGAACAGCAGCGCCTTGAAGAAGGCATGCGTGAAGAGATGGAACACGCCTGCGCCATAAGCCCCTGCCCCAAGCGCTGCGAACATGTAGCCGAGCTGCGAGCAGGTGGAGTAGGCAATCACGCGCTTGATGTCGTTCTGCACGAGACCGATGGTGGCGGCGAAGAAGGCGGTGATCGAGCCGATCAGCGTCACGAAGGTGAGCGCGGTCGGCGACAGTTCGAAGACCGGCGACATGCGGGCGACGAGGAAGACGCCTGCGGTCACCATGGTCGCGGCGTGGATGAGGGCCGAAACCGGGGTCGGGCCTTCCATGGCGTCGGGAAGCCAGGTGTGCAGCAGGAACTGAGCGGACTTGCCCATCGCGCCCATGAACAGCAACAGGCAGACGGCGGTGATGGCATGCATCAGCGTCAGGTCCATGCCGAGGAAGTGCATGACGGCGACATTCTCACCGGCGGCCACTGCGGCCTCATGGCTTGCGGCAATCTTTTCGCTCGCTGCAAAAATCGGATCGAAATTGATCGTGTGGGCGAGGAAGAACAGACCGGCAATACCGAGCAGGAAGCCGAAGTCACCGACGCGGTTGACGATGAAGGCCTTCATGGCCGCAGCGCTTGCCGACGGCTTCTTGTACCAGAAGCCGATCAGCAGATAGGAGGCAAGACCGACGCCTTCCCAGCCGAAGAACATCTGCAGCAGGTTGTCGGAGGTGACCAGCGACAGCATGGCGAAGGTGAACAGCGACAGATAGGCAAAGAAGCGCGGACGATGCGGGTCGTCATGCATGTAGCCCACGGAATAGAGGTGGACGAGACACGAGACCGTGTTGACCACGACCAGCATCACAGCCGTCAGCGTGTCGATGCGGATCTGCCAGAGCACGTCGATATCGCCGGACGTGATCCAGCGCATGATCGGAACCTGAATGACGAAATCCTCGGCATGGGTCAGGAAGCCAACCGAAATGAACACGTACCACGACAGAACGGCCGCAACCGCCATCAACGCGATCGTGACCCATTCGGTCGCCTTTGCACCGATGCGGTTTCCGAAGAGGCCGGCGATGAGGAAGCCCAAAAGCGGCAGGAAGACGATGAGTTTGTAGATCATCTCTGATTCAGCCCTTCATCATGTTGACGTCTTCGACCGCAATCGAGCCGCGATTACGATAGAACACCACGAGGATCGCCAGACCGATCGCCGCTTCCGCAGCCGCAACGGTGAGGATGAACAGGGCGAAGACCTGCCCGACCATATCGTTCAGGAACGAGGAGAACGCGACCATGTTGAGGTTGACCGACAGCAGGATCAGCTCGATGGACATGAGGATGATGATGACGTTCTTCCGGTTCAGAAAGATACCGAAAACGCCAATCGTGAAGAGTATGGCGCTGACCGTCAGGTAGTGGGAAAGTCCGATTTCCATTGCGTTGTCCTTAGATCCCGTATCCCTGCATTTCTCGTTCTTAGATGCCCTGGCCCGGCTTGACCTTGACGGTCTCATGGGCGCTTTCCGGCGTGCGGGCAACCTGCTTGGCAATGTTCTGGCGCTTCACATCCGGACGATGCTTCAGCGTCAGCACGATCGCGCCGATCATGGCGACCAAGAGGATCAGGCCCGCGACCTGGAAGAAATAGGCATAGTGCGTATAGATCACGTCACCGATCGCCACCACGCTCGACGTATCGGCAGGCATCGGCATCGCGGTATTGGCCGCGACTCCGGCCGGAATGAATGTGCCGCCGACAACCACGATCAGCTCGGCAAGCAGCACGACGCCGATCAGGGCGCCGACCGGCGCATAGCGCAGGATGCCGGCGCGCAGTTCGGCAAAGTCGATGTCCAGCATCATGACCACGAACAGGAACAGCACCGCGACCGCGCCGACATAGACCACCAGCAGCAGAAGGCCGAGATATTCGGCGCCCGCAATGATGAACAGCGCCGCTGCATTCACGAACACGACGATCAGGAACAGCACCGAATGAACGGGGTTCTTCGCCGAGATCACCATGAACGCCGACGCCACGGCGATGAACGCGAACAGATAGAAAAAAAGAGCCTGGAGACCCATTTTGGTGCCTTCTCTTCGTGGACGCGGCAGCTTTCGCCACCTGCGCATTTGCGAAAGACCGCCGGAACCGGAAGCCCTTCCTCGTTAGATTTCAAACCGCCGGGCAACAACCCGGCCTGCAATCAGCGATAAGGCGCATCCATCGCGATGTTCTTCGCGATTTCGCGTTCCCACCGGTCGCCATTGGCGAGCAGGCGGTCCTTGTCGTAGTAAAGTTCTTCGCGCGTTTCGGTGGCGAATTCAAAATTCGGCCCCTCGACGATCGCTTCAACCGGACAGGCTTCCTGGCAGAAGCCGCAATAGATGCACTTCACCATGTCGATGTCGTAACGCACCGTGCGGCGTGTGCCGTCATTGCGGCGCGGACCGGCCTCGATGGTGATGGCCTGCGCGGGACAGATCGCCTCGCACAGCTTGCAGGCGATGCAGCGCTCTTCGCCGTTCGGATAACGACGCAGCGCATGCTCGCCGCGGAAGCGCGGGCTCACCGGCCCCTTTTCGAACGGATAGTTGACCGTCGACTTCGGGCTGAAGAAGTAGCGCATCGTCAGAAAGAACGCACCGACGAACTCCTTCAGGAAGAGCGCATTGAATGCCTGAGCGACAGAACCCATTTCAATATCTCCATTCCGGTCTTGCGACCTGCATCAACCAACCCAGCCGGTCAGCTTGACGACGAAAGCGACGATCACGACCATGGCGAGCGACAGCGGAAGGAAAACCTTCCAGCCGAGACGCATCAGCTGGTCATAGCGGTAGCGCGGCACGAAAGCCTTCACCATCGCGAACATGAAGAAGCAGAGGCATATCTTGAGCACGAACCAGATGACACCGGGGATCCAGTTCAGAACCGGGACATCCAGGATCGGCAGCCAGCCGCCGAGGAACAGCGTGGTGGTCAGCGCGCACATCAGCACGATTGCAGCATATTCGCCGAGCATGAACATCATGTACGGGGTCGAGCCATATTCGACCATGAAGCCTGCGACCAGTTCCGATTCCGCTTCGGGAAGATCGAAGGGCGGACGGTTGGTCTCGGCCAGCGCCGAAATGAAGAACACGATGAACATCGGGAACAGCGCCAGCCAGTTCCAGTCGAGGATGGACGGCGGCAGGCCGATCATGGTGCCAAGACCGGTGGTCTGCGCAAACACGATATCGGAGAGGTTCAACGAGCCGGCGGTCAGAAGCACCGTGACAATGACCAGACCGATCGAGACTTCGTAGGACACCATCTGCGCTGCAGAACGCAGCGAGCCAAGGAAGGCGTATTTCGAGTTCGACGCCCAGCCGCCCATGATCACGCCGTAAACCTCAAGCGAGGAAATGGCGAAGACATAAAGAATGCCGATATTGATATTGGCCATGACCCAGCCATCGGCGAAGGGGATGACGGCCCAGGTGGCAAGCGCCAGCGTGACCGAGATCAACGGCGCGAGCAGGAAAACAACCTTGTCGGAGCTTGCCGGAATCACGGGCTCCTTGAAGACGAACTTCAGGAGGTCGGCAAACGACTGGAACATACCGAAGGGACCGACCACGTTCGGACCGCGGCGCATCTGCACCGCCGCCCAGATCTTGCGGTCGGCGAGCAGCAGAAAGGCGATGCCGACGAGCAGCAGGACCAGCAGCAGGAGCGACTGGCCGATCATGATCAGCGCAGGCCAGAGATACATCGAGAAAAAAGAATCCATTGCTCCGTCCTTACTCCGCCGCCGCCTGGAAATTGTTGCGCGCCAGCGCCGAGCACTCGGCCATGACGGCCGATGCCCGGGCAATCGGGTTGGTCAGATAGAAATCGGCAACCGGCGATACGAAACCGGAATCACCAAGCTCCCCGCCCCTACCGGCCAGCGTTTCGATGGCGTTGATATCAGCGTCAGCGATCTCGTCAAGCGCAGCAAGGTGCGGAAACTCGGCATAAAGAGCCGCGCGCAGCGCGCCAAGCGAGTCGTAGGGCAGCGCCTTGCCGAAAACACCCGACAATGCACGGATGATGGCCCAGTCTTCGCGGGCATCGCCCGGCGCGAAGCCCGCGCGGTTGGTCATCTGCACCCGGCCTTCGAGATTGACGTAGGTGCCTGACTTTTCGGTGTAGGTCGCAGCCGGAAGCACGACATCGGCGTTCATCGCGCCGGCATCGCCATGGCTGCCGATATAGACGGTGAAGCCGGCCTTCTTGGCCGAGAAGTCCAGTTCGTCGGCGCCGAGCAGGAACAGAACGTCCATGTCGGTCATCATCGAAGCGGTGTTGGCAGCGCCCTCGCCCGGCACGAAGCCGATATCGAGACCGCCAACGCGCGAGGCTGCCGTGTGCAGAACCGCAAAACCGTTCCAGTCCGCCGTGACCGCACCGATGTCCCTGGCAATCGATGCTGCCTTCGAAAGCACAGCCGCGCCATCTTCGCGAGAAAGCGCACCGGGACCAACGAGCACGATCGGACGCTCGGCCTTCTTCAGCGTTTCCATGAAATCACTCGAGGCGAGCTCGCCAAGCGAGGACGGACCGGCTCCGAGATAGCTGTAGGGGTAACGCAGATCGGCACTTTCGCCGATGACGCCGACCGGGAAGCCGCCCTTGCGGGACCGCTTGCGAATCCGCGCATTCAGCACCGAAGCCTCGAAGCGCGGATTGGCGCCGATGATCAGCAGCGCATCGGCCTGTTCGATGCCCTCGATCGTGGGGTTGAAAAGGTAACCGGCGCGGCCCGCCGAAACGTCCAGCGCGGCGCCGTCCTGACGACAGTCGACATTGGACGAACCGAGCGATGCCATCAGGCCCTTCAGCGCATACATTTCCTCAACAGTCGCCAGATCGCCGGCAATCGCGCCGATCCTGTCGCCCTTGACGCCATCGACCTTGGACTTGATCGCCTGAAAGGCTTCCGGCCAGCTTGCGGGCTGAAGGCGGCCGCCCTGACGGATATAGGGCTTATCGATGCGCTGGGTGCGCAGACCGTCCCAGATGAAGCGGGTCTTGTCGGAAATCCACTCCTCGTTCACCTGCTCGTTGATGCGCGGCATGATGCGCATCACTTCGCGGCCACGCGTATCGACGCGGATGGCCGAACCGACGGCATCCATCACGTCGATGCTCTCGGTCTTGTTCAGCTCCCACGGACGCGCCGTGAACGCAAACGGCTTGGAGGTCAGCGCGCCGACCGGGCAAAGGTCAACGACATTGCCCTGAAGCTCGGACGTCATCGCGCGCTCGAGATAGGTGGTGATTTCGGCATCCTCGCCGCGGCCGATCAGGCCAAGCTCGGAAATGCCTGCAACTTCCGTGGTAAAGCGGACGCAGCGCGTGCAGTGGATGCAGCGGTTCATCACGGTCTTGACCAGCGGACCGATATACTTGTCCTCGACGGCGCGCTTGTCCTCGCGGTAGCGCGAACTGTCGATACCGAAGGCCATCGCCTGGTCCTGCAGGTCGCATTCGCCGCCCTGGTCGCAGATCGGGCAATCGAGCGGATGGTTGATGAGCAGGAACTCCATCACCCCTTCGCGGGCCTTCTTCACCATCGGCGTCTTGGTATAGATTTCCGGAAGCGAGCCATCAGGGCCGCCGCGGATGTCGCGCACGCCCATGGCGCAGGAAGCCGCCGGCTTCGGCGGTCCGCCCTTCACCTGAATGAGGCACATACGGCAGTTGCCGGCAATCGACAGCCGCTCGTGAAAGCAGAAGCGCGGGATTTCAGCGCCCGCCGCCTCCGCCGCCTGCAGCAGCGTGTAATGGTCGGGAACCTCGATTTCCTTGCCGTCTACAATCAGATTTACCATATCCGTTCTTCCCGCTTCGCCGGAACAGCCTCAACAGGCACCGGCAGTCCATTCTCGATTGCGTCTGCCCGTTCAGGGGCGTCGCCTCAAGCCTTGTGTTCTTTCCACAGCGCGAGCATCGCGCCGACATCGATACCGTCGATCGTCATGCCGTGCACCCGGCATTCGCTGATCGCGACGCCCGAGAGATTGGCATCCGTGACCGTCATGCCGGAAAGGTTCGCATCCGTGACCGCCATGCCGGAGAAATTGGCGTTGCTCACCTTCCAGCCCGACATGTTGACGTTGTGAAACTTCGAACCAGACAGATCGACATCGTCGAACGCCGAGCCAGCCAGGCAGCTCTTGGTGGCATCGATCCGATCAACCTGGTCGTGAAATTTCATCACCCTACTCCGCCGCTTCCAGAACCGCGCCATGCGAGGTGGCGTTGGCCGTATACTGGTCGATCCGCTTTTCGATTTCCGGACGGAAATTGCGGATCAGGCCCTGGATCGGCCAGGCGGCAGCGTCGCCGAGCGCGCAGATCGTGTGACCTTCCACCTGCTTGGTCACGTCGAACAGCATGTCGATCTCGCGCTTCTGCGCCTTGCCGATCACCATGCGCTCCATCACGCGCCACATCCAGCCCGTACCTTCACGGCACGGCGTGCACTGGCCGCAGCTTTCATGCTTGAAGAAGGCTGACAGCCTGGCAATCGCCGCGATGATATCGGTCGACTTGTCCATCACGATCGCGCCGCCGGTTCCGAAGGAAGACTTCACGCCGCGAAGGCCATCGAAGTCGAGCTGCACGTCGATCATGTCCTCGGCCTTCACGACCGGGCAGGACGCGCCGCCGGGGATGACCGCCAGAAGATTGTCCCAGCCGCCGCGAACCCCGCCGCAATGCTTTTCGATCAGCTCGCGGAATGTGATGCCCATTGATTCTTCAACGACGCAGGGCCGGTTCACATGGCCGGAAACCATGAAAAGCTTGGTGCCGACATTGTTCGGACGGCCAAAGGAGGAGAACCAGCTCGCGCCACGGCGCAGGATCGTCGGCGCAACGGCAATCGATTCGACGTTGTTGACCGTCGTCGGCAGGCCGTAGAGACCCATGTTCGCCGGGAATGGCGGCTTCAGGCGGGGCTGGCCCTTCTTGCCCTCAAGGCTTTCCAGAAGCGCCGTTTCCTCGCCGCAGATGTAAGCGCCGGCGCCGTGATGGACGAAGATGTCCATATCCCAGCCGCACTTGTTGCCCTTGCCGAGCAGCCCCGCATCGTAGCACTCGTCGATTGCCGCCTGCAGCGCCTCGCGCTCGCGGATGAACTCGCCGCGCACGTAGATATAAGCCGTATGCGCGCCCATGGCGCAGCCGGCGATCAGGCAGCCTTCAATCAGGTGATGCGGATCGTTGCGCAGGATCTCGCGGTCCTTGCAGGTGCCGGGCTCGGATTCGTCTGCATTCACAACGAGATAATGCGGACGGTCATCCTTCGGCATGAACGACCATTTAAGACCGGTCGGGAAGCCCGCACCGCCACGGCCGCGCAGACCCGAATCCTTCATTTCCTGAATGATCCAGTCACGGCCCTTGTCGATGATGCCTTTGGTATTATCCCACAGCCCGCGCGACATCGCGCCCTTCAGGGACTTGTCCCGATGGCCGTAAAGATTGGTGAAGATGCGATCTTTATCCTTTAACATGCTTCACTCCTACCGCGCTGTTCTGCCGAATACTTTTTCGTATTCCTCGATGCCGCCCTTGGCCAGCACGCCGGCCTGACGGACCCATTCGTCGCGCTCGATACGACCGCCGAGCTTCAGCGAATCGTTGACCCAGGCGCATTCGCTCGGCGTCCAGGCCGCGATCTGTTCGAATTTATAGATGCCGATATCGTTCAGCAGACCCGCGATCTTGGGACCTACCCCTGCCATCTGGGTCAGATCGTCGACTTCGGCAGGCTTATCCGCAGGCGCCGGCGGGCGATCGCCCTTCGCGCCACTGATCGCCTCCTTCGAACCCGCGCCAGTCTCGGTGGCATCGGTGTCGTCCGACTCGAGAGCCCCCTCGCCTTCTTCCGTCAGCGCGGTGAACCCGCCCTCGGGCGCGGACAGCCAGCGATCGACCTGCGGGCCGGGCTTGATCTCGGAGCCACGACCAGCTTCGAAAGCGTCGATGATCTCTTCCATCCGCTCGGGCGTCAGATCTTCGTAGACGTCCTTGAAGATCATCACCATAGGCGCATTGGCGCAGGCGCCGAGGCACTCGACCTCTTCCCATGACATCGTGCCCTCTTCATTGGTCTCGAAGGGAGCGGCATTGATCTTCTTCTTGCAGACCTTGATCAGGTCGCCCGCGCCGCGCAGCATGCAGGGCGTCGTGCCGCAAACCTGGATGTGCGCATTCGTGCCGACCGGCTTCAACTGGAACTGGGTGTAGAAGGTCGCCACTTCCAGAACCCGGATCAGCGGCATCGACAGCATGTCGGCAACCTTTTCGATCGCGGCACGGGTCACCCAGCCTTCCTGATCCTGCGCCCGCATCAGAAGCGGGATCACGGCGGACTGCTGGCGGCCTTCCGGATATTTACGGATCGTGGCCTCGGCCCAACGCACGTTCTCCTCGGAAAACGCGAAATCGGCCGGCTGGACATTCTCATCGGCTAATCGACGAACGGACATGCTTTCTTACACCTCTTCGGAGGTTGTCATCACGGCTCCCGCATATCCCACGTTCTGCCGCCGGTCTGCAACCGGCACGGGACATTCGGAAACGATTCCTGCAGTTCTTGCGGCCTCAGCGCTCACCGGTCCACCTCGCCGAACACGATGTCGAGCGTGCCGATAATGGCGGTCACGTCGGCAAGCTGGTGGCCCTTGGACATGAAATCCATGGCCGAGAGGTGGGCAAAGCCCGGCGCGCGAATCTTGCAGCGATAGGGCTTGTTGGTGCCATCGGAGACGAGATAGACGCCGAACTCGCCCTTGGGCGCCTCGACGGCCGCATAGACCTCGCCTTCGGGCACGTGATAGCCCTCGGTATAGAGCTTGAAGTGGTGGATCAGCGCTTCCATCGAGCGCTTCATCTGGCCGCGCTTCGGCGGCACGACCTTGCCATCCATCGAGTTGAACGGACCAAGCTTGGCGTCGCCCAGAAGCCGCTCGACGCACTGCTTCATGATCTTCACCGATTCGCGCATCTCGTTGATGCGGACGACCCAGCGGTCATAGCAGTCGCCGTTCTTGCCGATCACGACATCGAAGTCCATGTCGTTATAGCACTCGTAGGGCTGCGCGCGGCGCAGGTCCCAGGCAGCGCCCGAACCGCGCACCATCACGCCGGAGAAGCCCCAGGCGAAGGCGTCTTCGAGCGAGATCACGCCGATATCGACATTACGTTGCTTGAAGATGCGGTTGCCGGCGAGAAGCGCTTCAATATCGTTAAGCTTGGCGGGAAACTGCTCGCACCACTTGCCGATATCCTCGACGAGCTCAGGCGGAAGATCCTGGTGCACGCCGCCGGGACGGAAATAGGCCGCATGCATGCGCGCGCCGCAGGCGCGCTCGTAGAAAACCATCAGCTTTTCGCGCTCTTCGAAGCCCCAGAGCGGCGGCGTCAGCGCGCCGACGTCCATGGCGGCGGTGGTGGCGTTCAGGAGATGGTTGAGAACGCGGCCGATCTCGGAGAACAGCACGCGGATCAACTGGCCGCGAATCGGAATTTCGACTTCCAGAAGCTTTTCCACGGCCAGCGCGAAAGCATGCTCCTGGTTCATCGGCGCGACATAGTCGAGCCGGTCGAAATAGGGCACGGCCTGAAGATAGGTCTTGGTCTCGATCAGCTTCTCGGTACCGCGGTGAAGCAGGCCGATATGCGGATCGACGCGCTCGACGATTTCGCCGTCAAGCTCCAGCACCAGTCGCAACACACCGTGGGCGGAAGGATGCTCCGGCCCGAAGTTGATCGTGAAGTTGCGGACATTATGTTCAGTCATGGTCAAGGCGCTCCGCGCTCAGGAAATTGGGGTTCGGCTCAGCCATTCGCCTTTTCATCGCCGGGAAGCACATATTCGGTCCCTTCCCAGGGCGAGAGGAAATCGAAGCTGCGGTATTCCTGCCGGAGTTCGACCGGCTCGTAAATCACGCGCTTGGCTTCCTCGTCGTAGCGCAGCTCGACGAAACCGGTGGTCGGAAAATCCTTGCGCAGCGGATGCCCCTCGAAACCGTAATCGGTGAGGATCCGGCGCAGGTCCGGATGGCCGCTGAAGGGAATGCCGTACATGTCCCAGGTCTCGCGCTCGAACCAGTCGGCGCCGGGGAAAATCGATGTGATCGAGGGCACGACCTCATCCTCGCCGACTTCCAGCTTGATGCGGATGCGGGCGTTCTGGGTCGGCGACAGCAGGTGATAGACAACATCGAAGCGCTTTTCGCGCGTCGGCCAGTCGACACCGCAGATATCGATGATGCAGACGAAACCGCACTGGCCGTCATCGCGCAGGAACTTGGCGACATCGACGATGTTTTCCGGCGTGGCCGAGATGGTGAGCTCACCATGAGAAAACGACACAGCCGGCGTGCCATCGCATGTTTCGCGAATGTGCGCGCCAAGCTCGTTGAGGACTTCGCTCATATCAACCCCTATCGCTCGATCGTACCGGTGCGCCGGATTTTCTTCTGCAGCAGAAGAACACCGTAAAGCAGCGCTTCGGCGGTGGGCGGACAGCCAGGTACGTAGATGTCGACCGGAACCACGCGGTCGCAACCACGCACCACCGAGTAGGAATAGTGATAGTAGCCGCCGCCATTGGCGCAGGATCCCATCGAGATGACGTAGCGCGGCTCCGGCATCTGGTCATAGACCTTGCGAAGCGCGGGCGCCATCTTGTTGGTCAGCGTGCCGGCAACGATCATCACATCCGACTGGCGCGGCGAGGCGCGCGGTGCGAACCCGAAGCGCTCGCAGTCATAGCGCGGCATCGACATCTGCATCATTTCCACGGCGCAGCAGGCCAGACCGAACTGCATCCACATCAGCGAACCGGTGCGCGCCCAGGTGATGAGCTGCGCCGAAGAGGTGACAAGAAAGCCCTTGTCGGCGAGTTCGTCGTTGATCTCGCCGAAATAGCGGTCATCCGCGCCAATGGGCTTGTTGGTCGCCGGATCGATGATCCCGCGCGGCTGAGGCGCAACCAGCGTCTCGTTGGTGCTCATTCCCATTCCAGCGCTCCTTTCTTCCATTCATAGATGAACCCGATGGTCAGAACCGCCAGGAACACCATCATCGACCAGAACCCGAACCAGCCGATATTGCCGAAGGACGCCGCCCACGGAAACAGGAAGGCAACTTCGAGATCGAAGATGATAAAGAGGATTGCCACGAGATAGAAGCGGATGTCGAACTTCATGCGCGCATCATCAAAGGCGTTGAAGCCGCACTCGTATGCGGACAGCTTTTCCGCGTCGGGCGCCTTGAACGCCAGAGCGAAGGGCGCAACCATCAAGGCCAGCCCGATGATGAGACAGATAGCGATAAAGATGACGATCGGAATATAGGAACTGAGGACTTCAGCCATATAAAACACCCTTGCCGTTTTGAGGCGCCCGGGGTCAGCGCACCCGCAGGATAAACCGCGAGACAGAAAATTGATAGATGTCGGGCTCGTGACTAGCGCAGCAAGGGCGCGCGCGCAAGACATTCAAATCCATTTCATCGCGCTGCAGCAAAGTTTCACACCCTTGCCGCGAGCAACAGGCAGCATGCAAGGCGCAGCCTGCGACAAAATGCTGCGAAAAGGAATGCGCCGTCAAAGCGCAACCGCTCCCGGATGCAGGGCGCAGGAATCAGACAAGCGGCGCCCATGAGCAACCGCTTTTCAAGTCTTCATGACAATGTCAGTGAAAGAAGAAATGGCGCGAGTGACGGGGCTCGAACCCGCGACCTCCGGCGTGACAGGCCGGCACTCTAACCAGCTGAGCTACACCCGCGCTTTGCACCGTTTCAGTCTCAATCGCTTGTTTTCGAAGCGCTTCGTCTGTCGGTGTGAGCGGGTTTCTAAGGGGGTCGCCTCGAAGTGTCAATCATCTTTTCGCGCATTTTTCATTTTTTTGCGGAGCCCTGTTCTGCGCCTCCCGGAAACACGGCAAACGGCTCTTTAAAGCCAGCGCTTTTTTTCCAAATCGGGCGCGTCTGCGATGCTATTCCCCCTCCTTATTAAGTGAGGCCGCCATCCTCGCGGCTGTCGAATCCGGACATTAATGGAGCCCCCTCCCGCCTTGGCAGAGGTCTCCTCTTTTTAGCCGGACACCCGCTCTATAGAGAGCCGACCATCCCTCTACAGAGCGATTGGCCAGCCTTTCACAAGAAGACGGAAACAGCACCGTTGAGCCCGATGCCCCGGAGCTGCGGCTTTCTGCTGTGCGAAAATGAAAAAAAAATCAAAAAACCGGCAAAACCCTCTTGCGGTTTTCGCGCGATCCGCATATTTCACGGCCACCAACACGGGCGGGCGATTAGCTCAGTTGGTAGAGCGCCTCGTTTACACCGAGGATGTCGGGAGTTCGAGTCTCTCATCGCCCACCATTCTTCTTCCCTTACAATTTCATTTCCATATGTCCGGCTCTTCAGGGCGTGATCGTGTTTGCGCGTTCGCCCCCCCTCCACGCCGGCTTGCGCGAAAGACTGACTTCACACGGGAACCGGCCTTCAAGTTTAACGCGCGACTGTCGAACCGCCCGCCGATGATGCGAGGGCGCTGCGCGTGAAGATTCGCTTTAAAAACAGAAGCCGCTCTCGAAATACAAACGGTTTAATTTTTGAGGCTATTTACAAGAGGATTGGAACGTAAGGATAAGCCCACGTTTTTAGCTTCTGTTAAGTATTGACTATTTAAGCAGACTGAGTTGATCAAATGCGTAAACCATACTAACTTCTCCGCAAGAGGAGAAATGAACATGGCTACGTATAAATGCATCGACTGCATGATGGTGCAGGCGACTGGCCGCGTGTGCAAACGGTGCGGCAGCTACAGTCTTTCTGCGCTTGAGACCCATGATGGCGCTGTCATAGAGCGGGAACGCAACACTAACATACCTGCGGCTGCACCACATTACATGCCTGTTTGGCTGTCGTTTTTCGGTATTGCGATCCTGACCAGCTATCTGCTGATCTTCCATTTCTAGCCGCCTGCGGCAGGCGCGCTGACGGCTGCGCAAATAAAGCCGGATGAATTCGCTTCCGGAAGAGAGAGCCGCATGGCGGCTCTGCGAATCAGGCTGTCCGGCTTTTAGCACCGTCGGAGAACAGGCTCTTGCCGTTCTGGTCGATGATCTGCCGGCCCTTGCGGAAGGTCCACTCGATCGCTTCGTCCTGCGAGGAGAACAGATCGGCGCGGATGAAGGTGCGCGTCAGCGTCTCGTCGTTGACGTCCTTCTCGATTCGGCCCTGCAGACGATATTGGGACCCTTCCTTGGCAGGCTCGGCAAAGATGATGCATTCGTCGTGAACGATCGATTTCACCGCCTGCTCATTCTCCTTGCCGGCATTGCCGCCGCCGGAAAACATTGAACCGATGCGTGAAAAAAACGATGCCATCTTGCAAACTCCTTTTGGTCATTTTAGCCGATCGGCACTAGGCGCGCCAGCATGCACGATCAGATGATGAGGTTCGCCAAAACCTCGTTGTCAGTGATATCCTGATATTTGAGCCCGTTCCGGGCAAGATTTTCGAACAGGACACCGAAATTCTCCGGCCTCGACGTCTCGATCCCGATCAGGATAGAGCCGAAATTGCGGGCCGACTTCTTCAGATACTCGAAACGCGCGATATCGTCATCCGGTCCGAGAAGCGCAAGAAAATCCTTCAGGGCGCCCGGCCGCTGCGGCAGCCGCAGGACCAGATACTTCTTCACGCCCAGATAGCGCATCGCCCGCTCCTTCACGTCCGGCAGACGGTCGAAGTCGAAATTGCCGCCCGATACCAGAACGACGATCCGCCGCCCCCTCACCTCTTCGGCAGGCATCCGCGAAAGCGCCGTCAGCGCGAGCGCGCCGGCGGGCTCCAGCACAACGCCCTCGACATTGAGCATCTCCGTCATCGTCACGCACAGCGCGTTTTCGGGAACGGCCATGACCTGGTCCGCCGAAAAACGCTTCAGCGCTTCGAAATTGGCATCCCCGATGCGGGCAACGGCTGCGCCATCGACGAAATTGTCGACCTCGTCGAGCGTCACCACCGCCCCGTCGGTGAGCGCGCGCTTGAGGCTCGGCGCGCCCTCCGGCTCGGTGAAGAGATAGGCCCGGTCCGGCAGGCGATCCGCGAAATAGCTGGTGACGCCGGCTGCAAGGCCACCGCCGCCTACCGGCATCACGATCAGATCGAACGGATCCTCGCCTTCCGGCCATTGCTCCTCGATCTCGCTTGCGACCGTCGCCTGCCCCTCGATGATATCGGGATCGTCGAAGGGGGGCACCAGGATGCCATCGTGATCCGCCGCAAAGGCGCGCGCGGCGCCGTAGCAGACATCGAAAATATCGCCGACAAGCTCGATGCGGATGAAGCCCTCGCCGAAGGTCCTGGTCTTGTCGATCTTCTGCTGCGGCGTGGTGACCGGCATGAAGACGACGCCATTCACCCCAAAATGCCTGCAGCAGAAGGCAAAGCCCTGCGCATGGTTTCCGGCGGAAGCGCACACGAACAGCTTCTCCGCGCCCTCGCCTCCCATGCGCTTGCGCATGAAATTGAAGGCGCCACGCAGCTTGTAGGAACGCACGGGCGACAGGTCCTCGCGCTTCAGGTAGATATCGGCATCGAATTTGGCGCTCAGATGGACATTGCGCTGCAGGGGCGTCGGGTCGCACAGGTCTCTGAGGGCGGTCTTTGCCGCAATCACATTGTCACGCATTTCCTGCTTCCCATTGAGTTTGTCGGTCTACACGGCTATGGCATAGAAACCGGGTCTGGAAAAAGCCCGTATCTGATAAGAGAATATGACAGGGAACTGACCCTTGAACGCCACGCTTCTGCGGTCTGCCTTCTATATTGCGGCCATTTGCGGGATCTATCTCGCCGCTGCAATGTTCGTTCCAGCCATGGTCGACCTCTATTTCGCCAATGACGACTGGCAGGTCTTTGCCCTGTGCGGCTTCATGATCGGCGGCATCAGCGCGGTCACTGCGGTTGCCATGCGCGGAAATCCCCCGCCCTTCAGCCGGCGTCTCGGCTTCTTTCTGGTCAATCTTCTGTGGATCACCTTCGCGCTCGTCGGCGCGATCCCGATCTATCTGGCAGCCGGCGACCTGACCTTCGCACAATCGGTGTTCGAATCGATTTCCGCCATCACGACCACCGGCTCCACCGTTCTCACTGGGCTCGACCATATGGCGCCCGGGCTCCTTCTCTGGCGCTCGCTGCTGCAATGGCTCGGCGGCATCGGGATCGTGGCGCTCGGCCTGTTCATCCTGCCGTTCCTCAGGATCGGCGGCATGGCCTTCTTCAAGATGGAATCATCGGACACCGGCGACAAGCCGTTTGCCCGCATGGCAAGCTTCACCCGGGCCTTCCTTGCGATCTATGTCGGCATCACGATCGTGTGCGCCATCTGCTATGGCATTGCCGGCATGTCGCAGTTCGATGCTTTCAATCACGCACTGACGACGGTCGCCACCGGCGGCTTTTCCACACATGATGCCTCGTTCGGTTATTTCGACAATCCGGGTCTGCTCTGGATCGCCGGCTTTTTCATGACGCTGTGCAGCCTGCCGTTCTCGATCCTGATCGTTTTCGTCGTACGCGGCAGGCTGGATGCCCTGCGTGACCCACAGATCGTGCTGTTTCTCAGCTATCTGGCCGTGGCAGTGTTCTGCCTGGCGCTCTACATCAGCCTCAACGATCGCATGACCTTCGTCGCAGCGCTCACCCAGTCGTTCTTCAACGTATCCTCGATCCTGTCGACGACCGGCTTTGCGAGCACGGACTATTCGCAATGGGGCACGTTCGCAGTCGTGCTGGTGTTCTTTCTCACCTTCATGGGCGGCTGCTCGGGTTCGACCGCCGGCGGCATCAAGGCCTATCGTTTCCTGATTCTTTTCAACATGCTGCAGACCGGCATGAAGAAACTGATTTACCCCAACGCAGTCTATTCGATCCGCTACGGCAGGCTCGGCGTCGATTCGGAAACCCAGCGCGCGGTATCGATGTTCTTCACCGCCTATATCCTGCTGTGGGCCTTCGGAAGCCTGGCGATGTCGCTGCTCGGCTATGACCTGATTACCTCGACCACCGCTGTCGTCACGGCCCTTTCGAATGTCGGCCCGGGGCTTGGAGATATCATCGGGCCTGCAGGCAATTTCTCGTCCTTTGCCGATCCCGAGCTCTGCCTTCTTTCGATCCTGATGCTGCTCGGCCGTCTCGAAATCTTCACCATCGTCGTGGTGCTGATGCCGATGTACTGGCGCGGCTGAGGGCGTGGACACAGTCGCAAAACGAAAAAAACCCTGTCGCGTCGCATTGCAACATCGGCTATGGAACGCGAATATCGTCTGAAAACCAAAGCGGGATGCCCACGTCACATGACCATTTCCAACACCCAGGTCATCACCCCGGAACTGATCGCGGCTCACGGATTGAAGCCTGATGAATATGAGCGGATCCTGTCGCTCATCGGCCGCGAGCCGAGCTTCACCGAACTCGGCATCTTTTCGGCAATGTGGAACGAGCACTGCTCCTACAAATCCTCCAAGCGCTGGCTGCGCACGCTGCCGACCACTGGCCGCCGCGTGATCCAGGGCCCGGGCGAAAACGCTGGCGTGGTCGACATCGATGACGGCGACTGCGTGGTCTTCAAGATGGAGAGCCACAACCACCCCTCCTATATCGAGCCCTATCAGGGCGCTGCGACCGGCGTCGGCGGCATCCTGCGCGACATTTTCACCATGGGCGCGCGCCCGGTTGCGGCCATGAATGCGCTGCGCTTCGGCGCGCCGGACCATCCGAAAACCCGTCACCTCGTCTCGGGTGTCGTTGCCGGTGTTGGTGGCTACGGCAATTCCTTCGGCGTTCCGACCGTTGGCGGCGAGGTGGAGTTCGACGCCCGCTATAACGGCAATAACCTCGTCAACGCCTTTGCCGCCGGTATCGCGAAGTCCGATTCGATCTTCTATTCCGAAGCCAAGGGCGTTGGCCTGCCGGTCGTCTATCTCGGCGCCAAGACCGGCCGCGATGGCGTCGGCGGCGCGACCATGGCATCTGCCGAGTTCGACGAAGACATCGAGGAAAAGCGCCCGACCGTGCAGGTCGGAGACCCCTTTACCGAGAAATGCCTGCTCGAAGCCTGCATGGAGCTGATGAAGACCGGCGCGGTGATCGCGATCCAGGACATGGGGGCAGCCGGCCTCACCTGCTCGGCCGTCGAAATGGGCGCCAAGGGCGATCTCGGCATCGAGCTCGACCTCAACCGGGTGCCGGTGCGCGAAGAGAACATGACGGCCTACGAGATGATGCTCTCGGAAAGCCAGGAGCGCATGCTCATGGTGCTCGATCCCGAAAAGGAAGAGGAAGCCGCGGCGATCTTCAAGAAATGGGGCCTCGATTTCGCTATCGTGGGCAAGACCACCGACGACCTGCGCTTCCGCGTCATCCACAATGGCGAGGAAGTGGCAAACCTGCCGATCAAGGATCTCGGCGACCAGGCGCCGGAATATGACCGTCCCTGGCGCGAACCCGATACTCGCGGCACACTACCCGCGCATCTGATCGCGCAGCCCGAAGATTACAACGCAGCGCTTCTCACGATCGTCGGCGGGCCGAATCAGTCGAGCCGCCGCTGGGTCTACGAACAATATGACACGCTGATCCAGGGCAACTCGCTGCAGCTTCCCGGCGGCGATGCTGGCGTGATCCGCGTCGATGGTCATCCGACCAAGGCGCTTGCCTTTTCCTGCGACGTGACCCCGCACTATGTCGAGGCAGATCCTTTCGAGGGCGGCAAGCAGGCGGTTGCCGAATGCTGGCGCAATATCACGGCGACCGGCGCAGAACCGCTTGCCAGCACCGACAACCTCAATTTCGGCAATCCAGAAAAGCCGGAAATCATGGGGCAGTTCGTCAAGGCGATCGAAGGCATCGGCGAAGCCTGCCGCATCCTGGAATTCCCGATCGTGTCCGGCAATGTGTCGCTCTACAACGAGACCAATGGCGAGGCGATCCTCCCCACCCCCACCATGGGCGGCGTCGGGCTTCTGTCCGATTGGCGCAAGATGGCGCGCATCGGCTCGTTTTCCGAAGGCGATCACGTCATCCTGATCGGTCAGGACGGCGAGCATCTCGGCTCTTCCTCCTACATGCGCGACGTGCTGGGCCTGGTCGACGGACCCGCACCAACCGTCGACCTTCACCTTGAACGCCGCACGGGTGATTTCGTGCGCTCCGCCATCAATAATGGCCAGGTCACCGCCTGCCACGACATTTCGGCCGGCGGCCTTGCGGTCGCACTTGCCGAAATGTGCATGTCGGCCGGCAAGGGCATGGAGCTCAGCATCGCCCAGTCGCGCGGGCTTGCCCACGCTCTGCTCTTTGGCGAGGACCAGGCGCGCTACATCATCACGGTGCAGCCGCAGTTCGCGAACTTCGTCTGCGCCTCAGCAGAAGGCTGCGCGCTGGCATTCCGCAGGCTCGGGACCGTCAAGGGCAATGCGCTGGTGATCGACGATCTTGTGAGCGTCGCTGTCGAGGAGTTGCGCACCGCCCACGAAATGTGGTTCCCTCGTTTCATGGCCGCCCCGGGCGGCGAAACCCAGCCGGCATAAGAACGGCGAGCAGGAAGGAGCATCACCATGGCGATGAGCGCGGGCGAAATCGAAGACATGATCAAGGCAGCCCTTCCCGATGCCACCGTGACGATCAGGGATCTGGCAGGCGACGGCGACCATTTCGCTGCCGAAGTGGTATCGGAAAGCTTCAGGGGCAAGACGCGCGTGCAGCAGCACCAGATGGTCTACGACGCGCTGAAGGGCAATATGGGCGGCGTGCTGCACGCGCTCGCGCTGCAGACATCCGCCCCGCAATAGCCCGATTGGCGTGCAAATTGCTGCGCGCCCGGGGGTTGGCGAATGTCAATCGATCGATTATATGCTGAAAGCAAGTAACGCTGCGGACCTTGACCCGCATGTGAAAGGATTTTCCATGAGCGACATTCAGACTGCCATCAAGAGCGAAGTCGACAGCAACGACGTCGTGCTGTTCATGAAGGGAACGCCGCAGTTCCCGCAGTGCGGATTTTCGGGACAGGTCGTGCAGATTCTCGACTATCTTGGCGTCGATTATAAAGGCATCAATGTTCTGGCCGACGGTGATCTGCGCCAGGGCATCAAGGATTTCTCCAACTGGCCGACCATCCCGCAGCTTTATGTGAAGGGTGAATTCGTCGGCGGCTGCGATATCGTGCGTGAGATGTTCCAGGCCGGCGAGCTTCAGGAACACATGGTCAGCAAGGGCGTTGCCGTTCGCGGCGCTGCCTGAACCAGCCATTACGCTGATCATTGACGCTTGCCGGTGATTGCGCCGGTCAGAACAGGCGCCGCGCCATGCGGCGCCTTATTTTGCTTTCAGGATATTTGATTGTGACAGAAACAATACAGACTCGCGCCGAGATTGTCCGGCGCGCTCCCGGGAAATGGGAGCTTGTGGCCATGATGGCCGCGCTGATGGCGCTCAACGCGCTTGCAATCGACATCATGCTTCCGGGCTTGAAGGAAATCGGGGCAAGCCTCGGCGTCCAGTCCGAGAACGAGCACCAGTTCATCATCACCGCCTATGTGCTCGGCTTCGGCGTCGCGCAGCTTGCCTACGGGCCGCTCGCCGACCGCTTCGGCCGCAAGACGCCGCTGCTCGTCGGCCTCGTCATCTATTTCATCGGCGCGGTCTTTTGCGTCTTCGTGCCGAGCTTCACGCTGATGCTTGCCGTGCGGTTCTTCCAGGGCCTCGGCGCCGCGGCAACCCGCGTCATCTCGGTTGCGGTGGTGCGCGACCTTTACGGTGGCCGCAAGATGGCCGAGATCATGTCGCTGATCATGATGGTGTTCATGATCATCCCCGTGATCGCTCCCTCCATCGGACAGGCGATCATGCTTGCGGGCGAATGGCATCTGGTATTCGGATTTCTTGCACTTGCCGCATTCTGCAACTTCTTCTGGGTGATGTTCCGCCTGCCGGAAACACAGCACCCCGAAGACCGCGTGGAGCTGACGCCAAAGGCGATCACCCATTCCTTCGGGGTCGTGCTCAGCAACCGGATCGCGCTGTTCTACACGCTCGGCACGACCTTCATGATGAGTTGCATCTTCGGCTTCGTGAACTCCGCGCAGCAGGTCTATGTCGATGTCTTCGATCTCGGCACGCTGTTTCCGATCGCCTTTGCGGGTATCGGCATCGTGATGGCCGCGTCGTCGCTGGCCAATTCCCGCATCGTCGGGAAGGTCGGCATGCGCCGCCTGTCGCACGGCGCCCTGATCGGCTTCGTGGCGACCACCGGCGTCTGGCTCGCAATCGATCTCGTGGTCCCCGGCACGATGCCGTTCTGGGTGTTCTACGCCCTGTTCATGCTGGCCTGGTTCCAGTTCGGCTGGATCGGCCCGAACTTCAACGCTCTGGCGATGGAGCCGCTCGGCCATGTGGCTGGCGCCGCTTCCTCGATCCTGGGCTTTGCGAGCACGGCAGGCTCGGCACTGCTCGGGGCTGCGATCGGATTTTCCTTCAACGGCACGACCACGCCGATGATTGCCGGGTTCTTCATCTTCGCGACGCTTGCGCTCGTGTGCACGCTGATCGCTGAAAAGGGCAGGCTGTTTCAGCCCCAAAACCCCGAAGTTTGATGCAAGAAGGGCGCCTGCGGGCGCCCTTTTTCATGGCTCAATGCTCGTCTTCGTAGCGAAGGCTTGGATACCAGTCGGTGCCCCTCCCCTCCCGGGTGCTGTCGAGCAGCAGCCACAACGGATCCATCTGCAAGGCCCCGCGCCCGTCCTGTCCGGGGTCGGTCATGTTAGGGTCCATCTCCTCGCTCCAGAAATGACGGATTACGCCGTCCTTCCTTTCGAACACGGTATAGCCCGGTATATCCTCCTCCTCGGGACTGACATAGGCGCGCGTGAAATCGCCGGAAACATCGGAATAAAACGGCATCTGCCGCCAGCCGCGCTCCTGCTTCCACGCCTCCAGCCGCTCGATCGGCGAACGGGCGACGACCGCGATCGCGACACGCTGGCGGATATCCTCGAATTTACCCTCCCACGAGCCGACCATCGAGGTGCACATCGGACAGGGGCGTTTGCTCCCGGGCCCGTACATGAAGCTGTAGATGATAAGCGTATCCTTGTCGCCGAAGAGCTCGGAGAGTTTTACCGGCCCCTCCGGCCCGACAAAATCATAATCCTGCGGCACCTCGCCGCCCGGCGGCAGGGCCCGGCGCAAAGCGGCGGTTGCCTCCATCTTCCGCCTCAGCTCGATCTCTTGCGCGAGCAAGGCATTGCGCGCGCTGCGGTAGTCCGCGCTCTCATTCGGAAATTGCACCGTGTTCTTGGCTGCCAGTTCGCTGGCCGGGACGAGATCGTCCATGCTGAAACCCTCCTGCTTCCAAAGCAGTATTATTTACGTTGATATCAACGTACCATGCAAGAGGTTTTATGCATGCCGTCACCATGGGGTGGGGCCAGCAGGATCGAAGAAGCCGCCATTCTCTTTTCCTTCCAGCGCGAACCGGACCGGAAGCACCGCCCCCTCCTCCGCCGTCACAAAGCCGTTGCCGCCGGTCAGATCCGTCTGCACAAAGCCGGGGCTGACCGAATTCACGACGATCGCAGTGTCGCGCAGTTCCTGGCGAAGCTGAACAGTCATCATGTTGAGCGCGGCCTTCGAGGCGTTGTAGCCAAGATATTGGGCCGAATAATAGGGGCTCTCGAGATCTCCGTTCAGCGTCAGTGAGCCGAGCGCGCTCGAGAGGTTCACGATCCGTCCTGCCGGCGCAGCGCGTAGAAGCGGCAGCATGGCCTGCGTTACCATCAGTGCGCCGATGAAATTCACCTCCAACTGGCGGCGCGCTACCGCAGCGGGCGCCTTTGAAGGAGGACCGTCATGGGGATCGAATATGCCGGCATTGTTGACAAGAATGTCGAGCCTGCCGTGTTCCTCGCCAATGAGACGGGCAGCCTCGGCGATGCTGTCTTGCTCATCGAGATCGAGGTGGACATGGTGGGCGGCGACGCCTGCCCCGGCCAGTTTCTCGAGAGCGGCCATGCCGCGCTCAACGTTGCGTGTGCCAATGATCACATGGACGCCCGCCTGCCCGAGCTGGCGGGCGATTTCGAGGCCGATTCCCTTGTTGGCGCCGGTGATGAGAGCGATGCGTTGGTCCTTCATGAAACAAGCCTTTCCTGCGTGTTTTGTCTCTTGTAAATATATGAAGGAACATTCGGTTTCGGGATTCGCATTTGGAACGGACCACGCCCTCAGGCCTCAGCCCCCGGAAGAAGCCGCGTCAGGCACGCGCGGCAGTCACTGTCGATGCAATTTTCGAGGCATGCATTCAGCTTTTGATCAGCGATGGATTGGATCGGCTGACCACCACCCGTGTTGCCGAGCGCGCCGGCGTTTCGGTCGGAACCATGTATCAGTACTTCCCCCACAAACACGCGCTGATCTATGCGCTGAACGAGCGCTATCTAGAGGCGCTTGCGGCAAGGGTCGAGGCACGATGCGCAGCACTCGAGGGCGCGCCGATCGGCGACATGGTCGAGGCGCTGATCGATACCTATTGGCAGGCGAAAATGGAGCGCATGGATGCGACGCTGGCGCTTTACCAGTCAATGGCCGGACTGAATAATGAAGCGCTGATCGCGGCATTCGTCGCCCGCGTCGATACCGCAACCAGCGCCATGTTCGACAGCGCCGGTGATCCATCGATCGCGGATATTCAAAGCGTGAACCTCACGCTCGTCACCGTCATTTTCGGCGCGGTACGCCATGTCTTCGAGCGGAGGCTTTCAAGGGAAGAGGCGGAACCGATCCGCCGCCAGCTCGTCCTGATGTGCCGCACGTATCTAGCAAGCGTGACCAGAGAAGCGGACATCGGGACAACCGACTGCTTTCCTGCGCGATGAAACCCGGGTTTGCCGTTACAGGACAAACACCTTGTCGTGCAGTTCCTGCCAGCTTTCCTTATCCGGCGCGCCCAGCAGGCCGCCGTCGAGATGGGCCGGCAGATAGGCCGAGCCGTCATAACGGGCGATATAGCCGCCGGCTTCCTGGCCGATCAGTACGCCGGCGAGATGATCCCACGGCATCAGCTTGAAATAGGTGAAGAAATGCGATCCGCCGGAGGCAAAGGCACGGTATTCGACGGCTGCCGCGCGGTAGCTTGCGGCATAGCGGACCTTTGCCATGTTGGCGAGCAGGACTGCGCGTTTTTCCTTCGGCATGAAGGCGACCGAGGCCGTGCCCAGCATCTCCTCGAGCGGCACGGGCGCTGCGACCTTCACCTTGCGAGATGCACCATCGGCGCGCTTCAGAAACGCGCCGCCGCCCTTTTCCGCCATCATGAAATCGTCGCCCATCGGATCGTAGATCAGGCCGGCGACGGTTTCGCCCTTGACCACCACGGCCGCCATCACGCCGAAAGCGGAAATGCCATGGGCAAAATTGAACGTGCCGTCGATCGGATCGACGACCACGGCGACATCGGCGTCCTTCAGCCCTGATAGAAGTGACGGGTCCGCGGCAACGCCCTCCTCCCCAATGAACAGCGCATCCGGCAGGATCTCGGCAATGCCCGCCTTGATCACCCGCTCTGCGCTGGTATCGGCCACCGTGACCAGATCGCTCGCCTCGGTCTTTTCTGCGACGTCATCATCGCCGAGCGCGCGGAAGCGCGGCAGGATTTCCTGTTTGGCAGCGTGGCGCATCAGCCCGGCGATGGCGTCGAGCGTTTCGGAGGTGATCGGCATGGTGAAAGATCCTGATTTGAAGAAGCGATGGAACGGTTTAAAGCATGGCGGACGGACAAGAGTCCACGCCGCAGACGTTGACTTTCGGGCAAAAGACGACTATCAGCGCGCCAACACTGATCTGATCGGTGTTTCTAACCGACATGTCCCGTGGTTTTCAGGGCGCTTTTTTCCACGAAAACCTGTCAGGTCCTTCGAAAGAAGGTGCCAAAGGAGGGCGTGTTTCCTTGGGCTCCCGGTTCGGCCGGTCCCGTGTTTATGAGATTAAGGAAATACGATGAGCAAGCGCGAATCGTCCAAGCATAAAATTGACCGCCGTATGGGCGAAAACATCTGGGGCCGTCCGAAGTCCCCGGTGAACCGTCGCGAATACGGCCCCGGCCAGCACGGTCAGCGCCGCAAGGGCAAGCTCTCCGACTTCGGCGTGCAGCTGCGCGCCAAGCAGAAGCTGAAGGGCTATTACGGCGAACTGCGCGAAAAGCAGTTCCTGGCGATCTTCGAAGAAGCCAACCGCCGCAAGGGCGACACCGGTGAAAACCTGGTGGGCCTGCTGGAAAGCCGCCTCGACGCGATCGTCTACCGCGCCAAGTTCGTACCGACGGTCTTTGCTGCCCGTCAGTTCGTCAACCACGGCCATGTCACCGTCAACGGCGTCAAGGTCAATGTTGGCTCGTACCGCTGCAAGGCCGGCGATGTCATCGCCATTCGCGAGCGCTCCAAGCAGCTCGCAAGCGTCATCGAAGCGACCCAGCTCGCAGAACGTGACGTTCCGGACTACATCGACGCCGACCACAACAAGATGACCGCCACTTTCGTACGGGTTCCGGCTCTCGCCGACATCCCCTACCCGGTCATCATGGAACCGAACCTCGTGGTCGAGTTCTACTCGCGTTAATTTTCGTCAACGCGACCGAAATCAGAAAGCCGCCCTCCGGGGCGGCTTTTTTTTGTGGCTCGGCGACAGGAAAATGGGAGGATGCCTGAGGGAGACGGGGAAAGATGCCGGTCTAGGCCACCTTCACGATCATCCGGCCGCGCACCCTGCCCGCCAGAATATCCTCTGCCGCCTGGGGCAAGCCCTCAAGGTCGATCTCGCCGGCGGTCACCAGATCGATGTGCTCGGGCTTCAGGGCCGTCTGCAGCAGCCGCCATGCGGCCTCGCGGCGGCGCGGCGGCGCGAAGACCGAATCGACGCCGATCAGCGTCACGGATCGCAGGATATGCGGCATCACGGTGGCAGGCAGGTCTGCGCCGCCTGCAAGACCGCATGCGGCCACCGCACCGTCGCGCATCGTCTGGGCAAGAACATTGGCAAGCGTGGTCGAGCCGACGCTGTCAACCGCGCCCATCCAGCGCTCCTCCTGAAGCGGTTTGGAGGGCGCGGAAAGCGATTTGCGGTCGATGAATTCCTTGGCGCCGAGCGCCTTGAGATAGTCGTGGGTTTCCGGCCTGCCCGTTGAGGCCGTGACATGGAAACCCAGTGCCGAGAGCAGCGCCACGGCATAGGAGCCGACGCCGCCGGCAGCGCCGGTTACCAGCACGCTGCCGCCATCCTGCGAAAGATTGCCCCAGGCGAGCAGCTGGTTGACGCAGAGCGCCGCCGTCACCCCTGCCGTGCCGATGGCCATTGCCTGCCGCTGGGTGAACCCTTCCGGCTGGCGCATCAGCCATTCGGGCTTCAGCCGCTGATAGGTGGAATAAGCGCCCCATTCGGTTTCGGAAAGCCCGTTCCCGGTCGCGATAACCCGGTCGCCGGGCTGGAAGGCAGGGCTTGCCGATTCCACCACCGTGCCGGCGGTATCGATCCCCGGCACCATCGGAAAGCGCCGGGCAATCCGTCCCTTGCCGGTCACCGACAGCCCGTCCTTGTAGTTCAGGCTGGAATAGTCGACGCGCACCAGCAAGGGCAGATCCGGCAGGTCGGCCCGGCTCAAGTCCGTCAGCACGGCAGCCGGGTTTTCCTTGTCACGGATCAGGAGTGCGGGAAAGGTCTCGGTCATGGCTGTCTCCTCGGATTGTTGTCCGGGAAGACTAGCGCCATGAAACCGAAACGCAATGCGGCTTCAGGCGGAAGCCTTGGCGCGTGCCGCAGCAATCCGAGCAGCAAGTGCCGCATTGTTGCGCACCAGCGCGATATTGGCCTTGAGGCTGCGGCCCTCGGACAGTTCATTGATGCGGGCAAGCAGGAAGGGCGTCAGCTCCTTGCGCCCGATGCCGCGCTCGGTTGCCTCGGCAACGGCGTCGTCGATGGTGCCGTCGATGAATTCGGGCGTCAGCGCATCGTCTTCCGGAACGGGGTTTGCGATCAGCATGCCTGTCCCGGTTTCGAGCGCATCATGCGCCAGCATGGTCGCCGCGATGTCCTCGGCGCTGTCGAGCCGGTGGTCGGCCTTGTAGCCGCTGGAACGGGTGAAGAAGGCCGGGAAGTCGTCGCTCTGATAGGCGATCACCGGCACGCGCTGGGTTTCGAGATATTCGAGCGTCTTGGCAATATCGAGGATCGACTTCACGCCGGCGCAGACGACGGCGACAGGCGTGCGGCCAAGCTCCGTGAGATCTGCGGAGATGTCGAAGGTCTGCTCGGCCCCGCGATGAACGCCGCCCACCCCGCCGGTCGCAAAGATCGAGATGCCGGCAAGGGCTGCGATCTTCATGGTCGCCGACACCGTGGTGCCTGCGGTCTGGCCCTTGACCATGGCAACCGCCAGATCGCGGCCCGAAGCCTTGACCACGCCCCTTTCAACCTTCGCCAGCCGCTCGATCACATCGCGCTCGAGGCCGGCATGGAGCTTGCCGTCGATCACGGCGATGGTGGCGGGCACGGCGCCGTTCTCGCGCACCACGGCCTCGACGCCGAGCGCGGTCTCGAGATTGGCGGGGTACGGCATGCCATGGGTGATGATGGTCGATTCCAGCGCCACCACCGGGCGGCTTGCGGCAAGCGCTTCGGACACCTCTTTGCCGAGGATGATTTCGATCTTACGCAACGGATTCTCCTTGTATTGGGTCGAGGCGATGAAGATGGGCCTCGATGAAGTGGGATGACATTTGCGGGTGGACGCTTGACGCGCTTTCCGTCGTCAGCGCCGCGCTCAGCGCGCCCCGCCGCACGGCTTCATGAAGCGCGCCACCGCCGAGATAGTGGTAGAGGGTTGCGGCAATCATGGCGTCACCGGCGCCGGTCATGTCGACCGGCTCGGCGGCAACGACAGGAACCGGCCGCGCGGTACCGCGCTCGGAAACGACAGCGCCCATGGTGCCGCATGTCAGAATCACGGCGCCCGCTCCAGCCTCAGACAAGGCCTGAGATGCAAGCGCCATTCCATTGATATCCCTGTCATATTCGACTCTAAGCCAGGCAGAGGCCTCGTCGAGATTCAGGAACAGGAGATCGATCCCGGCAAGGCTTGCGGGCAGTTTCCTGACCTTCGGCGTCGACACGGCGTCGATCGCGAGCTGGAACTTTCCGCCATTGCGGCGCTCGATCAGCGCGGTGAGCGTATCTGCCGGCAGATTGCAATCGGCAAACACCAGACGCGCCGCGGCGAGAGCTGGTGCGGCATTCACCAGCAGGTCCGGCGTCAACCGGTCGAAGATCGCCATGTCGGCAATGCCATAGGCGAGATCGCCGGAGGGTTCGAGAATGGCGGCATATTCTGCGGTGCGCTCGTCGGGCAAGGCATAGAGATGGGCGACATCGACACCCTTGCCCGCAAGATGGCGCTGAAGGTCCCGGCCGCTTTCATCCGCGCCGACCGCCGACACGAAGCCGACATTGGCGCCGAGTGCCGCAAGATTTTCGGCGACATTGCGGGCAACGCCGCCGAAGCTGCGCATGCCTTCCACCGGGTTGGAGGTGCCGGCAATCAGCGGCGCGCGGGCGAGATATTTGCGATCGATCACGGCGCCACCCACCACCACGATCCGGTCCTCGCCGGGAAGCAGATAGCCGCGACCGAGAATATGCCCCTTTTCCGTCAACCGTACGATATGGGCAGCGACGGCCGAACGCGACAGACCAAGCTGGTCTGCCATCTGCTGCTGTCCGGCGAACGGGTTCTCCCGGATCAGATCCAGCAGCGCGCGTTCGGGTTCACTCAGCTCGTGCATGTCAAAAACCTGCCTTCGGAAGAAGATATATTTTTAAAACCAACGCTTTGCGGACGATATTTAAATCTTCACGGCGCGACCGTCTTTTCATCACTATAACAGAAGTTATAGGAATAACAATTGTTACGGCATCCGGACCGCTTGGCGCGTGCCGGGCCGCGACTTTTCGCAAAGTTTCGGGCCCCGATGCCTTTTTTCCCCGCCACCGCAATGCTATAGCCCTCGGGAAACTATGGATACACAAGGCCTGTGGCCCTGAAGAGAGGAAAAAGCATGACGAAGATCAAGGTGGCTAATCCGGTTGTCGACCTCGACGGCGATGAAATGACGCGCATCATCTGGCAGTTCATCAAGGACAAGCTGATCCTGCCCTATCTCGATCTTCCGATCGAATATTACGACCTCTCGGTTCAGAACCGCGATGCCACCGACGACCAGGTGACCGTCGATGCTGCCAACGCCATCAAGAAGCACGGCGTCGGCATCAAGTGCGCGACCATCACGCCGGATGAGGCCCGCGTCGAGGAATTCTCGCTGAAGAAGATGTGGCGCTCGCCGAACGGCACGATCCGTAACATCCTCGGCGGCGTGATCTTCCGCGAGCCGATCATCATGCAGAACGTGCCGCGTCTGGTGCCCGGCTGGACCCAGCCGATCATCGTCGGCCGTCATGCCTTTGGCGACCAGTACCGCGCAACCGACTTCAAGTTCCCGGGCAAGGGCAAGCTCTCGATCAAGTTCGTCGGCGAAGACGGCAAGGAAATCGAGCATGAAGTGTTCGACGCCCCCTCCTCCGGCGTTGCCATGGCAATGTACAACCTCGACGATTCGATCCGCGATTTCGCCCGCGCCTCGCTGAACTACGCCCTGATGCGCGGCGTTCCCTGCTACCTTTCGACCAAGAACACCATTCTCAAGGCCTATGACGGCCGCTTCAAGGACATCTTCCAGGAAGTCTACGAGGCAGAGTTCAAGGCCGAGTACGACAAGAAGAAGATCTGGTACGAGCATCGCCTGATCGACGACATGGTCGCCTCCGCGCTGAAGTGGTCCGGCGGTTACGTCTGGGCCTGCAAGAACTATGACGGCGACGTGCAGTCCGACATCGTGGCACAGGGCTTCGGCTCGCTCGGCCTGATGACCTCGGTTCTGATGACGCCGGATGGCAAGACCGTTGAAGCCGAAGCCGCCCACGGCACGGTGACCCGCCACTACCGCCAGCACCAGAAGGGTCAGGAGACCTCGACCAACTCGATCGCCTCGATCTTCGCCTGGACCCGTGGCCTCGCCCATCGCGGCAAGCTGGACGACAATCAGGAGCTGATCAACTTCGCCGAAACGCTGGAAAAGGTCTGCGTCGACACGGTCGAAAGCGGCCACATGACCAAGGACCTGGCGCTGCTCATCGGCCCCGACCAGCCGTGGCTCTCGACCACCGCCTTCCTCGACAAGATCGACGAGAACCTGCAGAAGGCCATGGCCGCCTGAGGCCAGCACATTTTCTGAAGAATACCGAAACCCGGCCATCGCGCCGGGTTTCTGCTTTTCAGATACGCCTCACCCGGCGGGCACGAGCATCTCACCCCTGCAAAAGTCTGACGCAGAGACGCGCCAAACCGCCTTCACTCTTGCCGCATTTTGGATCACAATGTCGGCTGGAACCGCTGAGGGGATCCGACGAGACCCCGATGAGAGGCCGAACGGAAGCGGGAGGAGATACCGATGGCTTATGGTTCAAGGCCGGCGGAAAGCCGCGCCCATGCCGACATCGTGACTGCGACGGCGCTTTCTGCCAACGGCCCGGCGCGCTCGTCCGTTGCTGCGTCGTGGTGGCGCTCTCTGGTGCAGCACGGGCTTGACCCCGCCGGCGCAAGGCCCCGTCGCGCCGAAGCCCTGACGGATAGCGAGCTGAAGCGGCGCATCGAGGGCTCCGACCTGCTGATGCATGTCGGGCGCGCCCAGCTTGATCATCTCTACAAATGCGTCTCGCTGTCCGCCTGTGGCGTGTTTCTCAGCGATGCCGATGGCGTGGTGCTCGATGCCCGCTGGCGCAGCGGCGATCGCTTAAGCTTTGAAAGCTGGGGGCTGAGACCGGGCCAGAGCTGGTCGGAATCGGCCATGGGTACCAATGGCATCGGGACGTGCCTCGCAGAGGAACGCGCCCTGATCATTCACCGCGACGAGCATTTCCTAGACCGCAATATTTCGATGAGCTGCGTCGACGCCCCGATCTATGGCGCGGATGGCCGGCTGATCGGCGCGCTCGACATTTCGTCCGCCCGCAGCGACCAGACGGCGGCGGCAAATCAGATGATCGCCGCACTCGTCCGCCAGGCCGCGCGCCAGATCGAGGCGGATTGCTTCCGCCATGGCCATAGCGGCCAGCGCGTGGTCCTGGTCGATGACCATGAAGAGCGCGAGAGCCCGGGCACTGACGCGCTTGCCCTGATCGCCGTCGACGAGAACGATCTGGTGATCGGCGCCACCCGTGGCGCAAGGCTGGCTCTGGGGCTTGCCCCGTGCGGCGCTTTCTCGCCGATCCCGGCCGATGATCTTCTTTCGGGCGACACCGGCGAGACCGGGCTTGCCTCCGCCGAACGTGCGGCGATCCTCAAGGCGCTTGCCCGCCAGCATGGCAATGCCAGCCGCGCGGCACAGGATCTCGGTATCGGCAGGGCAACGCTCTACCGGCGCATGAAGCGACTCGGCGTCGCTGGCAAATTCGCGCAGAACTGAACGGCGGCCGTTCTTCGGTAGCACGGCACGAGGCTCTGCCCGAAATCCTCCTTTCATCCCGAAAACTGTCTCACCAGCGAGACAGTCACGCGCACCTGCCGCCTTGCAGCCGGTGACAAATCGCGCTCCCAGACCGAAACTCGGGCTCTCACCAATGTTCAGCACGATTTCTGGGAGGAAATGCCATGAACGAGATGACGAAACCCGAAGGTCTTCTGAAATCCCCCTTCAAGGACCGCTATGACAATTTCATCGGCGGCAAGTTCGTTGCACCGAAGAACGGCCGCTATTTCACCAATACGACGCCGATCACCGGCGCCGAGATCAATGAGATCGCCCGCTCCGACGCCGCCGATATCGAGCTGGCGCTCGATGCCGCGCACGCCGCCAAGGCGAAATGGGCCGCAACCTCGCCGACCGACCGCGCCCGCGCGCTTCTGAAGATCGCCGACACGATCGAGGCCAATCTTGCGCTGATCGCCACCTGCGAGACCTGGGACAACGGCAAGCCGATCCGCGAGACGATGAATGCCGACATTCCGCTCGCCGCCGACCATTTCCGCTACTTCGCCTCGGCGCTGCGCGCGCAGGAAGGCTCGATGAGCGAGATCGACAACGACACCGTCGCCTATCACTTCCACGAGCCGCTCGGCGTGGTCGGCCAGATCATTCCGTGGAACTTCCCGATCCTGATGGCCGCCTGGAAGCTGGCGCCAGCGATTGCCGCCGGCAACTGCGTGGTGCTGAAGCCCGCCGAGCAGACGCCAGCCTCGATCCTGGTGCTGGCGGAGCTGATCGCCGACATCCTGCCGCCCGGCGTGCTCAACATCGTCAACGGCTTCGGGCTGGAGGCCGGCAAGCCGCTGGCGCAGAGCTCGCGGATCTCCAAGATCGCCTTCACCGGCGAGACCACCACCGGCCGCCTGATCATGCAGTATGCCACCGAGAACCTCATTCCGGTGACGCTGGAGCTTGGCGGCAAATCGCCCAACATCTTCTTCAAGGATGTGATGCGCGAGGATGACGGCTATCTCGACAAGGCGGTCGAAGGCTTCGTGTTCTTCGCGCTCAACCAGGGAGAGGTCTGCACCTGCCCGAGCCGCGCTCTGATCCAGGAAGACATCTACGACGCCTTCATGGAACGCGCGATTGCCCGCACCAAGGCGATCATCCAGGGCGACCCACGCGCCGACAACACCATGATCGGCGCCCAGGCCTCGAGCGAGCAGAAGGAAAAGATCCTCAGCTACTTCGATATCGGACGCCAGGAGGGCGCCGAGGTGCTGCTCGGCGGTCAGGCAGCCGATCTCGGCGGCGAGCTTTCGAACGGCTACTATGTCCAGCCGACGATCCTCAAGGGCCACAACAAGATGCGCGTGTTCCAGGAGGAAATCTTCGGGCCGGTCGTCTCCGTCACCACCTTCAAGGACGAGGCGGAAGCCCTCGAAATCGCCAATGACACGCTCTATGGCCTCGGCGCCGGCGTGTGGTCGCGCGATGCCAACACCTGCTACCGCTTCGGCCGCCATATCCAGGCCGGACGCGTCTGGGTCAACAACTACCATGCCTATCCTGCCCATGCGGCCTTCGGCGGCTACAAGCAGTCCGGCATCGGGCGCGAGACCCACAAGATGATGCTTGACCACTACCAGCAGACCAAGAACCTTCTGGTCAGCTACTCGACGGACAAGGTCGGCTTCTTCTGAGCCTTCCAGGCGATCCTCCCGGGCGGCGGGTGGGGCCTCGGCTCTGCCCGCCTGCCTGTTTTCGGATATGGAGACGGATATGGAAAAGCAGGACATTCACTGCGTCACCGACGCCGACCTGCCCGCCGGCGCCGAGAGAGGCACCCGCGTGACCGCGACGCTTGCCGCGCGCGCATTGATCCGCGAGATCAGGGCCGACCACGGCGAGATCATGTTTCACCAGTCCGGCGGCTGCTGCGACGGCTCTTCGCCAATGTGCTACCCGAAGGAAGAATTCCACCTCGGCAACAGCGATGTGAAACTCGGCACTGTAGACGGCGCGGAAGTCTGGATATCCGGTCCGCAGTTCGCAGCATGGAAACACACCCAACTGATCCTCGATGTGGTCCCCGGCCGCGGCGGCATGTTCAGCCTCGACAATGGCCGCGAGAAACGGTTCCTGACGCGCTCGCGTGTTCTGAGCGAAGCGGAACAGGCAGAGCTTGAAGAGGCCGGGAGGCGCGAGGCGTGAATGCCGAAGGCCCGTGGCATCAATCGGCCGAATGCTGCTGCTATCTGCCAAGCCCTGGACAACACCCGGCCATCGTGCCGGGTTTCTCATTTCCATCTTGCATTCCCGTCAGAGATAACTGAGAACAGACTGAGAACGCAGGGAGCATATGATGAGCAGGATCACATTCTACACCAACCCGCAATCGCGCGGCCGGATCGCGCGGTGGATGCTGGAGGAAGCGGGGGCGGACTACGAAACCCGCATCCTGACCTATAACGGCACGATGAAGGACCCCGCCTATCTGGCCGTCAACCCGATGGGCAAGGTGCCGGCGATCGTCCATGAGGGCACGGTGGTAACGGAATGCGCGGCGATCTGCGCCTATCTCGCCGATGTCTTCCCGGAAGCGGGCCTTGCGCCGCCGCCGGTCGCGCGCGGCAACTATTACCGCTGGATGTTTTTCGCCGCAGGCCCCGTCGAGGCAGCGGTCACCAACAGATCGCTGGGCTTTGTGGTTCCCTCCGAGCGGGAACGCGCTGCCGGCTACGGCAATTTCGATCACGTGATGGACACGCTCGACGCATGGCTGTCGGAGCATCCCTACATCGCTGGCGACAGTTTCACCGCTGCGGACGTCTATGTCGGCGCACAGGTGATCTGGGGTCTGCAGTTCGGCTCATTCGACAAAAGAGCCTCTTTCGCGCCCTATGCAGAACGCCTGACCGCCCGCCCGGCCTATATCCGTGCGACGAAGCTCGACGACGAAGCGGCGGCAAACAGCTAACAAAGCCAAGTCCTCGCACCACCGTGATGCTCGGGCTTGTCCCGGGCATCTCAGCACGCATCCTTCCTTTAACGGAACCGATCAGATTGTTGCCGGGCCGCCGCAATTGGCTCCGTCCTCCTCGGGACAAGCCGAGGATGACGCCCGTGGAGGGAGAGATTTGCCAGCGACCCGACGCCGCCCTCAGGCGGCGTCGTCCACCGGTTTCGCATCTGCCGGAATGTAGTTGAGGATCGGGGAGAGCCAGCGTTCGGTCTCCTCGATGCTCATGCCCTTGCGCCGCGCATAGTCTTCCACCTGATCGCGCTCCACCTTCGCGACCCCGAAATAGTAGCTGTCGGGATGGCAGATATAGATGCCGGAGACGGACGAGCCCGGCCACATGGCATAGCTTTCCGTCAGTTCGACGCCGGTGGCGTTGGTCGCATCCAGCAGTTCGAACAGGGTCTTCTTCTCGGTGTGGTCCGGCTGGGCCGGATAGCCGGGCGCGGGCCTTATGCCGCCATAGGCTTCGCCGACCAGCTCGGCGTTGGAGAACGCCTCGTCCGGAGCGTAGCCCCAGTATTCGCGGCGCACCTGTTCGTGCATGCATTCGGCGAAGGCCTCGGCGAAGCGGTCGGCAAGCGCCTTGACCATGATCGAGGAATAATCGTCATTGGCGCGCTCGAAGCGCTCCGCGATCGCGATCTCCTCGAAACCGGCCGTGACCACGAAACCGCCGACATAATCCTTCCTGCCGCTCGACTCCGGCGCCACGAAATCGGACAGGGCCACATTCGGCCGGTCGCCACGCTTGGAAAGCTGCTGGCGGAGCGTGAAGAAGGTGGCGAGCTCTTCCGTCCGCGCCTCGTCCTTGTAGAGCCGGATATCGTCGCCGACGGCGTTTGCCGGCCAGAAGCCGATCACGGCCTGCGGACGAAACCATTTCTCGTCGATGATCTTCTTCAGCATCGCCTGCGCATCGGCAAACAGCTGGCGCGCGGTCTCGCCCTGCTTTTCGTCCTTCAGGATATCCGGATAGCGCCCCCTCAACTCCCAGGTCTGGAAGAACGGCGTCCAGTCGATGTAGCGGGCCAGCGACTCGAGGTCGTAATCCTCGAAGCTCTTTGTGCCCAGGAAAGACGGTCGCGTCGGCTCGTAGGCGTTCCAGTCGATCTTGACCGCATTGGCGCGGGCGGCCGGCAGCGGCAGCCGGTTCTTGGCCGCTTCCGCCTTGCGGTGGGCATCGGCGACCTTGGCATATTCCTCGCGGATATTGCCGATATAGCCGTCGCGCGCATCGGGTGCCAGAAGCGATGAGACGACGCCGACGGCGCGGCTTGCGTCCGTCACGTAGATCGCCTGCCCCTTCTCATAGGCCGGATGGATCTTGACCGCAGTGTGGACCCGGCTGGTGGTCGCGCCACCGATCAGCAGCGGAATATTGAAACCCTGACGCTCCATTTCGGCGGCGACATGGACCATTTCATCAAGCGAGGGCGTGATCAGGCCGGACAGCCCGATGATATCCGCCTTGTGCTCCTTGGCGGCCGCGAGGATCTTGTCCGACGGCACCATCACGCCGAGGTCGATGATCTCGTAATTGTTGCAGGCGAGCACGACGCCGACGATGTTCTTGCCGATGTCATGGACGTCGCCCTTGACGGTGGCCATGATCACCTTGCCGGCCGGCTGGCCCTGCTCGCCGCCGCTGAGGCGCTTTTCCTCTTCCATGTAGGGCAGCAGCACAGCCACGCCCTGCTTCATCACGCGGGCGGACTTCACCACCTGCGGCAGGAACATCTTGCCCGCGCCGAAGAGGTCGCCGACCACGTTCATGCCGGCCATCAGCGGACCTTCGATCACATGCAGAGGGCGCTCGGCGGCCAGGCGGGCCTCTTCCACATCGGCCTCGATATATTCGGTGATGCCGTTGACCAGCGCATGTTCGAGCCGCCTCTCGACCGGCCATTCGCGCCAAGCGAGATCCTGCTTGCGGGCTTCGGTCTTGCCCGTGCCGCGATAGCGCTCGGCAATGTCGAGCAAGCGCTCGGTCGCGTCCGAACGGCGGTTCAGCACCACGTCCTCACAGGCCTCGCGCAGTTCCGGATCGATGCTCTCGTAGACGATCAGCTGGCCGGCATTGACGATACCCATGTCCATGCCGACCTGAATGGCGTGGTAGAGGAACACCGCATGCATGGCCTGCCGCACCGGCTCGTTGCCGCGGAAGGAGAAGGAAAGGTTCGAAACGCCGCCCGAAATATGGGCGTAAGGCATCTGCTCGCGGATCGTCTTCGTGGCCTCGAGAAAGTCGACGCCGTAATTGTCATGCTCCTCGATGCCGGTGGCAACGGCAAAAATATTCGGATCAAAAACAATATCTTCCGGCGGAAAGCCAACCTTCTGCGTGAGGATATTGTAGGCGCGCGTGCAGATTTCCACCTTGCGCTCATAGGTATCGGCCTGGCCCTTCTCGTCAAACGCCATGACGACGGTCGCCGCGCCATAGTCGCGGATCAGCTGGGCGCGCTCGATGAACTGCTCCTCGCCTTCCTTGAGCGAGATCGAGTTCACCAGCGACTTGCCCTGCGCGCATTTGAGCCCCGCCTCGATGATCTCCCACTTCGAGGAGTCGATCATCAGCGGCACGCGGGCGATATCCGGCTCGGCGGCGATCAGGTTGAGATACTCGACCATCGCCTTCTGGGAATCGATCAGCCCCTCATCCATGTTGATGTCGATGATCTGCGCACCGGCCTCCACCTGATCGCGCGCCACATCAAGGGCCGCTGCATAATCGGCATTGGTGATCAGCTTGCGGAACTTGGCCGAGCCCGTGACATTGGTGCGCTCGCCGACATTGACGAAGGGAATGTCCTTGGTCAGCGTGAAAGGCTCGAGGCCCGACAGCGACATGACAGGGCGATGCTCCGGCACCTCGCGCGGGGCGAACGCGCTGACGACATCACGGATGGCAGCGATATGCTCCGGCGTAGAGCCGCAGCAGCCGCCGATGACGTTCACCAGCCCCTGCTCCGCAAACGGCCGGATCAGGGCGGCCATTTCGTCCGGATCCTGGTCATACTGGCCGAACTCGTTCGGCAGGCCTGCATTGGGATAGGCGCAGATGAAGGTATCGGCAACGCCCGACAGCTCCTGCAGATGCGGCAGCATGGCGTCGGCGCCGAGCGCGCAGTTGAGGCCGATGGTAAAGGCATCGGCATGCGACAGCGAATTCCAGAACGCCGTCGGCGTCTGACCCGACAGCGTGCGGCCGGAAAGATCGGTGATCGTGCCGGAAATCATCAGCGGCAGCTCTATGCCCTTTTCGCGGAACGCCTGACGGGCGGCAAAAACCGCGGCCTTGGCATTCAGCGTATCGAAGATGGTCTCGATCAGGATCAGATCGGAGCCGCCATCGATGAGTCCGTTGATCTGCTCCCGGTAGGCATCACGCAATTGATCAAAGGAAACAGCGCGATAACCGGGATTGTTGACGTCCGGCGAGATCGAGGCCGTGCGGTTTGTCGGCCCGACGGCGCCGGCGACGAACCGGCGGCGGCCATCTTCCTTCTCCGCCCTCAGCGCGGCGCGGCGGGCAACGCGCGCGCCATCGCGGTTGAGGTCGTAGACGATGTTCTCCATCTGGTAATCGGCCTGCGCAATCCGCGTGCCCGAAAACGTGTTGGTCTCGATGATGTCGGCACCGGCCATAGCATAGGCGAAGTGGATATCTTCGACGGCCTTCGGCTGCGACAGGATCAGCAGGTCGTTATTGCCCTTCTGGTGGCAGGCGCAGCCGATGAAGCGGTCGCCGCGGAAATGATCCTCGTCGAAGCCGAGCCCCTGGATCTGCGTGCCCATGGCGCCATCGAGGACCAGGATGCGCTCGCGCGCGGCCTTCTCCAGCGCGGCGCGGATTTCCTTGCCATTGCGCTTCGGTGCTTCTTCCCCGAACAGTTCATCGAACATAGACATCTCCAGACATTGAAGGCGTGGGATCACATAAAGATATATTTATGTCAATATATGGGGCGATAAATCAGCGTCTTCAGCCCCGGTGAACCCGTCGCACGCGTGTCGCATTCATTGCGCAGGATCAAGGACGATGCAAATCAGAATTGAGATGACACCTGTAGCGGGGTATATCTTGATCAACTGACAAAACCGTCAGTCCGCACGCATGAAAGGGCCGGTTCCGGTCGCTGCCCAAGGGAGGATTTGCCATGAAGCCGAAAATCAACACGCTGGTCGCTCCGCCGCGGTGGATCAAGAGGCCCTATCATCGCGATTGGCTGATGCAGCAGGCAAACAACCTCTTTGATTATTTCCAGTACCGGTCGATCAACCCGAAGGGCGGCTTCTACGAGTTCGACAAGGACGGCCGGCCGACAGGCGGTGACAACCCGGTGCGCGGCATCCATACCACGACCCGCATGATCCACTGCATGGCGATCGGCCATCTGCTCGGCCGCCCCGGTTGCGACGACCTGATGGACCACGGTATCAACTATCTCTGGAACCAGCACCGCGACAAGGTCAATGGCGGCTACTTCTGGCAAGTGAACGACGACGGTCCCGTCGGCAACCCGAGCAAGCAGGCCTATGGGCACGCCTTCGTGCTGCTCGCCGCCTCCTCTGCCAAATTCGCCGGACACCCGCTTGCCGACACGTTGATTTCCGATGTCACCGAGGTGATCAACAAGCGCTTCTGGGAAGAAGACCACGGCGCCGTGGCGGAGGAGTTCGAGACCGACTGGACGCCGGTGCGCGGCTATCGCGGTCAGAACTGCAACATGCACATGACCGAAGCCCTGATGGAAGCCTATGAGGTGACCGGCAACATCGACTATCTGACCAAGGCCAAGCGGATCGCTGAGCTGATCATCAAGAAACATGCCGCATCCTGCGACTATCGCGTGGCCGAGCATTTCACCGAAGACTGGCAGATCGATCGCGACTATGCCGGTAACGAGATGTTCCGCCCGTCCGGCACCACGCCCGGCCACTGGCTGGAATGGACCCGGCTCCTGCTGCAGCTTTATACGCTGACCGGCCGCTCGCATGGATGGATGCCGCACGCGGCCCATGAATTGTTCATGTCGGCCTTCAAGCACGGCTGGGACTACGAGAAGCGCGGCATGTTCTACACGCTCGACTGGGACAACCAGCCGAAGAACCGCGCAAAGCTCTGGTGGCCGCATGCCGAAGGCATCGGCGCCACCCACTTCCTGACCGCCCACTTCGGCCAGGACGTGCATATGTATGCCTATCGCAAGCAGTGGAGCTTCATCGCCAACCACCTGCTCGACCATGAAAAGGGCGGATGGCATGAAGAGCTTTCGGAAGATCTCGTTCCCCAGACAACGCTGTTTCCCGGCAAGGGCGATATCTACCACGCGCTTCAGGCCTGCCTGATCCCGCTCTATCCCGCCTTCGGCAGCCTTCCGGAAATGATCTACCGGGACGTCAAACAGCCCTGAGAACGGGCGCAACATGATCGCGGGATTATTGCGGGTCCGGCAGACCCGCTCTATATAACGCGACATCAATTGTGAAAGGACGAGAGCATGGCAGCGAAAATCTTCATCGACGGCGAACACGGCACCACCGGTCTGCAGATCCGCACCCGCATGGAAAGCCGCCGCGATGTCGAGATGCTGTCGATCCCGCACGAGGAGCGGCGCAATGCCGCGATGCGCGAGGACATGCTCAACAGCGCCGATATCGCGATCCTGTGCCTCCCGGACGACGCCTCGCGCGAGGCCGTCGCCATGCTGTCGGGCAACAACAAGGTGCGCGTCATCGACACTTCGACCGCCTACAGAACCGACCCCGACTGGGCCTATGGCTTTGCCGAGATGGACAAGGCGCAGGCCGGGCGGATCCGATCCGCCCGTCTCGTCGCCAATCCCGGCTGCTATCCGACCGGCGCGATCGGCATGATCCGGCCGCTGCGGGCTGCCGGCATCCTGCCTGATGCCTACCCCGTCACCGTCAACGCCGTTTCGGGCTACACCGGCGGCGGCAAGACGATGATCGCGCAGATGGAAGACGCGACGCGCGACGATCATATCGATGCGCCGCATTTCATCTACGGCCTGACGCTGAAGCACAAGCACGTGCCGGAAATGACGACTCATGGCCTGCTGTCGCGCTCGCCGATCTTCACCCCTGCCGTCGGTCGCTTCGCCCAGGGCATGCTGGTGCAGGTTCCGCTTTATCTGGAAGATCTCGAAGGCACGCCGACGCGCGAAAGCATCCATGCGACGCTCTTGGAGTTCTATGCCGGTCAGGACATCGTGCAGGTGGTTCCGCTCGAAGCCAGCAGCGCCCTTCCCCGCGTCAATGCCGAAGAGCTTGCTGGTCAGGACATCATGAAGCTCTATGTCTTCGGCAGCGGCGCCCACGTCAATCTGGTCGCCCAGCTCGACAATCTCGGCAAGGGCGCCTCGGGTGCAGCCGTCCAGAACATGGATCTGATGCTGTCTGCCTGATCGGCCGGAGGCGTCGAGAGCGCGCGATTGCAATGTTCCAGGTGAAGGCCGCCGGCGACCAGCCCGCGGCCTTCATTTCGTGAACAATCCGTCGACCGGTTGCGCCATCGCCGACAGGCCCCCTGCACGCTATATTGCTATCAGAATTGTTTGCCGCCAGCTCCGAGCACTTGTTGCGTTATGGAGCGTTCCACCAAGGAGTTCGGCCATGTCTGACCAGAAGCGTCTGCCCGTCTACTTCATCCCCCATGGCGGCGGCCCGTGGCCGTTCATGCATGGCACCGAGGGCCCTCTGCCGGAAGACGATCCGTGGAAGGAGCTGGAGCTATTCTTGGGCAGTATCGATGCGTCGCTCGGCCGCCGTCCCAAGGCGGTGCTGGTGATTTCGGCGCATTGGGAAAAGGTCGACAAGCTTACGGTCTCGACCGCCGCCAAGCCGCCGATGCTGTTCGATTATTACGGCTTTCCGCCCCACACCTATAACCTCGACTATCCCGCCTCAGGCGCGCCCTTCATCGCAGAGCACGTGCGCGACGTATTGCGCGAGGCCGGCATCGAGACGGCGACGGATAGCGAGCGCGGCTTCGACCATGGCGTCTTCATTCCGTTCATGATGGTCTATCCCCATGCGGATGTGCCGATCATCATGATGTCGCTCGATCCGGACCTTTCCGCCCCCACGCATTTCCGCATCGGCCAGGCGCTCGAAACCCTGCGCGACGAGGATATACTGATCGTGGGATCCGGCCTTTCCTATCATAACATGCGCATGTTCCGCCGGCGCGACAGCGAGCACGAGCAGCAGGCAGCCCGTTTCGATAACTGGCTGAGCGAGGCGGTGGCGATCGAAAATCCGGTCACGCGGGCGCAAAGGCTTTCCGAATGGCAGGACAATCCCGATGCGCAGGCAGCGCACGTGCCGGATCACGATCATCTCGTGCCGGTGTTCGTGGCCGCGGGTGCTGCAGGGCCTGATGCCGGCGAAAAGGTATTCGCCGGCAATTATCTGGGCAAGGCCTATTCGGCCTACCGCTTCGGCTGAAAGGCCTCAGGCGAGCTCGAAGCGTGGCGGACGGTAGCCGCGCAGATGCGCCGTGACGGCGATCAGAACGATGATCGCCATCGCCTGGTGGGTGAGCGCGATGTGAAGCGGCATCATCGTCACCAGTGTGACGATGCCGATGATCGCCTGGATCGTGACCGCGACCAGCACGATCAGCGCGCCGCGGGCGTGCTGCGAAATCTCGAGATCGAGCCCGCGTGAAACGGCGCTGCGCCATTCCATGATGAAATGCACGAGCGCCAGCAGGAAAAGCACATAGCCTCCGCAGCGATGGGCGAACTGCACGGTCTTCGGGTTTTCAAAGAAGTTGATCCAGGCCGGTTGATGCACCAGAAGATTGCCCGGAATGATCGCGCCGTCCATCAGCGGCCAGGTGTTGTAGGCAAGCCCGGCATCGAGACCGGCGACGAGCGCGCCGAGATAAAGCTGAACAAAGGTTGCGACAAGCAGAAGGACGGCAAACCAGTGCGCGCAGTCTTCATGCTCATGCTTGCGCGGCGCAAGCCCCCGTCCGATGTAGACGCAGGAGGCGATGATCAGACAGGCCATGATGAGGTGGACGGCAAGCCGGTACTGGCTGACATCGGTGCGATCCGAAAGCCCCGACGACACCATCCACCAGCCGATGAAACCCTGAAGTCCGCCGAGTGCCAGAACGCCCAGAAGCGGCAGGCCGAGCCCCTTCGGCAGCCGGCCCGACAGCCAGAAGAACAGAAGCGGCACGGCAAAGATCAGGCCGACGGTGCGCGCCAGCAGCCGGTGCGCCCACTCCCACCAGAACAGCCCCTGGAATTCTGCAAGCGACATGCCCTTGTTCAGAAGCTGATATTCGGGGATGCGCTTGTAGAGCTCGAACTCTTCCTGCCATTGAGCGAGATTGAGCGGCGGGATCACGCCGTGCAGCGGCTTCCATTCGGTAATCGACAGACCCGAATGCGTCAGGCGTGTTGCGCCACCGACGATCACGAGGCAGAACAGCACCAGAACCACGAAATAGAGCCAGCCGCGCACCATGGCGGCATTGAACCGAAGTTCGCTCTCGCTCCAGGGATACTCTCTTCCAAAAGCCATGTTTGTCGCTCCGCTCACTTTGCCATTTCGGCCGATCTGCCTTACGCACTTCACACATGCCGCTCAAAGGCATAGTTTCGATCACTCATAAGCGGGGAATGAACGCCGTGCCAGTCAGATTGCGCAAATTTATCGGGACGATCGCGATCGTCACCCTCGTCATCGTCTACGCGTTGACCGCCACCATGCTCGCAACCGTGGTTCTCGACGGCCGCTCCGCAGGTGCGGCGCTGACCTATTTCGTTCTGACCGGCCTGTTGTGGATCATCCCGGCCATGTTCATCATCAAGTGGATGGCGGGGCCTCCGGCAAACCGGAAGTGATCAGCGCAATTAAAGTCACGACCTGAAGGAACCCGCGCCCGCCTTGCACATTGGTCAAGGTATGCGTTTACCCGAACCGAACGGAAGGCTTCGATGATAACACCCCACCAAATCCGCGCTGCCCGCGCACTTCTGGGACTTTCCCACGATCAGGCAGCAAGTCTCGCAGGCGTCGACCGCGACCTGCTCATCCAGTGCGAGGACGATGCGACGGAACTCGATTTCTCCGCTGCAGACGGCCTCGAAAAGGCCTATCTCAATCAGGGCGTGGTCTTCATCGAGGATGGCGAGGGCGGCTTCGGACCCGGCGTCAGGCTGAAACAGCAGGTTGGCGCGAGCGCCGGCATCCGCCCGGAAAACCTGAATTCGGCAAACGACGGCTGAGCGTTTTAAGGGCGAGAACGCAGACCGAATGGCAGACAGGCTGCGGCGTTATGTAGCGCCGCAGCATAAGCGAAGAAGGGCAGATGGGGCGCGATCAGGCCGCCGCATCGCCATGGGCACCCTCGCCGATCACCAGCGCCGTCTGCTTGGCGAGGATCACCTCCTCGTCGGTCGGAATGATCCGGACCTCGATCCGGCTCTCGGGGGCAGAGATGATTGCGGCATTCTTTGCATTGGCCTCTTCATCAAGGGTGACCCCCATCCAGGCAAGGCGATCGCAGATCATCGTGCGCATCAGTGCCGAGTTTTCGCCAATGCCTGCCGAAAATACCAGCGAATCCATCCCCTCCATGCTTGCAGCCATGGCCGCGATCTCGCGGGTGGCCGAGAACACGAAGAGTTCCACGGCCTGGGCCGCGCGCGGGTCGTCGCTTGCGAGCAGGACCCTTAAGTCCGGCGAAATGCCCGATACGCCGACAAGACCGGAGTCATAATAGAGCATGTGCTTGAGGTCGGCGGGCGAAAGTCCCTCCGTCTCGATCAGCGCCAGCACCAGACCCGGATCGATCGTGCCGGAGCGCGTGCCCATCATCAAGCCGCCAAGCGGCGTCATGCCCATCGTGGTGTCGACAGCCTTGCCGTTGCGCATGGCGCAAAGGCTCGAACCGCTGCCGAGATGGGCGACCACGCTGCGCTTGCGCGAAAGATACTCCGAAATCTCGCGCAGCCGCCCGGCAATATAGGTGTAGGAAAGCCCGTGGAAGCCATAGCGGCGGTAGCCCTTGTCGGAATACTGGCGCGGGATGGGATAGCGGGCCGCCCGCGGGTCGATGTTGACGTGAAACGCCGTATCGAAACAGGCGATCTGCGGCAGTTCGGGACGGATCTTGCGGAACAGCTTGACCGAAGCGAGATTGGCCGGCTGATGGAGCGGGCCCATCGGCACCAGCGTTTCCAGATAGTCCACGATCGCGTCATCGAGCAGGACGGGCGCGGAGAACCGGGCGCCGCCGTGCAGGATGCGATGGCCGACCGCGCGGAGCGGATTGTTGACGGTATAGGGCTTGATGATCTCGAAGATGCGCTCGAGCATATCCTCGCGCATATTGTCCTCGAGCACCAGATCCAGATCGGCGATCTCCTTGCCGCTCGCCTCCTTGACGGCAAGATGCGGATTGGAGTTCAGTCCGTCGAACTGGCCGCGCAAGATCAGCGAGAACTGTTCGCCATGCACTTCGTAAAGCCGGAATTTGAGGCTGGAAGAGCCTGCGTTCAGCGCCAGAATGCTGCCGTTCATATGTCCCTGTCCGTAAATCTGCGCGCCGTCGCCGGCGGCGGTGAGGTTTCACCGCTGGGTCCGTCGACGGCGCGCGTGTTTTCATGAAGGCGGATCAGCCCTTCGGATAGGGCCACTTCCAGTTTGCGATATCGGGCATGTCTTCGCCATGCTCGCGAACATAGGCATGGTGCTTCATGCGCATGTCCTTCAGAAAGTTGATTGCTGCAGCACCCCGCTCGCCGAATCCGCCTGCCCGTTCGATGGCGTCGATGGCCAGATGGTAGCGGTCGAGGCGGTTGAGGACAACCATGTCGAACGGCGTGGTCGTTGTTCCCTCCTCGACATAGCCGCGCACATGGATGTTGTTGTGGTTGTGGCGGCGATAGGCGAGACGATGGATCAGCCAGGGATAGCCGTGATAGGCAAAGATCACCGGCTTGTCCGTCGTGAAGACCGCGTCGAAATCGGCATCGCGCAGACCATGCGGATGCTCTTCCTTGGGCTGCAGCGTCATCAGGTCGACGACGTTGACGACCTTGACCTTCATCTCCGGCACCTTCTGGCGCAGAAGATCGACGGCTGCCATCATTTCAAGCGTCGGCACATCGCCGGCTGCGGCCATCACCACATCGGGCGTCTCGCCTTCCGGCACGTTGCTTGCCCATTTCCATTCGCCAAGACCCGCCTCGCAATGCACGATCGCTTCATCGATCGAGAGCCATTGCGGCGAAGGCTGCTTGCCGGCAACCACCACGTTGACGCGGTTATAGGTCTGCAGGATATGGTCGCCAACCCACAGCAACGTATTGGCATCCGGCGGGAAATAAGTGCGCACAACGTCGGCCTTCTTGTTGATGACGTGATCAACGAAGCCCGGATCCTGATGGCTGAAGCCGTTATGGTCCTGACGCCAGACATGCGATGTCAGCAGGTAGTTGAGCGACGAGATCGGCTTGCGCCACTCCATCGTCCGCGTGGTCTTGAGCCACTTTGCGTGCTGGTTGAACATCGAGTCGACGATGTGGATGAAGGCCTCGTAGCACGAGAACAAACCGTGGCGACCGGTCAGCAGGTAGCCCTCGAGCCAGCCCTGGCACAGATGCTCACTGAGCACTTCCATCACCCGGCCGTCCCGGGCAATGCCCTCGTCATATTCGAGAATGTCCGCCATCCAGACCCGGTCGGTGGTCGTGAACACGTCCTGCAGCCGGTTCGATGCGGTCTCGTCGGGCCCCATCAGGCGGAAATTGCGCTCGCTTTCATTGAGCTTCATCACTTCCGCAAGCAGCATGCCGAGATGCTTGGTCGCAGAAGCCATGACCTCGCCTGGCTGCTTCACGTCGACGGCGAGCGCCCTGAAGTCCGGCATCTTCAGTTCCTTGCGCAGCAGCCCGCCATTGGTATGCGGATTGGCGCTCATGCGCCTTTTGCCTTCCGGCGTCAGCGCCTTCAGCTCTTCCACAAGCCGGCCGTTTTCGTCGAACAGGTTTTCCGGCGCGTAGCTGCGCATCCATTCTTCCAGTTCGGCCCGGTGCTCGCCATTCTTGCGCGCCTCGGCGATCGGCACCTGATGGGCGCGCCAGAAATCCTCGACCTTCTTGTTGTCGACGAATTTCGGTCCGGTCCAACCCTTGGGACTGCGCAAGATGATCATCGGCCAGCGCGGCATTTCGTAAACCGTGCCATCGGCGCGGGCGGTTTCCTGGATCTCGCGAATGCGGGCGTAGCATTCGTCCATCACCTCGGCCATGCGCTGGTGCATGTATTCCGGGTCATCGCCTTCGACATAGAAGGGCTCGTAACCGTAGCCGGTGAAGAGATCGGTGAGATCCGACTTCTTCATGCGCGCAAGCACGGTCGGATTGGCGATCTTGTAGCCGTTGAGATGCAGGATCGGCAGCACCGCCCCGTCGACGATCGGGTTCAGGAACTTGTTCGAATGCCACGAGGCGGCCAGCGGTCCGGTTTCGGCCTCACCATCGCCCACGACGCAGGCAACAACCAGCTCCGGATTGTCGAACGCGGCCCCGAAAGCGTGAACCAGCGCATAGCCGAGCTCGCCGCCCTCATGGATCGAGCCGGGCGTTTCCGGAGCCACATGGCTCGGTATGCCGCCGGGGAAGGAGAACTGCTTGAACAGCTTCTGCATCCCCGCCTCGTCCTCGGTGATCTCGGGATAGATTTCGGTATAGGTGCCATCGAGATAGGCGTTGGCGACGAGGCCCGGCCCGCCGTGTCCGGGACCGCAGATATAGATCATGTCCGCATCATGCGCCTTGATGATGCGGTTGAGGTGGACATAGATGAAATTGAGCCCCGGCGTCGTGCCCCAGTGGCCGAGCAGGCGCGGCTTGACGTGCTCGGCTTCAAGCGGCGCTTTGAGAAGCGGATTATCCATCAGATAGATCTGGCCGACCGACAGGTAGTTGGCCGCCTGCCAGTATCTGTTCATCAGATCGAGTTCATCGCGCGCAAGAATGTTGCGGGTCGCGTCAGGCGTGATCTTTTCCATGTCGATATCCCCTTTCTAGGTGGTCGGCTATCGGTATCGGGCAAAAGCACCAGTCGGAACATGACTTAAATCAATTATACCGCACTGCCACAAAACACGCGCAAGAATTGTTGAGAGCAACCTCGTCTTGCGCGTCAAGCGCGCGCCGCGGGCATAAAGTCACCCCTCGCCCTGATTGTGCGACAGCCCCTCAGGACATACTACCCCACGAAAGATGTCGAGGGTTTGACGATCGCGAAAAGCGTCTGTCGGCCATGTGAACCGCGAAAAATGTGCGCCGGCCCTCGACTGTGCCGCCTGCTTCTGGCATGTGCTAGCCCAACCGGCAGCGTGTCATCGTGCGCCTTCAGGCCCGCCCTGCCGAGATTGTCCACACCCAGGATAGATTGAGACCACCATGTCCGAGCATAAACCCATTCACGTCATCGGCGGCGGCCTTGCAGGCTCGGAAGCCTCCTGGCAGATCGCCAATGCCGGCATCCCGGTGATCCTGCATGAAATGCGCGGCGTCAGGGAAACGGCGGCGCACAAGACCGATGGCCTTGCCGAGCTCGTCTGCTCCAACTCCTTCCGCTCGGATGACGCGACCAGCAACGCGGTCGGCGTGATCCATGCCGAGATGCGGCTTGCCAATTCGCTGATCATGGCCTGCGCCGATGCCCATCAGGTGCCGGCGGGCGGCGCGCTTGCGGTGGACCGTGACGGTTTTTCCGACGCAGTAACGGCAAAGCTCGCAGACCATCCGCTGGTCACGATCGTGCGCGAGGAAGTGGCAACGCTCCCCCCGGAAGACTGGGACCAGGCGATCATCGCCACCGGCCCCCTCACCGCCCCCGCCCTTGCCGAGGCGATCCAGGAAAAGACCGGTCGCGAGGCGCTTGCCTTCTTCGATGCGATCGCGCCCATCGTCTACCGCGACACCATTGACATGGACATCTGCTGGTTCCAGTCGCGCTACGACAAGGTCGGTCCCGGCGGCACGGGCAAGGATTACATCAACTGCCCGATGAACGAGGCAGAGTACAACGCCTTCATCGATGCCATGATCGCCGGCGACAAGACCGATTTCCACGAATGGGAAGGCACGCCCTATTTCGACGGCTGCCTGCCGATCGAAGTCATGGCCGAGCGCGGCCGCGAAACGCTGCGCCACGGCCCGATGAAGCCGATGGGGCTTACCAATGCTCATAACCCCGAGGTGAAACCCTATGCCGTCGTCCAGCTTCGCCAGGACAATGCGTTGGGCACGCTCTACAATATCGTCGGCTTCCAGACCAAGCTGCGTTACGGCGCGCAGAAGCACATCCTGCAGATGATTCCAGGCCTCGGCGAAGCCGAATTCGCACGGCTTGGGGGACTGCATCGCAACACCTATCTGAACTCGCCGGTGCTGCTCGACCACACGCTGACGCTGAAAGGCCGGCCGGGCCTGCGGTTTGCGGGGCAGATCACGGGCTGCGAAGGCTATGTGGAAAGCGCCAGCATCGGCCTTCTCGCCGGACGTTTTGCAGCAGCGGAACGGCTCGGCAACACCCCGATCGTTCCGCCTGCGGAAACCGCGCTCGGCGCGCTTCTCGGCCACGTCACCGGCGGCCATCTTGCCCATGAGGAAGAAGGCGGCAAGCGCTCGTTCCAGCCGATGAATGTCAATTTCGGCCTGTTCCCGGAACTGGAGGCCGGTTCGCTCATTGACCCTGAAACCGGCAAGAAGCCGCGCGGAAAGGCAAAGTCGATCGTGAAGAAGCAGGTGATGGCAAGGCGCGCGCTTGATGCCTGCAAGGCCTGGCTTGCCGCCTGAGCTGAAATGTCCGAAAGCGCCACAAGAGCATTAGGAGACGTCGCGCCGTCAAGCGCGACGTTTGCGAAGGTCAGCGGGCGTTGAGCATCCAGGTCGATACGTCAGCGGCATCCTGTTCGGTGCGGAACAGGTAATTGCCGCTGAAGAAATCCACTTCCGGATAATCGACCTGCAAGCCGTTCGCTTCAGGCAGCGCCCTTAGGCGATAGTCGCCCTGAACCACGATGATCGCCTGCCCCTTGCCGCGACGCGAGCGGTAGATGCCGACCCGCCCATCGGAGAGGCGCAGGAAAAATGTCTCCATCTCCTTGTCGCCGATCACCCCGGTCACGTTTTCATCAGGAAAGTTGCGGCGGAACTCGCCGCGTGCCCATGTATAGGCCTCGCTGACAGAGCCTTCATGGCCGGCGGCATCGGCCTTGGGGCGGAACAGGAAATAATAGGCGGCAACGGCGACGATGGCCGCAATGACGATCCAGTAGCGAATATCCATACGCCCTTATCCTCGGCTAATGCACCACGCGCGTCTGCCCCGGATGGAAATGCTGGATGGTGAAGCGTGCGCCCAGAACCGGCGGGGAATCCAAGGTCGATACGTTATATAAATCAAAACTTACCAAAGAGCAAAGAGCGCATCATGATCAGCTGTCTCTTCCACTGTGGCGGCTGGATTGAAGTGTCTAATATATTTTCCCCCAAAGCCTCGGCCTTTACAAGAATGTTCTTGGTCAATGAAACCGGGAGATAGGCGGGCGCGATTTCCCTTGCAATCCGGGGCTCGGCACGGAATTTCTCGAGGTGCGACCGGCCGAAACCGGCAAAGGCGCGTATGGCATGGCCGACCCTTTCCCGATCGCTGCCGATCAGGAATGATTCGCGGTCAAGCCCGGTTGCCGACAGGATTTCCGTTGGAATGAAGACCTGTCCATTGGCACGGTGGCGGCCGATCAGCAGAAGCGATCCGGCAACCGCCTGGGCGACACCGGCATGGCCCGCAGCCGTTGCCGACCAGGCAGCGCTCTCGGGCGAAAGAATGAGGCTGGCAAGCTGGATCACCGCCGAGGCGGTCTCGCCTGCATAGCCTTCGAAATCCGATAGCCCGCCCATCGGATCGTCATAAAGGTCGAAGATGCGCGCTTCGGTCATGCCTACAAGAGGCGCGATGGGCAACCGGTGCTCGGCGACAGCCTCCAGCAGCCGCGCCGCAAGCGGATTCCGTTCGCTTTCGCCGTGCCCGGCGCCCTCCAGAAGGTCACGCCAGTATTGCAGCCGCACTTCTCCGGGAAGCGGTTCGCTGACGCGCTCGCGCACCCGGGCAAGCTCGGCATTGAAGAGGTAAAGCGCGGTAAGTGACGGGCGATGTTGGGCAGGTGAAAGCAGAACGGCAAGATAGCGGTCGCGGTCGGCCGCGCGCAGTTCGGCAAGCAGCAGGTCCTGGCTTTCGGGGGCTTCAGCCAATGGTCTCTCCAATGCCCTTCTGCGGAAGCGAAGCTAGATCGCGATCAGAGCCGCCGCAACCGCACGGGATTCTTCCAGCAGGATATTGTAGGTCCTGACCGCCGCCCCGGTATTCATCGGGTCGGCGACGATGCCACGTTCCTTCAAGGCGTCGCGAAGCGGGCGCGGCAGAAGCGCCAGCTCCGTGCCAGTGCCCACCAGCAATACCTCGATCTCGCCGGCTTCCGACAGGATACGCTCGAAGCTTTCGATCGACATATCCTGCGGGGCCGCCACATCCCATCCGTGAATGCCGGAAGGAAGGCAGAGCAGCGAGCCGCGGTGCGACATGTCGGCAAAGCGGAAACCGCCATTGCCGTAGGTGTCGATCGGCGCGCGACCCGGAAAGTGCGCCTCGCGTATTTCTATGCCGCGCGCCATCGGTCAGATCGTCTCCACACTGCCCTGCTCTTCGGGAGCGCCGTCATCCTTCTTCCTGTCGAAGGTGTCGGGACGCAGCTTGAAGGCGATCAGCACCGGAGCCGCGATATAGATCGAGGAGAAGGTGCCGACGGCCACGCCGAACAGCATCGCGAAGGTGAAGGAGCGGATCACCTCGCCGCCGAAGATGTAGAGCGCAGCCAGCGCCAGCATCGTCGTCACAGCCGTCAGGATGGTACGCGACAGGGTGTGGTTGATCGAGATATCGATCAACTCCGGCAGCGGCATCTTCTGATAGCGCCTCAGGTTTTCACGAACGCGGTCATAGACCACCACGGTATCGTTGAGCGAGTAACCGACAATGGTCAGCACCGCCGCGATACTGGTGAGGTTGAACTCGACCCCCGTGAGCACGAAGATTCCGATGGTCAGGACCACGTCGTGCGCGGTCGCGATGATGGCGCCGACGGCGAACTGCCACTCGAACCGGAACCAGATATAGATCAGGATCGCGATCAGCGACGCAAGCACGCCGATGGCGGCCGTGCGGCTGAGTTCACCCGAGACCACCGGTCCGACTACCTCGACGCGCGAGAAGGTGTAGTCGTCCTGCAGCGCAGCGCGCACCTTTGTGAGCGCGCTCTGCTCCGCATTCGCGCCGCCTTCCTGCGCCTGGAGCCGGATCAGCACATCCTTTTCGGAACCGAAGCCCTGCGCCTGAACCGCCCCGATGTTGAGCTCGTTGAGGCGGGTACGGATCTCGGAGAGATCGGCGGTACCGGACTTCGCCTCGACCTGGATCACCGAGCCGCCGGTGAAATCGATGCCTAGGTTCATGCCCTTGGTGCCGAAACCGACGACCGAGGCGATGACCAGGATGACCGAGACGATGAAGGTGACGCGGCGGAAGTTCATGAACGAGAAGTTGATGCCGTCGAACATGCCGGTGCGGATGCCGTTCGGCAGTTCCTTCGGGCGACGGCGGCGGACCCACTCGGCAATCATCCAGCGCGTCAGATAGAAAGCACTGAAGATCGTGGTGAGAATGCCGATTGCCAGCGTCACGGCAAAACCGCGAACCGGACCGGAGCCGAGGAAGAACAGGATGACGGCCGCGATCAGCGTCGTCAGGTTGGCATCGATGATGGTGCCGAAGGCGCGCGCGAAGCCGGCATCGACGGCTTGAACAACGCTGCGGCCATTGCGGCGCTCTTCGCGGATACGCTCATAAATCAGCACGTTGGAGTCGACCGCCATGCCGATGGTCAGCACGATACCGGCAATGCCCGGCAGCGTCAGCGTCGCGCCGATCAGGCTCAGAAGCGCAAGCAGCATGACGATGTTGAAGAACAGCGCGATATTGGCGACCAGACCGAACATGCCGTAGAAAACGATCATGAACAGCACGACAAGTGCCGCGCCGATGATCGACGCCATGACACCGGCGCGGATCGAATCGGCCCCAAGGCTCGGGCCGACGGTGCGTTCTTCCACAACGGTCAGCGTTGCCGGCAGCGCGCCGGCGCGCAGCAGCACGGCAAGGTCGTTGGCGCCCTCGACCGTGAAATTGCCGGAAATCTGGCCGGAGCCGCCGAGGATCGGCTCGTTGATGACCGGAGCGGATACGACCTGGTCGTCAAGCACGATGGCAAAGGGACGACCGACATTCTGCTGGGTCGCCTGCGCAAAGCGCTGGGCGCCGCGCGAATCGAAGCGGAAACTGACGACCGGCTCGTTGGTGCGCTGGTCGAAAGAGGCCTTGGCGTCGACGAGATCCTCGCCCGAGATCAGGGCGCGCTTCTCGATCACATAGGGCACCGGCGGATCATCCATCGAATAGACGACTTCGTCGCCTGCCGGCGGGCGGCCCTCGATCGCATCCTGCGCCGATACCGTGGTATCGACCATGTGGAAGGTGAGCTTGGCGGTCTTGTTGAGAAGCGATTTCAGGCGCTGCGGATCGTCAAGACCCGGCACCTGAACGATGACGCGATCATCGCCCTGACGCTGGATCAGCGGCTCGGTGGTGCCAAGTTCGTCGACGCGGCGACGGATCACCTCGATCGACTGCTCGACGGCCGAGCGCATGCGGTAATTGATGCCCTGTTCGGTCAGCGACAGGCGGATGAGGCCGTTGCCATCATCATCCATCGTCACTTCCTGGAAGGTGCCGCCATTCATCGTGCCGGCATTGATATATTCCGCAAGCGGCGCCAGCGCTTCTTCCGCCGCCGCATATTGCGCGGGATCGGAGATGCGCACCTGCGCGCTGTCGCCAGAACCTGAAAGGCCGGTATAGCGCACCTGCGCCTCGCGCAGGTCGGAGCGCACATCATCCACCAGCGTATTCAGCCGGTCGGTGACGATATCGTTCCGATCGACCTGCAGCATGATGTAGGAGCCGCCCTGAAGGTCGAGACCGAGATTGATCTTGCTGTCGGGCAGCCAGCCGGGAAGCTTCGCAAGTTGCTGGTTGCTGAAGAGGTTTGGCAGGGCGATGGCGATGCCCACCACAACGGCTAGCCAGATGAAGAAGGTCTTCCAACGGGAAAAATACAGCATGGAGGTCTCGGTTCGTCGGTTTCACGCAGCAGACGGCACCCTCACGGGCGCCGCCTCTTCCCCGGCGTCCGGGCCGGGAGCATGCAATGCAAATGCGGCCGGAAACCCTTTGCAGGGACCGGCCGCGAACAGTATCAGGCCTTGGTCTTGGCCTCTTCGGTCTTCACCGGCTCGCCCTTGACCCGGACTTCCGAGACGTAGGAGCGCATGATCCGGATACGAACGCCGTCGGCGATCTCGACTTCGAGTTCGGTGTCGTCAATGACCTTGACGACCTTGCCAACAATGCCGCCGCCGGTGACGACCTGATCGCCGCGGCGAATTGCGGAGAGCGTTTCCTGGCGCTTCTTGGCCTGACGGCGCTGCGGCCTGATCAGCAGGAAATACCAGATTGCCATCAGGGGAACGAACAGGAAGATCATTTCCATACCGGATCCCATCGGACCTGCTGCGCCCGCTGCCTGGGCGTAAGCCGTGCTAAACATGTCGCTCAAAACTCCTCAAACCAGAACCGGGGCCGCGCCCCGCGCCGTGACGGGGACTGCCCCCGCGGATGTGTCGCCGGTATATAATCGGAGCCCCGTCCAATGCAACAATAGCAGCCGAAACACCGGCGCTTTTTATGATTTAGTGGCCTTTTTGCCGGTAAACCGGCCTTGCAAGGCGTCAGGAAACAGCAATTCTGAGCGCCGATCGCATAGCAGTGGAGAAAACAGAATGGCCCGTGGAGAAAATCATTTGGATACCGGCGCCACAGAAGCCCTTCTTGCCGAAGTCAGACGGCTGGCGGATGCGCTGGAGCGCATGGCCGGTCCCGCACCGCGTGAAAGCGACCTTGAGGCCGCCGACTGTTTCGTCTGGCGCGCCGAGCAAAGCTATCTGGCGCCCGTTGAGAAGCCGAGCCGTGTCGGCCTGTCTCTGATCCAGGGCGTCGATCATGTGCGCGATATCCTGTTTGAAAACACGCTGCGCTTTGCCGAGGGCTTTCCCGCCAACAATGCGCTTCTCTGGGGCGCGCGCGGCATGGGCAAGTCATCGCTGGTCAAGGCGATCCATGCCGAAATCACCAGCAAGAACACGTTGCCGCTGAAGCTTGTTGAGCTTTACCGTGAAGATATCGGCACCCTTGGCGACCTTCTGGACATCATCCGAAACGCCCCCTACCGCTTCCTGCTGTTTACCGACGACCTGTCCTTCGACCATGACGACGCCGCTTACAAATCGCTGAAGGCCGCGCTCGATGGCGGCGTCGAGGGAAGGCCGGAAAACGTGCTGCTTTACGCCACCTCCAACCGCCGCCACCTGATGCCGCGCGACATGATCGAAAACGAGCGCTCGACCGCCATCAATCCGTCAGAAGCCGTCGAGGAAAAGGTCTCGCTGTCAGACCGGTTCGGCCTCTGGCTCGGCTTCCACAAATGCTCCCAGGACGATTACCTGGCGATGATCGACGGCTACGCAGCCCATTTCCGCCTCGACGGCACGCCCGAAACCCTCCACGCCGAAGCCCTCACCTGGGCCACCACCCGCGGCGGCCGCTCCGGCCGCGTGGCATGGCAGTTCGTGCAGGATCTGGCGGGACGCCAGCGGAAGCGGCTGGAGATGTGAGGGTGCAGGAACCGGGTTCGCTTGAGGGCAGCCTGACCTGGCAAGCCGAGGTCTCGGAATATGCTCCCTTGCTGAGCCCCTCCACTCACTCAGTGTCATCCTCGGGCTTGACCCGAGGATCCAGGCAGTCTCCATCAAACCGCGACTTTACTTCGATTTCCGGTGGGCGCGGCCTGGATGCTCGGGTCAAGCCCGAGCATGACCCCTGGGGGTGGCATTGAAAATGAGAAAAGGAACCGGCTTTTCGGGCAGCCCACTGGAAGACTGACAAGTCGAAGTCTGCAGAACGGACCCTGCTGCCGGCTTTCCTTCACACAGGGCTTTCCGACAAATCTCATGGCATGCCTAGAAAAAAAGCCGACTTCGCAGGAAGTCGGCTCAATCACATATTACCTAGTCAGCCGCTTGTAGCTCACCCGGCTCGGCTTCACGCTTTCCGGGCCAAGCCTTCTGATCTTGTCGGCTTCGTAGTCTTCGAAGTTGCCCTCGAACCATTCCACGTGACTGTCGCCTTCGAAGGCGAGGATGTGGGTGGCGAGGCGGTCGAGGAACATGCGGTCATGGCTGATGATCACGGCGCAGCCGGCGAAGGCTTCGAGCGCATCTTCCAGCGCACCCAGCGTCTCGGTGTCGAGGTCATTCGTCGGTTCGTCGAGGAGCAGCACGTTGGAGCCGGACTTCAGCATCTTGGCAAGGTGAACGCGGTTGCGCTGGCCGCCGGAGAGGTTGCCGACCTTCTGCTGCTGGTCGCCGCCCTTGAAGTTGAAGGCGCCGCAATAGGCGCGCGAATTCATCTCGAACTTGCCGAGCTTGATGATGTCGTTGCCACCGGAAATCTCTTCCCAGACATTCTTGTCGCCATCGAGCGAATCGCGGCTCTGGTCGACATAGCCGAGATCGACGGTGTCGCCGACGCGGATGTCGCCGCTGTCGGGCTTTTCCTGGCCGGTGATCAGCTTGAACAGCGTCGACTTGCCGGCGCCGTTCGGACCAATGACGCCGACAATGCCGCCGGGCGGCAGCTTGAAGGACAGGTTTTCGAACAGGACCCGGCCATCGAAGGCCTTCGACAGGTTCTCGGCCTCGATCACCACATTGCCGAGGCGCTCGCCGACCGGAATGATGATCTGCGCATCGCCGGGGCGACGGTTTTCGGCGGACGCAACCAGTTCGTCATAGGCGCGGATACGAGCCTTGGACTTGGCCTGGCGGGCCTTCGGGCTTGACGCAATCCACTCCTGCTCGCGCGACAACGCCTTCTGGCGGCTGCCCTCCTCGCGGGCCTCCTGCGCCAGACGCTTGGCCTTGGCCTGCAGATAGGCCGAGTAATTGCCCTCGTAGGGAATGCCGCGGCCGCGGTCGAGCTCGAGAATCCAGCCGGTGACGTTATCCAGGAAGTAACGGTCGTGGGTGACCATCAGGATAGCGCCCGGATATTCGCGCAGGTGCTTTTCAAGCCAGGCGATGGTCTCGGCGTCGAGGTGGTTGGTCGGCTCGTCAAGGAGCAGCAGGTCGGGCTGGCGCAGCAGCAGCTGGCAGAGCGCCACGCGGCGGCGCTCACCGCCGGAAAGCGTCTCAACGTCCGAGTCGCCCGGCGGGCAACGCAGCGCGTCCATCGCCATCTCGACCTGGTTTTCGAGGTCCCAGAGGTTCTGCGCGTCGATCTCGTCCTGAAGGCGCGCGCCCTCGTCGGCGGTCTCGTCGGAATAGTTCATCATCAGTTCGTTGTAACGGTCGACGATCGCCTTCTTGTGGGCGACACCTTCCATCACGTTTTCGAACACGGTCTTTGTGGGATCGAGCTGTGGCTCCTGCGGCAGGTAGCCGAGCGTTGCGCCTTCCGCGAGCCAGGCCTCGCCCGTCCATTCCTTGTCGAGACCCGCCATGATTTTGAGGACGGTCGACTTACCGGCGCCGTTCGGTCCGAGAATACCGATCTTGGCGTCCGGGTAGAAGGAAAGATGGATGTCTTCGAGGATCTTCTTGGCGCCATAGGCCTTCTTGAGCCCGGCCATGTGATAGATGAACTGACGTGCCATAAGCGGATAAATCCCGGTTCGAATTAGCTGTTGGGCGCTATTTAGGGGAAATGGCGCCGTTTCACAATGCGCGTTCCGCAATTGGCGCAAGCGTCATAAAGCGGTCACGAAATGAACAATTGCCGGTGCCAGACGTTTCACTGTCAGACTACACTGGCAATATGGAAGGAAGCGACAATGGTTCTGAAAAAAGCGGCTTTCTATGGAGACCCTGTAGAAAATGCCGACGAGTGGAATCCTGAAGCGCGCATGGAAGACGAGATCGCAAGCGAACTCGCATCTTCCGGCCTTATCGACGCCTCGGATGTCCGCGTTGCCGTCAATGGCGAAGAGGCCCGTCTCACGGGACAGGTTCTCCAGCGCGAAGAGATCGCGATCGCCGGCAACATTGCTCTTTCGGTCAAGGGTATCAAGCGCGTGCGTAATGCCATCAGACCGAAGGATATGCGACCTCACAATCCGGGCAAGGAAGCCGACGCGCGCGCGCAGTCGCGCACGCTGTGAAATCAGTCATACCCGGCGGGATCGACAAACCCGCCGGCACATCCGAATGACGTTTCCCCCGCCCCGTGGATCAGCTCTGCGAGGCTGAAATCCCGTTTGTAGTCGCGGGAGAGGCCGATGGTGATCTCGGTGATCATCAGGTCCCGCCCCTGTCCATCGCATTTCATCTTGACGCGTCTGTCCGCCCCTTCTCCGAACGACGACACGAATGCGTTCCGGATCTCCGTTTCTGAAAGATAGCGCCCGATATTGGCGGCAAACAGCCGGGCGACATCGGAACCGTTGAGCTCGTCCATCAGATCAAGCGAGCGCCGATAGTAGGCTTCCGGCGTGAGCCCTGTGCAGGTACCGTGCTTGACCCACTCATGGCGCTGCAGCCCGGATTGGCTTCCGGGCATCACCATGTCGAGCCGCGCACGGGTATCGCGTGACAGGTTCAGCAACGGCAGCGACAGCCAGTCCCCCGCCTGATCCCGCTTGCGGGTTTCAGCATCGACACCGCAATACTCCGCGTGAAGCGGCCAAAGCCCGTGCAGGGAAAAGCGCTGCGCGTCGAAGCGGTCCTCGCCTTGCGTGCGGCATTCCGGCTTGGCGCGATGGGTTTCGCAAAATGCCGGCTGCCAGCTGACCGCCAGCAGGGCGGCGGTATTCCCGGCGGACGCGGGCAGAGCGGTCATCGATCCGGACAGAAGTGTGGAGACCGCCATCAGGCACCGCCTCAATCCCTGCTTCATTGCGCGCTCCTTACGACTTCATAGAAAACGGCCGCCGGAACAGTCTGCCCGGCGGCCGTGACAATGAAAAGGCGACAATCAGTCGATCGCTGCCGTCACCGTAAATTCAACAAGGATATGCGGCGCGGCAAGTTCGGCCTGGCTGGTGGCACGCGCAGGCGTATTCTCCGGATCGACCCAAGCCTTCCAGACCGCGTTCATTTCGGCAAAATTGCTCATGTCCTTGAGGTAGACCAGCGTCTGCAGGATCCTGCTTTTGTCGGTGCCGGCTTCCTTCAGCAGCGCGTCGACCTTGGCAAGGCAATCCTTGGCCTGCGCCGTCACATCGTCGCCATTGCCCACCTGACCGGACAGATAGACCGTATTGCCATGAACAACCGCACCGGACATGATCGGACCGGGCTGAATGCGTTTTACCGTCATCGAATTCACTTTCATTCGTGTGTTGAAGACTTCAAAGCCGGCCCGAGAGCCGGCTGGGAATATCGGTCGTGAAGCCGTCAGCCGCGCAGGCGCCTGGCTTCTTCATAGATGCGGGTTGAGCGCGCGCCGGAGCGGCAATAGGCCAGGACCGGCTTTTCCATGTCGTCGAGCGCATCGACCATGCCTGTCACAGCTTCGGGGGTCAGGCCCATACCGCCGACAGGCACATGCGCAACATAAAGCCCGGCATCTTCGGCGGCCTTCTTGATCTCGGCAAATTCCGGCTGTCCGGGTTCTTCGCCATCGGGCCTGTTGCAGACGATGGACTTGAAGCCGGCAGCCTTGATCTCGGCAATCTCGTCGGGCGTGATCTGTGGGCTTACGGAATAAAATTCATCGATCGGGCGGATATTCATGACGGCATCCTCTTTGCTTTTGTCGGAAGAAGGTAAGCAGATTGCGCCGATTTGCAAGAGATCGCGCAGCGTTCAGTCAAAGCGGATCCTGAGCGAAAACCGCTTCGAGCCGCCGGGCTCCACCGGCTCCAGCTCTCCCGCCTCGGCAATCTTGCGCCTCGAGGTCCAGCGGTGGGATGCGGGCTCGATGCCGACGATATGGGCAGGCGCTTCCTGATTGCGCCAGATCTGGAGATGCGGCAGCGTCGTGGTGTCCACGGAAAGGATGAAGCTGCGTCCGCCCAGCGCTGCGATCGGCCCGAGCCGCGTCGTGGCCCAGCCGTCGCTTCCGGCAACAGCGGGCACGCAGAAAATGCCGTGATCGCCCTCGCCGAATCGCCAGGGCAATGCGCCTTCCGGCAAAGATTCGCCTTCCAGGCGGACGCCGTCATCGAAATGCATGGCACCGAAATTGATGTGGTACATCATCATGACCGGCAGCGCGCTTTCGCTCCGGTTGATCACGGTGTCGACCAGCGACAGCTCACCTGTCTCCCCGTCAAGCGTCCAGCAGCGCTCGATCAGCATCTCCCCGCCATTGGCGGTTTTCACGGGAATGGCGGCGACGCATTCGGCACCGCGCGGACCGCTTTCGAGCGACTTGATCACGGCGGCATGCGAAGACGCAGAACCATGCAACGGAAAGAAACGCCCCTCCCCGCCCTCGACCGGCTCCGGATGGCGGATATGGTCGGGGCCGCAGGTAAACAGGAAGCCTTCCAGCGAATGGTCGATCCGCGGATCGCCATCATCGGGAATGGCGCGCTTGGGCGCAATGTCAACGCCGGCGACGATTGCCGCGCCGATGTCGAGTACCGACGTCGGGTCGAGCGCGAAGGACGGCCCGGTTCCAGTTGTGAATTCGATCATGATCCCCCCGTCGTAAAACCAAATTTAACCATGTTTGAGCCCTAATGAAACCGGATACGTTCACCAGACGTTCATCATGCAAGACGTTGATTAAGGTTAAAACGAATCTTGCGAAAGGCTGCCAACTATAGCGGGCACACGGTTCAAATCATGCGAAAAGCGAAACTCTACACCATTCCGTTTCTCATGGCGCTCGCAGCATCGGCTGCGATGCCTGCTGCGGCCCACGAACCCATCTACAAGAACGGCCGGCAGATCCTGCTGATCGCACCGGACGGTGCCATGCTCGACTATATTCCCGAAGCAGGCAGCGTTGTGCTGAGCCGCGATCAGGCGGGTCGTCAGATCCTTCTCGACGCGAATGGCAGCCTGGTCGCAACCGAGATCTATGCCGACGAGTTCAACGCTGAATATTCCAGTTACGACAACGGCTATGACCGTGGCTTCGCGCGCGGCGGCAACTGGGGCAATAACGGCAATGGCGGGGGCTTCGGCGGCCGCAACGGCTTCCCGTCCCAGAACAGCTTCCCGTCACAGAACGCTTTCCCGGCAGCGCCGGAAACCGTGACGCCGGATCGCCCAGACACGCCCGCCCCGGTCGCGAAGGCTCCTGCCAAGCCCGACATGAACATTGTCGCTGTCCAGGTCTTCCTCGATCGCAACGGCTTCTCGCCGGGCGTCATCGATGGCCTGATGGGCGACAATGTGCGCAAGGCGCTCGATGCCTATAACGAGGCCACCGGCGAGCACCTCGACGTTGCCAAAGACAGCGAGAAGATCATGCAGTCGATGTCGCTCGATGGCGGGCTGCCGTTTACGACCTACACCATCACCGCGGAGGATGCCGCCGGTCCCTATGTCGCCTCGATCCCATCGGACTATTCGGAAAAGGCCGAGCTTGCGGCGATGTCCTACACCTCGGTCTCCGAGATGCTGGCCGAAAAATTCCACATGGACGAGAATTTCCTGAAGTCGATCAACAAGGGCGTTGACTTCACCCGTCCGGGATCGACCGTGAAGGTGGTCAGCATCGGCAAGCCGGAAAAGGCCAAGGTTGCGACGATCCTTGCCGACAAGCCGCGCAAGCAGCTGCGCGCCTATGATGCGGAGGGCAATCTGGTGGCCGCCTACCCGGCGACCATCGGGTCGTCGGACACACCCTCCCCGTCCGGAACGGTTTCGGTGGAACGGATCGCGATCGACCCGAACTACACCTACAACCCGCACAAGAATTTCAAGCAGGGCGACAATAACGAGGTGCTGACGATCAATCCCGGCCCCAACGGCCCGGTCGGCAATGTCTGGATCGCGCTGTCGAAACCGAGCTACGGCATTCACGGCACGCCGGACCCCGACAAGATCGGCAAGACGTCCAGCCATGGCTGTGTGCGGCTGACCAACTGGGATGCCCAGGAACTTGCCAAGATGGTTTCGCCCGGCGTCACCGTCGAGTTTCTCGAATAGGCTTGCCTTTTCCTTCTGCCCCGCCGCCCTAGATCATGCTCAGCATGACATCAGGACGGTGGGAAAGAACAATGGGCAAACCGGCACTCTACTGGATCCGCAAAGATCTTCGCCTTTCAGACAATCGCGCGCTCGCAGAAGCGTCCGCCGATGGCCGGGCCGTGGTGCCGGTCTACATCCGAGAGGATAACGGCAACGGACCCTTGGGGGCGGCGCAGGCGTGGTGGCTTGAACGCTCGCTGGAACAGCTTGCCGATCGCTATGAAGAGCTCGGCGCCCCTCTTGTGCTGCGCAGTGGTGATCCCCTGAAGGTCCTTCGGGACCTCCTGGAAGAAGCCGGCGCAGATTGCGTGTGCTGGAACCGGCGCTACAACACCTTCGGCATCAAGACCGATACAAAGATCAAATCCGCGCTTGGCGATGACGGCATCACGGTCAAGAGCTTTGCCGGGGAGATCCTGCACGAGCCCTCGACCTTCAAGACCAAGTCCGGAGGCCATTACAAGGTCTATACGCCGTTCTGGAAGGCATTCTCGGAGGAAGCCCACGTGCCCGATCCGGTCGATCCGCCGGAAAAGCTGAACACGATTTCGAAGAAGCTGAAATCGGACACGCTCACGGACTGGAAGCTCTACGAGGGCAAGCCCGACTGGGCGGAAGGCTTCAGCGAGATATGGAGCCCCGGCGAAGAAGGCGCGCGCGCGCGGCTCGACCATTTCGTTGACGAGGTGATCGAGGATTACGCCGACAAGCGCGACCGACCGGACAGACAGGCGACCTCCATGCTCTCCCCGCACCTTGCCCTGGGGGAGATCTCACCGGCGACCATCTGGCATCGCATCAACAACGAAAAGTCGATCTCGGCAAAAAACAGGAAGAAATTCCTGCAGGAACTCGTCTGGCGCGATTTCTGCCATCACCTTCTGTTCCATGCTCCCGACCTTGCCGAGAAGAACTGGAACGGCCGTTTCGACGATTTCGAATGGAAAGAGGACGACAAGGGTTTCGACGCCTGGACGAAGGGCAAGACCGGCTATCCGATCGTCGATGCCGGCATGCGCCAGCTCTGGCGCGAGGGCACCATGCACAACAGGGTGCGCATGATCGCCGCCTCCTTCCTGATCAAGGATCTGATGATCGACTGGCGCCGCGGCGAGAAATGGTTCCGCGATACGCTGGTGGATGCCGACCCCGCCTCCAATCCCGCGAACTGGCAGTGGGTTGCAGGTTCCGGAGCCGATGCCGCCCCGTTCTTCCGCATCTTCAACCCGATCCTTCAGGGCGAGAAATTCGATCCGGCGGGCGACTATGTCCGGAAATATGTGCCAGAGCTTGAGGACATGCCGAAAAAGCACATTCATGCGCCCTTCGATGCGCCCGCCGAGGTTCTGGAAAAGGCGGGCGTCAAGCTTGGAGACACCTATCCCGAGCCTCTGGTCGACCACAAGGAGGCGCGCAAGAAGGCGCTTTCCGCCTTCGAGGCGATAAAGGACTGAAATCAGTTTGCGCTGGAGCCGGTTTCTGCGAAAACGGAATCCTTGGAAAAAGCTGCGGCTGGCTGCACAAGTACGGAAAAATCGAGAGCAAGATCATGACCACGCATTCCTCCGTTATCGACCTCATCGGCAATACCCCGCTGGTGAAGCTGAAGGCCGCCTCCGAAGCGACCGGCTGCACCATCCTGGGCAAGGCCGAATTCCTCAATCCCGGCCAGTCGGTCAAGGACCGGGCCGCGCTCTACATCATCCGCGATGCCGAAAGGCGCGGGCTCCTGAAACCCGGCGGCACGATCGTGGAAGGCACGGCCGGCAATACTGGTATCGGGCTGACCATGGTCGCCAATGCGCTCGGCTACAAGACCGTGATCGTGATCCCGGAAACGCAAGCGCAGGAGAAGAAGGATGCGCTGCGGCTTTTGGGCGCGGAACTGGTGGAAGTGCCCGCCAAGCCCTACCGTGACCCGAACAACTACGTGAAGCTGTCGGGAAGGCTCGCCGAACAGCTCGCAAGGGAAAACCCCAATGGCGCGATCTGGGCGAACCAGTTCGACAATACCGCCAACCGCAACGCCCATATCGAGACCACGGCGGAGGAGATCTGGCGCGACACCGATGGCAAGGTTGATGGCTTCATCTGCGCGGTCGGCTCGGGCGGTACGCTGGCCGGCACCGGCATGGGGCTGAAGGCGAAAAACAAGGACATCAAGATCGGCATCGCCGATCCTGAGGGCGCAGCGCTTTACGAATTCTACGCGCATGGAGAGCTGAAGAGCGAGGGCGGCTCGATCACCGAGGGCATCGGCCAGGGCCGCATCACCGCCAATCTCGAGGGCTTCACGCCCGATTTCGCCTACAGGATCGCCGACAGCGAAGCGCTGCCGCTGATCTTCGATCTGGTGACCGAGGAGGGCTTGTGCCTCGGCGGCTCATCGGGCATCAATATAGCAGGTGCCATGCGCCTGGCGCGCGAGCTCGGCCCCGGGCACACCATCGTCACCATCCTGTGCGACTATGGCAACCGGTATCAGTCGAAGCTCTTCAATCCTGATTTCCTGAAGGAAAAGGGGTTGCCGCTGCCGGAATGGCTGACCCGCAAGCCGGAGATTACCGCTCCGTTCGAATAAGGCATGTCGCGGTCAGCAATACGTCTGACGGCCGCGATTTGCGGCAGACAAGAAGATCGAGCGACCCATGCCAGTCAGTGCCCTCTACCGCGACGATTTCTACCTGACACGGTGCGACGCGGTGGTGACGGCGGTCCATGAGGATGGCACGTTCGAGACCGACCGCACCTGCTTTTACGCCACGTCCGGCGGGCAGCCCGGCGACACCGGTACGGCGACGCGGAGCGATGGATCAACCATCGCACTCGCCGTCACCCGCCATGGTGACGGCAAGGACGTGATCCTCCATGTTCCGGCTGAGGGCGAAACGCCGCCCTCTCCCGGCGAGGCGCTCACCCTCGCGATCGACTGGCCACGCCGCCTCAAGCTGATGCGGATGCACACCGCCTGCCACCTCCTCTCCGTCGTCTGTCCCTATCCGATCACCGGCGCTTCCGTCGGCGAGGACGAGTCGCGCGTCGACTTCGACATGTCGGAGACCATCGACAAGGACGCGGTCACGGCTGAGATGATGAGGCTCGTGAGCGAGGACCATCCGGTCTATGTTCAGTGGATCACCGATCAGGAGCTTGCCGAAAACCCCGGCATCGTGAAATCGAAGAACGTCCGCCCCCCGATGGGGATGGGGCGGATATCGCTGGTGGCGATCGGCGAGAACGCCTCGGTCGACAGCCAGCCCTGCGGCGGCACCCATGTTCGCTCGACAGCGGAAGTCGGCGGCATTCATATCGGAAAAATCGAGAAAAAGGGCCGCGAGAATCGGCGTTTTCGGATACGGTTCGACGCGAACGCGTGAGGCCAGCAGTTGAGGAGTGTCGTCAGATGAGTTTTGTCGTGCCGCCGGAATGGGTCGAGGAGAGGCTGGGCACCGCCGGCTTTTCGGTCATCGACGCCTCATGGTACCTGCCCGCCCACAACCGCGACCCGCGCGCGGAATATGCCGCGGGCCATCTTCCGGGCGCCGTCTTCTTCGATCACGATATCGTCTCCGACACGACCAGCGGCCTGCCGCACACCCTTCCCTCTCCCGAGGCCTTTGCAGCCGCAATGGAAGAGCTCGGCGTCGGCAGCGACGACACCATCGTGGTCTATGACGGACCCGGCTATTTTTCGGCGCCGCGCCTTTGGTGGATGCTGCGTCTGATGGGCGCAGGCGATGTGCACGTTCTCGATGGCGGCCTTGACGGTTGGCGAAAGGAGGGACGTCCGCTGGAGACAGACATTCCCTCCCCGCGACCCGCGACGTTTTCACTCGATGCGCGACCAGAGCGGGTCACCTCCCTCGACGACATGCGCACGATCGTCGCCTCCGGCAGCCGGCAGATCGCCGACGCCCGCAGCAGAGCCCGCTTCGAGGCGGCAGAGCCCGAGCCGCGCGCCGGCATGCGGGCGGGCCATATGCCCGGCGCAAAGAGCCTTCCGGCGTCAACTTTCGCCGAGAATGGCCGGTTCAAGTCGGAGGAAGAGCTGCGCGCCCTGTTCGACGAAGCCGGGATCGATCTCGAGAAGCCGGTCGTCACCACCTGCGGTTCTGGCGTGACTGCAGCGATCATCTCGCTTGCGCTTGAAACGCTTGGCCACACGGACAACACGCTCTATGACGGATCATGGTCCGAATGGGGCAGCCGTGAAGATACGCCTGTCGCGACCGGAAAGGCATGACCTGAATGACGAAGAAGACGCCCGCACCGATGCCGGTTCACGTTACCCGGCTGGAAATGACCGCGCCGCCGAAGGCTCATATGCTTGCCCCTTCCAGCCTGCATATCGCACTGATGCGCGTTCCGGAAATTCCGCTCGCCTATTACCGTTTTCTCTATCGCCAGGTCGGAACGCGCTGGGAGTGGGTCGATCGCGTACGCATGAGCGACGAGGATCTGGCCGCAACCATTCACAATGACCGCACCACGATCACCGTCTTCTATCTGGAGGGCGCGCCTGCGGGCTTTTACGAATATCACCGCGAGGATGACCAGACGACCCGGTTGGTCCATTTCGGCCTGTTCGAACGGGCGCTCGGCTTCGGCGTCGGCAAGTGGTTTCTGTTGCAGGCCCTGAAGGCGATCTGGGCCGACCAGCCGACAAAGGTGATTACCGAGACCAACAACCTCGACCATCCCCGCGCGCTGCAGCTTTATCAGCAATTCGGCTTCTCGCCGGTCGCCACCTACGAAAGCGAGATCCAGCCGCTTGCCGATTCGGAGCTTCTGGCGCTCGCCCGTCAGTTCTAGCGTCCAGACATGCGAAGCCGCGCTTCGGGCGGCTTCCGGATCGAACCGGCAATGCGCTATCATGACCCTTTATCAGGGAGATCCATGGCATGAACCTGCAGACCATTGCCGACGATATCGTGCGCGATCTTCAGCCGCGCATCGGAGAAGGTGCGGTCGCCGACTATATTCCGGAGCTTGCCAAGGTCGACCCGAACCAGTTCGGCATTGCGATCGCCACCGTCGACGGCAAGACTTATCAGGCAGGTGATGCCGACACGCATTTTTCGATCCAGAGCATTTCCAAGGTGTTCATGCTGACGCTCGCGCTCGGCAAGATCGGCGAGGCCACCTGGAAACGCGTCGGTCGGGAGCCATCAGGCTCCGCCTTCAATTCGATCGTCCAGCTCGAACACGAGCACGGCATTCCGCGCAATCCCTTCATCAATGCGGGCGCAATCGTCGTCACCGACATCGTGCTTTCCGGCCACAAGCCGCGCGAGGCGATCGGCGAGCTTTTGCGCTTCATGCATTTCGTCGCCAATGACGATACGATCTCGATCGACGAAAAGGTTGCCCAGTCGGAGCAGCGCACCGGCTATCGCAATTACGCGCTTGCCAATTTCATGCACGGTTTCGGCAATATCCACCACCCGGTCGATCACGTCCTGGGGGTTTATTTCCACCAGTGCGCAGTGACCATGAACTGCGTGCAGCTTTCCCATGCCGGGCTCTACCTCGCCAATCACGGCATCAATCCGCTGACCGGATTTACCGTGGTTTCACCGCGCCGCGCGCGCCGTATCAACGCGCTGATGCTGACCTGCGGGCATTATGACGGTTCCGGCGACTTTGCCTACCGTGTCGGTCTTCCCGGCAAGTCCGGCGTCGGCGGCGGCATTCTGGCGGTCGCCCCGGGCAAGGCATCGATCGCGGTGTGGTCGCCGGGCCTCGATGCCACCGGCAACCCCGCGCTGGGCTCCGTTGCACTGGAAATGCTCGCCGCGCGCACCGGCTGGTCGGTGTTTGCCGCTTGATTGCGGGCCGTTAAACAGGCATTCCCATGGCGAGAGAAACGCCCGGAGCGATGATGAACGAACTGGCCGACGATATCCTTCCCGATGCCTTCCACGCATTGTTTGCCGACGCCCCCTCCTCCGTCAGCTTCGGCAAGCTGCGCAAGCGCCTGCTGAGACAAGTGCGCCAGGCGATCGCCGATTTCGACATGCTGAAGGAACAGAAGCGCTGGCTGGTGGCGCTTTCCGGCGGCAAGGACAGCTACGGCCTGCTCGCCATTCTGCTGGAACTCCAATGGCGCGGCCTGCTCCCGGTCGAGATCATTGCCTGCAACCTCGATCAGGGCCAGCCGAATTTTCCGAAGCATGTCCTGCCTGACTATCTGGCCAAGATCGGCGTTCGGCACCGGATCGAATACCGCGACACCTATTCGATCGTCACCGAAAAGCTTGCCCCCGGTTCCACCTATTGCGCGCTATGCTCAAGGCTCCGGCGCGGCAATCTCTACCGGATTGCGCGCGAGGAAGGCTGTGATGCGCTGGTGCTCGGCCATCACCGCGAGGATATTCTCGAAACCTTCTTCATGAACCTGTTCCATGGCGGCAAGCTTGCCGCCATGCCGGCCAAACTGCTGAATGACGAAGGCGACCTGATGGTGCTGCGTCCGCTCGCCTATGCCGCCGAGGACGATCTGGCGCGCTTTGCCGAAGCGATGAAATTCCCCATCATTCCCTGCGATCTCTGCGGCTCCCAGGATGGGCTGGAACGCAATGCGATGAAAACCATGCTCGCCGAGATGGAAGCGAAGATGCCGGGCCGCAAGGATGTCATGCTGCGCGCGCTTTCGAACGTCAATGCCTCCCACCTTCTCGACCCCTCGCTCTTTGATTTTTCAGGGCTTTCGGCCGCCCCCCGCTAGAGGTCGGTATCGGCTCGCTTCCGGGCGGCCTCCGTGACAGAACCGCGAAACTTTTCTGCACCGCGCTCGAAATGAGACGGTTTTGCCTCTGCAAGCCTTGCCGTTTGCGCGCTGCGGTGCCAAAAAAGGCCAACCTTGGGCCACCTGCTGCCACGCAGACCAGATGATGACCCGGGTTTTCGAAATTGGCATCGCTCTTGAAGTCGATGCTTTCAGGACAAGAGGTGATGTCGTGGAAAAAGCTGAAATCGGACTGATCGGGCTTGGAGTGATGGGCTCCAATCTCGCCCTCAACATTGCCGAAAAGGGCAACAGGATCGCGGTTTACAACCGGACCGCCGACAAGACGCGCGCATTTTATGCCGGCGCCGGCGAGTTGCAGAAAAACATCGTGCCGACCGAAACGCTGTCGGATTTCGTTGCCGCCATCCGCCCGCCGCGCCCGATCATCATCATGATCAAGGCCGGTGACCCGGTTGACCAGGAAATCGAAAAGCTTCGCCCCTATCTCGGCAAGGGCGACATCGTCATCGACGCCGGCAACGCCAATTTCCACGATACCCGCCGCCGCTTCCAGGAGCTGGACGGCACCGGCCTCACCTTCATCGGCATGGGCGTTTCCGGTGGCGAAGAAGGCGCCCGCCACGGACCTTCCATCATGGTCGGCGGCACCGAGGACAGCTATGCGCGGGTCGAAAAGGTCCTGACCTCGATCTCCGCGAAGTTCGACAACGAACCATGCTGCGCATGGCTCGGCACCGACGGCGCCGGCCATTTCGTCAAGACCATCCACAACGGCATCGAATATGCCGACATGCAGATGATTGCCGAAATCTACGGCATCCTGCGCGACGGCTGCGGCATGGACGCCAGCGACATCGCAAACATTTTCGGCGAGTGGAACAAGGGCCGCCTCAATTCCTTCCTGATCGAGATCACCGAAAAGGTGCTGCGCGCCGCCGATCCCGAGACCGGCAAGGCCATGCCCGACGTGATCGTCGATGCCGCCGGCCAGAAGGGCACCGGCCGCTGGTCGGCAATCGAGGCCCAGCAGCTTGCCGTGCCCGCAACCGTGATCGAAGCCGCCGTTGCGGCGCGTTGCCTGTCCGCCATGCGCGGCGAGCGCGCTGCCGCCGAGCCGATGTTCAACAAGGAAGACCTGTCCTTCGGCATCGAGGCAGGCCCCTGGCTCAACCGCGATCTCGAACTGGCATTGTTTGCCGCCAAGATTGCGGCTTACGCCCAGGGCTTCGACGTGATGGCGGCTGCTTCCGATGAATATGCCTGGAAGCTGCCGATGCCGGAAATCGCCCGTATCTGGCGCGCAGGCTGCATTATCCGCTCGCAGTTCCTCGACGAGATCACCAAGGCGTTTTCCGACACCCCGGATGTCGCCAACCTGATCGTGACGCCTGCATTCGCCGCCATGGTGAACGAGTGCATGCCGTCGCTGCGCCGGATCGTGTCGGCTGCGACAGCCGCAGGTCTGCCGGTTCCGGGCCTTGCCTCGGCACTTGGCTATTTCGACGCCTACCGCCAGTCCCGCGGCACCGCGAACCTGATTCAGGCCCAGCGCGACTTCTTCGGCGCCCACGGCTTCGACCGCCTCGACGGTCGCGATATCCATCACGGCCCCTGGGGCAGCGGCGCTGTCTGAAGCCGGCCACAAGAATCGAAGAAGCCCCGGAAACGGGGCTTTTTTTTCGTCGGGAGAACGCGGCTTCGCGCTGCGCTCTTGCGGGCCGGCCTAGGGCTTGAGAAAATTCTAGACTGCCCTCTGCGTCGTGGCGGCAATCGCATCCGGACGATAGACGCAGATCCGGTTGCGGCCGCTATTCTTCGCCTCATAAAGCGCCTCGTCTGCATGATCGATCACATGAAAGAGCGATGGCGTCTTCACGCCTGATTGGGCGACGCCGATGCTCACCGTCACCCGGACCTCATCCCCTTCGGCGTCAAAACGCTCTTCTCGGACCTGCTGCATGATATCCTCGCCAATGCGCCGGGCATTGTGCAACGTTGCCTCTCTCAGAACCACGCAGAATTCCTCGCCACCATAGCGCACCACGATATCGAAGCCGCGAAGGCGGCCGACCACCACATCAGCCAGCCTGCGCAGCACGATATCCCCAAAGCTGTGGCCGTGAATGTCATTCAGCGATTTGAAGTCGTCGATATCGATCATCAGAATTGCGAACTTGCTGCTCGCGTTCTGCTTCCTGACCTGCCCATCGAAATCTTCCAGCGCACGCCTGTTTCGAAGGCCCGTCAGCGGATCACGTTCGGCCTCTCGCTTGTAGGCGATATATTCGGCCTCGCGGCGGTCTTCCATGGCCAGCAGATAACCAAGGATCACCGTGCCGAACACATTTCGCAACACCAGAGCCGGCGTGCTCATCAAAAAGGCGGGGACGGGTGCGAGAAAGACGCTGAGGAGCGATATGCTGAGCGCCAGGCCGAGAATGGTCAAGCCGATCAGATCCGTGCGCTGACGGCTGAGGCGCGCATAGACAAGGCCGACAGCGGCTGCGAGCAGAATGCTGACGCAGCCCGCAAGCATGCCTGCGCCGCCGATATAGATGCGCATCGACAGCGACGTCGCCACCACGATGGCGGTCGCCAACGGCCCCCCGAAAAGCGCGGCGAGCGCCACCATGACCGTGCGAATATCAAGAACGATCCCCGGACTGACGACCAAGGGATCGAGCATGGTCACAAGCGTGCCGAAGCTGAACAGTATTCCGATGGCGAACGATGAACGCAGCATGGAAAAACGCGCGTGCCGGATGCCACGGTAAGCCATGACCAGAAGCGCCACCATGCCGACCTTTTCCAGCATCGCGATGATGATTTCGATGTTACCAAACATTTCTATCCGACCTGACCGGCCCTTTTTCGAAGTTTGCGCCCGCAATACCATACCGCGACGCTCCCAACCGCCGAAAGCTTGATCTTCGATGCGGACTATTTGAGGTACCTAAGCGGCGAAAGACATTCATCCGCACCGGTTCTGACCTCTTTATCACTGGACCCGATCGGTCTAAGACCCTATTTTGCGCGCAATTTGCCTCATACTCCGTAACCGATAGGCGTCGGTGTGGTTCCACATCATGCAAGCATTTTTTACAGGACATTCCGTCTATGACCACGACCGTCATACCCTTTCCGCCCGCAGTCACCTTGCCTGTCGAAAACAGTGCGCTGACCTTTCCGGTTCGCCGCGTCTATTGCGTCGGCCGCAATTACGCAGCCCACGCCGTGGAAATGGGGCATGACCCCACGCGCGAAGCGCCGTTCTTCTTCCAGAAGAACCCCGACAATCTGGTTCTGCCCGGAAACCCGTTTCCCTATCCCGCGCTCTCCGAAAATGTCCATCACGAGGTGGAATGCTACGTCGCGCTCAAGGACGGCGGATCCGATATTGCCGTGGATCAGGCGCTTGCCTGCGTATACGGCTACGGCGTGGCCGTGGATTTCACGCGCCGCGACATTCAGGACGAAGCCAAGAAGCAGGGCCGTCCGTGGGAAATGTCGAAGGCATTCGACCACTCGGCCCCGGTCTCCGCGATCGTGCCGGCAAGCGCGATCGGCCATCCCGACCACGGCGCCATCACGCTTGCGATCAACGGCCGGACGGTGCAGAGCGGCGACCTGTCGCAGATGATCTGGAAAACCGCCGAAATCATTGCGGAACTGTCACGCTATGTTGCGCTTGCTCCAGGCGACATCATCCTGACCGGCACGCCCTCGGGCGTCGGCCCCGTCAAGCGCTCGGACCATGTCGCCTGCGCCATCGAAGGCCTAGCAGAACTTGCATTCGAGGTGATCTGATATAATGTCAGGTTGCGCTTTGGAGGAGACGAAAGTGCCGCTTTATACCCTAGCCGAAACAACGCCAAGCCTCCCGCCCGAGGGGCGCTACTGGATCGCCCCTGATGCAGCCGTCATCGGCAACATCATCATCGGGGAGGATGTCGGCATCTGGTTTTCGGCCGTGCTGCGCGGAGACAACGAACCGATCACCATCGGCCGCGGCAGCAATATCCAGGATGGCGCCGTCATCCATACCGATCTCGGTTTTCCCGCCACGATCGGCGAAGGCTGCACGGTTGGCCACCGGGCGATCCTGCACGGCTGCACCATCGGCGACAACAGCCTGATCGGCATGGGCGCGACCGTTCTCAACGGCGCCTCCATCGGTCGGAACTCACTCGTGGGCGCGAATGCGCTGGTGACCGAAGGCAAGTCGTTTCCCGACAACAGCCTGATCGTGGGCTCTCCCGCACGTGCCGTGCGCACGCTCGACGACAGCGCAATCGATGGGCTGAAGCGCTCGGCCGAAAACTATATTGCCAACTGGAAACGATTCCAGCGCGAGCTGAAGCCAGCGGGATCGCCTGCTCGATGATCTTGCGCCGCATTGGAAGTCTGTCGAGCGAGGATCAGGCGCTCGATAACCAGATCGAACAGAATCTCAAGCGACGGGGACCGATGCTGCGTTTCACGCGGCCGCTAGAACGGCGTTATATCGATGAAATGCATCCCAGCCGCCATCGCCAGCTTGTCTGGACCGGCCTTTTCGGAGTCGTTCTGATTGCGCTGATCGCAATCGTCGATGTGATCTATCGGGAAGAGCTGCTGTTGCGCATGTCCCTGATCCGCGCCGGCGTCATCGCGGCGTTGCTGCTAGCGCTGACAGTGCTGGTATTACGCGACGTTGACACGCGCTTGCCGGGATGGATGTCGATCTTCGGCATCGCGGTCGCAGCGTTCGGAGCCGGGCTGATGCTGATTACACCCGGCAATCCGATCGTACAGTCTGAGCCCTATACTTTTCTGATGATCGCCATTGTCGGCAATATTGCGCTGCCGCTGAGGACATCCCAGGCGCTTGTGGCGGCCCTCGTCAACTTCGCCATTGCTGCCTGTTTCATCCTGCCTCTCGACACGCTGATGGAAAACGAGAAGGCAGCGCCGCTGATCTTCCTCGCCGTCACGAGCGTGCTCACGCTGTTTGCGAGCTACCGGATCGAATCGATCGAGCGGAAGGTCTTCCTGCTTTACCTTCGTGAGAAGGTCTACGCCGACGCGCTCTATGCCAAATACAGATCGCTCAACGAGATTTCCCATACCGACGCCCTGACCGGGCTCGCCAATCGCCGGCTGTTCGACGATTTCCTGCAGCAGCACTGGGTCGAAGCGGCAGAATCAGAAAAGCCGATCGCGATGCTGATGATCGATATCGATCACTTCAAGGGCTACAACGATACTTACGGACATCCCGCAGGCGATGAATGCCTGAAACGCGTCGCCGATGTTCTCAAAGCCTGTTCGCGCAGCCAGGAAGACCTTCCCTCGCGCTTTGGCGGCGAGGAGTTCGCCTTTGTGCTGCCCAACAGGGAGGAGCATGCGGCGCTTGCCCTCAGCGTGCGCATCCACCATGCGATCGAAGACCTCGCCATTCCCCATGCGGGAAGCCCCCTCGGCAGGCTTTCGGTGAGCATCGGCATTGCCGCCGAACGCCCGGCAGCGACGCAAAACGATCCGCGCGGACTTTTGATCCGTGCCGATCGCGCGCTTTATGCGGCAAAGCGCGCCGGGCGCAACTGCACCCGTGTCGACGTCTATTCAGAAGCCGTGATGAAATTTCCTGCGTCACATGCCGGGGCACGGTCTCCGACAGGCTGATTGCCGCTCATCACGCGGCGCATTTGCCGCAAACGCCGCGCATCTCCACCGTCATCCCTGCGGGACGGAAGTCGCGGGATTTCGCAAGCGCGCTGAGCGCGGTTTCGATATCGTCGGCATGAAATTCGATCACCGTGCCACAGGCCTCGCAGATCGCAAACGCGGTCATGCCGTGATGGCTGCAATCCTGATGCGGATGGGCGCAGGCGACATAGGCGTTCATGCTTTCCAGCCGGTGCACGAGTCCAGCCTCGGTCAGCTTTTCAAGCGCCCGGTAGACCTGAAGCGGCGCCTTGAAGCCCTGATCGCGCAGCCGGTCGAGGATCGTGTAGGCGCTCAACGGCGCATCCGCCGCGTTAAGGCAGTCGAAGACCAGCGTCTGGTTGCGGGTCAGCTTTCCGGCTCGGCTCATTCGATCCTCCTTCTCACTGGAGACGGCTTCTGGCCCCGAAGGGCAGCAGCGTGACCAGGAATATCAGCATTGCAGCGACCACGATCGAGGGGCCCGACGGCGTGTCGTAGTAAAGCGAGGAATATAATCCCATCGCAACGCTTGCCGCTCCGATCAGCGAGGCAAGCACGGCCATCATCTCCGGCGTGCGCGCAAACCGGCGCGCCGTTGCCGCAGGCACGATCAGCAATGACGTGATCAGCATGATGCCGACGATCTTCATCGCAATCGCGATCACAAGCGCCATCAGCAGCATGAAGACAAACCGCACGCCTTCGGGCCGCATGCCTTCGGCCTGCGCGATTTCCGGCGAGACGGTAGCCGCCAGAAGCGGTCGCCAGAGGCCGATGACCGCCGCCACCACCACCAGACCGCCAAGCCAGATCACCGCGATGTCGCTGCGCGTGACGGAGAGGATGTCGCCGAACAGGAAGCTGATCAGATCGACCCGGAGCCAGGTCAGAAACGACACGATAACGAGGCCGACGGCGAGCGTTGAGTGGGCCAGAATCCCGAGCAGGCTGTCGGTGGACAGCGCCCGGCGGCGCTCGAGCAGGATCAGCATGACAGAAACGATGGTGGCCACGATGAACACGCTGAGCGTCAGATTGACGGTGAACAGCAGCGAAAGCGCCACGCCGAGCAGCGCGGAATGGGCCATCGTGTCGCCGAAATAGGCCATCTTTCGCCAGACGATGAAGCAGCCGAGCGGGCCTGCCATCAGCGCAACGCCGATGCCGGCGACAAGCGCGCGGATGAAGAAATCGTCAAGCATGGTCGTGGCCTTCGTGGTGATGACCGTCATCGGGATGGCAGTGCTCGGTGATGGTGCCATCGGCGTGGCGCACGCGACCGTCCGGCAAATGGGTATGATCGTGGTGATGGCTGTAGAGCGCAAGCGCGCCCTCCCCGCGCGCACCGAACAGCGTCTGATAGGCCTCGCTGCCGCTCACCGCCTGCGGCGAGCCGGTGCAGCAGACATGGCCGTTGAGGCAGACCACCGTATCGGTCTTCGCCATCACCACATGGAGATCGTGGGAAATCATCAGCACGCCGCAGCCGCGCTGGTCGCGGATCCTCGAGATCAGGTTGTAGAGCGCGATCTCTCCCGAATAGTCGACGCCCTGGACGGGTTCGTCGAGCACCAGCAGATCCGGCTTGCGGGCGATCGCGCGGGCAAGCAGGGCGCGCTGGAACTCACCGCCGGAGAGCGTCTGGACCTCCGCGCCCTCGAGGTGCACGATACCGACTTCATCGAGCGCTGCCGCGACATCCGCCCGCGACAGCGGTCCCGTCAGCGTCATCATCCGGCGCACGGTCAGCGGCAGGGAATGGTCGATATTGAGCTTCTGCGGCACATAGCCGACCTTGAGGCCGGCGGCGCGGCGCACGCTGCCCTCGTCCGGCTGAACCACGCCGAGTGCCATGCGTGCGCTGGTGGATTTGCCGGCCCCGTTCGGCCCGATCAGCGTGACGATCTCGCCGCGGCAGACTGTGAAGCCGACGCCGCGCACCAGCCAGCGTCCGTCACGGTAAAGGCCCGCATTGTCGAGCGTGACCAGTTGGTCCCTGGCTTTCAGATGTCCATGCAATTTTTTAGATCTCCGGCTTGCGAGGCTCTATGGCATACGTTATAGCATTACGCAATGAATGTAATAACATTACATATCAGAAACCAGATCATGAAATGGATTTCCTCATGCGATATCTCCGCTCCGCCCTCATCGCAGCGACCGTTCTATCCGCGCCGGCGCTTGCGCTCGCAGATGACGCATTCTCTGTCGTGACGTCGATCAAGCCGCTCTATTCCCTGACGACGGCGCTGACGGAGGGCACACCGACCAAGACCACGCTTCTGGTGAAGGGGGCCGCCTCGCCCCATACCTACAGCATGGCACCGTCGGAGGCGCGGGCGCTGCAGGAGGCCGATGTCGTGTTCTGGATCGGCCCGTCGCTGGAACACTTCCTGGAGAAGCCCCTTGATGCGCTTGGCGGCAACGCGGATGTCGTCGAACTGGAAGACGCCCCAGGTGTCGAGACGCTGGCGCCGCGCGAAGGAGGCGCCTTCGACCCTCATGACCACGACCATGAAGGCGGCGAGCATGCGGATCATGAAGAGGAAGGCCATGGCGACGACGCTCATCATGAGGCGGCTCATGAAGACGGGGATCAGGATAGCGACAACGGGCACGACCACGGTTCTGACGATCACGAGGCGGGCCACGAGCATCACGGCGAAATCGACCCCCACATGTGGCTCGATCCGGAAAACGCCCGCGCCTTTGCAAACCAGATGGCCGAAACGCTTTCCAAAGACGATCCCGAACATGCGGCAATCTACGCGGCCAATGCCGAAAAGCTGAACCAGCGCCTCGACGCGCTTCAGGCAGATATCGCGGCCGAGCTGGCTGCAGTGACACCCAAGTCCTACGTGGTCTTCCACGACGCCTATCACTATTTCGGCCATCGCTTCGGCGTCGAGGCCGCAGGCTCGATCACGGTCAACCCCGAAGCCCCGCCAAGCGCCCAGCGCGTCCGTGAAATTCACGACAAGCTCATCGACCTCGGCGCGGCCTGCGTCTTTTCAGAGCCGCAATTCCCGCCGAAGATCGTCGATACCGTGATCGAGGGAACCGATGCACGCACAGGCGTGCTCGATCCGCTGGGTGCGAACCTCGAAGACGGACCTGACCTCTATTTCACGCTGGTGGAAAATCTCGCCGGCAATCTCATCGAATGCTTTGTGGCCGAGTAATCGCCCGCAAGCAGATCGTCCCGGACGCGCATGGCCGGGACGATACGGCCTGCGGGTGAGTTGTGCCCCCCCGCAGGCCCCTTTTTTTTTTCAGCCCACACTGATCTCGGCTACTTCTTCCGTTCGGGGCCCTTGCGCTCCGCAGACTTGGCCCAGAGGTTGATATCCGCCTCACGGGCATACTGATCGATCTCGGCGAGCTCCGCATCGGAGAAATCGGGATTGTCGAGCGCCTTGACGCAATCGAGCACCTGCTCGGGCCGGCTTGCGCCGATCAGCGCGGTCGTCACCCTTCCCCCCCGAAGCACCCAGGCGAGCGCCATCTGCGCGAGCGACTGGCCGCGCCGCTCGGCAATCGCGTTCAGAGAACGGATCCGTTCCAGCGTCTCGTCGCGCAGGAATTCCTGACGCAGCGACTTGCCCTGGGTGGCGCGGCTTCCCTCGGGCACCCCCTTCAGATATTTCGACGTCAGCATCCCCTGCGCGAGCGGCGAGAACACGATCGAACCGAGCTTCAGTTCTTCCAGCGTATCGAGGAGGCCGTCCTCCTCCACCCAGCGATTGATCATCGAATAGCTCGGCTGGTGGATGACGAAGGGCGTCTTCAGCTCCTTGAGTATCCGGTAGGCCTCGCGCGTGCGGTCCGAATTATAGGAGGAGATGCCGACATAGAGCGCCTTGCCCGAGCGGACGATCTGGTCGAGCGCCATCATGGTTTCCTCAAGCGGCGTATCCGGGTCGAAACGATGCGAATAGAAGATGTCGACATAGTCGAGGCCGAGCCGCTTCAGGCTCTGGTCGCAGGAGGCAATCAGGTTCTTGCGGCTGCCCCATTCGCCATAGGGCCCTTCCCACATGCCGTAGCCGGCCTTGGAAGAGATGATCAACTCGTCGCGCAGGCCTGCAAACTCGTTGCGCAGGATATCGCCGAAGGCCTTCTCGGCAGAACCGGCGGGCGGTCCGTAATTGTTGGCGAGGTCGAAATGGGTGATACCGGCATCAAACGCCGTCTGGCAGATCGCGACCTTGCGCTGGCGCTCGGTATCGTCTCCGAAATTGTGCCAGAGGCCAAGGGAAATCGCCGGAAGCTTGAGGCCCGAAGCGCCGCAGCGATTGTATTTCATCGTATCGTAGCGCGTTTTAGAAGGGGTCCAACTCATCATCTCATCCTGAACTTGCGGGGACCAGTTAGGCCCGATCATGGCAAGGGCCGCAGAACGCGGCCCGCCTCTGCTTCTGGAAATATCTCACCCCGTTCTCCGTGTCACCCTCGGGTCGAGCCCGAGCATGACACGCAAGGAAAGGGATCGGCGTTCAGCGGATCCATCGGCTGTTCAAAGAAGAAAAGCCAAGCGCCCTGCCCGCCGCGCGCTCTAGCGCAAAAGCGCCGCCGCTGCTGCCGCATCGAGTGCTGCCGGCTGGGTGCACGTAGTCGAGAGCTCGACGAAGGAACCGGTCTCGCCGGATTTCAAAATCGCCGCCATGACATCGACGCCGTGGAGCGCGCGGGCAAGCGAGCAGCGGGCATCGCGGCCCTCGATCAGGGCGACCGCCATATCGGCAAGGCCTGCGGTCCGGTAGTTGGCGCGGTCATTCTGGTTCGGCTTGCCGAATGGATGGTCGTCGCTGCCGAGCAGAACCACGCTGCCATCGCGCCCGGCGGCTTCCAGCTTGCCGCCGAAGAAGTTGGGATCCGGCACGAACAGAGACCCCTCCGTGCCATAGAGCTCCATGTTGGAATGGCGGTGCGCCCACACGTCCCAGCTCGCCGACAGCGAAATCGTCGCTCCGCTTTCAAACTCCAGCAGCGCATGGATATTGGTCGGGGTCTTGACCGGTATGATCTCGCCATGGCGGGGCTTGGAGGTGATGGTGCGGGTCTCGTTTGCCATGGAGGTCAACGCCGCGACACGTTTTACAGGTCCAATCAGGTTGATGAGATTGGCGATGTAATAGGGGCCGAGATCGAGGATCGGCCCGCCGCCCGGCAGGAAGAAGAAATCCGGATTGGGATGCCACATCTCCATGCCCGGGCTCATCACATGGCATGTTCCGGACGTGACCCTGCCGATGCCGCCCTCATCGATATATTTGCGGGCCCGCTGATGGGCGCCGCCGAGAAACGTGTCCGGCGCACAGCCGACCGATAGCCCCTTTTCGTCTGCTATACGGCCGAGTTCCTTCCCCTCCTCCACCGACAGCACCAGCGGCTTTTCTGAGTAAACATGCTTGCCCGCCTCGAGAATGCGCTTCGACATCTCGTAATGGGCGCCCGGAATCGTGAGGTTGACGATGACGTCAAGTTCGTCATTGGCGAGCAGTTCGTCCACGCTCTGCGCGCGAACGCCATACTCCTCAGCCCGCGCCTCGGCGGCTGCAGGATTGATATCGGCGCAGGCGAGCACCTTCAGCCCGACGAAAAGTGGTGAGAGTGAAAAATAGGTCGCAGAAATATTGCCGCATCCGAGGATGCCGACACCAAGTTCCCTGGTCATGAAATGCCTCGTTCAGAAGGACTGGAAGGATGTGTAGGAGCGTTCGATCAGACGGTCGATATCGTTCGGATTGTCGTGCTCGACGATGAAATGGCGGATATCGAGCGGCTTCAGCGCCGCCATCAGTTCCTTCCACTTGACCGTGCCGTGGCCGACATCGGCCCAGCCGTCTTCGTCCTCGTTTTCCTCCGGGGGCGCGATATCCTTCACGTGCACGGCGCTGATGCGATCCTTGCAGGCCTCGATCCACTTGAAGGGATCGGCGCCGCCGCGGATGATCCAGGCAATATCCGCTTCCCACGAAAGCGATGGCCCGCCCTCCAGGAGATGCTGCATCGGCACGCTGCCATCCTCCAGCGCGGCGAATTCGAAATCGTGATTGTGCCAGCCGAAGACGAGCCCGGCATCGCGCACCGGGGCGCCGGCCTTCTCCAGCCGGGCACCGAAATCGCGCCAGCCGTCGGCGCTCGCGGGCCGGTCCTCCGCCATCAGATAAGGGCAGAACACGCTGTCCATCTTGAGCCCGGAGGTGATTTCCAGAACGCGATCCGGCTCGTTTTCCAGCATCGCAAGGCTGAAATGGCCGGTCGGCATGGTCAGCCCGATCGCCTCGAGGTCGGAAGCCAGCCGCTTCAGGCCAGCCTGATCGAGATCGTCGTAGAGCGCGCCATAACCTTCGACTTCGCTGTAACCGGCGGCGGCCAGCTTCTTGAAAATCCCGGAAAACGGCTGGTAGTTGCGGGCGCTGTAAAGTTGAAATCCAAGTTTTGTCATCTGCTTCCTCCGGCTCCCGCCATCACTGTGGCCGCCGAGCCCTGTCGTTATTGTCTCTGCGTTTTACCGGCACTGCCTAGAGCCGCAGCTCGCTTTCCGCATCGAAGAGCGAGGCGAGCGGTATGTCGAAGGCAAAGCGGATCTTCTGGCCGACCTTGTAGCGGACATTGCCATTGACCCTGACGGTGATCAGGTGGCCTGCATGCTTGAGCCACAGCAGGCTGTCGGCGCCCATCGGCTCCTCCAGGTCGACAATTGCCTCATGCACTTCCAGGTGCTCGCTGGAGAGCGCCTTGTCGATGACGATATGCTCCGGCCGAACGCCCAGCGTCACCTTCCCGCTTTCCGGCAGCGTGCCGTTGGCGTCATAACCCTCGAGCGAAAAGTCGTGATCATTGGTGCGGAACACGGTCTTGCCGTTGTCGCGGCGCAATTCGCCGTCCATGAAGTTCATCGGCGGCGAGCCGATGAAGCCCGCGACATACCGGTTCACCGGGCGATTGTAGATCGTGGTCGGCTCGTCGAGCTGCTGGATCACCCCGCCGCGCATGATCGCGATCCGGTCGGCAAGCGTCAGCGCCTCGATCTGGTCGTGGGTCACGTAGATCATCGTGTTCTTGAGCGACTGGTGCAGCCTCTTGATCTCGACGCGCAGTTCGGAGCGAAGCTTGGCATCGAGGTTCGACAGCGGTTCATCGAACAGGAACACGTCGACATCGCGCACCAGCGCCCGGCCGATCGCCACGCGCTGGCGCTGTCCGCCCGAAAGTTCCGCAGGCTTGCGCTTCAACAGCGGCTCGATCTGCAGGATCTCGGATGCGCGCTTCACGCGCTTGTCGATCTCCTCTTTCGGCACCTTTGCGACCTGAAGTCCGAAGGACAGGTTCTTTTCGACCGTCATCTGCGGATAGAGCGCATAGGACTGGAACACCATGCCGATGCCGCGATCCTTCGGCTCCAGCCAGGTCACGTTCTTGTCCTTGATGAAGATCTGACCGCCGGTGACATCGAGCAGCCCGGCAATGCAGTTCAAAAGCGTGGACTTGCCGCAACCCGACGAGCCGAGCAGCACGAGAAACTCGCCGTCATGGATATCGAGATCGAGATTCTTGAGGACATCGACGGCGCCGAAGGAGAGCGACAGGTCCTTGATGGAGACACTGGTATTCATCATTTACCCTTTCACCGCGCCGGCGGCGATGCCGCGCACGAAAAGCGGTCCGGAAACGAAATAAACGGTGAGCGGAACAAGCCCGGTCAGAAGGGTCGCCGCCATGTTGACGTTGTATTCCTTCACGCCCTGCACCGCGTTGACGATGTTGTTGAGCTGAACCGTCATCGGATAGTTCTGCTGGCCGGCGAAGATCACGCCGAACAGGAAGTCGTTCCAGATGCCGGTGGTCTGGATGATCATGCCGACGACGAAGATCGGAAGCGACATCGGCAGCATGATCTTGAAGAAGATCTGCCAGAACCCCGCGCCATCGACGCGCGCCGCCTTAAACAGTTCTTCCGGAAGCGAGGCGAAATAGTTGCGGAACAGCAGCGTCAGGATCGGCATGCCGAAGATGGTATGCACCAGCACGATGCCCGGCAGCGTCGAAAACAGATGCAGTTCGCGCAGGATGATCACCAGCGGATAGAGCATGACCTGATAGGGAATGAAGGCGCCGAAGAGCAGCACGGTGAAGAAGAATTCCGAGCCCTTGAACCGCCAATTGGCGAGCGCATAGCCATTCACGGATGCAACCGCGATCGAGACGATGATGCCGGGTATCGTGATCTTCACCGAGTTCCAGAAACCGACCTTGATGCCTTCGCAGTAAAGCCCGGTACAGGCCTGGCTCCACGCCTTCACCCACGGTTCGAAGGTGATCTCCACCGGGGGCGCGAAAATGTTGCCCATGCGGATTTCCGGCATCCCCTTCAGCGACGTCACGATCATCACGTAAAGCGGGATCAGGTAATAGACGGCGGCCACGAACAGGATGGAATAGAGAATGATCCTGGAGGGCGCGAGCCGGCGTTTGGGACGCGGACCCGACGGTCCGCTCAAAGCGATATCAGCCATCTGCCTATCTCTTCTTGTCTCTGAATTCCATCAGCGCCCACGGCACGATGATGATGAACACGGTAACCAGCATGACAGTCGAGGCGGCGAGCCCCTGCGCGATATTTCCGCGCTGGAACATCAGGTCGTAGACGTATTTCGCCGGCACTTCCGAGGCGAAGCCCGGTCCCCCTTGCGTCATTGCGACGACCAGATCGTAAACCCGGACGATGCCGGAGGCGACGATCACCAGCGTGGTCACGAACACGCCGCGCATCATCGGAATGACGATGAAGATATAGGTCCGCCATGCCGGAATGCCGTCGATCTTGGACGCCTTCCAGATCTCGCCATCGATGCCGCGCAGGCCCGCCAGCATCAGCACCATGACGAGGCCCGTGCCCTGCCATAGGCCCGCAATCACCAGCGCGTAGATGACTGTATGCTTGTTGCCGAGCAACGCGAAATCGCCGCCGGGCAGACCCAGCCCGTCCAGAAATTTCGGCAGGCCGAGATTGGGATCGAGAATCCATTGCCACACCAGACCCGTCACGATGAACGACAGTGCAAAGGGATAGAGGAAGATGGTGCGGAAGGTATTTTCGAAACGGATTTTCTGATCGAGAAGCGTCGCCAGAATGAAACCGACCACGAAGGAGAAGATCAGGCTTAACCCGCCATAAATGAACAGGTTGCCGATCGCCACATTCCAGCGGGTAGTGCCGAACAGGCGATCATATTGTGCAAAACCGACGAAATTCTCACTCGGCAGCAGCCGGGAATCGGTGAACGAGTAGATGACCGTCCATGCGGTACAGCCGATGAAGATGACCACCGCGGTGAGCATCATCGGGATTGCCGCAATCTTGGCGTTCAGATTCTTGAACAGGCCCATCGGACGGCGAGCGACATCAGCCATTGCTGCTCCCCTCACGAGATTGGTTTGGATGAAGCGGCGGGACGGATCGCGCCGACCCGCCGCTCAACCAGACGACTTACATCGCCTGTTCGATGATTTCCTTCTGCCGCTCCATCGCTTCGTCGACCGTCATGTCGGAAGAGAAGAATTCGAGCGCGAGGTCGGTAATCTGGCCCTGCGTATCGGAATCGAGCAGCTGCTCGGTCGACGGCAGCACGTTGTCCGGGTCGGCGAGAATTTCGATACCCTTCTTCATGCAGGCGTTTGCGGCATTGAGGTCGACGTCGCCGCGCACCGGCAGAGAACCCTTCACGAGGTTGAACTCAACCTGGGTTTCGGGCGAGACCAGCATCGAGGCAAGCTCAAGCTGGGCGGCCGTGATCTCCGGATCATCCGTCTTCGGGAAGTAGAAGGCGTCACCGCCGGTATCAAGCACGGCATTGTTGCCGAGACCCGGCAGGCAATCATAGTCGACGCCGGCTTCCTGACCGGCCTGGGCAAACTCGCCCTGCGCCCAGTCGCCCATGATCTGGGCTGCGGCATCACCCTGGATCACCATATTCGTGGCGACGTTCCAGTCACGGCCGGAATAGGCGTCGTCGACCATCTCGCGGGCTTCGGCGAAGCCTTCCCAGATGGCGCGATTTTCATCGCTCATCACGGCATCCGGGTCCTTTTCGCCATTGACGGCGAGGTAGTTGTCGACGCCGCCAAGGGCGACCTGCATCACGTTGCGGATGCCATCGACCTGCCAGGGCTGGCCGGTTGCAAGCGGCACGACGCCGGCTTCACGCAGCTTGGGCGAGGCAGCAACAAGCTCTGCCCAGTTGGTGGGAACCGGAATACCGTTGTCCTCGAAGACATGGCGGTTCAACCACATCCACTGCCAGGAATGGATATTGATCGGCACGCAGTAGATGTGACCCTCATATTCGCACGCTTCGAGAAGCTTGGCGGGACGGATCTTGCTGGCCCAGTCTTCCTTCTCGGCAAGCTCGGTCAGGTCGAGCATCAGGCCGCCCTTGATGAGCTCCTCGGCGTCTCGGCCGGTGTTCATCTGGGTCGCGCCCATGGGATTGCCGCCGATAATGCGGCTGATGATGATCGGGTTGGCCGTGGATCCGGATCCGGCAATGGCGCTGTCGACCCAGGTGTTGCCGGTTTCGTTGAAATTCTCGGCAAGAACTTTCACGGCAGCAGCCTCGCCGCCGGATGTCCACCAATGGGTTACTTCGAGATCGGTCGCGCTTGCGGAAAGCGGCATCGCGACACCGGCAGCCAGCGCTGCGGTGAGAATTGCATGTTTCATCTTGTCCTCCCAACTGAAACGTTGCCGGAAAACGGTAAGCAAATTCAGGTAGGCAAGCAACCTTTTTATCCGACTTTTTTCGATGTTGCGACTTTAGTAGAACAGAACCTGCAACATGCGCTTGCTTATACCGCAATGCAAAAATACGTATAATTATTTGTTTTTATTGGATTTAATATCGCTTTCGGGAATATTGCAAAGATCGAGTGAGCGATCGCAAACACAGCCGTAGCGCGCATGAATGTCTGCACGGTTGCTGCCTCGAACAGCCGCTGCAGAGGCCCGTCAGAAATTTTCTGTATCGTTGCAGCTTTCTTGGCGTTAGGCTCTGACAATGTCATGCCTTGGAGGAGGCATTCGGTCAGGCCCGGGTTGAACGCGTTTTTTTAGGCGCATATCACCTGATGTGACGCTATAACCGTCGCCGAAGGCCCCGAATGTTCAAGGCAGGACGGGAGAGGCCGACCCTCGGCAGCGCAAGCCGTTCTGACGCGCGCGGATCGCGTGCGGGACGGCTGGCAGTGAAGGGCCGGCGGCAGGACGGGGAGATGCCATGAAAGCGATAACAGGCCGGACCGGCGAGACCGGAAACACAAGGCCAACACTCAAGACCATCGCCTACATGACAGGGCTTGGCGTCACCACGGTTTCACGCGCGCTCAAGGATGCGCCCGATATTGCCGAAAGCACGAAGGAACGGGTCCGGCTCGTCGCCAAGCAGCTCGGCTATATGCCGAACCGCGCAGGCGTAAGGCTGAGAACGGGCAAGACCAATGTCATCGCGCTCGTGCTCAACCTCGAGGAGGAAATCATGGGCATGGCGGGCCAGATGATCTTCGGGATCTCCGAGATACTCGCGGATACGCCCTATCATCTCGTCCTGATGCCTCAGCCGATCCATCACGACCAGATGGCGCCGATCCGCTATATTCTCGATACCGGTTCTGCAGATGGCGTGATCATCTCGCGAATCGAGCCGGACGATCCGCGCATCAAGCTACTGCGCGATCGCGGCCTTCCCTTTGCCGCGCATGGGCGGACGGAGGGGATGATCGATTATCCCTACCACGACTTCGACAACGAGGCTTATGCCCATGATGCCGTGGCAATGCTGGCCGAGCGCGGCAGACGGCGGATCGTCAGCCTGCAACCGCCAAGCCACCTGACCTATTACAAGTATTTCCGCGCCGGCTTCGAGCGTGGCCTCCGGGATTTCTCTCTCCAGGAAGCGCCGCTGACCTCGATCTCCACGGATTCTTCACTCGTCGATATTCGTTCAGGGCTTCTGGAAACGCTCAGATCGAGCCATCCGCCGGACGGCATCATTGCCTGCAGCGGCAGCAGTGCGGTTCCGATCATGGCAGCATTGCGGGCCTGCAATCTCAAGCTCGGCAAGGACGTCGACGTGGTCGCCAAGCAACCGGCGGACTTTCTGAACTGGATCGAGCCGGAAATCATCGCGATGAGCGAAGATTTCGGCCAGGCCGGGCGGGAACTGGCAAGCGCCGTTCTCGCGCGCATCGAACATGCCGGCTCGAAACCACTCCAGAGCATCAGCAAGCCCGACTGGTCGCTGGCCCCGAAAATCCGGCAGGAAAGCTGAAACCAGAGCGGCTCCGCGTTTGAAGGAAACACGCAACCGCACTTTGTGATCGTTTGGCGCATTTGCGCGGATGTCAGGTGATGCCACCCGGCGCCGAATTGCCCTATCGGTTTTCGGTGCGGACCGATGCTGGCGACGGGCGGGTGATGACGAAGATCGCGCAGCAGGCAAGCACCAGACCGACCCCGAGCTGGATCCACGGCCAGGCCGCAGCAAACAGCAGCACGGAGACCATGCTGCAGCCCATTGCCGCCACGGCCAGAATTTTTGCGGGCAGCGATATCGCGCCCTCGCGGCGCCAGCGGGTGAGATGCGGACCGAAATGGGGATGTTCCATCAGCCGCGCTTCAAGCTCCGGCGAGGAACGGGCAAAGGCCGCAGCGGCCACGATCAGGAAGGGCACGGTTGGCATCACGGGCAAAGCCAGGCCGATGATGGCAAGCCCCACCATCAACCAGCCGATCGCGATCAGGAACCGTCGCTTCACCCTTTGCATGCACTGCAGCCTTTCAGATCATTTACGCAAGAGACGCCCACAAGCCATTGTTTCAAAATGAAAGAAACACGAAACTTGAAGTCCGGCGTCATCGCGTCTCGCACGTCTCGCGCGTGTATAAGGAGTGGCTGATGCGCCACAAAGCGGGCGAGATTTTGGCCGCCTCAAGGAGATGCCCGCTCCTGCCGCAGTTCCTGAGCGCCGCCGATCACGGATTCGATCAGCTTGTCGAGGTCGCTCTTTTCCAGAACGGGCTCAGCCTGCTCCGGAGCGGTCTCAGCGGGTGCGGCCTCGGCCGGCGGTGCTCCGTCGGGAAGCTCGCCTTCCGCCGCGCGCGGAGAGGGTTCTGGGATCGGCGCTTCTTCAGGCGTCGCTGGCAAAGCTGAGCCAGTGGGGTTCGCCACATCTCCCTCAGTTGGCGGGGCCGTCTCCGTGGCAGGCGCCGCCTCCGGTCTCGCCTCCGCCGGCGTCTCGGGCTGCACGTCTGCGGCAGATGATGCTGGCGGGTTTGCCGGCTGCGCGGAAGGCGCGGGCAAGGATTGGTCTGGCGCGGGCGCTTCGGTGTTTTCGGAGGCCGGTTGCGGCGCTGGCTGCTCTTGAGCAGGCGCTTGGCTGGATGGCTGCTCGGCGGCGGGCGGCAGGCTGGTTGGTTGCTCAGCGGCGGCTGGCGTCGTCTGCTCCGGCTGAGGAGGCGCCGGCGTTGGGTCGGACGGCTGCTGCGGGACGGCCTCCAGGGGCGAAGGCTCGGGCAGCGGCATATCATCGGGCGTGGCTTCCGCCGCCTGCCTTGCCGCCTCGGCGGCGCGCGCTGCCTCTTCCCGCCGGCGCTGAGCCTCCTGCTCGGCAGCGAAAACCCGCTCTTGTTCGCGGGAACGGTAAAGCGCCGCCTCCCGCCGCAAGCGCTGCTTTTCGAGAATGTCGGCCTGCAGGCGTTCGACCCGCTGACGTTCGCGCTCGACGGCGCGCAGCGCGAGGTAATTGTTGATCTCCGTCAGATCCAGCGTCCGGGCGGGCGCTTCCAGCGGGCCGTTGAAGCCGATTGTAAGGCCCGCGCTCGCCCCTTCCTCGCCGGCATCGCCGAGCTTCAGCGCCACGTCGAGCGTCGCATCGAGGTCGCTTTCGGCAAGATCGCTTTCTGCGGCGCCGTAGACAATGGCCTCGGGAAGGTCGACCAGCACGTTGCGCGCCTGAAACACGCCGTCGGTGATCGAAAACGGAATGGCGATATCATCCGCCCGGAAACTGCCTGCGGTGTCGAAAAGCAGGTTCTGCACCTCGGCGGCAATCGCGTCATTGTTGATTTCGGTGCCCTGGGCATCCGCCCATGCCAGGAGCTCGTCGCTGAAGCCGAGATCCAGCCCTGCAAAGGTCGGCGACTTGAGAGTGATCATGCCGGAGCCGCTCGCCTGCGACTTGAGGCCGGCCGCCGTATCGGCGGTGGTCTCCACCACGAGGCCGAGGTCGAAGCCGCCGGCAACCACCGGCCTGTCGCCCGCCTTCCAGATCGTATCGGGCAGGGTCGCACCGGCAAGGCCGAGCTGGGTCTGGAAATAGCCGTTGCCGTCGGTATTGCCGAGCCGCATGTCGCCGGTCAGCGTACCGCCCATCAGCCTTCCGGAAATCCCGTTCAGCGCCAGGCCGCCGCCGCGCAGGTCCAGCTTGCCCGCCATGGCGGTCACCGGCTCGAAGATGCCGATATCGAACGCCGCTGCCTGAAGATCGACCTTCGCTTCCGCCGTGCCGAAATAGGCATTTCCGAAGGGTATGTCGGAAAGCCCGCCGGTCGCGTCCGCAACATCTGGGCCGAACACCGCCTCGCCCAGCCAGGCCATGTCGAGCTTGTCGAGTGCAAGCGCACCGTCAATCCGGGTGACGGGTTCGCCGCGGGCAAGCGAAAGCTGACCGGAAACGCCGTTGTCGTCGATAGTACCGCCGATTGCCGACAGGGCGTAGCGGTCAGGCGCGATATCGAGCGACGCCTTCAGCGAAACGGGAACGCCGAATGCCGTGCCCGGCACCGCCAGCGCGTTCATCGCAAGATAGGGTTCGAGATCCGGACTTTCGAGCGCGACGGAATAGCGGCCGGTCAGGAAATCACCCGCGCCGAGACTTCCCTCGCCCGAGACAGAGACCCGCGTATCGCCGCTTGCCGCACGAAGTCCGATGGTCGCCGGTCCCGTATCTCCGGCGCGATCGACGGACAAGGAAAGCTGCGCGCCCGCCGGTGACGGTATCGGAAGCGGCATCAGGCCCGCCTGGCCGAACAGCACGGCCGCATCCGGGTTCGACACCTGCATCTGTCCGCTCAGGCCACCTGGGCCAAACATGTGATCCATCCGCCAGGAGCCTGCAATCCGGCTGCCATTGGCGGTGCCCTGAAACACGGCGGAAAGGCCGGTACCGTCCTGGCCGAAGCTCAGATCGGCTGAAAGTTCGGTGTTGTCGAACCACATGGCACCGTCGTCGAGCATCGTCAGCAAAGGGTGCTCGCCCGCATGCTCGCCGAGCACGGAGACGAAAGCGGCGATATCGGCGGCAGACAGCGTCACCCGCGCCGAACCGCTCGGCATATCCCGCAGCATCTGCGCCTGGCCCGACAGCGTGACGGCGGCACCGGCGATATCCTCGATCGTCAGGCTGTCGATCGTCAGGGCGCCGGTCTGATAGGTAAAATCGGTATCGACGACATCGGCAGACAGGCCGAAGGCATTCACCGTTCCGGCCTTCAGCGTGGCATGGATCCGGTGCTCGCTGAGCCCGGTTCCGATATCCTCACCCACCACCAGACCGGTCAGCGCCCTGAGCGCTCCGAGATCGATGACATTGCCCGAAAGATCGAAGTCGAGCGTCGGCGTGGCGCTGCCATCCGCCTTTCTGGATAGCATTCCGTCAAGCACTGCATCGCCTGCCACGATCTGCAGGTTTTCGAACGCCTGGCTTGACGGCGTCAGGATGACGTCGGCCGAAAAGCCGGCGCGATCAAGATCGCGGATGTCCGGACTGACCTCGCCGGTGAGCCACTGGGAAAGCCCGCTCGGCTGGCGCGAGGCAACGAGCAGCGACCCCGTGAAATCAGGGGCCTCGCCGAGCGCCAGCCGTCCGCTGGCCTCCACCTGGGTGCGGCCCGGCAGTTCTGCCGAACTGTTTTCGATCTGCCACCCATCGCCATCGGGCGACGCATCGAGAACAATCGAGCGGATCGTTGTATCGCCGGAGACCAGCGCCGGAAGCCTGAATGTGACCTTGCCCGGCAATTGCGGGATCGGCACGTCGTTGAGGAAGCCGATCAGCACGGCCAGACGCTCACGCGCGCTCGGCGTCGCCACCCTGCCCTTCTTGAGGTTCGTGTCGTAATCGGAAAGACGCTCGACATTGAACTGCTGACCGTTGCCGGTAAGCAGGAAGGTTCCGCCCGGCCGCGTGTCGAAATTGCCCTCGCCGGTGATCACATAGGGGTCGACGCGGGTGCCGATCTCCAGCCGGTATTCGGGCACTGCGAAGGAATTGTTGGTGAGCTCGAACTTGCCGCTGACGCGCGGCGGGGGAACTTCCTCCTCGCCGTCGGCAACGACCGCGAGCCGGAAATCGCCGGCATAGACCGGTGCTTCCGTCGCAAGCGAGACGTCGCCTTCCAGCGTGGCAAGAAGCGGCCATTCCTCCGGCACAGCAGACAGCCTGAGCCGCACCGAACGGGTCGCGGGATCGGGCCGGCCGGTCAGCACGCTGAAGCTGCCGGGATGGCCATCCAGCACCGCCGTGCCATCCATGCGCCACGGACCTTCGATCGCGTTCGCCGAAAGCGTCGCGTTGATCCCCGTCAGATTGCGCGAGCGCCCGCTTGCCGCATCCGAGAGATGGATCTCGCCGTCCACCACCGTCACGTCTTCAAAGACGACCCGATGCGCGGCCATCGCGCTGGTGCCCGTATCGGTCCAGGCAAGCGCGCCGTTCTCATCCAGTGAAAGATTGAAGACGGGATGGTCGAGCTGCATCTTGAAGATGCGCAATTCGCCGCTGAGGAAGGGCGCGAGTTCGGCATCCATCGAGAAGGAATCCGCCATCGCCAGAGGCGCGCCGCCGGCATCGCGGCCGACGCTGACCTCGTGCATGGTGATCGCCGGGAAAGGCAGGATGCGCACTTCGACGTCACCCAGAACCTCGACCTTCTTGCCGATCACCCGGCTCGCCTGAACCTCGAATTCGCGCCGGAAACTGCTCCAGTCGATGAAATACGGCGCCACCAGCGCGACACACAGGACGAAGACCAGAAAAGCGCCTATGAAAACAAGAATTCGTCCCAGCAAGCTTCAGATCCCCTGTCCGTCTGCGGCGATTGCGCCGCGTTCACGCGAACCTAACACAGCGCGCAATCGCAAGCCAGTTCAGCCCTTTACCGCGCACAGTTCATTCACGACCGAGCTTTCAGCGTCCCTTCGCTAGAAAATCTTGCCCGGGTTGAAGATGTTGTCCGGATCGAGCGCCTGCTTGATCGCCCGCATCAGGAGAAGCGCGCCGCCCAGCTCGCCGGCAACCACGCGCTTCTTCCCCTGGCCCACGCCATGCTCACCCGTGGACGTGCCGCCCATGGCGATCGCGCGTTCCGCAAGCCGCGTGGTAAAGGCCTCGATCCGTTCGATCTCGCCGGGCTTGTCCTTATCGAACAGCACCAGAAGATGGAAGTTGCCATCGCCTGCATGGCCCACCACCGGTGCCAGAATGCCTTCTGCCGCAATGTCTTTCTGGGTTTCGCTCACGCAATCAGCGAGCCGGGAGATCGGCACGCAGACGTCGGTCGACAGGCCCTCAAGTTCCGGCTCGAGCGCACGGCTTGCCCAATAGGCGTTGTGGCGCGCCTTCCAGAGCCGGTTGCGCTCCTCGGTATTGGCGGTCCAGACGAATTCTGAGCCGCCGCATTCCGCAGCGATTTCGGCAAACTGTCCGGACTGGAGCGCCACCGCCTCCTCGCTACCGTGAAACTCCAGCAGCAGCAACGGCGCCTCGGGAAAGTCGAGGTTGGAATAGGCATTGCAGGCCTTGACCTGAAGCGCGTCGAGAAGTTCGATCCTGGCCACCGGTATGCCCATCTGGACGGTCATGATCACTGCGTTGCAGGCCTCCTCAAGCGTCTTGAAGGAGGAAACGCCGCCGGCAATCTTCTCCGGAATACCGGAAAGCTTCAGCGTCACCGAGGTGATGATGCCGAGCGTGCCTTCGGCGCCCACGAACAGGCGGGTTAGATCATAGCCGGCAGACGATTTGCGCGCCCGATGCGCCGTCGTGATCTCCTCGCCATCCGCCGTCACCGCCGTGACCGCAAGCACGACATCCTTCATCGTGCCGTAGCGGACCGCATTGGTGCCGGACGCCCGGGTGGACGCCATACCGCCGATCGAGGCATTCGCGCCCGGATCGATGGGAAAGAACAGGCCGGTATCGCGCAGATAGGTATTCAGTTCCTCGCGCGTAATGCCCGGTTCCACCCGGCAATCGAGGTCTTCGGCATTGACTTCGAGCACGCGGTTCATCCGCGACAGATCGACCGAAATGCCGCCTTCCGGCGCGTTGATCTGCCCTTCCAGCGAAGATCCGGTGCCAAAGGGCACGATCGGGACCTTGTGCTGGGCGCAGACTTTTACCACTGCCTTCACATCCTCTACGCTTTCGGCAAAGAACACGGCATCGGGTAGCTGCGGCGGCAGATAGGTGGTGGTATGCGCGTGCTGGGCGCGAAACGCCTTGCCGGTCTGCAGCTTCTCGCCGAACTGCTGCTTGAGTATGGAAATGACCGTGGCGGCGGCCTCGGGGTTCCTCGGCTCTGTCCGAACGTCTTCTATGGCCAAATGCTTGTCCTCCACGCATATACATACTTCGCTTGCGCGGGTTTTATGCGAGCATCACCCCGGCGTCCAGAGCGCCACCCGAAAGCACCACCCGGTCAGGAAGCCGATATGAACGAGCTGGAAATCCACACCGCGCGCCTTCTTGGGAGCGAAAGCGTCAGACTTTCGCATTTTTCAAGCGGCGATCTTTCCGCCCTGTTGCGCGCCGAGACCGCCGACGGCGAGCGCCACATCGTCAAGACGGGTGCCGCGCCCGCGCTTGAAGGGGAGATGCTGAGAATGATCGCGGCGAAGGGAGCGCCAGCGCCGCGGGTGATCGCGGCCGACGATACGGTGCTGATCATGGAGGAAGTGTCAGGCAGGAGCGGGTTTGAAGGCGCCACGGCCGATCTGGGCCATGTTCTCCGCGCCCTGCACGCACCAGACGACAATGCGTATGGATTTCACAGTGACTTTGCCTTCGGAAAGGTGGTGATCGTCAACGGCCGGACGCGCTCATGGATCGACTTTTGGCGCGACCACCGTCTGCTCAACGGGCTCTCGGAAATTCCGCCCGCGCTCGCCCGGCGGATCGACAGGCTCTGCCGCCATCTTGGCGATCTGATACCGGACACGCCGCCGCCCGCCCTCGTCCATGGAGACCTCTGGTCCGGCAATGTGATGTGCGCAGGCGGTCGCGTCACGGCCCTGATCGACCCCGCCTGCTACTTTGGCCACGGGGAAGTGGATCTTGCGATGGCGGAACTCTTCGGACATCTCGATGCCCGCTTCTTCGACAATTATCCCGCGCCCGAGCCGGGTTTTGAAACGCGCATGGCGGTCTACAGCCTTTGGCCTGCACTGGTCCATCTGCGGCTGTTCGGCGCCGGATACGCGGCAATGGTCGACGGATTTCTGACCAAAACCGGACACTAGAAAAGTCTTTTACTGACAAAGACTTGCGGAATTTTACGAAAAGCCCGCATGAAACTGCGTTCAAATCAACACGGCATGGGGGCTTGCCATACCAGCCCAATCATGGCGATAACGTGACAGACCGTCGCCAGCGGAAACTCAGGGCGAAGCTGGCGAGCGCTTGCTGAAAGCAGGATTTGTACAGAGTTTGTTTTGATCCCTAAAACCTTGCCGTCTCCGCGCGCCCTCCCTTCCGGATTTGCATCTGAAAGGCGCTCCTCAAGCCTTCGAGCGGCATTGAACGCATACGTCCGACTTATGCATTACAGGACATTGAAATGACGAGAAAACTCAAAGTCGCCGTCGTCGGCCTGGGCGTCGGCCAGACGCATATCGAGCGTGGCTATCTCACCAACCCGGAGCGATTCGAGGTTACAGCGATCTGCGACACCGACAACGACCGGCTGAACGCCGTTGGCGACGCATTCGGCATCGAACGCCGCGAGCACGACTATCTGGAAGTGCTGGGGATGGACGATGTCGATGTCATCGACGTCTGCACTCCGCCTGGAACCCACAAGGCCCTGATGCTCGCGGCCCTCCAAGCCGGCAAGCATGTGATCTGTGAAAAGCCGCTGGTCGGCTCGCTCGCTGATATCGACGAACTGCTCGATGCCGAAAGCCGTTCCTCCGGCCACGTCATGCCGATCATGCAGTACCGCTACAATGACGGCGCGCAAAAGGCCAAGCATCTGATCGAGACGGGCATCGCTGGCAAACCCTATGTCGCCACCTGCGAGGTGCACTGGCTGCGCGATCAGACCTATTACCAGCGCGATTGGCGCCGCAACTGGAACGGCGCGCTCGGCGGCGCGCTGATGAACCACGCGATCCATGCCAACGACCTGATGTTTTATCTTCTGGGGCCGGTGCGCTCGCTGTTTGCGCGGATCGCCACCCGGGTGAATGCCGGTATCGAGGTCGAGGATTGTGCAAGCGTGAGCGTCGAGCTCAATTGCGGCGCGATCGCCACCACGTCGGCAACGCTCGGCTCGGTCGAGCCGTTGAGCCGGATGCGTCTCTGCTTCGAGAACATGATCATCGAGACGGACAGCCGGCCTGATTTCACGGCCGAGGATGCGCCCTGGCGCTTCATTCCGAAAGACGCGGAGACGGCCCGGTTGATCGAGGAGGCGCTTGCGGAATTCGCACCGCCGCCGACGGGATTTGCAGGGCAGATGCAGCATTTCCACGAGGCGATCTGTGCAAAGACGCCGCTGCCGCTGACGCTCGCCGATGCCCGCCACAGCCTGGACTTTGCGACTGCGGCCTATTGGTCGGCGAAGACCTATAGCGCCGTTGCCCTGCCGGTGATGGCCGATCATCCGTTCTATAACGGATGGCAGAACGCCTTCTGAAAGTTAAGCACAAAAAAAGCCCGGGCGTGCGACCCGGGCTTTTTTAATGAGCTAGATTGATCAGTAGCTTGCTGCGCTGTCGATCGACTGCCCTGCGTTCTGCGTGGCATCGATGGCGTTGGCGGTATCCTGTCCCATGCCCTCGATCGTGTTGCCGCAGGAAGCGAGCAGGCTGCCGACAGCAAAGAGGATGGAAGCTGCGATGATCTTACCCTTGAACATTTCGAACTCCTGATGTCTCGTTCGGATGTCAGATAAACGTGCGGTAGAGCGCGAAGTTCCGACGCCATGCCAGCCAAAGCGAAATTTTCTGCTGACGAAAGCCCTTCGGAAAGCGTGATGGCAGAAAGTTTTCCACAGTGTTTTCCACAGCTTGTGAACAGCATCGAAAGCGGTTTTGAACAGGATCCGAAGCGGGTTTTCCACATCTGGCAGAGACTGGCGCGCCTTTCACCAGCACCGAAGCCTTTTCCCGAGACGGCGCGAACCCTATCTAGGTCGTGAGACAGGAGACAAATGCGCTGACCACGGCTTCCGAAGACATCGTCAAACTCTCCGCCATCCTCGGGCAGCTTCAGCCGGGACCGGACGGACGCATCAGCATCATTCAGCTTGAGGGTGTGCTTGCGGAGCGCTCCTTCGGAGCATTTCTCGTGATCTTCGCCATCCCCAACCTCATTCCGCTGCCGCCGGGCGCAACCCTCGTGCTCGGTCTTCCACTCATTCTGGTGAGTTGGCAGATGATGGCCTCGCGGCGCAGGCGGGTCTGGCTGCCCCATCGCATCGCGACGTTTTCCATGGATGGCGCGCGCTGCCTCGCGCTGATGGATCGCATCCTGCCATGGCTGCAATGGATCGAAAGCGCGGTGCGCCCGCGCAACTGGTTTCTCAAGACCAGGAACGGCGAGCGCTTTCTCGGCGCCTTCGCCCTGCTTCTCTCGATCGTGGTCTTCATTCCGATCCCGTTCGGCAACTGGCTTCCGGCCTTCGCCCTTGCCGTGATCGGCCTATCGGATACCGAACGCGACGGCTACGGCCTCATCGCGGGAATAGCCATCGGCATCGTATCCCTGCTCCTCGCGGGGGTGGTGCTGCTTGCTGCCGGAGCGCTTATCGCCATGATATTTTGACGGATCAGGCGCATATCTTTTCGGAACGCGCTGCGCGGTTGGCGATCTGTGCCGGCTGAAGCGCGTGGCGGATTGCATCTGCCACGGCATCGATCAATTCGCCGCGCTGATCGGAGAGCTTCAGCCTGATATCGTAAAAGCCGAGTTCGGGCAGCCCCTGCTCCGGACCCAGCACTTCCATGTCCTCCGAAACGTAGTAGACCGCCATGGGCGCCACCGCGAGATCGGATGTCACGGCTGCGCGCTGGACCATCGTGGAGGCGCTGAGATAGGCCACACGATAGGTCCGTCCAGCCTCGGAAAGCGCACGCTCTGCCTCATGGCGCCAGCAGCAACTGCTTTCCCACATCGAAATCGGCAGCGGTTCCCGCAGATAGGCCGTTCCGCATCGCGCGCCGACCCAGACGAGGCGCTCGCGCATGATCAGTTCGCTGTCTTCGTCCTTGCCGGGCAGATCCTCTGCGTTCAACAGGGTAAGGTCGAGACGCTGTTCACGCAGCCGCTTTGAAAGACCGATCGAATTGTCGATCGTGACATCGACCATCACGCTTGGAAACGCTTCCGCAAAGCGCTTCAGAACCGTGGGGAGGATTCGCTCGCCCATATCGTCAGTGGCGCCGAGGCGGACCACCCCGCGCATCGCAGGATGGCGGAAGCGCGACATCGCCTCGTTGGAAAGTGCCAGAATGCGACGCGCATAGGCAAGCAGCGTCTCACCACTGCGCGTCAGCCGCACCGAGCGGGCGTCGCGCACGAAGAGCGACACGCCGACCTGCTCCTCCAGCCGCTTGATCTGCATCGAGACCGCCGAGGGCGTCCGGAAAACCACTTCGGCAGCACCCGAAAAACTTCCGGTCTCGGCGATCGCAACGAAGGTCCTGAGGATGTCGTTGTCGAGCACCGGCAGGGGTGTCTGGAGATTGAGCGCCATCGCGGCCTCCTGAAGTTCAATAAAATTGATCTAAACCATAATACCATTTCGTTTGATTGATTGTCAAAGGTGCTTACCCTTGCAGACAACACCCGAGGACAGGAGAAAAGCCATGGGACTGTTTGTGATACTGCGTCATCTGATCACCCCGATCCTCAACGTTTCCGCCATTCAGCGAAAGCCCGCCGATGCGGATTGGCGGTCAGAGGGCGTCAAGCGGGTGCCCCAGCATCTGCGCAGCGATGTCTTCGAGGATGACCGCTACTGGCGCAACGACTGAGCGCGGGCTCGCCTGCCACCGGTGGTCCCTTGGCAGGCGATCCTTCGCAAACCGCGCAGCCGCAACGCGATGCGGTTTAGCCCGCTTGCTCGCATAAAAAGAGCGTTCGATGAGAGCCTGCCCTTTTCCGCCGCAATTGTCTGTGTCAATGTCGCTAACAGGCAATTGGCGTCCGGGTTTCTTGCAGAAATTGAGCTTTCTCAAGCCGTAGATCCGGCTCTCAGCGCGGCGGTGTCCCATATGGTTCGATCCTTTGTCTTCTATCTCGTCCCGCAATTTTCACTGCTGCCGTTCACGAGCGCCGTGGAGGTGCTTCGCATCGCCAACCGCATGCTCGGTTACGAGGCCTATCGCTGGCGCATCGCTTCCGATACCGGCGCAAGGGTCTGTTCTTCGAGCGGTATCGCGATCGATCCCGACACGTCTCTCAGCGACGAGCGGCGGGCGCTGATGGGCGAAAGACGGCCGGATCTGGTGCTGGTGTGCTCCGGCATCGATGTCGAGGACTATTACAACAAGTCCTTCGAAGCCTGGCTGCGCGAACTCAACAACCGCGGCTGCGGCATTGGCGCGATGTGCACGGGCTCCCACCTTCTGGCACGCGCGGGACTTCTGAAGGGGCGGCGCTGCGCCATCCACTGGGAAAACATGCCGGGCTTTACCGAAACCTGGCCGGAAATCGATGCCCATGCCGATCTGTTCGTGATCGACCGCAACATCTACACCTCCGCCGGCGGCACGGCTTCGCTCGACATGATGCTCTATCTGATCGGAAGAGAGTTTGGAGAAGGCCTCGTGAACGCCATATGCGAGCAGGCCCTTACCGATCGCGTCCGGCTCTCGAGCGAGCGCCAGCGTCTGCCGCTGAGTGCCCGCCTCGGCGTGCAGAACGGCAAGGTGCTGCAGATCATCGAACTGATGGAGGCAAACCTTGCCGAGCCGCTGACGCTCGTCGAAATCGCCGACGCGGTCGGCCTCTCGCGACGCCAGATCGAACGTCTGTTCCGTCAGGACATGGGCCGCTCGCCGGCGCGCTACTATCTCGAAATCCGGCTTGACCGGGCGCGCCGCCTCCTTGCGCAGTCCACCATGCCGGTGGTCGATGTGGCCGTTGCCTGCGGTTTCGTCTCGGCATCGCATTTTTCCAAATGCTACCGCGAGATCTACCGCTGTTCGCCACAGCAGGAGCGTGCCCAGCGCCGCCAGGCGCGCATGGTCGGCAGGGAAGCCGGAATGGGAATGGCCGTCTAGAGAGGCGCCATCGTCCGCCGGAAGGCGAGCCCGCTCGAATTGTCCTGTACGCATTTTCGAGGACGTCCGGCGTTTCCACCTGCGTCATGCAACAGGCGACACCGCCGGACGAACGTTCCCTTCCCGAACTTCGGGTTCAGGACATCGGGTTTCCGCCGTAGCGATAGGCGCCGCCGCGCTGCAGCGCGTGACGGTATGCCGAGCGGGCATGGATCTTCTGCAGGAACTCGACCAATGCATGCGGTCGCTGTTCGAAGGCAATTCGCTCCATTCCGGTTTCGATCGGAAAGCTCATCATGATGTCGGCCGCCGTGAAGTTCGGACCGGCAAACCAGCCATCGCGCTGCAATTCGCTTTCCCAGAAAGCGCCGTGGGTCTTGAGCTGGGGATCGGTGAGCGTCGAGTTCACAGCCTTTGAAATCCTCTTCATCAGTGGCTTGAGGAGCCACGGCGCCTGTTCCGGTATCTTCTGGAACACCAGCTTCATGACCAGAAGCGGCATGGCGGATCCTTCCGAATAATTCATCCAGTAGCGGTAGCGCAGCGCCTCGTCTGTTCCCGGCTCCGGCCGCAGGCCGCTGTCGCGGCCATACCGGTCGATGATGTATTCGACGATCGCGGCACTTTCCGCGACCACATGACCGTCATCCTCTATGACCGGGGATTTGCCGAGAGGGTGGATCCGGCGCAGTTCCGCAGGGGCACTCATATTCTCTCCCCGCTTGTAGCGCTTCACTTCGTACTCGACCCCGAGCTCCTCCAGCAGCCACAAAATCCGATGTGCGCGGGAGTCTTCAAGATAGTGAACCAGCATCTGAACCACCTTTATGAACCTAAAATCGAACCGGTTGGTTCGATTGATAATACGGTGAACACGGATTTGGCAAGACAATTCACAGCGCGGTGACCGCGACGGCGCCGCAGTAAAGCAGGAGGATGCCCACGCTCTCGAACCCGATCCTGCCGGGTCCGGCCTTCTGCCGCACGATGAGGCCGAGAAGAAGGATCGCCGTGGAGGAAAGCCCCACGGCGAGCCAGAGCAGGTCTTCGCGGGCAATGGCATGATAGAGCGACCCATCACGATAGGCCACATCTGACAACGTCAAGAACAGGGTGTCGAAGGTGTTGCCGCCAATGATGCCGCCGACGGCAAGCTGAAGCGCGCCGCGCCGAACGGCGGCAAGCGTCGTCACCAGTTCCGGAAGCGATGTGACGACGGCGGTCAAAAGCGCGCCCACCAGCGAGGCCGACAGGCTGTAGCGATCGGTGATCACACCGGCAATCTGCGAAATCACATAGCCGCAAAGCCCCATGACCACCATCAGCAGCGCGAAAAAGGCAAAGATCCCGACGTTGCTTCCCGCATCTGTCGCCTCCTCTTCCGGCTGATCGGTTCGCGTTTCATGCGTGCCGACAGGGTGCCACATGGGTTCGTCGCGCACGCGCTTGGACGCCACTGCACCGGCAATATAAACCCCGAAGATCGCAAGCGAGACGGGGCTTACGGCAAACAGCGTGATCTCGGGTGCGGCATAGGCCAGAAGCGGCATGCCGAGCAGAAGCACCAGCAGCGCGCCCTGAAAGAGATTGGAAAGATCAGCCGCCGCGTGTTCCAGGTTCACCCGGCGATAGATCATATCTGCCAGCGCCAGAAATGCGGTCTGGACGGCTATGCCGCCCACGGCGTTTGAAAAGCTGAGCGACGCCCGTCCGTCAAGGGCCGACGTCACCGAGACCACGGTGCCGGAAAGTGAGGTGGCGGCTCCGAGGAGCAGGCCGCCGATCAGCGCCTCCCCGAGTCCCGTCCGGTCAGCGATACGATCCGCCACATCCGTGATCCTCACACCGCAACCGAGAATGACGGCCCCGGCCGCGAGAAAGATCAATGTCAGCCATATCAGAGAGAGGTTTTCGAAATACATTCATGTCTCCGCTTTGAAGACCAACGCATCAGGCGAACGATTGTTCTGATCCGCTGCCGCGCGTGCTTCTTCTCTTGCAAAGGCGCGCTCGGAAGGGCAATGTTCATGATATGTTTCGGAACAACGGGGAAATCATGGCCAGTCAGCAGGAGAAATACGAAGCGTTCAGAAGCCTTCACGACGGGAAGCGCGCTTTCGTTATGCCAAATCCTTGGGATGCCGGGACAGCGAGGTTTCTCACAAGCCTCGGCTTCAAGGCGCTCGCGACGACCAGTGCTGGGCTCGCCTTTTCCCTTGGAGAGCGCGATTCGCACGCAGCGCTCAGCCGCGAGACCATCCTGACGAATGCGGCAGCAATCGTCGCGGCAACGCATCTTCCTGTCTCCGCCGATCTTGAGAACGGCTTCGGCGATTCGCCGGAAGACTGCGCCTTGACGATCCGGCGCGCCTGCGAAGCGGGCCTGGTCGGGGGTTCGATCGAGGATGCAAGCGGGCGGGAAGACGCGCCGATCTACCCGTTCGAGCTTGCCGTTGCCCGCGTGCGCGCCGCAGCAGAAGCCAGAGCCGGCCTGCCCTTTTTGTTGACGGCGCGCGCGGAGAACTTTCTGTGGGGACGGCCTGACCTCGACGACACAATCCGGCGGCTTCAGGCGTTCGAAGACGCGGGCGCAGACGTGCTTTACGCGCCGGGTCTTCCAGATCTCGACGCGATCGAAAAGGTTTGCAGCGCAGTTTCAAGGCCGGTGAATGTGGTGATGGGGCTGAAAGGCAGGAACTACACGGTCGCCGAGCTTGAAAAGATCGGGGTCAAGCGCATCAGCGTGGGGGGCTCATTTGCGCGCGCAGCACTTGCCGGGCTGAAGCAGGCGGCGGAGGAAGTCTTGCTGAACGGCACGTTCGACTATCCAAGACTGGACGGAAGCGAGGCGGAACGGCTGACAACACATCAAGCAGGAGAAGGCGACGCCTGAAAGCGTCACCCTTATGCTTGCCTGTACTCAGGCGTGCGATGTGTTCGCAGCCCGACGAAAGATTTCGCCATGGGTGGGTTTGCGCGCTGTTGCTTCTGCTGCGGAGAGCTTGCCACCGACGATCCGGTAAAGAATAGCAAGGCCTGCTGCCGCGAATGCGATCTGAAATGCGATGAGAGGCAGATATTCAAACATTGTTTAGTCTCCGGTTTGGAGTAGTAACGCGGCAAGTAAACGAAAAGTTCACACTTAAGTGCATCAAGATGTAAAAAAACGCCGTTGATGGGTGTCGAAGGGGTGCATTTTGGGGTTCCGTTGCCCCCATATCTCCCCTATAAGGCCCACCTAGCCTACATGATTTCACGTCCCTTCCCCGGCCCGGTTCCCCGTGCCGGTTTTTGATGCAGGGATGATAAGAAGAAACGACGGATATCGCCCATGCCCAAGCGCCAAGACCTCAAATCCATCCTCATCATCGGCGCGGGGCCGATCGTCATCGGTCAGGCTTGCGAGTTCGACTATTCCGGCGCCCAGGCCTGCAAGGCGCTGAAGGAAGAAGGCTACCGGGTTATCCTGGTGAATTCCAACCCGGCGACGATCATGACCGATCCGGAGCTTGCGGACGCCACCTATGTGGAGCCGATCACCCCCGAAGTGGTCGCCAAGATCATCGCCAAGGAACGCCCCGACGCGCTGCTGCCGACGATGGGCGGCCAGACCGCGCTCAACACCGCGCTGTCGCTGCGCCGGATGGGCGTGCTCGAACGCTACAATGTCGAAATGATCGGCGCCAAGCCGGATGCGATCGACAAGGCGGAAGACCGGGCGCTGTTCCGCGAGGCGATGGCCAAGATCGGGCTCGAAACTCCGAAATCGATGCTCGCCAACGCGACAGAGATCAAGGATCAGTACCGCCAGGAACATGAAGCCAAGCGCGCCGAACTGAAGAAGACGCTTTCCGGGGATGCGCTCGATACCGCGCTCGACGGGCTTGAGAACGAGTGGAACCTTGCCTCCACCGACCGCAAGCAGCGCTACATGTCGCACGCCATGGCGGTCGCAGCGCAGGCGCTCGATGTCGTCGGCCTGCCGGCGATCATCCGTCCATCCTTCACGCTTGGCGGCACCGGCGGCGGCATTGCCTTCAACCGCTCGGAGTTCTTCGAGATTGTCTCCTCCGGTCTCGACGCATCGCCCACCACCGAAGTGCTGATCGAAGAATCGGTGCTCGGCTGGAAGGAATATGAGATGGAAGTGGTCCGCGACAAGGCGGACAACTGCATCATCATCTGCTCGATCGAGAATATCGATCCGATGGGCGTGCATACCGGCGACTCGATCACGGTTGCCCCTGCCCTGACGCTGACCGACAAGGAATACCAGATCATGCGCAACGCCTCGCTGGCGGTGCTGCGCGAGATCGGCGTCGAGACCGGCGGCTCGAACGTGCAGTTCGCCGTCAACCCGGCCGATGGCCGCCTCGTCGTCATCGAGATGAACCCGCGCGTTTCGCGCTCTTCGGCGCTCGCATCCAAGGCCACTGGTTTCCCGATCGCCAAGGTCGCGGCCAAGCTTGCGGTCGGCTACACGCTGGACGAACTGGAAAACGACATCACCGGCGGCGCAACGCCTGCATCATTTGAACCGTCGATCGACTATGTGGTCACCAAGATACCGCGTTTCGCCTTCGAAAAATTCCCGGGCGCCGCAAATACGCTGACGACGGCGATGAAATCCGTTGGCGAAGTGATGGCGATCGGCCGCACCTTCCCGGAATCGCTGCAAAAGGCGCTGCGCGGTCTTGAGCGCGGCCTGACCGGGCTCGACGAGATCGAAATTCCCGGCATCGAGAACGGCGAGCGGCACAATGCCATCCGCGCCGCGATCGGCACGCCGACGCCTGACCGGCTGCGCATGGTCGCCCAGGCCATGCGCTTCGGTGTCAGCCTCGACGAGATCCACGAGCACAGCCGCATCGACCCCTGGTTCCTGGAGCAGATGAAGGCGATCGTGGACATGGAAGAGCGCGTGCGCGAGCACGGCCTGCCGCAAGACGCTGAAAATCTGCGCATGCTGAAGGCCATGGGCTTTTCCGACCAGAGGCTTGCAAGCCTCACCCAGGGCCGGCCCAAGGAAGTCGCGCAGCTGCGCAACCGGCTCGGCGTTCGCCCGGTCTACAAGCGCATCGACACCTGCGCGGCCGAATTCGCCTCGCCCACCGCATACATGTACTCGACATACGAGACGCCCTTTGATGGCGAGACCCGTTCTGAAGCCGGCGTTTCGGATGCGAAGAAGGTCGTCATCCTCGGCGGCGGTCCGAACCGCATCGGCCAGGGCATCGAGTTCGATTACTGCTGCTGCCACGCCGCCTTCGCGCTGAACGAGGCCGGTTACGAAGCGATCATGATCAACTGCAACCCGGAGACCGTGTCGACCGACTACGACACCTCAGACCGGCTTTACTTCGAGCCGCTGACGGCGGAAGACGTGATCGAGATCATGCGCGCCGAGCAGGAAAAGGGCACGCTCGTCGGCGCCATCGTGCAGTTCGGCGGCCAGACGCCACTGAAGCTCGCCGAAGCGCTCGAAAAGAACGGTATCCCGATCCTCGGCACCGCACCGGACATGATCGACCTTGCCGAAGACCGCGACCGGTTCCAGAAGCTTCTCATCAAGCTTGAGCTGAACCAGCCCAACAACGGCATCGCCTATTCTGTGGAACAGGCCCGCCTCGTTGCCGCAGAGATCGGCTATCCGCTGGTGGTTCGCCCGTCCTACGTGCTGGGCGGCCGCGCGATGGAGATCGTCCATTCGGAAGCCGGTCTTTCGCATTATCTGCTGGAAGTCGTGCCGGAACTCGTCACCGAGGACATCAAGCAGCGCTATCCGAACGACAAGACCGGGCAGATCAACACCATGCTCGGCAAGAACCCGCTGCTGTTCGACAGCTACCTTACCAATGCCACCGAGGTGGATGTGGACTGCCTGTGCGATGGAACCGACGTGTTCATCGCCGGCATCATGGAGCATATCGAGGAAGCGGGCATTCACTCGGGCGACAGCGCCTGCTCCCTGCCCCCGCACTCGCTCTCTTCCGAAATGATGGACGAGCTCGAGGAACAGTCCCGCGCGCTGGCGCTGGCGCTCAACGTCAAGGGCCTGATGAACGTGCAGTTCGCCATCAAGGACGGCACGGTCTACATCCTCGAAGTGAACCCGCGCGCCTCGCGTACCGTTCCGTTCGTCGCCAAGACCATCGGCGCGCCGATCGCCAAGATCGCCGCGCGCGTCATGGCGGGCGAAAAGCTGAACGACGTGATCGCGTCCTATGGTGAACGCCCGAACCCGCGCAAGCTGAACCATATCGCGGTGAAGGAAGCGGTGTTCCCGTTTGCCCGTTTCCCCGGCGTCGACACCCTGCTCGGCCCGGAAATGCGCTCGACCGGCGAGGTGATCGGCCTCGACAAGGACTTTGCCATCGCTTTCGCAAAGGCACAGCTTGGCGCAAGCGTCGATCTGCCGCGCGAGGGCTGCGTGTTCGTCTCCGTGCGCCCGGAAGACAAGGACAGGGTCCTGCCTGCCGTCCGGCTGATGGTCGAACAGGGCTTCTCGGTGATGGCGACCGGCGGCACGCGCGACTTCCTGGAAGAGCACGGCATTCCGGCCACCAAGATCAACAAGGTGCGCGAAGGCCGTCCCCATATCGAGGATGCGATCCGCAACCGTCAGGTCCAGCTGGTGTTCAACACCACGAGCAGCGGCAAGACGATCTCGGACTCGAAATCGCTCCGCCGCGCGGCGCTGACCCAGAAAGTGCCCTACTACACCACCATGGCCGGCGCCCTCGCCGCCGCCCAGGCGATCAAGGCGCTGAAGCAGGGCCAGCTCGAAGTGCGTCCGCTGCAGAGCTACACCTGAACGGAATTGCTTTCGGATTGAATGGAAGGCTGGCCCCTGTGGCCGGCCTTCTTTGCTTTCAGTCACCTGGAAGGTTTTGAAGAGCGATCCGCGCCTTTGGCGAATCATCCTCGGGCTTGACCCGAGGATCCAGGCAGATTTGCTCTGCTTCATAAATTGACATCGATTACAAAGGCTAAGTGAGCCTGAATAAGAAGGTCACGCCCGACCGTGCGGCAGCGCCTCGAAGAGGCATACCTTTCTCCCGCTCACGTCATATGGCCTGGATCCTCGGATCAAGTCCGAGGATGACGCGGAGAATGGGGTAGTTGTCCCGCACATGGGCGGCAGAGCTGAGGCGCTAAACCCCTCAGCCGCGCAGCAGCAGCGTGACCCAGCCATTGCGCCAATAGGTGCGCTCATGGCTGATGCCCTGGGTGCGGTAGGCGGAAAGCACCTTCCAGCGCTGCTCGGCGAGAATGCCGGAGAGGATCACAGCGCCGCCGGGGGCAAGGTTGCGCTTGACGCCGGGCGCAAGCTTCATCAGCGGACGCGCAAGAATATTGGCGATGATCAGATCGAAGGGAGCATAATCGGCGAAGGCGGCATGGTGAAAGCCGGGGGCGGTGACGAAATCGATACCGGACACGATGCCATTTGCGCGCGCATTGTCTTTCGCAACGCGCACCGCCACCGGATCGATATCGGTGGCAAGTACCGGGATCGGGCAGAGCTTGCGGACCGCCATGGCGAGCACGCCGGTGCCCGTGCCGAGATCGAGCGCGTTCAGCGGCCTCTCGGCCTTGAGAACGGTGTCGATCATTTCAAGGCAGCCGCTGGTGGTGCCGTGATGGCCGGTTCCAAACGCCTGTCCCGCCTCGATTTCGATTGCGATATCACCGGCGCGGCGATGATCGCGGTCATGGGAACCATGCACGAGAAAACGGCCGGCACGCACCGGCTTCAGCCCTTCCAGCGACTTGGCGATCCAGTCGATCTCCTCGATCTCTTCCTTCTCGATTGCCGGATGATCGTCGCCGTAGAGGCCCTTCAGCGCATCGCCGAATATCGCCCGCAGCGCATCCTCTTCCTCCGGTTCGAGATAGACCGAAGCCTCCCAGCGGTTCGCCTTCTCGTCGATCTCCATCGTCGCCAGCGCATAGGGTTCTTCGCCCAGCACGGCAGAAAGCGCATCGAGCACCTGGCTCGCGCCGGTCTCGGTGGTGGTGACAAAAAGGCGGATCTGGCTCATGGCTGGTCTTTCAACAAATGGCGTACGCCCGCGATAAGCCCGCTTTCCAGCAATGGCAAGGCGGGAACGTCAGTTGATCAGGTTTTCGAGCTTCTTGACCGCGACATCTGGGTTTTCGCCATAAGCGATCGTGCCCTTCAGCACGCCGCCGTCATCCAGCAGGAACACGGAGGCATTGTGATTCATGGTGTAGTCCCCATCCGGCTGGTTGGGGTCAAGCGGCACTTTCTCGTAATAGATGCCGAATTTGTCGAGCGCGGCGCGCACCTTGTCCGGATCGCCGGAAATTGCCTCGATACGGTCTGAAACGTTGGAGAGATAGCGCTCCATGGTTTCGGGCGTATCGCGCTCCGGATCGACGGACATCCAGTAGGCGTTGATCTTGTCGCCATCGGGATCAACCTGATGCAGCCAGCCATTCAGCTCGTAAAGCGTGGTCGGGCAGACCTCAGGGCAGTGGGTAAAGCCGAAGAACAGCACGCTCGGCTTGTCGCGCAGCGCCTGTTCGGTGATCGGCTCTCCGTCGCCAGCGGTCAGTTCGAAGGTCGGGCCGAAGGGGATCGCCATCATCTTCTCGTTGGTCTCGCCGATCTGATAGACCAGCCAGATCAGCACTGCGCAGACGATGGCGACAGACGCCCAGAGGACGCGACGGAAGGTTTTCATTTCTACCCCTTTCAGCGGGCGGAAATACCACCCTATTCTTCGAGAAGACCGTGCTTGCGGTGCCAGTCCTCGATCGAAAGATCGGGGTAACCGTCAAAATGCACATGGCCGGGGCCTTCCGGCACATCCACCCAGTCGGCCTTGAACTCCATCATGATATGCACGATTTCCGGCGGATGCGGCAAGGGGGTGTCCACGGCTGCGGCAATAGGATGCACCAGTTCGGGCCAGCGCGGATCGTAGAGGTAAAGAGCGCTGCCGCAATGGCCGCAGAAATGGCGCTCGCCATGGCTTTCGCCATCCGGCATGCGGGCATGGTAGAAGCGCTTGTGCTCCTCGCCTTTCACCTCAAGCGTTTTTGACGACGCACCGAGATTGATGGCATAGCCGCCCGCCCCGCCATGCTTGCGGCAGATGCTGCAATAGCAGCGCATGTAGGGATGGGGTGTGCGGCTTTCGACCGAATAGGAAACCTTGCCGCACTGGCAGCTTGCCTCAAGCCTCATGATGCCCTCCTCAATCCGGCGCGCCGTTTTCCCAAACGACATCCTGGCCGTAAAGCGGCACGGTCGACATCGACATCTTGGCAGACCCTTGCGTGATTTCGCGCGTATGGGCGAGATAGATCAGGGTCTTGTTCGGATGATCGTAGATGCGGTTTATAACCAGCTGCTTGAAGAGCAGCGACCGGCCCTGCTTGAACACTTCTTCGCCGCCCTTGCCAAGGTCGATATCCCGGATGACGATCGGGCCGGTTTGACGGCAGGCGATCGAGGAGTTGGAAGGATCCTCGAACCAGTTGCCGTTGGAAAGCCGGTCGATCACCGAGCGGTCGAAATAGGCGATGTGGCAGGTCACGCCATCGACTTCGGGGTCATGCAGCGCCTCGATCTCGATATCGTTGCCGACCCAGTCGACGCCGACCTCGCCCACCTGTTCGGCCTGCGCCGCGCCCGCGAGCATGAGGCTCGCGCAAAGGGCAACACCAAAACGGTTCATATTCAAACTCCCTGAAAGACCTTACCCTCAACATAGGTTGTCGCAGACCCTATGCAAGCAGACCGCGCCCGAGAAAAAGGCGAGGCCAGATTTGCCATCAACCGCCGATCAGCGCCAGCCACTCATCCTCGTCCATGGTCTGGACGCCAAGCTCTTCCGCCTTCTTCAGCTTGGAGCCCGCGCCCGGCCCGGCGATGACGATATCGGTCTTCTTCGACACCGAGCCGGAAACCTTGGCGCCGAGGCTTTCGGCCTTGGCCTTGGCCTCGTCGCGGGTCATCTTTTCGAGCGAGCCGGTAAACACTACCGTCTTGCCGGCAACGGGGCTTGATGTGTCGATCCGCTGCTGGTCGTCTTCAGGGCTCACCTCTTCCAGAAGCCGTGCGATCACCGCTGTGTTCTTCTCTTCCGCAAAGAACTCGGCAATTGCGCGGGCGACCACAGCGCCGATGCCGTCGATATTGTTGAGATCGTCCCAGGCCTCGCCTTCGCCGCTTGCCGCCAGCTTCATCGCCTGCTCGAAGGCTGCGTAGGAGCCATAGGAGCGTGCGAGAAGCTTGGCCGTGGTCTCGCCCACATGTCGGATGCCGAGCGCGAAGATGAAGCGGTTGAGCGCGATCGAGCGCCGCTCATTGATCGACTGGTAGAGATTGGCGACCGACGTCTTGCCCCAGCCGTTGAAATTCTCGAGCCTTGTGAGCCCCGCCGCCGCCTGCCTGCGCTCCAGCGTGAAGATGTCGGGCGCGGTGCGGATCGCAAGCGCCTCATCCTCGTGCTCGAAGAAGAAATCCACCTGCTTGGCCCCAAGCCCCTCGATATCGAAGGCGTTGCGCGAGACGAAATGCTTCAGGTGCTCGACGGCCTGCGCGCGGCAGGAAAAGCCCGCCGTACAGCGGCGCACCGCATCGAGCTTGCCGGTCTTCTCGTTGATCTCGCGCACCGCGTGCGCTTCGCAGACCGGGCAATGATCGGGGAAGCGATAGGGCTCGGCATCCTCCGGCCGCTTCTCCGGCACGATGTCCACGATCTGGGGAATCACATCGCCAGCGCGCTGGACGATGACGTAATCGCCGATGCGGATATCGCGGCCCTCGCGGATCGGCTCGCCATTGGAACCCTTGCCGGCAATATAGTCCTCGTTGTGGAGCGTCGCATTGGTGACCACCACGCCGCCGACGGTGATCGGCTCCAGACGTGCCACGGGGGTGAGCGCGCCGGTGCGGCCCACCTGTATATCGATGTTGAGGAGCCGCGTGATCGCCTGTTCGGCCGGAAACTTGTGGGCCGTCGCCCAACGCGGAGAGCGCGAGCGGAAGCCGAGGCGCGCCTGAAGATCGAGCCGGTCGACCTTGTAGACCACGCCGTCGATATCGTAATCGAGGTCGCCGCGCTGGACGCCGATTTCGCGGTAGTGATCAATCAGATCATCGACCGAGGAAAGCCTCTTCATAAGCGGATTGACCGGAAAGCCCCAGCGCGCAAAGGTCTCGACCATGCCCATCTGGGTGTCTGCCGGCATCGCCGACATCTCGCCCCAGGTATAGGCGAAGAATTTGAGCTTGCGCCTTGCCGTCACCTCCGGGTCGAGCTGGCGCAGCGATCCCGATGCGGTGTTGCGCGGGTTCACATAGGTGGGCTTTCCCTCTTCGGAAAGCGCGGCGTTGAGCGCCGCGAAATCGCTCTTGGCCATGTAGATCTCGCCGCGCACCTCGACGACCGCAGGCGCGTCCTCCGGCAGGCGGTTCGGAATTTCGCCGATGGTGCGGACATTGGCCGTGACGTTCTCACCGGTTGCGCCATCGCCGCGGGTGGCGCCCGATACCAGCACGCCATTCTCGTAGCGCAGCGACATCGAAAGGCCGTCGATCTTGGGCTCGGCGGTAAAGGCGATCGAGTTATCCGGCAAATGCCCCAGAAAGCGATAGACCGAGGCGATGAAATCCTGCACGTCCTCGTCGGAAAACACGTTGCCGAGCGACAGCATCGGCACGGCGTGGGTGACCTGCGCAAAGGCTTCGGACGGCGTGGAACCAACGCGGCGCGAAGGGCTGTCTTCGCGGATGAGCTCGGGAAACTGCGCTTCCAGCGCATCATTGCGCTGCTTCAGCGCATCATACTCCGCGTCGGTGATCTCCGGCGCGTCCTTGCGGTGATAGGCGGCGTCATGGCGGGCAATTTCCTCTGCAAGGCGCTGAAGTTCCGCTTCCGCCTCTTGCGGGGTCAAGTCCTCGACCGGCACCTTCGCCATGTCGTTGGCACTGTCTTTGGCCATGTCGCACTCCTTCGCAACTCTCACGCTGAATTAGAGCGGTTCATCGAGAAAGGAAAGCCGGTTGTCGCGTGATCGCGGTCGATGAAGGGGGCAATAGCCGCTCACCCCGAAGCGCGCATCGCCTTCACTGCCTCGCCGCCAAGGACGCCCGGATCTATCAGCGCCGTCAGCGGCAGATGATCGGATGCGACGCGGGCGAGCAGCGAATCATGCGCCGCAAGATCGGCCACCAGCCCATCGCGGTTGGCGATGATGCGGTCGAGCGCCAGCACCGGCCAGCGGGCGGGAAAGCTCGCCCGCGCCGGCGGCAGATAGCCAAACGCCTCCTCGAACCGGCGCAACGCCGAACCATTGCCGAGACGCCATTCGTTCATGTCACCCATGATCAGCGTTGCAGCCTCGTCGCGGTTGCCCAGCAGGCCGAGAATATGGTCTGCCTGCTGGCGGCGCGAGGCACGAAAGAGCCCGAGATGGACAGCAACCACCCTCAGATGGACGCCGGTGTTGAGCTCGATATCCGTCAAGAGCGCGCCGCGCGGCTCAAGCCCGGGCAACTTCTCGCGGTGGATGTCGCGCACGGCTCCGTCGCGAAACAGCAGCACATTGCCGTGCCAGCCATGGGCTCTCACGCTTGCCTCGGCGGGAACCGCGATCAGACCGGTCTCGGTCTCGATACGCTTCAGGTCCAGAAGTCCGGTGCGCTCGCCAAAGCGCGTATCCGCCTCCTGGAGCGCGATGATGTCCGCGCCGATTTCGCGGATCACCTCGAAGGTGCGGTCGGGATCGAAACGGCCATCGACGCCGACGCATTTGTGCACATTGTAGGTCGCAACCCGAAGCCCCTCGCCCGCAATCGGCACAGGCTGATCCGGCCGCTTTCCATTCTCACGGAAGGAGCGCATCACGGCATTGGCAAGGGGAGATTTGATCGGCTTCATGTCTCACACGGTTTGTCTGCCCCGAATATGAAGCGTTTTCAGAGATACGGCAATCCCAGCCAAAGTATGCGGTCCCGCAGCTTGTAAAGGAATGGCCTGCTCTTCAGCTTCTCGAGCGTCACCTCGGTGGCATTGGCGCGGGCAGCGCCGATGCGCGCACGCAGTTCCTCCGCAAAGCCGGCGTCGAAGACTTCGAGGTCGGTCTCGAAGTTCAGCCGCAGGGAACGCGCATCGAGATTTGACGAGCCGAGATAGGACCACTTGCCATCGACCGTCATCAGCTTGGAATGGTTGAAGGCGCCGTTATCGCGGAAGATCCGGCAACCGCCCGCCAGGATTTCCTCGAACTGCGCAGTCATCGCCTTGTCGACCAGAGCGAGATTGTTCTTGCCCGGCACGATGATATCGACGGCAACGCCGCGCTTGGCCGCTGTCGCAAGCGCTGCCACCAGGTCGCGGTCCGGCAGGAAATAGGGCGACATGATCATCACATGGTCTTCCGCTACCGAAAGCGCGCCCATGATCATGCTGTTGTTGTTGCCGAGATTGAGGTCCGGGCCGGATGGCACGACGCGGGCGATCACGCCGCCGCCATTTTCGGGCGCAGCCACTTCCCAGGCAGGCCCTTCCAGCTTCTCGCCGGTTTCGAAGAACCAGTCGGTGGCGGCGACGGTGAAATAGTCGGCCGCAGCAGCCCCCTGAAGCCAGAAATGGGTATCGTGGGCAGCGTCAGGACCGGTAAAGGCCTCACGGATATTCATGCCTCCCGCGAAAACCGTCTCGCCGTCGATCACCATGATCTTGCGGTGGGTGCGCAGATTGGCATAGGGCAACCGCATTCTGAGCAGAACCGCGCCATTGAAGGTCGACACCTTGATCCCGCGCGCGCGCAGCAATTGGGTGATCCGCGGCCGCGAATAGCGCGCACCAATCGAATCGACCAGGATACGCACCTCGACGCCGCGCTTGACCGCCGCATCGAGCTTGTCGACGAAACGGCGGCCCACATGGTCGGAGTCGAAAATGTAGGTTTCCATGATGATCGAGCGCTCGGCCTTGTCGATCGCCTCCATCATCGCGGAATAGGCTTCATCACCGGTTTCCAGAAGCCGCAGGTCGTTGCCGCGGGTTGCGGGCATGCCGGAGACGCGATTGCCGAGATTCCACATCGCGCCCATGCGCGTGCCGAACGCCGCATCGATCGCCGCGCGGTCGACGCGGTGCTTGCGCTCCTCGCTGCTGACCGCGTCGCGCACGCTGCCGCGCTTGTCGCGGATCGAGGCGCGCCGCATCCGGTTGATGCCGGCAACCGCATAGATCAGCGCACCCAGGATCGGCGACAGCATGATGACGCCGACCCAGCCGATCGCCGCGCGCACCTCATCCTTGGTCATTGCCGCGTGAATTGCCGCAGTCGCCCCGAGAGCGAAGGAAATGACGGCCAGAATATGGGGCCAGTAATGCTGCAGAAAGACTTCCATCGACACCCTTGTAGTTGCTCGTGACCGGCCCCGGAACCTTCGGGGTCATCGCTGCCTGATGCTTGGCATCACCGGGACAGCCCGGCAGCTATCCCTATAACAGCAATTTTCGAAAGTCACACATCCCCGGAAAGAAGCTTGGCGGCAGCGGCGCGCGCCTCGTCCGTCACCTTGGCGCCGGCAAGCATGCGGGCGATCTCTTCCTGACGCTCTTCCGGGCCGATGACCTCGACGCGGGTGCTGACGCTGTCGCCGCCGCCTTTCGAAATCAGGAAATGGCCGCCTGCCCGCGCGGCAACCTGCGGCGCGTGGGTGACGGAGAGAACCTGCACGGTTTCGGCAAGACGCTTGAGCCGCTGGCCGATCGCATCGGCCACCGCACCGCCGACGCCTGTATCGATCTCGTCGAAAACCAGTGTCGGCGCGGAGCCCTTGTCTGCGAGCGCCACCTTGAGCGCGAGCAGAAACCGCGAGAGCTCACCGCCAGACGCGACCTTCATGATCGGGCCCGGCCGCGTGCCGGGATTGGTCTGGACCTCAAATGAAACCGTGTCGATTCCTTCCGCGCCCGCTGTCTCCTCGTTGGCGGACACGACGGCGGTAAAGCGCGCGCGTTCAAGCTTGAGCGCGGGAAGCTCCGCCATCACCGCCGCGCTCAGTTGCTCGCCGGCTTCAAGACGACGGCCGGACAAGAGGCGCGCCGCCTCGAAATATGCGGTTTCGGCAGCGCTTGCCGCCTCTGTCAGCGCGGCGAGCTTCGCCTCTCCGGCATCGAGTTCGTCAAGGGCTGCCACCATGCGCTCGGCAAGTGCCGGCAGTTCGGTGACGGGGACGTTATATTTGCGGGCTGCTCCGCGAAGCGCGAACAGACGCTCCTCGGTCCGCTCAAGCTCCTTCGGATCGAAGGCTGCGCGATCGAGGGCGGCTTCCACCTCCATCTGGGCGCTCGAGAGTTTTTCAAGCGCTGCATCAAGCAACTCGACCGTTTCCTCAAGCAGACCGGGCGCCTCATGGGACTTGCGCTCCAGACGGCGCACCAGCGAGGCGATCATCGGGACCGGCGATGCATTGCCGTTCAGAAATTCCAGCGCTTCGGAAATGTCGCCTGCGATCCGCTCCGATTTCATCATCGTCGCGCGCTTTTCAGCGAGCTGATCTTCCTCTCCGTCGACGGCGGAAAGCTCCTGAAGCTCGTCCACGGAACTGCGCAGATAATCGGCCTCGCGGGCCGCTTCCTCGATATGGGCGCGGTGCTGCTTCAGCTTGCGCTCCGCATCCCGCCAGCCGCGAAAAAGCGCAGCGACCATCTCGGCATCACCGGTAAGACCGCCAAAGGCATCGAGCAGGCGGCGATGGCCGTCGGTATCGATCAGGGCGCGCTCATCGTGCTGGCCGTGGATTTCCACCAGCAGCCGGCCGGCCTGGCGCAGCAGTTGCACGCTGACGGACTGGTCGTTGACAAAAGCGCGGGTGCGCCCATCCGCCGATTGCATCCGCCGGAAGATCAGGTCGCCGTCATCATCGAGATCGTTCTCGCGCAGGAACAGCCGTGCCGGGTGATCGGCCGGCACATCGAACACCGCGATCACCTGGCCCTGGTCCTGACCATGACGCACCAGCGCGCCATCGCCGCGCGCGCCAAGCGCCAGCGAAAGGCTGTCGAGCAGAATGGATTTGCCTGCGCCGGTCTCGCCGGTCAGCACGGAAAGGCCCGTACCGAGGTCAAGTTCCAGCCGCTCGATCAAAACGATGTCCCGAATGGATAGCTGGACGAGCATGGTATTCGCGCCTTGGCGAAGAAGCCGGTTTAGCTGGGCGTGGCGTCCGAAACGGCGGAGCCGCGTCCGTTGGATTGCGGTTGAAGCCCCTTGGAGTTCAGAAGCTTGTAAGCGCGCTGATACCACGGGCTGTCAGGGTAGTTATGACCCAGAACCCAGGCTGCGTTCTGCGCTTCGGAAACCACGCCCATCGCATAATAGGCTTCGACCAGGCGTTCCAGCGCCTCTTCGATCTGGTTGGTGTCCGAATACTGGTTGACGACCACATTGAAGCGCGAAATCGCCGCGACATAGTCCTTGCGCTCGAGATAGTAGCGGCCGACCTGCATGTTCTTGCCGGCGAGCTGGTCGCGGGCATAGCGGATCTTGGCGCGGGCATCGCCGGCGTAATCGGAATCCGGATAGTTATCGATGACCTTCTGCATCTGCACGATCGTTTCCTCGGCAGCCGTCTGGTCCTGCGTCACGTCGACGATTTCCTTGGAGTAGGCAAGGCCGACGAGATACTGCGCATAGGCAGCGTCCTTGGAGTTCGGATAGAGCTGGACATAGCGCGTGCCGGACTTGACCGCCGCTTCGTACTTGCCCGTTCTATACTGCATGTAGGTCTGCATCAAAAGCGCGCGGCGGGCATAGTCTGACAGGGGATTCTGATCCTGGATCGACTGGAACTTGCGCAGCGCCTCGCCAACCTTGCCGGCATTGATATTGGCCAGAGCCTCATCATAAAGCTGCTGCGGCGGGTCCGCCTCATACTGCAGCGTCGTGATGTCGACGTCCTTTTCCCTGGAGCAACCACCAAGAACGATACCTGCTCCGACAATTATGGCCGCCGGAAGCGCGATTGCGCGAAACGAGCCTCGTGTCTTCCGGTTAAGACTATCCATCATTGCCTATGCCCCAGTTGGGCGTCCCTTGGACGCAGTTCTGTTTCAACCGACGTTTTACGCATATCCCGCCGACAAGAGCAATCTCACCCGCACGAAAAAGCTGCAAATTGTTGGCGATTTGTCAGGTCACCTCCCCGGCAGGCTTAAGACCTTGAAAACAAAAGACGGGCTGCCGCATCCCTGCAAACAGCCCGTCTGGAAACTCAGCCGATCGACGCAATCAGGATACCGGGCCGGCCGCGACCACATCTTCCTGACGCAGCCGGAACGGCAGCGCACCGCGCGGCGACACGATGACGGCAGCGCCAGGGGTTGCAAACAATTTGCGCACGGCAGCGGCGTTCAACGCATGGCCACCGCGATAGGAGCGGAAGCAACCCGCAAACCGCATGCCCATCATCGCCAGATCGCCAACGGCGTCGAGCGTCTTGTGGCGCACGAACTCATGCTCGTAGCGCAGACCCTCGGCATTGATGATGCGATCATCATCGGCAATCACGACCGAGTTCTCGAGCGACGAGCCAAGCGCGAAACCGCGCGCCCACATCGGTTCGACATCGCGCATGAAGCCGAACGTGCGGGCACCGGAGAGTTCGCGGCGGAATGTCTCCGCGCTCATGTCGCCGGCCCATTTCTGGCGGCCGATCACCGGCGTATCGAAATCGATCTCGACTTCGAAGCGCATGCCGTCATAGGGCGAAAACTCGGCCCAGCCTGCGCCGTTTTCAACGCGCACGGTCTTGGCGACCTTCACATAGCTGCGCTTTTCGGCGAGCTTCATGATGCCGGCTTCTTCCAGGGCTTCCACGAAGACGCGGGAGCTGCCGTCAAGGATCGGCATTTCGGCGCCATCGACGGCGATCACGAGATTGTCGATGCCAAGCGCATAGATGGCCGCCATCAGATGCTCGATGGTCGCAATCCATTCGCCAGGCTCCGAGCCGAGAACGGTGCAGAGCGCGGTGGGACCGACATTGTCGGCAACGGCCTTGTAGCTGCTGATCCGCTTGCCGTTTTCGTAGCGCTCGAACAGGATGCCCTGATCGGCTTCGCCCGGCTGCAGCACGATCGTCGCCGGCTTGCCCGAATGCACGCCGATCCCCGAAATCCTGACGGAGTTCGAAATGGTCGTCTGCAACCCGTAAATACCTGTCGACATGTCGATGTCCCTAATCACTGAATTCCGACCCCTGCACTTTCAATGCCGATACCCACGCTTGGGTTGCGCTGCGCTTCAAAATAACGCGCGCTGACGGCTTCACAGGTGAGTCCATTGCTTGCCTTGTAATTACGCATGGCACCGCCGGAAGCCAAATCACTGTTTCTTTCGATATGTTACGAAACACGAAAAAACCCGGCCGCTGGAGCGGCCGGGCGTGATCTGCGAGAAGGTTTTCAAAGGGACGGTTACCGATCCCCTAACGAACAAGGGGATCGATCGGTATCTCAGTTCGCCTGGCGACGCAGGAAGGCGGGGATATCGAACTGATCGTCATCCTGACGGGCAGGCTGTGCTTCTGCACGGCGCGGCGCGTAGGGGTTCTGCTGCGGCTGAGCCTGCGGGGCCGGTTCGCGACGAGCCACCGGCTCCTCGTGGTGGCCTTCGAAGCTTTCGTCGCCACGGCCGAGCGTGTTCGACAGGCGCTTGAACAGGCCCTTCGGACCGCGCTCTTCATGCTCCTGGCGACGGCTTGCGCTCATGTCCGACTGGACCACCGGCGGGAAGTCGGAGACTTCCGGCATGCGGCGCGGTTCGGCCATCTGCGGGCGCGGCTGTTGGGGAGCGGCCTGCGGTGCGGGCTGACGCGGTGCCTGAGCGGAGAAGATCTGGCTCTTCGGCTGCATCTGCGGCGCTTCGGCGCGCGGCTGTACCTTCGGCTGCTGCGGAACATGGCTCATCGCCATCTGCAGTTCACGCTCCATTTCAGCTTCGGCGGAACGGATCGTTTCGGCGATCGGGTCCTGACGCGGCTGCGGGGCTGCCGGCTGAGCCGGCTGGCTCTGCTGGGTCGGCGTGGAGCGGATTTCCGGCGGGCGCGTCTCGCGGCGCGGCTCCGGCATGTGGTCGCCATGGTTGACGGAACGATCGATACCGGTCGCAACGACGGAGACGCGGATGATGCCTTCCAGTTCCTCGTCGAACGTAGCGCCGAGTATAATGTTGGCGTCCGGATCGACTTCTTCGCGGATACGGGTCGCAGCTTCGTCGACTTCGAAGAGCGTGAGGTCACGGCCACCGGTGATCGAGATCAGCAACCCTTGAGCCCCGCGCATCGAGGTTTCGTCCAGCAGCGGGTTGGCGATCGCGGCTTCTGCGGCCTGCATTGCGCGGCCTTCGCCGGATGCCTCGCCCGTGCCCATCATGGCGCGGCCCATCTCGCGCATCACCGAACGGACGTCGGCGAAGTCGAGATTGATCAGGCCTTCCTTGACCATCAGGTCAGTGATGCAGGCAACGCCGGAATAGAGCACCTGGTCGGCCATCGCGAAGGCGTCGGCGAAGGTGGTCTTGTCATTGGCGATCCGGAACAGGTTCTGGTTCGGAATGACGATCAGCGTATCGACGGACTTCTGCAGCTCCTCAATGCCCGCATCGGCAAGACGCATGCGGCGCTGGCCTTCGAACTGGAACGGCTTGGTGACGACGCCGACGGTCAGGATGCCCTTGTTGCGGGCGGCCTGGGCCACGATCGGAGCGGCACCCGTGCCGGTTCCGCCGCCCATGCCGGCGGTGACGAAGCACATATGGGTGTTGTTGAGATGATCGATGATCTCATCGATGCACTCTTCGGCAGCCGCACGGCCGACTTCAGGCTGCGAGCCTGCGCCGAGACCTTCGGTGACGCCGACGCCGAGCTGGATGACGCGTTCGGCCTTGGTCATGGTCAGCGCCTGGGCATCCGTGTTGGCGACGACGAAATCGACGCCCTGGAGGCCTGCGGTGATCATGTTGTTGACGGCATTGCCGCCACCACCGCCAACACCGAATACGGTGATACGCGGCTTCAGTTCCGTGATATCTGGCTTTTGCAGCGTGATAGTCATGAGTTCCGTTCCTTCTCGCTATGGCCGTACCGCCTAGCCGGCCAATCTCTCGTGTTCGTTAAAAACTTTCCCTGAACCACTGGCCGACGCGCGCTAGGCGTCCGCCGCCTGACGACAGAAAGCCCCGCTGCTCGCTGCCATAGGTTTCGCTCTCCGCAAGCTGCGGATAGATCAGAAGGCCTGCGGCCGTCGAAAACGACGGGCCCTTGGCCGGAAGCGGCAGACCGGAAACGCCCATCGGACGACCGATGCGGACATTCCTGCTCAAGATCCGCCGCGACAATTCGCTAAGACCGATCAGCTGGCTTGCGCCACCCGTCAGCACCACCCGCTTTCCGACCACTGCCGAAAAGCCCGAAAGCTGGATCCGGTCGCGGATCAGTTCCAGCGTTTCCTCGATCCGCGCCCTGACGATCTTGGACAGCAGCGCCTTGGAGACCTGCCGGGGCTGGTCGTGATCATCCTCGCCGATCGAGGGAACAGCGATCATCTCGCGCTCATCCGCCGTCGAGGTAATGGTCGAGCCGTGCACGCATTTCAGCCGCTCGGCATCTTCCATCCGGGTCGAAAGACCGCGGGCAAGATCGGTCGTCACGTGGTGGCCGCCGAGGCTGATCGCATCGGTGTGCACCAGCCGGCCTTCGGAGAAAACCGAGATCGTGGTCGTTCCGGCGCCCATGTCGATCGCCGCGCAGCCGAGTTCGACCTCATCGTCAACGAGTGCCGCAAGGCCGCTCGCATAAGGGGTTGCGACCATCCGCTCCACCGAAAGATGGGCGCGGTTGACGCAAAGCTCGAGATTGCGCAGCGCCAGCCGTTCGGCCGTCACCACATGCAGGTCGACGCCGAGCGTCTCGCCGTACATGCCGAGCGGATCGCGGATGCCGCGTTCGCCATCGAGCGTGAAGCCGGCGGGCAGCGAATGCAGCACCTGCCGTTCCTCGTTGATCGAACGGCGGGAGACGGCGGACAGAACGCGGCGTAGATCGGAGGAGTCCACGTCCTGCCCGCCAAGATCGATGGCCGCGGTGTAGGTATCGCTATGAAGGCGACCGGCCGAAACATTGACGATCAGGCTGTCGATGGTGATGCCGGCCATGCTTTCGGCTGCGTCCACCGCAAGCCGGATCACATGTTCGGCAGCATCGAGATTGACGATCACGCCGCTTTTGATGCCCTGCGAGCGCTGATGGCCGATGCCGATGATCTCGATATTGTGGGTGCGGCCCGGCAGGATCTGGCTTTCCTCACGCGGGGTCAGCCGCGCGATCATGCAGACCACCTTGGACGAACCGACGTCGAGCACGCTGACGATATGCGTCTTCTTGGCCGAGAGAGGCTTGGCGCGATTGAAGCCGGACGAGCGGAACAGGGTCACAGACGCCTCCCCTTGTTCTTGAATGTCTTCTTGAGCGCTTCCGTTGCCTCGGTGCGACGCTCCATGGCATCCGGCGTGAGCTGGATCGCAACCCGGTCATCGAGACGCAAATCGACGGCCGCGATTTCGCGCTCCAGGATCGACCGGTCGGTCTCAAGCGCGCGCAGGCGCAGAAGTGCCGCATCGCTGCCGTGTTCGGGCAGCTTCACGATCATGCCATTGTCGAGATAGAGGTCCCAGCGGCGCTCGTCGACGCGCTTGAAGGCGCGGACGCGCTCGGAAAGCTCCGGCCATTCCTGCATCAGTTCCTCGACATCCTTGGCGGCAACATTGCCGCCCTGGCCGAGTACCAGAGGCAGACGGCGGAATTTGGGTGCGCTCAGCGGACCGATGATATTGCCGTCGCGCTCGACCATCAGAAGACGGCCGTCCTCCTGCTGCCAGAGCGCATAGGGAACACGCTCCTTCAGCGAAATCTTGAGCGTGGACGGATAGACCTTGCGGATATCCGCATCGGCGACCCAAGGGAGATTGAGAAGCTGGCCGCGTGCCATCTGGATATCGACGCCCTGCAGCGAATAGGCGCCCTCAAGGCCGAGGCTCTGGAGAACCACGATCTCGGACGTCTCGCTGTTGCCAGAAATCTCGATATCCTCGACGGCAAAGCCGGAAAGCTGGAACGCCGCGCGGCGGACAAGCTCGCCCTTGCCGGAAACGGCAATCGCATTGGCGCCGACGAGGGCAAAGAACACCAGAGCAGCGGCGCTGCCGGTATGCTTCGGAAGCGCCGTGCGGCCGGTCAGGATGCCTGCCGTGCCACGCATCAGGCGCCTGAGGGGACGCGGCAGCACGCCCGCGCGGCTGCCTGCAGCCCCGCGGCTGGTCTCGCCGATCTCGTCCTTTCTAGCCTTCAACGCAAACACGAAGCATCCTCCACCATCCAACGGAGAAAGGCACCAAAGCCCATACCGGCTTCCGCCGCCATTTCAGGAACCAGAGAGGTGGGGGTCATGCCGGGCTGGGTGTTGATTTCCAGCCAGATCAGCCCTTCCTCGCCCCTCTCCTCATCAAACCGGAAATCCGAACGGCTGACGCCGCGGCATCCCATGATCTGATGAGCCTGAGCGGCCAATAATTGAATCTTTTGGTAAATATTCGGTTTAAGATTTGCCGGCAGGATGTGTTTTGATCCGCCTGGTTTGTATTTTGCGTCGAAATCATAGAATTTCTGGCCGACGGGCACGATTTCGGTGACGCAGAGCGGCTCGCCGCCCACCACGCCACAGGTAAATTCGCGTCCGCGCACGAAACGCTCGACCATGACGATGTCGCCGTAAGGCCAGTCGGAAGAGGTAATCGACTGCGGCGGCGACGCCTGACCTTCATCGACGATCACGACCCCGAAGGACGATCCTTCATTGACGGGCTTGACGACGTAGGGCGGTTCCATCGGATGGGCGTTGCCGATTTCCATCCGGTTCATCAGCCGGTCTTCGGCAACCGGAATTCCGCCCGCGGCTGCAACCCGCTTTGCCTGAACCTTGTTCATGGCAAGCGCCGATGCAAGAACGCCGGAATGGGTGTAGGGGATCTGGAGATATTCGAGAATGCCCTGGATCGTGCCGTCCTCGCCGAACGGACCATGGAGCGCATTGAACGCCACATCGGGCTTCAGCTCTGCAAGCACGCTTGCGACATCGCGGGCGACGTCCACGCGGGTGACACGGAAACCTTCAGCCTCCAGCGCATCGGCGCACGGGTTCCCCGAGGCAAGGCTTACCGGCCTCTCGGAAGAAAATCCGCCCATCAATACCGCTACATGCAAGGCAGCCATACCCGTCCCCATCAATTCCGGCAAAGGCCGGAAAGCACACCTGGATTGTCGCTTTTTTAAGGAAAGCGCCGTGTGTCCATTACTGAAGCAGGATGGTTAATGAAGCGTTTACTTTGGTTAACCGCAGCAAAAAAATCGATGCGGTGAAACGGGTTAAGGGCGTGATGACGGCGTGTTTCATATGACCCGGAAAGCGTGGTTTTGCCGGTTTCTCAAGGCCTTTCGTGGCCTCAATCATCACGCTGCGGCAGCGATTTGCTCCACCCTTACAACACGGGTCATGCTTGGGCTTGACCCGAGCATCCAGGCCACACGGAGAACGCCGCCTGGATCCTCGTGTCAAGCACGAGGATGACTCAGAAGATGGCGCGAGCCGAGTGCCAGAGCCATGCGGTAGAAAGCCCGTTCTCCGGGAACTCCAGCTTTCAAGGCCTTCAATACCAGCCTCGAGTCACGCCTGCGCGGCCAACTCGCCGGGCAGTTTCGCGGCCCAGTTGGTGATGCTGCCGGCGCCGAGCATGACGACGAAATCGCCCGGCCTTCCGATCTTTGCAACAGAATGGGCAAGCGTCGTCTCGTCTGCGAGGTAATGGGCATCGCGGTGACCGGCGGCCTTCATGCCAGAGACCAGGCTCTCGCCGTCATAGCCCTCGCGCGGGTCTTCGCCGGCGGCATAGACCGGAGCGATGAACACGGTGTCGGCATCGTTGAAGCAATTGGTGAAATCCTCGAACAGGCTTTCGAGACGCGAATAGCGGTGGGGCTGGTGCACGGCGATGATCCGCCCCTCGCACGCCTCCCGCGCTGCCTTCAGCACGGAGCGGATCTCGACCGGATGATGGCCGTAATCGTCGAAGACCTGCACGCCGTTCCATTCGCCCACCAGCGTGAAGCGCCGCTTGACGCCGCCAAAGGCTGCGAGGCCCTTGCGGATATCGTCCTCGGAAATATGCAGCCGGTCGGCAACGGCGATCGCCGCCGTCGCGTTCGAGACATTGTGGCGGCCCGGCATCGGCAAGGTGAGGTTTTCAAGCTTCACCGACGGACGGCGGCGGCGGCGGATATCGACGTCGAATACGGTGCGCGTGCCTTCGGTGCGCACATTGGAGAAGCGCACATCCGCCTGCCGGTTCTCGCCATAGGTGACGATCCGGCGGTCTTCAATCTGGCCGACCAGCGTCTGCACTTCCGGATGATCGAGGCACATCACGCCGCAGCCATAGAATGGCACGTTTTCGACGAACTGGCGGAAGGCGGCACGCACGCCGTCAAAGGTGCCGTAATGATCCAGATGTTCGGGATCGATATTGGTGATGACCGCAATTTCCGCCGGAAGCTTCAGGAAGGTGCCGTCGGACTCGTCGGCCTCCACCACCATCCACTCGCCCTCGCCCATGCGGGCATTGGTGCCATAGGCATTGATGATGCCGCCATTGATGACGGTCGGGTCAAGCCCGCCGGCCTCCAGGAGCGTCGCCACCATCGAGGTGGTCGTGGTCTTGCCGTGGGTGCCGCCAATGGCGATCGCATCGCGGAAGCGCATCAGTTCCGCCAGCATCTCGGCGCGCCGGACGACTGGCAGATGTTTTTCACGCGCGGCGACGAGCTCCGGATTGGCGCGCTTGATCGCGGAAGAGACCACCACGACCTCGGCATCGCCCAGATTTTCAGCCTTGTGGCCGATGAAGACGGCAATGCCCTTCTCGCGCAGCCTGAGCACATTGGCGCTGTCGGCCTGATCTGAGCCTTGCACCTTGTAACCGAGATTGTGCAGCACTTCGGCAATGCCGCTCATGCCTATACCGCCGATTCCGACAAAGTGGACGACGCCGATAGCCTGAGGCATTCTCATCAGTCAATTCCTTCAATCTTCTGTCCCGACGCCAGCGCCTCGGCCATATCGGCGAGTTTCTGCGTTGCGAAGGGCTTGCCGGCTTCACGCGCCGCCCGGGCGGCTTCTGCCAGCTTTAGGGGTTCTCGAATAGCGTTTGCAAGCGCCCGGCTGAAGCGTTCCGTGGTCAGTTCCGCCTGACGCACCACTTCAGCGCCGCCATTGGCCGAAACCAGCGCGGCATTCGCCGCCTGATCGTGGTCGAGCGCGTGGGGATAAGGCACATAGATCGCGGGTCGCCCGATTGCCGAAAGCTCGGAGACGGTGGACGCACCGGAGCGGCAGACGACGAGGTGGGCGGCGGCGATCCGCTCGGCCATGTCGCCGAAAAAGGGCGATATCTCCGCCGGAACGCCGAGATCCGCAAACCGTGCCGTAACCGCATCGACATCTTCGGGACGTGCCTGCTGGGTAACGCGGACGCAGCTGCGAAGCTCGTCCGGAAGTGCCGCCAGCGCATCCGGCACGGCGTCCGCGAAGAAATGCGCGCCCTGGCTTCCGCCGAAGACCAGCAGGTTGAAGGCCTCGCCAACCTTGCGTTGGGGATAGGCAATGCCTGCCGCCTGCAGCACGGCGGGACGCACCGGATTGCCGGTCTCGAAAATCTTGGCGCCGAGCGCTTCGCCCTCGCGGGTCAGAAACCCGCCCGCAATCGCGTTGACGCGCGGCGCGAGCATCTTGTTGGCCCGGCCCATCACCGCGTTCTGCTCGTGCAGCATGGTCGGAATACCGGCGCTGGCGGCCGCATAGAGCGGGGGCACCGTCGGATAGCCGCCAAAGCCGATGACGGCGGCGGGCCGGTGCTCGGCAAACAGCGACCGGGCAATGCGCGATCCCCTGAACAGCGTCAGACCGGCGCGGATGACGGCGATCGGGTTCTTCGACCCGATGGTTGCCGAGGGCACGACATGGATCTTCTCGGCGGGAAAGGTCCCGGCAAAACGCTCCGCACGGCTGTCGGTGACGAGATGCACCCTGTGGCCGCGGGCCGTCAGCTCATGCGCCAGAGCCTCTGCGGGAAACACGTGACCGCCGGTCCCGCCGGCAGCCAGGAAGAACAGCTTGGTTTCCATCGTCTACTCCGCCGGTACGCCGCGCGGCTTGCCCGGCCGGAAGAAATGGTCCTGACGGGCGCGCTTTTCGGGACGGTGACGGGTGAGCGCCAGGATGAAGCCCGCGCCGATGCAGGTCGCGATCATCGATGAGCCGCCGGCAGAGATCAGCGGCAGCGTCATGCCCTTGGCCGGCATCAGCTGCAGCGCCACGCCGATATTGATGATCGACTGCATGCCGAACTGCAGGACAAGGCCAGCGACCGCGAAACGGGCGAAATCATCACGCTCGCGATAGGCATGCGTCAGACCGCGCAGCACGATGAAGGCGAAAATCGCAACGATGAACATGCAGAACAGGATGCCGAACTCTTCTGCCGCGACGGAGAACACGAAGTCGGTGTGGCTGTCCGGCAGGCGCCGCTTGACGATGCCCTCGCCCGGCCCGAGCCCGAACAGGCCGCCGCTCTGGATGGCCTTCGCCGCAAGCTCCACCTGCATGTTGTCGCCCTCACCGGTCAGGAACCGGTCGATACGCGAGGTCACGTGCGGCAACCAGGTATAGGCCGCAAGAATGCCGGCAACGCCCGCGCCGCCAAGACCGACGATCCAGAGCCACGACATGCCTGCCATGAAGAAGATGCCGCCCCAGACGACACCGAGCAGCACCGTCTGCCCGAAGTCCGGCTGCGCGATCAGGAGCACGGCGGAGATGATGAACAGCATGCCGGCAAAGAGATTGCCCGGGATTTCCGGGTAGCGCTGGTGCTCGGCGAAAAGCCAGGCACAGACAACGGCAAAGGCAGGCTTCAGATATTCGGACGGCTGCACCGACTGCCCGAGGATCACGATCCAGCGGCGCGAACCATTGTTGGAAAAGCCCACGAAAAGGGCCGCGACCATCGCCAGCAGCGAGCCGATCAGAAGCAGGGTTGCGATGCGCCGGATCGTCCTTGGAGAACAGAAGGAGAGCGAGATCATCACCGTCAGCGCGAGCGGTATGAACATCGCATGGCGGCGCACGAAGAAGAAGCTGTCATAGCCGAGACGCTCCGCCACGGCGGGGGATGCCGCAAACGAAAGCATGAAGCCGACGCCCATCAGCACGATGAAGGCTGCGAGCAGCCATCGGTCGATGGTCCAGAACCAGTCTGCGATTGGGCCTCGCTGAACGCGACTGACCATGGATCAGGCCTCCCCTGCTGTGAACGGCTTCGCGCCCTCAAGCGCCATGGCCGCGCTGACGAATGCGTCGCCGCGCTTTTCGAAATTCCGGTACTGGTCGAAACTGGCGCAGGCGGGCGACAGCAGCACCACCGGCGCTGCAGCGTCGCTCTGCGCCGCATCCTCGGCTGCGCGCGCCACCGCATTTTCGAGTGTGCCGCAGATGACCGCGTCGACCGCGCCCGAAAGCGTGTCGGCAAAGGCGTCCGCCGCTTCGCCGATGAGATAGGCGCGCGTGACCTTGGGGAAATAGGGCTTCAGGGACGTGATGCCGCCTTCCTTGGCGCGCCCGCCCGCAATCCAGTAGATATCGCCGAAGCTCTTGAGCGCCGGCGCTGAAGCATCGGCATTGGTCGCCTTGCTGTCATTGACGAACACCACCTTGCCGAGCCGCACCACAGGCTGCATGCGGTGGGCAAGCCCCGGAAATGTGGCAAGCCCATCGCGAATCTCGTCATCGCTCAGGCCTGCGGCCCGGCAGGCGGCGATTGCCGCTGCGGTATTCTGGCCGTTATGGGCGCCCTTGAGCACAGGGTGGTTTGAGAGGTCCGCGACCACGCTTCCGTCATCCACCGACACGATCGCGCCGCCATCGAAGGCAAGCCCCCGGGCGATGTGGCTGCGATCATCCGATATGCGCACCAGTTCGTGGCCCGAAGCCGCGAGCCGGTCGCCGATCGCCACGCAATAGGCATCGTCCGCGCCAACGACTGCAAGCTTCGCACCTTCCACGAGGCGCTCCTTGATCGCGGCATAATGATCCATGTCGCCGTGGCGGTCGAGGTGATCCGGCGTGAGGTTCAGGAGAAGACCGATATCGGCATCGAGCGTTGGCGCGAGATCGATCTGGTAGGACGAGCACTCGACCACATAGAACCGCTCCGGTGCAAGAGGCGCAAGATCGAGCACCGCGCGGCCGATATTGCCGCCAACCTCGACATCGCGGCCTGCGGCCTTGAGAAGATGGCCGATCAGCGCCGTCGTGGTCGACTTGCCATTGGTACCGGTGATCGCGATCAGCGTTGCATCCGGGCAAACGGCCCGGCGTTCACGGGCAAGAAGCTCGACATCGCCGATGATCTCGACGCCGGCTGCCCGTGCGAGTTCGACGGTCCAGTGCGGCGCGGGATGGGTCAGCGGCACGCCCGGCGAGAGCACGAACGCGGAGAACGTGCTCCAGTCGGCCTGCCTCAGATCTGCCACCTCTATGCCGGCATCTGCAGCGCGCGCTGCGCTTTCGGCATTGTCATCGAACGCGGTAACCTCAGCGCCGCCGGCGGCAAGTGACAATGCGGTCGCCATGCCCGAGCCGCCAAGCCCGAACAGCGCGACCTTCTTGCCGGAAAATTGCGATACCGCGATCACGTCGACCTACCTGAGTTTCAGCGTTGCAAGTCCGATCAGGGCGAGGCCGAAGGAGATGATCCAGAAGCGGATCACGACCTGGCTCTCGGTCCAGCCGAGCTTTTCGAAATGGTGATGAATGGGGGCCATGAGGAACACCCGCCGCCCGGTGCGTTTGTAGACGGCGACCTGGATGATCACCGACAGCGCCTCCAGCACGAACAGGCCGCAGATGATGGCCATGACGATCTCGTGCTTGGTGGCGACCGCGACCGAGCCGATCAGCCCGCCGAGCGCCAGCGAGCCGGTATCGCCCATGAAGATTGCGGCAGGCGGGGCGTTGAACCAGAGGAAGCCCATGCAGGCGCCGATGACGGCGGAGAGCAGGACAACCAGTTCGCCCGTGCCGGGCACATAGTTGATCTGGAGATAGGAGGCGAAAACCGAGTTGCCGACCACATAGGCAATCAGCGCGAACGAACCCGAAGCGATCATCACCGGCACGGTCGCAAGACCGTCGAGACCATCCGTCAGATTGACCGAATTGCCGGCCGCGACGATGACGAAGGCGCCGAAGGGAATGAAGAACCAGCCGAGATCGATCACCACGTCCTTCAGGAAGGGAAAGGTCAGCGCCGAGGAGAGCGTCGCGCCGTCAATGCTGGCCAGATTGGCGGCATACATCATGAAGGCGACGGCGAAACCGGCAATCAGGAATTCGAAGAACAGGCGGCGGCGACCGGAAAAGCCCTTGTCGGACTGCTTGGTGACCTTCAGATAATCATCGTAAAAGCCGATCGCACCGAAACCGAGCGTCACCAGAAGCGTTGCCACGACATAGGCATTGGAAAGATCCGCCCAAAGCAGTGCTGAGCCGACAATGCCTGCAAGGATCATCAGACCGCCCATGGTGGGCGTGCCGGCCTTCTTGAAATGGGTCTGCGGACCATCGGCCCGGATCGGCTGGCCCTTGCCCTGCCTGAGCCGCAAGGCAGCGATGATGCCCGGACCAAACAGGAAGACGATCAAAGCCGAGGTGAAGACGGCTGCGCCGGAGCGAAATGTGATATATCGGAACAGATTGAAAAACTGAAACTTGTCCGACAGCTCCACAAGCCAAATCAGCATGAACGCCCCTTTCCAGAAAAGGCAAAGCGCGCTTCATCATTCCCTTTCGGGCCACAACGGGCGCGGTTATTTATTGTTGTTCGCGGCATCATGACGTCCGGTATGCCACGAAAATGTTTACGCCCGGTTTACCCTTCCGCCGGAAAGGTGTCGGTGAGCCGCGTCACAATCGCGCCGAATCCCATCCCGTTGGACGACTTTAGCATTATCGTATCGCCGGCTGCGACCGAACTGACCGTGAATTCGGCCAATTCGGCGGCATTGTCGCGATATTCCACAACAATGCTTTCCGGCAGCGCCTCGCTGAGCGCCTGCATCTCCTCGCCGGCAAGCCAGACATGGGTGACGCCGGCTGCGACCAGAGGTCCTGCCAGCGCCTCATGGGCTTCCCGCGCATAGTCGCCAAGTTCCAGCATGTCGCCGAGCACGGCGATCTTGCGGCCCTTTTCGTTGCCCGCTCCGAACAGTTCGAGCGCCGCGCGCATCGATGCGGGGTTGGCATTATAGCTTTCATCGATCAGCGTAAAGGTGCCATCCGGGGTTTTGAGACGCATGCGGCGGCCCCGGCCCTTCAACTGCTCGACGCTCTCGAAAGCGTTCATCGCGGCATCCACATCGCCGCCTGCCTCGGCAATCGCGGCAAGGGCGGCGAGAGCATTTTCGGCCATGTGCTGGCCCGGCAGGCCGAGATTGAAGGACGTCGGCTCCTCGACCCCGAGCGCCGCCACGATGTGGCCGTGCTCGCCCTGCCTGGAACTGACGGTGCGATATTCGAGAAGCCGGTAATCGGCCTTGGCGTGCTCGCCGAAGGAGACAATCTCCGCATTGTATTTGCCGGCTGTCCACGACAGCGAATCGAAGGCGTCGATATCGCGGTTGAGGATCGCCACGCCCTCGGGCTCCAGCCCCTCGAAGATCTCGGCCTTGGCGGCGATGATCTCCTTGATGCCGGAGAAATTGCCGATGTGGACCGGGGCGATGGTGGTGATCACCGCCACATGCGGCCTGACCATCTTCGTCAGCGGACGGATTTCTCCGGAATGGTTCATGCCGATCTCGAACACGCCGAATTCGGTATCGGCTGGCATGCGCGCAAGCGTCAGCGGCACGCCCCAGTGATTGTTGAACGAGGCGACGGCTGCATGGACCCTGGCCGATGCGCGCAATCCGGCGGCGAGCATTTCCTTGGTGCTGGTCTTGCCCACGGAGCCCGTGACGGCGATGATCCGGGCATCGGTTCGCCGCCTTGCCGCAATCGCCAGCCGGCACATCGCCTCCAGCACATCGTCGACCACGATCATGCCGCATGTGAGCCTTCCAAGCGCCGGGAGCTTGGCCTCGGAGACAACCAGCAGGGTGGCGCCGTTCTTGGCGGCAAGCCCTGCGAACTTGTGGCCGTCCACCCGGTCGCCGGCTATGGCGAAAAAGGCTTCACCCGGGCCGACAGTTCGGCTGTCGATCGAAATGCCCGTGACGCCTTCCGGCAGTTCGCCCACGGGCCGCCCTCCCATGGCCTCGACCATGTCGGCTGATGTCCAAAGCAAGGTCACGATGCGAGGCCCTCCAATGCCTTCTGGACTTCGGCAAGGTCGGAAAAGGGACGGGTCACGCCGCCGGCGGTCTGCCCTTCCTCGTGCCCCTTGCCAGCAACAATCAAAGTATCGCCCGTCCTCAACAGGCCGACAGCATGGCGGATTGCCTCGCTGCGGTCGCCGATCTCGGTCGCACCGGGCGCTGCCGAAAGGATTTCCGAGCGGATTTCGGCGGGCACTTCGGAACGGGGATTGTCATCCGTCACGATCACGACATCGGCGAGCCGGGTGGCGATCTCGCCCATGATCGGGCGCTTGCCCTTGTCGCGGTCGCCGCCGCAGCCGAACACGACCAGCACCCGGCCGGTGGTGAAGGGGCGAACGGCCGACAGCACCTTGTCGAGCGCATCAGGCTTGTGGGCATAGTCGATATAGGCAAGCGCGCCGTTCGCCGCCTTGCCCGCAAGCTGCAGCCGGCCCGCAGCGCCCTCGACCTTTTCGAGCGCGAGCAGTGCGGTGCGCGCATCCAATCCGGTCGCGATCGCAAGGCCTGCGGCGACGAGAGCGTTGGAAATCTGGAACTCGCCCGCAAGCGGCAGCCGGACCTCGTAGATCGTGCCGTCATGCAAGATTTCGGCGAACTGGCTGTCGCGCTTCTGCTCCGCGCGTTTCAAGGTCAGGAAATCGCCCTTGCGGCCCACGGTCAGAACACGCTGGCCGGCATTTTCAGCAGCTTCAACAGCGCGCCCGGACCATTCGTCATCGGCGTTGATCACCGCTGGCGATCCCTTCGGCAGCACCCGTTCGAACAACTGCATCTTGGCTGCGAAATAATGATCGACCGTCGGATGGTAATCCATATGGTCGCGCCCGAGATTGGTGAAGGCGCCGGCAGAAAGGCGCACGCCGTCGAGACGGTACTGGTCGAGGCCGTGGCTGGAGGCCTCCATCGCACCGTGGGTCACGCCTTCGGAGGCAAGCTCGGCCAGCAGCGCATGGAGCGCCACCGGATCGGGCGTGGTCAGCGCGCCATATTCATTGCGGCCCGGCGCAATCACGCCGGTCGTGCCGATCATCGCCGCCGGAATGCCGGCATGGGCCCAGATCTGGCGCGTGAAGGAAGCGACCGACGTCTTGCCAGCCGTGCCGGTCACCGCCACCATGGTTTCAGGCTGGGCGCCATAAAGCCGGGCGGCTGCAAGCGCCAGAAAGGCCCGCGGATTGCCGACAGTGAGGACGGGGATCGAAGCGGCGTCGTGGGCGGATGCGCTCACGGCGGCAACCGCGCCGCGCGCCGCTGCATCATCGATGAAGCTTGCCCCATCAGCCTTGTTGCCGGAGATCGCCACGAACAGCGAACCCGGCGTCGCCTTGCGGCTGTCAGCGGTAATGGCAGCGATGTCGAGCGCACCCGCGCGCCCGGCAAGCGCCGCGTTGAGTTCTGGAAACCGTGTTCCGGCGAGAGCGCTCAGCTTCATCGTGTCAGTCTCTCTTCTGCACCCGGCCGCGCCGGGTGGCATCATCAGTATGAGGCGAGGAGGGCTGCACCTTCCGCGCCGAAATCGGGATCAACGCCAAGGATCGGCGCGACGCGACGAATGATCTCACCATTCATCGGACCGGCGTTCCAGGCTGCCGTACGACCGGGGACCCCCTCGACCTTCTTGGCATCGTCAATCGTCACCAGGACGACATATTGCGGGTTGTCCATGGGAAATGCGGCAAGAAAAGCGTTGAAATTGCGATCCTTCGAATATTTCCCGTCAATAATCTTCTCGGAGGTGCCGGTCTTGCCGCCGACCCGGTACCCCGGCACCTGGCCGTTGCGTCCCGAGCCATCCGTCCCGTTCAGCCGCAGGAGATAGCGCATCTTGTCACTGGTATCCTGCGAGATGACGTGCTTGGCGATCCGATCGGCCTCCTCTACGCTGCGGGGCAGGAAGGTCGGCGGCAGGAGCTTTCCGCCATTGACGAGCGCGGCTGCAGCCGCTGCAGTCTGCAGCGATGTGGTGGTCACGCCCTGACCGAAGGAAACGGTGGCGGAAAACACGCCGCCCCATTTCTGCGGGCGCTGCGGCGTGCCGGCGCCACCGATCTCGGTGTCCACCTTGTCCAGAAGACCAAAGCTTTCCAGGAAATTCCGCTGATAGTCGGGACCAACGGCCGCAGCAATGCGCGATGCGCCGATATTGGAGGAGAAGGTGAAGACCTCGGGATAGGACAGAATCCGGTTCTGGGCGTGGTCGTCCCTGATGCGGGATCGGCCGAAGATCAGCGGCGTCTTGGCATCGACCAGGCTGTTCATGTTGAACTTGCCGGATTCGAGGCCCATCGCCAGCGTGAACGCCTTGAAGGTCGAGCCCATCTCGTAGACGCCGGTGATGGCATCATTGAGCATGCGCGGATCATTGGCGGGCGGCGGGTTGTTCGGATCGAAATCCGGGACCGAGGCCAGCGCGACGATCTCGCCGGTGTTGACGTTGATCACCGTTCCGGTGGCGCCAATGGCATGGAACTTGTGGACGCCCTCGATCAGCACATCCCTGAGGATGCTCTGGACGCGCAGGTCGATCGAGGTTGCGAACGGCTTCATGTCTATGGCGCTGGTCAGGCCAAGCCCCATCAGGCCGGAAATGCCATCGGTCTTGTCCATGTAGCGTTCGATGCCGGAAAGGCCGCGATTGTCGATATCGACCAGACCCAGGATATGGGCCGCCTGCGGGCCACCGGGATAGAAGCGGTGCACTTCGGGCCGGAAGCCGACGCCGGGCACGCCGGCTGCCAGGACCTGGCTCTGCTGCTTCGGCGTGATCTGCCGCTTCAGCCACACGAACTCGCCCTTGGATTTCAGCAGGCGATAGGCGCGCTTGGCATCGAGATCGGGAAAGATCGGCAAGAGCGCGTCGAGAACATCGTCTGCGCTCGTGATCATCGACGGGTCTGCATAAAGCGACATCATCCGCACGTCGGTCGCAAGGATTGCGCCGTTACGGTCGACGATATCGGGGCGGCGGGCAAGCGTCAGCGGCATGGCGGCGCGGGCAACGGTGCCATCCTCCTTCGCCAGCGAATAATGCACCAGCCGTCCGCCGATGATCGCATAGACCGCAACGAAGGCGCAGGTGACAAAGCCGACGCGGCTTCTGGCAAGGTTGACGCGCTTCTTCGCCGTGCCCTGGAAAACGTCCTGATGGGCCGCGTCCGACTTTGCCTCGGCGTCGATTTTTGCCCTGGACTTGCGTTTCAAGATGCCGGGAAGCTTGATCATGGGGTCACCGATCCGGTTATGACAATATCCGTGCCGTCAGGAGCGTTGCCTTCGACCAGCGGCGGCAACTCTTCCTGGACGGGTTCGGGAGCAATGGGGGGAAGCTGGTCGAGCGTTGCGATCTGCTCGGGCTCGGCCGGATGCAGATCGAGTTCGGCAGCGAAGAATTCGGCAAGACGCGCCATGCGGGACGGCTGCGCCAACAGTGCCTCATCGGCCTTCAGCAGGTCGATATTGTTCTGCTCGAGCGCGATCTGGTCCTCAAGCGCGCGAACCTCGTCCAGCGTCGCCTCGACGGAATACTTGATCGTGTAGGTCACGGTGGCGGTCGCCACCATGACCAGAATGAGGATGATATCAAGCGGGCGAAGCATCAGACGCCTCCAAGGCGGGAAATATCGGCAAGGGATGGAAGGCCGAAAGCATCGAGCCCGGTTGCGGGAGCAGGCGCAGATGTGCGGATTGCGGCCCTCAGCTTGGCGGAACGTGCCCGCGGATTGAGATCGGCTTCCGCCTCGCTTGCGGCGATCATCGCCTTGCCCGGCTGCTCGAACAGCGCCGGCTCCGGGGAGACTTCCGGCAGGTGACGCGAACCGACGGCCTTGCCGAGGCGGGCGGAAATGAACTGCTTTACGATCCGGTCTTCCAGCGAATGGAAGGTGACGACAGCGAGTACGCCACCAGCCTTCAACGCCCGTTCGGCGGCAAGCAGCGCGCCTGCGAGCTCGCCCAGTTCGTCATTGACGTAGACGCGCAACGCCTGAAACACGCGGGTTGCCGGATGGATCTTGTCCTTTGCGCGGCGTGGCGTGACGATCTCGATCAGACCAGCGAGATCGCGGGTGGTCACGAACGCCTCTTCGGCGCGCTTCTTCTCGATGGCGCGTGCAATGCGACCGGCATTCTTTTCCTCGCCGAGGATCCCGAAGATCCGCGTCAGATCGCCCACCTTGGCGCGGTTGACGACATCGGCGGCACTGACCCCCTCACCCGACATGCGCATGTCGAGCGGACCGTTCTTCTGAAACGAAAAGCCGCGATCGGCCTCATCGATCTGCATCGAGGAGACGCCGATATCGAGCACAACACCATCAAGGCCGCCTTCAGGGGCATAGTCATCCAGCGTGGAGAAACGCGCCTGATGCAGGGAGAGCTCGGGATAGCGCGACAGAAGCGGCACGGCTGCGGCAATGGCGGTCGGATCGCGGTCGAGCCCGATCACGCGCGCACCCTCGTCGAGCAATGCACTCGAATAGCCGCCGGCGCCGAAAGTGCCATCGAGGATGACCTTGCCGGGGGCCGGCTGCAACTGAGCCAGGACCTCGGCAAGCATCACCGGAATGTGACGAACCGGTCCGCCATTGGCATCCGATGTGCCAGTGTTCCCCGTCATTCCGTTTCCCCGTTCCATCAGGCCCCTGCCCGCCCGCCGAGACGGGCCTTGCGCGCTTGCGCCTGCGCTTCCTGAAAGGCCCGCGGCTCCCAGAGCTGGAAGTGGTCCGCACGACCTACAAATGTGACCTCCGTCTCGATCCCGGTAAAGTCGCGGATAAAGTCCGTGACCATCAACCGCCCTTCCGCGTCGAGCTTCGTAAATACGCCGCCGCCGTGGATCAGCAGCGACATGCTGTTCGCATCTGCCGAGAACGGGTCTTCCTGATCGATCTGCCGCTCGAAACGGTCGAGAAGATCGGGACCGCCGATGCTGATCGCGGGAAAGACGAAATCCTGGAAGCAGTAGAGCTCCGCAATATTCCGCTCCGCCAGCACCGTGCGAAAGATCGCCGGCACAGACACCCTCCCCTTGGCGTCGACCTTCTTGGTCGCGTTGGACAGAAACCGGTTCATTACGCGCTACTACCGATGTCTTCGGCGATGACTGGAGCACCGCACACCCAAAAGAAGACCCTGAAAACCCTACTCGAAAAAAGGGCGAACTCAGCATGAAATTCAAAGACTTAAAGCTATCGAGACTCCCGCGAGCCGCATCTGCTGCGGGGGTCGAACTCATGGTTAATGGGATAACATGGGCAGAATTGGGCGTCAATGGGATAACCCGTCTTAAACCGATGCAAAGCGCGTTCCGGAAGGGCTGATTCTATCAGCCGCCCCTTAACGAAAGCTTTCCCGCAGACGCGTCCCGGCGCGTGCCCGGCAGCGTTCTTCGATGACTGAAAAGGAAGTAACCAGTTGGCCTGTAAGCCGGGTTCTGTATGGCTTTGCGGTTGCCCGCAAAACGTGGCGGCCATTCATCTGGGACAGCACTTGCGCACTGCCTCTCGCAACCCACCCGGATGACCGGCCTGGAAACAGGCTGGCGACAAGCGCCGCGTCATCCCTATTCGGTTTTGCTCCCGGTGAGGTTTACCGTGCCGCCGAACGTTTCCGCCGGCGCGGTGGGCTCTTACCCCACCCTTTCACCCTTACCCGGCATCAGCCGGGCGGTTTGCTTTCTGTGGCACTGTCTCTGGGGTCGCCCCCGCCGGACTTTCTCCGGCACCGTGTTTCCGTGGAGCCCGGACTTTCCTCACCCTGCCGCCTTTCGGCATTGGCAAAGCGCGGCCGCCCGGCCAACTGGTCGGGCCTTCCTATCCGAGAGTGCCGGCCAATGCCAGTGCTTTCACGAATTGGCCCCACGGATATACAAGGCCTCGAACTCCTCGATGCGCACAGGAAGGCCGAAAAAATAGCCCTGGAAGGCATTACAGCCGGCCTGCCTCAGGATCTTGAACTGCTCTTCTTCTGAAATGCCTTCGGCGATGAGGAACAGGTTGAGCGAACGGCCGAGCGATACCAGTGTCTGGACAATCGCCTTGTCGCTCGCATTCTCGGCGACTTCGCGCACGAAGGACTGGTCGATCTTGAGCTCATCGAGCGGCAGCTTGCGCACCACGCTCAGCGAGGAATAGCCTGTCCCGAAATCATCCAGCGAAAGCCTTATGCCCAGGTCCCTCAATTCTTCCATCTTGCGCACGGTGCCATCGAGATCAACGTTGAACACGCTTTCCGTCAGCTCAAGCTTCAACCGCGACGCCGGCGCATTGCTGCGCTTCAATATCTCGATGACGTCCGTGACAAAGCTTGGCTGATGAAATTGCGATGTACTGACATTCACGGAAAGCGTCAGCCGCTCCGTCGCCGGATTCTCTGCCCAACGCGCGATTTGGCCGGTTGCCTCTCGCAACACCCACTCGCCGATTGGCCCGATCAATCCCGTCTCTTCGGCAAACGGTATGAACTCCCCCGGCGGCACCTGGCCTCGCCGGGGATCACGCCACCGCAACAGCGCCTCCGCGCCATAAACCTTGCCATCGCGGCCGACCTGCGGCTGATAAGCAAGATAGAAGCGCCCCTTGGCAAGCGCCGCCCTGAGATCCGTCTCCCATGCCCTGCGTTCCGACAGGTCCAACTGCATCAGGAAAAGCACAACGGCAAGGGCGCCAAGAGCCGTGAATGCGTTGACCCACACAGCCGCCGACCGGATTTCCGCCGGCGACGCGGCGTCGCCCATCGGGAAGCTGAATGTGCCTGCGGCAAAAAACGCGCAGGCGATCAAAGCGATGCCGGGAAGAAAGAAGCGCAGGTAGCAGCCTGACTTTCTGAATACCAGGATGGCCCCGGCAGCGACGGGTATGAAATACATATGCCATGAACGCGCGACGCCAAGGCCCGGACTATCGAACAGGCACATCAGGATTATCAGCGGGATCAGCGTATGAACGCCGACGATCGCGGCCAAATAGGAAAGCCCGCGGCGGGTGAGTACCAGCAGGCAGACCCCGAGCACGATGGCCAGCGCCATCAGGTCGACCATGAGCCACTTGCCGTAAAACACGTAGATCGCGCCCCAGGCAAGCCCGATCACGCAGAGAATTCCGCCTGCAAACAGCATCAGCTTCCGCGTTCGCGGCTTATCGCTAGAATGCAGCGCTCGCCCTTCTATCGAAAGCAAGACTGATGGCGGCATCTCCACCCCTTTTGGTTATCATCATGGCACCATGCGTTTCTAAACGCAATTCCAAGGACTTTGGGCAAATAAGCTGGAATTCTTGCCATCGTGCTTAACGGCGGAGTTGAGAATGCTACCCGTCAAGGCAACCGCTTCAGGCCCGCTGAAAGCTTGGAGCAAAGTCGCTCTGATAGCCCTCGCTCTCGATACTGCCGTGGTGCATCAGCAGCGCGCCCAGACGTCCGATCTCGTCGGAACTCTTCGCCGCAGCCCCGCAGCCAGCCGTCAGGACCGCGATCCGGGGCGATGGCGAGAAACCGATCATCGGATAGCCGGATGGCGAATAGCTGGTCACGCAGGTCCCGGTCTCGGATTGAAGCACCCTCAGCCGCGGCATCAGTTCGCAGATGATCCGGGTCAGATGCTCGCGGGCCGCGCCGCGTCCCCTGGCGCGGAACCAGGCACGGACTTCGGCCTCGCTGCCGAGCGGAACATCATCCGGATCGCCACCGATCTTCAGATACCAGCGGCCGTCCGGGTAGCGGATCGGCGGCAGAAGATAGATGCCATCCTCATCGAAGGAGGCCTTGTAGATCAGGCTCGGCATCGCTGAAAGCGCGGCGGCCTCGTCCTCGTCCACCTCGAAATAGGCAACGGTGCGGGCAAAGACCTTGAGATCGATCCTTGCCGGCAGAAGCCGTTCATCGATCGTGAAGCCGCCCGTGGCCACCAGAACGCGATCGGTCGTCAGCGTCTCGCCGATGTCGGTGGTGACGCTGACGCGGCCGCCATCATCGGTGACGCCCGTGACCGTCGCTGCAATGACGGTGGCGCCATTCTTTGCTGCAAGCGCAGACTGCGCCGCCACCAGCCTTCGCGGCGAGATATGGCCGGCATGTTTCGGCTCGTAGACGCCCTCGGTCTCCGGGGCGAACGAAAAATATGGAAACGACCGCGCAAGCCGGGCCTGGTTTACGATTTCGGCAGCGGCGCCGCACGCGTCAGCCGCTTCCATGATGGTCTCGACATAGCGGCCCTGCGCACGCCCGGGCCCGACGATCAGCGCACCCACCTCGCCAAAAAAGTCGATCCCGCTCTCGCGCTCGATATCGCGGTATCGCGCGATCGACCGGCTGGCGAGCCGCGCCCACACCGGATCGCGGTCGATGGTGCGGGTGATGCGGCCTTCATCGTAATGGCTTCCGAAAACGCCGGTATGGGCAGCCTTGTCGGCGGGCTCATCAGGGCCGACAACCGCAACACCGTCTTCCATGCCTGAAAGATGACGCGCTGCCGCCGAACCCATCAAGCCGCGCCCGATGATGATTGTCCTGAAATGTCGTGCCATGACCCGCTCTCGATACGTTTGGCGAACCTTGTTCGAGCCGGGCAATCATTGCAAGCAAAAGATCGCAGGCGCTAATTCGCGCTTGCGTCGTAGAGCACGAAATTCACGTCGGCGAGCGCTTCCGGAGGGTTTTCCAGATTGTACTCATAGATCGGATCGACAGCATAATGGGTCAGGATGAAGGCGCCATCCACCAGCTTCCAGTCGCCCTGCGACCAGGCATCGCCGAGCCCGCGCCACTTGGCGAAGGAAGAGATGGTGTTGGTTTCGGGATCAAATTCACCGTTGGTCAGCTGGTTTGCCGTGCCAAAGCCCTTCACCAAAGGATCATGCGCAAGCTTGGTATCGCTGTCGTCGCCCGGTTCATATTCGACATCATAGCTCGGCTCGGCAAAATAGAGGATCTGCGGCGAGGTTCCACCATCGGGCGCAAAAACGAAAGCGTTGCTCGTGTTGTAAGCGCCGATAACACAAACGATGTTGTAGAGCTTGCCGGTCTTCGTCTCCGTGCCACCCTGGTAGTCGCTCTCCTGCCAGGCGACGTCATAGGCCGTACCTTCGGAGCCCGGGAAACGATCTGCCATATCCGCATCGCAGTCATCGGGCATGGCGGCAATCACCATTGCGCGGGCGTTCTCCAAGCCGTCGTCATCGGCGAGCGCAGGCAACGAAAACGACGTCGCCAGCAAAACCAGCGACGGTATCGCAAACTTCGGATGCATCATGTCAGGCTGCCTTCAATTCTCTTTCGATCGCCTCATAGGCGGCATTGATCCGCGCCATCCGGTCATTGGCAGCGGCGTGGAATTCCTTCGGCACGCCGCGCGCGATCAAACGGTCGGGATGATTTTCGGCGACGAGCGCACGATAACGGCTGCGAATGGTCTTGAAGTCGTCGCTGCGCGAAACGCCGAGAACGCCATAAGGGTCACGGTCGCCCATGTCCATGTGCCGCGCGCAGATCGCGGTGAACCGGGCTTCGCTGATGCCGAAGATGTCCGCAACATGGGCCAGGAAATCGAGCTCCTTCTCGTGGATGCTGCCATCCGCCTTGGCGATGTGGAACAGGCCGTCCACCACCTCTTCCAGCAGCGGGCAACCCTCCTCGCCCTCCGAGCAGAGCCCTTTCAGCTTGCGCGCATAAGCATCATAGCCGGCGACATCCTGCCGGGCGAGATTATAGAGCCGGGCAACGTTTTCGCGTTCCCGCTCCGGGATCTCGAAAATCTCGTGGAAGGCTGCCACTTCTTCGATGGTGACGAACCCGTCCGCCTTTGCCATCTTTGCGGAAAGCGCAATCAGTGACACCGAAAACGCCACCTGACGGCGGGTTTCCGGATCGCCCTCAAACAGCGTGCGCACCGCCTCGACAACGCCTGTGAGGACGCTGCCAGCGGACTGGCTGACGAAATGGACCAGCTTTTCCCAGAATGACATCGAGTAGACTCCCGGCGGAATGAACCGCCCTTTCAAGAATCGTCAGATTGAACAAAAACGGCTCTTCATGCAAGTCGAACCGATCGGTTCAATCTCACTTTTATGCGATTTGGCTGCGGCATTTCCACGCGACCTGAAGTTTCTGGCACCAGCCACGGTTTTGCGTTGCGCGCGCCGCACGGCGCTGACTATAGACATTAGAGGACGCCAAACCGGAGAGCACGTGCCATGGAACGCAAGAATACATTCAACCTTGGCTATTTTCTGGTGGCCTTCCTCATCATCATCGGCTTTCAAATGTGGTTTACGTCCAGGGACGTCGCCCGGATCAGCTATTCCGACATGATCAATTATGTCGAGAAGGGTCAGGTCCAGTCGGTCGCGATTGCCGACAATACCATCCAGGGCGCATTCAAGGATGAGGTCGACGGCAAGAAATACTTCGTCACCTACCGCGTGCCCCAGGAACTGGCCGTCGATTTTGACAAGTACAAGGTCGACGTCACCGGCGTGCCGGATCACTCCCTGTTCACCAAGATCCTGTCCTGGGTCCTGCCGATCGTGATCTTCTTCGCGATCTGGGCCTGGTTCTTCCGCAAATTCGCCGAAAAGCAGGGCATGGGCCTTGGCGGCATGATGAATGTCGGCAAGTCGAAGGCGAAGATCTATGTGGAGCGCCGCACCGGGGTAACGTTCGAGGATGTCGCCGGCGCCGACGAAGCCAAGGCCGAACTCAAGGAAGTCGTGTCCTTCCTGACGGAGCGGGAGAAATTCGGCCGGCTTGGCGCGCGCATCCCCAAGGGCCTTCTGCTGGTCGGCCCGCCCGGCACCGGCAAGACGCTGATTGCCAAGGCCGTGGCAGGTGAAGCGGGCGTGACATTCTTTTCGATCTCGGGTTCCGAATTCGTGGAAATGTTCGTGGGCGTTGGCGCCGCACGGGTTCGCGATCTCTTCAAGCAGGCCCGCGAAATGGCGCCCTGCATCATCTTCATCGACGAACTCGATGCGCTCGGCCGCGCCCGCAATTCCTTCGGCATGGGCGGAAACGACGAGAAGGAGCAGACGCTGAACCAGCTTCTGGTCGAACTCGACGGCTTCGATCCGTCTGCCGGCATCGTCATCCTCGCCGCCACCAACCGGCCGGAAGTGCTGGACCAGGCGCTCACCCGCGCCGGCCGCTTCGACCGTCAGGTGGTGATGGACCGTCCCGACCGGGCAGGCCGCGCCGCCATTCTTGCCGTGCACATGAAAAAGGTGAAACTTTCGGACGACGTCGACGCCGCGCAGGTCGCCGCCCTCACCCCGGGCTTTGCCGGCGCCGACCTCGCCAATCTCGTCAACGAGGCGGCGATCTTTGCCACGCGCCGCGACGGCGACAAGGTGACGATGGAAGACTTCACCCAGGCCGTCGAGCGCACGGTTGCAGGCTCGGAACGCCGCGGCCGCCTGCTGAATGCCGATGAACGCGAACGCGTCGCCTTCCACGAAATGGGCCACGCGCTGGCGGCAGCCGCGCTGCCGAAAACCGATCCGGTCCACAAGATCTCGATCATCCCGCGCTCGATCGGCGCGCTTGGCTACACCATGCAGCGCCCGACCGAGGACCGGTTCCTGATCACCGCCGGCGAGTTGCGCGACCGGATGGTGGTGCTTCTGGCAGGCCGGGCAGCGGAGGACCTCGTCTACGGCGAGATTTCCACCGGCGCCTCCGACGACCTCGCCCGCGTCACCGATATCGCCCGGCAATACGTCATGAGCTTCGGCATGGACCCCGATATCGGCCAGGCAGCGCTCGAACAGAAACGCGCGCACTATCTGAACGAAGCACCCGGCATGGGCAGCGCGAGGAATTATTCCGATGTGACCGCCCGCGAGATCGACATGGCCATCCGCAAGTTGATCGACGCGGCCTATGAGCGCGCAAAGGCGGTGCTGAGCGAACGCCGCCAGGATCTCGATGACGGCGCACGCATGCTGCTCGAAAAGGAAACCATCACGCCGGAAGATTTCCCGCCTCTGGTGCAGCAGCCGATGGCCCATGCACGCGTGCTGGCGTGATCGTCCGGTATTTCGTTCACGCTGTAGCCTGATGCCCCACGGACGATCATAAGCTTCCGACTGTTTCGCCAGCCGGGCGGAACCGATGCCGATCCGCAACACAACCTATGGATTTAACCATGAATAAAACCATGTAAGATTGAAGTGCTGCGCAGATGACGTTTCCATTCCTCCAGCCATGCAACATCAGGAGTGGAGCCATGAGAGCGAACTGCGCGGATTCTCGCATCAAGTCGGATATGACAAAACTGCTCGCCTCGACGACCGGGGCGATGATCCTTCTGTGTTTCGGCGGCGATGCCAAGGCTCAGAACGAGTGCTCTGCTCAGTTTTTCACGACGCTCGTCTGTACCGGCCAGAGCTACCCCAACGGCATAACCTATGACGCCAGCGGTGACCTGGCGCTCCGGCTCGAAAACCCGCAAATGGTCGTCACGGGCGATATCTCCCTGACAACCTCTGCGCCGACCGGCTCCATCCGGTTCGACGGAAGGCAGTTTGACACCGTCTCAGGGGCATTGAACGTAACAACAGATAATGGAAGGGCGACGATCAACGTCGAGACGGGCACACTGAACGGCGGCATTGCTGTCCAGACCCTTGGATATGGCGCGATGGACTTCATACTTGGCGGCGACATGGTCTCAGGCGCCATTATCGCCAATGAAGGGCAAAGCCAAGCCGGGGGCACCGTGAACTTCCTGATGACGGGAGGAACAATCTCCGCCCCTTCCACGGCTGTCTGGATTACGAACGACGGATCAACGATTGCAACCATCAACGAAAATAGCGGACCGACGACGATAAAGGGCGGCTTCGTTCTGGAATCGACCTTTCAACAGACATTCCATCTGGAGAGCGGATCGCTCGACTTCGCCGCGTTCACCTCGGATACCGCGGCCACGATAACCCTATCGGGCGGTTCGATCGTACCTGACCATGAAGCCGGTTCGGGCGTCAGCCCCTATGCCGTCCGCGTGCCGATTTTCTCGACAGCACAGTATCAGGTCGATCTCGAAGGAACGGATATCCGTCTTGATCATGATTACTGGTCGGGCATTACCTTCGTCGACGAAGTGCTTAGCAGCGATGTCGCGACAGGCACCTTCAACATGACATCGGGCGTTATCCATGGAGACGGCGATAACGCCACAGCCTTCCACTTTATGGGAGATTATGTCTCGACCGGCGTGGCCATGAACATTGCAATGTCCGGTGGACTGATCGACATGAGGGGCGATGACTCGACGGCGTTCCGTTTGAGCAAGACGCCTCAAGCGCAGTATAATCTGGACATATCGGGCGGCATCGTGCGAACCAAGAACGCCCCGGCAATTCTCATTGCCGACGAAGGCACCGGCACCGAATCCTACCCCGCGATGAACCTGAATGTGACCATCGGTTCCGACGCTTCGATTTCGGTTGCAGACCGTTCGCCCATGCTCGTGAACGGCAATGACGACGCCAATACGATCGTGACCGTGACCACGCTCGGACAGGTTTATGGATCGTCCATGCTCGGCGGGGGCGATTCCGATTTCGTGATCGGCGGCGGAACCTATACCGGCGACATCTATGGCGATTACAACCAGATCGACGGCGCTCCAGACGACACCCTCAATCAGGGCAATGACCGCTTTACATGGACAAAAGGGCAGTTCATCGGCAGCTTTTATGGACAGGGCGGCTCAGACCAGGTGCTGCTGAACCTCGATGCCTTGCAAGGCGGTAGCGAGAACTATTTTTTCGATGGCGGCGAAGCCAATGACGGCAGCGCAACGGATCAGGATTTCGACCAGTTCATGATCGGCGCCGTCACGGGCCGACGGATTGACGCCAGCAAGATCGTGAACTTCGAATACATGACTGTGACACAGTCCAGTCTCGAATTTTTCGGATCGCTTCTGCTGGACCCCGCACCGAATTATCCGGAGCAATCGGGCATATTGGTCGTCAGTGACAGCAAAATCCTCTATTCCACCGGACCATCAGCAGAAACCGCGGTAACGATTGGCAGCAATATCGGTCTGGAACAGTCTTCCCTGAGAGTAAACGGACTGGGCTCACTCACCATCACCGGCATTGTCATCAGCACCGATAGTGACCTCGACATGCAGGACGGCTTTTCCCGCGGTGAAATCACAATCCTGGGAGACTATGCAGGCATCAATGCAACCGGCGCCATCGATATCAATGTTGCAGACGGAACCAACGACACGATCATCATAGAAGGCAGTGTTTCAGGGAGAACCGAACTCCGCTATCGCAATGTTGCATCGAATTCCTCACCCGGACAACCGTACGGATTTGCCGTGGTTGAAGCACCCGCGGATTCACCTTCCGACGGCTTCTTAGGGACTTTTACTGACGGCATGGTCCAATATCAGACAGTCTTCCTCCAGCCCGCAGGTTATGCGCCGGGATACTTCTTGCTGCCAACAGATTCACCGATGCCCGCAGATCGATTCCTTGATCGGGATTACGTGGAAAGGGCAAGCATCGACGAGCTCATAGATGCCGGCCTCACGCTCCAGCCCTTCGTCCCCCTCTACGAAGCCTATCAGTCCGTGATGCTCGAGATGATGGAGCTGCCGTCGATGAGGACGCGGTCCGGCGGGCGGTATGCGGATGGCGAGGCGCTGTCGTCTGGCCCGGCGCTCGATGCGCTGTGGGGACGGCTCGATGGCGGCTATGAACACTTCGACCCGCAGTCCTCCACCGCAAGCTATGATTACGACCTGTCGCGCTTCGAGATGCAGGCCGGGCTGGACGGTCTGTTCGCCGACACTGCCGAGGGCGCGCTGATCGGCGGCTTTACCGCCCACTACCAGACCGGTGAAGCCAGGATCGCCTCGCGCTACGGCGACAGCAGCATCCATCCCGACGGCTACGGCTTCGGCGGCACGCTGGCATGGTTCGGCGCGAACGGTTTCTATGCCGATGCCCAGGCCGAATTCACCTGGTTTACGAGCGAACTCAAAGCCGACGACCTGCCGCTTGCGCCGGAAGACAGCGACGCCTTCGGCTATGCGCTGTCGATGGAAGTCGGCCAGGCCTTCGGCCTTGGAGACGGCATGGCGCTCACGCCGCAGGCACAGCTTTCCTTCGCCGACATTGCGATCGACAGCTTCACCGGCGCCTATTCCGATCACGTCAGCTTCTCGGACGGCCAAAGCCTGCTTGCCCGCGCAGGCCTTGCGATCGAGAAGGAAAGCAGCTGGCAGGATGTCAATGGAGAGGCCCGCGCCGCCACGCTTTATGGCATCGCAAACCTCTATTACGAGTTCCTGGGCGAGACCACGGCGCAACTCGTGAACCTCTACGACTTCACCACCGATCCGGACGATTTTTCCGGCGAACTCGGCTTCGGCGGCTCGCTCGACTGGCAGGCAGGAAAACTGTCCTACTCGGCCTTCGCCGAACTCACGGCCTCCACCGGCTTCGATACCGGATCCTACGGCTATGGCGGGAATGTCGGCCTGAAGGTCAGGTGGTAAGGCCGGAGGCGCTTTCGGGCGATGCAGAGGGCGCCTCATACAAGCGATCGGACCGCTCGGTCCGGTCGCGGCCATTGCCCTTGGCGAAATAGAGGGCCTCATCAGCGCGCTTCAATGCCGGCGCGAGCCTGACCAGTTTGACCGAAAACAATTTTGACGCCTTGTCTTCTGGCGTCGCGTCAAACCGATTTTATTGCGGCGCGGTCTTTACACCCCGGCGCGGCTGTCGCATCCATGGGCCGACACATCCCGCGCGAGATCAAGAGAAAGTACCGATGTCTCATCACAAAGTTGCCATGCTCACAGCCGGGGGCCTTGCGCCCTGCCTTTCCTCCGCCGTCGGCGGGCTGATCGAGCGCTACTCCGACATTGCGCCCGACACGCAGATCATCGCCTACCGCTCCGGCTATGCCGGGCTTTTGACGGGCGACAGCATGGCGATCACGCCGAATATCCGCCAGCAGGCGCATCTCCTGCACAAGTTCGGCGGCTCGCCGATCGGCAACAGCCGGGTGAAGCTGACCAATCAGAAGGATTGCGAAAAGCGCGGTCTCGTGCCCGCCGGCGCCGATCCGCTGAAGGTCGCCGCAGATCAGCTCGCCAAGGACAACATCACGATTCTGCACACCATCGGCGGCGACGATACCAACACGACGGCGGCAGATCTTGCCGCCTATCTGAAGACCAACGGCTACGATCTCACCGTCGTCGGCCTGCCGAAGACGGTCGACAATGACGTCAAGCCGATCCGGCAGACGCTTGGCGCGTGGACGGCAGCCGAATATGGCGCCGCCTTCTTCGACAATATTTCGAACGAACAGAGTGCCGCACCGCGCACGCTGATCATCCACGAAGTGATGGGCCGCAGCTGCGGCTGGCTGACGGCGGCAACGGCGCGCGCCTATCTCGACCGCATCAAGTCGGCCGAATTCGTGGACGGCATGCTGATGAACCGGGCGATGAAGATGATCGACGGCGTCTATCTGCCGGAAACCGCTTTCGACCTCGAAGGCGAAGCGGCCCGTCTGAAGGAGGTCATGGATCGCAATGGCACCGTCTCGCTGTTCGTATCCGAAGGCGCCTGCCTCGAGGCGATCGTGGCCGAGCGCGAGGCTGCGGGCGCGACCGTTTCGCGCGATGCCTTCGGTCACGTCAAGCTCGACACGATCAATGTCGGCGACTGGTTTGCCAAGCAGTTCGCCTCGCAACTCGGCGCGGAGCGCGCACTGGTGCAGAAATCCGGCTATTACGCCCGCTCGGCGCCTGCAAACAATGACGATCTGCGGCTGATCCACTCGATGGTCGACCTTGCCGTCGAGAGCGCGCTTGATGGCGTTTCCGGCGTTACCGGCCATGACGTCGAGCGCAACGGCCAGTTGCGGACCATCGAATTCGAGCGCATCAAGGGCGGCGGCAGCTTCGATATCGACACGCCGTGGTTCGTCTCGGCCATGGAAGAAATCGGCCAGGAAGTCGTTCCCGCTCATTGACCTTTGCCTTCGCGAACGGTCTTATATCCGTTGCGGATGGAGGACAGACCTTGAATATCGCTATCGCGGCGACCTACGCCGCGCTTGTTTTCCTGCTGTTTTCCCTGCCTTCGGGCCGGATGATGGCGTTTGCCGGGAGGCGGTATCAGCGCGGCATCGAGACATTGCCGCTGCTGGGGCTCGGCATCCTTGCGGCGCGCTTTCTGTTCTTCGCCCTCGGCCTTGCCATTGCCATGGGCCTCGCTCTGGCCATGCCTTCGGGGCTGACGCTCGCGCGTATCGCTGCGGCATTCATCATAGCGCTCTGGATTGGTCGCAGCCTTGCGGGGCTGAAGCGCCCTGCCCCCGCCGCCGCGAACGACAATGCCCCCAGGAACCAGGCACTGAAGCAGATCTGGCTCGGCATGCGCCATGACGCCCGTCCCTACGCCGAAACGCTGCTTGCCGCTTCAACCCTGATCTTCTTCGTCGATCCTCAGTCTGTCTCGTTGCAGATGGCAGAGACGCTGTCTGTGGCCCACATTGCCGCAAGCATCGCTGCACTGGTCCTCTATGGCCTTCTCGCAGGCCCCGTCCTTGCGCGGATCAATGCGCAGCGCGACCGAAAGCGGCAGCAGCGCATTGCCCGTCTGCTGCGTTCCGGCCTTCCGCGCGTTTCTGCAAGATATCGCAAGAATGCCGCATGAAAACACGGACCGCGAGATGGTTAATTGACCGGACAGACAGGATTTTAAGGAATGCTTAGGCGCTCTCGACTAGCGTTCGAAACGATGTGAGCGGTCCCGGTTGGACCGAAAAGTTTCTGAGGAGACACCCATGATTTCAAAAACGATCCGCGCGGCCTTCGTTGCCGCGGGTCTGACTTCCCTCTTTGCCGGCCCGGTTGCGGCCCAGCAATGCGGCGGAGATTTCAACAGCTTCCTCTCCGGCGTGAAGGCTGAAGCCGTCCAGCGCGGATTTTCGGCGCAGGCCGCCGACCAGGTCCTGTCCGGCGCCTCGATCAGCAAGAGCGTTCTGAGCCGCGACCGTGCCCAGGGCGTGTTCAAGCAGACCTTCCTTGAGTTTTCCCAGCGCACCGGCAGCAATGCCCGCCTCCAGACCGGCAAGCAGAAGATCAAGCAATATGCCAGCACCTTCGATCGCGCCAAGCGCGAGTTCGGCGTGCCGGCCGGCGTGCTGACGGCATTCTGGGCCATGGAAACCGATTTCGGCGCCGTGCAGGGCGATTTCAACACCCGCGACGCCCTGGTGACGCTTTCCTATGACTGCCGCCGCCCGGAAATCTTCCGACCGCAGCTTCTGGCGCTGATCGAAATGACCCAGCATGGCGATTTCGATCCGGCGACGGAAACCGGCGCCTGGGCCGGCGAGCTCGGTCAGGTGCAGATGCTCCCGGAAGATATCATCCGCTTCGGCGTGGACGGTGACGGCGATGGCCATGTGCGCGTCAAGAAGAGTTCGCCGGATGCGCTTCTGACGGCCGCCAACTTCATCCGCAGCCTCGGCTGGCGCGCGGGCGAGCCGTGGATCCAGGAAGTTCAGCTGCCGCAGAACCTGCCCTGGGAAAAGACCGGCTTCGGCGGCGGGCTTACCGCAGGCCAGTGGTTCCAGCTCGGCGTGAAGCCCACGGACGGCAACACCCGGTTCTCGAACCTGCCGACCGCACTGCTGATGCCACAGGGCCGGTTTGGACCGTCCTTCCTCGCCTACCCGAATTTCAACGTCTATCTCGAGTGGAACCAGTCCTTCATCTACACCACCTCTGTCGCTTACTTCGCGACCAGGTTCGAGGGCGCTCCGGCCTACAGCAAGGGCAATCCTGAGCCCGGGCTCTCCGATGGCCAGATGAAGCAGTTGCAGCAGATCCTGACGTCCAAGGGCTACAATGTCGGCAAGATCGACGGCATTCTCGGCGCCGGCACGCGCGATGCGGTGCGCAGCGTACAGCTCCAGCTTGGCGTTCCCGCCGACGGCTGGCCAACGCCTGCACTGCTGCAGCAGCTGCGCTAAAGCAGAAAGCCTTCCAAAAAGAAAAGCCGCACCGGGCGACCGGTGCGGCTTTTTGGTTTGATGAGCCGGCTTGAGAACGACATTGCCGTCAGGCTTGCCCTGCGGCTTGCCGACCGCACTCAGTCGATGTCTTCGACGCCGTCGCTGCCGCCATCGATGCGGTGGGCAAGGGCTGCTTCCATGAAGCGGCTGACATCACCATCGAGAACGTCGGAGGGCGCGGTGCTTTCGACGCCGGTACGCAGGTCCTTGACGAGCTGATAGGGCTGGAGGACGTAAGAGCGGATCTGATGACCCCAGCCGATATCGGTCTTCGAGGCCGCTTCCTGGTTCGCCGCTTCCTCGCGCTTCTGCAGTTCGGCCTCGTAAAGACGCGCGCGCAGCATGTCCCACGCCTTGGCACGGTTCTTGTGCTGCGAACGCTCCTGCTGGCACTGCACCACGATCCCGGTCGGGATATGGGTAATGCGGACGGCGGAGTCGGTGGTATTGACGTGCTGTCCGCCTGCGCCGGAAGAGCGATAGGTATCGATACGGCAGTCGCTTTCGTTGATGTCGATCTCGATCGAATCATCGACCACCGGATAGACCCAGACGGACGAAAACGAGGTGTGACGCCGGGCATTGCTGTCATAGGGCGAAATCCGCACCAGACGGTGCACGCCGGATTCCGTCTTCAGCCAGCCATAGGCATTGTGACCCTTGACGAGGATGGTGGCGGACTTGATGCCTGCCTCTTCGCCGTCATGGACTTCGAGCACCTCGACCTTGTAGCCCTGCTGTTCCGACCAGCGGGTGTACATGCGCAGAAGCATGTTGGCCCAGTCCTGGCTCTCGGTACCGCCGGCACCGGAATGAACTTCGAGATAGGTGTCGTTGGAATCGGCCTCGCCGGAGAGCATCGCCTCGACCTGCCGGCGCTCGACATCGGCAAGCATGGTGCGCAGGCCCTGCTCGGCCTCGCGCACGACATCCTCGTCGCCTTCTTCCTCGCCAAGCTCGATCAGCTCGATATTGTCGGAAAGCTCGGTTTCGACGCGGCGCACGGCGGAAATGCCTTCTTCCAGAAGCTGTCGCTCGCGCATCAGCTTCTGCGCCTCGCCGGCGTCATTCCAGAGGTTGGGGTCTTCGGCCCTGTTGTTCAGCCAGTCCAGACGCTTGATTGCCTGATCCCAGTCAAAGATGCCTCCTCAGCAGGCCAACACCCTGCTTGATATCGTCGACAATACCTTCGATTTCCGCGCGCATGATACTCTCTGCTATTCTGAAAAACCGTTCGAATCCGGTGAATAAGGGGGCGGCGGGCGGATGTAAACCCCGCCCCCGCAAGCGGCCTCAGTAAAGGCCGCTCGAACCGCTGGAGATGACCTTCTGGGCCTGCGGCGATTCCCTCAGGATTTCCTCGGGCGATTTGTAGCTGCTCATGTCGATCACATCGAAAGCCTCGGCTGGGCCCGTGCCCGGCTTGAACGCCTCCATGATGACATTCGGGCCGGAACCGCTGGCGCGCATGCCGGTGGAGCGGTTGACCGCGACATTGGTCATGCCTTCAGGCTCGATGAAGTTCTCGACCGGCAGGTCCTTGAGCGCATTGGTCATGAAGGTGTTGAAGATCGGCGCAGCCAGCCCGCCGCCGGTGCCATGGCGGCCGAGCGTCGCCGGCTGATCGAAACCGATGTAGAGACCGGCGACCAGGTTGGGCGTGAAGCCCACGAACCAGGCATCCTTCTCGTCGTTGGTGGTTCCGGTCTTGCCGGCAACCGGACGGTCGAGCTTGACGGCGCTTGCCGCCGTGCCGCGCTGAACCACACCTTCCATCATCGACGTGATCTGGTAGGAGGTCATCGGGTCGAGAACCTGCTGGCGCCCATCGATCAGGATCGGCTCGGACTGGCCATCCCACGTCGCGGCTTCACAGTTCTCGCATTCACGCTCTTCATGCTTGAAGATGGTCTTGCCGTAGCGATCCTGGATACGGTCGATCAGCGTCGGATTGACCTGCTTGCCGCCATTGGCAATCACCGCGTAAGCCGAAACAAGACGCATCACCGTGGTTTCGCCGGAGCCGAGCGACATCGCCAGAACCGGATCCATGTGATCGTAGATGCCAAAGCGCTCCGCGTAATCGGCAACGGTTTCCATGCCAAGGTCGTTCGCAAGACGGACGGTCATGAGGTTCTTGGATTTCTCGATACCGGTGCGCAGCGTCTGCGGACCGGAGAAATCGCCCGAATAATTCTGCGGTTTCCAGATTTCGCCGCCCGATTCGAACTCGACCGGAGCGTCCATGACCACCGAAGCGGGCGTATATCCATTGTCGAGCGCTGCGGCGTAGACGAACGGCTTGAACGAGGAACCGGGCTGGCGCATCGCCTGGGTCGCACGGTTGAACTGGCTCTGCGAGAACGCAAAACCGCCGACCATGGCCAACACGCGGCCGGTTTCCGGGTCCATGGCGACGAGACCGCCCTGCACCTTCGGCACCTGACGCAGGCGGTAATTGTCGCCCTCGCCCGTCGACTGGACGTAGACCACGTCGCCCTTCTCCAGGACGCCTTCCGGGCTCGTCGCGTTCTTCTTGCCCTTTTCGAGGAATCGGTAGGCCCACTTCATGTCGGCAGCGGGAATGAAACCGGTTTTTCGGTCTTCGGCAACGCGGCCTGCCGCATCGAGCGGCGGACGGATCCCGATCTTGGCTCCCTCGCCGCTGACGCCGAGCACGACCGCGATCTGCCAGTCCGGCACATCCCAGAGCGGCGTCATCTTGGCAAGAGCGGGTCCCCAATCCTCCGCCGTTGAAACCTGCGCAATCGGGCCGCGATAGCCGGCGGCCTGATCGTAGCTGATCAGTCCGTCGCGCAGCGCTTCCTGCGCATAGGTCTGCATCTGCGGGTCAAGCGAGGTCCGCACCGAAAGGCCGCCCTCGTAAAGCATCTCCTCGCCATACTTGTCCTTGAGCTCACGACGCACGGCCTCGGCGAAATACTCGTCGCCCTCGATCGGCTGGTTCTGGCGGTCGGTGACCACGCCTAGCGGCTCCGAGCGCGCCTGATCGGCTTCGGCTTGGGTAATATAGCCGTTTTCTTCCATGCGGCTGATAACCCAGTTGCGGCGCTCGATCGCAGCGTCCGGGTGGCGGTAAGGATCGTAATTGGCAGGACCCTTCAGAACGGCGGCCAGATAGGCGCTTTCTGCGATCGTAAGGTCAGAGACGGGCTTGTCGAAATAGGTGAGCGCCGCATCGGCAATACCAAAGGCGTTGCGACCGTAATAAACCTCGTTCAGATAAAGTTCGAGAATGGTATCTTTTGAATAGGCCTGCTCGATGCGGAACGACAGGATCGCTTCCTTGACCTTGCGTTCATAGGTCTGGTCCGAAGACAGCAGGAAGTTCTTCGCAACCTGCTGGGTGATGGTCGAGGCACCCACCGGCCGGCGGCCGCTGCCGGCATTCTTGACGTTCGTGAACACCGCACGCACCAGGCCTGCAACATCGATGCCGGGATGGGTGTAGAAGTTCTTGTCTTCGGCCGACAGGAAGGCGCCGCGGACGCGCATCGGAATGGCATCGATCGGCAGGAACAGGCGGCGCTCATGCGCATATTCGGCCATCAGCTCGCCATTGCCGGCATAAACCCGGGTCGTGACAGGCGGCGTGTACTGCGCAAGCACTTCGTAATCCGGCAAGTCCTTCGCCACATTGCCGAGATAGATGCCGATGCCGACAGCAACGACGAGAAAAAGTGCGCAGGCGATGCCGAAGAGATATCCGATGAACCTGATTACAGCCACGTGTTTTTTATACCTTGTTCTGATTGCGGTTGTGCCGGACTTGGAAACGCGCCTCGAAGCCCGATTGGATGCAGCCCCACATCAATACGCCCTGGTCGACTACCGCAAATATCGCCCGCTGGCATGAATTTAAATACCCCGGAAAGCTTTTTACAATGAATGTGCGCTTTTTACGACGCGCCCGGCAAAGATCGCCGGTGCCCACCGCGCATTTGCTATTCTATACCCGACATCATCGGGCTCCGGTACCGCGTCACCGCATCCACCAGACGGTCGACCAGCGTGTCGCGCCAGACCGGATCCAGCATGCGTTTTTCGTCCTCTGGGTTGGACAGGAAGCCGATTTCAAGCAGGATCGACGGAATGTCCGGCGCCTTCAGCACCATGAAGCCCGCAAAGCGGTGCGGGTTGTTGATCAGGCTGATCTGCCCCTCGAAGGAGGCGACGACCTGATCGGCAAGCGAGATCGCAAAGCTCTGCGTCTCGCGGCGGGTCAGATCGAGCAGGATATCCGTCACCTCCTCCGGCTCGGCGGAGGCCTCGATCCCCATGATCTCGTTCGACAGGTTTTCGCGCTGCGCCAGCGCCGCCGCCAAGCGGTCGGATGCGCGGTCTGACAGCGTGTAGACGGTAGCGCCCGAAATGTCGCGCTGGCTCAGGGAATCCGCGTGCAGCGAAATGAACAGGTCCGCCCCGTGCTGGCGGGCGAGTTCGACGCGCTTCGACAGCGACAGATAGACGTCCGCGTCGCGGGTGAGATAGGAATCAAAGCCCGGAACGGTCTGCAGTCTCGCAGCGAAGGCGCGGGCGAAATCGAGCGTGATGTCCTTTTCGAAGGTCTTGCTGTCCTCGCCGACGGCGCCGGTGTCGACGCCGCCATGGCCGGCATCGATGGCGACCACGAAGCTGTCGTCCTCGGGCGCCAGTGCGGCGTCTTCCGCGTCGCTGGCATTGCCGGACTGCTTGTCCTGCCCCGCCAGGAGCTTTTCGAACACCGTGCTGTCGGCAATCGCGAGGTCAACCACCAGCCGCGCGCCCGTGCCGCCCTCGTCACGGGTTTCGGCGAGGGTCATCTGGATCGGCTCGCGCGCCGTCAGCACGATCCGCGACTGCCCCGGCCCGGTCGTTCCGTAGCGGACGTCGGTGATGAGACCGCGCGCCTGCACCGCGTCGTGATCAAAGCCGAACGCGGTGGCGGGCAGCGTGATCACGAACCGCGCCGGATCCTTGAGATAGTGGTAGCTGAATTCGGGGGCGCGGTCGAAATTCACAACAAGGCGCGCACGCGCGTCGTCACCGACGAGCAGGGCATTATAGGCGATCAGCGGCGCAATCTCAGCGCTCTCCTCGGCAGTCGCCTGACCTGCGAGAAACGCCGACGGCAACACCAGCAGGGAAATCAGGGCGAAGAGAATTGCCCCCTTCCCGCGCGTCCCAACAGCGTGTTTGCGTCCCCGCATGCCGACCCCCATGATTGCGTTCAGCGGCTTCCGTTTCATAGCCAGCCGGATGGCGAAAACGTGACGGATAAGGTCTTTGGTACCGACCGGCGCTGATCTGCAACGTGATACGGGTTTTTCCCCATTTTCTCAAATATTACCGTGGATTGGATTTTCCTTGCTATTGACGCACCGAATACATACTAATGTGCATCAGGTGGACATTATGACGGGACAATTGCGCGAGGCAGCCGGTCTTTTCCAGATTGGCGCCACATTAAAGCGATTGGGCGTCCGCCGTCTTTCCACCTAACGGACAGAATATCTTGGCCGATATACGCTCTTAATCGATGCGTTTCGGCGTAAAGGTCAACGCTTCACGGGCATTCCCGGAGGCGATTTCATCGCCCCGAAATCGGGGTTAGGCAGTGTTGGTTTCGACTGGTTACATATGAGAACGAAGCGTCAAATTCTTCCATCGGCCCGCGCCCCCTTCGAGGGCGCCGGACTGATTCGAGAAGCAGCCGCCCACGTTTCGTTGCGACGGTCGGACGTTATTTCATCCGGCGTATCTGCTGACGATCTTTTCCGGAACAGGGCATCGTCCCGCTCCGCAGACGTCAGCCGCGCGCGCCGAGGAGTTCATCTTAAATGGCAGACAAAATGCTTATCGACGCGTCTCACGAAGAAGAGACCCGCGTCGTTGTCGTTCGTGGAAATCGGATAGAGGAGTTCGATTTCGAATCGCAGCACAAGAAGCAGCTGCGAGGAAACATTTACCTGGCAAAGGTCACGCGGGTGGAGCCGTCGCTCCAGGCCGCCTTTGTGGACTATGGCGGCAACCGCCACGGCTTCCTGGCCTTTTCGGAAATCCATCCCGATTACTATCAGATCCCGCTTGCCGATCGCGAAGCCCTGCTGAGGGAAGTCGCCGGAAGCGATGACGACGAAGACACCGATACCGCGCTGTCGCAGCCGTCCGAGGCCTCCGAGAAGGCTGCGTCCGAAGAGGAAAGCAAGCCGAAGCCGCGCACCCGCCGTGGCCGCGCCAAGGCCAAAACTTCCGATAAGTCCTCGGAAAAGGCAGAAGAAAAGCCTGCCATCGCCGAAGAGGCACCTGCCGCTGAAGCAGCCGAAACGGGTCCGGAAACGGCCGAAGCGGCTGAAGGCGCCGAGCAGGATGCTGCTGCCGAAGAGGCGCCCAAGAAGCCGCGCCGCCGCCGCAAGCCGGCAGCCAAGAAGACCGCGAAAGCGGACGATGACGCTGCCGAGGCAAACGCAGGCGCAGCACCCGAAGCCTCGTCTGACGACAACGCCTCCAGCGACGGAGTTGCAGGCGGCGAAGAACCCGACAGTGATGCCTCCGGTGACAGCAAGGGCCCGACCCACATGGCCGCTGCTGTCGACGCCGATACGGTCTCCGAAGACATCGACGATGACGACGACAGCGTCGAATCCGTTGGCGCCGAAGACGCCATGGAAGAGGTGCCGGAATATAACCATCGCAAGGCCCGCAAGCAGTACCGCATCCAGGAAGTGATCAAGCGCCGGCAGATCCTGCTGGTACAGGTTGCCAAGGAAGAACGCGGCAACAAGGGTGCCGCGCTCACGACCTACCTCTCGCTGGCCGGCCGTTATTCGGTGCTGATGCCGAACACGGCGCGTGGCGGCGGCATTTCCCGCAAGATCACCAATCCGGCAGACCGCAAGCGCCTCAAGGATGTCGCCAAGGATCTCGAAGTGCCGCAGGGCATGGGCGTGATCCTGCGCACCGCCGGTGCCAACCGCACCAAGGCCGAGGTCAAGCGCGACTTCGAATATCTGATGCGGCTTTGGGAAAACGTGCGTTCGAAGACGCTGACGTCCACGGCGCCCTGCCTCGTCTATGAGGAAGGCAGCCTGATCAAGCGCTCGATCCGCGATCTCTACAACAAGGATATCGGCGAAGTCATCGTCTCGGGCGAAGAAGGCTATCGTGAAGCGAAAGACTTCATGAAGATGCTGATGCCGAGTCACGCCAAGGTTGTCCAGCGTTACCGCGACGTGCACCCGATCTATTCGCGTTCGGGCATCGAAGCCCAGCTCGACCGCATGCTGCAGCCTCAGGTCACGCTGAAATCCGGCGGTTACCTGATCATCAACCAGACCGAGGCGCTGGTTGCCGTCGACGTCAACTCCGGCCGTTCGACCCGCGAGCACTCGATCGAGGATACCGCGCTCCAGACCAATCTGGAGGCAGCGGAGGAAGTGGCGCGTCAGCTTCGCCTGCGCGACCTTGCCGGCCTCGTGGTGATCGACTTCATCGACATGGAAGAAAAGCGCAACAACCGCGCTGTCGAAAAGAAGCTCAAGGACTGCCTGAAACACGACCGCGCCCGCATCCAGGTCGGACGCATCTCGCATTTCGGCCTTCTGGAGATGTCGCGTCAGCGCATCCGCGCCTCGGTGCTGGAATCGACCACCCAGGTCTGCAGCCATTGCGGCGGCACGGGCCATGTTCTGTCGCAGTCCTCCGTCGCGCTGCATGTGCTGCGTGGGGTCGAGGAATATCTGCTGAAGAACACGACCCACAACATCACCGTGCGCACGACGCCGGAGATCGCGCTGTACCTTCTGAACCAGAAGCGCAACACGATCGTGGACTACGAAGGCCGCTTCGGCGTCGAGATCATCGTTGAAGCCGACCCCAAGCTGACCACCAGCCACTTCGAGATCGATCGCGGCGAACCCGTCGAGAACCCGGTCAAGATCGAAACGCTGCTCGACTTCCCCGAAGAGCCGGAAGACGACATCGTCGAGGAAATCGAAGAGACCGAGGAAGAAGAAAAGCCGGAAGTCGTTGCGACCGAAGAGGAAGGCGGACGTTCACGCCGCAAGCGCCGTCGCCGGCGTGGCCGCAACGGTCAATCGAACAATGACGCCGACGGCGATCAGGCGGATCAGGCGGGCGACGACGAGGAAGAGGCCAAGGCCTCTTCGGGCGAAAACGAAGACGGCGAGCAGTCTTCCGACAAGCCGCGCCGCAAGCGCCGCCGCGGCAAGCGTGGCGGACGCCGCAATCGCGGTGATGAGAACGGCCAGCAGACGGAGGCTGCCGATGGCAGCAGCGAACATGCGGACGACGACACCGATGGTGCCGATGACGACGACAATGCGGCATCTTCCGAAGATGGTGATGCAGTCGTAGAGGCTGGCAACGGCGACGCTGTCGAACAGGTTGCAACTGCCGAAGTCGAAGGCGACCAGCCGGGCGCCGTCAATGAAGACGATGCCATGGCCGAGATCGAGGGCCGCAAGCCCCGCCGCCGCCGCGCCAAGCGCGCCGAAAGCGCCGAAGCCCCTGCCGAAACCGCAGTGGAAGCAGTCGAGGAAACCCCTTCCGAGCCGGAGGAAGCCGAAGAGGCAGAGGACGAGGCAACCGTCGAGGCTGCTGCGGACCTTGGCGACGGAGCTGCCGCCACCGAAGCGGAGAGCCCGAAGCGTGCCAACCGCGCTTCCAACGTTTCCCATTCCGAGCCTGTGGTGACCTCCGATGGCGCCAAGGCTGAAAACGACGATGAGGAAGCCAAGCCGAAGCGCGGCTGGTGGCAGCGTCGTGGCTTCTTCTGAGCCACTCGGATAAAGACATGAAAAGAGGCCGCCGTTTGAAAGAACGGCGGCCTCAGTCTTTTTGCAAAGCCACGGTTCCCCGGCCAGCGCAAAACGCGTTGCCGCGTCTCTCGTTGCGCGGGAAGGCCGATATCACCCATCCGTGAAGGCTACCCCTGCGACACATCGACCTCGTGATTTTCACACCCAAGACCACCTGATCCGAGCCTCGCAGTCGCCCGGACGGAGTACCAGGATCTTGCGCGAAAGACGGAAGCGCGATCGAAGCAAGGACAAAGCACGGCTATTCGGGCCGGCTGGCAGTGCCATCGGCCCCTCCATCGCTGCGCCCTGTTCGTGGTGGCGCAGCGGAAGTTGTGGGCGCACCTTCTGGCCGCGCCCTCCCTTGAAGGGCCTCACGGCGCAAAGGCTGAAGTTGATACGGGCCTCTCGCCGCGGCGACACTCCATCCTCATTGCCTTAGGCTGTATCACATCCGGATGTATGAACACGCTCAGTGCCTGCAACGAAGTTTCGAACACCCCCTTCCCCGCCGCGCTTCTCCGGGCATCCTCATCTGGTAGCGCGGCCAAGGTGCGCGTCCGGCTTTCGCTCCCGATGTGTCCCTAGCGGGTCAGGCTCGTAGACAGTTCCTGCAGGGCCATGGAGAACCCCTGATCTTCGAGAGGTTCACTGCCGCTGCCGCGACCATTCATCGCCGTCGCCAAGGCAGCGCCATGTGTGAAATCCACGAGTATGTCGCGCCACAGTTGCGCCCTGCGACCTGACAAGCCGGCTTCGGCCAAAAGAGCAGAGATCTCGTTGGTGATCCGTTCCGCCTGCTGTGGGAACACGCCCGGCCGCCTGAATATCAGCAAGGTGAGCCCCGGGTGACGGAGAACCTGCGCATGGTAGGCCTCCAGCAGACCGCGTATGCAATCGATCGGCGTGCCACCTTCCGGGGCAGCTACCTGCGCATAGGCCACTTCCGACATCGCGGCAATCAGGCCATCGCGCCCTCCGAAGTGATGATGGATCGTCATCGGGTTGACACTGAGGCGCTCCGCCAGCGCCCTCATGGTAAAGGCGTCGGCGCCCTTGCGATCCAGAAGATCGAGACCGGCACCAAGCATCTCCTCGCGCGACACGGAAGCTTCTGTGAGGGGCGGCCGCCCGCGGGGCCGCTTCATGCTTCGACCCGGTAACGGGACTGGACAAGCCCGGAGGGAAAGCTCCTGGTCTCCTCATGGCGTAGAGAAATATCTGCTGCGACACTGCCGAACAAGCGGCGGCCTTCACCAAGGAGCACCGGCACGATCGTGATCACGAGGTCGGAGATCAAACCGGCCCGCAGGAAAGACTGAATGAGACGTCCGCCATCAACATAGACCTTCCGGTGTCCCTCGATTTCCAGCATACGCATCGCCTCTTCGGGCGCACTGTCGACAAGCCGAATCTCGTCGACCAGATCGTCCGGCAAATCGGCCTGGGACATGGACGAGGACAGGACGACGACGGGGAGGGTGAAGGGCCAGGGCCTTACAGTTCGGATTGTCTCGAATGTACCGCGGCCCATCAGAATGACATCGATATCCGCAATGAAGGCGTCGTAGCCATGATCTTCATCGGGATCATCGCGCTCCAGAAGCCAGGCAATATCGCCGTCGCTGCGAGCGATAAAACCATCCAGACTGGTAGCGATGAAAACATGTCCCGCGATCATTTCGGACCCCTAATTATACATTGTATAATTAATAGCCGCTTGCCATTTCGTGTCAAGACCGACACTCCACTGGAATGTTGCCCAAGAGCGGGAATTCGCTGCGACTGCGGCTGCGGGTCAGCGAAAGCAAAAAGGTCGAAGAGACCGCGTGCTCGTTCTGAACGGTTTGCGGACAACCGCAAGGCTGTAGGTATGACGACCTCACCTCAAGAGGTCATGCCCGGGTTAGAATCAACCACCCATACTGGGCGGGGGCCTTTGCTGCCTGGGGGAGAATAAGCCGATCGCACCTGCCCGGGTTCTCGGCTCGAGGATGACACCGAACAGACAGCCAGCTCAGCGAGCTGACGTCGCCGTTCCGGCTGTCAAGCGCGAAACGCGATCTGGTCGCGCGTCCTGAGCGCCTCGAAGGCCGGACGGCAGAGGTAGTAGCCTTGCATCAGGCGTGCGCCGAGCTGCCTAAGCGTCTCCACTTCGGCTTCGGTCTCCACCCCTTCGCAAAGGATCTTGATATCGAGTTCCTTGCCGAGCGCAAATACGTGCTTGACGATCGCATGACGCACCGGGTCCGCGTCTATCCCGCGGATCAAGGTCATGTCGAGCTTCAGGATCCCGGGCGGCATGTCGGCAAGAAGCGAGAGGCCGGCATAGCCGGAGCCGAAATCATCCAGCGCAGTCTCGAAACCGAGCGCGCGATAGAGCGTCAGGATTTCGGCCAGCTTGGCCTTGTCGGTCTGCTCGGTCTCGGTGAATTCGAAGATCAGGCGCTCGGGCGGGACTGCGCATCGCCGCCCGGTCTCGAGCGTGAGCTTGATACAGGCACGCGGCTCGTAGATTGCGCGCGGCATGAAGTTGATCGACAGCTTCGCATCGCCATCCATGAGACCGAGCGACGCCGCAAGCTCGATCGCCTTGACCCGACAGCGCTGGTCGAAGGCGTAGAGATTGTCGTCGGTAAGCCGGGCGAAAATACTGCCTGCGCCCTCACCATTCACGCCGCGCACCAGCGCCTCGTAGGCAAAAATCGAGCAATCGACGACGTCCACGATGGGTTGGAACGCAATGGAGAATTCAAAGGGCAGAGCATCGGCATTCCGGCAACCGGTGCATCCAGTCATCAAGTTTCACTTTCAAAATTCGACCGCCCGCTCCACGCCGGGCGAGGCGCGCCGGGCATCCGGCGCCCTTCAGAGACATACAACTAGTTCACCGAACATGACTTGCAATGGCTGAGGAGCCTGTCGATCGTGGTTTTCTTTTTGTCGAGCGGATAGGGCACGCGCACACTGGTGCTGAGACCAAGCGGATCGCCCTTCCTGCGCTCCGTGCCCAGGTATTGATCGTCGGGCAAGGGCCGGCAGCTCCAGTTACCGCCGCGCTGCTTCGTCACCGGATTATAGCTGTTGAGCCCGTATTGGTAGCAGATCAGATAGGGCTGCGGCTGGACGGTGGTGACCACTTTGTTGGCAACGACCACGGGTTCCACAGCTTTGGAGGTCGACGTCTCGACCTTCCAGCGCCCCTTCACGATCACCCGGTTGCCGGGGTACCAGAGATAGGACATGCCGTCAGGGGCGTTGTATTCAACCTGGGTGCCGTGCCACGGGTCAAAGGTGTTGCGGGTATATCCGCTGTAATAGGCCCGCGCCGACGCCAGCGAATTCACCGACGTGTTCGCCATGTTCAACGACGCGACGTAATCCGCCTTCGTCTTCGCAGGCGCACCCTCTTTGCTCACCGTGTCACAGGAAGCGAGCGCCAGAAGCGCCGCGATAATGATCAAGGACCGCATGTTCCCTCCCCTTGCTGTCTTCCACCCAGACCAGCATATCCGGAGAGAATAGGCAACCAGGGTGCAGACATGCGAAAGGCCCGGCCTCCTTTGGGAGAAGCCGGGCCTCGATGTCATTCTCGCAAGCGCCGATCAGTCGACGGCGAATTCCAGCGGCTTTGCCTGCTTGATCGCGGGATTGGCCAGAAGCTTGTCCAGCACGGCCTGCTTCGGCGCTTCGTCGACATAGAGCAGCGCGATCGCATCGCCGCCCTGGTTGTCACGGCCGAGCTGGAAGTTGGCGATGTTTACGCCGGCATCGCCAAGCGTCGAGCCCATGAAGCCGATCATGCCGGGCACGTCCGTGTTGGAGATGTAGATCATGTGGCGACCGACATCGGCATCCATGTTGATGCCCTTGATCTGGATGAAGCGCGGCTTGCCATCCGAGAACACCGTGCCGGCAACGGAACGGGTCTGCTTTTCGGTGGTGACGGTCAGCTTGATGTAGCCGTCGTAAACGCCCGACTTGTCGCGCTTTGCTTCCTGCAGGATGATGCCCTTGTCCTTCACCATCACCGGTGCGGAGACCATGTTGACGTCGGCGACCAGCGGACGCAGCAGACCCGCCAGCAGCGCGCTCGTCAGCGCCGTGGTGTTCATCTCGGCAAAATTGCCGTCATAGAGCACTTCGATCTGCTTGATCGGGCTTTCGGTCACCTGGCCGGCGAAACCGCCGAGCACTTCGGCAAGCTTGATCACCGGCTTCAGCCGCGGGGCTTCGTCGGCGCTGATCGAGGGCATGTTGATCGCGTTGGAAACAGCGCCCTTGAGCAGGTAATCCGACATCTGGTCGGCAACCTGAAGGGCCACGTTTTCCTGCGCTTCCGAGGTCGAGGCGCCAAGATGCGGCGTGCAGACCACGTTTTCAAGGCCAAAGAGCGGGCTCTCGGTGGCGGGCTCGGTCTCGAACACGTCGAAGCCGGCGCCTGCGACATGGCCGGACTTGATGGCTTCGGCAAGCGCTGCCTCATCCACCAGACCGCCGCGGGCGCAGTTGATGATGCGCACGCCCTTCTTGGTCTTGGCAAGCGCTTCGGCGTTCAGGATGCCGCGGGTCTTGTCGGTCATCGGCACGTGCAGCGTGATGAAGTCGGCCTTGGCGAGCAGCTCGTCGAGCTCGACCTTGGTGACGCCCATCTTCTCGGCCTTTTCCTGCGACAGGAAGGGGTCGAAGGCGATGACGTTCATCTTCAGGCCAAGCGCGCGGTTGCAGACGATGGAGCCGATATTGCCGGCGCCGATGACGCCGAGCGTCTTGCCGGTGATTTCGACGCCCATGAATTTCGACTTCTCCCACTTGCCGGCCTGGGTCGAGGCATCGGCGGCGGGGATCTGGCGGGCGACGGCCAGCATCAGCGAGATCGCGTGCTCGGCGGTGGTGATCGAGTTGCCGAAGGGCGTGTTCATGACGATGATGCCGCGGCGCGAGGCTGCCTGGATATCGACATTGTCGACGCCGATGCCGGCGCGGCCGATGACCTTGAGATTGGTCGCCGCTTCGATCAGCTTTTCGGTCGCCTTGGTGGCCGAGCGGATCGCCAGACCATCGTAATTGCCGATGATTTCGGCGAGCTTTTCCTTGTCCTTGCCGAGCTTCGGCTGGAAATCGACATCGATGCCGCGATCCTTGAAGATCTGGACGGCGGCTTCCGACAGCGCGTCGGATACGAGTACGCGAGGTGCCATGATGGCCTCCTGTTGGTTTGTGCCGGCCATGAGCGCGGCGAATGATATTTTTGAACGGGTCCGGGCCGTCTCGCGCCCCGGTAAAATTCTGTCAGCCGCCAAGCGACATCGGCTTCTGCCCCCTGTCAGTGAGGCCGAAAAGGCTGCGCACGAACTCAAGGAACATGCCATAGGGCCTGCCAAGCACGAGCATCAGAACCGCAAAGCCGGCAGCTCCCCTGACGATGCCGGAGCCAGATGCGCCGCCTACCGCAATGATCGCGATGTAGATCGGCACCTGGAAGGCGATCAGCGAGAGGCAGTCGGTCGCAAATTCGCCGGCGCGGGTCTTCGGCTGAACCTTGCCGAAGAGAAAATCACGCCAGAGCCCGTAAGGCCTTGCCGTCAGCACCATCAGCACCGCGCCGACCGAACGGGCAACAAGCACATCGCTCCATGCCATGCCGGCAATAAAGCGCTCATTGAGCCCGCTGGCGATCGTAAAGAAGATCACCAGCGCCGTCGTATCTGCGATGAAGCTCAGGATGCGGGGCGACATTGGCCTGCCTCCGTTTCAGCGTCTCATGCTGCGTTGGCGGAAAGCTTTGCCTTTTCAGCCCGGAAAGCCCAGTCGAGCCAGCCCATCAGTGCTTCCATGTCGGCGGTTTCGACCGTGGAACCTGCCCAGATGCGCAGACCGGACGGCGCGTCGCGGTAAGCGCCGATGTCATAGGCGACGCCTTCCTTGTCGAGCGCGGTGACGATCGCCTTGGCGAAGGCTGCCTGACCTGCATCATCGAGCGCCAGCACGGCGGGATCGACGATCTTGAGGCAGACGGACGTGTTGGAGCGCGTCTCAGCCACTTCGGCGAGGTTCTCGATCCAGTCGTTGTTCTCGACGAAATCGAAGATCACCTTGGCATTGGCATCGGCGCGGCCGATCAGGCCTTCGAGGCCGCCAACGGTCTTCGCCCATTTCAGCGCATCGAGATAATCCTCGACGCAGAGCATGGACGGGGTGTTGATGGTTTCGCCGACGAAGATGCCCTCGATCAGCTTGCCGCCCTTGGTCATGCGGAAGATCTTCGGCATCGGCCATTCCGGCGTGTAGCTTTCGAGACGTTCCACAGCGCGCGGGGAAAGGATCAGAATGCCATGACCGCCCTCGCCGCCCAGAACCTTCTGCCAGGAGAAGGTGACGACGTCGAGCTTGTTGAAATCGACGTCCTGCGCGAAGACAGCCGAGGTGGCGTCGCAGATCGTCAGGCCCTTGCGGTCATAGGGGATGAAATCGGCATTGGGGACGCGAACGCCCGAGGTGGTGCCGTTCCAGGTGAAGACCACGTCATTGTCGAAATTGACAGTGGAAAGGTCGGGAAGCTGGCCGTAAGGCGCCTCGATCTTGCGGGCATCCTTGAGCTTGAGCTGCTTGATGACATCAGTCACCCAGCCCGAGCCGAAACTTTCCCAGGCGAGCATGTCGACGCCGCGTTCGCCAAGCAGCGACCAGAGCGCCATCTCGACAGCGCCGGTATCGGACGCCGGCACGATGCCAATGCGGTAATCGCCGGGAACGCCGAGGATTTCGCGGGTCAGGTCGATCGCTTCCTTGAGCTTCGCCTTGCCAACTTTTGCGCGGTGGGACCGGCCGAGCGGCGCATCATTGAGCGCTTCGGGCGTCCAGCCAGGACGCTTCGCACAGGGACCGGAAGAAAAACGGGGATTTTGCGGACGGGTGTCCGGCTTGGTCAGTTCTGTCATATCTCTACCCTTTCAGATAGTAGCCTCTCGTTGGGGAGAGGTGGCCCGCTTCGGCGTATATTCGAGACGCAGGCATTAGGCAAGAGAAAAGACAACGAAATGATGACGACACTTGTCCGATCAAGCCAGGCAGGCTTGAGATCCTCTGCGCGGGACAGCGTCGATACTCGGGCGCGAAACCAGCGTGCAGCTTCAGGCGGTCAGAGACCGAGCCGGCGCCGGACCCAGACATAGCCGCCCTTCACCGCATTGACAGGAGCGACAGCGACGGCGCGGACCTGATCCCGCTCCGGCAGGATCGAGGCTGCTTTTTCAAGGGTGGCATTCGTCATGATCATCAGCCTGTTCCCCTGCCGCGGCGTCGCTTCATTACCGGCAGGTTGCGGCTCTTCCGCAAGTTTTGCCTGAAACTCGGGTATCCCCGTCACGGTGATACCGCCCATCGCGGCTTCCACCGGTTCGTCCTGCGACCGGCAAACCCCGACAACGCTTGCATATTCTGAATATTTGTAATGATTGAGGTCGGCTTCCAGCGCGTCGTCACACAAGGCGATGGTCTGGTAGGTATCGGGCGAGGTATCGATGTACTGACAACGGGTCAGGCCATCATCGCAACCGAGGATGGTCACCACAATCAAGGCTGCAGACATGTTTTCCCTTCCGGCCTTCCGAAACTATCGCCATCTCATGGTGCACAGGAATATGGCCAGAATCGCGCTGCAAGGCAGTTCCAGCCGGAAAAGCGACAATGAGGCGCGTCAGGTTCGCGTGTGGGAAGCGCTCAGGCGGCGTTGCGCACGTTCGCGATCACGTCGATCAGGCCTCCGACGACGCGCTCGACCTGCGACGGGTCGTCGCCTTCGGCCATGACCCGGATCAGCGGTTCGGTGCCCGAGGGACGAATCACCAGACGGCCCCTGCCCTTCAGCTCCGCTTCGGCGTCGGCGATCGCCTGCTTGACGTTGCTGTCCTCGAGCGGAACGGCGCCTACGGTGATGCGGACATTGCGCAGAAGCTGCGGCACGGGTTCAAACTTGCGGCAGACCTCGCTGACCGGCTTGCCGGCGCGCTTGACGGCTGCAAGCACCTGCAGCGCCGCCACCAGACCGTCGCCTGTGGTACCGAAATCGGATAGCACAATATGGCCGGACTGCTCGCCGCCGACATTGTAGCCGTGCTTGCGCATGTGCTCGACCACATAGCGGTCTCCAACCTTGGTGCGCACAAGATCGAGATTCATGCCGTTCAGGTGCCGCTCAAGGCCGAGATTGGACATCACGGTTGCGACGACGCCGCCACCCTTCAGCTCATTCTCTTCGACCATGACGCCGGCGATGACAGCCATCAGCTGATCGCCATCGATGATGTTGCCCTGCTCGTCGACGATGATCACGCGGTCGGCATCGCCATCGAGCGCAATGCCGATATCGGCGCGCACTTCGTGGACTTTCTCCTGAAGCGTCTTCGGATAGGTCGACCCGCATTCCTTGTTGATGTTGAGACCATCGGGCGTCGTGCCGATCGTCACCACGTCAGCACCAAGCTCCCACAGCGCGGTAGGCGCTGCCTTGTAGGCTGCGCCATTGGCGCAATCGACGACCACGCGAAGGCCGTTGAGCGTGACGTCGCGGGGCAGCGTGCGCTTGACGAATTCGATATAGCGGTAGATGTCGCCGTCAACGCGATTGGCGCGGCCGATCTCGTGCGGAGCCGCCAGCTGGGCATGGAAATTGTCACGGTCGAGAAGCGCTTCGATGCGCGCCTCGATTTCGTCGGACATCTTGTATCCATCCGGGCCGAAGAGCTTGATGCCATTGTCGGCATAGGGGTTGTGCGATGCCGAAATCATGACGCCGACATCGGCGCGCAGCGAGCGGGTCAGCATGGCAACGGCAGGCGTCGGGATCGGGCCGAGGAGATAGACATTGAGGCCAGCCGCCGTGAAACCCGCAACAAGTGCGTTCTCCAGCATATAGCCCGACAGACGCGTATCCTTGCCGATCACGACCCGGTGCGTGCGATCGTCGCGCCGGAAGATGGTGCCCACCGCAATACCCACCCGCATCGCCAGATCAGGCGTCATCGGGAAGACATTCGAAAGCCCGCGAATGCCGTCGGTACCAAAATATTTGCGTGTCATGACAATCCTCTTCGGCGCCGCATCTTTTGCGCGTCGCCCTGAAACTTGAAACTGTGCTGCAGGGTCCTCTTCGCAGATATTGGACCCAGGCGCACTTAAATTTAGGTCACCACCGCTAACATGGCGTTACCAGCTTATTTTAGAGGCAATGCATGCAAAACGCGGGCAAGCGCGCATGGTTTCTGCACAAGAAAAAACCGCCGGTCGAAGCCGGCGGTCTTTCTGATCAGCTATTGGGCTGGGGCTCGAAGCCATCGCCCTTTTCGTCTGCGGGCTTCGGCGTATCCTTCTTCGGCCCCATGGACGGAACGGCAGACCCGCGTGAGGGCGGCGTATCGTCTCCCAGATCGCGGGCAGGCTTTTCGCCGCGCAGGATCGCCTTGATCTCGTCGCCCGAAAGCGTCTCGTATTCAAGGAGCCCCTCGGCAAGCTGCACGAAACCATCATGGTTGTCATTGAGGATACGCGTTGCCTCGACATAGGCCTCGTCGATCAGACGGCGGACTTCGCTGTCGATCTTCCGGGCTGTCGCCTCGGACACGTTCTTGGACTGCGACACCGAATGGCCGAGGAAGACTTCCTGCTGGTTCTCGCCATAGGCAACCTGGCCGAGCTCATCGGAGAAGCCCCACTGCGTCACCATCGCCCGGGCAAGCTTGGTCGCCTGCTCGATATCCGAAGACGCGCCCGAGGTGATGTTGTCCTTGCCGAAGGTCAGTTCCTCGGCAACGCGACCGCCCATCATGATGGCGAGACGCGAGATCATCCACTTGTAGCTCATGGAATAGCGGTCGCCTTCCGGCAACTGCATCACCATGCCAAGTGCACGCCCGCGCGGAATAATCGTCGCCTTGTGGACCGGATCGGCCACCGGCACCTTCATCGCCACGATGGCGTGACCGGCCTCGTGATAGGCGGTAAGCTTCTTCTCGGCTTCCGTCATCGCTGTGGAGCGCCGCTCGGCGCCCATCATGATCTTGTCCTTGGCGTCCTCGAACTCGGCCATGGTGACGAGGCGCTTGTTGCGCCGCGCCGCCATAAGGGCGGCCTCGTTGACGAGGTTCATCAGGTCCGCACCGGAGAAGCCGGGCGTACCGCGGGCGACAATCTTGAGATCGACATTCGGCGCCAGCGGCGTATTGCGCGCATGCACCTTGAGGATACGTTCGCGGCCGACAATATCCGGATTGGGCACGACGACCTGACGGTCGAAACGGCCGGGACGCAGCAATGCGGGGTCAAGCACGTCGGGCCGGTTGGTCGCGGCAATCAGGATGATGCCTTCATTGGCCTCGAAACCGTCCATTTCCACCAGAAGCTGGTTCAGCGTCTGCTCGCGTTCGTCATTGCCACCGCCGAGACCGGCGCCGCGATGACGGCCCACCGCATCGATTTCATCGATGAAGATGATGCAGGGCGCATTCTTCTTGGCCTGCTCGAACATGTCGCGCACGCGCGACGCACCGACACCGACGAACATTTCCACGAAGTCGGAACCGGAGATGGTGAAGAACGGAACATTCGCCTCACCCGCAACAGACCGGGCGAGAAGCGTCTTGCCGGTACCGGGCGGGCCGACCAGCAGCACACCGCGCGGAATGCGGCCGCCGAGGCGCTGGAACTTCTGCGGATCGCGCAGGAATTCGACGATTTCCTCGAGATCCTGCTTGGCCTCATCGACGCCGGCGACGTCGTCAAACGTCACACGGCCATGGGCCTCGGTCAGAAGCTTCGCCTTCGACTTGCCAAACCCCATCGCGCCGCGCGACCCACCCTGCATCTGGCGCATGAAGAACAGCCAGACACCGAGGATCAGAAGCATCGGAAGAAGCGTTCCGACATAACTCAAAATGCCGCCGGAACCGTCACTTACGGGCTTGGCGTCAACCTTTACATTGGCATCTTCAAGCTTGGTCAGCAGGGAATCATCGATAACCGGCGCATAGGTGTGAAAGGTCGTGACAGCGCCACCGGTATAGCTACCGGTGATCGTGTTGCCGGTAATGGTCACTTCCTTGACCTTTCCCGCGTCAACATCGCTGACGAATTGCGAATAGGCCACCTGGGTCGCACCATTATGCGAAGGCGTCGACTGGAACATGCTGAAAAGCGCGACCAGCAGCAACGCGATTATGGCCCACAGCGCAATATTGCGTAGGTTTGGGTTCATCAAACTCCCCGAAATCATCTGTCCGGCACGGAGGGTGCCGCTGAGTATGGCCTAACATAGGGTTCGCGCCATGTCTTGCCAAGACAAGCGCTTCCCAAGTTTAATATTCTGTCAGGAAATATGAGGGTTCCGGATAGCACTTCGCGCCGAAAGCGGCCGCAAGCCGGTTGGCCAGCACCAGATCGAACCCAGGCAGATAGCGCCGGTAGGGCGAAAGCACACGGCCTGTCACGATCCGCCCGGCTTCCCGCTCGATCGAAGGCGCGGTGGCAACGGCCACCCTTGCGAGCCGTCGCGGCAGCGCTTGGAACTCAGCATGGTCACACCCGCAAGCGTTGCCGGCTTCAATGGTAACCGTTCTATCGGAGCGGTTTTCAACCTCGAACCGGCCGTCGAACACGTCAGAGGCGCCAGGTGGAATGTCGAGCGCTGAAACGCCGCGCCGTTCCCGCAGGATGAAGAGCCGGTTGCGGCTCACCTCGAAAAGGCACCGCCCGGCCGTCATCCGCGCGCCATGACCGGCCGAGCGAAGACGGAGCATATCATCGAGGGCCGCCTGTCCCGGCCCATGGGTCTCGCCGCCGATGATGGCGACAAGCGCATTCAGAAGCGCGCGCGCGCCCTCGCCACCTTGGGCGTCCAGCGCATCGAGATCAAGTTCGGCAACGGTTTGCCCGTGAATACGGCCGAAGGCCTGAAACAATGCGGCGGCGGCGGCGGCGCGGCGTGCCCGTTCGCTGCCCGCGGCATGCGCAGCACTGCCGGGACCGCTTACCGCGCCATCAAGGGCGCGGCGGATGCGCACGCGCTCATAGCGCACATTGTCGTTGGAAGGATCATCGATCCAGCCGATACCCCTTGCAGAAAGTGCACCGCGGATCGCCTGCCGAGAAACGCCGAGCAAGGGCCGGGCAAGCCAGACGCGCCCGAACAGAAGCGTCTGCGCTGCCATGCCGGAGATCGCCGGATGGCTGCTGCGCGCCTTGCGCATTTCAAACGTCTCGGCCTGATCGTCAAGCGTGTGGCCAACCGAAATCACATCAGCGCCGACCGCGACAGCGTGTCTGGAGAGAAGATCGTATCGCGCGTCGCGCGCTGCGGCCATGAGGCCGGTCGACGGCTTGGCGCCGCGCCAGACGAGCGTTTCATGGCAGATCCCGCGATCGGCACAAAACCGGGCAACGAAGGCCGCCTCGCCTGCCGATTGGGCGCGCAGACCGTGGTCCACGGTCGCGGCCGAAAGTCTGATATCGCTGCGGTGAGCGCGATGTCTGGCCTCGCTCAGCAGCACCAGGAGACCGAGCGAATCGCTGCCGCCGGATACCGCGACGAGCACATGGCAATCGGCCTTCAGCCGGTTGACGAAAGCGGCAGCCGCTTCAACGGCCCGGCCATCGCTGAAAGAATAGTCTGGATTGGCTGACACCGCGGTCAGCATGCATTCGCCTTCAGCTCGGCCTTCGCCTTGGAAAGCACGGCCTGCGCGGCATCGGGATAGCGCACCGGCACTTCGGTAAAGGTTGCGCAGGCGGCATCCTTGTTGTCCATTCCGGCAAGCGACTGACCAAGCTTGAGCAGCATTTCCGGCGCCTTGGCAGAATCGCCATAGGCCTTGTAGGCGCTCAGGAAGGTCTTGGCCGCCTCGTTGTATTTCTGCTGCGCGAGCATCGATTCGCCGAGCCAGAAGCTGGCATCGGGAAGAAGCGGGCTGTTGGGATAGCTCAGCACGAACTCTCCGAAGGCGTCTTCCGCCTGCTGGTAATCTCCCGACAGAACGAGATCATAGGCCCGCTTGTAGAAATCGGCGTCATCGCCGCCGCCTTCGGCAGCCTCCGGCAGATCGGCAGGTACATCGGCACTTGCCGATGCCTCCGGCATCGCCGGCGGCTCCGTGATAGTTGCCGTCGCCTCGCTGCCGCTGGCGCTGGCATCGCCGGAAGGCGGCGTAGCCATGCCGCTTTCCAGTTCCTGCATGCGGAATTCCATGTCTTCCTGCATCTTGCGGATCTTCTCTTCCATCTGCAGCATCTGGAAGCCGAGGTCCTCGACCTGACCGGTCAGCCCGCGCACCTGTTCTTCAAGCTGCATGATCCTGACCGAGGGATCGGTGGCCTGGACCCGCACGATCTGACCGTCATTCGATGCAGGCTTGCCGAATGTCTGCAAGCCCACGGCATTTGCCTGGGCGCCCGCGGCCAGCATTGCTGAACCGGCAAGTAGCCCCAAAATCGCTTTCTTCATCTTCATGTCCCAAATCGTTATCGCTGAAGCATTGTCGCTGGCATCAACTGACATCCGCGCATGAGCGCCATCAAAAGAGATAAAGCCGATCCGCAGTTTGGTGAAGCCGCTCGCCTGCTGCAACCTTCGCACACTCTCTTTCTGGCCATATTTAGATCAAAACGCAATTTCGTACACGCCGGGCATAAAAAAACCGGCTCGAAAGCCGGTTTCTTCAGTTCGATGCGGAAAGCGCTCAGCTTCCGGCGCCGGTCAGCACGGTGACCGTGCGGCGGTTCTGCGACCAGCAGGAAATGTTGTCGCAGACGGCGACCGGGCGTTCCTTGCCGTAGGAAATCGTCGACAGGCGGTTTGCCGGGATGCCGCGCGAAACCAGGTAATTCTTGGTGGCCGTGGCGCGGCGTGCGCCGAGCGCCAGGTTGTATTCGCGAGTGCCGCGTTCGTCGGCATGGCCTTCGATGCGGATCGCGTAGTTCGGATAGCGCTGAAGCCACTGGGCCTGCTTGTTGAGCGTCTGCGCCGCGATCGGCGTCACCGAAGCCGAATCGGTTTCGAAATACACGGTGTCACCGACATTGAGATCGAAGTCCTGAACGCTGCCCGGCGAAGCAATGCCGGAAGACGAACCGGCGCCGACGCCACCCGCGCCGCCTGCCATGCCATTGCCCGGCAGATTATTCTTGTCCTTGGCGCAGCCAGCAAGCGCCATGACCGTGCAAAGTGCGACGATCACGGGCGTGACCTTGAACTTCCTCATATTGCCTTCAACCCCGAACGTGGCTCGGCTCATTACCGCTCTCCTTAAGAAGCGTTAGAAATCTCGACGGGAGGTCCGATCGATAACGCGGAAAAACAACTCAACTCTGAAGACGGTCATCGACCGCCGAACATGAGAAAACAGCTAGCAAATCGCTGTTAACGTCCCCTGAACGAAGATGGTTAACCAATCGTCAATGGCAAGGCCTGCGCGCCTGTCGCGCAAGCCTTTTTACCACATTTCCGCCTTATTCCAGAAGCGGCGACCAGGCCGGGTCCGATGCGAAATCAGGCGTTTGGATACGCTGTTCATTATAGCCCGTCAGGTCGATGGAATAAAGGTGCGGACCGCCTTCGCCGGCATTCTGGCGGAAGAACATCAGAACGCGCCCATTCGGCGACCATGTCGGACCTTCATTATGGAAGCCGGTGGTCAAAATCCGCTCGCCGCTGCCATCCGGCTTCATCACGCCGATCGAGAACTTGCCGCCCGACTGCTTGGTAAAGGCGATCAGATCACCGCGCGGTGACCAGACCGGGGTCGAATAGGCGCCGTCGCCGAAGGAGATGCGCTGCTGGTTGGAACCATCCGCATTCATCACGTAAAGCTGCTGGCGTCCGCCCCGGTCACTTTCGAACACGATCCGGTTACCATCGGGAGAATAGGACGGCGACGTATCGATCGCGCCGGTATTCGTCAGCCGCGTGGTCTGACGCGTGCGCAGATCCATGGTGTAGATGTTGGCATTGCCGTCCTGCTGCAGGCTCATGATGATGCGCTGGCCATCGGGCGAGAAGCGCGGTGCAAAGGTCATGCCGGGGAAGTTGCCGACAACCTCGCGCTGGCCGGTCTCGAGCTGCAGCAGGTAAACGCGCGGCTGGTCGTTTTCAAACGACATGTAGGTGACTTCCTGACGGTTCGGCGAGAACCGGGGCGTCAGAACCATGTACTGGCCATCGGTCAGCATGCGCACGTTGAAGCCGTCCTGATCCATGATCGCCAGACGGCGCTTGCGATCGGTCTTCGGCCCGCTTTCGGAGACGAAAACGATACGGCTGTCGAAATAGCCCTGCTCGCCGGTCAGCGCCTGATAGATCGAATCGGCGATGATGTGGGCGACGCGGCGCCAATTGTCAGGTTGCGTGAAGAACTGCTGCCCGACGATCTGCTGCCCGGCATAGGTGTCCCAGAGGCGGAACTCGGAGCGCAGGCGGCCATCCGGCTCGCGCGTGACGCGGCCGACAACCAGCGCTTCGGCGCTGATCAACTGCCAGTCCTCGAAGCGCGGCGTCTGGTCGGGATCGCTGATCTGCTGGATGAACGCAGATTTGTCGACCGGCTTGAACAGGCCCGAGCGCTTCAGATCCGCGGCGATGACGGCGGAAATGTCGGCACCAAGAGCGTCGTCGGAAATAAAGTCGGTAATCGCAATCGGCAGCGGCTGCACGTTGCCGCTGGAAATGTCGATTTCCACGAGAGCGTTGGCCGGTGCCACAAACAGGACGGCAATGCCGGCCCAGGCGACGGAAAGGAATACGAAACAACGTTTAAGCATGACAGGACTGGCCTTTCAGCGTTGATTTGCTCCGGTGCGCCAAGGGATCGCCCTCGGGCGGCACCGAATGAAAAGTTAAAGCATCTGGCTCGGGTCGAAGTTCACGATGACCTCGCTCCAGGAATCATATTTGTCTGCCGGAAGCTGGGTAAAGGGCGAAGCCTTCAAGACCGCGCGCCGTGCGCCGCCGGCCAGGATCCGCCGCGCTTCCTCGCTACCGCCGGTCGCGGTCACTTCTGGCGCGCCCACGATTGCTCCGGTCGGATCGAGTTTCATCTGGATGCGTATGCGGACATCCTCGGCGCCGTCAAGACCCGCAAGGATCGACCAGTTGCGCTGGATCTGGCCGCGCAGGGCATCGAGTTCGCTCTGCGATAGCGTTGCGCCGCCGGTGGTGCGCTTGGCGCCGGCAGCGGCCTGCTGCTCGGAGCGTTTCGCGCCGCCGCCGGTTGCTTCGGTGCGGTTCAGCAGTGCGGCGATCTCGTCGACATTGAAATCATCCTCCTCGGTCGTGGTCGAGGCCGTGGTCTGGCTGTCGGTCTTGGGCGTCGCGGCCGTACGGGTTTCGCGCAGCACCGGCTCGGGAGGACGGCGCGTGGGAAGCGGCGCCTGATCCGGGAAGGCGAGTTCCGGCTCTGCAGGCTCGGCAGGCGCTTCCGGCTGGGAAGCCTCAGGCGTGGGCGTCGGCTCTGCCGCAGGCGTCGGCTCGGGCGTGGGCGTGGGCTCGGGTGCCGGTTCAGGCTCCGGTGCGGGTTCAGGCGTCGGCTCTGGCGTCGGCTCCGGTGCGGGTTCCGTGCGTTCGGCCCTTTCGGGCACCGGCGGCGGAGGCTCGGATGCTGGCTCCTCGACGGGCGCAGGCTCGGGCGTCGGCTCCGAGGATGGCGTCGGAATTGCGGCCTGCTCTTCGGCAACCTCATCCGGCTTGGCATTGGTATCGGTTTCGAGATCGATCTCGTTGTCGCCGACATTCTGGGCCTCGGCGACGTCCTGCGGCCTTCGCGTCGGAACGGGGGCCGCGATATCGGCGAGATCGGCCTTCTCATCGCCTTCCTGCACCTGGGTGATGTCTTCCACCGGGATCAGCGTGACCGGCAGCGCATCGACATCGGCGACCTCCAGCGAAGAAGGCGCGCCAAGCACAAGCACTGCCCAGCCGAGGACCAGACAGTGCAACAGGAATGAAATGGCGAGGCTGCGCTTCATGGGCTAAGATCAGCTATCCTGTTCCTGCAGCGTCACGAGACCGATGTTCTTGAAGCCGGCGGCCGAGATACGGGCCATCACCTTCATCACCGTGCCGTAATCTGCATTGGCGTCGCCGCGCACGTAAATGCGCTCGTTGTAACCGGTCGTCGCAATCGCCTCGAGCTTCGGCACCACTTCATCGATGCCGATCTCGGTTTCCTGCAGGAAGATCTTGCCTTCCGGATTGACCGAAACGGTAATCGGCTGCGTATCGGAATTCATCGCCTGCGCCTGGGTCTCGGGCAGGTCGATCGGCACGCCGACGGTCATCATCGGGGCTGCCACCATGAAGATGATGAGAAGCACCAGCATGACGTCGACGAGCGGCGTGACGTTGATTTCGCTGACGGGGCGGCGATGGTTGCGCCTGCGGCCTCGACCGCCGGCCTTCCCGCCTGATCCCATGGACATTGCCATATCGTTTCTCCTCGTCTCGCTTTATTCGGCCGCCGGGCGCGACTGCAGCTTTTCGTCGATCTGACGCGACAGGATGGACGAGAACTCGTCGGCGAAGCCTTCCATGCGGCCTTCAAGCTTGCCGGAATCGGCGGAGAACTTGTTGTAGGCAATAACGGCAGGAATAGCGGCGACGAGACCGATGGCGGTGGCAAGCAGCGCTTCGGCGATACCGGGCGCAACGACTGCGAGATTGGTGGACTTCGAACCGGCGATCGCCTGGAACGAGGTCATGATGCCGACGACGGTACCGAAAAGACCGATGAAGGGCGCTGCAGAACCGACGCTGGCGAGAAAGCCCAGGCGCGCCTCAAGCTTTTCGGCTTCGCGCTGGATCGCGACATCCATGGCCTTTTCGACGCGCATCTGCAGCCCCATGGGGGCGCGTGCACCGCGCTCGAAGGATTTTTTCCACTCGCGCATGGCGGAGACGAACACGGCAGCCATGCCGGTGGTCTTGCGGTCGGACAGGTTGCTGTAAAGCTTCTCGAGCGACGTTCCGGACCAGAAGGCCTCTTCGAACTGGTTGTACGCGCGGCGTTCCTTGTTATAGGCGATGATCTTCTCGATCACGATCGCCCAGGTCCAGACGGAGGCCGCAATCAACCCCAGCATCACGATCTTGACGACGAATCCCGCCTGCCAGAAAAGCGCCAGAATGCCGACATCGGCGTGCGTAGCTTCCAACCCAAGCTGTTCCATAGTGACGAAGTCCTTGAATAGAGTGACCCGGAAAACCGGGCGGTACAGTTAGAGCCGCCTGCGAGACGCTGGTTACGTCAGTTGAAATTTAAGTGGATCCGCATCTATGCTTCCTGTCCGTGACAATCATGGTGAAAGCTAGGCAAATCGGCCCCAAATTCCGCTTTTCGCAGATTACCCGAACATGGTTAACGGCGTGTTACGATTTTGTCGCGGCCTCTTGGGAAGCGGCCGGAACCACAAGGCAGGCATGCCTTTGGCGCCAAATCCTTCACATAATACTCATGTTTTATCAAGCCCGAAGCGCGCGAGATCAACCCTTCCGGGCGTGCCCTTCGAGAAGCGTCTCGGCAAGCTCATCCGGCAGTCGCCGCGCGCGCCCTGCCTTGTTGATGACAACCACCGTGACGGTCGCCGTCGTCAACAACTGCCCGTCGGCATGGATCGCCTGTTCCAGCACCATGCGCGCGCCGGTCGCCTTGACCGTCTTCGTCGTGATCTCGAGGATATCATCCATTCGCGCAGGCCGCAGGAACTTGAGATCCATGTGATGGACGGCAAAGGCGAGGCCTTCCTCGTCGATCGTGTGCAGCGTGCGCTGCTCCACGCCGAGCGAGCGCAGAAGGTCTGTCCTGCCGCGCTCGAGAAAGTGAAGATAGCGGGCGTGATAGACGACGCCCGAAAAATCCGTGTCCTCGTAATAGACACGTTGCCGCAGATGGTGGGTGCCGTCTTCCAGCCAACCGCTGAGACAGGCATTGTCGGTTTCCGTCATTTCCGCCTCATTGAACGGTTTTGCGCCTAACTATGCCGGGCCTTCCCGCTTGGCAAGAGCCGCCCGCAAGAGCTGCATAGGGCGGAAGCCTTGGCGATTGCGTAAAAAAACCATTGCATTTATGTCATACTGATTGCGTTTAACGCAGATCATGAATCATTGAAACGGATCGGAGAAGCTCAATGAAGATTGCGGTTATGGGCGGAGACGGGTTTGTCGGCTGGCCGACCTCGCTGCATTTGTCGGATGCTGGCCACGAAGTCCACATCGTTGACAACCTGTCGCGCCGCTGGATCGACACCGAGCTTGGCGTCCAGTCGCTGACGCCGATGGACTCGATCCAGGAACGCACCCGCATCTGGCATGCCGAGACCGGCAGGCGCATCCATTTCCACCTCATCAACCTGGCGCAGGACTACGAGATCCTGAAGCAGTGGCTGGCCGAGGAGCGTCCGGACGCGATCATCCACTTCGCCGAGCAGCGCGCCGCCCCCTATTCGATGAAGACCGACCGCCACAAGAACTACACGGTCGACAACAACGTCAACGCCACCCACAACCTGCTGAACGCGCTGGTCGAGATCGATCTCGACGCCCATGTCATCCATCTCGGCACGATGGGCGTTTACGGCTATTCGACCGTCGGCGCGGCGATCCCGGAAGGCTATCTCCCGGTCGACATCACCACCAATTCGGGTGAAAAGGTCTCGCAGGAAATCCTCTACCCGTCGAACCCCGGCTCGATCTACCACATGACCAAGTGCCTGGATCAGCTTCTGTTCGCCTTCTACGCCAAGAATGACGGCCTCAGGATCACCGACCTGCACCAGGGCATCGTCTGGGGCACGCACACCGAGCAGACCAAGCGTCACCCGCAGCTCATCAACCGGTTCGACTATGACGGCGATTACGGCACGGTGCTCAACCGTTTCCTGATCCAGGCCGCGATCGGCTATCCGCTGACCGTCCACGGCATCGGCGGCCAGACCCGCGCCTTCATCCACATCCAGGATTCGGTGCGCTGCATCGAGCTCGCGCTCAACAATCCTCCGGAAAAGAACGCCCGCGTCGAGATCTTCAACCAGATGACCGAGACCCACCGGGTGCGCGATCTGGCCAAGATGATTTCCGAAATGTCCGGCGTCGAGATCGCGTGGCTTCCGAACCCGCGCAAGGAAGCGCCGGAAAACGACCTGATCGTCAAGAACGACAAGTTCATGTCGCTCGGTCTCAACCCGATCACGCTCAAGGAAGGCCTGCTCGGCGAGATCGTCGATATTGTCAAGAAATACGCCTACCGCGTTGATCGCAAACGCGTTCCGGCCGTTTCGGCATGGACCAAGGATATCGCGACCAAGATCAATCGCGACCCCGAAGGCAAGTCGCTGAAGTCGGTTTCGTAAGATCATGACCGATCCATCGATGGAAGGCGTCCACCGCAGTGTGGACGCCAAGTATCCGTTCGCCTTCGTCACGCTCGTCACCAATAACGACTATGCCATGGGCGCGCTGGCGCTCGCGCGCTCTATCTTCCTGACGGGCACGCCGGCCGATGTGGTGGTGCTCCATACAGGCGGCGCGCCGGAAGAAGGGCTGAAGCATCTGGCCGATCTCGGTTGCCGACTGATCGGCGTCGACCATCTGCCGCTTTCGGATGCCTTCAACGAACGCCATGCGCGCAAGAACATCCATGGCGAGGCGCCCTTCACCAAGGGCCGCAAGCCCGGCTTCCACACGCCGCTCGACAATTTCTGCAAGCTGCGCCTCTGGCAGCTTGTCGAATACCACGCGGCGATCTTCATCGATGCCGATGCGCTGGTCCTGAAGAATATCGACAAGCTGTTCTTCTATCCGGAGTTTTCCGCTGCCCCGAACGTCTACGAGAGCCTGGCCGATTTCCACCGGATGAACTCCGGCGTGTTCGTGGCGCGCCCGGATGTCGAGACCTTTGCGGCGATGCTCGCCGCGCTCGACGAGCCGGAGGCATTCTGGAAGCGCACCGACCAGACCTTCCTGCAGGCTTTCTTCCCAGATTGGCATGGCCTGCCCGTCTTCATGAACATGCTGCAATATGTCTGGTTCAACATGCCTGAGCTCTGGAACTGGGCGGATATCGGCGTGCTGCATTACCAGTATGAGAAGCCCTGGGAAGACGACCACCCGCGCGCAGAACAGCTGAAGCCCCTGATCGATCTGTGGTGGGCCTTTTTCGATGGCGACGGCATTCCCGATATCGCCACGCTCGAAAATCCCAAAAAGCCGGAATGAGCCGCGTCCTCGTCAGCGGTGGCACCGGCCTCGTCGGGCGCTACATCGTCGAGGAATGCCTGTCGGCCGGCCATGCCGTCACGGTCGCCGGGCGCACCCCGCCTGAGCCGGAACTCTATGCCGCACCCGTCGGCTTTCGGCCGCTGACGCTCGGCGCGCCTGTTCCAGATCGGCTCTTCTCCGGGATCGATGTCTTCGTGCATGCAGCCTTCTCCCATGCGCCCGGCCGATACCGTGGCGGCGAAGGCGATGATCCCGATGGCTTTCTGGCGCGGAATGTTGCGGGCAGTATCGCGCTCTTCGAGGGCGCTGAGGCTGCAGGCGTCAGACACGCCTTTTTCCTATCGAGCCGCGCCGTCTTCGATGGCTACCCTGCGGGCACAGTGCTTTCCGAAACCGTGCCGCCCAATCCCAAAAGTCTTTACGGCAGGGCCAAGCACCAGGTCGAGCAAGCGCTTGCGGCCCTCGCCCGACCGGGCTTCATTCCGGTCAACCTCAGGGCAACGGGCGTTTACGGCGATCTCTCACCCAATAAATGGGAGCCGCTTTTCGAGCGCTATGCAAGAGGCGAGACCATCGAAGAGAGAGCGGGCAGCGAAGTCCATGGCCGCGATCTTGCGCGCGCGATCCTGACGCTGCTCGACGCGCCGATACCGAAAATCTCCGGCAAGGCGTTTCACCTCTCGGATATCGTCACCGACACCCACACCATTCTCGCGCCGCTGAAGGCGGCAATGGCCTTGCAGCATCCGTTGCCGCCCCGCGCCGATCAGGCCGCAGTAAACGCCATGACCACGACCAGCCTCAACGCGCTCGGCTGGCGAACGGGCGGCATGCCGCTTCTTTCCGCCACACTGCAGACACTGGTGTCGCGTTTTATCGCTAACTTCGATCGCCCATGATTTGATCTTGCCGCAAAACGGGTTTAAGTGCGGCGCGCTCTTCTTTCTGGACAGGATATTCATATGGCCCGCTACGACCTTATCATTTTCGACTGCGACGGCGTTCTGGTCGATTCCGAAATTCTTGCAGCCGAGGTCGAAGCAAGGCTTCTGAGCGATGCCGGCTATCCGATCACGGCCGGTGAAATCGGCGAACGGTTCTCCGGCATGACGTGGCGCGATATTCTGCTTGCGGTCGAAAAGGAAGCCAATATCCCGCTTTCGGCGGCCCTTCTCGATCTCGCGACCGCCAAACTTGACGAACGCGTCAAGCGCGAATTGCAGGGTATTACCGGCGTGCGCGAGGCCGTTGCCCAGCTTTCAGAGCCCCACTGCATCTGCTCCAATTCGACCCCTGAGCGCATCCGGATGATGCTCAAGAAGGTCGGGCTGCTGGACATCTTCGAGCCCCATATCTTCTCCGCTGAAACCCTGGGGCCTGACCGGGTCAAGCCGAAGCCGGACATCTTCCTGCATGGCGCGGAACAGATGGGCGCAGACCCCCGCAAGACGCTGGTGATCGAGGATTCGGTTCATGGTGTTCACGGTGCCAAGGCTGCCGGCATGCGCGTCGTCGGCTTCACCGGCGCATCCCACACCTCCCCCACCCATGGCGACAAGCTGATGGAAGCGGGCGCCGAGACCGTGATCAAGCGGATGGAAGACCTCCCCGCCGTTGCCACCGCCCTGCTTGAATGGTCCGACGCGATCTGAGCAGGCTTGCTTCCGGGCGCCGCCGCCTCCGTAAGACGGCGGTGCGATCTAACGACCCATCATGGCAGGAGTGGCCACCGCAGACCGCCACTCTCGCCGCCCCATCCTCGAGCCCACCACCCCCTGCGCGTCACGCTAGCGAGCGCCCCTCGTTCCGCGTCATCCTCGGGCTTGACCCGAGGATCCATGCGGCTGGGTTGTCTTGCGAGCGTCTGGGCTAAAGATCGGCAACCAAGGCTGTCAGAGGGTCTGTGGCTGATGCACCGCATCGTGAAAGATGGCACCGACCCCGTCGGGCCGGCTGCACGATATCACGCAACGGACGCGCGGGCGCTCAGAGCGTGGATGCAATCCACGAGACGATTTCGGTCTGGACCTTGGTGAAGGCATCATCAAGGGCGCCGACGAGGACGCTGCTTGCTGCGCTCGAGCTGACCGGCACACTTGCCGAAAACAGCTGCTGTGCGCGCACAATGCCCGTCCGGTCATCCAGCAGCTTGACCGACATCTCGACATTGGCCGAACCCGGCCCTGCCGCATCGATCGCGAATTCGCGGATTTCGACGACGACCTGATAGTCGATCGCAAGCCCCTGCCCCGGCATGCCGACACCGGCAAACAGCCCGGTATTCTCAAGACCCGCGACGAGCTGCGCCTGGATCACGAGGGGAAGCTGATCGCTCCACTGGGCGCCGCCGAGATAGCGCAATTCCGATCCGCCGAGACGGACAACGATACCGCGATTATTGAGGACCTGGATGGCGGACGGCGTCGGCACCAGAAGCTGGGAACGCAGCGCCCGCTGGGATTCGAAGGTCATGACCGGTTGCGCCGAAAGATCGAATGTGTCGGGCGCCGGACGCAGGGCACAGCCGCTCACGCCAGCCGAGAGCAGAACGAGCGCGACAAGCGACCTGGTTTTATCTTTCGCGGCAAACACCATTCATCCCCCGGTTATGCCCAAGCTGGCCTCTATGAGAACTAGGACATAAGTTAACAATTGCAAAGACCTGACAGGCCTGTTTCTTCAGACGGTTGCAGGCCGGCAACAAATCGCTGCCTCAATACCGCTTGCGTCCATCATATGTCTTCATTCCGTCCGAACCGAAGATGAACTGCTGCGGATCGTCGCTGATCGACTGGATCGTGCGGTTGAGGCTGTCCACCGTGCGGCGCGTGTCGCTCACGAGCGCGCGGACGTCGCGCAGGCCGGAGCCCGAGAAATTCTCGATATTCGCCGTGATCGGGCCAATCCGCGCATTCAGCGTCTCCGCCGCTTCCTTGACCGAGGCGAGCGTATCGCGCGCCTGATCGGAAAGCGATTCGACATTGTCGGAGCCGAGCAGGTTGTCGACCTTCACGAGGATTTCGTTGACCCGCGTCGATGCCTGGTTGAGCTTGTTGGCGATGTTGGAAACATTGTCGATCGCGTTGTCGATGCTCTTGGTCTTGGCATTGACCGAGTCGGCAACTTCCTTGATCGAGGCGACGGCCTCCTTCGCATCGGCCATCACACCGGCGAGATCATCGACGGACGAGCCGACCTTCTCGGGATCAACCGCGCTGACGATGGTATCGACCTTCTTGAAGACGTCCTGTGCCTGCTCTCCGAAGGTTGCGTAGCTTTCGATCGCCGTGCTGAACTGCTCGATGACGTCGCCAAGCTGCTTCGAGGCCGTTGCGGCATTGGCCGTCAGCGTCTCTGCGTTTGCAACGATCTTGTTGATGTCTTCCGGATTGACGGCCTTGATCAGCTTGTCGACCGACACAACCGTCTGGTCGAGGCGGCTTGCCAGTCCATCGACGGTATCGGACATCTTGCCGACGGAAGCGAGGAAATTTGAGATCTCGTCGGAATTGTCGGCAAGGGCGGAGGTGAAGGTATCGACGTTCTTGATCGTCTGGGTGAGCGGCGTCTTGACCTGGTCGACAATCGTCTGAACGTCGCCAACCGTGGCATCCACCCGTTTCATGATGCGGTCGGCGGTCGTCAGCAGGTTGGAAAGGCCGGACTTGTCGGCGGTGATTTCGGCCGGAATGTCGGTGCGCAGCGATTCCTGAAGAATGTTGTCGCCCTGCTCGCCATTGGCTGACAATTCGATGTAACCGGTACCCGTAAGACCCTGAATCTCAAGCTTGGCGGTGGTGCTCTTGTAGACCGGCGTCTGCGCATTCACCTGCGTGCGCGCCATGGTATAACGGGCATCGGATGGGTCGATCTCGAGTGATTTGATCGAGCCGACCTGAATGCCGTTGAACCGCACGGCAGAGCCCACGCTCAAGCCATTGGCCGAACCCGGGATGCGCACGATCAGATCGGCAACAGGCCCCTGACGGCCATATTCCTGCATCCAGAAGATCAGGCCGGCCGTGGCTGCCAGCACCAAGAGGACGAAGAACCCGACAACGGTATAATTTGCTTTGGTTTCCATGGCTTTCCCGTCCGTGCTATTGGCTGCTCTGGCCGACGCCGAAAACGGCGCGGGATCGTTTGCCCTTGAAGTAGTCCTGTACCCATGGGTCGTCGAAGGCGAGGAGCTTGTCCAGCGTGCCTTCCACAAGAACGCGCTTCTTGCCAAGGACCGCGATCCTGTCGCACACGGCGTGCAGGCTGTCGAGGTCATGCGTCACCATATAGACCGTCAGGCCCAGCGTGTCACGCAGCCTGGCGATCAGTTCGTCGAACTCGGCCGCCCCGATCGGGTCCAGACCGGAGGTCGGCTCATCGAGAAACACGAGGTCGGGGTCGAGCGCGAGCGCGCGGGCAAGGGCTGCGCGCTTGATCATGCCGCCGGAAAGTTCCGAGGGATAGCGTTCCGCCGCTTCGGGCCTGAGCCCCACCATCTCGATCTTCAGGCGTGCAAGATCGTCCATCAGCGACTTGGGAAGATCGAGATATTCGCGCATCGGCACCTGGACGTTTTCGAGCACGGTCAGGCCCGAAAACAGCGCACCGTGCTGGAACAGCACGCCGATGCGCATGTCAACCGCAATCCGCTCCTCATAGGTCAGGTGATCGAAGTCCTTGCCCAGGATATTGATGGTGCCGGCCTGACGCTTGTTCAGCCTGAGCACGGTGCGCATCAGCACCGACTTGCCCGTGCCCGACCCACCGACAAAACCGAGAATCTCACCGCGGTAGACGTCGAGGTCGAGGTTTTCAAGCACGGTCGGCCCGCCGAACCCGACGGTCAGATCGCGCACGCTGAGAACCGTGTCCCTCATCTGCTGCGATTGCTCTTCGTTTTCCACCTGTTTCCCTCAGTAATCGATCGCGGCATAGAATATCGCGAAAATGCCGTCGGCCAGAATCACCACGAAAATCGACTTTACCACCGAAGCCGTGACCTTCTGACCGAGCGATTCGGCGCTGCCGCCCACCTTCATGCCCTCAAGCGCCGCGACGATCGAAATGATCAGCGCCATGACCGGCGCCTTGGCAAGACCGGAAATCAGGTCCGCCAGATTGATTGCTTCCTGCAGGCGCTGCAGAAAGGTTTCGAGCGTGATGCCGGCGTAAAGATCCACCACCACCGCAGCCCCCGTCAGCGCGGCGAAATTGGCGATGATCGTCAAAAGCGGCAGCGAGATCAGCAAAGCCAGCATCCGCGGAAAGACGAGCACGGAGATCGGGTCGAAGCCCATGACCCGCAGCGCATCGATTTCCTCGCGCATGCGCATCGCTCCGATTTCCGCCGTGATGGCGCTCCCGGAGCGGCCGGCAATCATGATTGCCGTCAGGAGAACGCCGACCTCTCGCAGCTGCAGAATGCCGACAAGATCGACCACGAACAGTTCCGCGCCGAAATAGCTGAGCTGGAACGCGCCCTGCTGGGCGATGATGGCGCCGACCAGAAACGACATCAGCGCGATGATCGGGACTGCCCGCACGCCCATATTGTCGATCTGCGAGGCGATGGCGGCCATGTTCACGCCGCCCCTGCGCATCACCAATTCGCCGAGACCGACGAACAGCGCGCCGAAATAGCCGACGCCTGCATAGATGTCCCGCCATGCGGCCACCGACGAAATGCCGATCGGCTCCAGCACGAATTCAGCAAAACTCCGGCGCCTCTTCGGCTGCGGTTCCGGCTCTCTCAGCCTATCGGGTATCGCGCCAATGAGCTCTTCCAGCCGCGCCGTCATGCCCTGCATGTCGATCTCGAGCCCTGCATCGCGGCATTTGGCCTCGACTTCGCGGATCATCCAGGCGCCGGCCGTATCGACGAGCCCGAGCCCGGACAGATCGAACACAACATGCCCCTGGGCTTCCTTCAGCTTGGGGCTGATGCCGTCGATCTCTGCATAAACCGAACGTGCGCTATGGACCGTCCAGTCACCTTCGAATACGAGCGTGGCCGACTGTGCATCGGTCCTGAAAATCAAGGAAGCTGAGGGGTTTTCCGTGTTGAGCAAAAGCCGATATCCAGTTTCACACGCTCCTGAGACAGTCTGGCGCCAGACCCCGTCTGCTCTCTTGAAGAGGTCAGGAGCCGGTTCTCATCGCGAAAACCGCACGCGCAAATCAGGGCACAAGCCTGCAAACAAGCTTCATTAGGCTTTTCACGCCGCGCGAGAGATTGCAAGCGTTTTCAATCACGTTGCCAGGCTGGGATAGCGAATGCCGGATCAGGCGGCACGCTCCGGCTTGCGGTCGGCCAAGAGAAGCTGCAACGCAGCCATATCGGCAGGCTCGCCCGGCGCGGGCTGGTCTTCCGATTCGATCTTCTGCCAGGAGATCAGCTCAAAGGTTCCGTCGAAATGCTCCGCGACCGCCGTGCAGCTTTCGACCCAGTCGCCGGTGTTGATGTAGCGAAGCCCGTCCATGTCCTCGATCACGGCATGATGGATATGGCCGCAGATCACGCCGTCGACGTCGTTGCGGCGGGCCTCTTCCACCACGACGCGCTGAAACTCGCCGATGAAATTGACCGCGTGCTTGACCTGGAGCTTGGCCCAGGCCGAAAACGACCAGTAAGGCAGGCCGAGCTTACGGCGGAAGAAGGCGAGCGCGTGATTGATATTGATCGCCGCATCATAGGCCCAGTCTCCGAGATAGGCGACGACGCGGGCATGGCGCACGACGACGTCGAACTCGTCGCCGTGGATGACGAGATATTTCCTGCCATCGCCTGCCTCGAAGATCATCCGCTCGGCCACTTCCACGCCACCGAAATGGGTGCCGGGAAAATTTCGCAGGAATTCGTCGTGATTGCCTGGGATGTAGATGATCCGCGTGCCCTTGCGGGCCTTGCGCAGCATCTTCTGGATGACGTCGTTGAAGATCTGCGGCCAGTACCAGTTCCGCTTCAGCCGCCATCCGTCGATGATATCACCGACAAGAATGATCGTTTCCGCTTCGTGGTGGCGCATGAAGTCGAGCAGGAAATCCGCCTTTGCCGCCTTGGATCCAAGATGGACGTCGGAAATGAACAATGTTCTGAATTGTCTCGGTTCCATGCCTGCAATCCGCCCCCGCAGATGAGGCGCGCCCTGAAAGGCCGCACGGCCCTTCCCCTTCAGACGCGCAAAACAAAGAAAATGGACTTTCCCGGTGGTCCGGTGACAACCGCAAGAGCCATAGCGTCAGGGTAAGTTAAAAGCAGAGTCGTATTTCAGCTTGATGACACGCCGCCTCAGGCGGGCGCATAGCGGACATAGGCAAAGGCATCGCCCTTCGGCGACCAGTTGGGCGAGTTCATCGTCCCCTGCCCGCCGAAGAGATCAAACAGCGTCGTCAGATTGCCGCCGTCCATATCCATCATCCGCACGCGCACATGCTTGTCGCGGGGGTGATCGAAAACATCCGGATCATAGGAAATCAGCACCACGCGATCATTGGTGGGCGATGGATGGGCGAACCAGTTGCCGTAATCATCGCCGGTCACCTGCTCGAGGCTGGAGCCGTCCGGATGCATGCGGAAGATCTGCATCAGACCGGTGCGCGAGGAATTGAAATAAATCCATTGCCCGTCGAAGGAATAATCCGGCCCGTCATTGCGCCCCTCGCCATGGGTGAGACGCAGTTCGTCGCCGCCATCTGCCGCGATCGTGTAGATATCGAAGAGATCGTCGCGGATCCCGCAATAGGCAAAGCGCGCGCCATCGGGTGACCAGCCGTGCCAGTAGGAGGGAAGGTTCTCCGTCACGAGCTTCGGCGTGCCGCCTTCAACCGGCACGGTGTAGATCGCGGACTTGCCAAACTGGCACTTGTCGGAAAGCGCGATCGTCCGCCCGTCGGGAGAGATGCCGTGATCATTGTTGCAGCGAACCGCAAAGCCGGTATCGATCTGATTTAGCGCGGGCGGACCTTCCAGAGACAGCCGGTAGAGGAGACCGTCGCTGTTGACCATCAGCCAGGCGCCATCGGGAGACCAGTTCGGCGCCTCGATCAGCGCATCCGACTGATAGACAATGCGCGACTGCCGGGACGCGATATCGTAGATTTCCACGGAACTGCGCATTGCTGTCTCCTCCCCTATACCCGCAGAGGCCTCTCTGGCGTCAGCGGTCGCGGAACCTGTTGGTGATCGGATAGCGCCGGTCGCGGCCGAAATTCTTCTTGGTGATCTTCACGCCCGGCGCCGACTGGCGGCGCTTGTATTCGGCGATATAGAGCAGGTGCTCGATGCGATGCACGGTCTCGACATCATGGCCGCGCGCGACAATGTCATCGACCGACATTTCGCGCTCGACCAGGCATTCGAGAATATCGTCGAGCACCGGATAGGGCGGCAGCGAATCCTGGTCGGTCTGGTTCGGGCGAAGCTCTGCCGAAGGCTTCTTGTCGATGATGTTCTGCGGGATCACGACGCCCTCCGGCCCGAGCATGCCGTCCGGCCTCTCGCCGTTGCGCCATGCGGAAACGCCATAGACCTGCATCTTGTAGAGGTCCTTGATCGGGTTGAAGCCGCCATTCATATCGCCGTAAAGCGTTGCATAGCCGACGGACATTTCCGACTTGTTGCCGGTGGTCACCACCATGGGGCCGAACTTGTTGGAGATCGCCATCAGGATCGTGCCGCGGGTACGGCTCTGCAGGTTTTCCTCTGTGATCCCTTCCTCGGTGCCCTCGAACATGTCCGAAAGCGCCGAGAGAAAGCCGGTGACCGGCTCTTCGATCGGCACGATGTCATAACGGCAGCCGAGCGCCTTCGCGCAATCGGCGGCGTCCTTCAGCGAATCCTCGGAGGTATAGCGGTAGGGCAGCATCACGCAATGCACGCGCTCGGCGCCCAGCGCATCGACGGCGATTGCCGCGCAAAGCGCCGAATCGATGCCGCCCGAAAGGCCGAGGACAACGCTCTTGAAGCCGTTCTTGTTGACGTAATCGGCAAAGCCCAGAACGCAGGCGTGATAATCCGACGCTTCACCGACAGGCAGTTTCGCCTGCGGCCCCGGCACGATCCGCCAGCCATCCGCACTCCGGCTCCATTCGGAGATATAGATATCCTCGGCGAACTGCGGCAGCTGGAAGGCGAGAGAGCGGTCGGCATTGAAGGCAAAGCTGCCGCCGTCATAGACCAGCTCGTCCTGCCCGCCGAGCGTGTTGAGATAGACCAGCGGAAGCCCGGTCTCGATCACCTGACGCAGGACCACCTGGTGGCGCACGTCCACCTTGCCGCGATAATAGGGAGAGCCGTTGGGCGACAGCAGAAGCTCAGCGCCCGATTCGGCAAGCGTCTCGCAGACGCCGAGATCGCCCCAGATATCCTCGCAGATCGGAAAGCCGATGCGGACGCCGCGAAAGTTCACCGGGCCGGGCATGGGGCCGGGGACGAAGACGCGCTTTTCATCAAACTCGCCGTAATTCGGCAGATCGACCTTGTCGCGGATGGCGATGATCTGGCCGCCGTCAAGCACGGCCACGGAATTGTGTCGCCCGGCATCACCCTGGCGCGGAAAGCCGACAGCAATGCCGGGGCCGCCATCGGCGGTATCGGCGGCCAGAGCCCGCACTGCTTCGAGGCAGGCTTGCAGAAATGCAGGCTTCATGACGAGATCTTCCGGCTGGTAACCGGAAATGAAGAGCTCCGGCATCATCAGAAGCTCGGCGCCCGCTGCAGCCGCGCGCCTGCGGGCAGCCCTGATCTTCTCAAGATTGCCGGCGATATCGCCAACCGTCGGGTTCATCTGGGCGAGTGCAATTTTGAAGCTGTCGGGCGTCATGAACAATTCCGTCTGTGGCAATTCTGGCAGGGCGCGATCAATCGACACCATGTTTTGGTCTAAAAATCAAATCTTCGCTTGCAGCGCGCAAGGCCTTGATCGGACGCCGAAAGCATCTCAACGGCTAGCACCCGCCCGTTCTCAAAGGTAGCGCAGCTGGTGCCGGAAAAAAGAAAGGGACGCAGATAAAATCCACGCCCCTTTCGCATTCAGGTTTTCAACGGGCAATCCTCACCCGTTGATCGCGAACTTCTTTTCCTCGTAGGCCGTCTTCATGCGTTCGGCGAGCAGGAAGGCGAGCTCCAGCGCCTGGTCGGCGTTGAGGCGCGGGTCGCAATGGGTGTGGTAGCGGTCGTGCAGGTCTTCGCCGGTCAGCGCCCAGGCGCCGCCGGTGCATTCCGTCACGTCCTTGCCGGTCATCTCGATATGGATGCCGCCCGGATAGCTGCCTTCCGCCCGATGGATCTGGAAGAAGCTCTCGACCTCCGACAGGATCCGCTCGAAGGGACGGGTCTTGTAGGAGTTGAGCGTGATCGTGTTGCCATGCATCGGATCGCAGGACCAGACCACCTTCTTGCCCTCGCGCTCGACGGCACGGATCAGGCGCGGAAGATGATCGGCCACCTTGTCGTGGCCGAAGCGGCAGATCAGCGTCAGACGGCCCGCTTCGTTTTCCGGGTTCAGCGCATCGATCAGCCGCAGCAGATCGTCTTCTTCAAGCGAGGGACCGCATTTGAGGCCGAGCGGGTTCTTGATGCCACGGGCATATTCGATATGGGCATGATCAGCCTGGCGCGTCCGGTCGCCGATCCAGATCATGTGGCCGGAGGTCGCATACCAGTCGCCGGAGGTGGAATCAACGCGGGTCAGCGCCTCTTCATAGCCGAGCAGAAGGGCTTCGTGACTGGTGAAGAAATCGGTCTCCGACAGCGCGTGATTGTTTTCCGCGCGGATACCGATCGCACGCATGAACGACATGGTCTCCGACAGCCGGTCGGCAAGCTTCTGATAGCGTTCGCCCTGCGGGCTGTCCTTGACGAAGCCGAGCATCCACTGATGCACGTTTTCCAGATTGGCATAACCGCCCATGGCGAAGGCGCGCAGCAGATTCAGCGTTGCCGCCGACTGGCGATAGGCCATCAGCTGGCGCTGCGGATCGGGAATGCGCGCCTCTTCCGTGAAATCGATGCCGTTGATGATGTCGCCGCGATAGCTCGGCAGGGTGACGCCATCGACGGTTTCATTGGAGCTCGAACGCGGCTTGGCAAACTGGCCGGCGATGCGGCCAACCTTGACCACCGGCTGCTGGGCGCCAAAGGTCAGTACCACGGCCATCTGCAGGAAGGCGCGGAAGAAATCGCGGATCGTGTCGGCGCCGTGCTCGGCAAAGCTCTCGGCGCAGTCGCCGCCCTGGAGCAGGAAACCACGGCCTTCGGCCACTTCGCCAAGGGCGCGTTTCAGACGGCGGGCTTCGCCGGCAAAGACCAGCGGCGGATAGCTCGCAAGCGCCGCTTCCGCCTCTGCCAGTTTGGCCTCATCCGGATATTCCGGCACCTGAAGGATCGGCTTCTTGCGCCAGCTTCCGGGTGTCCAGTTCTTCGCACTCGTCATTGTTGTCACCTGTCCTTGCCCGCCCGGGCTTTCGCCCGACCTGCTCTCTCCCGATTTTTGGCGCGCTTATAGCCTCTTCTCGCCCTATTGTATACCCGCGCCGTCGCTGCCGGCCTTGCCTGCCAGCCGGGCGGCGTTGTTTTTCAGCAGCGCCGCCAACCGTTCGATGGTGAGCCGCACCTCACGGCGATGGCGGTCGTCATCATGTGCGACAATGAAGAGCGGATGCGTCAGTTCGGCGATCACCTCGCCTTCCCGTTCCAGCTCCGTCAGACCATCGCCCACCCACACCGGCAGCACCGCGCGGCCAACGCCCGAGAGCACGAGCCGGGGCAGGAGATGGCGATCCTCGGTCCATGTCATGATGCCGCCCTCGAAATTCTCGAAGACATAGCGATCACGCGGCTCACGTGCCGCTGCCGTTCCGATCGAGATCCACGGCAGCGCCTGCCCGGCCGCAGCTTTCGGCCGGTAGACCGCATAGGCCATCTCCACCGATGGCAAAACCGCGACATTGCCGCTTTCAGGCCGCTTTGATAGCACGACCACATCCGCCGCGCGGAAGGTCAGGTCGGCGGACTCGCCCTCCGAGCTGCAGCAGATGCGGAACGGATCATCCCGCGAGCGCAGGCTTTCGAGATTGTCGGCGATCAAGGGCGAGAGCCAGCAGTCGGTGGCAATCGAAACGAACGGCAGCGCGAAGGCATCCGCATGCCAGACGGCAATGCCGCTTGCCACCTCGCGCATGGCCGTCACCCGCCTGAACAGCTCCTGCCCGTCATGGGCAAGCTGGTAGCCGCGCTGCGAGCGCACGAACAGCGACCGCCCCAGCGTGCGCTCCAGCGCCAGCATGCGCCGGCCGATGGTCGGGGCGGAAATGCCGGTGCGCTCTGCAGCGCCGCTGAGACCGCCGGCCTCCGCCACCACATGAAATAGCTGCAGATCGTCCCAGCTTGCCTCGGCCATCGGTATCTCCGTCTTCAAACGACCATCCTATAGCGCCGCGCCCTGCCCGCGCGAACCGTTCACGGATGAAACGGACCTTTCATTCGCGGCTCTACAGCCGCAATCGCACGCCCACTAGCTTCCGGCTATCGAGATGCTGGAGAGAATAGCATGCTGGACTGGATCACACTTACCGTCGTAGCCCGCCGCCATGAGCGCGTCGCTCATCCCCTTGCTGATCCTCTGGAAGGCGCCGAATGGCAGGGCCACCAATGGATGGCCCGCCTGATCGGCACGATCCTGAGAGGACGGCGGCGCTAGACGCGCGCGCCGCTTTTCACCCGGTAGGTCGGCTGGTACATGGTCACCAGTTCCTCGGATGCCGTCGGATGCACGGCCATGGTGCGGTCGAAATCATCCTTGGTGGCGCCGGCCTTGAGCGCGATGCCGACAAGCTGCGCCATTTCACCGGCCTCATGGCCGAGGATATGAACGCCGAGAACCTTGCGATCGGCGGCATTGACGATGATCTTCATCACGGTGCGCTCCTCACGGCCCGAAAGCGTCGCCTTCATCGGCCGGAATTTCGCGAGATAGACTTCGAGTTCCTCGAACCGTTCCGCCGCAACCTCTTCGGAAAGACCGACCGTGCCGATCTCGGGCTGCGAGAACACCGCCGTCGCGATCAGATCGTGATCAGGCTTGGTCGGGTTGTTCTTGTACTCCGTCTCGATGAAGCACATCGCCTCGTGGATCGCCACCGGGGTGAGCTGGACACGATCGGTGACATCGCCCAGCGCCCAGATATGATCGACATTGGTCCGCGAATAATCGTCGACGACAATGGCGCCGCTCTTGTCGGTCTCGACGCCAACGGTTTCGAGGCCGAGACTGCCAGTGTTCGGCGTGCGACCGAGCGCCAGCATCACCTGGCTTGCGGCAAGTTCGTGGCCCCTGTCGGTCTTGACCGAAAGGCCCTCGCCGGTCTTGGAGACGCTTGCGATCACATCGTTCAGCAGAACGCGGATGCCCTTCTTCTCCATGGCTTCCCTGAGATTGACGCGCATGTCGTTGTCGAAGCCGCGCAGGATTTCGGGGCCGCGATAGATCAGTGTCGTTTCAACGCCGAGGCCATTGAAGATATTGGCGAATTCGACGGCGATATAGCCGCCGCCCGCAATCACGATCGCCTTCGGCAGCTCTTCAAGGTGAAACGCCTCGTTGGAGGAAATGCAGTGCTCCGACCCGGGAATCTCCACATGCGGATTGGGCGTACCGCCGACCGCGATCACGATCTTTTCCGCCGTCACTTCCTTTCCGGATGCCTTCAGCAGAACCCGGTGCGGACCGACGATCTCGGCGCGGGTATCGAACATCTCGGCACCATTGCTGTCGAGACCCTTGCGATAGAGCCCTTCAAGGCGGGCAATTTCCTTGTCCTTGGCGGCAATCAGGTCCGGCCAGGAAAAGCGGCTTTCGCCCACCGTATAGCCGTAACCGGCAGCATCCTCGAAATGCTCGGGGAACTGCGAGGCATAGACGAACAGCTTCTTCGGCACGCAGCCGCGAATGACGCAGGTGCCACCGAAGCGGTATTCCTCGGCAATGCCGACCTTCTTGCCGAGACCTGCGGCCACACGACCGGCACGGACGCCACCTGAGCCGCCACCGATTACAAACAGGTCATAGTCATAGCTGGTCATCGGGAAGGCTCCTTAAGGCGATTGGATAGTTGAGGTAGGGCTGAATATGGCGATTCTCGGCCAAAAAAAAAGCCCGCCGGGACCGGCGGGCTCAGATCAGGCTTTGCGGACGGCAAAGCGTGCCGGACAGATCACTGCGCCGGTGCGGCCGGAGCTTCAACGGGCGTGCCGCCCTGCTCTTCGATCCGCTTGTTGAGTTCGTCCTGGGCCTGCTGGCTGAGATCGCGCGCAATGCCGCGGGCCCAGATATCACCGGCCTGGCCGAGCTGACGGGCAGCGATCGGACCGTACTGGATGAACTTCTTGCCGACATCCGAGCTGTAGAACTCAGTCAGCTTGTTCAACTCTTCCTCGCTGAAGATGTTGGCGTAGATCTGGGCACCTTCGTTTTCCAGATCAGCGCGGCGCGGCGCAAGCGCGATCGCGGTGTCGGTGACGACCTCATCGATCAGCGAGTGATAGTTCGGATAGACCTGCGTCATCTGCGCCTGCACGAGATCAGCCTGGTTCGGCAGGATTTCGTCAAACTGGTTGTTGATGCCGAGCGCCTGCAGTGTGCCCTTGGCGGCAGCCACATGCTCAGGCGTAATATCCTGCGCATGAGCAACCGAGAAGGCGCCAAGTCCCGCGACAGTCGCCGCGATTGCCATGGAAAGGCCGAACCTGGATTTCGTTTTCATAAAGGACTCCTGTCTACTCAGTTGCTTTGAGTGTACGAACGCCGCCATCGGATGCAACGATGGCCAGTGTCGCGATATCGATGAACAGCCCGTGCTCCACGACGCCAGCAATGGCGTGAAGCGCCTCTGACAATGCCTCTGCATCGTGAATGCGGCCAAATGATGCATCGAGAATATAATGCCCGCCATCGGTCGTGTAGGGGCCGTCGCCGGAGTGGCGAAGGTCGAGCGTGCCGGTGAGATTGAGCCGCGATGCCGCCCTCTCGATGGCAAGCCGCGTGGCGCCAAGCCCGAACGGCATGACTTCGATCGGAAGCGGAAACGCACCGAGCTTTTCGACCACCTTGGTCTCGTCCGCGATCACGATCATCGACTTCGACGCGGAAGCGACGATCTTTTCACGCAGAAGCGCGCCGCCGCCGCCCTTGATGAGGTTGAGCGATGGATCGATCTCGTCGGCGCCGTCGATCGTGAGATCGAGTTCGGGCGTTTCGTCCAGCGAATTGAGCTTGATGCCCAGTTCCAGGCAGTGCCGTGCCGTTGCCTCTGAGGTGGGAACCCCTATGACATTCAGCCCCGCGGCCACCTTTTCGCCGAGCAGCGCGATGAACTCGCGCGCCGTGCTGCCAGTTCCGATCCCCAGCCGCATGCCGTCCTCGACATATTCCAGCGCGGTCTCGGCGGCTTTTACCTTCAATTGACGCGCATCCATGCGTCACATGCTCCTTTTGGCTAACGGTTAAGGTGTTTACACGCCACGCGCGTCAAACAAAAGACCTTTTGCGCCCTCCCCGCGCCAAATGCTTGGCAGCGGCCAGCGGCTCGGGCTATGACCGGCCCCACACCGCCCATACGACACCAACCCAAGGACCGTGCCCATGCCTGCCCCGCTTGCCATATTCGATCTCGACGGCACGCTCATCGATACCGCTCCCGACCTGATTTCAAGCCTCAACCACGCGATCGCGCCCGAGGGGCTCGCCCCTTACAGCGTGGCGGATACCAACCGGCTCGTCGGCCGCGGCTTGAAGATCATGATCCAACGCGCGTTCGAGCACCGCGGCAAATCCCTCGACGAGGCCACCTACAAGGCCTGCTTCGATCGGCTGAGCGCCTTCTATCTCGAGAACATTCCGGGAGAGAGCAAGCCCTATCCGGGCATCACGGCGGCGCTCGACCGGCTGCAGCAGGCTGGCTTTGCGCTGGCCGTCTGCACCAACAAGCGCGAATCATTCACGCTGCCGCTTCTCGAGGCGCTGGGATTGAAATCCCATTTCACGACCATCACCGGCGGCGATACGTTCGATTTCCGCAAACCCGATCCCCGCCATGTCAGCGAGACGATCGCCCGCGCAGGCGGCGATCCCGAGACCACGATCATGATCGGCGACAGCTCCAACGACATTGATTCGGGCAAGGGCGCTGGCGCGGCCACCATCGCCGTTACCTTCGGCTACGCCGACCGGCCGGTCGCCGAGATGGGCGCAGACCGGATGATCGATGATTATGACGCCCTGACGCCCGAGCTTGCAAAGGGTCTGATCGCAGGGCGATAAGGAGCCCTTTCGCCGGCTTCCACAGGACATTCCAGAAACAGAAAGGCGCGCCCGGTTTGCGGACGCGCCTTTCTTGTCAGATGACCCGTTGCGAGGGGTCTATCAGCTGCCCATGCGGGCTTCGTTTTCGGCGTCCATGGCGCGCTTCAGGTACATGTCGCGCTCGTAGACATCGTCATAATACTGGATGTTGCCATCGGCGTCCGGCCAGGCTGTGAAATAGGCCACATAGACGGGGAATTTCTCCGGCACATCCACCGGCATGTTCTGGCCGGTCGCAATATTTGCCTCGATATCCGCTTCCGGCACGCCGAGAACCGCAGCCGCCATCTTGTTCGGGTCGGACAGACGCACGCAACCATGGCTGAGCGCCCGCATGTCGCGCTCGAAATAGCTCTTCTGAGGCGTGTCATGCATGTAGATCGCATGCGCGTTCGGGAACAGGATCTTAAGCTGGCCCAGCGCATTGCGCTCGCCAGGGGGCTGGCGGACATCGACCATCGGTGCGGACGCCCAGTTGACCGAGGAAGACGAAACCCGGCGGCCATTATAGCTCACCTCGTAACCGATCTGGTCGAAATAGCCCGGATTGGCACGCAGTTTCGGCAGATATTCGTTGACGACGATCGACCGCGGAATGCCCCAATAGGGATTGAACTCGACGGTTTCGATCTCATCGCGGAAGAAATAGGTCTGGTTGGTGGGATTTCCCACCACAACGCCCATGTCGAAGCTCTCGCCATTGTCGTCATGATAGTAGACGCGGTAGGCGGGCTGGTTGATGAAGACGTAACGCGGGCCGAAATCATCCGGCAACCAGCGCAGCCGCTCCATCGAATCCAGCACTTTCTGCTCGTGATCGACGTCAGAAGCGACATCGAAGGCCTTGACCGTGTTCGGACCGATAACGCCGTCGACATGGAGGCCGGCAGACTTCTGGAAAGCTTTCACGAGACCGACCAGTTCCGGCGAATAGACCTCGCTGCCGTCATAGGCGGCGAAGACATCCGCATGCTCGACCTGGAATTCCGGCGAGGCCTTGCGCTCGATCGCCTTCACGACGCTCGGCACGTTCTCGTTGGTCTGGCCCGGATTGATGAAGACGCGACCGGTGAACACGATCGGCTCTTCCTTGACTTCCGTGCCGCGCAGCGTGGCAAGCTCCGCCTTCAGTTCGCGGAAGAACTCGTTCTGCGGGTTGTAGCCCTCGATCAGGCCGGCAACGTTCTGGCTGTCTGCCAGCGCATCAATGCCTTCCTTCAGGTCGACGGGATTGCGCTTCAGATCGTGGAACTCCGAAATCCGGTTCGGGTCAACGCGGCCGCGCTTGGCATCCTGCATGTAGGAGAGCACTTCGGCGGAAAGCGCGAGCTCGAACTGCATGAGCGCGGCCTTCACCGCGTCATCGTCTTCCGCAAGAGCGAGGTCGGGCAGCTTCACGACGTAATTGCTGGCATCGAGACCGAAGGCGTCGGCGTTGGCGAGCGTGTCCATTGCGGCGCGGGCTTTGTCCGACACCTTGCCGTCCTCAACCCAGATCAGTTCGCCGCCATTGGAATAATACTGTTCGATCGCGGCGGCGACATCGTCCACGGCCTTGACCTTGGCGTCAGAGAGATACTGACGCGGGTCGTCCTGCGGGATGGCGACTGTGGTGTCGGTTACGCCTGCGTCATTCATCGTGTCGGTGTTGATGGCCGCGACTTCGGCGGTATCGGCCTGCGGCAGCGTCGGGCCGATCACCTTGACGGGGGTAATGGCGCCGGTGACCACCGGATCGCGGATTTCGCCGATGTTGATGGTGCGCATTCCGTCGGCGCGGTAGGTGTAATATTTCGGTGGTGCAACCTTAGGCGCGGGCTTTGAATATGTGCGCTGAACCTGCTTCTGCTGAACCTGCGGCTGCTGGACCACCGGCGCGCGCTGCGATTCCTTCTGACGGCCCCGCAAGATATCCATCAGCGTCAGGGCGTTGGCTGCACTCGGCACGAAGGCGGCGGACACCGCGACGGCCAGAGCCACAGATGAGACGCGAACTGAAAGTTTGTTGCGCAATTTTCTACCCCGTTGTGCAAGTCAATTTCATCATTGGCACCTTAACTGCTCGCTCATGTGGCGGCCAATAACATTTGTGCTATCGCCACCAGAACCATCCGGTTGTGTTATGAAAAAACAACACCCTGTTTGCTTGCAGATCCAATGCCGTTCCGGTTCAGATTATCAGCCCCCCTGTTAACAGGGGTTTAAAGTCGAGGACGCCTGCAAAGGGGATCCCTCGCGCCGCTAACGTCTGGAATTCCAACGCAAACAGGCCGCTTCGGTTCCCGTCTGACAAAAACGTGAACGGAGAATCTGGATAGATGAGACGCCGGCCCCAAGCCGCCAGCGCGCCGGGAAAAGCAAAATGCACCCCGATCCGACATTCTAATCGAATAAGTTTGCAGCGAAGATTGACAGACCGGCACGGTGCGCGCGATTGCATATGCCAATTTTCGCCAAGTCGAAAACCGATCCTGCCCATCGGGCAATGCCAGGAGTAGAAAGACGATGACCGCAACCCGCACAGAAACCGATACTTTCGGCCCCATCGAAGTCGCTTCAGACCGTTACTGGGGCGCACAGGCAGAGCGTTCGCTCGGCAATTTCAAGATTGGCTGGGAAAAGCAGCCGCTGTCCGTGGTGCGCGCGCTCGGCATCGTCAAGCAGGCGGCCGCCAAGGCAAACATGGCGCTCGATCGCCTGCCCGCAGAACTCGGCGACGCCATCGTCAAGGCGGCGCAGGAAGTCATCGACGGCAAGCTCAACGACCATTTTCCGCTGGTGGTCTGGCAGACCGGTTCGGGCACGCAGTCAAACATGAATGCCAACGAGGTGATCTCCAACCGCGCGATCGAAATGCTCGGCGGGCAAATGGGCTCCAAGAAGCCGGTGCACCCGAATGACCACGTCAACATGAGCCAGTCGTCGAACGACACCTATCCGACGGCCATGCACATTGCCTGCGCAGAGCAGATCGTCCACCACCTGCTGCCCGGCCTCAAGCACCTCGAGGATGCGCTCAAGGCCAAGGAAAACGAATTTGCCGACATCATCAAGATCGGCCGCACCCATACCCAGGACGCGACGCCGCTGACGCTGGGTCAGGAATTTTCGGGCTACAGGGCACAGATCGCCTCGGCCATTGCCCGCATCGAGCTCACCCTGCCCGGCCTCTATCAGCTCGCCCAGGGCGGCACCGCCGTCGGTACCGGCCTCAATGCCCCGATCGGCTTTGCCGAGAAGGTGGCCGAAGAAGTGGCCGAGATCACCGGCCTTCCCTTCGTCACCGCGCCGAACAAGTTCGAAGTTCTCGCCGCCCATGACGCGATGGTGTTTTCCCATGGCGCGATCAATGCGGCCGCGATGGCCTGCTTCAAGATCGCAAACGATATCCGCTACCTCGCCTCCGGCCCGCGGTCCGGCCTCGGCGAACTGTCGCTTCCGGAAAACGAGCCCGGCTCCTCGATCATGCCCGGCAAGGTCAACCCCACCCAGAACGAGGCGATGACGCAAGTCTGCGCCCATATTGCCGGCAACCAGGCGGCGATCACCTTTGCCGGCAGCCAGGGCCAGTTCGAGCTCAACGTCTACAACCCGATGATGGCCTATAACTTCCTGCAGTCGGTGCAGCTTCTGGGCGATGCCGCCCGTTCCTTTACCGATCACTGCGTGGTCGGCATCGAGGCCCGCCGCGACAATATCAAGGCCGGTCTCGACCGTTCGCTGATGCTGGTGACGGCGCTTGCGCCGAAGATCGGCTATGACAACGCCGCCAAGATCGCCAAGACCGCCCACAAGAACAACACCACGCTGCGCGAGGAAGCCCTTGCGACCGGCCTGGTGAGCGAAGCCGAATATGACGAGATCGTCCGCCCCGAGCTGATGATCGCGCCGAAATAGGCACACGGAGTTTTCTGAAACAGGGAGCGGCCGTGCCGGCGGGGCACGGCCGCTTCTCTTTTAAGCGGGCGCCCGTCCGGCGCGCAGCAGCTGACGGAAACGCAGCGACAGCATGACGGCCGCAGCCCCGAGCCCCAGCATGAAGCCGATCCATATCCCGACCCCTCCAAGCCCGAACGGAAACGCCATCAGCCAGGCGAGCGGCAGGCCGACGATCCAGTAGGCAATCAGCACCAGAACCATGGGCGTGCGGGTATCCTTCAGACCACGCAACAGTCCGCTGATCGTGACCTGTCCGGAATCAAGAAGCTGAAACAGTGCCGCGACGAAGACGAGCGGCATGGCATAGGCAAGCACCTCAGACGCGTTCGGCAACCCGGTATCCATGAACAGCGAGATCAGCGCGGCAGGAAAGAGCGCGAAGGTCAGCCCGCTCGAGGCGGCAAAGCAGATTGCGATCGCCATCACCGTGATCGAGGCCCGGATGACATTGGCCCTGTCGCCGGCGCCGTGGAAAATGCCGACGCGCACGGTTGCCGCCTGGGAAAGCCCGAGCGGAACCATGAAGGCGATGGCAGCCAGCTGCAGCACGATGCCGTGCGCGGCAAGCGGGATTGTGCCCAATTGCCCCATCATCACCGACGAAACGGTAAACATCGAGACTTCCGCAAGAACGGAAATGCCGATCGGCAGGCCGAGCAGCACCACCTCGCGCAAGGCATGCCAGTCGGGCTTCCAGAACCGGACGAAGAGCTGATAACGGGCGAGCATCGTATCCCGGCCGATATAGGCAACCAGGTAGAGCAGACCCGTCATCTGGCCGACGAAGGTCGCAAGCGCCGCGCCGCGAATGCCCAGCTGCGGCAGACCCAGCCCGCCAAGCACCAGCGCATAGGCGACCACGGCATTGACGACCAGCATCAGCACCGCGACAAGCAGGACCACCCGTGCCCGGCCGGTGGCGCTTACCAGCGAACGCAGGACCTGAAACAGGAGTGCCGGAAAGATCGCAAAGCCGACGACATGGAGATATTGTGCCGCCTTGGCCGCGACGTCGGGCTCCTGCCCGAGCGAAAGCAGGATCGGCGAGGACCACAGGAACAGGGGCTGAACCAGGACGCTGTAGATGATCGCGGCCCACATGCCCATCCGCATGGACCGCCGCACCGCGACCTCATCGCCACGGCCATAGGCCTGCGCGACCATGGGCATGACGGCGATCGCAAGACCGACCCCGAAAATGAAGATCGTGAAATAATACTGGGTTGCTAGAACCGCAGCTGCGAGATCGAGCGCGCTCAACTGACCGAGAATGAAGATATCGGTGGCATTGATCCCCTGCTGGGCAAGTTGTGCGCCGATGAGAGGAATACCGAGGGAGAGGGTTTCCCGCAGATGCGAGCCCCACGAATGGCCGGCTGCTTTCGCAGTAGGCATTGCGACAGACATGAAATTCACCAGAAGCTGACACACCGGGGCCAGACAATAGCGGGGCCCGGGTGGCGGTTTTCCATAGCTCGTTTTTTAGGCAAATGCCAGTCTCGCGGGCGGTCATATCTTCCAACGGATTTACAGGCGCCAGTCATCGCGATAGCTAACCGAAAGAATGGCACAAGGACGAATGACCGAAGCGCCGGGATCGGCAAAACCGTGTGAAGGAGGCCATGAATGACTGAAACGCTGGAAATCATCACCGAACGGGCATTCCCCTGCCCGCCCGACACCCTTTTCGCAGCGGTCGCAAATCCCGAGAAGCTTGCCCTATGGTGGGGGCCGCACGGCTTCGAGAACACGATCCCCGCCTTCGATTTCACGCCCGGCGGCACATGGCGGATCGTCATGACCGCATCCGACGGGAATGAATTCGACAATCACTGGACCTTTCTGGCGATCGATGAAAATCGCATGATCCGCGCGCGCCACCATCTGCCCGTTCATGATTTTGTCCTGGAAATGCGGTTCGAGGATAACGGCGCGGGAAGCCGCATGGTCTGGGTAATGGAACTCGAAGCGACCGACGAAAATCGCGGCATGGCCCGTTTCATGAAGGCCGCCAACGACCAGAATCTGGAGCGCCTCGCCGCTTTTCTTGACAGCGAGAGCGCTCTTTAGAACCCGACACGCTCCACGCCGACAGGCATGGAAGGCAGACGGTTCGGACGCCTGCCTTCCGGGCATTGCGGCTGATCAGGGGGCGATGATGTTGTGTTCCGGGCCATAGGGGAAACCGGTGATATCCTCGGCCCCATCCGCGCCCACGACCAGGATGTCGTGCTCGCGGTAGCCGCCGGCACCGGGCGTCCCCTCCGGCACGAACAGCATCGGCTCCATCGAGATCACCATGCCGGGCGCAAGCACCGTTTCGATATCTTCGCGCAGTTCGAGGCCCGCTTCGCGACCGTAGTAATGGCTGAGCAGGCCGAAGGAGTGACCGTAGCCGAAGGAGCGGTATTGCAGCACGCCCTCATCCGCGAAGAACCGGTTTATCTCCGCGCAGATCGCTGCACAGGAAACGCCGGGGCGGATCAGCGACATGCCGAGTTCGTGGGCGGCGACATTGATCTCCCAGAGTTTCAGCGCGGCGGCATCCGGCTCGCCCAGAAACAGCGTGCGTTCCAGCGCAGTGTAATAACCGGAGATCATGGGGAAGGTGTTGAGGCTGAGAATGTCGCCCTTTTCCAGCCGCCGCGCCGTGACCGGATTATGCGCGCCATCGGTATTGAGACCGGACTGGAACCAGACCCAGGTGTCGCGATATTCCGCGCCCGGAAAGGCCTCGGCGATGGCAAGCTCCATGGCGTTGCGCCCGGCCATGGCGATGTCGATCTCGCGCTCCCCTGCGGCGATGGCCGCATGGATCGCCGCGCCGCCGATATCGGCAATCCGCGCGCCCTCCCGGATCAGCGCGATCTCTTCTTCCGATTTGACCATGCGCAGCGCCATCACATCTTGAGCAATATCCGTGATCTCCGCGCCGAGATTGGCATCAAGCGCCTTGCGCGCGGCAAGCGTCATGTGATCGGCCTCGATGCCGACCGTGGCATGGCCCGAAAGCAAACCGGCGGCCGTGCGCCAGAAATTGTCGCGCTTCCAGTCGGTATAGATGATGTTGTCGCCGTGGCTGCGCCGCCATGGCTGGCCGGCATCGATATTGGCGGAAATCGTGGTGCAGCGCTCCGCCGTCACCACGCAGCCGAACGGACGGCCGAAGGCGCAATAGAGGAAGCCGGAATAATAGGCGATATTATGCATGGAGGTAAAAAGCACGGCCGTGATGCCGCGCGTTTCCATGGCCGCGCGCAGAAGCGACAGGCGGCGGTCATATTCTGACTGGCTGAAAGGCAGGGGAGCCTTCTCGCCATTCTCGCAAACGAAATTCTCCGGGCGCAGGCTGGTCATGGGCAGACATCCTCATCCGTTGAACCGGACGGGAACGCCCTGCCCGGTCAAGCGTCATTTAAAACGCTCAAACGTCCGGGCGTGCAGGACTTAGTCTTGGGTTATGCGGCCTCCCCTGAGCGCACGACGCCATCGGCGCGGAAGGCAGCAATTGAAAATCTAGCGCGTGTTCTGGGCAATGGCAATCAGATCGGAAGCGTGCCTGTCATCAAGACGGCATAAAATGCGGATGAAGATCGAAGCAAAGCGGAACGACAAAGGGATTGACCGCCCTTATTTAGGTTGATATCAACTTATTATTCATGAACCGGGGAGCGTTCCGGTTCCTTTGCGAGGAGAGAGCATGAAAAACGAATTTGTCTGGTACGATCTGGTAACAACCGATCTCGACGCGGCGAAGGCCTTTTACCAGAGCGTGATCGGCTGGCGCGCGGAGGATGCGGGTCACCCCGACATGACCTACATCCTGCTCGGCATCGAGGGCCACAAGACCCATGTGAGCGGCATGATGTCGTTGACCGAGGAAATGCGCGCCGAAAACGTCCCGCCGCACTGGATGGGCTATGTCTATAGCGATGATGTCGACGCGAAGGTTGCCGACTTTAAAGCCGAAGGCGGATCGGTTCTGTTGGAGCCGCACGACATTCCGTGCGTCGGCCGGTTTGCCGTGCTGAAAGACCCGCAGGGCGCCGCGATCAGCATATTCAAGCCGATCCCGCCCGAAGGCGGCATGCCGGAGTTTCCGCCGACCGGCACGACCGGCACCTTTGCCTGGCGCGAGCTCTACACCTCCGACGCGCCCGCGGCCATCGCGTTCTACGGCAAGGTTTTCGGCTGGAGCGAAACCAATGCAATGGATATGGGCCCGATGGGCAAATATCACCTGTTTTCGGCAGGCGGCGAAGACCTTGGCGGGATGATGAACAAGCCGGACGACATGCCGGTTTCGGCCTGGGGCTATTACATCCAGGTCGACGGGCTGGGCGCTGCCATCGAAAGGGTCAAGGCCGGCGGCGGACAATTGCTGAACGGGCCGATGGACGTGCCGGATGGCGCGGTCGTCGCCAACTGCCTCGATCCGCAGGGCGCATACTTCAGCCTTGTCTCGATGACGCGGTAACGGAAAGCGGCAGGAATTGCCTTGCGTCGGATCGAAACCCGACGCATTTTCCGCCGACCTGCAGCCTCACCGTTCCGGAGCCCCGTTCATGATCGAAGCCAAGAAGGCAACCCGCCGCGAATGGGTGGGACTTGTCGTCCTGTCCGTCGCCTGCCTCGTCTATTCCATGGATCTGTCGGTGCTGTTCCTCGCCATTCCCTCGATCGTGCGCGAGTTGGAGCCGACGGCGCCGCAGCTTCTGTGGATGAACGATATCTACGGCTTCATGGTGGCGGGTTTTCTGGTGACGATGGGCGGGCTCGGCGACAGGATCGGCCGGCGCAAGCTGCTGCTGATCGGCGCCGGGGCGTTTGCCGTGACCTCGGTGCTCGCTGCCTTCGCGCCGACCGCCGGCACGCTCATTCTCGCGCGGGCGGCACTCGGAATTGCCGGCGCCACCGTTGCGCCCTCGACGCTCTCGCTGATCATGAACATGTTTCCCGATGAGGGCGAGCGTAACCGCGCCATCGGCGTCTGGGGAACAGCCTTTGCCCTCGGCGGGCTGGTGGGGCCGCTGATCGGCGGCGTGCTTCTGCATTTCTTCCACTGGGGCTCGGTATTCCTGATCAATGTGCCCGTGATGCTGGCGCTACTCGCATCCGGCCCCTACCTGCTTCCGGAATACCGCTCCGGCGAAAGCCCGCGCCTCGACCTTGTCAGCGTGGGCCTGTCGCTTGCGACTGTGCTGCCGGTGATTTACGGGCTGAAGCAGATCGCAGCCCATGGCTTTGATGCCATCTACCTTCTCCCGATCGCAGCCGGCATCGGCTTCGGTTTCCTGTTCGTAAAACGGCAGCAGCGGCTTGCCGAGCCGCTGGTCGACCTCAAACTGTTCCGCCTGCCCGCCTTTACCGTCTCGATCCTGGTGAACATGGGCATCGTGTTCTTCGTGTTCTCGGTGTTCCTGCTTCAGACCCAGTTCTTTCAGCTCGTGCTCGGGCTCTCGCCGCTTGAGGCTGCGCTCTGGAGCGCGTTGCCGGGACTGTTTTTCACGATACTTTCCCTTCAGGCCTGGCGGGTGACCAATCGCTTCGGCGCGGTCAGAACGGTCGTCGCGGGACTGGCGATCAATGCCCTCGGCATCGCCGCGATCGGCGTTTCCGCCTATTACCAGAGCCTTGCCGGCATGCTGATCGCCAATGTCGTCATGGGCCTCGGTTTCATACCCGTCATCCTCACGACCACCGGCTTGATCATCGGCTCCGCGCCGCCGGAGCGCGGCGGGGTTGCCTCGGCCATGTCGGAAACCTGTGCGGAGTTCGGCGGCGCCCTCGGCGTCGGCATTCTGGGCAGCATCGCGACGCTGGTCTACCGTTTCGCCATGGCGCCCGCCGACCTTTCCGCCCTGCCCCCTCAGGCTGCGCAGGAGGCCGGCCAGACCCTGGCCGGCGCAGTCGACAGCGCCCGCGAACTCGGCATTGCGGACGCAGCCTGGCTCATCGATGCCCGCAACGCCTTCTGCCTCAGCTTCGCAATATGCTGTCTTGTGGCCGTCGTCGCGCTTCTCGTCCTTTCGATAGCCTCGGGCCGGATCTACAGGATGCAGCCACCCCGCCCGGTGGAGGGACACTGAAGCAACTGGATCGCGGAACGGGAGAACAATTCGCCAGCTTTTGCGTTACCTCCTTGTCAGGATTTTTATACCGCCCGAACGCGGGCCGGCACATTGCGCGGGGCGCGCCATGCAACACATTCTCTCCAATATCGGTCAGGCGCTGCTGGTGGCCTTCGGCATGGCCTGGAAAACCGGCTGGACGCTGGTGCTCGGCTTCCTGATCTCATCCGTCCTGCAATCGCTGTTTTCCGCAGAGAGCATCCGCGCAAGGCTCGGCAAGGGCAACGCGACGGAAATTGCCTTTGCCACGGCTGCGGGCGCGGCGAGCTCGTCCTGCTCCTATGCCTCGGCCGCAATCATGCGCACGCTGTTCAAGAAGGGCGCGGCGCTGGTCAATGCGCTTGCCTTCCTGTTCGCTTCCACCAATCTCGTCATCGAGCTCGGCATCATCCTGTTCCTGATCCTCGGATGGCAATTCATGGCGGCGGAATGGATCGGCGGACTGGTGCTGATTGCCCTGATGAGCATCGCCGTGAAGCTGACCTATCCCAAAAAACTTGTCGAGGACGCGCGAACGCACGAGGAAGAAGGCCACGGCCATGACCACGGTGCCATGACGCTCGAAGGTGAGACATGGCGCGACCGGCTGAAGGATCCGCAGGCGCTCGAGCGAATCGCGCAGAATTTCGTGATGGAATGGTCGATGCTCTGGAAGGATCTCACGATCGGGTTTCTGATTGGCGGTTTCCTGGCGGTGTTCGTCTCCGACAGCGTCTGGCAGGCCCTGTTCCTGACCGATGCTTCGGAATGGATCCGGGTTCCGGTCAATGCGCTGATCGGCCCCCTGATAGCAATGTTCACTTTCGTCTGCTCGATCGGCAACGTGCCGCTGGCTGCCGTGCTGTTTTCAAGTGGCGCCTCGTTTGGCGGCGTGCTGGCCTTCCTCTATGCCGACCTCATCATCCTGCCGCTGCTCGATGCCTATCGGCGCTATTTCGGATGGAAGATGGCCGCCTATATCGGTCTGGTGCTCTACGTCACCATGGTGCTCGCCGCCGTTTTCATGGATGGCCTGTTCACGGTGTTCTCTCTCGTGCCGGAGCAATCGATCGACATTCAGCGCGAACTCACAAGCTTCAGTATCGACTACACCTTCTGGCTCAACCTTGCATTTGCCGTGCCCGCAGCCTGGCTTTTCTGGAAGGGACTGAAGGGCGGCGGGATGCACGCGCATCATGAAGAACACGAAAATCACCACCAGCACCACGGCTGAACATTGATCGAATTGTCTGGAAATCGCGCTGCGGCATCTGTTATAAGTAGCGTCAGCTATGAAACTGGTTCCGGGGTCACGCTTCGGAACCTGTTTCTTTTTGTGTTGCAAACAGGCCGCCGCACACCATGTGAACGGCTGTAGGCCCCACGAAATCACTAAACATGCAGGAAGGTGGCGGAGCCATTTGCCGCCGCCTTCACGAAAGACCAAAGGACAAGAATATGGTCGAGAAAGTACCGATGACCAGAGCGGGTGCCGCCAAGCTCAGCGAAGAGCTGCGCTGGCGCCAGCAGGAGGAACGTCCCCGGATCATTCAGGCAATCGCGGAAGCGCGCGCCCATGGCGACCTTTCCGAAAATGCCGAGTATCATGCCGCCAAGGAAGCCCAGAGCTACAATGAAGGCCGTATCGGTGAGCTCGAGGATGTGACAACCCGCGCCGAAATCTACGATCCGTCCAAGATGACGGGCGAGAAGGTGCGCTTTGGCGCGACCGTGCGGCTCGTCGATGAAGACACCGAAGAAGAAAAGACCTACCAGATCGTCGGCGATCTCGAAGCGGACGTGAAGGAAGGCCGGATTTCGATTTCCTCCCCGATCTCGCGTGCGCTGATCGGCAAGGAAGTGGGCGATTCGATCGAGGTGAATGCGCCGGGCGGGGCCCGCGCCTATGAAATCCTCGAGGTCGTCTGGAAATAGGACGCCCCCGCACATGTAGGAATGACATGGCGACCAGGGTCAAAATCTTAAGCCGACAACCGCCGGAAAACCCGGACAATCCCCGTTTCTCACGGCAATTGCCGGCGGGGTTTGCGGAAAGCCGCGCGCTTGAATTCGTCTTCGATCCGCAAGAGCGGAACTATGACTGGCTGGTCGTCTATGACGACCTGCCGCGCTTTATCGGCATGACCGAAGAGCCGCTTGCCTGCCCGCCGGAGAACACCCTGCTCGTGACTTCGGAACCAAGCGGGGTAAAGGTTTATGGCCGTTCCTTCGTGCGCCAGTTCGCCCATGTGCTGACCAGCCAGGAGCCGATGGCGCTCAGCCATCCGGGACGCATCTGGCACCAGGCCGGGCTGACCTGGTATTACGGCATGGACGAGGATCATCACGAATACCTGCCTGTGGATGACATCATCAACCGGTTTCCGGAGAAGACGCAAACCATCGCCACCGTCTGCTCCGACAAGCGACAGAGCCATACGCTTCATCGGCTGCGCTATGATTTCACGGAATATGCCGCAAAGCACATTCCCGAGCTCGAAGTCTTCGGACACGGTCGCCGGCATATGGACGACAAGGCCGAGGCCATCGACCGCTTCCGCTATCACCTTGCGATCGAAAACCACGTCGCCCCGCATCACATCACGGAAAAGCTCTCCGATCCCTTTCTGGGGCTTTCGCTGCCGTTCTATTTCGGTGCCCCGAACGTCTACGACTACTTCCCCAAAGACAGTGTGATCGCGATCGACATCCGCAAACCCGCCGAGGCGGTCGCGATCATGAAATCGGCGATCGCGGCGAACGCATACGAGCAGCGCCTGCCTGCGATCCTGGAGGCGCGCCGGCGGGTGATCGAGGACTACAACCTGTTCTCGCTGATTGCCGGGATCGTCGCGAACAAGGCAGCGGCACGGTTCGTGCCCGCCGTCTCCAGCATCAAGAGCCAGCATGCAGCGCGCAACGCAGCACCCCTGTCAGGCATTGCCGACCTCGCATTCCGCACCGGGCTGCAGCTCAAGAACCGCATCGCGAACCTGAAAAAGCCGGACTGGGACAAGGCCTGAACCACCCTGCCCTCACCGGCAGCAACGGAGCTCGGCAGCGGGTTGGCGCCTAAAGCCTATAGCTGCCACCATGTGAGCAGGCCGAGAACAAGGGCAAACAGCGCGGAAACCATCATCGCTGCAAGCGCCACGAGGCGATAGCTTGCTTCCGAGCCCCTGCGGAAACAATAGGCGCCGAGCGCCGAACCGGCGGCGCAAAGCGGCGCGGACGCAAGGCCCAGCAGCACGACATTCAGATCCAGCGTGCCCTGCACTTCTGCCGTGATCAGGGCAAAGACCGCCAGAATGGCGAAGAGCACGATCATGGACGCCCGCTTCACCCGCGCCGGCACCTCGCGCGCCAGGAAATAGGCGACGACCGGCGGGCCGGGCGCTGCGGCAAGACCGCTGAAGAGACCCGCGAAAAAGCCGACAGCGGTTGTGGCGACCGCTCCCGGATGACGGCCGAGCGAGAACGAAAAGAAGATCGCGACGGCGGCCGCTGCGGTGATGGCACCGATGACGATCTGCGCCACGAACAGCGGCACAAGCGCGATGAACAGCAGGCCGATCGGCGTGCCAAAGGCTGCGGCAAGCATCAGCATGAACACCGCGCGGCGATCCGCATGGGCGATGCATTCCCGCAGATCGATCAGGGTAAGGGTGATCTGCACCACCAGAACCGCAATCACGGCATCGGCAGGCGGCACCAGAAGAACCAGAAACGGCATTGCCACGAGCGCCATGCCGAAGCCTGCAAGCCCGCGCAGGAATGCGCCCACCGAGAGGCAAAGCGCAAAGCCGAGCACCGTTGCCAGCGAGAAGGAAAGTTCGGGCATGCCCCCTCACCCGTGCCGGCAATGGCACGTGCTCAAGGCTTCACGCCTCACTTTTGCGCATCCGCCTGGCAGGCGGTGACGGCGATCATGTCCAGCACATCTTCCGCCGAACAGCCCCGCGAAAGATCGTTGGCAGGCTTGTCGAGGCCCTGAAGAACGGGGCCGATCGCGGATGCACCGCCGATGCGCTGGGCAATCTTGTAGCCGATATTGCCGGACTGGAGGTCCGGGAAGATGAAGATGTTGGCATCGCCCCCAAGCGGTTCGCCCGCCCCCTTGGAATGGGCGATGTCGGGAACGAAGGCGGCATCGAACTGCAGCGCGCCATCGACCGTCAGATCCGGCCGGTTGAGCTTCACGAGCTTGACCGCCTGTTCGACCTTGTCCACCATCGGGTGCGAAGCGCTTCCGCGGGTCGCGAAGGAAAGCATGGCGATCCGCGGCGCCTCGCCTGTCAGCATCTGATAGGAGCCTGCCGAAGCGATTGCGATCTTGCTCAGTTCCGCTGCATCCGGATCGATCACCAGGCCGCAATCGGAAAACAGGAAGGCCCCCTTCTTTGCGTGATGCTCGCCCTCCAGCATCATCAGGAAGAAGCTCGATACGAGACGGCTGCCCGGTGCGGCACCAATGACCTGGATGGCGGTGCGCACCACATTTGCGGTGGAGCAGGCAGCGCCGGAGACGGTGCCATCGGCATGGCCGGCCTTCACCATCAGGGCTGCAAACACATAAGGATCCAGCGCCGCCTTGCCGGCGTCCTCTTCGGTCACGCCCTTGTGCTTGCGCAGGTTGAAGTAGAGTTTCGAAAGCTCCGGCAAAACCGAAGCGCCTTGAGGATCGATGATCTCGATTGAACTTGAAGGCTCTATGCCATTTTCTTGGCACAGCGCATCGACATCCGCCGTGCGACCCACGAGCAAGATGCGGGCAAGGCCCATTTCCGCTGCCTTGCAGGCAGCCTCGACCACGCGCTTGTCACCGGATTCGGGAAGGATGATCGTCTTGTTGAGCCGCTTTGCGCGATCGAAAATCTTCTCAAGCTGGTTCATGGCTTTCACCTCGCGATTACAGTAGCGCCGATCGGCACGACAATGCCAACCAAAAAAAGCTTTAGGCACGATCAACCCATGCGCCCGGCTGACGACATGGTTGTGAAACGCGGCGACCGTAGCCGCCGCGCCTGGCAGATTTGTCAGACAGACTGCTTGCGCATGTCGGCCCGGTTGATGCCCGCGACCGAGACCGGCTTCTTCATGGCATCGCGACGGAAGGGTTCGCCGAGTTCCTGGTTGAGCACGACCTCGATGAAGGTGGTCTTCTTTTCCTTCATCTGGCGGTCGATCGCCTTGTCGAGTTCGCTTGACAAATCATCCATGCTTGTCACCTGCACGCCCTCGACGCCGCAGGCCTTGGCGATATCGGCGTAGCGGACATCGAGCGACAGTTCGGTGCCCACGAAATTGTCGTCGAACCAGAGCGTCGTGTTGCGCTTTTCCGCGCCCCACTGGTAGTTGCGGAAGATCACCATGGTGATCGCCGGCCAGTTGTCGCGCTTCAGGGAGACCATTTCGTTCATCGAGATCCCGAAGGCGCCGTCGCCGGCAAAGCCGACCACCGGCGTATCGGGCTGACCGATCTTGGCGCCGACGATCGCCGGGAAACCATAGCCGCAGGGACCGAAGAGACCGGGCGCCAGATATTTGCGGCCTTCCTCGAAGGTCGGATAGGCGTTGCCGATCGCGCAATTATTGCCGATGTCGGAGGTGATGATCGCATCCTTCGGCAGCGACTTCTGGATCGCGCGCCATGCCATGCGCGGGCTCATCCGCTCCGGCTCGCGGTTGCGGGCGCGCTCGTTCCAGCTGGTGCCCTCGTCGTCTTCTTCATGATCGAGCGAGGTGAGCTCCTGCGCCCAGGCCGACTTGGTCTTCGCAATCAGCGCCTTGCGATCGTCGCGGTCGGCATCGCCGGCATTGTCGGCGAGCTTTTCGAGAATGCTGGTGGCGACCTTCTTCGAATCGCCGACGATGCCGACGGTGACCTTCTTGGTAAGCCCGATCCGGTCCGGATTGATGTCGACCTGGATGATCTCCGCATCCTTCGGCCAGTAGTCGATGCCGTAGCCCGGCAGCGTCGAGAAAGGGTTGAGGCGGGTGCCAAGCGCCAGCACGACATCGGCCTTGGAAATCAGCTCCATCCCGGCCTTGGAGCCGTTATAGCCGAGCGGGCCTGCAAACAGCGGGTGGTTGCCCGGAAACGCGTCATTGTGCTGATAGCCGACGCAGACCGGCGCATCGAGCCGCTCGGCAAGCGCCTTTGACGCCTCGATCGCGCCGCCGAGAACGACGCCTGCGCCATTGAGGATAACCGGGAACTTCGCTTCGCTCAAAAGCTTGGCGGCACGGTCGATCGCCATCTCGCCGCCGGAGGGCCGCTCGAATTCGACGATCGCCGGCAGTTCGATATCGATCACCTGGGTCCAGAAGTCGCGCGGAATGTTGATCTGTGCCGGGCCGCTGGCGCGCTTGGCCTTGAGGATGACGCGGTTCAGCACCTCGGCGATGCGGGAGGCATCGCGCACCTCTTCCTGATAGGCGACCATGTCCTTGAACAGCGCCATCTGCTCGACTTCCTGGAAGCCGCCCTGACCGATGGTCTTGTTGGCGGCCTGCGGGGTGACGACCAGAAGCGGCGTGTGGTTCCAGTAGGCGGTCTTGACCGGCGTCACCAGAGAGGTGATGCCCGGCCCGTTCTGGGCCACCACCATCGACATCTTGCCGGTGGCGCGGCTGTAGCCATCGGCCATCATCCCGGCGTTGCATTCATGGGCGCAGTCCCAAAATTCGATGCCCGCCTCGGGAAAAAGATCCGAAATCGGCATCATGGCCGAGCCGATAATGCCGAAGGCGTGTTCGATGCCATGCATCTGAAGGACTTTGACGAAAGCCTCCTCGGTGGTCATTTTCATGGGCTGTCTCCTCTGCCAAAACGGTTGTGTCAGGCGATCCGGCGGTTGTCCTCGCGGACCAGATCGCTGCATTTCTCGCCGATCATGATGGCCGGCGCATTGGTGTTGCCGGACACAATTTCCGGCATGATCGAGCAATCCGCGACCCTGAGGCCGGAAACGCCGCGTACCCTGAGGCGTTCGTCGACGACGGCGCGCTCATCCTGGCCCATGCGGCACGTGCCTGTCGGGTGATAGATCGAAACGGAGTGGTTGCGCGCCCAGTCGAGCGTGCCTTCATAATCGTCCATCGCCAGATCGGCCGATGGCCGGAATTCTTCCGCGATCTTGGAGTTCAGCGGCGCATGGCGGGCGATCCTCCGCGCGATCTTGACGCCTTCGACAATCGTGCGGCGGTCCGTCTCGGCGGAAAGATAATGCGCGAAGATCTTCGGATAGGTGCGCGGATCTGGCCCGTTCAGGACGATCTCACCGCGGCTTTCGGGACGCAGCTGACAGACCGACATGGTGAAGGCCGAAAACGGATGCACGCCGGCGCCTGGACTGTCGGCCGACCAGGGCTGGACGTGGAACTGGATATCGGGCGTTTCGACATGATCGCCGGTGCGCATGAAGCCGGTCGCAAGGCTTGCCGCCATCGCCATCGGACCCGCCCGGAACATCGCATATTTCAGCGCGATCCTTGCCTGATTGAACAGCGAGCGCACCTCGTCATTCAGCGTCGGCTCGTTGCATTTGAACACGAGCCGGGCCTGCAGATGGTCCTGCAGATTGCGCCCGACATCCGGCGCGTGATGCACGACGTCGATGCCGTTCGCCTTCAGCCGGTCACCATCGCCGATGCCCGACAGCATCAGCAGCTGCGGCGAGTTGATGGTACCGGAGGAAACGATCACCTCGCGCCGGCAGGTCACCAGCGCATCGGCCTTTCCGTTGGCCAGATAGCTGACGCCTGTCGCGCGTCCGTTCTCGATCTCGATCTTTTTCACCAGCGCGCCGGTGATGATCTTGAGGTTCGGCCGCTTGCGGGCCGGATTGAGAAAGGCAACAGCGGAACTGCAGCGCCTGCCCTTGCGCGCCGTCAGCTGGAAATAGCCGACGCCCTCTTGGGTCTCGCCGTTATAGTCCGGATTGAACGGATAGCCGGCAGCCATTGCCGCGGCCACCCAGGCATCGCAGATGGGGCGCTGCAGGCGCATGTTGGAGACCGACAATTCGCCCTCGGTGCCATGAAATTCATCGGCGCCGCGCTCCTGATTTTCCGAACGCTTGAACAGCGGCAGCACTTCTTCCCAGCTCCAGCCGCGGTTGCCCATCTGCGCCCAGCGGTCATAGTCCTGGCGCTGGCCGCGCACATAAAGCAGGCCGTTGAGCGACGACGAACCGCCAAGCACCTTGCCCCGCGGCCAGTCGATCGCGCGGCCGTTGAGGCCCGGATCGGGCTCGGTCTTGTAGCACCAGTCGACCGTCGGATTATGCATCGTCTTGAAATAGCCGACCGGAATGTGGATCCACGGATTGCGGTCGGCAGGCCCTGCCTCGAGCACAACCACGCTGACGTCGGGATCGGCGCTCAGCCGGTTGGCGATGACGCAGCCGGCCGAACCTGCGCCGACGATCACATAATCCGCTTCCAACCGCTCCATAAGCCCCCTCCAAGCCGTGAATTCGCCGTCGGGACGACGAAAGTATCTTGCAAGGCCATTCGATATATGATTGATTTCGATACCGCAAGTCTCATTTTTCGACAGGGAGGGAAGAAAATGACAGGACTGAACGAGAAGCTGCGCCATATATCGCGCCGCGACCTTTTCAAATTATCGGGTCAATTCGGGCTGAGCTCCACGCTTCTGGCGGCAAGCTCCATGGCCGGCGTGATCACGCTGCCGAGCCTCGCCAAGGCCGTGGAAAGCACCTATGAGAAGCGCTTCGGCAACGAGCCGAAATACACGCTGAAATATGGCGCGTCTGGCTTCAACGCCAACAACACGCTGATCGAGCGCGTCGGCTGCCTGGAATTTGCCCGCGACCTCGAGGAGCGCACGGACGGCCTGGTGCGCGTCGAATTCATCGGCGACAACCAGATCTGCGGCCAGCTGAACTGCGTCGAGAAGACCCAGCTCGGCATCGTCGACATCTACACCGCCTCGACCCAGAACTCGGCGGGCGGCGCGCCCTATCTCAACGTGCTCGACTATGCCTACATGTTCCCGGGCCGCGCCTCGCAGTACCACTTCTTCTACAGCCCCGAATCCCAGCGCATCCTGCGCGACCCGCTGGAAAAGCGGCATGGGCTGAAATTCCTGTTTACCCATTGCGAACTGCGCGGCATCCAGCTTGGCCTGAAATATTCCGACAAGCCGACGATCACGCGGCTCGATCAGCTGTTCGGCACCAAGAACCGCGTTACCGGCACACAGCTCGGCCGCATCGCAATGCAGCTGCTGAACCTCAACCCGGTTCCGATCGCCTGGGAAGAAACGCTCGACGGCCTCAAGCAGGGCCTGATCGACGGTGCGGAAACCTGGGCCTCCGCCGTAGCCTACGCCAACATGGCACCGGTGGTCTCGCAGTCGGTCGACCTCAAGTTCTTCTGCGGCACCGAACACACCTCGATGAATGCCAAGGTGTTCGACGGGTTCGAGGCGGAAATCCAGGAAGCCGTGCTGGAATCGTCCTACTTCACGCAGGCGGTCATCCAGGGTGCCAATGAAGCGGCGCTGATCAACACGGTCGGCTTCTCTGATCCGCAGCTTCCCAACACGGTCTTTGCCGACAACAATGTCCGTCCTGCCTTCCTTGCCGACGACCAGATCAAGATGGCCGAGGAAATGTGCTCGCCGGAATTCAATCCGGGCCCCTGGGAACAGTGGCGCGAGCGCCTCAACAACTGGGCCGGCGGCATCGACACCTATACCGAGATCAGCGCGATCGCGCGTCAGGTCCCGGCAGACATGCGGGCGGAAAACGTCGAGCCGCGCCGCTGGTGGAAGAGCTGACCGCAACCCCACACTGAAACTGGCCGGCGTTTCGGGGAGGAATGCCGGCAATCATGCCCATCGTTTGGGAGGAGAATGACGTTGGAAACGTTGCTTGGCGGCGCCTGGTCGATCGTCACGTCGATCGGTAGCTGGGATTCATGGACGATCAGCGAGGCGCTGGGCTCGAACGGCGCCTGGCTTGTCGGTCTGATCGTGACGATTTTGGGCGGTCTGCTGGTCGCCTTTCTTTATGCCCGCCTTCCCTTTGTCGAGCGGCATCTCGAGAAGTTCTTCATGATCTGGTCGTATCTGCTGATCGCCACGATCCTGGCCGTCGAGGTGGTACGGCGTTTCGCGTTTTCGGTTCAGGAACCATGGTCGACCACGCTGCCGCCCTTCCTGTTCCTGATCATGGCCTGGGCGGGTTGCGCCTACAACATGAAGTTCCGCAATCACTTAAGCTTCGCCGAGTTTCGCAGCATGCTGCCGCGCGCCGGCCAGTTTGCTTGCCTGGTGCTGGACGCGGTGATGTGGACGGTATTCTGCTGGGTCGTCATCGTCACCTCCACACGGGTGGTCTTCAATTCGGCCGCCAATTTCCAGATCCTGCTCGGCACCGACAATGTGCTGCAATGGTGGCTGCTGACCTCGGTTCCGGTGAGCTTCCTGCTGATGGCCGGCAGGGCATTCGAGAACCTTGCCATCGACTATCGCAATTACCGCACCGGCGAACCGCTGATCGCCGCGTCGGCGCAGTTCGGCGACTGAGGAGCATTTCATGTCCGACTCTGTCTGGATCACCATCATCTCGCTGGGCGCGACGGCCGTCTTCCTGCTCGGCGTTCCGGTTCTGCTCGTCATCGGCCTCTGGGTCATCGGCATGAGCCTTCTGCTCGGCCTGCCGCTCGACAACCTGGGCTCGGCGCTTTCCGATGTGTTCACCGATGGCTTTGCGCTTCTGGCAATGCCGCTCTTCATCCTCACCGGCGATCTCATCAACCAGTCCGGCATTGCCAAGCGCATGTCCGATTTCGCCTATTCCTGCCTTGGCTGGATGCGCGGCGGCCTTGCCATGGCGGCGATCGGCGCCTGCGGCCTGTTTGCGGCGATTTCCGGCTCCAACTCGGCAACCACTGCCACGATCGGCTCGATGCTCCATCCGGAGATGAAGAAGGGCGGCTATGACGAGCGCTTCTCCGCCGCAACCGCCGCAGCCGGCGGCACGCTCGGCATCATCATCCCGCCTTCGATCATCTTCATCGTCTACGGCTTCCTGATGAACCTGCCGATCTCCGAGCTGTTCGTTGCCGGCATCATTCCGGGTCTGCTGATGGGACTTTCCATGATGCTGTTCTGCTGGATCATCTGCTCGATCAATGGCTGGGGCCATCTGATCCGGCTTGAGCCGTCGCGCGTGCTGAAGACGGCGGTCGGCTCGTGGCTCGGCTTCTTCGCAATCGGCATCGTGCTCTGGGGCATCTACACCGGCAAGTTCTCGCCGACCGAAGCTGCCGCCGTGACCGTCGCCTTCTGCGTGGTCGTGGGCTTCATCAGCCTGCCGCTTCACAAGATGATGGGTTCGCCCAGCGAAGACCGGCCGCCGAGCGAACGCAGCTATGGCGAAATGCTGGTGGTGCAGGGCTTCAGCCCGATCGACATTCCCACGATCACGCTGCGCTCGGCGCAGATCACAGGCATCCTCGCGCCGCTGATCGCGATCTCCGTGGTGATGCAGCAGATCCTGTCCGTGATGGGCGCGGAAGATGCGATCGGCAATTTCGTCCGCTCCATGGGCGGCTATTACCCGGTGCTGTTTACCGCCATGGCGATCGTGTTCGTCACGGGCATGGTGCTGGAAAGCCTGCCGACCACCATCATCATGGCGCCGATCCTCGCGCCGATTGCAGCCTCGATCGGCGTCGACCCGATCCAGTTCGCGGTGATCTTCCTGGTCGGCGCCTCGATTGGCTTCATCACCCCGCCCTATGGCCTCAACCTCTATGTGGCCTCCGGCGTCACCGGCGTCTCCTATTTCAGGATATTGCGCTATATATATCCCTACATCCTGGCACTGGTCGCGGTCTGGGTGCTGGTCGCTCTTGTGCCCTCGCTCTCCACGATGCTACTGCCAAACAGATAAGACGCTGGCAGTGCCAGACCATGCAACAATCAGAATGAAGCGGCAGCTTGCAACGTGGATGATCAGACCGGCCAGATACCGACGAACCTTCGCCTGCTGATGGTGCTCGAAGCGCTTGCGCAAGCAGGTTCGCCGGTGACGCCGACCGAGGTCAATCAGACGCTCGGGCTGCCGAAGCCGACGATCCACCGCCTGTTTGCAACGCTTGAGGCCGAAGGCTTCATCCAGCGCGAGATTGACGGGCGGGGCTATTCGCCCGGGAGCCGGCTGAGGGTGATGTCTGCCGGCATCATGTCCTCGCTCCGGATCCGCACCGCCCGCCAGGCAATCCTGACGGCGCTGGCCGAAGAGATCAATGAGACCTGCAACATCTCGATCCCCGACCGGGACGCGATGATCTATCTTGAGCGTGTGGAAACCAAATGGCCGCTGCGCATCCAGCTGCCGGTCGGCTCGCGCGTGCCGTTCTACTGCACCTCGGCAGGCAAGATGTATCTGAGCTCGCTCGATCGCAAGCATGTGATCGGCTATCTCAATGCGACGGAACTGACCGCGCGCGCCGCCAACACGATGACGACGCCGGAGGCGCTGCTTGAAGAGATCGACCGCATCCGTGAGCGCGGTTACTCCACGGACAACGAGGAGTTCATGGACGGCATGATCGCGGTCGCCGTTCCGATCCGCGACAGCTACGGACGGCTGGTCTCGTCGCTGTCCTTCCACGCGCCGCTGCAACGCCTCACGCTTGAAGAAGCCGTCGGCCATGTCGGCCTGCTCAATGGCGCCTCCGGCAAGCTTTCAGCGCTGATCAGCGATCCCGAGGCCTAGAAGCCATCCGACATCCTTCCAATGCAGAGCGTCACGAGCGGCTCCGGACAGCTGGAGCCCATTCAGTGAGCGGCTCGCACCAGGGACGGACATCAGCCTTTCTGACGCCATGTCGAACGTCCCAGCGCCCAGCCAGCCCTCAGGCGTCTTCCTTCACGTATTTTTCGAACCTCGCAAGGTCTGCGCCTTCGAGCCTTCCCTCGCGGATGAAGTGGACCTTGCGCGGGTCGACTTTCGTGCCATTGATCGACACCTCGTAATGAAGATGCGAACCGGTGGCGAGGCCGGTGCGTCCGACATAGCCGATCAACTGTCCCTGCTCCACGTGAACGCCAGCCTTTATGCCTTTGGCAAACTTGCTCTCATGGCTGTAGGAGGTCTGGTAGCCATGGCCGTGATCGATCACGATCTGCTTGCCCTCGCCGCCGCTGCGCGTGCCGGCAAACGTCACGACGCCATCGGCAGCAGCGTAGATCGGCGTACCGGTCGGCGCAGACCAGTCCGCACCGGAGTGCATGCGCGAATAGCCGAGCACCGGGTGGTAGCGACGGCCAAAGCCCGAGGTCGGCTTCCCATCCGGCACCGGATTGCGCAGAAGATATTGCCCGAGCTTGTTGCCGTCGCCATCGAAAAATGCGGATTTTCCGCTTGCGGGATCGCGGTAGCGGTAGACGCTGATCGTGTTGTCGCCAAGCTGAAGGACCATGTCGAGCGCACGCGAAGCAGGCGAGCGCGACGGGGCGGGTTTGTCCGCCGCATAGGAAAGCCGCAACCGGTCATCGGGCCCGGTCGCGCCTTCCTCCTTGCCCTGGATCGGGCTTACGAAGTGATCGATTGCAGATGTCTCGGTTGGGGGTGATGTTTCAGCGGTGGTGGTGCAGGCCGACAGCGAAAGCGCGGCGAGCAGCATAAACAATGAAAGCGATTTCAATTCTTGCCCTTCGAAGCTGTTTCGACGGGCAGAAGCCTTCGGAATATGGCAGAAATGACACCCCCTCCCGGCAGGAAAATGATGCCGCGGGAATGTCACGGAATTGCCTTCGTAGATGCCCGAAGACCATGGGACGGCCCCGCTCTGGCAAGGCGCGATGACAGGAGCGGCTCCGGCGACATCGGCGACGCCCTATCCCGGCACGAACCGAGACTTTCCAGAAGGGAGAAAAGCGGCTTGAATGGGACGCACAGAAACCGATCACCATGAGGCTAGGCCCGGATGGGTTGGGATTGTCCAGCGAGGTTTGAGGGCGCAGGGGAAAAGCGGATCAGTCCCGCGTGAATGCGGTTCCCAATGCCCCGGTCCGCGCCAATGTGAAGCGAGGATGGCCGTTCGATGTCACGGCCTCTTCTCGTAAATGCCACGCTTGCGATATCTGGCGTGCCCCAGCAAGGAGAGGATACCGCCAAGCGTGGTGAAGTTGCACGCCCCCTCGGCTCTGCATTTTCGCGGGTGTCAGGTGTCTCCACCTGGCACCCGAATGCTCGAGGCTACCACCACTTTTCCGGCGTAAACCGGCCGGCGGCCTTTTCCATGACGGCGGCCGTGCGGAACAGCGTTTCTTCCTCGAAGGGCTTGCCGATCAGCTGCAGGCCGAGCGGAAGGCCGTTGTGGTCGAGACCGGCGGGAACGGAAATCCCCGGAAGGCCGGCCATGTTCACCGTCACCGTGAAGATGTCGTTCAGATACATCTTCACCGGATCATTGGCGAGATCCTGATCGGCAATGCCGAATGCGGCGGACGGTGTCGCCGGCGTCAGAATGGTATCGACGCCTTCGGCAAACACGTTTTCGAAGTCGCGCTTGATCAGCGTGCGCACCTTCTGCGCCTTCAGATAGTAGGCGTCATAATAGCCAGCCGACAGCACATAGGTGCCGATCATGATGCGGCGCTGGACCTCGGGGCCGAAACCGGCCGCGCGGGTCTTTTCATACATGTCGGCAATGTCCTTGCCTTCCACGCGCAGGCCGTATTTGACGCCGTCATAGCGGGCGAGGTTCGAGGAGGCCTCCGCCGGCGCGACGATATAATAGGCAGGCAGCGCGTATTTGGTATGCGGCAGCGAGATATCGACGATCTCGGCGCCGGCATCCTTCAGCATCTCGATGCCCTTCTGCCAGAGCTTTTCGATATCCTCCGGCATGCCTTCGACACGGTATTCGCGCGGAATGCCGATCTTCATGCCCTTCACCGACTGGCCGATGGCGGCTTCGTAATCCGGCACCGGCAGATCGACAGAAGTAGTGTCCTTGTCGTCCACGCTTGCCATGGATTTCAGCAGGATCGCCGCATCGCGCACGTCACGGGCAATCGGTCCGGCCTGATCGAGCGAGGAGGCAAACGCCACAACGCCCCAGCGAGAGCAGCGGCCATAGGTGGGCTTGATGCCGACCGTGCCGGTAAACGCAGCCGGCTGACGGATCGAGCCGCCGGTATCGGTGGCGGTGGCCCCTGCGCAAAGATGCGCGGCGACGGCTGCGGCGGAACCACCGGACGAGCCGCCCGGAACGCGGTCCTGGTTCGAGCCCTTGGCCCTCCAGGGATTGATGACCGGCCCGTAATAGGAGGTCTCGTTGGAAGAGCCCATCGCGAACTCGTCCATGTTGAGCTTGCCCAGCATCACCGCGCCATCGTCCCAGAGGTTCTGGGTCACGGTCGACTCGTATTTCGGCTTGAAGCCATCAAGAATGTGCGAGGCGGCCTGGGTGTGGACGTCACGGGTGCCGAACAGATCCTTCACGCCGAGCGGAATCCCCTCCAGCGCGCCGCCCGTGCCCTGGGAGAGCTTCAGGTCGGAGGCCTTGGCCATGGCGGTCGCCTGATCATGGGTTACCGCCACATAGGCGTTGAGGGCGCCATTGTGATCATCGATCGCCTTCAGATAGGAGGCGGTCAGTTCGGTCGCGGTAATGTCCTTGGCCTTGAGCTTGTCACGGGCCTCGGCGATGGTCAGGCTGGTCAGTTCGGTCATAAGCGTCACTTTGTTGCAGGTCGCTGGGGAAGGTGGAGGGGTCTATTCGACAACCTTCGGCACCAGGAAGAAATTGCGTTCCGTCTCGGGGGCGTTCGCAACGATCACATCGGCCTTGTCGCCATCCGTGACGGCGTCGTCGCGTTTTCTCATCGTCATGGGCATCACAGAGGTCATCGGCTCGACGCCCTCGACATCCACCTCGCCCAGCTGTTCGACGAAACCGAGGATTGCGTTGAGCTCGCCGGTCATGCGCTCGACGGCTTCCTCATCGACGGCGAGGCGCGCCAGCTTGGCAACACGTTTGACGGTCGCGGTGTCTACGGACATGAAAGCTCTCCGGGTTTATAATTTCCCCTGACGCTATAAAGGGCGTCGCCGCCCTTCGCAACGGTGCAATTGATCACAGATCGACCGTTTCGCCGGGTTTCGGGGTCAGCACCTCGGTCGGGCCCGGCCCCATGCCGGTAACGAAGGAATCCGGTGTCTGGTCGATGATCGGGAACGTGCCGTAATGCATCGGGATCACGGTCTCGAAGTTGAAATAGCGCTGGCAGGCAAGGGCCGCCACCGCACCGCCCATGGTGAAACGGTCGCCGATCGGAACAAGACCGACCTGCGGCGTGTGCAGCTCGTTGATCAAGGCCATATCGGAGAAGATGTCGGTATCACCCATGTGATAGATCGTCGGCTCGTCATCGATATGCAGCATCAGCCCGTTGGGATTGCCGAGTGCATGGGAAACGCCGTCCTCGGTGATGAAGGCGGAGGAATGCAGCGCATTGGTGAATGTCACCGTGAAATTGTCGAAATCGACCGTGCCGCCGGTATTGCCCGCCTCGATGTTCGTCACACCCTGTTTGCCGAGCCAGGCAGCCAGATCGGCGTTGGCAAGCACGGTCGCGCCGGTTTCCTTCGCGATCGGAATGGTGTCGCCCAGATGATCGCCGTGGCCGTGGGTCAGAAGGATGTGGGTCACGCCCTTGACCACGCCGCCCCGATCGAGCCCCTCAAAGGACGGATTACCCGAGAGAAACGGGTCGATCAGAATGGTTGCTTTTGCGGTTTCCAGGCGGAATGCGGAATGCCCGAGCCAGGTCAGCTTCATTTTGCTTTTCCTTCATGCTGGCGTTAAGTGTTCTATCCCAACACCTAATGCGGCCCGGCTCGATTTTCCATCGAAGCTTGGCAAAAGGCGCCAAGAAAAACACCATGACCGTCCAGACGATTGAAGAACTGGCCGCAGGCCTCGCCCCTGCTGCAGCCATTGCCGGCCTCGATCTCGGCACCAAGACCATCGGCCTTGCGGTTTCGGACCTGTCGCGCCGGTTTGCGACCCCGCGGCCGGTGCTGAAGCGCATCAAGTTCACCCGGGACGCGGAGACGCTGCTGGCCTTTGCCAAAAAGGAACGGATCGCGGGCTTCGTCATCGGCCTGCCGATGAACATGGATGGCAGTGCCGGACCGCGCGTTCAGGCGACCCGCGCCTTCGTGCGCAGCATGGAAGAAAAGACCGACCTTCCCTTCTGTTTCTGGGACGAACGGCTTTCGACGGTTGCAGCCCAGCGGGTGCTTCTGGAAATGGACGTCTCCCGGCAGAAGCGGGCGGAGCGGATCGACTCGGCCGCCGCATCCTTCATTCTGCAGGGCGCGCTCGACCGGTTGACGGCGATCGCGAGGCAGGCTTGAGGCGCTATTCCTGCATGCGTTCCACGGCGCGATCGCCAAGCATGCGCCGCGTGTCGAACATATGGTCCACAAACACGATGATCGCGAGGATTGCGCCGCTGACCGCAAGTTCGATCGGCAGGCACGCCAGCGCCGTGCCCAGTATTGCAATTCTCAATCGGCGCGGCCAGACTTCGTTCATCGGCTTTTCTTTCTCCACAGGTCTGTGTGACAGAAATACCTTCGCTCTGGCAAGCAATCATCGCAGGCAAAGTTAACCGAACCATAGGCCACCGGTATTCCGCATGCTCCTGATCTTCGAAAGCGTTCTGCCCATCTTCATCGTGATTGCATTCGGGGCCTTCCTGAAACGCGTCCCGATCTTCAACGACGGCTTCTGGGCGGGACTGAACCAGCTCGGCTATTATGTACTGTTTCCGGCGCTGCTGTTTACCACGCTGGCGCGTGCGGATTTCTCGTCGCTCGATGCCGGTCGGATCGGGTGGATCGCGCTGATGGCCGTGACCATCATATCGGCGCTCACACTCGCGCTCTGGCCCCTCTTGAAGCGATGGCGCGTCGGTCGCCCGGCCTATACCTCCGTGTTTCAGACAACAACGCGTTGGAACGCCTTCGTGGCGCTCGCGATCGCCGACAAGTTTGCAGGCCTTGAAGGCATGGCGGTTATCTCGCTGATGATGACGGCAACGATCATTCCGCTCAACATCGTCAACGTGATGGTCCTCGTCACGTTTTCCGGCGAGAAGCGCAATCTCGGCGCAATGGCGCTGAAGGTCGCAACCAACCCTCTGGTGGTCGCAGCCCTCGTCTCGATCCTGATCAACTTCCTGTCGATCCCGATCTACGATCCGGTCTATGCGGCCTTCGACCTGATGGCCCGCGCAGCCCTTGGCATGGGCCTGCTGCTGGTCGGCGCCGGGCTGGTGATATCGGATGCGCTGAAGCCGAAGCCGATGGTGCTGCTGCCGACCGTGATGAAACTCATCCTGTTTCCGTTCGTCACCTACACGCTGGCGACCACACTCGGCGTCACCGGCATGCCGCTGACCGTCATGGTGCTCGGCGCAAGCGTGCCCACCGCGATGAACGGCTATGTTCTGGCCCGCCAGCTCGGCGGCGATGCGCGGCTCTATTCGGCCGTCGTCACCGTCCAGACGCTGGTGTCGATCATCACTCTCCCCATGGCCCTGCTGCTGGTGGGCGGGGCCTGAGCGGAACCATGACAAAGCCGACCTTCATCAACACGCTCGTTTTCGTCGCCGACATCAAGCGCTCCGTCGCGTTTTACTGCGACCTGCTCGGCCAGACGATCGCGCAGGACCACGGCGATTTCGTTCAGCTAGAAAACGGACTGGCGCTGCATTCCGGAAAAGCCCTGGAAACCACGATATTCGGTGCGCCGGCCGCGCGCACCGAGCCCTATGGGCGCGCCAATATGGTGATCTATTTCGAATCCGGCGCGCTGCAGGCACTGTTCGAAAAGGTTTCGGCCAGAGCGGCGCTCATCCATCCGATCGAGCGGCAGGCCTGGGGGCAGTCCGTGTTCAGATGCCACGACCCCGACGGCCACATCATCGAGATTGGCGAGCCGATGTAAAGCCTGCCCAAGAACAAGAAAAAGCCCCGGCGGATCGCTCCGCCGGGGCTTTTTTCAATTCAGTCGATCAAGCTTACTTGATGATCGAGGCGACGATGCCGGCGCCGACGGTACGGCCGCCTTCGCGGATAGCGAAGCGCAGCTTTTCTTCCATCGCGATCGGAACGATCAGCTCGACGTCAACCGTGACGTTGTCGCCCGGCATGACCATTTCCGTGCCTTCCGGCAGCGTGACAACACCGGTCACGTCCGTGGTGCGGAAGTAGAACTGCGGACGATAGTTGGTGAAGAACGGCGTATGACGGCCGCCTTCTTCCTTCGTCAGGATGTAGGCTTCTGCCTTGAACACGGTGTGCGGCGTAACCGAACCCGGCTTGCAGAGGATCTGGCCACGCTCGACCTGGTCGCGCTGTACGCCACGGATCAGAGCGCCGATGTTGTCGCCGGCCTGGCCCTGGTCGAGCAGCTTGCGGAACATTTCAACGCCGGTAACCGTCGTCTTCTGCGTTGCCTTGATGCCGACGATTTCGACTTCTTCGCCAACCTTGACGATGCCGCGCTCGACACGGCCGGTCACGACCGTACCACGACCCGAGATCGAGAACACGTCTTCGATCGGCATCAGGAAGGGCTGGTCAACCGGGCGCTCAGGCGTCGGGATGTAGTCGTCGACAGCGGCCATCAGTTCGCGGATCGCGTCTTCGCCGATCTTCTTGTCCGAATCTTCCAGAGCAGCAAGAGCCGAGCCCTTGATGATCGGGATTTCGTCGCCCGGGAACTCGTAAGAATCGAGCAGCTCGCGGACTTCCATTTCGACGAGCTCGAGGAGCTCTTCGTCGTCGACCTGGTCAACCTTGTTCAGGAACACGACGATCGCCGGAACGCCAACCTGACGGGCAAGCAGGATGTGCTCGCGGGTCTGCGGCATCGGGCCGTCGGCAGCCGAGCAAACCAGGATCGCGCCATCCATCTGGGCAGCACCGGTGATCATGTTCTTGACGTAGTCGGCGTGGCCGGGGCAGTCAACGTGGGCGTAGTGGCGGTTCGGCGTCTCATATTCGACGTGGGCCGTCGAGATGGTGATGCCACGGG